>NZ_CM191257.1:0-3077500 GCF_005406185.4 Sphingobium sp. RSMS | reverse complement strand
CAGCTTTTCTGGATCGTGCAGAGTCAGGCCGACATCTTCATCGGCGGGCGCGTGCTGGAGCCGCATCAACTGGGCCTTTATGCCGAAGCGCTGTTCCTGACGCAGATATTCGTCAGCAAATTCATCCCGCCGCTCAATGACGTGGCCTTTCCTGCCTATGCGCGGATGCAGAAGGACCCGTCGCGAATCGCATGGTCCTTCTGCAAGGCGGTGCGGCTGCTGCTGCTGATTAGCTGCCCGGTCTATCTGGGCATGGCGGCGACGGCGGGGCCTTTGGTCGAGACGCTGTTCGGCGCGAAGTGGCGGGACATGGCGCCTTTCGTCGCGATTCTGGCGCTCGCCATGCCGTTCATGACGTTGCAGGTGATGTTCGCGCCGGTCAGCAATGCGCTGGGCCGGCCGGGGACGACGGCGCGGGTGGCGGCGGTGGGCGCGGTGCTGATGCCGGCGGCCTTCTTCATCGGGATTCGATTCGGGGCGATGGGGCTGGCCTGGGCATGGTTGTGCGCTTTCCCGATTCTGACGCTGATCACCGCCCAGCTGGCGGGCGCGCCGATGGGGTTGCGGCTGATCGACCTGATGCGGGCGGCGGCGCCGGGGCTTGGCTGTTCGCTGTTGATGGCTGGGGCAGTGATGGCGGTCGACCGGCTCTTGCCGCCCCTCGCCGCGCCGATCCGGCTGGGGATATTGGTTCCGGCGGGGGGCCTGGCCTTTCTGGCCGCGCTGATGCTGTGCGCGCGGGGGACGCTGATGGAGCTGGTCGCGCTGGTCGTTCGGCGGGCCCCGCCGGTCGAGGCGCCCGCGTGAAACGGGTCAGGCGGTCTGGATATAGTCGCGCAGGGCGGCCGCTTCCGATTCGATCGAATCGATGCGGAACTTCACCAGATCGCCTATCGACACCAGTCCGACCAGCGCGCCGTCGACCACGACGGGCAGATGCCGGATGCGCCGCTTCGTCATCAGCGACAGGCAGTGGATGACGGGCGTCCGCTCGTCCGTGGTGATCGCCGGGGCTGTCATGATCTCCCCCACCGGGCGCTCCAGAACCCCTGCCCCCTCCTGCGCCACGCGATAGACCAGGTCGCGTTCGGAGAAGATGCCGACCACCTTGCCGTCATCCACCACCGGGACGCAGCCGATCCGCCGCTCGGCCAGCAATTGCACCACCGACAGGACCGTGTCGCCCGATTGCACCTGGACGACATCCTGTCCCTTGCGTTGCAGAATCGCCGCGATCGTCATGGTCCGTCTCCCTGCCTGCCGGCTAAATGCCTCAGTCCCTTGATGATCCCACTTTCACACTCCAAAGGAAAGGGATGACGCACAGACAAGGACTTGATGACCCGCAGGTCGCGCAGGTCGCATGGCGGCGGTTCCGCCGCATCATGGGATGGATGGCGCTGGGCGGCGCATTGTGCGTCGGGGCGGCGCTGCTCTTCCTGCGCTGGTGGGCGGGCCCCATGCCGATCCATATGGTCATCGCCACCATATTGGGCGTCTGGTTGACGTTCATGTTGGGGACGGGTCTGATGGCGCTGGCATTTCTGTCGAGCGGAACGGGACATGACGAACAGGTCATCGACCGGATGAAGGATGAGGTTTCCAGTGATGACTGACGAAAAGGGCGAAGTGGTGTTGCGCGTGGTGCCGCACATCACGGACATCAACGCCAATGGGCATATTTTCGGCGGCTGGGTTTTGAGCCAGATGGACATTGCCGGCGGCATCATCGCCGCCCGGATCGCCCGGGGCGCCGTAGCGACCGTCGCGATAGAGGGCATGACGTTCATTGCCCCGATCCTGCTGGGCGACATCGTGTCGGTCTATGCCCATGAGGAAAGGCGGGGACGGACATCGGTCGCCATCCGGATCGATGTCGTCGCGACGCGGGGACCGCAGGAGACGAAGGTCGAACTGACCAGCGGCCTGTTCACCTTCGTCGCTTTGGATGAAAATCACCGGCCGCGTCCGCTGCCCATTGCCTGATCCCGTCGAGGCCGCGCCGGAAGCATGAAAAAGGGGACAGCGCAGCGGCACTGTCCCCTTTTCTTGACGCTCGTCCCCGCCCATCCGGGCGGAACCGGCGCCTATTCGGCGGCTTCAGCAGCAGGCCGGGCCCGGCGGGTGCGCTTGCGCGGGGCTTCAGCGGCAGGTTCCGCATCATTGTCGGCGCGCGCGATCGAAGGCGGCAGCACCGCCAGGTCCAGACCGCCCTGGCCTTCCTCCTGCGCGGCCGCCGCCTTGCGCGGACGTCCGCGACGGGCGCGGGGAGCCTCAGCCTCGGGCTGCGATTCCGGAGCGGCCTGCGCGGGGGCCGACGGCTGAGGCGCGGTTTCGGGCTGCCGCTGTTCCACGGCTTCCTCGATGGCCACTTCCTCTACCGGCGAGCGTTCCCGACGCCGTTCGTTACGATCGTTGCGGTCGTTCCGGTCATTGCGATCACGCCGATTGCGGTCGTTCCGGCCTTCGCGATAATCGCGCTGCTCGTCCCGACGGCGATCGAAGTCCTGCCCGCGGTCGCTCGCCTGATCGGCGCCGCGCCCGTCCTCGCCCGCTTCGTCCCCGGCATCGAAATCGTCGAAATTCTCGTCGAAGCTTTCGTCGCGCGGGCGGAAGCGCTGTTGCTGCTCCTCTTGACGGGCGCGATTGTCGGCCAGCACGCGGAAATAATGGTCGGCAAACTGCAGATAATATTCCGCATTCACCCGATCGCCCGCCATCTGGGCATCGCGCGCCATATTCTTGTATTTTTCAAGAAGCTGGGCCGCATTGCCGCGTGCGCGGCTGTCGATCCGGTTGCCATTGTCACCGCCGCCCCGATTGCCACCGTTGGGCCGGCCATTATTGTTGTTCCGGCCGCGATTCCGGCGACCGGCCTGCCTGTTGTTGATCAAGAGCTGATCCTTGCGTTCACTTTGCCATCATTCACGGAAAAACACTGTTCAGTCGCCATCCTTCAGCACGGCCTGACCATCAGGCCGGATAAGGCTCCGCCAGGCAGGGGCCGAGCAATCGGCCTATGCCCTTGACCTGCCAGAGGCGCTTGCGCAGCAGCGCCGTCGTGACTTTGAAGGAGCGGGAAAACGGCCTTTTCTTGTCGCGGCCCCACAGGGCAGATCCTCAGGATAGTGCCGTCCCTAAGCTCCATGTAGTGGCTTCCCGGCCATAAACCAAGCAATTTTAGCTTGTGCCGGCGCAAATCCTTCGCCGGGTCAGACGGATGGAGCCAGGGTTGCGATCAGGCAGCGGTCATGACCGGCGAGATCGTGGCGGACCGCGACGCTAAGTCCTTGATCGGCAAGCAGGGTGGAGACGCTGAGCCGTTGGTCGTAGCCGATCTCGATGGCGGCCATCCCGTCCGGCGCCAGCAGCCGGGGCAGCATCGGCGCGATCCGGCGATAGTCGTCCAGCCCGTCCGCGCCTGCGAAAAGGGCGCTTTCGGGCTCATGGAGGACGTCGCCCGCCAACGCGACGTCGCGGGCGATATAGGGTGGATTGATCAGGATCAGGTCGAAGGAGCCGTCCATTCCCTCCGCCCAGTCGCCCATCCGGAAATCGGCGCGTTCGCTGAGATCCAGCCGATCGGCATTGCCGCGCGCGACCGCCAGCGCCGCCGGGGAAATATCGACGCCCACCCCGCCTGCCTGCGGCCATTGGCTGAGCGCCGCGAGCAGCAGCGCGCCCGAACCGGTGCCGAGGTCAAGGATGCGTGCGGGACTCCGCGCGCCGAAATGGTCGAGAGCGGCCTCGATCAGCGTTTCGCTGTCAGGACGGGGAATGAGGACATCGGGCGTGACGCGCAGGCTGATCGTCCAGAAATCGCGCGCGCCGGTTATATAGGCGATGGGTTCGCCGGTCAGGCGGCGTTGGAGCAGCGCTTCGAAACCGGGCGGGACGCTGAGGTCGCGCTGGCGCATCAGCAGCTCGTTGCGGTCGATCTCCAGCGCGTGGGCCAGGAGCAGTTCGGCGTCGAGGCGCGGGGTGGCGCTGATGAGGGCGAGGCGCTCGGTTGCCTGACGCAAGGCTGGAGCGACCCCCATATTTGTCATTCCCGCGAAAGCGGGAACCCATCTCCAGACGCTGCACCAAGTAGCAACTTATGGGAGATGGATTCCCGCCTACGCGGGAATGACGGATGGTGTTGAGAGGGCGACGGCATCACGCCACGCCATCCAGTTGGGCGAGGCGGGCGGCTTCGTCCTCCGCCACCAGCGCGTCGATGACTTCGGACAGGCCCGGCCCTTCCAATATTTCCGGCAGGCGGTGCAGGGTCAGGTTGATGCGATGGTCCGTCACCCGCCCTTGCGGGAAATTATAGGTGCGGATGCGTTCGGACCGGTCGCCGGAGCCCACCATCGCCTTGCGCGCGCCGGCCTGTTCGCTCTGGGCGCGCTCGCGTTCCATCTCATACAGGCGGGCGCGCAGCACCTGCATCGCCTTGGCCTTGTTCTTGTGCTGGGATCGCTCGTCCTGCTGCGTCACGACGATGCCGGAGGGCAAGTGGGTGATGCGCACGGCGGAATCGGTGGTGTTGACGTGCTGGCCGCCCGCGCCGGACGCCCGGTAGATGTCGATCTTGAGGTCGCTGTCCGCGATCTGGACGTCGACCTCCTCCGGCTCCGGCAGCACCGCGACGGTGGCGGCGGAGGTGTGGATGCGTCCTCCGCTTTCCGTGACCGGAACGCGCTGGACACGGTGGACGCCGCTTTCGAACTTCAGCTTGGCGAAGACGCCGGTGCCGGTGACGCTGGCGACCACCTCCTTATAACCCCCGACTTCGGAGGCGTTGGCGGAAATGAGTTCCATCTTCCAGCCCTGCGCGTCGGCATAGCGCTGGTACATGCGAAACAGGTCGCCCGCGAACAGCGCCGCTTCGTCGCCGCCCGTCCCCGCGCGGATTTCCAGCATGGCCGGGCGGGCGTCGGCGGCATCCCTGGGCAGCAATTGCAGCGCGAGGGCACGTTCGGCATCGGGCAACCGACTTTTGATCAGTTGCATCTCCTCCTGCGCCATTTCGCGCATCAGCGGGTCGGCATCCGCATCCTCGCCGCCCGCCATATATTCGAGGGCGCTCAGTTCCTGGCGCAGCCGGCGGACTTCGTGGGCGGCCCTGGCCACCGGCTCGATCTCCGCATATTCCTTGGACAGCCGCACGAACTCCTCCGGCGCGAGGTCGGCACGCGTCATCGACGCCTGCACCTCGTCCCGGCGCGCTTCGATCTGCGCGATGCGTTCGGCGGAGATATGCATCAGCGCGTTGCCAGTTTCCCGATCAGCGCATCCAGAGCGACGGCTTCCTGTTCGCCCGTGCCGAGATTGCGGACGGCCGCCTCCCCCCGCGCCAGTTCGTCGTCCCCCAGGATCACCGCCCAGGCCGCGCCCGAAGCATTGGCCCGCTGCATCCGCTTCTTCATGTTGCCGCGATAGCCCATGTCGCAGGCAATGCCCGCGCGGCGCAGGTCGGCGATGATGCCGGTGGCCCTGACTTCGGCGGCTTCGCCCATGGGTATGACGGCGACGGTCGGGCCGGCAATCTCCGGCATATCCACCAGCATCGCCAGCCGCTCGATCCCCGCCGCCCAGCCGACCGCCGGGGTCGAGGGGCCGCCGAGATTCTCGATCAACCCGTCATAGCGCCCGCCGCCCAGCACCGTGCCCTGCGCGCCGAGGCGGTCGGTGATGAATTCGAACGCGGTGTGACGGTAATAATCGAGGCCGCGCACCAGCCGGGCGTTGCGCTCCCACGCCACGCCCGCCGCGTCGAGGCCCGCCGTCACCTTTTCGAAGAAGCTGCGCGCTTCGTCGGTCAGATAGGCGTCGATGTCCGGCGCGCTGTCCGCCACCGGGCGGTCGCGGGGATCCTTGCTGTCGAGGATGCGCAGCGGATTGCGGTGCAGGCGATCGAGGCTCTCTTCCGAAAGCTGATCCCGATGCGCCTCGAAATGCGCGATCAGCGCGGCGCGCCACGCTTCGCGGCTCGGGCCGTCGCCCAAGGTGTTGAGGTTGAGCGTCACGCCGTCCGATATGCCCAGTTCCCTCAGCAACTGGTCGGCCAGCACCAGCAGTTCCACGTCCGCGCCCGGCTCCCCCGCGCCGATGATCTCCGCGTCGAGTTGATGGAACTGCCGGAAGCGGCCCTTTTGCGGGCGCTCGTAGCGGAACAGCGGGCCGTGGGTCGCAACCTTCAGCGGCGCATATTGCTGCCAACCCTCAGTGATATAGGCGCGGGAAATGCCTGCCGTGAATTCCGGGCGCAGGGTGATGCTGTCGCCGCCGCGATCCTCGAACGTGTACATTTCCTTCGAGACGACGTCCGTGCTCTCGCCCAGCGAGCGGGCGAACACCGCCGTCGATTCGAACACCGGCACTTCCACCCGCTGGAATCCGTAGAGCCTGCGCACCCGGTCGAAGGTCGCGACCACATGGGCGAAACGTTCCTGAAACGCTTCGCTCGTGCCGCCCAGCATGTCCTGCGTGCCGCGCACCGGGCGCGGGGTTTCGATCTTCGCCATGGGGCAGCGCCTTTAACGATAAAGACGGCTCAAGGAAACGCGCTTTTTTGTCGTAAAATATGCCAAGAAGAGTTGGGGGTGGACGAGAGCGGAATGGCTCGCCATGCTGTTGTTATACGGTCGTTCGACCGCACGCTTTTTCGGAGATGTTCATGATCCGCAGCCTTGCTGCCGCCCTTTTCCTTTCCACGGCGATCGCAACCCCGCTGATCGCGCAGGATGCGATCCGCTCCAAACCTACGGCGCTGCCGGTCGACTATGCCGCGCCGGCGCCCAAGGATGCGCCCTATCCCGGCGGCACGATCAGGCTGGAGGTCGACGCCACCGATACGGTGCAGCGCATCTTCCGGGTGAAGGAAACCATCCCCGTCGCCGCAGCCGGTCCGATGACGCTGCTGATGCCGCAATGGCTGCCGGGCAACCATGCGCCACGCGGACAGATCGAGAAGCTGACCGGCCTCAGCTTCACGGCCGACGGCAAGCCGCTGGCGTGGAAGCGCGATCCGCTCAACGTCTATGGCTTTGTGATCGACGTGCCGCAGGGGACGAAACAGGTCGTCGCATCCTTTCAGTTCCTGTCCGCCACCCAGCCCAATCAGGGCCGCGTCGTCGTCACGCCCAAGATGCTCAATATCCAGTGGGAGTCGGTGTCGCTCTATCCGGCGGGCTATTATACGCGGCAGATTCCGATCCAGGCGACCGTCACCTATCCCGACGGCTGGCAGGCCGCGACAGCCTTGCGGGGCAAGAAGACCGGATCGACCGTCGCCTATGAGACGATCGACTATGAAGCCTTGCAGGATTCGCCGGTGTTCGCGGGCCTTCATTTCAAGCCTGTGGACCTGGGCCATAATGTGACGCTCAACATCGTCGCGGACGATGCCGACGAACTGGACGCCAAATCCGACCAGATCGCCAGGCACAAGAAGCTGGTCGATGAAGCGGGCGCGCTGTTCGGCACCTATCATTTCGACCACTATGACTTCCTGTTCGCCATTACCGACGAGATGGGCGGCATCGGGCTGGAGCATCACCGGTCGTCGGAGAATCAGGTCGAGCCGGGCTATTTCAAGAAATGGGGCGACGGCGATGCGCTGCTGGACCGCAACCTCTTGCCGCATGAATTCACCCATAGCTGGGACGGCAAGTTCCGCCGTCCGGACCTGCTGTGGACACCCGATTTCAACGTGCCGATGCAGGACAATCTGCTGTGGGTCTATGAAGGGCAGACGCAGTTCTGGGGCTATGTGCTGGGGGCGCGGTCCGGGCTGTTCTCCAAGCAGGAAACGCTGGACGCCTATGCCCATATCGCGGCCAAGCTGGATACGGCGCGGGGCCGCGAGTGGCGGCCGATGGAGGACACCACCCATGATCCCATCATCTCCGCCCGCCGTCCCAAGGGCTGGTCGAGCTGGCAGCGGTCGGAGGATTATTACAATGAAGGCCTGATGATCTGGCTGGAAGCGGATGCGATCATCCGCCAGCAGACCAGGGGCGCCAAGGGCCTGGACGATTTCGCCAGGGCCTTTTTCGGCATCAATCCGGGCGATTGGGGACAGGTCGTCTATAATCGCGGCGACGTCATCAAGACGCTCAACGCGGTCGCGCCCTATGACTGGGCGGGCTTCTTCCAGAAATATGTCGACAGCACGACCAGGGAGACACCCAAGGGCGGCTTCACGCTGGGCGGCTACAGGCTGGTCTATGGCGACACGCCGGGGGCCATCACCAAGGCGGCCGAAGGATCGGGCAAGTTCACCGACCAGAGCTTCGGCATCGGCATGATCGTCAAGAATGACGGCGAGATCAGCAACGTCGTCTGGGACAGTCCAGCCTTCAAGGCTGGCCTGGCGACCGGATCGAAGATCCTCGCGATCAATGGCGATGAATATTCGGGCGATGTGTTCAAGGCGGCGATCAAGTCCGGAAAGCCGCTCCAGATCATAGTGAAGCAGGACAAATATTATCGCACTTTGACCCTCGCATATTCCGGCGGCCTGCGCTATCCGCGCCTCGAAAAGACAGGAGAGGGTGAAGGCAGCCTGGACCGGCTGCTGAAACCGAAAACATAATCACCCGTAGCGCCAACGCGTATCGAAAAAGGCTTGAAGTCCCATGAATATCGAACTGATCCCGGTGGGCGACGATCCGCCCAACAGCCTGAATGTCATCATCGAGGTTCCGGTCGGTGGCGAGCCCGTCAAATATGAGTTCGACAAGGCGTCGGGCGCGCTGTTCGTGGACCGCATCCTGCATACGCCGATGCGCTATCCGGCCAATTACGGCTTTGTGCCGCACACGCTGTCGCCCGATGGCGATCCGCTGGACGCGCTGGTCATCGCCCGCTCGCCCTTCATTCCCGGCGCCGTGGTCGCGGCCCGCCCGATCGCCGTGCTGAACCTGGAGGATGAAGCGGGCGGCGACGAAAAGCTGGTCTGCGTGCCGGCGGATTCGGTCTTCCCCTATTATTCGAACGTTGGTGAGAAGGACGACCTGCCCGGCATCGTCATGGAGCAGATCGAGCATTTCTTCACCCACTATAAGGATCTGGAAAAGAAGAAGTGGGTGCGCATCGGCACCTGGGGCGGCGCGGAAGACGCCAAGCGCATCACCCTGGAAGCGATAGAACGCTACAAGGCTGAGAAGCAGGCCGCCTGAAGCGCTGCGAAATACTGAACGAAAGAGGGGCCGCGTAGCTTATCTGCGCGGCCCCTCTTCATTTTGTCTGATCGATGAAGCGCCGTGGGTTGGAATCGGTGAAGATGGCCGTCCGCTGCGCCACTCCCCAAAGACAGAGACGGGGAATGCCGCAATGACCGGCTGCCTCCGCCATCCATTCAATCCGGGCGCATGGCTTCCGCGACAAGGGCTTCGGCCTCGATGAGCAGGGCATCCTCCACCTCATGCTGGGCGACCTGCTCGCGTCCGATGAGGATCAGCACAGGGACGGCGAGCGGGCTCACCCGGTCGAGATCGACATGCAGCATGGTGGCCGAGGCGCGGTCGATCAGGTCGCCCAACCGTCCCACGTCGGTCATCCGTGCGCGGGCGTCGGCCCACGCCGCCTTCAGCAGCAGATGATCGGGCTGATATTTGCGCAGCACGTCGTAGATGAGGTCGGTCGAGAAAGTGACCTGCCGACCCGTCTTGCGCTTGCCGGGATGCTGGCGCTCTATCAGGCCGGAAATGACGGCCACGTCGCGAAAGGCGCGCTTGAGCAGGCTCGACTGTTCGACCCATTCGATGAATTCATGATCCAATATGTCGGCCGAAAAGAGGCTCTGCGGGTCGGTGATCGGCTTCAGCCCATAAACGGCCAGCGCATAGTCGTTGGAAACGAAGCCCATCGGCATCAGCCCCTGCGCATCCATGCGGCGGGTCAGCAGCATGCCTAGCGACTGATGCGCGTTCCAGCCTTCGAAACTGTAGCAGACCAGATAGTGCCGTCCCTCATGCGGGAATGTCTCGATCAGCAATTGCCCCGGTTCGGGCAGGGCCGAGCGATATTTCTGCACCTCCAGCCATTCGCGCACATCGTCGGGAAAGCGGGACCATTGCTCCGGTTCGGCCAGGAAGTGGCGGACGCGGTCGGCCAGCCGCGTGGACATGGCCATGCGCGTGCCGCCCCAGCTGGGGATGCGTGCCTGTCTGGAAGTCGCGCGGACGATGAGGTCGGTGCTGTCCATACGGACCACTTCCAATGCGGTGCCGGAAAAGAAGAAGCAGTCGCCGGGGCTCAAGGTGGCGGCGAAGCCCTCCTCCACCGTGCCGAGCTTGCGTCCATTGGCGAAGCGGACGGCGAGCGCGGGCTGGTCGACGATGATGCCGGCGTTGAGGCGATGCTGCTGGATGAAGCGCGGATGGGAGACGCGCCATAGACCGTCAGGTCCAAGCGTCAGCCGCTTGAAGCGGTCATAGGCGCGCAGGGCATAGCCGCCGCCCTCGATGAAATGGAGGACATTGGCAAAGGCTTCCTCCGTCAACGCGCCATAGGGGGTGGCCGACCGGACTTCCGCCAGCAGATCTTCCGCCCGAAAGGGCGCTGCGCAGGCGAGGCCCATGACATGCTGGGCGAGGACGTCCAGGCTGCCCGGACGGAAATCGTCGGTGTCGCGCTCGCCCGCCTCCACCGCGTCCAGCGCGGCGCGGGCTTCGAGATATTCGAAACGGTTGCCGGGGATGAGGATCGCCTCGGACGCCATGTCGAGGCGGTGATTGGCCCGCCCGATGCGCTGGAGCAGGCGCGAACTGCCCTTGGGGGCGCCCATCTGGATCACGCAGTCCACATTGCCCCAGTCGACGCCGAGATCGAGCGAGGCGGTGGCGACCAGCGCGCGCAACCTGCCGGCCGCCATCGCCGCCTCCACCTTCCTTCGCGCTTCGATGGAAAGGCTGCCATGATGGATGGCGATGGGCAGGTTCGCCTCGTTCACCGACCAGAGTTCCTGGAAGATCAGTTCCGCCAGGCCGCGCGTGTTGCAGAAGACCAATGTCGTGGCGCGGCGCTCGATCTCCTCCATCACCTGCCGGGCGGCATATTTGCCGGAGTGCCCGGACCAGGGAATGCGCCCTTCGGGGATGAGGATAGCGACATTGGGATCGGCGCCCGCCTCTCCCAAGACCGGAGTGACGGCGCCGATGTCCCCGTCCGGGGCCAGCCAGGCCCGATAGGCATCGACATCGGCGACGGTCGCCGACAGCGCGACGCGGCGAAGGCCCGGATTGATGCTCTGGAGGCGGGACAGGGAAAGGTTGAGGATGTCGCCGCGCTTTTGCGTGGCGAAGGCGTGGACCTCATCGATGATGACCGTCTTCAGGCCTGGGAACATCAGGAAGCTGTCGGGATAGCTCAGCAGCAGCGACAGCGATTCGGGCGTGGTGAGCAGGATTTGCGGCGGGCGGGCGCGCTGGCGCGCCTTGCGGTCGGAAGGGGTGTCGCCGGTACGGGTTTCCACCCGGATCGGCAGGCCCATTTCCTCGATGGGCGTCAGAAGGTTGCGCCGCACGTCGACGGCGAGCGCCTTGAGGGGCGAGACATAGAGGGTGTGGAGGCCCTCACCGGGATTTTCGATGAGGTCGGCCAGGGTCGGCAGGAAGCCGGCGAGCGTCTTGCCCGCGCCGGTGGGCGCGACGAGCAGCGCGTGGTCGCCGGATCGGGCAGCGCTCAGCATGTCGATCTGGTGGCGGCGGGGCGTCCAGCCGCGTGAGGTGAACCATTGCTCCAGCGGTTCGGGTAGGCGTTGGTTCATGGGGAGGATGTAGGATGAGAAGACATAAACGTCATCCTGTTCAACGCTGCCTCGCCTCAAAACGCTCCGCGCTCCTGAGCAGGAACTGGAGCGCATAGTAATTTAACTTTGGTTTCATGAAATAATCTAACAATCCGCTCTGGCTCCTTCCCCCCCGAAAGCGTTACACTCCCTGCCATCGCAGCGGCGCAACAGACGCCGCAAACATGCAGGAGATCATCGATGACCGGCGAAACCGAAGCCGACCTCACGGGCGCGGAACCCACGCGCAACCGCCGCCGCCCCAAGCAACCGATCATGGAAATCGAAGGCCGCAAGCTGAAGCCCGCGACGTTGATGATGGGCCATGGCTATGACCCCACTCTGTCCGAGGGATCGCTGAAGCCGCCGATCTTCCTCACCTCCACCTTCGCCTTCGAAAGCGCCGCAGCGGGCAAGCGGCATTTCGAGGGGGTGACTGGCATCCGCCCCGGCGGCGCCGAAGGCCTCGTCTATTCGCGCTTCAATGGGCCAAATCAGGAGATTGCGGAGGACCGGCTGTCGGTCTGGGAAGAGGCGGAGGACGCCCTGCTCTTTTCCAGCGGCATGTCCGCCATTGCAACGACCTTGCTGGCTTTGGTGCAGCCGGGCGACGTGATCGTCCATTCGGCGCCGCTCTATGCCGCGACCGAATCGCTGATCGGACGCATCCTCGGCAAGTTCGGCGTGCAGTGGCTGGATTTCCCCGCGGGCGCGAGCGAGGAGGAGATCGGCGCGGTGATCGACCGGGCCAAGGCGCTGGGCCGCGTGGCGCTGATCTATCTGGAAAGCCCGGCCAATCCGACCAATGTCCTCGTCGATCTGGAGGCGGTAGTTGCGCGGCGCGACTTTTCCTTCGCAGGCGAAGAATATCGACCGCCCATCGCCATCGACAATACTTTCCTGGGGCCGCTCTGGCTGCATCCGCTGAGCCATGGGGCGGATCTCGTCATCTACAGCCTCACCAAATATGCGGGCGGGCACAGCGATCTGGTCGCGGGCGGGGTGCTGGGGTCCAATGCGCTGATCAACACCATCCGGCTGATGCGGAACACCATCGGCACGATCCTGGACCCGCATTCCGCCTGGATGCTGCTGCGGTCGCTGGAGACGCTGGAGCTGCGCATGAGCCGCGCGGGCGAGAATGCCGCCAGGGTCTGCGCCTGGCTGAAGGACCAGCCGCAGGTGGAGAAGGTCGTCTATCTCGGCTTTCCGGAGACCGAGCGGCAGGCGGACATCTACCGCCGGCATTGCACGGGCGCGGGATCGACCTTCTCGCTTTACCTGAAGGGCGGCGAGGCGGAGGCCTTCGCCTTTCTGGACGCGCTGAAGATCGCCAAGCTGGCCGTCAGCCTGGGCGGGACAGAGACGCTGGCGAGCCATCCGGCGGCGATGACGCATCTGTCCGTCCCCGTCGAACGCAAGAAGGCGCTGGCGATCAGCGACAATATGGTGCGCATCTCCATCGGCTGCGAGGATGCGGAAGATCTGATCGCGGACTTCGCCCAGGCCTTGCGGGCGGTGGGATGAGGGAAGCGCGCCCCGTGATCCTGCTGGCGCAGCCGCATCTGGCGCCGCTGCTGGACGTGCTGGCCCCCCATTATGACGTCATGGCCTTGTGGGAGGAGAGCGGGCAGGCGCGGCTGGCGGAGGCCGAAGCGCTGGTGACGGCGGGCGAGTTCCGGCTCGACCCGGCGATGCTGGAGCGGATGGCGGCGCTGCGGCTGATCGCCTGTTTCACCGTGGGCTATGACGGGGTGGACCTCGACTGGGCACGGGCGCGCGGCGTGGCCGTGACCCATGCGGGGGACGCCAATGCGGCGGATGTCGCGGATCATGCCCTGGGGCTGATCCTCGCGCACCGGCGGCAGATCGTGCTGGGCGACCGGCAGGTGCGGTCGGGTGAATGGAGCGCGGGCGCGAAGATGCTCACCCGCTCGATGGCGGGCGCGGCGATCGGGATCGTCGGCATGGGGAGCATCGGGGTCGCCTTGGCCGAACGGGCCGGGGCGATGCGGATGAGGGTCGGATGGTGGGGGCCACGAGACAAGCCGGAACTAAGCTGGCCACGGGCGCAAAGTCTGGCGGCGCTGGCGCGGGACAGTGACGTCATGGTGGTGGCGGCCAGGGCGACCGAGGAGAATCGCGGGATGATCGATGCGTCCTTGATGGACGCGCTGGGGCCACAAGGGCTGCTGGTGAATGTCGCGCGGGGGCAATTGGTGGATGAGCATGCACTGATCGCGGCTCTGCGCGAGGGACGGCTGGGCGGAGCGGCGCTGGACGTGTTCGAGAGCGAGCCTACGCCCGCGGCGCGCTGGGCCGATGTGCCGAATATCGTGCTGACCCCGCATACAGGCGGCGCGACCTATGAGGCGGTCGGGCGGATGCGGGACATGCTGTTGGCGAATCTCGCCGCGCATTTTGCCGGGGAGGCGCTGGTTTCTCCGGTGATTTAACGGCGCATCATGCTCCTGCAAAGGCAGGAGGACCTCATCCTATGCCGCCATCGAGCCTTACGCCCAGTCCACCCGTTTCCATCCCCGTTCCGCCGCCAGCTTCGCCAGCGGCTTGTGCGGATTGGACGCGAAGGGAATATCCGCGAACTCCAGCATGGGCGCGTCGGACACATGGTCGGAATAGGCGCGGATATGCGCCTGCGTGCGGTCGATCGCCTCGGCCGCCATCCACGCCTTGATCATGCGCAGCTTGCCGGTGTCGTAGCAGTTCTCGCCCGCGATCCTGGCGCGGACATAGCGCAGATCCTGCGAGAGATGATCGGTCGCGATCACCGCATCGAAGCCCAGCCGCCGGGCAATCGGCTCGACATAAAGGCGGTAGGAGGCGGTAGCGAGAACCAGCCGATAGCCGTCCGCCCTGTCCTTCGCGATCTGCGCCAACGCGCCCGCACGGACATTATGGGCCACCACCTTCGCCGCATAGCTTTCCACATGCGGCATCAGCCGGGCACGCTCGACATTATGGCCGATCATCAGCGCCTGGTTCATTTCCTTCAGCCGCTGCCGGCTGATCAGCTTCAGCACATAGGCCAGCATCAGCAGGACGACGCCGGGAAACAGCGCCAGACGCCACGGCGCCATGCGTTTCGCGACATGCACCAGAAAGCCGGTATAGGTGCCGCTGAAGGTGACCGTGCGGTCCATATCGTAGATTGCGAGCCTGTGCGTCATGCCATGTCCGAAACTTTTTGCGGTGCCCCTTCGTTTGATCGTGCGGATGGGCCGTTTCGGCTTGCCGTGCAACCGATAATGGACCACACCACCGCCTTGATGAACAAAGCCGCTGATCTTGCTCAGGAAGTCCGCGACGGCGAGACGGTCATTCGGCTTTCGGGCAATATGTCCATCGCTTGCCTCAACCATCTGCCCGACCGGCTGGACGCGATAGAGGGTCCGGTCGACACCATCGACCTGTCGGGCGTGGAACATATGGACACGATCGGCGCCTGGGTGCTGCACCGCACGATCAAGCGCTGGAACTGCAAGATCACGGGCGACAAATGTGATGCGGAACGGCTGATCGCGGCGGTCGGCCGCGTCGATGAACCGGTCAACATCCGCCCCGACTATGTGCCGCCCTGGCAGCGCGTCGTCGGCCAGATCGGGGAAGCGGTGGTCAATGCGGGCAGCACCATGCTGGGCCTGCTCGGCTTTTTCGGCGGAACGCTGGTGGCCACGTGGAACGTCATCCGCCATCCCAGCCGGTTCCGCATCAATGCGGTGGTCCAGCGGTTCGAGGTGGTGGGCGTCTCGGCGCTCGGCATCATCGGCCTGATGAGCTTCCTGATCGGCATCGTCATCGCCCAGCAGGGTTCGGTGCAGCTCCGCCAGTTCGGCATGGAGATGCTGACGATCAACCTGGTCGGGCGCCTCACCTTTCGTGAACTCGGCGTGCTGATGACGGCGATCATGGTCGCGGGCCGGTCCGGTTCCGCCTTCGCCGCGCAACTGGGGACGATGAAGCTGACCGAGGAGGTCGACGCCATGCGCACCATCGGCGTGTCGCCCATGGAGGCGCTGGTGCTGCCGCGCACGCTGGCCGTCGTCGTGATGATGCCGCTGCTCGGCTTTTATTCCTCCATCGTCGCAATCGTCGGCGGCGGGTTCCTCTGCGCCGTATCGCTCGACATTCCGCCGATCACCTTCGTCCAGCGGCTGCGGGAGGTGGTGCCGATCCATGACCTTTGGGTGGGGCTGATCAAGGCCCCGGTCTTTGGCGTCATCATCGCGCTCGCCGGCTGTTTCCAGGGCATGCAGGTCAAGGCCAATGCCGAGGAAGTGGGGCTGCGCACGACGTCGGCGGTGGTGCAGGCGATCTTCCTCGTCATCGTGCTCGACGCCTTCTTCGCCGTCTTCTTCACCTGGGTGGGCTGGAACTGATGACGCCCGAAGAAGCGATGAGCGCGGAGGAAGAGCGGGTCGAAAAGGCGCTGGAGCGCGATGATGTCGCCATATCGGTCCGCAACCTGCGCAACAGCTTCGGCGACCAGGTCGTGCATGAGGGGTTGAACCTCGACGTGCGCAAGGGCGAGATATTGGGCGTGGTCGGCGGGTCGGGGACGGGCAAGTCGGTGCTGATGCGCTCCATCATCGGCCTCCAGACGCCCGATGAGGGCGAAGTCCACGTCTTCGGGGAATCGATGATCGGCCGGCTGGACGATGAGGCGCTGGCGATCCGCAAGCGCTGGGGCGTGCTGTTCCAGGGCGGCGCGCTGTTCTCCACGCTGACGGTCGCGGAGAATGTCGAGGTGCCGATCCGCGAATATTATCCGAACATCGGCCCCAAGCTGCGCGACGAGATTGCCGCCTACAAGATCCGCATGACCGGCCTGCCCGCCGAGGCGGGCCCCAAATATCCCGCCGAACTGTCGGGCGGGATGAAGAAGCGCGCGGGGCTGGCGCGGGCGCTGGCGCTTGATCCCGACCTGCTGTTCCTCGACGAACCCACGGCCGGGCTTGATCCCATCGGCGCGGCCGCCTTCGACGACCAGACGCGCAAATTGCAGCAGACGCTGGGCCTCACCGTCTTCCTCATCACCCATGATCTCGACACGCTCTATTCGATCTGCGACCGGGTGGCGGTGCTGGCGGACAGGAAGGTGACGGCGGTCGGCACCATCGATGAGCTGCTGGCGACCGATCATCCGTGGATTCAGGAATATTTCAACGGCCCGCGCGGGCGCGCCGCGACGGCGGCGGTCGCTCGCGAAAAGGACAAGAGGCGATAGGATATGGAAACCCGCTCCAACCATGTGCTGGTGGGCACGGTCACGCTGCTGCTGCTGGCGGCGATCATGATCGCGGCTTTCTGGTTCTCGCGCCTCTCCCAGGGCGACAATATGGAATATGACATCTTCTTCAAACAGTCGGTCAACGGCCTCGCCAAGGGATCGAGCGTCAACTATTCCGGCGTTCCATCCGGTCAGGTCGAGAAGATCGAGCTGTGGAAGCGCGATCCCAGCTTCGTGAAGGTGCGCATTTCGGTGAAGGAAGGGACGCCGATCCTGCAAGGGACCACCGCGACCATTGCCGGGGTGGGCTTTACCGGCGTGTCGGAAATCGTGCTGGACGGCGCGGTCAAGGGCGCGCCGCCGATCACCTGCCCGGCGGAAAACCCCTTCGCCTCCTGCCCCGATGGCGTACCGGTGATCCCGACCAAGCCGGGGGCGCTGGGCGAGCTGCTCAACAACGCCCCGCAGTTGCTGGAACGGCTGTCGACGCTGACCGAGCGGCTGACGGAATTGCTCAACGACAAGAATCAGCAGTCCATCGCTGGTATATTGGCCAATGTGGAGCGGATTTCCGGCTCGCTGGCCGACCGCAGCCCCGAAATCGCGGCAACGCTGGCCGAGGCGCGCATCGCCGTGCAGCGCACCGGCATCGCCGCCGAACAGATCGGCAAGCTGGCCGCGTCCACCGACGCCATGGTCAATGATGAGGGCCGTCCGCTGCTGGCCGACCTGCGCAAGAGCATCCAGTCGGCCACGCGCAGCATCGACACGCTCGACAAGACCATTGCGGAGGCGCAGCCGGGCGTCCACGCCTTCAGCAACCAGACCATGCCGGAGGTGAACCAGTTGGTCCGCGACCTGCGCGAAATGTCGCGCTCCTTCCGCGGCGTGGCGGAAAAACTGGATCAGCAGGGTGCGGGATCGATCGTCGGATCGCCCAAATTGCCTGATTACAAGCGATAAGAGGGACATGATGATGTTTCACAGGAAACTTGGCCTGATGCCCGTGGCCCTCGGCGCATCGATGCTGGCCGGCTGCGTGTCCTTCGGCGGCAAGCCGCCCGAGCGGCTGCTGTCGCTCAACGCTGCGCAGAAGGTCGCCCCGGGCACGCTGCGCAGCGCATCGGCGGGCGCATCCATCACGGTAGCCGATCCCGAAGCGCCCAAGATGCTGGATACGGTGCGGGTGCCGGTGATCACCTCCCCCACGTCGGTCGCCTATGTGACGAAGGTGCAATGGGCGGACACGCCGCGCCACCTGTTCCAGAAGCTGCTGGGCGAAACCATCGCCGCCACGAGCAACCGCATCGTGCTCGACCCCGGCCAATATTCCGCCGACGCCGGGCAGCGGCTGATGGGCGAGCTGGTCGATTTCGGCGTGGATGAGGCGAGCAACAGCGCGGTCGTGACCTATGACGCGATGCTCACCGGGCCGGGCGGCACGGCCATCGCCAAGCAGCGCTTCACCGCCAGCGCGCCGATCGGGGGCAAGATCGACGCCAGCAGCGTGGGCGCTCCGCTCAATGCCGCTGCGAACAAGGTGGCGGCGGATGTGGCCGCCTGGCTGGCGACTTCGGGAAGGTAGGGCGCCGTTCCTGGCCATCATTCCAGCTTTCGCTGGGGTGACGCGCGGGGTGGAAGGACGTCTTTACTCCAAACTCTTGCTTACCTGCTCCGTCACATCCTTCGACAGTCCCGGCTCAAGCAGGATGCGCTGCAATTCCGCCCGCATCAGCGCAGCGCGTGGTTCATCGAACCGTTTCCAGCGGCCGAGCGGCGGCACCAGCCGGGCGGCGGTCTGGGGGTTCAGCTTGTCGAGCGCGATGATGCAGTCCGCCACCAGACGATAGCCCTTGCCCGACGGGTGATGGAACGCCCATTGATTGCCTGCGAAGGCGCCATAGAGCGCGCGCACCCGGTTGGGATTGGTCAGGGTGAAATCCTTGTGCCTGCCCAGTTCCTCGACCAGATCGACCGTATCGGGATGGAAGGCGAAGGCCTGGGTCTGGAACCATTTGTCCAGCGTCAGCGCATCGTCACGATAGCGGTTGTAGAAGATGTCGAGCGCCGCTTCCCGTTCCGCGCTGGTGCCGTTCGCCAATGTCGCGAGCGCTGCCTGCCGCTCGGTCATATTGTCGGCCTCGCTGAACTGGCCGAAGGCGACGGTCGGACCATCGACCGCGCCGGAAGCTGCAAGATAGAGCAGCGCCGTGTTGCGCAGCTTCCTGGCGCCCTTGGCGGCTGACGACAGGGCGAAGGCATTGGCCCTGGTCCGGGCGTGAATATCGCGCCAGAGCGGCTCCAGTTCGGCGCCGATGCGCCGTTGCAGCGCATCCCGCGCCGCGTGGATCGCGTCGGGATCGACCACCGCCATCTGATCGCCCAGATAGGCTTCGCTCGGCAGGCGGATCGCCTCCGCGACGAAGGCGGGGTCGAGCAGCGGATCGGTGGCGGCGTTGCGGATCGCGGCGATCACCGCATCCTCATCGACCGCTTGCCCGCCGATCCGGCCGACCAGCACATTGACCATGAGTTGCTGCATCGCCTCATAACGGGCGAAGGGATCGTCGTCATGGGCCGAGAGGAAGGCAAGATCGGCCTGGCTGCGATTGGTTTCGACAATGACCGGGGCGGAAAAGCCGCGATTGATCGAAAGGATGGGCGCGGTCGTCCAGCCCTGGAAGGTGAAGCTCTGCCGCGCTTCGGTCAGCATCAGCAGTTCATCGCCCCTGTTCTCACCCGTTTCCGGATCGAACAGAGCCGTGCGCAGCGGGATGGCCATGGGCCGTTTTTCGGGCTGGCCGGGCGTGGGCGGGACCGTCTGCTCCAGCAGCAATGTCACGCTGCGCGCGACCGGGTCGTGGGTCAGCAGGGCGCGGACATGAGGCGTGCCGGCCTGCTCATACCAGAGGCGGAACTGGCCGAGGTCGATCTCTCCCCCCTCCTCCATCGCCCGCACGAAATCCTCGCAGGTCGCTGCCTCGCCATCATGCCGGTCGAAATAGAGGTCCGTTCCGGCACGGAAGCGCTCCGGACCCAGCATCAGCGCCATCATGCGGATCAGCTCCGCGCCTTTATTGTAGATGGTCGCGGTGTAGAAGTTACTGATTTCCATATAGGATTCCGGGCGAACCGGATGGGCGAGCGGTCCGCTGTCCTCCTGGAACTGCGCCGCGCGAAGGATGCGGACGTCCTCGATCCGCTTGACCGCATGCGATCCCATGTCGGCGGAGAAATTCTGGTCGCGGAAGACGGTGAAGCCTTCCTTCAGGCTGAGTTGGAACCAGTCGCGGCAGGTGACGCGATTGCCCGACCAGTTGTGGAAATATTCATGCGCCACCACCCCCTCGACGCCGTCATAGTCGATGTCGGTCGCGGTTTCCGGATCGGCCAATATGTAGCGTGAATTGAAGATGTTGAGGCCCTTGTTCTCCATCGCCCCGAAGTTGAAATCGGCAACGGCGACGATGTTGAACACGTCCAGATCATATTCACGGCCATAGACGCGCTCGTCCCAGGCCATGCTGTTCCTGAGCGCCTGCATCGCATGGGCGGTGCGGGGCAGGTCCGCGTCCCTGACCCATATGCCCAGTTGCACCTCCCGCCCGCTCATCGTGACGAAGCGGTCGGCATTGCAGGCAAGGTCGCCGGCGACCAGCGCGAACAGATAGCAGGGCTTGGGAAAGGGATCGTTCCAGCGCGCCCAGTGGCGGCCGCCGGGCAACTCTCCCTGCTCGACGGGATCGCCATTGGCGAGCAGCACCGGGTAGAGCGCCTTGTCCGCCGCCATGCGCACCGAATAGCGCGACAGCACATCGGGCCGGTCGGGGAAGAAGGTGATGCGCCGGAAACCCTCCGCCTCGCATTGCGTACAGAGGAGGCCGCCGCTGGCATAAAGCCCCATCAGTTTGCTGTTGTCCTGAGGCGCAATCTCCACGAGCGTTTCAACTATATGAACGGCGTCGGGAAGCGCGACGACCAGCGCGCCGCTGTCCATCGACCATTGGTCTGCGGCGAGCGGGTTGCCATCGACCCTGATCTCCAGCGGCAGGAGGCCGTCGCCATCCAGTTTCAGCGGCCGGTCATGATCGCCATTTCGCGTGACCGACAAGGTTGCATGGACGCGCGTTGCAGCGGCGTCGAGATCGAAATCCAGCGCGATGTCGGGAACAAGCCAGTCCGGCGGCCGATAGTCCTCGCGACGGACGATATGGGGCACGGTGAGGGAAGAGGAATTGTCTGCCATGCGTGCAGGCTAGGCAGTTGAGTCGGAAAAGACCAGTGGCCGCCGCGCCTAAATGCGTTGGCCACCGGTCCTTTGGCGAAGCTTCAGATACGCTCGCCCGAGAGGCGCTGGCACAGCATGTCCAGTTGGTCGAGCGTCGAATAATGCAGCGAAAGCGTGCCGTTGCCGCCTTGCATATAGTCGATGTCGACCTTCACCCCCAATATGTCGGCAAGATGCTGCTCCAGAGCCGCGATGTCGGGATCGTTTTCCTTCGGGGCGGCCGCCGGCCTGCGGCCCGGCGCGTCATCGCCCTTCTTCGCGCGGCGCACCAGTTGTTCCGTATCGCGAACCGACAGGCCCCTGGCTTCGACGGTGCGGGCCAGATTTTCGCAGTCCGGCGCGCCGATCAGCGCACGGGCATGGCCCATGCTGAGCTTTTGTTCGATCACCTGCTGCTGAACGGGCGCGGGCAGATCGAGAAGGCGCATCAAGTTCGCGACATGGCTGCGCGACTTGCCGACCAGACGGCCCAGCGCCTCCTGGCTGTGCTGGAACTCCGCGATCAGCTTGCGATAGGCTTCCGCTTCTTCGATCGGGTTGAGGTCTTCGCGCTGGATATTTTCGATAAGGGCGATTTCCAGCGTTTCCGCCTCATCGAAATCGCGCACGATGGCAGGGATGCGGTGAAGCTGGGCGCGCTGGGCCGCGCGCCAGCGACGCTCGCCCGCGACGATCTGGAAACCGCCGCCATGGGGCCGAACGATGATCGGCTGGATGACGCCCCGCTTGCCGATGCTGTCCGCAAGTTCCTGCAACGCGCCCTCATCGAAATGGCGGCGCGGCTGTTCCGGATGGGGCTGGATCAGCGCGACTTCGATGCTCTGGATCGCCTTAGTGGACGGCGGCGTGGCCGCCGTCGGCGCGACGGGTTCTTCCCGCGCCACGTCTCCCAACAGTGCCGACAGCCCCCGGCCAAGGCCGTGGGGGCGCTTCACCGACTTCATGGCATTTTCGTTATTCAAGCAGCAACCTCCTGCCGGGGCAGGCGCGCGATCAACTCACGCGCCAGACGCATATAGGCTTCCGATCCCGAGCAGCGGAAATCGTAGATCAGGGCCGGCACGCCGTGGCTGGGCGCTTCCGACAGGCGGACATTGCGCGGGATGACCGTGGAAAAGACGAGATCGCCCAGACAGGCCCGCACATCGTCCGCAACCTGATCAGTCAGGCGATTGCGGCGGTCGTACATGGTGAGCGCCACGCCCATGATCGACAGGCCGGGATTGAAGCGGCCACGAATCCGTTCCACTGTCTGGAGCAGTTGCGAGAGCCCTTCCAACGCAAAAAATTCACATTGCAGCGGCACGAGCAGCGACTGCGCCGCGACCATGGCGTTGATCGTGAGCAGGCCGAGCGAGGGCGGGCAGTCGATAAGGCAGATGTCCCAACGGCCCGGCTGGGCTTCGGCGAGGACCCTTTCCAGCCGATGGGTCCGCTCCTCATATTCGATCAGTTCGATCTCCGCGCCTGACAGATCCTGTGTCGCGGGAACGATGTCGAGCTTGGGAACCCGCGTGCCGAGAACCGCATCCTCAAGCGCGCAATTGCCGAGGAGCAGATCGTAGCTCGACTGGACGCGATCCGATTGGTTGACGCCGAGTCCGGTGGACGCATTGCCCTGAGGATCGAGATCGACCAGCAGCACGCGAAGACCAGTGGCCGCCAGACCTGTGGCCAGATTGATGGCGGTCGTGGTTTTTCCGACGCCGCCCTTCTGATTGGCAATGGCAATACGGATCATCCTCGGGCTTTCCTCCTGACGGATCGGACCGCCTCCGCGACGATGATGGCGCTGTCGGCATCGGTCACGCTGCGTTCCACGTGGAACGCACCTTGCCATGATCGAGTCGCCGCCTCCAGTTCATTCTGCGCATTTCGTCCTTTTGGAAGCACCCAAATGGTTTTTTCATCGGCCAGATGATGCGCGGATTCGAGCAGCCGGGGCAGAGGCGCATAGGCGCGGGCGCTGATGATGGCTGCCGCCGAAGCGGGAACGGTCTCTACTCGACCGCCAAAGACCTGGGCATGGGAGAGGCCAAGCTCTGCGATGACGTCGTTCAGGAAGTCGATCCGCTTGCGCCGTGACTCCACCAGTTGGATGGGGCGCTCATGGAGGATCGCGATGACTATGGCCGGCAAGCCGGCACCCGAACCCAGGTCGACCCACCTGCCCTGCCCGGCCTTCGCCGCCAAAGGCAGGAGCTGCGCGGAATCGACAATGTGCCGCGCCCATATATGGGCGCGGGTCGATTCAGCGATCAGGTTCTGCTGCTCCATCTCCCTCAGAAGGATCGCAACATAGCTCTCCAGCCGCTCCCATGTTCCACGTGAAACATCGAAGCGGGCCTGCAGCCATTGCCGTGCTTCTTCTTCCGTCACGCGGCGCGCCGCCTGACGTGAACGAGAAGGGCCGCCAGTGCCGCGGGCGTTATGCCGCGAATGCGTCCCGCCGCCGCAAGCGTGTCCGGCCGCGCCAGATCCAGCCGCTCGATCATTTCCGTCGAGAGCCCGCCGATAGAAGCGAAGTCGAAATCGGCCGGAATGGCGACACGTTCATTGCGGCGCATCTCCGCGATCTCCGCCTCCTGCCTCTCCAGATAGGGCGCATAATGCGCGTCTTCCAGAATCTCGTCGCGCAGGTCGGCGGATGTTCGGGCCAATGCCGGCGCGAGCCCGAAGAGCAGATCCTGCCCCACCTCCGGAAATCGCGCCCATTCGAACAGCGTGCGGCGCGCGCCATCCTGCCGGACGGATGCGCCCGATCTGGCCATTTCGGTAGCCGAGAAGGAACGGCCCAATTCTTCTTCCACGAGCGAGCGCTGATGGGCGCGTTCCGCATAATAGGCGGTCCGCTCTTTGCCGAGCACCCCATGATAGATGCCGAGCGGGGCCAATCGGGTGCCCGCATTATCAGCGCGCAGCCGCAACCGATATTCGGCGCGGGCAGTGAGCATGCGATAGGGCTCGGTCACGCCCTGCAGAACCAGATCGTCGATCATCACGCCGATATAGCTGCTGGCCCGATCCAGAATGAGCGGTTCCTCCGCCTTGGCCTTTGCTGCGGCATTGATTCCGGCGATCAGGCCTTGAGCCGCCGCCTCTTCATAACCGGTCGTGCCGTTGATCTGCCCCGCGCAGAAAAGACCGGGGATCGCGCGCACTTCCAACGTCGCATCCAAGGCGCGGGGATCGATATGGTCATATTCCACGGCATAGCCGGGCACGACGATTTCGGCCTTTTCCAGACCCGCCATCGACCGCACCATCGACAGTTGCACATCGGCGGGAAGCGAAGTGCTGATCCCGTTGGGATAGACCAGATGGTCGTCCAGCCCCTCCGGCTCCAGGAATATCTGATGCCCGTCGCGATCGCCGAAGCGGATCACCTTGTCCTCGATCGATGGGCAGTAACGCGGCCCCCTGCCCTCGATGGCGCCGCTGAACAACGGCGAACGGCCCAGCCCTTCCCGGATGATCGCATGCGTGCGTTCATTGGTGCGCGTAATGGCGCAGCTCAATTGCGGCAGCGGCCGCCCCGGCGACATGGCGGACATGGTCCATGCCGACCCATCGGAAGGCTGCGCCTCAAGCCGCGCCCAATCGATGGTGCGGCCATCGAGTCTGGGAGGGGTTCCGGTCTTGAGCCTTCCAACCGGCAGGTCCAGTGCGCGAAGCTGAACCCCCAAAGCCGTCGCCGCCCGCTCCCCGGTACGGCCGCCCGCCTGCGTCTCTTCCCCCCGGAAGAGCTTACCGCCTAGAAATGTTCCCGTTGCGAGCACCACGGCGGGCGCCTTGAGCATCCGTCCGTCGGCCAGGGACAATCCGGCGATGGCTCCGCCCGTCAGGATCAATCCACTGGCTTCTCCCTCCACGATCTCCAGTCCGGGCTGGGCGTCGAGGAGGCGGTGAATCTCCGCACGATAGCGTTTGCGATCAGCCTGAATGCGCGGGCCCTGAACCGCTGCGCCCTTGCTGCTGTTGAGCATGCGGTAGTGAATGGCAGCGGCGTCGGCAGCACGGGCGATCAAGCCGTCCAGCGCGTCGACCTCCCGCACCAGATGGCCCTTGCCCAGACCGCCTATGGCCGGATTGCAGGACATGGCGCCCACCGTCGCCCTGTCGAAGGTCAATAGCGCAACCGAGGCCCCTTTGCGCGCCGCTGCGCCCGCCGCTTCGCAGCCTGCATGGCCGCCGCCGACCACGATCACATCATAGCTTGTTCGCATGCGCGCCCCTTAACAGAAGTGGGGCGCCCCGGTCAAAACTGTTCCACGTGGAACATGGCTATTTACCGATGCAGAATCCGGCAAACAGGCGGTCGAGCATGTCCTCCGTACCGGCCCGTCCTGTCAGCAGGTCTATGGCCTGACGGGCCTGCCGCAACTCCTCCGCGACGATCAGCAGATCGTCCGATGCCTGGGCGGCGCTCAGATGCCTGTTCAATTGCGCCCCGGCTTCCCGCTGCCGCCGGTGCAGGGCATAATCGCCCTCACCCGGCAGGAGAGCGGCGGCGCGTTCGAGCAGAATGGATGTGAGGCGATCCATCCCCTCGCCTGTGACGGCCGAAAGCCGAATACCGGGGCGGTCCGTAGCCATGTTCCGGTCGCATTGTGCGGCAACCAATATGGCGTCCGCGCGAGGAGCCTCCTCCGCCGGACCCAACCAGAGGATGATGTCCGCTGCGTCGAGCGCGCCCCGCGCCCTGTCCATGCCGATGGCTTCAATGGCATCGTCCGTTTCGGCGCGCAGGCCGGCGGTGTCCGTGAAAAGAAAGGCGGTGCCATGCAGCGCGGCCGGTACTTCTATCCGGTCGCGGGTCGTCCCGGCTATGTCCGATACAATCGCCGCCTCCCGCCCGACAAGCCGGTTGAGCAGCGTCGACTTCCCCGCATTGGGCGGGCCTGCCAGAACCACGCGAACGCCGTCGCGCAACCGCTCGGCCGATGGCGCGGCGAGCATGGCTTCGACTTCCCCTGCCAAGCCATGCACGCCCTGGCCGATCCGCGCCTCCATTCCCTGATCGGGCACATCATCCTCATCGGAGAAATCAAGCGCCGCTTCCGTCATGGCGGAAAGATCGAGCAATGTTCGGCGCCATCCCTCCACCCGCCGTGAAAAATGGCCTTCCGCCATCAACAAAGCCGCGCGCCGCTGCTGCTGTGTCTCGGCAGCGAGCAGATCGGACAGCCCCTCCACCGCGTTCAGGTCCATGCGGCCATTGGCGAAGGCGCGGCGTGTGAACTCTCCCGCTTCGGCCCGGCGCAACCCTTCGAGCGTGCCCAGCGCCTGCTCGACCGCGGCGATGACCGCCCGCCCGCCATGGCAATGCAGTTCGGCCAGGTCCTCGCCGGTCGCCGTATCCGGTCCGGGAAACCACAGGATCAGGGCCCGATCCAATAAGGCGCCGTCGCGGGGGTCGTGCAGCGACGCCAGCCGGGCCCGCCGGGGTGGTGGCAATTGCCCGGCCAGCGCGAGAAGCGCCCGGCCTGCCGCTGGTCCGCTGATCCGGATGACAGCAATGCCGGCAGGGGGCGCGCCGCTCGACAGGGCAAAGATGGTGTCCGTCACGGCGCGCCGTCCCTGGCAGGATCAGCCCGGATTCTTGTCGCCATTCTTGCCCGGCATTCCGGCCAGGCCGATGTCCATCATCTGCTTGAACAGGCGCATTCCGGCATCGCCCAAGGGCGAGAAGCTCTTGAACAGGGTCTCCATCTGCTCGACATTGGCGACGCCGTCGAAGCTGTCGAGCATCGTCTTCACATATTTGTCGTGAATGGGGGTGACATCCGGCAGCCCCAGGAAAGCCCGGGCCTCCGCAGGAGTGCAGTCGACGTCCACGCTTACCTTCATATCCCGCTACCCTTTGCTGCAGCCACCCTTTACAACGCCTCATGCCGCAACAAGGGCGCGCAAGGCAAATTTTTTGACGGCAAGCATGGTTGCACTCCGCACCGCAACCGCCATTATGCCGGCCATCGACAATGTCAGGAAAAAGGAAAGGATTTCCCATGGCAGCATTCACATCCATCCCCACGCTGGAGGGCGATGCCCGGTTCGATGTCTATGTTGCCCGGCCGCAGGGAACGCCCAAGGCCGCGATCGTGGTGATCCAGGAAATCTTTGGCGTGAACGAGGGGATTCGACGCAAATGCGATGGCTGGGCGGCGGCCGGCTATCTGGCCCTTTCGCCCGATCTTTTCTGGCGCGAGAAGCCGCATGTCGAACTGGATGCCGACATAGCGGAGGATTTTCAGGCGGCCATCGGCCATATGCAGAAATTCAACCAGGACCAGGGCATTCGCGACATAGAGGCGACGATCAAGGCCGCGCGGGAGGAACTGGGGCAAGGCGGCAAGGTCGGGCTGGTCGGATATTGCCTGGGCGGGCGGCTGGTGTTCATGTCGGCTTGCCGGACCGATGGCGATGCGTTCGTGGCCTATTATGGCGTCGGCATCGACGGCCTGCTGAAGGAACAGCACGCCATCGGCAAGCCGGTGCTGCTGCATGTTCCCACCGCAGACGGCTTCGTTCCGCCCGAGGTGCAGCAGAAGATGCATGAAGGGCTGAAGGACAATCGTCATGTCACCCTGCATGATTATGAGGGGCTGGATCACGGCTTTGCCGCCGAGATGGGCGCGCGCCGCAACGAGGCGGCGGCGCAGCTTGCCGATGGCCGGACCGCGGATTTCTTCGCGGCCCATCTCTGACCGGGAGGCAAAGGCATGACGCAGGCATGGCGGATGGTGGCACGCACGCACGGCGGGCCGGAGGTGATCGCGCGGGAAGAGTTCGACCCCGGCCTGCCTGGTGAAGGCGAATTGCTGATCGCGCAGGATGCTGTCGGGTTGAATTTCATCGACACCTATTTTCGCAGCGGCCTTTATCCCGCGCCGTTGCCCACGCCGATCGGCGCGGAAGGCGCGGGCCATGTCGCCGCCGTCGGTCCGGGCGTCACCGGCTTTGCCGTGGGCGACAAGGTGGGCTGTGCGGTCGGACTGGGCGCCTATGCCACGCATCGGATGGTGCGCGCCGACCAGACGGTGAGGATTCCGGATGCCGTCACCACGCAGGATGCGGCGGCGATGATGCTGAAGGGCATGACCGCCTGCTATCTGGCGGAGGACATCGTCACCCTGGAGGCGGGGCAGTTCGCGCTGGTCCATGCCGCCGCCGGCGGTGTCGGTTCCGTGCTGGTGCCGTGGCTGCGCGACAAGGGCGTGGTGGTGATCGCCCATTGCGGATCGGCGGAGAAGGCGGCGAAGGTGGATGCCGAACATAGCCTTTATGGGAGCTTCGACAGCCTGGCCTCCACCGTGCGGGAGATCACCGGCGGGCGTGGAGTGGATGTCGTCTATGACGGCGTGGGCAAGGATAGCTGGAGCGCGTCGCTGGCGTCGCTCAAGCGGCGCGGCCTGATGGTGAGCTATGGCAATGCGTCCGGCGCGGTGCCGCCGATCAGCCTGCTCGAACTCAGCCGGGGTGGGTCGCTTTATGTCACCCGCCCGACCCTGTTCGACTATATCGCTACTCCCGAAGAGTTGGCACGGACTGCCGAAAGGCTGTTCGACCGCATGGCGCGGGGCGTGGTAAGGACCGTCGTCGGCCAGCGCTTTGCCCTGGCGGATGCCGCCGACGCGCACCGCGCGCTGGAGGCGCGGCAAACCACGGGAAGCACGCTCCTGATCCCCTGACTGCCGCAGGCAGGGCTGGAAGCGGTTTGCGTCGGTATCGGTCGGATGACAGTGCACGTCACATCATTGGAAACGCATTGTTTTTCAAGGCGGGCGGCATATTCCGCTCGACCGGACCCAACCGGAATGGCAAGGCGCGGTCGATGAATGCCTTTGCGCCCCTGCTCGCGCCGCTCTGGTTCGCCCAGCTTTTCACCGGCGCCAAATCCTTCGTCGACAATCCGCTGATCGGTTCGACGCGGCTCAATGCGCTGGGGCTGCACGCGGCGCGCGTGCGGGCGGCGCAGGCCATGACGGCCCGGCGCCGCAAACGATTGGCCAATGCCGTCGATCCCGAGCATCGGACGACTTTCGACCGGGACGGTGTCGTGGAAATCCGGGATTTCCTGCCCACAGAAACCTTCCGCGCCCTCCAGGAACAGCTCTTTTCCTACCGCGGACCGGCGCGGGAAATGGTTCAGGGCGACACGATCACGCGGCGGCTGGCGCTGGACCCCGCCGCCCGGCGCGCCATTCCGGCCTTCGAAGCCTTCCGCCGGGATGGCCGCTGGCGGGCGCTGTCCCGCTATGTCTCCGGCTTCGACATAGAGCCGCTGCTCTACGTCCAGTCCATCCTGCCGCAGCGGCGCGACGCCGCGCCCGATCCGCAACTCGCTTTCCATGCCGATACCTTCTATCCGGCGATGAAGGCATGGCTGTTCCTGGAGGACGTGCCGGTCGAAACCGGTCCCTTCGCCTATGTGAAGGGGTCGCACCGGTTGACGCCGCAGCGGCTGGCCTGGGAAAAGCAGCGCAGCCTGAGCGCGCGCGATGGCGATTGCCGTCTTTCCGCCCGAGGATCGCTGCGCATCGATGTCAGCGAACTGGCGGCCTTGGGCCTGCCGCAGCCCAGCATCTATTCAGTGCCCGCCAACACCCTGCTGATCGCCGACACATTCGGCTTTCATGCGCGCAGCCCGGCCAGCACCCCCGCGACGCGGGTCGAGATTTGGGCCTATGGCCGTCGCAACCCGTTCCGGCCGGCCAGGGGATGGGATGTCTGGAGCCTGCCCGGCATTGCCGAGCGCCGGATTCCGCTGCGCTGGTGGCTGGGCGACAAGGCTGCCGGCCTGATCAGGCAGCCATGGCGGCCGGTGGGCATCAAGGGCGCGGCGGACGGGTGATGGGTGCGCTGAAGGGCGCATGGAGCCCTCCTGCCATAACCCGCCGTGTGGATGCCACCTCTAGACGAAGAGCGTCAATATGCCGACCTGATGGTCGACGATGCCGTCATAGATCATCTTGATCGCGACATAGATGATGACCGCCAGGCCCAGATAGGCGATCCAGCGGAAGCGCTCGATATATTTGGCGATGATGTTCGCGGCGATGCCCATCAGCGCCACGGACAGAATCAGCCCGATGATCAGGATGCCGGGATGATCGCGCGCCGCGCCCGCCACCGCCAGCACATTGTCGAGGCTCATCGAAACGTCAGCGACCGCCACAGCCCAGGCCGCGCCCGCGAAGCTCTTGGCCGGACGCAGGCCGGATATGTCGTCGTCGCTGGTGTCGGGCGTGTCCCCGCCCCGCTTCGGGTGGAGTTCGCGCCACATCTTGAACGCCACCCAGAGCAGCAGCAATCCGCCCGCCAGGATCAGCCCGACGATCTGCATCAGCTGCGTCACCACCAGCGCGAAGCCGATGCGCAGCACCAGCGCGGCGATGATGCCGATCAGGATCACCTTCTTGCGCTGTTCCGCAGGCAGGCCCGCCGCCAATGCGCCGACGACGATCGCATTGTCCCCCGCCAGCAGAACGTCGATCATCAACACCTGGCCGAAGGCAGCCAGCGCGGCGGGCGAGCCGATATTGCTGAAATCATTGACGATGTGCGCCCAGATGTCGGCGGGTGAGCCGATCCCCTGAGCCGCAGCGGCGGCGGTTGCGAGTAGGTCGATCATGACGGCCTGCTATCCCCTGAAAATATGGCCCAAAACAAAGGGGCCGCCAGACCGGAGTCCGACGGCCCGAAAAATCGCGGCGGCGCGATGGAATGGATGCGCGCCTCCGGCAGAAGCACAACCCATGCCGCGGCTTACTGGTTCATCGAATCGAAGAAATCCTCGTTGGTCTTGGAATCCTTCATCTTGTCGAGCAGGAATTCCATCGCGTCGACCGTGCCCATCTGCATCAGGATACGGCGCAGCACCCACATCTTGGAAAGCTTGGCCTTGTCGACCAGCAGTTCTTCCTTGCGGGTGCCGGACTTGCCGACGTCCAGCGCCGGGAAGATGCGCTTGTCCGCCACCTTGCGGTCCAGCACGATTTCCGAATTGCCGGTGCCCTTGAACTCTTCGAAGATGACTTCGTCCATGCGGCTGCCGGTGTCGATCAGCGCGGTGGCGATGATCGAGAGCGAACCGCCTTCCTCGATATTGCGCGCCGCGCCGAAGAAGCGCTTCGGCCGCTGGAGCGCGTTCGCGTCGACGCCGCCGGTCAGCACCTTGCCCGAGGACGGCACCACCGTGTTGTAGGCGCGGCCGAGGCGGGTGATCGAGTCGAGCAGGATCACCACGTCCTTCTTGTGTTCCACGAGGCGCTTGGCCTTTTCGATCACCATTTCAGCGACCTGGACGTGGCGTTGCGCCGGTTCGTCGAAGGTCGAGGAAACCACCTCCCCCTTCACGCTGCGCTGCATGTCGGTGACTTCTTCGGGGCGTTCGTCGATCAGCAGGACGATCAGGAAGACTTCGGGATGGTTGTCGGTGATCGCCTTGGCGATGTTCTGGAGCAGGACGGTCTTGCCGGTGCGGGGCGGCGCGACGATCAGGGCGCGCTGGCCCTTCCCCTGCGGCGAGACGATGTCGATGACGCGGGCCGACTTGTCCTTGACGGTCGGGTCGGTCGCGTCGAGCGTCAGCTTCTGCGTCGGGTAGAGCGGCGTCAGATTGTCGAAATTGACGCGATGGCGGACGACTTCGGGATCGTCGAAATTGACCGAGATGAGCTTGGTCAGCGCGAAATAACGCTCGCCATCCTTGGGTGCGCGGATTTCGCCCTCCACCGTGTCGCCGGTGCGCAGGCCGAATTTGCGGACCTGGTTGGGCGAAACATAGATGTCGTCGGGACCGGCGAGGAAGTTCGCTTCGGGGGAGCGCAGGAAGCCGAAGCCGTCGGGCAGCACCTCTATCGTGCCCTCGCCCATGATCTGCTCGCCATTGTCGGCCTCGACCTTGAGGATCGCGAACATCAGGTCCTGCTTGCGCAGGGTCGATGCGCCTTCGACGCCCAGTTCCTCCGCCATGGTCACGAGTTCGGCGGGCGCTTTTTTCTTGAGATCCTTAAGGTGCATTCGCGTGAAGTCCGATGGAATGAGAGACGAGGAAGGAGAAATGGGGAAGGTCTGCCCGGCAATGACTCGGGGAAACCCGCGCCGGACGGGCGGGATAGAATGTCTGGCGTTTAGCGATCTGCCATAGGCCAAGTCAAGGTGGCTGAGCCGTTCAGTTGAACGGAAATTGCCGATATGCGCCCTGCCGCGAATGAAATGGGATGGGCGGAACCGGGGCGCTCATGCTATACAGGAATAAAATTAGGAGGAACGGGAGATGGGACGCTGGCGCGCCGCTCTGGGCATCGCGATCGCGATCGCCAGCCCTCCCCTTGCGGCGCAGGATCGCTCGGCGCTGGACCCCGAAGAGCCGCCGGCGGTGATCCGCACCATTGCCAGCGACGACGCCCGCATCACCATCCCCATCCAGATCGACGGCAGGGGGCCGTGGAATTTCGTGGTCGACACCGGATCGCAGCGCACCGTCATTTCCCGCGCCCTGGCCGAACGGCTTGCGCTGCCGCTGCGGGATCGGGTGACGGTGATCAGCATGACCGGCCGGGCGGAGGTGGACACGGTGGCCGTCCCGCGCCTGGGCTTCGGCAAGACCGTGGTGGACGACATAGAGGCGCCGGTGCTGGAAGGCGAGCATATCGGCGCGCCCGGACTGTTGGGACTGGACGGCCTGCACGCCAAGCGGCTGCTGCTGAATTTCCGCACGGGCCAGATGGAGATCAGCAACAGCAAGCGGAGCTGGCGCGACCCCAATGTCATCGTCGTCGAAGCGCGGCGGCGCCAGGGGCAGCTGATCCTGCTCGATTCCGACGTGAACGGGATGCAGGTCAGCATCATCCTGGACACCGGCACTTCGGTCAGCGTCGGCAATATGGCGCTGATGAACAAGCTGGTGCGCAAGAAGAAGGCGCCCGCGATGAAGCTGGTGACGCTGACCAGCGTGACGGGAGAGACGCTGTCGGGCCAGGCGGGCCTGATCGACCGGGTGCGCATGGGGCAGGTCACGCTGAACGAGATGCCGGTGATGTTCGCGGATGCCCAGCCCTTCGCGGAACTGGAGCTTCAGGACAAGCCCGCGCTGCTGCTCGGCATCGACGCGCTCAAGCTGTTCGACCGGGTGGCGATCGACTTCGGGCGGGGGAAGGTCGACTTCCTGCTGCCGGATACGGGGCTGCTCGACCGGAAACGCTTCGCGACGGCGCGGAGAGCGGCGGGCTAGAGCAGATTCCGATCCGATTGCATCGGCTCGACTGCTCTAAGTTTTTGTTTTGTCGCGTTTTCCGGGTCAGCAGATGATTTAATCTGCTTGGAAAACGCTCTAGGCAGTAGTGACGATTTAATCATTTGAGCCAGAGCATGATGCTGGCGAGTTTGACGAAGCCGAGGAAGTTTGCGGCGAGTTTGTCATAGCGTGTTGCGATACGGCGCCACTGCTTGAGCTTGGCGAAGAAGCCCTCGATGCCCCAACGCTGTTTGTAGGCGATGCGATCATAGTGGTGCTGATATTTGCGATGGCGGCGAGGTGGGATGACCGGCTCGCCGCCTTGCTCGTAGATGAGATCGTGCAAACTGTCGGCGTCATAGGCCCGATCAGCCAGAACCTTGCCAGCCGGGATGCCGCGGATCAGATCGCAGGCGGGCGCCATGTCGTTTTGCTGTCCGGGGCCGAGGATGAAGCGGATCGGCAAGCCCAAGGCATCGACTACGGCATGGATCTTGGTGCCGAACCCGCCTCGCGAGCGCCCGAGAGCCTGGGCTTGAGCGCCCCCCTCACATGATGTTTCTCCGGTCAACAGGTGCGTTTGCATTTTTTGCGGCCATTCGATCATCGATGATATCCAGCTGAGCCAGGTCACGAGTACCGGCGGACATGCTGCGCCTGTACAACCTCACATCCGGTCGCCGTTCGGAACGGCTGCACCACAATCCCTCGTTCGGGGCTAGGCTCAGGAGAACGGGACCATTCTTTTCCTTCGGCTGATGAGGCCATGGGGGGCTTCGGTCCGTTCGCCTGGATCCATCGGGGCTGATCAGGCCCCGGGGATTAGATTACACGGAGTTGTTGATCAGACCTTCGTCATGACTGCACCCTCGATCACAACACCGCTCACTGCGTACTTCCAGAAAGCCACGAGGAGCTTGCGTGCCAGTGCGATGATGGCGACCTTCTTGCCGCGCCCTCCGTTGCTCCTCACACGTTCCTGAAACCACCGCGACAGGGCCGAGTCCGGCTGGTAGCGCAACCACAGCCATGCCGCCTGAACCATCGTCGTGCGTAAGCGCGGATTGCCGGATTTCGAGACGCCCTGCTCGCGATCGATCGAGCCGCTGCGCCACGGCGAGGGCGCGAGCCCGGCATAGGCCGCGATCTGGCGCCGGTTGTCGAAGTGTCGGAACAGCCCTTCGCTGGCGAGGACGTTCGCAAACTCCGGGCCTATGCCCTTGAGCGTGGCAAGCATCGCCTGCGGCGATGTCTCTGACATGTGGTCACGCTCGGCCTCAACGCATTTGATCTGTTCGGTGAGCAACTCGAGACGGTCGAGCTCACGATTGAGCTGCGCCTTGAGATGCGAGGGCAATAGCTTGCCGTCGACCGTCCGCAGCTCTTCCAGGCGTTCACGTCGATCCCGTCGGTTCGGTTCATAACCCCGAATGCCGACACCGAAGAGAAGGCCTTTGATGCGGTTCATGTGCAGCGTGCGTTCCTTGACTAGCGCCTTACGTTCTCGCCCGATCCGCCGACGGTCCTCCTCCTCGATTGTTGGCACGCGAACCATCGAACACACCCTTGGCTCACCGCGCATCCACGCCATCAGGGTACAAACCAGCGTCTCGCCATCGATCCTGTCGGTCTTTGCCCGCCGGTGCCGGCGCGAGACCGCAATCGAAGCGGCGTCGACCACATGGCTGGTGATCCAATCTTCCGACGCCAGAGCGCGATGAATCCAAAAGCCATCAAGCCCCGCTTCCTGAATAGCGATCACCGGATAGCGCTGACCCTCGCGGGCCTGTGCCTTATCACGCAGGGCATCAAGGCACGCGAGCAGCGCTGGCATATCGCCGCCCGGCACCGAGTGTCGGGACATCTTCTCACTACCCGGCGATAGAGAAGTCACCAGCCATGTCGATTTCGAGAGTTCCAGCGAGACGAAAATTGCGCCAAGATCAACACGGATGGCGGCAGGCGGCGAGATGGGGTCTGCTGACATGGCAAATCCTTTCAGAGTGGTTGGTAGCAAACCGACTCTGAGCTCCCTCAGGCCGCTATCCAACTCTCATCATGGGATCTTTTTACCCGTGCCCCAGCCGCCTGGGCCTGGGCGCGGATCACCGTCGCATCGATCGCCAGCCATTCGATGTCGGGATCATCCGACACAGCCTCGAAGATCCGGTCGATCACGCCTTGCTCGACCCAGCGATAATAACGCCGCTTGGCGGTCTGATAGGGACCGAACTTCTCCGGTAGATCGCGCCAGCGTCCCCCTGAACGCGCCAGCCAGAGCAAGGCGTCAAGAAACAACCGTCCGTCACTGCGAGGACCGCGCTTGCCCTTGCGCCCGCCCGGAACGAACTCCCGCAGCCGCTCCCACTGATCATCCCGCAGCACTTCGCCTTCCACGCCAGCCTCCAAAAGCCAGCCTTGAATCACAAATCCAAACCGTCGTGAATCCCTAAAATGTCACTACGGCCTAGGCATGGTCTAAGCGGAAAACCGGTTGCCCCCTTCGACAGGCTCAGGGCGAGACCTTCCGCACCATGCCCTAATGTGGCGCCGGCTGCTGCCGATTGCGGCCCAGCACATTGTCGATCCATTGCTGGTCCAGACGCGGCGGCTGCGGCCGGTCGGCGGGATTGGGCGCCGCCTGCCCGCTATCGTCCGGCTGTTCCTCATCCTCCGGCGGCTGCTGCGCCCGTTCTATGGGAAGGCCGTTTTCATCGACCATCATGCCGCTGTCCGTGCCGCCGTCGGGCTGGCCATAATAGGCCTCCTCATCCGGTTCGAGCTGCCATTCGGGCAGCGTCACCTGCGTTTCGAACTGTTCGACCGGGCGTTTCGCGACGGCGACCTTCATATAGTCGGCAAAGGCATGGGCCGGCGCCCGGCCGCCCTGGAGGACGCCCACGGCGCGGGCGTCGTCGCGGCCCATCCAGACGCCGGTGGTGATGCCGCTGGAAAAGCCCAGGAACCAGCCGTCCTTGTTGCTGCTGGTGGTGCCGGTCTTGCCGGCGACGGGGCGGCCGATCTGCGCGGCCCTGCCGGTGCCGGTGCTGACGGCGGTCTGCATCAGGTCGGTCATCCCCGCCGCGACCCAGGGGGCGACCAGCACCCGGCTGGTGTCGTCCTGATGTTCGTAGAGCAGGCGGCCTTCGGCGGTCGTCACCCGGGTGATGCCATAGGGAGTCACGGCCACCCCCTTGCGCGCGATGGAGGCGAAGGCGCGCGTCATGTCGATCAGGCGCACGTCGGACGTGCCCAGCACCATCGAGGGATGGGTGTTGATCGGCGTGGTGATGCCGAAGCGGCGCGCCATGTCCGCCACGGTGGGGAAGCCGACCTCCACGCCCAGCTTCGCCGCCACGGTGTTGACCGAATAGGCGAAGGCGGTGCGGATATCGATGTCGCCGGAAAAGCGGCCATTGCTGTTGCGCGGCTTCCACCCGTTGATGTCGACCGGACTGTCGGTGACGCCGGTGTCGGGCGTATAGCCCGCCTCCAGCGCCGCCATGTAGACGAAGATCTTCCAGGCGGAACCCGGCTGCCGGGTCGCGGTCGTCGCGCGATTATAGTTGGAGCTCACATAGTCCAGCCCGCCGACCATCGCCCGCACCGCGCCGTCGCGGTCGAGCGAAACCAGCGCGCCCTGCGTGCCGCTGGGCACATTGGCCTGGATCGCCGCGGTGGCCGCCTTCTGCATGTTGAGGTCGATGGTGGTGTAGACCTCCAGCGGCTCATTGGGCTCATCGATCAGCGTGTCGAGCTGCGGCAGCGCCCAGTCGGTGAAGTAGCGGACGCTGTTCTGCGGCGGTTCGGGCGCCATCCTTACATTCTGGAGACCGGCCGAGGCGCGTTCCGCCGCGCTGATCTTGCCATTTTCCTCCATCAGTTCCAGCACCACGCCCGCGCGGCCGATGGCGGCATCGGCGTCGGCGGTCGGGGAATAGCTGGAGGGCGCCTTCACCAGACCGGCGACGATCGCCGCTTCGGGCAGGTCCAGGCTGGTGGCCGGGTGGCCGAAGAATTTGCGGCTGGCCGCGTCGATGCCATAGGCGCCGCCGCCGAAATAGACCTTGTTGAGATAAAGCTCCAGGATCTGCCGCTTGGAGAATTTGCGTTCCAGTGCGAGGGCCAGCACCATTTCGCGCACCTTGCGGCCCCAGCTGTAGCTGTTGTTGAGGAAGATGTTACGTGTCACCTGCTGGGTGATGGTGGACGCGCCCTGCCAGCGGCGGCCGCTGCCGCGCCGCTCCAGCGCCACCCAGGCGGCGCGCGCCATGCCGATGGGATCGACGCCGGGGTGCAGATAGTAACGCTTGTCCTCGGTCGAAACCATCGCATCGACCATCACGGTCGGAATCTGGTCGTAGCTCAGCCAGCGGCCGAAGCTGGGGCCCAGCGATACGATGACGCTGCCGTCGGCGGCATGGACGCGGATCATCTGGCCGTTGGGCGAGGATTTCAGCGATTCATAGTCGGGCAGAGACTGATAGGCGATCACCACCGCCACGACGATCGCGACAAGCGCGCTGAGGCCGCCGACGAGGCCGATCTTCAGGCCCCGCACCAGCCATGTCTTCACTTTGCCCCGCGGTTCGCTGCTCTTGCCTGATCGTGCCATGGTTCGCCCGGATATGCGCTAAACGAAAAGGCGGCCAGTGGAAAAGCCGTGCAGGCCGCGCAAAAAAGCCGGAGTTTCTCCGTCATGCGCGATTTCGCCTCTGCCGAAATCGCCCGTCATCCTCAAGGGAAGCGACGCTTTACCGGCGATGAACGATCATTCGCCTTCGTCGCGCGGCTTGAAATCGAGCGACGCGCTGTTCATGCAATAGCGCAGGCCGTTGACGCCCGGACCGTCGGGGAAGACATGGCCCAGATGCCCGCCGCAATTCGAACAGCGGACTTCGGTGCGGATCATGCCATGGCTGGTGTCGCGGATTTCATCGACCGCATCGATGTCGACCGGCGCGGTGAAGCTGGGCCAGCCCGATCCGCTGTCATATTTTTCGTCCGCATCGAACAGTTCGGCGCCGCAGCCCGCGCAGAAATAGCGGCCATCGGCCTTGTTGCTGTTATATTTGCCGGTGAAGGCCCGTTCCGTGCCGCCCTCCCGCAGAATATGATATTGTTCGGGGGAAAGGCGCTCGCGCCATTCGGCGTCGGTCAGGTTGAGCTTGTCCATGCCCGGCAATATGGCGGTGGGCGGGCGTGCGATCAAGCGGTTAGCATGATCCGGGTAACGGCGCTCCCGCGCAGGCGGCGGGGTCCGGGAGAAACCTCTATCGCTCCCGCGCCGCCTGGCGGGCGATGGCGAGCAGTTCGTGCCGGACCATCAGGTCGCCCAGCCCCCTGCCCGACCGGCTGGCGCGCTCCGCCTGAGCGAGCCTGTGGATGACGCGGGCGATGCCGGGCGCGTCCCAGATGCGGACCTGCCGGGTGACGATGCCCTTTTCCTTCCAGAAGACCTGCTTGCCCGCCGCCTCGACCGCGCCTTCCAGCCGGCCGCTGTCATCGAAATCGGTGCGGATATTGGCGAGCAGCATGGCGCGGGCCAGCAGCGGGCGCAGCACCGCCGCCATCGCCGTTCCCGCCTCCGCCAGCCGCCCCAGTTCGCGGTGCATGCCGCGCAGGTCGCCGCCCAGCACGGCATTCACCAGCGGCGCGGCGTCGCTGTCGGGATTGTCGGCGGAAAGGGCGTCCAGCGCCTCCTCCGTCGCTTCGCGCGGGCGGTCCGGCGCGGCGTCGAGATAGAGAATCAGCTTCTCCACCTCCCCGGCCATCAGCGTGCGGTCGCCATTGGCAAGATCGGCGATGCGGCGGCCCAGTTCGGGCGAAAGGCGCAGTCCCCCTTCCCGCGCGATGGCGATGGCGATCTGCTCCGCCTCCCGCGCGTCGGGCTGGTAGGATATGAAGGCCATGGTCTCCTTGTGGTCGAGCGCGAGCTTGAGCAGCTTCGACGTGCCCTTGAGCGCGCCCGCTATGGCGATGACGGGATTGCCCGCCGCCTCCGCCTCCAGCAGGGCGTTGAGGGCGGGCAGCGATTCCTCCCCCATGCCGGTGACGCGAATCCAGCGCTTGTCCCCGAACATGGAGAAGGACGCCGCTTCATCCGCCAGCCGCGCCGGATCGTCGCGCAGCGTCGGTCCGTCCAGGTCGACCCGCTCCGCTTCCGGCCCCATGGCGCGCTCCAGCCGCTTGGCGAGCGCCGTGCTGCCCGCTTCGTCGGGTCCGTAGAGCAGGAAGAAGCGGCAGTCGGCAGGCGGCGCGTCGAGCGCCTTTTCGATCTGGCCGCGATTGGCCTTCAACGGGATCTGTCCCGCGCCGCGAAACGGGCGAGCCGCGCGACGATCTGGTCGGCAATGGTCTGCGACAGGCGTTCCAGGGCGGTGTCTTCGGCCGCGATGGTCGCATATTCGCTGGAGACCACGTCGATGCCGACGTCCGATCCGGCGGTATCGTCCAGAATCTGCGCGCCGGTTGCGCCGTCGATAAGCTGATAGCGCGCCCGCAGGGTCCGCCGCTCGCGCGTGACGGCGGCGTCGGAGCGCAGACCGAAGCCGCTGATATTGTCGTCCAGCTTCACCACCAGCTTGTAACCGGGTCCGGTGCCGCTCATCGCCGCCAGCCGGTCGTTCAGCGCATTGCGCACCAGCCAGCCGCCCTTGCCCTCTATCGGCTGCACCTCGACATTGCCCAGCGCCTGCGCGACCGGGCCGTGGCCGCCCCCGCCATAGACCGGGCGCAGGCCGCAGGCGGAGAGGGACAGGGCGACGAAGAGCAATGGCCAGAGCTTCATAAGACCTACCCTTAACCGTTCGCCCTGAGCTTGTCGAAGGGCCGTTCTTCCCCAAAGAGAAGTAAAGGGCTTCGACAGGCTCAGCCCGAACGGATGTTGTCAGATAACCAAATTCACCAGACGATCCGGCACCACGATCACCTTCCTGGGCGTCGCGCCGTCCAGCGTCCGCACCACATTGGGCGCGGCGAGCGCCAGACGTTCCAGCTCGTCCCTGGAAGTGCCCTTGGGAACGGTGATGGTGTCGCGCAGCTTGCCCATCACCTGGCAGGCGATGGTGACTTCATCCTCGACCAGCAATGCCGGATCGACCGCCGGCCAGGCCGCGTCCGCGATCAGACCTTCCTCACCCATGTCGGCCCAGGCCTCTTCGGCCAGATGGGGGGTCATGGGCGCGACCAGCAAAGCCAGCGCCCGGATCGCCGCGCTGCGGCTGGCCGAGGGCTTGGCCTTTTCGACTGCATTGGTGAGTTCGTAGATCTTCGCCACCGCCTTGTTGAAGGACAGCGCCTCAATGTCCTTCGCCACGCCGTCGATGGTCTGGTGCAGCTTGCGGTCGAGCGTCTTGTCCTGCCCCTCTGCCGCCCTGTCGGCTTCCCCGAACAGCCGCCACAGGCGGTTGACGAAGCGCCAGGAGCCTTCGATGCCCGCCTCTGTCCAGGGCAGGTCGCGCTCCGGCGGGCTGTCGGACAGCATGAACCAGCGCACCGCGTCCGCGCCATATTGGGCGATGATGTCGTCCGGATCGACGACATTCTTCTTGGACTTGGACATTTTCTCGACGCGGCCGACGGTGACTTCGCTGTCGGTGCCGACAAGGAAGCATTTGCCATCCCGGCGTTCGACCTCACCAGGCGAAACCCAAATCTCGGCAGCATGCATTTCCGGCTGCGAGCCATCATAATCGGCAGGAACCGGGAGAGGGACAGCCGCCTTGTAGGTCTCATGCGTCACCATGCCCTGGGTGAAGAGGCCGGTGAACGGTTCGGCAAAGCCGATCTGGCCCATATGCCGGAGCGCGCGGGTCCAGAAACGGGCGTAGAGCAGGTGCAGGATCGCATGTTCCACGCCGCCGATATATTGGCCGACGGGCAGCCATTTCTCGACGGTTTCCCGGTCGAACGGCCTGTCCTTGGGCTGGCTGGCGAAGCGGATGAAATACCAGCTTGAATCCGCGAAGGTGTCCAGCGTGTCGGTCTCGCGCCGCGCCGCCTTGCCGCATTTCGGGCAGTCGACATGCTTCCAGGTCGGATGCCGGTCCAGCGGATTGCCGGGAATGTCGAAGCTGACGTCTTCGGGCAGGACCACGGGAAGCCGGTCCTTGGGCACGCCCACGGGACCGCAATCCTCGCAGTGGATGACGGGGATCGGCGTGCCCCAATAGCGCTGGCGCGATACGCCCCAGTCGCGCAGGCGGAACACGGTGGTGCCGGTGCCCCAGCCGCCCTCTTCGGCGCGGCGGATGACTTGCGCCTTCGCCTCCTCGACGCCCAGGCCATTGAGGAAGTCGGAATTCACCAGCCTGCCGGGGCCAACATAGGCCTCGTCGCCAATGCCCTTGGCTTCGTCGCCTTCGGCGGCGACGACGCGTTCGACCGGCAGCATATATTTGCGCGCGAAGTCGAGGTCGCGCTGGTCATGGCCCGGAACCGCCATGACGGCGCCGGTGCCATAGTCCATCAGCACGAAGTTCGCGACGAACAAGGGCAGCTTGCGACCGGTGAAGGGGTGGATCACCGACCGGCCGGTGTCATAACCCTTCTTTTCCTGGGTCTCGATCTCGGCGGCGGCGGTGCCGGTCTGGCGGCATTCCTCCGCGAAGGCGGCGAGCGCCGCATCCTTTTCCGCCAGGGCGAGCGCAATCGGATGATCGGCGGCGATGGCCGCGAAGCTGGCGCCGAAAATCGTGTCGGGGCGGGTGGAGAAGACCTCCAGCTCACCGATTCCGCCGACCGGCGCGTCCAGCCTGAAGCGGAATTGCAGGCCGACTGACTTGCCGATCCAGTTTTCCTGCATCAGCTTCACCTTGTCCGGCCACTGGTCGAGCGTCTTCAGGCCCGCCAGCAGATCGTCCGCGAACTGGGTGATCTTGAGGAACCACTGGGACAGCTTGCGCTTTTCGACCGGCGCGCCGGATCGCCAGCCCCTGCCGTCGATCACCTGCTCGTTCGCCAGCACGGTCATGTCGACAGGGTCCCAGTTGACCGCCGATTCCTTGCGATAGACCAGGCCCGCTTCCAGCATGTCCAGGAACAGCGCCTGTTCATGGCCGTAATAGCCCGGCTCGCAGGTCGCCAGTTCCCGGCTCCAGTCCAGCGCGAAACCCAGCTTCTTGAGTTGCGCGCGCATCGTCGCGATGTTGGAGCGGGTCCAGGCGCCGGGATGCACCTTCTTCTCCATCGCGGCGTTTTCGGCGGGCATGCCGAATGCGTCCCAGCCCATCGGGTGCAGCACCTCATGCCCGGTCATCCGGCGGAAGCGCGCCAGCACGTCGCCCATCGAATAGTTGCGGACATGGCCGATATGGATGCGCCCGGAGGGATAGGGAAACATCTCCAGCACATAGCTGCGCGGCTTGTCGCTGCTGTCGGACGCCTTGAACGTCTGCTTCTCGTCCCAGACGGCCTGCCAGCGGGCATCGGCCTCAAGCGGGTTGAAGCGCCTTTGCATGGATAATCCTTAACTCAAGTGCCGTTCGGGCCGAGCCTGTCGAAGCCCTGCACTACTCTTCAAGAACATATGGCCCTTCGACAGGCTCAGGGCGAACGGAAATCGATGCCGCGATCAGCCCGCAATCGCCATGCGGCGCAGGTCGCGGGCCTTGGTCAGGATGATCTCTTCCAGTTTCTGCACGGTCGCGGCCTGCACCGGCACATCGACCCACTGGCCGCCCTGGCTGACCTGGCGGCTGGCGGCGACGCGCAGCGCGTCGGCGCGCAGATCCTGGTCGAGGATCGATACGGTCAGCTTCATCCGCTCATTGGGGCTGTTCGGATTGGCGTACCAGTCGGTGACGATCACGCCGCCGTTCGAATCCGTCTGGACCATGGGCATGAAGGACAGGGTGTCGAGGCTGGCGCGCCACAGATAGGCGTTGACGCCGATGGTCGTCACCTTCGATGCGGCGAGATCCGCCTTCGGGCGGTCCTTGGCGCCGCCCCCGCAGGCGGCGAGCGGCAGAAGTGCAGCCAGCAGCAGACCGGCGGAAAGGCGCGAAGAAAGGCGGCGGACCATCATTATTGTCCCATCAAACGAGTAAACGCCCCGCTTCTATAGAGGACCGGCTGCAATGGGCAAGGGGGACTCCGGGACGGCGCGACGACGACCCGCCGTGCAACCGGGGCGAGTCCTGTGTGTTCCGTGCAACAGCTCCGACAAAAAACCGGCGGCGCTCTACCAATTCCAGAGCCTTGCGTATATGAAGGACCATAGAAAAGTAGTCGGCGGGGAAGAGATTCGGAACATGCGCCTGAAAAGGGGACATATAGCGTTGGCAGGCTCGGCGGTCGCCGTGGCCGGCTTCATGCTGTCCCCTGCCATCGGGGCGGCCACCGACCTTGTCCGCATGCGCGCCGAAACGCCGGTTTCGCTGGGTGCGCTGGGCAGCATCTCCTCCTTCACGCCGACGACCAAGGACCCGCGCCTGGCGGCGGCCTATGCGAAGATCGCCGCGTCCGCGAGTCGCCAGAATTTCCGCTTCACCCCGACCAGCGGGTCGCTGAGCGGTCAGCGCTCGGTCACCGTCATGGTGCGCGCCGCCGACCTGAACGATCGCGTCGCGATCAGCCGGACGCTGGACCCGGTGAGCATCGCGCCCGTCGCCTTCAGCCTGAACAGCGCGCATAACTGGCGCAAGTTCGCCCTGCCTGAAGCGGTGGGCCGCAAGGAACTGGACCCGGTCGCCGTCGAGCCGATGGCGGGCGCCAGGAATTTCTCGCTGGATCAGGGCCGCAAGGACCGTTTCAGCACCAAGGTGCTGATCGAGAGCCGCCGCGAGCCGGCCGCGACGATCCGCAACCCCAGCGCGGACAAGGATTATTCGCTGGATCTGGCCAGTTCCTATTCGCTGACGCGCAATCTGAACGTCACCGCGGGCATTCGCTATAATAACAGCTTTGCCGGACGCCTGACGCCGATGACCGACGACCGGCAGGATGCGCAGGCCGTCTATCTGGGCACGATCTTCAAATTCTAAAACGGTTTGAGGAACGAGGTTGAGCGGCATCATGCCTGCCTCGGCTTCGGTCTTGTCCAGCGTTTGTCCCGTCCAGGCCGAACCATGGTTTGGGGCGGGAGCATGTCCAGCCTCCATCCGGCAGAAAGACCTGAGCGCCCTGTGTCGCCCGGCAACCGGGGGCTTTAGAGCCAATCGACATTCAGCCCTGACGGCCTGCAAATGACGCTTTTCCGTGCTTCCGGTGCTCACCTACCTTGAGTAGGCTGCGCTCCGGGTCACGGAAAACCACCATTTTACCTTCGGTGGCCTTCGGCTCGGCTCGTCATCTTCTGAATGTCGATTGGCTCTACGGTTCGCCCTGATCGTCCCGCAAGCCGCCGCAGCCGTTCAGCGTTCCCTCGCCAAAGGCCACCGCCACGCGGTCGGACCAGACCGCATCGCTCATGCCGTCGCTGCACGGCCCTTCGGTTACGGTCATTGAAAAGCCCTCGCCGAGGAAACGGACAGCCCGCCTGTCGTCGTTCCGGGATATGGCGTAGCGGACGGGCGCCCTGTCCGGGCGCTCCAGCACGGCGGTCGATCCCTTTACCGTCACGGCCCAGAAAGGCTCGGTCCCGATCGCCCGATAACCATCGTCCACAGCATGCTTAACGCCGGGAGAGCTGACCGGCGGGCTCTCCTCCGTTCCACGCGCCTCTGTTCCACGTGGAACCAGTTTCGAAATATTTTCAGGGCCTTGGCCTGGCGCTGGGTCCGGCGTCCCGATCGGCGCGGAGGCGTGAGGCTGCGCGCCGTTGGCAGAGGGCATCCCGTCGCCGCCACACCCCGCCAGCGCACACAGGACCAGCGGCAGGAATCGTCTCACGCCTTGCCGACCTCATCGCGCCGGAAGCAATCCACCGCATGATCGTTCACCATCCCGATCGCCTGCATCCATGCATAGACGATGGTGGGGCCCACAAATTTGAAGCCGCGCTTCTTGAGGTCTCGGGAAATCTCTTCCGAAAGGTCGGTTCTGGCCGGGAAGGTCAGGCCATCGTTCCGGATCGGCTCGCCCCCGACGAAATTCCACACATAGGCGGAGAAATCCTCGCCCCGTTCCCGCATATCGCAGAAAATCCGCGCGCCCCCGATCGTCGCTTCGATCTTCGCCCGCGCCCGGATGATGCCGGGGTCGCCCATCAAACGTTCGACATCGGCCCCGTCGAAGCGCGCAACCTTGTCCGGATCGAACCCCGCAAAGGCGGCGCGGAACGTCTCCCGCTTGCGCAATATGGTAATCCAGCTGAGGCCGGCCTGAAAGCCCTCCAGCATCAGCGTTTCCCAGAGCATCCGCGGATCGCGTTCCGGAACGCCCCATTCGCTGTCGTGATAGGCGCAATAAAGCGGGTCCGATCCAGCCCAACCGCAACGGACCCGCTCCATCGGATCTGGACCAAACCGATTAGCTGTTCCTGAGATAACGCGATTCCGCCATTTTCCCAACTTTTTGAGAGTCAATTCCCTGTCCTCGAAAACCAATTAGGTGGACCGAACTAAATTTGCGAACCAATTGAGTGGACCGTTTTTCGAGATGAATCGTCAACCCATTCTAGACTCCCGTAAAGCCCACTCCGCCTCTGCCCGAGGCCAGAAGGTGGTCACACTGGGAAGCCTTGCAAAAATGGGTTTGATTCCTCGTTCCGCCAATCGCCTTCGGATAGCGCTTCTTGTTACTGGCGCGCCTTCCCACTCGAACATTTCCTTCATCCACACATAACGTGCGGCAAAATCCGCAACCGTCGCAGGGTCGATCAGCATTGCTGCGTCATTCTTGTCGAGATATCCCAGACGTCTCAGATGAGCGATTGTGCGGCTCTGCCACCCATATCTTTTCAAGATTGAATGTAACTTTTCCATGCCGGTGACCGCTAATGTCGCAGAATATGCCTCCTTAATACTGAAGCAAAACCCTCTCCACCCATATTTGTTTCGGGTTCGGCAGACGGGCTTTATGGATCCTTTTAACGCTGCAACCATCATTTCGTAGAACTCGCATCTTACTATAGTCAAAATGTGCTGAATACATGCTTCTGAAGGATTTGGTTTGCGCTCTGGAATCTCCAGGAACTCAGAAAGCTGATCTACTTCGTCACGCCATATCAAAACGTCGAATTCTCTTTTCAGACGTACTCTGAGCGTTCCATTATCAATCAGTTTCGCGATAGTTTCGCTGGAGCATCCCAGCAAACCGGCCAGCGCAGAGCGTGGTATAACCTGAGAGCAGTATTTCTCGATTCTTGCGGCATCCGCACGTGTGATTAGGGAACCACGCGGATTGTCCTGATCGAGCGAAATACCCAGTTCCTTGCAGATTTCTTCCGCATGCGGAACTCCAACACCAGTATCCTCCACAGTCGCCCGCAGCGTGGTTAGCCTACCTGGACCAACAGCTTTCCCCAATATTCGAGTATTAGGCGTTACGGCTAAATGTTGCCGTGCGTGATCGCGAATATACTGTCTAATTACCTCTAATTCATCTGTTCCACGCTCATCCCAAAGATAGCGCACGAGTGGTTGGTATAATCCTCCTTTGCTTACGTTCTTGGGTCCATCTTGCTTACGGGAAAATACAATTCCATCTAGGGCCGCGTGGAAATTTTTAGGCCAATCATTGAGAATGGTCCAGCCTGCATTGTTAAATTCTGCGGCCATCTTCGATGTAATATTGCGCTTTATTATTAAACAATTTTTCTTAGACGACGCCCCCACTATGAAGCACAGTCGCGACGCGGTGTCAGGTGACATGCTGTCCAGGAGTTCGTGCGCTACCTTTTCGCCAACACCAATACGGCCTAACAGCCATCGGTCATGGTCGAGCGCCTCCTCATCGAGACGGACCTGGGCAAATTGGCGAAGATCAAAGTGAGGATTGCAGTTACATCTGATCGGGGACTGAAGGGGGTTGAATGCCGATTGGCAGTTAGGGCATGCATCCAGCAGCGGCAGCGCATGATATGGGCAACTGCTGATATTGGGGATGATCCACCAATTCCGCCGGTAAGGCCGTGAATCCAGAGGACCATCAAAGGCCTCATGGTCGTCGCGAAGGCAGCCTAAACAAACCCTGGTCCTCGCCACGGCAGGCATGATCCTGAATTCGTGGTCATAGAGTTTGATTGCAGAAGGATCTCTGATTGGGGTTGAGCTTTGGATCTCGCATTCAGGCACTCCAATCAGTCGGGCGGTAATCGGTACGTACCGAGACATGATCCTGAACTTATAATTTCCCCGAAGTGAGAAATTCGGCGTCGCTGCGAGCAAACGACGGACGCTGCTCTCCCCATTCGCCAAAGCCAGCCGCCACAACATTGATTCAGCGGGTTCGTGTGGCCGAGGACGTACTGACCTTGGAAGCAGCGTTACTTTATCAGAGAGGGACCAAACGTCTCGATCAGTTGTCTTCATCTTCTACTCTAACGGGAATTATTCGGAAAAGCCCCAGGCGTGAAACATCCAATCGACGGTATATTGCTTGACGATGCGTTTTTAGATCGAATGCGGGGTGGACCCCAGCCTCCAAGAGTTGACGATGTAGAGCGCGAGGAGACCGACCAATATCGCGTGCTAATGCCGCTCCCACCACATATTCGCGCTCAAACCGCGCGATGCCCTTGTTGGTCAGGAGGCCACCATCAACGGCGATTGTGCCGCATCGTGCCATCGCTCGCGCACAATCATGATGGACCCCGATCCGACGCGCGGCTGCTTCGACGCTCAGGGTGCGTGGTGCGGCACGCAGCATGATCACATCACGCAGTTGAACACCAAACTGCGAGAGTCCGCTCCCAGAAATCTGCCAGTATGGGATTACGCCGTCCCGAGCAGCACGGATGATCCGCCACAAAGGAACTGCGGCGTTGCGTGCTGCGACCGCCATGCTTATCAGTTCCTCGGGATCAGATCCGGCGCAGCAATGATTGATGAGCCCGTTGAGAAGCTGAGTTATGGAGGCAGAGTTAACGGCTCCGCCAGCGCTCCGATGGAGAAGGCCTGCCTCAAGAAGATCTGCAACTTGCGCTTTTCCCGTTTCAAGTAGTCTCGCTGCTTCCCGCATGGGCGTCTTGGCTCGCGCGACCGCCTTCAGATTCGCAACCGCCCCGGCGTCCATCGTAAAAGCGACGCTGCGTCGCGAACCTTGGGGCACGATGCCTGCCTCCGCCGCCGTTGCGCGCGCTCGTTTGTAACTCATGCCCATTCGCCGCGCAGCTTGCGTCATGGTAATGGTCTTACGCGGCCTGTTGCCTAGGCGAGGTTCTTCCCGGGAAATCACGCCGTTACACACGGCATGATCAAACAGGATAGCGCGGACTTGATCGTTGGATTGCTCAGAGTGGGCAAGCCACTCGCCATAGATCCAGCCATATGCGCTGTGCAGTCCATGCGATCCCTCGCCGTTCCGAATTACTGCATCCAGCGCGGAGAACACCGACCGTTGAAACTCGGAAGTCATTCTGAAACCCACGGTGCGTGCACGTAGGATCATATCCGGGCTCTGTCGCGGCAAGGTATGAACTGCTCCCACAGCCTCGATCTGACCAAGGCGCTCGCATAGGTGCATTGCGCTCGATAGCGACAATCGATCCAGTACATCGTTGCCGCACGGCTGCCCCTTCAATCGGCGCGTTACATAATCCCCAACGGGATCGTCCATAGAAACGCAGGGGGCGCTTAACAGGTCAGCTCGGCAATGAGCGCACTGGAGAACGCTGGTTGTTTGCCATCCGAGGTTCTCGCCGCAGCGATGGCAATGATTGCTGAGTTGGATTCGATGAACCGGGCAGGCAGATATCGGGCGGACGTCCCAAATCGAGCGATGCGACAAATACCATGCTGGTTGAAGGCGTAGGCGATGCGCCTCCTCGAAATCGAGCGCATGGCAAGCCGGACAATAGCGACGGTCGCGCGTGCTCCAATCGCCGAGCTCAAATTCGTGCCCAGATAGCGCAACCCTGCGGCCCGGTAAAATCATCTTCGGCGAGAAATGATCAACGAACTCCGGTTCCAATCCAGCCATAGAAGCCAGATGAGACGCATTCGAGCCCGCCAGCGCCTTGCGGAAATCGATCCCGATCGACGCCGCGAATCGGCGCGTTGATTCATAGCCGTTTCGGGCACCCAGACGCATAAGGATACCATGGCCAGGTTCTTCCGGGCGAGGGCGCAGGCGCAGTGGCAATCTGTTCATGACTTACCCGAATGCCTTCGGTCTATCAGGGCCAGTCCCGCGCGCCCGTCTACCGGTCCGCTTATTCGCTGCGACATATCGATCTGGCCGCTGTACACGCTCCTGCCAAATGAACGATAGTCGTCGAGGGGTGCAGACGAAGGGATTGTTCTCCTTGTCGATGACGACCTTCCTGGCATCCAAAATAAGGGATTCCAAATCCGGATCGTTTTCAAGATCAAGATCCTGATCGAAGCCCACCTCATCTGCTGTCAAGACCGCCGGATGCCAGGCTGCATCAACCTCCGCGAGAAGACTCAGGTCAATCCGAGGAAGCTTCCGACGTTTCGCGAGCAGCAGAGCCTGGCTCAGATATTTGGTGACGAGCCCGATTTCGCCTCTCGTGGCGGCGTAGAGGCGCCGCGCAAAGCTCTGGTCCGCGAAGTTCGAGGGCTCGGGGAGATGGATGCAATCCGTCTCCAGTTTGTTGAGCAGCACCAGAAACTCGAGCCGCTCTGCCTTATTCGTCCAATCATAAGCGCGAAGGTTGATATCCGGCTCGAGGCGGCGGTCGAACTGCGAAGATGTTCTCAGCGCATGTAGGTCTGGGAGGCCGGCGAAGACGATACCGCACCCAGCCTTGTTGAGCAGCGACTTGAGAAACTCGGAGATATCCTGCGAGTCCTTGGCATCAAGGATGTGATGGGCCTCGTCCAAGATAATCATTTCCACGCCCAGGAGTGTCGCCTTCGCCGCAATCTCCTCGATGATGTCATAGGAGTTGACATCCTTGCTCGCCAAATAACCCATCTTTCCTAAGATCGCTGCAACCAGGGCTCTTTTGGTAGGCGTCGCCGGAACCTCCACAACGAGCACTCGTTTGACGAGGCCATCTTTTGTCGAGACCTCGGGGTTCAACTCCTCGCAGAGTTCGATGACCGTCGATTTTCCCGCGCCCGCCTTGCCCATCAGCAGGAGCCCACGCGCCTTCAGACGCCGCTGATTCTTCCTGACGCGGGCACGCGCCTGCAATTTGGCGAAGGCCTCGACGATGACGGTGAGTTGCGCATGGGCGACAATGGTGAGCTCGAGCTCTGCCACAGCCTCCATCTCATCAGCGAACTGGTAAAGCGCGAAAGTCATCTGATTGTACTCATCCCTTCTGAACGGCGACCTATAAGTAACCGCAATGCGCCCATGCCCTTTGATTCGGCCCTTTGCTCCTGAGCCTCGCCGCCTTCGGTAGTGACGCCAAGATCATCTGCTGCCATCTTGTGATTCTGCGTCGTCGGCACAGGCTGCTCCGCCGGTCGTGCGCTTGCAGATGTATCCCTGGCGGGGCCGACTGGCTCGCACGTGGCCTCTGTCGGATGAGCATCGCGCGGGGGCAACTCAACCAAATCGGGGAAGAGTACGCCTTGGTCGTTATCCTCGCGATGCGCCGCGTCCATCGGACCTGCTAGAACGGCTAAAATACCGTTATTGCCAATGAGGTTGGTCGCCATCGCCCCATCTGAACAAAAGCGTAGTGCGCTCCGATTGTGTGCTGTTAGTGCTTCGGTTTCGCATCGCTCGCGCGCATCAAGCATGATGTTGTCGGTTATTTCCTGGCCCCTGCCGGCGATCTTGCGGGCCATGCGCATGACAATGCGAGAGGCAAATTTGTTGAGGCCTTTCGATATGCGCCGGTTGACGGCGGGAACGACGATCCACCGTTTCTCCACCGTGTCCAGCACCCAGAGGTGCCCCCGATCAGTGGGATCCGCAAGGATTTCCACTTCCTTTTCCAGCCCATTGCGACGCTTACGCAATGCCTCGAGTTCGACCGACGCATAGATATTGTTCTCGAAATGAATGCCGACGTTGGAAATCTTGCGGCGGACGCGCTCGCCCATCAGCATCACGAGTCGGCTGAAGCTGCCAACCGGCCGGATACCGCCATTTATCTCATCATCTTCTACGAGTTGCTTCCAGCGGTTGACGGGTGCCATGCCCAATGTGCCATGCTCGGCATAATGATAGTCGTCGACAATCCACTTCACGATCTTGGCGGTAAGCTCAGCCAGGGAGAATTTTGCCCGCGCCTGCGGATCATAATATTGATCTGTCCGCGACAGGGTCGTGCCCTCCATATGGGTCAGAACCCGAACGCCGAGGCCGCCGAAAAATCGCTCAACGGTCGCTTTCAAATGGGGCATTCTGCCAGGCAAATTGACAATGGCGAACTTGAGGTCGCGCCCCGCGCGCTGGAAGCTCTCCGAGAGAAACTCAAGGCCGCGATCCGTGATGAGCATGTCGAACACACCATGGCACGGCCAGTCATTCTTGATATCGGGCATTCCGCTCAGATCCTTAGGTGCCATCGCATGGATGATGGCCCTCGAGAGCGTCGCGTAGCTGGGCACCTCGAACGACAGATGGATGCCAAGGATCATCTTGGTCGCCCGACATATCAGGACGGTCAACCATGGACGCGCCTTGCGTCCCTGCTCATCGGTCACAAAGACATCGAGCAGGCAGTGATCGACCTCGACCTCCTCCAATGCCCGGTCGGGCAGAGATCGCCGCTCAAAAATATGATATTTCAGATACGCTTTACGGGGACCGTAGCGCGCGCGATATTCTTCAAATTCGGAAAAATGCGAGTTAAGAAAGCTGTAGAATGTCGTGTTTGAGACTGTTTCGAATCCCTTTTCTGAACAGAGCTCGCTCAATCGCTTATAGGCGTAGGATTTGGGAACGCGCGGAATCTGCATCCAAACCGAACGCCCGACCCATGCCATTGCACCGTAGACGCAGAGCGGCATATTGTCGTCGGTCTGCTCGTCGAGCTTGCAGATCTTCCTACGCCTATGGTCGCCACGCCTGTGATCCTGGGCGATCAACGCGCGTAGGTCCCTGCCGCCCTTCTCCCACTGAATGAACCAATTGCGGACGGAATATTCGCTCAGCTTGTACGGCGCTATCGCGGGGACGGATGCTAAGGCGGTCGAAATGGCTTTCCGCCGCTTCCGGCTGGCCAGCGCCTTCTCGGCGGCATCGATCCGTTCCGCCTGACGAGCCCATTCCGTGCCATGTGCCCGCAGCACGGTCTTTGCTGCGCGGCGATAAGCTATCTTGGCAGAAACGCCTCTCGCACGGAGGACGTCTGCGCGACGGACATACTCCTCGCGGCATTTCGCTTCGAAGATCTTGCGTGGGGGCCAGCTCTCAAGGTCTGACTGCAGCATCTCCGCCAGACCTGGATCAAGCGCTGCAAGATTACAGGGCCAGATCTCGGTTTCGCCGGCAACATAAAGCGCGTAAATCTCTTCATGCTTCCACAGGCGGTCGGGGTCGCCCCGCTGCGAGGCGAGCCAATATCCATCGCGTACGCGGCGAAGCACACGCCATAGCGAACTTGAACCATCGCCATTCTTCAGAGCGATCGAATCGCCCCGCTGAAGGCGGAAAATCTTCACCGGCATAGCTTAGGCCTCGCCTCCGGGGGCGACCTGCCGCCTTGGAAGGAGACAGCGTGAAAACGGGTAGCCAAAGCGGCTACATCGGTGCAGAGGCGCAAATTTGGTCACCAGTCGCGACCTCCCCGCGTGATTACGGTGTCATCAGAGAAAGGTTTCGAAAGGTCCGTCGCCAGATAGCGAAGTCCGATGAGGGCCTTTGCGAGAGACCAGCGCCTCGGTCCGAACATAAGGCCGATGTCCCTCATCGTGGCTGGAAAAGCGACCGATCGAAGCAGGCGGCAGGCACGCTGCACTTCGTGTGGGTCAGAATCCTGGGCGGCAGACCATACCGCTGTCGAATTGCTCAGCAGATTCCCAACGCGAATATCGGACTCGGTGACGATGCTGAAGCCGGCGCCACGTCTGGCGCACTCCTCCACGATGCTCGCCAGCTTGCCGTCGAGGTCAGGTGACCGCGCCAATTTGCGTTCTGGCTTCACTTCGAAATAGAGCCGCCCGAAACTGGTGTAAGCGAGTCCGTCAGGCGTATAGCGCCTGACCCGGCCTTCTATCAGCAGGCGAAAGGTCTCGGGTTGCTCCACATAACGCTGCACGTGTGGGGCAACCGCCATGATCCTCTGAAAGTCCAGATCAAGGCGACCTTCAAATGCGAGCGGATCGGCGTCATTGTCGACAAGCGGTAGCACACCGGTCGTGCAGGAAGAAGCACGTCGCTTTGCGGGGCGGCGGACAGGAGGCATCAGCGAATCCTAAACAGCCAGGTCGGACGCAGTCCGGACCCATTTGAGGCCGTCGAACGGCCAGGTAGCGAGAACGCAATCCACACCATGTGAGATCGCTTCGACATGCGTGACCTGAATGCACAGCCATTGCCCATAGCCGCCCGAGACATCCCACCAACCAATTTGGTCGGCTCGCGGCTGAGGGATGTCAGCTCGATTTTCCCAAATCTCCGCCAGAACTCACTGCTTCTCCGCACTTTTGATCCCCCATAGTTGCGTAAGTTGGTATATATATAAGAAAGTAGAAAGTTGCGTGTCTAGCTATAATTCTATATTTTTCGGTCAGCCATTTGGGCGCGGCACAAAAGTCGCCTATTCGGCAGCATGGTATGAGCGGTTTCGGAAGGAGGGCCTTCGGCTCAACGGGATGTACGAAGAGACGGTTTTTGAGGACGATCCAACGTGGTTGATGCTGCCGCTTTCACGTCGCCAGGTCGCTTTGCAGCGGCTGGAGGTCATGCTTGACTATGAGCGTCATGAAAGCCCTGGTGACCTGGAGGCGGAGAATGCCGCCCAGCGTCTAGGTGTCACCACGGGCCAATTTTACCGCATCCGCCGTCAGTGGAAGCGGAGTCGTAGCGTGTTTGACCTTCTTCCCTACGGAAAGCCCGGTGCCGCGCGGCGACCAAAGCTGGACCAGGATGTGTCCGATGTTTTGGGCAAGCTTATCATGAAGGCGGTTGCGACAGATGGTATGCGGGCGCCTAAGGATATCATGAAGGCGGTCCAGGAGCAGTGGCCGCTCAACAAGCCTATCCCCAGCCACATGACGCTCCGCAAGAATATTGCCCACGCGATCGAGGAACTGACTAACGTCTCAGGCGGCCTCGTTTTGGTCAATTCCACTATCCCTCAGGGGGCATTCGAAACTGCCACAGGCTATGGCGAGGTCGTCGCCGTCGACCACATCGGATTGCAGGTCTTCGTGGCAACCGAAGGCGGACCCATTGCGCCGATCGTGACATTCGCTATCGATCTTTTCACGTCATCCATTTGTGGTGTTCACCTATCATTTGGCGCCCCTGGACCACTTCAGTTTGAGGCCGTACTGCGGGACGTGCAGAGGAGATCCGAACAAGCGGCGAGGCTTCCCTTGGTTGTAAAACCTCGGCTGATTTTCGAAGCGGGCGGAAGCTCGGGTTGGCCCCAACTGATGTCTCGAATGGCAAAGAACTTCCACCACGCCAACATTCGACGATCGCAGCGGCTTAACTTCGGGGAGACAATCATCGGCCTGATTGGATCATCGATCGGTAACGTGAATTTCTCTTCCAGAAAATATCTGAATGACCTTGTGTTCAATCCCGGCAAGGATGCGCTCATCAGCTTCGATGAACTGCAAAAGCTAATCGAACGCGGGCTGCGAGGTTTAAATGATAAACGGATTCCCCCGGGCGCAGAAATCTTCCATTTGAAGTTCGACTTTCTAGACGCTTCAGTTAGTTAATAGCAGTCGTGTTCTGCCGACTGTTAAGACTCCACAGGACCAGCTGGATGAAGCTCGCGCTTTCGTCTTCGATCTGAATGAGCTGTTCGATGGACCGTCGGCCAAAACTGGCCCTTTTGCTGGAAAGCCAACGGGGCATGTCCTGGTCCGACACGCCAGAGAGAAAGCGGGACCGGTCAATGATCGACAGACGTTTGATCCGCACGATGACGGCCTGTGGTAGGACGGGCACCTCCGTATAGATCGATCGGCCGATCCACGTTGACAACATCGCCTCCGAGCAGCGCAGATATGACGCCATCGTTTTTGGCGGCCATTTCCAGATCCGCATGATGTTGCCGAGTTCAGCGAGCAGGAGAGCGCGGCGGTCGCTTTCGAAGTCGCGGTCTCGGAAGACGAAATGGGTCGATCCGTCAGCGGGTGGACCGACGATCAGATGCCCGTCTTCTACCCTCAAATCCCGTACAACCTCCTCCCCAGTCGTCCCCATCACATAGAGATATAGCTCTCGGTAATTCTCGACGCCTACCGCGTCTAGCGTGGTCACGGCGACCGTGAGCGTGTCCAGCAATGCGGGCAGGTCACCCTGATTTACCTTCGCTAACGCATGCACTCTTCTTCTCCTTACGATGTTTATAAACTCAATATCTATATCGACTATAGATATTGAGTTTATAATTCGTTATTGGGTGGAATGAAGAATATGCTGGCCGCTCTGCCTCCCTTGGGGAGCAGCGCGGCATCGTCGCCAACATCGATGAGCTTACTGGTACAGTGCCGATGAGCTGACGGACTTCCCTCACTGCGGATCATGTTCAACGACCCGGCGCGAACATGGTACATCTCGACCCGCGAACCATAAACCATAGTATTATTCGGCTCCGTCGATGCACGCGGCCGCCTCTATCGCTGGCTTTTCGATATGCTGCACAAATGGGATTTGAACATTCTCACCACCACCGGCCGTCGTGGAATGCCCTGCGATGCATTTTCTCTCTTCCAGGTCTGACAATCTCTGTCAGCGGTGTTTGGATCGGAACGAAGAGATTGCGATCGACCGGAGTCGTCCGCCACCGTTGATCCCTACAGCTATTCACCAGCCCATGTGAAGGAAAGATGCTCTGAGGTCGTCTCAGAGGAACGCAATTCATCGATCGCGTGCCGAAGTATCTGCGCACCGCCCCACAGCGCCAACCCCGCCATGATGGCAGCGACGATGATGTCGGGCAGACCGGAACCGGTGCCGAAAACGCCCAACGCCGCGAAGAGGACCGCGACGTTTCCGATTGCGTTGTTGCGCGAACAGATCCAGACCGAGCGCATGTTCGCGTCACCGTCGCGGAAGCGATAGAGCATCAGCGCGACACCAGCATTGGCGAGGAGGGCAACGAACCCTATTGCGCCCATCACCTCAGCATGGGGAACGGTTCCGCGCGTCAATGCCCAGAGTGCGCTCAGCAGCACATAAAGGCCAAAGCCGAAGATGGTCGCGCCTTTCACCAACGCCGCGCGGGCACGCCAAGCCAGCGCCAGCCCGGTGACACCCAGACTGATCGCATAATTGGCGGCGTCCCCGAGAAAATCGAGCGCATCGGCCTGTAACGCCCTGGAACCACCCAAGATGCCCGCAACCAGTTCGGCGGCGAACATGATGACATTGATGGTAAGCGCGATGCAGAGCGCTCGCTGCCAGGTGAGACTATTTTTATTAGGGGCGGCTTTATCGGCTGCACAACTAGAACAGACCATGATTGCTCTCGCGCTTTTTGAGTCGATCTTCTATATGCACCTTGTAGCAACTATGGGGTCAAGCAAAGATGCCGGTCCGAGAGAGGAAATGTTTTTCACACATGAAACCCAAAGGCGCCTCATTCTTCTGTAGGCTGCGACTGGAGCTGAATGTAGTTCTCCACACCCATCCGTTCGATCATGTCGAACTGGCGTTCGAGGGAGTCGACATGTTCCTCCTCACTCTCAAGGATTGAAGAGAACAGGTCGCGACTGACATAATCGTGCGCCTTCTCGCAATGCGCGACCGCCTTCTTGAGGAGAGGCAACGCCTCCTTTTCCAGCTCAAGATCCGCCCGAAGGACCTCTTCAATAGATTCGCCGATTTTGAGGCGGCCGAGCGCCTGAAAATTGGGCAAGCCATCCAAGAACAGTATCCGTTCGGCAAGCCTGTCGGCATGCTTCATTTCTTCGATTGATTCTTCATATTCGAATTTGGCGAGACGCTTGACGCCCCAATGGTCGAGCATACGGTAGTGGAGAAAATATTGATTGATCGAGGTAAGCTCATTCTTGAGCACGTCGTTCAAATATTGGACTACCTTGGCTTCGCCCTTCATGACGACCTCCTGTTGGAGAGGCCGCACCATATCATAACGGGCCGAAAATGACCAACAAGCCCGGGAGGATGCGCGCTGGGTGGGGATCTTCGTGTTCAGGGTTCTGGATACGCAATACCGAGCAATACAAAGCAGGATTCAGGCCCCCAAGAGACAACCGTCCGTTGCCACACCGACGGTGAGGTCTCTGTCCGGTGGGTTCGCATAAGGCGACGTCTTCTCCTCCGACAACATCAATTGACGCAGAGTATTGATGATAGGCAGGACCTCAAAGTGCGCCCGGCGTCGCAGGCGGTGCGGATTTGTTTCGCCAGTCGCCGAGATGGGACTTCAGAGCACGAAAGGCGATACCGCGATCGTCGCCTATGAGGAATGCGGTCACGCCTTGTTGATGCCAATCCGTAATCTGGCCATCAGCGCGCGGGACAGCGCAGAACGGCACCCCGGCGGTTCGGCTGCGACCGGCGACATGCTGGAGGGCAGCCTGAACATCAACATGCAATGGCTCCCCTGGCACACCAAGGGACTGGGACAAATCCACCGCCCCCTCAATGACGAGATTAATGCCGGGAACGGCCAAAATGTCATCAATGGCGTCAACACCGGCGCGGTCCTCGATCATCACGGCGACGAGGATTTCATCGTTGGCCAGCGAGAAATAGTCTTTGAGGCCAAGCGTGCCGAACCCCGTCGTGCGCCCACCCGAAATGCCGCGACTTCCCAGCGGATGATAGCGGCTGGCGGAGACCGCGAGCCTTGCTTCCTCGGCGCTACTCACATGCGGGATGGCAACTCCTTGGGCGCCGGCGTCGAGGACGCGCAAGATGACCTGTGCATCGGGACCGGGCACCCGGACCAGCGCCGTTACCCCGGCGCATTCAGCTGCACGCAATGCATGTTCGACCGTTTCGAAATTCATGCATGTGTGTTCAAGGTCGATGATGACGAAGTCATATCCGGCATAACCGATCATTTCCACGAGGAGCGGCGCCGCAATGGAATTGATGAGACCGAATACCGGCGTGCCGGCGTCCAGCGCGCGTTTCAGCTTATTCGGCCGCAACATTCAGGCACTCCTGTATGCTAAGGAAAATCTGTTCCGGGTGGGGATGTCTGAGGAAATCATGATGTGAGATGTGCCATGCATAGGCCCCGGCAAGGGTGAAGATCAGCAGGTCGCCGAGACGGACCTGATCGACGGAAATGTCGGTCGCGAGCACGTCCTTGGGGGTGCAGAGCTGTCCGACGACGGTTACGGGTTCGTCGTTCGCTGCAAGTCGCGGATAAGGGCGTGACCAGCGATCGATCGGCAGCACGAAGAAGGGATGGCTGTGGCCTTGCGCATAGGGCGTGCGAAAATGATGCGTCCCGCCCCGGCCGACCACGAATGTGCGTCCGAAGCAGCGCTTGATATCGAGCACCTCCATCGCATAGGCGCCACAGCTGGCGGTGAGATATCGGCCTATTTCGAAGCGGATGCGCCACTTCGACAGATCCATGCGATCGATAAGTTCATGCAGGCCGTCGGTGAAGCCCGGCCAGTCGAATGGCTGTCCGGGATTGCGGTAGTTGACGCCGATGCCGCCCCCGACGTTGACATGGCGCACAGAAAGGCCATGCGTGCGCTCCCAGCCTTCGAGGGTTCTGAAATAATGTTCGAGAAGACCTAGATGGACTGCCGCATCGAGCTGGCCCGACATGAGGTGGAAATGCACACCTTCCAGCCGCAGCTCGGGAAAGCTTTCAAGCAGTTGCAGACATTCCGGCAAAAGCGCCGCATCGATCCCGAAAGGCGTTGCCCGGCCACCCATGGCGAGCGGCACATCGTGTGCTTGTCCAAGCGGCAGGTTGATGCGCAACAGAATCGCCTGGCTAAGGTCGTGTTGGCGTGCCAGCAGTCCCAGCCGCATTAACTCCCCCATGCTCTCGACATGGATATATTCAAGACTTGCCTTTAGCGCCTGGTCCAATTCTGCGTCGGTTTTGCCGGGTCCGCCGAAAATGACCGGCAAATGCGGAAAGCATGTACGCACCCAAGCCAGTTCCCCTCCTGAAGCGATTTCGAAACCGGCGACGAGCGGTGCAAGGGTATCGAGGATAGGGTAATCGGAATTGGCCTTGATCGCGTAGAAGAGATCGCAGTTGGCGGGCAATGTTGCGACCAACCGGCTTACGTGCTTCCTCAGGATTTCAAGGTCATAGATGTATCCGCACCATGGCCCGTCTGCGGTCGCTTGGGCGCGGCGCGCGGCGGCGATAATTCGATCCCATTCAGGGCTCATCGGCCGCCCTCCACCAGCGGATTGTCGAGCGGCGCATAGGCCGCAAAGCGATCTGCCTGCCGTGTGAAACGGACCAGAAGGTTGGTCTTGGCGGGTAACGGCGCTCCAGAAAGCAGCGAACCCAGCTTTTCGGTAGACTTCTGCGATCCGTATACCGACTGATACCGCTCGACCTTGTGACGCACGAGACGCCAGAGCCTCGCAGAAAGCTCCGCTTCTCCCGCTGCCAGATGATCAACGGCCTCTCCAAGCTGATTGACGAACAGGCAGTAGGCGATGCGGTTCCAGCCCCGTTCTTCGTCATACCAAAGCGCCTGCCCGGCAGCCGGGCTGACAAGCGCCACGTCGCTTGCGTCAAAGCGGCCCGTGACGAGCTTTACCCCTTCGAAATCGCGCAGCACGATCCGCTCGGGCCAGCCATCGCGCAGCCCGATCAGCGTGTTCTGGAGGTGCGGCTCGAAGACAATGCCCTCGGCAAAGAGTGCATGGAGAACGGGGGCTATGAGGCCCTCGGCATAGGCATCGAACCATGTCTCGGCCACCACCGGATAGGAAAGGCGTTCTCGCCTGGCGATAGCCCTGCATAGATCACCGGCGCGCGGCATTCCCCCGGCATCGTCCGCGAACAGGGCGGCTGCAACCATCGGTGTGATACCCTCTCCGGCAACACCCTGCACGCCCTCGCGCAGGATCAGCCCGAAAGCTTCCTGCACGTCCGTCCGGGCGGAAGATCCGGCATCGGGAAGATCGACGGTAAGATAGGCCGGCTCCTCCAGAACGCGCAGGTTCGGGAACATCGCCAGCCGGGGCATGACCTCGCGCATCAGCCGCGTGACCTCGACAGCCCCTTCAAGCTCGTAATGCGCGTTCTTGCGCAGGCAGTTGGTTAATCGAACATGCAGCGACAGCTTGAGGAAGAAGGGCGCAGAGGGATGGAACAGCGTACGGACCGAAGAGGTCGGGATATAGTCCCTGCCTGATGGCCCGAGGTCCATAATTCGCCCCTCAGCCATGGCCTGACGCACGGCGGGAAGCCCGAGGATATGCCGGGCCTGCCAAGGATGCACGGGGACAAGCGCCCGGTCTTCCGTAACCGACCCCTCTACGTGTTCGCTAATAAGTGCATCGGTCGTTTGCGCGAGCAAAGAATATTGACGCAGCAATTCACGTGGGACGGCGAACCAGTGCAAAGGAAAATGCGTGCGCAGTTCTGGCGAATAGCGGGCGCGGTCGCCCGCGTCGAAACCGATTCGGCTTTTCGGCGCAGGATGGAAGGCATGGCCTAGTACCAGCGCCTGCTCGGATTCGATGTAACGCTTCAGTGGCTGGTCACTGCTGGAACGCCGATGGGCTGCGCTCAGGAACTCCGTGACATTTTCCACGCTGTCGCAGATCTGCACCAGCAACTCATCATTGAATGCCACGCCTTCCCGCAGCGACAGCTCGCGGATCAGCAAGGTCGCGACGTCGCGCCAATCGACCAACGCCCATGGCTTTTCGGGTAAACGAGCATAGAGCGGCGAGCGCAGCCGAAGCCGGCCTGCCGGCAGCGGAGGATCGGCCTGAGCTACCAGACGAACATGCGAATGCGGCAGGTGCAGCTGGAAGATTCGACCTCTACCATTCGCCGACCGGAGCGCCATCGGCCAGTCATTCTGGCCAAAGGGCGAACCGAACATGGCCTGGCCTTCCGGCGCGGCCACTTCCCTGTAATAGCAGTTGAGCAGCGTTTCGAGACTGTGCCAGCCGGCATCGATGCCGGCATCTTCGACCTCGGCTGCGGCGCGAACATTGTTCATTAGCATGAGTAATCTCCGATTATCGGGTTCGCAGAAGTGGAGCGCCGGTTCGGCGAGCGATTGCCGCCGCACCCGCGCAAAGAACCAGCAACCCGAGCAGCAAAGGTGCGTCGGTCCCGAACGCCTGAACCACGAGGCCCGCGATCACGCCCGCAGCCACGCCGCCCCATTTTGAAGCGCTATCGAGCAATCCAAACATGCGTCCGGCGCTCCCCGCTTCGTTTGCCTCTGCGATCAGGCCGTGGAGCGCGATGAAGCTCGCGGTCATGGCAAGACCCATGACCAGGCGCCACAGCCCGAGCGTCAACACGCCATTCGCGAGAATCTGGCCGCCCAAGCTCAGGGCCAGCAGCAAAAAGGCTGCCGACAATGTCGGCAATAGATGTTTCCGCCCAAGCCAAAGGCTGAGCGGCGCGGCCGCTACCAGGTAAACAAAGTGCGGGAGGCCGAACAGGAAGCCGGCAAGCGCAGGCCCCCCCCCTTCTACCCGCAACTGCGTGAATGGCACGAAATAGGGAAAGGTCACCACAGTGCCGAAGGCGAAGGCGAATTGCAGAAGGATCAGCAGGCGCAGTCCGGAGCCATCTGAAGCACTCTTCATCGCGTCCTTTTTGGCGGCCTGTACAGGCCCGGTGTTTGGCAGAAACGCAATCATCGCCGCAGCTGTGAGGGGCAATAGTGCTAGATAGCGATAGGTTTCGATCGGTGAGGTCTTCAGCAGAGCAAAGCCAAGGCCAACCGGTGCCGCGATAAGCGCCGCCCGCGCCGATCCCTGCAGAAGCGTCAATATCCGCGTCAATCCCTGTCCTTCGAACAGGGTCGCGAGATAGGCATTGGATGCCGCTAGCGTGCCGCCGAACAGACCTTGAAGAGTGAGCGCAAGAAGGAAAACGGGAACCGTCTCTGCGAAGCCCGCAAGCAAGAAGCTTCCCGCGAGCCCGAGCTGCGCACGCAACAGCAAGGCCTTCCTGCCGAAACGGTCCGACAGCCGTCCCCACCAGGGGCCACTCAGGGCGGTCATCGCCGCCGGCAGAACATAGGCCCAGCCAATGAGAAACTCGGCATTGCTGTGCAGCGATTGTTTGAAGATCAAAGGGAAAAAGGGCGGCATGCCCAGCGCCGAGAAGGCTGCGGTGAAATGCCCCACGACCACAGCGGCTATCGTCCAAGAGCGTCTGTTCATGTCAGCCTCAAGAAATTGGGCGCAGTCAGCCCGTAAAATTTGTTGACGTCGGCGGCACCCGTTTGGGCCTTGCTTTCAAGGCTCGCCGCCCGCAGCAGATATTTGAGCGGCAGCCGTTCGGCCTCCAGCAGATGATGCTTGGCAACGGTGATATCGACGCCTTCCGTCGCCAGTTCGTCGAGGATCGCTGTGATTCTTGCGTGCACGTGCCGGTAAAGCTCGCTCCGGTCAGCGCTGCCAGTCTGGTGCAGCGCTTCGACGATTACCGCAATGTTCAGCTGCAATGTGATGGTGATGAACATCTGCGCGAGCGGCAGATCGTCATCCACAATTATGCGCCGGTCCCTGATCGCGTCGATCCGATCAGTAAGATCCGGCCGACGCTCAGCCAGCACTGAGGCATGGATGCGTGCCGCATCATTGTCCTTGAGCAGCAGTCGGACCCCACTGGCCGAAAACACCAGCACCGAGTTCTGCTGATTGGCCTCGAGCGCGATGCCGAATTTTAGCCAGAGGGTCAGGTGTAGGCGCAGTAGTAGATCAACGTAATCCCGGAAAAGGGTTTCTACATCACCCTCATAAAAACCGTCGGCCAAGGTTTCGATCGTCAGCTGTCCGTCCGGTGCCGGGGCAGCCAGCGCTGCGACGGGCGTGATCGCTTCCTCGTTTAGGTCTGGATATCGGCGCAGGATGAAGCCGAGAAACGGTTGACCAAAGGCGGTTGCCCCTGTCGCCTCATCGGTGAGCAGCAGGTGGCCGGAGATTGCCGGCAAATCGTCCGTCACGTCACGCAGGATTGTTTGCACAATATCGCCATCGACGATGGTGCTGGGCTTGATCGTTCGCAAATTGGTTGCCCCCAGCGTTCGGATCGTCAGTGGCAACTTGAGATGAAGCCCGGGGCAGGAGAGCGGCACGACCGTGCGAACCGACAAGGTCGGCATGACCGAGAGATAGGTTCTGGGCGCGCGGACGACGGCCTTGGCCAGGTCGGTCTGAGCAAGAAAATCGTCGAGCCCCATATCCCAGAGCGCCGGATGGACCGGCATCAGCTCGTGGTCCGCACCCAGCGTCTCATCGAGGCCGACGTCGGCGAAACTCGGCCGCAGGCTTTGCGGCAACGCCGTGCCTTCATAGGACGCCCGTGGCACCGCCAGCCATCGCAACGCGAACACTGGCTGGAATTCGGGCGCGTAGGCATGGAGATGATCGGCTTCAAAGCCGAGCTTTGCCCGGGCCGTGGGGTAGAAGGGATGATCGTGTAGCGCCGCCAGGCGGTCGTGCCGCGCGAGGCTTCTCGCCCACGCCGGCCAATAGGCCGGCGCCTCGTCCGGCATCGCAAACCACCTCCTCCGCTCAGCTTCGCACAGGACGCGATGCTCACCAGCGGTGACGCATTCTCTCTCAAAAGCGATGTGCAGCGCTTGCGTTTGCGGATCCAGGCCCGCCCGGAAATAGGCCAGTATCTCAGCCAGATCGAACAACGCTTTGGCGTTGGACCCATGGCCCGATACCGCCGGCAATGCGCGAAGCCGCCAGTCCTGCATGAACTGGCCTGCCTCAACGGGCAACCAAAGCGGCTCATCGAGATGATCGATGTGCAACCAGCTTCCGTTGCGGATCGCGGAGGGAATTGTGTCTGGAAGCGGGTGGGTCTTGTCCCGGACCACCGCTCCACGGCTGACACATTCACGCACGTCCTCGCGCAGAAACGCGTCAATGACTCGCTGAACAAGGTAGTCGGGAACGTGGAGCGTATCGCGCCCATGCGGCGCGTTCACGGGCGCAGATCCCAAGAGAGACCCGCGCTCGCTGCCTGCATGGCTTGTGCGAGTGTGGTCGTGTCAGGGGCGCTTGCGCAGAGCACGCCAAGATAATCCTTGTTCGAATTGGTGATGGCGATCGCATCGCCCGCGCGACGCAAGGGACGATAGTTCAGCCAAACACCTTGACTCGTTTCATGGAACGCATCCGGCGCTTTGATGAGCTCACCCGCCTCCCTCGTTGGGAAATAGCGCATCGCCGCTGATCGGTCGCCGGGCTCCAGATCAGGCAGAGCTTCGCCCAGATGCAGCCGGAGGATGGTTTCAAACATGGGGAAACCAAGCGTTTCCTCAAGCAGGAATTCACGGCGGTCGCCGACTGTGCGGTAATTGATCTCGATAAGCCTAGGTCCGTTGGGCGTAAGAACGAATTCCGTGTGGCATGAACCGAATCCGACACCGAAAGCGCCGATCTGGTCCATGATCGCCGTCAGTTGATCAGTGGTAAGCCAGTTGCCCCATTCGGCAGCCAGTTCGACGAAATGCGGGGGCGGACTCAAGGTGACCCGAAACCCGCCGAGGGCGCGAATGCTCCGGCCGTCGCCCAAAGTCTCCAGCGTATAGAGATCGCCCGCGATAAATTGCTCGACTAGCAGTTTGCACCCCGGGCGGTCCGCCCAGACCGTGCGGCAATATTGGTCAAGTTCGTCGAGATTATAAACCAGCCGGACAAGCTGGCTGCCAACGCCTTCGCGCGGCTTGACGACGCATGGAAAGGGGGCCTCCTCCACCGTCGCAAGATCGGTCTCGCTCGTGACGACCCGGTGCCACAAGATGTCGATGCCCTTCTGGGCCATATAGGCCCGCATCGCCGCCTTGTTTTTGGCGCGATAGACGACGCGCTGATCCTTGCCGGGCAAGCCAAGGTGAGCGGCCGCTGCAGCCGTGCTGGTCTGAAGATGATCGCTGTTTGAGAAGATCGCTTCCGGCTGTCCGCCGTCGAGCGCCTCAATAATAGCGATGGGGTTGAACACATCGCAGGCGATGATCTGATCGGGATAGGCCGGCAAACCGGGGCGCGCAAAGTGGCGCTCGTGCGCATCGGCGTGGTCGGTGAGCAGGGTCACCGATAGGCCGATCCGGCGAGCGGCCGGCAGAAAACCGTCATTTACGGCATCGGTGGGCACATGTGCCACGATTACGAGATTGGCCATAAGGATACTCCGAGAAATTGGAACCAAGGAAGTGTCAGGAAGCCTCAATGAGGGGACGATACCCCGTTGGGACATGCGACTTTGGGCGGGCGCGGATGTTGAGCGCCCCCTAAATTCGGGGCATCATAGTCAACGGATTTTCGGGCGACGTGACTGGCTGCCAATTTGAGGGGGGAGGCAGCGGCTGGCGGTTACTGCAGGGCACAGCAGCCCCATCTGCTGTTTGCACCCAAATTTTTCGCATGGATTGTCACCTTCCTCGTTGGAATCAGTCCCTTAGCATTTAACGCAAATAGGAATCATTAGCAATAATGACGTAACCACTGGGCGGTTCTCTGCGACAATCGCTGAAGAGGCGTTGGCGCGGTATGAAAGGGCAACGGCATTGCTGCACGCCATGGTGCTGTCTGGCTGACAGCCGAAGGTTCCTTCTATGCGATCGATTTGCATTAGCAAATTATTTTTAAACGGGGTTTGTGTTTTCCCGGCTTTCTCGCGTTCACCCTTCGCCAGGGTTTGCCTTGCCTCGATAACGGAGCCTTTTCAGGCAATTGCCTCAGAGGGTGACACTAAAGCAGACATCGTCGTTGTCGGTCAGGCAAAGGACAATGCAGATGGCAGAAGCTTGGGAACTCGTCCCCTGATGCATGGCAATGGGCGCACAATCATGATGGCAACGGTGACCCCTCTAATCCTAGCAGGCGCCATACCAGCCGTGACGGACGCGCCTCAGATAGCCCTTCTTACATAGCAGGCTCAAATATTGGCGCGAAATGCCTGCGGCTTCAAATTCCCGTGTGCTGACAAGATTTCGTTCCTGAAGCATGGCGATCACAGTTGCCCCGATGGAACCATCATCGATGTCCAAGGTGGAATTCCGTGGATGGGCATTGGATCTCGCCACCTCTATGGACGGGGATCCCAACTGAGCGATCATGTCGAGGCGCGCGAACGCCTTGATGGGCATGCAAACGTTGGCTTCTGCCAAAGCGACGGCGCACTTTCGCAGTACTTCCACTAACCCGGGATCCAGAGCGCAACGGAAGGCGCGCCAACTGCGACGTTGCATGGCTGCGAGAGATATGAGCAGCAAAATCTCATCCTGGCTCAGGAACATCGAGCCTGGGCGCCAGATCGAAAGTTGAGTTCCGACCAACTGGTCGGACATCAGCGTGACGGCATTGCATATATGGAAGTCGCTGCGGCAGACGGGCGCCTCGGTAGGAAAGCGGAGAGATCTCACGCACGCAAGCGTCTGTCGTTCAATGCGGGAAAGGCTATTGAGTCGAATCGCCACCGGCTTCACGTCGCTACACGACAGTATGGTTTGTGGTCGGGCACTATGGTTGACCGCCGTGCGTCGAGGACGAGAGTGCGAGACACTCCCGTCCTCTCGGCGTGTCATCAGAACTTCACGCGAGCTGTAAAGCGCGCGTTGATCGGCGCGCCGGGCGTGATGTTGTTGTTATTGTGCGCATCGGAGAAATATTCCTCGTCGAGTAGGTTCTCGACGTTGACCTGGAACTCGATCTGCTCGTTCGCCTTGAAGAACAGCGCCGCATCGACACGGGTAAACGCGGGCAGGCGGGTCGTCGTTGCAGACGTCCGGATTGCGGCGAATTGGCTCGACTGGTGGATCACGCCAACGCCAGCGCCCACTGCCTCGTTGAAATCATAACGATTCCATAGTGCGAATTGGTGTTTCGGTACCTGTCCCAGGCGAACGAAGCTGTTTCCGCGCAGTTGTGCATCCTGGTAGGTATATCCACCGCTGACCTGCCAGTTCGGTGTAATCCGTCCCGTCAGCGCTAGCTCGACGCCCTTGGTCCGCGTTTCACCAACATTGATCGTGGCGGTGACATTGTTTGGATCGGGCGTTGTCGCATTGGTCCGGTCAAGCTGGAACAGCGCGAGGGTAACATTGAGGTCAGGCCGGATGTCCCACTTCGCGCCGATCTCATAGTTGGTGAATTTTTCAGGCGCGAGGTTCTGCTGGGTCGCTGTCATTGTCAGGAACTGGTCACCCGAGCGCGGCAGGAAGGACCGGCTGTAGCTGCCGTAGACCGAAATATTCTCCTGCGGCTTCAGGATCAGACCGACGCGGGGGCTGACCTTCTCGTCGGTGCGCGCAAAGGGGCGTGGCGTTCCGATCAGGTCGGTGCCCTTGATCTCGAACCGGTCATAGCGCAGGCCAACCACGAGATCGACATGCTCGCCGAAGCTGACCTGGTCCTGCGCGTAAGCAGAGAAGAACTGCACATTGGACTGGGTGTTCCGAGCGAGCGCGCCGAAGGTGACGGTCGGATAGACGATATTGGCGAGGTTCAACGTGCTGCTCGAGAGCGTGCCGTTGCGGCGCTGGTTGGTGGAGTCCTGGTCGCCATATTCGAGGCCGAGCAGGATCTTGTTGCCGATCGAGCCAAGGTTGACGTCCCAGATCATGTTGCTCTGGGCGATGAAATTCTGCCGCTTCGTCGGATCGGTATAGCTCGACAGCGCGACGGTGCCTGCCTGCCCGGTAGCCGCGCCGTTGGCGAAAACATTGGTATAATATTTGTCATAGTCGCCGTAGAGCAGCGTAGTCGACCAGTTCAGGTTTTCGGCCAGTTCTCCATCGAGCCGCGCCTTAACGATATGCGCTTCAAGTCCTGCGCGATTGACACCTGGGACGCCAACGAATGTGTCACGATAGCCGGTGATCGGGCGGTTTGGCTGGGCCGTCGCGGTGGCGATCGAAGGTACGCCGCGATCGGTGACCCGGTCATCGTTCACATATTCGTAGGAGAGGCCGAGCTTCCACTGCCCCAGATCGACCGCGAGATAGGGGTTGATCGCATAGCGCTCGCCGCCGAAGAAATCGCGGTGATTGTCGAGGTTCTCATAGTTGGCGTTGAGGCGGAAAGCGGCATTGCCGCTGATCGGCGCGTTGATATCCGCCGCAACGTCCCACGCACCGAAGGTGTTGACGCTGGCCGAGCCGCCGATTGCCAGTGCACCCGCCGAAGGCGTCTTCTGCACGCGGTTGATGATGCCGCCGCTGCCGCCGCGCCCGAAGATCAGCGCGAAGGGGCCCTTGAGAATTTCCACGCGCTCGATGTTGTAGAGGCTGCGATAATATTGGACGTCGTCGCGCACGCCATCGAGGAAGAAGTCGGCGGTCGTGTTCTGGCCGCGAAGCGTGATCTGATCGCGGTTGCCCTCGCCCTGACCGACGGTGGTGCCCGGAACATAGCGGAGCACGTCCGCAATGCTGTGATGTGCCTGGTCGTTGAGCTGTTCACGCGTCACCACATTGATGCTCTGCGGCACGTCGATGAGCGGCGTATCGGTCTTCGTGGCGGTGGTCGAATTGATCGCGACATAGCCTTCGGACTTGCCGGTCACGATGATGGTGCGGCCATCCTCCGGCTCGGCTTCAGTCGCCACGGCGGTGCTGGGAATCGCGAGCAAGGCCGCTGACAAGAATAATGTGGATTTCATGGAGTCCCCCCGGAAGCATAACTTATCGAGCGCGCTCCTACTAAAAGTGCGACTGACTTGCAATATCTACTCGCAAGTGGCTGCAGAATGATATGTGCGGCTTCAAGCAGCGGACCCTTTCCGAGGAACTCGCGATAACCGAGCAGGCTTTTCCGCGCCTGAAAATGTCAGCTATCTGGAAAGGCGCGGCATCCTGGAGGAGGGCATCTCGTCGTTACGGCAGACCGAGCCATTGTCGATGATGGTCCGGGCATATCGGACGAGGATCGCGAACGGATCTTCCAGAGGTTCGCCCGGCTTGATCCTGGCTGGTCGTCATCGGGCTACGCTTGGGACTCAACATGGTCGCCGCTATTATCGCTGCCCATGGCGGTAACGTCCGGGTCATTCCAACGGCGGTGTATCCACGATCGAAATCCTTTTACCGACAGTATCAAATTGACCAGCAAAGCACTTCGTAAAATTGCAGGCCGAAACTCGATCACCGTCGGCCATTCATATCAATCGTCATCATCATGGTCGTGATGATGACGGCGGTGACGCCAATAGCGATCATTATAGCGATGCGAACGCCGGTCATAATAGCGCGGATAGCTGTCATAATAATAGTAATTATATGACCGGTAATGCGGTCGATAATACCGTTCACGATAATAATAATCATCGTCGTAATAATATCGCGGCCTATCCGACGCGATGGCCGCGCCGATCGCCAACCCAACAATTCCCGCGCTCAGGGCAACTGCCGCGTCATTATCATAATAACGCGAATAATAGCGACGATGATCGCGCGCCTCGGCAGGCGTGGCACTGACCGGCACGGACGCTACCAGCGCCAAACCCAATACCGCCTTGCGGAGCATTTTCATCTCCTGCCTCCTACTCTTTCGCCCTGCCCGCATTGGCGGAAGGGATAGGCTGTCATTCAAGCACAGATGCGCTGAACTCGATCTGAACCCTGTTTAAGCTGTAGTAGCATTCAAAGGGCGCGGATACCAACCGGTTCCACGCCCCAGGATCTCCCGCCACAGGAGGAAATTCAGTTCAGTGTGCCCTCGATATTTCGGTCAGCAGCCGGAATTGCGATCGACTTCCCGGCCCAGCAACGCGCCTGCGCCCGCGCCGATGATAGTCCCCGGCGCGCGGTCGCCATAGCGGTCGACCGAGCGTCCGAGCAGCGCGCCCGCTGCGCCGCCCAGCAACAGGCCTGTGGTGCCGCTGCCGCCACAGCGCTCGCGCCGCTCGCGATAATGGTAGCGGCGTGGTTCGACATGGCGCGGGCGATCATAGTCCCGCTCCTCATAATAGCTGCGGCGGTAGCGGGGGCGATCATCGTCATCATCGTCGTCGCTGTCATCATGATATTCTTCATAACGATACCAGTTCCCCCTGCCATCATGGGCATGGGCCGAAGAGGGAAGCCCGGCCAGCACCGAAGCGGCTAAGGACAGTGCCAATAGGGGTTTGCGCATCACCAATTTACCTCCTCCACAGACGGTTTCGTCTCCACGAGCAGGAGTTATTGCGGCGCATCTCTGGCGCGTCTCTGAACAGAGTAGTCAGCAATCGTTCAGCAAAGGATGGCGTTGACAGGTTTTTGCTTCCGATATATGCGACCGCCTCGCAATATCATCATTGCCGCAAATTGTATCGGGGGCTTATGTTTTCCAAGCTTGCATCGCGTCATCTAAACGCCAGCGTGGCATTTGCCGCCATCGTTCTGCCCTTCCATGCAAGCGCGAATGAAGCGGATCGGTCCGATATCGTCGTTACGGCGGACCGCCTTGATTATACGCCGAAACAGGTCGGCGCGCTCAAAATCGACGTGCCGCTGAAGGACATCCCTCAGACCGTTGACGTCGTGACCGAGGCCGTGATGCGCGACCAGCGCGCCCTGTCCATGCAGGATGTGCTAAAGAATGTGCCGGGCGTCGGCTTTTCCCATGGCGACGGGCAGCGCGATCAGGTCTCTATCCGGGGCTTTTCCGCCATTGCCGACCAGTTCGTCGACGGGTTGCGGGACGATGCTCTCTATTTTCGCGACCTTTCCAATATCGAGCGCCTCGAAGTCATCAAGGGGCCGGCCTCGGTTCTGTTCGGCCGTGGCTCTTCGGGTGGCCTGATCAACCGCGTGACCAAGAAGCCGGGCGTCAATCTGGGCGAGATCGGCGTCAGCTATGGCAGCTGGGACGATCGTCGCGCCGAAGCTGACATCGGCATCGCGCCCGAAGGCAGCATGGCTGCCTATCGCCTCACCGGGGCGATTGAGCGAGCTGACAGCTTCCGCAGCCAGCAGTTCCTTCGGCGCGAGACGATCGCGCCGTCGATCTCGCTCAAGCTGGGTGAGCGGACCCAACTGCTGGTCCAGGGCGATTATCTGCGTGACCGGCGCGTGACGGACTTCGGCATTCCTGCCTATCAGGGACGCCCGGTCGATGTGCCGCGCTCCACTTACTATGGTTCGGCCAATGCGCGGAAGGACGATTATAGTCAGTCGAAGGTCTATTCGGGCACGGTCACGCTGACCCACAAGATCGACGAAGACACCAGCATCCGCAACGCTTTCCGCTACTATGACTATCAGCTCGATCGACAGAATACCCTGCCCGGCACGGTCAATGAAGCGGCGCGGACGGTTTCGCTCAACCGGTCGGCGGTCGACCGCAACGAACATGGCTGGTTCGACCAGCTCGAACTAACCCGCAAGGTGTCCTTCGCGGGCATGGAGCATCAACTGCTGTTCGGTGTCGAGGTCGGGCGGCAGATCAAGGATGTCGCGACCCATTCGCGCAACGGCGTCGCGACAGTGAATCTTTTCAATCCGGTCCTGCCCGTCATCACGACCAACGGCGCGTTGACGGCCGACAATCGCGGCACGTTCGATACGCTCGGCTATTATGTCCAGGATCTGGTGTCGATCGGAGAGCATCTGAAGGCGCTGGTCGGCGCGCGTTATGACCGGTTCAAGCAGGAGACGGACGACCATCTGCCCGGCCGCTCCGACCTGTCACGCACCGACACCAAGGGCAGCCCGCGCGTGGGCCTAGTCTGGCAGCCCACAGAGAACCAATCCTATTATGCCTCCTGGAGCCGCTCGTTCCAGCCTTCGGGCGAAGCCTTCTCGATCGCGGCCAACAATGCCGACATCGCGCCGGAGAAGACCGAGAATAAGGAAGTAGGCGCCAAGTTCAGCTTCCTCGAAGGCCGGATCGCGACTACCATTTCCGCGTTCAATCTGCGCCGCTCGGGGATCAAGGCCGCCAATCCTGCCGCTCCGACGGTGCTTATCCCCATCGGTGTGCAGCGCACGCGCGGCATCGAACTGTCGGGCACGGTGAATCTGGAAAATGGCTGGCGGGCTATCCTAGGCTATGCCTATCTGGACGCCAAGATCGTGGACTCCGCCAATGCGGCCCTGATCGGCAAGCGCGCGACGATCACGCCGCGCCATGCCGCCAATGCCTGGATCGCCAAGGGTTTCGGTGACAACTTCGGTGTGGGCGCAGGTGGCAATTATGTGAGCGACCGGTTCGCCGATCCGGCCAACATCGTCACCTTGCCTAGCTATTTCACGATGGATGCGATGGCCTGGTATCGGCTGGGTCCGATCACCGCGCAGGTCAACGTGACCAACATCTTCGACAAACATTATATCGTGTCGGGACATGGCACGAGCGCCAACCTCAACCTGCCCGGCGCGCCGCGTGCGGCCATGCTGACGCTGCGCTACAATTTCATGGGTGGGAAGAACTGAACCGTCCGGCGGCACGAATGCAATCTGCCGCTTGAAGGCGGCGGATAGAAACGCACTCCAACGGAGCCTGGCGCTGTCCAGGCTCCTTGCCTCTTTATTTTCTGGTGATGGCGGTGATCTCGCCGGCATTACCGTCCAGCTTCAGCTCGAAATTCACCGCATTGCCCACCTTCACGCTATCGATGAGCGCAGGGGCAGCCTTGAACGCCATCGTCATCGCGGGCCAATTGGCTTCAGCGTCATGATCCCGCCACCGGCGCCCTCGTCGTCATGCTGCGTGGCCTGAAAATGCCCGGCATGGCCCAAGCCGTGACCGACCTCATGCAGCAGGGATCGCCTGCCTTCGAGGCGGCGGTGCCAATCCTCTCCCAACTGCTGAAAGCCGAGACGGCCGAACGAGAGGTGCGGTCTGTGGCCTATCAGCTCAAGGTCGCGCGGTTCCCGGCCTATCGCGATCTGGTGGGCTTCGACTTTGCCAGCAGCGAGGTGCATGAGGCGCTGGTGCGCCAGTTGCACCGCTGCGACTTTATCGATGTCGCCGACAATGTGGTGCTGGTCGGCGGCCCGGGCACCGGGAAGACCCATGTCGCCACGGTGCTGGGTGTTCAGGCTATCGAGCATCACCGAAAGCGCGTGCGCTCTTCTCCACGGTCGAACTGGTCAACGCGCTTGAACAGGAAAAGGCCCAGGGGCGTGCTGGGCAGATCGCCAACCGGCTCGTCCACTCGGACCTCGTCGTCCTCGATGAGCTGGGCTATCTGCCGTTCAGTGCCTCAGGCGGCGCGCTGCTCTTCCACCTGTTGAGCAAACTCTATGAACGCACCAGCGTCATCATCACCACCAACCTGAGTTTCAGCGAATGGGCCACCGTATTCGGCGATGCCAAGATGACCACCGCGCTCCTCGATTGGCTCACGCATCACTACCACATCCTGGAGACCGGTAACGACAGCTTCCGGTTCAAAAACAGCTCGGCTCACCAAGCCAACCCCAGAAAGGAGAAACCACTATCTTGACCCACCGATGACATCCGAAACATAACCATCAGGCGGGTCACTTCTCGGTGGAAATCCCGGGTCAACTCTCAGTGGCAATCAACAACCAGGGATCGATCAGCGGGACACCGGTTGCCTTAAAGTCGGCTTCATTGCGCGTCACTACTGTCATGCCATGGACAAGGGCTGTAGCCGCAATGAGCGCGTCGCGCTCCGATTTGGGATCAGGAACATGCAGGCGGGCGCAGCGTCGGGCAACAGCAAGGTCGATTGGCAAAATCCGGTCTTCGAAGCGAACCAGAATGTCGTTGTTCAGCCAGTCCCGATAAAGGTCCGCCTGCACTTTGTCCTTCCGTTCCTTCATCAAAATTCCCTGCTCGATCTCCAGGATGGTGATGACGGAAAGATAGAAATCCTGGGCCTCGACTGACGCGGCCCAGTCAAGGATCTGTTGGGGTGCCTTGTCGACTCGCCTGAAAATCGAAACGACGTTCGTATCGAGTAGGTGCATCAGTCCAGTTCCACCGACTTCGTGATCCCGCCGAGCTTTGGAAACTCGAAATCATCGTCCAGCGGCACAGGATGGCTGGGGGTAAGAGATTCCAGCAAACTCATCTTCTTCCCGCCACGTAGCCTGCGATACTCATCGATTGACATGAGCACATGGGCTGGCTTCCCTCGGTCAGTAATGATGACAGGACCGTTGATCGTCGCCTTTTTGGCACGCCCAACGTCCTGGTTGAAATCGCGGGCTGAAAGGGTAGTGATCGTCATGTGGATAGCCTCCATTGTTCCTACGTTGCCACATTGATGTGCGTGTCGCAAGAAAAATGTTTCTACGTTGCTACAAATGGTAGCGCCGAATTCGAAACAGGTCGCTTATGGAGGTGATTTAGGCCTTCGAGAATCGAGCTTCGAAGAACGGTCGGTTTGATTTATCAACCTCATTCGCCGGAGAACCTTCATCCTCTTCCTCGATTGTCAGGAGTTCGTCGAGCGTGCTGTTCGTGCCTTCGCGATGGCTGAACTGTCGACTGTTTCAAGGCGGCTGAGCGTGCAGCTGATCATATAAGGATCACGCAGGCTCGCTACGAGGGCTTCGACACAGCCGAGCATGGTGAGCGCACGTTCATGTGCAGGCTGCGCTGATCCCAGCGGCAGGGCCGTTTGTGGCGGCGGACGCGATCGGGGCGAACTGCGGCTTTAGGTCGGCTCGTCCGCTTTCCTGCCCTCGATGGGCTGGACGCCTCTCTTACGCAGTTTGCCCCGCCTCAGAAGGGGGCCGAGGCGGGGCTGTCGGGTTCCTCCAAGGGAGAGGAACAAAGACTATGCGCGCGTGCAGGTGAGTCGCCTATCCATCATGTGAGATAAGCACAAGATTCCAGTTCGTCCCCGGAAGCCATCGCGTAATTTAAATCAATTTTGAACAATTGATGTCATTGGTAATCGTTCTCGTAGCGGACTATGTGTTTTCCCATGAACGAGCGCGTGAGTGATGATGGGCCGATGATGGGGCATATGTGGCTGCGGGCTGCGTTCGCGCCGCAAAGTCCGCCGCCCTATACCGAAAGCTACCTCGTCGCGGGCGCGCGGCGGACCGAAAGGATCGCTGAGCGCACTGTCGAGTTCTACCCGCGCTCCTATGCGACCGGTGACGATGTCATCGCCAACCTGCGCTTTGCCCTGCGCTATGAACCCCTGGACCTGGGCGTGCTGGCCGCAACCTTTATTGCCATCGACGCCGAAGTCGTCGCGGCATGGGTGCGCACCGAGCCGAGCGGCAGCTTTGCGCGGCGCGCCTGGTTCTTCTATGAGTATCTGACAGGCGACCGTCTCGACGTACCGGATGCCGCCGCCGGCAACTATGTCGAGGCACTCGATCCGCAGAAGCAGGTCCCCGGAGCGAGGCGGAACTCGTCGCGGCACCGCGTTATCGATAATCTGCTCGGCACGCCGGACCTGTGCCCCACGGTGCGCCGCACGGCGAAGCTGGAAGGGCAGATCGGCGTCCATATCGAGGCCGAAGCACGCGCGGTCATCGAAGGCAATGATCCGGCCGTGCTCGCCCGCGCGGTGTGGCATCTCTTAACTACGGAGACGCGTTCTTCCTTCGCGATCGAGGGGGAGGTGCCCAGCCCGAATCGGACCGAGCGGTTCGTCGCGGCGCTGCGCTCCGCCTCCAGCTTTGACACAAGCGACAAGGAAGCGATCGTTCGGCTGCAAAATGTGATCGTCGATCACCGCTATGCTGCCACCGACTGGCGCGGCTTCCAGAATTTCGTCGGCGAGACGACCGTCGATTTCCGGGAGGAGGTGCATTTCATCTGCCCCCGACCTGAGGACGTCCCCTCGCTAATGAAGGGCTGGATGGCACTGACGGCGCGGATGCTCGCCGACAACATCGAGCCTGTCGTGGCAGCGGCAGTCGCGGCCTTTGCCTTTGTCTTCATCCACCCGTTCGAGGACGGCAACGGCCGCATCCACCGCTTCATCGTGCACCATGTGCTGAGCAAGACCGGTTTCAGCCCGGACAGCATGATCTTGCCGGTGTCGGCCGCCATCGTCCGCGATCAGCGCAGCTATGACGCGGTGCTGGAAAGTTTCTCAAGGCCCCTGCTCAGCGCGATAGAATGGGACTGGACCAGCGAGCGCGAGATCGTGGTCCGCAGCGACACCGCGCCGCTCTATCGCTTCTTCGACGCCACCCCTGTCGCAGAATATCTTTATGACCGCGTGGTCGATACCGTCCGCACGGACCTGCGTGAAGAACTGGGCTTTCTGGCTATGTTTGACCGCGCGATGGAAGGGGTGCGCGCAATCGTCGATATGCCGGACCGCCGCGCCGCGTTGCTGATCCGCTTGGCGCTTCAAAACGGCGGACGTCTTTCCAATAGCAAGCGCCGTCAGTTCGACGAACTGACTGATGCCGAGATCACCGCGATGGAGCAGGCGGTACAGCGGGCGCTGGCCGAAGCGCCTGACGTCTGAGATCGATTATTGGTCTGGGAAAATGATTAGATATCGGACACTCGATCGAAATTTGATTACCCTTCAAACTGCTGCTTCGGGCGGCATGGAAGCCGGCCTCGGGCCGATCAGGCAATGGATACGGGTGCCCGAAGCTCTTCATGGCGGCTGACTGGCAGCTATCTCCCCCCTGCTCGATGTGCGGGCTGTCAGCGGACGCGCAGCTATCCGTATCTACCCTCCAGTAACCAGACGTTCTGAAATTCGTGCAACGGCCATCTGGAGGGGCGAACTTTGAATAGCTGACCGTCTGGACCTAGAGTCTTTCCGATTTAAATTGAGGCATATCCGGCGCCATTGATGTAGTTGGCGCATTCGTCGTTGCTGAAGCGGTCGAGGAGTTCGCCGATGCGGCGCCATGTGGCTTCGACGGTGCGCTCATTTGCCTTTCTCAGAAGCCGTTTGAGCTTTGAGAACATCTGCTCGATCGTGTGTTCATGATGACTCTCCAGTGCAGATTCCTGTTGAGCTGTTTTGGATTTCGACGAGCCAGACGCGCTGTGATCCTACCTTGGCCAACCGTCCTTTGATCCGCCCGCGCCGGAGCCAACCGTAAACGGTTTGCCGGTGCGCTCCTATTCGATCGGCATATTCCTGGAGGGTCATTTCGCTCTTGTGCCGCCGGGGGATATTGTTCGACCAGATAGGACGTGTCGTGCCAAGTCCACGCCGTTGGAGCAGGCGATGGATCATGGGTGCGTTAAAGCGCTCCTTCTTGGGAGGCGTCCAGCCATCGGCATTGAGGGCGTCGGCTATAATCTGCGCGGTGGCTCCCTGGCTTCTGAGCTCGGTAATCCGGGCAAGCAGCTTGTCGAAGTGCTCCAGTTGCTCGAACCGCCGGACCGGTCGGGTGAACGCATGTTTCGTCACAGTGCCGCCCGCCCAATGGCACACCAGTGCGGCGCGCTCGGTTTCACCTACGACGAGGACCTCGACGCGTTCCAACATCATACGCGCAATAGCCTGGCGATCGCGCGCTGTCGTGGATGCGCTGCTCCACAATGCGGGGATATCCTGTGCCAGCTGCCGTATGGCATCGCACTCCGCCTGGGTAAGTCGTTCTGGTTCTTCAGCTAATGCGCGCCGCTGTTCGTCCGCCAGCGACTGCTCGGCTGTGAGTGCCGCTTCCCAGTCCCGTTCCAGCGTCCGGGCGACCAAGCGGTTATCCGGATCTACCGCTTCGTAACGGCGGCGCGCGAGCGCGGTTTCATATCCGGCGCGTTCAAGCCGCATTTTCCATTGGCCGTGGAGTTGCCGGCGTTCCAGCTCAATATCCTCGGCCGCTTGCAGGCTCACCTCGATCGCAGCGGGCAAAAGGGCTTCAAGGACCAGCGTGGAGACCAGCCTGTCGACCGGCCAGGCGCTGATCGACTGGCAACGCGCTTCCCCATAGGTGGTGGCGAGTTGATGGCAGACATAGCGGGCCTCGCGTCCGTCGTCGGTGTAGGTCGTGAACATCCGCCGTCCGCAAAGCCCGCAAGAGATCAGGCCGCCAAGCAGGGCCGCGCCGCCGCGCGGAACACCCGTGTGTCGAGAGCGGTTCATGGCCATCTGCCGCTGGTTCCTCTCAAAGTTGCTCCAGTCTATATACGCCGGCAACACATCCTGGTGGAGTACCATCCATTTCTGCGGATCACTTAGATAAGTTCGACCACTGTGCGGCTTACCCGGAAGCCGGCGACGGCCATCATAGTGGCGACGCCCGAAGGCATAGGCGCCGGCATAGGCCGGATGGCGTAACATGTCCGACAGTGTCGCGCGATTGGGACGGTTCCAGCAGACGTCGCCCTTGTTCGGCCCGCACCGCACGCGATCGGGCAGTTGCAGGTCATGGTCGACGAGATAACGCAGCACACCGCTGACCGATCGCCGTCGCTCGAAGACGGCGAAGACCAGGCGGATTGCACGCTGCACCCCTTCATCCGGATCCAGCGCAACCTCCCCGGAAGGTTTCAGCACATAGCCGCGCGGAAGGCCCAGAATGAGTTCACCACGACGGGCTTTGGCACATCGGCCTTCGTGCATGCGGGCCTTGAGGATGTGAAGTTCCGCTTCGCTCATCGTTCCCTTGAGCCCAAGCAGAAGGCGATCATTGTAGGTGCCGGGATCATAAATACCATCGGCATCACCGATGAGCGTGTCGAACAGCGCACACATTTCGAGCAGCTGATGCCAGTCGCGGCACGATCGTGCCAAGCGCGATACTTCGATCCCAAGAACCAACCCAACGTGGCCGAGCCCCACTTCCGCAACAAGCCGCTGGAAGCCTGGCCGATCCAGTGCCGAGGATCCGGAACGTCCAAGATCGTCATCAATGACGGTCACTTGCTCGCGTCGCCAACCAAGTCCACAAGCCCGATCGGCAAGACCATATTGCATTCGGGTGGACTCACGGTTCTCCGTCACCTGCCGCATCGTCGACTGACGGACGTAAACGACAGCCTGCCGCTCTTGATGTCGCGGCAGGACCTTTTCAGGCAGAGTCCGGGTGAGCTCCATCGTCATGGCTTGCCTCCCGCGGAAGGGATAATCGTCGCTGGATCAGTTCCCCCAGAATGACCACAAGCCGCCGACGTCGATCCGTCGGCAGATCCGTCCAATGGATGTTCTTCCGATATGACATCGCCACGCCTCGCAATCCAGCGGGCCAGGTTCAGAAGCGCACTATGGCCCACCTGCGGCACTAAATGAACCTGTGACTCAGAGGTTCCAACGCCATGCTTTCTCGATCGGGTTGAGATCGGGCGAGTAGGGCGGCAGGAAGAAGAGCTTGATGCCTGCCGCTTTGAGGAGCTTGCGGACCTTGGCGCCTTTGTGGCTGCCGAGATTATCGATGACGACGATGGCTCCCGGTTCGAGCTCGGGTATCAGGAACTGCTCGACCCAGGCGGTGAAGCTTGTCCCGTTGATCGGCCCGTCGAGCACGCAAGGCGCGACGATGCCATCGTGCTTGAGGCCGGCGATGAAGGTCAGCGTTTTCCAGTGCCCATGCGGCACCTTGTCGATCAGCGGCTCGCCCTTGGTCGCCCAGCCATGGGTGCGCGTCATGTTCGTTTTTGCCCAGGTCTCGTCGATGAAGACCATGCGCCTCGGGTCTATTCGGCGCTGGAGCCAGAACCAGCGGGCACGGCGGCGGGCGACGTCCGGGCGGTCCTGCTCCTTGGCGAAGAGCGTCTTTTTTTAAACGTCTTGCCCAAGCGCCGAAGATACCGCCACAGCGTGTCGCAGCTCACCACGACGCCCCGCTCCGCGCGCAGCATCGCCAAAAGTTCGTGCAGCGTCGCGTCCTTGTCCTGCTCGATCCGCGCCAGCAGCCACGCGCGCTCGCCTTCCAGTAGCGGCCGCATGTGACCGCTCACCTTGCCCGGCTCAACCGATCCCGTCGTCCGCCACGCCTTGGCCCAGCGAACCCCGGTCGCCGCGCTCACCTCAAACAATCGGGCCGCCGCCCGCGCCGATAAGCCTCGATCCAGCGCACGACAAAAGCGAACCCGCAAATCCCCCGATAATGGCCTCATCCATGCTGGCCTCCCAACCAGTGGCCAGCTTGATCACAAAGCCGAACCTAACGGAATCCCCCTGATTCTTCCAACTCCGGAACGACTTGTCTTATGACATTGCGGTCCGTTTGGGCCATGCTGGATTGCCCGGGCCGGGGTGGCCACCCCGGCCCGGGCGGAAGGGGACGGATCGTGAAAACGCCGGTCGTTGTGGGACCGGGCTAGAGTAGGATCGCCCCTTTCTTTTCCATCAGGCCCGAACGGATACCGGGGTTTTGGACCCGGATGACAAGCATGGGATAGCGGAAAAGATGAGCGACAATCTACCACAGACGATCGGCATCGACATCTCCAAAGCGAGCCTCGACTGCCATGTCCACCCTGCCGGCGCCGAACGCCAGTTCGCCAACACCGCCAAGGGCCACAAGGCGCTGATCGCCTGGCTGCGACAATGGCCGGTCGAGCGGATCGCCTATGAGGCAACCGCAACCTACCATCGAGCGCTGGAGGCGGCTCTGGCCGACTGGCCCTGCGTTAAGCTCAACCCAGAGCGCGCCCGGCGCTTCGCCCAAGCGACTGGCACTCTGGCCAAGACCGATCGCATCGATGCCATGTTGCTGGCCCGTATGGCGGCCACCTTGCAGCCGCCGGTCAGACCCGCTCGAAGCGCACAGCAGGCGCAGATGGCGGAGCTCATCAATGCCCGAGACGGCCTCGTGCGCGATCGCACCGCGCTCAAGAATCGCGAGAAGAACCTCACCATCGCCTTCCTCAAGCGCCAGTGCCGGCAGCGGCTCGAGCAGATCGATCGGCATATCGAGGCGCTCGATACCGAGATCGCCAACCTGATCGCCGCCGATGCTGCGCTCGCCCGCCGGCATGAGATCCTCACCAGCATCGCCGGCGTCGGAACGCTGACCGCCAACCAGCTCATCGCCACCATGCCCGAACTCGGCAGCCTCGAGAACAAGCAGGCCGCATCCCTCGCCGGTCTCGCCCCCGTCGCTCGACAGTCCGGACAATGGAAAGGCAAGAGCTTCATCCGTGGCGGACGCGCCAACGTGCGGCAGGCTCTCTATATGCCGGCCCTCGTCGCCGCCCGGTACAATCCCGATCTCAAGGCAAAATATCAGCAGCTCGTTACTGCCGGGAAGCCCGCCAAGATCGCCATCACCGCCGTCATGCGAAAGCTCGTCGTCACCGCGAACGCCCTGCTCAAAGCCGATCGATGCTGGACGCAATCTCCAGCTTGATCATCACGGATACTCTAGGGATCAAGAACTGGCCGCTGAACCGCCAAGAAGGGTCGATCGCTCAAGCATCGTCTGTGACGCGAACATCATCACGACAAAGCGAGCATAGACTCGTGCGTCCGTCTGGCCGATCTCAGCGTTGCATCCCCGCCAATCGAGACACCGAGCGGGCCGCGCCTTTCCTCGGGAACCAGAAAGACCACGTCGTTAACGTCCCCAGCAGGCCCAATGCCAACCCGGCAAAGGTCATTATCAGCCGATAGCTCAAGCCCCCCACCTTGGCGGCGTGAAGCGGATAGAGCATATTGTAGATTTTCACGGCCTCAGGCAGGCGAGAGGCATCGCGGGCTTTGACCAGGCGATCGTTGTCCGCCGCAAACCATAGGGTGGTGCGCCCGTTTGGCAGCCACTCGTCCGATTTCTTCATGCGCAGGGTGATAAGACCGCTGCCTTGCCGGGGCACCGACAGGCTGCGTATCTCGGCATCGGTAAAACGGATTCGCGCCTCTTCGATGATAGCGCGCCAGTCATGCTTCGCGGCGAGCCGCACGACAGGGGCTTTGGGTGCCTTCAGGCTGGCGTCGATCTGCGCGGGCGCGGTGGGCCCAAGGATCAGCGCGGCCATGGGGCGGAATACCAATATGGCGCCTGTCAGGAACGCCAGGATCAACAACGGTGCCGCGACCACGCCCAGATCGCGATGATGGCGCAAGATCGCGGGTCGGCTGATACGCTTGGGGACCAGACGGAACTCGAACGTCTTGCGCGTGCGCGTCCACAACAGGATGCCGGAGATGACGAAGAACAGCCCGGCAATCGCTGCGACGCCTATCACGGTTTCGCCTGTGTCGCCCGCAAACAGATGATGATGCAGGTCGAACAGCCAGAGTTCCGGCCGTTCCCACTGGCTGTTCCAGCGCGTGACGAGATTGCCCGCCTGATCGGTGTAGGCGCCCGTTCCGTCCGCGAAACGCAGCCGGTTGAGGCCGAAATCGGGGCCAGCGAAGGTGATCATCTCCGGCCGGGTGGCAGGATCGGCCATGATCCGTTCGACCGTCGCGGCGATCACGCCCGTCCCCTGCACTTGAACGTCGGATGCGTGGGGCAACAGGATCCAGGCATCCTTGTGCAACAGCAACGCGCCCGAAAACCCCAGCACCGCCAGAATGAGGCCGATCACTCCGCCGATCCAGCGGTGCAGGAGATCAAGCGTCTTCAAAAAGCATAGTCCCAGCTCAGCGTGAAGGTGCGACCGCGTCCCGCGAAATAAGCGAGATTGTCGGTCGGCAACCGCGTGTCGCTGCTATAGTCGATGTAGAATTTGTCGAACAGATTCTGCACGCTCAGGCGCAGACCGCCAAGGCCGGTCTGGTAGCGAATACTCGCGTCGGTGATGTTGTAACCGCCGAAATTGTTGCGCTGGTCCGGCTGTGGCCTGCCCGCATCGGCGTGGAAAGTGCGCGACAGGAAGAATTGCGTCTGCACGATCGCCGAAACAGGGCCGCGATTATAGTTAGCCGACAGGTTGACGCGGTCGGGCGAGATGTTCACGCCATCAAGATCGGTATCCACCCTTCCGTCCGCATTATTGTCGTAGCGTCCGTCAATATGGGCATAGCCGACGCCCAGTTTCAGTCCCTCGACTGGCGTTTCGGTGCGCAGATTGACCTCAATGCCCTCGATCTCGATGCGCTGGCGTTGGACGTCGAAGTTGCGGCCCAGGCCCGGGACGAGCAACTGGCCCTTGTCGCTCGACGACCAGAAATAGGTAGCCGACGCGTCTATGGGTCCGCGCTTCACTTCCACGCCGATCTCGCGGTTGTTCGACACGATCGGCTCGATGGCGAGATAGGAATCGATGTCGATGCCGGTCAGGTTTACCGACCGCGCGATGCGGCCGACGTCCGGCGCGGTATAGCCCTCGGCATAGCTCGCATAGGCGCGGATGCCTTTCCACGGCTCGATGATGACACCGCCATTCAGCAGCAGGTCATCGAATTTGGGCTTGCCGCCGGCGACGGCGACCCCGCCATAGGTGGAGTTGCCGCATGGCGTCGTGGGCGGCCGATTGGTCGGGCAAGCAACGAAGGTCGTCGACGCCAGGGTATGATAGTCGTCGATCTTGATCTGGACATTCTCCCAGCGCGCACCGCCGGCGACGCGCACCAGACCGTCAAACAGCTTGAGGTTGGCCTGCGCGAAGGGGGCGAGGCTGCTGAACTCGGCCGGCGGCACCCAGACGCGGTCGGTGGCGATCAGCCGCTGCTCGGTCTTGTCCAACAGCGCGTCGAAGCCGAGCGTCGCGGTCAGCGCCTCGAAGCCCGGCACCGCGCGCTCATAGCTGAACTTGGCGCCGATCTTGCGCGAGCGGTTCTGCGATTGGTCGAACAGTGTGTTAACGGGGGCGAGGGCCGGGTCCTGGAACGTCGCGATCGGCGCGACCTCGCCGCCGAACGTGTCGCGCGAGCGATTGAAGAAAAACTGGCTGATGAAATTGCCGCCCAGAAGGTCGCTGTCCGTGTAGGACAGGGCGATGCTTTCGGTGCGGTTGGCGGCCGGCTCGCCAGGAGGCGTGCCGTGTACCGCGCCGGTGGGCAGACCGGTGAGGCGGTTGCCGGCGACCGCCACGAAATCCCCCTCGCCCTTGAGTTCGAAGCGGCTTGCAATCAGGTCGATGCGGCCGGTCGCGGAAGTCGCATAGCCCAGCCGAGCGAAGAAATTGGTCGTGCGCGAATCCTGTGTTTCGCCCTGTGTCAGGTTGAGGCCGACGCGACGATCCTGTCCGTCGTAGAACACGCCACGCTTCTCATAGGTGGCCCCGATCGTAGCGTCGAAGTCGCCAGCCTTGTACTGCAACAGGCCACCGGCCTTCCCGCCGAAGCCGTCAGAGTGGAACTTGTTGTCGGCGGAGCCCTGCAAGAGCACCCGGCCGCCCAGACCCTCCTTCGTCGGGGCGCCAACCGTGACCTGGTTGACGATGCCGCCGGTGCCGCCGATGCCCTGCAGCGCGTTCGAGCCGAAGATCAGCTCGACCCGGTCGACGAAGAAACCGTCGATGGTGAAGCCGTCGCGAGCGCCGTCGCGCAGCGGGGTCGACTGTGGGATGCCGTTGATCGCGTAGAGCGGAGAGCGGCCGCGCAGGGTTTCGCCTGCGCCGGAGAGCTTCTGGCGGGTCGGCGAGAAGGAGGGAGTCAAGGTCGCGATCGCATCCGTGACCGAGCCGGAGATGGCGAGTTGCTGGTCGAGCGTCTCCTTGTCGACCACATCGATCGTCAGGGGCAGCGCGTTGGCCGGAAGGATGCTGCGCGCAGCTGTAACGATGATCGCCCCTTCGGCCTCCGCTTCGGCGGGCACGGATTGCGCGTGGGCGGTGGTCGCAACGAGGAGCGCGGTGGTGGAGAGCAGAGTCGAAATGGCTAAACGCATGAATACACCCCTTTATGGGAGGCGCGCTAGCGAATGACCTCTTCTAATGCAAGTCAATCGCAACTGCATGGCCGGACAGTGTTGCGCGCGATCATGCCCTCGATGGCGAAGGGCCATCGGGGGTGATCATCCGCAGCCCTTTCATTCCAGCTTGTTTCGATGACGCTAACACAGAAACACTGAAACACGGATTTCCAGATTTCGGGAAATAAGTTTTTCAGTTTTAACGGATAAACAGTTTTCGTTCTTTCAGTGTCCCCGCAACGTCGCTATCATTAGGTGAGGATTATCGACTGGATGGGTGAAATGCGGGAGGGCAGCAGCGTGCGGGAGAAGGGGCGTGGCAAGTCGCCGTCAGCCGACCTTCAGACGTTGAACTTCAAAGTCCCCGACGATTTCAAGCGGGCGTACAAGGTCTATGCCGCTCAGCGAGGCATGACGATGCTCGACCTCCTGCGGGAGGGTTTTGAACTCAGCAAGCAAGAGCATAAGGGCTCGAAATGAGCGCGGCTCCTACCACAATGAAATCGCTTGATCGCATCGGATGGCTTCTGCCGTCGGCCGTGCCGAGCGGATATCCCGACGGTCTTGTGCTCGTCGACGGATACGATCGGTCCGGGCGCCCAACTCGCGAAGTCGCGACGATGGAGAAGGCGGCCGAATATGGCGCTCATGCCGTGTTTTTCGAAGCGGCTCCTGATGGGGGCAACGGTCCTGCCCAAGCCTTCGTGTTCGTCGCCGATGGGAGCGAAGGCGCGGAAGAGGACTTCGCTGGAACACATCAGCGGCTCTGGAGTTGGGGTGGCGTCCCGCTCGTTTACCGCCGCAGCCCCGGTGTGGTTCAGCTTTTTCGGTGCGGACACAAACCAGATTTTGCATACAAGGACGACTGGTTTGCAAGCCCTTCGACATTTTGCGTGTCGGGGCGGATATCGCCTCGGCTGAAGCTTGGTGGGATGCGACGCGCCTACGCAGCGGCGCGCTCTGGGACGATCCGGAGGCTCCTGATCGCCCAGTCGATGGTAGAGGGTATCACCCTACTCACTGCTGACGACCTGGTCGCTCAATATCCAGGGCCGATCCGCAAAATCTGACGGATCCTACTGCGCAATTTCCACACGCAAATCCAAATAGCCAAAAAAGAAACCCGGGGTCGGCGATCCGATTTCCGGTCATTTCGTTCCGAGCGTCAGCCGCCCGGAATATCCTCGTTCTTCGCCATGGTCAGCCTCCCGGTGCATCTTCGTTCGATATATCCTTGGGCGATGACAAAGGCAAATCTGTATCCCCTGCCTGAAGCTGAGCGTCCAGATATTGCCGTACGACATAGAGATCCGAGACATTTCCTCGGACCATTCGCTGCACGGCCGTGCCACCGGCGAACAGGGGGGCATAATTCGGAGCGCGCAGCCAGGCATCGGCTCGATCGGGGACTGGGAGGAGGATGTTGATCGCTTTGAAAATGGCCAGGACGTGACTGATCCGCTCGAGCGTGTCCCTGTGAAGCCTTAAGGCGGTGCCTGCCTTCCAGCGCCGAAGAGTCGATTTGCTGGAGAGAGCCAGGAGGCTTAACTGTTCATCCTCACTTAACCGCCAAGCATCAGCGATTGTGAAGAAGATCCTCACGGCCGGGCCATTGAGCCTTTCGGCGTCATCCTCGACGACTTTCTGGCGAGCAGCCCCCTCGACACACGCGTGCATCTGCTCGACCGTCAATGTCTTGCCTGAGCGCAAAGACCCAAACACAGTGGCTATGGGATTCTTATCGGCCTGGGGCACCTAAACTCCCCCACCGTATGCCGCACGGCCTAACAGATCGATCACGCGGTCCGCTTCCGCATCACTCGAGACCGCACAATCGAGGGCTGATTGACCGTCTAGCATCGGGTGTCGCCGACGCATAAATTCAACCAGCTTCGATGCATCAGGGTAAATGGACGATGCAAAATCAAGCACCTGGGCAATTCGTTTGGCGATCATCTGATTGCTACCAGCCTCATTGCCAACCGGAGGTCCGAAATCGGCCTCGTCATGCAGGCTTTCTGGGGTCATCTCTGCGAGCAACTCGCCAAGCTGGCGTATTTTTTTGTCAGCCATCCCCTCCTCCTGGGCATGAAGAGAGTGATTCTCTCCTATAGTATTGCAGCAGGTCGCCTGCTGGCGAAGTGGCGGCATGGATCGGTGGAGCGATGGCGGTAGACGGACGGGCATGGGCTGTCGCCCGCTAATCCTATCCCGATCGGTGAGGCAACTTCTGCTGATTTTGAAGCCGGATCAGCTTTTTCGCCCGCGCGCCTGGCACCGTTCCAATTATGACACGAGCTTGAAGGGGCTCAATCCGGGGGCACGTTCAGGCCGAAGACTGATTAACGTCCTCTCAAAAAACCAAATCCGGGGTCGGCGATCCAATCCCGGGTTTTTTGCAGTCCGAGTCGTCAACCTCCCGGCACATCCTCATTCGCCATAGTCAGCCTCCTTGCACGTCTCTGCTTGAGATATCCATAGATGCCGCCAAAAGCAACAATTCGGCCAAATGGACGGCGACCGGTGCGAAGATGGAGGTGAATCGGAAGCCCCGGCCAAGTAGGCAGCTTTACGTTCTCGATCTTTCACAACGATTCGCAGCGGGAGCAGAGCGTGCGCGGTCGACGCGACCTAGCACCGGTTCATGGTGAAACTGTCTTGGTCTAGGAGATAGGATGGCTGGCGAAACGCAAAATAGTGTGAGCATCGACCCCCGCCTCATTTTTCGCAGCAACTGTGAGGCTTGATTTCAAAAACACGCTCGATCAAATCCGGCGGTGCTTCGCCTAAGCAGACTGAGGCCAGACCTTCGATTAGCTTCGTGAGCGAAGCTCGCCGTGCCTCTGCCTCTTCCTTGATTCGTTCCAGCGACCGAATCGGCCCATCTGTTGATCGGCCCGCCGAGAACATCAGGAGATCTCGGACATCGTCCAACGAGAACCCGAGCTCTCGAAGGCGCTTTATGAAGCGAAGGCGCACTTCGTGCTCGGCTGCAAATAGCCGAAACTTTCCTGAAGACCGTGCAGCAATCTCAATCAGGCCCTCTCTCTCGTAGAGCCTTATTGTTTGAATGCTTACTCCAGTGGCCTTAGCTAGATCACCTATTTTCATTCAGATGCAGGAAGCCTCTGCTATGAATGTAAGGGGTTAGGGAAGCGAATCGCTCGCCCCTCAACATCCAATCTAATTGAGCGTTAGGGCCACTAAGCTCGGTAAAGTCCTACAAGCAATAGGCTCTGACAAACAATCAATCGCCTTAAAAAACAAGCAATCGGTTCATTTCAGATCGGATCAGACGTCCAGATTGGCGACGTTCAGCGCATTGTCCTGGATGAACTCGCGCCGCGGTTCGACCACATCGCCCATCAGCCGCGTGAAAATCTCGTCGGCAACGTCCGCCTGCTCGACCTCCACCCGCAGCATGGAGCGATTATCGGGGTCCAGCGTGGTTTCCCAAAGCTGTTCCGCATTCATCTCGCCAAGGCCCTTGTACCGCTGGATCGCCAGCCCCTTGCGCCCGGCAGCGAGGATCGCCTCCAGCAATTCGCTGGGCCGCGTGACCGCCGTCGAACCCTTGGTCGCGACCGGCAGATCGTCATCCCCCGCCTCCTCGGCGGCGGCCGCCGCCTTGGCCGTGACCAGACGGCTGGCGGTGCGATAGCTGTCCGCCTCCTCGGTTGCGATGGCGTGCAGCTTGCGCGCTTCGGCCGACCCGATGAAGCCCGCCTCGATCATGTGATGGTCGGTGACGCCGCGCCACAGCCGCTCGAAATGGAAGCCGCCCTCCTCCGCGATCCGGCCGGTCCACCTGCCCTCTTCGTCCTGCGCATCCATCCAGCGGACGGTGTTCGTCAACCGTTCGGCCTGCGCGTCATGGCTGAGTTCCGGATCGAGCGCGCCGTTGATCGCCAGCGCTTCGATGATCGCGGGATTGTAGCGGCGCGGCACATAGCGCATCACCGCCCGCATCCGCCGGCCATGCTCGATCAAGTGGCGCAGGTCTTCGCCAGACCGCATGCCGCCGGTCGTTTCCAGCGCCATGGATTCGACGCCATTGTCGACCAGATACTGCTCCAGCGCGGCTTCGTTCTTGAGATACACCTCCGACCGGCCGCGCGTCGCCTTGTAGAGCGGCGGCTGGGCGATAAAGAGATGCCCCGCCTCGATGATCTGCGGCATCTGGCGGTAGAAGAAGGTCAGCAGCAGCGTGCGGATATGCGCGCCGTCGACGTCGGCGTCGGTCATGATGACGATCTTGTGGTAGCGCAGCTTTTCCAGGTTGAAATCGTCGCGGATGCCGGTGCCCATCGCCTGGATCAGCGTGCCGACTTCCTTGGACGACAGCATCCGGTCGAAACGGGCGCGCTCGACGTTCAGGATCTTGCCCTTCAGCGGCAGGATCGCCTGATTATGCCGGTTGCGCCCCTGCTTGGCCGAACCGCCGGCCGAGTCACCCTCCACCAGGAAGAGTTCGGATTTGGCGGGATCGCGTTCCTGACAGTCGGCCAGCTTGCCGGGCAGCGAGGCGATGTCCATCACCCCCTTGCGCCGGGTGAGTTCGCGCGCCTTCTTCGCGGCTTCGCGGGCGGCGGCGGCGTCGATCACCTTCTGCACGATCATGCGGCCATGCTGGGGATTTTCCTCCAGCCATTCCGCCATCTTGTCGGCCATCAGGCTTTCCAGCGGCTGACGCACTTCGGACGAAACCAGCTTGTCCTTGGTCTGCGAGGAGAATTTGGGATCGGGCAGCTTGACCGACACGATGGCGGTCAGGCCTTCGCGCATATCCTCGCCGGTCAGCGAGACCTTTTCCTTCTTCAACAGGCCGGACTTGTCCGCATAATTGTTGAGCGTCCGGGTCAGCGCGGCGCGGAAGGCGGCAAGGTGGGTGCCGCCGTCCCGTTGCGGGATGTTGTTCGTGAAACAGAGGACATTTTCATAATAGCTGTCGTTCCATTCCAGCGCGACGTCGATGGTGACATCGTCGCGGCTGCCCGAAATCGCGATCGGATCGGGCATCAGCGGCTGCTTGTTGCGGTCCAGCCACTTCACGAAGGCCGCGATGCCGCCCTCGTAAAACAGCTCGATCTCCTTCTTCTCCTCATGCCGCGCATCGATCAGGAACAGCCGCACGCCGGAATTGAGGAAGGCGAGTTCGCGATAGCGATGCTCCAGCTTCTCGAAATCGAATTCGGTGTGGTTCTTGAACGTGCCGCCGTCGCCGGGCACTTTCTCGGTCGAGGGGAGGAAAGTGACCTTCGTCCCTTTCTTGCCCGCGGGCGCGTCCCCGATCACCCTGAGCGGCGCCACCGCGTCGCCATAGGCAAAGCGCATATAATGCTCCTTGCCGTCGCGCCAGATGTTGAGGTCGAGATATTCGCTGAGCGCGTTCACCACGCTGACGCCCACGCCGTGCAGGCCGCCCGACACCTTATAGGCGTTGTCGTCCGACGTGTTCTCGAACTTGCCGCCCGCGTGGAGCTGGGTCATGATGACCTCGGCCGCTGAGACGCCCTCTTCCTTGTGGATGTCGGTGGGGATGCCCCGGCCATTATCCTCCACGCTGACCGATCCGTCGGGATTGAGCGTGATCAGGATGCGGTCGCAATGGCCGGCCAGCGCCTCGTCTATGGCATTGTCGCTGACCTCGAACACCATATGATGCAGGCCGGAACCGTCGTCGGTGTCGCCGATATACATGCCGGGCCGCTTCCGCACGGCATCCAGCCCTTTCAGGACCTTGATGCTGTCGGCGCCATAGGCATTGCTGTTGGGGTTGTTCTGACTTTCCTCGCTCATATCCGAGCATATAGGGAAAAGGGCCAGCAAACTAAAGCGAAACATGGCGGCTATCGCCTGCGCCGGGCAGGGTCTATCAGGCGGCTATGCGCATGATCCTGACCCTGGTCCTGATGCTTGCCGCCTGCTCCAAGAGCAGCGACGTGCTGGAGGAACTGCCCAACAGTTCGCTTGCCGGCGCACCGCGGGAGGAGGTGCCGGAAACCCGTCTGGAATCGCGCCTCGTCCGCCCGGTGACCATTGGGGAGGACGGTCCGCGCCTCGACGCCTGCGGCGCCATGGGCCAGGCGGTGCGCGTAGGCGCCGGAGGAGCGGCGGTCCGGGCCGCGCCCTTTTCGGACGCCGGAGAAGTCGCCCGCATGGCGGAGGGCAGCCGCGCATGGGTCTGCACCCGCAGCCTCGACCAGAAATGGATGGGCGTCGTTCTGGTCCCCGAGCCTCCTGCCGACAATGCCGCGGCCCCGGTGGATTGCGGCGTGTCCGGACCGGTGGATCGCAAGCAGCCCTATGACGGCCCCTGCCCCAGCGGCTGGGTGTCGAGCGCCGCCATCCGGTTGATCGCGGGTTAGGGGGTGCGCCGCCCCTAACCCCTCCCGCAGGCGGGAGGGGAATGCCTTATGACGGCCGTCGCCACCCGGCCGCTAAATCCCACCCAGATAATCGATCTTGCTCAGCGGCACCCCCGCCTGCCGCAGCAGGGCATAGGCGGTCGAAACATGGAAATAGAAATTGGGCAGCGCAAAGCCCAGCGCATGGCTGCGTCCGGTAAAGCGGAATTCGCCGCGAGGGCCCTTGAGGATCACTTCCGCATCTTCCCGCCCGTCGATCCGCTCGCGAGGCACGGATTCCAGGAAGGCGATGGTCTTGCCGATCCGTCCTTGCAGGTCGGCAAAGCTCTGCTCCGTATCGGGCATGGCAACCGGATCGAGCCCGCCGATGCGTGTAACCGCCCCCTTGGCGCTGTCGCTGGCATATTGCACCTGTCCGGTGAGCGGAGCCATGTCCCCGATCAGGCGCGCCTGCGTCAGCGTCAGTGGATCGATGCCCTTTTCTTCCGCATGGGCGGCGCCCTTCTCCAGAATGGCGGAAAGGTTGCGCAGCCCGCGGATGAAGACGGGAACGGTCAGGTCGTACAGGTCAGTCGCCACCAGGCTCTCCTCATGATCGTGAGGCGCCTAGATATGGCGTGAATCGCTACAGTCGATACCCGCGCGAGATAAAAGGACCGGCCGGCGGACTCCATGCCGGCCGGTCAGGGGGCAACCGGATCAGCCAAGCGCAGGGCGTTCGCGCGGGGCAATGGCGAAGAAGGGCAAGGCATGGTGCACGATCCACCCGATCGTCGCCGCATAGAGCAGGGTGCCGAGGCCCACCGTGCCGCCCAGCAGCCAGCCGACCGCCAGCACGCCGATCTCGATACCGGTGCGGACCCATTTGACCGGCAATCCGGTCCGGCGGCAGAAGCCCGTCATCAACCCGTCGCGCGGGCCCGGGCCCAATCCCGCGCCGATATAGGCGCCGCCCGCAATGCCGTTGAGGACGATCCCCGCCGCCAACCAGGCGAAGCGCATGGCATAGCCCTCCGGCGTGGGCAGGATCATCAGGCTGAGGTCCACCGCCGTGCCGATCACCGCAATGTTGCAGACCGTGCCGATACCGGGCCGCTGACGCAGCGGCCACCAGAGCAACAGCACGATCGCCCCGACCAGATTGACCGTCATGCCGAAACTCAGACCCAGGCGCGGCGCCAATCCCTGATGCAGCACGTCCCAGGGATCGAGCCCCAGATCGGCGCGCAGCATCAGGGCCATGGAGAAGCCGTAAAGGCCAAGGCCCCAGAAAAGCTGGAAAAGGCGGCGGTGCATCATCATGGCGGTTGAAATCACCCGAAATGGCCTTTTACAAAATGGCCATTATTGGGTAAGTGGCCTCCTCCCTTTCCGGATTGGAACCTATGGTCATGTCCACTTCCCTGTTGCGGCCGCCTTCCCTGCTTCGCCTGCTGGGCGCCTGGCGCGCCGAAGACAGCGCGGAGCCCGCCTATCGCCAATTGGCGCAGGCGCTGCGGATGCTGGTGCTGGATGGGCGCGTCGGCCTGAACGTCCGCCTGCCCGGGGAACGGGAACTGGCCGCCGCGCTGGGCCTCAGCCGCACGACCATCGCCGCCGCCTTCGACCGGCTGCGCGACGAAGGCTTTCTGGAAAGCCGGCAGGGATCGGGCAGCATCACCCGCCTGCCGCCCGGCCGGATGGAACAGGCCCTGCCGGAAATCGACATGATCGACGGCGGCAATATCCTGAACTGGACCCATGCCGCATTGCCGGCCGCGCCGGGCGTGGGCCGCGCCTATCAGGTCGCGGTGGAGGCCCTGCCCGCCTTTCTGGGCGAGCTGGGGTACGACCCTTTGGGCCTGCCGCCGCTGCGCCGGGCGATCGCCGCCTATTATGAGCGGCGGGGATGTCCCACCAGTCCGGACCAGATCATCGTCACCAACGGCGCGCAGCAGGGATTTTCGCTGTTGCTCCACTGGCTGGCGGGACCGGGCGACCGGGCGGTGATCGACCATCCCACCTATCACAACGCGATCCAGGCCTTGCAGCGCGCCCATGTCGTGCCGGTGCCTGTCGGCCTGCCCGCGCAGGGATGGGACATCGACGCGATGGAAGCGGCCTTCCGCCAGACCAGTCCGCGCTTCGCCTATATCATCGCGGATTTCCACAATCCGACGGGGCGCAGCATGGACCCGGGCACCCGCCGCGCGCTGGTGGCTGCGGCGACGCGCAGCCATATGCCGCTGATCATCGACGAGACCATGGCGGCGATGGGTCTGGACAATATGCCGCCGCCGCCGGTCGCCGTGCATGATCCTTCCGGGCGGCAGGTCATCACCCTGGGTTCGGCCAGCAAGATCTTCTGGGGTGGGCTGCGCGTCGGCTGGATTCGCGCCGATCCGCAGACCGTCGCGGCGCTGGGACGGCTGCGCACGACGATGGACATGGCGAGCCCGGTGGTGGAGCAGCTTGCCGTCGCGCATCTGATCGATAGCGATGAAGGGCTTGGCCCGCGGGCGGGGATCCTGCGGGGGCGTCGCGATCATCTGCTGGGGCTGATCGAACGACACCTGCCGCACTGGCGTGCCGAATCCCCTGCCGGCGGCCTGTCGCTCTGGGCGGAACTGCCGCGCGGCGAGGCGACGGCGCTGGCCGCCATTGCCGAGAGTCATGGCGTGCGTGTCGCGCCTGGGCCGCGCTTCGGCGTGAGCGGGGCATTCGAGCGCTTCCTCCGCCTGCCCTTCACCTTATCGGAGGAGCAACTGACCGCTGGCGTCGAGCGGTTGGCGGAAGCCGATGCGCGGCTTCACGCCCGCATGCCGCGCGGCCGCGATTCCCTGGCGGCGGCGTTGGAGGCGGATCGGCTGATCTGAGCGCTGGCGGATATCGGTCATGAACTGCCATCGGCGCGGCATGCCCCTGCGGAGGAATCCGCAGGAGACAAACAGCTCGCGAGAGTAAGGTGCGGCCTTTGGATGGTCGCCCGCCGACCACCGCCTCTTACCGCCGTCACCAGCCCGACAGGCCATCGATGGCGGCCCAGCCGGAAGCGCCGATTGCCTTCAGCATATGCCGATGCGCCGCGTTCACCCCGCCCAGGGCGATTACCGGCATAGGAGCAAGCCGGGCCAGGGCGGCGAAGCCCGCTCGCCCCAATAGGGGTGAACCGGGATGCGAGCGCGTCGGGAAGAGTGGCGAGAGCAGGACGATATTTGCCCCCCAGCGCACGGCTTCCGCCATCTCCCGCCCATCATGCACCGGCCTGCTGTGGAGCAGCGCCTTTCCTGCCCGCCGCCGGTCACGTCCGTGCCAGCCATCGGCACGCCAGGCCTGCGCCTGTGCCGCCGTGCCGCCCAGCATCAGCACCAGCCGCCGCCTTCGGGCAATCCGGGCGATCCGATCGAACAGGGCGTGCCGCTCCGCCGCGGCCGTGCGATAGTGCCGGAATATGACTCCCGCCTTCCCCTTGGGCAGACGGGCGACAGCAGCCAGCAGGGCAGGCTCCCCGATGCGTTCGTCGGTCATCAACCAGATTGTCGGCAATTTTTTGCGGTGGCGGCGTTGCATGGCCATCGCCTATAGCAGCCGCCATGACGACCGACAGCATCGAAGCCGCAGACCGGCTGGCCGCGAACCGATTGGCCGAGATACGCGACGCCATGGGCCGCGCCGCCCGCCTTACCGGCCGCACCGCCGACGACATCACCCTGATCGCCGTGTCGAAGACGCAGGCGGCGGACGCCATCCGCCCGTTGATCGCGGCAGGCCAGCGGGTCTTCGGGGAAAATCGCGTGCAGGAAGCGGAAAGCAAATGGCCTGCCCTGCGGGAGGAGCATGAGGGCCTTCAACTGCACCTCGTCGGCCAGCTCCAGTCGAACAAGGCGGCCGACGCGGTCGCCCTGTTCGATGTCATCCATTCGCTCGACCGGCCGTCGATGCTGACGGCGCTGGCCAAGGCCATGGACGCGGCGGACAGGCGGGTGCCCTGCTTCGTGCAGGTCAATATCGGTGCGGAAGCGCAAAAAGGCGGTTGTCCGATTGCCGACGTGCCCGCGTTGATCCGATCGGCCCGGGACGCGGATATTCCGCTGCTGGGCCTGATGTGCGTGCCGCCGGCCGACATCGAACCCGCGCCCTTCTTCGCGCTTCTCGCCAAGATGGCGCGGGAGGAGGGGATGGAACAGCTCTCCATGGGCATGTCGGGGGATTATGAAACCGCGATCATGCTGGGCGCCACGCACATCCGCGTCGGCACGGCCCTGTTCGGGGAACGCCCTGCCGCTCGCCCGGCACCGGGGAGCGGCAGGGGCATGATCAGAAACTCCCGCGAAGGGTGATGCCGTAGGTGCGGGGATCGCCCAGATAGGCGGAGATCAACTGGTTCGCCATCGGTGCGCCCAGGGCGAACTGGCCGGTGGTCGAGGTGGACGGGCTGCTCGACTGTAGCGGGCTGCTGAAGGCGACCTGGCTATAGTCCTGGTTGAAGATGTTCTGGCCCCAGAATTCAACCGCCCAACGCTGCTGCGGCCCGCGAATGCCGACACGGGCATTGAACACCGCATAGCCGTCCTGCCGCTTTTCGGGGAACAGGTCCGAACCGGTGTTGAAGTCGCTGCTCATGCGCCCGTCGATATAGAAAAGCGCCGACAGGCCGTTGGAGCCGAGCGAAGGCGTCCACGACGCGCTGACCGTTGTCACGACTTCCGGCGCCTGGGAGTTGATCGAACCCGGCAGCAGGAACAGCGCCGGATCGAGCGGCACCGTTCCGTCGCCGCTGCCGACCAGGCGGTTGGCGAATTTGGCGCGGGCATAGGTGAAGCCCCCCGCGACGCGCACGTTCCGCACCGGGGTTGCCGACAGTTCCAGTTCCACGCCCTGGCTGATCAGGCCGGGTCCCACATCGCCGCCCGCGCAGGTCCGCGCCGCCGTCAGCGCGCCGTCGCAGCCATTGATGTTCTGGACGACGAAGCTGGTGCCGTTGAAGGTGTTCAACTGGAAATTCTTGAACTCCTGCCGGAAGGCGGCGATGTTGGCGCTCCATTTGGGCTGGGTATATTTCAGGCCCACTTCGAACGCATCGACCTTTTCAGCGGCGAAGCGCAGACTGGTGACGTCGGCATTGGTGCGCGGCGCGAATACGGCCGGCACCGCGTTCAGGCCCGTCGATCCGAGCTGGAAGCGGTCGAGATTGTAGCCGCCCGCCTTATAGCCCTTCGAATAGCTGCCATAGACCAGCAGTTCGTCGATCGGCTTCCATGACAGGACGGCGGTGCCGGAAAACTCCCCATCGCTGATCTTGTCATTGAGGTCGAGCGCGTTCAGCCCGGTCGATCCGTTGCCGAGACAGCCCAGGGTCAGGATGCCGCCCGCCAGGGCCGCCGCGCTGCCGAGCTGCGCATTGGTCGCGATGGCGGGAAGGCTGGAGGCCTGCAAGGCCGCGCAGGTGGCGTTGTTATTGTTGAGGTCCGCCGAGAAACGCTTGCTCTCATGGGTGTAGCGAAGACCCAGCGTCAGATCGAGCTGCTTTGCGATATGGATGATATTATGGGTGAACAACGCCCAATTCTCGCTCTTCTGATGGTAGAGCGAGGCAATGTCGCCGGTGCCCGAAGGGATCGCCGCCAGCGCGCGGAGACCATTGCCCAGGCCGGTCGAAATCGCCCCGGCCTGCAAGGCTGGAACGCCGGCAAGGACGAGACCGCCGTTGAGCTGCGCCTGCGTGCCGGCGATCAGCGCCTGCGTCGCAAGCCCGCTGCCGCAAGCGGCAAGCTGCGCCGCCGTCAAATTGCTGTTGGCGCCTGCCCCCGCCATCAGGCGGCAAGCGGCAAAGCGGCCATAGTCCGCGCCGAAGACGATATTATCCTCCAGCGTCAGCTTTTCATGCGCATAATAGCCGCCGACCAGCCAGTCGAGCACATCGTTGAAGGCCGATCCCTGCGCTCTGAGTTCCTGGGTGAAGGTCCTGAACTGGCGATAGGTGTTGGGATCGCGGTAGAGCAGGTCGGCCCCGCTATAGTCGTAATCGCCATAGTCCTGGCTCTTGTAATCGCGATAGGCGGTTATGCTGGTCAGCTTGGCGCCGCCCAGATCATAATTGATCTCGCCCGAAACGCCCCAATCCTTGAGCTTGCTCACATAATTCCGGCCCGCCGTGATGGTGAGGTCGCGGTCATAGGGATCGGCGGCAAAGACGCTGCCCTGCCCCGCCAGAATGGCGGCGATCCGGTTGAAGGGCGCCGTGCTGTAGCCCCCGCCGGCGACCGGACGGCGTTCCCGCGTCTCCATATAGGCGGCGCCGCAGCAGCTTTCGTCGCGATGGGTATAATCCCCGATGAGGCGGATGGAGAGCGCGTCATTCGGCTCGAACAACGCCTGCCCGCGCAGGAAATAGCGGTCGCGGTCATTGGTTTCCCCGACCTTGGCGCCGCTGGCATTCACCAGATCGTAGAAGCCGTCGCGCCTGGACCAGACGCCATCCAGGCTCAGCGCCAGCTGATCGCTGATCGGCCCGGTGATGCGGCCGGCAAGGCGCCAATAATCATAGTTGCCGTAAGTGATCTCCGCCTTGCCCGCGAGCTTGAACTCCGGCGCCTTGCTGATGATGTTGATGAGGCCGGCGGAGGCGTTGCGCCCGAACAGCGTGCCCTGGGGACCGCGCAGCACCTCGACCCGCTCGATCTCACCCAGTTCGTTGAGGCCGGCGCCGGTGCGCGAGCGATAGACGCCGTCGATGAACACCGCGACCGAGCTTTCCAGCCCCGGATTGTCGCCCACCGTGCCGATGCCGCGGATGCGGGCAGAGGCATTGGCCTCTGTCCCCGTGGAGGACAGCAGCAGCGAAGGGGCGAGCTGGTTGAGCGCGCGAATATCCGTCGCGCCGCTATTCTGCATCGCCTGCGCCGTCACGGCGGACACGGCGATCGGCACGTCCGACAGCGGGCTGGCGCGTCGGGTGGCGGTGACGATGATGTTGACGCTTTCCGGATCGACCGCGGTTCCACCGTCCTGCGCCCATGCGACCGGAACGCTGCTGCCCAATGCAACGGCACCGGCAGAAATCAGCCAAAGGCTCTTCTTCATGATGATGCTCCCTCTCCTTATCCGCGCGGCTTTGCGTCGCGTCGAATTATTGTCGAACTATGCTGCCACAGCAGGATGAAGGCAAGATATGCCTGCTTTTCAGAGGCTTTGATCCCCCATGGTGACCGGATTCTCATGCACTGTCACCTAAAGGAGACAGCTTAAATTCCGGTTTCCGTTACGTCCGCCTAAGCAATGGGAAAACGCAGCAGACGGCCGGCGACCGGCACCAGGGCGGCCGCACCCGATCCCATCACCCGGCGAATCTCGCCATGACCGGCATCGAGGCCGCCCGTCAGGGCGCCAAGGGCAGGCAGAATCAATTTGGTCCGCGATCCGACGAAGCAGCGCCGCGACACGTGGCGTCCGCGCACGGACAGGCGGAACTTGGGGTGGAAATGCCCTGATATTTCCGGCCGGGGGTCGGCAGGGTCCGCCTCATGCCGCAGCCAGATGCCGTCCACCTGCATGTCCGTGCGACGCGTGCCGCCGGGCGTCCGCGCCATGCCGGCATCGTGATTGCCGGTGATCCAGACCCAGTCGAGCCTGTCCGTCAACACGGCCAGTCTTGCCCGCGCCGCCGGATCGAGCCGGGCCGCGCCATCGGCATCGTGAAAACTGTCGCCCAGCGACCAGACGGCCCGCGCGCCCGTCCGTTCCACCAGCATCTCGATCATGTCCAGCGTCGCCAGGCTGTCATGGGGCGGCAGGAACTGCCCGGATCGGGCGAACCAGCTTGCCTTTTCGAAATGCAGGTCGGCCACCAGCAGGGCGGAGCGCGCCGGCCAGAACAGCGCAGCCTCCGCCAACGCCAGAAAATCATGACCCGCGAACGAAAGGGGAACCATGGCCTGCCTATGCCCCCTTGCCCCGCCGCTTTCAAGAGGGCAGCGAAGCGGCTATGGGCGCTGCCATGGAATCCGCTTTCACCATTGCCGCGCTTTACCGTTTCGCGAGCTTCGCCGATCCGGAGGCGATTGCCCGCGATTTGCGCCTGCTCTGCGCCGACCTTGGCACCTGCGGCACGCTGATCGTCGCTGGGGAGGGGATCAACGGCACGGTCGCGGGGAGCGAGAGGGCGATTGCGGCGCTGGTCGCGCATATCCGGGCATATCCGGGCTGCGCAGATCTCGACGTCAAATATGCCCATGGCGACAGCCCGCCCTTCGCCCGGATGAAGGTGAAGGTGAAGGCGGAGATCGTGACGCTGGGCGCGGGCGATCTCGACCCGGCGCATCAGGCGGGCACGCATCTCGATCCGGTGGAATGGAACGCCCTGATAGCCGATCCGGACACGGTCGTGATCGATACGCGCAATGCCTATGAAGTGTCGGTGGGCAGCTTCGAAGGGGCGATAGATCCCGGCACCCGCTCCTTCCGCGATTTCCCGGCCTGGTTCGACGATTTTGCCGAAAAGCTGCGCGAGGAGGGCTGCACGCCGCGCATCGCCATGTTCTGCACCGGCGGCATAAGATGCGAGAAATCGACCGCGCTGGTCAGGGCCCGCGGTTTTGAGGAGGTCTATCATCTGCGCGGCGGCATCCTGCGCTATCTGGAGGAAATGCCCGAAAAGGACAGCCTTTGGCAGGGCAACTGCTATGTGTTCGACGAGCGCGTGGCGGTGGGCCATGGGCTGAAGGCGGGCGATTATGTCACCTGCCGGGCCTGCGGCTTGCCGCATGTGCGGGATGCCGCGCATGATTGCGCGGCGGACGGGTCGGGCGTCTGGCCGCACAGGAACCAGGGCTGAAGGACCAGGGCATAGCGTGATCCCGCCTTCGCAGGAGCAGCTTGCACTTCACCGGGCCGGCGTTTCGACCAGTTCCGCTATCTCGAACGCATAGCGTTTCCAGCCGCGCATCCGCGCGCCTTCTTCCGCCGCCGTCCGCTTCCTCTTCGCCTCGGCCAGCGAGCGGCTGTGGCCCCAGAAAACCTCCGTCCTGCCATTCTCCAGTATCGCGATGATGCGCCAATAATGGGTGAAGGCGTCCGCCGTGGGCCCGATGGTCTTCACATAGCCGTCCGGCATCGTCGCCGTCAGATAGCGCTTCTTCCTGCCCATGGGCCTGTCACCCGACGAAGCGGTGCAGCGCGGTCCCATGGGCGCGCAGCCAGGCCCGCGCAGGCCGGGGGTCTTCGCCCAATATCCGCTTGTGGGCCGCGTGAAAGGCAGGGCTGTGATCCATGTGCAGCAGATGCGCCAGCTCATGCGCCACGGTCGCCCGGCGCACCTCCGGCGGGCAGAGGATCAGCCGCCAGCTATAGCGGATCGCCCCGCTGGAGGCGCAGCTCGCCCAGCGGCTGCGCGGATCGCCAATGCCGACCGACGCCACGATCAGCCCATTGTCCCGCGCCATTTCATGGCTTTCGGTCTCCAGCACGGCCTTCGCCCGCATCTTGAGCCAGCGCAGCACCCGCGACCCGACTGATTCCGCCGCGCCGCCCAGCAGCAGCCGGTCGCCCTCCAGCCGGATCGTGCGGGAAGCGCCTTCGACCCAGCAGATGCGCACCTCCCGCCCCTCCAGCGGGAAGACGGCGCCATCGCCCAGCGTGACAAACGCGGGTTGCCGCGCCATTTGCGACCGGACCCAGCCCTCATGTTCCTGCGCCCAGCCGAGCGCGCGCTTAAGATTGGCGCGGGTCGGCAGCGAGAGCCGCAACTCCCCCCGCGCTTGGTCCAGCGACAATCGATAGGCCTTGGCCCGCGCCGACCGGCGGACCCGCACCGGAACGGCGATGCCGTCGATCAGGATTTCGGCGTCAGAGTTCTCTGTCGACAAGATGGTTTTCCCAATCGCCGGCGTCGGCTTCCGCAATGGTCCAGCCGCGCACGGACTCCTGGGCCCGGTGCACCGCCTCGCGGTCGCCGCAGATCAGATAGTGCCATTCGGGCAATGGCTTGCCCTCGCCCCGCAGCCGATAGGCGCAGGTGCGCGGCAGCCAGCTTATCGTCTTCACCTTGGCAGGGGTCAGCCGCACGCAATCGGGCACGAAGCGGCGGCGTTCCTTATAGTTGGTGCACTGCCCGCTATGCCGGTCCAGCAGGCGGCAGGCGACATTGGTGGGGTAGATGTGCCCCGTATCCTCATCCTCCGCCTTGTGCAGGCAGCATTTGCCGCAGCCGTCGCACAGCGCTTCCCACTCCGCGCGGTCCAGTCTGTCGAGGGGCTTTTCCCAGAAGTCCAACCGTCACTTCACCCATTTTTCGAGGAAGGCCGTCACCCTGGCGGGATCGCCCTCATCCACATCCGGCGTTCCCGGATCGTCCACCGGCACCAGCGCGACCGGCGCGCCGTCGCCCCCGAAGAGATAGGGCGTGCGGCTGTGGCTGACCAGATAGCCGCTCGCGCCCTTCGCCTCTTCCTTATTGTAGAGCACGACGAAATCCTTCGCCACCCTGGCGATCTCGTCAGGGGTGCCGGTCAGGCCGATCAGGCGCGGATGGAAGGCCGCGACATAGGTTTTGAGGATGGCGGGCGTGTCCCGATCCGGATCGACGCTGATGAAGATCGGCTGGACCTTTGCGGCGAGCGCCGGTTTATCCTTCTCGAACTTCGAAAAGCCCTGCATGATCCGTTGCAGGTCGATCGGGCAGACATCGGGGCAATAGGTGTAGCCGAAATAGACCAGCCGATACTTGCCCTTGAAATCCTCCCAGCGGACCTTCTTCCCGTCCTGATCGGTCAGGGTGAAGGGCGCGCCGATGCTCGCACCGTGCAGATCGCCCTGGGCGCTTTCATCGCCGCTTGATGCATTGCCCCCGGCCCCCATATTACAGGCTGCCAGCAGGGCGGTCAGCGGCAGGGCGAGCGAAATCAGCGCTTTGTTCATGGCGCCGCCAGCCATGCCCTGCTATGGCCCGATTTGCAAATCCCAACGGGGCTATGGACATAATGACAGGACGTTTTCCGGCTTGGATGGGCCTTGGCCGTGCCGCCGCTCTGGCCCTGGCGCTGCTGTCGCCGGTCGCGGCGCAGGCGCAGTTTTCCGACAATTACAATTTTCTGAAGGCGGTCAAGGACGCCGACGGGCAGAAGGTGACCGACCTGATCCAGAAGCCGGGATCGACCGTCATCAACAGCCGCGACGTGACGACGGGCGATACCGCGCTGCATCTGGTCGTCGCCCGGCGGGACAATACATGGCTGACCTTTCTGCTCGCCAAGGGCGCGAACCCGAACCTGACCGACAATAACGGCAACACGCCGCTGATGGACGCGGTGCAGGCCCGGTTCGAGGAAGGCGTGCGCAGCCTGCTGACCTATAATGCGCAGGTGGACAAGGCGAATGGCAGCGGCGAGACGCCGCTGATCCGGGCGGTGCAGCTTCGCGACGTGGCGCTGGTCCGGCTGCTGGTCGCGCAAGGCGCCAATCCCGACAAGCGCGACACGATCGCCGGCATGTCGGCGCGGGACTATGCGGAGCGCGACGCCAGGACGCCGGGGCTGGTGGAAGCGCTGAGCGCTGCGAAGACGAAGACAGCGCCCAAGGGACCGGTGCAGGGGCCGGTGTTCTGATTTTTTTCCTGAAGCGAACATCAGACGATGCGTGTTCCTGCGCAGGAGCACGTATCGCTTAAGGGGAATGTCGCGGGAGACGATCCGTCCCCTCGTCGATCTCCACGCAGATCAGACTACCACCCCAGTTCCGCGGCATGATCCGGGTCCGCCAGCGCCGTCAGCCGCCTGGCTGCCCGCCTAGCAAAGCGCAGCGTTTCCGCCTTGCGCCGCGCGGCCGCCAGCGGCTCCATGGGTGCGGGGCGCACCAGTTCGGCGTCATATTGGTCCGCGACGATCAATCCCGTCCGTCCCGGCCATAGCGCCTCGCTCTCGAACAGCGACAGGTCGAAGCCTGACGGCACGGCCCAGAAATAGCGGTCGCAATAATCGAAATAGTCGGGCCATTTCATGTCGCCCAACAGGTCGGCGCGGCTGCACTTGATCTCCACGATGGTGATCCGACCCGACCCGTCCAGCGCCATGATGTCGGCGCGCCGGCCATTGGGCAGCGGCACTTCCAATATCCCGCTCATGTCATGCCGGAAGAACAGGCGCAGCGTGCCCCGCGCCACGGCCAGAGCCGTGCCGTCCGTGAGGGGCGAACAACTGTCGGAAAGATCGGATTCCATGTCCGGTTCTTAGAACAGGAAGGGAACAAAAGGAAAGGGCCGATTCAGGATCGCCCGAACCGGCCCTTCTTCACCCCCTGCGCGCCGGGCGCGAAACGGTCAGCGATAGAAGACGTGATTGTCTATCGCGGCGAGCTGGCGCTTGCCCCAGCCGGGCGAAACCCGACGGGCGTGGAAATAGAGCGCACCCTCTGCCTTGCTGTCCCAGCTATCGTCCATCGCGATCTGGGCGATGGCGACGGCCTCGCGCCAGCTTTCGCTGCCCAGGCGGATCGACGGCATGCCATTGCCGCGCACGAAGCTGAACTGGCCGGGCTGATAGACGACGCCGCACAGGCTGTCGGCAAAGCGGCCGGACCGGGCGCGATTGATGATGACGCGGGCAACGGCCAACTGGCCTTCCAGGCTTTCGCCCTTGGATTCGAAATAGACGGCGCCGGCCAGGCACTTCATGTCGCCGGAAACATCCTCGGCCGCGCCCTGCGCGTCCACGAGGGCGGCGAGATTGTCGGCCTTCACATCGGCGCTGTCGGAAAGGGGAGCCAGCGGCTGCACGACTTCGCGCGGCGCGGCGAAAGTGACGGCGGGCGTGGCGCCGGCCGGAGCTGCATTCAGCTCATTGCTTCCCGGAAGGGAAAGGACCGACGGAGCCGCCTCGGAAGCGCTCGACATGTCGGCCGCGGTAACCGCCGCTGTGGCGGAAAGGGAAAATGCCGCGAAGATCGCAGCCTTCAGACGAAAACTCATTACAGCTCAAAATCGTGCGGTTCTTGGCCGGGAACGTCAAAAAACCCCTAAAACACGACGTTCGGCCGCCCCCCGTCTGCGTGTTTACCGCATCCGCCCCCCATGGACGAAAACCGGCAACCTGCGCGTTGAAAGCGTCGGAGGCCTGTGCCCGCGCGAGGAAAATGAGTCAACGATCAACAGATCGTTTCAGCGGCGAACCGTTCCGCATCCGCGATGTCGAGTTCAACGACCCACAGATCGGGGTCCGATCCGCGCCGGCGCGCAAGATATTGAGCCATGGCCTCGGCCCCCTTTTCCGGGTCCGGGCCGCAGCGGGTGAGGCGATAGCCGCCCGCATAATCAGGAACGCGTTCGAACAGCCCCTGTTCCCGGCCATTTTCCAGCGCCTGGAGCAGGATCACGCCGCTGACGGCATCGCCCTTCACCAGCACCGTGGCAAAGCCGCCCGCCGCGGCGCAGCGGCGCATCAGGACACCGACCAGCATGGCGCTGGTCAGCCGCGCGTCGGATGGGTCAGCCGGCATAGCCCGGCAGGGAGGAGAGGGGGAATTGCGACCGCATGAAGGTGCCGGTGCCGCGCCCGACCTCCTCGCCGTCGGCGTCGATCAGGCTGGCCTCCGCCACATAGACGCGCCGCTTTCCGCTGATCCAGCGCCCTTCGGCCCGAATCCGGCCCGGCCCGATCGGGCGGGTGAACAACAGGTTGAAGCTGGTGGTCAGCAGGAAGCGATCGCTGACCAGGCTGTTGGCCGCGTAGAAGGCCGCATCGTCCAGCATCTTGAAATAGACCGTGCCGTGCACCGCGCCGGCCGCATGGAACTGCGTCTCGTCCACGTCGAAATGGATGATCGACCGGCCTTCTTCCGGAATCGTCAGTTCCGACCGGAACAGCCGGTTGATCGGTGCGGAACGGTAGAGGGACTCCAGCGCCCGGAAATGCGCCTGCTCCCCGCTGGGCAAGGCGCTGGCGGCGGAACCCGGATCAGGCAGCGTCACGCGCCTCGCCACCGGCGAGCAGGGCATGGAGCGCCGCCGTCGACTTGGCGCCGCGCAGCCGGGCGATCTGCCCCTCGTCACGCAGGTAGCGCGAAACGCGGGCCAGGGTCTTCAGATGTTCGGCGCCCGAATCCACCGGAGAGAGCAGCGCGAAGACGATGTCCACCGGCGCTTCGTCCACAGCGTCGAAAGGAACCGCCGGATCGAGCAGCACCACCACCCCGCACATTTTCTGAAGGCCGGGAATCTTCGCATGGGGAATCGCGACTCCGCCCCCAAAGCCGGTCGAGCCCAGTTTCTCACGCTCCAGCAGCGCCTCCGCCACCGGATCGGCAGCCAGACCGTAGGCCTGCGCAGCCAAGGCCGCAACCTTCTGAAACAACTGCTTCTTGCCGTTCACCGAAAGGGCGGTGCCCAATGCATCCGGTGCGACGATATCGTTGAAATGAACCATGCCGAATCCCAGCCGAGCCGCGCCCAGCTTCGGAAAAATGACGCAATGCCCGGATCTTTAAAGTCCGGCCCCATAGGCCGCCAGCGGATCGAGGTCAACCGGCGGCCGGCGGAAGGCGATCAGCCCAGGCGGGGCTCTACCCAGCCGATGGTCCCGTCCTGCCGCCGATAGACCATGTTGTACGCCGCCGTTCCGGCATTGACGAACAGCAGCGCATTGGTGTTGCGCAGGTCGAGCATCATCACCGCGTCCGACACGCTGGCTTCGGGAATGTCGACCCGGGTTTCCGCCACGATCAGCGGCGCTTCGGCCGGGTCCTCTTCATCGGCCGGGGACGCGAAAATCGTGTAGCCGGCGCCGTCCAGTTCATCGGCGCCATATCCATTGGCCCGGCTGGCCTCCGCCGCCGCGGCCTGCGCGCTGCGGTCCTTCAGGCGGCGCAGATAGCGGCGCAACTGCTTCTCGATCCGTTCGGCCGCCTGATCGAAGGCAGGATGCGCCTCCTGCGCCTCTCCGGCGCCCTTCAGGATCAGTCCGGTCATGACATGGCAGACGATGTCGCAATGGAAGGCGCCGTGCGGGGCCGGCCGGAATGTGACCTGGGCGGAAAGCGCGCGGGAGAAATATTTCTCGGCCATGGCCTCCAGACGGGTCCAGACATGCTGCTTGAGCGCGTCACCCGTATCGACCTGATGCCCGGAAACACGAATATCCATATGCCTTCTCCTTATTCTTGCCGGACCGCCCGGGATTGGCGACCCGGTTGGCGTGGAGGCCGTGAAGGCAGCCCATCCCGAAGGGACAGCCGTAATCAGGCCTCCTCAAGCCAGAGCGGCTTGTCCAGCGTCGCGACGAACGCTGCATGCCGCTCCAGCTCCTCCGCGCCTGCCGCAAAGACACGCGCGGGACGAACAGGGCGAACCGCGACTTCCGCCGCAAGTTCCATATTTACAACGAGTTTCTCTTCCTCCTGTGCAAGACCGAGGCCGATCTGACGGCCGCCGGTCAGTTCGATGTAAAGCTGGGCCAGCAATTCGGCGTCGAGCAGCGCGCCATGCTTGATGCGATGGCTGCGGTCGATGCCGTAGCGGGTGCAGAGCGCGTCGAGGCTGTGCTTGGCGCCGGGGTGAAGCTGCCGGGCGATGGCGACGGTGTCGATCATCCGCTCCATCGACACTTCAGGCAGCTTGCACAGCTTCAGTTCGTGATTGAGGAAGCCGAAGTCGAAGCGCGCATTATGGGCGACCAGATGGCTGTCCTCCAGAAAGGCGAGCAGTTCCTCCACCCCATGGGAAAATAGCGGCTTGTCCTTCAGAAAAGCGTCGGACAGGCCGTGCACCGCCTCGGCCGCGGCCGGCATCGACCGCTGCGGATTGTAATAAGCGTGGAAGGTGCGGCCCGTGGGAACCCGGTTGAGGAGTTCGATGCATCCGATCTCGACCAGGCGATCGCCGGAGGCTGGGTCGAATCCCGTCGTTTCGGTGTCGAAAATGATCTCGCGCATCGCCCTCTACAACGACTCTTGCCGGCCAACCTCGCCGGCCCCCTCTTATCGGCCTGTCTTCGCACCAAGGCAAGCGACCAAGCGGCGAACCTGGAAGCGGGTCTCAGCGAAGGTCGTGCCCGTATGGATGATATAGTCGGCCCGCCGCCGCTTTTCAGCATCGGGTGTTTGCAGATGGACAATCCGGCGAAATTTTGCAGCGGTCATGCCGGGCCGGGCCAGAACCCGCTTGCGCTGCTTCCAGGCAGGGGCGGTGACCACGATGACGCCGGCCAGCCGACGATGGCCATGGGTTTCGAACAGCAGCGGAATGTCCAGCACGACGAACCGGCGCGATCGGTTCCGTTGCAGAAAGGCCTTGCGGCTCTGCTGCACGGCGGGATGGACGATGGCTTCCAGCGCCTTCAATTCCTGGGGATGACCGAAGACCGCCGCGCCCAGCTTCGCCCGGTCGACGCCCTTGGGACCGGTCGTGCCGGGAAAGCGCGCCTCTATCGCCGGCAGCAGCGCGCCGCCCGGCCCCTGCAGGCGATGCACCTCCGCATCGGCGTCGAACAGGGGAACGCCTTCCCGCCGCAACATCCCCGCGACGGCGGACTTCCCCATGCCGATGGAGCCGGTGAGACCGTAGATCTTCATCCCATCATCTTCATGAATCTCAGGCGGCGAGCAGCAGGGCGCGCAATTCCTCGTCCCGTTCGCGCGGCGCCTCCGCATCGAAGAAGATGTCGAAGGCCAGCGCCGCCTGCCCGATCAGCATCTCCAGCCCGTCTAGGGTCTTCAGGCCCCGGATGCGCGCCGCCTTGAGCAACTCCGTCTCCAGCGGCGCATAGACGATGTCATAGACCGTCGCTTCCGGGCCCAGCGGCGAAAGGTCCAGGTCCAGCACCGGCTGGCCCACCATGCCGAGCGAGCTGGTGTTGACGAGCAGGTCCGCCCGGGGGAGCGCATCGGTCATGCCGATCACGCGGCCCCTGACCCCTGCACGGTCGAGCAGCGCCTGACCCTTGGCCGCATCGCGCACCATGACGGTGATGTCCGGCACGCCCAGGCTGGTGAGGGCGAACAGGATCGCCCGCGCCGCGCCGCCCGCCCCCACCAGAACGGCGCTCTGCCCCTTCCACCTGTCGCGCAGCAATGGCTGGAGGAATCCGCCCGCATCCGTATTCGTGCCGATCAGCGGTCCGCCCGTCTCGCTGGCGATGGTGTTCATCGCCCCGATCCGTTCCCGGACGCCGCCCGGATCGTCGGTATAGTCCATCACCGCGATCTTGTGCGGAATGGTGACGTTGCAGCCAAGCCAGTCCGGATCGGCGCGCCGCGCCAGGAAATAGGCGGACAGGCCATCGCCGGTGACATGGGTCTTCCTGTATTCCGCCTCGATCCCCAGCGCATCGAGCCAGAAATTGTGGATCAGCGGCGACTTGCTGTGTTCGATCGGATCACCGATCACTTCGGCATAGGGGAGCTTGTCGGTCATGTCGCCAGAACGCCCCGGACGCGCAGAAAGTCAAGCAAAGGCAGCAGCGGCAGGCCCTGAATCGCGAACTGGCTGCCTTCGACCCGGCTGAAAAGCTGCGCGCCCGGCCCCTCGATCCGGTAGCAGCCGACGCACCAGCGGCAATTTTCCCAATCGCCGTCCAGATAGGATGTGATGAAAGCGTCCGACAGAGGCCGCACCGTCATCCGCACGCGCTCGACATGCCGCCAGATCGGTTCGCCGTTGAGCGCGATCACCGCCGCGCTGTGGAGATGATGCACCCGCCCGGAAAGCAGCTTCACTATGCGCTCCGCATCGGCGCGGTCGACCGCCTTGTCGATCATCGCGCCGTCATCCAGACTGAGGGTCTGGTCGCAGCCCAGCACCAGCCCGCCCGGCACCCGGCGCGAGACGCGAAGCGCCTTCAGTTCCGCCAGCGCATCGGCCAGTTGCCGCGCATCCAGGCCGTCGGCGCGCAGCGCTTCCTTCGCCGCTTCCTCGTCCACGCCGGGGGACAGCGCCTCGAACGGCACCTGCGCCGCTTCCAGCAGGGCGCGGCGGCTCGCGCTTTGCGATGCCAGCACGATCATGGTCTCATGCTCCTTCCGCCAGCACGCGGTCGTTGAACAGGTTGATGATGGCGGCGGCGGCTTCTTCGATCGACCGGCGGGTCATGTCGATCACCGGCCAGCCATTGTCCGCGAACATGCGCCGGGCGAAAGACAGCTCCTCCTGCACCCGGTCGATGTCGACATAGCTGGTCTCCGGCGCCTGGTTGAGCGACAGCAGGCGATTGCGGCGGATCTGCACCAGCCGTTCCGGGCTGACGGTCAGGCCGACCACCATCGGATGCTTCAGCGAGAACAGGCTGCGCGGCGGCGGCGACTGGATCACCAGCGGGATATTGGCGGTCTTGTACCCGCGATTGGCGAGATAGATGGACGTCGGCGTCTTGGAAGCGCGGGAAACGCCAGCCAGCACGATGTCCGCCTCCTCCCAATTTTCATGGCCCACGCCATCGTCATGGGCGATGGTGAACTGGATCGCCTCGATCCGCGCGAAATAGGCCTCGTCCAATATATGCTTGCGCCCCGGACGGTTGCGCGTTTCCTGCCCCAATATGTTGGAGAGGGCGTCGGTCACGCTGTCGAGCGCCGCCACATGGGGCAGGCCGAGCGCCCGGCAGCGCGTCTCCAGCCGACGCCGGAGCTGATGGTTGGAGAGGGTGAACAGCACCAGCCCCGGATTGGCGGCGATCTCCTCCATGATCCGGTCGAGATGGACGTCGGACCGAACCATCGGCCAGAAATGGCGCACCGCCTCGACATTCTCGAACGCGCCGATGGCAGCCTTCGCTATGTTTTCCAGCGTCTCGCCGGTCGAGTCCGAAAGCAGGTGGAGATGGATGCGCGACATGAAGAACATCTCTGTGGGGAGGCTGTGGATAAATCAAGGCATAGCTTGCGGGTGAAATCAGGCGCTTTTCGTCCTCCCCGATTCCGGGAATCTTCTCCACAGCCCGCCAACAGAAGGAAATTTCCACCCACAGCCTGTGGATAACGGGAATAAGCCGACTGACTCGGACCGGAATCGGCGGCCTTGAGGAGTCAAGTTGTTGGCAAATCGGGGCACAGCGCATAAACCCCGCTGCCAACCGCCCCACTATCTCCATCATCCTTTTGAATCTAAATATAAGAGAGTTTATGACGGGACCCGATGCCGCCCTTTCGAATGACCTGACGGCCAAGCCCTTGCTTTCGGTCCTGAAGGGTGCGCGCCCTGCCGTGCCGCCCATGTGGCTCATGCGTCAGGCAGGCCGTTACCTGCCGGAATATCGCGCCTTGCGGGCAGAAAAGGGCGGATTCCTCGAACTGGTCTATGACAGCGCGGCGGCGGCGGAAGTGACCCTCCAGCCCCTGCGCCGCTTCGGTTTCGACGGCGCGATCCTGTTTTCCGACATATTGATCGTGCCCTATGCCATGGGGCAGGATCTCTGGTTCGAGGCGGGGGAAGGCCCGCGCCTCGCACCGGTCCTGGCGGAGACGGAGCTGTCGGTCCTGAAACCGGATTTCAGCCGCTTCGAGGCGGTCTATGAGACGGTGCGGCAGGTCAAGGCGGCGCTGGACAGCCATGTGACCTTCCTGGGCTTTGCGGGCAGTCCCTGGACCATCGCGACCTATATGGTCGCCGGGCAGGGCAGCAAGGACCAGGGCGCCGCCCGTCGCCTTGCCTACAGCCAGCCGGAAAAATTCGGCGCGATCATCGATGCCATTGCCGATGCCACCGTGGTCTATCTCTCCGGCCAGATCGAGGCGGGCGTGGAGGCCGTGCAGCTGTTCGACAGTTGGGCGGGCAGTCTGGCCCCGCTGGAATTCGACCGCTGGGTGATCCAGCCCAACCGGCGGATCGTGGAGAAGCTGAAGGCGATCCATCCGGAGATTCCGGTGATCGGCTTTCCCAAGGGCGCGGGCGCGAAACTGGCGGATTATGCGGCGGGGACCGGCGTCGATGCGGTGGGCGTGGATGAAACGGTCGACCCGCATTGGGCCGACCGCGCGCTGCCGCAGGGCCTGCCGGTGCAGGGGAATCTCGATCCGCTGGCGCTGATCGCCGGCGGCAGGGCGGTGGAAGAGGCCGTGGACAATATCCGCGCCGCCTTTGCCGGTCGGCCGCATATCTTCAACCTGGGCCACGGGATTCTCCCCGACACCCCCATTGATCATGTCGAAGCGCTGATTAGCCATGTGCGCCGGATGCGGTCGTAGCGGGAGACTGAACCATGCCTTATCTGGGAGCAGCCTATTTGTGGGTCAAAGCCGCGCATGTCATCTTCGTCATCTTCCTGATGGCGGGCCTGTTCATGATGCCCCGCTTCTTCGTCTATCACCATCAATGTCCGGTGGGGTCGGACGAGGACAGGAAGTGGATCGACCGGGAAAGGCGGCTGCTCAGGATCATCCTCAATCCGTCCCTCATCCTGGTCTGGGTTTTCGGGCTTATGCTGATGGTCGAGATCGGCGCCTGGCATTTCGGCTGGTTCCACCTGAAGCTGCTCTTCGTGCTGGGCCTGTCGGGCTATCATGGCTGGATCGCGGGCTATGCCAAGAAGCTGGCCAAGGGGCTGCGGCCGCTCAGCGAGAAGCAATTGCGGCTGGTGAACGAGATTCCGGGAATCGCCGCCGCGGTGATCGTGATCGCGGTGATCGTAAAGCCCTTTTGACATGGCCGTCATCCCAGCCAAAGCCGGGATGACGGAAATCAAAGCGGATCGACCGGAATATTGTCGATCAGCCGTGTCTTGCCGAGCTTCGCCGCACCGAGCAGCCTTGCCGGGCGGTCCAGCACCGTCATCGGTTCCAGCGTCACGGCATCGCACAGCGACACATAGTCGATCGGATCGAAACCATGCGCCGCGAGCAGGGCAACGGCCCTGGCAAGGGCGGCCTCGACGGTCGCGCCCTTTTCCATCTGCCGCGCCGCTTCGCCCAGGGCGCGGGGCAGAGCCAGCGCTTCCCTGCGTTCCTCCTCGCTGAGATAGGCGTTGCGGGACGACAGCGCCAAGCCGTCCTCGGCCCGCTGGGTCGGCACCCCGACAAGCTCGATGGGAACGTCCAGATCGCGGACCATCTGCCGGATCACGGCGAGCTGCTGATAATCCTTCTCCCCGAACAGCGCGACATCGGGGCGGACCTGGTTGAACAGCTTCGCCACAACCGTCGCCACGCCGTCGAAATGGCCGGGCCGGGCCGCGCCGTCCAGACCTTCGGTCACGCCTGAGACGGAGATGTTGGTGGTATAGCCCGCCGGGTACATGACGTCCACGCTCGGCGCCCAGAGGATGTCGACTCCGGCCGCCTGCAGCATCTGCGCGTCCTTCGCCTCGCGCCGGGGATAGGCGTCCAGATCCTCGTTCACCCCGAACTGGCGGGGATTGACGAAGATCGACACCGCGACATGCCCGGCATGGCGGCGCGCTTCCTCGACCAGCGCCATATGCCCGTCATGCAGCGCGCCCATGGTGGGCACCAGAGCCATCAGTTTTCCGTCGCTTTTCAGCGCATCGACGGCGGCACGCAGGGAAGGCAGGTCACGGAGGATTTGCACGACAGGAACGGCTCCGATAAGGGCATCGACAGGGGTATATCCTGCTAAGGCACGACCGGCTGAAACGGTCAAGAATCATTGCGACAATCAACGGGGTTATAAAGGTCCGATGGCGAACGCCCAAACGCACCATATCGTCTTCGCCAATGAGAAGGGCGGAACCGGCAAGTCGACCACCGCCGTGCACACGGCCATCGCGCTGACGGTATTGGGTCACCGGGTCGGCATGATCGACCTGGACCCGCGCCAGCGCACGATCACCCGCTATATGGAGAATCGCGCCGACACCGCGCGCCGCCGCGGCATCGACCTGCCTACCCCGGACTTCGCGGTGTTCCAGGGCGACAGCGTCGAGGCGCTGAACGAACAGGCCGCCGCCATGGCCGAGGGCAAGGATTTCCTGGTCATCGACACGCCCGGCCGCGACGATGACTATGCCCGCCACATGGCCGCCCGCGCCCATACGCTGGTGACGCCGATGAATGACAGCTTCGTCGATTTCGACCTGATCGGGCAGGTGGATGCGGAAACCTTCAAGGTGAAGCGCCTTTCCTTCTATTCAGAACTGATCTTCGAGGCGCGCAAGACCCGGGCCAAGGCCGACGGCGTGACCATCGACTGGGTGGTGCTGCGCAACCGCGTCCAGCATCATGACGCGCGCAACAAGAAGCGCGTCGGAGATGCCCTGATGGAGCTTTCCCGCCGCGTCGGATTCCGCGTGATTCCCGGCCTTTCGGAGCGCGTGATTTTCCGCGAACTCTTCCCTTCGGGGCTTACGCTGCTGGACAAGGGGCATCTGGGCGAACTGGGCGTCAGCCATATCGCCGCGCGGCAGGAACTGCGCGAGATGGTGTCGGGCCTCGCCCTTCCCTCGCGCGATGAGGTCGCGCCGGTGGATCTGCTCGGCGCGGCCTGATGGGTCTGCTTGCCTTGGCTTTGATCGGGCTTGCCGCCTGGCTTATCTGGACGGGACGACTGCAACGCATGAGCGCGAAGGATGGCATGGCGCTGGGCGCCGCTCTGGTCGGCGCGGTCATGGCGGCCAAGGGCAAGCCGCTGGTCGGCGCGCCGCTGCTGCTGGGCGCCACCCTGTTTTTCTTCGCCAAGAGCCGTCCCGGCAAGGCGAAGGCCCGGTCGGACCAGCCCGCCACCCGGGCCGTTTCCCCTCAGGCGGTGATCGACGCCCGCAAGCTGCTGGGCGTGGGCCCCGACGCCGATGCCAGCGCCATCCGTGCCGCGCATCGCCGCCTCATCGCCTCCGTTCATCCGGACAAGGGTGGCACCGAAGCGCTGGCGGCCCAGATCAACGCTGCCCGCGACCTGCTGATCAGGGAAGCCGCGCAGCGCCACTGAAGCCAAGGGAAGAAGATGCCATGGCCCATCGCTTTCATCCCACGCTGCTGCGCGAATATGACATTCGGGGCGTGGTGGGCCGGACGCTGGGCGAGGGAGATGCCTATGCCGTGGGCCGCAGCTTCGGCACGATCGTCAGGCAGGCGGGCGTCAGGCAGGCCGGGGGATCAAGGGTCGCGGTCGGCTATGACGGGCGGCTGAGTTCCCCGGCGCTGGAACAGGCGGTCGTCCAGGGCCTTCAGGATTCCGGCGCCGATGTCGTGCGCATAGGCCTGGGCCCGACGCCCATGCTCTATTATGCCGAAGCGGTCCTGGATGTGGACGGCGGCATTCAGATAACCGGCAGCCACAATCCCCCCGATCATAATGGCTTCAAGCTTGTGCTTCAGCATGAAGCCTTTTTCGGCGCGGCCATCGCGAAGCTGGGAGCGATGGCGGCGGCGGGCGACTGGAGCACTGCCGGAAGCGGAGGCGGGAGCGAAGGCGGGGGCCGGGTCGAGAACGTCGACATCATGGACCGCTATGCCGCCCGGCTGGTGGAGCGGTTCGACGGCGCCGCCTGGCGCATTGGCTGGGATGCCGGCAATGGCGCCGCCGGGCCGGTGGTGGACAAGCTCGTCAAGCTCCTGCCAGGTGAGCATCATGTGCTTTTCACCCAGATAGACGGACATTTTCCCCATCATCACCCCGATCCCACTGTCGAGGCGAATCTGGCGGACCTGAAGGCGCTTGTCCGCTCGAAGAAGCTCGATTTCGGAGTGGCTTTCGACGGCGACGGCGACAGGATCGGCGTGGTCGACGGCCGGGGCCGGGCAATCTGGGGCGACCAGTTGCTGGGTATCTTCGCGGAACTGGTGCTGAAGGACCGGCCGAACGCCACGATCGTCGCGGATGTGAAGGCCAGCCAGGCCCTGTTCGATCGGATTGCCGCGCTCGGCGGGCGACCGCTGATGTGGAAGACCGGCCACAGCCTCATCAAGTCCAAAATGAAGGAGATTGCCGCTCCGCTGGGCGGGGAGATGACCGGGCATCTCTTCTTCGCGGACGATTATTATGGTTTCGACGACGGGCTCTATGCCGCGGTGCGGCTTATCCGGGGGCTGACCCGGCTTGGCCGCAGCGTGACGGCGCTGCGCGATGAGATGCCGGCCATGGTCAATACGCCGGAAATCCGCTTTCCGGTGGAGGAGAGCCGCAAGTTCGCCGTGGTGGAGGAAGTCCGCGCCCGATTGCAGGCCTTGGGCGCAAGCGTCGACGAAACCGACGGCCTGCGAGTCGGCACGCGCGATGGATGGTGGCTGCTGAGGGCCTCCAACACCCAGGATTCGCTCGTGATCCGGGCCGAGGCGAAGGATGAGGAAGGATTGGCGCGCCTGATCGCGGAGATCGATGCGCAACTGGCCGATTCGGGCGTGATTCGGATTTCCGAGGACGATTCCTGATGAACGGGCAGAAAAAGCGGTCCGTTCGGACCTGCCTTTCCGTTACGGAAATCAGGCTGGAGCATGACAGTTGCATGAAATGCAATCGAACATCAGCTTTTCGCATTTGCGAAAATCATCGCTGCACCGCAAAAGGAAAAGGCCTTTCAGGCATCCTCTCCTAAAACTTTCAAGCCGTCCTCCGGGGCGGCTTTTTTTTCATCCGCTCAGCGCCCTTCTTTTGCTTCCTGCCGTAGCGTCGTTTCGCATTCCGGCGGCGCAGGATACGGAAACCCCCGCAAATTAGGGCTTTTCGAACGATAATTTAACCATATTGCTAATAAGGCCGTGGCTTCGAGGGGATCATTTTCCGGCTAAAGCCATTTGCCACAGACGAGTTTGAAGAGAGGATTCATCATGCCCTTGCGCCGCCCCATCATTGCCAGTGTCCTGTTGTCGGGCGTATTCGCGGCACCCGTCCCGGCCCTGGCGGGTGGTTTCTACCTGCAGGAACAGGCGCCCAAGGAAACCGGGCGCGCGCTGGCCGGCGCCGGCGCGGCGGCGGACGATCCGTCCACCGTCTATTTCAATCCTGCGGCCATGACGGAACTGTCGGGCATCCAGACCTCGATCGGCGGCATCGCGCTGATGGCCTCCGCGCATCAGGCCAATCGCGGCACCTATCGCACCGTTCCAACCCTGCCGGGCGCGCGGGTGCCGGTTGCGGGCAATGACGGCGGCAATCCGTTCGACAAGGTCATTCCGATCCCCAGCTTCTACGTCACAGCGCAGGCGACCGACCGTCTGTGGCTGGGCCTGGGCGTCAACGCGCCGTTCGGGTTGAAGCTGGATTATGACGACGGCTTCTTCGGCCGCTATGACTCGCTCTACACCAACCTCAAAACCTATAATATCCAGCCCAGCGCCGCCTATAAGCTCAATGACAATTTCTCGATCGGCGGCGGCGTCGACGTGCAATATGTGAAGGCGACGCTGACCAACGCCCTGCCGCAGCTTTCGCCCCTGGCCCCGGCCGACGGCTTCGCGCGGCTGAAGGGCGACGATTGGACGGTCGGCTGGAATGCGGGCCTGTTCTACACCAATGGCGACACCAATGTCGGCGTTTCCTACCGTTCCGGCGTCAAGCACAAGCTGATCGGCACGCAGACCATTTCAGGCCTGCTGGGGCCCATCGCCACGGCCAATGGCGAATTGGATGCGTCCGCCCCGCTGGACCTGCCCGACATCGTCACCGTGGGCTTCATGCACCGCCTGACGCCGAAGCTGCGTGCGATGATCAGCGCCCGCTGGTATAACTGGTCGAAGTTCAAGGGCATTGCCATCACCTCCGCCGCCGGCACCAGCAACAAGGAACTGGATTACAAGGACAGCTACAGCGTCAGTCTGGGCGGCGAATATGATGTCAGCCCGGCATTGACCCTGCGCGCGGGGACGATGTTCGACCGCACGCCGACCAATCCGCAGCACCTGACGACCCGCGTGCCCGATGGCGACCGTTCCTGGCTGACGGCTGGCGCGACCTTCAACATCTCGCCCGCCTTCGCACTGAACGTCAGCTATGCCCATACTTTCGTGGAAAAGGCGAACATCATCCGTCCGGACAGCTATTATCCCGCGCCCGCGACGGTGACGGCGACCACCCTGTCGCGGACCAGCGGCAATGCGGACCAGATCGGCGCTTCGTTGACGGCGCGTTTTTGATGGGAGCGGCACCGGCCCTCACCCCCACCCGACCGCCCAGACATCGTATCCTGATGGGCGGTCGGGTGGGGTGAGGGCCGGTGCGCACGTTTCAGCTTTGCTGAAACGCAAGACAGCTCGCGCTTCTAACCGACGCAATAAATCCCTATAGGGGCTCCATCACCACGGAGCCCCTTTTTCATGTCCGACCATAATCCCGGCCTGCGCCCCTGGCGCGACATCGCCCGCAGGCAATGCCGCCAGATCATGGTCGGCAATGTCCCCGTCGGCGGCGGCGCACCGGTCACGGTGCAGACCATGACCAACACGCCCACCCATGACGTCCGGGCGACCGTCGACCAGATCCGCCGTTGCGAGGAAGTGGGCGTCGACATCATCCGCGTCTCCTGCCCGGACGAGGCGTCGACCGCCGCGCTGAAGCAGATCGTCCGTGCTGCCCGCGTGCCGATCGTCGCGGACATCCATTTCCATTACAAGCGCGCGCTGGAAGCCGCCGATGCGGGCGCGGCCTGCCTGCGCATCAATCCGGGCAATATCGGATCGGAAGCGCGGGTGAAGGAGGTGGTCGACGCAGCCAAGGCCAATGGCTGCTCGATCCGGATCGGCGTCAATGCAGGCAGCCTTGAAAAGGACCTGCTCGAAAAATATGGCGAGCCCTGCCCGGAGGCGCTGGTCGAAAGCGCGCTCGACCATATCAAGCTGCTGCAGGACCAGGATTTCCATGAATATAAGGTGGCGGTGAAGGCGAGCGACGTCTTCCTGGCCGTGGCAGCCTATATGCAACTGGCCGAAGCGGTGGACTGCCCGCTGCATCTGGGCATCACCGAGGCGGGCGGACTGATCGGCGGCACGGTGAAGAGCGCCATCGGCATCGGCAATCTCCTGTGGGCCGGGATCGGCGACACGATCCGCGTTTCCCTTTCCGCCGAGCCGGAAGAGGAAGTGCGCGTGGGTTATGAAATCCTGAAATCGCTTGGCATCCGCACGCGCGGGGTCAAGGTCATCTCCTGCCCGAGTTGTGCGCGGCAGGGCTTCGACGTGATCCGCACGGTGCAGGCGCTGGAGGAACGGCTCCAGCATATCCACACGCCGCTCTCGCTCTCCGTGCTCGGCTGCGTGGTGAACGGCCCCGGCGAGGCGCGGGAAACCGACATCGGCCTGACCGGCGGCGGCGCGGGCAAGCATATGGTCTATCTGTCCGGCCTCACCGATCATACGGTGCAGGACGAAGGCATGATCGACCATATCGTCGGCCTTGTCGAAGCCAAGGCGGCGGAGATCGAAGCGGCCAGGCTGGAAGACGAAACCACCGACGCCGGCAAGGCGGAAGCGGCGGAATGACCGGCGGCGTCCCCAGCCCGGATGATGCGGCGACTGAGCGGAGGGAGGCCATGGCCGCTTTCCGTCCTGCGACAGCCACGGGTGCATCCGCCGTGGGTGCGTCCGCCCTGGGCGCCGGGGCGATCGGCAGCCTGGCGCTGGGGGCGCTGGCGTTGGGCGCCCTCGCCATCGGTGCGATCGCCATCGGCCGCCTCCGTATCGGCGGGGCGCGCATCGTGCGCCTTCAGATCGACGAACTGGTTGTCGGCCGCGTGATCCGGAAGACGCGCGATTGACCGGGCCGATCCACGGCGTTCCGCATCCATAGGCCACCGGATGGGAAGCGACACCGACCGCGCCGCACCGGCGACCGCATTTCCTCTCGCCTTCGCCGTCTGCTGCGTGGGGGTTGCGCTCTTTTCCGTGATGGACGCCGCCATGAAGGGGCTGAGCCTTTCCATCGGCCTGTTCAATGCGCTGTTCTGGCGCGCCGTGGCGGGCAGCGTGCTGGGGCTGGTGCTGATGCTGCTGACCCGGCAGCGCTGGCCCGGTCGCGCCGTGTTGCGGCTGCATATGCTGCGCGGGACGGTGGTGGCGGTGATGGCCAGCCTGTTCTTCTGGGCGATCATGCGGATGCCGCTGGCCGAGGCCATCGCCCTGTCCTTCATCGCGCCGCTGGTCGCGCTGTATCTTGCCGCGCTGCTGCTCAAGGAACGGATCGGGCGGCAGGCCATCGGTGCGTCGCTGCTGGGGCTGGTCGGCGTTGCCGTCATCCTGTCGGGGCGCGTGCGGGGCGATTACGACGCGGATGCGCTGCTGGGCGCGGGTGCGGTACTTGTTTCGGCGGTGCTGTTCGCCTGGAACCTGATCCTCCAGCGGCAGCAGGCGCAGCTCGCCTCCCCTATCGAGGTCGCTTTCTTCCAGCATGTCGTGATGCTGGGGGTGTTCGTCCTGTTCGCGGCGCTTGTCCAGGGGATGCCGGTCGTGCCGGCGGCGCCCTCATGGGCGCTGGTGGTGCTGGCCGCGACGCTGGCCTTCACCTCGCTTGCGGCGCTCGCCTGGGCCTATGCGCGGGCGGAGGCGCAGGTGCTGATCCCGGTCGAATATAGCGCCTTCCTCTGGGCCGCGATCATCGGCTGGCTCGCCTTTGGCGAACGGCTGACCCTGACCACGGTGGTCGGCGCGCTGCTGATCGTGCTGGGGTGCCTGATCGCGTCGCGCGCGGGATCGGCCGAACCGCCCCATGTCGAACCGTCCGTGGCCTGAAAGGAAAAGCATGTCCGTCACCATTCGCGAGGCCGTGCCATCGGACATCGGCACGATCCACGCCTTCATCCTCGCCCTGGCGGACTATGAGAAACTGTCCCATGAGGTGAAGGCCGACCGCGCCTCGCTCAACAAATATCTGTTCGGGCCGCGCCCAATGGCGGAGGTGCTGATCGCGGAAAATGAGGGGAGGGCGATCGGCTTCGCCCTTTTCTTCCACAATTTCTCGACTTTCGAAGGACGGCCCGGCCTCTATCTGGAGGATTTGTTCGTCGTCCCGGAAGCGCGGGGGCTGGGCGCGGGCAAGGCGCTGCTTTCCCGCCTCGCCCAACTGGCGCTGGAGCGGGATTGCGCGCGGCTGGAATGGTGGGTGCTGGACTGGAACGAACCGTCCATCGCCTTCTACCGCTCGCTGGGGGCGCGGCCGATGGACGAATGGACGGTGCAGCGCGTCGACGGCGATGCGCTCAGCGCCCTCGCCTCAGCGCATCCTGCACGCTGACGCCCAGCAGCACGGCGGTGAAGGCCCCCAGGGCGACGATCACGAGGGTCGGATAAAGCGTGGCGATCATGACAAAGTCTCCTTTCGCGGGACTTTTTGCGCCGGTCAGCCGTCCGTCGACATAAGGATTGTTACGGAGTCGGAGAGACGAGCCGATGGGCCGGACTCTTGACGGGGACTCCCCGCTCGGCGCATTGTCCCCGAACGGAACATTTGGGGGACATTGACGCCATGGCTGTCAGCCGCGGAGCCAAACGCACGCCGGAATGGCGCGAAATGCTGAAACGCAGCCTGATCCGCAGCGGTGCGCTGATCGGCGCGATCGCGCTGTTGCTGGCGACCCTGTTCCTCGCGCTGGCGCTGCTCAGCTATCAGCCGAGCGACCCGTCGATGAACACGGTGGCGGGCGACCATGTGCAGAATATCATGCAGGCGCCCGGCGCCTGGGTCGCGGATTTCCTGCTCTGGCTGCTGGGTGTGCCGGTGGCGCTGGTGCTGCCGCTGATGGCGATCACCGCCCGGCGGCTGTGGGGCGATCAGGACATGAGCGGGTGGAAGGCGCAGTTCGGAAAGTGCCTTGCCGGCATCGTCCTGCTCGGCATCGCGCTGGCGCTGTTCCAGACCAGTCCGCTGGTCGGCCTGCCCGCCGGATGGGGCGGCATCATCGCGCTGGTGACGGCGCGGGGCGTCATGAGCCTTGCGGCGCAGGCGCCCGCCGCGCAGGGCTGGATCACCGGAATCCTGATCGTCCTGACGCTGATCGCGGGCCTTGTCCTCTGGTATCGCAGCCTGGCGCTGGAAAAGCCGATCATCGCGTTGCGCCGGCCCTCTCTGCCGCGCCTGGCGCTGCCCCGGCCGGCTTTCGCTCTGGCCGGTCCCGCGCCGGTTGTCGACGCGGATGAAGATGACGAGCCGTTCGAGCGCGTCGCAACCCCGCGCAAGACCGTCACCAACGAGCCCAAGCCGCCGATCAACATCCAGACGCCCAAGCCTGCGCCCGTGCAGCGCTCCATGGCGCCGGTCAGCCAGGACGACCTGTTCGGCAACAGCTCCCTGCCTTCGCCGGACCTGCTCAATCCAACCCCCGCGAGCCAGGGACAGAAGATCGACAAGGCCGCGCTGGAACGCAATGCGCGCCTGCTGGAATCGGTGCTCGACGACTTCCATGTGAAGGGCAATATCGTGGAGGTCCGTCCAGGTCCGGTCGTCACCATGTATGAACTGGAACCCGCGCCCGGCATCAAGGCGAGCCGCGTGATCGCACTGGCGGACGACATTGCGCGCAACATGTCGGCGCTTTCGGCCCGCGTGGCGACGATTCCGGGCCGCACCGTGATCGGCATCGAACTGCCCAATGCGAACCGGGAGGGCGTGTCCTTCCGCGAACTCATCACCAGCGAGCAGTTCGGGCAGGAAGCGACGCTGCCGATCATCCTGGGCAAGAATATCTCGGGCGAGCCGATCATCGCCGATCTTGCGCCCATGCCGCATCTGCTGATCGCGGGTACGACGGGTTCGGGCAAGTCGGTGGGGCTGAACGCGATGATCCTGTCGCTGCTCTACCGCATGACGCCGGATCAGTTGCGGCTGATCATGATCGATCCGAAGATGCTGGAACTGTCGACCTATGACGACATTCCGCATTTGCTCTCGCCGGTCGTGACCGAGCCCGCAAAGGCGATCCGCGCGCTTAAATGGGCGGTGGAGCAGATGGAGGACCGCTATCGCATGATGGCGTCGATCTCCGTCCGCAACCTCGCCAATTATAATGAGAAGGTCCGCGCGGCGAAGGCCAAGGGCAAGCCGCTCGGCCGCCGCGTGCAGACCGGCTACGATCCCGAGACCGGCAAGCCGATCTATGAGGAGGAGCAGCTCGATTTCCAGCCGCTGCCGCAGATCGTGGTGGTGGTCGACGAGCTGGCCGACCTGATGATGACGGCGGGCAAGGAAGTCGAATTCCTGATCCAGCGTCTTGCCCAGAAGGCCCGCGCCGCGGGCATCCACCTGATCCTCGCGACGCAGCGGCCGTCGGTCGACGTCATCACCGGCGTCATCAAGGCCAACCTGCCGACCCGCATCAGCTTCTTCGTCACGTCGAAGATCGACAGCCGCACCATATTGGGTGAACAGGGCGCCGAGCAGCTATTGGGCAAGGGCGACATGCTCTACATGCACGGCGGCAAGGGCCTGATGCGCGTCCACGGTCCCTTCGTGTCGGACGACGAGGTGCGCGTGGTGGCGGATCACTGGCGCGCCCAGGGACAGCCGGATTATATCGCCGCCGTCACCGAGGAGCCGGAGGAGGGCAGCTTCGCGCTCGACGGTGTCGACCTGGGCGACGACAGCCCGGATGCGCAGCTTTTCCGCAAGGCGTGCCAACTCGTCTTCGAAAATCAGAAGGCGTCGACAAGCTGGCTCCAGAGGCAATTGCGCATCGGCTATAACAGCGCCGCCCGGCTGATCGAGCAGATGGAGGAGCAGGGGCTGGTGGGTCCGCCCAACCATGTCGGCCGCCGCGAAGTGCTGCGCGACGAGAATGGCAATCCGCTCTGATCCGGTCGGCGTGAAAAATTTTCATTTGGGCTGATGCCAAAAAACCACTGCCCATTTCGCTCTGAAACGGGTTTTTGCGTGGATTGCTGGGTCATCGCCGTGCGGCAAAACCCCGGTGGCGCCGGGAAAAACCCCTGATTTCCAAGGCTGATTGCGTTTCATGCAATCGTCCTTCGGTTCTTCGCATTTGCCGGGAAACGCGATCTGGGCGAAGAAGGCCCTGCCTTTCAGGCATCCTCTCCTAAAAACTTTCAGGCTGGTCTTCGGATCGGCCTTTTTTTTGTCTTCGCGCCCGGCTAAGCAGAGGCCGCTCACCGCAGCGCCTAAAAAATAAATCGGGAGAGGGGCCGCCGGAAAGACCGGCACTGGCGAAGCGGGAGCAGAGGGGGATTGAGCGACCATGTTGCTCTCCCCCTTCCCGTTTTCATTTCGTGACATGATGGCGAAGGCCGGGGAATGGCCCATTCAAGACCTTCCTTTTCCCTTGAAGGAGAAGGATAGGAAGCCCTGGCGGCGAAGGGGCTGATGGGATGAGGGGGAGTGCCGCGCGATCCGTTGGATCGCAACCCCCTCACCCAGCTACGACTAAGGCAGCAAGCTGCCAAGTCTGCGCAGCCCTCTCCCTCAAGGGAGAGGGATAAAGTGGGTGTCCGATTCCCAACCACCCGCATATTCTTCAGGCGGAGCGTTGAAGCGGACAGTCCATTCGTTGCATGACAGGAACGAATGGGTTCACAGCGGGTTCAAGCCCTGCCACCTACATTTCTCATCCTGAACAACCGGAGATGATTGCATGAAGCGCATCCTTGCGCCCCACAGCCTGACGCTGGCCGCCCTGGCGATCGCTGCCGCGCCCCTTGCGGTGCCGGCGATGCCGGCCGCCGCGCAGGCCGACCAGTCGGACCTGTCGAAGGTCAATGCCTATATCCGCGCCGTCACCACCATGACCGCCGATTTCGCCCAGACGGACCGCAACGGCCAGACGCTGACCGGCCAGCTTACCCTCAAGCAGCCGGGCAAGATCCGTTTCCAGTATCAGAAGGGCGTGCCTTTGCTGATCGTGGGCGACGGCAAGGCGTTGACCATGATCGATTATGAGGTGCGGCAGGTGCAGCGCTGGCCGATCGGCAATTCGCCGCTGGGGGCGTTGATCGATCCGTCCAAGGACCTGTCGAAGTTCGGAAAGGTGATCCAGACGGGCGATCCCAGCGTGCTGTCCGTCCAGGCCCGCGACCCCAAACGGCCCGAATATGGCACGATCACCATGATCTTCAAACGCGATGCGGGCAGCCCGGCGGGCTTGCAGCTCTATGGTTGGGTGGCGCTGGATTCGCAGAACAACCGGACGGCGGTGAAGCTCAGCAACCAGCGCTATGGCGTGCCCGTGGCGGATTCCGCCTTCCGCTGGACCGACCCGCGGCCCAAGGGGCGCGCGTCGGGCGGTTAAGCGGGCCCCAGGTGCGACGGGCCGAAAACTTTTCAGAACCGTTCATCTGAGGCTCATATCCCGAGCCCTAAAAGGAACTCCACGGCGCGAGACGGAACCGGGATTTCCCCCCTGTTACCCGGAACCCCGCTCCCGCCGCAAAGCGCTTCAAGGGCGCGATCGAGGCCCCCGTTCCATGCCCCCGGAGCGGGGGCCTTTTCGGTGCGATCCGACATTTAGAGCATCGCGCAGAAAAGTGGGAACCGGTTTTCCGCTTCAAACGATGCGACAACGAAAACTGAGAGCGCGCGACCTGCGTCCGATTTAACGCAGCGCTATAGCTTGTGCGGGCCTGCAAAGCGCGATTTTCCGCTCTTCGGTGCTTACGGACATGAAGTGCGCTGCGCTCCGATGCTTGAACATCCCATTTTCGGCTCCACCTGAACTGAACGTCGAACGGCGCCAACGCTGTTCCGTCTGCCGGGACATTCGCCGCCCTTGCGCGGGGCGGCGGAGGGTCTTAGTGGATCAGCCATGCCTCAGACACTCAGCATCGCTTCCTGGAATATCAATAGCGTTCGTGCCCGGCTCGATATTGTAGAGCGCTTTCTGACGGAGGAATCGCCCGACATATTGTGTCTGCAGGAAACCAAGGTGGTGAACGACACCTTCCCGGCGGGGCTGTTCCGGCAGCGGGGCTATAATCATCAGGTGCTGAACGGACAGCCGATGCACCATGGCGTGGCCATCCTGTCGAAGATCCCGATCCGGGAGGACGACCGGCTCGACTGGCAGGCCAATGGGGAGGCGCGCCATGTCGGCGTACGACTGGACAATGGCGTCCGGATCGAGAATGTCTATGTGCCCGCCGGCGGGGATGTGCCCGATCGGGAGGTCAATCCGAAATTCGGACAGAAGCTCGATTTCCTGGAGCGCATGATCCAATGGTCCTCCACGCTGGAGGACAAGCCGACCATCCTGACCGGCGATTTCAACATCGCGCCGATGGAATGCGATGTATGGAGCCATAAGCAACTTCTCAATGTCGTCAGCCATACGGCGATCGAGTGCGAGATTCTGGCGCGCCTGCAGGAATCGAACGACTGGGTCGACATCGGCCGCAAATTCTATCCCGCGCCGCAGCGGCTCTATACCTGGTGGAGCTATCGCGCCCGCGACTGGGCGGAATCGGATCGCGGACGGCGGCTCGACCATATGTGGATGACGCAGGACGTAGCGGAAAAGGCCGTCAGCCACCGCGTGGTGGAACCGATCCGCGGCTGGTCGCGCCCATCCGACCATGTGCCGATCATCACGGAATTCGCCTTCTGATGAGCGCCCGCGCCGCCGCCCGCGCCATTGACGCGCTACGCCGGGGCTGGCCGGTGCGCGTGCAGGCCGCCGACGGCGCCGTGCGGCTGATGGCCGTGGAGGGGGCCGATGCCGTGACGCTTGCCGGATTCGATCCGGGCGCAGGGGCTGACATATTGATCTCCGCGGCGCGGGCGCAGACGCTGAAGCTCGCCAACCAGCTGGCGGCGGCCGATCCCGACATGCCGGTGCTGGTGGCGCGGGCGCCGTGGATCGACGTCGATGTGGCGACCGCGATTTCCGACCCGGTGCTGGACCTTGCCTCGCCGCTCAAAGGGCCGTTCATGGCGAAGCCGCTGGCGGCGCCTTCGGCGGCCAAGGCGGCGCTGCGGCTGGCGCGGCTGGCGGGCATATTGCCGGCCTATTTCGTGACGGCGGAAGGCGACAGCGAGGCGGAGGTCAGCGCCGCCGACATCGACGCCTATGACGATGCCGTGCATCTGGCCATCGCCACGCGCGCCCGCCTTCCCGTGTCGGCCAGCGAGACGGCGGAGATCGTCGCCTTCCGCAGTCCCGACGAACCGCGCGAGCATGTCGCGCTGATCGTGGGCCAGCGCGATTCCTCGCCCCCCGTGATCCGGCTGCACAGCGAATGCCTGACCGGGGATGTGCTGGGGTCGCTGAAATGCGATTGCGGGCCGCAACTGCATCAGGCGCTGCACCAGATCGCGGATTCGAACTGGGGCATATTGCTCTATCTGCGGCAGGAAGGGCGCGGCATCGGCCTTGTCAACAAGCTGCGCGCTTATGCCTTGCAGGATCAGGGGTTCGACACGGTCGACGCCAATGTCCGGCTGGGCTTCGCCATCGATGCGCGCGACTTTTCCGTGGCGGCGCGGATGCTGGACCTGCTGGGCGTGGACGAGGTGCGGTTGCTCACCAATAATCCGAACAAGGTGACGGGGCTTGAAGCCGCCGGGATCAGGGTGGCGGAACGGCTGCCGATCATCCTGCCTTCCAATCCGCATAATGAGCGCTATCTCGCCACCAAGCGGGACCGGACAGGGCATCAGTTGTGAGCGCCATCCGCGTCGATGCGGGCGCGGGGCGTCTTTTCTTCGGTGACTTGGACATGCCCTGCACCATCGGGCGCGGCGGCGTCTGTGCAGCGGCGGACAAGCGGGAGGGGGATGGCTGCACGCCGTTGGGCATCTGGCCGGTTCGGGGCGTGTTGCTGCGGCCGGGCAAGGCGGCGGCGGCGGGCATCCGCCTGCCGTGGCGCTGGGTGCGGGAAGGGGATGGCTGGTCCGATGATCCGGCCGATCCGGCCTATAACCGGCCCGTGCATCTGCCGCGGGCCTTTTCCGCGGAAAATCTGCTGCGGGACGATGATGCCTATGATGTGATCGTCGTGCTGGGGCACAATGACTCGCCGCCGGTGCCGGGGCGGGGGAGCGCGATCTTCTTCCATCTTTCCGAAGGCCGTCCCACGGCGGGGTGCGTGGCGGTGGAGCGGGCGGATATGCTGCGCCTGTTGCCGTTGCTGGCGCCGGGCGATGTGATGGAGATCGTCTGAAGGTTCGTCCTTCCGCGAAGGCGGGGATGACGAGGTTGTTGGGGGAGGCGGGTCTTCCTAAGCCCGCTCCAGTTCCGCCACCTCACCGCCGGCCGCTTCCAGCAGCCGCCGTTCCAGCGTTTGCAGCCGCGCCCTGCTCTCGATCTTCCCGGCCAGCAGGTCGGTGACGTAGAAGGTATCCACCGCCCGCTCGCCATAGGTGGCGACATGGGCGCTGTGCACCGTCACCTTCGACTGGAACAGCGCGTTGGCGAGGCTGAACAGCAGCGCCGGGCGATCCCGCGCATTCACCTCGATCACGGTGAAGCGGTTCGACGCCTTGTTGTCGATCAGCACATTGGGTTCGATGCGGAAGGCCTCCGCGCGGGTGCGGGGCAGGGGGCGCGCCTCCAGCTTGGTGATCATGCGGTGGCGGTTGGCGAGCGAATCCTCGATCGCCTTGCGGATGCGCGTCAATTGGTCGGGGCTGTGGAAGGCGCCGCCCAGCGGGTCCTGCACCAGGAAATTGTCGATGGCGACGCCGTCGCGGGTCGTATGGATGCGCGCGTCGATGATGTTGCCGCCCGCCAGATGGATGGCGCCCGCGATCCGGTAGAACAGCCCCGGATGGTCGGCGGCATAGACCGTCACCAGCGTCGCGCCGCGCTGCGGATAATATTGCGCGGCGATGGAGAGCGGGGAATCGCCCGCCTCCAATATATGCTGCGCATTGTGGATGAGGATGTCCTCCGGCTCCGCGATCCAGTAGCTTTCCGGCAGCCGCTTGCGCAGCTTCTCGAAATCGGCTTCGGACAGGCCCAGCGCCTGACGCAGCGCCTGCTGCTTGGCGGTGACGCGTTCGCTGCGGCCCTTCTGCTTGTGGCCGAGGCGCAGCACTTCTTCGGCCGCCTCATAGAGGTCGCCCAGCAATTGCCGTTTCCAGCTATTCCAGACGCCGGGTCCGACGGCGCGGATGTCGACCACGGTCAGGCACAGCAGCAGCCGCAACCGTTCCGGACTCTGCACCACGTCGACGAAATCGAGGATCGTCTTGTAATCGGCCAGGTCGCGCTTGAAGGCGGTGGCCGACATCAGCAGATGGTGCAGCACCAGCCAGGACACGGTTTCCGTCTCCGCCGGTGTCAGGCCCAGGCGCGGGCAGAGATGGTCCGCCACTTCCGCGCCCAATATGCTGTGGTCGCCGCCGCGCCCCTTGGCGATGTCGTGCAGCAGCACCGCGACATAGAGGACGCGGCGCGACAGCAGCTTGCCCATCAGGTCCGCCGCCAGCGGATGATCCTGGCTCAGTTCGCCCTTTTCGATCCGCGCCAGCAGGCCGACGGCGCGGATCGTATGTTCGTCCACCGTATAATGGTGGTACATGTCGAACTGCATCTGCGCCACGACGCGGCGGAAATCGGGGATGAAGCGGCCGAAGACCGTGGACTCGTTCATCCAGCGCAGCACGGTTTCCGGGTCGCGGGGGCTGGTCAGCACCTCCATGAAAGCGGCGTTGGCGCGGGGATCGCGGCGCACCTTGGCGGTGATCAGGCTGGCGTCGCGGCTGGCGGCGCGCATGGCGCTGGGATGGATGGCGAGGCCATGCCTGTCGGCGAGCGCGAAGATTTCCAGCAAGCGGACCGGATCGTCCTGGAAGAAATGATCGTTAGGCAGCGCCAGCCGCCCGCGATCCAGCACGAAGCCGTCCAGCTTCTTCGGGCGGCGGAAGAAGCTGGGGATATAGCGACGCCCACGCTCCGCCATCTGGTCGTCCAGATGGGCGAGGAACACGGCGGTCAGGTCGCCCACCGTCTTCGCGTTCAGGAAATAATAGCGCATGAAGCGCTCCACGCCCGACCGCCCGGCGCGTCCGGTGAAATGCATGCGGGTGGCGGTTTCGAGTTGCAGGTCGAAGGTCAGCCGGTCCTCCGCCCGCCCCGTGATCATGTGCAAATGGCAGCGCACCGCCCAGAGGAAATCCTCCGCCTTCTGGAACTGGCGCAGTTCGGTTTCGGTCAGCAGGCCGACATCGACCAGTTCCGCCACCGACTTCACCCGGTTCACATATTTGCCGATCCAGAACAGCGTGTGCAGGTCGCGCAGGCCGCCCTTGCCCTCCTTCACATTGGGTTCGACGACATAGCGGCTGTCGCCCATGCGCTTGTGCCGCTCGTCCCGTTCCTCCAGCTTTTCGGTGACGAAGGCGCGGGCTGTGCCCTGCATCACATCGGCGTCGAAACGGGCGCTGATCTCCTCATACAGGGCGCGGTCGCCCCAGATGTAGCGCGCCTCCAGCAGGGCGGTGCGCACGGTCAGGTCCGCCTTCGCCATGCGGATCGTCTCATCGATGGAACGGCTGCTATGGCCGACCTTCAGCCCCAGATCCCACAGCGAATAGAGCATGGATTCGATCACCTGCTCGGTCCAGCCGGTGGGCTTCCACGGGGTGATGAAGCCGATGTCGACATCGCTGTGCGGCGCCATCTCGCCCCGGCCATAGCCGCCGACCGCGATCAGCACGATCCGCTCGCCGGTGCTGCGGTTGCCCGCCGGGTAGAGGTGATGGGTTGTCGCGTCGTAGAGCAGGCGCAGGATCTGGTCGATCAGGAAGGCAAAGGCGGTCACGGCCTCCCGCCCTCGGGTCGGCCTCTGGCTTAGGCGGCGGGCGACATCCTCCCGCCCGGCGTCGAGCGCGTCCTTCAGTTCCTTCACGATCATTCCGCGCAGCTTGATCTGGTCGCCCCGATGCTCCTGCGCCAGGGCGGCGATGCGGTCGGAAATGGCGCGCCGGTCGATGATCGCGCGCCTGGACCCCAATTTCGGAAACTGCATGACCATAAGGCTTATCTAGTCTTCCTGACCGGCTGCTGCCAGTTGCTTGAGCCGGTAGAGTTGGTCCAGCGCCTCCCGGGGCGAGAGCGCGTCGGCGTCGATGCCATCCAGCGCGGCGCGCAGGGGATCGACTTTTTCCTCCACCTGAGCCGTGGCGGCGGCGAAGAGGGGCAGGTCGTCCAGCCCCGCCGCGATGCCGCCGGTCCTGGCCTTGCCCGCTTCGAGGCGGGCGAGGACGTCCTTGGCGCGCTTCAGGACGGCGGGTGGAAGCCCGGCCAGCCGCGCCACCGCCAGGCCATAGCTGCGGTCCGCAGGGCCCTCCGCCACCTCGTGCAGCAGGACCAGATCGCCCTTCCATTCCCGCGCACGGACATGGTGGAGCGAGAGCGAGGCAAGGGTTTCCGCCAGCCGGGTCAGCTCATGATAATGGGTCGCGAACAGGCAGCGGCAGCGATTGACCTCATGCACCGCCTCCACCACCGCCCATGCCAGCGCCAACCCGTCATAGGTCGACGTGCCGCGTCCGACTTCATCGAGGATGACGAAGCTTCGCTCGGTCGCCTGGGCAAGGATGGCGGCGGTTTCGACCATCTCGACCATGAAGGTGGAGCGGCCCTTGGCCAGATTGTCCGACGCGCCGACACGGCTGAACAGCCGGTCGACCAGCGTCAGGGTCGCGGACGCGGCGGGCACATAGGCGCCTGCCTGCGCAAGGATCACGATGATCGCATTCTGCCGCAGGAAGGTGGATTTACCGCCCATATTGGGTCCGGTGACGAGCCACAGCCGGTCCCCGGCCGACAGCCGGCAATCATTGGCGACGAAGGGCTGGCCATCGCGGCGCAGCGCGTCCTCGACCACCGGATGACGGCCGCCGACGATTTCCAGGCAGGGGCCTTCGCCATCCTGCGCGACGAAATGGGGCCGTTGCCAGCCGCCCTCCGCGGCGCGTTCCGCCAGCGCCGCCGCCACGTCGAGCCGGGCAAGGGCATCGGCGGCGCGGGCGATCTCCGCCTTGCGGGCGAGGGTGGCTTCGACAAGGTCTTCCAGATGCGCGGCTTCCGCGACCAGCGCATGGGCCCCGGCCTGCGCCACGCGGCTCGCCTGTTCGTGCAGGTCGACCGAATTGAAGCGCACCACTCCGGCCAGCGTCTGGCGATGGGTGAAGCCGCTGTCGGGCTGCATCAACTGGTCGGCGGCGCGGGCGGGCACCTCGACATGATAGCCGAGCACGCCATTATGCCGGATCTTGAGCGAGGCGATGCCGGTCTGCTCGCGATATTTCGCCTCCAGCGCGGCGATGGCGCGGCGGCCGTCCCCGGCGAGGCGGCGCAACTCGTCCAGCGCGGCGTCATAGCCGTCCGCGATATAGCCGCCATTGGCGGTCTCGGTCGGCGGGCTGGGGACGAGGGCGCGGGACAGGCTGTCGACCAGCGCGCCATGGCCGTCGAGGGAGGGCAGCAATTGCGTCAGCAGCAGGGGCTGGTCGGGCAGGCGGCCCAGCCGCTCCCGCAGCAAGCGCGCTTCGCCCAGCCCGTCGCGCAATTGGCCAAGATCGCGGGGGCTTCCTCGGCCCATCGCGAGACGGCCCAAGGCGCGGCCGATGTCGGGCAAGGCCCTCAGCGCCACGCGCAACTGGTCGCGCAGCATGCTGTCGTCATGGAACAGTTGCACCAGCCCCAGCCGCGCTTCGATCCCGGCCTGGTCCATCAGCGGCGCGGATAGGTCCTGCGCCAACAGGCGCGCGCCCGCGCCCGTGACGGTCCGGTCGACCGCGCCCAGCAGGCTGCCCGCCCGCGTACCGCTCATGGTGGCGGTGATCTCCAGGCTCTCGCGCGTCGCGGCGTCGATGGCGACATGGGCGCCGCTGGTCTTGGCGCTGGGCGGGGCGAGGAAGGGCAGGGTGCCCTTGCCCGCATGGTCGAGATAGGAGAGCAGGCCGCCCATCGCCGCCAGTTGGGCGCGGCCGAACTGGCCGAATCCGTCCAGCGTGGCGACGCCGAAGATGCGCTTCAGCGCTGCTTCGGCCCGGCTGCTGGAAAAGGCGGCGCGGTCGAACGGGTGGGAGTCCAGCAGTTCCAGATCCAGCCCGTCCGGCAGCACGATCTCGCTCGGTCGCAGGCGCGCCAGTTCGGCGGGCAGATCGGCCGCCCGCAGGGTCAGCGTCTCGAACCGCCCGGTCGAAATGTCGGCGGCGGCCAGCCCATATTCGCCCGCTTCCTCGCCGCCGACCTGCGCCAGCGCCACCAGCATATTGTCGCGCCGGCTGTCGAGCAGCGTCTCCTCGGTCAGCGTGCCCGCCGTCACGTAACGGACGATGGCGCGGGCGACGAGGGACTTGGACCCCCGCGCTTTGGCTTCGGCGGGGGTTTCGGTCTGCTCCGCGATGGCGACGCGATGGCCCGCCTTGATCAGCCGCGCCAGATAGGATTCCGCGCTGTGCACCGGCACGCCGCACATCGGGATCGGCGCGCCGCCATGCTCGCCCCGGCTGGTGAGCGCGATGTCCAGCGTCGCCGCCGCCGCCTTCGCATCCTCGAAGAACAGCTCGAAAAAATCGCCCATGCGGTAGAAGAGCAGGCAATCCTGCGCCTCCGCCTTCAGCGCAAGATATTGCGCCATCATCGGCGTCGCCTGTTGCGTGGATGTGTCGATCGTTCGCGCCATGGCACAGCGGATAGCGTGAAGCCCGGCCTCATGCCAGTGCTGCAAGAAACAGCAGGAAAATTGCGCTTCTCGCACTTGCCCACAAGATATTCTTACCGCTAGGGCGGTCCGGCATTCAGCCCATTCGGGCCTGCAAAGCGCGATTTTCTGCGCTTCGGTGCTCACATACTTGAGTATGCTGCGCTCCGATGCTCGAAAATCACCCTTTTCGGCTCCGCCTGAACTGAATGCCGGAGCGCCCTATGGGGCGAGCTTATTGTTTCAAACAAGGGGTGGGTGCAGCCATGACCGACAAGTCGAATGTGGAATTTTCAGAGCGCGAGGCGCTGTTCTTCCACTCGACCGGCCGCCCCGGCAAGATCGAGATCATCGCGTCGAAGCCGATGGCGACCCAGCGCGATCTTTCGCTCGCCTATTCGCCCGGCGTCGCGGTGCCGGTGCGCGCCATCGCGGAAGACCCGGCGACCGCCTATGATTACACCGCCAAGGGCAATCTGGTCGCGGTGATCTCCAACGGCACGGCGATCCTGGGCCTGGGCAATCTGGGCGCGCTGGCGTCCAAGCCGGTGATGGAAGGCAAGTCGGTTCTCTTCAAGCGCTTCGCCGACGTCGATTCCATCGACATCGAACTCAAGACCGAGGATGTCGACAAGTTCATCGACGCCGTCGAGCTGATGGAGCCGACCTTCGGCGGCATCAACCTGGAGGACATCAAGGCCCCGGAATGCTTCATCATCGAACAGACGCTGAAGGAGCGGATGAACATTCCGGTCTTCCATGACGACCAGCACGGCACCGCGATCATCGCGGCGGCGGGCGTCATCAACGCGGCGATGCTGACCGGCCGCGACATGAAGGACATGAAAGTGGTGGTGAACGGCGCGGGCGCGGCGTCCATCTCCTGCACCGAACTGATCAAGGCGCTGGGCGTCCAGCATGACAATGTCATCATGTGCGACAGCAAGGGCGTGATCTACCAGGGCCGCACCGAGGGCATGAACCAGTGGAAGTCGGCCCATGCGGTGAAGACCGACGCCCGCACCCTGGCCGAAGCGGTGAAGGGCGCGGACGTGTTCCTGGGCCTCTCCGTCGCGGGCGCGATGACGCAGGACATGGTGAAGTCGATGGCCGACAAGCCGATCATCTTCGCCATGGCGAACCCCGACCCGGAAATCGCGCCGCCCGACGCTAAGGCGGTGCGCCCCGACGCCATCGTCGCCACCGGCCGGTCGGATTATCCCAATCAGGTCAACAATGTGCTGGGCTTCCCCTTCATCTTCCGCGGCGCGCTGGACGTGCGGGCGACCGGGATCAACGAGCCGATGAAGCTCGCCGCCGCCAAGGCGATCGCGGAACTGGCGCGCGAACAGGTGCCGGAGGAAGTGGCCAAGGCCTATGGCCGTTCGCACAGCTTCGGGCCCGACTATATCATCCCCGCGCCCTTCGATCCGCGCCTGATGGAGGTCGTCCCCTCCGCCGTCGCGCAGGCGGCGATGGAAACCGGCGTCGCGCAGAAGCCGATTGCGGACATGGCGGCCTATCGCCAGTCGTTGAAGGCCCGGCTCAATCCGACCACGTCCGTCCTGACCACCGCCTATGAAGTGGCGAAGGCGAATCCCAAGCGCGTCGTCTTTGCCGAAGCGGAAGAGGAAGTGGTGCTGCGCGCAGCGATCCAGTTCCGGACGCTGGGCTATGGCATCCCCGTGCTGGTCGGGCGCGGCCATGTCTATGACAAGCTCAAGGAACTGGGCGTGCAGGACCCGGAAAGCTTCGAACTGCACAACAGCGTCAACTCGCCGCTGGTGCCGGAGATGGTCGACACGCTCTACAAGCGGCTCCAGCGCCGCGGCTATCTGCGCCGCGACTGCGAGCGGATGGTGAACCGCGACCGCAACATCTTCGGCTCGCTGCTGGTGAAGATGGGCCATGCCGATGCGATGATCACCGGCATGACCCGGCCCTTCGCCCAGACGCTGCGCGAAGTGAAGCGGGCGATGGACCCGGCGGCGGACCGCACCCCCTTCGGCATCCATGTGCTGGTGACGAAGGACAAGACGGTGTTCCTGGCGGACACCACGGTCAATGAGCGCCCCTCGGCGCAGGAACTGGCGGACATCGCGGAAGGCACGGTGGCGGTCGCCCGCCGCATGGGCCACGACCCGCGCGTCGCCTTCCTGTCCTATTCCAATTTCGGCAACCCGCCGGGCAGCTTCCTCGACAATGTGCGCGATGCGATCAAGGCGCTGGAAGAACGGAATGTCGACTTCGAATTTGAAGGCGAAATGACCGTCGACGCGGCGCTCAACCCCACGGTGATGAAGAATTATCCGTTCAGCCGTCTGTCCGGCCCGGCCAATATCCTGGTGATGCCGGGGCTTCAGTCGGCCAATATCTCAGCCAAGCTGCTGCGCGAACTGGGCGGCGCGACCATGATCGGGCCGATGCTGGTCGGCATGGACAAGTCGGTGCAGATCGCCACCATGGCGTCCAACGCTTCGGAACTGCTGACGCTGGCGGTGCTGGCTTCGGCGGGTGTGGCGATCTGACGGAAGTGCGGGTGTGAGCGACTGGCCGGAGGTGGTCAATCCAAGACCTTCCCCTCCCGTAAACGGGAGGGGTTAGGGGTGGGTGCGAGCGTAGCGAGCTTCTGACTTAGCCGTTGCAAAACAGCGCAGATGCCGCGCCAGCCCACCCCCTAACCCCCTCCCGCCTGCGGGAGGGGGAATGTCCGCCTTCCACCCTAGATCGCGCGCCCTTTCCAGTCGGCCAGATCGTCCGGCTGGTCGATGTCGAAGCCCAGACCTCGCCGGACGACCGGCGAGAACATCAAACCAAGCCGTTCCGCTTCCGCCCTGTGCGCCGCGAAACTGCCCTGGCCATAATGGAACTGGAAATCCGCCGCTCGTGGCAGAGGCAAGGACAATGCATTGGTTCCCCGCCCATGGACATCGGGCGCGGCCGCAATGCCGGGGGCGTCCAGCAGCGCCGCCACATCCGCTGCCTCGACCAGCGGCAGGTCGGCCGAGAGGAACAGCAGCCGCTCGACTCCTGCCCCCAATGCCGCATCGCGGGCGCTCGTCACGGCAGGGTTAAGGCCGCCGCCCGGATCATCAAGCAAGCCTATGCTCTCCGGCAGTCCATGCCGCGACGGCCCCAGCAGCCGCAGCCTTTCCATCCCGACCACTTCCGCCGCAGCCCCCACCGTGCGGTGCAGCATCTCCGCAACCAGATTGCGCCGTCCGGTTTCGTCCAAAACAGGCGCCAGCCGCGTCTTGCAGGCGGCGGGCGCCTTGACCGGGATGACGATCCAGCAGTTCATGCCCGTCAACCGGCGATCCGTTCGGCCAGATCCAGCGCCGCCCGCGCCACCCGGGCGCGGTCGTCCAGCGTCTTCATCAGCGTGTCGGTGACGGCGTGGGGAATGTCCAAACCCTCGCTCCCGTCGCGCACGTCGACCAGCAGCGCGTCGATGACGCCTTCATAATGGGCGGCAATGGCCTGGTTGGTGACGCCCAGTCCCAACTCGCCCATCAGCTTGGCGGTCGGTCCCTTGACCGCCTGCCCGCCGACGATCGGTGACACCGCGACGACCGGCGCCTTCCTTGCCGCCAACGCTTCGCGGACGCCGGGCACCGCCAGAATCGGGTCGACGCTCAGCCAGGGATTGGACGGCGCGATCACTATGGCGCGGGTTGCGGGATCGCTGATCGCCTCGATCGCGCCGGGGGCAGGATGCGCTTGCTCCGCGCCCTCGAAGCGGATCGCCCGGACCGCCGGGACGCAGCGCTGCTCGACGAAATAGCGCTGGAAGGGGAGGTCGCCCGCATCGGTGGAGACATGGGTGGCCACGGCATCGTCGCTCATCGGCAATATCTTGAGGCCAAGATCCCAGGCCGTCGCAAAACGAGCCGTCACCGCGCTCAACGTTTCGCCCGACGCCAGCATGTGCGACCGCAGCACATGCAGCGCCATGTCGCCGTCGCCCAGCAGGAACCAGTCCTCGCCGTCCAGCGATTTGAGCGCGTCCATGAAGCTCCATGTCTCACCCTCGCGGCCCCAGCCCTGCGCGGCATTGGCCCTGCCCGACAGGGTATAGAGCAGCGTGTCGATGTCGGGAGAGATCGCCAGCCCGAGATGACGGAAATCGTCGCCGGTGTTGACGATGGCGGTGATGTCTTGCGGCGGGCAGACCTGCATCAGCCCCAGCACCAGCTTGGCGCCGCCGACGCCCCCGGTCAGAACGACGATGCGGCCGCTCACCGGAACAGATCCTCTTCCAGCGGGCGGACCAGCGCGCCCGCGCCTGCATCTCCTTCGGGCAGGGCCACGCCGCGCAGCAGGGCGGCGGGCACGCTTTCCGCGCCCTCGCCCGTCACCAGCGTTGCGGCGGTGGCGATCTGGTCGGCCAGCGCGATCTGCGTCACCTCCAGCCGCCGTCCGTCCCGATCCTCCTCGCCGCGGCGGTCGACCAGCGCGGGCAATCCCGCAGCGCCGATCGCGACGCCCACCACGCCGTGGCGCCATGGCCGTCCGAAACTGTCGGAAACGACGATGCCGATCCGGGCCGCCTCGGGCCCCGCCAGCGCCCCCAGCAGGCCGCGCGCCGATCCGTCGGGATCGAGCGGCAGCAGCAATGCGCGATCTTCATCCCCCGGCCCGATATTGGACCGGTCGATGCCGCCGTTCGCCATCACATGGCCCAGCCGGTGGCGGGTGATCAGCACATGGGGCACCGCGCGCACCACGCTGCTGCTTTCGCGCAGCACCAGTTCGACCAGCCGGGGGTCCTTGCGCGTCGTGGCGGCCAGCTCCAGCGCCTGCGCGCCCGGCTCGACGCTGTCCAGCGCGACCATCCGTCCTTCCGCCTTGGACAGGATCTTCTGCGTCACGACCAGCACATCGCCGGCCTGGAGCGGCCACAGGCCCGCCTTCGCCAGACTGTCGCGCAGCACCGCCGCCAGATCGTCGCCGGCCCGGATTTCAGGAATATCGCATAGCGGATGAATCGAGATCATGCCGTGCTGTAGCGTGCAATTGCCGGTTAAGGTAGCATTGCGATTTCCCGGAAAAGGAAACTCATGAGCTTATCAGCGGGATTCGCTTGCCATGCCCCGGCCGAGTCTGGAAGAGAGGCGACGATGAAGATCAGTGACAATATTTTTCCCCTTCAGGGCGCCCGCGCATGAGCGAGGCCATCGCCTTCGACAGCGGCACTTTCCGCCGTGTGCTGGGGCATTATCCCACGGGGGTCTGCGTGGTGACGGCGGTGGAGGACGATCATGCGCCCACGGGCATGGTCGTCGGTTCCTTCACCTCCGTTTCGCTCGATCCGCCGCTGGTCGCCTTTTTCCCTGCCAAGAATTCGCTGAGCTGGCCGCGGATCGAAAGGGCGGGGAAATTCTGCGTCAACATCCTCGCCAGCGACCAGAAGCCGCTTTGCCAGCAATTTTCGGCCAAGGGCGCGAACGACAAGTTCGCCGGGGTGACGCATCGCGTCTCCGCCAATGGCTCCCCGATCCTGGATGGGGTGGTGGCCTGGATCGACTGCCGGCTCGAAGCGGTGCATGAAGCGGGCGACCATTATATCGTGCTGGGCCGGGTCATCGCGCTGGAGGTGGAAACGCCGGGCAAGCCGCTGCTCTTCTTCCAGGGCGGCTATGGCGAATTCGCTCATCTGAGCTGATCCTGTCGATCAGCGTTGTGTGGGTGAACACTGGGCCGGCCCCCGGCGCGCCATGATCCTGCGCAGGACCATGGCCCGCCCTATGGAAGCGCATGTCCGCTTTCCATCCCCCATTGCCGCCGCTGAATCGCATCTCCCCGCGACCCGGAGGGGATCTCCGAAAACCCGCGAAAAATCATGGCCGTTACGGCATGGCGAGGGTATAGCCTGCCGGGCAGGCGGATAGGCGCGCCGAAGACGCGCCGCGAATGAGGAGATGCCGTTTTGAGCGCGATCGAGCGTTTTCCCAATCTGGTGACCATGTTCTTCGCCCGCGCCAAGGCGATGGGGGACACGCCCTTCCTCTGGCGCAAGGTGGCTGGCCAATGGAAGTCGCTGAGCTGGACCGAAGTCGCCCATGACGTCGCCGCACTGGCCAGCGCATTGCAGGCGCAGGGACTGAGGCCCGGCGATCCGGTGATGCTGGTGAGCGAGAACCGGCCGGAATTCTGCATCGCGGACCTTGCCATCATGGCCGCGGGCTGCGTCACCGTGCCGACCTACACCACCAACACCACGCGCGATCATCAGCATATCCTGACCGACAGCGGCGCCCGGGCCGTCATCGTCTCCACCGCCAGGCTGGCGCAGAACCTGATGCCAGCCGTGCTGCGGTCGCAGGCGAGCTTCGTCATCGGCATGGAGCCGTTGCGCGGCATGCAGGGTCATGTCGCCTGCCATTTGTGGAGCGACCTGATCGCCCATTATCCCACCGACATCGATGCCTGCGCCGCCGGCCAGACGGCGAAGCGCGACGATCTGGCCTGCATCATCTACACCAGCGGCACCGGCGGCGCGCCGCGTGGGGTGATGCAGCATCATGGCGCCATCCTCTGCAATATCGAGGGGGCGGACAAGTTGCTGGAGGAGGATTTCGGCCGGGACGAAGAGGTGTTCCTGTCCTTCCTGCCGCTGTCCCACGCCTATGAACATAGCGGCGGCCAGTTCCTGCCGATCATGGCGGCGGGGCAGATCTATTATGCGGAAGGGCTGGAAAAACTCGCCAGCAATATCGAGGAGGCGCGGCCGACGATCATGGTCGTCGTCCCCCGCCTGTTCGAAGTGCTGCGCGCCCGCATCATCAAGTCGGTCGAGAAGCAGGGCAAATTCCCCACCTATCTGCTGGGCCAGGCGCTGCGCATCGCGGCCAGGGAACAGCGCGGGCGAAAATCGCTGCTCGACCTGCCGATGAAGGCGCTGCTGGCGCGCACGCTGAAGCCGAAGATCGCGGCGCGCTTCGGCGGGCGGATGAAGGCGCTGGTGTCGGGCGGGGCGCCGCTCAATCCGGATGTCGGCCTGTTCTTCGACGCGATGGGGCTGACGCTGCTCCAGGGTTATGGCCAGACCGAGGCGGGGCCGGTGATCAGTTGCAACCGCCCCCGCGCCGGGATCGCGATGGACACGGTCGGCCCGCCGCTCGACGGGGTGGAGGTGCGGATCGCGGAGGATGGCGAGATTCTCGTGCGCGGCGAACTGGTGATGCACGGCTATTGGCGCAATCCCGCGGAAACGGAGAAGGCGCTGCAAAATGGCTGGCTCCACACCGGCGACATCGGGGAGATCGATGAAAAGGGCCGCATCCGCATCACCGACCGCAAGAAGGACCTGATCGTCAACGACAAGGGCGACAATGTCTCGCCGCAGAAGGTGGAGGGCATGCTGACGCTCCAGCCGGAGATCGGGCAGGCGATGGTCTATGGCGACCGCCGCCCGCATCTGGTGGGTCTGCTGGTGCCCGATGCCGAATGGACGCGGGAATGGGCGCAGGCGCAGGGACGGAAGGTTGAAGGGATCGCGGCCGATCCCGCCTATCAGGCGGCGCTGCGCGCGGCGGTCGACCGGGTGAATGACGACCTGTCCGTGATCGAACGGGTGCGGCGGTTCATCCTGGCGGATGAGCCCTTCACCATCGACAATAGCGAGATGACGCCGTCGATGAAGATCCGCCGCCACGTCATCCGCGCCCGCTATCAGGAACGGCTCGACGCGCTGTACAAGGGGTGAAGCCTGGCTGATCCTGTTCCTGCCTTTGCAGGACCAGGACGCCATAAGGAAGCAACCCTATTTCGACGGCGCGCGATAGGGGATGAAGTCACCCAGCGCGCAATTTCCCGTCACCATGCCGGTCATCAGGTCGGCGCTGGTCAGCTGGTCCCCGCGGCAATATTGCGATCCCCAGGTCCTGATGATCAGCGTGTCGCCGCGCGACAGCCCGGAACAGCTGCCGATCAGGTCGTTGCGGTAGACCAGCCGCCGGCTGACCCGGTACAGCAGGACGCTGTTGCTGATGGCCGTCAGATTGGACTGGGATTCCCGATTGACGCAGCTCGTCCTTTCGCCCGGCACCTTGCCCGCCAGGGCCCGTTCCAGCTCGCTCGTCTGTTTTTCGGTCAGCCTGGGCGGCTCATAGCTGTCCGAACATCCGGCCAGCAGCAGCGGGGCCAGGCACAGGCTGGAACGCAACATCCATGGACGCATGGCATCTCTCCTCATTCGTCCCGCTTGCAGGACGACAAAGCAGCGCGAAAACCGTCACGCCGCATCCTTCGCCGCGCGCCGTTCGGCCAGTTGCGCGACATCGCGGGCGCGCATGAAGACATTGGTCGCGCGTTCCTGCCCGATGCTGGTCGGCACCGTGGCCTCTCCCCGCGAACGCGCCGCGTCGACATCCCCCATGCGGGCGCGCAAGGCGGCGTTGTCCGGCTCCACCGTCAGGGCGAAGCGGCCGTTCGACTGCGTATATTCATGCGCGCAATAGACGGCCGTATCGTCGGGCAGGGCGGCGAAGCGCTGCATATTGGCGAACATCTGCGCCGCCGTTCCCTCGAACAGCCGGCCGCAACCCATGGCGAACAGCGTGTCCCCGACGAAGATCAGGCGGTCGTCGGTCAGATGATAGGCGATATGCCCGGCGGTATGGGCTGGCACCTCCAGCACGGTGGCCTGATGGGCGCCGATGCGGACGCTGTCGCCCTCCCGCACCCTGCGGTCGAGCGTGCCGATCTTATCCGCCTCCGCCGCCGGGCCGGTGATGATGCAGCCCGTCGCCGCCTTGATCGCCGCATTGCCGCCGACATGGTCGCCATGCCAGTGGGTGTTCCAGATCTGGCCGATGGTCCAACCCCTCTGCCGGGCCGCTTCCAGCACCGGCTCCGCCACGGCGGGATCGACGGCCACAGTCTCCCCGCTGGCGTCGTCATGCAGCAGCCAGACGTAATTGTCGCTCAGAACGGGTATGCGGACGACCTCCAGCATGGCCTACCAGGCTCCCACATTGGGCATCGATGCCCAGGGTTCGGCCGGATCAAGATGTCCGTCCTGCAACAGTTCGATGGAGATATTGTCCGGCGTCCGCACGAAGGCCATGTGACCGTCGCGCGGCGGCCGGTTGATGGTGACGCCCGCGTCCATCAGCCGCTGGCAGGTCTCGTAGATATTCTCGACCCGATAGGCGAGATGCCCGAAATTGCGTCCGCCGCCATAGACCTCCGGCGGCGTACCGTCCTCCGCCGGCCAGTTGTAGGTCAGTTCGACCTGCGCCTCTTCATCGCCGGGCGCGGCGAGGAAGACCAGCGTGAACCGCCCCTGCGCATTGTCGATGCGCTTCTGCTCCTCTAGGCCAAGCAGGCGGAAGAAGTCGACGGTGCGGTCAATGTCGGTCACGCGGATCATCGTGTGCAGATATTTGGGCAAGAAGTCACTCCATTCGTCGCCATAAAGCAACGGTTCATCTCTGAAAACCTAAGACGCTTCCAAGATAAGATGCGTCGGGCTTCGACGGAAGAGGGAGGCAGGCATGGCCTTAACTTATCATGACAAGCTTTTCATGGGATGCGCGGCCGTTCTGGCGCTCGGCATGGTCGGCGGCGGCTATCTGCTGGGCGATGGGCTCAAGCGGGCGAAGGCGGCGGACCGATCCGTCACCGTGCGCGGACTGGCGGAAAGGGATGTGACCGCGGACCTCGCCACCTGGTCGATCAGCTATTCCGCCACCGGTTTCGACCTGCCCGCTGTCCGGGCGGAGATCGACAATAACACCCGCGAACTGCGCGCCTATTTCGCCGGCCTCGGCTTCAGGCCGGATGCGCTGACCGCCACCGGCGCCGGGGTCAACCAATATATCAACAATGGCGTCAACACGATCACCATCACCCAGCGGATGTTGCTGCGCACCACCGACATTCCCCGCGCCCAGCGCGCCGTGGCGCAGCAATTCGACCTGGTCCGGCGGGGCGTCACGCTGCAGGAGGGGTCGGGCATGCGCTACAGTTTCACAAGGCTCAACGACGTGAAGCCCCGGATGGTCGCCGCCGCGACCAGGGATGCCCGCGCCGCCGCCGAGCAGTTCGCCCGCGACAGCGGGGCGAGCGTCGGCGGCATCAAGAGCGCGACGCAAGGCTATTTCTCGATCGAACCGCGTGATGGCGAAGCCGACGGGTCGAGCGACACACCCTATAAGAAGGTGCGCGTCGTCACGACCGTCGACTTTTACCTCAAATAGCCATCAATCCTTGTCGTCGCCGATGATCGCACCGGCAGCGCCGCCGATCACAGCGCCCTCCACCGTGCCAAGGCCGGTGGCGGAGCCCACCACGGCGCCGCCCGCCCGCCGATCAGCCCGCCGCGCGTCGCGCCATGCGAACAGGCGGTCAGCGCCAGCGCGCCCGCCGTCAGCAGGCCCAGCGCCGCGATCCTTCCATGACGATCCGGCATCCTCATGCTCCTTTTCCCCTCGCGTCCCGCCTGGCGGGCCAACGGAGAATGGCGGGCGGAGGTTCCTTGGTCGCCCTTCAGCGGGCGGGCTTTGGCGGCAGGCGGGAAAGATTGTCGGCGGCCGCCTTTCCCGCCGGCGCTTCCGCCGCCAGCTTCACCGCCCGCTGCCAGGCGGAACGGGCCACATCCTCATGATCGGTGAGGATGGCGATATTGCCTTCCTCCAGCGCGACGGAGGCATCGTCGGGCGAAAGCTGCACCGCCCGCGCGATATGCGCCTGCGCCAGCTTCATTTCCCCCGATCGCCGGGCCAGCGTGGCCGAAAGCAGCCAGGCCAGCGGGTCCCGCGGCACCTGATCCAGCGCCGCATCGAGCGAAGCGCGGGCGCCCTTCACATCGTTCAGCGCCACCAGCGCGCGGGCGCGGTCCAGATGGACCTCGCCCTTCTCCAGACCGTCGGGCAACCCGCGCGCCAGCGCCGCGTCGAAATCGTCCCGCGCCTTGGCGGCGTCGCCACCAGCCAGCGCGGCATTGCCGGCCTGCGCCCAGAGCCGGCCGCTCTGCACCATTTTGCCATTGCGTTCGGCTTCGTCCGCCCCCTGTTCGAAGGCGACGATGGCGGGCGCCCAGCGTTCGGCGCGGGCATAGGCAAAGCCCATGCAGTTGCGCGCATAGAAGCTGCCGCCGTCGATCCGCCATTGCTGAGCGAAGGCGACGCCCTTGTCCGGCGCCTCCACCGCCTGGTCCAGGCAGGCCTGGAATTTCGCCGCATATTTGTCCGGCACCGGAATGCGGCCCTCACTCGCTCCTGCTCCTGACCGCGCCGGAGCGGCCGACGCAGAAGCCGCCGCTTCCGCCTTTTCCTTCCTCTTGCGGTTCATCACCGCCTCGACCTCCGGATCATAGGCCTGCGGGGCGAGCAGCAGCAGCGGGAGGAAGAGGAAGGGCATCAGAGGCTGTCCAACAGGCTGGAGACGGTCCGGATCAGCAGGGCGATGTCCGGGTCGCGGGAAAGGCGATGGTCGCCATCCTTAATCAGCAGCGTCTGCACATCGGATGAACGCAGCCGCTCCGCGATCCGCAACGCCGTTCGCCAGGGCACGTCGGGGTCGGCCTGCCCCTGCAACAGCCGCACCGGGCAATCGATCGCGATCTCCCCCTCCAGCAGCCGCAGCGACTGGCCCGATTCCCAGAAGGCCAAGGTGGTGACATAGGGGTTATCGCCATAAGGGGTCGGTTCGACGATCCGTCCTTCCGTCGCCAGCAGGGCCTTGTCCGCGTCGGTAAAGCCCCATTCGGTGAAATCCGGCGCCGCCGCGATGCCGACCAGCCCCGCCACCCGCTCCGGCCGGGCCAGCGCGATCAGCAGCGCCAGCCAGCCGCCCATGGAAGATCCCACCAGCACCACCGGCCCCTGGGTCAGGGAATCGATCAGCAGCAGCGCATCGTCGCGCCAACTCGCCAGCGTGCCATCCTCGAACCGTCCCTCGCTCGCGCCATTGCCGGCATAATCGAGCCGCAGCATCGCCCGGCCCTGATCCTGCGCCCAACCGTCCAGCGCAACCGCCTTGCCGCCTTCCATGTCGGACATGTAGCCGGGCAGGAAGACGATCGTGGGGGCGGTGCCGGGCCGGTGCCGACAGGCCAGCCGCAACCCGTCCGGCCGAGGGTGAAAGGCGGGCGGCGCAACGTCGGGACGATCCATGCTATTTCTCCGGTTCAACGGCAGGGGCCTGAAAAAGGCCCGTAAAAAGCTCTTGGCCTGGAAACCAGAAAAATAAAAAATAATGCGCCTGCCGTGATTGACAGCCCCCCGGCCAGCGGCTAGTTGCGCGCTCCTACCCCGTGCCCAGATGGCGGAATTGGTAGACGCACCAGCTTCAGGTGCTGGCGATCGCAAGGTCGTGGAGGTTCGAGTCCTCTTCTGGGCACCATTTGTTCTTCCGGGGACGTTCGAGAACGTCTAATCACCCTTCCCTGTGCTGAGCTCTGGCCGAACTGAACGGTGGTTAAACTATGCCCCTGCCAGGCCATATCGTTATTCATCAGGCCTCACGCAGGGATTGGTGAAATAAGGGAACGCGCCCGGCAGCGATCGTCTTTGTAATGCTTGACGGTTGGCGGTCGCCGATGACGCGGCCCCCCTATCTGCGTCCAGCTTAGTCCTCGTCCTGCCATCTGCGCAGATCCGTCTGGTCATGATACGCCATGCGGTCCGGCGTGGTGATGAATTCCATTGTCGTGCCCCACGGCATGCGGCAGTAGCAGACCTTGTTTCCAGGACCCTTCTCGGTCGCATAGGGAATAGCGCGCGGCGCGGTTAGGGGTATGCCTCCCGCCTTTTCGAAGCGCTTGACCGATGCGTCGATATCATCGGTATAGAGCGCGAAGTGCGTGATGCCGAAGTCGCTCGCACGGATCGGCTGGGCCTGTTCGGGGCCGTGCATTTCGAAGAGCTCGATATCGGGCCCGGTGCCGATCTTGACCATTGCCTGCGCGCGCACGACTGTGCCGGGGAAAGCACCGACGGCGCGCTCGAACTCCGGCCCCTGCCGCGGCGGGTCCTGCGGGCCGAAGGACTGGTAGATCAGCTGGCCGCCGAACGCTTCTACCAGGAACGATTTTGCGGCTTCGATGTCGGGTACCGTGATGCCGATGTGATTGACACCGCGAATGACGGGTACGGTCATGACAGTTCCTTTGCTGTTTGCGATCTGCCCGGCTCACAGGGGGACGGACAGCGGGTTTCAATTTGGGTTGAGGAACGCGATCAGGGCGGCTGCGACTTCATCCGGCCGCTCGTCCGCGACATAGTGGCTGCACCTCGCGATCGAACCGCCCGTCACATGGGTGGCGAACTCCTCGAGCATGGGCACCATCTGCGGACCGAAGCGCTGGTCCCCGCCTAGGCCGAACACCGGTATCCCGAGCGGTTGCTTCTTGTACTCGAGCGCTGCCGCATGATCGGCCTTGAGGGTGCGATACCATTCCATGCCGCCACGCAAGCGGCCGGGCAGTGCCATCGCCCTGGCGTAGATCTCGACATCGGCCGGATCGAAGCGGCTATGATCGTAGAACCGCTCCGCCATGAAGGCCGAGATATAGTCAGATTCGCGGCCATGGATGAGGCGCTCAGGCAGGTCCCGGTTCATATGGAAGCCGAAGTGCCAGAGCCTCGCGGTCGTCGCTTCCCATCCGGTCCAGCCAGGAAGCGGAACGTCGAGGACGGCGAGGTGGGTGACAGCCTCCCGATAGAGAGCAGCCTGCGGCAAGGCGACCATTCCGCCGATGTCATGTCCGCACACGGCGTAGCGCTCGTGGCCGAGGGCGATCATGACCTCATGCGCGTCACGCGCCATGTTCGCTTTGTCATAGCCGCCCTGCGGACAGTCGGAGAAACCGGCGCCGCGCAGGTCGATGGCCACCACGCTGAAATGCTCGGCCAGCAGCGGCATCACATGGTGCCATTCCCACCATGTTTCCGGCCAACCGTGCAGCAGAAGGATCGGCGGGCCCGAGCCCCCTGTGACTGCGTTGATCTTGATGCCGTTCACCGGCACCAGCTGCTGGGTAAAGCCTTGCAAGGCTGCGATCATGATCGCCCTCCAGTCAGATGTTGATGTTCAAACAGGGTCGAAGTCGGTGGCGATCGTGACAGCGCGCCAGGCGTCGATATCGCTGCGGAAGGCCGCCAGCTTTCGCTCGGCGATAGCGTGCGCGGCCGGGCCGAGCGGCAGGTGAAGCGGCGCATCATCGGCATCGACCGCCTGGAGGATCACCGCGATTGCCTTGTCGGGATCGCCCGCCTGATTGCCGTCGTTCGTCTCGCGATAGGGCTTGCGTGAGGTTGCGGCATATTCCGGCATCTCGTTGGCGGCCATGGCGATCGACCGGCCAAGGAAGTCGGTACGAAACGGCCCGGGCTCGACGATCAGCACACGGATGCCGAACGGCTTCAGCTCCCCGGCGAGCGCTTCGGAAATGCCTTCCACCGCAAACTTGGCGGCGTGGTAATAACCACCGCCGCCGCGGCCCTCGATACCCGCGCCGGACGACATGTTGACGATCGTTCCGCCCGAGCGCCGCAGCACAGGCAGGGCTGCTTTGGTAGTCTCGATCAGGCCGAAGACGTTCACCTCGAACATCGGCCGATATTCCTCGGGCATGCCTTCCTCGATCGCGCCGAACAGGGCGTAGCCGGCATTGTTCACGAGCACGTCAAACCCGCCGAACGTCTCGACCGCCTTGGCGACCGCCCCTTTGGCCGCGGCCGGATTGGTTACGTCGAGTGGCAAGGTGATCATGCGACCGCCGAACGGTGCGGCCATTTCCTCAATCGCCTTCACATTGCGGGCGGTCGCGATCACCCGATCGCCGCGCTCTGCTGCGGCGAGCGCGAGCCGCCGACCGAAGCCGCTCGAACAGCCGGTGATGAACCAGGTCTTCATGATTGTGCACCTCCAGACGATAGAGGCGATGTAGGTGTTTAGATTTGTTCTTTAACTGACAGAAATGTATTCCCGTCGTTCATTTTTGTGCAGGTGGTCCATGGAATGGAGTGATGTGAGGATTTTCCTGGCGATTGCGCGATCCGGCTCGCTCGGCGGCGCTGCGCGGTCGCTTCAGACAAGCCATCCGACCGTGGGCAGACGCCTTCGCGCCCTTGAACAGGCGGTCGGTCATACCCTGTTCCAGCGCACGGCAGACGGTCTTGTTCTGACCGAGGAAGGCCACGGGATCATCGCGCTGGCCGAGCAAATGGAAGAAGGCGCGCTGGCCATGGAGCGCCGGCTCGCAGGGCAGGAGCAGAACCTCAAAGGCAGTCTGCGCATCTCGTCAGCCGATTGGTTCGGCGCCTATGTCCTTCCTCCCATCCTGGCAGATTTCTCGAAAGCCTACCCCAATGTCGACGTGGAGATCCAGACTGGGACGCGCCTCTTCAACCTTGCCCAGCGCGAGGCCGACGTCGCTTTTCGGATCGTCCCGTTCAACTCGGCCGATGTCGTTCAGCGGCGGCTCTTCAGGCTCGATTACGATGTCTACATCGCCGAGGAAGCGGCCGATCCCGAATATGGCGATGGGACCGGATTCCGGCTGATCACCCATGACACATCCACGGGCCATTTCCCGGACATCGAATGGCTGATCGAGAGTTTCCCCAATGCGAGACCAATTCTGCGATCGAACAATCGCAACGTTCAGGGACGCATGTGTCGGGAAGATGTCGGCATCGCCGTCCTGCCTCGCGTGGTCGGCAGTCAGATCCCGGGCATCCGCAGACTGGAGCTACCGAAGCCTCCGCCGACGCGAGACATCTGGATGGGATACCACCGAGACCTACGGCGTCTCGTGCGTCTTCGCGCGTTCATCTCTACGGTATCGAACCATCTCGTAAACGCGGCCGCGTGATGCACGGCCCGCGTTCGGACGTGTGTCAAGCGGCGACGGCCCTGGAGCGTCGGCGCACGGCGCTGATGGTCAGTGAGACCGCCGAGATGAGGAAATAAAATGCGCCGAAGGCGGCGTAGGGTGCGATGTCGGCGATGCTGACCGGTGCCGCGCCAGCGGCCTTGCTGAGCATATGCGCCCCGGCGAGCCCCGACTGAGCGCCGCTCAGGATCATCGCCCACTGCGCGCCATAGGACTTCCAGCGCCGTACCCCGGTCAGGAGCTGGAACAGGCCTGAGAGCACCGCCCACACGCCGAAGATCTGAAGAACCGCATGCATCCCGTGCGGCAGGGTCGCGGCGACGGTGACAGCAGTCACGATGCTGACGACGAAATTTAGCATCTGGCTCTTGTTTCTCGCCAAGCCGCCGCTCCGGCTGGCGTCGAGATAGTTCGCCAGCGCGTCCCAAGCGGGATAGGCGACAAGCATCACCGCAGCCAGCGGCGGCATGGCCTTCGCCACCGTGAAGGCGAGTGCGACCCAGATCGCGGAGACGGCGAAGCGCAGATAATAATAGGTCTTGAGCCAGTCCCGGTCCGGGGACTTCGTGTCGGTGACGGTCTTCATGGCATGGTTCCTTTTTGTGATGCAGGCGCACGTCTCCCGTCCCGAAATCCGGGTGGATCGGTGATGGTCGGTTCAGGCGGTGCGCGGCTCGCGATTTGCCGCGTCGGTTTTGGCTAGAGGCGGAAGCGTCGCGGTAGGCGCCATCGTGCGACGGCCGTCACGGCGGCGCACCCGATGCTATACCAGACCACCACGTAAAGAGGGTCGTTGAAAGGGCAGCAGAAGGCGAAGACGAAAGCCCCGCAGGCGCCGGCGGCGATGCCGGAGGCAAGCCCGCTCAGCCGTGGCTGGGTCGGCGCGGCTTTCCGCATCAGAGCGCCAAGCAGCGCCACGATCGGTACCGAGAGCACGAAGATCGAGGTGGCGCACACGATTCCGCTGGCCGGATTGATGCGATCGAGCAGCGCTCGCTCGCTCGCGCCATCGGGGGTGACGAACACGCCCCCGACGATGGCCGCGACCGTGAGGGCGCAGGCGAGCATCAGCCCCCGGCGCGGCTGCGCCGTTGGTGAGAAGGACCGGATCGCCAGCACGCAGGCGATCGCCGCCAGCAGGCCGAGACTTCCCACCCGCCACATCAAAAACGGCGAGCCGGCCATGTGACTCATGTCCGGCCGCATCGCGCCCAGGCCCAGGAAGAGCATGAGCTCCGCGGCACCCAGCGCGAGGACAAGTCCGCCCTCGCGCAGCATGCTGCGGCGCTGAACGGGCGTTAGGTCCGAGGACAGGTCGGCGATCAGGGATTCATTCGACATCGTGGGTCTTCTCAATGATGGCCGACAGGCGCGCGAGCCCGCGGTGGATGTTCATCTTCACGGCCGAGGGGGAGAGGCCAGTCTGGCCGGATGCGTCCTCGATGCTGTAGCCCTGCACCTTGACCAGCAGGATCGCCTGGGCCTGCGCGGGGCGGAGTTCGTCAAGCAGGCTGGCCAGAACCGAACTGCTGACCACCGAAGCCTCATGGTCGCCCACGGCCATGTCGTCGGGCAGCTCGTCCACGGGTCGGCGCGCCAGGCTGCGCAGCTGGTCAACCCATTTGTTCTTGGCAATCGCCGCCAGCCAGGGTCCCAGCGGATATTGGGGATCATATGTGTGGCGCCGCCGATGGACGGCAAGCAGCGTCTCCTGGATGGCGTCATCCACATTGCCCGGCGGCAGCCGCCGCTGGAAGTAGCGCGTAAGCCACTCGGACATCTCGCCGAGCAGCCGACGATAGGCGCCACCGTGGCCGTTTTGTGCCGCAACCATCAGGCTGCTCCAGTCGTCCGGCGCAGTTCGGGACGGACGCTCACGGCTGGCCGGCGCCTTGTCCGACGCAGGCTTTGAGATCAATCTCGTGAGGAAGTCCGAGCGCATGATCTCTTATTCGACCGCCACGCCGCCCCGGTCACCTCTCTTTGCAATTATTTCAGATTGCGTGTGGGTCGGCGGTAACCTTTTGCGGGGCAAGCCGTCGATGGTCGCAGCAGAGTGGCGCCACCAATGCCTTGATCGTCGATTTGCCGCCTCATGTAATTATGCGGCAATAGCCCTGCCTCGTGCCGACCTGACGTCTCTAACCGGCGGCCGACCGAACATCCGGCTATATTCGCGGTTGAACTGGGATACGCTTTCGTACCCCACGTCGAAGGCGGCGTTGCTGGCATTGCGCCCTTCCGACAGCATCAGTCGGCGCGCTTCAAGCAGCCGCAGGTGCTTTCTGGAACTGCAGCGGCGAGAGCGACGTCACAGCGTGAAAATGTTGGTGGAAGGCGGACTGACTCATCCCCGCCGCCGCTGCCAGCCGATCGACCGGCAGAGGCCTCGCATATTCGGAGCGCAGGATCGCCACGGTTTGCCGATCACCAGGTCGGCGCTCTCAAACGGTGCGGATGGTCCCGCCGTCGATGACGAACTCAGTGCCATGGATCGCGGCGGCGCGGTTCGAGGCGAGGTATGCGATGAGGTCCGCCACCTCCTCAGGCTCGGCTCCACGCCCGATCGAGATACCGCCAAGGGCATCGAGCACGGACTGGCGTGCATCCTCAACCGTGCCGCCATTGGCGGCTCGAAGCATTTCGAGAAAGTCGCCGGTCGCCTCGGTCATGATCCAGCCGGGTGAAACGGCGTTGACCCGCACACCCTTTGGACCGAGTTCCTTCGAAATCGACTTGCTGTAGGTCCTGAGCGCCGCCTTAGCGGCGGCGTAGGCAGTCGTGGATTCGGGAAGCGGCAGGACGGACTGGATCGAAGTGACGTGCACTACGGTGCCTGCGCCGCGCTCGATCATCTGTGGGATCAGCAGGCGATCAAGGCGGACGGTCGTCAGGAGGTTGAGGTTCAGCTCGGCAAGCCAGTGCTCGTCGGTCAGCGCAACGAAGCCACCGGCCGGCGACGCCGATCCACCGACGACGTGCGCGAGGATGTCGATGCTGCCAAGCCGGTCGAGCGCCGCCTTGGCGAACGCTTCGCCGCCCTCGCGCGTGGTCAGATCAGCCTGAACATATTCGACGCCCTCGATGGTATCCTTGATTGCCCGGGCGGCTGTGATGACACACGCTCCGCCGGCTAGGAAGCGCTCGACCGTGGCGCGGCCGAGGCCCTTGGTGCCGCCGCTGACCAGCACGCGCTTGCCGGTGAACTCGCCGGGATCTGCCTTGATGCTCATACCGTGGTCTCCAGCGTCCTGATGGCGCCGTGCGCCAGCGTGAAACGATAGGTGAAACGCAGCGGACTGCCCGGGAAGTCGCCATGAGCGGGACCTTCGACGATGACATCGCCGCCTTCTTCCCGAACGGTGTCGGGCTCGAAGATCGCTTTCACCGGGATAACTTCTTCCTCGAACAGCTGGCGGATTGCCGCCTGTCCCTCGAAGCGCTTGCCATTGTCGATGAAGACAGCGTCGCGCAGAAATGGCTTCATCAGGCCGTCGAGATCGAGACGCGCATTTGCCTCGACAAAGGCGGCGATCGGCGTGGGTAGATCAATTGTCATGGTCATCTCCTCAATGGTGATGACGATGATTTAGCGATGGACTTTTCGCCTGATAATCGAGACAAATCGCCATAGCGTGTCACGAAAAACAGGATAATGAGTCGTCATTCATTGATCGAGCTAGGCAGTAGTGACATTTTAGGGATTCACGACGGTTTGGATTTGTGATTCAAGGCTGGCTTTTGGAGGCTGGCGTGGAAGGCGAAGTGCTGCGGGATGATCAGTGGGAGCGGCTGCGGGAGTTCGTTCCGGGCGGGCGCAAGGGCAAGCGCGGTCCTCGCAGTGACGGACGGTTGTTTCTTGACGCCTTGCTCTGGCTGGCGCGTTCAGGGGGACGCTGGCGCGATCTACCGGAGAAGTTCGGTCCCTATCAGACCGCCAAGCGGCGTTATTATCGCTGGGTCGAGCAAGGCGTGATCGACCGGATCTTCGAGGCTGTGTCGGATGATCCCGACATCGAATGGCTGGCGATCGATGCGACGGTGATCCGCGCCCAGGCCCAGGCGGCTGGGGCACGGGTAAAAAGGGGGGCGCTCAAGCCCAGGCTCTCGGGCGCTCGCGAGGCGGGTTCGGCACCAAGATCCATGCCGTAGTCGATGCCTTGGGCTTGCCGATCCGCTTCATCCTCGGCCCCGGACAGCAAAACGACATGGCGCCCGCCTGCGATCTGATCCGCGGCATCCCGGCTGGCAAGGTTCTGGCTGATCGGGCCTATGACGCCGACAGTTTGCACGATCTCATCTACGAGCAAGGCGGCGAGCCGGTCATCCCACCTCGCCGCCATCGCAAATATCAGCACCACTATGATCGCATCGCCTACAAACAGCGTTGGGGCATCGAGGGCTTCTTCGCCAAGCTCAAGCAGTGGCGCCGTATCGCAACACGCTATGACAAACTCGCCGCAAACTTCCTCGGCTTCGTCAAACTCGCCAGCATCATGCTATGGCTCAAATGATTAAATCGTCACTACGGCCTAGAGTCCGTTCTTGCCATCGTGCGGTGCGGCTCGTTTCGCGCGGCGGCGCTGGACCTTGGCATATCGACAACGGCCATAAGCAATGCGGTTGGCAAGCTCGAGCGACAGCTTGCGGTGCGGCTGTTCAACCGTACCACGCGCAGCGTCTCGCTCACCCATGCGGGGCGGATCTTCGTCGCACAGATCAGGCCGGCGCTCGAGGACATCCAAAAGGCTTCGAAAGGCCTTTGCCGGATTCGACCCGTAGACCGTCTCCCGGTTCGACGAGGACGATTCGCGCGTTTGATGGCTGATTCCGGCATCGTTCGCGCCCAAGCCAAAATCCGCGCCACCATTCGCGGCGCGCAGATTTATTGCGAGATGTCCGAGCGCGGCGAAAGCTTCACCGACTATTGCTGGGCCTTCACCGACGGCAAGCCGATCAAGAACGCCGGCGGCGCGTGGATCGCTACCTCGCCGTTCTCGGAGTCGATCTCCAAGGACATGAAAAAACGCGGCTTAAAATTTGTCGGGCCGACGATCGTCTATGCCTGGAGGCAGGCGGTCGGCATCGTCAACGACCATGAACAAGGCTGCCTCCGCAGGGACGCACGTTAGCAAACCGTGCGGTTCCGAGACCGCGCCGGATCAGGATCAGAGCGGCAATGGCGCGGCCGGATTGACGAGACCTGCATCGCGCAGCTCGCGCCAGAAGTCGGCCGAGATCGTCTGGTTCAACGCTGCTGTGTCCTCAGCGATGCGCTGCGGGCGGCTGGCTCCAGGGATGACGGCTGCCACCGCCGGATTGGCTGCAGCCCCGCCGCCTTCATGCTGATGCTGTAGCGGTCCGCAATTGCCTTGATCGCAGCAACTTTGGCGAGAATTTCCGGCGTGGCAGGTGCATATTCGAAATTCGGCTGCGTGTTTCGGAAAAGCCCGGACAGTGATTTCACTAAATCGCGGACAGGCATTTCAGTAAATATGGGACAGCGATTCCGCTAAATCCCGGACAGGGTTTGGGACGGGATCGAGGTTAGGTTTTGAGATGCGCCGCTCTGGCATTGTTGCTCCTCATCGTTGCGATGGGAGGGGTGATGCCAAGGCGGAAGCAAGCGAGACGAACCGACGTGAAGGACATGCGATCGATCCTCCGGCTGACCTATGATCAGGGTTTGTCGGTACGGGCTGTGTCAGAGCGGCTGAAGCTGAGCAAGACGACGGTGTCGACCTATTTGCTGCGGGCGCGCGAGGCAGGGCTGACAGGCTGGCCGTTGCCGGCTGGTTACGACGATGACGCAGCGATCGAACGACTGGTATTTCGCCGTGTCGGCCGTCCTCCTCAGGATCTGGATGAGCCGGACTGGCCAGTGGTTGCGCGGGAGATCAAGCGCAAAGGAGTGACGCTGGTTTTGCTGTGGCAGGAATATCGAGCTGCCCATCCCAATGGCTATGGCTATACATGGTTTTGCGATCGGTTCCTGTCCTTCCAGCGGCGGACCCATGTCAGCTTCCGCAATCGCCATGAGGCGGGTGCCGTCCTGCAAACCGATTATGCCGGGCAGACTGTGCCGCTGATCGATCCTGTAACCGGCGTCATCACCCAGGCGCAGATCTTCGTAGCTGTACTGGGCGCTTCATCCTTCACTTTCGCAATGGCGAGCCTGAGCCAGCAGCTGCCGGACTGGATCGACGCGCAGTGCCGTGCGCTGAGCTTTATCGGCGGGGTACCGCGCGCGATCGTGTGCGACAATCTGAAAGCGGGCGTTGCCAAGGCGCTTTGGTTCGAGCCCACGCTCAGCGCCACCTTTGCGGCGATGGCGGAGCATTACGATACGACGATCCTGCCTACCCGGAGCCGGCGGCCGCGCGACAAGGGAAAGGTCGAGGGCGCAGTGTTGATCGTGGAGCGCTGGATCCTGGCGCGTCTGCGCAATCGGCGCTTCTTCAGTCTGGCGGATCTCAATGTTGCGATCGCGGACTTGCTGGTTGATCTCAATGATCGGCCCATGCGCCATATCGGAAAATCCCGTCGCGCAATCTTTGACGAGATCGAACGGACAGCATTGGCGGCGTTACCCACGTTGGTGTTCGAATATGCCGAGTGGAAACGCGCCAAGGTCCATCCTGATTATCATGTCGAGGTCGACAAGACCTTTTACTCCGTGCCGCACGGACTGATCGGCCGGCAGGTCGATATCCGCCTGACGCATCGGGTGGTCGAAATCTTCTACGATCATGCGCGGGTTGCCAGCCATATGCGGACATCGCAGCGCCGTGGGCACGTTACCGTGAATGAGCACATGCCCAAGGCGCATCAGCGCTACGCGAATATATCGCCAGCGAGCCTGATCGAGCGCGCCAGGAAAACGGGCCCGAATACGGCGACGTTCGTGGAAAGGCTGATGGTCGACAAGCCGCATCCCGAGCAGGGCTATCGCTCCGCCATGGGCGTCCTCTCACTGGCCCGGCGCTACGAGCGCGATCGGCTTGAAGCCGCCTGCGATCGGGCGCTGGTGATCGGCGCTGTCACCTACTCATCCGTCAACGCCATCCTCAAGGCCGGGTTCGACAAGATCCAGCCGGTAACGGGGCCGCTCAAACCAACACCGGCGCACGGCAACATCCGTGGCGGGTCCTATTATCAATGAAGAAAGGACGATCTTGTGCTGACGCATCCTACCCTTGATCAAATGCATAGCCTGGGGCTAGCGGGCATGGCGGCCGCATGGCGCGACATTGCCGAGCAGGACACCGCTGGCGATCTGACCCGAGACGAATGGCTCGGGCTCATGTTGGACCGCGAGATCGCCACCCGCGCTGATCGACGGCTGACCAATCGTCTTGCCAGCGCGAAACTGCGCTTTGTCGACGCCTGTGTCGAAAATATCGACTTCGGGGCACACCGCGGACTGGATCGCCGCAATATCCTCTCGCTCGCACAGGGCGCCTGGCTCAAGGCAAATGAGAATCTTATCATCACCGGCCAAACCGGCACGGGAAAAACGTGGCTGGGATGTGCGTTCGGGCGACAGGCGGCGCGCCAGGATCACTCCGTCCTCTATCTGCGCATGCCGCGCCTGTTCGAGGATCTTGCTCTTGCGCGTCTCGATGGCCGGTTCCCACGCGTCGTCGACAAGCTTGCCCGCGTTCAGCTGCTTATTCTGGACGACTGGGGAACCCATAGTCTCAATGATCAGCAACGCCTTGATCTGCTCGAGATCTTCGAGGAACGGTATCGCCGAAGATCCACGCTCATCACCGCACAGCTCCCGGTGGCGGCCTGGCACAAAATGATCGGCGAGCCCACAATCGCCGATGCCATCCTCGACCGCATCGTCCACAACGCCCATCGCATCACGCTCAAAGGAGACAGCATGCGGCGACAAAAAGCTCCCCATGGCTTGACCCAGGACGCAAATATCGAAATCACTCAACCCTGACAGAAACCAGGCATCCACTGCCTACACCTGCTGTCCCGGATTTACTGAAGCGCTTGTCCGGGATTTAGCGAAGCTCCTGTCCGACTTTTGCGAAATACGCAATTCGGCCCCCCAACGAGCGCGCCCGAGCTATAGGGGCCGCCGACAACGATGCCCAAGCCGCGCTCAGCGACCTTCGGCATGAGGCGTTCGAGCGCACGGTCGTGGTCGAGCAGCGTGTAACGTCCAGCGAGCAGCGAACCATCGGGGCGCGGGCCATCGAGATCGAGCAGCAGCTCGACCGCCTCGACCCGGTTGACGCCGAGGCCCCAGGCCTTGATCGTGCCCTCGTCGCGCAGCCGGTCGAGCGCCTTGAACGCGCCGGTGCGGGCTTCCTCAAACTTCGCCAGCCATTCGTCGCCATAGAAGTCCTGCGCCACGTCATGGACCCAGAAGATGTCGATATGGTCGGTCTGCAGGCGCTTCAGGCTGTCCTCGATCGAGCGCAGCGTCGCGTCGTGCGAATAGTCGTTGATCACGTTGTTGGGTCGCCCATTGGCGAACACGGCGCCCTTCTCGCCATTGTCGCGCGGCGCATCATCCACCTCGTCGAGCACGATCCGGCCGGCCTTGGTGCTGATCACATATTGATCGCGCGGCTTGTCCCTGAGCGCCTCGCCCATGCGGATCTCAGCGAGACCGCCGTAGAAAGGCGCATTGTCGAAATAGCGGATGCCGTCGTCCCACGCTGCTTCGACGGTGGCGAGCGCTTCCGCATCGGGAATCGCGCGAAACATATTACCGAGCGGCGCGGCACCGAAGCCGAGTTTGGAGGAAGGATGTCCTTGAGGGCCATGATGTTGATCCCTGTTTCTGTGATCTCGTTCAGGCGACCGCCGCCGGCGCGAGCGTGAAGGCGCTTCGCTCCGCGAGGTCGTTGATGGCGGCGAGATAGGTTTGAAAGTGCGGGGATGCACGATGCGCTGCCACCGCGTCGGCGTCTTCATAAAGCTCGTCGAGCACGAACCGGTCCGGCTCCGCCTGATCGGTCCAGAGATCGTAGCGCAGATTGCCGGGCTCGGATCGCGAAGGCGCGATCATGCCGTCGAGCAGATGGCGCAACGCGTCGGCCTTGCCGGTGCGAGCGGTCAGCACGGCGACGATCTTGATATGGCTGGTCATGGCGGTTGCTCCTGCCTGGAATGGATGGAGGGACGAGGCGGGGCGCGTTCGCAGCGCCCCACCGGTCATCCGAGTTCTCACGCGGTCTGCCGCGCGTCGAGTGCCTTGACCAGCGCCTTGGCGATGGGGTGGTCCGAACGCGGGTTCTGACCGGTGATCAACTCGCGGTCGATGACGACGTTCGGCTCGAAGTCCACGGCGGTCGTCTCCACCTTGCCGCCGGCGGCGGTCAGCGCCTGCGGCATGTCGAAATACATCTTGGCATGCAGGATGTGATCCTCGACCACCTTCTCCTCACTGCCTGAGAAGATCGTCATGCGATAGCCGGCATAGGGCCAGTTCTTCGCCCATTCGCGCGCCTTGTCGTCGGCGCCGGCGATCAGCGCGGCGCGGAACGCACGCGGATCATCCATCGCCGCGGCGAGCGCGATCGGGCCGTGGCAAAGCAGCGCCGTCGGCTTGGCCGTTTCGTGGAAGTGACGCAGGATCTCGCCCACTTCGGCGTCCTGCATCAGGTCGACCACCGGGGCCTGGCCGCCGGGGAAGAAGACACCGGCATACTGGTCGAGCCCGCCATCGATGACTGAGCGTAGCGTCACCGGCGCGTTCATGGCGGGGCTGTTGTCGTAATAATCGCGAGCGGCGCGGTAGGCCACTTCGTCATTCTCGAAATGCGCCGGCGCGTCCGACGCGGCATCGATGATCGGCTTGCTGCCGTTCGGGGTGGCGAGCACGACCTTATAACCGGCAGCTTCGAGCGCCATCGCCGGGACGACCGTCTCGTTGAGATACTGACCCGTAGCGCCCCATTTGTTGCCCTGCACCTCGATGCGGGTGGCGTTGGAGCCGATCAGCAGAACCTTACCCTTGCTCATGGAAACCTCCTGTCTTCGATCTCGTCCGCATTCCGGACGACCAGGAGATGCGCCTTTCGCACTCATTGCAGAAGTTTATTTCTTGGATTTTAGATATATGTGTGAGAGCATAACTCATGCGCTACGACCTCAATCTGCTGCCGATCTTCATCGCGCTGATGGAGGAGCGCAGCGTCACCCGTGCCGCTGAGCGTCTGGGCATGACGCAACCAGCGCTGTCCAATGCGCTGGCCCGGCTGCGGTTGATGCTGAAGGACCAGCTGTTCATCCGTGAGCGCTACGGCATCCAGCCGACCCCGATCGCCTTGGAGCTGGCGCCGCAAATTGCGGACGCACTCGCCAGCCTGGATGACGCCGTGCTCGGGCAGCAGGACTTCGACCCCGCCAGTGCCGAGCAACTCTTCACCATCGCGCCCAATGGTTATGTCGAGTTCGTGATCGTGCCAGTCCTGGTAGCGAAGCTTGCTGAAGTCGCGCCCCGCATCAAGCTGCGGCTCACGCCTTACGGCAACGACCTGACCGAGACCGGCGTCGTCTCCGGCACCACGGCGATGGTGCTCGGCCGCATCATCGATCCGCCCGACAATCTCGTGGTTCAGCATCTGATGGACGAGGCGCTGGACTGCGTCGTGCGTGCCGGGCATCCGGACATCGGCGACGCGATCACGCGCGAGCAGTTCGAGGGCATGCGCCACGTCAACGTGGTGCCGCCCGGCCGCATGCGCGCCGGGCTGTTCCAGGCGCTGGCACAGCAGAACCTGAAGCGAGAGGTCGCGCTGTCGGTCACCAATTTCTTTGCTGTGGCGGAGATGATCGGGGTGACCGACTACGTTGCGACCCTACCACGGTTGATCTGCCGGCGGTTAGCGCATGATCCTCGCTTGCATATTCTGCCCGCGCCGGTCGATCTCGGCACCTTCCCCGTCGAGATGGCATGGCATGTCCGCTACCGTCACGACCCGGCGCACCGCTGGTTGCGTGGACTTGTCGGGCAAGTGATCGGCGAACTAGCGGCGCCAGCTCGACGTTAGCCTTCCCTCCGCTGATCACGCTTTCGGACGCTTGCTCCCGCCTGTTCTCGAACGAGCCTGACCGCGCACGGCACAGAGAATATCTGACGTGCGGGGCGGTTGGTCATTCGCTGAGGTTTAAATAGTATCTTGTGTGCTTCAGTTCTCCTTCCTTGCGAAGGGCTCCTAACTCCACCAGTTCTGCGAGATCGCGAGTGGCTGTCGCGGGGGCTGCGTCGGTGATGGTCCGGTAGTTTGCCGCGCTCAGGCCACCCCTGAAGCCGTCCGGTCCTTCGGCGAACATCCGGATCAGGGCCTTCTCCTGCCGTGCGTTGATCCGACTGCGGAGACGGTCGAGCAGCTTTGCCTTAGCCAAGAGGAAATGAACCCGATCAAGCGTGCGCTGTTGGGCGGCGAGCACGATATCCGAGAACCATTCGAGCCAATCGTCGATCCGGTTGGATATACTCGCACGCTGAAGCTGGGCGTAATAGTCCTTGCGATGGCGCTGGACCATCTCTGCAAGAGCCGTGATTGCGGGCGCGTCAAGCCCTTGGGCCAGGGCCTTTTCCGCAATCGCGCGGCCGAGGCGCCCGTTGCCATCTTCGAAGGGATGGATGGACTCGAACCATAGATGAGCAATACCCGCTCGCGTCAGCGCGCTCACCGGTGAAGGGCCCGTCGGCCCGGTATCGTTGAACCAGGCAATGAATGCGTCCATCTCGCCTGGCACCGCTTGCGATGGCGGCGCCTCGAAATGCACCTTCGGCGCGTGCACGGCTCCCGATACGATCTGCATGGGATCGGCATGTGATCGATATCGGCCTATGTCGGCGAGGTCCCGCCTACCGTTCATGAGCAAGGCGTGCCAATGGAACAGCATGGCATCGCTGACCGGCTCGCCATAGCTGCGGAAGAGATTCGCCATGAGTTCTGCAGCGCCCGCCTCGGCGGCATTGGCTCGGCGGTGGTCGGCCTTGATCCCCAAATGCTTCGCGACCGACGACTGCACGCTCGCGCGATCGAGGATCTCTCCCTCAATTGCAGAGCTATCGACAGCTTCTTGTGCCATGAGTTCGATGGAAAGGTTCTGACGATCGTCGGCATGGAGGTGGGCCATGACACCGACCAGAATACCGGCACCCTTCAGAAACTGGTCCTCACGGCCTCTCAGACGCGTCGCGTCATAGGCGAAGTTAGACCAGTCGGGTTGTTGCCAATTCCAACGCATGATCGATAGCACTCCTTTATATCGATCACCATATCGCGCAATCTGATTTATATAAACGCTTTTTATCGCTCAGCTTTGTCGCAACCACGGTCTGTCCGAAAATTGTAGGCGTATTTCGGACAGACCCCAGCCGCTGCCAGCGGGGCTCGAACCGCTCCGTCCGTTCACGTCCAGCCTTTTCCACGAATTCAGATCGTGCTAATGATCCCTCTGGCGACTTCGCAAGTCTATGATTTGACTGCGAAATCAATCGTTTAGGTGCCCCGCGATAAAGCTCTTCTGGCACCATTTTCCCGTCCGAAGACGTCCCGGAAACGGCTGAAATATGTTGTTCCTTGAGCTATAACCGTCCGGTGAAATCCGGGCAGATACGGCACCAATTGGGCACGAGGGGTGGTATATCCGAGGGTATCGTTTTCCGTCCTTTGCAAGGACGATACCCCCGATGAGCACCCTGTTCGCGACCAACTAGCCAACGCCAAACCGCAAGCCAAGGACTTAAAGCTGTCGGGCGGCGGTGGTCTCTATCTTCTCGTGCGGACCAACGGCGCGGAGCTTTGGCGCCTCAATTATCGCTATCTCGCAAAGGGTCGGTCGCTCGCTTTCGGGGCATGGCCGAGATCGCATCGAGCAAGATTCCTTGGCTGCTGGACAAGACCTATCCCAAGATCGGCAACAGACCCGTCTCCAAAATCACGGCGCAGGAGATTGTGGCCGTCCTGCGCTTCATCGATGAGACAGGCCGCTACGAAGGCACGTCCTATGCGGACCCTCCTTGGGCGCATCTTCCGCTACGCCGTCGCGACCATGGTTGCTGAATGTCAAAAGTGCCTATGCTTCACGCTGGAGACGGTGCAGATGAGCCTCCTTCTCTCCGGTCATGACCGCGGTTTCCACTGGTCCGGTGCTGTAGGCGTAACATCGTCCAAGCATCTCCGGATTGTCGCGGGCAGGGCGACCGGCAGCTTGTGAGGGGCGGTAGCGCCGACCGATGGCTATGAGCCAAGTACGCGCCAAGATGGTGGCGGCTTCAAGTTGATCCTGCTCGAAAACCAGACTGGCCCATGCGGCAAAGCCTGTTCCCAATGGCCTTCCCCGAAGCTCCAGCGGCTCCAGGATCGCGCCCTGCCGGACCAGCCAGCGACAGACCAGCCGACCATTTCGCCAGATCGTCATGGGGACAGGCAATTCGACTTCGTCCGGGACCTCCGCTTCATAGAGTATCTCCGTCGATGGTCTTTGAGCATGGCCAATGGCCATGACAGCCAGGTCCAGAAGGTGGGTGCAATGATGGCGTGCAATCCCCCCGGCGTAAAAGTCGCGGGTTCGCGTGCTGATCGGCAGGCCCACCAAGGACTGAAGCTGGTGGACTGCGGCAGGGCATGCCGTGGTGGGAATGCGGACGCTTTCGCCGGTAATGGCGGTCACGATCGAGCAGTCGTGCACGATGGAACAGCGCATCTCGTGAAAATTGTCGAGGAGATGGGCGTTGACCCGATTGGATTGCGCGCGCAGGGATACGCGGCGAATGGTGGCGCCGGTCCCGTAATCGGGATTGAGTGGAAAGTTGAGTTGCTTAGGTCTCATGACAAGGGCGCGAACCTGCCGACATGGTTGCGACGTTCATGCGGCTTGCAGCGCGCTTTGTCCATCGCCCTGGGTTACATGAAACGCGGCGGTCGCTTCGCCAGGAAGGCGGCGACTCCTTCCCGCCCCTCCGCCGCACCGGCCGATTCGGCAATCGAGGCGGCTTCGCGCTCCAGCTGGGCGGAAAGGTCGGCGGTTGCCGATTCCATCAACAAGGCGCGACATCTGGCGAGTGCGCGGATCGGCCCCTTCGCGAGCGCCGACGCGACGGTCGACGCCTCGGCGCGGAGCGCATCGTCGGTGACCACGCGCGTCACAAGGCCGAATTGCGCCGCTTCATCCGCCCCGATCCGTCGATTGGTGAACAGCATCTCCAGCGCCCGGCGCATCCCGATCAGGCGCGGCAACCACCATGATGCGCCGCCATCCGGCGTCAGCCCGACGGCGCTGTAGGCCGAGGTGAAATGCGCGGAGGCGGCTGCGAGCGCAATATCTCCCAATATCGCAAGGCTGAGCCCCGCGCCGGCCGCGGGGCCGTTGATTGCGGTGACCAGAGGCTTTTCCATCGTGGCAAGCCGATGAATGCCGGCATGGAAACTGTGCGCGAGGGCACCGACCGCCGCTTCGGCATCTTCCCCGGCCGCGGAGAAGGCATCGATGTCGCCGCCGACGCAGAAGAATTTGCCGCTTCCGGTCAGGACGACGCAGCGTATTTGCTGGTCCGCCGCGCAGTGCTCCGCCAGTTCATGCAGGCGGAGTGCGAATTCAGGATCGACGGCGTTGCGCTTTTCGGGGCGCGCCAGCGTCAGCCAGGCGACGCCGTCCTCGATGTCGAGCGTGATGGCCGGGCTGTTCATCGGGCGCCAGCCCTTTCCGCCTGCCGCCACGCCAGACGCATGAGTTCCGGCAGCACCGCGACGCGCTCGCGCGCCTGCGCGGAGGACGCATTGCCGCGAATGACCCGGCCCTTGATGCCATGGAAGATGGCGGCGAGGCGAAAGAAGTTGAAGGCGATATAGAAGTCGTAACCCGGCATGTCCGCCAGCCCCCTGCGCCGACAATAGGCGGCGAGATAGGCCTCTTCATCGGCTATGCCGAGCGCGGCGGGGTCGCTCCCGCCCAGGCCGGCGACGATATGCGGCGGCATCCGATACATCATCGCGTGATAGGCGAAGTCGGCGCCCGGATGGCCGAGCGTCGAAAGCTCCCAGTCGAGCACGGCCAACACGCGCGGCTGCGTCGGGTGGAAGATCAGATTGTCGATGCGGAAATCGCCATGGACGATGCTCGTTTCCTCGCCCGGCGGGATGTGGGCGGGGAGCCATTCCACCAGCCTGTCCATATAGGGATCGCGCCCTGCCTCCGCGTCCTCAAGATATTGGCGGGACCAGCGCGCGATCTGCCGTTCAAAATAGTTTCCGGGTCGGCCATAGTCCGCAAGGCCGGCGGCCACATGATCGATGCTGTGGAGGTCGGCGATCGTGGCGTTCATCGCATCGAAGAGCGCGGCTCTTTCTGCAGGGGACAGGTCGGGGATCGCGGCATCCCAGAAGATGCGGCCCTCCACCATGTCCATGACGTAGAAGATCGTGCCGATGACCGCGGGATCGGTGCACAGGCCATGGACGGCGGCGACCGGGAATCCTGCCCGGGAGAGGCCGGCGAGCACTCTCGCCTCCCGGTCGAGCGCATGGGCCCCTTTGAGCAGGGGGCCGGGCGGTTGCTTGCGCAGGACGTAGCTCTTGCCCGGCGTGATCAGCTTGTAGGTCGGATTGGACTGCCCGCCCTTGAACTGCTCGACCCTGAGCGGCCCGCCATAATCGACGACATTGGCGCGCATCCAGGCGTCCAGCGCTCCCAGATCCAGCTCATAGCCGGGGCGGACGGCGGCGGTGCCGCTATTGTCTTCGACCAGGGCATTCATCGTGCGTCGCCTTCCCTTGAAATGGGCGGGGGCAGCCATTGGCCGTTCAGCATGTCGGGCTTCGGTCCGTAGGCGCGGATCACCACGAAAAATGGGCCAGCCGGTGCGGGAAGCCAGTTTCCATCGGAGGATGCGGCGTGTTGGATGCGGATTTCGATCGACCCATCCTTCTGCACCTTCAGGCCCTTTGTCCGGTCGCTTACCAGATAGCGGCGCAGCGGATTGGGATGAAGGGCGAAGGTCTTCGCGTCGTAGAGGGTGACGGACCAGAAGCTGTTGACGGGCGGAGGCCTTTGCAGCCGCAGCATGTAGCGCGACGACGCGCCGTCCAGCGCCGATCCATCGCCGTCTGCGAACGTGGTGTAGGACGCATTTTCCTCCCGCACATTCGCGCCGAGGCCGGCCATGTTGATGACGGACCGGCGCAGATAATTGAAACCGTAAACGCCCTTGTTGACCTTCATCCAGCCCGTGCCGGTGGGTTCGCCCAATTGCGACTTGGCGCGTGTGAGCATGTCCAGCGCCTCCGCGTAACCGCTTTCGATGGCGGCTCGCGTGGCCGGGGTCAGCCTGTCAGTGTTGAACGGGCGGTCGCCGCCTATGCTGAGCAGCCGGAATCGCGACACAAGCGCCTCCTCGCCCGGCTGCCAGCCATTGGCCCGAAGCAGATAGTCGAGCGCCCGGAAATAGCCGATAGCGCCAGAGGCGGGTGGTGGTGGCGATGTTTCGCCATCAGAGTCCGCCGTCCCTTCGCCTTCCGGAACGATGATCCGGACCGCATCCTGAAAAGCACGCGCAGTCCGGACTTCGGCGTCGGACTGGGCGAAGGCGCGCATCAGGATCCATAGCTGGGTGGTGGCGGCTGGATAGACCGTGACCCCGGCGGGCGGGATGCCGCGCCAGCCGCGCGGCACCAGCAGGAAGCGGCTGCCTTTGACGCCTATCGTGCGATTGCTGAGATTGCTGGGATTGCCGAAAATGTCGAAGATGTTGAGCGTGAAATATTTGAGCTGCGTGGCCGGGATGTCGATTTCGACCGGCCCCTTGCTCAGGTCGATCCAGGCGGTGGAGTAAAGCGTGTCCGTATTGGGCACCTTGAAGGTGGCATAGTCCGGCCCCGCCAGGTTCCTCTCATGCGCGAAGCGGTTGAATCCGGTATAATTGCTCGAACTTCGATCGAACACCTGCCGATAGAGTTGCTCATAATGCAGATAGGCAGCCATGCCATAGACGGTCGCATCGAATGCGACGGTCCGGAGCAGGGTGGCGCGGTCCTTCTCGTCCCTGGGCAGCAGGTCCTCGCCATATCCGGCTTGCGAAGTGGGCGCTTCCGGCGCGGCGAAGTTCGCTGGCTCGGCATGCCCAGCGGTCGACATAAGGATCGGCAGGAGGACCAGCATCGGCCGCATGGCCGGCATCCATCGTCCAGCGTTCATCCCTGCGCCGCCTTCCAGTCGCGCTTGATCTTCTTGGCCAGGCTCCACTTATGAACCTCGGTCGGGCCGTCGTAGATGCGGAAGGCGCGGATTTCCCGGAACGCCTGCTCGACGATGGTGTCGCCGGACACGCCCGTCCCGCCCATCACCTGAACGCAGCGGTCGGCGACGCGGAACAGCGCGTCCGACACCGCGACCTTCGCCATGGAGCTTTCCGCCGTGCCGAGCGAACCCGTGTCGAGAACGCCCGCGCACCAGTCGATCATGCGTTCGGCCTGCTTCAGGTCGATGAGGTTGTCCGCCAGCATGAAGCCGACGCCTTCATGATCGACCAGCGGCTTGCCGAAGGCGTGGCGGCGGCAGGCATAGTCGGTGGCGATTTCCTGCGCGCGCGTCGCAAGGCCGAGCCAGCGCATGCAGTGGGACAGGCGGGCAGGGCTGAGGCGTATCTGCGCATAGGCGAAGCCTTCTCCGCTCGCGCCCAGCATCTGGTCCGCCGGAACGCGCAGATCGACGATGTCGACCTCCGCATGCCCGCCGGGCATCGAACTGTCGATCGTGTCGATCACGCGCACCGTCCGGATCGCCGGGTCGGGCAGGTCGACAAGGAACATGCAGGCGCCCTCGTCCGACCGGGCCATGACGATGCCCACGCGCGCCCCTTCCGCCCCGGTGATGAACTTCTTGCGGCCGTTGATGACCCAATGATTGCCGTCGAGCCGGCAGGTCGTCTGCATCATCGACGGATCGGACCCCGCGCCGCCGGTTTCGGCAGGCTCGGTCATGAAGAAGGCGGAGCGCGCTTCGCCCCTCACCAGCGGGTCGAGAAATCGCGTCTTCTGTTCGGCGCTGCCGACCTTTCCGAGCAGATACATATTGCCTTCGTCAGGCGCGGCGGTGTTGCAGGCGAGGGGGCCGAGCGGCGACAGGCCGGTCTTGATGAGGACGATGGCCGTTTCCCGCTGCGTCAGATGCGATCCGTCAGGCAGGATATGCGGGGTAAGCACGCCTGCTTCGCGTGCTTTTGCGCGCAGCTCCGCGACGAGCGCGTCTTCCGGGCCATGGAAGCCGAGGCGACTGTCCTTTTCATAGGGAATGATCACGGTCCGGACGAAGGCTTCCACTTTCGACGCGATGGCGTTCGCTCGCTCGGTCATTGCGCAGTGCTCCCCCCATCGATCACAAGTTCGGCGCCCGTCATGTAGCGGGACTCGTCGCTTGCCAGGAACAGGATTCCATCCGCTATCTCCTCCGCTTCCCCGATCCGGCCGAGCGGGACATCCGCCAGCAGGCTCCTGGCTGTTTCCGCATCGGCATAGGCAGGCGCGGTCAGCGGCGTCGCGATGTGACCGGGGTGAATGGAGTTCGCCCGCACGCCATTGCCGGCGGCAGCGCATTCGAGGGCGGTCGCCTTGGTGAACATCCGGACACCCCCCTTAGCCGCGCTGTAGGAGCCGGTGCCCGCCCCGGCCACGATGCCCCGAATGGAGGACATGTTGACGATCGCGCCCCGGCCCGAGGCGGCGAGCAGCGGCATCATATATTTGGTGCCCAGGAAAACACTGTCGAGATTGACGGCGATGATCGAGCGCCATTGCGCCAATGTCGTGTCCGCAATCGACGCGAACTTGCCGAACCCGGCATTGTTCACGAGGATGTCGAGCGTGCCGAACCGTGTTCGTATCCGATCCGCCAGCGCGACCCATGCCTGTTCATCGGTGACGTCCATGACGGCGACCTCATGGCCGTCGCCCGGCAGGGACTTGGCCGCATCCGACAGGGCATCTCCATTGCGGTCCGCCAGGATGAGTGTCGCGCTCTCCGTCGCGAAGCGCCGTGCGGTGGCGAGCCCGATGCCCGAAGCGGCGCCGGTGATGAGCGCGATCCGCGCCTGAAGCCTGCTCACGATCTTTCCTCTTCTGCGTCAGCCTTGCCCTTGCTGAGCGAAATCAGGCTGTCGAATAGCGGATTTTCCCGCGCAAGGATCGATTGCGTCCGCTGCGCGATCACCGGATCGTAACGGGTCGTGGTAAAGACGTAGAACCGGTCATTCCGGATGCCGTCGAACGCCTGCGCGGCGACTTCCTCAGGCGATGGGGCATTCTGGAACAGATTGTCCGAAATCGACTGGAACTCGGCGGCTTCCGCCGGCTGCCCATCACTGGATCGCAGATGGGCAGGGCGGGATCGTTCGGCCTCGTAAATGCGGGTTGCGACCAGGCCGGGACACAGCATCGTGACGCCAATCGGGGCGTTCCGCTCACGCAGGCCGGCATAGAGCGCTTCGGTGATGCGGACGACGGCATGTTTGGACGCGCCATAGACGGCGGAGCCTTCGCCGCTCACGAAGCCGGCCACGGACGCGGTGTTGAGAATATGTCCCGGCCGTCCCTCGGCCAGCATCCGGGGCACGAAGCTGCGGATGCCGTTGACCACGCCCTCCATGTTGACCCCGAAGGCCCAGCGCCAGTCCTCCAGCCCATATTCCCAGACGAGCCGGTGGCGGCCGCCGGGGACGACGCCGGCATTGTTGCACAGCAGGGATACCTCGCCGAAGCGCGACCATGCGAGGTCGGCCAGAGCCTGTACCGCCTCCGGATCGGCCACGTCGGTTCTGTGGAGCGCGATGGCCGCGCTGTCGATGGTGCCGGCCACTGCTTCAAGGTCGGCAAGATTGATGTCGGCGAGGACCAGCTTCATCCCCTCCCGCGCGGCAAGATGCGCGAGCGCCGCGCCGATGCCGCTGCCGGCCCCCGTAATGACTGCCGTCCTGCCCTTGAAGTCCCTCATCCGGGCGTGCTCCTCTCGCATCGGCCGAACCGGGATCGGCCCTGTATAAGCGTGCGATGTAGTCGACCGTCCGGTCGGACGTCAACTCCTTATCAGAAGTTGACCGCGATCGCGAAGCGGCATAGCCATGTTCAACCGACCGGACGGTCCATGCATTATCGGAGAGACGATGACTGATCTTCTGCCCCCGCTCGCCAGCCTTGGCCGCCTGCGTCGCGACGCCCCGAAGACCGTCGCGGGATTTCGCCGCTGGCGCGCGATCATCGATACCGATGGCGCTGTCCCCGCCCGGATGAAGCGATTGTTCGTCGCCTGCGCCGCCACGATGAAGGGCTATCGGGAACTTGCGACGCGGGAACTGGCCGAAGCCCGGGCGGCCGGTCTCACCGAGGCGGAGGCCGGCGCGGCGATCGCAATCCTGGCAAGCGTGCGCGGCGAGGGGGCGTCGCTGCGCTTCCATGATCTTTTCCGGGAAATCTACCCCGAAGCCGTCGATCCCGATTGGCCCGACGACGACATGGTGGTGGAAGATGGCGCGGCGCAGGCCAATTTCCTTCAATATTTCGGCACCATGCCCCCTTCGCTGGGCAAGCTGTTCGAGGTCAAGCCCCTTGGCGCCGACGCCTATTATCTCATGCGCGAGGGGACTTTGTCGGGGACGGCGCTGGGGCCTGTCCATGCGGAACTGCTGCTCGTCACCGTCCTCGTCGCCGATTATAGTTCATGGGCGTCCGTTCACATGAAGGGCGCGCGCACCGCCGGCGCCAGCGAGGAAGCAGTGGCCGAAGCGGTGATCTGCGCCGTGCCGACCGCCGGCCTGTCCGCCTGGGTCATCGGCGCGACCGCGATGGATGCGTGAGGGTCGTCCGTCCTTAAAGACCGCTGACGAGGTGCCCGCCATCCACCGCGATGACCGCGCCCGTCATGTAGCGCGACTGATCGGAACATAGCAGCAGGAGCGGCCCGTCCAGATCCTGCATCTGGCCCAGTCGCTTCTGCGGGATGCGCGAGATGAGCCGCTGACCTGCGTCGGATGCGAAGAAGTCGCGGTTGAGGTCCGTCTCGATATAGCCGGGCGCGAGCGCGTTGACCCGGATGTCGAACGCCGCCCATTCCAGCGCAAGCGCCTTCGTCAACTGGATGAGGCCGGCCTTGCTGGCGGCATAGGCGGCCAGCCCCTTGGACACGCGTTCCCCCAGGATCGAGGCGACGTTGACGATCGTCCCGCCTTCGCCCCGCATCATGCGCGCCGCCTGCTGGGCCACGAGGAAGGCGCCGGTCAGATTGGGCTGGAGCACCTGCGACCACTCGGTTGCGCTGAGATCGAGCGCCGCACGCATGTGGGCTACGCCTGCATTGTTGACGAGGATGGAGAGAGGCGCCGCAAGGTCGCGCTCGATTTGCCGGAAGGCCGCCGCGACCGCGTCCGGATCGGTCACATCCATGGCGACGGGAATGCATGTGCCGCCTTGTCGCCCAATCTCATCGGAGAGCGCCGAGAGCGCGTCGACTCGGCGCGCCGCTATCACGACCGTCGCCCCTTCCCGCGCCAGCAGGCGAGCGAAATGCCGGCCCAAACCCGAACTCGCTCCGGTGATCAGCGCTGTCTTGCCCTCAACTTGCATTGTCCGCTCCCTCGCGCTTGCATTCTTTTCATCCAGCCGCCATCCCTAGGAGGAACCGACCAGACGGTCGACTTACCTTTGTGAGAGGTAGGACGCAGAACAGGGAACAGAGCCGGCGATGGCGCGAGAAGCAACAAAGAAACGGCAGACGACCGAGGCGCATGACGAGAAGCGCAACGAGATATTGAGGCATTGCGCGACGCTGTTCGACCGGGTGGGATATCACAAGGCGTCGATGCAGATGCTGGCCGATGAGGTGGGCCTCGGCAAGCCGACGCTCTACCATTATTTCCCCAGCAAGAACGCCATCCTCTTCGCGATGCACGACGCCCATATGAGCGCGCTGCTGGCAGGCCTCGACGAGGAAGGCGGATCGGACGATCCGCTCGGCCGCCTGCGCGCGGCATGCATCGACATCCTGCGGCAGATTGCGGAGCATCCGGGTTATGTCCGGGCGTTCATGGACCATTATGAAGATCTGGAAGGCAAGATGCGCGACCATATCCGGGCGCAGCGCAACGCCTATCTGCAGCGGGTGCGCGGCATCATCGAACAGGGGATCGCGAACGGCCATTTCCGCCCGTGCGACCCGGGGCTCACCACCCTTGGCTTCCTCGGCATGTGCAACTGGGCCTATAAATGGTATCCTCCCCTGGCCAAGCGCAGACCGCCCGAGGACGTCGCCGACGCGATCTGCCAGCCCTTTTTCGAGGGGCTGAGCCTGAAAGGCCGCTGATCATGTCCGCTGCCGGCCCCTCCTGCACGATGCCGTCCGCCGCCCTGATCGACGCGGTCCGCTTTTCGGAGCCGGGGGGGATAGGACCGGCGGCGGAGCGGCTGCGCGATGCGGTGATGGACCTTTGCGGGTTGCGCACGGCGGTCACGCATAATGTGGCCTCCCGCGAACCGATGCGCGACGGGAATGGCGCCGTGCTGGCAAGCGAGGTTTTTGGTTTTCGCGGCGAGGAGTCGCGCTGGTGGGAGGTGCCTCAGCTTGCCCTTTCCTCGCCCATCGTTCACGCCTGCCGGGTGGAGGCGGAGCCGTTCTGGTGCAACGCGCATGGCTTTTTCACCCGCCTGCCCAACCCGCTGCTCGACGTGATCGACCTCCATGATTTCCGCATCCGGGCGATGACGGCGGCCGCGATCGTGGTTCCGATCCACCTGCCGTTCGGGCAGATCGGCGCGGCCAGTTTCCTCTCGCCCGAGCCCGAGGCCAACGACCTGTCCGATGCCTATGCCTGTGCCGCGGACGCTCTGGCTGTGCTCGCGCGGGCCTTCGTGCAAAGCTATGTCAAGGTTACGGCGCGGGCGCGGCCCGGGCTGGGGAGCATATCCTTGACCAAGCGCGAAGTGGAATGCCTGCGCTGGGCGGCTGCCGGAAAGACGAACGAGGAAATCGGCATCATCCTGGGCCTGCAACGCACCACGGTGCGATTCCACATCCGATCGGCATCCGTGAAGCTGGACGCGGTCAACCGCGACCAGACGATGTTCAAGGCGGCGCAGCTCGGCTTTCTGGGCATGATAAACTAACCCCTGTCGCATTGGTCAGAAGCCGACCGAACGGTCGGGCGCTATGTCTTCGGAAGGAGACAAGAGATGCCCGACACCCTGCCTGTTCCGATAGCCGACGGCCTCATCTGCCCCGAGACAGAGGGCAATGCGCTGTTTGCCTCCAGAGAGCGGGCAACCAATCGCCTGTGCTTTCCGGCGCGACCGGAAGACGACCCGCGCTACGAGCGCGTCCTGCTGCCGCGCACGGGCCGGCTCTGGTCGTGGACTATCCAGCGCTTCCGCCCCAAGTCGCCGCCCTATGCCGGCCCGGAAGCGTTCGAGCCCTATGCCGTGGGCTATGTCGATCTGGATGGAGCGCTGATCGTCGAGGGGCGTCTGGTCGATGTGGCGTTCGATGATCTGGCAATTGGCATGGCGATGCGCGTCGTGCCGCTGCCTTTCGAGATGACGGACGGAACGCTGCGCACCAGCTTCGGCTTCGCGCCGGACAAGGGGGTTGGGGCATGAGCGAAGACGTCTTCATCATCGGCGCGGGCATTCATCCCTTCGGCCGCACCCCTGGCCTTTCGGGCCTGCAGCAGGGCGTCTTCGCCGTCCGCCAGGCGCTCGAACGGGCGGGGTTGGCATGGCGCGATGTCCAGTTCGCCTTCGGCGGGTCGGACGCCGCCGGCAATGCGGACACGATGGTGTCGGAGCTGGGGCTTACCAGCATTCCCTTCATCAACGTCGCCAACGGATGCGCGACTGGCGGTTCGGCCATGTTCGGCGCCTACAGCACGATCAAGTCCGGCGAGTTCGATCTGGGCCTCGCGGTAGGTTTCGACAAGCACCCGCGCGGCTCTTTCTCGCCTCTTCCAGCGGATTGGGGGTTGCCGGACTGGTATGGCGAGACGGGGCTGATGCTGACCACCCAGTTCTTCGCCATGAAGATTCAGCGCTATATGAGCCTATACGGCATCACCCCGCACACGCTGGGCGCTGTCGCCGAAAAGGCCTTTGCCAACGGCGTTCTGGCCGATCATGCCTGGCGGCGCGAGGCGGTCGATATGGACACCATCCTCCATTCGCAGATGGTCAGCGACCCGCTCACCAAATTCATGTTCTGCTCGCCGGGCGAAGGCGCGGTCGCACTGTTGCTGGCGAGCGGCAGGAAGGCGCGCGAACTTGGACTGCCTGCGGTAAGATTGCGTGCCGCGGCCGTCCGCACCCGGCCCCCCGGTTCGTTCGAGGTCTTTTCGCCAGCGCTTGATCTGGAGCGTGGCGGCTCGCCCACCAGCGTCGCGTCTCAGGCGGCCTACGACATGGCGGGCGTCGGCCCCGAGGACATCGACATAGCACAGCTTCAGGACACGGAGGCGGGAGCCGAGATCATGCACATGGCGGAGAATGGCTTTTGCGCCGATGGTGAGCAGACCGCATGGATCGCTGAGGGCCGCACGCGGATCGACGGCAGCCTGCCGGTCAACACAGATGGCGGGTGCCTTGCCTGCGGGGAGCCGATCGGCGCATCGGGGCTTCGTCAGGTCTATGAGAATTATGTGCAGTTGATCGGGCAGGCGGGCGCACGACAGGCGCCGGGCAGGCTGCGCCTCGGTTACAGCCACGTTTATGGCGCACCGGGCGTCTCCGCCGTCGCCATCGTGGAGCGCTGACGCCATGGACCTGGCGCTTGGCCCAGAACAGCATGCGTTCCGCGAGGAGGTGCGCGCTTTCCTCGCCGCGTCGCTTTCGCCCGAATTGCGGCGCGGTGCCGCGCTGACATCCGGCGTCTTCGCCGAACCCGACATCGCGCGCGCATGGCAGGCGATATTGGAAGCGAAGGGATGGCTCGTCTATCACTGGCCGGACCATGCGGGCGGGCCGGGATGGACGCCGGTCCAGCGCTGGATTTTCGAGAAGGAATGTGCGGAGGCAGGCGCTCCGGTCCTTCCCGGCATGGGCCTGAAGCTGGTGGGCCCGGTATTGTACACCTATGGCACACCTGCGCAGAAGGATCATTATCTCCCCCGCCTGCGCACGGGCGAGCATATATGGGCGCAGGGGTTTTCGGAACCCGGCTCCGGCTCCGACCTTGCAAGCCTGCGCACCCGCGCTGTGCGCGATGGCGATCATTATGTCGTGTCGGGCCACAAGATCTGGACCACGCAGGCGCAATATGCGAACCGGCTCTTCGCCCTGGTCCGGACCGACCCGCATGTGAAGCCGCAGCAGGGCATCAGCTTCCTGCTGATCGACATGACGCTGCCCGGCGTGACGGTGAAGCCGATCCTCAGCGCATCGGGCGATCACGAACTGAACGAGGTCTTCCTCGATGAAGTACGGGTGCCGGTCTCGGAGCGCGTCGGCGACGAAGGGCAAGGCTGGTCGATCGCCAAGTTCCTGCTGGAGAATGAGCGGGGCGGGTCCAGCTTCGCCCCGGCGATCCTGGCTGATCTTGCCCGGTTGCGGACATCGGCGGGTCCGCTGACCGGCGAACTGGCGGATCGCGCTATCCGGCTCCAACTGGAGGCGGAAGCGCTGGAGATGACAGAGCTTCGGACGCTGATCGAGATCGAGCATGGCGCCGCGCCCGACCCGCGCAGCCTGACCACCAAGCTGCTGGCGTCCGAAATCCGGCAGGGCGTTGAGGCGCTGGCGGTGGACGTCTTCGGCCTCGCCGGTCTTCAACTGCCGGTCGAGCGTCCCTTCTACGGCGACGACATGCCCGCTCCGGTCGGTTCGGCGCAAGCGCAGGTCGCGGCTGCCCGCTACCTCAACGCCCGCGCCTGGTCGATCTTCGGCGGCACCAGCGAAATCCAGCTCACCCTGATCGCGAAGGCCGCGCTCGGCCTTTAGACACAAGAAGGATGCATCATGCCTGAAGCCTATATCGTTTCCGCACGCCGCACCGCCGGTGGCCGCCGCAATGGCCGGCTTGCCGGGTGGCACCCCGCCGATCTCGGTGCTCTGGTGCTGGACGCGCTGGTCGCCGACGCAGGTGTCGATCCGGCCGCGATCGACGATGTGATCATCGGTTGCGTCAGCCAGGTGGGCGAGCAGACCTTCGCCTTCGGCCGCAACATCGTGCTCGCGTCCAGCCTGCCCGACAGCGTACCGGCGGTGACGATCGACCGGCAGTGCGGTTCTTCCCAGCAGGCGGTGCATTTCGCCGCGCAGGCGGTCATGTCGGGCCTTCAGGACATCGTGATCGCCGGGGGCGTCGAAAGCATGACGCGCGTGCCGATGGGCTCCCCCATCACATTGGCGAAAGCGGGCGGCATCGGCGCCAATCCTTTCTCCGAGGCGATCCAGAAGCGCTACGGCGTGGAGATGTTCAGCCAGTTTCAGGGCGCGCAGATGATCGCCGACAAATATGGCTTCACCCGCGACGATCATGACCGGTTCGCGCTCGCCAGCCACCGGAAGGCGGCGGCGGCCATGGATGCGGGCGCCTTTGACAGGGAGATCGTGCCGGTGCCCATCGTCACGGCGGAAGGGGAGCAGGCCATCCACGACCGCGACGAAGGGGTCCGCGCCGATGCGTCGATGGAGTCGATCGGTTCGGTCAAGCTGCTGAGCGAGGGCGGCACGCTGTCCGCGGCGACCGCAAGCCAGATCTGCGACGGCGCGAGCGGCGTACTCGTTGCTTCCGAAGCGGCCGTCAGGGCGCATGGCCTGACGCCCATCGCCCGCATCGTCAACCTGGCGGTCACGGCGGGCGATCCGGTCATCATGCTGGAAGAGCCGATCCCGGCGACGCGGCGGGTTCTCGATCGGGCCGGCATGTCGATGAAGGACATCGACCTGTTCGAAGTGAACGAAGCCTTCGCGTCGATCGCCATGGCATGGATGAAGGCGCTCGACGCGGACCCGGCGAGGTTGAACGTCAACGGGGGCGCGATTGCGCTTGGCCATCCGCTCGGCGCGACCGGCACGAAGCTGATGGCGACGCTCATCCATGCGCTCAAGGCGCGGGGCCAGCGCTACGGCCTTCAGACCATGTGCGAGGGCGGCGGCATCGCCAACGCCTCGATCATTGAGGTGCTCTGAGCCATGAACCTCGCGCTCAGCGATGAGCAGGTGATGGTCCGCGACATGGTCCGCCGCTTTCTGGCGGACCGCTATGACGCGGCGACCATGGCGAAAGGGCCGATGTCTCCCGACGACTGGCGCGCATTGGGGGAACTCGGTCTTTTCGCCCTGCTGACGCCGGAGCAGGCAGGCGGCCTGGGTGGCGGCGCGGTGGAGGTGATGATCGTCTCCGAAGAGATGGGGCGCGCCCTTGCGATCACGCCACTGACCGAAGCCGTTCTGCTCTGCGGCCGGGCAATCGCTGGTGATACTGTGGCCCGGCGCTGGGGCGACAGGCTGATGCAAGGGGAGGCTCTGCTCGCATTTGCGCCGGGAGGTACGATGGCGGACGGAAGGCTCTGCGGATCGGCGGGCATCGTCCGGGACGGCATGGATGCCGACGCCTTTGTCGTGGAGACGGAAGCGGGCGCGCTTCTGTTGGTCGATGGGCAGGACAGCGGCCTCCGCAGGATGCCGGTTCGTCTGGTCGACGGCAGCATGGCAGCCCATGTGCGATTCGATGCGGTGCATGCCGTGCCGCTCACGATTCCGGGGAGCGCGTGGGCAGAGGCTCAAGCCCTGGCCGGCCTGTCGATCGTCGCCGAACTGGTCGGCGCGATGGCGACCTTGCTTGACCTGACCGTCGATTATGTCGGGCAGCGCCACCAGTTCGGCAAGCCGATCGCGAGCTTTCAGGTCGTGCAGCATCGCTGCGCCCGGATGTACACCTGGCTGGAGCAATCCCGATCTTTGCTTTTGAAATCGGCCCTGGTCGAGGAGGAAGAACGGGTCCGGGCCGTGACGGCAGCAAGGGCCTATATTGGCGACGCTGCCTTGAAGCTCGCGGAGGAGGCGGTGCAGTTGCATGGCGGCATGGGTGTGACCGATGAACTTGTGGTCGGGCGCGGGCTGCGGCGCGTGCTGCTGCTGTCGCGCCTCCATGGCGGTGGAACCGCCGCCCGTGCCGCCCTGGCGGCCTGAAAGGATCGGCCATGGCGAAGAAGGGCAGGGTTGAGGGGAAGGTCGTCCTCGTGACCGGCGCGGCGCAAGGGCTGGGCAAGGCCGACGCCGAAGCGCTGGCGCGCGAGGGCGCGCGGGTGGTCGTCGCCGATGTCGACGAGGAGGAGGCGCAACGGGTCGTCGAGACGCTTCCGGCAGCGATGGCGCTTCGCCTGGACGTGACCAGCGAAGCGCAATGGCAGGCCGCGTTGACAAAGATCATGCGGGCGCATGGCCGGCTCGATGCGCTGGTCAACAATGCGGGCATTGCCGCCTTCGAAACGGTCGAGCAGTCGTCGCTGGAGGCATTCCGCCGCGTGATGGCCGTTTCGGCGGAAGGGACGTTTCTGGGATGCAAGACCTGCCTGCCGGCGCTGGCGGCCAGCGGGGCGGGATCGATCGTCAACATCGCGTCCGTGGCCGCGATCCGGGGCAATCCGGCGGTGTTCGCCTATAGCGCGGCCAAGGGCGCCGTACTCTCCATGACGCGCAGCCTGATCGTGCATTGCCAGCAGCAGGGCTATCCCGTTCGCGCCAATGTGGTTCTCCCCGGCTCGCACGATACGCAGATGGTGCGCGAAGCCTATCGCTTCGCCGCGCCCGAATTGCGCGAAGCCGCCCAAAGGCATGAGGGGCAGCCGGAGCATGTCGCCGACCTGGTCCTGTTCCTGGTGTCGGACGAGTCCGTCCGGCTGAACGGGACGGAAATCGTGATCGACAATGGCCGGACGGTGGCGTGAGACTCACTGCCGTTTGAGATCGTCCGCGTAGAAGCGGGATGCCCAGGCGATGCTGCCGGCGCCCGCGAGCGAGAACAGCACCACAGCCGAAAGCGCGTAACGCAGCGATGTGTCGTGCATCCCATCCGCCGCCGCCAGATAATCGCTGAGGAACCCCGTCACCGCCGGCCCCAGACCGAGCCCGAACAGGTTGAAGACCAGCAGGGTCACGGCCGACGTAAGTGCCCGGATGCGCGGCGGAACGACGGACTGTGGGACGCCTATGATCGGACCGTAATAGAAGAACATCAGCATGGTCGCCAGGAAGCCGAACGCCAGCGACGCGGTCAGCGAAGGAATCAGGAACTGGACCAGCGCGGCGGGCACCATCAGAAGCATCGCGGCGGCGCTCACCCAGACGCGGCCCGCCGGATCGCGCGATCCCGCCGCGTCCGACAGGCGGCCGCCCAGATAGATGCCGATGCCGCCGCCCAGCCCGTTCATCAGCGCCAGCCAGGAGGCGACGTCGGCAAGCGGCATGTGGTGGACGCGCATGTAGAAGGGCGCGGACCAGCTCATCATCGCATATTGGGCGAAGGCGTGAAGGGTCGTGCCGATCAGCATGTAACGATAGGTCCGCAACCGCCACAGGAAGCGCATGGCTTCACCGAGGGGCGGCGCTTTTTCCGTTGGGATCGAAGGGCCTGATCCCGTCCGCGCAGGCTCCCGCACGAGCAGCAGGACGAGCGGCGCCAGCGCCAGCCCCGCGACGCCGATCACCCCGAAGGCAAGACGCCATCCCAGCGCCGAGGCGATCCAGCCGCCCGACGCATAGCCGAGCATGATCCCGGCCGGGAGCGCCAGTCCCCACAGGGCAAGCGCCGTCACCCGCTTTTCGGGCGGATAGTAATCGGCGATGATGGAATGGGAAGCCGGCACGGAACCCGCTTCTCCCAGCGCGACGCCGATGCGGAAGGCTACCAGGGAACCAAAGCCGGTCGCGAGGCCCGAAAGCGCCGTCATGCCGCTCCAGGTGGCGAGCGAGGCGGCGATGATGTTGCGACGATTGAAGCGATCCGCCAGACGCGCGATCGGAAGGGACAGCGTCGCGTAGAACAGCGCGAAGGCAAGGCCGGTCAGCAGTCCGAGCTGGCCGTCGCTTAGCCCCAGTTCGCGCTTGATCGGTTCCTGAAGCACCGACAGGACCGTGCGATCGATATAGTTGAACATCGAAACCAGGCCCAGCATGACCAGCATCGTACGGCGCAACCCGGCGGCGGAGGTCGTCGGCGGAGCGGTGAGTCCGATGGGAGGGCTGTTCATGCGTTTACCTCTTGAATGGCTCCGGGATTGAAGGGAGGCCCGCTTTGGGCGAGCCTCCCCGGACTATCGAACTTCCCTTGCGGGCAGTCCGTTCGGCAATCCATCAGAACTTGAAACGGACCCCCGCCGTGAGCGTGCGCCCGGCGACGTTGTAGAGCGTGAACAGGGTCGGATAGAGAAGGCCCGGCGCGGCGGCTGCGGCGACCAGCGGCGGCTTGCGGTCGAACAGGTTCGTGGCCGTCACGAACAGTTCCGGCTCCCCGCGCACGTCGAACTTATAGGATGCCGTGGCGTCGGTGTAGAAGACCGGCTTGATCGCCGGGACCGCATAAAAGGACGTCGGATCGTTCTTGAGGTTGCCGATGGTCACCTTGCCGATCATAGATTCCTGCACGAACAGGGTGAGGCCCCCATTGGTGTAATTGGCGCTGAGCGTGCCCCTGAACTTGGGATAGGCATAGCCGGTCTGGCTGTTGACGCCATGGCCGGCATAATCGATCACCGGCGCGATGGAATTGGTCTGCGTCTTGTACCGGTCCAGATAGTTGGCGAAGGCGCGCAGGGTGAGTTCGCCATCGCCCAGCTTGGTCCGGTACGACATGGTGATGTCGAGGCCGCTGGTGCGCAGGAAGCTGATATTCTGCGTGATGAGGCTCACCGAAATCGGATAGTTGGCGGCCGACCGGTCGCTGAACGGCAGCGGCCTTTCGATAAGGGCGCAGGTCGGCGACGTGCCGTTCGACGTTTCGCACTCGTTAACGACATCGTTCAGCCCTTGCGTGGCGATGGCGCCCTTGATCTTGAGGTCGTAATAATCGACCGAAACGTCGAAGCCGGGCAGGAAACTGGGGCTGAGGACCACGCCCGCCGCGAACGTGTCGCCGGTTTCGGGATCGAGGTCGGGGTTGCCGCCGCTGAATTGACGGATCGAACCCGGCTGGCCGGTGTGAGGGTCGTTGAAGTTCACCGGCGCAGTCTGAACGCCCGCGAACAGTTCGAACAGCGAGGGCGCGCGAATATCGCGCGAGCGCGTGACGCGGAACATCACGTCCTGGATCGGCTTGTAGACCGCGCCGACCTTCCAGGTCTTGACGCTTCCGCTGGTGCTGTAGTCGGTCAGGCGGAAAGCGCCGTTGAGGCTCAGCTCCTCGGCGAAGGGTTGGCCCTTGAATACCGGAACCTGCGCTTCGGCAAACACTTCCTTCACGTTCAGCTTGCCGAAGGCCGAGCCGACATTGGTGTTGTTGAAGCGGGTCATGCGATTGGCCGGAATGCCCCGCAGCCCGGTGAAGTCCACCGGCACGGCGGGATCGGAATTGGACGTCAGGTCCAGCTTCTGCTTGCGATATTGCCCGCCGATGGCGACCGTGACCGGGCCTGCCGGAAGCTCGAAAAGATCCCCGCGCGCCGACAGGACGAAGTCGTCGGTCGTGTTCATGGCGCGGTAACGGGATACGCCAAGGACGGTTTGCAGATCGGCGGTCGTGGGCGTTCCCGCGCCGAAGACATTGAGCGGCGTGCACCCCGGATAGAGGCCGGGATTGGTCAGCGTGACGCGGCAGACGATCGAATTGTTCGGACCGCGAACCGCGTCCAGCGCCGCTGCCAGCTTGGGAATCTCGACCTGCGTCTGGGCGAATTTGGTGACGGACTTGCCATGGGTGTAGTCGGCGGTGACGTTCCATCCGCCAAGGTTCCATTCAAGGCCGCCGTTGATGAGATAGGCATTGGTCGCCTCCCGCGTCGGGATCGGCCCCTGCTCGCCGATGAAGCGGAAGACGGTGAAGCTGTCATTCGGCCCCATTTGCGCCTGGACCGCCGGGTTCAGGAAGGCGTTGCCGCTGAAGAAGCGGAAGCCGAGTACGGACTGGGCCTGCGTATCGTAGCTGGTGACGCTGCGCGAGTAGCTGCCCTGGACATGCGCCGTCAGCCCGTCCGTCAGGTCGTAGGCCAGGCGGCCAAAGCCCTGTGTCGTCGTCAGCGGCGCGATCAACTGGTTGAAGCCGGGAATATAAAGGCCGTCGCCGCCCACATTGGTGCCCGGCGTACCAGTGGCTGTGCCGCGCTGGATGGGCCGCACCGCGCCGCCCGGCAGGAAGATATTATTGGTGAGCGAGGGCACGGTGCTCGTCAGGATGATGCCGTTATTATAGTCGTTGGTCGTGAAACGCAGGTTCGGCAGGAAGATGAACGGGTTTGCCTCGCGGCCCGGTGCGGCGGTCGACCCGGGGACCGAACCCACGGCCGCATAGGCGTCGTCACCATAGATGCGCGCTCTGCGCTTGATGCCATCGCTGTGAAAACGCTCGACCGAGGCGAGGATATGGCCGCGATCGCCCGCAAAGCTGAGGCCCCCCGCAATGCCGATGCGATAGTTGCCGAGGTCGCCGCGGGTCGATACGCCGCGCTGCGCGACGCCCTTCACCCCCTCGAACTTCTTGTCGAGGACGAAGTTGACCGCGCCGCTGACAGCGTCGGAGCCGTAGACCGCCGATGCGCCGCCGGTCACGACGTCGACGCGCTGGATCAGCAGTTGCGGAATCGTGTTGACGTCCACCGCGCCGCGGAATGTCGTGGGCGGCACGCGGATGCCGTCGAGCAGGATCAGCGCCCGCGTCGGTCCGACGCCGCGCAGGTTGAGCAGATTGCCATGCTCGCCGCTATTGCCCTGCAACTGGCTGTTCGACTGCGGGCTGACCGAGTTGGCGAATTGCGGCAGCTTGTTGATCGCATCGGCAAGGTTGGTGGGGGTCGCCTTCTCCAGCTCCGTGGTGGGCGCGACGGTGACGGGCGTCGGCTGGTTGTAGCCGTCGCGCACGACGCGCGTTCCGGTAACGATGATGTCTCGCGTGGAAGGCGCGGCGGCATCCTCCGCCGACTGCGGTTCGGTCGTCGCCGTCGCCGCCGTTTGCGCATGGGCCGGCACGATGATCCCGGCAAACGCGCATCCCGAAAGGAGCGCCAATCGGCCAATCTTGAACCTTGTCATCATCTCTCTCCCTCTGATTAGGGCCATTTTGTCTTTCGCCCTGAAATCTCGTTTCATCCTGTCAGAAGATCAGACTGCGCCGGCCTCCCGCGCCGCCAGCCAGGCGGCCTTGGCGAGTGGTTCGATCCGTGTGACGATGTCGGCGGCATTGCTTGCGGTCTGCACGCCGTCGCGCGCCCGGCCGGCGATGCCCTGCAGAATGGCGGCCACCCGGAACAGGTTGAAGGCGCGGTAGAAGGGATGCGTCGGATCGCCGCGAAGGCCGGTCCGCTCGCAATAGCGGCGGGCGTAGTCTTCGGCCGTGGGAATGCCGAGCGCGGCAAGATCGGCGCCGCGCAGGGTTCCGCGCACGTCCACGCCCTCCGGCCTGAACCACTCCATCATATGGTAGGTGAGGTCGCCGAGCGGATCGCCCAGGGTCGACAACTCCCAGTCTATGACGGCGGATACGCGCGGCTCGGTCGGATGGACCAGCAGGTTGTGGAAGGAATAGTCGCCATGGATGATCGTGGTGCGCTCTTCCGTGGGCGGGATCGCGCCGGGCAGCCAGTCTATCAGCCGGTCCATCTCCGGGATGTCACCGGTGCGCGACGCATCATATTGCCGCGACCAGCGGGAAATCTGCCGCGCGAAATAATTGCCCGGCTTGCCATAGTCGGAGAGCCCTAGCGCCGCGAAGTCGACCAGATGCAGGCGGGCAAGCGTTTCATTGGCGGAGTCATAGATCGCGGCGCGCTCCGCACGGTCTAGGCCCGGCATAAGCGGGTCCCAGAAGCTGCGTCCCGGAACGTAGCGCATCACATAGAAGATGCTGCCGATGACATCCTCGTCCTCGCAAAGCAGCAGCGGTTCGGCGACGGGCAGGCCGGCTTCGTGCAGGGCCATGGTGATGCGATATTCGCGATCCACCGCATGGGCGGATTTCAGCAAAACGCCCGCCGGCTTGCGCCGCAGGACATAGCTTTGGTCCTGCGTCGACAGAAGGAAGGTCGGGTTGGACTGTCCGCCCTCGAACCGCTGGACGCGCATGGGTCCGGAAAAATCCGCGATCCGGCCCGCCAGATAAGCGGCAAGTCGGGCTTCGTCGAACGCACTGTTGACGGCGACATCGACCGTCGAGCCGATCGTCGCGGCAGGCTGCGCGGCGCTCACGACGCTGCGCCTTCCGCATATTTGGCGAGTTCCATCCGGGCGAGCTGGCGTTCATGAACCTCGTCGGGCCCATCGGTCAGCCGCACGATGCGGGTGTTCGCCCAAAGCTCCGCCAGGCCGAAATCGTCGCTGACGCCGCCGCCGCCATGCGCCTGTATCGCGTCGTCGACGATCTGCTGCGCCATTTTCGGCGCGGCGATCTTGATCATCGCGATTTCGGCACGGGCGGCCTTGTTGCCGACCGTGTCCATCATATGTGCCGCCTTCAGGCACAGCAGGCGCGCCATCTCGATCTCGCAACGGGCGCGGGCGATCCGTTCCTCCCAGACCGAATGTTCGGCGATGACCTTGCCGAAGGCCCGTCGCGAAAGGAGGCGCCGGCACATCTTTTCCAGCGCGACTTCCATCGTCGCGATGTTGCGCATCGTGTGGTGGATGCGCCCGGGACCAAGGCGGCCCTGCGCGATCTCGAAGCCGCACCCTTCGCCCAGCAGCATATTCTCCGCCGGCACGCGCACATTCTCCAGCGCCACCTCGAAATGGCCGTGCGGCGCATGATCGTAACCGAAGACGGGGAGGTGCCGCACAAGCGTCACGCCCGGCGTGTCGCGCGGCACCAGGATCATCGATTGCTGCCGGTAGGGCGCGGCGTCCGGGTCGGTCTTGCCCATGACGATGAAGAAGTCGCAGCGCGGATGACCAGCGCCCGACGACCACCATTTCCGGCCGTTGATGACATAGTCGCTTCCGTCGCGGCGAATGTCGGTCTGGATGTTCCGCGCGTCGGAGGAAGCGACGGCCGGTTCGGTCATCAGGAAGGCGGACCGGGTCTGGCCGTCGCGCAGCGGCACCATGAAGCGCTGCTTCTGCTCGGCCGTGCCATAGCGATGCAGCACCTCGAAATTGCCGGTGTCCGGCGCCATGCAGTTGAACACCTCGCTGGCGAAGGAAATCCGGCCCATCAGTTCGGCGATCGGCGCATATTCGACATTGGTGAGGCCCACGCTGGTGAAAAATTCATCGTCATGCTCAGATGGCGGCATGAAGATGTTCCACAGCCCCGCCTCCCGCGCCTTGTCCTTGAGTTCGTCGAACACGGGCGGGATTTCGGTCCAGCGATCGATCGCGGCGGACTGTTGGTGATAGACCGGAACGGCAGGAACGATGTGCTCCTCCATGAACGCCCTTACGCGCTCCATCCATTCCCTGGATTTGGCCGACTGTTCGAAATCCACGCATCCGCTCCAATTACGCCGCCGGATTCGAGCCGGCCTGCTTCCGTTCTAATACTCACCCGACCGATCGGTCGAGCGATAACTAGTCGACCGACTGGTCGGCTGTCAAACTGGTCAGGGAAGAAATTTTTGGTTGACGCCCGACCAGTCGGTCGATCATCTGGATCGCAGGAGAGCAAGCGATGACGAATAGCCCAATCATGGATGTCGCCCTGTTGCGGGGCTATGCGCCGTACACGCTTGCAGGATATGACATTTTCCGATCCGTGATCGAGTCGGACGGCGCGGTGCCGGCTCGCCTGAAAGCGCTGTTCGCGGCGGTGGCTGCCGTCGATCGCCGCCATCTGCCCCTTGCGCACCGGGAACTGGAACGCGGCGTGAAGCTTGGCCTGACCTCGAAAGAGGCGACCGCAGGCCTTATCGTGCTGTCCAGCCTTCGCGGCGAGGCGGCGGCGCTCGATTTCGCGCAGCTCATCGAGGGCAGTTTTGGCGACGCCCAGGCGCCGGAGCCGCAACCCCTGCCCATGGCCGCGGAGGGAGAGGCGGAGGCCAATTTCCGGGCCTATTGGGCGGGGAGCATCCCCGCGCCGCTCGGCGCGTTGATGCGCCTCGTGCCCCAGGCGGCGGACGCCTACTACCTCATGCGGCGGGGCAGCATCGACGCCAATCCGCTATCCGCCAAATATGGCGAACTGCTTCTGCTCGCCATATTGGCGGCGGGATACAGCCCCATGGCGGCGACCCATGTGCGCGGCGCGCGCAATGCCGGCGCGAGCGACGAGGAAATTGCCGAAGCGGTGCTCTGCGCCGTTCCATCGGCGGGGATCGCCGCCTGGATGGCGGTGGGCGGCATGCTCGCCCCGCCTGAAGAAGGCGGCATCGCCCGCTGAAACGACCGATCTTTTCACATCTTTGCCAAGGAGAGAGTTACATGGAACCGGAAAAGGACGTCATCCAATATGAAGTGGCCGATAACGGCATCTGCACGATCTGGCTCAACCGTCCCCATGTGAAGAATTGCGTGAGCCCCCAGCTCCTGCGCGACCTTGAGGTGGCGGTGGACAAGGCGGCCGAGGACGATTCGGTGCTGGCCGTCGTGTTCCGCGGTCGCGGCCACACCTTCTGCGCCGGTGCGGATCTCGGGCAACTGGTGGGTCCGGTGCTGCACGAGACCAGCACCTCGCTTCAGCTCGCGATCGACTCCGCGCGCACCTATGACAAGATCTACAACATGAAAAAGCCGACCATCGCCTGCGTCGAGGGCTATGCCGTCGCCGGCGGGTTCGAGCTTTTCATCTCCTGCGATTTCGGCATTGCCGCCGACGACGCCAAGATCGGCGACTTCCACATCCGCCGCGCCTTGTTCGGCGGCGCTGGTCCGATCTATCGCCTGCCGCGCTATATCGGCATGCGCAAGTCGAAGGAGCTGATGCTGACCGGCAAGCTCTTGTCCGGCAAGGAATGCGTCGAATGGGGCCTGTGCAACGCCTCGGCGCCCAGCGATCAGCTCGAGCAGTTGATCCAGGATTTCTGCGCGCCGCTGATCGACAAGAGCCCCTTCTGCATGTGGATGACCAAGATGGCGGTCAATCGCGGCATGGACGCCGACACCAACTCGCTCATCACGCTGGAAACGATGACCTGCAACGTGGTGCATCACTCCGCCGATGCGAAGGAAGGCGTCGCGGCCTTCCTCGAAAAGCGCCAGCCGGTCTGGACGGGCAAGTAAGCCATGGCGGTCAGCATGGTCGTCCTGGCCAGCCGGCCGCAGGACTGGACGCATGAGCAGTTCACCAGTTGGTGGCGCGGGCCGCATGCCGACGCCGCCAGGGTGCTGCCGGGCCTTCTGGCCTATCGGCACGGCGCGGTGACGAAGGATTATGACAATCCGGAAGCGCCGGGCTGGGACGGCCACGCCGTGCTGACCTTCGCCGACCAGGCGGCGCTCGACGCCGCCTTCGCCTCGCCCGAATGGAAGGCGGCGACCGCCCAGACGAAGGGCATGGGCGGTCGGCGCATCATCCTCATCACCGATGAGGTCGATCTGCTTGCCGGAGACGATCATGGCTGACTGGAACCCCGGTTTCACCGCCGCGCAATTCCGTCTGGATGGCAGGCGCGCGCTCATAACCGGCGGACGCGGCGCCTTGGCCGAAGCCATGGCCGCAACGCTGGCGGACCTTGGTTGCGCCGTCGCCCTTGCGTCCCGCACGGAGGCCGACTGCGCCGATCTGGCGGCGGGCATAGCCGAGCGGTTCCGGGTTCCGGCTGTCGGCCTTTCCTGCAACATCGCCGACGAGGCGTCGGTGGAGGCGGCGGTCGCGGGCACGGTCGACCGGCTGGGCGGGCTCGACATCCTCATCAACAATGCAGGCGCCTCCTGGTGGGGTCTGCCGCAGGACATCCCGCTCAAGGGCTGGCAGAAGGTGATGGACGTCAATGTGACCGGCACCTTCCTCGCCTGCCGCCACGCCGCGCGCCACATGATCCCGGCGGGCGGCGGCGCCATCGTCAATATCGCGTCGGTGGGCGCATTCCTGTCCTATCAGCCGGACGCCGGGCAGGTCGTTCCCTATACCACCAGCAAGGCGGCAATCGTTCACCTGACCAGCGATCTCGCCGCCCAATGGGCCGGGCATAATATCCGCGTCAACGCCATCGCGCCCGGATCGATCGAGACGGGGATGACCGAAACGCTCGATCCCGCCATTCAGGAAAAGACGCGGGCGGGCATATTGATGCGCCGCTTCGGCCGCCCGGACGAAGTGGCAGGCACGCTGGCCCTGCTGGCGTCGGACGCAGGCAGTTTCATCACCGGTCAGACCTTCCTGGTCGATGGAGGGCAATCCCTTGCCTGAAGAGCAAAGCCATCCGGCGTTCGAATGGGACGCCGAGCGGCTCTGGCCGCAATTCGTCCGCCTTGCCGACGCTGAACCGGATGCGCTTGCCCTGGCGGATTGCGATGATCGCCTGTGGAGCCGGGAAGAGCTGCGAGGGCAGGCGGTGGAGATCGCGGCTCTGCTGAAGGCGGTAGGGGTCGAGCCGGGCGACCGCGTCCTCGTCACCGCGCATAAAAGCCCCGCGACGATCGCGACGGCGCTTGCCATATCATCGCTGCAGGCGACCTTCTGCCCCGTATCGCCAAAGCTCGGAGCGGGCGACCTTGCCTCGCTCGAATCCTTGCTCGGCCATGCCGCCAAGGTGAGCGGCGCCGGCAGCGCCCTGCCCGAGGTGGCCGCAGCCGCCGGCGAACGGTCGGTCGATCCGCGCGATCGCGATACCGCGCTCATCGGCTTCACCTCCGGCAGCACCGGCGTGCCCAAGGGGGTGATGCATGGCCCCGAAGCCCTGAACTACGCGACCCGCGCCTGCGCGGCCATTGCGGGTCTGCAACCGGATGACGCGATCCTGGGCATCGTCCCGCTCGACAGTGCGCCCGGCTTCACCTTCACGGCGCATTTCGCGCTGTCATTGGGGCATCCGCTGGTGCTGGTCGACCCTTGGGTGCCGGCCGAAGCGCTGCGGCGGGCCGAACGCTATGGATGCGGCTGGGCGATCGCGGTGCCCACGCACCTGTTCACGATGGTCGAGGCCGCCCGGCTCGGCGAATGGAGCGGCCGCCTGCCGCTCCGCGCCATGGCGGTGGGCGGCAGCGCGATGACGCCGGAACTGATCGAGGACGCCGACCGGCTGCTCGGTCTCAAGGCGCTGCGCATGTTCGGCATGTCCGAATGCATGGGCCATGCCTCCACCCATCCCGCCCATTCGCTGGAACGCCGCCAGCTGTTCGACGGCATCCCCTTTCCCGGCACGCAGGAGGAGGCGTTCGACGCTGATCTGCGTCCCCTGCCGCGCGGCAGCCGGGGGCAGGCAGGCGTGCGCGGCCCGTCGCTGTTCCTGGGCTATGCGCAGGGCATGGGGGCGGGGCAGGAGCGCATGACGCCCGACGGCTTCTACCTGACTGGCGACGAGATCGTCCGCGATCAGGACGGCTTCGTGCGCGTGGTCGGCCGCATCAAGGACCAGATCATTCGCGGCGGATTCAACATCGACCCGGCCGAGGTGGAGGCAGCCCTGCTGCGTCATCCCGCCGTTGCGGAGGTGGCGGTGGTGGCCGTGCCCGAACGCAAGCTGGGCGAACAGGCCTGCGCCGTCTGCCGGCTGCGCACGGACGATGGGAGCATCGACCTGTCCGCCCTGCTCGACCACCTCTCCCAGCAGGGCCTGTCCCGCAAGAAATGGCCAGAGCATCTGGTGCTGGTCGAGGCGATGGCCGTCACCGCCACCGGCAAGCTCGACAAGAAGGCGATGGCCGCCATCGCCGTGGAGGAGGTCGCCCGCAGGCGCGCGGCGCCGCCCACCAGACAGGACGCATGACATGAAGCAGACCGCAACCAGCGTCGTCACCGACGGCGTCGCCCTGATCACGCTCGACAATCCGCCGGTTAACGCGCTCTCGGCGTCCCTCCGTCAGGGATTGCAGGCCAAACTGGAGCAGGCGTTCAGCGATGGGGCGGTTGGCGCCATCCTGTTGCTCTGCGCCGGACGGACCTTCATCGCCGGCGCGGACATCACCGAATTCGGCCAGCCCTGGCAGCCGCCGTCCTTGCCCGACCTTTGCGCCATGCTGGACGACGCGCCCAAGCCCGTCATCGCCGCTATTCATGGCACGGCGCTTGGGGGCGGGTTCGAACTGGCGCTCTCCTGCCACTATCGGGTGGCGGCGCGGAGCGCGAAGGTCGGCCTGCCGGAGGTGCATCTGGGCCTGCTTCCCGGCGCGGGCGGCACCCAGCGCCTGCCCCGGATCGTCGGTGCGGAGGCGGCGCTCGAAATCATCACGTCCGGGCGGCAGATCAAGGCTGCCGAAGCCCTTTCGCTCGGGCTGGTCGACGCCGTGGTCGATGATGCGGCCTTGCAGGACGAGGCGCTGGCCTTCGCGCGCCGCATCGTGGCCGATGGCGGTGCGAAGCCGCGAATATGCGATCGGGCCGACGCGCTCCAGCGCGACCGGGATCGCCCGGAGCTGTTCACCGCCTTTGCCGCCGCAAACGCACGCCGGTTCAAGGGGTTCGTCGCGCCCGCCGCCATCATCGAGGCTGTCGAGGCAGCAGTGAACCTTCCATTCGATGAGGGGCTGGCAAAGGAAACCGCCCTGTTCGAGCGGCTGGTCGCCAGCCCGGAGTCCGCCGCCCAGCGCCATGTCTTCTTCGCGGAGCGGGAGGCGGCCCGCGTTCCCGACATCGGCCCCGACATATCCGCGATCGACATCCGGTCGGTGGGCGTCATCGGCGCGGGCACGATGGGCGGCGGCATCACGATGAACTTCCTGAATGCCGGTATCTCCGTTACGCTGGTGGAGACGAACCAGGAGGCGTTGGATCGCGGCATCGCCACCATCCGCCGCAACTATGAGGCTACGTGCGCCAAGGGAAGGATGACGGCGGCGCAGGTGGAGCAGCGCATGGGCCTGATTTCGCCCAGCCTCGACCTCGCCGCGCTCGCCGACGCCGATCTCATCATCGAAGCCGTCTATGAGAGCATGGACGTCAAGACGGACATTTTCGCCCGGCTTGACCGGATCGCCAGACAGGGGGCGATCCTGGCGTCCAATACCTCTTTCCTCGACCTTGATCGCATCGCGGCGGCGACCAGCCGGCCCGAATGGGTCATCGGCCTCCACTTCTTCTCGCCGGCCAACGTCATGCGCCTGCTGGAGGTGGTGCGAGGGGCGGAGACGGCGAAACCGGTGGTCGCCACGGCGATGCGGCTGGCCAAGCGGATCGGCAAGGTGGCGGTGCTGAGCGGCGTGTGCGACGGCTTCATCGCCAACAGGCTGCTGGCTCCGCGTGGCGCGCAGGCCGAAGCGATGATGCTGGAAGGCACGCCGATCGCGGAGATCGACCGCGTGCTTGTCGACTACGGCTTTGCTATGGGCCATTTCCAGATGATGGATCTGGTCGGCCTGGACGTCATCGGCCGGAACGCGACGGAACGCACCGTGATGGGCGATCTTGTCGCCGCCGGACGGCTGGGCCAGAAGCGCGGCGCGGGCTATTATGACTATGATGAGAAGCGGCGCTCGCGTCCGTCGGACGTGACCGGCAACCTGATAAGCGAGGTGGCCGCGGCGCGAGGCGTCGCCCATGCGCCCAAATCGGGCGACGAGGCGCTGCTTGCGCGGCTGCTCTATCCGGTCGTCAACGAAGGGGCGAAGATCCTGGAGGAAGGCATCGCGCTGCGCGCCTCCGACATCGATATAGCCGCCGTGCTGGGCTATAACTGGCCAGTCTATCGCGGCGGACCGCTGTTCTGGGCCGATCAGGTCGGATTGGACAGGATCGTCGCGGACATGCGCCGGCTGGCGGCGGTGCATGGCGAAACCTTCCGCCCCGCGCCGCTGCTCGTGCGGCTGGCAGAGACGGGGCGGCGGTTCGGCGACGGGTCGTGACCCTCAACCGCTCCTGGGTGCTTGCGCACAGGCCCGAAGGCGCGGTGCGCGCCAGCGACTTCGCCTATCGGGAGGAGACGTTCGATACGCCCGCGCTGCAGGAGGGCGACATTCTCGTCCGCACCCGGATCATCTCCTGCGCGCCGACGATCCGCAATTGGCTGAACCCGCCCGAACGCAGCTATCGCGGCGCGATCGGCATCGGCGACCCTGTCCGGGGCATGGCGGCGGTCGAAATATTGGCGTCTCGTCATGCACGGTTTGAACCCGGGCAATGGGCTACGGCTGTGGCGCCCTGGCAGGACTATGCTGTTCTGCAGCCGGATAAGGCGGCCGTGCCCGTCACCACCCTAGAGACCGGCATCGATCCGGTCGACGCCATGACGCTGTACTCGCCCAACAGCCTGACCGCCTATTTCGGCCTCTTCGCGGTGGGGGAGCCGAAACCCGGCATGACCGTACTCGTGTCCGGTGCGGCGGGATCGGTCGGTGCGATGGTGTGCCAGATGGCCCGCATCGCTGGCTGCCGGGTCATTGCGGTGGCGGGCGGTCCCGACAAATGTCGTTGGCTGAAGGAAGAAGGCGGTGCGGATGTGGCGATCGACTATCGCTCGGCCGACCTTCCTGCGGCTTTGAAGGAGGCCAGTCCCGACGGCATCAACATCTTTTTCGACAATGTGGGCGGGGACATATTGCAGGCGGCCGTCGACCGGATGGCGCCCCATGGCCGCATCGTGCTTTGCGGACAGTTGGCAGCCTATGATTCGAATAGCCCGGCCGCCGGCCCGCGGGATATGATGAAGCTGGTCTATGGACGGATCCGGATGCAGGGCTTTGTCGTCGGGGACTATGCCGACGATTATGCGTCCGCGATCGCATCGATACGACAGTGGGAAGCTGAAGGGCGGCTGCGCAATCGCTATGATGTGCGCGACGGGTTCGAGCGCATACCCGACGCCTTTGTCGACATTTTCAACGGGCGCAACGCCGGAACGCTGATCGTCCGGATTTAAATCTTCGCTTCGCGAGAGACATGGCCACATTCGAAAATCCGGGGTGGGCGGAACCCACCCCGCGCATCTCACAGTCCGTCAAGGCCCTTGCTGACCAGGATATTCACCGCGACCCGGCGGTTCTGCGCCTTGCCTTCGATGGTGTCGTTGCTCGCCACAGGGTCCGCTTCGGACATGCCAGTGGGCGTCAGCATGCGATAGGGCTTCCACCCGCACGCCTGCTGAAGATAATTGACGACGCGGCCGGCCCGCTTCTCGCTAAGCTCCTGGTTGAAATCCTCGTCTCCCGTGGAATCGGTGTAACCGACCACGAGCAGCAGGGCGTTGCTCATTCCCTCGGCAGTCGCCGCCGTGGCACAGAGATCGTTCTTCGCCTGAGACGACAGCACCGCCTTGCCGGTATCGAAATTCACGTTGGTCGTGCTTTTCACATTATATTGGTCGATCTCACCCATGCGGCCGCGCAGCGCCTCGGTCGCGGCAGTCTGTTCGTCGAAGCGCTGGGCCGTGCCATTGTGGATCATGGACGCGGTCTTCAGATCCTTGTTCTGGAGATTGATATGGCTGGCCACGAGCCCGCCGCCCGACTGCAACGTCTTGACGGTGACCGGCAGGCCGTTCAGCAGCGAGGTTGCGGCAAGCTTGCTGCGGTTAAGGCCGAAAAAGCCCTTGCTGGCGGTAATCCGGGTGGCATCGTCGATGGCGATGACGGATTTGGTGCCGTCCGCCGCCGTGACCTGCATCTTGTCGCCGCTGCGCGCGGAAATGATGCCCTTTATCTCCGGGCCTTCCGACTTTTCGGCGGGCAGATAGGCGGTCGCAGAGACATCGGCCGACGGTGGGTCCTGCGTCTGCGCAGCCAGGCTGGCCGATGCCCCGGACAGCAGGGCAAGCAACAAGAGACATTTGGGGCTTCTGGAAATCACACTCATCACGCTACTCCTCCAAGCTTCGATAGTCGGGCCTGCAATGCCGCAGCTTTTCGTCCGACTGCCGTCTGCGTGATGGCGTATTCGGCTGTCAGAACCCCCTCCATTGTCCTTCCTAAGATGTGCGGCATGACGCCGCGCAGCTTCTGCCTGTTGAGAATGACCTTTCTGGTACATGAACAGGCTGGATCGGTCAGCCAGTTGAAGAGGCAATTGGAGCGCATCCTGCGACGAACCGAAATCAATGGATGCCGCGCGGGAGAGCATTGCTGAAGTAGATATAGGGAATAGAGTGCTGAGTTCAGTTCTTCATCAATAGACGTTCGGCCAAACCGAAATCTGGACTGAGTTCAAAGGCTAAATCTTGCAGTCAGGATTTTATCTTTTGGAAACACCGATTTGCACTCCGCTGGGACGAATGTCGCCGGGAATGACCAGGCTGCCCGGTGACGCACCTCGTCTTGATACCGTCAATGTGAGGAAAAGGTGGCGGAGACGGAGGACGTCACACATTCACCCTAAGCGATTGATTTCTCATAGGTCATGAGCGGTCGGGGCCAGTTGATACCATATCATCTACCATAGAAGATTTTTCTTCTCTCGATTCGGTATCGATACGGCGGAGGCAAGGGCTAGGGATATAGGCCGCGCTTTCCCCTATTATGTGGCGGGTATCGGAAAAAACGCAACATCCGCAACATCGACGGAAATTCGCCATTTTTGGCGCAACCTTTGACGCAACCTCTGTGCAACCAGATTACATTTTGAAACTGCAACATTTAGTATCTGAAAAAGCTAGGTTTTCTGCGGGCGTTGCGTTTTTCACTCGCCAAGGTGACGTTCGATTGCACCTTTGAGGCAACCAATAAAATTACGTGTTTTCAGTGCCTTAATTTGAACGGAGGGGCGCGGGTTATGGATGTTGCGCTTTCCCGCCCCCTCCCTCTGTGGCGCACGCCCCGGACGCGAAAATTTCCCGATCCCATCGCCGCCGCCAAATGGTCGTCTAGCTGCATCAAATCGCATCTTTCGACGGCCCCGTTCGGCACCAATCCCGCCCAGCATCTGGGCCGCCGGAAAGGGAAGATGGTGACTGCATCAATAGGGACATGAAAAGTGCGCGGGCGAGGTGGGGGGAAAAGCGCGTTTTCATGGGCGCCACCCCCCTCGACCCCGCCGAGTCGCCCGCGCGCCGGTCCGGCGGCACCTCGCCCTCCGCTGACGCCGGTGGAGGGCTGATCCGATATGACGAGGTGCGTAAGACTGTTGCGCGCCGATGGCCCATGCCGGGCCGCCATGTCTCTTATATGTTGACAAACCCTCCTTGTCACATATAAGAGACAGCATGGAAACGCAACAGACCCCGGCCTTCGCTGATTGGTTCGAAAGCCTTCGCGATCGCAAGGCGAAGTCGAAGATCGCGGGCAGGATCGCCCGCATCGAACTCGGCCTGATGGGCGATGTGAAGTCGGTTGGCGACGGCGTTTCGGAGGCGCGTATCGACTTCGGCCCCGGATACCGCCTCTATTTCACCCGCCGGGGCGAGCAGTTGATTATCCTGCTGGTGGGCGGCGACAAGTCAAGCCAGCAGCGGGACATCGCAAAGGCAAAGGAAATGGCGGCTCAGATATCCTGACCCGCTTCGCAGGCCCGAAAGGAAACGAAACGATGGCCATCAAACTCACCCGCTTTGACGCGGCGGAATATCTGACCGAACCGGAGGATCAGGCCGAACTGCTGGCAGACGCCCTCACAACCGGCGATGTCCATGTCATCGCAAAAGCCATCGGTATCGTGGCCCGCGCTCATGGCATGACGGAACTGTCGAAGGAGACCGGCATCAAGCGTCAGCAGCTTTACCGTGCCCTCGGCCCGGACGGAAACCCTACGCTGGAAACCATGCTCAAGGTGCTGCCCGCGCTCGGCCTACGCATGCGAATCGAGGCTGCCGCTTAGTCCCGATGAAAGCCGGTGAAGTCCCCTGCAACACCACCGGACCACCGGCTACGACCGCAGCTCTTTCCCGATGGTATCCAAATCTCGCGGATTGGGATCGAAGGTCTGCCCGCTTTTCCAAATGGACAGCATCACTACTGCCAACTTCCGCGCCAAAGCCGTGGTGACCCGTCTATAGTTGCTGCGCTCGCGGAGATTGTCAGCCCAAACACGGAGCACGCCCACCTCGGATTTCTGACGCATTATTGCAGCTGCCGCACCTACTAGGTGCGTGCGGGTCATCGCATTTCCCATTTTGCTAATGCCGCAGCGTACGGAGGTGCCCCCCGATTGCTTGAGCCGTGGAACAAGGCCAAAATATGCGCCAACATCAGCGGATCGTTTGAAGCGGGCTGGATCGCCAATCGCGCTATAAAAGGATAATGCCGTAATTGGGCCAACGCCGGGAATGGCGAGGAAGCGCGAGCAGATCGGATGATTTTCTGCCAGCTTCATGAGGTTACGATCTACTCTTTCCAAGTGCCGTCGAGTTGCCTCACAGATTTCTAAGACAGGCAAAACATCTTCAGTGAGATCAACTCCTTCCCGGTCCTTGATCTTCTTCACCTCGGACAACACGTTTCGACGCAGACCAACCGCTGAATATGATCGCTCCAATTTCCCGCCGTTTAGGTCGCGTCCGTCAATGTGGTGTAGAATTGGGTGTGGCCAGCGGGCTGCATTTTCAGGCGGCCTTGGGTGTAATCTGTAGCGGCTGTGCCTCCTCGATCATTGGTGTAGCAAGGGCGGCCATGCCCTCGATCTGCATGTAGCGGTGCTGGAGCTGGTATTCGTCATTCTGCTCCAGCAGGACGGCGCCGACGAGGCGGATGATGCTATCCTCGTTCGGGAAGATGCCGACGACATCGGCGCGGCGCTTCACTTCCTTGTTCAGGCGTTCCAGTGGATTGGTGGAATGTAATTTGACGCGGTGCTGCTCGGGGAAGGTCATGTAGGCCAGCACGTCGTGCTCGGCATCGTCCATGCAGGCGCCGAGCTTTGGCCAGCGGGTACGCAACTGGTCGGCGACCTGGCGCCAGACCTGTGTCGCGGCGGCATGGTCGGGCTGGAGGAAGACCTGGCGGATGGCAGCGGCGACGACGGTGTTCTGGCCCTTGGGCACGTAGGCCAGGGCATTGCGCATGAAGTGGACGCGGCACCGCTGCCAGGTGGCGCTGAGCACGCGAGTGATCGCTGCCTTGAGGCCCTCGTGGGCATCGGAGATGACCAGCTTCACGCCGGTCAGTCCGCGGCGTGCGAGGTCCTTGAGGAAGCTCGACCAGAATGGCTCGGCTTCGGAGGGTCCAATGTGAAGGCCAACGATTTCGCGCTTGCCCTCGGTGTTGACGGCAACGGCTATTATCGCGGCGACACTGACGATCCGCCCGCCCTCGCGCACCTTGAGGTAGGTAGCATCGAGCCAGAGGTAGGGCCAGTCGCCGGTGAGCGGCCGCTTAAGGAAGGCATGGACACGTTCGTCGATATCCTTGCACAGCTTGGACACCGAGGATTTGGAGATGCCGGTCATGCCCATGGCCTGCACCAGCTCGTCGACACGCCGGGTGCTGACGCCGGCGATCCACGCCTCCTGGATCACCGCGACCAGCGCCTTCTCGACGGTCTTCCTGGGTTCCAGGAAGCCAGGGAAGTAGGCGCCGGTCCGTAGCTTGGGAATCCTCAGGTTGAGCGTGCCGAGCCGGGTATCGAGGCTGCGGTCGCGGTAGCCGTTCCGCCAGGTCGTCCGGTCGCCGGAGCGCTCGTGTCGGCTAGCGCCGACCAGGCCATCGACGTCGGCCTCCATGATGATCTGTAATACGCTCTCGGCGATCGTGCGCAGGAAATCTCCATCTCCAGTCTTCGCCATCAGCTCGGCAAGCGGTAGTCTGTCGTCGGTCATCGGGATCAACTCCTCGGTGGGCGTGTGAAGTGTGGTAACTCCACCTTACCGATGAGCCCGGTGGCCACCGAGATCGAAATCGCATGGGGTGGGGCATGCCCCACCCCATGCGATCATCTCAATCTACACCAGAAATTACACCACGAGCGCGGACGCTAACGCCGTTTAGGCGGAATGCAGACCTGATCGCTCCTTCGCCTGCCATCCGGTGGCTGACCAGTTTCTGCCGCACTACAAGCTTGGAACGTAGAAGCTGACATTCGACGCTTTTTACAGAGACCTCTGCCACCACTCCTCGCCCTAGTCTGACTAGATCAGCCAGTCCTTCGGCATCATTGCCATCGGTCTTATTCTGTCGAATCGAAAGGAACTTACTCGTCTGGCGCGTTTCAAATACGTGAACCTGGTATCCCCGATGACGAAGTTTTCTCGTGAGATGAATGCCTGTTGAACCAGCCTCAAGTCCGACAACCATCGACTCAGATGAGCCATAGCGAAGCAAGAATTTCGTGATATCTTCGTCGGAAGCCATCAATTCCGCTTTTGCAAGAACGCAGCCTGCATCATCTTTGATGCAGGCGGATACAGTATCCGCGCCTATGTCCAATCCCACCCACTGCTTCAAAACGCGGTTTCCCTAATTCATTCTCATCGAAGGAACGACACCAAGACCTGAAGCAAGGTCGCTGAGCGCCTTAGTAAAATGGACGGTGTTCGTTCCCCGTGCCCAACGGCCGCGCTCCATCGCCTGTCTAAATTAAAAAATCGTTTCGAAACCGTACCGAGATAAAAATATCACCACAGGGCTTTAAACGGGGGGGGGGTCAATATTCGACTGTTCTCCCGCATAGGACGCTCATACCGCTGCGTGATCAATTGTTTTGGCAAAAAACAAGCGTTGCAAATCGCCCACTAATACCAACCTCCCATGATGCTGACTCACGAGGGGGATTCCCAAAGCGACGAAACTCTGACTCTATGGCTGCTGGTTGGAGGGCATGGCCATGGGTGCAGCGATTGGATTGCGGGATGACTTTGACGCGGCGGGTCTGAGGAGACTGGCACGGACGACGAAAAGCGCAAATCAGGGGCGTCGGCTCCTAGCCTTAGCGGAAATATATGATGGCAGGAGCCGCAGCGATGCGGCGCGGATCGGCGGAGTGACACTGCAGATCGTGCGGGACTGGGTCGTGCGGTTCAATGCTCGAGGTCCAGACGGGCTCCTCGACGGTAAGGCACCGGGCAAGCCCTCCTTGTTGAATGATGCCCAGCGCCAGGCTCTCGCGGAGGTTGTTGAGAGCGGCCCGATCCCGGCCATTCATGGGGTTGTGCGCTGGCGGCTGATTGACCTGGCGCGTTGGCTCCATGACGAGTTCGGCGTGTCCCTGACGGAAACGACAGTGGGACGGGAGCTGAAGAAGCTGGGCTATGTCAAACTGACCGCGCGCCCACGTCACCATGCTCAGAACGAATATGCGATGGAGGACTTCAAAAAAGGGGCTTCGCAGCCGAGCTGGCAAAGATCAAAGCCTCTCTCCCGCGCGACACGCCTATAGAGGTGTGGTTCCAGGATGAGGCCCGCATCGGGCAGAAAAACAAGATTACCCGCCGCTGGGCCAAGCGAGGCACCCGGCCTTCAGCGCCCAAGGACCAGAGGACCAAATCGGCCTACATCTTTGGCGCCATCTGCCCTGAGCTTGGCAAGGGCGCTGGCCTGGTCCTGCCCTTCTGCAATATCCAGACCATGTCGCTGCACTTGGCGGAGATATCGCTGGCCATTGAACCAGGTGCCCACGGTGTGCTGCTGATGGATCAAGCGGGATGGCACGTGACCGGAAAGCTGGAAGTGCCCGAGAATATCAGCATCGTTCCGCTGCCGCCGAAATGCCCCGAGCTTAACCCGGTGGAAAATATCTGGCAGTTCCTACGCGACAACTGGCTGTCCAACCGGATCTTCACCTCCCACGACAACATCATCGACCTTTGCTGCGAAGCTTGGAACAGGCTCATCGATCAGCCCTGGCGTATCATGACGATCGGACGCCGCAAATGGGCAAGTGGGTCGTGATCAATGCAGGTTGGTATAAGCCATCTGCAGGCTCTTCAAATTTGTCCAGTCGTTCGCAAACTTCCATGAAGTCAAACGGCATCCCTGAACGACAGATTTGTTGAAGTAGAGCAACGAATGACTGGCCATAAGACTTGAGGCAGGGTCGATGCCCTAGCGCGGCTCGCAGGGTCCAGTCATTCGCCCACGGCCGATAGATCAGGATAAGAGCTGTGTCAAAACTTCGCGGAGGGCAAACAACCTTGCAGCAAGTAGCAGCCGGTCATTCTCACGGCTACCGTATTTGGCCTTCACTCCTATAACGCGCTTGTCGGTGCACAGTAGTGAATACCGACCGTAGCCATTGCGGACGAAAGTCCGCTGACGACCAGAGCTTGCCATTGTCGGCGGGCCCGGGCTTTCTCCATAGCGGACATCTCCTGCCGCTGGCATCAAGCGCAAGTTCGCAGGCATCCCTTTGATATGATAAGCAGAAATTATTCGCCGGAGAATTGAGATGACTTCCGCTCAGATTGAAGAACCACCCAGCAGCCATAAACTTGACCTAATCCGCCGCTTCCTAGTTGCATCTGGCATTCAGCAGCAGATCGACAGAGGGAAATTCGTAGAACGGTTCGGTATCCCCGGCGGCCACATATATAAGTGCGCGGCAGAGCGAGGTGCCACATTCGGCGGCGCTGTGGATACAAGTCTTGTAGTGCTTAGGTCAGCATATGAAAAGCACCGTCACATCTGGCAAGAAGAGTATGAGAATCACGTCAATTGGGAGTTTACAGAAAGCGAACTGGAGCAGGTCGTTGCCTTCCTTGAAGCGCCAGTCGGCCAGCATTTCCTAGAAGGACGCTGGCGTATGGATGCGTATATCGGTACGAATACCGAAGAATTAGTTGAGCAGATCATTGAGGAAGCTGAAGGCGCAATAGGTCAGATGAGCTTTGGTGCGAATGGCACCTAGATACAGATTTTGACCGCTACCTGCCATTCCGCCACCCACCCGATCCATACCAAAAATGGATCTCTTTCTTGCAGAATGGCGCGGCAGATGGCCGCCTAGCGGCAGTCGACCAATTGCAGTCGTTCAAGCTGCCCAGATGAACCTAACGAGCGCCATGGCGAATGCGAAGATGAAAGCGTATCCGAACCGATCGACCCGAACTAAACTCTGCCCTCTCTTTGAACGCGTTCGACCGACCATTGCCATCAGCGCGCCCGCGCAGATTGGCGTGGCGATAAGGTTAATCTTACGAAGCAACGGATTGACGATCGGCGAGGTTGGGAAAATCAGAAGAGAAATGCCTCCGGCGATTCCTCCCCACAAAATGAATCCGAAGGTCGAAAGCACGGGGTTTTTGGGCCTCTTCAGAGTGTCCGCAAGGCTATGAAGTCCAAGCTCAAACAGCGCTTCGAAGATCGCCTGAAGCAGCAACTCTCCCAAGAACTGAAAAAGAAGCTCGAAAACAAATTCCATCGTCAGGAAGTCCAGCGCAATTTTGGGTAGCCTGAAGCACGGTTTGCCAACCTCCTGCAAGAGCGGACGTGCCGCAATCCACCCTGAACGCCCTTGACGGGTTTATTCGGTGTCCTTGCTGCCGAATACGCGGTGGATCGCTTCCCAGAATAACGCCGTGCCCATTACTCCCGCTGCCGCAAGGCGTTGGCCATCAAACAACAACCAACCTGCCAATGCGAGCATGAAAACCCAAAGCGCGATGATCCATGGCTTCGTCATAGGTCCGGCCTACAGAGAATTGCGTCAGCTTACCACCATGCCTCGCTCAACAGCGGACCATCTCCTTTCCACCCCTAACAGACATCTAACTCAAGCCACCTGCGCCCGCTCCGCGAACCGCACGGCCTCGACACCGATCATCTCGTTCAATTCGAGGAAGACCGACTGCAACGGCTGGATTTCCAGTTCAAAGAAGGCGTCGGTCGCCTTCGACACGTCCCCGAAGCCCCCTGCGTTCGCGGGCACGATGCCCAGCAGCTGGGGCGGCACCCGATGCGCGGCCAGGATGTCGTCGCGCGTCGTGTTCTTGATCCCCAGAAATTCGTCCTTCGCGCCGGCCTCCGCTATCGGCAACAACTTGACGCCGTTTTCCTTGCCGGCGGGCGCATGCAGCAACAGATTGCGGAAATTGCCCGGTCCCTTCGACCGCTCCAACGCCTTGCGCATGGCGCCCACGTCGCCGTCGGCAAACTGCCCCATCAGATAGAGGATATAGCCCGCGTGGCTCCCATTCTCGTAATAGCGGCGCCGGAACAGGGTGGCGTTTTCGTTCAGCAAAGCCGATTGGATCGCCGGCACATATTCCGGCACCCCATAGAGTTCCTGGTTGACGTCTTCGGCCATCAGCTGATGCACGGTCCCCGGCGCGAACTCGCTTTCCGGCTGATGCCCCGGCACCCAATAGAAGCGGCCTTGCTCGACACCGCGCCGGGTATATTTCGCCAGGCAATGGTCGAGGCGCATCGTGCGCCCAAGCCGGTTCGGGATTTCCTGCACATAGCCGTTGCCCAGCACCAGATAGTCTTGCGCCAGGGCGCGGAAATCGCGGCGTGACAGAAACGGCGTGGGGATGAAGCTGGCCGCCAGCATGTTCTTTTTCAGCATGATCGCGCTGCTATGATGCGGCGACGCGCGCAACGTTCGCGACAGCCCGTCCATGGAAATCGGCGGCTCATACCAGCGGCCATTGTGCCAGCATTCCAGCAGATCGAGCAGGGTCGCCCGGTTGACCGGCTCCGGCTCCCCGAAGGTGAAGGCCTCGATCGTCGGGCTGTTGCCATTGGTCGCGACGATCGCGCCCTTCGACGCCTCGGCCACTTCCCTGCGGTTCATGCGGCGCGCGCGCTTGCTCATTCGAATAGCTCCAATCTGGCTGTCGGCATTTCCTTGCCGTCCAGCGGTTCGTTCATGAGGATGTGCATGGTCGCCCAGGCCAGATCGGCATGGCCGTCATCGCCGCCGCGCCCTGCCTTGAAGGTGATGTTGCGCCCGCTGGTCGTCAGGGTCTTCTTGATCGAGACGAAGGCCGACACGATGTCGAGCATGCCGGCATCGAACGCGATGCGGCCACGGCGCACGACATTCTGCGCCTTCATGATCATGTGCTGTTTCAGTTCCAGCGAATATTCGATCTTCGCGACGACGCCGCCAGGCAGCGCATCCGGCTTCGCCATGATCTGATAGACGCCGGCGCCCACGCCCCGCGCGTCGATGCCCAGATAGGTGCAGTTGTAGCGCTTCAGCATCGCCTTGATGAAATCGGCCTGCTGCTCGAAATCGAGGCCGCGCAGCTGGTGGCGCTCAAGGATGCGGAATGACCCGCCCTCGACCGCCGGCGGCGCCGCAATGACCAGGGCGGCGTTGTCGCCGTCCTCGCTCTCTTGCGGGTCATAGCCTGCCCACACAGGCCGATTGCCGAATGGGCGGGCGCTTTCCGGGTTGAAGTCGGTCCAGTCGACCAGGCTATCGCAGCCGCAGCGGATCAGATCGTTGAATTTGAAGGCGGACTGGCTATCATCCACGAAGTCGCAAAGGAACAGGTTGGCGAATTCGTCGGGCGCATATTCATCTTCCAGTTCCTCGATATCGAACAGGTCGCACCCGCCCGCCTCGGCATCGCGGATGTTGACGATGTGCCGCCAGATGCGATCCGGCCCGACGCTGCCCAGCGCCAGCGCGGCATGGCTGACGTCAATCTTGATCTGCTCGGACTTCTTGCGCCGCCGGTTGCGGCGGTCGCCGGTCCAATAGGGATAGGCCGGATGCGCGACGGTCGATGGCGTCGAAAAGTAAGTCTTCCGCCACTTCTTATGGGTCGCCATGCCCGAAGCGACCTTGTTCAATTCTTCGAATGAATGGACCCAAAAGAATTCGTCAAAATAGAAATTGCCGTGGCGGCCCTGGGCGGTGCGGAAATTGGTGCCCAGGAAGTGCAGTTCGGCCGCCGCTTCCTCCGCTGGGCGCAGGTCCGACGTGATCAGCATCGGGTCGCCGGTTAGCACGACGCCGACCAGTTTCGCGAAGCTGACGATATAGGACCGGAACTGGTGCGCCTGCGCCTTCGACGCGGATAGGAAAACCTGGTTCCGTCCCGTCTCGATCGCGTCGATCAGGGCTTCGAACGCGAAATAATAGGTCGCGCCGATCTGGCGCGACTTCAGGATCATGCGGGTGCGCTGATCCTTCGCCTGCCACCAGCGATGCTGATAATCATAAAGGCCGTCGAGAAAGATGCGCTTCAGTTCAGCCGCCTGATCGGCGGTGAAATGGTTCTTCTTCGGCTTCTTGCGCGGTCCCGCGTTCCGATTGCCGACCTTGTCGTTCAGATCGCCGGCATGGCCGCCGGGGGCCTCATAGCGGCGGACGCGGGCGAGCGCTTCAACCTGCCTGGTCAGCGCGTCCATTTCGACCAGGTCGCCGGGGGTCTTCTTCTCCTTCGAAATCAGCGTCATCAGCCGAAGTTCGAGGCAGTCCTCTATCTTGCGGATCGACGGCGCATCATCCCAGCGATCGCGTTGCTTCCACGCCTCGATTGTCGCGCGCGGGATCGCCTTGCCCTGGTCGTTGACGATGCCATGCAGCGCGAATTCATCCGCGATCTGCGTCACGCCCCAGCCCTTCCAATACAGGCTGCGCGCATGCCGACGCGGATCGAACTGCCAAAAGGCAGACGGTGCGCCGGGATGGGGGGATTGCCCAGAAGGTTTCTGATCGCTCATCGCGGCGGACCATGCCGCGCCGCTAAGCCACTGATCATGCCCGTCCATTTGTAGAGGCGGCCTCTACAAATGCTCAGTCTTGAGGATCAGGCCCCGGAACGCCCTTTCTGCTGCCAGCAAACGCACCAGCGCGCCGCCACGCAAGCAAGGAACCGGAACCGAACATGGCAAAGAGCAAATTTTTCCGCGTCTTCGTCGAGGGCTTCACCGCCAGCGATGGCCGCAAGATCGAGGCCGCGTGGATTGACGATATCGTCGCCACCTTCAACGCCGCCACCTATACGCCGCGCATCAATTGCGAGCATATCAAGGGCTTCAGCCCGGAACCGCCCTTCAACGCCTATGGCAGCGTGACGGCGGTCAAGGCCCAGACCGACGAACTGGAAATCGACGGGGAGAAGGTCCGCTGCCGCGCCCTTTATGCGCAGGTCGAGCCGAACGACCAGCTGCTGAAGATCAACAAGGCCGGCCAGAAAATCTTCACGTCGGTCGAGATTAGCCCCGATTTCGCCGGCACCGGCAAGGTCGGCCTGGTCGGCCTGGCCGTAACGGACAATCCCGCTTCGCTCGGCACCGAAGCCCTGTCCTTCTCTGGCCTCAAGCCCATGTTCGACGCCCGCAAGGTGCATCCCGACAATCTGTTCTCCGCCTCGATCGAAACGACGATCGTCATGGAGTCGGAAGGCGCGGACAATGGCAGCGTGGCCGATGCCATCAAGGCCGGCTTCGCCAGCATTGCCACCATGTTCAGCCGCTCGGAAACCGAAAAGCCGAAGGAAGAACCCAAGCCCAAGCCCGCGAATGACAACGGCTTCGATGTCGCCGCCTTCAGCACCGCCTTGGGCGAACAGGTGGCCGCCGCCGTCAAGCCCGCCCTGGACGCGGCGAACGCTGCCAACGCCGCCGTCGCGGACCTTACCGCCAAGCTGGAAAACACCCAGCAGCAGGGCTTTTCCCGTCAGCCGGCGAGCGGCGGCGGCGGCAACGCCTCCTTCCTGACCGACTGCTGATCCTCCCTCCCGCGCCCTCCCTCCTGATCCCTCCCCTTTTCGGAGACACCGGACATGCTCACCTCTACTCGCCTGCTCGTTCATGCGTTCGTCGCCCAGGTGGCGAAGCTGAACGGGCTTCCCGCCGGCCTCACCGCGACCCCCGGCCAGCTGGCCGAATTCAACGTCGCGCCCGCGATCGAGCAGAAGCTTCAGGCCAAGCTGCGCGAAATCAGCGACTTCATGTCGCGCATCAACGTCATGCCTGTCGTCAACCAGCAGGGCAGCCGCGTCGGCGTGGGCGTCAATCGGTCGCTGGCGAGCCGTACCAACCGCGCCGCCGGCAACAAACGCAGCCCGCAGGATATCACCGGGTCGGATCAGATCGACCAGTATCTCTGCAAGAAGACCGACTATGACTATGCCTGGTCGTATGAACTGCTCGATGCCTGGTCACATCAGCCGGAATTCCAGCAGCTGTGCCGCGACGCGGTACTGGCGCAGAAGGCCGAAGACGTCATGTGCATCGGCTTCAACGGCGTGGCGGCGGCGGTCGAAACCGACCGCGAGGAATTCCCGCTGTTGCAGGACGTCAACTTCGGCTGGCTGCACAAAATCCGCACCTATGCGCCGGGGCGCGTCATGGCGCACGGCACCAAGGATGCCCTGAAAATCTATGTCTCCGACACCGGCACGGCGGACTATGTGAACCTCGACGCCCTGGTCTTCGACGCGATCCAGAACCTCATTCACGAACGCTATCGCACCGCGACCGACCTGGTCGTCATGGTGGGCAGCGACCTGGTCCATGAGAAATATTTCAAGATCGTCTCGGAAGCCGGCGACAAGGCGACCGAACAGGTCGCGCGCGACGTGATCCTGTCGAGCCGCCAGCTGGGCGGAAAGCCGACCGTCCAGGTGCCCTTCTTCCCGGCGGGCAGCATCCTCATCACCAGCTTCAAGAACCTGTCCTATTACTGGCAGATCGGCACCGCCCGTCGCGCCATCCAGGACAATCCGTCGCTGGACCAGATCGATAACTTCGAAAGCATCAACGACGCTTTCATGGTCGAAGATTATGGCAAGGCCGCCCTGCTCGAAAACATCCAGCTTGGGCCGAAGGTTTAATCCTTCGGCTCCCGCCCGCCACCATCGAGCAGGAACGACATCATGACACCAGCACGTGCCCATCGGGAACGCATGGCCGCCCTCGCTGCCGCCGCCGTTGACCCGAAACAGGTTGTCTCCTCCGATGGGGGCGGGCAACCTGCCCCGTTGATCGTGGACCGCACCCCGGCCATGATCCACCGCGAGCAGATCGCCGCGACGGCGATCGTCACCGCTCCCGAAACCGCCACGTCGGCCGAAGACCGCATCGCGGCCCAGATCGTGCTGCGACTGACCCATGACCTTCGCGATCTGAAGGAAATCAAGGGCGTCGATGCCAAGGTGGCCGCCAAGCGCCGGATGCTGCCCGAATATCAGGCATGGATCGATGCCATAGTGGCGGCGGATGCCGGCGCGGGCGACGGCCTCATCGGTGAGGTCGTACCGACCTGCATGGTCTGGCTGATTGACACCGGCGACTTTGCCGCCGCGCTCGACCTGGTGCCGTTCCTGCTCAAACACAAGGTCGCCATGCCGGCGCGCTACAAGCGCGACGTGGCGACAGTCGTTGTCGATGAAATCACCGCCGCCGCGCAGACTGTCCAGGCGCTGGGCGAAGCCTTCCCGGCGGACATCCTCGCCCGCGTCGCGGACCTGGTCGACGGCGTCGACATGCACAATGAGGTCCGCGCCAAGCTGCTGAAGGCCATCGGCATCGAGCAGCTGCGCGCAGCGGAGGACATGGATGCGAACGAAAGCCGCGCCCCGCTCGAAACCGCGCTGGCGACGCTGAAGGAAGCCCATCGCCTCTGGAACCGCGTGGGCGTCCTCGATCGCGTCAAGCGCGCGGAAAAGCTGCTGAAGGCGCTGCCGCCCAGCACCGATCAGAACAACGAACAGGGCGGCCAGCAGGCCGCCTGACAGGCTCGCCCCCGGCGCTCGGGGGCGGATCGCGCGAGGCGGGAGGTTTTCGAACCATAGGGCCGCTCTCTGTCCCGATCCCCACCCCCGTATGCCGGCGGGCCGGAAATCGGAGGCACCATGACCATCGCCGTAGCCCTTTGGCTCATTTTCAAATCGATCCTTCTTGTCGTCGCCGCGCTGTTCTTTGCCGCGATGGCGCTGGGCAGCTGCATCGGCGGGGTTCTCGCCTCCGATGACGATGCGCCTCGCTGGCTCTGCCCGATCCTCCTGACCGTCGCGCTGCTGATGACGGGCGCCTGTATCGTCTCCATGGGCGGCCTCGCGAAGCTGGTCGTCTTCGCATGAGCTTCGTCGCGCGTCCTCCCGCTTCGCAAATTGAGCAGCCGCCGGCGCCGGAAACGGTCGTCGTGAATGACGGCTTCTTTCCCGACGTCGATCCGGCGTCGGTGCGGGACGTCGCGCGCATCCCGACCAGCATCACGCCCGCCCGTCTGCGCGCCGCGATCCTGGGCGGCATCATGTCGGCGGAAATCGACCTGCGCCAATTCGCCGCGGATTGTCGCGCCGCCGGCTATGCCAAGCTGGCCGATGTTCCCGCGCCCCAGCTGGACGGGCAGAGCGTGCAGCTGATCCGCTATCAGCGCGCCGTCGCCCTGTTCGCCAAGGCCGAACTGATCGAGCGCCACCGCGATTTCGACACGACGTCCGCCGGCGGCAACCAGGCCGACGAACTCACCCCGTCGATCGATGAACTGCGCCGCGATGCCATCCACGCGATCCGCGACATGCTGGGTCAGCTGCGCACCGGCGTTTGGCTGATCTGATGGCCGCTGCGCTGCGCCTCGTTGCTCGTCAGGGCGACAAGCTGGACCAGCTGCTGTTCCGCGACGCGGGCCTTGGCCCGAACGAACTCACCCGCGTCCTCGACGCCAATCCGGGCCTTGCCGACCTCGGCTCCATCCTCCCGCTCGGCACCGTCGTCATCGTGCCGGCCACCGCCACCACCGAAGCCAGCGCGACCCGCGTGCGGCCCCTCGTTCAACTCTGGGACTGATCCATGGACCTGCGCACCCTTCTTCAATCGGCCCCTGATTTCATTGGATCGCTGGCGCCCTCGCTGATCGGATCGGGCGTCGCCCAGGTCTGGAAACCGGGCCTGTCCTGGCGCCAGCGCTTCGTCCAGTGGATCGTCGGGTCAACGGTCAGCTTCTACGCGACCCAGGCCATCATCGAATTCACCGGCTGGAATGAATTCATCGCGCAGTCGATCGGCTTCGGCATCGCCCTGATCGCGTTCGACGCCACGCCCCGCCTGATCGCCGCGACGTCCGACGCCCTTGCCCGCATCCCCGCCGACCTGGCTGACCGCTTCACCAAAAAGAGGCCCTAAGACCCATGCGCATCATCAACCGCATCAACATCCATTGCACCGCGAGCCGCGCGGGCCGTGCCTATACCGTCGAGGATATCGACCGCGACCATAAGGCGCGGGGCTTCGGCGCCGGCGCGTCGCGCCCCTGCGGCTACCACTATGTCATCTATGCCGATGGCAGCGTGCATAAGGGCCGCCGCGAAGACGAAATCGGCGCCAATGCCGCCGGCTATAACAGCAACTCGATCGGCATCGTCTATGTCGGCGGCCTGGACGCCGCCGGCAAGCCGCTGGACACCCGCACCCCGGCGCAGAAGGCCGCTCTGGCCGCGCTGGTCCGCGATGTCGCTGGTCGCTATAAGGTGCCGCCCTCGCGCATCCTGGGCCACCGCGACCTGTCGCCCGACAAGAACGGCAATGGCAGGGTCGATCCGTTCGAATGGACCAAGCAATGCCCATGCTTCGACGTCCAGCCCGAAGTCGCGGGCTGGCTGAACGGGGGCTGATCCCATGGGCAAGCTGACCGCGATCCTGAAAACCGCGTGGGGGCTGCTGACCGGCTCCCGCGAAACCGTCCTGCTGATCGCCATCGCGGGCGCGGCGGCGGCGCTCTATGCCTGGGGCGCCACCGCGCGGAAGGATCGCGATCAGCTTCAGGCCTGGGCGAAAAAGGCCTGCCTCTCCGCCGGTGCCACCTTCCCCGGCGCCGGCAAGAAGGTCGATCCCTGCGTCCAGCGCATTGCCGACCTGGTCGCCTTCGAACGACAGACGCAAGCCGCGACCAACACCATTCTTGCGGGCGCCGTCGAACGCCAGGCCACGAAATCGACCGCCGACACCGCCCTTTCCCGAACCCAAGCCGCGCGCCGCACCGATGCCGCCGCGCAGATGGAGAAAGCCGATGCCCAGATTGCCCCGGATGATCGCGTTGGGCCTGATTGGTTCGATAGCCTCAATCGCGTTGCAGGGCTGCGCCCACCAGGCCGTTGAGCGCCCCGCGCCGCCCGTCGTCGCGATCGAGGTCAAGGACACGCCGCCGGCGGACCTGCTGACCTGCCCAGTCGCGCCGGCGGGCTTCCCCAAGGACGCCCAGGCCGAAATCCCGCCCGCTGTCCGCGCCGTCATCATCGACATCGCCAAGGCGCTTGCCTCGACGCGCGACCAGCTGGTGCGCCTGGTGCGCTGGCATAGCCCCGGCGCATGCGAGGATGCTGGCTGATGCGCAAGGCCGATAGCCTGCGGCGCTGGCTGACCGCTTTCCTGCCCGAATTGGCAACTCATGCTGACCGCCTTCAGATCTATATCGAGGGCGGACAGATCATGACGCGCAAGTCCGCGACGCTGTCATTCGTCTATGGCTACACGCTGAAGGCCCTCTTCACCGATTTCGCCGGCGACAGCGACCGCCTGATGGTGCCGCTGCTGGCCTGGATCGAAAAGGAACAGCCCAGCTTGCTCATGAGCAGCGACAGCCAGCCCTTTTCCTTCGAAGCCGAATTGCTCGACGGCGATCTGTCCGACGTCGAATTGTCGATCGACCTGACCGAAACCGTCCTGGTCATCCCGCGCGCGGATGGCAGCGGCTATGACATCACGCACCCGGAAGAACCGAATTACGACCAGTTCGCCGGCGTGACGTCGTCCTTCCTTCAGGGCTTCGGAAATGTCGAACTGCTCGTGCAGACGGATGATCCCGACGCCGTGCTGACCCCGGCGCTGCCGCCGGCGGCATGAGCGACGACCTGGCCGAAATCGAACGGATCGCGGGAAGCCTGTTGCGGGGCCTATCGTCGGGCCAGCGCCGCACCCTCATGCGCCGCATGGCCCGCGAACTGGCGATCAGCCAGCGCGAGCGCATCACCGCCCAGCGGCAACCCGACGGCTCGCCCTTTGAAGCACGCAAGAAGAAGGAACCGCCGGTGTCGGGCCGGGGCGCGGCCTGTTTCCTCTATCCCGCAGGCGGCGGCGGTGCGCCGCGCCGCGTCATCATGAAAAGTTTCACGTGGGGCAATGGCCAGATGATGACGGGCTTCGATATCGAGGCCGGTGCGATCCGCTCCTTCGAATTCGCCAAGGTCGTCAAGTGGCTCCCGGTGCCGGAAGAATATCGGAACGTCGGCGGCGGCAAGCTGCGCCGGCGTGGCGGCCTGAGGCGCAAGGCCATGTTCCGCCGCCTAGCCAGTTCGCGGTTCATGAAGACGGGCACGGACGACCAGGGCTTCTGGGTCGGCTTTTCCGGTAAGGTCTCTCAGATCGCCGGCGTCCACCAATACGGCTTGCGCGACAAGCCATCGCTGCGAACGAAGGCCGTTCCCTATCCCCAGCGCGAATTGCTGGGCGCCACTCCGGCGGATCGGGAACGACTGCTAGATTTGCTATACAGACATATGGTCGACACTTGAGCAAAAATAGCTGCATTTTGCGCTAGCAGTAGGTCTAAGTCTCATCCGGAGCGGGTTCATCCGCAATGTCGTTAAAATTCTGCTGACCGCCTAGCGCTATTAGGTCATCCATCATAGCCGTCGCATTGAAGCGACGTGCCGCAAGGTTCATATCTGAAAAAATCTTGCTGTCGATTATACCAAACGCAGGCAGTGCATATAGAACCGCGCCCTTTATTTCGGCTGGTATCCTAATTAACTCCTGACATCCTTCGATTGCTTGGCACGCTTCAGAGTGCAGGGTCATCAGACTATCTTGAGCGGTTGACCGGGCGTTCATTCCTGTGGCGTCGAAAAGTGCTGGCTTTTCTCTGTTCTTGAAGACCTCGATCGTATCGTTATTCCAGAATTCGTCGAAGCGTGAACGGAAGCAATAATATATGACCGCGTCCGCTTTATCGTCCTCGGCGCGACCGGTGCTAGTGCATGCGAAGAATAGGGCGACCAATGGATTGGACGTCCAGTCCAGGAGTGGGGTTGCGATCCCATAATGCCTCGCCAACACAAGCCATTCGACATAGTTACGAGCGGGAGGGGAGCCTAGCCGCCGTGCTTCTGATATCCATCGACGCAGCCTGTCACGATCGCTGATGCCGGAAGCATTGCCCCGGTATACGGTAGGCCGGATATCCCAATTAACATTCGCTTGCCCGCGAAAAATGACATTTGGAGTGTAGCAACCGGCAGTTGCGAGGACGCACTTGCTGATAATCTCAAACCCTGCATTTTTCTCGCTCATCAAAATGATGAAGTCTTCCCAGCTGCCTTTCGTCACTCGCCACCTGCCCATCCACTTGCCGATCGTCTCACGCATTACCGCCGTCTAATATAACTGAACAGACCGGCATCCATTTGTAGAGGCGGCCTCTACAAATGCAGGCGGTAGCGTGCCCTATGACCCCCGCCCGACATGGGCGCCATGGCCGATGCAACCTATACCGCCGTTGATCTGTCGCGCCTTCCCGCGCCGGACATTATCGAGGCATTGGATTTCGAAACGATCCAGGCCGATGCAGTCGCGCGCATGGTCGCGCTCATGCCTGAGTTCGAGACCCGCGACAGTGATCCGGCGACGAAGCTGTTGCAGGTCGTTTCCTACATCGTCCAGCTGGTCCGCCAGCGCGTAAACGATGCCTGTCGCGCCGTCATGCCGGCCTATGCTGTGGGCGCCGACCTCGACAATATCGCGGCGCTGTTCGGCATCACCCGCCTGACGATCACGCCGGCGGATACCGTGCTGGGCATCCCAGCAGTGATGGAAAGCGACACCGATTTCCGCCGGCGCATGGTGCTTGCCCCCGAAGGCTATTCGGTCGCGGGACCGGAGGGCGCCTATATCTTCCATGCCCTGTCGGCCGATGCTGATGTGCTGGACGCCAGCGCCACCAGCCCCGACCCCGGCGAAGTGCTGATTTCGATCCTCTCCCGCACCGGCTCAGGCGCCGCCTCGCCGGAACTGATCGCGACGATTTCGGCCTATGTGTCGGACGAAACGCGGCGCCCCCTGACCGACTTCGTCACCGTCCAATCCGCTGAAATCGTGAACTATGCGGTCATCGCCACGCTGACCACCTTCAGCGGCCCCGATGGCGGCGTGGTGCTGGCCGCCGCCCAAGCAAGCCTTGATGCCTATGTCGAGTCCAGCCACCGCCTCGGCCGTGACATCACCCGCTCGGCCCTGTTCGCGGCTCTTCATGTCGAGGGCGTCCAGAATGTCGTCCTGACCTCGCCGGCGGCCGACATCGTTATTTCGCGCACCCAGGCGCCCTACTGCACCGGCACGACCGTCAACTATGCGGGGACGGGCGAATGACCTATCCGTCGCTGCTGCCTCCCGGCTCGACCGCGCTGGAAAAGGCGCTGGAACAAGTCGCAGCTGGTCTGCTCGATATTCCGACGCCCATCCGCTCTGTCTGGTCGCCCGACAACTGCCCCACCGGCCTGCTGCCCTGGCTTGCCTGGGGGCTGTCGCTCGATAACTGGTCGTCCGACTGGCCCGAAGGCATCAAGCGCGAGCGCGTGCGCAAGGCGATCCCGATCGCGCGACAGAAGGGCACCGCCGCGTCTGTCCGCGCCGTCGTGCAGAGTTTCGGCGGATCGGTCGCAATCCGCGAGTGGTGGCAGATGGAGCCGAAGGGCGATCCGCACACCTTCAACCTGGTCCTGAACCTCGATCAGAACGGCGCGCCGGCATCGGCCGCCTTCGTCGACCAGGTCATTGCCGAAGTCGGCCGCGCCAAGCCGGTGCGCAGCCATTTCACTTTCACCCAGGGCATTACCGCCCAGGCCAGCGTCGGCCTGATCGCAGCGGTGCGCCCGACCATCTATGCCCGCCTGTCCTGCACGGCGCCGGCGGCCTGACCGGAGGAACCATGGCCCTTACCGCAATCGTCACCAATGCGGGCCGCGCCGCGCTTGTAAATGCCAGCAACACTGGCACGGCGCCCGTCACCATCGCGCAGGTCGGCCTTACCGCCACCGCCGTTGTTCCCGGCGTAGGCATCACGGCCCTGCCCGGTGAATATAAGCGCGTCGCCACGATCTCCGGTGATGTTGTGGCCGACGACACCATCCACCTGATCGTCCGCGACGAAAGCACGGACGTTTTTACGGTTCGCAGCTTCGCGCTCTATCTGGCCGACGGCACCCTGTTTGCCATTTACGGGCAAGCTGGTGTCATCTTGGAAAAGTCGGCGCAGGCCATGATGCTGCTGGCGATCGACGTGCAGTTTGCCGACGTGGCCGCCGCGATGCTGACGTTCGGTGACGCCAATTTTCTCAATCCGCCCGCGACCACAGAAATGCAGGGCGTCGTGGAACTGGCAACTGTTGGGGAAGCACAGGCAGGCATTGACGCGCTACGTGCGCTTACTCCTGCTGCTGCCAAGGCTGCTATTCTTGGCTGGCTGCTGGCGCAGGATGGTTCCGGCAGCGGCCTCGACGCCGATCTGCTCGACGGGCAGGACGGCAGCTACTACGCGAACATCCCGCAGCGCCTCGGCTACGCGCCCGCAAATCGGGCGGGCGACACCTTCACCGGCAACTTGGCGATCTCCAAAACCGGCAGTCAGGAACTGCATTTTTCGGGTACCGGCAACTATAAGTGGCGCGCCATCGGGACCAATCTCGCTGGAAGTGGCGGCAATTTCCACCTCCAATACACGACTGACAATTTCGGCTCTTCGTTCGTCAGCGGATTGATGCTGACCACTGCTGGCATGGCGTCGTCTCAGGGGCAGGGCGTCTTCTGGGGACCGAACAACGATGGCGCGGGTTCGGGCCTCGACGCCGATCTGCTGGACGGGCAGGACGGCAGCTACTATGCGAACATCACGCAGCGCCTCGGTTATACGCCGTGGCATCCCGGCAACGATGGCGCGGGGTCGGGCCTTGACGCGGACCTGCTCGACGGCCTGCAAGCCTCGCAGTTCATGCGCAATGCCAATGGAACATGGGTCGCCTCTGAAGAGGGTGCCGCACGGTTTTTCTTCAGCGCCAACGCCGACACCTACGCGCGGGTAAAGAACTCTTTTCGCTGGCAAAATTCGTCCAACAATGATGTTGGATCGATAGACGAGGCTGGCAATCTGTTTCTGAACGGACAGGTTGATACCACGCGTGTTCTTTGCAGAGCGAACGGCGACGGGCAGGCGGTTAAGATTGGCGATGACGCATTCATCGGCGATGTAAATATTCCCAACGGTTTTCGCGTGACGGGCATTCAAGACCCGACGCGAGGTTTCATCAACTTCGGCAATAGCGACACCGCATCGCTTGGCCGGATCGGCACCGGGCACCTGATCTATAACGGCAACATCATCTGGCACGCTGGCAATGATGGCGCGGGTTCAGGCTGCGATTCCGACATGCTGGATGGCTTGCACGCCAGTGCGTTCGGTCGTTCGGATGGTTCGACAACCTACACCGGATCAATCAATGTAACGGCTGACAATCAGGCGCTCTTCAAAGCCACATCGGGCGTAACTCCGACTGTCATCCATCGCGTCGATGCCACCAATTACTGGTTCCTGCTCAGCAATGCGGCAGCGGGGTTGAACTCCACATGGAACGCCTTCCGTCCGCTCCGCATTGACCTTGCTACAGGAAAGATATTTTCCGATAACGGGCAGGAGTTCTCCGGCGAACTTATAAGTAATGGTGCGATCAAAAGGGATTATGGTTTTTATCTTGACCTCCCCGGCAATACCCCAATTCTGAATTTCGATAGTTTCGATTACATTAATTATGATCGAGCTAACAATATATTTCGTCTATACATCGGGGGGGCGGAGCGCATCGTTTCTCCGCTGGATGGCAACCTCGACCTCTACGCGTCCACGGGTTCTGTTTTCATCAACAATAAACTGATCTGGAACATCGGCAATGACGGTTCCGGCTCTGGCCTCGATGCTGACCTGCTGGACGGCTATCAGGCCAGCGACTTGGCCAAATATAGCGACTTTGCCAACAACCTGTCCGCTGCTGGTTATCAGAGGCTCCCGAGCGGGCTGATCCTGCAATGGTGTACCACCGCAACGCAGCAGAATGTCGAAACGACGACGACCGCGACTTTCCCGATCCAGTTCCCCAACGCCGTGCTGGACGTCCAGCTGACTACCCGCGTCGATATCGCCAGCGTCGAAGCAGACACTTGGTATCAGCTGGTGGGCGACCCTTCATTGAGCGGCTGCACCGTCATGCGCGCGCGATCGGACAACGACGCAGACCGCCCCTCCTACTGCCGCATCTTTGCGCTTGGTCGATAAGGAAGACATCATGCCGCTCTATTTCAGCCCAGCCAATGCCGCCTTCTACGACGATGGTTTTCATTCGATCATTCCGGCTGACGCTCTGGAGATCAGCCAAGCGCGCCATGCCGAATTGATGGAAGAGCAGGGCACAGGCCGCGTCATCGCCGCCGGAGCCGACGGCTTTCCGATCACGCTCGATCCGCCCGCTCCATCGGATGCCCAGGTGCTGGCGTGGATGCGCAGGCGGCGCAATCGCCTCTTGGCCGAATGTGACCATACGCAGATGCCCGACATGACTCTGTCGGAAGCTCAGCGCGAAGCTTGGCGCGAGTACCGGCAGGCTCTTCGCGATCTGCCCGAAACGACCAGTGACCTTACGGCCATCGAATGGCCGGTGCCTCCCGCCTGAAAGGACCATCCATGACTGACCTGAAATACAAGATCGGCGCGTTCAACAGCGAAAACCGGACTGTGCCCGTCACCTTCACCAGCGGCGACATCACCCATGAACGAACCGTCAACGCGGTGCTCAAGGCTGACGGCAGCTATGATCGCGCCGGCACCAAGGCCCGCGTCGAGGAAGTGGCGCGCGGCGTCGCTCATAAGATTGGCCTTGGCGTCATCACCGTGCCGCCGCCGGAACCGGAAATGCCCGCTGTCGAACCGACAGCCGACTAAAGACGGGCGGCGGCTATGAACGCCGCTGCCCCGCTTCGGCTGAAGGCTTCATATTGCCACCGTTGCACCCGCAGGTTACGCTCGCCGGGACGATCAGATCGCTGCAAACGGCTATTTACTCGGTCAGCACTACGGCATCTCGAAATTTCACCCGCGCGACCTCCGTGTGGGCTATGTTTACGATGGATATAGAATGGCTTAGGCACAACTTACCGGTGAGCAAGTCTCCCGCCATCACATCTCTCGCGCTTAAAACGGCTAAATTGATCGCAGCGTCTAGTGAAACGAAGTCTCTGCCATCAGGATCCTCCAACACGGAGCCATTCTCATGAAGATGTAGATAGTAATGCGCCACATCACTGACTTTCTTGACGTCGACATCCGATATCAAGCTGCTGCATGGAGATACCCTTTGTCGAATCCAGCGAGCTTCTGAAAGCCGTCCCAATCCTCGATTTCAAGGAATCGGCCATCTCGCCTAATTAGACCATCTTCCGTCAGCGCTCTCAACATACGGTTAACGTGCACGGTCGTGATGCCTGTCGCATCACCTATCTCTTCTTGGGTGAAGGGCAATTTCATCCGTTCGGGCGTGCCAACACCCGCAGCGTTGCACCGGGCAACGAACTCACAAAGCATATGAGCGACGCGACTTTTCGCATTCCGGCGTCCGACGTTTAACACCCATTCACGAGAAATCGATGCATCGATCAACGCGTCGCGCCAGAATGCCATCCCGATCGCTGGACGCTCCATGATCAACGCGCGAAGCTGTGACATTGGAGTCCAGGCGATTGTCGCATCAGAGATCGCATGGACATCGTGATCTGCACGCTCGAGAAAGAGATGCTGGATATCTAGGACATCACCCGGAACATGAAATGAGACGATCTGCCGTCCGCCATCCGATGCTACTTTGCTCCGAGATGCAAACCCTTCGACTAAAAGGCAGCAGTCGTATGGCATGGTTCCTTCTCGCACCAGACAAGTACGCGCCCTCACATGACCTATCCTAAAGGACAATGATGAAAGGGCTTGTTCGTCCTCCATGTCGAGTGGAGCTAGGCGCCGGAGCTTGCCCACGAGCGAGGTAACCGGACTATCGGTGCTGGTCATCGCCTTCTCCGTTTTAGACATACCTAGGTTAAAAACCATAATGCTGCGCGACAACAGGCGTTCCACGAAAATGGAGGGCCAACGCTCTGCATTTGTAGAGGCGGCCTCTACAAATGCGCGCCCGCGAAACGCATGAAGGTGCGCGCCATGGTCCGCCCATGGCGCAATCCCAAGATCACGAACAACTGACCGGGCAGGTCATCCAGCTAGGCACCATCGCGTCGGTCGATCACGCCAACGCCACCTGCACCGTCGAAAGCGGCGACATCACCACCGGTGACCTGCCATGGATCGCCCAACGCGCCGGCGGCGTCCGCACCTGGTCGCCCCCAACTGTCGGGGAACAGTGCGTCATCCTTTCCCCCGAAGGCGATATGGAAAGCGCCTTTGTCGTGCTGGGCCTCTATTCCGACGCCTGCCCGCCGCCCTCCACCAATCCCGACATCGTCCATCTGGAATTCGCTGATGGCGCGGTCATCGCCTATGACCAGGCCGCGCACAGCCTTGCTGTCACGCTGCCCGCCGGGGGCGTCGCGACGATCGATGCACCTGGCGGCGCAACCATCAATGCCGATGTGACGATCAATGGCAACGTCAATGTCACCGGCACCGTGACCGCTTCAGAAGACGTCCTGGGCGGCGGCAAGAGCCTTAAGAACCACAAGCATAGCGGAGTGCAGGCTGGCGGCGCGCAGACGGGGGCGCCCGTCTGATGGCCGGTATGGCGCGGATCAGCGGGGCGGTTCTCGATGGCCTCGATCATATCAGGCAATCGGTGGCCGACATTCTCGGCACGCCCATGGGATCGCGCGTCGGCCGCCGCGAATATGGCTCCCTGCTGCTCGAACTGATCGACCAGCCCATGACGCCAGCGAACATCCTGCGCCTCTACGCCGCGACGGCTGTTGCCCTGTCCCGCTGGGAAAACCGTATCCGCCTGCGCCGCGTCGGCCTGGTCGCCGGCGACCGCCCCGGTTCTGCCACCATCACGATCGATGCGACCCGCACCGATGTCGCCGCTTCCAATGCCCTCGTCCGCCTCTCCATCCCCCTCTCTGTCTAGCCAAGGAGCCGATCATGGCCTTCAAACATGGGATCACGCTTACTGAAATCAGCGAGGGCGCGCGCACCCTCACCGCCGTTTCGACGGCTATCATCGGCCTGGTCGCGACTTCGGCCGACGCCGATGCCGCCGCTTTCCCCCTGGATCGTCCCGTCCGCATCACCGATATCGAAGCGGCGATCGGCAAGGCCGGCGTCGATGGCACCCTTGCCATTGCTCTGCGCGCCATTGCGGACCAGGCACGCCCCGTCGTCGTGGTCATCCGCGTTGAGGAGGGCGCGGACGCAGCCGAAACCGACGCCAACGTCATTGGCACGACCGACGCCAATGGGCAGAAGACGGGCATGCAGGCGCTGCTGGCGGCGCAGGCGCAGCTGGGCCTTAAGCCGAAGATCATCGGCGCCCCCGGCCTCGAAACCCAGGCGGTCATTGCCGCCCTGGTTGTCGTCGCTCAGAAGCTGCGCGGCTTCGCGTATGCTCGTCTGGTCGGTGAGACGACGGCCGACGCGATCCTGTTCCGCGCTAATTTAAGTGGCCGCGAACTGATGCTGCTCTATCCCGATTTCCTCGCCTTCGACACCGCGTCGGCCGCCAATATCGCCAGCTTTGCGGCCGCCCGTGCCATGGGCCTCCGCGCGCGGATTGATGAGGAAGTGGGGCCGCACAAGACGCTGTCCAATTATGAGGTCCAGGGCGTCGTCGGTCTGACCAAGGATATCTATTGGGATATCGAGGATGCGAGCAGCGAAGCGGGCCAGCTGAACGCGAAGGAAATTACGGCCCTGATCCGCACCGACAGCGGTTATCGTTTCTGGGGCAACCGCACCACGGCGGAGGCGGGAAGCCTGTTCGCTTTCGAAAGCACCGTGCGCGTCGCCCAGCTGATCGCGGACACGGTCGTTAATGGCATGCTCTGGGCGATCGACAAGCCCATCACGCCGGCGCTGGTCCGCGACATTGTTGAGACGATCAACGGCTTCTTCCTCCAGCTGAAGGCCGCCGGCGTCGTCCTGGGCGCCAACGCCTGGTATGACGAAGCGAACAACAGCACCGCCAGCCTGAAGGCCGGCAAGCTGCGGATCGACTATGACTATACGGTCCCGCCTCCGCTCGAAGACCTCGGCTTCAACCAGCGCATCACCGACAGCTATTTCGCGGACTTCGCGAGCCTGCTGACCGGCAACAGCTGACCGGCCCGCCTCTCCCCCACATTCGCATAGGAGCAAGCCATGGGACTCCCCAGCATCCTCAAGAACATGATGCTTTTCAACGAAGGCCAGAACTATATGGGCGAGGTCAAAACCGTGACCCTGCCCCCGCTGACCCGCAAGATCGAGGAATGGCGCGGCGGCGGCATGCCTGGCGCTGTCGGCATCGACATGGGAATGGACGGGCTGCTGGAAATGGGTTCCAGCTTTCCCGGCCCGATGCGCGACATCCTGCGCCAGTTCGGCGTCCTTCAGGTCAACGGCGTCTATTTGCGCTGGGTGGGCTTCCATCAGAAGGACGACACCGGCGCGACCGATAGTGTCGAGGTCGTCGCGCGCGGCCGCCATACCGAAATCGACATGGGCGACCAGGAAGTGGGCGAGGTCGGGGAATTCAGCGTCACGACCACGCTCGCCTATTTCAAGCTGGTTTGGAATGGCCGCACCGAGATCGAATATGATCCGCTGAACGCCGTCTTCATCGTCAACGGCACCGACCTGCTGGCGGAACAGCGCAGCGCCCTCGGCATGTTCTGATCCATCCTGCCCGACGCGGCGCGTCGGGCAACCCCTTTCCCCTTCATCACTGGAAATCCATCATGAGCGACGTCGCCACCCCCTTGTTTCGCACCGTCAGCCTCGACACGCCCATCGAGCGCGGCGAACAGCAGATCGCCACCCTTCAACTGCGCAAGCCCAAGTCTGGCGAACTGCGCGGCCTCTCCTTGGTCGATCTAGGCCAGCTGAAGGTCGACGCCCTGACCAAGCTGCTGCCCCGCATTTCGACCCCGCCCATTTCCGAAGCCGAAGCCGCCAATCTCGATCCGGCGGACCTGCTCGCATGTGGCGCGGAGATCGGGGGTTTTTTGTTGCAGAAGTCGCAGCGCATGGATGCCCTCGATCAGTAGATGACGCGATGGCGGATGTGGCGGTCATCTTCCATTGGCCGCCGCAATCCATGGACGACATGCACCTGTCGGAACTCATGTCCTGGCGCGACCAGGCCGCCAAACGCTCCAAGCCCCCCGAAACGCCGAAAACGAAGAAGCGCTGATGGCAGATAAAAACCTTCGATTGCAGGTCATCCTTGAAGGGCTGGACCGCGTCACGGCACCGCTGAAGCAGATCACCGGCGCGTCCGCTGCGGCGCGCCGCGACCTGGCCGAAACGCAAAAGCAGCTGAAGTCCCTCGACGCTCTGCAAAAGCAGGTCAGCAGCTACAAGGTGAAGGAAAGCCGGTTCGCGGAAGACACGCGCAACTATGAGGCGGCGCAACAGCGCGTGGCCGCCCTGCGTGACCAGATCGCCGCGACCGAAGGCCCCACGAAGAAGCTGCGCGCCGAATTCCAAAAAGCCGAACGCCACACCGCCCAGCTGGCCGCCCACCTCGATGCCGGCGGCGCCGAACTTCAGGAGTTGTCCGCCAAACTATCGGCCGCGGGCATCGATGTTGCGGATTTGGCTGGACATGAAGGGAGGCTGGCAAATCGCGTCCATGATACCAACCAGGCGTTGCGCCAGCAGACCGCCCAGCTGGAAAAGGTCGAGCAGGCGAAACGCAATTCGGACAAGCTGAACGACATCAGCGGCAAGGCAACGGGCGTCGGCCTCGGCATGATCGCCGCCGGCACCGCCGCCGCCGTGCCGGTCGTCGCGGCCACCAAACAGGCGATGTCTCTCGAAGGCGCGATGGCGGACGTCTCCAAGGTCACGAACATGGCAGCGCCGGCGATCGAGCGCATGTCCACCGACTTTCTCGACATGAGCGAGCGCATTCCCATGGCGGCGAACGAACTCGCCACCATCGCCGCCGCTGCGGGCGCCGCCGGCGTCGGCATGGACAAATTCGGCAAGCCCATGCGCGACCAGCGCGCGCAGCTGTTGCAGTTCACCAATGACGCGGCCGAAATGGGCGTGGCCTTCGACATGACCGCCGATATCGCGGGTGAGACGATGGCGAAGTGGCGCACCGCGTTCGAACTGCCCCAGGCCGGCGTCGTCGCCCTCGGCGACCGCGTCAACGCCCTGACCAATACCTTCGGCGGCAAGGCCGCGAACGTCACCGACATCATCACGCGCATCGGCCCCTTGGGCAAGGTCGCCGGCCTGGCCGCGCCGCAGATCGCCGCCCTCGGCTCCACGCTGGACAGCATCGGCGTCCCCAGCGAGGTCGCAGCCACCGGCATCAAGAACACGATGCTGGCGCTCACCAAGGGCGACGCGGCCACCAAATCGCAGATTGCCGCCTATAAGCAGCTGGGGCTTGAGGCGACCGACGTCGGCAAGCGGATGCAGACGGACGCCGCCGGCACGATCATCGACGTCATGGAGCGGATCGGCAAGCTGGACGCGGACAAGCAATCGGGCATCCTGACCCAGCTGTTCGGTTCGGAAAGCGTTGCGGCTATCGCGCCCATGCTGACCAACCTCGACGGCCTGAAGCGCCGGCTTGAATTGGTGGGCGATGCCGACAAAGTCGCGGGATCGATGCACGCGGAATTCTTGAACCGCATCGCGACGACGGAAGGCGCGACCGGCCTCGCCACCAATGCCCTGTCCGGCCTCAATATCACCATGGGCAAGGCCCTGCTGCCCACCGTCGTCAAGGTCGCCGACTATGTGAAAAGCGCGGCCAGTGCGATGCGTGTGTGGGCGCAGGAACATCCCGTGCTCGCCAAAGGCATCATGATCTTCATGGGCGCAGGCGCCGCGTTGTTGATCCTGCTCGGCGGCCTGGCGCTGGGCTTCGCGGCTTTGACCGCCGCCGCCGCGCCGCTGGGCATCGCCCTGGGGCCGCTGCTGCTGATCGTCGCCGCCGTGGCCGCCGTCGCGGCTGCGGCCTATCTGATCTACGACAATTGGGGGGCGATAACGGCCTGGTTCTCTGCACTGTGGGAAAACATCAAGGCCATGGTCGGCGGCGCAATCAACTTTCTGATCGCCGCCTTCCTGAAATTCACGCCGCTGGGCCTGCTGGTCAGCGCCTTCGCGCCGGCGCTCGCTTTCTTGCGGTCGTTGAACTTCACGGAAATTGGCCGCAATCTGATCCAGGGCCTGATTAACGGCGTCCTCGGGATGCTTGGCACGCTCAAATCGACCATCATCGGCGCCGCCAGTTCGGTCGCCAATTGGTTTAAGGCGAAGCTGGGCATCCACTCACCCTCGCGCGTCTTTGAAGGGCTGGGCGGCTTCGTCATGGCCGGCCTGGATCAGGGGCTTGCCGCGAACACAGATGGACCGCTGGCCCGGATTTCCGGCTTGTCGGATGCAATGACCGGCAACATGACCGCCAGCGGCGATGGGCTGCTGGCGCGCATGACTGACATCGCGGGACGGATCACCAGCGCGCTTGCCGCTGGCGCCGTCGCACCTGTCATGGCTGCGGCTTCGCCCGCCACGGCCCAATCCGCCGCCGGCGTGCCGCCGACTGCCGCCGCGCCCGCGCCGGCGACCTACAACATCAACATCACTGCCGGCCCCGGCGCATCGGCCACCGATATAGCGGAGGAGGTCCGCAAGGTACTCGAAGCGATCGAGCGCGAGCGGCGCGGACGCGGCTTCGAGGACGATTGAGGACTGAAATATGCACCTGATGGCCCTTGGCATGTTCCTTTTTCAGATCCCGACGCTGGCCTATGACGAACTTCAGCGGAAGACGGATTGGCGCTTCGCCATGGCGAGCCGCGTCGGCACCCGCGACGCGGCGCAGTTCCTTGGCGTGGGCGACGAGACGGTCAGCCTGTCGGGATCGGTCTATGCCGAAATCAGCGACGGCCGCGTCTCGCTCGACACTCTGCGCGAGATGGGCAACGCCGGCGAAGCCTTGCCGCTGGTCGGCGGCGACGGGACCGTCTTCGGCAATTTCATCATCCGGTCGCTGGACGAACGCCATACCGTGCTGATGGCCGATGGCCGCGCCCTGCGGATCGATTTCGGCATTGACCTGTGGCGGGTGGATGATCCGGCAACGGCGCAGGCTTCGGCATGACCGACCGGATCATCAACATTCCCGATTGGCGCGTGACGCTCGACGGCAAGGATTTGACCGACAGGATGCGCCCGCGCCTTGTGTCACTCACCCTCTCTGAAAAACGCGGAGACGAGGCCGATCAGCTGGATATCGTGCTGGACGACAGCGACGGCATGCTGGCGATCCCGAAGGAAGGGGCCGCCCTGCAAATCCAGCTGGGCTGGAGACAGGGCCGCGACGTCACCACGGGCCTGGTCGACAGGGGCAGTTTCAAGGTGGACGATGTCAGCCACACCGGCCCGCCCGATCAGATCAGGATACGCGCGCGCGCCGCCGACTTCACCACCGCGATCCGCAACCGCCGCGAACAGAGCTGGAAAAACACGACGCTGGGCGCCGTGCTGAAGGACATTGCTGGCCGGAACGGGCTGACCCTGAAGGTCGCGGCCGACCTGTCCTCGATCGCGCTGCCGTCCATCACCCAGAACCGGGAAAGCGATATCGCCTTCCTGAAGCGCCTCGGCCGCGAAAATGATGCGGTCGCCACCATCAAGGACAAGCATCTGATCTTCGCGCGCAAGGGCGCCGGGACGACGGCCAGCGGCAAGGCCTTGCCAACCCTGACCATCACTCGCCGCGATGGCGACGGCCACACCTGGTCGCGGCAGAAGCGGGACGGGCAGGAGGGCGTGACGGCCAGCTGGCACGACAAGAAGGGCGCGAAGCGGCAGACCTTCACCGTGGGCAAGGCCGATGGGGCGAAGAAGCTGCGGAAGGTCTATCCTGATGAGGCGTCGGCGAAGCGTGCGGCGATAGCGGAACGGGATCGGCTCAAGCGGGCACCGGCCACGTTTGACATGAAGCTAGCGCTGGGCCGCGCCGACGCCGTCCCCGAAGCCCGCGTGAAGGTCAGCGGCTATAAGGACGAGATCGACGCGGCCACATGGTTGATTTCGGAAGTGACGCATCGGATCGACAAGGTGGGCGGCTTCACCACCGATGTGAAAATGGAAACAGCTCCTTAAAGCCGCTCTAGCTTATCTCGACTCGGAGCGACACCTGGCTTCCGAACGCGGAATTCTGGATCGCCAATTTGTAGCCGCTCCGTAAAATAAAACAGGCCTAACAGCGTTGCGATGCCCAAGTGGCAAAGCCAAAAGTTGAACACGACTAGAAAAACAATCTTGGCTATCGCGTGAAAATCGCCGCGAAGCAGTTGAGAAATTTGCACCCCGACGAGGTTTCCAAGGACTGCAAAGACTACAAGAACGATCGATGCGGATGACAAATAGCCAAAGAGATACGCTAAAAATCTGCGTCTGCTTAATGGTTCTTTATGCCCCGGCAGGCGCGGCGGCTCTAAGCCGCCAACCGGTTGCGCAAGCAGTCCGCTTTTGTCGGTCGTTATCATCGTCAGGGCGGCGATGAAAAAGCCCGCCAAAATGGTGAGCAGCGTCTGAAGCTGGGCCAAATAGCCTTTCTCACCGATGATCGTAACCGGCTTGGGCAGCGCCACCAGTAAGGCCGTCAGGATTGCACTCCCCGCAACGGGCAAAACGACGTCATACAACACCTTGGATCGGTGCTGGAGTGTCAGATAGCGGAAAGGCGTGAGCAGAGTCAGCATCGTAACATCGTAAACCCTTCTACTCCATGAGCGCTGCCATCGCATCAAGCAATTCATCACTGAATTCAGTGGAAAGATCGGTTAATGGACGAGTGACTGAGACAAACGCCTTCTTTGCGAAAAGCGTTTCGCCTATGTCCCGTTGGGCAAGGTCGATCTTGGCTCGCTCGACGTTTCTCGCGTTCAGCTTTCCCGCCGACGCCGCAGCTTCATGTTCCGGTAGCCACTCAACGTAGATTTCCCGGAACCCCTGGCTCCGTGCCCAAGGCTGTAGATGCTTCAGCATACTTTGCACTTGCTGCCCCGGTGGCACATCAACCTTGAGGAACATCTCCCGACGCCTGATCCGCACGCCTTCTGGCGGATCAAAACCGGATTGTTCCAGTATCGGGTCGATGAGCTTCAGGCTTTTAATCACGCCGCCGCTGACAGAATCGCGAAGACGATCATTTGTCACGGTGTCCAGACGAACCTTCGGCTTCGCAGCGACTTCATCGCCCTTGTCATTCTCAAGAACGATTTCCTTCGACTGGAAGATGGCCCTGAATTGATAGTCGAGCATCTGACTGACGCGGCTTTTCCCAAGGCGCTCCGCACTTTCCAACAGGACTCTGAATCTGCGGCCGCCATACTCAGTGGGGGTGAGGCACAGGATTGCATGCGCAGAATAGCCGCGTGCTTCACCTTCTTCCTTGTCGAAGCGCCGAACGCGCCTGGTCGGAAGATGGATGTTCGCAGGATCGGGCGCGTCGGGGTCGGCGAAAGTGAAAAGCAGTGCCAACGCGGGATCACCGTTGGACAACGCGATCTTTCTGCTCCGGACAATAGCAATCTCGAACTTTTCACGCTCAACGAATTTTCGGGCAAGATCGGCGTCAACCCGTTCAATTAGGTAATCGCCTAGCTCTGCCATAGGCGGTAGCCGACCGGGCGGCGAACTGTCGATCGTCATGACGAAATGCACGATCTGCCTGTCAAGGCTGTTCCTGATCGCCATTCTTCCCCCTGTTAATGATTTCCCATTGTTGACGGCTCTTTCCGCCGATTTGGCGACCCACCAGACGGTGAATCGCCATCCCGCTTACTTCAGCAGTTTTTCGATCACGGTGACGGACGGAAAAGACATGTAGGAAGACACGTAAACCGCCTTCAGGGATTCGTTGGGAGCCCTGTGCCTAACACTGAATTTCATTTCCCCTCCACTGTCGCCCCGTTCGGAAATTCCGAACAGGCTAATTCGCAGGGTAACCCACTGTCCACAAGATATTGATCCAGCACGGCACTTCCCCCTTTCCTACAGCATCGCCTTTGGCTCAAATGAGAACGAATCGGGAACACGTAGAGGAGCGTGAAGTTGAGCGCGCGAACGATCAGATTGACGCCGGGGTGCGAGTTTGCCTGCCCGACCTGCTCGGTCAGGTGCGCGACGATGGCCGCGATGCGGGACGATCTGTGGCGGGAGATCGAGCAACTTCACCGCTTACAAGCGATGCAACCGACGCTTGATCGAGCGAGAGCGGTCCGATCGCTGCAAGACCAGATGGAAGCCGTCGAGCGAGAATTGCTGCGGCTTCGTCCTTCGTCGCCCCCTCTGGCACCAGCACAAGCAAGCTGCGGAACATATCGCGGAGCGCGGCTTCACTAGGTAGCACAACCGGCAAATTGATGGACACCAGCGTAGGGCGATGCGCCTCAATATCGCGGGCTTCGGGTTCCACTTCCGCGTCTGTCAGCCCGGCTAATGCCATAACCTCTGCTGGATCAACGCCATAGCGGGCGAGCACGTCCGCGATCGCGCGCGTCATGTCGAGGGGCAAGGTCGCCTTTTTATAGCGCTTTTCATCCTCGAAATAGGCGTACCGGGAATACCCAATGCCCAGTTCTTCCGCCATTTTCCGAATGGTGAGCGTGGGCTGGGCGCGCGACCGGAGCGCTTTCAGTTTGGGACCGACAGAAGGCATGTCGGACTGTGTGTGAAATTTTTGCACGCGTCTGTTCAAATTATGGCTTGCAGCTTGTACAAATATTTTGCACAAGCTGACTCATGGAACGGGACATCTCAGTTTTCACACTGTTCGGCGGCATTCGGCCCATGGCACGCGCCATCGGCGAAAACCCCTCGACAGTGGCCGCTTGGAAGCGGGTGGGTCGCATCCCCGCCGAAAAGCAGCCTCATGTGCTGGAGGTTGGTCAAGCGCTCGGCCTTCCCATCACCGCTGAGCATGTCGTGTTCCCTCTGGGTCGGCCGAATGCCGCCGCCCCTGTTGAAATAACGGCTCAGCCGATTGCCGTCGCTTGCGATCGGACGCCGATAACGCAACGAAAGGACATCCAATGATGCCCGCCATCACCATGCCCGCGCGTCAGTGCGGCAAGTCTTTCTCGCATGCCGAACATCTGGAAATCGGTCTGCTCAATGCGCTCTTTGACGCCCGCCATCCTTTGAGCGTCAGCGACCTGGAAACGAAGCTGCGCTGCACCCGCCGCGATCTTTTCCGGGCCATCACCGCCCAATATCGACACGGCAACGTCCGCAAGGGCCAGCCTGTCGAACTCACCAAATCCGGCCATTTCGCCGTGGCAGCGGGGCGCTATGCAGGCGCGCTGGCGGTGGCAGCATGAGCCGCCCTGAATATCGCCTGCGGGGCAAGTTCGTCGCCCGTCACACCTACACAATGCCGGAAGAATTGGCCTCGCTCCAGCGCGCCGAGCCGACCCCGTCTCCCCAGCTTCCGCGCTGGTACAGCCTCACCGTCTTTCTTCTCATCAGCGGCGCGACGATCTTCGCCATGTGCGCCGTGGGAAGGCCCGGAGCATGACACAGCTACTGGAGGTCACACCGGCTGACCGCGAGACCTATCTCATCGTATCGGGTGTGACGGGCAAGGAGCCGGGCGATACCTGGGTGATGGCGATGGTCCGCAAGGGCAAGGATGACCATCAACCTCAGCTTCAAGCGATCGTTCGTAACCGGCTCGATGGCGAGGCAACTGCTGCCCGGCGCTACCGCGATGCGCTCGAACGTATCAACGCCGCTGTGGTGGACGGCAAGGTATGCGACGACGTGGCATGGTTCAGCCCCGCCGAAACGCTGCACGACTTCATCCAGTCCGTTCTGCATCCCGGCCACCAAGCGGCAATTGCAGATCTATTTCCCACCGGATCGGGCGTCGTCCATCGGGCCGATTGCCTTTCCTTCTTCGCGGCCTCGCCGGGGCCATGCGATTGCACCGCAGAGGCATCTGCCATGGGGAGGCCGGGAGCATGAAGGTGCAAGCCATGGCAAGCGCATTGCGTGTGACGTTGACGCTGCGCGAGGCTCGCGCACTCCAGCAGCTTGCGCTCGCAGGCCGCTATGCACTGAACTTCAACGCACCGGATCAGGCCGATGGACTGGCCGCGATGCTCGATATCGGCGTTCATGATCTCGCGTCAAAGCAAGCTGAAGCCAGGGCGCGGCGGATTGCCAAATCGGCAAAGCCGCAATTTCCGCCGATGATCAACATGGACATCGACGGCTTCACGATCAGCGCTGAACTGTCCGACTGGATCGATATCAGCACGACGCCGGATTATTGCGTCTGGGCTACCCTGACGCCCGAACGCGAAAGCGGGCAGTATGAAATCCGCCGCAGCGCTTGGCGCATCTTTGTCCTCAACCCGGATCGTGATGGTCCGATGCATCTGGCCAACGGCTGCACACAGACGGAATGCAGGAACGAGGTCGAAGCGCTCTCGCGCAAATTGGTCGCCAACTTCACCCGCCAGAGGATGGCAGCATGACCAAGGTCCGCGCGCCTCTGTCCTTCTCCCTCGCCATCACGACGGCTGTCGCCCTCATTGGCTGGGACAAGGCCGCTACGCTCACGCGGCGCGCCAAGCGCACCGTCCGCCACTGGAGCGAAAGCGACCGCAAGGGGACGCCGACGCTCGACCAGGCCATCGCCCTCGATCGCGCCTATATGGAGGCTGGCGGCGATTTCCCGCCGATCCTGCAAAGCTATGCCCGCCAGCTGGACGTCACGCTGGGCCAGTCGCTGGCCTGTCGCGCGGCGCTCGCCCAGGCGATCACAGATCTATCGAAAGAGACGGCCGACGCCATCGGCAGCAGCATCCCTGTGGTGCAGCCGGGTGTGTCAGACACGGCCATTCATCGCGCTATTGCCGAAACAGAGGACGTCGCCAGCGCCGCGACCCGCCTTCTTGGTCGGCTGAAGTCATTCGTGAACGGCAATGGGGCCGCTCAACGAACAGCGGGGGAAGTATGATGACCAATGGCCGGGGGCCGAAACTCAACAATGGCGGGGGCGCGCCCCGCATGCCGTCGGTGCAATGCCCCGGCTGCGGCGAACGGGCTTTTGCCCGGTCGACGACTGGCAAGGCCACGCTGCTATACCGCGAGGTCTATTATCATTGCCGGGACGTCGAGCGCTGCGGATGCCAGTTCGTCGTCAGCATGGCGACGCTGCGGGCGACCGTGCCTAGCCGGATGCCGCAACCGCTGGCCGTGCTGCCCATGACGACATGGCGCCACGCGGACAACGACCGCGCCGCCAATGATGATGGCGGGCCGCCCAGCGAACCCGCCGCCGACGCCATAACCATCTGATCTAGCGGGTCGCACCGCCCTGATCGCTACCCAAGCCACCCGGCGGACCCCGCCGCCGGGAACGCCCTTCCTTTGCCTTCGAAAGCCCCATTCTCGCCATGTCCATGCGTGACGATATCCGCCGCGAATTGCTGCCCAGGCTCAAAGCCGATTTCCAGTGGAAGACCGACAAGGGATCATGGCTGCGCCGTGGCAAATGCCCCGACTGCGGCGCCTTTGAGGTCTATACGAACGCCGACAGCCCTTGGGTGCTGAAGTGCAACCGGCAGGAAAAATGCGGGTGGGAAGAAACGGTTCGCGACCGCTATCCCGAAATCTTCGACACCTGGTCGAACCGCTATCAGAAGACCCGCGAGAACCCGCACGCGGCGGCCGACGCCTATCTCACCGACGCCCGCAAGCTGAACCTGATGGGGATGCGCGAGGCCTATACCCAGGAATGGTTTCAGGATCAGAAGCGCGGCATCGGCTCTGCGACCGTGCGCTTTCCGCTGCCTGGTGGCAGTTGGTGGGAACGGCTGATCGACCAGCCTGGTCGTTTCGAAAAGAAGGCCAATTTCGCCTACGGCAAGTCCTACAAGGGGCAGGCATGGCAGCGGCCTGACGTCTCGATCGAGGACATGGCCGATGCGGACAGCATCTGGATTGCCGAAGGCATATTCAATGCCTGGGCGCTTGAGCAGGCCGGCCAGCGCGCCGTCTCCGCCATGTCGTGCAACAATTATCCCGAAGAGTTCCTGAAACAGCTTCGGGCGCATATCGCGACGTCTGACAAGCCGCTCCGCTCGCCCAGGCTGGTTTTTGCCTATGACGCCGGCGGCGCTGGCACCAGCGCGAGCCGCCAGCATGTGAAGCTGGCGAAAGAGCAGGGATGGCAGGCGAGCGCCGCCCAGCCCTGCGGCGAAGACGAAACCGGCAAAGTGCTGGATTGGAACGACCTGCTGGGTCTTGACCGGCTGACCGCCGATCATCGCTCCGAATATCTATGGTTCGGCAAGGTGCTGCTGGCGAAGGACGCCCAGGAAAAGGCTTTCCTGATCTGGGAGAAGCACCGCTGGACCAGCTTCCATTTCACGTTCGGCAACCGGACCTATTGGTGCGCGATCGACGTCGCCGTGGTGCAGGAAAAGATTGACGAATATCGCAAGAGCCGCACCCGCGAACTGAAGGACATCGACGCCAGTGTAGAGGCGGAAATTCGCATGCAGGCCTCGCGCGAGGCGCTGATGGTCGAGGAAATCGCCAATTGCGCGTTCCGCGTCCTATACCGCCAGCGCGACGACGCCACCGACGAAACCAAGTTCTTCCTCAACATATCCTTCCCCAGCGGCAAACGCCCGTCCGTGAAGGGCGATTTCACCGCCGCCCAGCTACGCAAAGCCTCGAATTTCGAAGATCGCCTGTTCGCCTTCGGTGGCGTCTGGACGGGCAGCGCCCACCAGCTGACCCGCATCCTGCAACAGCAAACGCCCGACCTGCCCGACGTGCGCCCGCTGGGCTTCACCGGCTACTGCCGCGATGCGAAGGCCTATGTCTTCGGCCAGTTCGCTGTCTCTGGCGGGCGGGTTTACAAGCCGAACGACAATGAATTTTTCCAGATCGGCAAGCAGGCACTGAAGCTGGGCACGTCCGAACGGTTGCTGGAAATCGACTATGATCCTGACCAGCTGGACACCAGCTGGCTTGATGATCTGTGGACCGCCTATGGCGCCAAGGGCATCACCTGTCTGACCTTCTACTTCGCCTCGCTCTTTGCAGAGCAAGTCCGCGGCGAAATGAAATCCTTTCCCTTCCTCGAAATGCACGGCCTGCCTGGCACCGGCAAGACGACCCTGATCGAATTCCTTTGGAAGCTGATGGGCCGCGAGAATTACGAAGGCTTTGACCCCGCCAAGGCGACGCCGGCGGCCATGGCGCGCAACCTGGGCAAAGTCGGCAACCTGCCCGTCGTGCTGATCGAGGGCGACCGCCGCGAGGAAGCCAGCCACGCCCGCAAGTTCGAATGGGAGGAACTGAAGACCGCCTATAACGGCCGCACAGTCCGCGCACGTGGCGTGAAGAACGGCGGCATGGAGACGTTCGAACCGCCTTTCCGGGGCGCCGTCGTGATCGAGCAGAACGAACCCGTCAACGCGAGCCGCGCGGTGCTGGAACGCATCATGTCGCTGGGCTTCGATATGTCGAACTTCACTAACGAGACCAAGGCAGCGGCCGAACGGCTTGAGCAATGGCCGGTGGAGAAGATTTCCGGCTTTATTGTCCACGCCGCGCGCCGCGAACAGGACATCATGGCGCGGTTCCGCCAGGCCTTCGCCCAATATGAAAGCGAACTGCTCGCGCTGCCGGCGATCCGCACCAACCGCCTCGCCAAGACCCACGGCCAGCTGCTCGCCTTCCTCGACGCGATCCGCGCCTTGGTCCCCATCAACGACAATCAGCAGGCGGAAACAGCCCGCTTCATCGTCCAGATGGCGACCGACCGCCAGTTGGCCGTCAACAGCGAAGACCCGATCGTCAGCCTTTTCTGGGAGCGGTTCGACTACCTCGAAGAGAACGAAACGAAGGGCGCTGCGACCGGCAAGATCAATCATCATCGCCGGTGGGAAGAAGGGCTGATCGCGGTTCGGCTGAACGAAATGGAGGCCCGCTGCGCCGAAAAGCGGCTTCAGCTACCCACCCATTCCGAACTGATCCGCGCCCTCAAAACCTCGAAATCCCGCCGCTTCATCGAACAGGCGACGGTCAATTCCATCAACGATAATGTCGGCGCCGTCCGCTGTTGGGTCTTCCATGACCCGTCGCGTGCGGTCGCCAAGCACTCCTGACAGCGAAAGGACGATCCATGCGTAATGCTCCCTCTCTGCTCGCCATGCTGGGCGAAACCGAACCGGCGGCCCGCCCCGTCGTCATGCCCTGGGAATATGTCAAAATGCGCCGCGCCGCCGCCGGCATGACGATCGAACAGGCGGCCCGCCCTTATTGGCATCGCCCCGAGCACCAGGCCGATGTTGAACGGAATGTCCGCGAACTCGAAACCGTGGGCTTTCGGATGCAGCGGCATTTCTTCGGCGCCGATATGTCGCGGGCCTATAGCTTCAACCTCGACGTCTATCGCCAGCTTTGCGACACCCCGCCCGAACAGCACCCCCGCCTGTGCCTGGCCTGCGGGTGGGACCAGTGGACGACGCAATACGACACCAACGGCAATGACGCCACCTGGTCGGAAACCGATCCCGATCTTTGCACCCGCTGCGAGCAGCTGGAACGCAAAAAGGTCATCGCCTGATGCGGCGCCGCGACATCATCCATGCCGCGACGTGTCGCTGCGACAGCTGCCGATCGCTGGCCGAACGCTTTGCTGAAGCCTCCCTGCGTACCCGCGCCCTCTTCGCCGCCGGCGCGATCGTCGTCGGCATCATCCTCTCCATCTTCGGCCCGCTGATCGCGGCCGCCATCTCCAACTGAAGGGAATTTCCATGTCCGAAGGCAATGCAGCTGCTGAACAACTCCGCCTCTTCATTGAGCGCATCGAGCGCCTGGAAGATGAGAAGAAGGGCATAGGGGACGACATCAAGGACGTCTACCTGGAGGCCAAAGCCAATGGCTACGACGTCAAGGCGATGCGTGATATCGTCCGCATCCGCAAGATCGAGCGCAATGCCCGCATGGAGCATGAGTCGATCGTCGACACCTACAAATCCGCCTTGGGCATCGAATGATGATCAAAGGCCTGATCCGCGTCCTCTTCATCGTCGCCGGGTTGCTGGCGATCCCCTTCATCATCGCACGCGCCCTCGCCAGCGCGCAGGGAGAAAGCCGTTGACTGACCAAGCACCCGAACGCTTCCTACGGATCAGTGATGTCGTCGCCCGCACGGCCCTATCCCGATCGCATATCTATGCGCTTGTCGGCCGCGACCAGTTTCCTGCCCCGCGCAAGCTGGGCGCGAAATGTTCCCGATGGATCGAAAGCGAGGTGGATGCCTGGATCAGCAAGGCATCCTGACCCTATCGACCGGGCCGACCAGGCCCGGTCGCTGCCCATCGGATCGGCTGACCGATGTGGACCTGGGGCGGCCACATATCTGCCAGCAGAATGTTGGCCCATTCGCAGGCCAGTTCCCGCCGCCTCGCCATATAGGCGGCCCGATTATATGCCCCTTCCGACTCGGACGTTCCCTGCGGGATATGCGCCAGCATCAGGTCAATGATCGCGCGATCGGGCGATGCCCCGGTATGGCCGCTTTCTCGCCATTGCCGCTCCACCCGTTCATTCATGATGGTCGAGAAGGCCGAACGGAAGCCGTGCGGGACGTGCCGCTGGAAATACCCCGCGCGGATCAGCAGGGCGCGCAGGGTGTTTTCGCTCATCGGCTTGTGCGGATGTCTGTCGGTCGGAAAGACTAGGTCCAAATCGCCGGTCAGCGGCATCATGGCCTGGATCACCGCCACCGCCTGCGGTGACAGTGGCACCAGATGATCCCCTTCGATTTCCGCCTTGCGATCCTTGTCGCCCTTCATGCGGCGCGCGGGGATGCGCCATAGCGGCTCCTTACCGTCCAGCCCTTCGAATTCCGCCCAGCGCGCGCCATGCAGTTCGTTCGGCCGCACCGCCGTCAACGCGATCAGCCGCAATGCCAGCTTTGTTGGCGCGCGGCATCGCTCTGCCTCGCAATTTATTAGCAGCTGGCGCAGGTCATCCAGCTTCGTGATGGCTGGCTGCGGTTTCGCCTTGGGCTTCTTAGGCAACGCGATCGACAGGCTTGCCGCCGGATCAGCGATCCCGCGCCCCGTCGCCAGGGCATAAACGAATATCGCGCTGATCCGCTGGCGCGTCCTGTGCGCCGTCTCCACTGCGCCGCGCCCCGCGATGCCCTGCAACAGCTTCAGCACCATCGGGGCGGTGATGTCTTCGATCGGCAAATGACCGATCTGGGCGAAGACCTCCGTTTCCAGATTGTCGAGGACATCCTTGGTGTGGACCTTGGACCAGCGCCCCTTCTGCAACTCATGCCATTCGCGGCCGATGGCGCCGAAGGTCGGCCTGGTGTCGGCCACCGGCGCGGCGCGCTGGAACAGATCGACGGGCTTCGGCTCATTGCCCTTGGCAAGCAGCGTCTTCGCGACGTCCCGCGCCTCGCGCGCGTCCTTCAGCGATATCGCCGGATAGCTGCCGATCGTCAGAGTCTTTTGGATCGGCTTGCCCTGAGCGTTGCGGCCATATTGATAATTCATGCGCCAAGTGCGACCACCGGCGGTGGAGACGTGCAGATATAGCTGCTCGCCATCGGTCAGCTTGTAGGATTTCTCGGCCGCCCGCGCATTGCGCACCTTCGCGTCCGTCAGTGCCCCCATACCATATTCCTCGACTCACATACCATGAATCACGCCATATGGCAGATCAGCTACATGAGAACAAATCGGGATCGCTGTGGACTAATTACGCGGAGAAAACGCCCAGATTTGCGGGGTTTCTTGCGTCGTCTGGACTGTTCAAGAGAGAAAGGTGGCGGAGACGGAGGGATTCGAACCCTCGGTAGCCCCTTAAGGCTACGACGGTTTAGCAAACCGCTGGTTTCAGCCACTCACCCACGTCTCCGCACGAATTTGCCCACCGGATGAGGTGAGCAGTGGCTAGATGTCGGCCTATAGCGGCGGGTTTCATGCATGGCAACGGTCCGCAGCGGAGAAAAATCACCCGAATTCCGAAAAAGCGGATTCGGACTGGCGCGGAATCGACTCGGGTCGCCGTTCGTTCATTGTCGTTTCAGCTTGTTCCCCGATAATCTGAAATATGGTTGAAGAGCGGGTTCTTTGGGGAGTAGCGGGCATGATCGGGATTTTGCGGCGGTTTTCGGGCCGCGCTGCACGGGCGGGCGCTTTGGCGGCCGCGCTGGGCGGCATCACGCTGGCGCCGGTCGCACAGGCGCAGGTGCGCACCGTCGACCCCAATAGCGCCATCGATTCCGATCTGGCCCCCGTGCCGCAGCAGGGCGGCAGCACGCCCGCCGATCCCGGTGTGGACCCCAATGCGCAGCCGGGGAGCAGCGCGCCCGCCGACAGCGGCGCACCCTATAATCCGCCGCCGGTCAATTCGGGCGCGACCGCAACTGGCGCGCCGGTGACGGCCAATTCTCCGCCGGCGGCGATCTCCCCCAGCGATTCCTACCAGGAAGACGATCTGATCGGCGCGGCCGAAGGGGTGTTCGGCAAGGGGGCGGAAGGGCTGGCCGGGATCATCGAGAAGATCCTGAAGGACCAGGGCCGCCCCAATGCCTATATCGCCGGGCGCGAAGCGTCGGGCGCGTTCGTCGTCGGCCTGCGCTATGGGTCCGGCACCCTCAATCACAAGGTAGAGGGCAAGCGGGAGGTATATTGGACCGGCCCGTCCATCGGCTTCGACGTGGGCGGCAACGCGGCGAACACCTTCGTGCTCGTCTATAATCTCTATGACACGCAGGACCTTTACCATCGCTTCCCGGCGGCGGAGGGCACCGCCTATCTGGTGGGCGGCTTCACCGCCAGCTACCTGCGTTGGGGCAGCGTGGTGCTGATCCCGATCCGGTTAGGCGTGGGCTATCGGCTGGGGGTCAATGCCGGTTACATGAAGTTCACCGAGAAGCGGAACTGGCTGCCCTTCTGACGGCCCGGGGACAAGTGCTGGTTTTTACGAAGCCAGCCGCGACCTTCTCCCCTTTCTCCTCCACCACCGCCTTGGGTGGCGGTCCCATCCTCCATCTTTCGATAAGGAGGATTTGGGGGATTCGCTCCTGCCGCCCTCTAAAGGGAGAGGTTGAGCTGCTCGCCGGCCTCTTCCGGCTCCTCATGATCCAGATTGTGCACGCCCAGCCCGAGCAGCCTGGCCCCCATGCGCAGCGGCAACTGGGCCCGCAGCAGCGCCCGGCCCGTCTGCGCCAACAGGTCGGGCGAGCGCACCGGTCCGCCGAAGCTTTTCGACCGGGTGATGATCCTGAAATCCGCGAACTTGACCTTGAGCACCACCGTCCGGCCATAGGCGCCGCTCTTTTCGATGCGGCCCCAGAGATTTTCCGCGATCCGGTCCAGTTCCGTGATCAGCGCTTCCTCCGTCACCAGATCGTCGAAGAAGGTATCCTCGACGCTTACGGATTTGCGTTCCTGCCGCTCATGTACCGGGCGGTCGTCCTCGCCCCGCGATGCGCGATAGTAGAATAGCGCCGCGCTGCCGAAATGATGCTGGAGAAAGGCAAGGTCGCGGGCGCGCAGATCGGCGCCCGTCTCAATGCCCAAGGCCTGCATCCGCTTCGCCGTGACCGGCCCCACGCCATGGATGCGCCGCACCGGCATCTTTGCGATGAAGGCCGCGCCGTCCTCCGGCCGTACGACGCAGATGCCATCGGGCTTGTTCTGGTCCGACGCCAGCTTGGCGATCAGCTTGTTGTACGACACCCCAGCCGACGCGGTGAGCCCGGTTTCCTCCCGGATCAGGCGGCGGATTTCCTCCGCTATGCGCGTGGCGGAGGCGATGCCCGGCTTGTTCGACGTGACGTCGAGATAGGCTTCGTCCAGCGACAGCGGCTGGATGATGTCGGTGAAGCGCGAGAATATCTCCCGCACCTGCGCCGACACGCTGCGATAGACCTCGAAACGGGGACGGACGAACAGCAGGTCGGGGCAGAGCCGCCGCGCCCGCGCGCCCGGCATGGCGGAGCGGACGCCATATTTCCGCGCTTCATAGCTGGCCGTGGCGACCACGCCGCGCGGACCGCCGCCGCCAACGGCCAGCGCCTTGCCCCGCAACGAGGGATCGTCGCGCTGCTCGACCGACGCGTAAAAGGCATCCATGTCGATATGGATGATCTTGCGCGGCGGGGTCTCCATGGCCCGCGCTTATGCCACAGGGCGGAAGGGAAGGAAAAGGGGAGGGCGCGCTTCAGCGCCGCAACAGGCGCAGATTGTCGAGCAGCCATTCCAGATGCGCGCGGCTGATCCGGCTCCATACATTATAGGTGCAGCGCTGGCCGCCGACGCGCAGATAAGCAAGGGAATGCAGGCCTTTGCCGCCCGGATTGGCGGCGGGATAGCGCTGCGCGCCCTCCTGCCCATAGCCGGCAAAGGATGGGGCGGGCAGGCGCGCCAGTTCGCGCATATAGGGCCATTGTTCGGTCAGCCTGCGCCGCTGTATCCGCGCATCGGCCCGGTCGTCCGGCAGCAGGCCGGTTCCGGCAAAGCCATAGGCGCTGCGCAGCCCGGGAAGGTCGAAGGCAACGCCCCAGCCGCCGCCGAAGCTGGCCGCGCGCGGCGTCCCCTCCGGATCGCCGGGCGCGGCGAGCGCAAGCGGCGCGCAGGACTGGCGGTTCTCCGCCTTGGCCCATTCGGCGCGGGCTCGCCGTTCCCCGACCAGCGTGGCGGTTTCCGCTGCAAAAGCCGGCATGGCGCCGGACAGCAGGGCCGCCGCCAGCGCCAGCCTCATTTCCTGTCCTTGAGCGACAGCAGCGCGGCGAAGGGGCTGGCCTGCTCCTCGCTCAGCACGCCCGCTTCACGCAGGACTCCGTCGGCTTCCGGAGAGCGCGGATAGGGCGTCATCGCGAGCGCCACCGTTTCGGCCACCGCCTCGCCCATGTCGATGGTGAGGCCGTCGAAACCGATGGTGTCGCAATCCTCGGCGTCCAGCTCCAGTTCGTCGCCTTCGGGCGTCTCTTCCCCCTCCCTGACGAAGCGGAGCAGGAAATCGGTGTCCAGCTTTTCGGGCACCGCGACCCCTGTCGCGACACAGGGCTGGGCTAGGTCCGCGCGCACCCGCCCCCTGGCATAGATCGCGCCATTGTCCTCGTTCAGCGCATAATCCGCCTCCAGCTTATCGAGCGCGAGCAGGTTGAAGCGCTTCGCCAGTGCCTCCCGCTCCGCGGCGTCGGCGGTGATGGTCACCGGCTGGGCATGACGGGCCAGCTGGTCGATTCGGACGGGCCGGGAAAATTCGGGGGCAGCGCTCATCCAAGGTCTCCCGCCATCAGCGCGTCGCGGCTGAGGCAGCCCAGCCTCACCCAGCGCGCGCGCAGATGCGATTCGACATGCGCCAGCGCGTCTGCCGACGGCGCATCGCCGCGATAGAGGTTGCGCGCAATCGCTTCGCTCAGGTCGGCCTCGCCCGACAGCGCCGCGCGATAGGCCGCCAGACGCCCGCCCAGCGCGCTCACCATGCGGCCGATATGCTTGCCGACGACGACGTCGCCAATCCCCTCCTGCCGCAACTGGCCGTCCATGTCGTCCACGAACAACTCGGTCAGCCAGACGCTCTCCTGCGCGGCGCCCAGCGCCTCCAGCCGCATCAGCGCCTGGGCGAGGATGGCGACGATCATGTCGAAGCGGCCGTCCATCGTGTCGGGAACCTGCCCTTCGACATACCAATGGGGCTGGCGTCCCTCCGCGACGATGGCGTTGTAGAGGGTGCGCATCGCGTCCCTGGGATCGCTCGGCGCGAACAGACGCTGGAAGATGCTGGGCATGAGTTTGACTGTTTCCTGGCTGGACCGATCGGCGGCCCCTTGCCGAGGCTCGCGCATTTCCATATTGATCGCCCGGCCGCCCGATGCAATGGCGGCTTTGTTTTTCGGCAAGGTCCGGGGCAAGCCCCCGCAGGAGAAGTTCATGCGCCAGTTCAGCCGCCAATCCCGCAGCGGGCGGATTTTGCTTGGCGCAGGCCTTTGCGCGCTGCTGCTGGGCGCGTCGGGCTGTTCGCGCATCCGCACCCATCAGGGCTATCAGGTCGACAAGCTGCTGGTGGATTCGGTCCAGCCCGGCATCGACAACCGCGCATCGGTGGAGGGGACGCTGGGCCGGCCGAGCTTCGTCGCGCAGTTCGGCGACCAGGACTGGTATTATGTGTCGCGCGACATGCGCTCGCTCGCCTTTTCCAATCCCAAGCCGGTGTCGCAGACCGTGCTGCATGTGCGTTTCGACGCGGCGGGCAATGTCGTGGCGGTGGATCGCATGGGACTGGAGCAGGTCGCGAAAATCTCGCCTTCCGGCGACAAGACGCCGACATTGGGCCGCCATCGCAGCCTGTTCGACGAGATTTTCGGCAATATCGGCGCGGTGGGCGCCGGCGGCATGGGCGGTGCAGGCGGCGGCAGCAACACCGGCGGCGGTCCGAACGGAAGCTAAAGCATCGTGCGCAAAAGTGGGAACCGGTTTTTGCGCTTAAAAGGATGCGACAACAAAAGCTTAGGGCGCCCGGCCTGCATACGATTTAGCGCAGCGCGCTCTGGAAACGACCGGTTCCGGCCGGGCTTGGCTGAGCCCGAACGGTCCTCTTGGGTCGGCAACTGGCCGTCGCGGGCGGCATTCTCCAACCCTACACCTTCATGAGCAGACCATCGGCCAAGCGCATCGGCCGGTAGCCCAATGCCCGCAACCGATCGATGTTGAGGGCGGGAAACCCCCAATCCTGCTCTCTTCCCTCAACCTCATGAACGACCGGCGCACCGGTTTGCCTGGACAGCAGTTGCGCCAGTTCCGCCATGGTCGTGCGGACCCCGCTGCCGACATTGAAAGGCCCTGCCTCCTCATTGCCGAGCAGCAGCAACATGGCCCGCACCACATCGTCGACATGGACAAGGTCGGCTCCGAACCCGCCGCCGCCATGCACGCGGATCGGCCCACCGCTGGCGGCTGCCCCGGCCATCGCGGCCAGCGCGCCGCTTCGCTGGCCCGGCCCATAGACCGATGCCAGCCGCAGCGTCTGGAGCAGCACATCCTCCCCCCGGCAGCGTTCCGCCGCATAGATTTCCTGCGCGACCTTCGAACCGAGATAATAGCCCCTGCTGCCGGGAAAGAGGGGCGCATGTTCGTCCGGAGGCTGGGGAGCCGGCGCATAGGCATTGGCGCTGCTCGCCTGCATGATCCGCCGCACACCTGCCCGGATCGCCCCGTCGGCCAGTTTCAGCGTGCCGAGCGCGTTGATCCGCCAGCAACGCTCCGCTTCCGCCGGGTCGCCATGATCGGACGGGATATGTGCGGCGAGATGGACCAGCGCCGTGCAGCCGGAGAAATCCACCCCCTCGACCGCCATCAGGTCGAGAAACGCCCATTCATCCGCCGGATCGGCTTCCGGCGGCGGTCGGCGGCCGAGATGACGGACGCGCCAGCCGGCGCGGCGCGCGGCGGGCAGGAAAGCACGGCCGACAAAGCCCGATCCGCCGGTTAGCGCCAGCAGGGGGGCACGGTCGCTCATCGCACCCTGTCGATGCGCTCCTGCGGCACGAACATCTCGTCCCAATAGCGCAGGATCACCCCCGGCCGCACCGGCGGCTGCACGATGGGGGTGGCGTGGAGCAGTTTCCGCACGCACATCTCCACCTCGTTGAAGCCCGCCATGGCGCGCAGCGGCGTCGTGCCGGAAAATCGGGCGTTGATCTCGAACACGCGGGGCGTGCCGTCGGCATCGGTGCGGAACTGGAAATTGGCGGGGCCATGGGGTTGCAGCGCCCGCCCCAGCGTCCGCACCTGCGCGTTCAGTTCCGGATAATCGGCAATATAGGCGCGATAGGTGTTTCCGTCGCGCAGGTCGCGGCGCATCACGATGGATGCCTGCACCTCGCCGTCGAAGACGAGCGTGCTGGCGGTATATTCGCAATCGGCGCTGCCCACGCATTGCTGCACGACGAGCCCGCCGCGTCCCTCCAGCGCCGACGCCAGTGCGGTGCGGTCATGCACAACCGACACGCCGACCGAGCGCGCACCGATCCGGGGCTTCACCACCAGCGGAAAGCCCGCCTTGTCGATCAGCGCCTCCACCGCTTCCCCATCCTCCGCCGCGGCGGACGCGGGGTGGGGCAGGCCGACGCTTTCGAAGAAGCGCGCCGTTTCCAGCTTGTCGTCCGCTATGGCGATGACGCGGGGATCGCTGACCAGCACATGCGTGCCGAACAGCGCCTCCAGCCGGCGCCGCTCCGCCGCGAACCAGGACAGTTCCACATCGGTGCCGACCAGCACCACGTCCGGCCGCTCCCGGTCCAGCAACTGGTGGATGCGGTCGCCAAAGGCCGGATCGTCGGCAAAGGGCAGGCGATAGGCGGCCTCGGCCCAGTAGAGGCCCGCGGAAAGCGGATTGGGATCGGCCGCGATCACATGGCAGCCCAGCGCCGATTGCCGCAGCGACTTGATGATGCCCTGTCCCAGCACCGCGCCGGCTCCGGTGACGAGGACCTTCATGCGAAGAACCGGCAGAGCCGCTCCTGCGTGGCGGGGGACAGGGTGGTGGCGCGGATGGCGTGCATCTGGTCCTCCGGATCGAAATCGATGTCGCGGCTTTCGACGGTCACAAAATCTCCCCTGACTTCGATCATCGCCCATTTGGGCGTCCGGTCCCCATCGTCGCGCGGCTGGCCGAGCGAGGCGAGGGTGAAGATGGTGGCGGCGGCGCAATCATAGCGGCGATGCCGGTGAACATGGCCGAACAGGCCATAAAGGAACCCTCGCGCCGCGAGCGCGGCGGCGGCTTCCTCCGCCTCCTGCGCCGAGCGGATATAGCGCCAGTCCCCATAGTCGAAGGGATTGGCATGGGCGGCGAACAGTGGCCCCAGCGACCAGCTTTCCCTCCAGTCGAAGGCCGCCATGCCGCCCGGCGGGATATGGGCGGCGGTCCAGTCGACGCTTTCGCGCAGCCAGTCGGGCAGGGCAGCGCGATAGCTCTCTGCGGCGGGCGATCCCCTGTAGAGCATGTCGTGATTGCCGCTGATCAGGATCGCGCCGTCCCGCGCCGCCGCGCCCTGCACCAGTTCCAGCGTTTCCAGCGGCTGCACGCCATAGGTCAGCAGGTCGCCCAGGATCAGCATCCGGTCGAACCCCTCCCGCCGCGCGGCGGTAAGGGCCAGTTGCAGCGGGTCGCTGGCCGCATGGATGTCGGTCAGCGCGGCTATTCGCATGGCGACACCGGCCGGGCCAAAGGGGGCGGGGCGAAGCGGAGACGGCGGGCTTGGATCAGTTCCCGGTACAGGTCGAGATGCGCCGCCGCGCAGTTTTCGATGGAGAAGCGCCGGGCGACCCGCAGAGCGCCCTGCGACAGCGCGGCGTAGCGGGCGTCGTCGCCCAGCACATCCGCCATGGCCAGCGCCAGCGCGGCGGGATCGGAGGGCGGGACGAGCTGACCGTTGACGCCGGGCGAGACCATTTCCCGGTTGCCCGCCACCGCAGTCGCGACGATGGGCAGGCCGCTCATCGCGGCCTCTATCATCGCGATGGGAAAGCCTTCCCACAGCGAGCAGTTCACGAACAGGTCCGCCTGCCGCATCAGCGCGTCGACGTCGCTTCGGGCGCCGAGCAGTTCCACCGGTTCTCCAGCCGCCTGCACCGCAAGCCGGCCGAACTCCGGCCCCGCCCCGGCGATGCGGATGCGGGCGGAACGGCCCCGTGCCGCCAGCGCATCCACCAGCGGCCGGGCGGCGCGGAGCAGGGTGGGATAATCCTTCTGCGCCGACACCGTGCCTACGGCGAGGATCATCGGATCGCGACCGGCGGCGGCGCGCGGCTGCCCGGTCCGGAAGCGGGCGCCGGCGGCGTTCAGGATCATGCGGATCGGCTTGCGGGCATGGCCGCGCAGCAGCGTCTCGCACTGGTCGCTGATCGCGACATAGCCGTCGACGATGCAGTTGAAGAGGGCGAAGGCCGACGGAGGAAAGGAGAGGCGGCTGTTATGATGGGTCAGCACCACCGGCACGCCGGGCATGGCCAGGGCGAGGGGGAGGAGCGCGCGGGCGCTATGGGCGTGGATCACATCGGGCCGGATCGTCCGCAAGGCGCGGCGCAGCGCCAGCGCCCCGCCGGGCAGATTGTTGCGATTGGCGAGTCCCAGCGAAAGGGCGGTGGCGCCGCCAGCCCGCACCCGCGCCATCATCGCCGCCTCGGTATCGGGCGCGTTGCCGACCTGCGCGGCGTCGCTCAGCGAAAGGACCGCTGGCTGATGCCCGGCCCCCGCAAAGGCCTCCGCCAGATTGCAGACCAGCATCTCTGCCCCACCGGACGTAAAGCTGGTGATGATCGAACAGATGCGCATATCAGCGCGCCAGATCGACGCCGGTGGCCGCCAGCAGCGCCAGGGCGCGGGGCGACAGGTCGGCGCGGCAGCGTTCCAGCACCAGATCCGCCTGGTCGGGCCTCAGCCACTCGCCGAAGGCGCCCGCCTTGCCGCTGCGCATGCGCAGGCTCTGGTCGTCCTTGCGGTCATAATCATGGCCCGGAATGCCGCTTTCCCGCTCCTTGTCGCGCATCCGGTCGAACTGCGCGGCGGCCACGGCGCGGGCGAGCATGTCGGGCTGCGGCTCGACACCCAGAAAGGCGAGGATGGCTGCGGCGGTCGGCATCGGTTCGGCCAGCATATGCTCATAGCTGATCAGGTGATGCGGTCGCCCCGCCAGCCCCGCCGCCCAGCCGTTCAGATAGCCGGTGAGCGCCGCCATCCCATATTTGGGCTCATCGAGGAAAGCCGCCATGTCGCCGGAAAAGCTATGCTTGTGCCGGGTCGCGTGGAAATAGGCGGACACGATCACGTCGCGCGGATCGCGGACCAGGAACAGGACCGGCCGGTCGAGGAACAGCCGCTTGCGATAGGGCAGGTGGCTGACCAGGATCAGCGGCAGCTCGGCCTCTCCCGCCCGCCCGATGAAGGCGTCGATGCCGCGCACCGGATCGCGGTCGAAATTGGGCAGGATGCGGAAGGTGCTGGTCAGATCGGGCTCGAAGCCCAGCTTCGCGCTTTCCGCGAAATAGCAGGAGAGCAGGTAGCGCAGCCATGTCCGCCCGCTCTTGGGGTAGGACACGAGAAAGGCGTCGGCCCGCGCCGCCGCCAGCCGCAATGGCGGTTCGTCCCGCAGCCGCCGACGCATCGCCCGCGCAAAGCCCTTCAGCGACATCATGTTCATGATCCTGCCCTCACGCGATGATGGTCGAGAATGCTGGTGATGACCGACTGCCAGCGGGCAAGCACCCGATCATGGCCGAAATCGGCCATCCGCTCCCGCGCCGCCTGTCCCAGCGCCGCGCGCCGCGCCGGGTCGGCGCACAATGCCACGATGGCGTCGCCCAGCGCCGCGCCGTCGCCATTGGGCACCAGCAGGCCGCTTCGGCCATGCCCGATCATTTCGGCCGGACCCCATTGGCAATCGAAGGAGACGACCGGCAGGCCCGCGCCCATGGCCTCGCCCACGACGATGCCCCAGCCTTCGAAGCGGGAGGAGAGGACGAACAGGTCGGTCCGGGGAATCCAGTCGCCCGGCCTTTCCGTCACGCCGGGCAGGCTGACCCGACCGGCCAGGCCCAGCCGGTCGCGCTGCCGCTCCAGCGCCGCGCGCTCCGGCCCCTCGCCCCAGATCACCAGCTTCCAGTCGGGAATGCGTTGCGCCACATGGGCAAAGGCGTCCAGCAGCAGGTCGAAGCCCTTTTGCGGCACCAGCCGCCCCACGGCTCCGATAGTGCGGCCGTCCGACCGGCGATCCGGCGCGGCGCCGGCAGGCGGCACCGGATTGGGGATCACCCATCCCTTCACGTCCATGGCGCCCCTGAACCAGTCCATCGCCCCTTGCGTCATGGTGATGAGGCCCACGGCATGCGGATAGGTCATCTGCCGCAGCCGGCTCCAGACCGGCCCTACGGTCTGGAGCGCGGGATTGTTGCGTTCCGACACGATCACGGGGATATGCAGCGACCGCGCAGCCAGCACGGAAAGGATGTTGGTGCGCGTCAGGAAGCTCACGACCAGTTCCGGCCGCACCGCCTTCAACGCCCGCCTCAGCAGCCTCTGCCGCCGCAGCATCGCCAATGCACCGGTCGCGGCGGCGCGCCGGCGGGACTTCATGCCCAGCCTGACGATCCGCACCTCCGGATGATAGGCGTAATAGGAGGGGGCGGACGGCTCCTCGAACACGATCAGGGTGATGCTCCAGCCCTGCGCCGCGAAATGGTTGCACAGCAGGCTGACGATATGTTCCGACCCGCCGGCGCCCAGCCCCGGAAGGACGAAGGCGAGCATGGGTGGCCTGGATGCTCTTACCAGCATGGCGGCGGGGTCCTGTATAATCACGCTGTTATGCGGGGCCAGTGTCTTTGGCGGGCGATCCCAAGTCCATTGCGCGAAGGGGTTAGGGGGTGGCGCTTTGGATCAGTCCTGTCCCACCCCGGCACGGCTGCGCGTCAATAATGGATGCGCAGTTCAAGCCCGGCGCGGGTGCGGTCGAATTCGTCCAGCGCGACGCTGCTGTCGCGTTTGGAAAAGCGCGCTGTCGCCGCGATGGCGACCCGGCGGTTGACGGCATATTCCAGTTCGCCGGTGACGCCATAGAGATTGTCGGTGTCGTCGACGCCGAAATATTTGCTGCGGCGATAGAGAATCCCCAGCCGCCCCCTCAGATTGTGGCGGATTTCCTGGTTTATGCCGAGCCGGAAGCGCATGTCCTCACGCGATTGCACCCCGGTCCTGTAGGTGGCGACATTGCCGACGAAGCCGTCCAGCGTGATGGTGGTGCGCGGGCGAGGGGCATAGGTCAGCCCGATCTGCACCGACATGCGGGTTTGCGATTCGATCCGCCTGTCCTTCGCGTCGAGGCGATAGACGCCCACCGCGGCATCGCCGCGCAGCGTGCCGCCCGGATCGATTGCGATGCCGACCCGGCCGCCATAGGTCGACGCATCGCGGTTGAACTGGCCTGGCACGGGGGCCAGCCGGAAATCGCGATGCGCCGCGACGCCCTCCACGAAGAGGCTCGTCAGCGGCGACACGCGCAGCATCACCCGCGCAAGGCCGCCGACGGCATCCAGGTCGCGCTCCTCGTCTATGGCGCGGGTGTAGCGCATCCGCGCGCCGGTCGCCTTGAACAGAAATCCGATACGCGAACCCTGATGCAGATAGGACAGGTCGCCCTCCACCAGATTGAGTTCGCGCGGGCCGATGCCGGGCAGGGTGTTGCCCTCCGGCTCGCCTCGATCCTCTATGATATGCTGCCAACCGGCGGCGACGTTCAACCGGTCGGCGGCCGACGGGTTCCAGTTCAGCCCGGCCGACAGGCGCCCGCCCACCGCATCTTCCTTGTCATACTGGAAATATTTGCGGAAATCCCCCTCGGCCCGCGCGGTCAGCTCCAGTGCGCCGCCCTTGCGCAGCAGGTCGACATAGGGGCGGACCTGAAGGCGGAAATCGTCCTTCTCGCCAAAGGCCTGGGCATAGATATTGCTGTCATATTCCAGCCGGGCGCTGCCGCCGATCCTGACGGTCGCGCTGCCCAGCGCCAGCGGCGTCGGTTCGAACAGCGCGGCGGGTTCGCCCTGCAAGGGGTCGGAAGCGTCCATGTCCTGCGCCTGGGCGTCAGGCAGGGCAGCCATCAGCAAGAAGGCGGCCGCGCCCCCCGAGGCCGGACCAAATGCCGGGCGGCGCATCAAAACCACTTCTCATAGATGCGCAGCGTGTCGCCCGGCTGGATCATGTCCCGCTCGCCCGCGCGGCCGACCACCTGCCGCCCGTCGACCATGCGGGTGATGGCGACGCTGCCCTGTTCGGCGCGAAAGGTGTATCCGCCCGCAACCGATACCGCCGCCAGCACCGACATGCCCGCGCGATACTGATATTCGCCGGGACTCTTCACCTCGCCCAGCACATAGAAGGGGCGCAGCTTCACCGGCTGCACGCTGACGGTGGGCGCATTGAGCAACTGGCGCTGGGTCAATTGCTGGGCAATGCTGGCCTGCAATTCCGGCACCGTCTTGCCGCCCGCGTCGACATCGCCCAGCACCGGCAGGGAAATCTGTCCCCGATCGTTGATCGTGTAGCTGCTGTCGCCGGAATCGGTCCCGCTGAGGCCCGGAATCGCCACCCGCACCTCATCCCCCGCGCCCAGGCGATAGGCCACGGTCGGCGCGGGCGGAAGGCTGGCCAGGCCCGACAGCCCGCTCGAACAAGCCGTCGTCAGGGCGAAAAGGCCAAGGAAAAGGCCATGATGAAGCCGGTTGCGCATCTGTGTCCCCTCTGGATGGATAGGGCGGGAGTTTAAGCCCTTTGGCTGATTCAGGGGCGGGCAATAACGGCTGGCGGTCGGGCAAAAAGGGGCGAGAGCCGGGGCGCTTTGGGGGTGATACGAAGGAGGCGTGCCTGCCATATCGTGCTCCTGAAGGCAGGAGCAGCTACCGTCAGGCAGCCAGTTTCCTATCCTGCCTCCAATGGCTGAGGTCCCGTCCGATCAGCTCCTCCAGATCGGCGATGTCCCGCGCATAATAATCGACCATCCGCTGGCGGAGCGACGCCGGCAGGGGCGGATAGGCGATCTGCCGCGCGAACATGCCGCGCACCTTTTCGAACATCGCATTGCCGCGCAGGGGCCGCACCGCTTCCTTCAATGGCGCCAATGCGGTGCGCACGGGCAGGGGCAGGAATCTTTCGCTGCTGTCGTTGCGCGGGTCGGCACCCACCTGCGTCGAATAATGGCAGGGCGCGCCGATATGGTCGCTGACGATGGCGACGCTCGCTTCGGGCGCGGCCTTCACGTCCTCGAACAGCAGCACCTTGATCTGCTCGGCATCGAAATGCGTGAGCCAGCGGCGCAGATGCCTGGCGTAAAGCCCGTCCTCCAGAAAACGCGGCTGGTCGCTTGGCCGCCCGTCCAGATAATGTTCCGGCCCCTTCGTCACCGTGCCGCGCCGGAACAGCATCTTGTAATCCGAATAGGCGCGGTCGACCGGATTGCGGAGTTGCACCACCAGCCGCGCCTTGGGCAGGACGGCGGCAAGACGGGCGGGCGCGTCCTGATGGGCGAGATAATCGGCGGACTTTTCCCCCAGCATCTGGTCGGGCCGGGCGCCATCGAAGAAACGGCGGTAATGGTCCAGGCCGCGCGCATGGTCCTGGCTGAAGAAATGCGGCTCCGGCGCGGGCAGGTAGATGGCCGGGTTGTCCTGAAGCTGGTTGTGGATCCAGGTCGTCGCGCCCTTGACGGCGCCGATGATGACGAAATGCGGCAGGCGGTCGTTGGTCATCCTCTTTCCCCTCTTCGTCCGGATGGCAATTCCGCCATGGCGATCTCCAGGCAGTTGGCGAGGCGATGCATGTCGCCTTCGTCCAGCAGATGGTCGACCGGAAAGGCGATGCTGCGGCGGCCAAGATCCTGCGCCACCGGCAGGGCGCCGTCGCGGCGCACCTGCCGGTCCGCAAAGGCGGCTTCGCCCGTCATGTCGGCGCAGGAACCGCTGCCCACGGGCATGCCCATCTGCGCCATGCGGCCTATGATCGGCGTGGTTCCCGTCTCCCCTAGCCGGTCGGCGGCGATGGTCACATAGAGCCGGTAGAAGGCGTGACCGACCTCGGCAGGAATTTCGGGCACCTCCACCGCCCGATTGGCGCGCAGCAGCCGCATCAGGGTCGCGGCGTTGCGGCGGCGGGCGGCCAGCCAACTGGGTAGCTTGGCAAGCTGCGCCCGCCCGATGGCGGCTTGCATCTCCGTCATCCGCCAGTTGCTGCCGAAGCTGTCGTGCAGGTAGCGAAAGCCGTTCGTCGTGGCCGGCGCGAAGAATTTGTCCGGATTCTTGCCATGGTCCTTATAGGCCCAGGCCCGTTTCCAGTGCGTTTCCTGCCGCAGCAGGAGCATGCCGCCTTCCCCGCCGGTGGACATGATCTTGTCGGTGCAGAAGGAAAAAGCGGCGGCATCCCCAAAGCTGCCCACGGCCCGGTCGTGAAGGGTCGCGCCATGCGCCTGCGCGCAATCCTCGACCAGCCACAGGCCGTGTTCATCGGCCAGCGCGCGCAGCGCCGTCATGTCGCAGGGCCAGCCCGCCAGATGCACGCACATTATCGCCCGGCTGCGCGGCGACAGCATGCGGCGGGCGGATTCCGGGTCGATATTGTTGCTGACCGGATCGATGTCGGCAAAGACCGGCGTCGCGCCGACCGCGACGATGCAGGCCGCGCTGGCAAAGAAGCTGCGCGAGGGCAGGATCACCTCGTCTCCAGCGCCGACGCCCAAGGCCCGCAGCGCCAGTTCCAGCGCGACCGTGCCGTTGCTGACCGCGATGCCGTGGGGCATGCCGCAAAATGCCGCGAACTCGGCCTCGAAGGCGCGGTTTTGCTCGCCATGGACCATGGCATTGACCCGCCCGGTCTCCAGAACCCGCGTCACCGCCGCGATCTCGTCGGGCTCATGCTGCGGCCAACGCAGCGCGGCATGATCGAGCGGACTGAGGCGGAGCGGAAGCTGGGGCGGAATCTGGGCTTGGGCAGGCGCGGCTTGCATCATTGTTCCCCCAAAAAGTCAGGCGACATCGCGCGGCAGCGGCGAGGACAGGACGGCTGGAATGTCCGCGGGGCGCGGCGGCATCATCAGCAGCGTGTCGGAACTTTCCGCCGCCAGCCGCCGCAATATCTCCGCCCAGCGCGAACTGGCGGAGGCCGCGACCATCTCATGCGTCAGCCGCACCAGCTCATCCGCGTCGCCCGCCGCGATCAACCGGGCAAGCTGGGCGAAGCCCTCCACCAGCATCTCCAGCGGGATGGGGGAGGGCATGGCCTCGAAAATGCCGGGAATGGCGCTTTCGATCTTGTCCTCGCTGCTGTCGAACAGCTCCTCGAACAGCTTTTCGCCGGGACGAAGCCCGATGAACTTGATCGGCACGTCGATTTCCGGCCGCAGCCCGGCCATGCGGATGACGCGGCGGGCGATCTCCACGATCTTCACCGGCTCGCCCATGTCGAGGACGAAGATGGTGCCGCGTTCCGAATCCGTCTCCAATGCGCGGGCGCTGCTTTGCAGGATCAGCAGCACCGCCTCCTGCACCGTCATGAAGAAGCGTTCGATGTCGGGATGGGTGACGGTCAGCGGCTTGCCGCTGGCGAGCTGCTGCTGGAACAGCGGGATCAGCGAGCCGCTGGACCCCAGCACATTGCCGAAACGCACCGTCAGGAAACGCGGACTGTCCGGATCGCAACTGCCGATCAGGTCGAGCGCCTGGCAGTATAGCTCGCCCAGCCGCTTGGTCGCGCCCATCAGGCCCACCGGGTTCACAGCCTTGTCGGTCGACACCTGGATCATGGCGCGAGCCTCGAACTCGCAGACCGCGTCCGCGACGTTGCGGGTGCCCAGCACATTGGTGTGCACCCCGGCGCAGGGATTGGCCTCCACCATCGGCACATGCTTCAGCGCGGCGGCGTGGAAGACGATCTCCGGCCGCCGCCGCTCGAACACCTGCCAGAGCGCGGGGCGCTGGCGGATCGAGCAGAGTTCTGCGTGGAAGCGGACATGGGGAAATTTCTCCCGCGCCTCCATCTCTATGGCGTAGAGATTATATTCGCTGTGATCGAGCAGCACGATCTCCGCCGGGGCGTAATAGGCAAGCTGGCGCACCAGTTCGCCGCCGATGGTGCCGCCCGCGCCCGTCACCATGATCCGCGCGCCGGTGACCACCCGTTCCAGATAGCTGTGCTGCACCGTGATTTCCGGCCGCCCCAGCAATTCCGCGAGCGGCATCTTCTCTATCGCCATTCGGTCGCCGCTCAGCGGCTGGGCGCTGGTCCAGGGATTGCGGAAGCGGGAGACCACCAGATTTTCCTGCTCCGCCAGCGCCGCGATGCGCAATATCTGCTGCCGGTCGAGCCGCTCGCTGCTTTCCTGCACCACCAGGCTGACCGGCCGCCGGCCTGCGCGGTCGAGGTCCGCGACGATCCGGGGGAGCATCTCGGGCGAGCCCAATATCGGCAGTCCGCCGACATGCAGCCGCCGCTCATGCCCGTCGAAGGAGATGACGCCGACGATCTCCAGGCCCGAATGGGCGTCGGTGGGGACAAGGTCCGCCATGACCCGCGCCCAGTCCAGTTCGCCGAGCAGGAGGATGCGGCGGCGCGCCTGCACTGTCCGGCGGAGCCGCGCGGAGCGGACATGCTTGAAGAACTGCCGCCGCAGCACGCGCACGGCCAGCAGCGCCGCGACGGTCAGCGGCACGTCGACGGTCAGGAAGACGGTCATGGGCCCGCGCATCATTTTCTGCGGCACCAGCAATCCCGCGGTGATCATCCATATGAGCCAACTGCTGGCGAGCAGGCTGGCCGCCAGCGACAGCGCGTCGCCGATGGACAGGAAGCGCCAGCTTTGCCGATAGGTGCCGACGACGAACAGGACGCTGAGGTTCACGCCGACGAACAGGGCCATGAACCAGGGTTCCAGGAGTGTCCGGGGCATGGGCAGGTCGGACAGGATCAGCCGGGAAAGCACGAAGCTGCCCAGCATGATCAGCGCGTCCAGCGCCAGGATGACGGCCAGCCTGATCGCCCAGAAGCGCGTGGCGCCCCGCGCGGCGAAGGCGCGCGCGGCTGCGTCCAGTCGCAGGAGCATGGCGGCGGGCGGCGTTTGCGCAACGCTGTCCTGCCCGTCCGGCCTGGCTGATGCGATGTTCGGCATTCCGATGTCTCCGAGTCCATGGTCCGCCGGTTGCGGGGGCGGAGGGCTGCCTGGAGGCGCCACCCTGCATGCCGTCCGCAACCGACGGTGGCGCCAAGGCTATCGGAACGGGTGCATCGCGGTAATCGGTCGAGCGGACACTATCCTTTATCCCATGCGCAACCCGACCGGCGCGCTCTTCCGCCCATTGGGGCTATGCCACAGGCTCGATGGCGCCGGACGGCAGGGGCGGGCGGGCGCGGAGGGGAGGCGGATTGCCTCAAAGGGGTAATCTACCGATGCACCGCCGGGCTGCGGGGCGGGCTGTGATAGCTGTCTTCAAGAGTTGGATCTGTCCGCCCGCCTGAAGCGGCGGTGGGGTCGTGCGCAGCAACATATGGAAAACCGGAGGGCATAAGCGCCGTGAAAGTCGTGATCCTCTCCAGCCTGTCCTGGTCGCTGATCAATTTCCGCGGGGCGCTGATCGCCCGGATGATCGGGGAGGGGCATGAGGTCGTCGCCTCCGCCCCGGACGAGGAGCCGGAGGTGCTGGAAAGGCTGGCGCAGATGGGCGTACGCTTCCGCCGGACGCCGATGGCGCGGGCGGGCACCAACCCGCTGCACGATGCGCGCACTTTGCTGCATTACCGGCGGCTGATGCGGGCCGAGCGGCCCGATGTGGTGGTCGCCTATACGCAGAAGCCGATCATCTATGGCGGTCTGGCGGCACGGCTGTGGAGCCGGGCGCGCTATTTCGCGATCATGAGCGGCCTTGGCTATGTGTTCAGCGAGGAGGCGGATGAGCGCCGCTGGCTGCGCGCCGTCGTGTCCCGGCTCTACCGGATCGGCGTCGCCCGGGCGCGCTGCATCTTCGTCTTCAACGGCGACGATCATCGGCTGATGCGCGAAAGCGGGATCGTTTCGCCGTCGCAGCGGGTGATGCAGGTTCCCGGTTCGGGCATCGACGTGCGCCATTTTGCCGAGCAGGCGCTGCCGGAAGGGCCCTTCACCTTCCTGATGATGGGTCGCCTGATGCGCGACAAGGGCGTGGGCGAATATGTCCATGCCGCACGGATCGTCCGGGCCCGGCGCCCCGACGTGCGTTTCCTGCTGCTGACCCGGCCGGAGACGGAAAATCCGACCGGCTACACCGCCGCCGATCTCGACCAATGGCGCGCGGCGGGGCTGATCGAATTCCTGCCGGAGACGCGTGACGTGCGGCCCTTCATCGCGTCCGCCCACGCGTTCGTGCTGCCGTCCTTCTACCGGGAGGGCCTGCCGCGCACGATATTGGAGGCGCTGGCGACCGGGCGGCCCGTCATCACCACAGACATGCCCGGCTGCCGCGAGCCGATCCGGCATGGCGTCAACGGCCTGCTCGTGCCGCCCCGCGACGGGGCCGCGCTGGCCGCCGCCATGGAAACGATGATCGCCCATCCACGGCGTGTCGCGGCCATGGCCGCCGCAGCCCGGCGGACGGCGGTGGACATCTATGATGTGGACAAGGTGAACGCCATGCTGCTGGACATCATGCAATTGCGCGGTGCGGCCAGTGCGATGCCCATGCCAGCGCCTCCGCCCGCGCTGCTGGTGCCGGAGCGCGCATGACCGCCTGTCTGCGCCCGGCAGGATTGCTGGCGATCGGCCTTTTCGCGCTGCTTGCCCCCCTTCTGCTGCTGCTGTCCCTGCTGGTGCTGCTCTGCCTGGGGCGGCCGGTGCTGTTCCGTCAGGTCCGAAGCGGCCTAGGCGGCCGGCCCTTCGCCATGATCAAGTTCCGCAGCATGCGCGACCTGCGCGACAGCGACGGGGCCTTGCTGCCCGACGCCCGGCGGGTCACGGCCTTTGGGCAGTTCCTGCGCCGCTTCCGGCTGGACGAACTGCCCGAACTGATCAACATCGCGCGGGGGGACATGGATTTCATAGGCCCCCGGCCGCTGCTGCCCCACAGCATCGCCGCCATGGGCCGCGACGGCGTGGAGCGCGGCAGGGTGCGGCCCGGCCTGACGGGTCTGGCGCAGGTCAGCGGCAACACATTGCTGACCATCGAGGAAAAGCTGCGCTTCGACCTGCGCTATGTGCGCCACCGCAGCGCCCGCCTCGACGCGCAGATCATCGCCCGCACGCTGCTGGTGGTGGTCGGGGGTGAAAAAAGGATCGACTGGCATGCCGACGAAGCGCGCCCTCCTCATCGGGGCAGTTGAAACCACCCGGATCGCCTTCGAAGCGATCGCCCGCCACCCGGCATGGGACATGGCCGCCATCGTCACGCTCGATCCCGCTCTGGCCGGGCGCCATTCGGATCATGTCGACCTGCGGCCGGCGGCGCGGGAACGGGGCTGCCCGGTCATCCATGTCGACAATATCAACCGGGAGGAATCGCTGTCCGCCATCCGGGACGCGGGCGCGGACATCGCCTTCGTCATGGGCTGGTCGCAGATTTGCGGGACCGCCTTTCGCGCGCTCTTTCGCGACCGGGTGATCGGCTATCATCCTGCCGCCCTGCCCCGGTTGCGCGGCCGCGCGGCCATTCCCTGGACGATATTGCAGCAGGAACCGATCACGGCGGGAACGCTGTTCTGGATCGATGCGGGGACGGACACGGGCGACATAGTCGACCAGCAATATTTCCATGTCGCGCCGGACGAAACGGCGGCGACCCTCTACGCCAAGCATATGCGGGCGCTGGCCGTCATGCTCGACCGTGCGCTGGAACGGATCGCGGCTGGGGAGATGCCGCGCATGGTCCAGGACGAAAGCTGCGCCACCTGGGCCGCGCGCCGGACTCCGGCGGACGGGCTGATCGACTGGCGGCGGCCGGCCGGCGACATATTGCGCCTGATCCGCGCAACGGGCCGCCCCTATCCCGGCGCCTTCACCCGGCTGGGCGGCGCGGACCTCCGGATCTGGGCGGCGGCGCCGTCGGACATGGGCGGGCGTCACGCGGCCCTGCCCGGACAGGTCGTGGCGCGGACGGCGGACGGTTTCACCGTGCTCTGCGGTCAGGCCACCGCCCTTATCGTCACGCAATGGAGCGGCCCGGACAAGCCGCCCAAGCTTCACGCCATTTTGGGGGATTAGCCGATGTCGCTGCCGTTCAACGCCCGCCGGATCGCGGTCGTCGCGCCCCATCCCGACGATGAGATATTGGGATGCGGCGGCACCATGGCGCGGGCGGCATCCGCTGGGGCGGAGGTGCATGTCGTCGTCGTCACCCGCGGCCAGCCGCCGCTGTTCGACGAAGAGCTGGTGCGGCAGATACGCTCCGAAACCCTGCGCGCCCACGGGATGATCGGCGTGGCAGACACACGGTTCCTGGATTTCCCGGCGGCCGGGCTGGATCAGATCAGGCGAAGCGAACTCAATGCGGCGCTGTCGGAGGCGCTGTCGCGGATCGAGCCCGACCTGCTGCTGATCCCCTTCATCGGGGACATCCACCTCGATCATCAGATCGTCTTCAACGCAGCGCTGGTCCATGCCCGGCCGCGTGGGCCCGGCGGGCCGAGCTGCGTTATGGCCTATGAGACGCTATCGGAAACCAACTGGCTCGCCCCCGGCGTCACGCCCGCCTTCATTCCGAACATTTTCGTGGACATCAGCGAGACGATCGAACGAAAGATCGCCGCCTTCCAGGCGTTCCGGACGCAGGTGAAAGCCAGCCCCGACGAGCGGTCCATAGAGGCCATTCGAGCCCTCGCGACGCTACGTGGCGCAACCGTCTATCGTTCCGCCGCTGAAGCTTTTGTTCTGGTTCGACAAATTAATTAACATGTGTTACTTCGCGGGCGAATCGCTTCATTTGCGAAACGATGTCGCAACGGGCCCCTAGACCATTTGCGATACCACCAAAGTGGTAAGTTTGACTGCCGCTGGCGCAGCATATTGCACAAGTGGTCAGAAAAATTCAGCAACTTAACAATGTGTTAACGCCTTGTCGCGCGCACCCGAAATTTCCATTGTACATTCGGGGACTCTCACGGCACAAATATGTTACTGATAAGTTGTTGAAACGAAAAGAAAGGGTCGCACTACAGGCATTTGATTACTGGTCTTCTACATTCCGTTTGGGGCCTGCTTACGGACGTAGAAGAGATCATGAGGGGACCACCCAATGTCTTACCCAGTTAATGTGCGTCTGTTGTGCGGTAATGCGATCGTTCGGGAGGGGCTTAGCCGCATCCTGATGGAACGGGATTTCCGTGTAACCCAATATCCCAACGTGGCTACGGTGCTTCAGCAAGTCGAGGTGCCGGAAGAAGATACCGAACCATCCCTGTTGCTGATCGACGACGGAACCGACGCGATGGATGTCGAGACGCTGTCGGTTCTGCAGAAACGTTTTCCCTGTTCCTACCTTGTCCTTCTATCCGACCGATTCGATTTCCAGATCATGCTGAAGGCGTTCCGGCTGGGGGCTCTGGCCTATATCGTCAAGGAAATCTCCTGCGACCGGCTGGTGGCGACGCTGCGGCTGGTGGCCATGGGTGAGCGCGTCCTTCCACCGCAACTGGCGGACGAACTGCAATCCCGGCCCAGCCTGACCGATGCCCTGGAAGTCGAACGCCCGGTGGATGCGGCCTGCCTGTCCGACAGGGAACTGGAAATCCTGCGCTGGCTCATCATGGGATGCCCGAACAAGGTCATCTCCAAGCGGATGGACATCAGCGAGGCGACGGTGAAGGTCCATGTGAAGGCCGTGCTGCGCAAGCTGCGCGTCAAGAACCGGACCCAGGCGGCGATCTGGGCGGCCAATCACGGCATGCGCGGGCGCGTGACGGAAGTCGAACCCGAACTGCCCGTCGCCATTCCCCATCCGGCGCAACTGCCGGTGCTGGAGATGGCGGGCGTCGCAAGCCGCGCGTGATCCGCGCATTCCTGAGGCATCGCGCGCCGGCGCGATGATGCAACGAAGAATCTGGAGCGTGCGACAGGCGTCCGATGCGACGCCGCGCGTTCCAGGGGGATCGTCATGGCCTATGATGTGAAGGGCGTGCTGACCGCACGCGCCTTGCCGATGCTGCGCGGCCGGTTTTCGGGCTTCCTGGTCAAGGGAACCCGGGGCCGGCTGGTCGCGGTGGGGCATTTGCTGTCGGGCAATTTCCTGAACGCGCTGATCATGCTGGTCAGCGTGGCGATGGCGGCCCGGTCGCTGGGACCGGCCACCTACGGCGTCATGGTGCTGGTGCTGTCCTATAATCGCGTGGTCGAACGGATATTGCGCTTCGAATCCTGGCAGCCGCTGATCCGCTTTGCCGTGGAGGAAGAATCCAGGGGCTCGCCGCGCCGGATGCAGCGGCTTTACTGCTATGGCCTGATGCTGGACATGGGCGCAGCGGCGGTGGCGGCTGTCAGCGCGATTGGCCTGGCGTGGCTGTTCGGGCCGCTGTTCGGCCTCAAACCCCTGCATGTGGAGCTGGTGGCGATCTATTCGGTCGCGACCCTGTTCAACATCGCAGGCGTGCCGACCGCGGCGCTGCGCCTTTCCGGCCAGTTCAAGATGCTGGCCTATGCGCAGGTCGCGGGCAATGTGCTGCGCATCCTGCTCGCCTTCCTCTGCATGGTGACGCATGCCGGCGTGATCGGCTTCATGGTCGCGTGGACGGTGTCGCAGGCCCTGGGTTCGGTGCTGGTCTTCTGGGTCGGCTTCCGCGCCTTGAGACAGATGGGGATACCCAATCCGCTGCACGCCCGGCTGAAGGGGCTGGTGAAGGATTTTCCCGGCTTCTTCGGCTTCGCCTGTTCGACCAACCTGTCGCTCACCCTGCGCGTCATCACCACGGAAGCGGACTCGCTGTTCGTGGGCGCGGTGGCGGGCAGTTCGGCCGCGGCGGTCTATTATCTCGCCAAGCGCATCGCCAAGGTCGCGACCCAGGTCGGCGCTCAGGTGCAGGCGGTCGTCTATCCCGATGTCGCGCGGATGTGGGTGAACGGCAATATCCGCAATTTCCGGGCGGCCACGCTGCAGGTGCAGATGGCGTTGGCGGCGGTCGGCTTCGTCATGTTGGCTGGGGCCTGGCTGCTGGGACCGTTGCTCATCCGGGTCGGGCCGGGCGTGGCCTATTCGGAAACCTATATCCTGCTGCTGACGCAGTTGGTCGCGGTGATGCTGATGCTGCATGCCGCGCCTTCCCGGTCAGCGATGCTGGCGATGAACCGAAGCTGGACGGTCCTTGCGATCTCGGGCTTCGGAACGGCGCTGTTCGTGGCGGTCGCGGCCTATGCCGTACCCCGCTATGGACCGATCGGCGGGAATATCGCCCATGTCGTGCTGGGCGTGGTGACGGCCGTGTTGCTGGACGTGAGCTGGCTGCGGCGGGCGAAGCCCCGGCCGGTCGTGGCGAGCATGGGATGAGCCGGGCGGGAGGTGGCTATTTCAAGACCTTCCTTCTCCCTTGAAGGAGAAGAATAGGAAGCCTTCGCGACGAAGGAGCCTGGGTTGATTTGGAGGGAGGAAGCGGGTCTGCGGCTCGCGTGATCCGTTGGATCGCAACCCCCTCACCCAGCTACGACTAGGCAGCAAGCTGCCAAGTCTGCGCAGCCCTCTCCCTCAATGGATAGGGACAAAGCGGGTGTCCGCTTCCCACCCGTTCCGCTAATCCTCGCCCCCGCCCTTCAACAGATGCGCGACGATCTGGGTGCGGTTGGATGCGCCGTTCACCGCCATGATCGCCCGCACATGGACCTTCACCGTGCTTTCGCTGATGTTCAGCCGCTGGGCGATGTCCTTGTTGGATGCGCCCTGCGCGAGCAGGCGCAGCACGTCGCGCTGCCGCTTCGTCAGCAGCTTGAACCTGTCCACCGCCTGGGCGATCCGCTCGGCCAGGCCGTCGACCGCGTCCGGCTGGCGCCTGTGCAAGGTGGCGGCAAGCGCGGCCGGATAGACCGCCAGCCCCTCCTTCAGCAGGAACAGCACGCGCTGCATGCTGACGATGCCGGTGCTGGAGCGCAGCAAGGCCTGCGCCCCCGCCGCGATAGCCGCCTGCATCAGCGCTTCATTGCCATGGTCCGCGATCACCAGGATGGCAGCGGCGGGCCATAGCTGCTTCGCCTGAGCGATCTGCAGCGGCAGGGCGGCGCCTTCCAGTTCGGATTCCCCGGTCTGGAACAGGATGATGTCGGGCGGCTCGCCGGCTTCCGGCTGGTCCAGGCTGGATTGCTGCAATATCCGAACGCCCGCGGTCTCCAGCGCCACGGCAATGCAGGCCCGGCGAAGCGGGCTTCCGTCGAGGATCAGCAGATTGAGACGAAGGGCATCCTCTTCCACTATTACGCTTTCGAAACGAACAGAAGGCGAAGGCGCCTCCTGCAAAGGCGGCAGGCGGCTCATGCCGCCTTGCGCGTGAAGACGTGCCGGACGCGGTCCGTCCAGCTCTGGCGGATGGGGAAGCTGTCGGAATAATAGGCGGCCGATCCCATGTAGAACTGAACCGCGTCGCCATAGCCGCGACGGGCATGGTCCTCATAATCGACCTGGTTGAACACGGCCCCGACCACCTGGTTGTTCACCATCTGGAGCGAGGCGCGCAACTGTTCGACCGTCGTATGCCCCCAGCGCACGACCATCAGCGTCGAATCCGCCAGCGAGGAGAGAGTCCGCGCGTCGCGCACCGCCAGGATGGCCGGCGCGTTGATGACCACCAGGTCGAAGCGCTCGCGCAGATCGTCCAGCAGGCGGCCGACCTGCCAGCCCTGCACCACGGCGGCCGGATTGCGGATCTGTTCGCGGGTGCTGAGCACCACCGGCATCAGCGCGACGGGCGCCGCGCCTTCGGCGGCGTCATGGTCCACATGGCGTTCGGCCTGCGGGATCAGCCGGCGGCTTTCCTCTGCATGGGTCAGCACCTCGATCAGGTCCGGCGTGTCGGAACCGTCCTGGATCGAACGCAGGATGCTGGGGCCGGGGCGGCGCAGGTCGAGGTCGACCACGATGGCGCGGCGGCCCATGGACGCGGCGGCGGCCGCCAGCGTCAGCGCGACGCTGGACTTGCCGTCGCCCGGCAGCGGCGATGTCACCAGCACCCGCTGGCTGGTTCCCTGATGGGGCAGTTCGCCGATCTCGCTGGCCAGGTTGCGGGCCACCTCCGTGAACAGGGACTGCGGCTGGGTGGTCACCGGATTGTCCTCGATCGTGGTGCCGATCGATTCCTCCAGCTTCGGCAGCATCGCCAGCGTGCGAAGGCCGAAGAGGCGGCGGAGCTGGTCCCCGCTGCGCAGCCGGTTGTCGAACATCTCGATCCCCAGCACGATCAGGAAGGCGAGGACGGACGAGCCGACGAACGCGGCCAGCGCCATCTTCTTGGGCGCGGGCGCGACGGGCTGGAGCGGCACCGCCGCCGCCGAGACCATGGTCGAGTTGACGCCGGTGGTCTGCAATTCCGACTGCACCGTCTGGGCGCGCTGCGCCGTGGTGAGATAGGCCTGCCGCGCCACCTCCGCCCGGCGGTCGAGGATGGAGAGATCGACCAGATTGGCGTTGTTGCGGAAGGCGGCGCCGGTCATGGCGTTGAGCTTAGCCTGCAACTGGCCGGCCCGGGCAGAGGCAGCGTTCGCCTCCGCAAGCGCCATCGCCCGTTCGCGCCCGGCATCGGTGTCGTTCCGGGTCTGCTGGGTCGCGACGACGGAGGCGCGCTCCTGCACCAGTGCCCTGCTCACCTGTGCGATCTGGGCCGACAGCGCCTGCATCTGCGGATGGTTGGCGCCCATCTGGACGGAGATTTCGGAGCGCTGGCGGATCAGGTCGTCATATTGCTTCTGCAGATTGTCGAGCGCGGGGGAGGTCGCGCCCGCCACCGTCCGCATGCTGGCGGCGCGGCTGACGCCGGCGGCCTGCGCCTGCATCGCGCTGCTCATCGCGGCGGTGGACGCCGCCTCCACGGCGATGCGGTTCATCTGCTGATAGTCCTCCGCACTGCCAGCGCCCATCGGCATCAGGTGCTGGCGGCGGAAATCGGCAACGGCGCGCTCGGCCAGCTCCACTTCATGGGCGAGGCGCCTGGTTTCCTTGTCGAGCGCGGTGCTGAGACCGTTGCGCCATGTCTGGCGGCGCTGGGAGCGCATCTTCTGCAGGCTGTCGACGAAGCGGTTGGCGATGCGCGCGGCCAGTTCCGCCTTGCGCGACTGGACCGTGATGTCGATGAAGTCGGAATCGGTCGAACTGACTACGCGGGTGGTCTTGGTAAGCTGCACGGCCGCCTGCTGCACCGTCATCTGCACGCCATGGGTGAAGGCCTGGTTGCGATTGAGGTTGAGGTCGCGCACCACCTGCTCCGCCAGCGCCTGCGACCGGTACATGCGCGCCTCATTGGCGACGCGCTGCTGGTTGCGGGTCGCGTCGGCCTGGTTGGAACCGGTGGAATCGTTGAGCTCCACCTGCACGGTCGCCGTCGCTTCATAGCGATTGGGCAGTTGCAACTGGACGATCAGCACCACCACGACGCAGGCGATGACGATGCTGGCCACCAGCTTCATGTGGCGGTGGAGCAGGAACCAGATCTGCCGCGCGGACATCTGCTGCAACTCGAAGGACAGGTCGCGCGGCTTTTCCGCGCCGCCGCCCGGCGCGGCGCCATCGATCAGAGTGAGCTGTGCAGACGCCATGATAATCTCCCGGTCGCATCGGCGCGCGGACGCGCCCGCCGTCAGGGCCGTCCCAATGCAGCGATAGTGCGGGTTGCGGCGGAAGAGCGCAAAAGCGCATCGGGGACCGGCGATGCGCATAGGTGCTAAACCCTTCGGATCAAGGCGGGGGCCCATGTCCTGTCCTGACCGAAAACCCATCGATGGCGTCTCGAACCCGTCAGCAATGGGTCCTGAGCCTTCACATTTCTGATGCGTGTCTGACTATTCCGGATCGCCCCATTCCGCGCCATTGTGCGAAAGTTGATCGAGGATAAGAACGCTCCGCACGAGGGGACCGGCCATGATCGCGGAGCTGGCATATCAGGAACTGGAACCGGGATCGCTCGCCCGGCTGTTCGGGGCTGGCCATGCCGCGGTGCTGGTGCGTTGTCCGGAAATCGTGGCCGAGCTGTGGCACGGCCTGCTGGAGGACAGGGCGGAGCAGATGCCCTGGGAAGCGCCGCTGGTCGACATCGCCCGCAACTATCATGGCAGCGGCGACATCACCGCCAGCCTGGGCGACCTCTTCTACTTCCAGCCCGGACGCCATGGCTATATCGCCCGGAAAATGGCCCTGTCACGCGAGGCGGGGGAGGATCATGCCACCGTGCGTCCTGCCTATTTCGTGCAGGGTGGGGAGCATTATGCGCCCGGTCAGGCGCTGCTGGACCGGTGCTGGGCCATCGGCTGGCGGTTGATGGCGGCGCTCGCGCCGGAGGGGACGCCGCCTGGGGATTTCCATGTCGTGGTGCAAAGGCTGAAATATCAGGAAAGCGCGGGCGATTTCGAGCGGCTGGGCGCGCTGGCGCGCAATTCCCTGGGGCGCTGGGGCCGTGCGGGCTGCGCGCTGGATGAAAGGCGGTGGCAGGCGGCTGGGGTGCTCAGCCCGCGCGGCCTGTCCGACCTCTATGGCCTGTTGGCCGATGTGCCGGTCCTTGGGCGGTTGTTGCAGGGCATCAACCGCCTGTTGCTGCGCCGCGACCGTAGCAGGGACATCGCGCCGGGCCAGAAGCTGATCGAGGGCGCGCATTTCGACTATCGCTATTTTTCCGCCCTGTGCGGCGAACGGACGCAGATGCTGACGCAGGTCTTTGCCGGCGGGCGATGGATAGACCTGCCGATCGACCGCGCGACGCTGGCCGTCTTCCCCGGCAGCATGGCGACGCAGGCCTATGGCATGCGGCACGTGCTGCACCGCGTGCTGCATGTGGAGAAACCCGGCCAGACCGGCGGCGATCCGCGGACGGACAATGTGACGCTGCTGATCGGGTCGGCTTAAGCGGAGACAGTAATGAAGGGGACAGGGATTTTCACCATTGGGTGAGTGCCTTCGCGGGAGCATGTCGCGTTTCAATGGGCAAAACCGATTGAATCCCGTCCTTGCCTATAATTCAGGCAGGGGCTGCGGCCCGACAGGCCGCGCATAGATCAGCCGCGCCGCTTCCGGCCTTGCCTTGCGGGGGACATAGATCGTCGCCAGCGCCACCATCACCGGCATCACCCACATGCGCGAATACATGTGCGGGTAGGACAGGGTGTAGATCAGGAACACCAGCACCACCGCCACCGCCATTGCGCCCTTGTCGCGGCTGGTGCGCAGTCCGTTCGCCGCCAGCAGGGCGATCAGCCCCAGCAGGACGATCAGCCCGCAAAAGGCGATCGCCCCGCCCTCGTTCCAGATCAGCAGGAACAGGTTATGCACCGGATTGTCATAGGCGCTGAGTTCGCGATAGCGGTCCACGCCCATGCCGATGACGGTATAGTCCTCGGCAAAGCCCCAGGCTTCCTCCATGAGCTGCGACCTGTTGAGGAATGTCCCCGCCTGGTTGATGTCGCCGCTTTCCACGGCATTGCCGACGCGCTCCTGGAAAGCCTTGGGCAGCGGGGCGCCGCTGGCGAAGAACAGCCCGGCCGCCACCGCCACCGCCAGCCCCAGGCGGAAGATGTAGCGCACGCCCATCAGCAGCAATGTGGTGAAGATCGCCAGCAGCGAGGCAGAAAATCCGGTGAAGGACGCGCTCAGCATAAGGCCCCAGAGCAGCAGGATCAGGCAGGCGACTCCGGCAAGGCCACCGATCAGCCGATGGCGCATCGAATAGAGCAGCATCGGCAGCGAGAAGGCGACCACCGCGCCGTTGGGATTGGGCTGGCCCGCCATGGACCCCAGGCGCCCATTGCCGGTGATGAAGCCGTCGCCCAGCCAGTGCAGCGTGTCGTGATAGGTCAGGAAGGCGCTGGCGGCGATGCCGACCGCTTCGGAACAGGCGATGCCCAGCATGAAGATCAGCGGCGCCTTGCGGATCGTGCCTTCCTCCTGCTGCATCAGCAGGATCGGGATGCAGAGGAAGGCGACTGTATATTGCAGGGCGATGTTCACCCAGCGCAGCGGATCGCCGTTGATGATCGATCCGATGAACAGCCCGCCCAGCATCATCACCAGCCCCGCAAGCCAGAAGGGCGTAAGCGAGCGGAAGGGCGTGACGCTCAGCCGCCCGCGCAACGCGGAGATGGAGAAGCTGATGAGGAAGAAGAGGTCGGAAAAGGTGAGATTGATCTGGCCGACGCGCAGCAGGCCCCAACCGCTGAGGAAGATCGCCGTCATCAGGCACCAGCGCGCGATCCTGTCCCAGATTTCCTCATGCGCCGCGAAAATATCCGTCGCGGCGGCGGATGCTGGACCATGGGAGGCGGGGCTGGCGAGAGTCGTCACGGTGGCATAGGCTGGGCCTGGCGACCGCTCCGCGCAAACGCCCTTCGGGGCAGGGCATCGGGCGATTCCAGCCAGCCCGCCTTATCCGAATTTGCCGGAGGATCAGCCTTGTGATCCGTTGAAATGGCCTTGGGACTGACGGGATAACGGCAGCCCGAGCGCCGCCGGACCGGCAGGCGTCTCGTGCGACGAGGATAAGCCTGGTGACGGATGCGATCCTGCCCCTGCGCGACAGCGAACCGCCGGCGACGGTGGAGCGGACCGTCGATCCTTCGACTCGTGCCGCGCGGCAGGGACCGGTCAAGCTGATCTATGTGGCCGGCTATGGGCGGAGCGGGACGACCCTGCTCGACATCGCGCTGGGCGAGCATCCGGCGATCATGGGCGCGGGTGAGGTGACGACGCTGGCGCGGCATGTCTGGGACCGGGGTGAATATTGCGCCTGCGGAGCGCGGGTGCGGCACTGTCCGCAATGGCGCGCCATCGTCACGGGTTGGACGCAGGGCGAGCCGGATGGGTTTCTGGCCCGTTACCGCCGCGCACAGGAGCGGACGGAGGCGCTGCTGGCCCCGGCGCGGCTGCTGCGGCTGCCGGGATGGCGGGGCCATGCTCGCCGGACCGTGAAATTGCTGCGCGGCATGGCGCTGGTGTCGGGGCGGCCGATACTGGTCGATTCCTCGAAGCTGCCCGGCCGGGCCTTTGCGCTGGCCGCCATGCCGGGCATCGACCTGCATGTCGTGCACGTGGTGCGCGACGGGCGCGGCGTCGCCTGGTCGCTGATGAAGGGGCATGGCCGCAGCGTCGAGAAGGGGGTGCAGCGCGAATTGCGGCCCAAGCCCCTGCTTTACACCGCCCTGCGCTGGTCGATGGTGAACATCGCCGCGGAGATGCTGTGCCGCCGGGTCGGGCCGGGGCGCTGCATCCGGGTGCGATATGAGGATTTTGTCGACGATCCACGCGGCATTATCGGCCAGATCGTCGCGCTGGTGGGGGAAATGCCACATCTGCCCGCCACCGGCCTTACCCCCTTCGCGCCGCAGCACCAGGTCGCGGGCAGCCGCCACCGCATGCAGAAATCGCTCAGCATCAAGGGCGACGACAAGTGGAAGCGCGAAATGCCGGGGTGGAAGCAGCGGCTTTTCACCCTGTTGTGCGCGCCCTTGCTGCGACGTTACGGCTATGCGCTGCGCAGCGGGGACGAATCATGAGGCGGCGGCTGATCGGCATGCTGCTGCCCATTGTGATGGCGGGCTGTTCGGGCGCGGGCAGCGAATCGCGGGCGCAGCCGGTGAGGGGCGAACCCGCCTTTCCCGGCGCAGTCGGCTATGGCGCGGCGGCCAGGGGCGGGCGCGGCGGGCAGGTCATCGCCGTCGATACGCTGGCCGACGGCGGTCCGGGCTCCCTGCGCGCCTGCATCGAAGCCACGGGCCCGCGCGTCTGCATATTCCGGGTGAGCGGCACGATCCGCTTCACCACGCGCCCGCCGGTGATAACCAACCCCTATCTCTCCATAGCGGGGCAAACGGCGCCGGGCGGCGGCATCGTCATCGCCCATGCGGGCGGCGCGGAAGGGCGCACGCCGATCCTGATCAAGAACACGCACGACATCGTCATCCGCCATATCCGCGTCCGCAACGACCGCACCGGCGCCCATCGCGGGTCGGAAGACAGTTTCACCATAGAGAACAGCCATCAGGTCATCATCGACCATGTGAGCGCAAGCTGGGCGCGGGACGAGCTGATCAACGGCTATGGCGACAATGACTGGATCACGATCAGCAACTCGATCTTCGCGGAGGGGATACCGCGGCACGACAAATGCGCGCTGCTGGCGAGCGATCCCAGGGGGCCGCAGCATTTAAGCTTCATCGGCAATATCTGCGCCCATAATGGCGACCGCAATCCGGACCTCAATTTCCCCCCCGGCTCCTGCGCGGAGGTGATCAACAACATCCTCTATAACGGCCAGTCGGAATTTGCGGAGATATGGGAAAGCTTCGGCGGCGTGCCCGTCTCGCTGATCGGCAACAGCTTCGTCGCGGGGCGGAACACCCGGCCCGACACGATCGGCGTGGCGCGCAACGTCATGGGGTCGAAGGGGACGGCGAAGGTCTATCTGGCCGACAATCGTTTCGACGGCGATTTCGTCCATCTCTCTCCCCTGCTGAAGGCGGCGGAGGTGGACCGGCCGCCCTGCCCGCCGACCATCGCCGCCGAACCGGCCGACGCGGCCTACAAGGCGGTGCTGAGCGACGCCGGCGCCTTCCCCCGCGACCCGTTCGACCGGCGGATCGTCAAGCAGGTGCGCGAGCGCAAGGGGCATATCGTGAAGCAGCCCGGCCTGATCGACGATCCGGAACCGGGGAAGCCCTATGCCGACGCGGACGGAGACGGCATGGACGACCGGTGGGAGGCGGAGCATGGCGCCGATCCGCGCAAGGCCGATCCATGGGCCGATGCCGACGGAGACGGGCTGGCCAATCTCGACCAGTTTCTGGACCAGCGGGCGCGCGACCTGATGGACGGGGTGACGCCATGAATGCGCCCTTGCCCCGCCTGACGCCTGCGGATGCCGCGCCGGACGAGCGCCTGCGCATCTGCTTCCCCTTTTCCGGAGACAGCATCGGCGGCAGCCATATTTCGGTGCGGGGGCTGATCGGGCATCTCGACCCGGCGCTCTACCGTCCGCTGGTGGTGACGGAGGTGCCCGGCGGCATGATCGCCAATTTCTTCGCCGGGCATGAGCAGATGGACGACCCTGCCGCCCACGGGCTCTTCGTGCCGGGCGAGGCCTTCACCCTGCGGAAATTCGGACGGACGCTGGGCGGCGTTCTGCCGCGTGCCCGGTTCCTGCGGCGCAACCGGGTCGACATCGTCCATGTCAATGACGGACGGAGCAGCGCCAACTGGGCGTTGCCGGCGCGGCTGGCCGGGGCGAAGCTGATCTGGCACCATCGCGGCGATCCCGGCGCGCTGGGCCTGCGCCTGCTCGCGCCCGCGCTGGCGCATCGGGTGCTGGCGGTTTCGTCCTTCGCTTTGCCGCCCGCCGGCATCTGGTCGGCGCGAAACCGGGCCTCGGTGATCCACAGTCCCTTCGACACGACGCTGGAAGTGGACCGGACCAGAGCGCGGGACGCGCTGATCCGCGAGCTGGGCGTATCGCCCGATACGTTGCTGCTGGGCTATTTCGGCGCTTTCGTGCCGAGGAAGCGGCCCCTGCTGTTCGTCGACATGATCGCCCGGCTGACGGACGCGACGGGAGGGCCGGTCATGGGCCTGATGTTCGGGGAGGCGCGCGTGCCCGCCATGGACATCGCCCTGCGCAGGCGGATCGCGGAAAAGGGCGTGGAGGATCGGGTGAGGGTGATGGGCTATCGCACGCCCGGCCCCTTCTGGATCGCCGCCTGCGACCGGCTGGTCGTGCCCGCCGTGGGCGAGCCGTTCGGGCGGACACTGGTGGAGGCGATGCTGGTCGGCACGCCCATCGTCGCCGCCCGGTCCGGCGGCAATGTCGAGGCGCTGGAGGGCGGCATCGGCCTGCTGGTCGAGCCGGACGACGCCGGGGCGCTGGCCCGGGCCTGCGCCGATCCGGGCGACGTCCGCGCCATGGCCCTGCGCGCCCGTGCCGATGCCCGCGCCCGCTTCAGCGAGGCCGCGCATTGCGCCAAGGTCTGCGCCATCTACGAAGCGTTGCGGCCATGATGGGCGTGGTGAAGCGGCATTTCCTCTGGGCGGCGCTGTTCAGTGCGCTCGCCAATCTGCTGTTCCTCGCGCCGACGCTCTACATGCTGCAAATCTATGACCGGGTCGTGCCGACGCGGGGCGGGACCACGCTCGCCTTCCTGACGGTGGCGCTGCTGCTGGCCTATGCCACCCTCTCCCTGCTGGAATATATCCGCTCGCGCATATTGGTGCGGGCGAGCATCGGGCTGGACCGGCGGCTGGCGCGGACGCTGATCGCCGCCACGCTGCGCCAGCAGGCGGGGGAGGGGATCGTGCGCAGGAGCCGCCAGCCGATCCGCGAATGCGACCAACTCCGCCAGACGCTGACCGGTCCGGCCATGTTCGCGCTGTTCGACGCGCCGTGGACGCCGATCTACATCCTCGTCTGCGCGCTGATTCACCCGCTGATCGGGCTGATGGCGCTGGCAGGCAGCCTGACGCTGGTCGCCATCGCCTGGGCCAGCGACCGGGCGACGCGCCGGCCCCTTTTGCAGGCCAATGCCGCCGCGAACCTGTCCTACAGCAGCCAGGAACAGACGATGCAGGGGGCCGAAGCGGTGCGGGCGCTGGGCATGCAGGGCGCGATGGTCCGACGGCACCTTGCGGAGCGGGAGGACATGCTCGGCTGGCAGGCGGAGGCCAGCTTCGCCGCTGGCAGCCGCATGGCGGTGAGCCGCTTCCTGCGCAACATGCTGCAATCCGGCGCGCTGGGACTGGGGGCGTTGCTGGCGATAGACGGGCAGATTTCCGGCGGCGCGATCTTCGCCTCCTCCTTCCTGCTGGGGCGGGCGGTGGCGCCGGTCGACCAGCTTGTGGGAAGCTGGCGCAGCTTCGTCGCGGCGAGGGCCTCCCATGGGGAGGTCATGGCCTGGCTCCACGGCGCGGCGGACGACATGCCCCAGACCAGCCTGCCTCGCCCGAAAGGCCAGGTGGATGTGGAGCGCGTGACCATCGAGGACCCGCATTCCCAACGGCTGATCCTCAACAACCTCTCCTTCACGGTCGGACCGGGGGAGATGGTGGCGGTGATCGGCGCGAGCGGCGCGGGCAAGTCCACGCTGGCGCGGCTGGTGGCGGGCGCCATCGCCTGCGACCGGGGCGAAATCCGCATCGACGGGGCGGAACGGTCGCAATGGGACGGCGATGCGCTGGCGGTGCATGTCGGCTATATGCCGCAGCAACTTTCCCTCTTCGCCGGGTCGATCCGCGACAATATCGCCCGCTTTGCCGATCCGGACGCCGACGCGCGGATAGACGCCGACGTCATTGCGGCGGCACAGGCGTGCGGCGTGCATGAGATGATCCTGCGCCTGCCGCAGGGCTATGACACCGTGCTGGGCTGGGGCGGCATGGGGCTGTCCATGGGCCAGACGCAGCGGATCGCGCTGGCCCGCGCCCTGTTCCGCGACCCGGCGGTGCTGATCCTGGACGAACCCAATGCGCATCTCGATTCCGATGGGGAGGCGCAACTGATCGCGGCATTGGCCAGGGCCAAGGCGCGCGGCGCAGCGATCATGGTGACGGCGCACCGGACCGGCCTGCTGGGACCGGCGGACCGCATACTCGCGCTGGACAATGGCCGCATGCGGATGAGCGGGCCGCGCGATCAGGTGCTGGGCGCGCTGACCCGTCCCCGTCCCGCGCCCGTGGCGGGAGCGGCCTGATGCTGATGCGGACCACGCGGCCCCTGCTGTTGCCGCCGCCCGGCCCGCCGCCGCCGGTGGCGGTTGACCCCAGGCCGGAGGTGCGCGGCGGGCTGCTGGTGGCGGCGGCGTTTTTCCTGCTGTTCCTCGGCTGGGCGGCCTTTGCCCGGCTGGACGCGGCGGCGCTGGCGCCGGGCCGGACGACCGTGGCCGGGCAAAGGCAGAGCGTGCAGCATCGCGACGGCGGCATCGTCGCGGCGATCCTGGTGAAGGAGGGGCAGCGCGTCCGGCAGGGCGAAGTTCTGATCCGGCTCGCCGCGCCTGCCGTGGCCGCGCAGGAACGGGTGCTGGCGTCTCAGGCGATCTGGCTGATCGCCCAGCGCGCCCGTTTGCGCGCCGAACAGGCCGGGACGGGGATGGAGGCGCCGGTGGAGTTCCGCACGCTGACCGGGGACGACCGCGCCGATGCGCAGGCGGCGACGCGCGCGCAGCAGGCGCAGATGGCGGCGCGGTCGGCGCTGCTCGGCACGCAACAGGGCGTGGCGATGCATGAGGGGAGCCAGGCCGGGTCTCAGGCCGTGGGCTATCGCGAGCAGGTCGCCTCCGTGATCGAGCAGGAGCGGCTCATCACCGACGAACTGGAGAGCCTGCGCACCGTGGCGGAGAAGGGCTTCGTCAGCAAGACGCGCATCCGCGCGCTGGAGCGGGCCAGGGCGGACCTGATCGGCCAGCGCGGTCGCCTGAGCGCGGCGCGCGACAGTGCGGCCAATATGGTGGGCGAAGCGCGGCTGAAGGCGCTGGAGGCGAAGCAGAATCTGCAGGAAAAGGTGACCTCCGACCTGCGCGATGCCGAAGCGCTGCTGGGCGACGTGCTGCCCAAATGGAGCGCGGCGCGGGACGAACTCGCCCGGACGCAGGTGCGCGCGCCGGTGAGCGGGACGGTGGTGGGCCTCAGCGTGCATACGGTGGGCGGGGTGATCGCGGCGGGACAGACGCTGATGGACATCGTGCCGCGCGATTCCGCCGTCGTGATCGAGGCGCGCTTCTCCCCCGCCGATGTGGACGATCTGGCGGTGGGGCAGAAGGCGGAGATACGCTTCGCCGGCTTTCCGGGACGCAGCCTGCCGATCATAGAGGGCAAGGTGACGCGCATATCGGCGGACAGCTTCGTCGAGGAGAAGACGGGCATCGCCTATTTCGCGGGAGAAGTGACCATCGCCCCCGATCAGATCGCGCTGATCCGGCAATATCGGGAAGGCGATTTCGCGATGAAGCCGGGCATGCCGGTGGAGGTGGTCGTGCCGCTGCGGCGGCGGACGGCGCTGCAATATATGATCGATCCCCTTGCCGATACGATGTGGCGCTCCTTCCGCGAGCAGTAGACGTTGTTCCTACACCCATAGGCGCACTCCCGAAGGTGTAGGCGCTATCCCTAAGACCCCACCGCTTCCGCCCGATTTGCCGCTAAGGATTCCGGACCTTTCACAAGGACGCTGGACAGGGGGCGAGCATGGCGAATTTCTTCAACGTGGTGGGAAGCCAGACCATCACGGCAGGGAGTGAGAAGGACCAGTTCTTCGCCTTCACCCGGCTCGCCAATCTCGATACGGTGCGCCCCGATGCGGTGCTGGCGCAACTCGTCTGGAACTCCGCGATTCTCACCGGCAGCGGCGCCGCCTATCAACTGACGGCGAGCAACATCCAGATTTCCATGGACCTGCTGATGGGGGGCACCGGCACGGACGTCATCTACGGGTCCAACCTGTCCGACGCGATCTTCTACAATAATGGCGTGATCGCAGGCGGCTTCGGCAGCTTCGACAATATCGAGCAGTTCTGGCTGGGCGACGGCGACGACATCATCGACCTGACGGCGCATGGGGCGGGCGGGATCGACTATGCCAAGGACGTGCTGGTCCAGGCGGGCCTCGGCAATGATGTCATCATCGGCGGCGCGGGCAAGGATAATCTTCAGGGCGACGGCGGCAACGACATCATCTTCGGCTGGCGCGGCAGCGACACCATTTCCGGCGGAGCGGGCGACGACCTGCTCTATGGCGACGATCTGGGCTTCAACAACATTTCGGGCGACGACACCATCGACGGCGGCACGGGCAACGACATCCTCTATGGCGGGCGCGGCAGCGACAGGATGACCGGCGGCGACGATGACGACATCCTCTATGGCCAGGCCGGCGGCGACAATATGTCGGGCGGCTCGGGCAATGACATTCTCCATGGCGACGATGCCGACACCAACAGCAACGACACGCTGAACGGCGATGCCGGGAACGACCAGCTCTATGGCGGCGCGGGCAGCGACGAGCTGTATGGCGGCACCGGCGACGACATGTTGGATGGCGGCAGCGGCAACGATTATATGCATGGCGGCGCAGGCAACGACACGATCCTCGCCGGCGCGGGCAATGACGTGATCGACGGCAGCGCGGACGTCGACACGCTCGTCTTCTCGGGCAACCGGATGGATTATGTCTTCACGCTCCAGACCGACGGCAGCTATGTCGCGGTCGACCAGCGTGCAGGCTCTCCGGAGGGCAGCAAGACAGTCCGCAACGTGGAATTTTTCCAGTTCGCGGACATGACGACGCCTTCCACCGCGCTGAACGCCCCGCCGGTCATCACCTCGAACGGCGGCGGCTCCAGCGCGGCGCTGGCGGTCGATGAGAACGGCACCGCCGTGACCACCGTCACCGCGACGGACCCCGACATGGGACAGACGGTCTCCTTCTCCATCGTGGGAGGCGCGGACGCGGCGCTGTTCGCGATCGACGCGATGACGGGCGAATTGCGTTTCCTCACAGCGCCCAATTTCGAAAGCCCGGCCGATGCGGACCGCGATAATGTCTATCAACTGATCGTTGCCGCCAATGACGGCAATGGCGGCGTTGACACGCAGACGCTCTCCGTGACCGTGAACGATGTGCCGGACGGTTTTGCGCCGGTCATCACCTCCAATGGCGGCGGCGCAAGCGCGGCGATCACCGTCAACGAGAATGCGACGGCGGTGACCGGCGTGACCGCCACCGATGCCGACAGCCCGTCGATCAGCTTCGCCATCATAGGCGGAGCGGACGCCGCGCTCTTCGAAATCGATGCGGCAACCGGCGTCCTCCGCTTCAAGACCGCACCCGATTATGAAGCCGCCGCCGACGCCGATCACGACAATATCTACAATGTCGTGGTGCAGGCCAGCGACGGCACCAACAGCGACAGCCAGGCGCTGGCAGTCGCGGTCGCCAATCTCAACGACAATGCGCCGGTGCTGACCTCTTATGGCGGGGCGGCTTCGGTCGCCTTCTCCGTCGCGGAAAACAGCCTGCTTGCCGCCATCGTGCAGGCCAGCGACGCGGATGGCGCTGCGCTCAGCTACAGCATCAGCGGCGGCGCTGACGCGGCGTTGTTCACCATCGACCCGCAGACCGGCGCGCTGAGTTTCAGGACGGCTCCGGACTATGAAGCGCCGGACGACAGCAATGGCGACCGCCTCTACCATGTGATCGTCAGCGCGAGCGACGGCAGCAACAGCGTCTCGCAGACCCTGGCCATCGGCATTACCAATCTGAACGACAATGCGCCGGTCATAACCTCCAATGGCGGCGGCGCCTCGGCGTCGATCAGCATGGCGGAAAATGCCAGCGCCGTGACCGTGGTGACGGCCACCGATGCGGACGGCTCCGTCCCCGGTTTCGCCATTTCAGGGGGAGCGGACGCCGCGCTTTTCACCATCGATCCGGTGACCGGCGCACTGTCCTTCATCAACCCGCCCGATTATGAGAACCGGCTCGATGCCGATGGCGACGGCGTCTATCAGGTGACGGTGCGCGCAACCGACGGCAGCAACGTCGATGATCAGCTTTTGTCCATCGCCATCACCGATGTCGCGGAAAACGGGAGGACGATCACCGGATCATCGGGCAACAACATGATCGGCCCGACGACCACCGTGCTCGCCTATCAGACGACTGCCCTCAACGACACCATCTACGCCCTTGCCGGCAATGACGTCATCGATGGCGGGGCGGGCGCCGACTATATGGATGGCGGCGCAGGCAACGACATCTTCTATGTCGACACCTGGTCGGACGACGGCTTTGCCGGCAATGACGATCAGGTGATCGAACTGGCGGGGGGCGGCAGCGATCTTGTCTATGCCTCCGTCAGCTATCGCCTTGCCGCCAATGTCGAAAAGCTGACGCTGACCGGCGCGGCGGCGATCAACGGCATGGGCAATGATCTGGCCAACACGATCACCGGCAATGACGCGGCCAACATTCTGTCGGGCGGGACGGGCGCGGACATTCTCTATGGCATGGGCGGCGGCGACACGCTGGATGGCGGTGACGATAACGACACCCTCTTCGGCGGCGACGGCAGCGACATGCTGATCGGCGGGCTGGGCGACGACTATCTGGACGGCGGCACGGCCGCCGACAACATGGCCGGTGGGCTGGGCAATGACAGCTATATCGTCGACAGCTGGTCCGACGACGGCAACAGCGCCAATGACGACCTGATTGTCGAACTGGCGGGCGAGGGGACCGATCAGGTGAGCGCCTCCGTCAGCTACAAAATGGCGGCCGAGATCGAGAAGCTGATTCTGACCGGCACGGACCCGATCGACGGCATCGGCAACGACATCGCCAACAGCATGACGGGCAATGGCGGCAATAATGGCCTCTGGGGCGGCCTGGGCAACGACACCCTGCTGGGCAATGGCGGCGACGACCGGCTCTATGGCGAGGACGGGCAGGACAGCCTGGACGGCGGCGCGGGCAACGACCTGCTGGACGGCGGGGCGGCCGGCGATACGCTGAAGGGCGGCGCGGGCAGCGACACGCTGATCGGCGGCGCAGGCAAGGACACGCTGACCGGCGGGACGGAGGCGGATGTCTTCCTGTTCAACCGCGGCGACACGACGCTCAACACGGCGAGCTATGACCGGATCACCGACTTCAAGGCGGGCGAGGGCGACCGCATCGACCTGGACTTCCTGAACGGCTCCCTGCCCGCCGTCGACTATGCCGAACGGACCATTGCCACCAACAGCTTCTCCGACGCGCTGGCTGCCGCCAATATGACCGCCGGGGTCAATCATGTGGCTTTCGTCGCCGGGTCGACGGACGGCTGGATATTCTACGACGCCAATGGCGACGGCGCATTCGAACAGAGCGTCCAGCTTGTCGGGGTCAACAGCCTGGCCGGGGTGGATTCGAGCAGTTTCTTCTAGAGCGCGCTGCGTTAAATCGGACGCAGCCCGCGCGCTTTTTTCTTCCCGTTCACCCTGAGCCTGTCCTGAGCGCCTGTCTTGCAGGCAGTCGAAGGAACCTGCCGATCCTAATCGAACAAGCCATCCTGGACATTGGAGGGCGGATTGAGTCCCAGATGCTTCCAGCCCGGCCCGTTGAGGCAGCGTCCCCGCGCAGTGCGGGCGATCAGGCCGAGCTGGATCAGATAAGGCTCGATCACTTCCTCGATCGTATCGCGCGCTTCGGAGAGGCCTGCCGCGAGCGTTTCCACTCCCACCGGCCCGCCGCGATAGATGTCAGCGATCATGGTCAGGTAACGGCGGTCCATCAGGTCGAGGCCGAGATGGTCGACATCCAGCCGGGTCAGCGCGGCATCGGCCACCTTCGCATCCACGGCCGGGGCGCCCGCCACATTGGCGAAGTCGCGCACCCGCCGCAGCAGCCGTCCGGCGATGCGCGGCGTGCCCCGGGAACGCCGGGCGATCTCCACCGCGCCGTCGGAAGTGATGGCAAGGTCCAGCAGCCGGGCCGCGCGGCGCACCACCAGTTCCAGCTCATCGACGGTATAGAATTGCAGCCGCACCGGAATGCCGAAGCGGTCGCGCAGGGGCGTCGTCAGCAAGCCCTGCCGCGTGGTTGCGCCCACCAGGGTGAAGGGCGGCAGGTCGATCCGCACAGACCGGGCGGAGGGGCCTTCCCCGATCATCAGGTCGAGCGCCCGGTCCTCCATGGCGGGGTAGAGCACTTCCTCGACCGCGGGGTTGAGCCGATGGATCTCGTCCACGAAGAGGACGTCGCCCTCATCCAGATTGGTGAGCAGCGCGGCCAGATCGCCCGACTTGGCGATCACAGGGCCGGATGTGGCGCGGAACCCCACGCCCATTTCGCGGGCGACGATCTGCGCCAGCGTCGTCTTGCCAAGGCCGGGCGGGCCGAAGAACAGCACATGATCCAGCGCCTCGCCGCGGCCCCGGGCGGCCTCGATGAAGATACGCAGATTTTCCCGCGCCCCCTGCTGGCCGATGAATTCGGCAAGCGATTTGGGCCGCAGCGCGGCGTCGGCATCCTCGACCCGGCGGGTGGAGGAGATCAGGCGATCCTCGCTCATGCGCGACACTCACCCCAACCGTCATGCTGAACTTGTTTGACTTGCGCCGACCTTCGGTTCAGCATCCATCGTGCCGCTGGTTCGGATGGAGAGGCGATAAACCAAGGCCCGGAGCCAGGTCGATCCACCGCGGATTTTCGGACTCGATCAGATTGATCTTCCACTGCCGATGCCAGCGCTTGAGCTGCTTTTCCCGGTTGATAGCTTGTTCCATCGTTTCGCACATTTCGAAACGGACGAGACTGTGGACGGCATATCTCCCGGTGAAACCCGGGATGCCGTTCGTGCGGTGTTGATGCAGCCGCCCAGGCAGATTCGACGTCACCCCGATATACAGCGTGCCATAAGGCTGACGGGCCAGGATATAGACGCACGGTTCTTTCATCGTCTCCTCCCTTCGGTGCGAGAGGCCTGATGGATGCTGAACCGAAGGTCGGCGCAAGCCAAACGAGTTCAGCATGACGGGTGGGGAGGGGGAGGCGCATCATTTCGCCGCTTTCCTGAGCGCCAGGCGGACCAGCGCGTCCAGCGACGCGCCCTCGCCCAGTTCCTCTTCCGCCGCAGCGACGGCGGTGCTGGCTTCGGCGGGCTTGAAGCCCAGATTCTGCAGCGCGGAGATCGCATCGGCGCTGTGGCCGCCGGTCGGCAGCGGGGCGAACCCGCCGCCGATCCCGCCGGCCGGCGTGGGCACGGCGCCGATCTTGTCCTTCAGCTCATTGGCGATGCGCTGGGCCAGCTTGGGGCCGACGCCGTTGGCGCGGGCGATCATCGCCTTGTCGCCGGTCGCGACGGCGCGGTGCAGTTCCGCCGGTTCCAGCGCTGAAAGTATGGCCAGCGCCACGCGGGAACCCACGCCCTGCACACCGGTCAGCAGGCGGAACCAGTCGCGCTCCTCCGCCCGGGCGAAGCCGACCAGGCGGATCGCATCGTCCGACACCAGCATTTCGGTATGGACCGTCACCGCTTCCCCCACCGGCCCCAGCGCCGACAGGGTGCGGGAGGAGGCGCCGACCAGATAGCCGACGCCGCCCACATCGATGATGGCATGGTCCAGGCCCGTGCTGTCCAGCCGCCCTTTCAGTTTCGCGATCATGCGCCCCGCCCTTTGGTCATGGTCTGTTCTTTAGGGGCGTCTCCGGCAGGGCGCCAGCTAAAAACCGACGGAGCAAAGGCACCATTTGCCGGCCCGCGCGTAGAGCAGCCGGCGAGGGGCGAAGGAAGGAGCCGTTTTTCATGTCGATTCAGGCGCCATTGCTGGGCCCCAAGGATTTCGAATTTCCCGCGATCATGCTGTCGGGCTATGTCGACCATGGCATGTATCTGCATTTCCGCAATTGCCTTTCGTCCGCGCCGCAGCAGGGGCTGGTGGTGGTGGAGATCGCCACCCTGGGCGGCGACCCGGAAATCGCCCGGATGATGGGGGAGGATATACGCTTCCATTCCGATCTCTATCCTGACCGGCGGCTGGTTTTCCTGGGCAAGACGGCGGTCTATTCGGCGGGCGTGACCTTCATGAGCTTCTTCGCGGCGGAAAACCGCTATCTGGCGCGGGGCACGCGGCTGATGATCCATGAGCGGATCATTACCCGGGACATCCATCTGGAAGGGCCGCTGTCGACCTGCATCGCCTCGCTCAAGGCGACGCTGCATGAGATAGAGGCGTCGATCGCGATCCAGAATGAGGGCTTTGCGAACCTGATCCTGGGATCGCAGGTTTCCATGGAGGAACTGCTGAACCGCGCGCCGGAAAACTGGTATCTGGAGGCGAACGAAGCGCAGGCGCTGGGGCTGATCGCGGCGGTGATATAAAGCGTCTTGTGCAGGGCGCGGATTATGCCTTTGATGCGCCCATGAACCGATCCCGGATATTTCCCTGGCGTTATGGCATGTTCCTGGCCCTGCTGGCCAGCATGGCGCCGTTCGGCCTGGTGCTGCGCTGGCATGAGGCGGTGATGGCAGGGTTCGACCTGGCGGCGCTGGCGTTCATCCTGTCGGTCTGGCCGCTGCTGGATTCCGATGCGGACGCGATGCGGCGCAAGGCGGCGGATAATGACGCGAACCGGCAGTTGATGCTGCTGCTGACCGGGATCGTGTCGGTGGTGATCCTGGTCGCCGTCGGCGTGGCGGTCAGCCAGCATGGCGGGCCGAGCAAGGCGGCGGTCGCGCTGCTGCTGGCGACATTGGCGCTGGCCTGGCTGTTTTCCAATCTCGTCTATGCGATGCACTATGCGCATATCTTCTATCTGGGCGATGGCAGGGGCGGCGACAGCGGCGGGCTTGATTTTCCCGACATGCAGGAGCCGGGCTATTGGGATTTCCTCTATTTCGCCTTCACCTTGGGGATGACTTTCCAGACATCCGACGTGTCGGTGACCAGCCGGGGCATGCGGCAGGCGGCGCTGTTCCATTGCCTCGCGGCATTCCTGTTCAACCTGGGCATATTGGCGTTCACCATCAATGTGCTGGGCGGCATCTGAACCGACGGGTTTTAAAGCGGGCGTTCGGGATGTGGCCAGATGCGGACATTCCCCCCTTCCGACCTTCGGGGGTTGTTTACCAATTTCCGCTAGGTCCGCGGCATGAGCGACAAAGCCGATCCCTGTCCGAAGTCCGCCGTCAGCCACGGTGTTGGCGTGGCCGGGCTGGTCGGGCTGGGGCTTTGGACGCTGGTCGCGCGCCATTATGGGATGAACGGGCCGAACGCGGGTTTTGCCGCGGTCGTCGCCTGCGGCCTGCCGATGGTGTCGTGGTCGCTGCTGGTCGACAAGGTGCATCGCCGCGCATCGACGGGGATCGACTGGACCGCGCCTGCGCGGCCGTGGCGGGCGGTGCTGGATGTCAGCATCGTCAAGATCGCCGGCCTGTGGGCGACATGGCTTGCCATAGCGGTCTTCTATTGCATCGCCCGCTGGTACTGGAGCGGGGATTATCGCCTTTCCATGAATGTGCTGATGGGCGCGGCGCCCTGGCTGCTGGCGGCATCGGTGCCCTATGTGATCTGGCTGGACCGGCGGCTGGTCGAGCCCAGGGACGCAGGCTATGCCTTCGGTCAATGGGTGATCGGCGGGGCCGCCGGCGCTGCGGACAGGGCCGAAGTCGCCCATCATGCCCGGGCCTGGGCGGTGAAGGGCTTCTTCCTTGCCTTCATGCTGTCGATCGTGCCCGGCAATTTCGCCAGCGTGGTCGAATGGCGGATCGAGGATGCGGTCAGCCATCCGGTGGCTCTGGCAAGCTTCCTGATCGCGGTCATGTTCATGATCGACGTCTGCATGGCGACGGTCGGCTATATGCTGACCTGCAAGCCGCTGGATTCGCATATCCGCACCGCCAATCCGCTGCTGGCCGGGTGGGTGGCGGCGCTGATCTGCTATCCACCCTTCGTGCTGATGGGCAATGGCGGCCCGCTCGATTATCATGCGGGCGGGGCGGAATGGGATGTCTGGACGCGGGGGCATGGCGTCCTGCAATGGCTGCTGGGCGGATGGCTGGTATTGCTGACGGCCATCTACGCCTGGGCGACGGTGGCATTCGGGCTGCGCTTTTCCAACCTGACGCATCGGGGCATTCTGACGCATGGCCCCTATCGCTGGACGCGGCATCCGGCCTATCTGTCGAAGAATCTGTTCTGGTGGTTTTCAGCCCTGCCTTTTTTGAGCCTGTCAGGGAGTTTGACCGATGCGGTGCGGAACTGCGCGCTGCTGGGCGTGACCAACGCGGTCTATTATTGGCGCGCGAAGACCGAGGAAGCGCATTTGGGCGCCGATCCGGAATATCGGGCCTATAGCGAGTGGATGGCGCGCAATGGTGTAGTGCCGCGCTTTTTTGCGTGGGCAGCGGGGCGGAAGCCTTTGAGCGCGGTTCAGCCTGCCGAATAGCTGTTCGTTTCCTGCATTCGAAGGCCCGTCATGCTGAACGAATTCAGCATGACGAATGGGGGATGCCGTCGCCCTCCAGCATCCCGTCGATCCCACCTAGAAGCTTTCTTCAGCGTAGATTTGGCTGAGGTCGCCCTTCCATTCCTCATGATAGCGGGCGAGGAGGCGTTCGGCATGGGTCCGGCCCGACGCCACGATCTCGTCCAGCGGGGCGAGGAAGCCGCTTTCATTGTCGCCCGACGCATTGAGCCGGGCGCGGGCGGAAAGGCCGCTGCGGGCGATGTCGAGCACTTCGCCCGCTATGTCGCGCAGCTTGCGCTTGCCGCCGATGGGTGCATCCAGCGCCAGTTTCGGCACGGAATCGCGCAGAACCTGCCGTTCCTCCATGCTCCAGTCCTTGACCAGATCCCAGGCGGCGTCCAGCGCGCCCTCGTCATAGAGCAGCCCGACCCACAGCGCCGGCAGCGCGCAGATGCGGTTCCACGGCCCGCCGTCCGCGCCGCGCATTTCGAGGAAGCTCTTCATTCGCACCTCCGGGAAGGCGGTGGAAAGATGATCCTCCCAGTCCTTCTCGGTCGGCTTCTCGCCGGGCAGGGCGGGCAGTTCGCCGTTCAGGAAGTCGCGGAAGCTCTGGCCCGCCGCGTCGATATAGCGGCCGTCGCGATAGACGAAATACATCGGCACATCGAGCGCATAGTCGGCATAGCGTTCATAGCCGAAGCCGTCCTCGAACACGAAGGGCAGCATGCCGGTGCGGCCGGGGTCGGTGTCCGACCAGATATGGCTGCGATAGGAGAGGAAGCCGTTGGGCTTGCCTTCGGTGAAGGGCGAATTGGCGAACAAGGCGGTCGCCAGAGGTTGCAGGGCCAGCGAGACGCGGAACTTCTTCACCATGTCCGCCTCGCTGCCATAGTCGAGGTTGGTCTGGATGGTGCAGGTGCGCAGCATCATGTCCAGGCCCATCGTGCCGACGCGCGGCATGTGGCGCAGCATGATGTCGTAGCGGCCCTTGGGCATGATGGGTAGTTCTTCGCGCGTCTTGTCCGGCCACATGCCCAGGCCCAGGAAACCCAGGCCCAGCATGTCGCCGACATATTTGACCTGTTCCAGGTGCCGGCTGGTCTCCGCGCAGGTCTGGTGCAGATTTTCCAGCGGCGCGCCCGACAGTTCGAGCTGCCCCGCCGGTTCCAGGCTGATGGTGCCGTCGGTGCCGGAGAGGGCGATGATATTCTCCCCCTCGAACACCGGGTTCCAGCCATAGCGGGTAAGGCCGATCAGCAACGTGTGGATGCCGCCGCGCTCATCATAGCTGGGCGCATGGAAATCCGCCTTGGCATAGACGAATTTCTCATGCTCCGTGCCGATGCGCCAGCGATCCTTGGGCTTGGCGCCCTTGGCGAAGGCCGCGATCAACTGGTCGCGGCTCTCGATGATGGGATCGGTCCCCCCTGAGTCGGTTCTGGTGCTCATGCCCCGCCTTAATCTTTCCCCCGGTTGCGTCAAAGCCGCAACGTTCGGCGCTCAAATAAGCTGCGTTGATGACGGCTTCAATCCGGTTGCGGAAGAAAACGATGTTGGGACACCCTTATCGCCAGTCCCCGTTGATCGTCATCCATGCAGTCGTCGCGGCGATGGCGGCGGTTTCGGCGCGCAGGATGCGGGGGCCGAGCGAGACGGCCACGGATTGGCGGTGCGCGCGGATCGCTTCGCGTTCGGCGGGGTCGAAGCCGCCCTCGGGGCCGATCAGGAAGGCCGCGGGGCCGGGATGGGCCTTGAGCGTATCGGCCAGCGGTTCGCCGCCGGTCTCGTCCGCGAAGAAAAGCCAGCGATCGTCGCGCCAATCCCGAAGCAGCGCGTCGAGCTTCACCATCTCCCCAAGGTCGGGAAGCGCGGTGCGGCCGCATTGTTCGGCCGCCTCCACCAGATGGGCGTGCAGGCGATCCAGATTGAGCCGGTCCACCACGGCGCGGCGGGTAAGCACGGGTTGCAGCCGCGCCACCCCCAGTTCGCAGGCCTTTTCCGCGATCAGGTCGATGCGGCCCTTCCTGATCGGCGCGCAGCAGAGCCAGAAATCGGGGACGTCCTCCGGCGGCCTGGTCTGGCTGACGACCTCCAGCACCAGGGCGCGCCGGCGGATGTCGCGGGCCCGGGCCGCCCATTCGCCCGAGCGGCCGTCGAACAGCAGGACGATGTCGTCCGGCTTCACCCGCATGACGCTGATGAGGTAATGGGCCGGGTTGCCGTCGACGGGCACGGAAACGCCCTCGCCAAGCGGGGTTTCGACATGGAGGCGCGGGGCGCTTTGCGGCGGCCAGGCGGGGGTTGCGGTCATTCGGTTCGAACTCCGTTCGGGCTGAGCTTGTCGAAGCCCTTTTCTTCTCTAAAGAGCAAGTGAGCCCTTCGACATTTGAACGAGGCAAGGGACTCGGTCAAACAGGGCGAACGGAGTGAGTGTGGCAAGTAGCATCGTTCCCGACAGCGAAGCGCGCGGATTGGTGGCGCGATTGCCGGACATTCCCCGCGCGCTTGCCTTGCTGGCGCGGTTCGACAGGCCGATCGGCTGGTGGCTGCTGTTCTGGCCGGGGGCCTGGGCGGTGGCGCTGGCGGGGGGCGCGTGGGCGCACTGGCCGCTGATCCTCTGGCTGTTGCTGGGCAGCATCGCCATGCGGGGCGCGGGATGCGTGTTCAACGACATCGTCGACCGCGACCTCGACCGGCAGGTGGCGCGCACCGCGTCGCGCCCGCTCGCGAGTGGAGCGGTGTCGCTGGGGACGGCGTGGATATGGCTGCTGTCCCTCTGCCTGGTCGGGCTGGCGGTGCTGCTCCAACTGCATCCATATGCGCAGATCGTCGCCTTGGGCTCGCTGGCGCTGGTGGCGGCCTATCCCTTCATGAAGCGGATCACCGGCTGGCCGCAAATCTGGCTGGGGCTGGTCTTTTCCTGGGCCGCGCTGGTCGGGTGGAGCGAGGTGGCGGGAACCCTCGCCCTGCCGGGATTGTTGCTCTATGGCGGCTGCATCGTCTGGGTGGTGGGCTATGACACCATCTACGCCTTGCAGGATCGGGAGGACGACGCGCTGATCGGCATCGGGTCGAGCGCCCTGTCCATGGGCAGGCATGTGCGGGCGGGCGTGGCGCTGTGCTATGCGCTCGCGCTGGCGCTGTGGGGCGGCGCGATCTGGCAGGTCCGGCCGCAGGGTCTGGCTTTGGCGGCGTTGCTGCCGATGGCGGCGCATCTGGGATGGCAGGTCGCGACGTTGAAGGAGGACGGCATCGATCCCTTGGCCAAATTCCGCTCCAATCGCTTTGCGGGGCTGTTGATGTTCCTGGGCTGTCTGGTGGTGGGAAGCGCATGAACGGTCCGCGCGAGGGAGAGGATTGCTGGCGGATCGCGCGGGCGCTGAAGGCCAGCGTGATCATCGATGCGGATGCCTATTTCCGCCATGCCCGCGCCGCGATGATGAAGGCGAAGCAGCGGATCATGCTGATCGGCTGGGACTTCGATGCCGCGATCACGCTGATCCGGGAGGATGAGGCGAGCGACGGCGCGCCCACGGTGATCGGGGATTTCATAAGCTGGCTGGTGGAGCGGACCCCGGAACTGGAGATATTCCTGCTGCGCTGGGATGTCGGGGCGATGAAGTCCATGGTGCGTCCGTCCAACCTGTTCACCACGGTCCGCTGGATGGCCAATTCGCGCATCACCGTGAAGCTGGACAGCCATCATCCGACCGCCGCCTCCCACCATCAGAAGATCGTGGTGATCGACGATTGCTTCGCCTTTTGCGGCGGGATCGACATGACGGCCGACCGCTGGGACACGCGGCATCACCGTGATGAGGAGCCATGGCGGCGGCACCCGGACGGCTCGCCCTATGGCCCCTGGCATGACGCGACGACCGCCTTGCAGGGACCCGTGGCCGCGGCGCTGGGCCAGCATGCGCGGGCGCGGTGGACGGGTGCGGGCGGCGGGGAACTGGCGCCGGTCGAGGGCGAGCAGGATTGCTGGCCCGATGCGTTGCCGGTGCAGTTCGAGGATGTCGACATCGCCATATCCCGCTCTGCGCCGGAGATGGAGGATCAGGAGCCGCTGATCGAGATCGAGCGGCTCTATGTGAACCAGATCGCGTCGGCGCGGCGGTATATCTACGCGGAGAGTCAATATTTCGCCTCCCGCCGCATTGCCGAGGCGATTGCGGCGCGGCTGGCGGAGGATAACGGGCCGGAAATCGTCATCGTCAACCCGGAACAGGCCGATGGCTGGCTGGAGCAGCAGGCGATGGACACGGCCCGCGCGCGGCTATTCGAGGCGCTGAAGGCTCGGGATGTCCATGGCCGGTTCCGGCTCTATCATCCCTTCACCGCGCGGGGGGAGCCGATCTATGTCCATGCCAAGATACTGATCGTCGACGACCGGGTGCTGCGCGTCGGGTCGTCCAACATGAACAACCGGTCGATGCGGCTGGACACCGAATGCGACGTGACGATCGATTCCGCGCTGCCCGCCAATGCGGGGCGCGAGGATGCGATCCGGGGCATTCGCGACGATCTGGTCGCGGAGCATCTCGACCTGCCGGTCGAGCGCGTGGCGGCGGTGATTGCCGAGCGTGGGCTGATCGCGGCCATCGAACAGCTGCGCGACAGGCCGGGACGGACCTTGCGGCCCTATGTGACGCCTGACCTGAACGACGTGCAGGCCTGGCTGGCGGATCATGAGGTGCTCGATCCGGAAGGACCGGGCGAGATGCTGGAGCCGATCACGGAGCGCGGACTTTTCCGCCGGATGCGGGGATGGATGGAGGGGGGGTAGCTCTCTTTTCCGTCATTTCCGATTCCGCGGGAATGACGGTTACGAAAATAGGATCAGCTATTCCGCCGCCAGAAGCGCCTCCGCGCCGCCCAGATTGACCGAAACCAGCCGACTGACGCCCCGTTCCACCATCGTTACGCCGAACAGCCGGTGCATGCGCGCCATCGTCACCGCATTATGGCTGACGATCAGGTATCGCGTGTCGGTCTGCCCCACCATGGCGTCGAGCAGGTCGCAGAAACGCTCGACATTGGCGTCGTCCAGCGGCGCGTCGACTTCATCCAGGACGCAGATCGGCGCGGGGTTCGTCAGGAACAGCCCGAAGATCAGGGCGACGGCGGTCAGCGCCTGCTCGCCGCCGGAAAGGAGCGTCAAGGCGGCGAGCTTCTTGCCCGGCGGCTGGGCCATGATCTCCAGCCCCGCTTCCAGCGGATCGTCGCTGTCGATCAGTTCCAGATGCGCCTGGCCGCCGTTGAACAGGGTGGTGAACAGGCGGCGGAAATGGCCGTCCACCGCCTCGAACGCGGCGAGCAGGCGCTGCCGCCCCTCCCTGTTCAAACTGCCGATGGAGCCGCGCAGGCGGTTGATCGCCTGGGTCAGTTCCTCGCTTTCGGCGCGGCTGTTGGCCTGCGTGGCCTCCAGCTCCTCCAGTTCCTGCGCGGCGACGAGGTTGACCGGGCCGATGCGCTCGCGTTCGGTGACGAGCCGGTCATGCTCAGCCTGCTCGCTCTGGGCGATGCGGATGTCGGCGCTGGCGAAACCCAGTTTCTCCGGCAGGACCGGCGGCGGGCACTCGAAGCGTTCACCGGAGAGGCGGTTGGTTTCGACCCGCTTCTCATCCGCCGCCTCGGCACGCGCGGCGGCGGTGGCGCGGGCTTCGCGGGCGTTGGCGAGCGCTTCGCCCGCCTGCGCCGCGCGCTGTTCGGCGGCGCGGAGCGCGGCTTCGGCTTCGCTTTCCTCGCGGCGGGCGGCGTCCGCGGCCTGCGTCAATGTGTCGCCCTGCTCGCTCAACATGGCGATGGCGGCGGCCAGACCGTCCGGCTGGTCCGCGATCTCGGCCCGTTCCTTCGCTATGCCCTCGCCCCGCTCGACCATGGCGGCGATGCGCTTGGCCGCTTCGCCGGCACGGGCGCGCCACCCCCTGGCCTCCGCATCGGCGGCGGCCATGCGTTCGCGGTCGCTGGCGAGCGCGCGATCGGCCAGCGCCTGATCGGCCTGCAGCTGGCTGACGGCGAGCCGTGCCTTCTCGCTCGCCTGTTGCAGCGTGGCGACCTGGGCGCGGGTCTCCTCCCCATCGGGCATGGCGGCGCGGCCGGCCTGCGCCTTGTCATGCTCGGCCTGCGCTGCGGCTAGGTCGCTGCGGGCTTCGCTCAACCGCTCCTCTATCGCCTCGCGGCGCCCGATCAGCCGTTCGAGCGCGGTGGCGGCTTCATCGGCGGCCCGCAGGGCGGTGCGCAGCCGCTGGTCCGCATCCGCAAGCTGGGTGCGGCCGGCGGCCAGCGTCTGGGCCGCATCCCGCTCGCGCATCGAGGCGGCGTCCTGCGCGGCGCGGGCCGTCTCGACCTCGGCTTCGGCGGCAGGCCGGGCGGCGGCAATGGCTTCGAGGCGGTTGAGCCGGATCAGCCGTTCGGCGGCGGCGGCGCCACCCTCGATGGCGACATAGCCGTCCCAGCGGCGAAGCTGTCCGTCCCTGGTGACGAGACGCTGGCCGACCGCAAGGACCTGGCCTTCGTCGCCGTCCGCGACCGCGACCTGCGCCAGACGGCGGGCGAGTTCGGGCGGGGCGGTGACATGGGCGGAGAGGGCGGCGCAGCCTTCGGGCAAGGGCGGGTCGCCGGCGAGCGCGGCGGCGCCGGCCCAGCGCCGCTTGCCTTCGGTCGCGATGGGCGCTTCCAGATCGTCCCCCAGCGCCGCCGCGAGCGCGCGTTCATAGCCGGGCGCCGCCTTCAGCCGGTCGAGCGCGCGGCTGCGGTTGCCTGTGCCGCTGTCGACGGCGCGCTGGAGCGCAGCGGCTTCGCTGTCGAGCGCGGCAAGGGTGGCGCGGGCGGAGGACAGGGCGGCTTCGGCGGCGGCACGTGCCTCGGCCGCTTCGGCACGGCTGGTCTCGGCGGAGCGGATCGCGGCGTCGGCGGCGTCGCGGTCCGTGCCGGCCTGCTGCTGGGCCGCGATCGCTTCGGCCCTTTTGCCTTCCAGCGGCGCTGGGTCGGGCAGCGCGGCGGCTTCGGCTTCCAGCCGCTGCGCCTCGCGGGAGGCGCGGTCGAGGCGGGTGCGCGCAGCGGCCAGCGCAGCCTCTGCCACGCGCAGTTCCGCCTGCTCGCCCGCCTGCTTCGCCATCGCCTTGGCAAGATCGAGTTCGGCGTCGCGGGCGGTATCCTCCGCGCGGGCGATGCGCCCGGCGAAATCCGGACGCATCGCTTCGGTTTCGGCGATGCGCGCCTTGAGCGCGGCGATCTCGCCAGCAAGGCGGGCAATGGCCTCCGCCGCGTCGTTGGCGAGCGTGCCTTCCCGCTCCCTGTCCTCTTCCAGCCGTGCGGCCTGCTGGGCGAGGTCGTGGAGGCGGCGGACCACGCCGTCGCGCTCGGTGCGCAGCGCGGCGAGCTTGTGGCCTGCTTCGCTCGAGGCGTCGCGGGCGGCCTGGGCGGCGGCGCGTCTTTGCGCAAGCGTTTCGACGGCGGCATTGGCATGGACGGCTGCGGCCTGCTGCGCCTCCTGCGCGGCGGCGACGGCGCTTTCGGCCTGCTTGGCTTCGGCACGGGCGGCATCCGCGCTGGCGGCGGCCTCGCGCCAGCGGGCGAAGATCACCCGCGCCTCGGCAATGCGGATCTGCTCCGACAGGCGGATATAGCGCTCCGCCGCCTTGGCCTGACGCCGCAGGCTGTTGGCGCGGGCGTCCATGTCGGACAGGATTTCGTCCAGCCGCATCAGATTCGCTTCGGCGGCGCGCAGCTTCTGTTCGGCGTCCTTGCGCCGGACGTGCAGGCCGGAAATGCCCGCCGCTTCCTCCAGCATGGCGCGGCGTTCCTGCGGGCGGGCGGCGATCACGGCGGCGATGCGCCCCTGGCTGACCAGAGCGGGGCTATGCGGGCCGGTGGCGGCGTCCGCGAAGATCAGCGACACGTCCTTCGCCCGGACGTCGCGGCCATTGGCGCGATAGGCGCTGCCCGCCCCGCGCTCGATCCGGCGGGTGACTTCCAGTTCCCCGTCCGTACCGACTTCCACCGCATTGAACAGCTCGCCCTGTTCCTGGATGGTGAGCAGCGAGACTTCCGCGAAATCGCGCTGCGGGCGGGTGGAGGTGCCCGCGAAGATCACATCCTCCATGCCGCCGCCGCGCATCGACTTGGCGCTGGATTCGCCCATGACCCAGCGGATCGCCTCCAGCAGGTTCGACTTGCCGCAGCCATTGGGCCCGACAATGCCGGTCAGGCCGGGTTCGATGCGCAGCTCCGTCGGGTCGACGAAGCTCTTGAAGCCGGATAGCTTGAGGCGCTTTATCTGCATCGTGCAAGATCGGGGCAGCGCGGAGCCGCCCCGCCATCAGCAGGAAGCCGGACCGACGATGTCAGCCCCCCCTTGTCCAATCAGATCCCCGCTTCCTTGAGCTTCGTGCGCAGCGCGGGCCAGGCGGCGGTGTTCTCCACCGTCACGCCGTTCAGGATGAAGGTCGGCGTGCCCTCGATCTTATATTGCTGATTGGCGTCCTCTACGCCCTTGGCCAGCTTTTCGGCGGCGGCGGTGTCGGCCAGGCATTGCTTCGCCTGATCTTCCGATATGCCGCGCTGCTTGGCGAAGTCGACCAGGCCGACGGCGGCCGCCAGTTGGCCGAAGCGCTGGGCCGGGGGCGCGCTCATCAGCGCCTTGTACCTTTCGTCGCCCAGCGCCTGCGCCTTTTCGAACATGGCGTTCTGGTTGGCGAAGAACTGGTCGGACAGCGGATAGAAGATGTCCTTGCCGCCGCAACGGGCCAGCAGCGCCGTCGAAATGTCGATCGGATCGCGCACATAGTTGCGGAATTCGAAGCTCATCTTGCCGGAATCGACGATCTGCCTGATCTCCTCGGCCGATTCGGCGGCGAAGTCGCGGCAGTGCGAACAGGTGTAGGAGCCATATTCGACCAGCTTCACCTTCGCATTGGGATTGCCCATGACGAAATGGCCGTCGGGCGTCGTGGCGATCGTCTCCGACCATTTGGTGCCGGCCGGCGCGGCGACGGCGGCGACCGGTTCGGCGGAGGTGGCGCTGCCTCCTTCCTTCTTGCCGCAGGCGGCGACGGTCAGGCTGAGGGCGATCAGGGCAAGTCCGGAAAGGGCTTTCACGTTGTTCTAGGCTCCGTATCGTCGGGCGTTGTCGTCGAAGGGTTTAGATCAGGGCAATGCAGCCTGCAACCGCGTCCAGTCCGATCCATGAACCAGCGTGCCGTTCAGCGTGAAGGCAGGCGTGCCGCCGATCCGCAGCTTGTTCCAGGCTTCGTCCGTCATGGCGAGGATCTGCTTCATCGATGCGGGATCGTTGATGCAGGCGTCGAGCTGGGCGGGCTTGTAGCCGCGCTTCGCCATCAGGGCGTAGAGGCCGGTCTTCTGCCCGATGTCGCGCAGGGCGGCCTTCTGGTCGGCGGGCTTGGCGGCGTCTTTCTCATAGGCCTGGAGCTTCTCCATCCAGGCATCCTGATTGGCGAACAGCGCTTCATGATTGCCGAAGAAGCGCCGTGGCCCGCCGCAGCGGGCAAGCAGCGCGGCGGTCAGGTCATATCGGTCGCGCACCGCGTTGCGCACTTCGACGCTCAGCGTGCCGCCCTTCACATAACGGGCGCGAAGCGGCTCGCTGGCCTCTCCCACGAAATGGGCGCAGTGCGAGCAGGTGTAGCTGACATATTCGACCAGCTTCGTCGGCGCGGCGGGATTGCCCAGCACATGGCCGCCCATGGGAGAGAGGGCGATCCGGCCCAGCCAGTCGGCGGCCGGGGCGGCCCAAGCGGACAGGGATGCGCTTGCGGAAATGGCGAGCAGGGCGAGGAAAGCCAAACGGATTTTCGTCATGCGGTGGTCCAGTGATGCGCCGCCCCTGTCACGGCTGAGGTTGTCATGTTTGAACTGCTCAACTGCGATACTAGCTGATCTTGGGCAAACCGCTGCTGTTGGCCAGCCCTTGCGCCAGGGATTCCAGCACCGCGCGCAGTTCCGGATCGCCAATGTCGCGCAGGGAATCGCCCAGCTCGACCGGAATGGGTTTGAGGTTGACCGGCGGGGGGCGGCGTTCCGGTTCCCTTGCCTGGACCATCCCCTGCTTCATCGCCACCCGGGCGACGGCGGCATAGCCGAAGAAGCGGTTCACCCGTTCGACAATATCGGGCAGCACATGCTGGATCATCGGCGCATGGCCGCTCATGACGGTGAGCTGCAATGTGCCGCCCGCCTTCTTGCCGGCCGGGAAGCGGATCGATTCGGGTTCGCTGATCGCCGCATAATGCGGGCCGACGATCTCCGCCCAGCGGGTGACGATGCTGGACTGGACGAAGCCGAACTTGCGGAAGGCGGCCGCGCCGATGGCGGGCATCAGGTCCGCGATCCGGCGCGGCGCGCCGATGCGCGGGCGGTCTTCCGCATCCGACTTGCGGCTTTTCATTTTGGGAGTCGGGGGGCGTTCCGTCATGCCTCGCTTAATGGCATAGGGGCGGCATGCGCGTCGAGGGTAACATCCAGAAAATAGCATCCGATCTGCTCGCTCATTACGATGTGCATGCGCGCAGACTGCCCTGGCGCGCCCCGCCGGGGGCCAATGCTGCCGATCCCTATCGCGTCTGGCTGTCGGAGGTGATGCTCCAGCAGACCACGGTGGCGGCGGTCGGGCCCTATTTCGCGAAATTCACGCAGCGCTGGCCCGATGTGGCGGCTTTGGCGGCGGAACAGGATGCCGAGGTCATGGCCGCCTGGGCAGGGCTGGGCTATTATGCCCGCGCCCGCAATCTGCTGGCCAGCGCCCGGGCGGTGGCGAACGACCATGGCGGGGTGTTTCCCGATACCGAAGAGGGCCTGCGCGCCCTGCCCGGGGTCGGCGCCTATACGGCGGCGGCGGTGGCGGCGATCGCCTTCGGGCGGCGCGCCGTGGTGGTCGACGCCAATGTCGAGCGGGTGGTGGCGCGGCTTTTCGCCATCGCCACGCCCTTGCCTGCGGCGCGCCCGGAGATTCGCGCCGCGACCGACGCGATCACGCCCGATGCCCGCGCCGGGGATTTCGCGCAGGCGATGATGGACCTGGGCGCGACCATCTGCACGGCGCGCAACCCCGCCTGCGGCATTTGCCCCTTGCGGGAGGATTGCGCGGCTTTCCGCACCGCCGATCCCGCCGCCTTTCCTGTCAAGACGGCGAAGAAGGCCAAGCCGCACCGGCTGGGCCATGGCTGGTGGATCGAGCGGCCCGACGGACATGTTTGGCTGGTGCGGCGGCCCGACAAGGGCATGCTGGGGGGCATGCGGGCGCTGCCTTCGTCGGATTGGAACGACGCGCCCGACGCGACGCCGCCGGTTGCCGCGCCATGGCGGCGGGTGGCCGAGCCGGTCGCGCATGTTTTTACCCATTTCTCCCTCGCATTGACGGTGCACCATGCCCATGTGGGGCCGGACGTGACGCCGCCCGGCGAGGGCGAATGGTGGCCCGTGGCGGACATCGGGAAGGCGGGCCTGCCGACCCTGTTCGCTCGCGCCGCCGAGGCAGCGATGAAGGAGAGAATGGACGATGCACGGCTCTAGCGCCCCCTATTCGCGGCTCGTGGCCTTTGGCGGGGGACGGCTGGACCGGGTCGACCATGTCCGCACCAATCCCGCTTTGCTGGCGGAGGCCTTTGCCTCGCCGCTGGCGCGCCGCGTCGTGCTGGAAGGGCTGGAGCCGGTGGTCGAGGGCGGGCATCTGGTCATGGAGCCGCTGCCGGACGATGCCTGGGTCGAGCATCATGCGCTGCTGGGCGTGGATGAGCAGCAGCGGCCGATCTTCGCGGAACTGCTGGCGGATGCGCCGGACAGCGTCTTGGCCACGCCGCGCAGCCGTGCGCTGGCGGACGAGGTGCCGGGGCATGAGGTTGCCCTCTACGGCGTGGCGCGCAGCCTGCTGGCCTGGCATGCGCGGCATCGCTTCTGTTCGGTGTGCGGGCAGCGCACGGCGCTGGTCAAGGCGGGCTGGTCGCGGCAATGCGGGTCATGCCGGGCCGAGCATTTCCCCCGCGTCGATCCGGTGGTGATCATGCTGGCCGAACATCGCGGGCGGGTGTTGCTGGGGCGGCAGCATAGCTGGCCGGCGGGGCGCTATTCGGCGCTGGCCGGCTTCGTCGAGCCGGGCGAAACGCTGGAGGAAGCCGTCATCCGCGAGATCAAGGAGGAAGCGGGCGTCGCCACTCACTCAGTCCGCTATGTGACGAGCCAGCCCTGGCCCTTCCCCTCCTCGCTCATGATCGCCTGCACGGCGCAGGCCGATGACGACGCGCTGAAGATCGATGAAAATGAGATCGAACATGCCTTCTGGTGCGACGAGGCTGGCGTTCGCGCCGCGATGGCTGGCGAAGAGGACGCGCCCTTCATCGCGCCGCCGCCGATGGCGGTCGCCTGGCATCTGCTGCGGCACTGGCTGGATGAGCGACCGGAAGGGCAGGTTGCCGACCATGACCCAAGCGCGTAAGGCCGCCCCTTCGCCCTGCATATCCCCTTTCAGGAATCGACACAGTCCATGCTCAGCCTAGAAGAAGCCCAGTCCCGCGCGCAGGATCTGGTGACGGCGGCGCGCCGGGCGGGGGCGGATGCGGCCGACGCCATCTATGCCTGCAACGCCTCGACCAATGTATCCGTGCGGCTGGGCGCGTTGGAGGATGTGGAGCGGTCGGAAGGCGAGGAAATCGGCCTGCGCGTGTTCATCGGCCGCCGGTCCGCCAGCATTTCGGCGTCGGACATGAATCCGGCGACCTTGGCGACCTTGGTCGACCGCTGCATCGCCATGGCGGGGCAGGCGCCGGAAGACCCCTATGCGGGCCTTGCGCCTGAAGACCGGCTGCTCAGGAAGAAGCTGCCCGCGCTGGACCTGACCGATCCGTTTGAGCCGGAACCGGCGCAGCTCAGAGAGCGCGCCATGATAGCCGAGGAAGCGGCGCGGGCCGTGCCGGGCGTCACCAACAGCGAAGGCGGCGGCGCGGCGACCGGGCGGAGCCAGATGGCGCTGGCGACCAGCCATGGCTTTGCCGGGGCCTATGCGGGGACGAGCCATTCGACCTGGGCGAGCGTGCTGGCCGGGGCCGGCGCCGACATGCAGCGCGACCATGCCAGCCACAGCGTCCGACATATCGAGGATCTGGACGATGCCGAAACGGTCGGCACCCGCGCCGGGCATCGGGCGGTGGCGCGGCTCAATCCGGTGAAGGTGGGCAGCGGCGTGATGCCGGTGATCTTCGACCCGCGCATCGGTTCCAGCCTGGTCGGGCATCTGATCGGCGGCATGGTAGGCCCTGCGATCGCGCGGCGGTCGAGTTTCCTGCTGGAGTCATTGGGCGAGGCGCTGTTCGATGCGGCCATCACGATCATCGACGATCCGCTGCGGTTGCGCGGCCTGCGTTCGCGGCCCTTCGACGGCGAGGGGCTTCCGGTCGAACGCCGCGCATTGATCGACAGGGGCGTGCTGACCGGCTGGCTGATGGACAGCGCTTCGGCGCGGCAATTGGGGCTGGAGCCGACCGGCCATGCCAGCCGGGGCGGCAGCGGCGCGCCGGGTGCGGGCGTCACCAATGTCCATATGGAGCCGGGCACGCTGTCGCCGGGCGAACTGATGGCGGACGTGAAGCGCGGCCTCTATGTCACCGAACTGATCGGCATGGGCGTCAACGGCGTGACCGGGGATTACAGCCGGGGTGCTGCGGGTTTCCTGATCGAAAATGGCGCCGTGGGACAGGCCGTGTCGGAAATCACCATCGCCAGCAATTTGAAGGACATGTTCCGGGCGCTGGTGCCGGCCAACGACCTCGCCTTCCGCTATGGCATGAACGTGCCGACCCTCCGTATCGACGGGATGACCGTTGCAGGCGGCTGACATCTCCTTGCGCGAGGTGGTGGCGGTCGTGTCGGACGCGGCTGACCGGGCCCTGACGCTCTGGGCGGGCGGGGAGACGCGCGTGCGCCAGTGGGAGAAGGTTCCCGGCCATCCGGTGTGCGAGGCCGATCTGGAACTGGACGCGATGCTGCGCGAGCGGCTCTACGCCATCGATCCGTCGGCCGGCTGGCTGTCGGAGGAGACGGCGGACACCGTGCACCGTCTGAACCTGCCGCGGGTCTGGGTGGTCGATCCGATCGACGGGACGCGGGATTATCTGCGCGGGCGGCCCGGCTGGGCGGTGTCGGTGGCGCTGGTGGAGCATGGCGCGGTACGCTTCGGCATATTGGCGGCGCCTGCGCGCAACGAATTGTGGATAGCGCAGGCAGGCGCGGGGGCGACCCGCAACGGCCGGACCTTGCAGGCCGGATCGCGGGCTGTCCTGCCGGGTTCACGAGTGCCGGCGGATCAGTTGCCCCGCCATGACCGCGATCTCGTCACCGTCGACAAGCCCAACAGCATCGCGCTGCGCATGGCGATGGTGGCGGCGGACGAGGCCGATCTGGTCGCCACGGTGCGATGGGGCAATGAATGGGACGTCGCCGCCGCCGCGCTGATCGCGGAGGAGGCGGGGGCGATCGTCACCGATGCGCTCAGCAATCCCTTTTCCTTCAACCGGCCGCAGCCGACCGCCTTCGGCTTGCTGTGCGCCGCGCCAGGAATCCATGCCGCCGCAGCGGAGCGGCTGGCGCCGCGCGCACGGGAAATATTGGGACGCGGGTAAGGCGTCGCCGGGCTTGAGATACCATGATGGTGGCCAATCGCCGCCATTGGCATGGGCGGCTTGGGGAAAACAGAGAGGCAGCCCCTCTTCCACATATCAAGCCACGCAGCGACGGACAGTCTCGGCCGGCAGGACATCGTTCAGTCGCTGGCGCACCACCCCGGCCCAGATGCCATATCCGGCGGGATTCATATGGACGCCGTCCGTTCGATAATTGTCGCCCAGCTTTCCATCCTTCAGCAGCGGCGTCGTGATGTCGGCATAATAGGTCAGGGGCATGCGCTCGATCAGCCCTTGCGCCGCCGCGTTGAACAGCATCTGGCTCTTGAAGATCGACCGCCGCGCCGGACTGGGCTTCATCGACAATATCACGACCGGCACGTCACCCATCATCCGGTTGCGCAGGTCCACAAATCGCCCAAGGTTGCGGAGGACGGCGCGAACCTCAATGCCGTTGGCGATGTCGTTCTCCCCGGCGTAGAGGATGATCGCCACGGGTTTGCTGTCCTGCGCCGCATTGGCGAAGCGCGGCAGGATCTCGGCAAAGGTGGCATCATCGATACCGCGGTTATGCGCTTTCCACGGCGCCATGTCGTGGTTGAGGCTGGTCCAGCGGCGCATGGAAGAACTGCCTACGAACCAGAGCGAACAGGCGCTTTGCCCGGGTCCGTCGTCCGGCAGCGTCACATGCGCCGCACGGTATCGGCCCACCGCCAGCCAGCTACCGACGATCAGGCAGAAGATGAGGGCCGCCAGTCCCCATTTGGCGAAAGGCGAGGCGTCGAGGCGTTGCAGCAGCGGCGTCTTCATCGAAGGATATAAGTAGCGTCTTTTTCTACGGCGCAAAGCCGAAATTCCCTACTGCGCCTTAACGATCCGGCAAGAATGTAACGATATCGTTCCGATTCCTGCACCGGGGCAATTTTTGTGGGCAAGAATCCGTCGATCGACCTGCTGAAAGGCGTGCTGATCCTGCTCGTCATGGGCGGGCACGTGATGGAACTGACCGGCGGCCACGATCTGGCGCTGTGGGTCGGGTCGGGTTTTCGCATGCCGTTGATGGTCGGCATCTCCGGCTATCTGCTCAACGTCACCCGCATCCGCACCGACAGTATCCAGCGTCTGATGTCCCGCTATGGCCGGCGGATGCTGCTGCCCTGGCTTTTTGCCGGCATGGTGTACCTGATCGCGAGCGGCGCCGCGCTCCGCTGGACCCTGCCGTTCGACCTGTTGTTCCGGCCGCCCTTTCACCTCTGGTATGTGCCGACATTGTTCTTCCTGATCATGCTGACGCGGCTGCTGCCCTTCTCCCCGCTGGCGCTGCTGGCGGTCGGCACGCCGGTCAGCCTGGCGATCATGTATGGCTTCGGCCTCCATCATGGACCGGTGGGGGACAGTCTGTTTTCGCCCGACAGCCGCTTCCTGCGCTATCTGGTCTATTTCTTCTTCGGCATGCTGATGGCGGAGCGGCGGGTTTCGCGACGCTATCTGCCGATCGCCGGGGCGGTCGCGCTGCTGGGCCTTCTCTGGTGGTCCGGCCTCTATGATGCCGACAATGTCCTGGCCTTCGTGCCTGCGCGGCTTTTGATGTGCCTTGGCCTGATCGCGCTGCTGCCGATGCTGTCCGCCCTGCGGCTGGATTTCGCGCCGGTCAATGCGATCGGGCGCGACAGCCTGTTCTTCTACCTGTGGCACCCGCTGGTCATGGGCGTGCTCGTCATGACGGATGTGGGCCCGGCAGCGACGCTGGCGTTGTCGCTCCTGCTGCTTGCGCTGGCATGTCGCCTGACGGCGCGCGGCACGCTGTTGCCGCTGCTGTTCGGCAGCCTGCCGCAAGGGAGCGGGACGGTCCCGCCCCTGGCGAAAGCGCCCCTACCGGCCTGACCGTTCAGATCTTGCCATATTTGGCTTCGAAACCGGCAACGTCTCCGGCGGCGAGATATTTCGCCTGGTCGATCCACTGATCGCGCACCGGGCGGCCCTTGAAATTGCCCAGCTTCGCATCGATGGCGGCAATGTCGGTATCGCTCCAGCCGGCGATCTGGGCATAGCGCGTTACGCCCAGTTCGATCAGCAGCGTGTTGAGCTTGGGGCCGACACCCTTCAACCTCAGCAGGTCGTCGGCATCGCCGGACGCTGCGGTGACCGCCGGCGACGCCGGGACCGCGATGGGCGCCGCAGCGTCGACCGGAGCCGGGGCAGCGGCGACGGGTTCCGGCACGACCGGCTCCGCCGGCATGGAAAGGGGCGGGGCGGAAGCGGGCGGCGCGGAAACGGGGGTGGTGGACTTCTTGACCTCCACCGGGACGGAAGGTTCGCTCGGCCGGTTGCGCCCTGACAGCAGGAAGACGATGCCGATGATGACCAACAGCGCGATCAGCAGCCACAGGCCATAGTCCATGAAAAATTCTTGCATCGCTCGTCCCTCCCTGTCCGAATTTGGCCTATTTAAGGATGGTTGAGGGCACGCCGCAAGGGGATCAGCGTGCGCTTCCCTCCCTCGCGACCTCCCGCCACCCAATATCGCGGCGGCAGAAGCCGGTCGGGAAGCCGATGGCGTCGACCGCCTTATAGGCCGCCTGCTGCGCCGCCTTCACCGTGTCGCCGGTCGCGGTGACGTTCAGCACGCGGCCGCCATGGGCGACGATCGTGCCGTCCCTGTCCGCCGTGCCCGCATGGAAAACCCGCGCTCCCGTGGCTTCCGCCGCGTCGATTCCGGTGATCGCGCCGCCCTTTTCCGGGGTGCCGGGATAGCCGTTCGCGGCCATGACGATGGTGAGCGCGGCGCGGTCCGCCAGTTGCACCGGCCCCTGCTCGGCCAGCCTGCCCTCCGCCACCGCGAGCAGCAGCGCCACCAGATCGCCGTCGAAGCGCATCATCAGCACCTGGCATTCGGGATCACCGAAGCGGGCATTATATTCGATCAGCTTCGGCCCTTCGGCGGTCAGCATCAGCCCGGCATAGAGCACGCCGCTATAGGGCATCCCTTCGGCGGCGAGCGTGTCGACGGTGGGACGGACGATCTTCTCGATCACTTCCGCTTCCAGTTCCGGGGTCAGCACGCGGGCCGGGCTGTAGGCGCCCATGCCGCCGGTATTGGGGCCGGTGTCGCCGTCGCCCACGCGCTTGTGATCCTGCGCCGATCCGAAGGGCAGGATGGCGCTCCCGTCGGTGAGGGCGAAGAAGCTGGCTTCCTCTCCCACCATGAACTCCTCCAGCACCACTTCCTCGCCCGCCGCGCCGAACGCGCCGGAGAACATGGAATCGAGCGCCTCCAGCGCCTCTTCCCGCGTTTCCGCGATGATCACGCCCTTGCCCGCCGCCAGACCGTCCGCCTTGATCACGACCGGCAGCGCGAAATCGTCGAGCGCGGCAATGGCGCCATCCTTGCTGTGGACGCGCTCATAGGCGGCGGTGGGGATGTTGGCGCGCTTGCACAGGTCCTTGGTGAACCCCTTGGACCCCTCAAGCTGGGCCGCCTTCTTGCCCGGACCGAAGACCGGATAGCCCTTGACCCGCAGATTGTCGGCCAGCCCGTCGACCAGCGGCGCTTCCGGGCCGATCACCACCAGGCCGATGCTGTGGCGCAGGCAGAAATCCACGACGGCGCGATGATCCGTGGCATCAAGGTCGACCAATGTCGCATGCTGGGCTATGCCGGGGTTGCCCGGCGCGGCATAAAGGGTGCTGAGAGCGGGCGATTGCGCCAGCTTCCAGGCCAGAGCATGTTCGCGGCCGCCGCCGCCCAACAGAAGGATGTTCATTTCGCCCATGTCCCCGGAATATGAAGCTGGTTTCGATGTCTCGGGGCGCCTGTTAGCCGAGGAACGCTCAGGGGACAACGCGCCGCCGCTGTCGGTGAGCGAATTGTCGGCCCTGCTGAAGCGCGCGGTCGAGGACCGTTTCGGTCATGTCCGCCTGCGCGGAGAGATTTCCGGCTTCAAGCGGGCGGGGTCTGGGCACATCTATCTGTGCCTGAAGGACGACAATGCCGTGATCGACGGCGTGATGTGGAAGGGCGGGGCGGCGCGCCTGCCCTTCGCGCCGCAGGACGGGGTGGAGGTGATCGCCACCGGCAAGCTCACCACCTATCCGGGGCGCTCGAAATATCAGATCGTGATCGAGCGGATGGAGCTGGCGGGCGAAGGCGCGCTGATGGCGCTGCTGGAGAAATTGAAGCAGAAGCTGGCGGCGGAGGGGCTGTTCGACCGGGAGCGCAAGCGGCGTTTGCCCTTCATGCCGCGCGTCATCGGCGTCGTGACGTCGCCCACCGGGGCGGTGATCCGGGACATTCTCCACCGTCTGGAGGACCGCTGCCCGACGCAGGTGCTGCTCTGGCCGGTGCTGGTGCAGGGGCAGGGCGCCGCCGAGCAGGTGGCGCGGGCGGTGTGCGGGTTCAGCGAGATGCAGCCGGGCGGCCCTGTGCCCCGGCCCGATCTGGTGATCGTGGCGCGTGGCGGCGGCTCGATCGAGGATTTGTGGAGCTTCAACGAGGAGATCGTCGTCCGCGCCGTGGCGGAATGTTCGATCCCGATCATCTCCGCCGTGGGGCATGAAACGGATACGACGCTCTGCGACTATGCCGCCGACATGCGCGCGCCGACGCCCACGGCGGCGGCGGAAATGGCGGTGCCGGTGCGGGCGGAGCTGCTGGCGATGCTGACGGAGCAGGGCTTGCGCATGGGCCGGGCCGTGCGGCGGGGTGCGGCGCAGGCGCGCGAGCGGCTGGAGATGCAGGCGCGGCTGATGCCGACGCCCGATATACTGCTCGCACCCCAGCGCCAGCGGCTGGACCAACTGTCCGATGGTCTGGTCAGCGGATTGCGGCATCGCGTTGCCGATGCGCGGGCGCATCTGGGGCAGGCGGGCGGGGCGTTGCGGCCCGCCCTGCTGCGCCAATATGTCAACCGCGCCGCCGAGCGCGTCGGCCGGTTGCGGCTGCGCCCGGATTATCTGGAGCGCGTTTACAAGGACCGGGCGACCGCTTTCGATCGCGTCTCGCGTCACTTCACGTCGGTCAATCCCGACCTGCCCTTGCAGCGCGGCTTTGCGCGGGTGATGGCGGGCGACCGGCTGGTGAAATCCGTGACGGAGGCGCGGGCGGCGGGCGCGGTCAGCCTGCATTTCCGCGACGGCGCGGTGGGTGCGAGCATCGATGGCGGCACGCCCCTTGAGAAGCCCGCCGCCGAGGCTATATCGACTCCGTCACGCACCCCGCGCAAAGCGCGCGAGGGCCAGGAGACGGGCCAGCAGGACCTGTTTTCCCAATGACGCCGTTGCACAGGAAAGGCCGAGTGATCCCATGCTGATGTCCAACCGCGACCGCCCGGCCCGGCTGCACTATATGGCCTACAGCTTCCGCGTGCTGCAGGCGGGCGACCATGTGGTGTGCTCCGTCAGCGGACAGAAAATCCCGCTGGAGGATCTGCGCTACTGGAGCATCGCCCGGCAGGAACCCTATGCCAGCGCCGAAATCTCCGCCCAGGCCGAACTGAAGGCGCGGGGTCTGTAAGGTGCCGGGGTTTAGATGAAGGGCTGGATCGCCGCCGCTGCGCTGGCGATGGCCGGTGTGGCGGCCACCTCCCCGGCAGCGCCGCCTGCCGTGGAACTGGTGCTGGCTGGTACGCCCGTCCAGGGCGGCGCCTTGCTGGGCACGGCGCCCAAGGGGACGGTCGAACTGCGCTTCAACGGGCAATTGGTGCCGGTCGATGCCGATGGCCGTTTCCTGATCGCCTTCGACCGCGATGCGGCGCCGCAGGCCCGGCTTACCGGACGTCTTGCCGATGGAACGCTTCTCGACCGCGCCCTCACCGTCGCGCCGCGCGACTGGCGGATCGAGCGGGTCGATGCGCCGCTGCGTCCGACGAAAAGCACGGAAGCCTTCCTTGCCCTGCGCAAGCCGGAGCTTGAACGGATCGCCGCCGCGCGCGAAACCGTGACTGACGCGCAGGGTTGGCGCCAGCGGTTCATCTGGCCGCGCATCGGTCGCGTCTCCGGCTTGTTCGGCGCGCAGCGCATCTATCAGGGGCAGCCGGGCGCCTATCATGGCGGCGTGGATATAGCGGGCGCGACGGGCGAGCCGGTGGTGGCCCCGGCCGACGGGGTGGTGATCCTGGCCGCGGATCGCCCGTTCACGCTGGAGGGCAATCTGCTGATGATCGACCATGGTCATGGATTGAACAGCGCCTTCCTTCACCTTTCGCGGATCGACGTGATTCCCGGGCAGCATGTGATTCAGGGGCAGCGCATAGGCGCAATCGGGGCCACCGGACGGGCCACGGGTCCGCATCTTCATTGGGGGATGAAGTGGAATGAAGCCCGGATCGATCCGATTCTGCTCACCGGACCCATGCCGCAGAACTGATCTATTATTTCACGGAACTATAATTTTATTCTTCGTCATGATATGTCGAAATGTAAAAATTCCTTCTAGGAACTCAGACCTGTAACATTGTTGTTAAACAGGTGTTCAATACCGATTTTCTCGATTTGTGGCATATTTGCTACAGTTTCGGTCAAATGCGATGCCCGGGCTTCCGCCCTGCTTTACACTCATAAAACGACTGAGCAGAGTGCCCCGCAGTGCGTGTGAAGAGGGCTTGCTGTCGGGCTCCTTTCGCTCTCTTCACGCGTCAAAAAAGCGCGCGGGGCAATCCGCGAACCTCCAGAGCAAGGGACTGGATAGTGAAGACCATAACCAAGATTGGGCTGCGCGGTGGCGCGGCTCTCCAGGTGCTGACTCTTGTCAGCGCCGGCCTTACGACTTTCTCCGCACCCGCATTCGCGCAAGCGTCGCAAGCTTCCTCGGACGAACCGTCTAGTGACACGATCGTCGTTACCGGTTCCATTATTCGCCGCACTGACGCCGAAACACCCTCGCCAGTGACCCGGGTCACAACTGAGGAACTGGACCGCCGTGGCATCAACACCGTGCAGGACGGCATTCAGAAACTGGCCTCCAATAACGGCCCCGCCCTTACCAACGGCTTCACTGCCAACGGCGCTTTCGCTGGCGGTGCATCCGCTGTCTCGCTGCGTGGTCTGTCGACCAACTCGACGCTCGTGCTGTTCGACGGCCTGCGCGCTGCTTATTACCCGCTGGCGGACGACGGTTCGCGTAATTTCGTCGACCTCAACACCATTCAGGACGACATCGTTGAAAATGTCGAAGTCCTGAAGGACGGCGCTTCCTCCAGCTACGGCGCGGATGCCATTGCCGGCGTGGTTAACATTATCACCAAGCGTGAATTCAAGGGCATTGCCGGTCGGGTCGAGGCAGGTGTTGCCGAAAATGGCGCTGGGGGCAGTCAACGCCTGTCGCTGATGGCCGGCACCGGCGATCTGGATGACAATGGTTTCAACGCTTATATCAGCGGCTTCTACTATCATTCGGAAGCGGTTTATAATCGTCAGCTTGATGCACCCTTTAATTCTTCCGACCAGCGCGGCATCGGCGGCCATAACGGCCAGGCCTATGGTCTGGACGCGAACGGCGTTCTGGAAAATAATGGCACGCTGACAGCGCAGGGCGATGGTAATTACAATCTGGGCAACCTGTATGTTCGCCCAGCAGACGCTCTCACCAACACCGCAATTGCGGGCAGCCGCTATCAGTTGCTGGCCGGCCGTTGCCTCAACGGTACGCCCTATACCCCGACGGCTGCAGACCGCGCACCCAGCAACAACGCCAATATTCCAAACCTCGTCTGCAACGAGGACGGCGTGAACAAATATGGTGTCGTCGCTCCCGAAATTCAGCGTTTCGGCGGTTCCGCACGCATCACAGCTCGCGTTGGCGATACGTCGGAAGCATATCTGTCTGTCAATTTCCAGCAGTCCACCGTCAGCTATACCGGTGGTCCGCCGACGATCCGCGGAAATGCGCCGACCGGCATTTTTTATCCGCAGTTCTCGACGTCGAGCAATGCCGCCGTGCGCGCGCCTGGCTCGTTCGTGCTGTCGCTGCCCGTCTATGTCTGCGCTCGTTCTACCGTTGGCCCGTGCACCGCGACCAACGGCACGCTGAATCCAAACAATCCGTTTGCTACGGCCGGCCAGAATGCGCTGATCATCGGCGGCCTTCCCACGACGATCACGTCCAACGAAACCCGCAGCCGCGTCTATCGCGCTGCTGCTGGCATTCAGGGCACGATATTCGACGATGTCGACTACAAGGTCGATTTTACGGCGATGCACACCGATCTGCGCCGCAAGATGGATGGCTATGTCTATATCCAGCACCTGCTGGATGTGATCAAGGACGGGTCATATAACTTCGTCAATCCGGCCGCGAACAGCCAAGACGTTCAGGATTATCTGACGCCAACGAACATCTCGAATGCCTCGTCGGACCTGTACCAGGGCCAGTTCACCATGTCGAAGGCGATCGCAGATTTGCCGGGCGGTCCGCTGCAGGTCGCGATCGGCGGATCGATCTATCATGAAGCCGTCGACGCTCCCAGCGCCAACTCGGACATCAATGGTCCCACCATGCGTTATTTCACTCTCAACGCATTTGGTACCAAGGGTAGCCGCACCGTTTCGTCGGCCTTCGGTGAAATCGTCGCTCCTGTCATCGACCAAGTCGAACTGGAAGCGTCGGGTCGTTATGACCACTATAGCTCGGGTCAAAGCGCCTTCTCGCCCAAATTTGGCATCAAGGTGAAGCCGGTTCGTCAGTTGCTGCTGCGCGGCACCTATTCGAAGGGCTTCCGTATCCCGTCCTTCGGTGAAGCCAATGCTTTGCCGACCACCGGTTATGTGTCGCAGGTTGCCGCCAACATCCCGGCGGCTTTCCGCGCTCAATATGGTGCGGCTTGTGCCACTACACCGGCATCCTGCCCGACCTATCTGACCAACTACTCTATCGGCCAGACGACGCTGGCTTCGCCCAATCTCAACCCAGAGAAGTCGCGCAGCTTCACGGCCGGCGCGGTGTTCGAGCCGATCCGCAACCTGTCATTCACCGTTGACTATTACAACATCAAGAAGACTGGGGCGATCACCTCGCCGTCGACGGCGCCTGCTATCGCAGCTTATTACGCCGGCCAGCCGATCCCGGCCGGCTTCAATGTCATCGCCGACGCGCCCGACGTTAACAATCCGACGGCGACTCCGCGTATCGCCTTCGTTGAATCGACGCTGATCAACTCCGACACCATCAAGTCGGAAGGTATCGACTTCGGCGCGAACTTCACTCACGATTTTGGCGGTGTGAAGTGGTCGAGCAATCTGGAAGCTTCCATGCTGATCAATCTCAGCACGACCTTCCCCGACGGCACGACCGAAAAATATGTCGGTACCCTGGGTAACTTCAACCTGACGGCTGGTTCGGGCACGTTCAAGTGGCATGGCTATTGGTCGAATACGCTGGACTTCGGCAAGCTGGCTTTGACTGGCACCGTCAACTACACGTCGGGCTATGACCTGTCGGCGATGGATCAGGGGAATGAGTATAAGGATTGCGGTCTGTCGCCTGGCTACGGCGACTGTCATGTGTCCAAGTACATCACCTTCGACCTGAACACGAACTTCAAGGTCACGGATAAGGTGAACTTCTATGTGAACGTCATCAATCTGTTCGACAACCTGCCGGACATCGACCCGGTCACCTATGGTGCGTTCCTGTACAACTCGGTTCAGGCGGGCGAAGGCGTGTATGGCCGGATTTTCCGGGCCGGCGCGCGCTTCAAGTTCTGATCGGACGAAATGCAAACAGAAGAGGCGGTCTCTTATCGAGGCCGCCTTTTTCGTAAAGGAGGAATTTTCGATGAAGCTGTTTCCCATCATTCTGATCTGCGGGTCTGTGCTGGCTCCGCCGACTTTCGCAGCCGATGCACCGTCCGGTCAGGCGATGTCAGCGGAGAGCGTCGCGGAAAAGAAAATCTGCCGCCGGGAAACGGTAACAGGGTCGTTCATGCCCAAGCGCACTTGCCATACGCGAGCGGAGTGGGAAGCGATCGAACAGAATGCGAATGCGGAAAAGGACCGAGCAGGTACACGCTCATTGTCGGGGAATTGGCGTCCGAACTAAACGCGGCACGAAAAAGCTGCGTGACTGGGATATTCACCATTCACCTTATATCCACGGCTGTGTTGATCGGGATCAACAGCATCTTCCAATGGACAAAGCCCTCCTGAGCCTAGCGGCTTCTTCTCCTCCTTTACAGTCCCCCCAGGACGGGCTCGCGGCTGTTGCATTTCAGCGACATGGCGGCGAGCAAAATTATCGCAGATTAGTTCCGTAGCTTTACTTTTGTTAAATGGCTGAGCAGGCTTTGTTCGTCCGCGCCGTTTCGACGCCACGCAAGTGGCCAGACAGGGCGGAGAGAGGCAGAGACACTCGAAGCAAGGGGTAGAGCTTTGATCCATATTAAGAAGAGCATGTTGCGTTCCGGCGCGGCACCGATGATCCTGTCCATGGCACTGGTCGCAGGGCCTGCCTTCTCTCAGAGCGAACCCCAGGCGGCGGCTCCCGAAGCAGAAGATACGATCATTGTCACCGGATCGCGCATCCAGCGGCCGGATCTCGAAGCGAGCAGTCCTGTGGCTGTGCTCTCCGCTGAGCAGATCAAACAGGTCAATACCGTGACGGTCGAACAGATCCTGTCGTCCAACCCCCAATTCATGGCGGGCTTCGGCGGATCTTCCAACAACCCGGGCGATGGTTCGGCCACGGTCGACCTTCGCGGCCTGGGGGAAAACCGCACGCTGGTGCTGATCGATGGCAAGCGTGCGCCTTTCTACGATACGTCGGGCGCTGTCGACGTCAACAGCATCCCCACGGCACTGATCAAGCGGATCGATGTGCTGACCGGTGGCGCATCCGCCGTTTATGGCTCGGATGCCGTGGCGGGCGTGGTCAACTTCGTTCTGGACGATCGGTTCGAAGGGCTCGCAGCCGATGGCAGCAGCCAGATTTCCAGCCGGGGCGACGGCGCGCTCTATAATATCAGCCTGACTGGCGGCATCAAATTGGGTGATCGGGGCAATCTGGTCGTGTCGGGCGGCTATTCAAAGCGTAACGGCGTCTATTTCGGCGCTCGCCGCCGGAACGCAACCGCGCTGGATTCGAGTGACCTGGTCAGCTCCGGCGGCTCCAGCAATGGCGTCCCAACGCTGTTCGACATTCCCGGGGACGAGGACGGCACCGTTGGGGGGCTGCAACAGGTCCAACCTGATGGCTCGCTGTCCAGCGATGTCGAGCTCTACAACTTCAATCCCGTCAACTATGCCCAGTTGCCCTTCGAACGCTATAATGTGATGGCGCTCGGCCGGTATGAAGTGACCGACGGCGTAGAGGCTTATGGCCGTTTCAGCTACAGTCATGTGAAGGTCGAGACGAACCTGGCGCCGACGGCGACCGCAGGTTTCGGCTTCAATCTCGATCCCAGCAACCCCTTCCTGTCGGATGCGATGCGCGCCGCCTTCTTCGACCAGGTGGCCAATCCCTTCCTGCAGATCAACGATGGATCGGATGTCGCTGAAGATCCCACGGCGCGTGCGGGAACGTCCAACATCGGCATCCGCCGCCGCATGGTCGAAACCGGCGGCCGTTTGAGCACCTACACCACGAACAATTTTCAGTTTGTGGGTGGTCTGCGGGGGCAGATCGGCGATGGGCTGAACTATGATCTCTTCGCGCAATACGGGCAATCGAAGCGCGACACCGTGCTGCGTAACGACCTGTCCTATACGGCTCTGCAGCAAGCGCTGGACGTGGTCCAGGGGCCCAACGGCCCGCAATGCTTCGATCCGTCCAATGGCTGCGTGCCGCTCAACATCTTCACCACGACGCCGGTGACACAGCAGCAGCTCGCCTTCGTTCTGCGTAACGCGACGGAAAATACCAAGACAACCCAGTTCATCGCGGGCGGCAGCCTGGCGGGTGACATCGGTTTTCTGAAGAGCCCCTGGGCCGACGGCCCGGCGGCTTTCTCGATCGGTGCGGAATATCGCCGGGAAAAGGGCACGACCAAGGTCGATCCGCTCTATGCGTCGGGCGATCTCATCTATTATGGTCAGGGTCAGAACATTTCCGGCAAATATGACGTCAAGGAACTTTATGCGGAACTGAAAATGCCGCTGGTTCAGGAACGGCCGGGCATCTACGCGCTGAATGTGGAGGGCGGGTACCGTTATTCCGATTACTCGACCGTCGGGTCGGTTCATACCTACAAGTTCGGCGGCGACTATGCGCCGATCAATGGCGTGCGTTTGCGCGGCATCTATCAGCGCGCCGTTCGCGCCCCTAATCTCTATGAACTATACTCTCCCGTCGTGGCAGCCACCGGCAGTCTTCAGGTCGATCCTTGTGCGGGCAGCAATGTGCCTGCCGACATCGCTGCCATCTGTATCGCGCAGGGGGCTCCGACCGTGGGCGCGATTGCGCAGCCGATTTCGGGTCAGGTCAACATCTTCACTGGCGGAAATCAGAATCTGCATGAGGAAAAGGCCGATACGGTCACGCTCGGCCTGGTGGTAAACCCGCCGTCTCTGCGGAATTTCACTTTCTCGCTCGATTATTACCGCATCAAGATAAAGGATGCGGTCGATGACACGCCCGTCTTCGTGACGATGAACCAATGCTATAATATCGATAAGGACCCCAACAGCGCCGCTTGTGCCGGCATCGTGCGCAACCCGGTAACAGGCGGACTCAGCGGCGACACGACCATTGGCGTGCCATCGCAGCTGGGCAACGTCGCCGGCATCAAGACGGAGGGGCTGGACATCACCGCCAGCTATCGCGGCGGTTCGTCGGAAGGCTTCAATTACAGCATCAACTTCGCTGGCACCTACGTCTTTTCGTTCAAGAAGCAGAGCGATCCGACTTCCCCCGTTTATGAATGCGCGGGTACTTTCGGCGGTGCATGCGACATGGAGCCGCTGCCGGAATGGAAGCATGTTCTGGACCTGAACCTCGGCTTCAAGGGCTTCACGTTGAACAGCCGCTGGCGCTATCTGGGTTCGGTCAAGCAAGATGCCGCGACCGACATCCTGAGGTCCAAGATCGGCGGATACTCCTATTTCGATGAGACGCTCAGCGTCAATGTCGAAGATGGAGTGACGTTCCGCCTGGGCGTGCTGAACTTGTTCGACAAGAAGCCTCCGATCGTGGGCGACACGGTCGGCGCGTCAGCCAACGGCGGCAGCACCTTCCCCAATACCTATGATGTGATTGGGCGGCAGTTCTTCGCCGGCGCGTCGATCAAGTTCTGATGCTGAAGGGCCGGGGCCGATCATTAAGGCGGTCCCGGCCCGGTTTATTGCCGCTATGACGGGGGAATGACTCACCGCGAATCGGTTCTTTACGATCCCACCTGGCTCCCGCACAGGATCGATCCGGATCGTGGCGAGATACTGTTCCTGCGCTGTGATCCCGATAGGATCGCCGCCGCCTCCTTCATTGACGGGCGTACGGACATCGGCGTCGGCTCCTACCTTGCCCTGCCTATTGCCGATCTGCTGCGACAGCCTTTGCCATCCCGCCCCACCTGCCGTTTTCTCTTCCATATCGGTTTTTGCGGCTCGACTTTATTGTCGCGGCTGATCGAGGCGCCTGGTCATGTGCGGGTGCTGCGGGAGCCGAACATATTTGCCGATCTGGCGAATTATCGCGCCGCGCTCGACCGAAGGGAAAGCAATGCGGAAATGAGCGACCGGTTGGTGCAGCATATCTGTTTGCTGCTCCATCGCCCCTGGTCCCCTGGCGAGATCATGGTGGTGAAGCCATCCAACTGGGCCAATAATCTGTTGCCCTCGATAATGTCCGTCGGTCCGCTGAAAGCGATTTTCCTCACCATGACGCGCCTGGCCTTTCTTCAGGCGGTGTGCCGGGGCGGCAGCGATCGGCTGGCCTTTGCGGCTCGGGCGGCAGTCCATCTGTCCAGCAGGGGCACGCGCGACGCCAGTCAGGTGTCGGGCGCTCTGGCTCGCAAAGGCGACGATCTGGATCGCTTGCTCGCGCTAACGCTGGTGCTGCATGCGATCCAGCAGCGCGCCTTTGAAAAAGCGATGAAGCAGTCTGGTCAAAAGGAGATGCGCCTTCTCTATGGGGAGGGTTTGCGGACGGACCCACGGCATCTTGCTCGTCAGGCGATGCAAACGCTGGCGGTGCCGCAGCCGATGCTGGCGGATACCGTTGCGCATTGGTCCGGACGGAACGCCAAGGCGCCGGATCAAGCTTATTCAGTGCAGGACGAAAGGGATGCGGACGGCCGGGCCGCAACAGCCATCGGGGACCGGATGGAGGCAGCCTTGCAATGGGCGAACGAAGCTTTGGGTAACTGAATGCGGGATCAATCGGGTTGCTGGCCTGTCCGAAGCCAGCCTGTCACCGAAAGGCGTTCGGCGCCGGCAAAGGGCGCCACATGGCTCACACTGTGCGGTTGCCCGATGGCGAATAGGCTCAGTCTGTTGAAGTGAGGAACGAATATGTCGGTGACATTCTCGCCCGCGCCATGGAACAGCAATAGCCCGCCCCAATCCGGTCGCCATCCCGGCGTCAAACCCAATATATAGGCCAGCCGCCTATTCTTGCCGGCGACGGCATCATCATGCCGCGTCAGGAAGTCTCCCGGCCGATAGCGGGTGGCCTGCGCATCGGCAAAGCCGATCCCCTTTTCTCCTGTGATCGCCGCGATGAATTCCAGGACCTCCTGAGAACTCATGAAGGTTGCAAAAGCCGCGAGATGCTCGCTGGTCGCTTGCCTCTTCGATTTTTCATCCGGCACGCGGATGGTGTCGAACTGGAACTGAAAACCATGACTGGCCTTGGCGAACATGGCCTGTTCCAAGGTCTTGCGCGTCTCGTCCGGCAAAGCATCGAACCGATCGGCAGCGATTTCGAAGACCTGGCTTTCGCCGTTGATGACATGGCGCCAATCGGAGCGTTCGCTCAGACTGGCGCGCAACGCCAGAGCCTGAGGGGCTTCAAGGAAATCGGCGATCTGCACGCGGCCCTCGCATGCAAAATGCTCTCGCAAAATCGCTTCGTCCAAGTCCGGATTCAACTTGAACATGGGGAATGAAGGGCGTTCCATATGGACGGACTATAACGATTTTCCCGTCCGGGAAACGCCCCTCTTTGGCTCCCGCGTCAGCCCACACTCAACCTCAATGCCCCATCCCCTTCATCCACCCTCACGGTCGCGCCGTCCGGCACTTCGCCGCGCAGGATCAGGTCGGCCAGCGGGTCCTGCAGATAGCGCTGCACCGCGCGCTTCAGCGGCCTTGCGCCATAGACCGGATCATAACCCACCCGGCCCAGCCATGCCCGTGCGCCGTCGGTCAGGTCGAGTTTCACCTTCCGGTCCTTCAGCAGCTTGCCGATCCGCGCCACCTGGATGTCCACGATCGGCGCCATATGGGCGGCGCCCAGGCGGTGGAACAGGATCACCTCGTCCAGCCGGTTCAGGAATTCCGGCCGGAAATGCGCGCGGACGATGTCCATCACCTGATCCTCGACCTTTTCGACCGGCTCGTCATCGGCCAGGCTGGCGATGAACTGGCTGCCAAGGTTCGACGTCAGCACGATGATCGTATTGGTGAAGTCCACCGTCCGGCCCTGCCCATCGGTCAGGCGGCCATCGTCCAGCACCTGGAGAAGCACGTTGAACACATCGCCATGCGCCTTCTCCACCTCATCGAACAGCACGACCTGATAGGGCCGGCGACGCACGGCTTCGGTCAGCACGCCGCCTTCCTCATAGCCGACATAACCCGGCGGCGCGCCGATCAGCCGGGCGACCGAGTGCTTCTCCATGAACTCGCTCATGTCGATGCGCACCATCGCGCTGTCGTCGTCGAACAGGAATCCGGCGAGCGCCTTGGTCAGCTCCGTCTTGCCCACGCCCGTTGGCCCCAGGAACAGGAACGATCCCAGCGGCCGGTTCGGGTCCTGCAAACCCGCCCGCGAACGGCGCACCGCGGTTGACACGGCCTTGACCGCATCGGCCTGGCCGATGACGCGCTTGCCCAGTTCTTCTTCCATGGCGAGCAGCTTCTCGCGCTCGCCCTCCATCATCCTGTCGACGGGGATGCCGGTCCAGCGGCTGACGACCGAAGCGATGTCCTCGCTCGTCACTTCCTCGCGCAGCATCGCGCCCTGGGTGACGTTCTGGGCCTCGGCCAGCTTGCGCTCCAGCTCCGGAATGCGGCCATAGGCCAGCTCGCCCGCCTTGGCGAGGTCGCCCGCGCGCTGCGCCTGGTCCAGTTCGACGCGGGCAGCGTCCAACTGCTCCTTCAGCTTGCTTTCGCCCGCGATCTTGTCCTTCTCCGCCTGCCAGCGCTGGGTGAGTTCGGCCGACTGCTGCTCCAGATTGGCTAGGTCTTCTTCCAGCGCCGCCAAGCGATCCTGCGAAGCCTTGTCCGTCTCCTTCTTCAGCGCCTCCCGCTCGATCTTGAGCTGGATGATCCGCCGGTCGAGCGTCTCGATCTCCTCCGGCTTGCTCTCCACCTCCATGCGCAGGCGCGACGCCGCCTCGTCCATCAGGTCGATGGCCTTGTCCGGCAGGAAACGGTCGGTGATGTATCGGTTGGAGAGAGTCGCCGCCGACACGATCGCGCCGTCGGTGATCCGCACGCCATGGTGCAACTCATATTTCTCCTTGAGTCCGCGCAGGATGGAGATGGTGTCCTCCACCGTCGGCTCGCCCACGAAGACAGGCTGGAACCGCCGCTGCAACGCCGGGTCCTTCTCGACATATTTGCGATATTCGTCGAGCGTGGTCGCGCCGATGCAGTGCAGTTCGCCGCGCGCCAGGGCAGGCTTCAACAAATTGCCCGCGTCCATCGCGCCCTCGGACTTGCCCGCGCCGATCAGCGTGTGCATCTCGTCGATGAAGAGGACGATCTGGCCTTCCGCGCCCTTCACCTCGTCCAGCACGCCTTTCAGCCGCTCCTCGAACTCGCCGCGATATTTGGCGCCCGCGATCAGGCTGCCCATGTCGAGCGCCATCAGCGTGCGGTCCTTCAGCGTATCGGGCACGTCGCCATTGGCGATGCGCAGCGCCAGCCCCTCGGCAATCGCGGTCTTGCCGACGCCGGGATCACCGATGAGGACGGGATTGTTCTTGGTGCGGCGGGCCAGGATCTGGATCGTCCGCCGGATTTCCTCGTCGCGGCCGATCACGGGGTCCAACTTGCCCTCGCGCGCCGCTTCGGTCAGGTCGCGGGCGAATTTCTTGAGCGCGTCGTAGCGATCCTCCGCGCCCGCCGTGTCGGCGGTGCGCCCCCCGCGCAGATTGTTGATCGCGGCATTCAGCGCCTCCGCCTTCACGCCAGCCGCGGCCAAAGCCTTGCCGGCCGCCGTGGTGGTGGCGAGGGTGAGGGCCAGCAACAGCCGCTCGACGGTGACGAAGCTGTCCCCCGCCTTGGTCGCGATCTGTTCGGCACTGTCCAGCACGCGCACGGCATCATTGTCCAGGCCGGGGGTCTGCTGCGCGCCGCTGCCGGATACGGCAGGCACCTTAGCCAGCGCTGCGTCGGTTTCGCGCAGCGCCACGCCGGCGTCGCCGCCCGCTGCCTTGATCAGGCCGGACGCCATGCCCTGCTGGTCCTCCAGCAACGCCTTCAGCAGATGCTCCGGGCCGATGCGCTGATGGCTCATCCGGATCGCGACGGTCTGCGCCGACTGGAGGAAGCCCTTGGCGCGGTCAGTGAATTTTTCGAGGTTCATCATGTTCCCCTTCGTGAAGCTCGTCACGATGTAATGTTGCATAAAAGCAACACAAGAGGCTCTACGCAAATATCCTTACGTCCTGGCGCACCATGTTCCTTATGAAGGCGGGAAGCCGGTCCCACCGTCAAAACTGGACGCCTGCATTGGCTCAGGCCGACCTTCGGGTCGCGGGAGCACGCTGCGTTAAACCTCGGGCGGGGAACACATGTTCCCTATCGCTTCACCGCTTTTGGCGCATCCGGCGCAAAGGCGTCCCCGAAGAAATCCCCCTTGTACCAGAGCGGCGTCTGCGGCTCGTCCGCGATCTCCCGCGCGATGGCATAGTTCACCTTGGCGAACTTGGCCGCCGCGCCCCAGTTGAAGGGCAGGCTCATCTGGTCGGAAAGCTGGTGATAGTCGGTCTTGAGGAAATGTTCGAACGCCTCTTTCCCCGGCCCGGCGAAACCGGTCATCAGGAACACCGCCGGCACCCCCTCCTGCACGAAGCGATAATGGTCGGACCGGGTGAACAGCCCTTCGGCCGGCAGGGGATCGGGCGAGAGCGAAACGCCCTCGGCCTTCGCCGCTTTCTCGACAATCGGTCCCAGGGTCGAATGATCGGCGCCGAAGGCGATCACGTCCTGAAAATCATAGGTCAGGATCGGCATGTCGAGATTGACCACGCCGACCAGCTTGCCCCCCGCCGGCAGGACGGGGTTCCGCGCCAGATATTGCGACCCCAGCAGCCCGTCTTCCTCCGCCGTCACCGCCGCGAACAGGATGGAGCGTTTCGGCCGCTCCCCGCTCTCCGCAAAGGCCTTGGCCACCGCCAGCAGGGTCGCCACGCCCGACGCATTGTCCATCGCGCCATTATAGACCCTGTCCGGCCCCTTGCCGTCTTCCTTGACCCCCAGATGGTCGAGATGCGCCATCAGCAGCACATATTCCCGGGCCAGCGCCGGGTCGGAACCGGGCAGCACCGCCAGCACATTGCGGCTGGGCACGGTCTCGACGGTGCTGGCGCGGTCGATGCGGATGCCGGGCTTCAGCGCGAAGCCCTTGGGCCGGACGCCCTTCTTCTCCGCCTCGGCGCGGATCGCGGACAGGCTCCTGCCCGATCCGGCGAGCAGCGCGTCGGCGGCGGCGCCGGTCACTGTGCCGGTGCCGCGGATCCCGGGAGTGCGGACATAGGGCTGGCCGTCTTTTTCCAGCCAGCTCACCGTCGGATGCTGCGCCCGGTCGCGCAGCTTCTCCCAGGGGGTGCGGCGCAGATAGCCGGTGGTGGGAATGGTGATGAGGCCGATGGCCCCGGCCTGCTGCGCCGCCAGCGCCTTTTCGGCGGCCAGGTGCGCGCCGATCTCGCTCGGCATGCCGACGGGCGAGCCGGACAGCGCCACCGCGAACTTGCCGCGCAGGTCGAGACCGGCATAATCGTCGATCTTCTCGCGCCCGGATTTCAGGCCATAGCCGACGAACACCGCCTGCGCCTCGATGCTTTGCCGCGGCTCCCGGCCGAAGGCGCCGACAGCGACATCGTCGCCATTGGCGAAGCGCCTGCCGCCAATGTCCATCGACGGGGCGGCCCCCTTGTCGAGCCGCGCCACGGCAAGCGTCACGGGCTGATACCAGCTGTCGGCAACCGCCTGCCGCAGGCCCAGTGTCTCGAACCGCGCGGCGACATAGCGGGCGGCGATGTCATAGCCGCGCGTGCCCGCGTCGCGCCCCTCCAGCAGGTCGTCGGCCAGGAAGCCGATGTCGGCCCGAATGCCCTCCGCACTGATGGCGGGCGCGGTTTCGGCGGGCGCTGGGCCGGGGGTGGCGAGGGCAAGGGCGAAGGTGGAAGCGAAGGCGAAGGACCGAAGGCGCATCGGGTGCGAAAACCTCTGTTTATGGTTGGAAGGGAAGCCTAGCGCGCTGGTTTCGTCTGTCCAGCGGCCTCTCGCCCTTGCCGGAGGATGAGGCGCCTCTCCCACATGCGTATTGCACAGCTAAAACGCCCCGCTATGCTGCCCGCCGATCCACTGACCATCATGAGGCGCCGATGACCTTCTCCCCCATTTCCCGCCGGATGGCCCTGATGCTCGGCCTGTCCTCGCTCGCGTTCGTGCCCATGATGCAGGCGGCGGCTGCTCCGGCGTCCCAGGCGGCGAGCGCGCCCGCGCCGCTTTCCAGCCTGGTCGCGGCGGTGAACATTCCCTATGAGCAGTTCACGCTGAAGAACGGGCTGCGCGTCATCGTCCACACCGACCGCAAGGCGCCGGTCGTGGGCGTGTCCATCTGGTATCATGTCGGCTCGCGCTTCGAACCGGCGGGCAAGACCGGCTTCGCCCATCTGTTCGAACATCTGATGTTCTACGGTTCCGAAAATGCCGACGGACCTTTCTTCGGGCGGCTGGAGGACATCGGCGCCACCGACTGGAACGGCACGACCTGGTTCGACCGCACCAATTATTTCGAGACGGTGCCGACCGGCGCGCTGGACCGGGCGCTGTTCCTGGAATCCGACCGCATGGGCCATCTGCTGGGCGCCGTCACCCAGACCAAGCTCGATACCCAGCGCGGCGTCGTGCAGAATGAAAAGCGCATGGGCGAGAATGAGCCCTATGGGCTGGTCGAATATGCGCAGCTCGCCGCCATGCTGCCGGAGGGGCATCCCTACCGCCACTCCACCATCGGTTCGATGGCGGACCTGAACGCCGCCAGCCTTGCCGATGTGCAGACATGGTTCAAGACCCATTATGGTCCGAACAACGCCGTGCTGGTGCTGGCGGGCGACATCGACGTGCCGACGGCGAAGGCCAAGGTCGAGAAGTGGTTCGGCAATATCCCCGCCGGTCCCGCGCCCAAGGATGTGGATGCGGCCGTCCCGACGCTCGACAGGGACGTCGAGAAGGTGATGCACGACAATGTCGCCGCCACCCGGCTCTATCGCAACTGGATCGTGCCGGGGGTGAATTCGGACGATCTGACGCCGCTCAACCTGGCGATGGCTGTGTTCGGCGGCCTCAAATCCTCGCGGCTCGACAATATCCTCGTGCGGGACGAGAAGATCGCCGTGGGCGTGAAGGCCAGCATCCAGCCCTTCGAGAAGCTCTCCATCGCGGAGATCACCGTGGACGTGAAGCCGGGACAGGACCCGGCGGCGGTGGGCAAGCGGCTCGACCAGCTTCTGGCCGACTATCTCGCCAAGGGGCCGACGGCGGACGAGGTGCAGCGCGCCGCGACGCAGCAGCTTTCGGGCACCATCGGCGGGCTGGAGAAGGTCGGCGGCTTCAGCGGCAAGGCGGTGACGCTGGCCGAGGGCGCCGTCTATTCGGGCGATCCGGCCAAATATAAGAAGGATCTGGCCGCTGCCGCCGCCGCGACGCCCCAATCGGTGAGCGAGGCGGCGCGCAAATGGTTGTCCCGGCCGGTGTTCCGCCTGACCGTCGCCCCGGGCGAGCGGTCGGCCGAGGACAATGCGTTGGCGGGCAACGCGACCCATCATCCGGCCTATTTCCGCGATCCCAAGAAGCCCGCGCCGGTCGCGGCGACCCCGCCGCCGCCCACAAAAATCGCTGAGCCGGGGATCGAGCCGGTCAAGGACCTGGAATTCCCGGCGGTCGAGCATGCGACGCTCAAGAACGGCATTCCCATCGTCTTCGCGCGCCGAGCAACGGTGCCGGTGGTGCGGGTGTCGGTGTCCTTCGATGCGGGCAACGCGGCCGACGACAAGGCGAAGCTGGGCACGGCGGGCCTGACCACGGCGCTGCTGGACGAAGGCACGACGACGCGCAGCTCCGTGCAGATCGCGGAGGAGCAGGAACGGCTGGGCGCCTCGATCAGCGCGGGCAATGGCATGGACGCGACCAATGTCGGTCTCTATGCGCTCAAGCCCAATCTGGACGCCTCGCTGGGCCTGCTGGCGGACGTGATCCGCAACCCGGCCTTCGCGCCGGCGGAGGTCGAACGCCTGCGCGGCCAGGTGCTGACCCGGATCGCGGCGGAAAAGACCGAACCCATGCCGATCGCGCAACGCCTGCTGCCGCCGCTTCTCTATGGGCAGGCGCATCCCTATGGCATTCCCTTCACCGGATCGGGCACGGAAAGCGGCGTCAAGGCGGTGACGCGGGCCGATCTCGTCGCCTTCCACGACAAATGGATGCGGCCCGACAATGCGACGATCTTCGTCACCGGCGACACGACGCTGGCCGACGTGATGCCGCTGCTGGAAAAGCGCTTCGGGGACTGGAAGGCGCCCAAGGCGGCCAAGGGCGCCAAGCTGTTCCGCATGGATCGCATGATGCGCCCTTCGCGCATCATCCTGGTCGACAAGCCGCAAAGCCCGCAGTCGATGATCCTCGCCGGGCTGCTCACCAACAAGGCGGGCACGGACAATCCGGTGACGCTGCTGACCGCCAATGAGGTGCTGGGCGGCAGCTCGACCTCCCGCCTGATCATGGACCTGCGAGAGACCAAGGGCTGGGCCTATTATGCGGGCAGCGCGCTGCCCGGCGTCAAGGAGACGATCCCGCTGCTGGTCTATGCCCCGGTCCAGACCGACAAGACCGGGGAGTCCATCGTCGCCGCGCGGAAGGACATCAGCGACTTCCTGACCGCCAAGGGCACGACGGAGGCGGAACGCAACCAGACGATCAACAGCCAGATCCTGTCGCTGCCCGGCAGTTTCGAAACCTCGTCCGACCTGCTCGGCGCGATGATGCGCAACCGGATGCTCGGGCGGCCGGATGATTATTATGAGACGCTACCGGGCGTGTACCGCGCGATGACGGCTGCCGATCTCGACAAGGCGGCGCGGGATGCGATCAATCCCGACCGGCTGATCTGGGTGGTCGTGGGCGACGCGAAACTGGTGAAACCGCAGCTTGACGTCGTCGGCCTTCCGGTGGAAATGGGCACATTGGCCGATTGACGGTTACGTAAAGGAGAAGTGCTATGGCAGCAGTGGATGGCGCCTATGACTGCGTCGCGAAAACGCCGATGGGCGACCAGAATGGCGTGCTGACGGTCATCAGCTCGGGCGACGGCTTTCATGGCACCTTCGCGGGCATGATGGGTTCGCTCGACGTGGCCGAGGGCAAGGTGGACGGCAACAAGCTGCGCTGGAAGATGAACATGACGCTGCCGATGCCGATGACGCTGGAATGCGAGGCGGAGGTGAATGGCGATGCCATCACCGGGACGATGCAGCTTGGCGCGTTCGGCACGGCGGGCTTTTCGGGGACGCGCCGGGCCTGAGGGTTCCAGCAGGGCGGAAAAAGGGCCGGAAACGCGAGTTTCCGGCCCTTTTTCGTGCCGCGCCAAAAATTTCCCCTGCGCGCAACCTGGGGGACCGCTCGCGGGCGCGGCAGATCGGGGCCCCTTTTAACTCCACCCGCCCAAGGCCGCTTCTGCTCCATCCCGCGATGGAGAGAAACGAAAATCCCTTGACGTAGGACATTAGTTAGCTATCTAAGAAAAATGTCCCGATCGGAGTTAAAGCGCGCCCTCGCGCATAAAATGCCACAGGTGGCGCGCCAGTGGCGGCAACTGGCCGATCTGGCGCTGGCGGAATTCGGCGTCTCGAACAGCGCGGGCTGGTGCCTCATCTATCTCGACCGACTGGGCCCCGACGTCCGGCAGGCGGATCTGGCGGAGGAACTGGGCATCGCCCAGCCTTCGCTGGTCCGGACGCTGGACCAGCTGCAGGCGGCGGGGCTTGTGGAGCGCGTGCCCAATCCCGATGATCGGCGGTCGAATCGAGTCGCCTTCACGCCGGAGGGGCAGGAGCTGGTGGGCCGGATAGAGGCCAGGCTGGAGAATCTCCGGCGCGAATTGCTCGACGGCGTGCCCGATGCCGCGATCGAGATCATCGTCAACCTGCTGAACCTGCTGGAGCGGCGCATGGCCGAGCGGCGGGGTCAGTCGTAACGGGACGGCCCGCCATGAATGGCCCGACATGCGAGCGCTGATATGAACGCCCTTGGAGAGCGCATCGGCTGGCCTGCCGCGCTCTTTTCCCTGAAATGCTTCGCGGCGGCGATGCTGGCGCTCTATGTCGCGCTCAGCATCGGGCTGGAGCGGCCCTATTGGGCCTTCCTGACCAGCTATATCGTCGCCCAGCCGCTGGCCGGGGCGGTGATTTCCAAGGCGGTGTTCCGCGTCATCGGCACGCTGACCGGCGCGATCTTCTCCGTCGCCATCGTGCCGCCGCTGGTCAATGCGCCGGAACTGCTGTCGCTCGCCATGGCGCTTTGGCTGGCCCTGTGCGTCTTCGTCTCCCTGCTCGACCGCACGCCGCGATCCTATATGTTCGTGCTGGCGGGCTATAGCGCCTGCCTCATCGTCTTCCCCGACGTCGACACGCCGCAGACCATCTTCACCGTGGCGACGCTGCGCGTGCAGGAAATCACCATCGGCATCATGTGCGGCAGCCTGGTCCACGGCGTCGTCTTCCCCGGCTCCATCACCAACCTGCTGCTGGTGCGGGTGGAGGCGATGCTGCGCGATGCGGAGCGTTGGTCGCATGACGCCATTGCGTTGGAGCCGGTGGAGGGACTGGCGCAGGAACGCCGCCGTCTGGCGCAGGACATCACCGAACTGCACCAGATGTCGGTGCACCTGCCCTTCGACATCAGCCGCCTCGCGCCCCGCGTGCGCACGGTGCGCGCGATGCAGGACCAGCTTTCGCTGCTGCTGCCCCTGGGCGCGGCCGTGGAGGACCGGCTGGCCATGCTGAAGGCGGCGAGCGGCGGAAAGGTGCCGCGGGAGGTCGAAGAACTGATCGCGGATGTCCGCGCCTGGATCGTCAACCCCGGCGACGACATCATCCTTCGCACCGCGGCGGCGGATGCCCTGATCGCCCGCTGCGCCGCTCTGGAGCCTGCGGCGCGGGCGGAGATGGGGTGGGCGGACATGATGCGCCTCAGCCTGTTCGCCCGGCTGGCCGCCCTGATCGCGGCGCATCGCGACTGCCGCGACCTTTACGACCAGATGGTGACGCACAGGCGGGAGGCGGTTAGCCCCCGCGTCGGTGAGTTGCTGGAGGGGCGGCGCAACCGCGAACTGCACAGGGATTATGCCGGGGCGGCGCGCGGGGCCCTCGGCGCCTTCGTCACCGTGGCCGTGGGCTGCGCATTGTGGATCGGCAGCGGCTGGAAGGACGGCGGCAGCGCGGTGATGCTGGCGGGCGTGTTCCTTTCCCTGTTCGCCGCGTCGGACAATCCGCTGGCGCCGCTCAAGGGCTTCATGATCGGCACCATCGCCGCTTCGCTGCTCGGCGCGGTCTATGGCTATGCGATCATGCCGCGCCTCGACGGCTTCGCCATGCTGGCGGCCGCCTATGCGCCGATGCTGTTGCTGCTCGGCACGATGATGGCGTCGCCGCGCTGGATGGGCATCGCCCTGCCGACGCTGCTGGGGCTGGGCAGCCCGGTGCTGCTGTCGGATCGCTATGTCAGCGCCTTTGCCAGCTACGCCAACGGCACCGTGGCGCAGCTGGTGGGCATCTGGTTCGCGATCATCATGGCCGGGCTGTTGCAGTCGGCGGGGGTGGAGCGGGCGATCCGGCGCACCGTGCGCGCGGGCTGGAACGACATCGCCAACCGCGCCACACTGATGACGCCGCCCGATCTGCGCGGCTGGATCAACCGGATGCTGGACCGCATCGCCCTGTTGGCGCCGCGTCTGGCGGCGGTGCGGTCCGACAGCGGGCGGCCGCTCTACGACGCGCTGCGCGACCTGCGGACCGGCGTCGCCATTGGCGAATTGCGGCAATTGCGGCTCGACCTGCCCGCCGATGAAGCGGCGCCGCTGGCCGATGTGCTGACGGGCGTCAGCGCGCATTATCGCGGGCTGGACCCGGATGCGCCCGCGCCCGCGAAGCCTGCCCTGCTCACCGACATCGACCATGCGATCGGCGACCTGTCGCGCAATCCCAGCGCGGTGATCCGGCGGGAGGCCATACTCGCGCTGGTCAGCCTGCGCCGCAACCTGTTCCCTGAAAGCGAAGGCTATCGGAGAGTGGCCGCATGACCGGAGAAATCGCCCTGGGCGGCGTCTATGTGCCGACCCTGTTGTTGCTCGCGCTGGTGGCGCTGATCCTGAGCTGGGGCGTCACCCGGCTGATCGGCGCTTTCGGCCTCTATCGTTTCCTCGCCTATCGCGCGGCGGTCGACCTCAGCATCTTCGTGCTGGTGCTGGGCGCGCTCGCCCTCCTCGTTCCCACCCTTGGAATCCGCCTATGAACCGTTTTGCCGCCACGCTGATCCCCCCTGCCCTGATCAGGAGCGCCGCCACCATCGTCATCGTCATCGTCGCCGTGCTGGTGGCGATATGGATGTGGAACCATTATGAGCGTAGCCCCTGGACCCGCGACGGGCGGGTGCGCGCCGATGTGGTCCGGGTGACGCCGGACATTGGCGGGCTCGTCACCTCCGTCGCCGTGCATGACAACCAGGCAGTCAGGGCGGGCGACCTGCTGTTCGTGATCGACCGGCCGCGCTATGCGCTGGCGCTGGAGCAGGCGGAGGCGCAGATCGCCAGCGCCCGGGCCACACTCGGTCAGGCGCGGCGGGAGGCGACCCGCGACGTCGCGCTGGGCGAGCTGGTGGCGAAGGAGGCGCATGAGCAGAATGTCGCGCGCGTCGCGACGGCGGAGGCTGCGCTGGCCGAAGCGATGAGCGCGCGCGATGCCGCCGCCCTCAATCTCAAGCGAACGCGGGTGGTCGCCTCGGTCAACGGCGTGGTCACGAACCTCGACCTGCATCCGGGCGATTTCGTCGCGGCGGGGCAGCAGGCCATGGCGCTGGTCGACCGCGACAGCCTGCGCATCGAAGGCTATTTCGAGGAAACCAAGCTGCCGCTGGTCTGCATCGGCGCGCCGGTGACGGTGCGGCTGATGGGCGAGGCGCAGGACCTCTACGGGCGGGTCGACAGCATCGCCTATGGCATCAACGACAGCAGCCGTTCGGATTCGGGCAATCTGCTGCCGACCGTCGAGCCGACCTTCTCCTGGGTCCGCCTGGCCCAGCGCATCCCGGTACGGGTGAAGCTGACACGGGTGCCGCCGGAGGTGAAGCTGATCGCCGGGCGCACGGCCACGGTGACGATCGAACCGGCGCGGAAGGACGCGAAACCGGGAGCGTGCCGCCATGCATAATGTCGCGGCTCCCGACACCTTCTCGCCGTTCGGGCTGAGCTTGTCGAAGCCCTTTTCTTTCTTGGGAAGCCGACAGCCTTCACCCGAAGGGAGCGGATGTGGGGCGAAGATATGGACGCCCTTTCTCGCCTTGGCGCTAGCCGCCTGCGCCACCGCGGGCCCTGACTATCGCCCGCCGGAAAAGTCCGCCGCCACTGCCCCCGCCGCGCAGGGCGCATTCCTGTCGGCGCAGGACCCCAGCTTCAGCAATGTCGAACTGCCCGATCATTGGTGGCGGCTCTATGACGATCCCCGGCTCGATGCGCTTGTCGAACAGGCGCTCGCCGCCAACACCGACCTGCGCGTGGCGGATGCGAACCTGACCGCGGCGGAGGCGGTGCTGCGCGAGGCGGAGGCCGGGCGCACCGTCGGTACCACGGTCAGCGGCGGCGGGACGCTTGCCCGGCCTTCCGGCACGGCGGAGAGCCTGCCGGGCGTGGTCGGCTATGATCTGGGCCTTGCCGCCTCCTATCCGCTCGACCTCAACGGCCGGATCAGGCGCGCGATAGAGGCGAGCACCGCCGACCTGGAAACGGTCGTGGCGGCGCGCGACTATGTGCGGGTCAGCGTGGCGGCCGCCACGGCCAGGGCCTATGCGCAGGTCTGCGCCGCCAATTATTCGCTGACCGTCAACCGGCGCGTCGTCGCGCTTCAGCGGGAGACGCTCAACGCCACCCAGCGGCTGTTCAGGGGCGGCCGCGGCACCGCCTTCGACGTCAGCCGGGCGCAGGCGGCGGTCGACGCCAGTGAGGCGAGCCTTCCCGCCTTCGATGCGCAGCGGCAGAGCGGACTCTATCTGCTGGCGACGCTGCTGGGGCGATCGCCTGCGGATTATCCCAGGGAAGTGGAGGGCTGCGCAACGCTGCCGGCGCTGAACGCACCCATGCCCGTGGGCGACGGCGCGGCGCTGATCCGGCGGCGGCCCGACATCCGACAGGCGGAACGCAGCATCGCCGCCGACACCGCCCGCGTCGGGGTGGCGACCGCGGACCTCTATCCGCAGGTCAGCATCGGCGGATCGCTGGGGCTCGCCGGACCGCTCAAAAGCTTCGGTTCGGGCACCAGCTTCGGCATGAGCCTGGGCCCGCTGCTGAGCTGGAGCTTCCCCAACCGGCCTGTCGTCAGGGCGCGGATCGCGCAGGCCGATGCGCAGGTACAGGCCGATCTCGCCCGTTTCGACGGAACTGTGCTGGAGGCTTTGCGGCAGACGGAAACGGCGCTGGAAAGCTACCGCCGCCATGCCGAGCAGACGGCCGCGCTCGACCGGGCGCGGGATAGCGCAGGCGTTTCGGCGGCGCAGGCGGGCAAGCTGTTCCGCTTCGGGCGCGGCGATTTCCTGTCCCTGCTGGACGCGCAACGCTCGCTCGCCAATGCGGAGGCTTCGGCGGCGGCGGCGCGGGTGCAGTTGGTGCAGGACCAGATCGCCATCTTCCTCGCTCTCGGCGGTGGCTGGTCGTAAGCTGGTTTGACCAGATCAGGGCGCAACATGCTCCTGCGCGGGAACTGGCTGCCATTTAAAGGGGAAAAGAACACCCGCCGATCCTGGGGACCGGCGGGTCATGGAGCTGTTGGGACTCCAATGCTTCACGGGATCAATATTGGACGGTGACCGTCACCGCGCGGCGGTTCTGCGCCCAGGCCGCTTCGTCCGAACCCAGGGCGGCGGGGCGTTCCTTGCCATAGCTGACGGTGGTGATGCGGCCAGCGTCGATGCCCAGCGACGCGAGATAGTTCTTCGCCGCATTGGCGCGGCGCTCGCCCAAGGCGATATTATAGTCGCGGGTGCCGCGCTCGTCGGCATGACCCTCTATGGTCACGCGGACATTGGGGTTCTGTTGCAGCCAGGCGGCCTGGCTCTGCAGTATCTGCTGATCCTGCGCGTCGACATCATATTGGTCGGTGTCGAACAGGATGCGGTCCGACGAGACGGAAGCCACGAAATCCTCCTGGCTGCCCTTGACCGGGCCCGAAGGCGTCGCCGGTCCGCCGGTCTGCGCCGAACCGTCGCCGCCGGGCGCAGGCGGCAGTTCCTGTGGCGGCTTCTTGGAGCAGGCGGCAAGGGCTATGACGGCGGTCGCCATCAGCAGGGGACGGGATAGTTTCATCGGGTTGCTCCTCAACATGGTCTGAAAGTCGTTACGCAGTCGGGACGATTCGGTTCCGATATAATGCAGATCAGGAGCGTGGGCAGTCCGCCCTGAGTGGGATGGCCGCGCATATCAGGGCAGCAAGGGCCCCCAGGCCGGGTCCGAACCGCTGAGCGGCGTCGGTATGCGCCGTTCGTTCACGCCGGTCAGGTCGACCTGCCACACCTGGCTGCTGCCCTCCCGGCCCGGCGTGGTGCGGAAATATTGCAGCACGCGGCCATTAGGCGACCAGCTCGGCTGCTCATCCTGCCAGCCATTGGTCAGGATGCGCTCATTGTCGCCGGTCGGCGTCATGACCGCGATCTTGAAGTCGCCTGAAATCTTGGTGAAGGCGATCAGGTCGCCGCGCGGGCTCCATTCGGGCGTCGCATAGCGGCCGCCGCCATGGCTGATCCGGCGCTGGCCCAAACCGTCGGCGTTCATGACATAGATCTGCTGGCTGCCGGAGCGGTCGCTTTCGAAGACGATCTGGCGGCCGTCGGGCGAATAGCTGCCGCCGACATCGATGCCCGGCGCCGTGGTCAGGCGCACGGGCGCGCCGCCGCTGGCCGAAACGCGATAGATGTCCGTATTGCCGGCGATCGCCATGGAAAAGAGGATGTTGCGGCCGTCGGGCGACCAGCGCGGCGCGAAGGTCGGATTGTTGCTTTCCGTCACCAGCCGCTGCCGTCCCGTGCCGATGTCATAGACATAGATGCGGACCCGGTTGTTCAGGTAGCTCACATAGACGATCGACTTGTAGTCGGGCGAAAAGCGCGGCGTCAGCGCGATCGACTGGCCATTGGTGATGAAACGGTGGTTCGCGCCGTCCGAATCCATGATGGCGAGGCGCTTGGTGCGGTTCCCCTTGGGACCGCTTTCCGCGATATAGGCGATGCGGCTGTCGAAGAAGGGGCTTTCCCCCGACAGACGCGCATAGATGGCGTCGGCGCATTTATGCGCGGCCCGCCGCCAGTCGCGGGGCGCGACGACATAGCCCTGCCGCGTCAGTTCCTGCTTCAGCGCCACGTCGTAGAGATAGCAGCCGACGGTGATGTCCGCCTCGCCCCCGGTGGTGCGCACGAAGCCCTGCACCAGCGCCTGATAGGCGCCCCATTTATCGTAGGCGGGATTGGTGACTTCGGGAAAGGCGATGGTCGGGATGCCGCCGGGGCCGGAGGGATCGAACAGGCCCGACCCCTTGAGGTCGGCGGCGATCACCTCGGCGATCTTGCGGCCCAGTTCGGTGGAACCGCCTGCGGGCGTGGAGACTTCCGCCTGCGCCGGCAGCGCGGGGACGACGATCTTGAGGTTGGAGGAGGATTCGTCCGTCACATCGACGCTGAGCTGCGCGGAAGCGGCGGGCGCGAACGCCAGCAGCAGCGCCCCCAGCGCGGCGCCGAACATGGCTCGGGCCTTTCCTGTCCTGAAGGGTCGGGTCATTGCGATAGCCTCTTGTCGAAGGAGATGCGGAGGGATTTCCAGCCATCATAAAGAGCGGGCGGCAGCTTGAACGGCGCGGCCAGGCGGATCGCCTTCACCGCCAGTTCCTGATGCAGCGTCACCTGCGTGCGGTTGCTGGCGGTGATGCCGGTGGTGTTGACGACCTGCGGCTGCCCCGCGAGCGAACCGTCGCGGGCAAGCTGCACATCGACGAAGGTGCGAAGCTGCTCGATGTCCGCGCCGCTCGGGGATTTCCAATAGGGCTTGAGCTGGCGGCGGATTTCCGCGTCCAGCGCGGCCTTCTGCGCGGGGCCCATGGCGGCGGCGGGCGGCGGCGCGGGCTTGCGCGGCGCGTCATCCTCGGTGTCGATGCCCTTCAGGAAATCCTTGCCCAGCAGCGACCCCTTGGGCTTGTCCGCCTTGCCCTGTCCCGAAGCGCGGGCAGGCGCGTCGGACCTGGGTTTGGCCGCGGGCTTCTGCGACGCCTTGGCGGGCGCGGCGGCGGCTGGCTTGGGTTTTTCCGGCGCAGGCTTGGACTTGGCGGGGGCGGGTTTTTCCGCCGCCGGCTTGGGCTTGGCGGCGGGCATATCCTTCTTCGGCGGAGCGGGCGCGGGCTTGGGCGGCGCTGGCTTTGCCACCGGCTTGGGCGGCGCGGGCCGGGGAGCCGGCGGCGCCGGGGTCGGTTCGGGCTGCGGTGCCGGTTCGGGTTCCGGCGCAGGCGCGGCATCCTCGGTCGGCCCTTGCTCCGGCGCGACGCTGGGCGGGGGCGGCTGCGTCGAAACCTGCGGCGCCGTCGACTTCAGCGCCACCTCATCCACCAGGCTGACGTCCATCGGCGGCGAATTGAGCTTCAGGGGGTTGGGAGTGGCCAGAAAGCCGGACGACAGCAGGCCGAACAGCAGGACATGTCCCGCCGTCGCCACGCCAAGGCCGATTTTCTCCGCGCGATCCATCGCCACGACCTATGGCCCCTATTCTGAACCGCTGCTGACAGCGGAACCGCCTTCGGAACCGGTGCTGACCAGCGCGACCTTGTTGAGTCCCGCCCGGTTCAGCTCGCCCATGACCAGCATTACCCGGCCATAGTCCAGCCCCTTGTCGGCGCGCAGGAATATCTGCGGCGGTTCGGCCTTGCCGGCATTGGCGGACATGATCTCGGCCAGGCGGCCGGGCAGTTCGGCGTCGCTGATCTGCGCGTCGTCGATGAAGACGCCGCCGTCGCGATCGATCGACACCACGGTCGGCTTCTGGTCCTGGTCCAGCCCCTTGGCGCGGGTTTCGGGCAGGTTCACCGGCACGCCCGTGACCAGCAGCGGCGCCGTCACCATGAAGATGATCAGCAGCACCAGCATGACGTCGACCAGCGGCGTGACGTTGATGTCCGCCATCGGCGCGCGGTGACGGCCGCGCCGGCCGGAGGGAGGTCCGGACATGGCCATCAGCGCGCTCCTCTTTCACCCGTCACCGCTGCGCCTCCAGCTCGCGGCTCAGCGTCGAATAGAAGCCGTCGGCAAAGCGCGTCAGCCCCGATTCCATCCGGTTGATGCCATGGCTGAAGCGGTTGTAGGCGATCACCGCCGGGATCGCCGCGAACAGGCCGATGGCGGTGGCGAACAGCGCCTCCGCAATGCCCGGCGCCACGACCGCCAGGCTGCTGTTCTGCTCCGCCGCGATGCTGGTGAAGGCCCGCATGATGCCCCATACCGTGCCGAACAGCCCGACGAAGGGCGCGACCGACCCGATGGTGGCCAGGATGTTCAGCCGGTCCGACAGCCGGTCGACCTCCGCCGCGATGGTGCTGGACATGGCGGTCGACAGCCGGTCGCGGGTGCCCTCCCGGTCGATCACCTTCTGCGCGGTGGAGCGGCGCCATTCGGTGACGCCCGCGGCCATCACCCTGGCGGCGGGGAATTCCGCCTTGCCGCGGGCTTCGTAGAAGCGGTCTATATCCTCCGCCTTCCAGAAATCCTGCTCGAACGCCCGGCTCTGCCGGCTCGCCTTGCGCAGGGTGAAGCTGAAGCCGATGATCATCGCCCAGGTCCAGATGCTGGCCAGCAGCAGGCCCAGCATCACCACCTTCACGACGATGTCGGCCTGAAGGAACAGGGCCAGCGGCGAAATGGTGGCGGCTTGCGCGGCATTGCCGACCGCAAGGCCAACGTCGGGCATCGAAAGGCTCATGGGTTGATGTCTTCCCCTCTCATCAAACGGCTGAAAATGTCGGTCCAGGGCTTGGGTTGCCGGCGCGGGCGGCCCTGGGGCGTCAGGAAGGCGACGGAAACATCGCCTTGCGTCAGTATTTCCCCATCGCGCATGACCGTCTGATGAATGGAACATGAAGCGGCGCCGACTTTGGTGACGCGGCTCACGACCATCAGGTCATCGTCCAGCCTGGCGGGGCGGCGATAATGCAATTGAAGGTCGGTGACGGCATAGACGCCCTCTCCCCCCTCCAGATTGCCGCGCTGGTCGATCCCCGCGATGCGCAGCATGTCCGACCGCGCCCGCTCCATATAGCGTAGATAATTGGCGTGATAGACGAGGCCGGACAGATCGGTGTCCTCGAAATAGACGCGCAGCGGGAAGTGATGCACGGCGGCAATGAACCTTCCGGTCGCCGGCGCGGGCAGCAGGTCTGAAACGGACATGCCGGGGCTTTTAACCATCAAGCAGGCGCGGCGCAAAGCGGGAAATCACAGAAAGATCAGCGCTCCGCCGACCGTCCGGGGCTTTCCGTCCGCTTTCGCCCGTGCGGAAGCTCTGGCGGCCCGCCTGCCATGGCGCTACGGGGACGGCGAACAGGATTCAGTGCAGGAGGGTTTCGGCAATGACGGATATTCGGACCGTGGGCGTGATCGGCGCGGGCCAGATGGGCGCGGGCATCGCGCAGGTGGCGGCGCAGGCGGGCTATGAGGTGATCCTGTCCGACATCGATCTGCCCCGCGCGCAGAAGGGCCGCGACGGCATCATCCGTCAACTCGCAAAGGCTGTGGAAAAGGGCAAGCTGGCGCAGGCCGACGCCGACGCAGCCATCGCCCGGATCACGCCGGTGGGCGAAGTCGCGCCGCTGGCCGCCTGCCAGTTGGTGATCGAAGCCGCGACCGAGCGGGAAGAGATCAAGCGTTCGATCTTCGCCAATGTCGGCGCCCTGCTGGCCGGCGATGCGATCCTCGCCTCCAACACCTCCTCCATCCCGATCACCCGGCTGGCGCAGGCGGCGCCCGATGCGGGGCGCTTCGTGGGCGTGCATTTCTTCAACCCGGTGCCGGTCATGGCGCTGGTCGAGGTCATTCGCGGCCTCGCCACCAGCGCGGAGACGGTGAGCGCGGTGGAAGCATTCGCCGCCAGCCTGGGCAAGCAGGTCGTCCATGCCTTCGACGCGCCGGGCTTCGTGGTGAACCGCATCCTGCTGCCGATGCTCAACGAGGCGGTGTTCGCGCTGGGCGAGGGCGTGGGCAGCGTGGTCGACATCGACAAGGGCGCGATGCTGGGCCTCAACCATCCCATGGGTCCGCTGACGCTGGCGGATTTCATCGGCCTCGATACCTGCCTGGAAATCTGCAAGGTGCTGCAGAACACGACCGGCGATCCCAAATATCGCCCCGCGCCGCTGCTGGTGAAATATGTCGAGGCGGGCTGGCTCGGGCGGAAGACCGGCAAGGGCTTTTACGATTATTCGGGCGCGGAGCCCGTGCCGACGCGTTAAGAGGACAATAGTCCCCCTCCCGTAGACGGGAGGGGTTAGGGGTGGGCGCGAGCGGAGCGAGCTTCTGTCCTCAGTTGCAAATTGCCGCTGGCGCGGCATGCCCACCCCCACCTCCAGCCCGTCCCGCTTGCGGGAGGTGGCTACCCCGCGCTCAACCCATGTTTCTTCATGCAATGGCGAAGCTGGTCATAGGTCAGCCCCAATCCCTTCGCCGTCGCGCGCTGGTTGTAGCGGTAGCGCTCCAGCGCCGCCCGCACGATGGCGGCCTCATGCGCATCGACGGCGGATTTGAGGTCGGTGATCGCGTCATGGCCGTTCGCTATCTGGACGGCTGACGGACCCGCCTCCGCCTCCACCCTTGCCGGCATCAACGCCTTGGGCTTCCACGGCGAGGCGAAGGGATCGAACACGATCGCCGCGACCGGCCGCCCGGGCTCATTCCAGCGATAGACGGCCCGTTCCACCACATTGCGCAGCTCGCGCACATTGCCGGGCCAGTCATGCGCCTCCAGCTCGGCCATGCAGGCGGCGGAAAAGCCCGGCCATTGCGGCCAGCCGATCTCCGCCGCCATGCGCCGCCCGAAATGATCGGCCAGCACCGCGACATCCCCCTCCCGCGCCCGCAGCGGCGGCAAGGTGATCACCTCGAAGCTCAGCCGGTCCAGCAGGTCGGGCCGGAACCGCCCGGCATCGGCGGCGGCGGGCAAATCCTCATTGGTCGCCGCGACGATCCGCACGTCGACGGTCATGGGCTTCGACGCCCCGATCCGCGTCACCTCGCCATATTCGATGACCCGCAGCAGCCGCTCCTGCGCCGCCATGGACAGCGTGCCCAGCTCGTCCAGAAACAGCGTGCCGCCATCGGCTTCCTCGAACCGCCCCGCCCGCGCCCGCGCCGCGCCCGTAAACGCGCCCTGTTCATGGCCGAACAGTTCCGCCTCGATCAGCGTTTCGGGCAGGGCCGCGCAGTTCATGACGATCAGCGGTTCGTCCCAGCGCGGCGAGAGGTGGTGAAGGCGCTCGGCGATCAGTTCCTTGCCGGTCCCGCGTTCGCCGATGACCAGGACCGGCCGGTTGAGTTCTGCCGCCCGCCCGGCCTGCTCGACCGCATCCAGAAAGGCCAGCGACTGGCCGACGAACTGGGTATTTTTCTCCATCCCCAACTTATGGTGAAATTTCCCATCTTTCGGCAAGCCCAATATTCGGACAATCGTAAAAAACCGCGAAATTCCGTCATTTCCGCAAATTGGCACGGCTTCTGCAAAGTTGGAAAGCGAAGCCGCTGACGCATCAAGCGGCACATCGACGAAGGCCAAGGTTCAGGAGTTTATCATGGAAAAGCAAAGCAACAGCGTTCGCGAAATCGGCCAGTTCCTGTCCGTCGCCATCGCCTCCGTCCTGTTCGGATCGACCCTGATCCTTTCGGCGGTCGGCCCGGCCCGCGCCAGCGAAATCCCGATGCTCGCGAACAAGGAATGCCCCGCAGCCTTGCACTATCTGGCGTAAGGCCTGCCTAACAAGTTCGTACCAGGAGTGAAGTTCAAATGGGTATTTTCTCCCGCACCCGCGACATCATCGCCGCCAATGTCACCGACCTGCTCGACCGGGCGGAAGACCCGGCGAAGATGATCCGCATGATCATCCTCGAAATGGAGGAGACGCTGGTCGAGGTGCGCGCCTCTGCTGCCCGCACCATCGCCGACCAGAAGGAAATGCGGCGCCACATCGCCAAGCTTCAGGGCCTGCAGGACAGCTGGACGGAAAAGGCCCAGCTCGCGCTCAGCAAGGACCGCGAAGACCTTGCCAAGGCCGCGCTGGTGGAAAAGCAGAAGGCAGCCGACATGGCGGAGCAGCTTTCCCATGAGATCGGGGTGCTGGACGAAGCGCTGCGCGCCTCCGAAGAGGACATCGCAAAGCTCCAGGCCAAGCTGCGCGAGGCGCGCGCCCGCCAGAACAGCCTTGTGACCCGCATGGAAAGCGCCCAGAATCGCCTGCGCGTCCGCGAAGCCTATGCCGGCGAGAAGGTGAACGACGCCTTCGCCCGCTTCGACATGCTGGAACGGCGGGTCGACATGGCCGAAGGCCGCGCGGACGCCATGGGTCTTGGCGCCCAGCCCAAGACGCTGGAGGAAGAGATTGCCGAGCTGAAGGCCAGCGACAAGGTCGATGCCGAACTGGCCGCGCTCAAGGCGTCCATGAACAAGGGAGAGTGACGCATGGAGGACGTGTTCCTGCCCATCATGATCTGCGGCATGCTGTTCATCGGCATGCCCTGGCTGATCTTCCACTATGTCACCAAGTGGAAGCAGGCGCCCAAGATCACCGATGAGGACGAGAAGCTGCTGGACGAGCTTCACCTGCTCGCCCGGCGGCTGGAGGAGCGGCTGCAGACGGTCGAACGGATCGTCGCCGCCGACAACCCCGATTTCCGCCCCGCCCGTCCGTCGCAGGACGATGGCTATGAGTTCGACCGCCCATATCCCGAACGCCAAAATCCCGACAGGAGGAATTGAGATGGCTGCCCGTCGCACCAAATTCTATCTCGACAAGCAGAACGGCAAATGGATGGGCGTCTGCGCCGGCATTGCTGACTATACGGGGATCGACGTGCTGTGGGTCCGGGTCGGCGCCGTGCTGGTGACGCTGATGGGGGCCTTTCCCTGGACGCTGATCGCCTATTTCGTCGTCGCCTATTTTGCCGAGAACAAGCCGCTGGGCCTCTATGCCGACCGCGACGACCAGAAATTCTGGCAGGGCGTGCGCACCAATCCGGCGCGCTCCACCCGCGACGTGCGGTCCAAATTTCGCGACATCGACCGGCGCCTGGCCGACATCGAAACCTACTATACCAGCCGCAACACCCGGCTGGCGGATGAGATCGACAGCCTGCGCTGACGGAATCGCATCGCCTACGCCGTTTATCGAACGGGCTTGGGAGCCTGTCGAAAAGCCGGCCAATTTGTCTGAGAAATCCAACATCTGATGGGCCGCGCCCATGGGGAGCGGAATGAGGGAGGTTTGCCATGTCGGAACAATTCGCGATGTTCGCGCAACTCGCGCCGCTGATCGCGATCTGTACCGGGATCGGTGTGGGCGGATGGATCTTCACCACCTGGCTGCGGATCAAGCATGGTTATCCGTTGGATGGGGCCTGGGGCCAGGCCGTCTATCCCCGGGCGGGCAATGAGGCGATGGAACGGATCAGCCTGCTGACCCAGGAAAACGCCCAGCTTCGTGCCGAACTCGGATCGATGAAGGACAGGCTGGCCGTGGTCGAGCGCATCGTCACCGATGAAAGTCACGCATTGAACAGGGAAATCGAGCGCCTGCGCGGCCCCGCCAACTGAAGGGCCCCACGCTCAGCAAGGGAAAAAAGTCATGAATCCGTTCGAAATGGTCGTCGCCATCGTCGCCATAGCGGCAATCGCCAGCGTCGTTCGCGCCAAATATGGCATCGTCCGCCGCCACAAGGGTGAGGAACTGGTCCAGCGCGGACCCGATCCTGAAGCCGAACGGCTCCGTGCGGAGGTGAAGGCGCTGAAGGACCGGGTCGCCGTGCTGGAACGGCTGGCCACGGACAGCAGCACCGCGTTGGACCGCGAATTCGACAAGCTCCGGGATCGCGACTGACGCGGCCCACCATCACAGGGAGGACGATATGCAGGACCCCCTCATCACTTTGACATTGGCGGTCGCGGGTCTGACCGGACTCGCCATCGTCGCTGCCACCGCCCTGCGGGGATGGAATGGCTGGCTGGACCTCAAGCGCGCGGAACTCGCCCGCGGAACGGACGAGGCAGCACCACCCTCCACCGCGACGCGGATCGAAGTGGCCGACCTCAAGGAACGCATCCGCAAGCTGGAAGCGATCGCCGCGGGCGTGGACCTCTGAAAATCCGATGCTCCCCCTCCCGCGAAGGGGGGTGGGCAGGGGGCGGGGGCAGGGGGCGGGCGTGATGGCGGCGCAGCCGCTTCCATCCTTGCCGGACAGGCCAACCGGCTTGCTCCGTCTGTCCCTCCAACCTGCCTCAAGGGGGACGGAGCAGCAGCGGAAACCGCCTTCCCCCGCCCGATTTTACCCCTATATGGGCGGCCATGACCCAATTGCCCGTCCTTGCCGATCTGGTCGAAGAATATGAATTTCTCGATGCCGACGACCGCTATCGCCTGCTGATCGATCTGGGCAAGGCGCTGGAGCCGATGCCCGACGCGCTCAAGACCGACGCCACGCTGGTCCGGGGCTGCTCGGCGGCGGTCTGGGTCTATCCGACCGTGATCGACGCCGGTTCTGCCGGCGGGGGACGGCTCCACTTCCTGGCGGACAGCAATGCGGCGATCACCAAGGGGATCATCGCGCTCGTCCTCCTCACCGTGCAGGACCAGCCGCCTGCGGCCATCGCCGCCACGGACATCGAAGGCGCGCTGGCGCCGTTCGACCTGCGCAACCAGTTGAGCTCCAATCGGACGCAGGGCATTCCCAACATGATCGCGCTGATCCGGGAAACCGCAGCCCGCTATAGCTGAGCGGAGGGAAACCCCGCAGGGGCCATGCGTTCTCCTTCCGACATCGAAACGGACAGAAGGAGAAACGCGATGCGATCGATAGCGGTGCTTGCCGCCCTGGGGCTGATCGCGGCCTGCTCATCCTCCGAGGACAAGGGACCGACGCAGCGCGACCAGATCGGGCAGGTCTGGAAATATGAGGGCGGCGAGGGCGGAAAGCCCAAGGTCGCCTATATCGGCAGCGCCAATGCGGTCCAGACCATGACCGCGGCCGACACCTTCGGCGTGCTGCTGGTCCAGCCCATGCAGGAGGGCGGGGCGGATGTGACGGTCAAGCTGGTCGGCGCGCCCTTCACCTGCGACCTGTCGGACTGCAAGGTCACGGCGGTCACGGAAGACGGCAAGACCCATGAATGGAAGGGCCGCATGACCGAGAACAAGGACGGTATCGAAGTCCTGCCCGCCGCCGGGGCCTATGACGCGATCAAGGACAGCCGGACGATCAAGGTGAACCTGGTGGTCGGGCCGAAGGACAAGGTCTTCCCCTTCCAGTTCAACGTCGCCGGCCTGGATTTGAAGGGGTAGCCTGCCCGGAGCACCATGCTCCCGCGCGCGAACAGGGTGCGCCGAAGGGGCGTCACTCCTGCAACGACACGCCCGGGCTGCGCGGATCGGCGCCGCCGACCCAATGGCCGTCCGCCGTCCGCTCCGCCGCATTGGTCTTCAGGCCGAAGCGGCTGACTGATACCTTGTGCCCCAGCTTCTCCAACGGCGCCTTCATGCCCTCCAGCGACGTGCCCTGTTCCACGACCAGACCGTCCCGGTCGAAGAACAGGAATCCCAGGGCGATCGAATCCTGCGCCGACATCCCCCAGTCGAAATGCGCGATCAGCGCCTTGGCGACCTGCATGATGATGGTCCTGCCGCCCGCCGCCCCGATGGTGAAGACCGGGGTTCCCGCCGCATCATAGACGATGGTGGGCGACATGGACGACAGCGGCCGCTTGCCCGGCTCGACCCGGTTGGCGACCGGCGCGCCGTCCTTTTCGGGGGTGAAGCTGAAATCGGTCAGTTCATTGTTCAGGATCACGCCATTGGCGACAAGCTGGCTGCCGAAGAAGCTTTCGATCGTGGAGGTCCAGGCGGCAATATCGCCATTGCGGTCCACCGCGACGAAATGGCTGGTGCCCGATTCCGGCTGGGGCCGGGCGGCGGTGCGCTTCTCCGCGCCCGGGGGCGTGCCGGGGCGATAGTCGTTCAGCGCCTTGCCCATGCCGATCAGCGCCGAACGCTGCTTCAGATAGCCGGGATCGATCAGCCCCGCGATGGGCACGGACACGAATTCCGGGTCGCCCAGCCAGGTGTCCCGGTCGGCATAGGCGAGCCGCATCGCCTCCCCGATGACATGCCAGGACCGGGGATCGTCCTTGCCCCATTGCGCCAGCGGGAATCGCTCCACCATGCCCAGCACCTGAAGGACGGTGATGCCGCCCGCCGAGGCGGGCCCCATGCCGCAGACCGTATAGGCGCGATAGGGGCCGCAGACGGGCTTGCGCGGCTTCGCCCGATAGGCGGCGAGGTCGGCCTCCGTCATCGGCACCGGGTTTTTCGGCGCGTTGGTGACGGTTTCGGCCATCATCCGGGCATTGTCGCCCCGATAGAAGGCATCCGGTCCCTCCGCCGCGATCCGCCTGAACAGCGCGGCAAGCGGCGGATTCTTGAGGATCGTGCCCATCGGCGCCGGCTTGCCGTCGATCCAGAAATATTTCTGGATTTCCGGAAAATCGGCCCAGACCGGGGCAACCGCTTTCATCGCCGTGTCGAGCCGCTGGCGCACCTCGAATCCCTGTTCGGCAAAGCGGATGGCGGGCTGGAACAGCTCGGCCCAGGGCAGCTTGCCCCATTTGCGATGCGCGTCCCAGGCAAGGCGGACATTGCCGGGCACGCCGACGGAATAGCCGCCCGGCCAGGCTTCGCGGAAGGAGAGGGGCTGGCCGTCCGCCCCCATGAAACGGTCGGGCCGCGCCGCCGCGGGAGCCGTCTCCCGCCCGTCGATCGATTCCAGCACGCCGGTCCGCCCGTCATGATGCATCAGGAATCCGCCGCCGCCGATGCCGCTATTATGCGGCTCCACGACGTTCAGCGTCAGCATCATGGCGATGGCGGCGTCGGTGGCGCTGCCGCCCTTGCGCAATATGTCCTGCCCCGCCTCCGCCGCCCGGGGATCGGCGGCGGACACGGTGGCGTTGACCGCGACCGGCTCCCGCGCGGCGAGCGGAGAGGGGGAAAGGGCATGAAGGGTGAAGGCAGCCAGCAGGCCGGAAAGGCGAAAAGTCATGTCCGGCACCCTAGTCGCTGCGTTGCGGTTCGCAACCCATAGGACGGATCAGGCGTCGATACCCACTATCTCGCTGATATTCCCCACGCCGTCGCGCGCCATCAGCGCCTTGATCCCGGCATTGATCCGCCGGGCGAGATAAGGCCCCTCATAGACCAGGGCGCTGTAGAGCTGGATCAGGCTGGCCCCCGCCCGGATGCGGGCATAGGCCTGGTCCGCCGTGGCGATCCCGCCCACGCCGATCAGCGGCAGCCGCGTGCCCAGCGCCCGGCGGAAGTCGCGCAGCCTTTGCAGCGCCAGATCGTGCAGCGGCGCGCCGGACAGGCCGCCAGCCTCCCCCGCCAGCGGAGACTGCAGCGACGGCCGGGAAATGGTGGTGTTGGACACGATCAGCGCGTCGATCCTGTGGTCGATGCAGGCGGCGGCAATATCCTCCACATCGGCGGGCTCCAGGTCCGGGGCCACCTTCAGGAAGACCGGCGTCCGATTCGCCCCCCGCGCCGCCATGACCGCGCCCAGCAACTGGTCCAGCGCCGCCCGGTCCTGAAGCGCGCGCAATCCCGGCGTGTTGGGGGAGGAGATATTGACCGTCAGATAATCGGCCAGCGGGGCCATGCAGGTGACGCCGGTGGCATAGTCCGCGATCCGGTCGGCCGCATCCTTGTTGGCGCCGATGTTGATGCCGATGACGGGGCCGCCCGGCCGCCTGCGCTTGGCGATCCGTTCCGCCGCCGCCGCCTGGCCGCCATTGTTGAAGCCCATGCGGTTGATCACCGCCCGATCCTCCGCCAGGCGGAACAGCCGGGGCAGGGGATTGCCCTGCTGGGGCAGGGGGGTCAGCGTCCCCAACTCGGCAAAGCCGAAGCCCAGCCCGTGCATCTTGTGCGCGACCAGTCCTTCCTTGTCATAACCCGCCGCCAGGCCCACCGGATTGGGAAAGGCGATGCCCGCCACGGTCTGCGCCAGCATCGAATCGGGTTCCAGCGCAGGCGGCACCGGCATCAGGCGCAGCATCTTGATGGACAGATGATGGGCGCGCTCGGCGTCCAGAGCGAAAAACAGGGGGCGGATCAGGCGGTACGACATGGCCGCGCTATGCCAGCGCGGACGCCCGGCGTCGAGTCGCTGTTGCAACGCGGCAACAGTAAGGAAGGAACGGCATTTCTTAACAAGATTCCGTGGATTCGTCCCGTTTTGGTCCGGCCGATGTCCGATCCATCCAATAAAATTTCCCCGATTCGGACGTAAGAGAGTCCTGCGACCCGAAGGCTCTAGGCCATATGGCTGACGAGACCTTTTCCTGACCCGGCGGTGAAAACCGCCGGGTCGTTTTTACGGGAACCCCCGTTCATCGTCTCTGGACAAGACGGAAAGTGGCATCCCGTCAAGCATAGCCCTTGCACCTTCACCCCGATGGCGCATATTGCGTGCTGGGGTGAAATATGCGGTCGCATAAAGGCGGGGCGCCCGGGGGGGCGTCGAATATCACGGCAAGAGATGGTCATGCGCCGCTGTCCTATACCGTCGACGCGGCACAGGGACCGGTTCGGTTGCGCTATTTCGCGCCGCCCGAACAACTCAACGCCTATTTCGGTTCGCTTTATATCTTTACCGAAACGGCCGAACATTATTCGGATGTGACACGCGCCGACGTACCGCAACTTCGCTTCATGCTGGACAATAGCGGCAATTATCATTTCCACGACGGAACGATATTGCCGACGCCCGAAGTCTGCCTTTTGGGTCCGACCATGGGCGCGACCCGCTTCGAACTGACGGGGCCGGGCCGGGTGGTCGGCATTTCGCTGCTGCCGGCGGGATGGATCGCCCTGCATGGGGGCGATGCCAGCACGCTCACGGATCGCGTGCAGGAAATGGCGCATCTTGGCGGCTACCGCGATTTGCTGGACCAGCTCCGCGCCACCGACGATGCGGAGGGGATGTCGGCGCTTTGCTGGTCCTTCCTGTCGGAAAGGCTGGTCCCGTTGCCGGAATCGACATGGCGGCTGCTGGAGGCGGTGGATGGCTGGCTGATGGGCGAAGGCTCCCCGCGGATCGAGACGCTGGCCGACATCACCGGCCTCTCGCCGCGCCAGCTCGCCCGGCTCACCAACAAATATTATGGCTGCCCGCCCAAGCTGCTGGCGCGCAAATATCGGGCGCTCCGATGCAGCGCGCGGATCGCGCTGGACCATGAAAGCTGGCAGGCGCTGTGCGACGACGGGCGTTTCTACGACCAGTCGCATTTCATTCGGGAGATCAAGCATTTCATCGGCTTGACCCCGCATCAGTTGCAGACCGAACCCAGCGCCGTGGCGCAACTCACCCTGCTGCGCCGCTCGCTGGGTGGAGACGTGGCCGTGATCAACCGTTTCAGCTAAGCCTTCGTCCCAAGCAAAAATGCCTTGATTCCGGGCGCGGGCGGGACCACATGCGCAATCGGATTGATTCGATCCGATTTGAGAATGGTTCGCAAGACGCAGGGTCATGAGGCTTTCGAGTTTCGCAGATTATGCCGTGGTGCTGATGTCCGCCGCCGCCCGCCATTGCGGGGCGGGCGCTGGGCTTGACCCTGCGACCAACAAATATGTGAAGATGAACGCGACCACGCTCTCCGCCGAAACCGGCATTCCCCTGCCCACCGCGCAGAAGCTGGTGAGCCGCCTCTCGGCCGCCGGACTGCTCGAATCGAGCCGGGGGACCGGCGGCGGCGTGCGCCTCAGCCGCCCGCCCGCCGCGATCACCCTGGCCGATGTGGTGGAGGCGGTGGAAGGCCCCATCGCCATGACCGCCTGCACCGAAATGGGCGCGCATGACTGCTCGCTGGAGCAGGACTGCCGCGTCCGTCCGCACATGAATGTGGCGAACAATGCGATCCGGTCGGCGCTCGCCGCCGTCACCATCGCCAGCCTCGCCAGAGAAGTCACCCCGCCTCCGTTCGTTTCGGGCGAAGTCGAGAAACGAGTTGCAGAGCAGACGCTATGACCGAAGAAGCCACCACCGTTCGCAACCTCGAAGCGCAGGAGGCCGCCGATCGCGCCTCCACCTACGAACATGGCTGGTCCTCCGCCATCGAGCAGGACTTCGCGCCCAAAGGGCTGAACGAGGACACGGTCCGCTTCATCTCCGCCAAGAAGCAGGAGCCCGAATGGCTGCTGGAATGGCGGCTGAAGGCGTTCGCCATGTGGCGGCAGATGGAAGCGCCGGACTGGGCCAAGCTCAACATTCCGCCGATCGACTATCAGGACGCCTATTATTACGCCGAGCCCAGGAAGAAGGCGGAGCTGGAGTCGCTGGACGAACTCGATCCGGAGATTCGCGCCACCTATGAGAAGCTGGGCATCCCCATTGCCGAACAGGAAGTGCTCGCCGGGGTGAAGGGCAGCCGCAAGGTCGCCGTCGACGCGGTGTTCGACAGCGTCTCGGTCGCCACCACCTTCCGCAAGGAGTTGGAGGAAGCGGGCGTCATCTTCCGCTCGATCAGCGAGGCGGTGCGCGAATATCCGGACCTTGTGAAGAAGTGGCTGGGCAAGGTCGTGCCGATGCACGACAATTATTTCGCGACGCTCAACTGCGCGGTCTTCTCCGACGGCACCTTCGTCTACATCCCCAAGGGCGTGCGCTGCCCGATGGAGCTTTCCACCTATTTCCGCATCAATGCGGAGAATACGGGCCAGTTCGAGCGAACGCTGATCGTCGCGGATGAGGGGAGCTATGTCTCCTATCTCGAAGGCTGCACCGCGCCGATGCGCGACGAGAATCAGCTTCATGCGGCGGTCGTGGAACTGGTCGCGCTGGACGATGCGGAGATCAAATATTCAACCGTCCAGAACTGGTACCCCGGCGACGAGAATGGCAGGGGCGGCATCTATAATTTCGTGACCAAGCGGGCGCTCTGCCAGGGCCGCAACTCGAAGGTGAGCTGGACCCAGGTGGAAACCGGCTCCGCCATCACCTGGAAATATCCAAGCTGCGTGCTGAATGGCGAGAACAGCGTAGGCGAATTCTACTCGGTGGCGCTGACCAACAATCTGCAGCAGGCCGATACCGGCACCAAGATGATCCACAATGGCAAGGGGTCGCGTTCGACCATCGTGTCCAAGGGGATCAGCGCCGGGCGGTCCAACAACACCTATCGCGGGCTGGTGCGCGTGGCGCCGGGCGCGGAGGGCGTGCGCAACTTCACCCAGTGCGACAGCCTGCTGCTGGGCGACCAGTGCGGCGCGCATACCGTGCCCTATATCGAGGTGCGCAACCCCTCGGCGCAGATCGAGCATGAGGCGACCACCAGCAAGATCAGCGACGACCAGTTGTTCTACGCGATGCAGCGCGGGCTGGATCAGGAAGCGGCCGTCAGCCTGATCGTCAACGGCTTCGCGCGCGAAGTGCTGCAACAACTCCCGATGGAGTTCGCCGTCGAGGCGCAGAAGCTGCTGGGCATTTCGCTGGAGGGGTCGGTCGGTTGAGGAGCCTGAACCCTCTCGACCAGGCCACGCGCCTAAACTCCCCTCCCCTTCAGGGGAGGGGCCGGGGGTGGGGGCTCTCCGCTGGTCGCCTCGCTCAATTGGCAGGCTTCGCCCACAAAATGCGCCGCGAACCGACCGAACCGGAAAGGCGCCTCTGGGCAAAACTCTCCCGCTCGCAGCTCGGCGGCTATAAATTCCGCCGCCAGCCCGTGATCGGTCCCTTCATCGTCGACTTCCTCTGCCCGCAAAAAGCGCTGATCGTCGAAGTCGATGGCGATACGCATAGAGCGGGGTCGGATAAGGCGCGCGATACGACGCTGAACGCATTGGGCTACCGCATCATCCGTATCGCCAACCATGACGTGATGCAGAATATCGAAGGGGTTTGTGCCGCGATCTTCGGCGCGCTTGAACAGGCGCCGGATCGTTGGGCCAGCCCCCACTCCAACCCCTCCCCTGAAGGGGAGGGGCTTTTAGAGGACCAAGACTCTTGAGCGACGAAGACGATATTCAGGACGCCCTCGCGGATTTCGCGGAGGATGTCGGAAACGGCCAGGCTTGGACCGCTGCGATCCGCATCCTGACCGAAGATTATGAGCTGGAAGAGGGCGAGCTTCAGGCACGCGCGGCCAAGGATTTCGGCGACCTCGACGCCTATCAGGCCGAATGCCGCGCCGCACTGGACAAGGGCGACGCCGCCTTTACCGAGCGCCTCAGGACCGACAAGGCCTTCCACAAGGCCAAGGCCCCCAATCTCGCCCGCATGGGTCCGGTGACGGAGTTCGTGACCGGCGTGCTGGAAAAGGGCGCGCCCGAACCCGGCGCCGACTGGTGGCCCTATATGCCCATCAAGCGGCATATCGACACGCTGTTCCCCGCGCCGGGCGATGTGCGGGACATGGCCTTCTGGACAGCGCGGACGCTCCAGCGCGCGCATAAGGGATAAAAGATGCTGACGATCGACAATCTCACCAACGAAATCGACGGCAAGGCGATCCTGAAAGGCCTGTCGCTCTCCATCAAGGCGGGCGAGATCCACGCGATCATGGGACCGAACGGCGCGGGCAAGTCGACGCTGGCCTATACGCTGGGCGGTCGCCCCCATTATGAGGTCACCGGCGGCACCGCGACCTTCGAGGGCGCGGACCTGTTCGAGATGGAACCGCATGAGCGCGCCGCCGCTGGCCTGTTCCTCGGTTTCCAATATCCGGTCGAGATTCCGGGCGTCTCCAACCTGCAATTCCTGCGCGAGAGCCTCAATTCGCAGCGCAAGGCGCGGGGCGAGGAACCGCTGTCGGGCGGCGAGTTCATCAAGCTCGCCAAGGAAAAGGCGGCTCTGCTGGGCCTCGATATGGAGATGCTGAAGCGCCCGGTGAATGTCGGCTTTTCGGGCGGCGAGAAGAAGCGGGCCGAAATGGTGCAGATGGGCATTCTCGACCCCAGGCTGGCGATACTGGACGAGACCGACTCTGGCCTCGACATCGACGCGCTCAAGATCGTGGGCGCGGGCATCAACGCCATCATGCGCAGGCCCGACAAGGCGGTGCTGCTCATCACCCATTATCAGCGCCTGCTCGACTATGTGAAGCCGGACTTCGTGCATGTGCTGGCGGCGGGACGGATCGTGAAATCGGGCGGTCCCGAACTGGCGCTGGAACTGGAGCGCGAAGGCTATGCCGAGGTGGTTGCGGCATGATGCTTCCGGGTTCCGTTCGCCCTGAGCCTGTCGACCCGGAGGGCGGCAATAGCCAACGGCCTTATTTTTCCTCGAAGAAAGGACTGGGCTTCGACATTCGAGCGAGACAAGTGGCTCGCTCGGACAGCCCGAACGGGTATATCGAATGAACGCGCTCACCCTTCCCACGCGCAAGGCCGAGGAATGGCGCTACAGCGACCTCGACGCGCTGGCCGCCATCTGGCCCACGCCTGCGCCGGTGCGCATCGATGTCGCCGCCGGGGAAACGGCGCGCCATCATCTGTTGCAGGACGCGGCCGACGGCGCGGCAGCGGTGCATGACTATGCGATCAGCATCGCGGACGGGGCGCGCTGCGACTTCCATGTCCTCAATATCGGCGGGAAATTCGGTCGCGTGACCTTCACCGTCACCCTGGGCAAGGGCAGCCATTTCGAACTGAACGGCGCGATCATCGGCGGCGGCGATCAGGTGCTGGAGATCGTCACCGCCGTCACCCATGCGGAGCCGGACTCGACCAGCGGCCAGACGATCCGCTCCATCCTGGGCCAACGCGCCACCGGCAGCTATCTGGGCAGCATCAACGTCGCTCGCGACGCGCAGCGCACCGATGCCTTCCAGTCGGTCAAGGCGATGCTGCTCGACCGCACCGCCACGGCCAATGCCAAGCCGGAGCTGGAAATCTACGCCGACGATGTGAAATGCGCCCATGGCGCGACCGTGGGCGAACTGGACAGGCAGGCGCTGTTCTACATGGCCAGCCGCGGCATGGACCCGGCGACGGCCAAGACGCTGCTGCTGAAGGCCTTCGTCGCGGGCGTGTTCGACGATGTGGCGGATGAAGCGGTCAAGGACAGCCTTGAGGCCGCCGCGCTCGCCAAGCTGGAGGCACTGGTATGAACGACCTCGCCCAGGCGCTGCGATTGCGCGACGACTTCCCCGGTCTTTTGAATAGTGAGGGGGGCAACTGGCATTATCTCGACAGCGCCGCCACCGCGCAGAAGCCCCATGCGGTGATCGACGCGATCGCCCGCGCCTATGGGCCGGATTACGCCACCGTCCATCGCGGCGTCTATGAGCGTTCCGCCAATATGACGCTCGCCTATGAAGCGGCGCGGCGGAAGGTCGCCAGCTTCATCGGCGCGCAGTCGGACAGCGAGATCGTCTATGTCCGCGGCGCGACCGAGGGCATCAACCTCGTCGCGCAAAGCTGGGCGGGGACGCAGCTCAAAGCCGGCGACCGCATCCTGCTCTCGATGCTGGAACATCACAGCAATATCGTCCCCTGGCAGATCGTGGCCGAGAAAGTCGGCGCGCAGATCGACGTGGTGCCGTTGACGGCCGACGGCAGGATCGACCTCGACGCCATGGCCGCGATGATCGTCCCGGCGCACAGGATGGTTGCGCTGGCCCATGTGTCGAACGTGCTGGGCAGCGTACTCGACGTCCGCCGCGCCGCCGACATCGCGCACGGCGTCGGCGCCAAGATCCTGATCGACGGCTGTCAGGCCGTGCCGCGCCTCGCCGTCGACGTGCAGGCGCTGGACTGCGACTTCTACGTCTTTTCCGCGCACAAGCTTTACGGCCCGACCGGCATCGGCGCGCTCTGGGGGCGGAAGGAACTGCTGGACGCCATGCCTCCCTATCAGGGGGGCGGGTCGATGATCGACAAGGTGACGTTCGAAAAAACCACCTATGCCCCTGCGCCGACGCGGTTCGAAGCGGGCACGCCGCACATCACGGGCGTCGTCGGCCTGTCGGCGGCGATCGACTATGTGCAGGCCATCGGGCTCGACGCGATCCACGCCCATGAATGCGCTTTGGTCGACAAAGCGCGGGCCGCGCTGGAAAGCCTCAACAGCGTCCGCGTCTTCGGACCGCAGGACAGCGCGGGAATCCTCTCTTTCGAGGTCGAGGGGGTTCATCCGCACGATGTCGGCACCATATTGGACGAAACGGGCGTGGCCATCCGGGCGGGGCATCATTGCGCGCAGCCGTTGATGTGCCATCTGGGCGTCGAGGCGACCGCGCGGGCCAGCTTCGGCATCTATAGCGACGAGGGCGACGTGGACGCGCTGGTCAAAGGGATTGAACGAGTGAGGAAGATCTTCGGATGACCGAGGAACGCAAGATTTTGGTAGAAGAGGTCGCGGCGGTGGAGACCCCGCCCAAGGCGCGCGTGGAAGAACCGCGCCAGCGTGACTATCTGGACGGTTTCCTGAACGCCAGGACAGCGGAAACGCCGAAGGGCGAGCCGGGCGGCAGCCTCTATGACGCGATCATCGATGCGCTCAAGGAAATCTACGACCCGGAAATTCCGGTCAATATCTATGATCTGGGCCTCGTCTACGGCGTCGACGTGACGGAGGACGGCCATGCCGTCGTCACCATGACGCTGACCACGCCGCACTGCCCGGTGGCCGAATCCATGCCCGGCGAAGTCGAACTGCGCGTCGGCGCGGTGCCCGGCGTCGGCGACGCGCAGGTCAACCTGGTCTGGGACCCGCCATGGGACCCGCAGAAAATGTCGGACGAGGCTAAGCTCGAACTGGGGATGTTGTAACACTCTCCCCTCCCGCAGACGGGAGGAGGGAAGAAGGAACGGAAATGACCGAAACGACGACCAAGACCCGAGCCCGCCCCGCCGCCGTCATCCTGACGCCGAGCGCGGAGCAGCGCATCGCCGACCTGATGAGCCAGGCTCCCGAAGGCACGATCGGCGTCAAGCTCTCGACCCCGCGCCGTGGCTGTTCGGGCCTTGCCTATTCGGTCGACTATGTGAGCGAGGAAGCGAAGTTCGACGAGAAGATCGAGACCCCCGGCGGCGCCTTCTACATCGACGGCGCGTCGGTGCTCTATCTGGTCGGGTCGACGATGGACTGGGTGGAGGACGACTTCACCGCCGGTTTCGTCTTCAACAACCCCAATGCCAAGGGCAGTTGCGGCTGCGGCGAGAGCTTCACGGTCTGAGGGAATAGTGTTTCATGCCCCATATGCTCATTCTGGGGCAGGGCTACACCGCTTCCCGCCTGGCTGTCCGCCTTCGTGAAGAAGGCTGGCACGTCACCGGCGTCCGCCGCACCGCCGATGCCGAAGCGCTCGCCTTCGATGATGAAGACGCCGTCCGCGCCGCCATCGCGCAGGCCAGCCATATCCTCTCGTCCGTTCCGCCGGAGGGAGATGCCGACCCCGTCCTCAGCCGCTATGGCGCGGCCATCGCCGCCGCGCCCGCGATCTGGACAGGCTATCTCTCCTCCACCGGAGTCTATGGCGATGCGGCGGGCGCGTGGGTCGATGAAGCCACCCCTCTCCGTCAGGGTCGCCGTGCCGCACGGGCGCAGGCCGACGCCGACTGGGGTGCGCTTCGCCCCGATGTGCGGCGTTTCCGCCTGCCCGGTATCTACGGCCCCGGCCGCTCGGTGCTGGATCGCGTGCGGGAAGGGCGGGCGCATCGCATCGATCTGCCCGATCAGGTGTTCAGCCGGGCCCATGTCGACGATATCGGCGCGGGCATCGTCGCTTCGATTCATCGGGGACCGCCAGGCATCTACAATCTTTCGGACGACTTGCCCTGCGCGCAGAACCGCCTGATCGAAGCGGCCTGCGCCCTGCTTGGCCAACCGCTGCCGCCGCTATTGACGCTGGAGGAAGCCCAGCTCACCCCCATGGCCCGGTCCTTCTACGCCGAAAACCGCCGGGTCGCGAACGGTCGGGCCAAGCGGTTGCTGGGCTGGTCGCCCCGCTATCCAACCTATCGCCAAGGGTTGCGCGCCTGCCTGTGACTCGCTCCGCCGCAAAGCCCGGTCATCGCTAACGCCTTCTTAACCATCCCGGCCCGATGGCTGTCCCGTCAGCTTTCGGGGACTAAAGAGATGGACCGCTTCGATCACGCCTTCACCGCCCTTGGCCAGCGCATCAACAGCCTGTCCCTGCCCGAACGCGCCGCATCCGCGCCTGTCCCGCTCGCCAGCCTGATCAACCGGGTGAATGCGGCCAAGCGGCTATACCAACCGGGCGTCCGCCGCTAAGCCTGCTTGGTCCGCAGCGCCACGACCATCCCGATTATCGCCAGCAGCGCGCCCGCACCCGCCAACGCCGTCCAGCGATAGCCCTCCACCAGCGTGGAGATCAGCATCGCGATCACCGGGATCAGCACGCTGGTATAGGCCGCGCGCCCCGCGCCCATGCTCTGGATCAGCCGGAAATAAAGCGGAAAGGTCACGACCGATCCTGCCAGCCCCAGCCAGGCGATTCCCGCCAGATAGCTCCACCGCGCCTCGATCACCGGCGGCCCGGTCGTAACCCAGGCGAACAGCGCATCCACCCCTGCGCCGATCAGCATCGCCCAGGCCAGCACCGCCACCATCGGCAGCCGCCGGGCGATCTCCATCCCCTGCATGACATTGGCGGCGGACGCGCTCAGCAGCCCCGCAACGGAGAAAGCGGCTCCCAGAATCACCATGTCCGGCCGCACGCTCGCGGCGCGATATTCATGCGCCAGCATCAGCGCGATCCCCGCCACCGCCACCACCGATCCGGCGATGAAAGCCCGGCTCACCGGCTGGCGGAAGAAGAGGAAAGCAAGGACGCTGTTGGGGATCAGCAGCATCGCATAGACCACCGCCACCACGCCGGACGTCAGAAAATGCTCGGCGCGATAGACGAAGTTGAAGTTCATCACGAACTGCGCCACGCCCAGCAGGCCCGCAAAGACCAGCCCCCTGCCGCCGATGTTGAGCGGCACGCCGCGCAGCCGGGCGAAGATCGCCATCGCCACCCCGGCCAGCAGGAAGCGGTAGCAGACCGACCAGCTTGGCGGCACGCTGCCCAACTGGTCGCGGATGACGATCCAGGTCGAACTCCAGATCAGCGTGACGAGGATGAAGGGCAGGACGACGCCCTTGCCTTGCCTCATCCCTTCAACGCCCTCAGCGCATCGGCCAGAGGCTGCACGCTGGCGGCATCCTGCGACCAATTGGTGACGAGCCGCGCCGCATCCGCGCCCCAATCGTAGAAATCGAAGCCCTGCGCCCGCAACTGCGCCCTTTCCGCTTCGGTGAGCCGCACGAACAGCTCATTGGCCTCGACCGGATGCATCAGCCGACCCGCCGCGCCCTCCGCCAGCGCCTGGGCCGCCGCATTGGCCGCCCGCGCATTGCGCAGCCAGAGGTCGCCCTCGACCATCGCCAGCGCCTGCGCCGCGAGATAGCGCCCCTTGGAGAAGAGATGCCCCGCCCGCTTGCGCCAACGCGCCGCTTCGGCCGCCCGCGCCTCCGCCCGGTCCCCGAAAAAGACCAGAGCCTCCCCGATCATCCCGCCATTTTTGACGCAGCCGAAAGAGAGTATGTCGACGCCCGCCCGCCAGGTCACATCGCCCGGATGGCAGCCCAGATGCGCCACCGCATTGGCGAAGCGCGCCCCGTCCATGTGGAAACCCAGCCCATATTCCCGCGCCAGAGCACCCAACGCCGCCACCTCATCGGGGCTGTAGACCACCCCATATTCGGTCGCCTGGGTAATGCTGATCGCCCGCGCGGGCACCTGATGCACATCGGGGCGGATCGCCCTCAGCCGAGCGGTCACGGCATCGGGCGACAGTTTCGCGCCCGCGCCGGGCAGCGCCATCAGGCTCGCCCCATGGGTGTAGAAGCCGGGCGCGCCGCATTCGTCGACGACGATATGCGCCTCCTCATGGCACAGCACCCCGCCATAGGGCGGGCAGAGGCAGGCCAGCGCGATGCTGTTCGCCGCCGTGCCCGTCGCGATCCACAGCGCCACCGCCTGCGTCCCGAACAGGTCGGAAAAGGCGCCGTTCAGCCGGGCGCTCCAGCCATCCCCGTCATAGCCATGGTCGGCATGGTCGGCGGCCGCGATGGCCGCCATCACCTCCGGACAGACCGGCGTCGCATTGTCGGAAAAAAAGTGCATGGCGCAGCGATAGCCCCGCCGCGCTCCAGCGCCAAGATGCCACCCCCATCGGATCGGCTATGGGCGGCGACATGGGTCAGCAATATTGACCGTTTGTTTCGCGCCGCCATCTGTGACATAGGCGGCGCGTCCAACCCAAAGGAGTTTTTCGTCATGGACGTCCAGCAGACATCGCGCTTCACCGTCACCCGCAGCAGCAAGGCTGTGTCGGCTGACCAGCGCGCGGTATTGCTGGCGGACCCCGGCTTCGGGAAGCTCTTCACCGACCATATGGTCACGATTCGCTATACGGAAGGGCAGGGCTGGCACAGCCACGCCATCGGCCCGCGCGAACCCTTCCAGCTCGATCCGGCCTGCGCGGTGCTGCATTATGCGCAGGAAATCTTCGAAGGGATGAAGGCCTATCGTCTGGAGGACGGCAGCATCGCCATGTTCCGGCCGGAGGAAAATGCGCGCCGCTTCGCTGAGTCGGCCGAGCGCATGGCCATGCCCGCTTTGCCGGAAGACCTCTTCCTGGAGGCGGTCGAGGAACTGGTGAAGATCGACGCCGACTGGATTCCGGGCGGGGAGGGCAGCCTGTACCTGCGCCCCTTCATGTTCGCGAGCGAGACCTTCCTGGGCGTGCGCCCGGCGAACGAATATATTTTCTGCGTCATCGCCTCGCCCGCCGGCGCCTATTTCAAGGGCGGGAAGAAGGCGGTCACGCTCTGGGTGTCGGAACATTTCACCCGCGCGGCGCGCGGCGGCACTGGCGCTGCGAAATGCGGCGGCAATTACGCCGCCTCGCTGGTGGCGCAGAAGGAAGCGATCCAGCATGGCTGCGACCAGGTCGTCTTCCTCGACGCCGCCGAGAACAAGTGGGTCGAGGAACTGGGCGGCATGAACGTCTTCTTCGTGATGGACGACGGGTCCATCGTCACCCCGCCGCTGTCCGGCACGATCCTGCCGGGCATCACCCGCAACAGCATCCTCTCGCTCGCCCGCGCCAAGGGGCATGAAGTGCGCGAGGAACCCTACAGCTTCGCCCAGTGGCGGGCCGACGCCGCCAGCGGCAAGCTGCGGGAGGCCTTCGCCTGCGGCACGGCGGCGGTCGTGACGGCCATCGGCACGGTCAAGAGCGTCGATGGCGACTTCACCATCGGCAATGGCGACGGCGGCATCGTGACCGAAGCGCTGCGCGCCGACCTCACCGGCATCCAGCGCGGCACGGTGGCCGATCCGGCGAACTGGGTGCGGAAGCTGTAACGGATCAACATACCCCTCCTCCGTTCGGGCTGAGCCTGTCGAAGCCCTTCACTTTTCTTCAAAGAAAGTGGAGCCGTTGGCTATCGCCGCCCTTCGGGTCGACAAGCTCAGGGCGAACGGAGGAGAGGGGAGGCGCTCTGACGCCCTTCCCAATCCCCTCATGAGCGCCTAGAACCGCCCTCATGCAACGCTTCGACGTCGTCATTCTGGGCGGTGGCCTGGTCGGCCTGACCCTCGGCATCGCGCTTTCCGGCCATGGCGTGCGCTGCGCCGTGATCGATCCCGCCAATCCGGTTGAGACCACCGCCGCCGGTTTCGACGGGCGGGTTTCGGCCATCAGTTCCACCAGTTTCGCCATGCTGTCGGCCATAGGCGTGGCCGATCATCTGGACGGCAGGGGTTGCCCCATCGACCGCATCTGGGTCAGCGACGGGCTGGAGCCGGGCGCGCTCGACTTCGCGCCGGACGCGGATGACGGCGTGATGGGGATCATGTTCCCCAATCGCGACCTGCGCGTCGCCCTGGCGCAAACGGCGGAAAAGGCGGAGAATCTCACCCGCTTCCAGCCCGAGCGGGCGCTGCATGTCGACCGCAACGCCGACGGCGTGACGCTGACCCTGGCCAGCGGCGAAACCCTCCACGGCGCGCTGCTGGTCGCGGCGGAGGGCCGCAACAGCCCGACCCGGGAGGCGGCGGGCATCCGCACCACGCGCTGGAACTACAAGCATGTCGCGATGGTGACGGCCATCGACCATGCCGTGCCGCACGCCAACACGGCCTATGAGATATTCTATCCCGGCGGCCCCTTCGCGCTACTGCCGATGCTGCCGGGCACCCGTTCGGCCATCGTCTGGACCGTGCCGACCGAGCAGGCTCCCGCCATGCTCAAGCTGTCCGAACGGGCCTGGCTGGCGGAGGCGCAGAAGCGCATGGGCGGCTTCCTGGGCGAGATCGCGCTGGCCGGGCCGCGCTCCAGCTATCCGCTCGGCTTCCACCATGCGGCGCGGATCACCGACACGCGGCTCGCGCTGGTGGGCGACAGCGCCCATGCGATCCACCCGATTGCGGGGCAGGGGCTCAATCTCGGCTTCCGCGATGTCGCCGCGCTGGTGGAGGTGCTGGTGGAGGGCATGCGGCTCGGCCTCGATCCGGGCGACGCGCAATTGCTCGCCCGCTATCAGCGCTGGCGCGGTCTGGACGCGATGATGACCAGCGTGGCGATGGACGGGCTGGTCCGGTTGTTCGACGTGCCGGGGCGCATTCCCTCGCTGGTCCGCCGCGCCGGGCTGGCGACGGTGCAGCGCACGTCGCTGCTCAAGAACCGTTTCATGGCGGAGGCGCGGGGCCAATCCGGCGCGCTGCCGCGCCTGCTGACGGGCGAGATGGTGTAGCTATGAGGCTGTTTCTGGCCAATCCAAGACTTTCCCCTCCCGTAAACGGGAGGGGTTAGGGGTGGGCGCGAGGATAGCGAGCTTCTGACTTAGCCGTTGCAAAACAGCGCTGATGTCGCGCCAGCCCACCCCCTAACCCCCTCCCGCCTGCGGGAGGGGAATGTCCTGATTCCACCCCTCCATACACCGATCAGACCATCCGCCGCAGCACGCCATCCTTCAATATGAAATGATGCCGCATCGCCGCCAGCCCGTGCAGGATGAGCAACGCCACCCAGACGAAACCCAGAACCTCATGCGCTTCCCCTGAAATCCCGACGATCGCATCGCCCTTCGCCACCGCGAATTTGGGCACGTCGAACAGGAAGAACCAGTTCAGGGGCCGGTCGCCGGCGGACGTCATGATCCATCCGGTCAGCGGCAGGACCAGCATGAACGCGTAAAAGGCGAAATGCGTGAGATGCGCCGCCCCCTTTTCCCATGCGGGCATTTCGGCTGGCAGCGGCGGGGCGCTGCGCGTGAAGCGCCACATTATGCGCGCGACCGTCAGGGCCAGCACGGTCAGCCCGATCGACTTGTGGACGGGCATCACCTTCCACTCCCTGGGCAGCGCGTCATGCGCAAAGCCCAGGAAGAGGTTGAACAGGATGAGGATCGCCATGATCCAGTGCAGCGCGCGCGCAACGTGACTGTAGCGATCCATCCCATACTCCTGCCTGGCTTCTTACCCCTGACGATTGGCGACCAGATTATCCACCACAGACGGGTCGGCAAGTGTACTAATGTCCCCCAGCGCCTGGGCGGACACCTCGCCCTCCGCGATCTTGCGCAGGATGCGGCGCATGATCTTGCCCGACCGGGTCTTGGGCAGGCTGGGGGCGAACTGGATCACGTCGGGCGTCGCGATCGGCCCGATCTCGCTGCGCACCCATTTCACCAGCGCCTGGCGCAGTTCGTCGGTCGCTTCCTCGCCGCTGTTCAGCGTCACATAGGCGTAGATGCCCTGTCCCTTTATGTCGTGCGGGAAGCCCACCACCGCCGCCTCCGCCACCGCCTCGTGCAGCACCAGCGCGCTTTCCACCTCCGCCGTGCCCATGCGATGGCCCGACACGTTGATCACGTCGTCGACGCGCCCCGTAATCCAGTAATAGCCGTCCTCGTCCCGCCGCGCCCCGTCGCCGGTCGTATATTTGCCGGGAAAGGTCGTGAAATAGGTCTGGAAAAAACGCTCATGATCGCCCCAGACGGTGCGCATCTGGCCCGGCCAGCTTTGCGCGATGACCAGATTGCCCTCGGCCGCGCCGTCCAGCACATGGCCCTCCGCATCGACGATCTGCGGCACCACGCCCGGCATCGGCAGCGTCGCGGAACCGGGCTTCAGGTCCGTCGCGCCCGGCATCGGCGCGATCATCGCCCCGCCCGTCTCGGTCTGCCACCAGGTGTCGATGATCGGGCAGCGATCCTCGCCCACGACATGATGGTACCAGCGCCAGGCCTCCGGATTGATCGGCTCGCCCACCGTGCCCAGCAGGCGCAGCGACTGGCGGCTGGTTGAATGCACGAACTCGTCCCCCTCCTTCATCAGCGCGCGCAGCGCCGTGGGCGCGGTGAAGATGGTCTGCACCTGATGCCGGTCCACGACCTCCCAGATGCGGCTGGGCGTCGGATAATTGGGCACGCCCTCATAGATCAGCGTCGTCGCCCCGTTCGCCAGCGGGCCATAGACGATATAGCTGTGCCCCGTGACCCAGCCGATGTCCGCCGCGCACCAATAGATGTCGCCGGGCCGGTAGTCGAAACACAGCTCATGCGTCAGGCTGGCCCAGAGCAGATAGCCGCCGGTGCTGTGCAGCACGCCCTTGGGCTTTCCCGTCGAACCCGATGTATAGAGGATGAACAGCGGATCCTCCGCCTGCATCGGCTCGGGCGCGCAATCCGCCGACGCCTTGGCCGCCTCCTCATGCAGCCACAGGTCGCGGTCCTCGGCCATGGCGACAGCCCCACCGGTCGCCCGGACGACGATCACCTTGCGGACGCTGGTGCATAATTTCAGCGCCGCGTCGACATTGGTCTTGAGCGGCACCTGCCTGCCCGCGCGGCACCCCTCGTCGGCGGTGATCACCAGCGTGGAATCGCAGTCGATGATCCGTCCCGCCAGCGCCTCCGGCGAAAAACCGCCGAACACGACGCTGTGGATCGCGCCGATCCGCGCGCAGGCGAGCAGGGCGAAGGCGGCTTCCGGGATCATCGGCATATAGACGGTGATCCGCTCGCCCTTCTTCGCCCCTGCGGCCTTCAGCACATTGGCGAAACGGCAGACCTCCTCATGCACCTCGGCATAGGTGTAGCGGCGCGGCTGCGCGTCCGGCGAATCCGGTTCCCAGATGATCGCGGTCTGGTCGCCGCGTTCGGCCAGATGCCGGTCGATGCAGTTGACGCTGACGTTCAGCACGCCGTCAGCAAACCATTTCACCCCGAAATCGGCTTCGTGGAAGCTGCTCTCATTGGTTTTCGTGGGAAAGTTCACCCAATCCAGCCGCTTCGCCTGCTCCAGCCAATAAGCGTCGGCGGCATCGATGGACCGTCGATAGTCCGCCGCCCGTCCGTCCCGGTCGAACAGGGCGGAAGACGCCCATTCGGCAGGAACCGGGAAAAAATCGTCAGACATGCAGCATCCTTTCCTTCACGAAACCATCGCTTGGCGTCCTCCTAGAACCAAGCCGCGGCGACAGGAAGACAGGATCGTTCTTCCCCGGCCACAGTTTCCGCTCATGTCGCACTGGATTTAAGCAGGATCATGCCATTTGCCGCTTTTCGCATGAGCCGGCTCGGCCTAACAGGAAGGGAATATGTGGCAACTTTTCCAATTTCCGCTCTGTCCATTCTCGCGCAAGGTCCGTCTGCTGCTCGGTGAAAAGGGCGTGGGCTACGACCTGGTGCGCGAATCGCCCTGGGAAGCGCGCGACGAGTTCCTCGATCTCAATCCCGCCGGCACGACGCCGGTGATGGTGGATCAGGAAAAGGGCGTGACCCTGATCGACAGCCAGGCGATCTGCGAATATTTCGAGGAGACGGTGGAGAAATTCCCGCTGATCTCCGGCACCGCCGCGGGTCGGGCGGAGGTGCGGCGGCTGACCGCCTTCTTCGACCAGAATTTCTACGGCGACGTCGTCGGCCCGCTCCTGCATGAACGGATGAAGAAGCGCCTGATAGAGCGCGCGCCGCCCGATGCCCGCGTGCTGCGGGAAGCGATGAAGCGCGCCAATGTCCATATGGATTACATGGACTATCTGCTCGACCATCGCGCCTGGATGGCGGGTGGAACGCTGAGCCTGGCGGACATCGCCGCCGCCGCGCATCTTTCGGTGGCGGATTATCTGGGCGGCATCGACTGGGCCGGGCATGAGACGGTGAAGCGCTGGTATGCGGGCTTCAAGTCGCGCCCTTCCTTCCGGCCCCTTCTGTCGGAGCGGATGGAGGTGATCACCCCGCCGCCCCATTATGAAAAGCCGGATTTTTAATACTGACATTCCCCTCCCGCAAGCGGGAGGGGGCAGGGGTGGGCGCGAGCGCAGCGAGCTTCCAGCCTAGAGGTAGAGAACCGCCGCCGATGTCGCGCCAGCCCGCCCTCCGACCCCCGCTTGCAGGAGGGGGAGGTGGGGGTCAATCCAGCTCCGCGGCCAGATATACCCGGTTCCGGCCATGCTCCTTGGCCAGGTAGAGCGCGCGGTCCGCCGCCTTCAGCGCAGCGCGCGGGTCTTCATAGGCCAGCACATTGGCGACCCCGGCGGAAAAGCTGACCCGCTCCATCCGCTCGCCATTGGCCCGGTTGACCAGGCTGCGGGTGGACAGGTCCTGCCGCACGCTGTCCACCGCTTCGCATGCCTCGGCGGCGGTCTTGCCCCGGAACAGCATGACGAATTCCTCGCCGCCATGGCGCGCGACATGGCATTGGTCGTTGCTGACCTTGGACAGCAATCCCGCCACGAATTTCAGCACCCGGTCGCCGGTATCATGGCCATGGGTATCGTTGATCAGCTTGAAATGATCGATGTCGCAAAAGGCGACGGCCAGTTGCTGCCCTTCCTTCTGCGCCTGCGCCAGTTCCTCGCGCAGCGTGCCTTCGAAGGCGCGGCGATTGGGCAGGCCGGTCAGATGGTCGTGCTCGGCGGCGCGGCGCGCGCTTTCCAGATTGGATTTCAGAAGCTGCGTCTGCTTCTGATTGTCGCGAAGCTGGCTTTCGACCTGCCGGGTCTTTTCCACCATGGATCGGGTCAGCGCCACCAGGCGCGCCAGCACCGGCTGGTTGTCGGAACCGGCGGCCAGGCCCTTCACCTCTTCCTGCAACGCCGCGCCATAATCCTTGGCTGAATTGCGCGATTCGGTCATCAGCCCGGTGAATTGCGACAGATTCTCCTCGACCTTGTCGAGCATCGAAGCAAGCGCTTCGGGCGTGACCTCGTCGTTGCGCTGTTCGGCGGCGACATTTTCGACCCAGCCATTGGTGATCTTGCCGCGTTCGGCCAGCACCGCTTTCACGGCCTTTTCCACGCCGATATGCGATCCGGTCAGATAATCATGGGCGACGCCGAAATTGAGCGGCGTCAGGTCCAGGTCATGGGCGAACAGGAAATCGCCTATGTCCTCGTACAGCTTGCGCCGCTGGACGATTTCCCGGCTGGAAGCGCTGCCGTGCCGGGCGCGTTGCGGCTGCTCCGGCTCGTCCATGGCCTCGTCGTCGGTCTTGCCTGACAGGCCTCTGGCCCAGCGGGCCAGGCGGTCGGTCAGACCATGTTGCGCGTTTGCGGAAGATGATGCCCCAGTCATGTCCGCTAGAACGACCGGCGATAAACAAGGTTAAGGACATGCCAAGCGAAAAGGCGCAAGGCGTTGATCGTCCTCGATTATATGTCCGCGCCGATCAGCCAGTCGCGGAAAATACGCACCGCCCGGGTCTGCAGCGCGCGCGGCCGGCAGACGAAGAAATAGCGATAGGGGCTTTCGACCCGATTTTCCGGAAACAGCCGGACCAGCCGGGAATCCTGCGCTTCATTATAGTGGCTGGCGTGCATCACGGCGATGCCGAGCCCCTGCGCCGCCGCCTCCAGCATCAACTGGCCGGAATCATAATTGTCGATCGCCAGCGGTTGCAGGTCGGGCAGGTGCACCGCTTCCTTCCACGCCTCGAAGGCGAGCGCCATGTCGCGATGCAGCAGCACCGTATGATTGGCCAGCTCCTGCGGGGCGGTCAGCGCATTGGGCGCCTCCAGCAACGCCTTGCGCCCGATCAGATAGACCTCGTCATGGTCCAGCTCATGGGCGTAGAGCGCGGGATCGATGTCCTTCGCCAGCACGATCGCCGCGTCCAGCCCTTCGCCCAGCCGCGCCACGGCATAGGGGGTGGTCTCGATGTCGATATGAAGCTGCGGATGCCGCTGCCGAAGGGCGCCCAGATGCGGGAACAGCCTTTGCGTCGCGAACAGCGGCATGACCGCCAGCCGCAGCCGCAACTGGTTTCCGCCGCTCTGGATATTCTCCAGCGCCTGGCTCAGCGAATCGAGCGCCGGCGCGATGTCGTCCAGCAGGCGTTGCCCGTCGGCATTGATTTCCAGCGCCTGATGCTTGCGGTCGAACAGGGGCCGGCCGATGAACCGTTCCAGCGCCTGCACCCGCCGGCTGAGCGCGGGCGTCGAGAGCGCGAGTTCCTCCGCCGCCGCCTTGACCGATCCAAGGCGGGCGACCTGAACAAAGGCCTCCAGGGCCGTAAGGGGCGGCAATCTACGCATAAACCGTCATGTTCATCTGGCCGGTCCGCTGCGACGCATCATTGCTTCTTCTGGAACGGCGCGCAAACCGGCTTCAAGCATCCTTATTCCACTGAGCAGGAAAAAAGGGCAGTTGGCAAGATGCAAAAATTGCAACTCCTCGATTCTTTTCGCACTTGCGAAAATACATCCCGCACTGCACATAGGAAAGGCCTTTCAGGCATCCTCTCCTATAAACTTTCCGGGCTGGCCTTCGGGCCGGCCCTTTTTTTATTCGTTTCGGGGCTCGCCATGGCCCCTTTCCCTCAGCCGCGACGTTCCCTATCTCGTTACGCAGCGAACAGAACGGGGAAGGCGAAGTGGCCGAAGAAGAAACCGCAGGACGCAGGATACAGGTGGCCAACGCGCGGCCAGAGGATGCGGGGCGCGGCCTTGCCCGCCTTCCTTTGGCGGTCATGGCGGAACTCCACCTTGCGGAAGGCGATGTGGTGGAGATCGCGGGCAAGCGGTCGACCCCCGCGCGGGTGGTCCGGCCCTATAAGGAGGATGAGGGGCTAGATGTCCTTCGCCTCGACGGGCTTCAGCGGGCCAATGCCGGCGTCGGATCGGGCGACTTCGTGATCATCCGGAAGGTCGATCCCCGGCCTGCCCAGCGTGTCGTCTTCGCGCCTGCACAAAATAATCTGCGGTTGCAGGGCAATCCGGAGGCGCTGAAGCGCGTTTTCTTCCAGCGGCCGCTCGCCTCTGGCGATGTCGTCGCAACTGCGGGACAGCAACAGGTGCCGCCCGGCGACATGCCGCCCCAGTTGCGCCAGATGCTGGCCGCCCCGGCCTATGCCCTGCAGGAAATCCGCCTGGTCGTGGTGTCGACCGTGCCCAAGGGCATCGTCCATATCGACGCCGACACGGAAGTGGAACTGCGCGCCGAATATGAGGAGCCCCGCGAATCCCGCCGCGCCGATGTCACCTATGACGATGTCGGCGGCATGGCCGAAGCCATCGACCAGCTGCGGGAAATGGTGGAATTGCCGCTGCGCTATCCCGAACTGTTCGAGCGGCTGGGTGTGGACCCGCCCAAGGGCGTGCTGCTCCACGGCCCGCCGGGCACCGGCAAGACCCGGCTGGCCCGCGCCGTCGCCAATGAATCGGAAGCGGAATTCTTCCTGATCAACGGGCCGGAGATCATGGGTTCGGCCTATGGCGAGTCGGAAAAGCAGCTCCGCGAGATTTTCGAGGCGGCCGCCAAGTCGGCGCCGTCGATCCTCTTCATCGACGAGATCGATTCCATCGCGCCCAAGCGCGGCAATGTGACCGGGGAGACGGAAAAGCGCCTCGTCGCCCAGTTGCTGACGCTGATGGACGGGCTGGAACCGCGCACCAATCTGGTCGTCATCGCCGCCACCAACCGGCCGGAAGCGATAGACGAGGCGCTGCGCCGCCCCGGCCGCTTCGACCGGGAAATCATCGTCGGCGTGCCTGACGAGCGCGGACGGCGGGAGATATTGGGCATCCACACCCGCGGCATGCCGCTGGCCGACGGCGTCGACCTGGGTGAACTGGCGCGCATGACCTATGGCTTTGTCGGTGCGGATCTGGCGGCGCTGACCCGCGAGGCGGCGATCGAGACCGTGCGCCGCTTCATGCCCCGGCTCAATCTGGAGGAGGGAACGATCCCCCCTGACGTGCTGGAGGAACTGTCCGTCGCGCGCGACGACTTCATGGCCGCGATCAAGCGCGTCCAGCCCTCCGCCATGCGGGAGGTGATGGTACAGGCGCCCAATATCGGCTGGGCCGACATCGGCGGCCTGGACGAAGCGCAGATGCGCCTCAAGGAAGGGGTGGAGCTGCCGCTCAAGGACCCGGACGCCTTTCGCCGCATCGGCATCCGCCCGGCCAAGGGGTTCCTGCTCTACGGTCCGCCCGGCACCGGCAAGACGCTGCTGGCGAAGGCCGTGGCGCGGGAAGCGCAGGCCAATTTCATCGCCACCAAATCGTCCGACCTGCTCAGCAAATGGTATGGGGAAAGCGAGCAGCAGATCGCCCGCCTCTTCGCCCGCGCGCGGCAGGTGGCGCCGACGGTCATCTTCATCGATGAACTGGACAGCCTGGTTCCGGCGCGCGGCGGCGGCCTTGGCGAACCGCAGGTGACGGAGCGGGTGGTGAACACCATCCTGGCCGAGATGGACGGGCTGGAGGAATTGCAGTCCGTCGTCGTCATCGGCGCGACCAATCGCCCGACGCTGATCGATCCGGCGCTGCTGCGGCCGGGCCGGTTCGACGAGCTGATCTATGTCCCCGTGCCCGATCAGGCGGGGCGCAGGCGCATCCTGTCCATTCACACGGGCAAGATGCCGCTTGCCGAGGACGTCGACCTGGATGCGCTGGCGGAGCGCACGGAACGGTTCACCGGGGCCGATCTGGAGGATCTGGTCCGCCGCGCCGGCCTGGTCGCGCTGCGCCAGTCGCTGTCGGTCGACAAGGTCACGCAGGCGCATTTCGAGGCCGCGCTGGAGGATACCCGCGCCTCCGTCACGCCCGAAATGGAGCGGGAATATGAGCAGATCCAGGCAACGCTGAAGCAGAGCGTGATGCAGATCGATCCCATCGGCTTCGTGTCGCCCGGCATGTTGCGGGCGCGCGCCAGGACTGAATGAAGGGACATGCTCCCGCGAAGGCGGGAACCCGGTTCCGCCGTTTGAACCGGGTTCCCGAAAGGCCTGCTGCCCTGTTGAACGCCTTCGCGGGAACGCATGCGCATGACCTGATGATGCCGGTCCCTCCGACCTATTTGTCCCTCCACCGCGAAGGCGCTTGCATGCCCGTGCGATTTTTGCGAGTCGGACAGGCAAGGCAGACAGGCGAGAATGAATGGCCTCCATCCCTTTGAAGAAAAAGAACCGGGCCGTTTCCGGAAAACCGTCCTCCACCTTCCTGGGTCAATGGGGCATGTTCCTCCGGCAGTTCATCAAGCATCCCGGCATGATCGGATCGGTCATCCCATCCTCGCAAATGCTGGTCGACAGCATGCTGGAGGGCGTGGACTGGCAACGGACCCGGCTGTTCGTGGAATATGGCCCGGGCGTCGGGACGTTCACGCGGCCCATTCTCGACCGGCTGCATCCGGACGCCACCCTGCTGGCGATCGACCTCAATCTCGACTTCGTCGCCTATCTGGAGGCGGAGATCGACGATCCCCGGCTGCGCATCGTCCACGGTTCGGCCGCCGATGTCCGCCGCTTCATCAAGGAGGCCGGCTATGCCCAGGCGGACTATGTCCTGTCGGGCATTCCCTTCTCGACCCTGCCCGGCGGCGTGGGGGAGGCGATCTGCGCCGAAACCCGCTCGGTGCTGAAGACCGGCGGCGCATTTCTGGTCTATCAATATTCCGGCCATGTCCGCCGCCTGCTGTCGCCGTTGTTCGACGAAATCGGCGACCGGGTGGAGTGGCGCAATATTCCACCGTGCCGGATGTTCACGGCGGTGAAGCGGGAAATCCTGGCCCAGGTGGCCTGACCCTTCCGCCTTCCTGTTGAATTTACGTCATTTCGCCGGGATTTTGTCCTGTCCGGCAGGTCTATACCCCATTTGGGGTATGCGCCATGCAGCGCCGGTCGCTACGCGCCCCGCATAGGCAGACCTTCTGCCTCCGGCGGCCGGGCCATATTGCGACCCATGGCCCGGTTGCCGGCTAAGGTTGCCGCAACGATCGTTTCGCTTCGGCCGGCTTTCATGATAAGGCCCGGCGCGAAACACGGCGAGATAGTTCATGAACGACCTGACCCAGACCCCCGAAATGCTGATCGCGACCATGGGCGCGCGTGCCCGCGCGGCGGCGGCCCAGCTTTCCACCGCCAGCGACGCGCAGAAGATCGACGCGCTGCGCCGCGCCGCGCAGGCGCTGCGGGATCAGGCGCCGCGGATCATCGCCGCCAATGCCCGGGACATGGAAAACGCCGCCGCCAACGGCCTGTCGCCCGCCATGCTCGACCGGCTGAAGCTGGACGAGGACCGCGTCCTTGCGACGGCGGCGGGCGTGGATCAGGTCGCGATCCTCATCAATCCGCTGGGCAGCGTGATCGACAGGCAGGTCCGCCCCAACGGCATGGAGTTGAGCCGCGTCCGCGTGCCGCTGGGCGTCATCGGCATCATCTATGAAAGCCGCCCCAATGTGACCGCCGACGCCGCCGCGCTCTGCCTGCGCGCCGGCAATGCCGTGATCCTGCGCGGCGGCAGCGAGGCGAAGGAAAGCAACCGCGCCATCCACGCCGCGATGGTCGAGGGGATCGTCGCCGCCGGCCTGCCCGCCGATGCCGTGCAACTGGTCCCCACCACGGACCGCGCCGCCGTGGGCGCGCTGCTGAAGGCGTCGGAATTCATCGACCTGATCGTCCCGCGCGGCGGCAAGAGCCTGGTCGCCCGCGTGCAGGAAGAGGCGCGCGTGCCCGTCCTCGCCCATCTCGACGGCATCAACCACAGCTATGTCGACGGCGCGGCCGATCCGGACATGGCGCAAAAGCTGGTGGTGAACGCCAAGATGCGCCGCACCGGCATTTGCGGCGCGACCGAGACGGTGCTGATCGACAAGGCCTATGCTGAGGCGCCCGCCATCGTGAAGGCGCTGCTCGACGCCCAATGCGAAGTGCGCGGCGACGAGGCCGTGCAGGCGATGGACAGCCGCGTCACGGCGGCGTCGGACGAGGATTGGGATACCGAATATCTCGAAGCTATCGTCTCTGTGCGGATCGTGGACGGGCTGGACGAGGCGCTCGCCCATATCGCCGCCCATGCCAGCCACCATACCGACGCCATCATCACCGAGGATGCGGAGAGAGCCGAGCGCTTCCTGAACGCGGTCGACAGCGCCATCGTGATGTGGAACGCCTCCACCCAGTTCGCGGACGGCGGCGAGTTCGGGCTGGGCGCGGAAATCGGCATCTCCACCGGCCGCCTGCATGCCAGAGGCCCGGTGGCGCTGGAAGGCCTGACGACCTATAAATGGCTGGTGCGCGGAACGGGGCAGACCCGGCCGTAATGCCCAAACCCCTCCTCCGTTCGCCCTGAGCTTGTCGAAGGGCTTCGACAGGCTCAACCCGAACGGGGAGAGGGTGGTGCTCAAAATGGAGAGGGTGGCGCTTACCCCTTCACCACCCCATCGATCGCCTTCAGCTTCTCCAGCATCGGCCCGACCCACTCTACCGGCAGCATCACCGGCCCGTCCGAAGGCGCATGGTCCGGATCGTCATGCGCCTCGGCAAAGATCGCGGCGACACCCGCCGCGACGGCACTGCGCGCCAGCACCGGCGCAAATTCCCGCTGCCCACCGGAAGCCGATCCCAATCCGCCCGGCTGCTGCACCGAATGGGTGGCATCGAACACCACCGGATAGCCCGTCTGCGCCATCGCCGGCAGCGAGCGCATGTCGCTGACCAGCATGTTATAGCCGAAACTCGCCCCTCGTTCAGTCAGCAAAATCCGCTCATTCCCGGTCGACGCGACCTTCTGCGCCACCGCCGCCATGTCCCACGGCGCCAGGAACTGCCCCTTCTTCACATTGACCACCGCGCCGGTCCGCCCCGCCGCCAGCAGCAAATCGGTCTGGCGGCACAGAAAGGCGGGAATCTGGAGAATATCCACAGCCTCCGCCGCCGCTTCCACCTGCCCGGCCTCATGCACGTCGGTCAGCACCGGACAGCCGAACGCCGCCTTCACCTCCGCCAGGATCGCCAGCCCCGTATCGATCCCGACGCCCCGTTGCCCCGATACGGAGGTCCGGTTCGCCTTGTCGAAGGAGGATTTGAAGATGAATGGCACCCCGGCACGTCCCGCAAGGCCGGATAGCTTTTCCGCCATCATCATCGCATGGTCGCGGCTCTCGATCTGGCAGGGGCCGGAGATCAGGACGAAGGGCAGGTCGTTGCCGACGGTAACCGACCCGATGGAAACATGCTTGGCTGTCATCATCGCGCTCACTTCGGCGCTTTGACGAAGCGGCGCAAGAGCTGCCCGCGCCAAAGCCCCTTGCCGGGATGATAATTCCAGCAGAACCAGCCGAAGACGAGGCAGGCCAGCAGCGAGGGCAGCGCCATCGGATCGCCTTCCCCCTTCATGTGCCGGTAAAAGGCAAGGTCCGCCCGCCACCGGTCCCGCTCGCTGCCGCCGCCGTTGATGCCATAGGCATTGTCGTGACGCCGGCAACCGATGTTTCGGTTGTATTTGCGGTGGTCTATGAAATAGCAGTAATCGCGTTCGGGTGTCGTCATGGCCCGATGTGGACAGGGGCCATGGAAAAGTTCAAGCGTAAAGTCTTCTACCTTGGCGGTTTCGACCCGCGCGGGGTGCGTTTCTACCACCAGATGTACCGCGAGCAGGCGGAAGCCTACACGCGCCTGTCGGGCGAATGGGTAGAGGTCAGCGCCCGCCGCTCCGGCCCGGCCTCTTCCGCCAGTTGGACCGTCACCAACCACGGCGCTGGGGTCGAGACCGATTATGAGTTCCTCCGCTGGGAGGATCTGGTCGGCAAGGTGTGGATACGCAATCCGCTGCTGCTGGCGTGGCGCTCCATCGCCACATATGGCGCCCATGCCCGCCACATGCAGTTCCTGCGGATGCGGAAACTGCGTCCGGGGCCGGTCATCACCATCCTCTATCCGCCGCTGCTGGCGGTGCTGATCCCACTGGCGCTGGCGCTGATACCCGCGCTGCCGCTTTCGCTGCTGATGCCCTTCTGGGCCGCCGCGCTGATCGGCATCGCCGTCAGCGTGGCTCTGTCGGGCCGCCTGCTCAACAAGCTGATCGTGCCCTGGCTGCTCCGTTTCATGGTTTACAACCACAGCGTCGCCGCCAAAGGCCCGGGTGCGGATATGGACGAGCGCCTGGACCAGTTCGCCGCCCGCATCGTGGCGGAGGTGGACGGCCCCTGGGACGAGGTCGTCTTCGCCTCCCACAGCAACGGCACCATCTATGCGATGAGCGTGCTGCGCCGCATCCTGGAATTGCGCGGCGACCGGCCGCTGCCCGAAAATTTCACCGTCCTCACCCTGGGCCAGGTCGTTCCCGTCATCGCCCTGCGCAAGGATGCGCGCTGGTATCATGCCGACCTCAAGGCGCTGGACGACAAGCCCTTCCGCCTCGTCGATTTCTCCGCTCCCCCCGATGGCGCGGCCTATCATGGCGTCCATCCGATCCGCCTCGTTTCGGATCGGTGCGCGGCGCGCGTCGACCTGCTCTCGCCCCGCTTCCACCTCTTCTACGATCCGGAAAACTATCATGGCGGCTGGTCGAACAAATATGAGGCGCATTTCGACTATCTGCGCGTGGGCGACCGCCTGTCGCCGGTGGACTATGTCAGCCTCACCGCCGGCCGCCGCACCATCGACGAAGCCATAGCGCAGTTCAGGACGATCCCATGACGCAGCCCTTCACCCCGCCCTATCCCGAACCGCCGCGGACCCGCCGTGGCCTCGTCAAGCGCTTCTTCCGGGGCTGGCATAGCTGGATTCATGTCCTGTTCGAGAAGAGCTACACGATGAAGCTGGGCGAAATCCGCATGCCCGGCCAGACCATGTACATCGCCAACGAACTGCCGCTGGTGGACCAGATCCTGCGCGGCGGCACGGCCTATCCCAAACATCGCGAACTGGTCCGCAACCTGTCCCCCCTGATCGGCAACAGCGTCTTCTCCGCCAATGGGGAGGATTGGGAAAGCCAGCGCGCCATGGTGAACCCCGCCTTCGCCCACACCGCGCTCAACCGCTCCATGCCGCTGATGGTAGCGGCGGCCGACGACCTGCTCGCCCGGCTCGACGCGGCGGACAAGGGCAAGCCGGTCGACATCGACCCGATGATGACCCATGTGGCGGCCGACATCATCTTCCGCACGCTTTTCTCGGAGCCGCTGGACGAGCGCCGCTCCAACATCATCCACACCGCCTTCGGCCGTTTCCAGCGGCTCGCCCACAGCGCCTCGATGCTGCGCCTCTACGGCTTTCCGGCGCGCTGGTTCGAGAAACGCTCGCTGGCCCCGGCAAAGGCGATCCATGAGGTCTTCCGTCCCATCGTCGAAGCGCGCCATGAGGGCTTCCACCAGCGCGGCGAGGCGCCGCACAAGGACATCCTCCAATCGCTGATCGAGGCGAAGCATCCCGAAACCGGCGACCCCTTCACCCTGCAACAGGTGATGGACCAGGTTTCCACCGTCTTCCTCGCCGGCCATGAAACGTCCGCCAGCACCATGACCTGGGCGCTCTACATGCTGGCGGAATGCGCCCATATCCAGAACGCCGCCCGCACGGAGGTGCAGCAGCTCGCCGGGGACGCGCCGCTCACCGCCGCGATGCTCAAGGACATGGGGGCGATCCGCAACATCTTCCGCGAAACGCTGCGCCTCTATCCGCCCGTCGCCTTCTTCCCGCGCGAAGTGACCTGCCCGATGCCGATGCGCGACAAGAGCCTTGAGGAAGGCGCAATGCTGGTCGTCGCCCCCTGGCTCACGCAGCGCAACAAGGACAACTGGGCCTGTCCGCACAGCTTCATGCCCGAACGCTTCGAAGATCCCGCCAATGCGGAGATGGTGCGCCAGGCCTGGTTTCCCTTCGGCCGCGGGCCCCGGGTCTGCGTGGGCGCGGGCTTTGCACAGCAGGAGGTGATGACGGTGATCGCCAGCGTCCTGCGCCGCTACCGCCTGTCGGTGCCCGACGGGTTCAGGCCCGAACCGATCAGCCGCCTGACCATCCGGCCAAGGACGGGGATGAAGCTGATGTTCGATGCCGTCCGGCTTTGACGGATGGGGTGGATTGCGGACATTCCCCCTCCCGCAGGCGGGAGGGGGTTAGGGGGTGGGCTGGCGCGGCATCTGCGCTGTTTTGCAACGGCTAAGTCAGAAGCTCGCTACGCTCGCGCCCACCCCTAACCCCTCCCGTTTACGGGAGGGGAATGTCCTGGATTGGTCGAAACCAGACGAGCAATCACCGGTCCGTATCTCAACTCGGCATGCGTAACCCAAAAGCGACACCCGCCTCGAAAACCATCCTATTTCCTGCGCCGGGACAGTTTCAGCCTGTCCTATTCCGCCTTGCCCGGCCTAACCAGCACCCCTCTTTGAATACGTCCGAACCATCGCGCCCATGCCTACGCGCGCCCGGGCACGCGCGCGCATATGGTGTGAACTTCGGCGGAAAACCGCCGGAATCTCACCCTCTGATCCGCCCCACTATCGCCTGTCCGGCCACCCGCTGCCGCAGATAGCGCCGCTTCAACACCACGCTCGCCGCCAGCAGCGGCACGCCCAGCATGATGCAGATCGCGCCCAGCATCGGCGGCCAAAGTCCGAACAGGCTGTGCATGTTCAAGGCGGAAGGCGCCAGCACCAGCAGGAAACCCGCCGTCAGCAGCCATAATCCCCAACGGCGCGGCCTGACCGCGATCATGCGCATCTCGTGCCGGTGCGCCTTGCGCCCTTCCTTCGTCGACAGATCGGGATGCTTCATCGCAGGCCACTAAAGCGGAAAAGGCGACCTGCTGTCCAGCGTCAGAACGGGGCTTTCGTTCGCTCGCCGCTTGGGCTACATGCGGGGCATCCCCGGGGGACCGTCCACAGGCGGTTGAGAGGCGGCTGACGTGGCCGCGACCCGCTGAACCTGATCCGGATAAGACCGGCGTAGGGAGGGAACGGCTTGTTCGCATGCAGCAACCCGCGCCCGCCCTCCGCCCCGATGCGAAGAGGAGGACGGCAAGCCATGGACAGCATTTCCGTCCTGACCCTGCGCCTGGCTGAAGCCATCGGCCTCTACATGATCGTCATCGGCACAGGGGGCCTCGTGGCGCCGCAGCGCTGGCGGCAGATGATGGACGATCTGGAACGCTCGCCCGGTCTGGTGATGGCGCTGGCCTTTCCGGTCTTCGCGGTCGGCGCGGCGCTCGTCCTCATCCACAGCATCTGGCGCGATCCGCTGTCCATCATCGTCTCGGCCATCGGCTATGTCGCGCTGGTCGAGGGGGCGCTGCTGCTCGCGGTCCCGGCGCCCCTGCTCAAGATCGGTCGCTGGTCCCTCAACTTCACCCGCGCCTGGGCGATCCTCAGCATCGTCCTCGGCATTCTCCTCTTCCTCGCCGGCCTCACCGGCCGCGCCACCGTCATCGCCTGAAAGGAACCCAAATGGCAGACGTCCCAGCACGAACAGAGATGCGCGTCACCACCGGACCCATCCGTGGCTCGCGCAAGATCCATGTCGGCCCGCTCAAGGTCGCCATGCGCGAGATCGACCTGGAACCCGGCAGCGGCGAAGCGCCGGTCCGCGTCTATGACACGTCTGGTCCCTATACCGACCCCAATGCCCGCATCGACATCATGGCAGGCCTCCCCGCGCTGCGCCGCGACTGGATCATCGGTCGTGGCGATGTCGAGGAATATGACGCCCGCGCCATCCAGCCGGAGGATAACGGCCTGAAAGGTCCCGACCGCAGCGGCGGCGTTCAGGCCTTTCCCAACACGGTCAAGCGTCCCCTGCGCGCCAAGGCTGGAGCGAACGTCTCCCAGATGCACTATGCCCGGCGCGGCATCATCACGCCGGAGATGGAATATGTGGCCGAGCGCGAAAATCTGGGCCGCGCCCGCCTCGCCGAATATGTCCGCGACGGGCAGGACTGGGGCGCGTCGATCCCCGACTATGTGACTCCAGAATTCGTCCGGGAGGAGGTCGCCCGCGGCCGCGCCATCATCCCGTCGAACATCAACCACCCGGAATCGGAGCCGATGGCCATCGGCCGCAACTTCCTGGTGAAGATCAACGCCAATATCGGCAACAGCGCCGTCGCCTCCGATGTGGCGAGCGAAGTCGACAAGCTGGTCTGGTCGATCCGCTGGGGCGCCGACACGGTGATGGACCTGTCGACCGGCCGCAACATCCACGACACCCGCGAATGGATCATGCGCAACTCGCCGGTCCCGATCGGCACCGTGCCCATCTATCAGGCGCTGGAGAAGGTCGGCGGCATTGCCGAGGAACTGACCTGGGACATCTTCCGTGACACGCTGATCGAGCAGGCCGAACAGGGCGTCGACTATTTCACCATCCATGCGGGCGTGCGCCTGCCCTATATCCCGATGACGGCCAAGCGCGTCACCGGCATCGTCTCGCGCGGCGGATCGATCATGGCGAAATGGTGTCTCGCCCATCACAAGGAATCGTTCCTCTACGAACATTTCGACGAAATCACCGAGATCATGAAGGCCTATGACATCGCCTATTCGCTGGGCGACGGCCTGCGCCCCGGCTCCATCGCCGACGCCAATGACGAAGCGCAGTTCGCCGAACTCTACACGCTGGGCGAACTGACCAAGCGCGCCTGGGAACAGGATGTGCAGGTGATGATCGAAGGCCCCGGCCACGTCCCGATGCACAAGATCAAGCAGAATATGGACAAGCAGCTCGAAGCCTGCGGCGAGGCGCCCTTCTACACGCTTGGGCCGCTCACCACCGACATCGCGCCGGGTTACGACCATATCACCAGCGGCATCGGCGCCGCGATGATCGGCTGGTACGGTACGGCCATGCTCTGCTACGTCACGCCCAAGGAGCATCTGGGCCTGCCCGACCGCGACGACGTGAAGGTGGGCGTCGTGACCTACAAGCTCGCCGCCCACGCGGCCGACCTGGCCAAGGGCCACCCCGCCGCCAAGGTCCGCGACGACGCGCTGAGCCGCGCCCGCTTCGAATTCCGCTGGCGCGACCAGTTCAACCTGTCGCTCGATCCCGACACGGCCGAGAAATATCACGACCAGACGCTTCCCGCCGAAGGCGCGAAGACCGCCCATTTCTGCTCCATGTGCGGCCCCAAATTCTGCTCGATGAAGATCACGCAGGAAGTGCGCGACTTCGCCGCCAGGCAGAACCAGCCCGCAGACAGCTTCCTCGCGGCGGAGGACGCCGAAAAAGGCATGGCCGAAATGAGCGAAATCTTCCGGCAGACCGGCAGCGAACTCTATATGGGCGCTGGTGGGCGAGATCGCGACTGAGTTTTGGAGAACTGGGTTTCGTGGACAAAGCTTGACTGGATGACGTGGGGTTGACTCAAGGCTGCCTTTTGGAGGCAGGCTTGGGCGAACGGATTGGTCTTTCAGATAAGGAATGAGGTTTGATCGGGCCGCTGCTTCCATTGGAGGGGAGGCGCGGTTGCCGCCCGCCAGGTGACAATAGGCTATTCATGGAGGCGGTGCTGTGGATTGTTCGCACGGGCAGTCCATGGCGTGATCTGCCCGCCATGTTCGGCAACTGGAGTACGGCGTTCAGGCGGTTTCGCGATTGGCGGGAAGCCGATATTTTCAAGCGTATTTTCGATGTGCTGTCGGAGGAACCCGACATGGAATACGCCATGGTCGATGCGACCATCGTCAAGGTTCACCGGCATGGCCAGGGCGCAAAAGGGGGACTCAGGGCCAGGCCATTGGTCGCTCAAAAGGCGGCATGACGACCAAGATTCTGGCGCTGACCGATGCCTTGGGCAATCTGGTGCGCTTCGAGTTGCTGCCGGGCAACCGCTACGACACCATAGGCGTCGCACCGTTGATCGACGGTATTGAGTTCGGTGCCCTGCTGGGCGACAAGGCCTTCGATTCCAACTGGATTGTACAGGATCTTGATCAGCGTGGGGCGAAGGTTGTCATTTCACAACATCCCGGCCGCGCCCAAAAGCTCAAGATCGACGTCGAGATGTACAAATGGCGTCACCTGATCGAAAACTTCTTCTCCAAACTTAAGGAATTCAAACGCATCGCTATGCGTGCCTGCAAAACCGACCAGAGCTTCTCTGCAATGATCTATCTCGCCGCAGCCATCATCAACTCACGATGAATCCCCACAAACCCTAATCTTTATCGGAGGGGTGGATCATACCGAAACTGAGTCTTAGGATGCTACGCCTTTGCTTTGGCAATCGGCTCCCGGCCAGCATTTTAGGTCTTCTGGCGATGTCGGCCGTCTCCTGTACCGCTCCAACCCAGTATATGGGAATTTCGTTGGTGCCTGGCGCCGCTGACGCCGACGCCCACGCCCTGCTCGCCGCGTCGGACATGGCCGCCGAGCGCCAGCGCCTGCCGGAAGGTCAGGAAGGCATGGGAGGCAAAGCCGCGCGAGACGATTGCATCCCAGAGTGTGAGTACATTGATGCCGCTGTATCGCCGATCTCTGACGGCGTTGTAGGGCATGCCGATACTCACCTTCGACGAACCCCAGGGCTGGACCCAGGGCGCGCGTCCGGCTTCCAGCTCGGCGATGATCCGGTTGGTGATCTGTTCGTAGAGGTCGGTCCGCTCACCCGCGGAACGGTGGGTGCGTGCATAGGCCATCGCGATTCTCCGCGACGGGTCGGTCCCGAGCCTCTCTCGTGACGCTCAACCCGTCACGGCCAACCGGCCGCACTCTCACTCTTGAAGGGGGCGCTACGGGGCGCAGCCCGTTTGAAGGGGTCGTTTGAGATTCGCGAAGCGAAGCTCAAACGCAGGGGAAGCCGTTCCCCTGCAGGATCAGGCGCTGCGCGAACGCACGCTACTGACCGCCACTCAGCTCGAAAGACGTGGACGACGTGTGGACGATGATAAGGAAATCAGGTTTCCAAGACCGAATCAGCATCGAGTCACCAGCTGATTTTCTCGGAAAATCTGGAGCGGGCGAAGGGATTCGAACCCTCGACCCCAACCTTGGCAAGGTTGTGCTCTACCCCTGAGCTACGCCCGCTCTGGCGGCCGGAGGAAGTGTCCCTCTCGGCGGGTGGGGGGCAACTAGCAGCGGCTTCCCACCTCGGCAAGGGAGAATCTGCATAAAATCATTTTTTTCCGATCCCGCCGGATTTCCCCGCCCGATAGTGGCTTTTCCCACCTTGCGGCTTGGCCTCGCGTGGCCATATGCTACTATTCTGCCTGTCAAATCAGTGAGCAACGACCGAATATGATCGCCCTTCGCTTCCTATGGCGGGGGCAGGAGGAGGAGCATCGCATGCCAGAACCGTTGACGCGCCGGGGCCTGCTTCAGGGCAGCGCCGCCGCCGCCGCCGCCATTCCCGTGCTGGGCGACGCGCAGGCCGCTGCTCCCGCCCGCCCGCAACGCCAGAAGGAGCAGGCCCAGATGAGCGCCGTAGGATTGACCGTGAACTGCCGGGAAGTGCATCTGCAACTCGACCCCCGCACCACCCTGCTCGACGCATTGCGCGAGCATCTCCACCTGACCGGCACCAAGAAGGGCTGCGACCATGGCCAGTGCGGCGCCTGCACGGTGATCGTGGAGGGGCGGCGGATCAACAGCTGCCTCACCCTCGCCGTCATGCATGAGGGCGATCATGTGACCACCATCGAGGGGCTCGGCACGCCGGAAAAGCTTCACCCGATGCAGCGCGCCTTCATCACCCATGACGGCTATCAATGCGGCTATTGCACGCCCGGCCAGATCTGTTCGGCGGTGGCGGTGCTGGAGGAGATCGAGGCGGGCATCCCCAGCCACGCCACGGAGGACCTCGACCGCGTGGCCTTTTCCGAGGGCGAGGTGCGCGAGCGGATGAGCGGCAATATCTGCCGCTGCGCCGCCTATCCCAACATCGTCGCGGCGATCCGCGAAGTCGCCGGCCATGGAACTGCGGAGGATAAGGCATGAGGCCCTTCACCTACAGCCGCGCCGCCAGTGTCGAAGATGCGGCCAGGACAGCCGCCAGCACCCAGGGCGCGCGCTTCATTGCGGGCGGCACCAATCTGCTCGACCTCATGAAGCTCCAGATCGAGACGCCCACCCATCTGATCGACGTCAATCATCTGGGCCTCGACCGCATCGAGCCGACAGCGGAAGGCGGCCTCAGGATCGGGGCGCTGGTCCGCAACACCGATCTGGCCGCCGACAAGGCCGTCCGCCGCGATTATGCGGTGCTCAGCCGCGCGCTGCTGGCCGGCGCTTCGGGTCAGCTTCGCAACAAGGCGACGACCGGAGGCAACCTGCTCCAGCGCACCCGCTGCCCCTATTTCTACGACACGCGCATGCCCTGCAACAAGCGCAAGCCCGGCAGCGGCTGCGGCGCGCTCAAGGGGATGAGCCGCAGCCTGGCGATCCTGGGCACCAGCGACGCCTGCATCGCGCAGCATCCGTCCGACATGGCGGTGGCGCTGCGCCTGCTCGATGCGCAGGTCGATACGGTGGGCGCCGATGGCGGCCGTCGCTCCATCCCGATCGCGGATTTCCACCTGCTGCCGGGCGAGACGCCGCATATCGAAAATGCGCTGAAGCCCGGCGAACTTATCACTTCCGTCACCTTGCCGAAGCCTCTGGGCGGCACCCATGTCTATCGCAAGGTGCGCGACCGCACCTCCTATGCCTTTGCGCTGGTGTCCGTGGCGGCGGTGTTTGAGAAGGACGGCCGGGCGCGCTTCGCCTTCGGGGGCATAGGGGCCAAGCCCTGGCGTACCGATGCCGCAGATGCCGCCGCCCCGTCCGGCGCGGCGGCCGTGGCGGAGGCGGCGCTCAGCGGCGCTCGACCCACCGCGCATAATGCGTTCAAGCAGCAACTGACCGCCCGCACCCTTGCCTCGCTCTACCGTCAGAAGGGGGCCTGAGCCATGAAGTTCGACACGCCAGCCACCACCAACCCGATCGACCGGGGCCGCGTCATCGGCATTCCCCATGACCGCATCGACGGCGCCGCGAAGGTCACCGGCACCGCGCCCTATGCCTATGAACGGCACGATGCCGCGCCCAACGCCGCCTATGGCTGGATCGTCGGGTCGGCCATCGCCAAGGGACGGATCAACGCCATGGACCTGCGGGCCGCTGAAGCCGCGCCCGGTGTGCTGGGCATCGTCACCCACCAGAATGCGGGGCCGCTCGGCAAAGGCAATATGAACACCGCCCATCTGCTGGGCGGTCCGCAGATCGAACATTATGAGCAGGCGGTGGCGCTGGTCATTGCCGACACGCTGGAAAATGCGCGCGACGCCGCCCGGCTCGTCCGCATCGATTATGCGCCGGATCAGGGCCGCTTCAACTTGGCGGCGGAGCGCGACAAGGGCGTTCCGCCCGAAGGCGGCTTCGGCGGCCCTGCTGATACCAAAGCGGGCGATTTCGAAGCCGGTTTCGCCAAGGCGGCGGTGAAGATCGACCAGCACTACACCACGCCCGACCAGAGCCATGCGATGATGGAGCCGCACGCGACCATCGCCGCCTGGAATGGCGACAAACTCACGCTCTGGACCTCTAACCAGATGATCGCCTGGAGCGTGGGCGAAATGGCGGCGACGCTGAAGATTCCGAAGGAGAATATCCGCCTCGTCTCACCCTATATCGGTGGCGGTTTCGGCGCGAAGCTGTTCCTGCGTGCCGATGCGCTGCTGGCGGCGCTGGGCGCGCGCATGGTCGGCCGCCCGGTGAAGGTCGCGATCGCCCGGCCGCAAATCCCCAACAACACCACTCACCGCCCCGCCACCATCCAGCGCATCCGCATCGGCGCCGACAGGCAGGGCGTGATCGACGCCATCGCGCATGAGGTCTGGTCGGGCGACCTGCCCGGCGGCGGCGCGGAGACGGCGGCGCAGCAGACGCGCCTGCTTTATCGCGGCCCCAATCGGCTGACGACGCATCGCCTGTCGACGCTGGACCTGCCGGAAGGCAACGCCATGCGCGCCCCGGGCGAGGCGGTGGGCCTGCTGGCGCTCGAAGTCGCGATGGACGAGCTGGCCGAGGCCTGCGGCGTCGATCCGGTCGAACTGCGCATCCGCAACGATGTGCAATATGATCCCGAAGCCGGGCCGCAGCGCCCCTTTTCCAGCCGCAAGCTGGTCGAATGCCTGCGCGAGGGCGCGGAACGTTTCGGCTGGAACCGCCGCAATCCGAAGCCTGGGCAGGTGCGCGATGGCCGCTGGCTGGTCGGCATGGGCGTCGCCTCCGCCTTCCGCAACAATCTGGTCACGAAGTCGGGTGCGCGCATCGGCGTCGATGCCAAGGGGCATGTGACGGTCGAAACCGACATGACCGACATCGGCACCGGCAGCTACACGATCATCGGCCAAACGGCGGCGGAAATGCTGGGCGTGCCGCTGGACGCCGTGACCGTGCGGCTGGGCGACAGCCGCTTTCCCGCGTCGTCCGGTTCGGGCGGCCAGTGGGGCGGGAACAGCTCAACCGCGGGCGTCTATGCCGCCGCCATGGCCCTGCGCGCCAAATTGGCCGAAAAGGCGGGCTTCCCGGTGGACAAGGCGCTGTTCGAGGATGGTCTGGTGCGCCTGGGCAACCAGTCCCAGCCGCTAGGGACGCTGGCGGGGCGCGAGGGCCTTTGGGCAGAGGACAGCATGGACTATGGCGACCTCACCAAACGCTATGCGCAGGCCACGTTCGGCGCGCATTTCTGCGAGGTGGGCGTCGACATCGACACCGCCGAAGTCCGCGTCCGCCGCATGGGCGGGGCCTTTGCCGCCGGGCGTATCCTCAATCCCAAATCGGCGCGCAGCCAGGTGATCGGCGCGATGACCATGGGCGTGGGCGCGGCGTTGATGGAGGAGCTGAGCGTCGACACGCGGTTCGGCTTCTTCGTCAACCACGACATGGCCGAATATCTGGTGCCGGTGCATGCCGACATCCCGCATCAGGACGTGCTGTTCATCGATGAACTGGACGACAAAAGCTCGCCCATGAAGGCCAAGGGCGTCGGTGAACTGGGCATTTGCGGGGCTGGCGCGGCGGTCGCCAACGCGATCTACAACGCCACGGGCGTGCGCCTGCGCGACTATCCGCTGACGATCGACAAGATTCTGGCGGCGTCAACCGGAAAAAGGGTCGCTTGAACTTCCTGCGCGGCGCCCCTAGTCCCTCTCCCAAAGAGAGGAAAGGGCGCCGATGAAATATCTTTCGCTGTCACTGGTTCTGGCCGCAATTCCGACGGTTGCGGCCGCCGGGACGGAGGCGTCCGACACGGACCGCATCGTCGTGACGGGGGAGGGGCTTTCCCTGCCGCCGGGGACGCCGGCCTATGGGTCGGTGATCATCGACCGGGACCGGCTGACCAACGGCGCTTCCGGCCGGATCGAGAGCGTGCTGGGCGATGTGGCCGGATTCCAGCAGTTCCGCCGTTCCGACAGCCGCTCCGCCAATCCTTCCGCCCAGGGAGCGACATTGCGCGCCTTGGGCGGCAACGCTTCCAGCCGGACGCTGGTGCTGCTGGACGGCGTGCCGATGGCCGATCCCTTTTTCGGCTATATCCCCTTCAGCGCACTGGTGCCCGACCGCCTGTCGGTGGTGCGGGTGACGCGCGGCGGCGGCATTGGGGCCTTCGGCGCGGGCGCGGTGGCCGGGACCATCGAACTCGCCAGCGCGACGCGCGATCAGCTTCCGACCTTCGGCGCCAGCGCCTTCTACGGCAGCAAGGATGCGACCGAACTGACCGCCAGCCTGACGCCGGATCTGGGCGGCGGCTATGTCTCGCTTTCGGGCCGCTGGGACCGGGGCGACGGCTTCCAGACCACGCCCCGGAACCAGCGCGTCGCCGCGACTTCGCCCGCCGCCTATGACGGCTGGTCGACCAATTTGCGGGCCGTCGCGCCCCTGTCCGCCACATCGGAGATCCAGTTCCGCGGCACCATCTTCCACGACGAGCGCACCCTGCGCTTCAAGGGCGCGGACAGCATGAGCGAAGGGCAGGACGCCAGCATCCGCTTCATATCCCGCGGTGCATGGCAGGTCGATGCGCTGGCCTATATCCAGGCGCGCAACTTCTCCAACATCGTGATCTCGGCATCCACCTTCCGCAAGTCGCTCGACCAGCGCAATACGCCCTCGACTGGCATTGGCGGCAAGATCGAGCTGCGCCCACCGGTCGGCCCCGACCATGTGCTGCGCATCGGGGCCGACACCCGCTTCGCCACCGGCGACATGTTCGAGGATGGCTATAACGCGAATATAGCGGCCAATCCGGTCACTTCCCGCCGTCATGCCGGCGGCGAGCAGATGACCACCGGCCTCTTTGCCGAGGATGACTGGACGCTGGGCCGGCTGGTCCTGACAGGCGGGGTGCGGGCGGATCGCTGGACGATCAGCAACGGCTTCTATCGCGCCACCGGCACCGGTGCGGCCAACAACAGCTTTGCCGACCGTTCGGACTGGCAGTTCTCCGGAAGGGCGGGCGCTCTCTACCGCATCAGCGATGCAGTCGCGCTACGCGGCGCGGCCTATAGCGGTTTCCGCCTGCCGACGCTGAACGAGCTATATCGGCCGTTCGTGGTCTTCCCGATCACGACCCGCGCCAATGCCGCGCTGACGCCCGAAAAGCTGAAGGGCGTGGAGGCGGGCATCGACCTCACGCCCATTCCGGGCCTGACCCTCTCCGCCACCGGCTTCATCAACCGGCTGGACGATGCCATAGCCAATGTCACCCTCACCAATGTCGCCAATACGCGCGAGCGGCAAAATGTCGACCGCATCACCGCCAAGGGGATCGAATTGACCGCCGTCGGCCGGGTGGACGACTTCCTGCTTTCGGCATCCTATGCCTATAGCCACAGCACCGTCCATGCGCCGGGCATGGGCTTTGACGGCCTCACCCCCGCGCAGAGCCCCCGTCATGCCGCGAGCGCCACGCTGGCCTGGGAGCCGGAGCAGGGACCGGCGCTTTCCGCGACGCTGCGCTATGTCGGCAAGCAATATGAGGATGACCTCCAGACCGATGTCTTGCCCGATGCGCTGACCGTCGATGCGGTGGCGCGCCTGCCGCTGGGCCATGGCGTCACCCTGGTTGCCCGGGGCGAGAATCTCTTCGATGAGGAAGTGATCACCCGCAACGCCGGAGGGTCCATCGACCTCGGCACCCCCCGGACGCTGTGGATCGGCTTCCGGTTCGCAAGCTAGAGCCGGTTTCGATCTGATGGAATCAGATCGCTGCTCCAGATTCCTTGTTTTGCGCGATTTCGCGGCAAGCGATCGGTTCCGGTCGCTTGCTGATCGCTTTAGGGCAACCCTCTGAAAAAGCCCGCTGGTTCCGCCGGGGCAAAGCTGTATGAGGTCCTCATGCGCTTTGCCCTTCTCCTCGCCCTGCCGTTTCTCGCCGCTGCGCCTGCCCAGGCCTGGGGACCGATCGGCCATCGCGTCACCGGCGCCATAGCCGACCGCAACCTGAGTGGCGCTGCACGCGCCCAGGTCCGCCTGCTGCTGGGGTCGGAAGATCTGGCCGAAGCGGCGACCTGGCCGGACGACATGCGGTCCGACCCCGCCGAATATTGGCGCAAGACGGCCAGCCCCTGGCATTATGTCACGGTGAGGGAGGGCGATCGTTACACCGCCGCGGACGCGCCGAAGGAGGGGGACGCGATGACGGCGCTGACCCGCTTTACGGCGACGCTTCGCGACCCCAAGGCGTCGCTGGACGACCGCCGCATGGCGCTGCGCTTCGTCGTTCACATCATTGGCGACCTGCATCAGCCGCTGCATGTCGGCGGTGGTGACGACCGGGGCGGCAATGATGTGAAGGTCACTTTCTTCGGCGCGCAGAGCAACCTGCATTCGGTCTGGGATTCCGGCCTGATCGACCAGCGCGCCCTGTCCTATTCGGAATATGCGGACTGGCTGTCGCGGTCGATCACGCCGGAACAGACGATTGCCTGGAGCCTGTGTGATCCGGACATCTGGACCCGCGAAAGCATCGCGCTGCGCAAGACCGTCTATCCGGCGGACCCGAACCTGTCCTGGGACTATGCCTATCGGCATCGCGCCGAGTTGGACGACCGGTTGCGGCGGGCAGGTGTCCGCATCGCCGCCTGCCTGAATGCGATTTTCGATTCGCCCCGGCAGCCCTAGGACCGGTCGACAGTCCGTTCATGGTCGACGACTCGGAATGGCGGTCGCGAAAAACAGGGGTTTTCCGCTCAATGTGAAAAATGCTCCGGGTTTCCGGACCGAATTGAAGCGCAGCGCGCTCCTGCGACCACTCTACCCCCGCTCCCGCAGCCGCTCCACGATGGCGCGCGCGGCCCGCGTGACATCGTCCCAGGTCATGTCGAAGCCGGCATCGTCCCCGAAATAGGGATCGGTCACGCCGCTCCCCTCGCGCCCTGGCACCAAATCCATCAGCAGCCGCACGTCCGCCGTCCCGTCCGAAGGCTGAATCCGCCGCAGATTCTTCAAATTTTCCGCATCCAGCGCGAAGACATGGTCGAACCGCCGGAAATCCCCCGCCGTCACCTGCCGCCCACGGTAGCCGGAAATGTCGATCCCATGCCGCAGCGCCACCGCCTGCGCGCGCCGGTCCGGCGGCGATCCGACATGCCAGTCGCCGGTACCCGCCGAATCCACCGTTACCGAAAGGCCCGCCCGCTCCGCCTCCGCACGCAACGCGGCTTCGGCCAGCGGCGATCGGCAGATATTCCCCAGGCACACGAACAGGACCGAAGCGCTCATCCCTCGGCCGCCGCCGTGCTCAGGCCCAGTTGCGGCACGCCGATCGACCGCCGCCCGCCGAAATCGGTGCGCGCCACGATCACGCCCAGCTTTTCCATATAATCGATCAACCGCCGCACGCGCCCCGGCGAACTGGTGCCATAGGCGCGCGCCAGCGCCACATCGTCGGGGCAGGGCAGCCCCTGCATCGCCGCCCGCGCAATCAGCAGGAAGGGAGCGAGCATATCCTCCGGCACAGGTTCGGCGGCCTTCATCGCATCGGCCCAGCGCGGGTCGGCGGCATCGAACATGCCCGCCTGCGCCATGGCGAATCGCTTGCGGAAAGCGGGCAGGTCGAGCGGCGGCTGGCGCAGTCCCTTCATCCGGCAGCGGACGCCGAAATCCTGATAGAGCGTCGACACGCTGGGCTGCGCCTCCCCCAGGTCCGCCACGATCTCCTCCAGCACGGCGATCACCACCGGCTCATTCTGGCCAAAGTCCAGTTCCGGCGCGGCGGGCTTGGCCGAAGGCGCGGCGGCAAGGGCGCGCATCAACTCCTCCGCAGGCAAGGCCGGCGGCTCGGCGCGGGGTGGAGGCGGGGGCAGCGCCTCTTCCTCGCCCGCGCCTGCGAACAGCAATTCCTGCAAATCCTCCGTCGCGGTGACGGGGGGCGGCATCAGCTTGTGCGTGCCGCCGCGCGTGCTGGTCTTCACCGACCCGATCTTCACCGCCACCGGCCGTCGACAGATGGCCGGGCCCAGCGCCAGAAAGCGGCCGCGCTCCAGATCGCGGATCTGCTCCGCCTGCCGCCGCTCCATGCCCAAAAGGTCCGCCGCCCGCGCCATGTCGATGTCGAGGAAGGTGCGCCCCATCAGGAAGTTCGATGCCTCGGCCGCGACATTCTTGGCGAGCTTCGCCAGCCGCTGCGTCGCGATCACGCCCGCCAGGCCGCGCTTGCGCCCCCGGCACATCAGGTTCGTCATGGCCGCCAGCGAAAGCCGCCGCGCCTCATCCGACACATCGCCCGCCGCCACGGGGGCGAACATCTGCGCCTCGTCCACCACCACCAGCGCGGGATACCAGTGGTCGCGCGGCGCGTCGAACAGCGTCGACAGGAAAGTCGCGGCGCATTTCATCTGCGCCTCCAGCTCCAGCGATTCCAGACTGAGCACCACGGATGCGCGATGCTCGCGTATGCGCATCGCCATCTTGACGATCTCGCGCTCATTATAGTCGCCCGCGTCGATCACCACATGGCCATATTCATCCGCCAGCGTGACGAAATCGCCCTCCGGATCGATCACGACCTGCTGGACCAGCGCGGCGCTTTCCTCCAGCAGGCGACGCAGCAGATGCGACTTGCCGGACCCTGAATTGCCCTGGACGAGCAGACGGGTGGCAAGCAATTCCTCGACATCGACCAAAACGGCATTGCCGTTGCTGTCATTTCCTATGCTGATGCTGGCGGTCACGGATTTCCTTTGGCCCATGGCGGGGGCTTCGCGCAAGTGCACAGAATAAGGATGCCGTCCTCCTGCCCCTCGCGGGATCACGTCACGCGATGCGGATTCCCTTGACCATCCCATTGTTGCGATGCAGCATCGATCCATCATGGCGACTCTTGCATCCTCTCCCGCTCCTGCGATCACGCAGAACCCGGACATCCGCTTTCTCGGTCGTTTGTTGGGCGACGTCATCCGCGCCTATGGCGGGGAGAAAATCTACAAGCAGACCGAATATATCCGCTCCGCCTCGGTCGATCGGGCGCGCGGCCTGCACGGCGCGGACGTGGTCGACACCGGACTCGACGCGCTGAGCCTCGACGACACGCTGAGCTTCGTGCGCGGCTTCATGCTCTTCTCGATGCTGGCCAATCTGGCCGAGGACCGCCAGGGCGTCGCTGCCGAGCCGGGGGCCGACGTCGCCTCCGCCGTCGAAAAGCTGCGGTCCCATGGAATAGAGCGCGAGGCGGTGCTCGACCTGCTGTCCCATGCCCTGATCGTGCCGGTCCTGACCGCTCACCCGACCGAGGTGCGGCGCAAGAGCATGATCGACCACAAGAACCGCATCGCGGACCTGATGCTGCTCAAGGACGGCGGCCGGACGGAAACCGATGAGGGCGAGAATCTGGACGAGGCGATCTTCCGCCAGATCGCGCTGCTGTGGCAGACCCGACCGCTGCGCCGGGAAAAGCTGTTCGTCGCGGACGAGATCGAGAATGTCCTCGCTTATTTCCGCGACGTCTTCCTGCCCGTGCTGCCCGCCCTCTACGCCCGATGGGAACGGGTGCTGGGCGCGCGCCCGCAGAGTTTCCTGCGCGTCGGCAACTGGATCGGCGGCGACCGCGACGGCAATCCCTTCGTTCAGGCGCCGCAGCTTCGGCTCGCGCTCGCCAGGGGCTGCGAGGCTGCGCTGGGCTTTTATATGGATGCGCTCCACGCCCTTGGCGCGGAACTGTCGCTCTCGACCGAACTGGCCGATGTGTCGCAGGCCGTTCTGGACCTGGCCGACGCCAGCGGCGACGTCTCGCCCAGCCGTCAGGACGAGCCCTATCGCCGGGCGATTTCCGGCATCTATGCCCGTCTGGCCGCCACCTACCGGTCGCTGGTCGGCAAGGCGCCGTCCCGCCCCTCGGCGCTCAAGGGCGAACCCTATGCCAGCCCCGCCGACCTGCGCCGCGACCTGGTGACGGTCGCGCAGGGGCTGGCGAGCGAAGGCAATGGCGCTCTGGCGACCGGCGGCGCGCTTGGCCGCCTGATCCGCGCGGTCGAAACCTTCGGCTTCCATCTCGCCACGCTCGACATGCGGCAGAACAGCGATGTCCATCAGAGCGTGGTGGCCGAACTGCTGAAAGTCGCGGGGGTCGAAGCGGACTATGCCGGGCTCGACGAATATGCCCGCATCGCCCTGCTTCGGCGGGAGTTGGCGAACAACCGGCCGCTGGGCACGGCCTTTTTCGAATATTCGGAACAGACCGCGTCCGAACTCGCCATCGTCCATTCGGCGGCGGAGGCGCATCGCATCTACGGCCCGCAATGCATCACCCATTATATCATCTCCAAGGCGGAGAGCGTTTCCGACCTGCTCGAGGTGAACATCATCCTCAAGGAAGCGGGCCTGTGGCGCGCGGGCACGGAGGGCGCGCCGCCGCAGGCCGCGATCATGGCCGTGCCGCTGTTCGAAACCATCGCGGACCTTGAGGCCGCGCCCAAGATCATGGCCGCCTATTTCGGCCTGCCCGAAATAGGCGGCGTGGTGCGGGAACGCGGCCATCAGGAAGTGATGATCGGCTATTCCGACAGCAACAAGGACGGCGGCTACATCACCTCCACCTGGGGGCTGTTCCAGGCGAGCAAGGCGCTGGCCCCCGTCTTTGCCGAAGCGGGCACGGCGATGCAGCTATTCCATGGCCGCGGCGGCGCGGTCGGGCGCGGTGGCGGCTCCTCCTTCGCGGCGATACAGGCGCAGCCCAAGGGCACGGTGCAGGGTCGCATCCGCATCACCGAACAGGGGGAGGTGATCGCCGCCAAATTCGGCACCCGCGACGTCGCCATGACCAATTTGGAAGCGATGACCAGCGCGACCCTGCTCGCCAGTCTGGAACCCGAAGTCCTGTCCGATCGCGATGCCGCCCGCTTCGCCGCCGCCATGGACCAACTGTCGAAGACCGCCTTCGCCGCCTATCGCGATCTTGTTTATGGTACTGAGGGCTTCAAGGAATTCTTCCGGCAATTGACCCCGATCCAGGAAATCTCCGGCCTCAAGATCGGCTCCCGTCCGGCCAGCCGCACCAAGAGCACCCGGATCGAGGATTTGCGCGCCATCCCCTGGGTGTTCAGCTGGGCGCAGGCGCGGGTGATGCTGCCGGGCTGGTATGGGGTCGGCCACGCGCTTTCCGCCTTCGAGGACAAGGCGCTGCTGGCCGACATGGCGCAGCACTGGTCCTTCCTGCAATCGGCGCTCGCCAATCTGGAGATGGTGCTGGCCAAGTCCGATCTGGGTATCGCTGCTCACTATCTGCCGCTGGTCGAGGATCAGGCGCGGGGCGCGGAGATTTTCGACCGCATCCGCGATGGTTGGGACATGGCCCATGACGGCTTGCTCGCCGCCACCGCCCAGTCGCGGCTGCTGGAGAAGAATCCCAAGCTCGACACGTCGATCCGCCTGCGCCTGCCCTATATCGAGCCGCTGAACCTTCTTCAGGTCGAACTGATGAAGCGCCACCGCAGCGGTGAGGACGACCCGCGCATCAAGGAAGGCATAGAATTGTCGATCAACGCGATCGCCACGGCGCTGAGGAATAGCGGATAGGGGTGGATTCCTGCCATTCCCCCTCCCGCAGGCGGGAGGGGGCTAGGGGGTGGGCTGGCGCGGCACCTGCGCTGTTTTGCAACGGCTAAGTCAGAAGCTCGCTACGCTCGCGCCCACCCCTAACCCCTCCCGTTTACGGGAGGGGAAGGTCCTGAATTGGCCAGTTCCCGCCCCGGATCGCCCCACCTTCTACTTCCGCGGAATCCTTCGTGCGCTGGCCAGATGATGGGCGTGCGTGATCGCTACGGCCAGGGCGTCCGAGGCATCGGGTCCGGCGATCTTTGCGCCGGGGAGGAGGCGGGAGACCATGGCGTGGACCTGCTCCTTCGATGCATTGCCGACGCCGACCACGGATTTCTTGACGAGCCGGGCGGCATATTCGCCCACTTCCATGCCGGATCGCGAAGCCGCCAGCAGCACCACGCCACGGGCCTGGCCGAGTTTGAGCGTCGATTGCGGGTTCACGTTGAGGAACACCTCTTCGACAGCCGCGCCATTGGGTTGATGTTCGAGGATGAGGTCGGTCAGCGCCAGATCGAGCACCAGCAGCCGGCTGGCCAGCGCCATGCCTGAATCGGTCTTGATCTGGCCGTTGGAGATATGGGTGAGGCGGTTGCCATCCGCGGCGATCAGGCCCCAGCCGGTCGTGCCAAGGCCCGGGTCCAGGCCCAGGATGATCATGATATTCCCCTCGTCCCTTCACGGGAGAGGACAGGGTGGCTCGCCGGTCCGCCGGACGGGCACGTCTGGAGGGAGACCGGACCGGGCGCGTCGGCTGCCGCGCCCTCCCGGCTTCGCCCGAGCGGCAGGGCCGCCAGGGCTTCGCATCCCTCTCCCCGCAGGGGAGAGGGAAGGGGAAGGATCAACCCAGCTTCTCCATGACTTCGTCGGAAACTTCGTAATTGCCCCAGACGGTCTGGACGTCGTCATCGTCTTCCAGCGTGTCGACCAGCTTCATCAGCGTCGCCGCATTGCTCTCGTCCACCTCGACGGTGGTCTGCGGCTTCCAGGCGAGCTTGGCGCCTTCGGCCGGACCGAGCTTGGCCTCCAGCGCCCTGGCGACTTCGTGCAGCGCGTCCATGGCGGTCCAGATCTCATGCTCGTCCTCGTTCGAGGAGACGTCGTCCGCACCCGCTTCCAGCGCCGCTTCGAAGATCGCGTCGGCATCGCCCGCGCTCGCCGGATAGGTGATGAGGCCCATGCGGTCGAAACCGTGGCTGACCGCGCCCGAAGCGCCCAGATTGCCGCCATTCTTGGAAAAGGCCGTGCGGACGTTGGTCGCGGTGCGGTTGCGGTTGTCGGTCAGCGCCTCGACGATGATGGCCACGCCGCCGGGACCATAGCCCTCGTAACGGATTTCCTCGTAATTCTCCATGTCGCCGCCGATCGCCTTGTCGATCGCGCGCTGGATATTGTCCTTTGGCATGGACTGCGCCTTGGCGGCGTTGACCGCAAGGCGGAGGCGCGGGTTCATGTCCGGGTCGGGCATGCCCATCTTCGCCGCCACGGTGATTTCGCGCGACAGCTTGGAGAACATCGAGGAGCGCTTCTTGTCCTGCGCGCCCTTGCGATGCATGATGTTCTTGAATTTGCTATGGCCGGCCACGGCCTGCTCCTGACTTGTCTGTTTGTTCGATGCGGGCTCTCTAGCGAGCGCGCCCTCGATGCGCAATGTCAGACGAGGATCGCGGTGCCCGAGGCGGTCACCATCAGCATCGACCCGCTGGACCCGACGGTCTCATAATCCAGGTCGACGCCGACGACCGCATTGGCGCCCAGCGCCACGGCGCGGGTGCGCATTTCCGCGATCGCCTGTTCGCGGGCACGCTGGAGCACGTCCTCATAGGCGCCAGAGCGCCCGCCGACGATGTCGCGCACGCTGGCGAACAGGTCGCGGAACAGGTTTGCGCCCACGATCACCTCGCCGGTGACGATGCCGAGATATTCCTTCGCAGGCCGGCCTTCCAGCGAAGGGGTGGTGCTGACGATGATCCCGGTCATGGACGCTCTCCCCGCGCTGCGATTTATTCGATGCCCAGCGCCGTCTTGTATGTTTCCAGCAGCGCTTCGGCTTCCATGCGGGCATTGCGCTCCATCTTGCGCAGGCGGACGATGGACCGCATCGTCTTCACGTCATAGCCATTGGCCTTCGCCTCCAGATAGACGTCCTTTATATCGTCCGCGATGCCCTTCTTTTCCTCTTCCAGGCGCTCGATGCGCTCGATGAAGAGGCGTAGCTGTTCGGCGGCGACATTGCCATCGCTCATGGGAATCTCCAGTAAATGTGAATCGGTTGATGAATCGGTCGGCGCCTGCCTCTAATGATTGTCGGCGTTCTTCGCCACACTCTCCTGCATGCGGGCGATCTGTTCCGGCGTCGCCTCGCCCTGATGGCGGGATTTCCATTCGGCAAAGGGCATGCCATGGATGATCTCCCGCGCTTCCTCCCTGCCGATCGTGCCGTCCGCCTCCGCGATCCAGTCGGCCAGGCAGTTGCGGCAGAAGCCCGCCGTTCCCATCAGGTCGATATTCTGGACATCGGTGCGGTGCTGCAAATGCGCCACCAGCCGTCGGAAGGCGGTTGCGGCAACCGCATCACTGAGTATGTTATCGCTCACGGCGAACCTTTCGCTGATCATCATCCTGTCGTGCAGCACGGATAATCGAAAACCGCGCCCTGGCAAACCAGAGGCGACCATGACGGCCAGGAGACAAGAGGAATGACGAAATTACCGCCCCGTTCGCGCAAGGTCCGCATATTGGCGACCCTTGGCCCCGCGAGCGACAGCCCGGAAATGATCCGGGCGCTGTTCGTCGCCGGGGCCGACGCTTTCCGCATCAATATGAGCCATGGCGCGCATGAGGATCATGCCGCGCGCATCGCGACGATCCGGGCGCTGGAAAAGGAATTCGGACGTCCTACGACAATCCTGGGCGACCTTCAGGGGCCGAAGCTGCGCGTCGGGACCTTCGATCGCGGGCTGGCGGTGCTGGAAACGGGCGCGGCCTTCGTGTTCGACAGCGATCCTGCGCCGGGCGATGCGACGCGGGTCAACCTGCCCCATCCGGAGATCTATGCGGCTCTGGTGCCCGAAACCCGGCTGTTGCTGGACGACGGCAAGATGGTGCTGCGGGTCAAGAAGGTGGCGGAGGATCGCATCGACACGGTGGTCGAGGTCGGCGGTACCCTTTCCAACCGCAAGGGCGTGAACGTGCCCGATGTGGTCGTGCCGGTGCCGGCGCTGACCGAAAAGGACCGGCGCGACCTGAGCTTCGCGGTCGAGCAGGGCTGCGACTGGATCGCCCTGAGCTTCGTCCAGCGGCCGGAGGACCTAGCCGAGGCGCGCAAGCTGATGGGCGGCTATGGCGCATTGATGGCGAAGATCGAGAAGCCGGCGGCTGTCCAGCGGCTGGAGGAGATCATCGAACTGGCCGACGGCGTGATGGTGGCGCGGGGCGACCTTGGCGTGGAACTGCCGCCCCAGGCGGTGCCGCCGCTGCAGAAGCAGATCGTGGCGACCGCGCGCCGCATGGGTCGGCCCGTCGTGGTGGCGACGCAGATGCTGGAATCCATGATCAAGGCGCCGACGCCCACCCGCGCCGAAGTGTCCGATGTCGCGACCGCGGTCTATGACGGGGCCGACGCGATCATGCTGTCGGCGGAAACGGCGGCGGGCGACTGGCCGGTCGAGGCGGTGACGATGATGGACAGCATCGCCCATAGCGTGGAGCGCGACCCGGGCTATTTCGGGCGGCTGCACTATACCGAGACGAAGCCCGATCCCACCACCGCCGATGCGCTGGCGGAGGGCGCCGGCAGCATCGTGTCCGTCGTCGGGGCGAGCGCGATAACCTGCTTCACCTCTTCGGGCAGCACCGTGCGCCGCGTGGCGCGCGAGCGGCCGATGACACCGATCCTGGCGCTGACGCCCCGGCAGGATACGGCGCGCAAGCTGGGGCTGACCTGGGGCGTGCATGCCGTCCGGACCAAGGACATCGGCACGTTCGAGGAGATGATCGGCAAGGCCCGCCGCATGGCGCTGCGCCACGATATGGTCGAGAAGGGCGGCAAGATCGTCGTGCTGGCCGGCGTGCCTTTCGGGACGCCGGGGTCGACCAATGTGCTGCATGTGGCCGCGATTCGCGGAGATGAGCTGAGGGGCCGGGACGAGGGCTGAATGCCGATCGCTCCTAAGGGTCGTGCTCCTGCCTTCGCAGGGGCACGTCCAGCTTAGACGGTTGGGCTTCGAAGCAACGCCAGCTCTGCCAGTTCCCGGCGCAGCGTCGCCGCATCGCGGAACAGGTGGCCGCGCATGCCTTCCGCCTCGGCCGCCAGGACATTTTCCTCGCGGTCATCAATGAACAGCGCCTGTTCCGCGCTCAAACCGAATCGCTCCAGCGCCAGCCGGTAGATCGCGGGGTCGGGCTTCACCAGCTTTTCCGCGCCGGAGACCACGATGTCGCGGAAGGGGGCGAACAGCGCCGACTCCCGAGCATGGAATGGCGCCCAGAATTCATGGCTGAAATTGGTGATGGCGAAGAGCGGAATGCCGCCCTCGTGCAATTCAAGGACGATCTCCGGCATGCCCTCGACTGCCGGTCCTACGCTGTCGATGAACTTCTCGCCCCAGAGGCGAATCAGCGCCGCATGTTCGGGATGGCGCGCGATCAGCTCTGCGCTGGTTTCCGCGAAGGGGCGGCCCTGGTCATGCTGGAAGTGCCAGTCCAGCGTCACCACGTCGCGGAGAAACGCATCGAGCGCCCGATCGTCATCGATCAGGCGCTCGTACAGAACCCTTGGGGTCCAGTGATACAAGACATTGCCAACGTCAAAGACGACGGCGGCAATATCCGCCATGAATCAGCCCTGGCGGGCCTTGAAGCGGCGGTTGGTCTTGTTGATGACATAGGTGCGGCCGCGACGGCGGATCACGCGGTTGTCCCGGTGACGGCCCTTGAGCGACTTGAGCGAATTGCGGATCTTCATGGAACCAGCCTTTGAATGAATCTTGCGTGATCGAAAATCGAAGCGCAGCCCCTATGGGCGGGACGGCTGAAAGTCAAGGGCGGCCGCCCGCTTTTCGCTCCATCGCCGCGCCGTTCATCCTGCATGCAGCAAATCCGTGGCTTGACGCTTTTAAGGGATTAGCGGCGCGGTGTCGTGTAGAGGCTGTTCATCCCCTGGAGTGCCATCCATGTCGAATCCGTCCATGTTGAAGAAGATCGTCCTTCCGTCCCTGCTGGCCCTGGGGCTCAGCGGCTGCGCCACGGCTGTTCCACCGGTGGAGGTGACGCGGTTCCATATCGACGATCCGGCGCGCAACGGGACCATCGCCGTCGAGGAAATGGCCGGCAACCCCGATGTCGGCCTGGAATTCCGCACCTATGCCGCCGCGATCGAGCAGGAATTGCAGCGCGTGGGCTTCACCACGGCCGCACAGGGGGCGAAGAGCGACTATGTCGCGCTGGTGAGTTTCCGCCGCACCTTCCGCGAACCCGAAAGCTATGGCGCCAATGGCAAGCCGGTAAGCGTCGGCGTGGGCGGCGCCGTGGGCAGCGGCGGCTATTCCGGCCTGGGGCTGGGCATCGGCATCAACCTGTCGGGCAAGCCCAAGGGGCAGGTCTTCACCGAATTGCAGGTGCAGATACGCCGCCGCGCCGATTCGACCACCATCTGGGAGGGCCGGGCGCAGACTGGGGCGCGGGAGGGAACGCCCGCATCGCAGCCGGGTTTGGCGGCGCAGAAGCTGGCGACGGCATTGCTGGGGGGCTATCCGGGCGAATCGGGGCGGACTATAACCGTCAGATGAGCATCTCGATCACAAGCGCCTTCGACAGCGGCAATATTCGCGTTCTTTCCATTTCCGCCACGTCCGCAGGCGTCCGCGCCGAGCTGGAGATCGTTAAGGACCGGCAGAGCGACTTCTACCAATGGTTCCACTTCCGCGTGGCTGGCGTGGCCGGGCGGGAAGTCGAACTGGCGATCGTCAATTGCGGCGCGTCGGCCTATCCCGACGGCTGGCCAGGCTATAAGGCGCGCTATAGCGAGGATCGGGAGAATTGGCTGCTGGCGGACACCGGCTATGCCGACGGGACGCTGACGATCCGTCTTTCGCCCGACAGCAATGCGGTGTGGCTCGCCTATTTCGCGCCCTATTCGATGGAACGGCACCATGATCTGGTCGCCTGGGCGGCGTCCCAGCCGGGGGTGGAGCATCGCGAACTGGGGCTGACGCTCGACAGGCAGCCGCTCGACCTGCTGGTGCTGGGGGAAGGACCGAAGAAGGTCTGGCTCTACGCCCGCCAGCATCCGGGCGAAAGCATGGCCGAATGGTGGATGGAGGGCGCGCTGGAGCGGCTCTGCGACGAGGAGGACGCCGTGGCGCGGCTGCTGCGCAGGGAGGCGACCTTCTACATCGTGCCGAACATGAATCCGGACGGCAGCCGTCGCGGCCATTTGCGGACCAACGCCGTGGGCATCAACCTCAACCGCGAATGGCATGAGCCGTCGATGGAGAAGAGTCCGGAGGTGTTCCTGGTGCGCGGGGCGATGGATGAGGTCGGGGTCGATTTCGCCATGGACGTGCATGGCGACGAGGCTATTGCGGCCGTGTTCCTGGCCGGGTTCGAGGGCATCCCCTCCATCACGGAGCGGAAGTCGGCCTTGTATCGCCGCTATCGCGACACGCTGGCCGCCCGGACGCCCGATTTCCAGACGAGGAAGGGCTATCCCACCGCGCCGGCGGGCAAGGCGAACTTGTCCATGTCCACCAACCAGTTGGCCGAGCGCTTCGGCGCCGTGGCAATGACGCTGGAAATGCCGTTCAAGGATAATGACGACCTGCCGGACGCCGATTTCGGCTGGTCGCCGGCCCGATCGATCCAACTCGCCAAGGACTGCCTGGGCGTGCTGGCGGAGATGATCGACGAAATCTGAACCCGGCCGGCCGCGGTTCAGCCAAAGAGATCGCCCAGGAAATCGGCCATCGCGCGGAAGCTGCGGCGGTCGGCTTCGGGATTATAGGCCAGGCCCCTTTCGGGCATCTTCGCGTCATGGTCGGTGAAGGCGTGCCCGGTATGGCCATAGGCATGGATCTGCCAATCGCATCCCGCTTCGGTCAGTTCCTTCGCCAGCGCGACCGTGGCTTCCGGCGGCGCGATCGGATCGTCCCAGCCGTGGCAGATCAGCAGCCGCGCGGTGATCTTCGCATGGGGAAGGGGCGGCGCATCATAGACGCCGTGGAAGCTGACGCCGCCTGCAATATCCGCTCCTGAACGGGCAAGGTCGAGCACGCATTTGCCGCCGAAGCAGAAGCCGATCGCCGCGGTCCGGCTCTCGTCCGCCTCATCGAGCGATTTCAGCAGCGCATGGGCGGCGTTCGTCCGGTCCCGCAGCAAAATGCGGTCATCATTGAGTTCGGCCATGTAGCGGCCCATGTCCGGATCGGCGCGGCTGGTCCGCTTGCCCTGGCCGAACACATCCGCGACGAGCACGGTGTAACCGATCGCCGCGACCTTTTCGGCATAGGCGAAATCGGCCTCCTTGGTGCCCAGAACATTGGGGAAAAGCAGGATGGCCGGACACGGAGCGGCGGCGGCATCGTCGAACACGGCCATGCTCTCGAACTGACCGCCAGGGCCTTCATGCACGGTGACGCGGCGGGTGATGGTCATGAAAGGCTCCTTGCTTCGGGGTCGGGACGCATGTTGGGATGCCATGCGGGATTGGCAAGATTGGGCCAGTTGCGGATGTTGGCACCTCCCCTTCAGGGCGAGGGGCCTAATGGCGGGAAACCGCCCTATCGACCATGGATGATCCGCACTCTCGATGCAGCCTCGGCCGCGACGGCGCGGGCCTGGTCTGCATCGACCGCGCGGGCCAGGGCGACGCCCATGCGGCGATAGGGGCGGGTCGTCGGCTTGCCGAACAGGCGCAGATCGACTTCCCCACCGGGCGTCGAGAGCGCTTCGGCCAATCCTTCGAACCGAAAGTCATCCGATTCCCGATCCGCCAATATCACCGCCGAAGCCGCGGCCCCATGCAGCGTCACTTCCGGCACCGGCAGGCCCATGATCGCGCGGGCGTGAAGATCGAATTCGCTCCAGTTCTGGGAGATCAGGGTCACCATGCCGGTATCGTGCGGCCGGGGCGAGAGTTCGGAGAAGATGACATCCTCTCCCTTCACGAAGAACTCCACGCCGAAAATGCCGTAGCCGCCCAGATTGTCGACCACCTTGCGCGCCATGTCCTGGGCGGCGGCCAGCGCGCCGCCGGACATGGGCGTGGGCTGCCAGCTTTCCTGATAGTCGCCGCATTCCTGCCGATGGCCGATAGGCGGACAGAAGCTGACGCCGTCACGGCTGCGCACGGTCAGCAGCGTGATCTCATAGTCGAAGGCGATGAATTCCTCGACGATCACCCGGCTGCGGTCGCCGCGCATGTTCGCGACTGCATAGTCCCAGGCGGCTTCCAGTTCTTCAATCGTGCGGACCGTGCTCTGGCCCTTGCCGGATGAGGACATGACCGGCTTGATGACGCAGGGAAGGCCGGTATGCGCCGCCCCCGCCCGCACTTCCTCCAGCGTTTCGGCGTAGCGATAGCGGGAGGTGCGCAGCCCCAGTTCGACCGCGGCGACTTCGCGAATGCGGTCGCGGTTCATGGTCATGATGGTGGCGCGGGCCGAAGGGACGACCGTCACGCCGCGCGCCTCGAAATCGGCCAGGACCTCGGTGCGGATCGCCTCGATTTCGGGGACCACGAAGTCGGGCCGATGCTTTTCGATGGCTTTGGCGAGCAGGTCGGCGTCAAGCATGGAAAAGACTTCAAACCCGTCCGCCACCTGCATGGCAGGCGCCCCCGCATAGCTGTCGCAGGCGATGACCTGCGCGCCGAGGCGCTTGGCGGAGATCACGAATTCACGACCCAGTTCGCCCGAGCCCAGAAGGAGGATCTTCGCGGTAAAGGCCATGGCGGGACTCCTCGAAATGGACGTCTTCAGCGCATTCAGCGCAGCGTGCTCCTGTCGGCGCAGGAACACGTCATTTCTATTCTTTAAAGTTCAGCGTCCATCAGTGTCGGGAAGAAGCCCTCATGGGCGCTGCGCAGGTCCGCCAGCGCCACGCCCGCCACCTTGTCGCCGCCAGTCGTGCCGATGCGAACCGCGCCTGGAATGTCCACTCCCTGGGCGGCGGCGACGATGTACCGGCCCTGATCCTCGCCAAAGGCGCTGGCGGTCGTAAGGACGATGCTCAGCTCCGCGCCGATCTTCCCGGCCAGCGCCATTTCCGTCACCGCGACCAGCAGGCCGCCGTCGGAAATGTCATGCACCGCATTGACCTTGCCTTCCGCGATCAGCGCCCGGACGGTTTCGGCATGGGCACGCTCCGCCGCCAGATCGACCTTCGGCGCCTCGCCCGCTTCCCGGCCGGCAATCTCGCGCAGCCAGATCGACTGGCCGAGATGGCTGCCTTCCCCGCCGATCAGCCAGATGGCGTCGCCCTCATTCTTGAAGGCCACGGTCGCCATCCCGTCGATGTCCTGGAGCAGGCCGATGCCGCCGATCGCCGGGGTGGGCAGGATCGCCGATCCGCCGCCGGTCGCCTTGGATTCATTGTACAGGCTGACATTGCCCGACACGATCGGGAAATCCAGCGCGCGGCAAGCCTCCCCCATGCCTTCCAGGCAGCCGGTGAACTGCGCCATGATCTCTGGCCGCTGCGGATTGGCGAAGTTCAGGCAATTGGTCACGGCGAGCGGCGTCGCGCCGACGGCGCTGATGTTGCGATAGCATTCCGCGATCGCCTGCTTGCCGCCCTCATAGGGGTCCGCATAGCAATAGCGCGGCGTGCAGTCGGTGCTGATCGCTATGCCCTTCCGCGTGCCATGGACGCGCACCACCGCCGCGTCGCCGCCGGGGCGCTGCACCGTGTCGGCGCCCACCATATGATCGTACTGCTCCCAGATCCAGCGGCGAGAGGCGATGTCAGGCGATCCCATCAGCCTGACGAGATCGGCGCCGATGTCGGCGCTCTCGCTGATCTCGCCCAAGGGCTGCACGCCCGACCAGGCCTTATATTCATCCTTCGCCATCGCCGGACGGTCGTAGAGCGGCGCATCGTCGGCCAGCGGAGCCAGCGGAATGTCGCACACCGTCTCGCCCTTGTGGACCAGCACCATGCGGCCGGTATCCGTCACATGGCCGATCACGGCGAAGTCCAGCTCCCACTTGCGGAAAATGGCTTCGGCAAAGGCTTCCTTGCCCGGCTGGAGCACCATGAGCATGCGCTCCTGCGACTCCGACAGCATCATCTCATAGGCGGTCATGCCGGTTTCGCGCTGCGGCACATCGTCCATGTTGAGCTGGATGCCGACGCCGCCCTTGGACGCCATTTCCACCGAGGAGGAGGTGAGGCCCGCCGCGCCCATGTCCTGGATCGCGACGATCGCGTCGGATGCCATGAGTTCGAGGCAGGCTTCGATCAGCAGCTTTTCGGTGAAGGGATCGCCGACCTGCACCGTCGGGCGCTTGGCGTCGGCGTCGTCGCCGAAGTCCGCCGAGGCCATGGTCGCGCCATGGATGCCGTCACGGCCGGTCTTCGAACCCACATAGACGATCGGATTGCCGATGCCCGAAGCGGCGGAATAGAAGATCTTGTCCGTTTCCGCGACGCCCACGGTCATCGCATTGACCAGGATGTTGCCGTCATAGGCGGGGTGGAAATTCACCTCGCCGCCCACGGTCGGCACGCCGACGCAATTGCCGTAGCCGCCAATGCCATGCACCACGCCGCTGATGAGGTGCTTCATCTTCGGATGGTCGGGCCGCCCGAAGCGCAGCGCGTTCATGTTCGCCACCGGCCGCGCGCCCATGGTGAAGACGTCGCGCAAAATGCCGCCCACGCCCGTCGCCGCGCCCTGATAGGGTTCGATATAGCTGGGATGGTTGTGGCTCTCCATCTTGAAGATCGCGGCCTGGCCGTCCCCGATGTCCACCACGCCCGCATTTTCACCGGGGCCGCAAATGACCTGCGGCCCTTCCGTGGGCAGCTTCTTCAGATGGATCCGCGAACTTTTGTAAGAGCAATGCTCCGACCACATCACCGAGAAAATGCCGAGTTCGGTGAGATTCGGCTCCCGGCCGAGCGCGTTCAGGACGCGATCATATTCTTCCGGGGAAAGCCCATGGTCTGCGACGACCTGCGGCGTGATCTGGGATGCGGTGCTGGACATGTGCGCGCCTTTAGCGGGGGAGCGCCCGATAGACAATGCTGAGGCTCGCGCCCGGGCGAAAACATGATAGCTTTCCCGGCCGGACGAAAAAAAGGGGAGTTGCCCATGGAATGGATGCTGTTGCCGCTTCGTCGCTACGCCAAATTCTCCGGCCGGGCGCGGCCGCGCGAATATTGGATGTTCGTCCTGTTCCTGCTGCTCTGTTATATCGGCGTCGCGATGGTCGAGGGGATATTGGGCCTCAGCACGACCGATCACTGGTTCCAGCGCGGCCCCTGGTGGGCGGGCGCGGGCTACAGCACCCGCGGTGGTCCGCTGACGGGGCTGTTCACACTGGCGATGATCATTCCCCATATCGCGGTTTCCGTCCGCCGCCTGCACGATACCGACCGCAGCGGCTGGTGGCTGCTGATCGTCTTCTTCCCGATCATCGGCAGCATCGTCCTGCTGATCTTCTTCATCATGAGCGGCACGCGGGGGCCCAACCGCTTCGGCCCCGATCCGGTCGAGGTGGGAGAGCCGGAATTGCGTTGAGCGCGTCGGTCCGGGCGTGCATGATTGGGCGGTTCAAGCCATTCCCCCTCCAGCAGGCGGGAGGGGAATGGCGTCGATTGGCCACATTCTCGCAAACCCAAAGAAAAAGGCCGGCCTCCATGGGGAGGGCCGGCCCGCACTTGCAGGAAAACGGAAAGGATCAGGCCTTGCAGCTCAGCGCGCTCTTGCCCGGCAGGGTGGCGGTGATCTGCTTGCCCGAGCCCTCGACCTTGAAGCCGCCGCCTTCGAAGGGCTTGCCCGCCTCGGCGGCGGTCAGCTTCGTGGGGGCGCCGTCCTTTTCGGTGCGCACGTTCACCGTCTTGTCGTCGCTCATGAAGTCGACGAAGATCAGGCTGTTGTCCTTGCAGCGATATTGATGGCTTTCCTTCACCATCGGCGGCAGTTCGACGGGAGCGGCATTGGCCAGCTTTTCGGCCATGGGATCGGCGGGGCCGCCCACCACTTCGGGTTCGTCATTCTTGTTGCAGGCGGACAGCAGCGCAAGCGCCGCCACGGAGATCAGGGGGAGATGATATTTCATAGCGGTCCTTCTATGTGCACTAGCCACGCCAAGCGTCAACGCAAAACTGCCACGAGTCCGCCAGCCAGTGGCGCGACGTCATGACGTTTTCGTGAATGGCGGCCGGAATCGGCCCCCAGGGCCCATGCGGGCTTGACCGGGCGGGCGGGGGTCGCCAATGCAGGGACATGGCGCAAGACAGCATGACTCATGAGGGCGATCCGTCGCAGATGTCGTTCGAAGATGCGCTGCGCGCGCTCGAATCGATCGTCCGGCGGCTGGAGAGCGGGGATGTGCCGCTCGACGAATCCATTTCGCTCTATTCGCAGGGCGAGGAACTGCGGAAACGCTGCATGGAACGGCTGCAGGCGGCCGAAGCGCGCATCGCCAAGCTGACGATCGACGCCGGCGGCGCCGTGACCGGCGCTCAGCCCTTCGGTTCGGACTGAGCGTGCAGCGTGCGGGAGAGGCGGCCATGAGCGGACCCGACTCCGCCTCGCCTCGGTCGATCGGTCTGGTGGCCGACCGCGCTGCGGCGGTGGCGGCCGACATCGACCGCCTGTTCGACGCGCTGCTGGCGGTTCCCGACGACCCGCGCCGGCGCCTGCACGAAGCGATGCGCCATGCGGCCATGGGCGGAGGCAAGCGGCTGCGTCCGCTGCTGGTGCAGGCGGCCAGCGACCTGTTCAACATCTCGCGGGATTCGGCGCTGCGGGTCGGCGTCGCGGTGGAATGCATCCATGTCTATTCGCTGGTGCATGATGATCTTCCGGCGATGGACGACGACGATCTTCGCCGGGGCAAGCCGACCGTGCACAAGGCATTTGACGAGGCGACGGCGATCCTAGCGGGCGATTGCCTGCACGACCTGGCTTTCGAAGTGCTGGCGGACGAGGAGACGCATCCCGATCCTTTCGTCCGGGTCGAGCTGGTGAAGGCGCTGGCCGTCGCCAGCGGCACCAGCGGCATGGCGGGCGGCCAGATGATGGACCTGGAGGCGGAGAAGACCAGCTTCGACCTGCCCACGGTCACGCGGCTCCAGCAGTTGAAGACCGGCGCGCTGATCGGCTTCTGCGTCGATGCGGCGGCGATCATGGCCCGCATCCCGCCGGAGGGGCGAACGCGCCTGCACGGCTATGCCCGCGACATCGGCCTTGCCTTCCAGATCGCGGACGACCTGCTCGACGTCGAGGGGGACGCCGTTCTCGCCGGCAAGGCGCTGGGCAAGGACGCGGCGGCGGGGAAGGAAACCTTCGTCTCCCTGCTGGGGGTGGAGCGGGCGCGGGAACAGGGCCGCCTGCTGGTCGAGCAGGCGAAGGCGCATCTGCACGGCTTCGGGCCGGAGGCCGACCTGCTGCGCGCCATTGCCGACTATATCGTGGAAAGGGATCGTTAGGGGCATGAGCAAGCAGAGGGTGGGGGTCTATCCCGGGACATTCGATCCGATCACCTTGGGTCATATGGACATCATCCGGCGCGGCGCGAAGCTGGTCGACAAGCTGGTGATCGGCGTCACCACCAACATCTCCAAATCCCCGATGTTCTCCGACGATGAACGGCTGGATATGGTGCGGCGCGAATGCGCGGGCATCGACACGGAAATCGTCGTCACGGGCTTCAACTCGCTGCTGATGGACTTTGCCGAATCGCAGGGGGCGAGCGTCATCATCCGGGGCCTGCGCGCCGTCGCCGACTTCGAATATGAATATCAGATGGCGGGGATGAACCAGCAGATCAACGGCCGGGTCGAAACCGTTTTCCTGATGGCGGACGTGTCGTTGCAGCCGATCGCTTCCCGTCTGGTCAAGGAAATCGCGCTCTATGGCGGGCCGATCCACAAATTCGTCAGCCCCGCCGTGCGCGAGGAAGTGGAGGCGCGGGTCGCCGCCATCGGCCTGAAAGGGCAGGGCTGAAGGCTCCACTCAGCCTTCGTTCAGTTGCCAATCGCGAAGAGGGCGCTATCAGGGCAAGTTCGCACCTGGGCAAAATTTGAGGAAAGCTTCATTCATGCGGTTCACGTCGGCGCTCAAGACCGTGGCGATCGGTTTCGCTCTCTATGCATCGAGCGGCGCGGCCCTGGCCCAGGGCGGCGGTGGGCGCAATGCCGAGGAGATGAAGAAGGAGGAGGCGGCCGTGCGCGCGGAGCAGGCCGCCAAGCAGCTCGGCCTCGATCCCGCTTCCAAGCTGCCGCCGGCCACGGTGCCTGTCGATCCCCAGAATGTCTGGGATCTGGACCTGTCGAGCGGCGGCCGCGTGCGCATCCAGTTGCGTCCCGACATCGCGCCCGGCCATGTCGAGCGGATCAAGGAGCTGACGCGCCAGGGCTTCTACAACGGGCTCAAATTCCACCGCGTCATTCCCGGCTTCATGGCGCAGGGCGGCGACCCCAAGGGGGACGGGACCGGGGGGTCGACGCTGCCGGACCTGAAGGCCGAATTCAATCCGATGCCGCATCTGCGCGGCACCGTCTCCATGGCCCGCGCCCAGAGCGAGGACAGCGCGAACAGCCAGTTCTTCATCGTCTTCCTGCCGCGCATGCAGCTCGACAAGAAATATACGGTGTTCGGCCGCGTGATCGAGGGCATGCAATATGTCGATGCCATCCATCAGGGCGAACCGCCCGCCGATCCGACCATCATCCTCCAGGCCTCGATCGAAAGCGACGGCAGGCCGCCGGTGACGGCACTGCCGACGCCGCCTGCTCCGCCCGCGCCCTCGATCGTCGCGCCGCCGGCGAAGAAGCCCGTGCCCGCAAGGAAGCCGGCCGCGCCGAAGAAGAAATAGTCAGGCCGGGTGAATGCGTGCTCCTGCGAAGGCAGGAGCCCAGTCCCGCCGCCTGAACTGGGCTTCTGCCTTCGCAGGAGCACTGGATATGCTGTTCTAGAGCATTCGACCATGCGCGTAGATCTGTTCGATTTCGACCTCCCGCCTGAAAGCATCGCGCTTCGTCCTGCTTCCCCGCGCGACGCGGCCCGGCTGCTGCTGGTGCCCGGCGACGCGCCCTTCCAGGACCGGATCGTGCGCGATCTGCCGGACCTGCTGCGCGCCGGCGACGTGCTGGTGTTCAACGACACCAGGGTCATTCCCGCCCAATTGGAGGGGATGCGCGGCCAGGCCAAGGTCGGCGCCACGCTCCACAAGCGGCTCGGTCTGCGCCAATGGCAGGCCTTCCTCCGCAACGCCAAGCGGGTGCGCGATGGCGACCGGATCGACTTCGGCAATGGCGTCACCGCTGTGGCCGGCCCGCGCGACGAGGACGGTGGCGTCACGCTCCGCTTCGAGGGTGAGGAGCCGGTCGAGCTGTTGCTGGAACGGGCGGGCCGGATGCCGCTGCCCCCCTATATCGCCAGCAAGCGCCCGACCGACGAGCGCGACCGCAGCGATTACCAGACCATGTTCGCGCGGGAGGACGGCGCGGTCGCCGCCCCCACGGCGGCGTTGCACTTCACGCCCGAATTGATGGCAGCGGTCGAAAAAGCCGGCGTCCGGACCGAAACGCTGACGCTGCATGTCGGCGCCGGCACCTTCCTGCCGGTAAAGGCGGAGGATACGGACGATCACCGGATGCATGCCGAATGGGGGCGGATCGACCAGGCGACGGCGGACCGTCTCAACGCCGCACGGGCGGCCGGCGGCCGGCTGATCGCGGTCGGCACCACCAGCCTGCGCCTGCTGGAAAGCGCGACGGGGGAGGACGGCATCATCCGTCCTTTCGCGGACGAGACGCGGATATTCATCACGCCGGGCTATCGTTTCCGCGCAGTCGACGGGTTGATGACCAATTTCCACCTGCCCAAATCGACCCTGTTCATGCTGGTAAGCGCCTTGATGGGTACGGAGAAAATGCTGTCGGTCTATCGGCACGCCATTGATCGCGGCTATCGTTTCTACAGCTATGGCGATTCCAGCCTGCTTCTGCCCCAGCCTTAAGGCCGCTCATGTTGACGCTCCATCGACCTTGCAAAACGGGAAGCCCCGTCCCGCGGTCCAAGGAATGAAAGTCGCACTGGCGCGCTGCCCTGTCTCGCGTTAAGTCTTTCTTTGATGACGATTGACCCGCTGGTGCTGTTGCAGGCTTACGCGATCGGCGTGTTTCCCATGTCCGACGACCGCGAGGCGGAGGAGGTGTACTGGATCGAGCCGAAGCGACGGGCGATCATGCCGCTCGACGGTTTCCACATCTCCCATTCGCTGGCCAAGACGATCCGGCGGGAGCGGTTTCGGGTCACCGCCAATCGGGATTTCACAGGCATCGTCCGGCTCTGCGCAGAAGCCGCGCCGGACCGCCCGTCCACCTGGATCAACCATCCGATCGAGCGTGCCTATCGCCATCTGCATGAAATAGGTTTCGCCCACTCCGTTGAGGTGTGGGAGGGGGAGGAACTGGTCGGCGGCCTTTATGGCGTGGCGCTGGGGCGGGCCTTTTTCGGGGAAAGCATGGTGTCGCGGCGCGCCGATGCGTCGAAGGTGGCGCTGGCCTGGCTGACCGCCCGCATGCGTTTCGGCGGTTTCACCCTGCTCGACTGCCAGTTCATGACCGATCATCTGCGGTCATTGGGTGCGATCGAAATCAGCCAGCGCGACTATCTTCAATCATTGGCGGGCGCATTGGACGGCGTGGCGCTGGGGGCGGGGCGGGGCGTGCTGGCGGCCGGTTCCGGCGTCTGGGCGGAGCTGGCATTTTCGCCGCTTGCCGGGGACGCCTTGGCCCGCGCGCCGTCCGACACTTCGCCCTTGTCGCCCAGCTTCACCGTATCGGGACCGGTTTCCGGCCATGACATCGTGCAGCTCCTGACCCAGACGTCGTAGACCGGGTGCTGCACGACATTGCGGTCGGGCCGTTCCCGGAACAGCCAGCCGGAAAAGTTGCGGCGCCATTTATTGTCGGCGGTGCTGCGCACGTCGAGCTGAACGAAGGCGCCGGTTTCCTGCACATTTTCCCAGGGCGCCGTGGTTTCGCAGGCCTGCAGCCGAACAATGGCATCGCCCACGCGCAGCGCTTCGCCCGGTTTCATCGTCAGGTCGGTGGTGATGCCGTTGCGCTTGTTGAGCAGGCCGATCACCGCCACCCGCTCGTTCATCGGCGTGCCGGTGAGGGGAGACTCGTCGCCATTGCGGATCTTCTGCCCCTCGATGCGGACAGGACCGCCCTGGTTCTGCGTCGGCAGATCGTCGCCGCCGCAACCGGCCAGTACCAGGGTGCAGCCGAGAATCGGCAGGAAACGTCCCGCCGGGCGCCGCATCATGATGCGTCGGGGCTCCACGCCTCATAATCGCCGGTCGCCTTCTGGCGCAGGCCGCCCTTTTCCAGCGCGCCGGTGGGGCGGTAGGCCTGGGCCGTGCCGGTGGCGTTGGGGGTGAAGTCCCTTTCCCAGATGCGCGGGGGCGGCAGGAAACTCTCCGGCGCGCCCTCGATCGAATGATGCAGCCAGCCATGCCATTCGGCGGGCACGCGGCTGGCGTCGTTCGCGCCATTATAGATGACCCAGCGCCGGGTCAGTCCATTGGGGTCGGTGCCGCCTTCATAATAGACATTGCCCTGATGGTCCTCACCCACCTTCGTGCCCTTGCGGGAGGTGTAGAGCGAGGTGCCGATGGTCGCGCCATCCCACCAGGTGAAGATCTTGCCAAGGATTCCCATGGGCGAAGCGCTTAGCCGTTGCGGCTGGCGCTTGGCAAGGCGGTTCTGGTCAGCGGGGGCAGAAATTGAGGGGGTTTGACGAGGACGGCCGGTCGCAATCGCCCCAGGTGACGCGGTCGCCTTCCCTGATGCCCAGCTCCGCCGCCCTGCCGCCGCGCAGTTCGAGGACGGCGGCGACCGGGATGCCGGCGGAGACCGGCTCGCGGGAATAAGGGGCGGCGTTGGCCTTCAGGAAGGCGATGCTGCCGTCGGTGTGGATGAACAGCATGTCGAGCGGGATCAGCGTGTTCTTCATCCAGAAGCTGGCCGTGCGGGGCGGTGACATGGGGAAGAGCATCCCGGAATCGGGGGCGAGCGACTTGCGGAACATCAGGCCCTGTTCCTGCTGCTGTTCGGTAAGGGCGAGTTCGACGGTGAAGCGGTGAGCGGTTTTGGCGGTGTGGATGGTGAGGGGGAGGAGGGTGGTTTGCCCGGTGGCGGTGGGCGCGGCGGTGTTTTCGGCTTTGGGGGCGGATGGGGAGCAGGCGGCCGGGAAAATTGCAAGCAGAAGGAGGAGGAAGGGCTTCATAGGGGTGAGGTATCACAGCGTGGCGGTTAACAAACAGGGTGCTGAGCGGCTACTCATCCGCTTCCGGCACTTCCCCCGGCGCGGCGTCGGTCCAGCGGCGGGCGGTGGCGTAATCATGGCCGGCGCGCAGGAAGGCGGCAATCCATTTTTCCCGCTGCTTTAGGTCCGGTCGTTCCTGGGCATAGGGGCCGATCCGCTTGCGCCGGGCGAAGCGGTCGGCGGCGGACCAGCTTTCCCTTTGGGTCTGGGCGTGGGCTTCCACCCGGTCGGCTTCCGCTATGCCATCGGCGCGCAGGGTTTCCGCGACCCGGCGGGCGCCATAACCGCGGCGGCTGAGCGCGCCGCTTTTCATCACGGCATAGCCGGCATCGTCGACATAGCGCAATTCGCTCAGCCGATCGACCAGCGCCTGCGGATCGGCGGGGTCTTCGCCGCCCCAGCCGCGTTCCTTGATCTTGCGGCCCAGATAGGCGAGCAATTTGGCCCGGCTGGTGGCGAAGCGCGCCACATAACGCAGCGCAAGTTCGCGCATGGCCTCTTCATCGAGCGGGGCAGGAGGGCGTTTGCCGGTCATGGCAATGCTTCATGCCTGTTGCGCCTTGATTATGCCACAGTCGGGCCGGAATTTTACCGCCCCTTTTGGGGTAAAAGCCCAAGCTGGAATGCAACTATCCGGTGCAAAGCGGCTTGAAAGCTGTTAGCGGCGCGCCGGAATATGACAAACATGACATTGGGTGACACCAATATGATGGGTTCGCAAAGCATGATGGCACCGACGCCAACCACCGACGATCTGCCCCGCCGTTTCTCGGACTTCGAGACGCTGGGCGAAGCGCTGGACTATGCTGCGACCGGGCGGCGCGGCCTGAACTTTCACGACGCGCGGGGGAATCTGGCGCGACCCTATCCCTTTGCGGAGCTGCGCGAGGACGCCGTCGCCTGCGCCCACCGGCTGATCGCCCATGGGGTGAAGCCGGAGGATCGCGTGGCCCTGGTGGCGGAGACGGGCCCGGATTTCGCGCAATTGTTCTTCGGCATCGTCTATGCGGGCGCCTGGCCGGTGCCGCTGCCGCTGCCGACCAGCTTCGGCGGCAAGGAAAGCTATATCGACCAGTTGAACGTCCAGCTTTCGAGCTGCGACCCGATGCTGTTCCTCTTTCCCAAGGAACTGGAGGAGATGGCGGGGGAATCCGGCCGTCAAAAGGCGGTCGAGAGCATCGCCTTCGAGGATTTCATCGCGCGGGAAGCCGTGCCCTGCGATCTGCCGCAGGCGAAGGGCGAGGAGATCGCCTATCTGCAATATTCGAGCGGTTCGACCCGCTTCCCCCATGGCGTGGCGGTGACGCATCATGCGCTGCTCAGCAATCTGGCGGCGCACAGCCATGGCATGGAACTGGTCGAGAGCGACCGCTGCATAAGCTGGCTGCCCTGGTATCATGACATGGGTCTGGTCGGCTGCTTCCTGTCCGTCGTCGCCAACCAGGTGTCGACCGACTATATGAAGACCGAGGATTTCGCCCGGCGGCCGCTGGCGTGGCTGGACCTCATCAGCCGGAACGAGGGCACCTCGATCAGCTATTCCCCGACCTTCGGCTACGACATTTGCGCGCGCCGCATGTCGAGCCAGACCAAGGCGCAGGATCGTTTCGACCTGTCCCGTTGGAGGCTCGCGGGCAACGGCGCGGACATGATCCGCCCGGACGTGATGCAGAGCTTCGTCGATGCGTTCGGGGACGCGGGGTTCAGCCCCAAGGCGTTCCTGCCGAGCTATGGCCTGGCCGAGGCCACGCTGGCCGTCACCATCATGCCGCCGGGCGAGGGCATCATCGTCGAACTGGTGGAGGAAACCGACCTTTCCGGCGGCGACGCGACCGAAGGCCGGCCGCAGCGCTTCCGCTCGATCGTCAATTGCGGCAAGCCGGCGCGCGACATGGTCGTGGAAATCCGGGACGAGGATGGAGCGAAGCTGAACGAGCGTCAGATCGGCAAGGTGTGGACCACCGGGCCGTCGCTGATGGTCGGCTATTTCCGCGATCCTGAGGCGACCGACGCCTGCATGGTCGACGGCTGGCTGGACACGGGCGACATGGGCTATTTGAGCGACGGCTATCTTTATATCGTGGGCCGCGCCAAGGACATGATCATCATCAACGGCAAGAATCACTGGCCGCAGGACATCGAATGGGCGGTGGAGCAGCTTCCCGGCTTCAAGCAGGGCGACATCGCCGCCTTCGCCATCACCACGCCGGGCGGCGAGGAAGCGCCCGCCGTGCTGGTGCATTGCCGGACCTCCGACAATGATGAGCGTACCCGGCTGCGCGACCAGATCCGCGAACGCGTGCGGGCGATCACCGGCATGAACTGCGTGGTCGAACTGGTGCCGCCGCGCACTTTGCCGCGCACCAGCTCGGGCAAGCTCAGCCGGTCGAAGGCGCGCAACCTCTATCTGACCGGCGAAATCCGGCCCTACGACATCGCCGCCTGACCCTTTGCCGCGAACCGACCGGCCGGGGGCCGCTTTTTTCATCTGCTTTTGACGGCCGTTACGGATTGATAACCGCTTGCTGTTAATCCGGCCGGGTGAGACGCGGGCAAGGGCCATCTTCTGAACAGGCTTCGCGGGAGCGAATATCGCTTCGGGCGATGATGGGTCTTGCCGTCGTTCCGGGCGATGCGGCGGAACGCGTCCTTGCCGCCCAATTGCGCTCGGCCGATCATGTCGCGCTGCTGAGGCAGGCGATGAACCTCTTCGGCCTGCTGTTCCTGTGGCAGGTCTTCGGCGATCACGGCTCTGTGCCGGGGCTGATGGTCTGGAGCGCCGCGCTGCTCCTTTCCATGGCCGTCGGCGCCATCCTGCGGCGCAGGCGCAATGGCGCGGCGGCAAGCGCGACCGATCTCAGGGTCCATGGCTTCACCGGCCTGCTTCACGGCCTCGTCTGGGCGGCGTGCATGATGACGCTCTCGTCCGGGCACGGCGCCGCGCAGTTGGTGGCGCACTGGACGCTGATCAGTTGCATCATGGTCTGCGGCGCGATCAGCTATGCCGCCACTCCGCTGGCGGCGACCGGCTTCCTGCTGCCCTGCATCGTCGGGCTTGGCGCGCTGTTCGATCCGCGCGACCAGACGCCGCTGCTTGCCCTTGCCACCAGCTATGCGCTGTCGTTGCTGGTCGGCTGCTTCCTTTATGCACGGACCTTCGCCCGGCAGCACAGCGCCAGCGTGCAACTGGAGGAAAAGAGCGAGGTCGTCAGCCTGCTGCTGCGCGAATATGAACATGGCGCGTCCGACTGGCTGTGGCAGACCGATCCCGCGCGGCGGTTGAGCGGCGTGTCGCCGCGCCTTGCCGAAATGCTTGGCCGTACACCGGCCGAAGTGGAAGGCGTGCTGCTGGTGCAACTGCTGGCTGGAAATGCCTGGGAAAGCGGCCTGTTCCCGACGGAACTGCATGCGTTGGCGGATCATCTGAAGCGGCGGGAAAGCTTCAGCAACATCGTCCTGCCGGTCGAGCTGGAGGGGGATGTGCGCTGGTGGGAACTGTCCGCCTCGCCCCGCTATGACGAGGGCGGCGCCTTTCTCGGCTTCCGGGGCGTCGGCTCCGATATTACCGAACAGAAGGAATCCGCGGAACGGATCGCGCAGCTTGCGCGGTTCGACCCGTTGACCGGCCTGCCCAATCGCACGCATCTGCGCGATGTGCTGGATCAGGCCATGGGCGGCGGCGGGACGGCGGGCGCAGGGCGCGGCGGCTGCGCCTTCCTGATGATAGACCTGGACCGGTTCAAGGCGGTGAACGATACGCTGGGCCACCAGATCGGTGACAAGCTGTTGACCCAGGTGGCGCGGCGATTGCGGCATATCTGTTCCGGCGCGGAATTTTGCGGGCGCATCGGCGGCGACGAATTTGCCGTCGTCATCCCGCAACTGGGGGATAATCACGGCGTCGACAGGCTCGCGGCCCGGATCATCAACGGCCTTTCAGCCCCTTATCAGGTGGACGAACATACGCTTTACGTCGGTGCATCCGTCGGGTCGGCGGTGTCGCCACAGGATGGCCATGAATCGGAAGCGCTGATCCGCAGCGCGGACCTCGCCCTCTATCGCGCAAAGGGCGATGGCGGCGGCGTGCATTGCGCCTATGAACCGCAATTGCATGCGCAGGCGGAGGAGCGCCGCCAACTGGAACTCGCGTTGCGCGACGCGCTGGAGAAGAACCAGCTGCATGTGCTGTTCCAGCCGGTGGTGGAGGCGCAGGCGGGCATTGTCGTCGGGTTCGAGGCGCTGGTGCGCTGGACCCACCCGGACATGGGGCCGATCTCGCCAGCCAAATTCATTCCGGTCGCGGAAGAAGCCCGGTTGATCGGACCGATCGGGGAGTGGGTGCTGCGGACCGCCTGCAAGGAAGCGGCATGCTGGCCCGACGGCGTGCGCATCGCGGTCAATGTCTCGGCCGAGCAGCTGGTCCATCCGAGCTTTGTCGGTGCGGTGGTATCGGCCCTTGCGCAGAGCGGGCTGGAGGCGCGGCGGCTGGAGCTGGAAGTCACCGAAAGCGTGTTCGTCAACGCCGATACCGGGGCGCTCAAGATCCTCGATCAGTTGCGGGGGCTGGGCGTTCGGCTGTCGCTCGACGATTTCGGGACGGGCTATTCCTCGCTCGGCTATCTCAGCCGCACACGTTTCGACACGATCAAGATCGACCGCAGCTTCGTCGTGGGCGCGGCGAACAACAGGGCGGAAAGCCTGGCGATCATCCGCGCGGTGGTCACGCTGGCGGACAGCCTGGGCATGGCGACCACGGCGGAGGGCGTCGAAACCGAGGCCGAACTGGCCATGGTCAGGGGCCTGGGCTGCCGCAAGGTGCAGGGCTTCTATTTCGGGCGGCCCATGCCGGCGGCCGACGCGGCGGCGCTCTTCCCCGGACATCAGGTGCGCGCCCGGGCCTAGGCTTCATCGCCGCGATGGAAGGACGCGACCCAAGATGCGCTCCGGGGTCCATCGAACATGGCGCAGTCTTGCCCGTTCGTCGCGGCAGCATGTTCGCCCCCATGCTGCTCTCCGCCCGCCCCTTATCCGCCGCTCTCGATCCGCAATTCCATCGCCTCGGAAAGCATCCCCGCGCTTGCGATAATGGCCGGCAGCCTTCGATCGCCGCGAGGGCCGCGCGCCATGCTCCGAAAGGCCGGAGATCCCGCGAAAGGAAGGCGCCGCGCCGTCGGGCTTTGCGGACCGGGCACAGTTGGAGAACCACGCCCGGTCCTTATCGTCACGCCTTGGTGCATTCCCCCGCACGCTTGCCGGTGACGTCATGGGTGGTGCGCAGCACGGGCTGGCCGCCCTCGGTCCTCGTCATGGTGCTGCCCAGCGTCAGCGTATCGGCGGTGAAATTGCCCTCCAGCACGATTTCGGATGTGCCCTTGCCGGATGTGCAGCTCAGCGTAGCGATCAGACGCCCCTTGCGGATCAGCTTGTCCTTGTAGGTGCAGTTCTTGCCCTCATCCCCGGCGAGAGCATTGGCGTCCGGCACGCCGGCGGCATCGACGGCGATGCAGGTCTTGTCCTCGCTCACCTGTTTCAGCGCTGCCTGATATTCGGCCGGGGTGACGGTGGGGGTATTATAGCCGGTTGTCTTGCGCGTCAGCGCCCATTCGCCCGCTTTCATGACGATCGGCGCTTCCGTCGTTTCGGGCGTGGGTTCCGGCTTGCTGCCGCAGGCGGCCAAGCCGAGAGCAAGCCCAAGCGGCAAGGCCGCCAGCGCGAATTTCTGCATATCCTCTCCCCTGTTCTCTGTTGGAACCGGTGCAGGCTCGCGCCAAGCCGTGCAAAGCGCAAGAGGAATCTGCTATCGCCTGCAGGCGCTTCGCTCACGTCGCCTGCCCTTACTTCTCCGCGCAGGTCGTGCCGATCCACTTGCCGCTGGTCTTGGCCTTCATGCTCATGTTCATGCCGTTGGGCGCACCGGTCATCTTCATGTCCATGTGCATCTCATAGCTTTCGGGCGCATAGCTGCCGGACATGACGGCGTTCATCGTGCCGCCCTGCGACTTGCAGCTTATCTCGCCCTTCACGGAACCGCCGCTGGCGTCGAAGCCCTTGTAGGCGCAGTCCTTGTTCTCCTGCCCCGAGAACATCTTGCCGCTGGGGTTGGCGGCTTCCTCCGGCGAGACGCAATATTTGATCGAGGTGCGGCTCATCATCTTCTTCATCTGCTCTTTCATCTGGTCGCCGCCGCCGGGCATGTTCGGCATGTCGATGTCCTCCAGCTCATAGCTGCCCTCCCACTGGCCGGGCTTGAGCTGGACCTTCTGCACTTCCTGACGGACCTCCTCGCGGGTTTGCGGCTCGCTCGCCTTCCTTTCGCCGCACGCCGCGAGCAGGGCGGTCGCTCCCGTCAGGCCGATCAGGATGGAGAGTGTCGGACGCATAAGCTTTTCTCCCTGTTTCCACGCCGTTTAGGGCGCGACCATATCAAGGGAGGGGGAGGATGCAATGCGGAATGGGCAAGCCATATGTTCTTTATTTGTTCTAATTCCGATGCTATGCGTGTTCGACAATCGGGTGAGCGTTGATGGACTGGGAAGATGGAGAAGGGCCTACTTCGGCTCTTCGCGCGCCAGGGTGACCAGCCGGCGGTCTATCCGTCGCCGTCCGAAGGGCTGTTCGAACCGAAGCCCTGAAAGGGCGGAGGCGCGCGGCTTTGCCGCTTCCCGGCATAAGAGAGCGTGAAGCCGATTGCGTCTCAAGCCAAAGGCCCCATATTCCGCTTATGTCTATCCAGATCCGCACCACGCTGGACGAGCCGGAGACCGGCGAAGGCTTCGTCCCCCACCGCCCCGCGCGCCCGGAAAAGAGCGAGGGTGGCAGGCCGTTCAAACTGGTGTCGGACTATGAGCCGTCGGGCGATCAGCCGACCGCCATAGCCGAACTGGTGGAAACCGCGCTGGCTGGCGAGAAGGACCAGGTGCTGCTGGGCGTCACCGGATCGGGCAAGACCTTCACCATGGCGAAGGTGATCGAGGCGTTGCAGCGGCCCGCTCTGGTGCTGGCGCCCAACAAGATACTGGCCGCGCAGCTTTATGGGGAGTTCAAGAGCTTCTTCCCGGAAAACGCCGTCGAATATTTCGTCAGCTATTACGACTATTACCAGCCTGAAGCCTATGTGCCGCGCTCCGACACCTATATCGAGAAGGAGTCGAGCGTGAACGAGGCGATCGACCGGATGCGCCATTCGGCCACGCGTGCGCTGCTGGAACGCGACGATGTGCTGATCGTGGCGTCGGTGTCCTGCCTGTACGGCATCGGCTCGGTCGAAACCTATTCGGCCATGACCTTCGCGATGAAGAAGGGGCAGGTCGAGGACCAGCGGGAGATCATCCGAAAGCTGGTCGCGCTCCAGTACAAGCGCAACGACGCGGCGTTCGCGCGCGGCAATTTCCGGGTGAAGGGCGACAATCTGGAGATTTTCCCGTCGCACTATGAGGACACCGCCTGGCGGGTCAGCTTCTTCGGCAATGAGATAGAGGACATCGTCGAATTCGACCCGCTGACCGGCAAGAAGGTCGCGAGCCTGGACTTTGTGAAGGTCTTTCCCAATTCGCACCACGTGACGCCGGGCCCGACGCTGAAGCAGGCGATGGAGGCGATCCGCTTCGAACTGGCGGAGCGGCTGAAGGAATTGCAGGCCGAGGGCAAGCTGCTGGAGGCGCAGCGGCTGGAGCAGCGGACCAATTTCGACCTGGAGATGATCGCTGCCACCGGCTCCTGCGCGGGGATCGAAAATTATTCGCGTTTCCTGACCGGCCGTCTGCCGGGCGAGCCGCCGCCGACGCTGTTCGAATATCTGCCGGAAAATTCGCTGCTGTTCGTGGACGAAAGCCACCAGACCGTGCCCCAGATCGGGGCGATGGCGCGGGGCGACCATCGGCGGAAGATCACGCTGGCCGAATATGGCTTCCGCCTGCCGAGCTGCATCGACAACCGGCCCTTGCGCTTCAACGAATGGGACGCGATGCGGCCGCAGACGGTCAGCGTCTCCGCAACGCCCGGGTCGTGGGAGATGGAGCAGACCGGCGGCACCTTCTCCGAACAGGTGATCCGTCCGACCGGCCTTATCGACCCCCCTGTCGAGATCAAGCCGGTGGAGGACCAGGTGGACGACCTGATCCATGAGGCGAAGGAGACGGCGAAGAAGGGCTATCGCACGTTGATCACGACGCTCACCAAGCGCATGGCCGAGGATCTGACCGAGTTCATGCATGAGGCGGGGATCAAGGTCCGCTACATGCATAGCGATGTCGAGACGCTGGAGCGCATAGAGCTGATCCGCGACCTGCGGCTGGGGGTCTATGACGTGCTGGTGGGCATCAACCTGCTGCGCGAGGGGCTGGACATCCCCGAATGCGGGCTGGTCGCGATCCTCGACGCGGACAAGGAGGGCTTTTTGCGCTCCGAAACCTCGCTCATCCAGACGATCGGGCGCGCGGCGCGCAATGTCGAGGGACGGGTGATCCTCTATGCCGACCGCGTCACCGGATCGATGGAGCGGGCGCTCAACGAGACGTCGCGCCGGCGCGAGAAGCAGATGGCCTATAATCTGGAACATGGCATCACGCCCACCACGATCAAGCGCAACATCGGCGACATCATCGCCCATGTCGCGTCGAAGGATCAGGTGATGGTGGACACCGGGCTGGAGGACAGGCCGCACCTCGTCGGCCACAATCTGCGCGCCTATATCGAGGATCTGGAAAAGCAGATGCGGGCTGCGGCGGCGGACCTGGAGTTCGAGGAGGCCGGACGCATCCGGGACGAAATCCGCAAGCTGGAGGCGGAAGAGCTTGGCCTGCCCGCCGGGCAGCAGGTGGCGGCGCCGCGAGGACGGGCGACCGAGGGCAAGCCGGGAACGCGCAAACTGCGCTACGGGAAGGTGCAGAAGAAGTTCGGACGTTAGGGGGGCTGTCCGTTTCTTGTTCGAACCCGCCATGCTCCTCGAAGGCGCTCGAACAAGACGCGTGGTTCGTCAGAGCCCGGTTCCGCCGTCTGTGGACCATCGTGTCGTGGAACTGGGCTCCCGCCTTCGCAGGAGCACTTTGTGCCTCAAGAATAGCGGAATGGCCGCGATCCACCCGCCTTCCGCAGATCATGGTGGCGTTTGAATGGGGCTTCCATACGCCGCTCCGTCTTCCGAACGCGGCGAAGATCGCTCCCGACCCTTCAGGCCGAAAATCTCACCTGTCCTGGTCCTGATAGGCCATTTGCAAAATCCCCCAATGCCGTCCTCGAACATGGATGGAGGCGATGACCTGCTTCAGCAATATGACCTCGCCCACGGCGTTCAGCCGCCGATAGGCCTTGATGCAGAAGGGTTGGGTGATCCTGCACTGCTCGCGCGTGTCGGGGAAGTCGAAGATCAGGCCCTGGCGCGAATATTCGAAATTCCAGTTGTCGTCGCCCGGCCGCTGCGGATGCGACCGTTCCGGCATCGCGACCGCGCCGAAGCTGTTGCGGTCGGTGAAGGTCATGCCGAACAGCCCTGGAAAGACGCGCGCCCTTTCCTGCTGCACCCGCGCAGCGGGGATCAGCACCGGCTGGACCGGATGGCTATATTGAACCGGCTGCGTGCCGGGGATCGGCATGTAGGATTCGCTGAACAATTCGCTTTCCGTCAGCCGGCCCTCGACAACGGCCAGTTCCAGCGCGTCGCTTACCGCCTGCGCGGCATCCAGGCAGAAATCGATATAGGGCGTATCGGGAATCTCCACGCCGCTTTCCGCCACCAGTTGCAGCAGTCGGTTGGTGTCGTCGCTGGCAGTGGAGATGCGGCCGGACAGTCTTTGCAGGCCCCCCGCATTGTCGGTGGAGGTGCTCGCCAGCGCCGCCAGCCCACCGCGGATCTCGCCCGCCGATCCGACGATGGAGGCGATGCGTTCGGCCACCCCCTCGCTGTTGCTGGACAGGTCTTCCATCAGCGCGCCGAGCCGTTCGACCAGCAGTTCGATATTCTTGGTGTCGTTAAGCGCCGTTCGCGCGGTTTCCGCGCCGTGGACGATGCCCTCCAGCATCTTGCCCGCCTCGCCGGTCAGCGCTCCGATGGACTGATCGATGGTCTGGGTGGCGGTCGCGGTTTCCTGCGCCAGCTTCTTGACCTCTGCGGCCACCACGGCGAAGCCGCGCCCGGCATCGCCTGCGCGCGCCGCCTCTATGGTCGCGTTGAGCGCCAGCAAATTGGTCTGGCTGGCGATGCCGCTGATCACGCTGGTGACATGGGCGACGGTCTTCAACGCCTCGCGAAAGCCGTCAAGCTGTGCGTGGACGCTGCTCACCCGCTCGATCAGGTCGACGAAATTGCTGTTGGCGTCCGACAATTGGCGCCCGGAATCCTGGATGATGCTCCGCGCGGCCACAGCCTTTTCGCGCGCATCCTGTCCCGCCAGCGACACGCTTTCGCCATCCCGGGAAAGCTGCGCCGCCGCGCCGCTGATCGCCTCGATCGTGCGGGCCTGATTGGTGACGCGATCCGCCAGCTCGCTGATGTCCGCCTGCAGATCGAGCGTGCGGATGCCCAGGTCGCCGGACAGCTTGGCCACCTTCATCACCGCCTGTTCGACGTTCCGGGTTCTTGCCTGGTTTTCCACGCCGTCCGGGCTATCGGACGTTGGTAAAATATCCGTTATCGATGCGGTGGGCCGTTACAGCGCGCCAGTCAGCGCCAGCACGACGCCGGTGGCCACCAGCACCAGCCCCATGACCTCGCTCTGCTTCATCCGTTCGCCCAGGTAGAAATGACCGAAGCCCAGGGTGAAGGCGACCTCCACCTGCCCGACGATCCGCACCAGCGCGACCGGCGCAGTCGCAAAGCCGGTGAACCAGCATGCCGAACCGAGGGCGGACAACAGCCCGACCTGCCCCGAAATGCGCCAGCCGTGCAGCACCTTGCGCATTTCGCCGGGCTCGCGCAGCAGCAGGAAGCCGCCCTGCATCACCGTCTGCATGGCGACCGTCACGACCAGCACGATCAGCGCGGCCAGGACCGGGTCCGCGTTCGCGCCACCGGCGTCCACCTCCTGCGTTCCCCGCCGGATGGCGATCGCGGTCAGCGCAAAGAAGAAGCCCGAGGCGATGCCGCACAGCGCGGCCGGTTGCCCCAGCGCGCGGAGGAAGCCGGGCTTTTTGCCGCCGACCGACAGCAGCATGATGCCCGCCACGCCGCAGCCGATCCCTGCCCAGGCCAAGGGGGGCAGACGCTCCCCCATCAGCAGGAAGGAGAGGATGGCCCCCTGCACCGCCTCCGTCTTGGAATAAGCCGTGCCGACGACGAAATTGCGATGGGCGAAGGCCATGATCAGCAAATTGGTCGCGACGATCTGCGCCAGTCCGCCCCCCAGGCAGAACAGCAGGAACGATGGATCGGGCGAGGGGAGCGGGCCGGGATAGATCAGCCGATAGCCCGCCAGCAGCATCAGCGCGAAGGGCAGGCCGTAGAGATAGCGCACCAGACCCGCCGCGTTGACGGACAGTTCCTTGCTGACCCGGCGCTGCACCGCCGTCCGCCAGGCCTGCGTCGCTCCCGCCAGCAGCGTCGCCGGAAGCCAGATGGGAAACGCCATCCTAGTCCTTCCCGGAATGGTGGAGGGGAAATGCGCGACCGTGGTGCAGAATATGCCGCGCCACATCGTCGAAATCCCGGATTATGTCATGAGCCTTGATCCAGAGCACCCTTAACCCCCTGAGAACGCGCCCATGCGTCACGCTGGGCATCCTGCGCCATCTGCTCGGCATGGTCATGAAAGCCGTTGTCCGGCTCCATAGCGAACCGGACAGAGGCGCAGTGGAATCCAGCACAAAAGCCCGACCGGATGCTGTTCACAGCGCGATTTCGGATGCGCCAAAGCGCGCTGCAATTCCCGTGCCTGCGCGACGCTCCTTCCATTCGGCTGCCTTGCGCCGATTCCCCGCCACCATCTGCTTCGCAAACGGTTCCCTCCCCATCTCCCGACAGGGAGGATCGGGCGAGCCTCACACCCCTTCGAGAAGGCCTTCCTTCTTGATCTTCTCCTGCCACACCAGCGGGGCGAGACGGTGGACATTCTGGCCTTCGCTGTCGACGGCTACGGTGACGGGCATGTCCTGCACCTCGAACTCGTAGATCGCTTCCATGCCCAGGTCTTCGAAGCCGACCACTTTGGCCGCCTTGATCGCCCGCGCCACCAGATAGGCCGCGCCGCCGACCGCCATCAGATAGGCGCTCTTATGCTTGGCGATGCTGTCGGTCGCCGCCGGGCCGCGCTCCGCCTTGCCGACGCAGGCCGCGAGGCCCTGTTCCAGCATCATGTCCATGAACTTGTCCATGCGGGTCGCCGTGGTCGGACCGGCCGGGCCCACCACCTCGTCGCGCACCGGATCGACCGGGCCGACATAATAGATGACGCGACCCTTGAAATCGACCGGCAGTTCCTCGCCGCGGCTCAGCATGTCCTGGATGCGCTTGTGCGCCGCGTCACGCCCGGTCAGCATCTTGCCGTTGAGCAGCAGGCGGTCGCCATGCTTCCAGCTCTGCACCACTTCCTGCGTCAGCGTGTCGAGGTCGACGCGGATCGCCTCCTTGCTCGGCTTCCAGTCGACCTGCGGCCATTCCGAAATCTTCGGCGCTTCCAGATAGGCGGGACCCGAGCCGTCGAGCGTGAAATGCGCATGGCGGGTCGCCGCGCAATTGGGGATCATCGCCACCGGCTTGCCCGCCGCATGGCAGGGATAGTCGTAGATCTTGACGTCCAGCACGGTGGCGAGGCCACCCAGCCCCTGCGCGCCGATGCCGAGCGCGTTGACGTTGTCGAAAATCTCGATGCGCAGCTTCTCGATCTCGTTCTGCGGTCCGCGCGCCTTCAATTCGCCCATGTCGATGGGCTCCATCAGCGATTCCTTGGCCAGCGCCACGGCCTTTTCCGCCGTGCCGCCGATGCCGATGCCCAGCATGCCGGGCGGGCACCAGCCCGCGCCCATCTGCGGCACCATCTCCAGCACCCAGTCGACGATCGAATCGCTGGGGTTCATCATCTTGAACTTGGTCTTGTTCTCCGACCCGCCGCCCTTGGCTGCGACGTCGACGATGACCTTGTCGCCCGGCACCATCTCGACATTCAGCACGCAGGGCGTGTTGTCCTTCGTATTGACGCGCGAAAAGGCGGGGTCCTTCAGGATCGAGGCGCGCAGGCGGTTCTCCGGGTTCAGATAGGCGCGGCGCACGCCTTCATCCACGACCTCCTGCATGGAGCGGCTGTTATCGTCCAGCCGGCAGTCCATGCCCCATTTGATGAAGACGTTGACGATGCCGGTGTCCTGGCAGATCGGGCGATGCCCCTCGGCGCACATGCGGCTGTTGGTCAGGATCTGGGCGATGGCGTCCTTCGCCGCAGGATTGGCCTCCGCTTCATAGGCTTTGCCCAGCGCGCGGATATAATCCATCGGATGATAATAGCTGATGAACTGGAGCGCGTCGGCCACGCTCTCGATCAGATCGGCGGTCTTGATGACGGTCATCTACCCTGGTCCCTAATCTAAGGCCCGCTCCGCACGGCGGGTCCATGCAGGGGAGCGGCTAGTAGGGAATCGCGCGTGAGTCCAGTAGCGGCAGGGAGCCGGCCGCCTGTCCCGGGCGTTTCCCGCCCATGCCCCGCGCGCTCAAGACCTATCGCACCGCCATCGGCTTTCACGACGCCTATGTCGCCGCGCCCAGCCAGAAGGCGGCGCTGGAGGCCTGGGGCGCCGACGCCAATCTCTTCGCCCGCGGGATGGCGGAGGTCGTGACCGATCCGGCCCTCATGGCCGAGCCGCTCGCCCATCCAGGCCAGGTCATCAGGCGCCCGCGCGGTTCCATGGCGGAACATCTCGCCGCGCTGCCTGAGGAGAAGCCCGCAAGCCCCAGAAAGGCGAAGGCGCGCGGCGCGGCCAGGCCCAGGCCCCGCCCCGACCGCGCACCGCTGGAGGCGGCGGAGGAGGCATTGGCGGCTCTCGACCGTCAGCAGGAAGCGGAGCGCCGTCAACTGGCCCGCCGCGAAGCCGCCCTTCGGCGCGCGCGTCAGGACCTGGAAAAACGGCATCAAGCCGAAAGGCACCCGCTGGAGAAAGCCCGCGACGCAGCGGCAAAACGCTATGAACGGGCGCTCAGGACATGGGAAGGCTAGGGGTTGTGGGGATTTAGGATTCCCATTTGTTGGGAGATGTGATTGACGCTCTGGATGGACCGTTTCGTACTGACCGACGCCCAATGGGCAAAGATGGAGCCACATTGTCTGGGTAAGCCGACTGACCCTGGGCGGAGCGGAAGGGACAACCGGCTATTCATGGAGGCGGTGCTGTGGATTGTTCGCACGGGCAGTCCATGGCGTGATCTGCCCGCCATGTTCGGCAACTGGAGTACGGCGTTCAGGCGGTTTCGCGATTGGCGGGAAGCCGATATTTTCAAGCGTATTTTCGATGTGCTGTCGGAGGAACCCGACATGGAATACGCCATGGTCGATGCGACCATCGTCAAGGTTCACCGGCATGGCCAGGGCGCAAAAGGGGGACTCAGGGCCAGGCCATTGGTCGCTCAAAAGGCGGCATGACGACCAAGATTCTGGCGCTGACCGATGCCTTGGGCAATCTGGTGCGCTTCGAGTTGCTGCCGGGCAACCGCTACGACACCATAGGCGTCGCACCGTTGATCGACGGTATTGAGTTCGGTGCCCTGCTGGGCGACAAGGCCTTCGATTCCAACTGGATTGTACAGGATCTTGATCAGCGTGGGGCGAAGGTTGTCATTTCACAACATCCCGGCCGCGCCCAAAAGCTCAAGATCGACGTCGAGATGTACAAATGGCGTCACCTGATCGAAAACTTCTTCTCCAAACTTAAGGAATTCAAACGCATCGCTATGCGTGCCTGCAAAACCGACCAGAGCTTCTCTGCAATGATCTATCTCGCCGCAGCCATCATCAACTCACGATGAATCCCCACAAACCCTAGAGTATCGCGCAGCAGGATGGCGAGACCGGTGAAAAAAAGGCGCCACCGGAAGCTCCGGCAGCGCCCTTCCCTTCAAAACCGTCCTTTATTGCGCGCGGGGCGCCGCTGCGGCCGCATTGGCGGGCAGGCCGCCAAGCTGCGTCACCAGCTTGGTATAGGCGTCGAGATAGGCGAGCACGATCACCTGCCCGATCTCCGTATTCTGGTAGCCGCCGCCGCCGGCCGCGGCGAAGCCGCCCCACCAGCCGGCGCCGCCGCCGCCGCCGAAGCTCAGGTCCGACTTGCGCGCATAGCCCTCCGTCAGCGCCTCTTCCTCGGTCGTGCGGGCGTTGACGATGGAGAGCGTCACATTGGCCTCGCTCTTCTTGACCGAAATGCCGCCCGCCAGCGCGCCGAAGGTCCGGCCGCCCAGGAAGCCGCCGAGCATGCCGCCCAGCGCATTGCCGCCTGAATTCTTGTTGGAGGAGACGATGTCGGGCTGCAGATAATAATCCGCCGCCTTCACCTGGCCCTTGCCCAGATTGGACCCCGCCTGCAATTCGCCGGAGTCCGCCATGGCGCGCTCCATGTTGCGGCTGGCCATGGCGCGGCCGCGGTTGACGATGCCGAAGCAGCCCGACTGCTGGATGAACACCTTGAGGATCGCCTCCGGGCTGCCCAGGTTCAGCTCACGCCACCACTGGTTGTCCGGCTCGACGATGGCCACCGTGCCGAGGCGACGGGTGCAATGAGGAATTTCGGCGGTTTTCTTGGCCTGCTGCTGCCGGGCTGACGAGCCCTTGTCGGCGGCCATCGCCGGAGAAGCCGCGACAGCCAGACCGGCTGCGGCAGCGACGAACTTCGCGAACACACGCATTGTCATGCACCCCTGAAAGTTGCTGAAGTCGTTTTGATTTTGTGGCGCCCCGATATTTGCACCATGCTCTAGCACAACCGCGCGGGCGCGCAAGTAATGCGAACGGTTATCACCGCCATAGCCTTAACGGGCATGGGATGTGCGAGCCTGCTGACAGGCCCTCAAATGGCTGCTATCGGCGCGGGCCATGACCGATCTCTCGCACATCCGCAATTTCTCGATCATCGCCCATATCGACCATGGCAAGTCGACCCTGGCCGACCGCCTGATCCAGCGCACCGGCGGCCTGACCGACCGGGAAATGTCGGCGCAGGTGCTCGACAACATGGATATCGAGAAGGAGCGCGGCATCACCATCAAGGCGCAGACCGTGCGCCTCGACTATGTCGCGAAGAACGGCGAGACCTATGAGCTGAACCTGATGGACACGCCGGGCCATGTCGACTTCGCCTATGAGGTGAGCCGTTCGCTCGCCGCCTGCGAGGGCGCGTTGCTGGTGGTGGACGCCGCGCAGGGGGTGGAGGCGCAGACGCTGGCCAACGTCTACCAGTCGATCGAGCATGACCATGAGATCGTGCCCGTCATCAACAAGATCGACCTGCCCGCCGCCGAGCCGGAGAAGGTGAAGGCCGAGATCGAGGAGGTGATCGGCCTCGACGCATCGGAAGCCGTGCTGGCGAGCGCCAAGGCGGGCATCGGCATCGACGACATATTGGAAGCCGTGGTCGCCAAGATCCCCGCGCCCAAGGGCGACCGGGAGGCGCCGCTGGAGGCGATGCTGGTCGATAGCTGGTACGACCCCTATCTGGGCGTCGTCATCCTGGTGCGCGTCGTCAACGGCGTCATCAAGAAGGGCCAGAACATCAAGTTCATGATCGGCGGCACCGAGCATCTGATCGACCGCGTCGGCTGTTTCCGGCCGAAGATCGAGCAACTGGGCGAACTGGGGCCGGGCGAGATCGGCTTCATCACCGCGCAGATCAAGGACATCAGCCAGACCCGCGTCGGCGACACCATCACCACGGTCAAGAATCCGGCGAAGGAACCGCTGCCCGGCTTCAAGGAAGTGCAGCCGGTGGTGTTCTGCGGCCTGTTCCCGGTCGACGCCAATGATTTCGAGAAGCTGCGCGAATCGATTTCCAAGCTGCGGCTGAACGACGCCAGCTTCTCCTTCGAGATGGAGACATCGGCGGCTTTGGGCTTCGGCTTCCGCTGCGGCTTCCTGGGGCTGCTGCACCTGGAGATCATCCAGGAGCGGCTGAGTCGGGAATATGATCTGGACCTGATCACGACTGCGCCGTCGGTGGTGTACGAGATTCACATGAATGACGGGACGGTGCGGCATCTGCACAACCCCGCCGACATGCCCGACGCCAACCATATCGACTATATCGAGGAGCCGTGGATCGAGGCGGTGATCTACTGCCCCGACGAATATCTGGGTTCGATCCTGAAGCTCTGCCAGGACCGGCGGGGCATCCAGAAGAACCTGACCTATGTCGGCGGGCGCGCGCAGGTGACCTATGAACTGCCGCTCAACGAGGTGGTGTTCGATTTCTACGACCGGCTGAAGTCGATTTCGCGCGGCTATGCCAGCTTCGACTATCATCAGATCGGGGCGCGGGAAGGCGACCTCGTCAAGATGAGCATCCTCGTCAACAATGAGCCGGTGGACGCGCTCAGCATGATCGTCCACCGGGGCACCGCCGAATCACGCGGGCGCGGCATGTGCGAGCGGTTGAAGGACCTGATCCCCCGCCACCTGTTCAAGATTCCGATCCAGGCGGCGATCGGCGGCAAGGTGATCGCCCGCGAAACGATCGCCGCGATGCGCAAGGACGTGACTGCGAAATGCTATGGCGGCGACATCACCCGCAAGAAGAAGCTGCTGGAGAAGCAGAAGGAGGGCAAGAAGCGGATGCGCGAATATGGGTCCGTCCAGATCCCCCAGGAAGCCTTCATTGCCGCGCTGCGCATGGGGGATGAGAACTGAGGCTCCTGCCGGTGCAGGAGTACGCTATTCCTGTCCGAACGAAAGGGACTTCATTCCGCCGCCAGATGGTCCCGGAACCAGGCGGTGGTTTCCTCCTCGCTCAGTTCTCCGGCCGCGAGAGCCAGGAAGGCTACTACCAACTCGGCGTCGGTGGCCGTCAGCACATAGCCGTTCAGCGCCAGGAAGGTTTCGCTGACAACTGCGGCGGTGCGCTTGTTGCCGTCGACAAAGGGATGGTTGCGCGCAATGCCGTAGGCATAGGCAGCCGCCAGTTCCGCCGCATCGGGTTCATGATAGGCTGCCAGATTCTGCGGGCGGGCCATGGCGCTTTCCAGCAAGCCTGAGTCGCGCACGCCTTCACCGCCGCCATGCTCGGCCAACTGTTCGGCATGCGCCGCAAGCGCCACTTCGGCGCTCACCCAGACCCAATTGCGGGGCATGGTTTATTTCGCAAGCTCGCGCAGTGCGCGTTTGCGGCGCTGCATGACTTCCCGCGCTGCCGCCATCTGAGCGTCGAAATCGGGTTCGGCTGCGCTCAATTCGATGCCGCGCGGCGTGGTGACGACCGACAGGGTCTCGCCGACGCCGACATTGAGATGCGCCAGCACCTCCTTGGGCAGGATGACCCCGGCGGAATTGCCGATCTTCGTGATCTTGAGCGGTGTGTTCATACGGATGTTATAACCATTATCCGGCCGCGGCGCAAGCCCGGCGGCCTTGACGGCGGCGGGGCGTCCATGGTCAATGCTCACGACCAACCGCAGGGGACCGGCATGAGCGAGACATGGCTGTATGACGAGCATCCCGCGATGTTCCGCGCGCATCCCTTCCTGTTCATCCTCCTGCTGATCTCCGTCGTAGGCATCCTCGCCATCGGCGTGTGGTGGGTGTTGCACAAGGGGGAGCGGCTGGCGCTTTCCGACCGGGAAGTGCTGCTGGAACGGGGCCTTCTGGCCAAGCAGCGGACGGAGATCGCGCTTTCCAGCATCCGCAGCGTGCGCATCACCCAGACGTTGGGCCAGCGCATCTTCAACGTCGGCAATGTGGAACTGTTCAGCGCCGGGGACATGGCGGAAATCGCGATCAGGTCCATGCCGCGGCCCGACCGCATCCGGGCGATCGCGGCTTCGCGCAATCTCGACCTGCTGCCCCAGCGGTAGGAGAATGGTGAACAGCCTCTTGACTTGTCCGCATTTATTTCAACGATAGTGCAATAGCGAGAAGGGGTGCTTTGGAGCGCCCACGGCCAGCAGGAAGGACGCCGGAGGAACGCCGGTCCGCAGTGGCGCGGGCAGGTGAGCAAGGGGTCGTCGTGCATGGGCTTGCGTGTGATGCCGTCGCTGCCAGAACTGACCGCGCAGCAGCAGGACGAAGTGCGTCAGGCTTGCGGTTTCGCCTGCGTCCGCTGTGGCGTGACCATCTACCGCTATCTTCGCTTGCCCGAAAGTCATGGGGTGACGCTGCTCTGCCCCACCTGCCATGGGCTGGTGGAGGAAGGGCGCCTGACGCCGATGCAGGTGCAGGGCTTCCATGCCAATCCCGTCGTGCGGCAGCGCCATTTCGCGCGGGACCGCCTGCCCTTCTCGCCGGAATTGCCGACGCTGATCATGGGCGGTTCGCAATTGCTGAGGGACACGCCGATCCCGCTGACGCTGGAGGGGGAGCCGATCCTGATCTTCGCGCCGCCGCGCCGAAGCAATGGCGCGACCCGCATCAGCGTGCGCATGGGTGGCCCCGATGGCGAGCCGGTGCAGGTCGTGAACGGCAATGAGTGGATGCCGACGGACGGTAGCTGGCACTTCCTGCTGCGCGGCGACCGCTACAGCATGATGGCGGCGCGGGGCGAGGGGCTGGCGGTGCTGCGCATCGTGGCGCGCAACCGCATTGCCGTCGAGCATCTGCGCACCACGATCAGGGGGCGGCGGCTGGAAGTGACGCCCGACTGGCTGGAGATCGACGGGAAGCGTTATGTCGGGCGGATCGGCAGCGGGACGCTGATCGGGCTGGAATGTTGATGGGGCGTGGGCGGCGCTGTGGTCTGATCCGTTGGTTATGGGCGCGCCGCTCTTCCATTATTCAGATGTCATCTGACTTTTCTTCCTCAGCCTGCTCATGTTGAGCGCCGCGGCGGCGCGAATCAGCGCCTTGAACGCGTCGGCATCGATTGTCTCGCCTTCCCTTATGTCGATGGCGCGGCGCACATTGCCGTCCAGGCTGGCGTTGAACAGGCCTGCCGGGTCCTCCAGCGAAGCGCCCTTCGCGAAGGTCAGCTTGACCACCGCCTTGTAGCTTTCCCCGGTGCAGAGAATGCCGCCATGCGACCAGACCGGGACGCCCCGCCATTTCCATTCCTCGACCGCCTGCGGATCGGCTTCCCTGATCAGCGCGCGGACATGGGCAAGCGTTTCTCCCCGCCAATCGCTGAGTTCCGCGATGCGCCGGTCGATCAGCGCGGAGGGAGAGTCAGTGTCGTTCATCGCGCCGCTCCTCTTGCCCGGCACCCTAAACGGATCGCAACGAAACGGGAATGGCGTAGCGATGGTGCCAGGAGGGGCCTGCCTCCCCGCGCCACCGCTACGCCGCCCTTTGGGGACCACCCGTGGGGCTGGCCGCCCGCGATCAGGGGGATCGCGACCGGCGCCGGATGGGATACGGCTGTGCGGTAAGGTTTATTCCATTGCGATCCTCAGCCGCAGCGCGCGGTCGTGATCGCCATCTTCCCGTCATAGCTGACCGTCAACCGGTCCGGGCGGAAATCCATGGTCATCGCCATGCCCGGCGCGCCCCAGCGCAGCGTGCGCGCGCCGGAAAGCCTGAGCAATTCGGCGCCGGTCGCCGCGCTGGCGGTCTGGCCGATGAAGCGGTCCAGCCCCTCGTCGCGGCATGGTCCTTCGGCGGTGGGCGGCGGCGTGGCGGGGCCTTCGCCGTTCGCGCCGGCGCAGGCGGCAAGCAGGGACAGAAGAGGAAGCATGGCGGTTCGCATCCGTCCTGAACTCCTATTGCGTGCGGGTCATCTTGAGGCGGCCATTCTTGACCGCGAAGGCAAGGCGGCCCTCGACCAGGTCGACCGCATCGCGGCCGAACTGTTCATAGCGCCAGCCTTCCAGGATCGCGAGGTCTTCCCGCACGCCGGCCGCCAGCGCGTCGATGTCGTCGCTGCGGGCGATGAGGCGCGCGGCGACGTTGATGTCGCGCGAACGGATTTTCAGCAGCAGCTTCAGAAGGTCCGCCACCAGCGCGCCATCCTTGCCCAGGCCCGGCCGCTTGGGATCGCGCTCCGGCATTTCCTCCTTGGCCAGCGGCTTGTGCGCGGCAAGGGCGAGCATCAGCCGATTGCCGATGTCGTTGGTCTTCCAGGTGGCAGACAGGCCGCGCACCTTGCCCAGATCCTCCTGCGTGCGCGGCGGGTGGCTGGCGATGTCGGCCAGCGTCTCATCCTTGACGATGCGGCCGCGTGGCAGATTCTTGTCCTGCGCCTCCATCTCGCGCCATGCCGCCAGCGCCTTCAGGCGGCCCAGCACATCGGCCTTGCGGCTGGCGATGCGGACGCGTTGCCAGGCCTCGTCGGGCCTGTTCTCATAATTGGAGGGATCGCTGATCCGCTCCATCTCCTGATCCAGCCAGTCGCCACGGCCGGTCCGGCGCAGTTCCTCCAGCATCTTGGGGAAAATCTGGATCAGGTAGGTGACGTCGCCGATCGCATAATCGATCTGCCGCTTGTCGAGCGGCCGGCGCGCCCAGTCGGTGAAGCGCGCGCCCTTGTCGAGCTGCACGCCCAGCCAGGCGTCGACCAGATTGCCGTAGCCGATCTGTTCGCCCAGCCCCAGCGCCATCGCCGCGATCTGCGTGTCGAACATCGGATGGGGGGTCTTGCCGGTCAGGTTGTAGATGATCTCCAGGTCCTGACCGCCCGCATGGAAGACCTTCAGCACATCCTCATTGTCGACCATCAGGTCGAGCAGGGGCGAAAGGTCGAGGCCGGGCGCCTTGGGGTCGATGGCCGCCGCCTCATGCTCGTCCGCGACCTGCACCAGGCAGAGATCGGGCCAATAGCTGTTTTCGCGCATGAATTCGGTATCGACCGCGATATAGGGCGATTTGGCGATCCGGGCGCAGAATTGGGCGAGAGTCTTGCTGTCGGTAATCAGCGGATGGATTTGCATATGGTCTTCGATCTTATTATGGGCTGGCCCGTCGCGCACGGGCTCGTCAATGCTTGACAGGACTGCCCATAGCGGCGCTGCAACAATTTGTCATTTCCGTAAAACGAAGCTGAAAGACCAAAAACGCCATGCATGCCTATCGCACCCACACCTGCGGCGCCCTTACGACGGCGGAGGTCGGCAATGAGGTGCGGGTGTCCGGCTGGGTGCATCGCAAGCGGGACCATGGCGACCTGGTGTTCATCGACCTGCGCGACCATTATGGCATGGTGCAGATCGTCACCGAGGTGGATGGGCCGGTGTTCAGGGTGATCGAGTCGCTGCGGGCCGAAAGCGTCGTGACCGTGACGGGCAAGGTCGTCGCCCGGGCGAAGGAAGCGGTGAACCCCAACCTGCCGACCGGCGAGATCGAGATTCGCGCGCTGGACGCGGTGGTGCTGTCCGCCGCCGCCGACCTGCCGCTGCCGGTGGCTGGCGAGCAGGAATATCCGGAGGACATCCGCCTTCGCTACCGCTTCCTCGATCTGCGGCGCGAGACGCTGCACGCGAACATCGTCAAGCGCACGCAGATCATCCGGGACATGCGCCGCCGCATGGAGGATGCAGGATTCACCGAATATTCGACGCCGATCCTTACGGCGTCGAGCCCCGAAGGCGCCCGAGACTTTCTGGTGCCGAGCCGCATCCATGCGGGCAAATTCTACGCGCTGCCCCAGGCGCCGCAGCAATATAAGCAGTTGCTGATGGTCGCGGGTTTCGACCGCTATTTCCAGATCGCGCCCTGCTTCCGCGACGAGGACCCGCGCGCCGACCGCCTGCCGGGCGAATTCTACCAGTTGGACCTGGAGATGAGCTTCGTCACCCAGGAAGACGTGTGGAACACCATGGAGCCGGTGATCGCGCAGGTGTTCGAGGCATTCGCCGACGGCAGGCCGGTGACGCCAGCGGGCAGCTTCCCGCGCATCCCCCATGCCGAGGCGATGCTGAAATATGGGTCGGACAAGCCCGACCTGCGCAACCCGATCCTGATCAGCGATGTGACCGAGCATTTCCATGGCAGCGGCTTCGGCATCTTCGCTTCGCTGGTGGAGAGCGGCAGCGTGATCCGCGCTATTCCCGCACCGGGCGCAGGCGCGGGCAGCCGGAAATTCTTCGACGACATGAACAATTGGGCGCGCAGCGAAGGCTATTCGGGCCTTGGCTATATCAACATCAAGGACGGCGTGCCCGGCGGTCCCATCGCCAAGAACCATGGCGAGGAACGGACGGCGAAGCTGATCGAGGCGTTGGGCCTTGGCCCCAATGACGGCGTCTTCTTCGCGGCGGGCAAGGAAAGCCGGGCGGCCAAGCTGGCGGGTCTGGCGCGCATCCGCGTGGGTGAGCAGCTCGACCTGATCGACAGGGATCGCTTCGAATTGTGCTGGATCGTCGACTTCCCCTTCTACGAATATGACGAGGATGAGAAGAAGATCGATTTCGCGCACAACCCCTTCTCCATGCCGCAGGGGGGATTGGATGCGCTGGAGCATCAGGACCCGCTGAGCCTCAAGGCCTATCAATATGACATGGTCTGCAACGGCTATGAGATCGCCTCGGGATCGATCCGCAACCAGTCGCCGGAACTGATGGTCAAGGCGTTCGAGAAGGTGGGCCTCAGCCAGGCCGATGTGGAGGAGCGCTTCGGCGGCCTCTATCGCGCGTTCCAATATGGCGCGCCGCCCCATGGCGGCATGGCGGCGGGCGTGGACCGCATCGTGATGCTGCTTTGCGGGGCGCAGAACCTGCGCGAGATCACGCTGTTCCCGATGAACCAGCGTGCGGAAGACCTGCTGATGGGGGCGCCCAGCCCGGCGGAGTTCAAGCAGTTGCGCGAACTGCACATCCGCGTCGTGGAGCCGCAGGCGAAGGCCTGATTCCCAACCTCCGCTCGCCCTGAGCCCGAACGACAGGAGAGGCTTGCACTCCCGCCGAACCTTCGATGTAAGGACGGGCAAGGGGGACAGGCCATGCTCGACGAACAGATGTTGCCGGACAAACCGCCGGCCCTGGCGCGCAGCCTGGGCGTGGCGGGCGTCCTGTTCCTGACCCTGTCCGCGACCACCCCGGCATCCTCCGTCTTCGTCATCATACCCGGCATGTTGCAGGAGGCGGGGACCGGCGCGATCTGGGCGATGATCCTCGCCAGCCTGATCTGCGTCACCACCGCCTTCATCTATGCCGAACTCTCCTCCGCCTGGCCGGTGGCGGGCGGGGAATATGTCGCGGTGGCGCAGACGCTGGGGCCGATGGCCGGTTTCGTCATGCTGGGCGTCAATGTCTTCAACAATGTGCTCTTCCCGCCGGTCGCGGCGCTGGGCATCGCATCGGTCATGGCGACGGTGGTGCCGGGCCTGCCCGCCGTGCCGGTCGCGGTGGCGGTGATGATCGGATCGACGCTGGTCGCGATCCTCAATATCCGCGTGAATGCGGTCATCACCGGGCTGTTCCTGCTGGTCGAACTGGCAGCCGTGGCCGTGGTGATGGTGCTGGGCTTTGCCGACCATGCGCGGCCGGCGCTGGAATTCCTGACCGATCCGGTGGTGGCAGCGGCCGGGCAGGGCTTCGTCCCGGCCAGCGCCGCCTCCATCGGGGTGGCGACGACCATCGCGATCTTCGCGCTCAACGGCTATGGCATGGCGGTCTATTTCGGGGAGGAGATGCACGAGGCGCCCAGACGGATCGCCGGAACCATCCTCGCCGCCCTCGGCCTCGCGCTGCTGTTCGAAGGCGTGCCCTTGCTCGCGCTGCTGCTGGCGAGGATCGACCTTGCGACCCTGCTGGCCGTCGACGATCCCTTTGGCCTGCTGGTGCGGCAGCGGGGGAGCGCCGGCCTTTCGGCGCTCGTGTCGGTCGGCATCGTGCTTGCGATCGTGAACGCGATCATCGCCTGCGTGCTGGCCTGCGCCCGCTTCTTCTATTCGACCGGGCGGGACCGGGCCTGGATTCCGCGCATCGACGACTGGCTGGTGGCGATCCATCCGCGCTTCGATTCGCCCTGGATCGGGACGCTGATCGTCGGCGGGATGGGAACGCTCGCCTGCTTCCTGCCGCTATCCATGCTGCTGGTGCTGAACGGCACCGGGCTGGTGGCGATCTATGGCGGCATCGCGCTGGCCGCCATGGCCGGGCGGCGCAGCGGGGCGAGCGCCCATGCGCCCTATCGCATGCCGCTTTATCCGCTTGCCCCGGTCGTCACCCTGCTCGCGCTGGCCTATGTGGTCTGGACCAGCTGGCTCGATGCCGGGGAGGGGCGGCCCGGCCTGATTGCAACCGCCGCCCAGATTGCGGGTTCGGTGCTTTGGTATAAGCTCGTGCTTTGCCGCCGGGGCCAGTGGAAGGTGCAGACATGACCATCGACCTTGCCGATTATGAGAAGGGCGCGACGTTCAAGGGCGATTATGAGGCGAAGCTGGCCGAATTGCAGGAGCGGCTCGCCAAGATCCAGGTCGCGCACATCATCCACGACCGGCGCAGCGTCATCCTGCTGGAGGGGTGGGATGCGGCGGGCAAGGGCGGCATCATCAAGCGCATGACCGCCGACTGGGACCCGCGCTATTACAAGGTCCACCCCATTTCCGCCCCGACGGAGGAGGAGCGCGACCGGCACTTCCTCTGGCGTTTCTGGACGCGGCTGCCGGCTGGGCGCAACATCGCGATCTTCGACCGGAGCTGGTATGGCCGGGTGCTGGTCGAGCGGGTCGAGGGCTTCTGTTCCAAGGGCGAATGGAAGCGCGCCTATGAAGAGATCAACGCCTTCGAAAGGCAGCAGGTCGACGCCGGGACCAACATCGTCAAGCTGTTCGTCCACATCACGCAAGAGACGCAGGACGAACAGCTCGCCCAGCGGCTCGACACGCCGTGGAAGCGGTGGAAGACCGGCGCGGACGATTATCGCAACCGCGCAAGGCGGGCCGATTATCTGGACGCCATGCACGACATGTTCCGCAAGACCGACACCAAGGTGGCGCCCTGGCATGCCATCGACAATAATCACCGTCGGGCGGGTCGGATCGCGGCACTCTCCTATGTCGCCAAGCGATTGGAAAAGCTGGTGCCGATGGATTTTCCGGAAGCCGATCCGGAGGTGGTGAAGCTGGCCGCCAAGGCCTACGGCTATAGGGTTCCGTAAGAAAATCACTGAAAATCAACATCTTGTAACAAAATTGTCATCAAAATCTAACGGCTCATTTACCATTATGGGCTTAACCGGCCCCTATGTACGCACCCCCGATGCTCGACCGATCCCTGGACCATTTGGCCGGTCCGCTCCTCATGACGCCCAGCCCGGCGATCCGGCTGGGGCGGCCGCTTAGCGAGGCGGTCGATCATTTCCAGCATGACCCGGCGCTGCGGCTGCTGCCGGTACTCGATGCCGCCGACAGGCCCGTGGGAGCGATCTACGAATGCGACATGCGGCGCATCCTGTTCAATCCCTTCGGCCATGCCCTGTTGCGCAATCCCAGCTTCGGTGGGCGGCTGGACGATCATGTCCGTCACTGCGCGACGGTCGAGCGGCGCGCCAGCATCGAGGCGCTGATCGACCTCTATGCCGCGCAGGGGCGGGGCTGCGAAGGCCTGATCGTGGTGGACGGGGATCGCTATGCCGGGGTCGCGGGTGGGCAGCTTCTGCTCCGGCTGGCGGCGGAGCGGGACGCGCGGGTGGCGCTGGCGAGGGTCGAGCGGCTGGAACGGGTGACGCGGGAGAGCGCGACGTTCCGGGCCGATGTCCAGGCGTTGACAGGGGACATGGTGGCGATGGCGGACATGCTGTCGCGTCTGGCCGAAGATGCGGCGGAACGGTCCGCGCATAACGGGCATGCGTCGGCCGGCATGGCGGTGGCGGCGGCGCAGACCGCCGACAATCTGGCCGGCATCGCCGGGTCCGGGCGGGAGCTGGGGCTGCTGTTCCAGGCGATGGAGGACGAAGTGCGCGAGGCGGGGGCCGCCATTCGCGCCGCCGTCGACCAGACGCAATCGGGTGCGGCGCAGACAAGGATGCTGAGCGCGCAGGCCGACGGGATCGGGGAAGTGACCGCGCTGATCGACGCGATTGCGCGGGCGACGACGACGCTGGCGCTCAATGCCGGGATAGAGGCGGCACGGGCCGGGGACGCCGGGCGGGGCTTTGCCGTGGTCGCGCGGGAGGTCAAGACGCTGGCGGGCCAGACACGCGATGCGGCGGCGGAGATTGCGCGGCGGATCGACCATATCCGCGCGACCGTCGGCCATGTCGCGCAGGGCCATGCGCATATGGATGCGGCGATCGCGACGGCGGATCGGCTTTCGGCCTCCGTCTTTACGGCGGTGGCGCGGCATGGCGCATTCAGCCGGGCGATTGCGGACAGCGTGGCGGAGGCGGGCGAGGCGAGCGGGCATGTCCGCGCCAGCGCCAGTCAGATCAGCGTCAATGCGGGGGCGGCGGTGGCGGATGCGCAGGCGATGCGCGACGCGGCGAGCCGCCTGTCGGAAGAGGCGCATCGGCTGGATGACCGCGCCAGCGCCTTCATCCGCGCAATTCAGGCCGCCTGAAGGGAAAAGGGCTGGCTTCGGGCGGAATTCGGGTTAGGCTCTCCTTCCAGAAAGAAGGAGAGGATGCATGCTCGTCATGTTCGTGGGCGCCGACCGGACCGAAACCGCCGTCAATGCCGCGCAGGTCACCTTCGTGTCATCGGTGACGGACGGCACCCGCATCCGCTTCGGAGAGGGACGCAGCGTCACCGTGATCGAGCCGATCGCCGAGGTGATGGAGCGGCTCAACGTGATATTGCGGCGGGACGATTAGCGGGCTGTTCCGGCGGTTTGTCTTGGCATGGCCGATCATCACGCCGGATAGCTGATCGCCATCACCTCATATTCCCGCTCGCCCGCGGGCAGCACCACGCGGCGCAGGTCGCCCACGGCAGCGCCGCGCAGGGCGCGGGCGATGGGCGTGCTCCAGCCGATGCGGCCGGCGGCGGCGTCCGTCTCGTCATTGCCGACCAGCGTGACGGTGCGGTGGTTGTCGTCCTCGTCCGCGATGGTGACGGTGGCGCCGAAATAGACCTTGCTCTTGTCGGGCTGCTGGCGCGGGTCGACGACCCTGGCGTCCTTCATCTTGCGCGAGAGGCGCTTCAACTGGCCGTCGATCTCGCGCATCCGCTTGCGACCGTAGAGATAGTCGCCATTTTCGCTGCGGTCGCCATTGCCGGCCGCCCAGCTTACCACTTCCACGATCTTCGGGCGCTCGACTCCCAGGAGCTGGTCATATTCGGCGCGCAGCTTCGCGAAACCTTCCGGAGTGATATAGTTGGGATGGGGAGTGCTCATGCCCCGCCCATAGCGCAAGTTCAGCCCGGCGTCTGCTTGCCGAGATATTTGGACAGCGGCGTCGTCGTGCCCCGGAAGCGGGCGCGCTGCGGGTTCATCGCCTCATAGACCACGGCGTTTTCCAGCACGCGCTGGACATAGTTGCGCGTTTCGAAAAGCGGAATCTGCTCGATCCAGCGCAGCATGTCGGCGCCGGGCAGGCGCGGGTCGCCATTGGCCGCGATCCAGCGGTTCACATTGCCCGGCCCGGCATTATAGGCCGCCACCGCCAGCGGGTAGCTGCCGCCATAATAATCGAGCATCCGCTGGAAATAGGAGGAGCCGAGCATGATGTTGTAGCTGGGGTCGTTGAGCGAACTGGCGTCATAGCTCATTCCCAGCTTCCCCGCCTGTTCGCGGGCGGTGCCGGGCATCAGTTGCATCAGCCCGCGTGCGCCCGCATGGCTGACGATCTGCCGGTCGAACTGGCTTTCCTGCCGGGCAATGGCGTGGACCATCGTCCAGTTATATTGCGCCTCCGACGGCACGGGCACGCGGGGAAAGGCGCTTTCGCCATAGCCGGTGAGGCCGCTCGACACGGCGCGGCGGCCGACCATCACGCCCATGTCGGGCCGTCCGATGCTCTGCGCGAGTTCGACGGCGAGATAATGGTCGGCATCGCTGTCGGCATTATTGGCGATGGCGCGGGCGAATTTGCTCTGATCTTCCCAATAGCCCATCTGGCCCAGCGCCTTCACCGCCCGGACGACCGAGCGGCTGGCGAAGGCCGTGCGCTCTGCGGCGGAGATTTCGACCGGACGTTCCACGGCCGCTGGGGCAGGGATCGGCCGGCCCAGCCGTTCGAGCGCAAGCTGGCCGTAAAACTGGTCCGGAAAGGCCCCCGCGCGGGCGAAATAGCTGTTCGCGGTCGCAGCGTCGCCGGCCTGGAGCGCGGCGCGACCCGCCCAGTAGAAGCCCTTGGACTGGGTCTGCGGCGACTTGGCGGCTGTGGCGTAGCGGCGGAACATCTCCATCGCGTCCAGCGGCTTGCCAAGGTTGTAGAAGGCCGTCGATCCCGCCAGCCAGGCAAGGCTGGTATAATCGTCGCGCTCGCCAATGGGCCGGCTGTTGACGTCGGTGCCGGGCAGATAGGCGTCGTCCAGCTTGCTGGCGATGCCGTAGGCGAAGCTCCACTGGCTGTCATTGGCGGCGGCGCGCGCCTGCGTCAGCAGCGTTTCATACCATTTTTCCGCGTCGCCGGGACGGAAGGTCAACGCCGGACGGTTGGCGAGATATTGGCGGCCGGCGATCCAGTTGCCCGTGTTGAGCAGCCATGTCGCCTTGTCCGCGACGAATCCGGCGTCGGTCGCGCCCACGGCCTCCGCCAACTGCATCTTCATCGCCGCGTCGGGCGCCTTCTGGCGGAAGGCGATGCGCGCCTCATAGACCGGGCGGCGGGCCGGCGAGACATAGGCAAGCCTCCGCTGCGCGCCCATGACGTCGCCCTTCCACAGCAGCGCGTCGGCGCGCAGGTCATGCTCCACCGATGTCCATCCCGCGCCGAAGAGCGAAAGCAGCCGCGCCTCGTCATCGGGGGAAAGCGTGCCGCCGACCCATGCGTTGCGCGCGGCGACCCGCGCCTCGCTCATGCGGCCCTGCTGCATCAGCGCCAGCGCATAGCGGGCATTGCCGGTTGCGGTGCGCGGCGGGAAGCGGGTGAAGAAGGCGATGACTTGCCCGGGATCGTAGCTGTTGGGATTGATGCCGGTTTCCGCCAGCCGCCGCATCCGGTCCTCGCCCGGCCAGCCGGGATTGGCCATGATGAAGCTCATATAGGTGGAGGAGCCCAGGCCATCGCTCTGCTGGAGCGCGCGCCACTGGCTGATCGTGCCGGAGATCGACGGATCGCTCGCCACGCCGATTCGGCTTTGCGCGCGCTGCCACGGGCTGGGCTCGCTGGAGTTGGGAACAGGCTGCACCACGGCGCCGGGCGGATAGGCCGCGGCTGGCGCGGGGCCGGTGGTTTCGGTCTGGGCGCTGGCGCCGGCTGTGAAAAGCAAAAGAGCAATCAGTGGCATACGAACCGTGAGGGCTTCCGGGGCAGTTTCAAGACAGGAGAGCGATACCCTACTGGACATTATCGCAATTGCATCCTTATCAGGCCCTGAATGACGCGCTATAGCGCGCCGTTCGCGTGTTTCACGCTATCATGCCCCGGAATCCCGGTGAATTGAAGGAGTTTGTTGCATGTTTTCCGGGTCGATTCCGGCACTGATCACGCCCTTCCGCAACGGGGCGGTGGACGAGGCGGCTTTTCGCGCCTTCGTCGACTGGCAGATCGGGGAAGGCAGCAGCGCGCTCGTCCCTTGCGGCACGACGGGCGAAAGCGCGACCATGACGGTCGAGGAACATAATCGCGTCATCGCCATCTGCGTCGACCAGGCGGCGGGCCGCGTGCCGGTGATCGCGGGTTGCGGTTCCAACGACACCCGCATCGCGCTGGAGCATATGTTCGCGGCGCAGGCGGCGGGGGCCGATGCGGCGCTGGTGGTCGCGCCCTATTACAACAAGCCCAATCAGGAGGGGGTGTACCGGCATTTCGCGCATCTGGCGGAGCGCTGTTCGCTGCCGATCATCCTCTACAACGTGCCCAGCCGCACGATCACCGACATCGGCGTGCCGGTCATCCACCGCCTGTCGGAGGAATTCCAGACCATCGTCGGCATCAAGGACGCCACCGGGAATCTGGGGCGGGTCAGCGCACAGCGCCTCGCCTGCCGGGCCGATTTCTGTCAGCTTTCCGGCAATGACGAAACGGCGCTGGGTTTCAATGCAATGGGCGGCAGGGGCTGCATTTCGGTCACGGCCAATGTCGCGCCGCGCCTCTGCGCCGAATTCCAGCGGGCGATGGCAAGCGGCGACTGGCATGGCGCCCTTGCGCTTCAGGATCGTCTCTACCCCCTGCATGATGCCCTGTTCAGCGATTCTTCACCCGGCCCGGTCAAATATGCCCTTACGCGCGTTCGGCCCGACATGTCCGGCGAGGTCCGCCTGCCGATCACCTGGCCGTCGGAATCGAGCCGTGCCGCCGTCGACCGGGCTCTGGAGATCGCGGGACTGGTTTGATCGTCCCGCGGGCCTATATGGTGAAGCGAGTTAGTTAGAGAATAATGGCCCGTCCCCGTCCCGAAGCCTTCGACAAGAAGAAGATCGTCGCCGAGAACCGGCGCGCCCGTTTCGAATATTTCCTGGAGGATGTGTTCGAGGCTGGAATCGCCCTGCAAGGGACCGAGGTGAAGTCGCTGCGCTTCGGCGAGGGCAATATCGCGGAAAGCTATGCCGAGGTGAAGGGCGAGCAGGTGTGGCTGGTCAACAGCAACATCCCCGAATTCAGCCATGGCAATCGCTTCAACCATGAGCCCAAGCGCCCCCGCAAGCTGCTGCTGCACCAGCGGGAGATCGCCCGCATGCACGGCGCTGTCGAGCGCAAGGGAATGACGCTGGTGCCGCTGTCGATCTATTTCAACAGCCGGGGCAAGGCGAAGGTCGAGCTGGCGCTGGCCAAGGGCAAGAAGACCCATGACAAGCGCGACACGATCAAGGAACGCGACTGGAAGCGCGATCAGCAGCGCATCATGAAGGCGCATCGCTGATGGACAACAGGCTCTCCCGCTGGTGGCACGCCAATGCGCCTACCCGCGAATCGCTGGAAAACAACCGCTTTTTGGCCCCGGTGGCGCACCGGGTGCTGGAACCCTCGCTGTGGCGCTTCACCCGGCGTTCGGTGCCGCGCGGCGTGGCATTGGGGCTGCTGGTCGGCATCTTCCTGCTGATCCCCGGCGTGCAGATCGCGGGCGCGGCGCTGCTGGCGCTGCCGTTCCGGGCGAACATCCCGCTGGCGGCGGCGATGACCTTCCTCTCCAATCCCGCGACCACGCCGCTGTTCCTGATGGCGTCGGTCTATATGGGCAACTGGCTGCTCGGACGGTCGGCGGATGCATCGGGCTTCATGGCGCTGATCGACCGGCATGCCTCGATCCGCGAATGGTGCGCCTGGCTCTTTTCGGAGGCGGCGCCCGCCATGCTGCTGGGGCTGGCGCTGATTTCCCTGGCCTTTGCGGTGGTCGGCTACTTCCTGGCCGACTGGATCTGGCGTCATCGCATGGGCCGGAAATGGCATGCCCGCAAATTGAGGATTGGCAAGGCACGCGAAAGCAGCGCATTGGAGGAGGTCGCTTCGGCCTGATCGGCGGGAGCGGGCAGTCCATTGTGAATGCAGGGGGATAGCCGGGCCGTGTCCGCGCGTGTGATCAGGGATGGAGACGCCTGGGCGGCCGACAGGTCGTCGCCCCTGGCCCTGCCGCTGCTCATCCTGCTGGCGCTGATGTCCGCCGGGCTGGTGGTCTATGCCGCCGGCAACTGGGCGCTGGGCGCCGGGTTCGGCGCCGCGCTGCTGGCCGGGGCGGCGCTGCTGGGGTGGTATCGCCGGCTCTATCCGCAGGAAGTGGCCGTGGGTGAGGCCGTGCCCGACTGGACGGTGGCGCGCGCGGCGGCGGATGCCTCCAACATGGCGATCGCCGTCACCGATCGCGCCGGGCGGCTGGTCTGCGCCAGCGACCTGTTCGGGGAATGGTTTCCCGGTTTCCCCACGCCGCCCCATGTCACCGGCGACAGCAGCCTGTCCGACAGTCTGGGCAACGCCGCCCGCGCCGCCTGGCGCGACGGCGAGGCGCGGGTGGAAGGGATCGTGCAGGGTGCGCTGCGACTGGATGCCTTCCTCTGCCGCACCGGCCGGTCGGAGGATTATCTGCTGTGGCGCTTTTCCCCGGTGCGCCAGCCGAGCGCGCTGGACGATGTGCACCGCCTGCTGACCGGGGAAGCCGGGCGGCAATTGGGCGAAGCGGGCATCATGGCGGTGATGATCGGCGGGGAGGGGCGCATCCGGGCCGCCAACGGCGCCTTCCTGCTGCGCGCCGCCGGACGGATCGACGCCAATATCACCGGGCGCGATTTCGCCGCCCACATGCGGGTGGACGACAAGGCGCGGCTGTTCCTGGCGCGGGAGGAATCGGGCGGCATTCCGCTGCGGCTGCTGCTGATCGACGAGCCGGCGGGCAATGCGGGCGGCACGTCGGCGCTTTCCTATATCGAGACGCTGTTGTCGCTGCTGCCCTTCGGCCTCGCCATGGCGGATCGCGACGGTCGCGTCCTGTTCATGAACAAGGCCTTTTCGCGAGCGGCGGGCGTTAAGCCCGAGGAGAAGCCGAGCTATCCCGGCGACCTGGTGGTGCGGGAAGATCAGGCGGCGGTGGCCGACGCCGTGCGGCGCTTTGCGGTCGGGCCGCAAATGTCGGGCGATGTCGCCGTGCGCATGCGCAACCAACCGGACGAGCCGATCGCGCTCAGCCTGGCCGGCGTGCGCGGGCTGGGCGAGGCGGCGGTGCTGCTCTCCCTCAAGGACAATAGCGAGGAGAGCAAGCTCAAGCGCCAGGTCGCGCAGGCGACCAAGATGCAGGCGATCGGCCAGCTCGCGGGCGGCGTCGCGCATGACTTCAACAATATCCTGACCGCGATCATCGGCCATTGCGACCTGATGCTGATGCGCCATACGCCGGGCGACAGCGATTATGACGACATCCAGCAGATCAAGTCGAACAGCAACCGCGCGGCGGGGCTGACGCGGCAGTTGCTCGCCTTCTCGCGCCAGCAGACGTTGCGGCCGCAGATATTGCAGTTGCCCGACATCGTCGCGGACGTCTCCAACCTGCTGAAGCGCCTGCTGGGCGAGAGCGTCAAGCTGGAAGTCAGCCATGGCCGCAATCTGGGCGCGGTGCGGGCCGATCCCGGCCAGCTGGAGCAGGTGATCGTCAACCTGGCGGTCAACGCCCGCGACGCCATGCCGGACGGCGGCACGCTCAATATCCAGACCTACGGCGTGCCCGCCGCCAAGGTGCGGGAGATGCGGTCGGACATATTGCCGCCAGCCGACTATACGGCGGTGCGGGTGTCCGACACGGGGCTGGGCATCCCGCCCGACATTCTTTCGAAGATCTTCGAACCCTTCTTCACCACGAAGGAACTGGGCAAGGGGACGGGCCTTGGCCTCTCCACCGTCTACGGCATCGTCAAGCAGTCGGGCGGGTTCATCTTCGCGGAATCGGAGCTTGGCCGCGGGGCGAGCTTCGTCATCTACCTGCCCGTCTATCAGGGCGCCGATGTCGATCAGGCCGCCCAGCCCAAGGCGCCCGTGCGCCGCAGCGAAACCTGGGGCACCGGCACCGTGCTGCTGGTGGAGGATGAGGATATGGTGCGCGCCGTCGCGGAACGGGCTTTGTCGCGCCAGGGCTATAAGGTGCTGACAGCCAATGACGGCGAACAGGGGCTGGAAGTGCTGGCCGGAGACGAGAAGATCGACCTGTTGATTTCCGATGTGGTGATGCCGAACATGGACGGCCCATCGATGGTGGCGCGGGCGCGGGCGAGCCATCCGGACCTGCCGGTCTTGTTCATGTCGGGCTATGCCGAGGAACAGTTGCGCAAATCGATCGACATCGCCAATGTGGCTTTCCTTCCGAAACCCTTTTCCGTCAGCCAGTTGGCGGAAGCGGCGCGGGATGCTCTGGCGATGCGTCCTGCGGCGGAATGAATTTGAAGAATGAACTTCCGCGCGGCTTGTCGATTATGCCGGTGGGAAAGGCCTTTGGGGTTGCGATGGGTAAGATTGGGGACCGCAAGCATGTCTGACGGCAAGACCATCCTGATCGTCGAGGATGAGGCAATGATCGGCATGATGCTGGAGGATTATCTCGACACGCTCGGATACCGGCTGCACGCCATTGCCGAATCGGTCGATGATGCCTGCGCCAAGGCGCGCGAGGGCGGCTTCGACGCGGCGCTGCTCGATTGCAACCTGCATGGCGAGAAAAGCTGGCCCGTTGCGGACATATTGGCGCAGAGCGGCATACCCTTCGTCTTTGCGACGGGCGGCATGGCGGACGATCTGCCGACCAGCCATGCCGACCGGCCGACCCTGGCCAAGCCCTTCACGATCGGCGCGGTCGAGCGCGCGCTGAACAAGGCGCTGAGCGCCGCATAAGAAAATTTCGTTCCCCTCTTGTTCCATTAGAACAAACAGGATACATGGTGGCCACGCGCCATCCGGACCGGCGCGTTCCGCTTGACAGGGGATAGGCCGATGACCGCAATGCTCTCACTCATCGATTCCAAGAAGACAGGGACAATGGACAGACAGAAAGCATTGGAAGCGGCCCTTTCCCAGATCGACCGTGCCTTCGGCAAGGGGTCGGCCATGAAGCTGGGCAGCCGCGAGAAGATCGAGATCGAGGCGATCTCGACCGGATCGCTGGGGCTGGACATCGCGCTTGGCATTGGTGGCCTGCCGCGCGGACGTATTGTGGAGATTTATGGCCCGGAAAGCTCGGGCAAGACCACGCTGGCGCTGCACGCCATTGCAGAAGCGCAGAAGACCGGCGGCATCGCAGCCTTTGTCGATGCGGAACATGCACTCGATCCGGGCTATGCGAAGAAGCTAGGCGTCGACATCGACGAACTGATCGTATCGCAGCCGGATACCGGTGAGCAGGCGCTGGAGATCGTCGACACGCTGGTGCGCTCCAATGCCATCGACGTGCTGGTGGTGGACTCGGTCGCCGCGCTGGTTCCGCGTGCCGAAATCGAGGGCGAGATGGGCGACAGCCATGTCGGCCTGCAGGCCCGCCTGATGAGCCAGGCGCTGCGCAAGCTGACCGGCTCCATCTCCCGCTCGCGCTGTCTGGTGATCTTCATCAACCAGGTCCGCATGAAGATCGGCGTCATGTACGGCAATCCCGAAACGACGACGGGCGGCAACGCGCTCAAATTCTACGCCTCGGTCCGCCTCGACATCCGTCGCACCGGTCAGATCAAGGATCGTGAGGACATTGTCGGCAACGCGACCCGCGTGAAAGTGGTCAAGAACAAGGTCGCGCCGCCCTTCAAGCAGGTCGAATTCGACATCATGTATGGCGAGGGCGTGTCCAAGATCGGCGAACTGCTCGACATCGGCGTGAAGGCTGGGCTGGTCGAGAAGTCGGGCGCCTGGTTCTCCTATGACTCGGTTCGCATCGGGCAAGGTCGCGAGAATGCGAAAACCTTTCTGAAAGAACATCCCGAAATGGCGGACAAGCTGGAAAAGGCGATCCGCGGAAAGACCGAGGAGGTCGCCGAAGGGATGATGGCCGGACCCGAAGCGGAGGATGATGGCGAATAAGCGCTGACGGGCTTTCCGGCCGGATCAACCGGAAGGCTCCAGCGCGGCTCTGCCCGCCTGCCGCTTCACGCACTGAAAAGGCCCGCTGCGCGACTGGCGCAGCGGGCCTTTTACCTTTGGCCCGGGTGTCCGGATGGGATGCCCTATCCATGGAATTCTCTTTGCGGGCAGAGGCGTTGGATGATGATTGGTCATGCTGCCGTCCAACACTCCGCGCCCCTGCAAAGGTTCCTCGAAACAGACAAGTGCCTCATAAGAACCCAAGCCAGACGCTGCCGTGATAGATGAGAGAGACCTGGACTCATGCCTTCAGGAGCGTGGTGAATCGCAGGAATCTCGCCCTGCATTCAGACCCGGTTTCCCGCCCGCAAGCATCCAGCAAAGTCGCCCCTTGAACTCGCCCCCGGACATTTCCATCCGACTGCCGATGGCGTCAATAATCCTTCGAATAGCGCAGATTGGCTGAAGAACCCGCATTGGTGCCGGTCTTCGACAAAAGGCTGAGCGTCTTGGACAGGGAGATTTCGAGCTGGGTGGCGGTGAAACCCTTGGGATCGGTGATCACCTCCACATAGATGTTGTTGGAGATATGCTGCCCGACGGCGAGGGAGGTGCCGCGCCCCGTCGCCTCGTCGCCGCCGACGATGCCGATCCGGTCGACGCCCGACGCATTTTGCAGCTTGCCCATGGGATTGAGCCCGCCTCCGCCCCCACGCAGACCGTTGAGCGCCGCCGCCAACTGGATCGCTTGGGTGGCCGACAGGTTCGCCACATTGTCCCCGAACAGGATGCGCGCCAATATCTCGTCCTGCGGCAGCGTCGGCGTGGAAACGAAGGCGATGTCGGGCCGTTGCGCCGTGCCGCCCACCGCTATGCCAGCCGTCACATCGTCGATCCGGGTTTCGGCGCGGATCGCCAGCGTGGGATTCATCATCGGTCCGTTGAAGGTGATGATGCCCTGCTCCAGATCGAACTGATGGCCCGAGAAGCTGTAGCGGCCGCGTATCACCTCGATCTTGCCAACCACGCGCGGATCGTTCGCGGTGCCGGTGACGCGCATGTTCGTCTTCCATTCGGAATCGAGGCCCATGCCGGTCACATAGATTTCATTATCGGCGCGAACGCGCACGTCCAGCTTCCATGGGGTGGGCCTGGCGGCCGCCTGCCGCGCCGCAAGGCGCTGGTCGAGCAGGTCGGTCCCTTCGCCCTTGCGGCGCACGCCCGTTAACTGGCGGATGTCGCTGCCCCCCTGCCAGGCGACGCGGTAGCGCGTTTCCGGAAGCGAAAGGTCGCCCTTGATCAGGCCGCCATTGGCCGGGCTGTTGGTGATGGCCAGCGTGCCGCTGACCACGCTGGTGATCGCTTCGCTGCGGGCGAGGCGGGCGCGGTTCAGCTTCACGGCTATGTTCATCGGATAGCCGCTCTCCGCCGCCAGCCCCACCGTGCCGCTGGCCTGCACCGTGCCTTCGCCTGCCCGCCCGGAAAAGTCGCGCAGGTCGAGCCGGTCATTGGTGAAGCGCCCGTCCAGCCGCATCTGCGTGACGCGCGTGCCGAAGGTCTCATTCTCATAGGTCAGGGCATTGGCGCGAACCAGCCCGTTGAGACGCGGGGCAGTCAGCCGCCCCCCGAAATCCGCCGCGACGGCGATCGGCCCCGTCAATTGCTGGTCGGCCAGCCCGGCGAAGGAAAACAGCACATCGGCCGGCCCGGCATAGCGGATGCCGCCGCCCAAGGGCGCGGATTGCAATTGCTGCGCCCAACTCGCCCCGGGTCCCGGCGGCGCCAGCGTCGCGACGAAACGGCCCAGCGTCGCATTGCCGCGCCGGATAAGGCCGCGCATGTCGCCGCCTGCGCTCGACAGCTTGCCCTCGATCGCCATCGACACCGGATCGGACACGGCGGTCAGGCTGGAGCGGCGGAAGTCGTTGATCGCGAGGCGCGTGGTCGCAGTGGGGAAGGCGGAGCCATTCTGCGCGAAATCCAGCGTGCCGGTCGCTTTCCCGCCAATTCCCAATCCCGGTGAGGCCATGTTGACGATGGCGAGGTCGAAATCCTTGAACCGCGCCTGCATCGCCGTCTGCCGGCCGAAGCGCCCCGCCAGGTCGACCCGGCCCTGCGGCAGCACCAGCGTTGAGGGTTCGAGGCGATAGCCTTCCTTCTCGATCCGGATGATGGCAGGCCGGGCGAAGCGGAAGGGGATGTTGCTCGCCCGTCCCTCCAGCGCGACGGCGTAGAGCGTCGGGCGCAACGCGGCGTTCATGGCGATGGAGAAGGGCACGCCGGTCGATCCGTCAGCCACCAACTGAGCCCGACCGCGTCCGCCGCGATAGTCGATCCGGCCGCGCGCCTTGCGCACGATATAGTCGCCATAGGCGGCGTTCGCCATCTGCACGTCGGCGTTGATCTGCGGCTGTTCGGTCAGCACCATGTTCGCCGTGATCAGCGCCCGGCCGATCACCACATCCGCTTCGCCCGGCAGTTTCGCATTGCTGGCGGTGGCGCTCAACTGCGCGCCCTGCGCCTTGCCCACCGCCATCAGCCGGACCGCGCCGGTGATGCCGGAACCGTTCATGGCAAGTTGCCCGGTGAAGGGACCGGCGGCACTCTGCTGCACGCGGCCGTTCATGTCGATGCCGGCGAAACGCGCCCTTGCTATGTCGATGGTGAGCGGCCCCCTGGCAGTGCGGATCAGCACATTGGCGAAGAAGGGGCCATAGGCGGACCCGCCCGTGGCTTCGAGCCGATAGCCCGCCCCTTCGCCATTCAGCTTCGCCACCACGTCGTAAAGCTGCACGCCGACATTGGGCCGGGCGGCGCGGAGCACGGCATTGGGCCGCTCCATCGTGCCGCGCACGGTCAGCGCCAGCGGGCCATATTGGTTGGACGTCGCCTTGGCGTCGAAGGCGATCCGGCCGTCGGTATCATAGCTGCCCGAACCGCTGTGGATCCGGAAATTGGGCGCCGCGCCTTTCAGGCCGGTGAGGGTGAACTTCCCCTCCGGCGTCATGCCGATGCTGCCGGAGGCGACGGCATTGCCGCCCAGGAAATCGCGGACGGAGGCGTTCTCCCAACGGGCCGTGCGGACGCCGAAACGGCCGGACAGGCCGAAGCCGCCCCGGGGCCCCGGCACCAGCTTCACATCGGTGTTGAGATTGACGATGCCGACGCCGTCGATCCTGTAGTCGTTGACCCGGCCCTTGAGCGCGCCGCGATAGATGGCGTTTTCCATGTCGGCCAGCACGATGGCGGTGGCGTCCACCCGGTCGCTGTCGATCTTCAGATTGTCGCTGATGAGCTTGCCCGCGGCATAGGCGAAGTCGCCCTTCACCCGCAGATTGTTGAGCAGGCCGCCCGCCGCGGCATTGAGGCCGGTGACGCGGCTGGCGGTGGCGCTTACCGGAATGCGGATGCGGTCGGCGTCGATCACGGCGCGCCCGCTGGCCTTCAGATTTTCGATCCCCGTGGCGTCGAAGGCGATATGCTTCGCCGTGATGTCATAGTCGATGAAGGGCGTCGCCATCGGCCCGTCGAGGATAACCGAAGCGCGCACATCGCGGCCCTTCACCTTCTCCATGATCGCACCGGGGGTGAGCAGGGCGGCGTCGATCCTGAGCGCGCTGAACCGGCTTTGGCCAAGGTCGATCAGACCCTGCGCGGTGGCGGACAGGGCAGGGGATTTCAGCGAACCTTTGAGGTTCACCCGCCGCTCGTTCAGGCCCGCGAACAGGTCGACGTCAAGCGACGGCGTCGTCAGCCGGTCGACGGTCCCGGCAAAGACCAGCCCGGGCCGCAGCGGGCCCCTGGCGGTGAAATTGCCGTCGCGAGCGGCGAGCGCGATATTCGCCAACTCGCCCTTGCCGGACGTCGCGACCAGCCGCCCGTTCCACGCCTGCCACGTGCCCCGGCCGTCCAGCGTCGCGGTGAAGCCGTCGGTGAGGCCGCTCATCGCCGCGATGACGCCGCCCTTCGGCGCGGTCAGCGTGCCCTTCATGGACAGGCGGTTCTGCGCGGGCACGGCGTCCAGATTGGCCTGCAGGCGGTCGCCGCTGTCCACCACCGCATTGGCCGACAATATGGCGCGGCCGTCCGCGATATGGGTCACGCCGTCGATGGCGATCTCCCGCTTTTGGCCGATCACCGGCCTGGCGACGAGGAACCTCGCGATCTTCAGCCGATCGACGTCGATGTCGAGGTCGGGCAGGATCGGCGCATTGGGATCGCTTTTCGTCACGTTGAACTGCGGGCTGCGCGCCAGCACCACCAGCGGGCTTTCCAGCAGCCGCACCGAAATATGGTTGTCGATGTAGCGGAACGGGCTCCAAACCACATGGACGCGCGGGGAGGCGGCGAACGGCCCCTTGGGATCGCGCAGCACCAGGTCGTGGATCACCATGTCGCTGTAGATCGACCCTTCGATACGGCCGACCGATATGCCCATGCCGGATTCCAGCTTCAGCGCGGCGATCTGTCGGATCAGGAATTTCTTGCCCGGCTGGGTGTTCAGGAACAGCAGCAGCCCGGCGACCAGCACGATCAGGGCGACGACCAGTCCGACGACCCACAGGACGATCCTCTGCCAGAGGGGACGCCTGACGACGACAGTGGCGGTTTCCTCAGCCATCAGAATGCCTGTCCGATGCCGATATAAAGCGCGAATTTGGATTCGCCCGGCTGCCGGTTGATCGGCATGGCTATGTCGGCGCGGAAGGGACCGAAATTGGTGTAGAAGCGGCCGCCGACGCCCACGCCGTACCGGATGTCGGAAAATTGCGGCATGGAACTTTCATAGACCTGGCCCGCATCGACGAAGGCGACCACGCCATAGTCCCCGAAGCGGTAGCGGCCCTCGACCGCGAATTCATTGACGGACCGGCCGCCGATGGGATCGTTGTTCGCGTCCTTCGGCCCCAGTTCCTGATAGCCATAGCCGCGTACCGACCCGCCCCCGCCGGCATAGATCCGCCGTGAGGGCGCCACATCGTCGCGCTTCACCCCGCTGATCGTGCCGACCCGCGTGCGAGCGGCGATCACCAGGCTGTCCGACAAGGAATAATAGCCGGTGAGGTCGAATGTCGCGCGCAGATAGGGGGAGAAGCTGCCCTGCAACGATCCTTCCGGTTCCGCGCGCAGATTGGCGCGAAAACCCCTGGTCGGGTTCAGCAGGTCGTTGGACCGGTCATAGCCGAGTTGCACCGGCAGGCCGCCGATGAAATAGGTCCGCCGCGTCTTGTCCGCCGTCGCCGGATCGACCACCACCTGTTCGTTGGTCAGCAGCACTTCCGCGCCATAGCTGTAGGTCCAGCGCTTCTGGAAGATCGGCGTCGACTGCCGCGACCAGCCGATGTTGAGACCCGCCGTATAGGCTTCATAGGCATCGTAATTCTGGTGATTGAGCGTGATGCCGGTCTGGAAGGTCTTGTCGCGCTTGCCCGCATTGGATCGGCGGAAGGTGCCCGACGCGCCCTGTTCCTGCGTTCCGGCGATCACGCTGGCGATCAGCGCGCCTTCGGGCGGGAAGAGGTTGCGGTGGGTCCATGTTCCCTCCGCGCGGAAGCCCTGGCCGGTGCCATAGCCCAGCTCGCCCGCCAGCGTGCGCGGCTTGCCGGCCTCCTGCGCGACTTCCAGGTCGACATATTCGGTGCCGTCCGGTCCCGGCTCGCTGGTCCTGACCGGATCGACCGAGATGCTGGAGAACAGCCCCGTCGCCACCAGCGCCCGGCGAAGGTCGTCGACCTTGCGGCTGTCGTAAGGCTCGCCCGGCCTGAATCGGCTGATGACCTTCATATGATCGGCGCCGAAGGCCTGCTTCTCGCCCGTGGTGGTGATCCCCCGGAACGATCCGCGCGGGCCCGTCTCCACTGGCAGGGTATAGTCTCCCGTCACCGTCGCGGGGTCGAGCAATATGTCCCGCTGCCCGACCTTCGCGAAGGGATAGCCATTTTCCGGCAGCTTGACGCCGACATTGGCCTCCGCCCCCTCGACCGCCGCCGCGACGATATAGTCGCCGGTCTTGAGCGGCAGGCTGTCGCGGATCAGGCCGGGCGGCACGGTCGGCCCGGCGTTGATGACGATGTCCCCGATCCTGTAGCGCTTGCCCGGCGTGACCGAGAGGACGGCCTTCAATGCCCCGTCGCCCGTCTGGTCGAGCGATGCGAGCGCGGTCGCGTCATAATAGCCCTCAGCATAGAGCAGCCTTATGGCGAGCGCCTCATCCTCATGGGCGCGGGCCTGCACCATCGCCGCCGTGTCGGCCTTGCCGCCGCCGTCGATCAGGGCGGAGGAATCGCGGAACGCCGGCTCCAGCCCGGTCTTGCCGAAGCCCTCCAACGCCACCGAATAGCGCACCGCCTGGGTCTTTTCATCGGGGTTGCCGTCAGTCGCGACCTGCGTCGGCACCTGCACGCTGTCGAGCGGCGGCAGCGGCTGGGCCAGTTCACGCTCCTCCCGCGGCTCGACCGCCGGGGGCAGTTGCTGCGCCGCGCCGGCTTCCGGCATCTGCTGGTCGATCCACTGGTCTATGGAGGGCAGCGGCGCGCCGGTGCCCGTTGGCGTTTCCCCCGTCTTGGGCAGGCGCGCCTCGAACTCGCTGTCGGGCAGGATCGGTTCTTCCTGCTGTTGCGGCGAAGGCGTCTGCGCCATCAGGGGGAGGGGGGAGGCCGCCATCATCATCAGACCCAAGGCTCGCCGGACCCGCTTCTGCCTTGAACCCATGGAAACCCGCTTTGCCCCTTTTGTCCTTCGCCCGTGCAGGGCGCGAACAGCCAATACGCGCAAGCGGTTGCTTCGGTTCCGCCTGCGTCATGAAGGCAGGTGCTTCCCTCCGAATCCCAACCGGTCTAGACCGGCGGCATGACCATCGCGCTCAACATCACCCGCTCTATCCTTGGCCAACCCTGGCGGTGGCGCGGGGGCAATGGCGACGGGCGCGATCCCGGTTATCGGCCCGACGATCTGGTCACGCAATTGCTGCTGGCGCGCGGTTGCCCGCGTGAGGCGGTGGAGGCGCACCGCAACCCCACCATCCGCCATTTCATGCCCGACCCCAGCCTGTTCCGAGACATGGACGCCGCCGCCGAACGGCTGGCCGATGCGGTGGTGCGCGGGGAGGATGTGCGCATCTTCGGCGATTATGATGTCGACGGCGCGACCAGCGCGGCGCTGCTGATACGCCTGCTGCGCGATCTGGGGCTGGCGGCGCGGCCCTATATTCCCGATCGGCTGATGGAGGGATACGGCCCCTCCGGCGAGGCGCTGGTGCGGCTGGCGGGCGAGGGGGCGACGCTCATCGTCACGGTGGATTGCGGCGCGCAGGCGTTCGAGGCGCTCGCCATGGCGAAGGCGGCAGGAGTCGATGTCGTGGTGGTCGACCATCATAAATGCGCCGCCGCCCTGCCCGAAGCGCTGGCGCTGGTGAACCCCAACCGCCTGGACGAAGCGGAGGAAGCGGCGGCGCACGGTCATCTGGCGGCCGTGGGCGTGGCCTTCCTGCTCGGTGCGGCATTGATCCGCGCGCTGCGCAGACGCGGCTGGTTCGACCGGCGTGCCGAGCCGCCCTTGATGGAACTGCTCGACATCGTCGCGCTGGGCACGGTGGCGGATGTGGCGCAACTGAAGGGCCTCAACCGCGCCTTCGTCGCGCAGGGGCTGAAGATCATGGCGAAGCGGCGCAATATCGGCCTTTCCGCCCTGATCGACGCCAGCCGCCTGACGCGCGCGCCGCTGTGCCACGATCTGGGCTTCGCGCTTGGCCCGCGCATCAATGCGGGCGGGCGCGTGGGCAAGGCGGATCTGGGGGTGCGGCTGCTGATCACCGAAGATCCGGCGGAAGCGGCGAAGATCGCGCAGGAGCTGGACCGGCTCAATGAGGAACGCCGCGCCATAGAGGCGGCGGTGCAGGCGGAGGCGGAGGAACTGCTCGCGGCGCAGGGCAATCGGGCGGTGGCGCTGGTTTCGGGCGCGGGTTGGCATCCCGGCGTGATCGGCATCGTCGCCGGGCGCATCAAGGAGAAGGCGGGGCGCCCCGCCATCGTCGTCGCCCTGGATGAGGAAGGCGTCGGCAAGGGGTCGGGCCGCTCCATCTCCGGCGTCGATCTGGGCGCGGCGATCCTGGCGGCGAAGGACAGCGGCCTGCTGGTCGCGGGTGGTGGTCATGCCATGGCGGCGGGCCTGACGGTCGCGGCGGACAAGGTGGATGCGCTGGCCGACTTCCTCGACGAACGGCTCGCCAACGCGGTCGCCAGGGCGCGGGACGACCGGGCGCTGCTGATCGACGCCGTGCTGGCGCCTGCGGGGGTCAATCCGGATTTCGTCGCCGCCATCGACGCCGGCGGTCCCTATGGGGCGGGGTGGCCTGCGCCGCTCATCGCCTCCGGCCCGATGCGGGTGGTCAAGGCCGATGTCGTCGGCAACGGCCATTTGCGCGCGATCATGGCGGGCGACGATGGCCGGTCGATCAAGACCATCGCCTTCCGCCAGGCGGAATCCGATCTGGGCCAGGCCATTCTCGGCGCGCCGCGCGACCGGCGCCTGTGGATAGCGGGCCGCGCGAAGATCGACGATTGGGGCCCCCGTCCTGCCGCCGAACTGCATCTGGAGGACGCCGCCTGGGCCGATTGAGAAGCGGATCGGCAAATTTTCGCCCCGCGCTCTTTTCATGACGAAAAGGGGGTTGACCGTTCCGGAGCCACCGCCTAATGCCCGCCTCGCTTCGCAGCGACGCCCAAGCGGACCTGCATGTGGCCCCTTCGTCTAGCGGTCTAGGACGCGGCCCTTTCACGGCTGAAACACGGGTTCGATTCCCGTAGGGGTCACCAGTCAAGCGATTTATCGCGTTGATTTTGCGTGATAATTTTAGAAATCATGAAATCCTATACCACAGGCGTTCCCACATTTTTCGCGGGGGTCTGATGGTTTGCTTCGGAACATAACGGGACGGATTCAGTCCTGCTCCAAAAAATTTCCATTCAGACGGCCCCGCATTTTGATGGTTACCCGCCAGTAACTGGACCAGCCACATTTTGCCGGGCGACGCAAGGAACGCCGCCTGACAATGAGGGTTAATGGCGATTTTATCCAATCCGACTCAACTGTAGCAGGCGTAGCGTGACAAGTGCGACCCGAAGGCTCTGGCAACAGAGACTTCCTCTAGGCCCGTCAGCGAGTTAGTTGGCGGGCCTATTTTTGTTGGTGATCGTTGCGGAATAATTCGGCTTACGACCATTCTCTCGATGTCGGTACATGTCGGGTAGTGGTCGGCGGCCGATATGCCGCTTCCCAATCCGAACCGAACCAGCAGGTTATCAATGACCGAACCGTGCCCCCTTGCTACCGCCTGCATAGGGCATTCAGAGGTCGGCTGGAACAGCTGATAGCTCGCAGAATACAGAAAACAAAGAATAAATAGGACGGTGAGCGGTCCCAACCCGGTTAAGTTTTCCCGACGCTGATTATGCATTTCACGTTAGCGTCCGCGCTCGTGGTGTAATTTCTGGTGTAGATTGAGATGATCGCATGGGGTGGGGCATGCCCCACCCCATGCGATTTCGATCTCGGTGGCCACCGGGCTCATCGGTAAGGTGGAGTTACCACACTTCACACGCCCACCGAGGAGTTGATCCCGATGACCGACGACAGACTACCGCTTGCCGAGCTGATGGCGAAGACTGGAGATGGAGATTTCCTGCGCACGATCGCCGAGAGCGTATTACAGATCATCATGGAGGCCGACGTCGATGGCCTGGTCGGCGCTAGCCGACACGAGCGCTCCGGCGACCGGACGACCTGGCGGAACGGCTACCGCGACCGCAGCCTCGATACCCGGCTCGGCACGCTCAACCTGAGGATTCCCAAGCTACGGACCGGCGCCTACTTCCCTGGCTTCCTGGAACCCAGGAAGACCGTCGAGAAGGCGCTGGTCGCGGTGATCCAGGAGGCGTGGATCGCCGGCGTCAGCACCCGGCGTGTCGACGAGCTGGTGCAGGCCATGGGCATGACCGGCATCTCCAAATCCTCGGTGTCCAAGCTGTGCAAGGATATCGACGAACGTGTCCATGCCTTCCTTAAGCGGCCGCTCACCGGCGACTGGCCCTACCTCTGGCTCGATGCTACCTACCTCAAGGTGCGCGAGGGCGGGCGGATCGTCAGTGTCGCCGCGATAATAGCCGTTGCCGTCAACACCGAGGGCAAGCGCGAAATCGTTGGCCTTCACATTGGACCCTCCGAAGCCGAGCCATTCTGGTCGAGCTTCCTCAAGGACCTCGCACGCCGCGGACTGACCGGCGTGAAGCTGGTCATCTCCGATGCCCACGAGGGCCTCAAGGCAGCGATCACTCGCGTGCTCAGCGCCACCTGGCAGCGGTGCCGCGTCCACTTCATGCGCAATGCCCTGGCCTACGTGCCCAAGGGCCAGAACACCGTCGTCGCCGCTGCCATCCGCCAGGTCTTCCTCCAGCCCGACCATGCCGCCGCGACACAGGTCTGGCGCCAGGTCGCCGACCAGTTGCGTACCCGCTGGCCAAAGCTCGGCGCCTGCATGGACGATGCCGAGCACGACGTGCTGGCCTACATGACCTTCCCCGAGCAGCACCGCGTCAAATTACATTCCACCAATCCACTGGAACGCCTGAACAAGGAAGTGAAGCGCCGCGCCGATGTCGTCGGCATCTTCCCGAACGAGGATAGCATCATCCGCCTCGTCGGCGCCGTCCTGCTGGAGCAGAATGACGAATACCAGCTCCAGCACCGCTACATGCAGATCGAGGGCATGGCCGCCCTTGCTACACCAATGATCGAGGAGGCACAGCCGCTACAGATTACACCCAAGGCCGCCTGAAAATGCAGCCCGCTGGCCACACCCAATTCTACACCACATTGACGGACGCGACCCATTTCACCGGCTTCTTTATCTTGGCAGCAGTCCGTTCGCATGCGTCGATGGTTGCACGGTTCTCCCGCCGCATATCGGCGGCATTGATGATTGCCTGCCAGCCTTCTGGGTTCTCGGCACGCATGAGGCGGATACCCGCGTCCCATAAAGATGCCTCGCCCATCGTCCGGCGCGCGACCCGTTCGGGCCAGAGCCAGCCCTGTGGGCCGATATTGGCTGCCCAACCCGGATAGGCCAGCCAGAGGAGTGATATGGCGAGCGCGGTGCCGATGCCGGTATAGAGCATGTGCCAGCGCTGCTGCGCCCCTGTGCGAAGCTTGCCGATGGCCTCGCCAAGATCCGCATGGGCGCGGCGGTGGAGGTCGAGCGATTTGCTGATGGTTGCCCTGTCCGCCTCCCGCGCGCCTTGCGCTATTTCGGTGATCCGCGCGGCCATACTCTCGGGGGTCAACCGCATGGCGGGCGCGTCCTGCATCGCCTTCGTCTGTGCGGCGATGCTGGCCAGATGTCCGCCCATCCTGGCGAGGGTCGGGCTGTAATCGGGTATCTCGATGCTATGCTTCTCTATGGCGATATGTTCAAGGGCACGCGTCATCATCGCTATGCGCCCGCCCAGCCGTTCCTCCATCGCGGCCACGCGCTCCGACAGCCGCGTGAACGCCTCGGCCGCCGCGTCAGGCGGAGCGGCGTCGGGGCCGGCGAGTAGCGATTGTTCTTCGTCGTCCATGTCGTTGTCTCCTTGGGTTAGCGGCTCATGCCACGGCTGATTTCGCGTCCGTGATCGAAGGGGATGGAGGCGGCGAGGTCGCGGGACAGGCTGCGGCCCATCTGCTGGCCGATCTCCAACCCAAGTTCGCGGCTACGCAGGCCCAGCACCGATTCAAGCTGGGCGTCGCGCTCAAGGCTCTTCGCCATTCCGGCCATTTGTTGCGCGGCACTCTTCGCGCCCCGGAAATTGCCGTCCCGGACAAGCTCATCATGCTGCCGCTGCAACTGCTGCCAGCTCTCCACGAACCGGTCGGCGCGCTGAAATGGATCGATGCGGATTTCCGTTTCCAACTGCATGGCGCGCATGGCGGCCTGGCCGCGCCCCTCGGCGGCCTCGCGTAAAAGCTCCGGGCTGCCCTTGAATGCGCTGTCAAGGTCGGACGCGCCTTGCGGGCGGATCGCGTTCAGCGTCTCGCGTGCCCTTTCCAGCGCCTCGCGCTGGTGCGGCATGGCGTCCAGCCCCTGCGTGCGGGTCTGATGGATCGCGTCGAGCGCCTTGGCGTAGCGTTCCACCGCCTTGCGCACGCCGCCAGCGCGTGCCGGTTGCGATTCCTGTTCGGGCTGGCGCTGAATGAGGCGCTCCTGTTCTGGGCGCTCGGCTTTGGGCCGGAAATTGTCGAAGATGCCGCGCGCTTTCTCTGCCCCCGCGCGGACGATTTCCGCGAGGCGCTCGCGAAACGTGATGCCGCGCCGCTCCGCGAACTCGCGGGCCGGGTCCGCCTTCGCATAATCGGTCGCCATGTCCTTGCCGCGCTCGCGCGAAAGCGTGCGGACAAGTCGGAACTGGTCCTTGAAGTCGTCCCGCCCATAATGGAGGTCCACGCCGTCACGGTGCCGCGACATACTGACATATGCACCATGCCGATCCATCCCCGCCGTGGCGAGAACATGGGCGCGGTCTACCGTCATGCCCTGCGCCTTGTGGATCGTGGCGGCATAGCCATGATCGACGTCGCGATAGTCCTTGGTGTCGAACGCGACGGAGCGCCCGTCATCCGTGCGCACCGCCATATGGCCGTCGCTTACCTTCTCGATCGTGCCCAGCGTCCCGTTCTTGACCTCCAGGCTGCGCTCGTTGCGCAGGAACATGATGCGGTCCCCGGATGCGAATTGTCGGTCGCCACGCTCGGTCTTGACCGACACATCGTCACCCAGTTCGTTGCCCATGCGCATCCGATCACGCGCTGCGTCGTTGAGTTCGCGCACCTCGGCATTGGTGTGGGTGAGGATGATGCGGCTGGCGTTTGGATCGGCCAGCCGTTCGCGGTCCCAGCGCTCGACCAGCTCGTAGCGGGCCTGCTCGCGGGTCTCGCCCTGATGCACCATGTCCTTGTCGGCATAGGCGGCAATCGCCTCGCCGGTCCTGCCGGTGGCGAGGAGCCGGGTGGCTTGCCTCTGCCAGTCCTCATGCTGGCGACGGACCTGCGTGATCTCGACACCGCCATGATGTTCATGGAGCGCGCGGAACGGCGCGCCCGCCTCGATCGATTGCAATTGCTCCGGGTCGCCGACAAGCACGACCCTGGCCCCGGCCTCGGCGGCATGGGACAGCACGCGCTCCATCTGGCGCGTGCCGACCATGCCGGCCTCATCGATCACCAGCACGTCGCGGGCGGTCAGAAGATCGCGCCCCTGACTCCAGCCATGTTCCATGCTGGCGATGGTGCGGGAAGCAATGCCCGAACCGTTTTCCAGACCCTCGGCAGCGATGCCCGCCAGCGCCGCGCCGCGCACGTTGAACCCGGCACCTTCCCATGCCTCGCGCGCCACGCCCAGCATCGCGCTCTTGCCTGTTCCGGCATAGCCGACGACCACGCTCAAGCCTTGCCGGCCGGTCACATGGTCGAAGGCCGCGCGTTGTTCGCCGCCAAGATCCAATCCGTGTTTGGCAGCATGTTCCAACGCCGCTTCCCGATCACGCTCGCTGATGCGATGGCGCTCGCGCTGCGCCATCAACTCTGCGACTCGGCTCATCCGCTGTTCGGCCTCGATCATTGCGCGCGACGTGAACCGATCCTCGCCGCGCCCGTCCTTGCCCAGCGCGATCAGGTCTGGCGAACCGCGCACAGCGCGCATGGCGGCGTTGAACTGGTCCTGCCCGTCCGAATTCCTGTGGATGAACATCGCCATATCGCGGTTGGTGAACGTTGCTTGCTGGTGCGTGATGGCGTCGAGCGCGATGGCGGGATTGGCGATGATGCGTTCGCCATTGCCGCGCGCGATCTCGCGGTGCATCTCGGCGCGGTCGGCTTCAAGGCCGTGCGCGTCCATGCGATGCGCGGGACCGCCGATCTTGGTTTGCGGTTCAAGGTCGATGCCCTGATCGGCGAGGCTGCGGTGATCGATCCTGATGTCAATATCCAGTTCGGCAAGGCGGGCGTTGACATGATCGGCCCAGCGTTCGCGCCATTGCTCGACATTCTCCTGGGCATTCCATTCGCGGACCTTCTGCCCGAAGCCATCCGGTCCGACTGCCCGCATTGTCAGCATGACATGGGCATGGGGCTTGGGTTGTCCGTCCGCGCCGATATCCCAATGCACATTGAGATCGGCGATCATGCCGCGATCGACAAACTCGGCCTGCACGAAATCCCGCGCCAGTTCGATGCCCTGCGGCTTGGTCATCTCGCGCGGGATGGCGAACTCGATTTCGCGGGCCAGCTGCGCGTCCTTGCGCTTCTCGACGGCCTCGACCTCGTTCCAGAGGGTAGCGCGGTCCGAGAAACGTTCGGGCGCACCTTCCGGCAACATGATCTCGCTATGCTCGACGCCAGCACGGGCGCGGAAATCATGGTCGCGATCAAGGCGCTCGTCGTGCAAGCGTTCGCCCGCGCGATAGGCCGCCGCCGATACGGCGGAGCGCCCGCTGGCGTGCCCGATGACCTGAACGGAGAAATGGAAGATCGCCATAGCGACATCCATTTACTACTGCGAAGCGCACGTCGGAACGACGTATAAGCGCGCCCTTCTCGAATTTTTCTCGGAACGGACTGAGCAGTGCCAGGCTGTCCCGGCGACTCTACTGCGCGGCGGTACTGTTTATCTTATCATCGCTCCATCATCACTCAATGGAGACTTTGCGATGCGCAAACCCCGTGATTTTGATTCGGAGATCAAGGCGCTGGCCGACAAGGCACGCCAGCTCAAGGAGCGCCGCGTGCGCCAGCTTGGCGAACTGGTGACGGCTTGCGGAGCCGACGTCCTCGACGCCGATGTGTTGGCCGGAGCGCTGCTCTATGCAGCGACTGTGAAGGACGCCGCCACGAAGGAGGGCTGGCGTAAGGCGGGCGCGGCCTTCTTTCTCGGTGAGAAACGCCAGCCTGCGAGCGGACCTGATCGCGGCCCGAGCGGCACTCTCCCGCTTGAAGGCGGCGGGACATCGGCTTGAAGCACGAAAGGCGCGAACCGACATGCGCGAATGCGCCATCAGGCGCCGCGAACGCACGCGGCACCTGATCGAGCTGGGCGGCCTCGTCACCAAGGCCGGATTGGTCGATCTGACCGACGATGATCGCGCGACGCTCTACGGCGCGTTCCTGACGGTCGCCGACAGGCTGCGGGGGCCAGAGCGGAGCAACGCGCTGGCGCTGTGGCAACGCAAAGGCAAACGCGCGTTCGAGGCGGAGAAGCCATCGGCTAATTGATCGTCGCAGGTGCGGAGGCCACATCGCGCAACCACTGTTCGAACCGATCCGGACCTCGCATGATATGGCGAATGGCGCGGAGCATGCGATACCGCACGATCCATTGGAACGTTCCCATGCGTTCCGCAATCTGCGCGTAGCTCAGTTGCTCGACGCGATTGAGAATGAAGGTGTCATGGACGCGGGGAGGCATGGCGGCGACAATCACCCGCATGAAGGTTTGGTCATCGTCGCCATGATCGGTCCACGGGATTGGGCTGGCGATGCCCAATGTCCACAAAGCTTCCTCGCAATAGGCGCGATGGCGCCGATGCAGGTCAGCCTCGGCAAGGGCGATGCGCGGATGGTTCCGGCGTCGGGGTTCTGCCCCATCAAGCATGATGCGGATCATGCCGAGCGCCTCGACGAGACACGATTCCACTGCCTGCGCGTCGATGGACAATCGACGGGCGATTTCATCATAGGACAGGGCATCCAGACGAACGAGCAGGAATATGACGCGCGTCAGGACCGGCAGGCGGTCGACGGCTTTCCTGTAGGCGGCGAGCCGCTCGACCTCGGGGTCAGGCGCGTCGGTCATGACAGGCCTCTCCATGAACCGAGATCATATCGTCCAGCCGCGCGCGGCAGAGCCGTTCGGTCAGGTCGTGCAGCAGCACCACGCGTTCCATTGCCCATGCCAGTTCGTCGGAACCGATGCGATAGAAGCGGCCATAGCGAACCTCGACATAAGCACGGCGGATGCAGCCGAAGACCCGGCGTTCGAACGAGGTTGCGCGCGGCCATGCGATGGACAGACTCGGCTCGAGCGCCTCGGCCCTTTCGCGCAATTCATCCAGCGCATGGGTGCGCGGACCATGCAGGGTGATCGTCCAGAGGACACACTGGTAAAGATGTTCGCACGCCTGATGCAGCAACAGCGCCGCCATGGGCGCATTGCCCTCGCTTCGGTAGAAGGCCGCGCCCAGCAGGAAATCGCTCGCCCGATCATGCCAGCGGGCAAACTCGGCTTGTCCGCGCGCATGCCGTTCCGGCATCGTCAGCAGGCGCGGTGATGCGAACCGGAAACCCTCCATCTCGTAGAGCGGGATGCCCTCATCCGCGATGGCCACGAAATGGGGAATACCCTCGGCCAATGCACTGTTGACCTGTTCGAGGCTATGGACGGTCAGCCGCACCGGGCGGGCAATCTCGCCAAACTCCCATGCGCGGCGCAGGCGGTCGCGCACCAGCCGCCAATCCTCTTTCCTGCCTGCGAGCCTCGGATGATTGACGATCGCCAGCAGATGGAAGGCATCCTCCGGCGCGATATTCCACGTATCGGACCGCGCATGGGAGCCATGCAGGATCAGCGAAAGGATGCGGCCTGAACGATATTGTTCGGACAATCTGCCCTTGAGGCTTTCGGCGAAGGCTTCGAACAGCATCGCCGTGACGCGGCACAGTTCCTGCCGAACCGGCCATGGAAGCTGCTCCCTGTCGGTGGACGGCGTCATGACCGGGCTTCTTCCTGTTGTCCGCGACGCCAACCGTTCGGGCGGCGATGGCCGGTAACGTCATGGACGCGGTCGAGCAAGGCGCGCAGCAGTCGGCGAACCTCGCCCACCGTGAACCCGCCATTGTTCGGGCGCGGTACATCGATCCGATGGGCATGGCCCCATTTCCAATAGGGGGAAAGAATTGCCGCGAGCCGCGCCATGTCGGGGCAATCATGCCCAAAGCCGGTCGTATTGGCATGGGCGAGCGACTTGGCAACGTCCAGCCGGATATGACGGGCGTTCCACTCGTCGGTAAAGCCAACGTCGAGCAAGTGTGAGGACAGCGCGAGCTGCGCGACAATGCCGGACCGGTACAGCATCTCACCGCAGTCATTGTCGTAGAGGCCATGCTCCAGTCCCTGATAAAAGGACTCCGCATTGTGATAGCGGAAGCGGCTCAGGCCTCGCCCCGCCTTGGTCCGAACGAGGGTTGCGGGTGAATCGCCATAATGGTCGTGAAGATCGGCCAGAGCCTCACCCCAGGGCGAGGCGATCAACGTAACCGCAATTGGTGCGGTCGTCAGTGCCCGTAGCAGCGCGCGGCGCGATGGGCCGCCTACCGAATCATCAGAAGGAAAATTGGGTGAGGTCATCGGCCTGCCTTCCTCATTTCGCCATCCTGAAACGCCGAATGGCGATCCAGAGGCATTAAGCGGCACCGCTTATAACTCGAAATGGAGGAAATATGCAATAACCGGCACCGCTTAATATGCTTCCGGTTGAATGGGTGTCGTGCGCGGTTACGACACGATTATGGGAAGGCCACCACTCAACGTGAAATCGACCAACATCCGTTTGCCGGAAGGTCTCGGCGAGCGAATTGACAAGCTGGTCGGGCGGCAACGCAGGGCCGCGTTCATTCGTACTGTGCTTGAACGCGAAGTAGAGCGTTTGGAGGGCGAGCAGGGCAAGGCAGGATAGGAAAACGGGTCATTTCTGGCCTGACGGAAAACCCCTCCAACCACTATGCTGGGAGATATTTCCGCAGAAATGCATGACCAATGTGCAAAAGTGGTGTGTTTTCCAACAGCCGACTTGCGCCAATCCCGGTCACTTAACTGCTTGCACGCGGCCCCCAGAAGCGGTCACTCGCTGAGGGACGAGATCGACCAGCAGGAAGGACGAGCGTTGGGACTTAGCGGTCGTCTCCGAGCACGGCCGTGAATGACAGGTTTCGCCGAAACCCGTCATCGGTAGACCCCGACCCAAGGCCGTGCCGGGTTCGGTCAGTGCTTGGCTCGCGCCATCATGCCGCGAGACTGCATCCACTAGATCATTTCTTCAAATTACAGGTCGCTGGTGGCGCCTTTCTGCTTCTGATCAAATCCATGCCAACCGCGCTTATAGATATGAAGCGCAGCGACAGCACCAGCCTTCGGCCATGTCAGGGCACCGCGATGCTGTAGGGCAGCTTCAGCTCGCGCGCGGCGAAGGCGGTGATCCCAGCTGCAAACGACACACCCTTTGCATGACTACTGAGTACCCGATAGCGCCCTGCGACCGGCCTGCTGCCCTTGGATATCGTCGTCCCGCGAAACTCTAGGCACGGGCAGGGGGAATGATGCCAGCAGGTTGAGTTGGACATGTTCATTGCGACACCGTTGGGAAAAACTGGCAAGTCGAGATACAACTTGATATGAAACGTTTCATATGGCAGATTCACGACTGAGAGGACGGTCTTGATAAAAAGCGGCGTACGCGGTTGCATGCATGACTAGGCAATCTTGAATGCTCTCCTCTCCTGCAGACATCGAGCTTTCAACCCAGGGGCGCACTGATGACCGGTTCACTCATTTCCTTTCGTGCAACGTCTCCCTATCATTCTGGCCTAGCAAAGGGTGAAGCCAATTTCGTATCGCTGTCGCCCTTGAGTTTCCTGCCAAAAGCCGCGTCGGTTCATCCGCATCGGACGGCCGTCATCCACGGTGCGATGCATCGGAGCTGGAAGGAGACATATGAGCGTTGTCGGCGTTTCGCTTCCGCGCTGAGGCAATGGAATATCGAACGCGGGGATACGGTTGCGATCATCGCGCCCAATATTCCCGCCATGTATGAAGCGCATTTCGCCGTGCCGATGGCGGGGGCTGTGCTCAACACCCTCAATACCCGCCTCGACCCGGAAGCCATCGCATTCCAACTCGACCATGGCGGTGCGCGCGTCCTGCTCGTGGATCGTGAATCCAGCCCGATAATCGCCCGCGCGCTGGAACTGGTCCGTGAGCGGCCCCTGGTCATCGACATTGATGATCCGCTCTATGACGGGCCGGGCGAGCGTATCGGTGGAATCGAGTATGAAGATTTTCTGGCGACGGGCGATCCGGACGCGGCCTGGGCGCTGCCGCTCGACGAATGGGATCCGATATCGCTCAGCTACACGTCCGGCACGACCGGCGATCCCAAGGGCGTGGTGACCAGCCATCGCGGCGCCTATCTGAACGCGCTGTCGCAGATCGTGACCTGGAGCATGCCGGCGCATCCGGTCTATCTGTGGACGCTGCCGATGTTCCATTGCAACGGCTGGTGCTTCCCCTGGGCGATGGCGGCTGCCGCGGGCGTCAATATCTGCCTGCGGAAAGTCGATCCGCCGCTGGTGCTCGACCTGCTGGACCGGCATGGTGTCACCCATCTATGCGGCGCGCCCATCGTCTATGCGATGCTGATTGCCGAGGCCCGGAAGCAGGGGCGCAATATCGGCACGGGCGTCAAGGGGCTGGTCGCGGGCGCCGCGCCGCCCTCCGCCATGATCGAGGGCGCGGAACTGACGGGGCTGGAGATCACCCATGTCTATGGGTTGACCGAAGTCTATGGCCCGGCCTCGATCTGCGCCAAGCAGCCCGAATGGGACGATCTGCCGCTGGAGGAACGGGCGCGGCTGAACGCTCGCCAGGGTGTCGCCAGCATGTTGCAGGAGGCGATGAGGGTGCTCGACCCGCTGACGATGGCCCCCGTGCCGCCCGACGGGGAAACGGTGGGTGAGATCATGTTTCGCGGCAATATCGCGATGAGCGGCTATTTGAAGAACCCGCAGGCGACGGCCGCCGCGTTCGAGGGCGGCTGGTTCCACACCGGTGACCTGGCGGTGGTGGAACCGGACGGCTATGTCCGCATCACCGACCGGTCGAAGGACGTCATCATTTCGGGGGGCGAGAATATCTCCTCGATCGAGGTGGAGGATGTGCTGCATCGCCACCCCGCCGTCCGCCTGGCCGCCGTGGTCGCCCGGCCGGATGAGCGGTGGGGCGAGGTGCCCTGCGCCTTCATCGAGATACAGGACGGCGTGGAAACAGACGGCGCGGCGCTGACGGCCTTTTGCCGGTCGCATCTGGCGGGGTACAAGACGCCCAAATATTTCATCTTCGGTGCGATCCCCCGGACGTCGACCGGCAAGGTGCAGAAATTCCTGCTGCGCGAGCGGGCCAGGGCCGATCTGGCGCCGGTTTCGCAGGCCGGTTGACTGGCCGTGTCGGTAAGAGGGGCCGGTTCGGTAAAGGGGCAGGGAAAGGGTAGGGCATCGATGAAATGCTATCTGTTCGCCAACGTGGTGGTCGCCGATGGCGAGAGGTTTGGTGCCTATCTGCGGCACGTTCCGGCGGTGATCGCGCATTATGGCGGCCGCTATGTCGTGCGGGGCGGGGCGGGGCGGTCCACCCGCTGGAGGGCGACCTGGGCGTGCGGCGCGCGGTGATCCTGGAATTTCCGTCGCGCGATGCGGCGCAGGCCTTCTACGACAGTCAGGAATATGCGCCGCTCAAGGCGTTGCGCATGGAGACGACGCAGTCACAGGTGATGTTCATCGACGCGATCGGCGCCGATTATGTCGTCGGCGCCGATGGCGATCTCGCCGGGGCGGTCCACAAGAGCCAGCTGCCGCCGGACGCGTGATCCGAACTGCTCGGCGCGGCCTGCATGATTTGAGTGAAACGTTTCATATTTTGCTTGCACGGCGTTTCCCGCTGCATTAGGGCAAGCGCAATCAGGATAAGCCGCCGGCAGCGTCCAGGCGGCAGACAGCGGAGATGTACAAAGTGCCCGAGGCCAAGCTTTTCCGGGACGTCGTTCGCGAGCGCTATTCGGCTCGCACCTATCGTCCCGATCCCGTACCGCAGGATGTGATAAGGGCGGTGCTGCACGACGCGCAGACCGCGCCGTCCAACGCCAATATTTAGCCCTGGCAGGTGCATATCGTCTCGGGCGATGTCCGTGACCGGCTGAGTGCCGCCATGCTGGCGGACGAGGCGGTGGGGCGCCTGACGCCGGACTATCCGTTTGGCTATGACGAACTCTACGGCGCCTTCAGCGAGCGGCAGGTCCGCCAGGCATCGGAATATTATCAGTCGATCGGCGTGGCGCGCGACGCGAAGGACCTGCGACGTGTCGAATTCCTGCGCAACCTGGAATTTTTCGGCGCGCCGCACGCCTGCCTGCTGTTCATGCCGCAATTTTACGATGGCGTGCGCATCGCCAGCGATGTCGGCATGTATGGGCAGACCTTCCTGCTGTCGCTCGCCGCGCACGGTCTTCAGGGCTGCCCGCAGACCCTGCTCGGCTTTTTCGCTGGCACCGTGCGTGACGTGCTGGGGATCGACCCGGCGATGAAGATGCTGTTCGGCATTTCCTTCGGCTATCCCGACCTGGACGCCAGCGGCAGCCGCTACCGCATCGGGCGGGCACCGATCGAGGAAAGCGTGACCTTTCACGACTGAGGCGCGGGCGGGCATGCGCCCTGCAAGACGCCTGCAACATTATGCGAAGACATTCGCCGGGAAGGCGAAACCGGGAGAGAGTGATGAAGTACGACATCCGCCTGCTGACCAAGGCCGCCGACGACCTGCTCGGCACCGTCACCAATCCGGTGCACCGCAGGATCCTCATCAACTATCGCCGCCATGCAATCTTCGAGGTGTGCGGCCTGTCAACGGCGGAGCAAAAGTCGGCCATTCGGCGGCGTAAAACCAGGCCATCGTGTTACATGCCGGGGGGAGTGGCGTGAGGGCGTAGCCCGAGGGCCACTCCCCCCGGCATTGGTGTAATTTTCAGGGTCTGGTTTTGGCCTTGCGGGCCCGGCTGTGCGCGAGGCGATAGCTTTCGCCGTTCATCTCGAGGATGCTGACGTGATGGGTCAGGCGATCGAGGAGCGCGCCTGTGAGACGCTCAGATCCGAAGGTTTCGGTCCATTCGTCGAAGGGCAGGTTGCTGGTGATGAAGGTGGAGCCGCGTTCGTAACGCTGGGAGATCAGCTCGAACAACAGTTCGGCGCCGGTCTTGGAGAGCGGCACAAAGCCCAGTTCGTCGATGATGAGCAGCTTGTATCCGGCCATCTGCTTCTGGAAGCGCAGAAGACGGCGCTCGTCGCGGGCCTCCATCATTTCGCTGACCAGCGCTGCCGCGGTGGTGAAGCCCACCGACAGTCCTTTCTGGCATGCTGCCAGTCCGAGCCCCAACGCTACGTGCGTCTTTCCGGTGCCTGATGGCCCCAGAGCGATGGCGTTCTCACGCCGCTCGATCCACTCGCAGCGCGCCATCTCGAGCACCTGCATCTTGTTGAGCCTGGGGATGGCGGCGAAGTCGAAGCTGTCGAGGCTTTTGACGGCGGGGAAGCGCGCGGCCTTGATGCGCCGCTCGACCATGCGACGCTCCCTGTCGATCATTTCCATCTCGACGAGGCGGGCGAGGAAGCGGATATGATCGACGCCTTCAGCGGCACATTGCCGCGAGAGATTGTGATGCTCACGCAGGCACGTAGGCAGCTTGAGCGCCTTGAGATGGTGAGCGAGAAGGATCTCCGGGGCCTGATCGCTCATGCGGCCTCCTGCCGGTCGGAGAGCAGGCTCAGATAGGCTCTGGCAAAGGTCTTCTCGACCGTGGTGCGTGGCAGGAAGGGATAGACGTCCAGGTCCAGCCTGGGCGGTACGCGTTCGATCCGGCACAGGACGAGGTGCTTGACGGCATCGAAGCCGATGGCGCCAAGATCGATGGCCTGTTCGACCGCCGCCTGGAGATCGGCGAGGGTGAACGTTTCCAGCAGGCGCAGTACCTGCACATATTCGCGCCTGCCATGTTTGTGCATGCGCCCTTCCATCAACCGCTGCAGTGTCGTGAACGCTTCGGGCAGGTCCCAGCCCTGCAAAGGCGCAGCCTGGTCGAATGCGTTGATCTTCTGCTCGATCAGCGGGAGATAATGGAGCGGGTCGAAGACAACCTCCTCGCGGGCATAGCAACGAGGATGACGGGCGATGACTTCGCTGCGGCAGCCGATCACCACCTCATCGACATAGGCCCTGATCCAGACCTCCTGATGGCCCCAGGCCACCGGAACCGAATAATCGTTGGTCCTGTAGCGCACCAGGGATTGCGAGGAGACCCTCCCGCCTTTCTGATCGCAGGCCTCGAAGGGTGTAGCGGGCAGAGGCTGCATGGCCGCGAGATCGCGCTGCAGCCGCTCACCGATCGTCTCGCTCTGCCCGCGCACCTTGTCCTGCTGGCGCTTGCGGCATTGCTCCTCCAGCCACAGGTTGAACGCCTCCCAGGTCGGGAACTTCGGGATCGGCACCATGAAGTTGCGCCGGCAATAGCCTACCAGCCCCTCCACATTGCCTTTCTCGTTCCCCTTGCCCGGGCGAGCATAGCGGTCGCGGATCACGTAATGTGACAGGAAAGCGCTGAACAGCGTGGCACGCTGCCGCGTGCCGTCGGGCAGGATCTTCGTCACAAGGCAGCGATCGTTGTCATAGACGATCGAGCGCGGTACCGCGCCGAAAAACGCGAAGGCATGCACGTGTCCGTCCACCCAGGCCTCCGCCACCGCCGCCGGATAGGCCCGCACATAGCAGGCATCACTGTGCGGCAGATCGAGCGCGAAGAAGTAGGCCTTCTGCTCCACCCCGCCGATCTCCACCAGCGCTTCCCCGAAATCGGCCTGCGCATCTCCCGCAGGGTGCGCCAGCGGCACGAACATCTCCCGGCTGCGCTGTTCGCGCTCCCGGATGTAATCCTTGATGATCGTATAGCCGCCGGTGAAACCATGCTCGGTGCGCAAACGGTCGAATACCCGCTTCGCCGTATGGCGTTGCTTGCGCGGGACACTGCGGTCACCCTCAAGCCATCCATCAATGATCGCCACAAACCCGTCCAGCTTCGGGCGCTGCGGTACGGACTGGCGCCGGTAACCCGGCGGCGATGAAAACGACAGCATCTTGCGTACCGTTTCGCGCGACACATTGAAACGCTTCGCCGCCGCCCGTTGGCTCATGCCATCCGCGCAAGCCAGACGGACCTGAAGATAAAGTTCCACGCTGTAGATCCCCACACCTCCCTGACTCGGCAGAAAGGCTTCAAGGTGGACGACTTTTACGCCGCCCGCAGCAGGACTATCCCGCCGCTACCGTGGTCGAATATTGCTCCGCCGTTCTCACATGCTATTGAGTGTCCGAAGGATCGACCGATGGTAGAGGAGGTGCGCTTCGCAGCTGTGGCTTGTTGCACGACAGGGTCTGGATGATGGTGCACACCCGATCAGGCCTACGCTCGGTTGACTTCGCGAGTGACATACGTGCTTTCGTCGATCAGCTTGAGCGCCCAACCGCCGTCGTCTTCGATCTCCTAACAGGTCTAAGGAGGCGACGGCCAACCAGTTTCCCTCGGGTACTTGTTCGCGGCCAGACAATCACTCGATGTCGGCTTTATAGCAGAATCGGATGTTGACCGGCCCTGATAGAAACGTCTGGCTTTGGTCGGCAGCCGCCCCGCGCGAGCGTCGGCTATCCCCGTATCTCGGCTTCAAACCGGACGGTCTCCTACCGGCCAAAGGCGGTCATCCCGGCAGTGTGCGAAAACAGGTGAAACACGGCAGGGGTAGTTAGGCCACCGCCTGCAACCCCTTGCGCTGGATGATGGACAAGAGCCGCAAGGCGGGACCGCCGGGGCGCTTCACGCCGCGTTCCCAATCCGACACGAGATTGCGCGAGACGTTGAGATAGGCGGCGAACACCGGCTGCGAGACATGCTCGCGCTCACGGATGGCGCGGATTTCATCGCCTGCCAGCGAAGGGGCCGGGGCAAGACACGCCTCATCAAAAGTGCGAAGTGTCGCGCGCGACACCACGCCCGCGTCGTGCGCGTCGCTCATCATCTCGTGGACCGCGCCCGCAATCTCGCTGCGATAGCCCTTATCCTTCACCGTCGTTCCCATCGTCTATCTCCACCAGCGTTCCAGATGCCACCAGCCGGTCCAGTTCATCGTCGTTCCATTCCAGCGCCTCGGTCGCCGCATTGCGCAGCAGGGTGAGTTCCGCCCTCGATATGTTCGCCTGCGCACTCTTGGCGAAGCCGAAAGCGAATATCGCCCGATCACCCTGCTGGAACAGGATCAGCGTGCGATAACCGCCCGACCTGCCCTTACCGGTACGCGCCACGCGCTGCTTGATGACGCCGCCGCCAAGGTCGGCATCCACCAACCCGCTTTCGGCGCGCTGCACCGCGTCCCGAAGCGCCGAATCACTTATCCGTTCTTTCCGCGCGAAACGCTCGAACCAGCCATTCTTGAATATACGTTGGATGGCGGCTCTCCTGTTCTCGTCCGCATATATAACACATAGCGTTATGGTTCAACGCACTTGCAGGGCCGATATTGGCGCAACCGGCACTGAAATGCCCCGATCGGCACTACAGTGCCCCACCCCTTGCGGCGCGGGACAATCCGGCGCAGCCTCATCACTGGCGGGCAGACCTCCGATGATTTGGAGAATTGCCATGAATGATTCGACCTGACCAATGCGCAATGCCGTACCCATCGGCATAAAGCACTGACCGGCATGCTGTTTGGGACATAGTGGGAAAAATTCTGCGGTGGTCACGCGCTGCGGCAGAGCTACGTCGTGGACCGCCCTTGGACGCCCTTGAACGCCATTCACCGCCAGCGCCCACCCGCCCAAGCCGGAATGGCCTCATTTGGCCCCGTAACGGCTCTTGCCCAGCGCGCCAAGCTGCCCGATGCTGGTCCACAGGGGCGCGTGTAACACCATGATTTGAAGAGATTGCCCCATGAACATCCCCGATCGTATCATCCGCCTCAAGACCGTTCTGGCCCGCACCGGGCTTTCCCGCACGACGCTCTATCGCAAGATGGGCGAAGGCACCTTTCCCCGCCAAGTGAAGATCAGCATTCATGGCGCGGGCTGGCGCGAATCCGCCGTGAATCGCTGGGTGGCCGATCCTGTCGGCTACCGCGACGATCAGGCTGGGAGCCAGGTGCAATGACCGCGCCTCCACCGACGGACCCGATCTGTGTCCGCGTCAATGACGCAGCGCACATGATCGGGGTCGGCCGTACCAAGCTCTACGCGCTGATTGCGGCGGGCGAGGTCGAGACGGTGAAGCTCGGCAAGGCCACCCGCATCACCACCGCCAGTCTGCACGACCTCATTAGGCGGCAGCGCGAAGCCTGACGGGCTCGGACGCCGTGGGGTTGGCGTCCGAACTGCCCTTCGCCGGCCTCTTGTCCAGAAACTCCGCCCAGCGCGCCATGAGATTGCGCCGCTTGTCGAAGAAGTCGGTGCGCCGATAGGCCGCTTCCACCTTGTTGGGCAACTTGTGCGCCAGCGCCTTGTCGGCGACCTCCTTTGGAAAGCGCGTCCGCTCCGACGACCAGTCTGTGAAGGCAGAGCGAAACCCATGGACGGTCACGCCCTTGATGCCGTCATCACGCAGCAGCTTGGTCATGGTCATGTCGCTGATCGGCTTTTCCCCGTCATTGCTGAACACAAGGCCGGTGTCGCTGGTGCGCTCCTTCCACCGCTTGCGCAACAGCGCCACGGCGGGCGCGGACAGCGGCACAACATGGGTTTCGCCCGCTTTCATCCGCTCACCCGGAATGGTCCAGATGGCCTTGTCGAGATCGAACTCCGACCACACGGCAAAGCGCGTCTCGTTCGACCGCACGGCGTTATAAATGGTGAAGCGCAGCGCGTCGCGTCCGGTCGTGGGCGAAGCCGCCGCCAACTTCCGCATGAGCGCGGGCACATCCACATAGGGCATGGCTTCCAGATGCCCGCCCTTGTCCACCTGACGGGGAAGCCCCTTGCGCACCGAGCGCAACGATACCTCACCCGGAAGCCATCCCTTGATATGGGCGAAGTCCAGCACCGCGCCTATGCGTTGCAGGATGCGGCGCGCGCTATCAGGGATGGTGAGCCAGATCGGTGACAGCACATCGACTACGCACGCACTGTCCACCTCGTTCACCGGCTTGGCGCCGATCACCGGAAAGACATGGTTCTCGAAGCTCGAAATCCAGTTGGCGTGCCGCTTGTTCTTCCAGCCTTCCTTCAACGCCTCGTAACAATCGCGGGCCGCCGTCTCGAAGCTCGGCACCACCTTGCGCGCCCTGCGTCGCTCGGCGACCGGATCGGCTGCCTCACGGACCTTCCGCCGCAATGCTGCTGCCGCTTCCCGCGCCTCGGCCAGTGACACGTCCAGCGCCGATCCCAACCCATAGTCGCGTCGGCGTCCATCCTTCTGCATCCGCAGCACCCATGTCCGCGCACCGCTATCCTTCACCAGCAGGCACAGTCCCCGGCCATCGACATGCCGACCAGGCTTCGCGTTCTTTACCTTCAATGCCGTCAGTGCCATCGGTTCGGTTCCCGCTTTGGGCATTGCAGGCGTTCCCACACTTCCGGGCAGGAATTGGTCCCACAATCGTTCCCACATTTTGAGCCAAATTCAGGCAAACCGGAAAGACCGGCTGTGAACACCATACAAGACAAATGCTTGATTTTACAGTGTAGTTAGGAACGTCCCGGCATCGCCCGAGACAAAAGTTCTACACTCGTAGGGGTCACCATTTATCAATGCCTTGCGAGGCGGTTGGATAGTGGTTGGCGCCGATCTGGGCGCGCGCGGCCAGCGGATTGAGCCAGTCGGCTTTCGGCTATTCTCCTGGAACTATTGTCGCCCCGCCTGAAGGCTTGGGCATTCACCCGTCTGCGTTTCGCTCCATGCCTGACGTCCAGCCTCGGCTCGGCTGGACCTTCCGGTTATCCCGCCACGGCCGATCGCGTCGCCTTCGCCGATCGCGTCCTCTTTGCCTGCCCTTGCCGGGGCCGGGCAGTCGATTCCCGGACGACGAGCGAAGGCGCGAGCACGATGTTGCGGATCTCCGGATCATCCCCGCGAATGCGTTGCAGCAGAAGGTCGGCCGCCTCCCGCCCCAGGGCATTATGGCCGATGCGTATCGTCGTCAGCGGCGGCGTCACCAGATCCATCATGGGCATGTCGTTATGCCCGACGATCGATATGTCCTCCGGGCACCGAAGGCCGCGTTCCTTCAGCGCATCATAGGCGCCCAGTGCGAGAAGGTCGTTTGCGGCGACGATCGCGGTGATGTCGGGGTCACGGTCCAGCAGGCGGCGGGTCGCAATCGCGCCCTCTTCCCGCGAATAGCCTTCGGCTGCTTCGTGCAGCGGCTCGGTCGAACGAAGGTCGTGCTGCTCCATCGCGCCATAAAAGGCGCGCCGCCGCAGATGGCCGGTGGACACCGTCTCCGGTCCTGCGAGATGTGCGATCCTGCGATGTCCCAGTTCCACGACATGGTCGACGGCGAGTTGCATTCCCAGCGCGTCGTCGGAGACGACGGCCGACAATCGGCGCTTTTCCTCCGCCCGGTTGACGAGAACCGCCGGAAGCCCCTGTTCGAGACAGAAATCGACCACCGGGTCGTCGCGCTGGACGGTCGCCAGGATCAATCCCTCGATCTGCCGCGTCGCCAACTCGCGCACGATCTCCAGCTGCCGGCTGGAATCCCGCCCCACATCGGCAACCACGGTCGAGAAGCCTTCCGCCGCAAGCCTTTCCGCCGCGCCGCTGAGGATCGGGGAAAAGACGGTATTCGCGATGTCGGGCACGAGCATGCCTACAAGATGCGAGCGGCCGGTGCGCAGGCCCGCGGCGAGCAGGTTGCGCCGGTAGCCAAGGCGCTGCGCCGCCGCGAGCACGCGTTCAGCCACTTCCTCCGCGACCAGATAGCGGGTCGCTGGGTTGAGCGCGCGGGAGACGGTCGACGGGTGAACTGCAGCGGCCTCCGCGACCTGCTTGATCGTCACGGTCCGGGATTTGGTGCTACTGCGCGGCAAAATAGTCTCCTTTGACAGGCCTTTCTCTTCCCGCGCGCAAATCTTGGCAACATGATTTCGCATTCCGGCCGGTCGCGGGCCTTTTGCAGGCGGCTGCGGCAGGATGGAGGGGCGTCGGTTCATGGCGGCGGGGCGATGCGATGCCGCCCGCGAACGGCCGCTTCGACGGACCGTCAGGTCATCGCGCCGCTATCCGGGCCGTCGGAAGTCCGGTCCGGGGATTGTCTCTGGCTTGTCGTGCTTAAAAGGAGCGATGCGGCAAGGAGCGCCCCCCTCCCCCTGCCGGGGCCGATATTTCCCGCCGGGCTTAATGCCGGCGTTTGAAGCGCTGCACCCGGCGGCCATAACCGACTTCCGCCGTGTAGAGATTGCCTTTCGAATCGATCGCGATGTTGTGGATCGACTTGAACTGGCCGGGCTGGCGGCCCGCGCGGCCCCATTTCGTGACGAACGCGCCGGTCTGGCGGAGCAGTGTCACGACCTGTCCGTTGCCGCCGTCGGCAACGAAGATATAGCGTTGCGCGGCGTCTTCGGACAGGACGAGGTCCCACACCGATCCGCTGCCCAGCGTCTGGGGCTCCACCTTGAACTCGCGCACATAGCTGCCGTCCTTGCGGAACACCTGTATCCGGTCGTTGGCCCGGTCGCAGACATAGACCAGACCGTCGCGGGCGATGCGCACGCAATGAACCGGGTTGTTGAATCCCTGCGATACCGAAGCGGGCGAATAGGGCGGCAGCTTGTCGTCATTAGGCACCGAACCGCTGCCGCCCCAATGCCGCTTATATGCACCGGTCGACAGGTCGAAGACGATCACCCGGCGATTGCCATATCCGTCCGCGACATAGAGTTCGTTCGCCGCGCTGTCCGTCATCATATGCGCCGGGCGTCCCAGCCGCGTCGTGGAATTCGACCCCTTGGTGCCGTCGTCGGCCCCGAACTGGCGGATGAACTTGCCGTCGCCGGTGAACTCCAGCACCTGGTCGCCGTCCAGATTGCCGGCGATGAAGACATGGCCCGCATCGTCGACATGGATGCCATGTTCCATCTGCACCCATGGATGGCCCTGCCTGGCTCCGCCCCAGGCGGCGAGAAGATTGCCCTGCTGGTCGAATTTCATGACCGGCGGAGCAGCCGAGCAGCAAAGCGACTCAGGCGGAGATTTCTGCGCGCCCTTCTCGTCGTCGAGCAGCGAACCCGGCCGCTGGATGATCCAGACATTATCGTCCTTGTCGACGGCGACGCCCGAGACCTGGCCCAATATCCAGTTGCCGGGCAGGGGCCTTGGCCATTGCGCGTCGGGTTCGAACCGGGGGGCGTCGGCGGCGGGTTTCTGGGCGGGAACGGGCGCTGAGCCGATGCAGCCGATCAGCATCGCCATGGCAAGGAAACAGCGCCGCATAGTCATCCCTCCGGGCCCATTGTCGACCGAATAAGGCTCTCAAGCAAAGGGCCCGCGTCCTAACATATTGTTATTCCGAAAGCGCCGTGGCAGCAGGCGGTTGCGCGCCCTGATGATAGCCATTATTTATCTTAATTAATAAGATTTCAATTGCCTATATCGCGATATGATGGTGATTTGCAGCGTATGTCAAGGCGCAATCAGGGTGCGCGGCATCTGTTCAGGAAGGTTTCCCCTGTGGAAGGAAGCTGCTAGCTGGAGTTTCGCGCCCGCGGTGGCGCCTTGGGTTTGAATTGGGAGAAGTATTCATTCGCGGACCGGTTCTAACGCCGAAGAATAATTCGGTGACGCGGGCGTTTGCGATCCTGCGGGCCATAGCGGGCGCGGGTCGTGATCTGAGCGCGACAGAGGTTGCCCGCGCGGTGGGCAGCAATATGGCGACGGTGCATCGCTTCCTGCTGACGCTGGAAGGCGAGGGCGCGGTCGCGCGCGGGCGCAAGGGCGGTTTCCATCTGGGGCCGGCTCTGGCCGACCTTGGTGCCCGGGTGGAAGGCGACGTGCTGCTGGTGAATGCGGCGCATCCGCATCTGGAGGCTCTGGCCGATGAATTCCGCGAAGCCGTCCACTGCGTCGCGCGCAGCGGGAACCAGGCGATCAATGCGGCCGTGGCGCGGCCCGACCGTTCGCTGGTCATCAGCCATCCGGTGGGCGAGCCGTTTCCGCTTCATTGCACCTCCGCGGGCAAGCTGTTCATCGCCTCGATGAGCGAGAGTCACCGCGCCAGCTTCCTCGCCAATGCAGAGCTCAGGCGCTACACGCCCGGCACCATCGTCGATCCGGGGCAGCTCATGGCCGAACTCGGCCGCATCGCGAAGCAGGGCTATGCGGTGGACAATGAGGAATGGGAGGAGGGGCTTCGTTCGATCGCGCTGCCGCTGCATAACATGCGGGGCCAGGTGGTGGCGGCGATCGCGCTGTCGGCGCCCAGTTCGCGGCTGGGCGACGAGCAGTTGGCGAAGGCGCGGTCCGCGATCGCCGGCAGCGTGACCCAGATCGAACGGTCGCTGTCGATCGAAAGCCGGGTTTTCCCGTCGCGCGCCAAGCCGCGCGGCAATTTCCCGCACCTGAAGCGCGTGGCGGATTTCCTGTTCATTTCGGGCACCAGCGCGCGGCGGCCGGATGACAGTTTCGAGGGCGCGACCGTCGGGGAAGACGGCAAGGTCGTGATCGACATAGAGCGGCAGGCGCGCTTCATCTTCGACGCGATCCGGGACATGCTGGCAACGGCGGGCGCGTCGCTGGCGGACATCGTCGATATTCAGGTCCACCTGCTCGACATGGCAGATTATGAGACCTTCAACCGCGTCTATGCCGATTATTTCGGTTTCGAAGGCCCTGCGCGCAACACCGTCGCGGTCAAGGAACTGCCCCATCCCCATCAGGGGATCATGATCACCGCCATCGCGTTCAAGCCGGGTTCCCATATCGCCCCGGACGAATGACGGCTATTGCCCTCGACCGGAGCGATTTCCAGGCGACGCGATCGATCGCTGATTAAGAAATCGCGTTAAGAGGGAAATCAGGGCGATTCCGGCCCGATGCCGGGATCGCGCGCCTGCTGTTTGATCCTTGTCCGTTCCAATCGTGCGACGTCGCGCGAGCGCCAGCCGTGGCCGTGCGATATAAATTCTCACCTAACGACTTTTATATCTTGCATATCGAGATAATATATTTCATGCAGGGTTCCGGGAAGGGAGAGACGTGGATGCCCGATGTTCGTTTGAGCCGAAGGTCCGCAATGTCCGCTATGCCTGGAGGGCAGGCGCGTCGCCGGTTCTGGCGGGCAGCCGCCCTCGCCCTGTTGGCGGCGGCGGGCGGTGGCGCCGCGCAGGCTCCGGCGGCGAATGTGCCGATGGTGAAAAGCCAGGCGCCGGGCTTCTATCGCATGATGCTGGGCGACTATGAGATCACGGCGCTCAATGACGGCGTCGTCGACTTCCCGCCGGCAAAGCTCTTGACGAACACGACGGCGGGCGAGGTGGCCGCGATGCTGCGCAAGCGGTTCGAGCCGGATGCCGTGCCCACGTCCGTCAATGCCTTCCTGATCAACACGGGCGACCGTCTGGTGCTGGTGGACACGGGCGCCGGAAAGGTTCTGGGGCCGCGTCTGGGCGGGCTTGCCGAAAGCCTGCGGGCGGCGGGGTACCGGCCGGATCAGGTCGATGCCGTGCTGATCACGCACATGCATCCCGACCATATCGGCGGCCTGGTGAAGGATGGGCAGCCGGAATTCCCCAATGCGACCGTCTATGCCGACAAGACCGATGCGGCGCTGTGGCTGGACCCGGCCGAAGCGGCGAAGGCGCCGGAGGATCAGGGCAAGCTCGGCAAATATCGCTTCCGGGCGGTCAAGGAGTCGATGGACGCCTATAGCCGTCGTGGCAGGCTTCGATATTTCGACGGCACGGGGGAAGTGCTTCCCGGCATACGCGCCATCGCCTCTCGCGGGCATTCGCCCGGCCACGCCTTTTTCGAGGTGGAATCGAAGGGCGAGCGCCTGCTCTTCTGGGGCGACATCATGCATTTCGGGCAGGTCCAGCTCGAGCTGCCGGAAGTGGCCATGTATTCCGACATCGATCCTGCAAAGGCGACGGCGAGCCGGTTGGCGGCGCTGAAGGATGCAGCGGACGGGCGCTATCTGGTCGCCGCCGCGCACCTGCCCTTTCCCGGACTGGGGCATATCCGCAAGGCCGAACGCGGCTATGCCTGGGTGCCCGTCACCTACGAAATCCCGCCCCGCTGACGGAGGGGGCGGCTGGACGGCCCGATGCGTGATGGCGTCGGATAATGCATCGATGGGAGGAGGCGACATTGCGACTGGGTTCCGGATTATTGGCCTTCGCGGCGACGATGCTGCTGCCCGCCGTTGCGGTCGCGCGCGACGCGGCTCCGCGCAACGACCTGCCTCAGCCTTATGAAACGACCCGGGATTGGGGCACTTTGCCCGCGGGCATGAAATGGGCGGCGGTGACGGCGGTGGAATCGGCGCCGGGCGGCGTCATCTACGTCATCCATCGCTGCTATGAGAATTCCTGCATCGACCGGCCCGAACCGCCGATCCTGAAATTCGATGCGCAGGGCCGACTTCTGAAGGCATTCGGCCAGGGGCTGTTTCGCTTCCCCCATGGGGCGACCGTCGATCCGCAGGGTAATTTGTGGGTCACCGATCTGGGTTCCGTTTTCCTGGCCGAGCGTGGATCGGGCGACAATGGCGGCAAGATCGTGAAATTCGATCCGGACGGCAAGGTGCTGATGACGCTTGGTCACGATGCGCTGGGTTCCGCCACAGACTTTCTGGATCAGCCCAATGACGTCGTGGTCACGCGCAAGGGCGACTTCTTCGTGTCCGAAAGTCATTCGCCCGGCGGCAAGAACAACCGGGTGCTGAAATTCTCGAAGGACGGCAAGTTCATCGGGCAATGGGGGCGCAAGGGAAGCGGCCCTGGCGAGTTCAGCGAGCCTCACAGCCTGGCGCTCGATTCCCGTGGGCGGCTGTTCGTGGCCGATCGGGAGAATAACCGCATCCAGATCTTCAGCCAGGACGGCAAGTTCCTGGCCCAATGGCATCAGTTCGGTCGCCCCAGCGGCATCTATATCGACGGGAAGGACAGGCTCTATGTCGCGGATTCCGAATCCAGTCCGGTCGAGGGCCGTAATCAGGATGCCCGCATCCGTCGCGGTATCCGTATCGGCAGTGCTCGGACCGGAAGGGTCGACGCCTTCATCGAGGATGCCGAAGCGGCGGAACCCAGGCATTCCGGGGCCGAAGGCGTGGGTGTCGACGATCAGGGCAATGTCTATGGGGCAGTCGTTGGCCGCCGCATGCTGGAACGGCATGTGAAGCGGCCGAAGCCATGAAGGGCTGCCCGGTTCCGAATGATTGGTCCGTTGCAAGGCCCGCAGACTTTCGTTGACGGCTTCCTGCGGGCTTGATACCAATCTTACAAGACGAATTATTTTTCTTACTTAATGAGAATCGGAGAGAGCTCATGTCCCAAGGTAAGATTCTCGCGGGCTTCGTAGCGCCGCATCCTCCCCATCTCGTCTATGCCGAAAATCCCCCGCAGAACGAGCCGCGCTCGGAGGGCGGGTGGGAGCCGTTGCGCTGGGCCTATGAAAAGGCGCGCAAGAGCATCGAGGAACTGAAGCCCGACGTGCTGCTCGTCCATTCGCCGCACTGGATTACGACAGTCGGCCACCATTTCCTGGGCGTGGAGCGTCTGTCGGGCAAGTCGGTCGATCCGATCTTCCCCAATCTCTTCCGCTTTGCCTTCGACCTGAACGTCGACGTCGACCTTGCCGAAGCCTGTTGCGGCGAGGCGCAGGCGCTTGGCCTGACCGCCAAGATGATGCGCAATCCCAATTTCCGCGTGGATTATGGCACGATCACCACGCTGCACATGGTCCGTCCGCAATGGGACATCCCGGTCGTCGGCATTTCGGCCAATAATTCGCCTTATTACCTCACCCTCGACGAGGGCGTGGAGGAGATGGAGCGGCTGGGCGAAGCGACGCGGCGGGCGATCGAGAAAAGCGGCAAGCGGGCCGTGCTGCTCGCGTCCAACACCTTCTCGCACTATCATTTCCATGAGGAGCCGGAGATTCCCGAGGATATGAGCCGGGAGCATCCGCAAAGCTACAAGGGCTACAAATGGGACATGCGCATGATCGAACTCATGCGCAGGGGCGAGATCCGGGAGGTGATGCGCCTGTTCCCCGAATGGGTGGAGGAAGCCTTTGCCGAAGTGAAGTCCGGGGCCTTCCCCTGGATGATCTCCGCCATGGAATATCCCACCACGCCTGCGGAGCTTCACGGCTACGGCACGGTCATCGGAACCGGCAACGCCGTCATGGAATGGCGCCTGGCGGCCTGAGCCCCAATCGAGATACGAGGACATATCATGCCGGTCGTTTCCGCATTTCTGATGCCGGGCAATCCGCTGCCCTTCCTGCGCCAGGACAATCCGCCCTGGGCTCCGCTCGCCACGGCGGCGAAAGCGGCGGGCGAGGCGCTGCGCGCCAGCCGGCCTGACGTGCTGCTGATCTATTCGACCCAATGGTTCGCCGTGCTGGACGAACTGTGGCAGGCGCGTCCGCACAGCACGGGCGTCCATGTCGATGAGAACTGGTATGATTATGGCGACCTCCAGATGGACTTGCGTGCGGATGTTTCGCTGGCCCAGGCGTGCGTCGCGGGGGCCAATGCGGCGGGCCATCGATCCAAGGCGGTCGATTATGAAGGCTTTCCGATCGACAGCGGAACGATCGTCGCCAACGCCTTCCTAAACCCCGGCGGAACGATTCCGACGGTGGTCGCCGCCAACAACCTCTATCATGATTTCGCCACGACGGAGGCGCTGGGCCGGGTAGCGGCGGAGCAGGCCGATCTTCAGGGCAAGCGCGCGGCGGTGATCGCGGTCGGCGGCCTTTCCGCCGGCTATTTCGACAAGGATATCGACATAGCCGAGGATCGTATCGTGGATGAGCAGAGCGACGCCGCCAATCGCGCGCTGCTTGCCGCGATGGAGCAGGGCGGGGCGGACCGCTTGCGCGCCGGACTGGATGACTTCGCCGCGGCGGCGAAGACCGACATGGGGATGAAGCATCTGGCCTGGCTGTTGGGGGGCGTGGGCGATTTCAAAAATGCCCATGTCCATGGCTACGGGCCGACCTATGGCGCGGGTGCGGCCGTGGTCGAGTTCAAGCTGGCCTGATCCGGCGGACCATGGCCGTCAGCCGGCATCGCCATTCCCTTGACTCCATGTCGCCGGACGCGCCGGGCGGTTCGGACTTCGCGCTTGAAGGCTGCGCTTGTCCCCCTTCGCTTGTGGCGGCGGCGGGAGAGGCGCTAGAGCCGATCGACATTCAGAAGATGACGAGCCGAAAATGGTGGTTTTCCGTGACCCGGCGCGCAGCCTACTCAAAGTATGTGAGCACCGGAAGCACGGAAAAGCGTCATTTGCAGGCCGTCAGGGCTGAATGTCGATTGGCTCTAGGCCCCGGGGGCGGGTTCTGGCAGCAAATGGCCCGTCCGGCACAAGCGGGGCGGCCAGGCGTTCATCATGGGCTTCGCGTTCGAAAGATCGGTTCGATAGAGTTTACGGTGCAATGAAGATGACAGATGAATTGAAGATCGGCCTGCAGCCGGCATCCAATGGCCGTCTTGCGGCGGCGCCGGCCGGCATAGTGGAGGGCAAGGCGAAGCCGCGCGGGCAATTTCCCCATTATCGGCGGGCCGGGGACTTCATCTTCATATCGGGCACCAGCGCGCGAAAGCCGGACAACAGCATCGAGGGTTCCGATGTCGATGAAATGGGCGTCACCCAATTGGACATCAAGGCGCAGACCCGCGCCGTCATCGAGAATATCAGGGATATATTGGCGGCCGCCGGCCTCGACCTGTCGGATCTTGTCGAGGTAAGTTGCTTTCTCGTCAGCATGAACGATTTCGGTGGCTTCAACGAAGTGTGGGCGGAATATTTCGACGAGACCGGCCCCACCCGGACGACGGTCGCCGTCCATCAGCTTCCCCATCCGCTGCTGCTGGTCGAGATGCGCGCCATCGCCTACGCCCCGGACCCGCAGATCGGCTGATCCGCCCGCGAACAGACCAAGCCCGATAGAAGGAGGAAATCATGTCCGACCGTCGCGAACGGATCGTGCGCGCCTATTTGTCCGCCATGGAAAAGGGCGACCTGAACGGCGTGCTCCAATGCTTCGCAGCCGATGGCACGGTGATTTCGCCCGTCTATGGGGAAGAGCCCGTCCGCCCATTCTACGAAAAGCTGTTCGCGGACACGATCAGCGCCAGCGTCGATCTGCACAGCCTGTACGTCAGTCCGACGCAGCCCGAGCGGCTGATTGCCCATTTCGCCTATCGCTGGAGCCGGCATGGCCAGCCCGATGTCGATACCGACCTGATCGACCTTTTCGAATTCGATCCGCAAAGTGATCGGATCGGGCGTTTGCGGATCGTTTTTGCGCCCTTGCCCGGCAGCGGCGCATGATGGGCAGCGCCATGGCCGGACGGGCAGGCCGCCCTCACTATTCCGTCGAAGGTTGCGGCTTTCAGGCGAAGGCGGCCTGATCCCGCATCCATTCCCGCCCCGCGCCGCGTGGCGGACGAGCGGTGATCTTCTTCCACGCCTGCTCATGGAAGAAGAAGGCGACGGCGTTGATCATCGGTTCGATCAGCGCGATCCCGCCCGCCATGGCGACGGAGCCGGTCATCAGATAAGCGACCGAGAAGCCCACGGTCAGGTGGATGCTGAGATAGGTGGCGGTCTTGATCAGGTCTGTGGACATGGCTCTGTGCTCCTGTTGCCGCTCAATTAAGATTCGTTCGCAATAGGTGCCAACAGCTTTTCCCTCTGGCTCTGATCGCCTTTGCCGATCAGGATGGCGGGAAAGGAGAGTCCAGGATGAGCGGAAAGATCAGGGTCGGCATCGGCGGTTGGATCTTCGAACCATGGCGCGGCACCTTCTATCCCGAAGGGCTGCGGCAGAAGGACGAACTGGCCTATGTGGGCCAGCATCTGACCGCGACGGAGATCAATGCCACCTATTACAGCACGCAAAAGCCGGCGACCTTCGCCGGCTGGGCCAAGGCCGTGCCGGATGGTTTCCAGTTCGCGGTCAAGGCGTCACGCTACTGCACCAATCGGCGCGTGCTGGCGGAGGGGAGCGAATCCATTGCCAAGTTCGTCAACCAGGGTTTGGTCGAGCTGGGCGACCGGTTGGGGCCGATCCTCTGGCAATTCATGCCGACCAAGAAATTCGATGCGGAGGATTTCGGCGCTTTCCTGAAGCTGCTGCCGGCCAGCATCGACGGCGTGCCTTTGCGCCACGCGCTGGAGGTGCGGCATGAGAGTTTCGATGATCCCGTCTTTTTCGACCTCGCGCGGCGGGCCGGCGCGGCCGTGGTCTATGCCGACCATCCGGAATATCCGGCGCTGCAAGGCCGGGAGGTCGGCTTTTCCTATGCCCGTCTGATGCGCACGCGGGAGGAGGAGCCGACCGGCTATTCGGCGGAGGAGATCAAGGGCTGGGCGGAGGTGGCGCGCGAACGGGCCGCCAGAGGCGACGTCTACGCCTTCTTCATCAGCGGGGCGAAGGTCCGCGCACCCGCCGCAGCGCAGGCCATGATTGTGGCTTTGCAGTAACATCGACTGTTGCATTTGCTGCAACTGCGAAATCGTCCTTTGCGATTGTTACAACATCATGTCGGGCGCATAGGCCCGCTCGCCCCTGGTGGCGATAAATAACAATGACTTGCAGGACGAATGATATGCGACATACGGTTCAGGGCGTTGCCCTTATGGTTGCGGTCGGCGCGCAGATGCTGACTTTCTATTCGGTGCTGTTTGCCTGAGCGCAACATGACCCGATCCAAAGAGTCCTTGATGGACATCGGAAGAGCCGCCCTGGATATTGCCATGGGCGGCTCTTTCATTATCTCGGGACTTGATCAACCTTCCGCCAGCCAGCCCGCCAGCAGATAAGCGACGACGCCGACCGGACCCAGGGCGCACAGCGTCAGCAGCACGAGCGCAATCCGGATCAGCGTGACATCCAGGCCGGTGCGGTTGGAAAGCCCGGCGCACACGCCCATGATCTTTCCATTGCGGCGGTCGAGGGTGAAGCTGTTGTTCATGAATCTGGCCTTCTTGAAGAGATATGGCGGGATCAGGCGATCGGCGCGATCGGAACGGCGGCGCCGATGAAGAGCGCGGAAACCAGCAGGGCGCCGGTAAGGGCAAAGGCGGCGTTTTGAAGCTTGGCGAACATGATATACTCCCTGGTTTGTGCTTGGCCGGACTGTCCGGCCGTGATGCAAGGAAGATTGCAGGAGCCGTGCCAATTTCGATTTCGACCCGATTTTCAGGCATTTTCGCGGCCCATCCATCATTTTTGGGCGGGAAATTTTCCGCTAATTGGGCAAATTTCCTGCAAGTCGGGAATATTTGCAGAGTGATCGTCTGAAAGAACCGCTCCTCTTCGTCTACGGCACGCTCCGGCCCGGCTGCGACGAACCGATGGCCCGCTGGTTGGGCGATGCGGCCCGTCCTGTCGGCCCAGCCGTCGCGCAAGGCGCGCTTTATCGCGTGGCGGCCTATCCGGGCTTCGTGCCTGGCGGGACCGGTGACGTGACGGGCGACCTGTTCGCGCTCCCCGATCCGGAGGCGGTGCTTGCCGCGCTCGACGACTATGAGGAATGCGCTGCCCACTTCCCCCAGCCGCATGAATATCGTCGCGAACGGCTGATCGTCCTGGGCGAACATGGGCCGGTGGAGGCATGGACCTATATCTACAATCGCGACGTCGTCGGGCTGGAACGGATCGAGAGCGGTGATTTCCTGAGTTGAGAATGGCTTGCGCGAGGCCCGGGCGCGGCTGGAGCGTTTTCCGGGCGGATAGAATGATCTGCTGGCTCGGAAAACGCGGCAAAACAAAAGCCTGGAGCATCATGCAGAAAACCGGTTCCCACTTTTCTGCATGATGCTCTAGGCTCTCCCGCCATGGCTTGAGGAGAGACGCGCATGACCGATGAACGGGATCAGCCGGAACGTTTGCCCGAAGACAGCAACTGGATCGGTTCGACCGGCCTCGACCGGCGCAAGCTGCTGGTGGGCGGGGCGTTCGCTGCGGGCTTCGCCGCTGCCTGCCGGCCTGTGTCCAGCAGCGCGGTCCAGACCTCCGGTGAAGGGTTGAAGGAAGAAAGCGTCTCGATCGGGGCGAGCGACGGCTTTGCCATGCCTGCTTTCGTCGCTCGTCCCGCCGCCGGCAAGGCTGCGCCCGTCATCGTCGTGGTGCATGAGATTTTCGGCGTGCATGAATGGATCCGCGATATCTGTCGCCGCTTTGCGAAGGCGGGTTATTACGCCATCGCCCCCGACCTGTTCGCACGCCATGGCGATGCGACCAAGGTGGCTGATTTCAAGCAACTGGTCGGCACCATCGTGTCCAAGGCCTCCGACGAGCAGGTGTTGAAGGACATCGACGCCACCTATGCCTGGGCGGGCAGCCATGGCGGGGACGGCAGGCGGCGCGGCATCACCGGCTTTTGCTGGGGCGGGCGGGTCGTGTGGCTCTACGCCGCCCACAGCAGGGAACTGGACGCGGGCGTCGCATTTTACGGCCGGCTGGTCAGCGACAAGACCGAATTGCAGCCGCTGAGCGTCATCGAGCAGGTGAACCGGCTCAAGGCCCCGGTGCTTGGCCAATATGGCGCGCTGGACAAGGGCATTCCGGTGGCTGACGTCGAGAAGATGCAGGCCGCGCTGAAGATCGCGGGCAAGTCGCCGCCGGACGCGATCACCGTCTACCCTGGCGCCGACCATGGCTTCATGGCCGACTATCGCCCCAGCTACAACGAAGCCGCCGCCAAGGCCGCGTGGGACGCGACGCTCGGCTGGTTCGGCAAATATGTGAAGGGATAGGATCGTTCGGCTTGGACTGAGCTGAAAGCAGCGCCCTTGCCATATGTTCATTCTCTACCGCCATGCTGAAGCAAGTTCGGCATGACGGCTTTGCAGGGCGGCGGCTGCCCTTATTTCTGCTTCATCGCCTCGACGGCGGCGAGCGTGCTCTTCACATGGCCGGCATAGTTCATCTCGCTATGGACGAAGGCGATGCGGCCGCTGGGCGCGATGACATAGGAAGTGCGGTCGGTCATGCCCGGCCGCATCTTCAGCGCCACGTCATAGCCCGACACGATGTTGGGACCAGCCGACGCCACGGCGAACTTGCCCGCGCATTCCTTGGTGGAGAAGGCGACCAGATCGTCCACCGGATCGGCCGACATGCCGATCACCGTCGCGCCCGCCTTCTTAAAATCCTCGATATGCTCCGCGAACTCCCGCGCTTCGGCGGAGCAGCCCGGCGTGAAAGCCTTGGGGAAGAAATAGAGCACCACCGGCCCGCGCTTCAATTGGTGTGATAGCGTCAGGGTGAAGGTCTTGCCCGCCAGCGCGCCGCGGGTGGTGAAGTCGGGCGCCTTGGCCCCGACGGCCAGCGCCGCCATGGCGCCCTGCGAACCGACGGCGGCAGCGGCAAGGGCGAGAGCGATCTTCAGGCTTCTCATCATCGGCTTCCTCTTCATTCAGGCGGTGGGGGGCTTCCGATAGTCCATCCCTTCGGCCATGGTGATGACTGCAACGTTCGCCGCGCGCAAGTCCGCCAGTGGCCCAGCCGGATCGCGGGGGAAGAAAAGTCAGCCCCTTCCGGCGCGCCATGGCATAAGCCGTGGCTGAGAAGTTGCCGAGAAGGAGTGTGGCAGGGATGAAGCAGGAACGCGCGCTGGCCGGAACCCATTGGCGGAATGCCGGTTTTCCTCCCATGCGCGCGATGATTCTCCTGCCGCTGCTCGTCCTTGCGGCGTGCGGCGACAAGCCGGGCGATCAGCCCGGGATAGCCACCAATATCGTCGACGAAGCGATGAACGAAGTGCAGCAGGTGCCGGAAGGCGCGAACGGCATCCAGACCGCCGAACCCGCGCCGGAGATTCCATCCAAACCCGTGCCGGTGGGGTCGACCATCCCCGCCAGCGTGCAGGGGCGATGGACGGGCCTGGACGAAAGCTGTGCCGACCGCGCGACCGAGCTGGAGCTGACGATCACGCCGACCAGCCTGGTCTTTCTGGAGAGCGAGGGGAAGGCGACCGGCGTGTCCCACGGCCCCGACGGCCGCATCCGCATCGACGCGGCCTTCACCGGCGAAGGGCAGAGCTGGAACAGGAAGCTGGAATTGCGGCCCTCGGCCAGCGGGCGGGAGTTGACGGTGATCGACGACGGCCGGGCGGTGACGCGGAAGCGGTGTAGTTGATCTTCGGCCTGTTCCTGCAAAGGCGGGAAACGGGATCGGGCGGCAGAATTGGGTTCCTGCCTGCGCAGGAGCGCGGAATGCTTACTCCAAGCTTTCCCAAAGCCGCCGCACTGGTTAGAGCCGCCTCATGATCGGCCGTCTTACCTTGAGCGATTTCCGCAATCATGCGGATGCGCTGATCATGCCCGATCACAGCTTCATCGTGCTGACCGGGGACAATGGCGCGGGCAAGACCAACATATTGGAAGCCGTGTCGATGTTGGCGCCGGGACGCGGCCTGCGCGGCGCGGCCCTGCGCGACATGGTGCGGCAGGATGGGGCGGGCGGTTTCGGCATAGCGGCGGAAGTGGACGGCGTGATGCTGGGTACGGGGGTTCTCGCTTCGGCCCCCGACCGGCGTCAGGTGCGGATCGGCGGCGTCGCATCCTCCGCCAATGCGCTGGCGGATCATCTGTCCATCGTGTGGTTGACGCCCGCGATGGACCGGCTGTTCATGGACAGTCCCGGCGGGCGGCGGCGTTTCCTGGACCGGCTGACGCTGGCGCTTCACCCCGCCCATGCCGCGCACAGCGCCCGCTACGAGGCGGCGATGCGGGCGCGCAACCGGCTGCTGAACGATCTGTCCGCCGCCGATCCTTCCTGGCTGAGCGCGCTTGAAACGCAGATGGACGAGCATGGCGCGGCGCTTGCCGCCGCCCGCGCCGATCTGGTCGGCCGCTTGCAGGCCGCGCTGGAGGACCAGCCCGACCATCCCTTTGCCCGTCCGCTGCTGGCGATCGAGGGGGAAGGGGAGGGCGACGAGCCCCTGGGGCTTCGCCTGGCCCGCGAACGCCGCCGCGATGCCGCTGCCGGTCGCACCTTGTCCGGCCCGCACCGGCAGGACCTCGCCGTCGTTCACGCCGCCAAGGCGCAGGCTGCCGCGCTCTGTTCGACCGGCGAGCAGAAGGCGCTGCTGCTCTCCATCCTGCTCGCCCATGCGGCTCTGGTGGCGGCTCATCGCGGCCAGCCGCCGGTGCTGCTGCTCGACGAAGTGGCGGCGCATCTCGACCCGTCGCGGCGGGCCGCGCTGTTCGACCGGCTGCGGGAAACCGGCGGCCAGGTCTGGATGACGGGGACGGAATCCGCACTTTTCAACGGCTTGCCTGTGGCGAGCCGGTTTTGTGTAACGGCGGGGCACGTCTTTCGTTCCGCAGATTGACGCGCCGCAACAACGACTCGTCGCTGGCTGCTTTTCAACGCGTCCGGCGTCTGCCCTAAAGCATGGCACGGGGTTAAGTCGTTCAAATAGTCGGGGGTCGCATTCCTATGATCGGTGGTTTTCGCGCTATTGTCGCAGCGGCAACGCTTGCACTCGGCGCCCTGATCGCGACCTCGGCCGCTGCCGGCGTCCTTCAGTGCGCGCCCTTCGCCCGGCAGGTTTCCGGTATCGAGTTATATGGCAATGCCAACACCTGGTGGGGTCAGGCCGATGGCCGCTATGAACGCGGCCATGAACCCCGTGTCGGCGCCGTCCTTGCCTTCTCGGCCAGCCGTTCGATGCCGGTCGGCCATGTCGCCATGGTCAGCAAGGTGGTCAGCGAACGCGAAGTGCTGTTGACCCATGCCAACTGGTCCTATCGCGGCGGCGTAGAGCGCAATGTCCGCGCCATCGACGTGTCCCCGAACAATGACTGGACCGATGTGCGCGTCTGGTATGGCCCGATCGGGGATCTGGGTCTGCGGCCGAACCCCGCCAAAGGCTTCATCTACGCGCACAAGGCGAGCGACGCTCCGGTGCAGATCGCCATGGCGGATCGCGCGACGGCAGGCTCCGACGCCGCGCGGGGTGCTTTCTGACATTTTAACCATTTCCTAATGGCCGCCGCCTAATTTCGTCGGCGGTGGGGCGATTCTGAGACTTTTGGGGTCGCATGAAAGTGGGAATGATGCGCTGGGCGGCCTTGCTGCTGGCCGGCCTGACAACGACGCCTGTGCTGGGCGCGACCGTGCTGCAATGCGTGCCCTATGCGCGTACCGTGTCGGGCGTCCAGATTTATGGCGACGCGCTGACCTGGTGGGACCAGGCGGAAAATCACTACAAGCGCGGGCATGCGCCCCGCAGGGGAGCGGTACTGGCCTTCCGTCCCGTCGGCCCGATGGTGCTGGGCCATGTCGCGGTGGTCAGCAGGGTGCTGGACGACCGGCGCGTGCTGATCCGGCATGCCAACTGGTCGGCGCCGGGCGCGATCGAGGAGGATGTTCTCGCAGTCGACGTATCCGAAGAAGGCGACTGGAGCGAGGTGCGCGTCTGGCACAGTCCGACCAACCGGATGGGCGCGCGCAGCAACCCGACCTTCGGCTTCATCTATCCCGACAAACCGCAATTGCGCGAGTTCCGGACCGATCCGGCGCTGGGCGTCAGCACGCGCTTCGCCAGCATGACGGTGACCAAGGAGGATCCGGAGGAGGATAGCGCTCCGTTGCGCAGGTCCGCCGCCCAGCCGCGGCTGGCGGTCGACCTGCGTGCCATCCGCTATGCCGATGCGGCGCCTTCCGCCCGTTCGCTGCGCGACATCATCGCGGACGTGAAGCGAGACGCGGCGCTGCGTTGAAGCGGCCCGATGCTCCCGCGCGGGCAGGAACCCGGTCCCGGCTATCCTGAAAACACGGCGTCCGAGCGGGCTCTCATGAGCCTCTCGTCTCATCGGAACGCGGCTGAATAAAAGGGCGCGCCCCTCTGGCGAGGCGGCGCCCTTTTTTCTTCAGCGCAGACGAAACCCTATTCCGCCTTGTCCGCTGCTTCCCCAGCGCCCTCGTCCGCATTCTCGAACCACGCCTCGACCGGCCCGGAGAGCTTGATCGTCAGCGGCTGGCCGTGGCGGTCGCGGGTCTTGCCCGCCGCCACGCGAATCCACCCTTCGGAAATGCAATATTCCTCGACATCGTTGCGGACGCGGTCCTTGAAGCGGATGCCGATGCCCCGCTGGAGCACGTCCATGTCGAAAAAGGGGCTCTTCGGGTTGGTGGAAAGGCGGTCGGGGGGCGTATCGCTCATGATGGTCCAAATCCTGTCAATCTGGCGCGACCTAGCCCTTAGGCCTGCCCGCCGTCAACTGCTGCGGTCCATCGTCGACATCGCAGAAGATGCGCCGGATCACCCCCTGCGCCAGCCAGGATTCGAAGCGGGCATGCGCATCGGCCAGATCCAGGAAGGGATAGGCGACCGGCCGTTCCCCCACTGCCCGGCTGGCGATGACCAGCCGCATCATGGCATCGGGCGCCGTGGTCAATATGCGTCCGCGCCGGTCGGTGGCGGCGCTGTTGACGCCGACGACATGGCCGTCCTCGGCAAAGACCGGACCGCCGCTGATGCCCGACAGCGTGCCGTCACCCATCGGAATGCGCGCATGCTCCGCCCAGGCGAGCACGGGCTGCGTCTCCTCGCCTGCGCCGCGCCGGGCGCGGGCGGCGCCGATCAGCTCGGATATGACGAGCGTCGGCTGTCCGCCCGGAAAGCCCATATGATAGCCGACCGATCCGGGCGGCGGCATGCGGTCCGACAGCGGCAGGGCGTGGTCGCTCGCCACGCCCCCGCGCACCAGCGCCGCATCCGCTTCCCGGCTTTCCACCAGGCGCGACACGGGGCGGGCGAAGCCGCCCTGCTCTATGCCGACCCGGGTGCAGCCATGGGTGACATGCTCGGCGGTCAGCCATGCGCCGTCCCGGTCGATGGCGAAGGTCGTGCCCATGCTGTCGGCGGGCGCCTCCGTCCGTTCCTCGATGACGAAGCTCTCATCGCTCCATTGCGGCATCGGACGGCGCGGCGAGCGCGGGTCGAAAGCCTCGACATGCAGCGGCGTTGGCCTGATGACCTCGCTGATCCACAGCAGGGCGAGGATGATGCCGAGCAGGCCGGGCAGACAGCCGAAGCGCCGGCCCGCCACGGCTCAACCCGCGACCGCGCCGGCGGTCAGGCAGGCGATGGCGACCTTCATCATGGCGAGGAAGATGGCGGCGGACCGTTCGTCCGCCTCGATGCGGGTCGGCAGCGAGCCCAGCAGGAAATCGACCACGCGAAAGGCGATGAGTTGCAGGATCAGCGTCACGCTGCCCCAGATCATGATGTCCCAGACATTCACCGAGCCCGCGAGGCAAAAGCCCAACGGCACGGCCAACCCGATCGCCGCCCCGCCCAGCGAGATCGCCGCGGCAGCATTGCCTGCCCGGATCAGTGCGAATTCGTCATGCGGCGTGATCCACATATAAAGCGCCAGCGCCGCCAGCCAGGCCAGGGTTGCGGAACCCAGGTGCAGCAGGAAGATGGGCAGGCCCGACAGCAGGCTCTGAATGACGGGCATGGGATCGGTCATCGCGTCAAAATGCCGCAAGCGGATGCCGGGCGCAATTGCCAGTCGATGGCGAAACGGGTGAAGAGGAAAATGGCGCACCCCGCGCAGCTTCCCCTCCCCCATTCACTTCGCGGGTGTCGAACAGAGGCACCCGCCTCTCCTGCACCCTCCCCAGGCTGCGCGCAGGGAGGATTGCATGGCATCAACCAGCCGATGTGGTCAGATCAATTGCAGACCCGAACCTTCACGCGCCGGTCGCGGTAATGATTGTAGCGCCATTCGGTCCAGCAACGCTGGCGGTAATGCCCGCGCCAGGAGCGCCGGTCGCCGCGCCAATAGCGGCGGTCATCATGGCGCCAGTCGCGCCTGCCGTCCCAGCGCCTATCGTCCCAACGCCTATCGTCCCAATGGTTGCCGCGATACCCGTCGCGATAGCCATAGCCGCCATAATATTGCGCCTGTGCAGGGGCCACGCTCGCCCCCATGGCGGTGATCGCCAGGCCCAGGGCGGCAGCGCCCTTCCACAAGATGTTCATGTCTTTCTCTCCTCAGCATGCACGCCCGTCGCCGGGGTCATGAAGGGAAGATGCACCGGCCTTACTGAACCGTCCGGGAACGGTGTCGTCAGCCAATATTCATGGATGGATTAGCGGCCCCGCAGGGCGCTTTCCGCCTCCAGCATATAGTCGCGCGTGATCGGCAGGCTGCGGCGGTCGCGGACATATTGGACCTGGTAATTCACCATGCCGCCATGTTCGAACACCGTGGCCGCACCGGCCAGATAGAAGGTCCAGAGGCGGAAGAACCGCTCGTCGTACAGGGCGACGATGTCCGCCTTGTGCGCCAGCGTCCGCTTGTACCATTCGCGGATGGTAAGGCCGTAATGGATGCGCAGCACCTCGACATCCGTGACCATCAGGCGGGTGCCCTCGCTGCCCTGGATCATCTCCGACAGGGCGGGGATGTAGCCGCCGGGGAAGATATATTTCTGGGTGAAGGCGTCGGTGATGCCCGGCCCGTCGACCCGGCCGATGGTGTGGACCAGCATCACCCCGTCCGGGGTCAGCAGGTCGCGGCACTTGGTGTAGAAGGTGCGGTAATCCTTGGTCCCGACATGCTCGAACATGCCGACCGACACGATGCGGTCGAACGGCCCGTCCATGTCGCGATAATCGATCAGTTCGAAGCGCACATGGTCGGCCACGCCGGCATCCTGCGCCCGCTGGCGCGCGACCTTGAGCTGCTCTTCAGACAGGGTGATGCCAGTCACGTCGACGCCGCAGGTGCGATGCAGGTACAGCGCCATGCCACCCCAGCCGCAGCCTATGTCGAGCACCTTCATGCCCGGCTTCAGGTGCAGCTTGGCCGCGATATGCGCCTTTTTGTCCTCCTGCGCCTGTTCCAGGCTGATCCCCGCCTCATTGTCGGCATCGGGGAAATAGGCGCAGCTATATTGCCGGTCCCGATCGAGGAAGAGGGCGTAGAGCGCGCCCGACAGGTCGTAATGATGCGCGACATTGGCCTTCGCCCGCGCCCTGTGATTGGCGGCCCAGAGCTTGCGCCGGATCGCCTTGAAGCCGCGCTTGACGGAGCCGAGATCGCTGATCGACTTGCCCGTTTCCCAGGCATTGTTCATGCGGATGAGCGAGATCAGCTCCATGATGCCGCCGCCCTCTATCGCGACGCGCCCATCGATGAAGGCCTCCGCCATACCGAGGCGCGGGTCCTTGACGATGTCGAACGGCACACGCGCATCGTGGAATTTCAGCGCCAGCGACGGAAAGCCCGGTTCGGGGGTTCCGACCGTGATCTTCCTGCCGTCATGATAATAGATGCTGAGCTGGCCCCGCGTGACCAGCCGCTTGATGACGCGATCGAACAATTTCATGGGGCCACCCTGTCAGGTCATTCCGCTGCCGTCAAATGCCCGCATACCAGTCATAGCCGGCGCGGTCCTCCCAATAGCCGCCCTTGCCGCCGCCTATGCCGTCCAGACTCGCAACCGCTTCAATCTTCATCAGATATTTCGCCTGCTTGTAGCCCAGTTGCCGCTCCACCCGCAGCCGGAGCGGCGCGCCATTGGCCACGCGCAGGGGTTCGTCGTTGAGCGCGAAGGCGAGGATCGTCTGCGGGTGGAAGGCGTCCACCAGATCGATGCTTTCATAATAGCCGCGCCCGCCGCCCATATCGTCGGCGCAGTGGAAGACGATGTACCGCGCCCCGTCCCGCAGCCGCGCCGCGTCGAGGATCGGCTTCAACGGCACGCCGCGCCATTTGCCAATGGCGCTCCACCCCTCGACGCAGTCGTGGCGCGTGATCTGTTCCCGATGGGGGAGGGCGTGGAGCTGCGTCAAGGAGAGGGAAAGCGGCCGTCCCACCAGTCCGGACACATGCAGCCGCCAGTCGGCAAAGCCGTTGCGCCACAGCGCCTTATATTCGGCTGTGTTCGGATTGGCGGTACCGTTGGGGCGGAAGAAGGGAGAAATCTGGTCCGGCCGGAATTCCCGCGCCAGCGCGTCGCGGGCCATCAGGCTGCGCTGCGCCCATTTGTGGAAATTCCCGGCGGAAAACAGCGCCTCGCGCACCGTCTCGTTCTTCGCCAGCCGGTCGCATCCCGCCAGCGTCGCGGCGCCGCCCAGTACCAGGGTCCGACGGTCGAGGATCAGGCTCATCGCCGCGCCTCCGGCACGCGATAGCGTCCGCTGATCATCGAGCGGATTTCGTTCAGGGGCCCGGCCAGCACCACCATCAGCATATGCACCAGGAAGAAGGCGACGAGCATGAAGGCCGTGATGAAATGGATCGAGCGTGCCGACTGGCGCCCGCCGAACAGGTCGACCAGCCAGGGCCATGCCGCGTTCATGCCTGGCGACATGGTGAGGCCCGTGAGGATCAGGATCGGCAGCGCGACGAAGATCACGCCGATATAGCTGGCCTTTTGCAACATATTGTAGCGCAGCGCCGCTTCGCCGGTTGGGAAACGCAGCCGGGCATGGTCCTTTATGTCCTGCCAGACATGGCGCGGCGCCAGTTCGTCGCGCCGGAAGGCCAGGTCGCGCGCCAGATGCCCGCCGAACAGGCTCCAGACCATGTAGAAGAGCAGCGCGAAGGCAAAGATCGGCGCGGCGCTCAGATGCCAGTGCCGCGACATCGCCAGATCATAGTGGGCGGGCAGCGTGATCCAGCTTCCGAACCGCTCCAGCACCAGCCACGGGCGGTCGAGATTCGCGCCATAATGCCCCCAATAAAGCCGGGGATGCGCATTGAAGATGCCAAGCCCGCTGGCGAACAGCACGTAGAGCAGCAGCGCATTCAGCCAATGCCACAGGCGCGTCGGTCCTTTGTGGCGCAGCACCAGCTTCGGTTCGGCGGCTATCGGCTCGGATGAGGCGCTCTCCATAGGCTGCTGTTACCCTTTTGCACCAACAGCGTCAAAAAGGACGATGCCGTTACGCGCATGAATCATTTTTCATGATCCCGTTCATGTGGGAGCCAGATTGCGGGTCCATAAGCGCCGCTGCCGGGATCGAGTAAAGTTTCCGGATTTTTGAAGCTCCTATGGATAGATGCCCTGTAAGTTCAATAGGGATGATATGAAAATATTTATCAAATCCGTCTCTTTTAAAAACCGATTGAGAACATAAATCGATCTCACCCGGTTCAGGGTATCGAACAAGTCATGAGGAATACCATGAAAACTGCGATTATCGCAGCGATTGCTGCTGCCACCGTTTCTGTTCCTGCCTTTGCTCAGGATGCCGCGCCTTTTACTGGTCCGCGCGCCGGCATTACCATGGGCTATGACAAGGTTCAGGGCGACGACGGCTTCAGCTATGGCGTGTCGACCGGCTATGATCTGGCCGTCACCCCGCATGTGACCTTCGGTCCGGAAGTCTCGCTCAGCGAGTCCACGGCGAAGTTCAGTGGCGTGGATGCAAGCCGCGATCTCGTCGCATCGGTGCGCCTTGGCTATGTCGTGACGCCGCAGGTGCTGGCGTTCGGCAAGGTAGGATACGCCAACAGCCGCTTCGAAGTCCCTGGCGACCACCAGACGCTGGAAGGCGTGCGCTATGGCGGTGGCCTCGAATATTCGGTGACTCCGCGCACCTATATTTCGGCCGAATATCAGCGGACCGAATATGAGGACAATTTCGGCGGCCGCGATGCGGGCGTGGTGGGGATCGGCTTCCGCTTCTGAGTTGGGTGCCGTTGGGTATGACAAGGGGCGGTCCCGCTGGGGCCGCCCCATTTTCATGCAAACTCATACTGTTGCGGAAAAGCATCATACATTTGTAAAGTTCATATCCATATTGCAACAATCACAATCGCGTTACATATGCGCGCCGTCAGCGATGCATGTCGCTGCGTGCAGGACGGGGGGATGAACCGAATTATCTCGGTATTCCAAATGACGATGAAATAACGACACGCAACATCATCCCCGTAAAAAGAACAAGCGGCAGTCCACATCACCGGACTGTTCGTTTCTGATGACATGAGGATTTTATGAAGACTGTGATTTTCGCAGCCCTTGCTGCTGCCGCCGTTTCCGCTCCCGCTTTCGCTCAGGACGCCGCGCCCTTCACCGGCCCGCGCGCCGGCGTGACGCTGGGCTACGACAAAGTTGGCGGCGAAGAAGGCTTCAGCTATGGCGTCAGCACCGGTTACGATCTGGCTGTCGCACCGCGCATTACTTTTGGCCCGGAAGTGTCGTTCAGCGATTCCACTGCCGATGACAATTTCGGCATCGACGTGAGCCGCGATCTGGCTGCTTCGATTCGCCTCGGTTATGTCGTTACTCCGCGCGTTCTGGCCTTCGGCAAGGTCGGCTATGCCACCACCCGCTTCGAAGACACGGTTGAGGGCGACTTCGGCAACCTGGAAGGCGTTCGTTACGGAGGCGGCGTGGAATTCGCTGTGACCGGCAACACCTACATCTCTGCTGAATATCAGCGCACCGAATATGAAGCTGACTTTGGCGGCCGCGATGCCGGTGTCGTCGGCATCGGCTTCCGCTTCTAATTCCTCTCGGATAGAACAGGAAAGGGCGGTCCCGGCTGGGGCCGCCCTTTTCCTATGCTTGCTCACACCGTTCCAATGATACGCCCCATTTTTCCTGCCTTCACAGGAACACGGCCCAACAGAAACAGCACAAACCCTAAGCCCAGGGGAGAGGCGTCAGGTCCGGTTCCACCCAGCGCCGCCGCGCTTCCGTCGACATCAGCCGCTCGCGCGACCAATAGGCGAACAGCCAGTCCTTGTCGGCCATGGGGGAACGCATCAGCGCCGCAAAGGCCTCTGCCGGCGACGGTTCGCCTGGCAAGCCCGCCAGCACGGCCCGCGCCGCCTTCAGCGATGCCATGGTAATCGTCTCATGATAGCCGGCGCTGTCGCTGTTCACGCCGCCCATGCTCTCGTTATAGGCCGCGATCATCCCGGGCATGTCCCGCTCGGCCAGCATGTCCGTCCGCCGCAGCATGAGCCACAGGGCCGTCGCGAAATGCGCGCCATGCGTCCACTCCTCCTTGGGCAGCGTCCGCGCGCAAAAGCCGCTGGCGATCCGCTCGATCTCTTCGTCCGTCATTGTCATCCATCCTTTCATGCCGCCCGGACGAAGCCGACAAGAAAAACCCCGCCGTCCGGGCGGGGTTTGCATCTCGCGCCGCAAAGGCGCAGGTCATCGGCCCCGCTCTATCCGAGCGCTGCTTGCTTCTCCGCCTCCAGCCGGTCCAGCTCCGCCCGGCTTTTCTTCTCGGAAGCGGACTTGAGCTGGCCGCAGGCGGCCATGATGTCTCGCCCGCGCGGTGTGCGCACCGGCGCGGAGATCCCGCCTTCGAACACGATGTCGGAAAAGCGCCTGATCCGCTCGGGCGTCGAACATTCATAATCCGTGCCTGGCCAGGGGTTGAACGGGATCAGATTGACCTTCGCCGGCAGCTTGTACTGGCGAAGCAGCCGGACCAGCTCGCGCGCATCCTCGTCGCTGTCATTCTTGTCCTTGATCATGACATATTCGAAGGTGATGCGCCGCGCATTGTTCGCCCCCGGATAGTCGGCGCAGGCCTGCAAAAGCTGATCGATGCCGAACTTCCTGTTGAGCGGCACCAGCTCGTCGCGCACATCCTTCGTCACGGCGTGCAGCGACACGGCGAGGTTGACGCCGATCTCCTCGCCCGCCCGCGCCATCATCGGCACAACGCCGGAGGTGGAGAGGGTGATGCGCCGCTTCGACAGGGCAAGTCCATCGCCGTCCATCACGACCTTCAGCGCATCGCGCACATGGTCGAAATTATAGAGCGGCTCGCCCATGCCCATCATCACGATGTTGGTCAGCATGCGGCCATCGGTCGTATATTGCGGCGCATCGTCGGCTTCATCGTCATTGGCCGACGCCATGCTGCCCTTGGGCCACTCGCCCAATGCATCGCGCGCCAGCATCACCTGGCCCACAATCTCGCCCGGCGTCAGGTTGCGCACCAGCCGCATCGTGCCCGTATGGCAGAAACGGCAGTTGAGCGTGCAGCCCACCTGGCTCGACACGCACAGCGTCCCCCGGTCCGCGTCCGGGATGAACACCATCTCATAATCCTGCCCGTCGTCGGAGCGCAGCAGCCATTTGCGCGTGCCGTCGCTCGAGACCTGCGCCTCCACGACCTGCGGACGGCCAATGACGAAGCGCTCCGCCATCCAGCCGCGCATCGGCTTGGCAAGGTCGGTCATGGCGTCGAAATCGGTCTCGCCGCGATGGTAGAGCCAGTGGAACAATTGCTTGGACCGCAGTTTCGCCTGCCTGGTATCGAGCCCCGATTCCTCCAGCACGCCCTTGATCTGCGGCCGCGACAGCCCCATCAGGTCGACGCGCCCATCCTCACGAGGCGTCACCGCGCGGGGCACGGGCACAGGGTCGATAGCGCCGGGAATCGGCATCAAGGGGTTGGCGGCTGTCTGCATGCCCGCGCCCATAGCGGATTTTGGGGGATTTTGGAAGGGCGGTGAATGGCGCACGCCCCTCACCGCAATCGCGCGCACCCCAGCGCCGCGGCATCGATCGCCGTGGCCGCTCCGCGCAACGCATAGGTGTCCGCAAAGCCCCGCCCACGCGCATCCCGCGTCTGCACACTCATGCTGGTGGCGGAGCGCATCGCCGCGATGATTGCCGCATCCGCCCGCGCATCGGGCGCCCAGGCATCCACCTGCCCCGCCACCAGCGTAAAGCGCCGATCCCCCACATTCAGAATCACCGCAGCGTCCCCCATTCGCATCCTGCTCAAGCGGAAATGCACCTGCCCCCGCACCGATTGGCGCGGCCAGCTCCCGACCGCCGCAAAGCCCTCCGATCCCGCTGCGACGGGCATGGCGATCGCATAGCAACGGGGGCCACCGGATTGGGATGGGGTCGGATCGCGAAACGCCCCCCACGCCTCGAACACGCCCAGAGAGTCCCGCGCCTGCGCGGCCGTGGCCATGATCATCAGGGGGAGGGCGAGGGGCCATGGAGCTTTCACATCCCCGGCAAAGCGCATGCTGTTCCCTTTTGCAACCCTTTGGCAAACGAAACGATCACCCAGCGCTTGCAGGGGCCGTCACAGCGGCTATGAAGGATCATCCATCATTGTCGCCCGGATTCGACCGAGTTCGGGCTTTGCGCAGAAAAGAAACGGACAGAACAGGGACATGAAGGCCACCATCGAACGCGCAACGCTGCTCAAGAGCCTCAGCCACGTCCAGTCGGTGGTCGAGCGGCGCAACACGATTCCGATCCTGTCCAACGTGCTGATCGAAGCATCGGCCGATGGCGCGATCAAGCTGATGGCGACCGACCTCGACCTCCAGATCGTCGAAAGCGTCGCCGCCCAGGTGGAACAGCCCGGCGCGACCACCATTTCGGCGCACACCCTGTTCGACATCGCGCGCAAGCTGCCCGAAGGCAGCCAGGTCTCGCTGCAGGCGGCCGAGGGCAAGATGCTGATCCAGGCAGGCCGCGCCCGCTTCAACCTGTCGACCCTGCCGCGCGACGACTTCCCGGTGATCGCGGAAGGCGACCTGCCGACCAGCTTCGAACTGCCCGCCGAAACGCTGAAGCAGATCATCGACAAGACGCGCTTCGCCATCTCGACCGAAGAGACGCGCTATTATCTGAACGGCATCTATTTCCACGTTTCGGACGAGGGACAGCCTGTGCTGAAGGCGGCGGCGACCGACGGCCATCGCTTGGCGCGCGTCACCGTGCCGCGACCCGACGGCGCGGACGGCATGCCGGGCATCATCGTGCCGAGGAAGTGCATCGGGGAACTGCGCAAGCTGCTCGACGAGGTGGAAGGCTCTGTGCAGATTTCGCTGTCGGCGAGCAAGATCCGCTTCGGCCTTGGCAGCGCCATCCTGACCAGCAAGCTGATCGATGGCACCTTCCCTGATTACAGCCGCGTCATCCCGACCGCCAACGACAAGCTGCTGAAGATCGATCCGCGCAGCTTCGAGGAAGGCGTGGACCGCGTGGCGACCATCGCCACCGAAAAGACCCGCGCCGTCAAGATGACGCTGGACCGCGACAAGATCACCCTTTCCGTCACCAGCCCGGAAAACGGCACGGCGGCCGAGGAAGTCCCCGGGACCTTCCAGGGCGAGGGCTTCGACATCGGTTTCAATGCGCGTTATCTGCTCGACATCCTGGGCCAGATCGACAGTGATCTGGTCGAACTGCACCTGGCCGACGCCGCTGCGCCGACGCTGATCCGCGAAGATGATCGCAGCCCCGCGCTCTATGTGCTGATGCCCATGCGCGTTTGAGGGTTTTGCCCGGTTGCGGACATTGACGCTTCCCCTCCCCTTCAGGGGCGGGGATTAGTGGCGGGAAACCACCCGCCGCAGACCTTGCCTGTCGGGTAAGTTTCTTTCAATCTCTTGTCGTTACGCAGGGAATATGACTTCCTTGCGGGCGAACCTGGCAGAACTGCATACGCGGCGGACCGATCTGGTCGCGGCGCTTGGCCTTGCCGAAAGCGGGGCTGCCGTCGACGCTTCCTGGATTTCCGGCACCTTCGTCCATATCGCCCGGCTCTGGCCGCTTGTCCTGCTGGGGAAGCTCTGCATCACCGCTCTGCTGCATGTGCCTTTCTATGATGAGGGCAATGTCGGCCATGCCGTTGCCCTCGCGGCCATGCTGCTGGTCGACGGCGTTGCCATCGTCGTGCCGCGCGGAGCCCGGTTCCAGCTTTTGCGGCCACATCACCAGAAATGGCTGATGCTGCCGATGGTGCTGCTCTCGGGCCTCAGCTTCAGCCTGATGTTGGGGCCGTCGCTGATCGCCGGCGAGCCTTCGCGCAATCTGGCCGCGGAAATGGCGGTCGCGTTGATGGCCGTGTCGATCTTCGGCGACCGGCGCCTGTTGGGTGTCAGCTATTTCTGCGGCCTGCTGATCGCCTCCATCCTGCATCGGGGCGATTTCGCGCAGGTCGGCCTGTTGATCAGTTGCATAGCCGCGATGCTGGTCGCCGCGCTGCGCCAGGCGCATGCCGACATGAACCGCGCCATCGCCTTCCATCAGCGGGATTTGAGGGCCCAGCGCTCCGACCGGCTGCTCCATGACTATGAACAGTCAGGTCGCGGCTGGTTCTGGGAAACCGACCGCCACGGCTGCATCGTCTATATTTCCGACACATTGGCCCGCACCTTGGGGCTGGGCAACGATGCGCTGATCGGCCGTCCGATCACGGAAATCATCCGTCCCGGCGACCGGCAGGATGGCGATGGCGAGCGCACATTGGGTTTCCACCTGTCGGCGCGCACCGGCTTTGCCGAAATTCCCGTCCGCGCCGCTATGGCGAAGGACGAGCGCTGGTGGTCGATCTCCGGCCAGCCGGTGTTCAACGAATTCGGCCAGTTCCACGGCTTCCGGGGCAGCGGCACGGACCTTACCGAAATGCGCCGCAGCCAGGCGGAGGTGACGCGGCTCGCCCAATATGATTCGCTGACCGGCCTTGCCAACCGGGTGCAGATGATGCGCTCGCTGGAGCAGGCGGTCGCGGGCAAGAACGGGCAGCCGCGTGACTGCACGCTGATGATGCTGGACCTCGACCGGTTCAAGATCGTCAACGACACGCTGGGCCATCCGGCTGGCGATGCGCTGCTGCGCCAGGTCAGCGAGCGTATCCGGCGGGTTGTCGGCAACAAGGGGCTGGTCGGACGTCAGGGCGGCGATGAATTCAAGATCCTGCTGCCCGGCCGACCCGACAAGATCACCCTGGACCATCTGGCGCGGGCGATCATCACCGATGTGTCCCAGCCCTATACGGTGGAGGGAACGGCGGTCGTCATCGGGGTGTCGATCGGCATTTCCTTCTGCCCGCAGGATGGGGTGACGGCCGAGGAACTTATCCGCAATGCCGATCTTGCGCTCTACGCCGCCAAGGGGGACGGGCGCGGCATCTATCGCTTCTATTCCCCGGAGATGCATGCCGATGCCGAGGATCGCCGCCAGTTGGAGGAGGATCTGCGCAAGGCGCTGGTCGAAAACGCCCTGCACCTCGTCTATCAGCCGGTGGTTTCCTCCCGGACCGAGCAGATTACCGGCTATGAAGCGCTGCTGCGCTGGCAGCATCCGGTGCGCGGCGCGATCTCTCCCACACTGTTTATCCCCATTGCGGAGGAAAGCGGCCTGATCGGCCCGATCGGTGAATGGGTGCTCCGCACCGCCTGCCGCGATGCGGCGCAGTGGGCCGACGGGGTTAGGGTGGCCGTCAACGTCTCACCGATCCAGTTCGCCAATCACGGCCTGCCCTCGATCGTCATGAATGCGCTCGCCGCCTCGGGGCTGGCGGCCCAGCGACTGGAGCTGGAGATCACCGAAAGCGTGTTCCTGAACGACGATGATGGCACGGACTCGATGTTCTCCCGGCTGAAGGGCATCGGGGTGCGACTGGCGCTCGACGATTTCGGGACCGGCTATTCCTCGCTCGGCTATCTCAAGAAAGCGCCGTTCGACAAGATCAAGATCGACCAGAGCTTCGTGCGCGGCGCCGCGATCAAGGGCAGCCCCAACAGCGCGATCATCAAGGCGATCGTCAGCCTGGCCGAAGCGCTGGGCATGGACACCACGGCCGAAGGGGCGGAGACGCAGGATGAACTCGCGCTGATCCGCAACCTGGGGTGCAGCCATATCCAGGGCTATGTCTATGGCCGCCCGCTGCCGGCGGCGGACGTGCTGGTACAGCAACATCGCCATGGCGGCGTGGTCGCGCCGCAGGGCTTCCAGTCGAGCCGGACGGAACGCAAGACCATGTTGCGTACCGTGGCCGTGCACCATGACGGTCATGTCTATACCGGGCGCATCCGCAACATCTCCGCCACGGGTGCGCAGTTGGAGGGCCTGTGGAACGTGCCGGAGGGCACGCTGTTCGCCATCGAACTGGGCGACAACCAGACCGTCAATGCCATCGCGCGATGGTCCAAGGACGACCGGCTGGGGGTGGAATTCGTCCAGGCGATCAACCCGTCGACATTGCGCGCCGTGCCTCGTTCCATGGCATCCTGAGGGTGCGAGGCGGGTCAGGATGGCTGGGTGTGGGGCGACGGAGATAGTCGGGTTCCGCCATTAGGCGCGCGGTGCTCCTGCGCAGGAGCATGCTTTACCCAGACCAACATCAACGTCCGCTCTCCACTCTTGCCCCTTGCTCCATCTCCACGCTTGCCGATACCTTGAACCGCGCTATGTCCGTCCGGTCATCGGAGCGGGAGACGGCATGGGCCGCATCGTCGGGAAAATCGTCAAAGGCTTGGGCGCTGCGCTGCTGTTTCTGGTTGTGGCCCTGTGCCTGGCGGTGACCGTCGTTCCACCCTTTCTCGACCGCATCTATTATGAAGGGCCGGTCAGCCGCCATTATGACGGGGAACGCTTCTTCAATCCCGATGGGGAAATCCGCTCTCCCGCACCGGCGGGCGGCAACCCGCGCGGTTTCATCGCGCGGTGGCTGCTGGGTCAGGACGACCGGCCCTCATGGCCCGACATGGTGGCGGTCAAGCCTTCGCGCCCGCCTGCCTTCGCCGCGCCGCGTGGCATGATCGCCACCTGGGTGGGACATGCCACCGTACTCGTGCAGGCGGCGGGCCTCAATATCCTCACCGATCCGATCTGGTCCGACCATGCCAGCCCCTTTCCGCCCCTGGGTCCCCGGCGGGTGGCGCAGCCGGGCGTGCGCTTCGACGATCTGCCGAGGATCGACCTCATCCTCCTCAGCCACAATCATTACGACCATATGGACATCCCCACGCTGAAAAGGCTGTGGAAACGGGACAGGCCGAAGATCGTCACCAGCCTGGGCAATGACGCGATCCTGAAAGCCAACGGAATTCCGTCGACGGCGCTCGACTGGGGGCAATCGATAAGCGGCGCGGCGTTGAACGGCCTGGGCGACGGCACGGTGATCCAGTGCGAAAATTATGAGCATTGCCCGGATTATCGCGTTCATGTGCTGCGCAACCATCATTGGAGCAGCCGCTGGGGCACTGACCGCAGCCGGGCGCTCTGGTCGAGCTTCTTCGTCAGCACGCGCGCGGGCAATATCTTCTTCGCGGGCGACACGGGCGCTGGCGATATGGCCTGGCCCGCGGACGCGGCGCGGCTGGGGCCGATCAGGCTGGCGATGATCCCGATCGGCGCCTTCCGCTTCCATCCCGGACAAATGCAGTCGGATTCCCATGTCGGGCCGGAACAGGCCGTGCAGATTTTCGAAAAGCTCAAGGCCTCGACCGCCATTCCCATCCATTGGGGGACGTTCCGCCTTTCCTACGAGAAATGGGATACCCCGCCCAAAATGCTGGAACTCCAACTGCGTTGCGCAGGCATTGAACGGCGGCGTTTTGCGCCCCTTCGGGTCGGGCAGTCGATCCTGGTGCCCGGCTGGTCGCCCGTGCCGCATGGGGAGAAGCGGTGCGATCCGGGTGCGATCGCTAGGTTGGAGTAGGCGGAGGCTGTTGGGAGGCGGTAACCCGCCAAATCCTGTCGCCGCCCTAATGTTTCTGGAGCTGCCGCTCGATCGTCGTCCAAAGTCCGGCAAAGGCCTGGGCGGATGGGGATGAGGCCGCGAAGGCGCCCAGCGGTTTGCGGCGGACAGCCATTTGTTCGACCGCGCTGGCCATGGGAATGGCCGGCCAGCCGGGCTGGGATTCCAGGGCCGCGCGATGCAGGCCACGGCGGCGGTCGACCATGGAATAGACCGGCATGATCGGCGGATGGCTGCCGCCGCGCTGCACCAGATAGCGGGCGACCTCCCCCATGGCGCGTTGAGCGAGGGGGGAGGGGATGACCGGAATGACGATCATGTCCGCCGCGCGCAGCACCTGCTCGCTGGTTTCGGTGAGGCCGGGCGGACAATCCAGGATGATCCGGTCATAATCCTTGCCCAGGCTCTCGATCAGCTTGGCGAGACGCTTCTTCTTGTCCATCTCCCGGAACAGATGGTCGAGGCTGCGCAGCGAGGTGTCGGCGGCGATCAGGTCGAGGCCCTGCACCGTCGAGGGTTGGATCAGCTTGCGGACCTCCACATCCTTGCTGAAGATCGCCTGCGCGGCGTCGCGGCTTTCGCTGTCCGTGGAGATCAGCCAGCTCGACGCGGCCTGTGGGTCGAGATCCCACAGCAATGTCCGCCGTTTCGAAATGCTTGCGGATGCCCAGGCGAGGTTGATCGCGAAGGTGGTTTTCCCGACCCCGCCCTTCAGGCTGTAGACGGCGATGGTCGCCACTTGCGGTTCCTTTGCCATATGCGGAGGCTATCTTGCTGCACCGCCAAAGCAAGGGCTGAATCATGGGATTGTTACGTGCATGTGACGGGCCCTGCCGGACCTTCGATTACCAGCCCGCCGTCGAAGAGGATGATGGGTTGGTCCGCTGGCGGGTTTCGATGGCCAGTGCCGATCATTCCTCGTTCGCCCCCATCCGTTCGGACTGAGCCTGTCGCCGTCCTGCGCTTTCCCCAAGGAAGAGTGGCGCTTCGACAGGCTCAGCCCGAAAGAGGTGCTAATCCGGCGCCCGCGACATAGGGCGCTCAAACGAGCACCGGGGATTGCGCCAAGAAAAATCCCGCCGCGAGGCATGGTCGCGGCGGGATCATTTCCGTTCCGAAGGATCAGGCGGCTGCCCGGCGTTCCTTCAGTTCCTCATTCAGCATTTCGGCAAGCAGGAAGGCGAGTTCCAGGCTCTGCGCCGCGTTGAGGCGCGGGTCGCAATGGGTGTGGTAGCGATCCGCAAGGCCTTCGTCCGTGATCGCCACGGCGCCGCCGGTGCACTCCGTCACATTCTGCCCGGTCATTTCGGCATGGATGCCGCCGCCGAAGCTGCCCTCCGCCCGGTGAACGGCGAAGAAACCGCGCACCTCCGCCAGGATGCGGTCGAACGGCCGCGTCTTGTAGCCATTGGCCGCCTTGATGACATTGCCGTGCATCGGGTCGCAGGACCAGACCACCGGATGGCCTTCCTTCAGCACCGCGCGGACCAGCCTGGGCAGGCCCGCCTCGATCTTGTCATGGCCGTAGCGGGTGATGAGCGTGATCCGGCCCGCTTCCCGGCTGGGGTTCAGCACGTCCAGCAGGCGGATCAGCGCATCCGGCTCCAGGCTGGGGCCGCATTTCATGCCGATCGGATTGCCGATGCCGCGCAGATATTCGACATGCGCCGACCCTTCGAACCGGGTGCGATCCCCGATCCACAGCATATGCGCGGAGGTGTCGTACCAGTCGCCGGTCAGCGAATCCTGCCGGGTCAGCGCCTGCTCATAGGGCAGCAGCAGCGCCTCATGGCTGGTGTAGAAGCTCGTTCCCCCCAATTGCGGCACGGTTTCGGGCGACAGGCCGCAGGCGCGCATGAAGTCGAGCGCCTGTCCGATCTGGTCGGCCATCGCCTCGAACTTCGCGGCCCAGGGGCTGCGGCCCATGAAATCCAGCATCCAGCCATGGACCCGGTCCAGGCTGGCATAGCCCCCGGTCGAAAAGGCCCGCAGCAAGTTAAGCGTCGCCGCCGACTGGTTATAGGCGCGGATCATCCGCCCCGCGTCGGGTTCGCGCGCCTCCGCCGTGAAGGCGATGTCGTTGACATTGTCGCCGCGATAGCTGGGCAGTTCGACGCCGCCGATCGTCTCCGTATCGGCGGAGCGCGGCTTGGCGAACTGGCCAGCCATGCGGCCGACCTTCACGATCGGCAGCTTGGACGCAAAGGTCAGCACCACCGCCATCTGCAGCAGCACGCGGAAGGTGTCGCGGATATTGTTCGGATGGAACTCCGCAAAGCTCTCCGCGCAATCGCCGCCCTGAAGCAGGAACGCCTCGCCATTCGTCACCCTGGCGAGTTCGGCCTTCAGGCTGCGCGCTTCGCCGGCAAAGACAAGCGGGGGAAACTGGCTGAGCTGAGCCTCCACGGCGGCAAGCGCCTGGCCGTCACGATAGACGGGCATCTGGATGCCCTTTTGGCTGCGCCAGCTTTCCGGCGTCCACTTCGCCGCCACGTCGAGTCTCCCAAAGATCGTAAAATAGGGGCCGCACCTACGCGCAACCAGTGGCTAACGCAAGTTTATAGCGGCGGCGTGCGGGGCACGTTATTTCTGGCAAGGATAATGTTCGTTGAGCGCCACGCTGACCAGGACGGAGGCAGGCGCCTGCCGCTGGTCGGGATAGCGGGTCAGATAGGTGAGGACGATGCGCTTCACTTCCTCCGCATTCATCTGGGCGGGCCAGCAATTGGGCTTGGCCCGGCCGATGAACACATCCTTCTTGATGCCGTCCACCGCGCCGACGATATAGGCGGTGCAGGCCAGGGCATATTCCGGCGCCTTGTTGCGGCATTTGGCGAGCAGGGTCGTTCCCGTCTCGAACATATAGCTTTGCGCAGGCGCAGCGACGGTCGGTATCGTCATGGCGCCAATTCCCATGAACGCTGCGGTTGCGGCTTTTAGCATGCGCGGAATATGCCCGCTCGCCTGACATATGTACAAACGGGCCGGCTGATCCGCCGCACGGTCCGGCTCAGCCGCCGGAACCTTATGCCGTGTTGAGGGTGAGGCGCCAATCCCAGCGAAGCGGATCGCCGTCCATCACCTCGACCCCCCGGTCGATCAAGGCGTCGCGTATCTCGTCCGACAGGGCGAAGTCCTTTTCGGTGCGCGCCTGCTGGCGACGGTCCAGTTCGGCTTCGATCTCTTCGGGCGCGATCGCCGCGTCCCCGGGCCGGATGCGCAGGTCTGCGCGGCCGATGGTCAGCAGGTTGAGGCCCAGCGCCTGGTCGAAGGCTGCGAGCAGGCAGAGCTTCTCGTCCACCGGCACCTTCTTGATGGCGATGGTCTCCTCCAGAAGCGGCAGCGCGCGGGGCGTCATCAGGTCGTCGCTGATCGCCGCGTCGAACTGTTCGAGCAAGGGCGCGAGCTTGGGGTGGAGATTGGCGCGCAGCCAGTCCAGCCGCAGCGACTGCCATGTCACGCCCTCGGCCCGCGCCTTCAGGTTTTCGACACCCATGACGAGGCGTTTCAGGCGGGTGAGCGCTGCGCCGACGCTGTCCGCGCTGAACTCCAACTCGCTGCGATAATGCGCGCCCAGGCACAGCAGGCGATAGGCGAGCGGATGCACGCCCGCGTCGATCAGCGAGAAGAGAGTGGTGAAGCCGCCCTTGGACTTGCTCATCTTTCCCTGCCGGTCGACGAGGAAATTATTGTGCATCCACCATTTCGCGCCGGTGAAGCCTGCGGTCGCCGCGTCCGCTTCGCCGCAGCAGCCATGGAATGCCTGATTCTGCGCGATCTCGTTGGGATGGTGGATTTCCCGATGGTCGATGCCGCCGGTGTGGATGTCGAACGGATGGCCAAGCCGCGCCTCGCTCATCACCGAACATTCGAGATGCCAGCCCGGCGCACCCTTGCCCCAGGGCGAGTCCCACTCCATCTGGCGCTGTTCGCCGGGCGGGGATTTGCGCCAGATCGCAAAGTCGCTGGGGTTGCGCTTGCCGGCGACGGGATCGATGCGGGCATGGGCGGCATCGTCGCGCCCCCCGGCCAGCGCGCCATAATCAGGCACGGTGCTGCTGTCGAAATAGAGACCCGTTTCCAGTTCGTAGCAATGGGCCGGCGCGATCTTCTCCGCAAAGGCGATCATCTGCGGGACATAGTCGGTGGCGACCGTCCATTCGCTGGGCGGGATGATGTTGAGGTCGGCGATGTTCTGCTTGAAGGCCTGGGTATAATGCGCCGCTATGTCCCAGATGCTCTTGGCTTGGGCGCGGGCGGCGGCTTCCATCTTGTCGTCGCCGGCATCCGCGTCCGACGTCAGATGGCCGACATCGGTGATGTTGATGATATGGGTGACGGTGAGCCCCTTCCAGAGCAAGGTGCGGCGCAGCGTGTCGGTAAAGACATAGGCGCGCAGGTTGCCGAGATGGGCGTAATTATAGACCGTCGGGCCGCAGCTATAGACGCGGGCGTGGTTCGGCTCGATCGGGGCGAAGGCCTCCACCGTGCGCGTCAGGCTGTTGAACAGGCGCAGCGGCGCATCGGCATGCTGCTGGGCGGGTGTGAACTGGTCGCTCATGGGATGACGCCATGCGGCGGTTCGCTCGAAGCGTCAACAGCCCTCGCTATTTGGGAGAGTTCCGGTTTAATATCCGCCGGGGCATCCTTGCCATGCCTGGCGTCGAAAAAGGGAAGACTGGATATGAAAGCGGGTTTTGTCGGTCTTGGCTTGGCGTTGGGTGCAGGGATCGGCGCGGCGACCGGCAATGTCGCAGCGGGCGTTGCGCTGGGTCTGGTGTGCGGCGTCGTGATCGGCGCGGCGAAGATCCGGCGGAGCATGTCGCCGCAAAATCCGGACCCCGACGTCAGCGGACGATTGTAATAAATTGTTGCTGGCGGACCGACGCTCTGCGCCATCCCTTGCATTGGCGCGTTGGCCCACCGATATTGCTTGTGCGGGCCGGGCCCCTCTGGCGGTTGGATGTGACATCCAGCCGCGATGTCGGACCGCATCGAGTGTGCTCGGTGCAGGTTCGTGTGCGTTTGCCCCCCTCTGACGTAGCACGAAGACCGCGCCGGGCCACTCGATCCGTCAAGACTGTTTTTGGATGGAGTGATAACGCCGTGAACAATCCCGTTCGTATGCCGGGCTATGGTGCGAGCCAGACGGCGCAGACCGACGCCGGGCTGCGCGCGCACATGCTGGGCGTTTTCCGCAACATGGGCATCGGCCTGGTCATCACCGGGCTGGTCGCCGCCTTCATCGGCAATACGCCGGCGCTGGCCGCCGCGATCTTCGGCACGCCGCTCAAATGGGTAGCGATCTTCGCGCCGCTGGCCTTTGTGTTCTTCTTCAGCTTCCGCATCGAAAAGATGACGACGGCGGGCGCGCGCATGGCCTTCTACGCCTTTTCGGCGGTGATGGGCGTGTCGCTGGCCAGCATCTTCCTGGTCTTCACCGGCGGGTCGATCGCGCAGGCCTTCTTCTCCGCCGCCGTGATGTTCCTGGCGATGGCGCTGTGGGGCTATACGACCGGGCGCGACCTGTCGAAATTCGGGTCGTTCCTGATCATGGGCCTGATCGGCATATTGGTCGCGAGCCTCATCAATATCTTCATCGGCTCGTCGGCTATGGCGATGGTCATCTCGATCATCGGCGTGGTGGTCTTCACTGGCCTGACCGCCTGGGACGTGCAGCGCATCAAGTCGGAATATTTCGCCTATGCCGGCCATGAAGTCGCGCAGAAGATGCAGGTGATGGGCGCGCTGTCGCTCTACCTGAACTTCGTCAACCTGTTCCAGATGCTGCTCAGCCTGACCGGCGAGCGGGAGTAACCCGGATGCGGGATCAGGCCGCGGTGTCGGCCATGCTCTGCCCGGTCTGTCATGTGGGCCTCTCCATGACGGACCGTCAGGGCGTGGAGATCGACTATTGCCCGCAATGCCGGGGCGTCTGGCTCGACCGGGGTGAACTGGACAAGATCATCGAACGGTCGGCGGGCGGGGTTCCGGCTCCACAGCCCAGCTACCGGCCAGACCGCGACCATCGCGACGACGGGCGATATTATCAAAAGAAGCGGAAGAAGAGCTTTCTCGAAGAGCTGTTCGACTGACGATAAGCGGCCCCGGCGTGGGCCGCTTTTTTTCGGCTTCTTCATAGGTGCTTTCACGGAATGGCGATAAGAGGGGCGGATATGGTCCCATCGGGAGGGATCGCCTTGTTCGAGTGAGTTGCATGCCGGGTATCGAAGGAAAAGAATTTCAGCAGGTTACGCCAGTCATATTGGCCGGTGGATCGGGGACGCGGTTGTGGCCCCTGTCGCGCAAATCCTATCCCAAGCAGTTCGTGCCGCTGCTGGGCGAGGAGACGCTGTTCCGCTCCGTGGTGCGGCGGCTGTCGGGTGCGGGCGAGGGTTTCGCCTTTGGCCGCCCTGTGGTCCTGACCAACGCGGCGTTCCGCTTCATCGTGGCCGAACAACTGGCGCAGGAGGGCGCCGATCCGCGGGCCATCATGATCGAGCCTTCGGTGCGCAACACGGCGCCTGCCATATTGGCGGCGGCCCTGCATTTGATGGCGGACGATCCAGGGGCGGTGATGCTGGTCGCGCCATCGGACCATGTGGTGCCCGATGCAGAGGCCTTCCGTGCGGCGGTGAGCCAAGGCTTGGCGGCGGCGCATGCCGGCGATCTGGTGACCTTCGGCATTCAGCCGACGCGGCCGGAAACCGGCTATGGCTATTTGCAGGTCGTCGCCCGGCCGGATGGATCGGGCGAACCGATCAAGCTGGCGCGCTTTGTCGAAAAGCCCGATGCGGTTCGTGCGGCGGAGATGCTGGCGAGCGGCGATCATCTCTGGAATGCGGGGATTTTCCTGTTTGCGGCGAAGGATCTGGTCGCCGCCTTCGAGGCCCATGCGCCCGACGTGCTGGCGGCGGTGCGGCCGGCGGTCGAGGCGGCGGAAGGCGATCTGGGCTTTTTGCGGCTGGCGGCGCAAGCATGGGACAGCGCGCCGGACATTTCCATCGATTATGCCGTCATGGAGCGGGCCGACAATCTGTCGGTCGTGCCCTATGGCTCTGGCTGGTCCGACCTGGGCGGCTGGGATGCGGTGTGGAGCCATGCCGGTCCGGATACGGCCGGAGTGACGGTGAGCGGCGGGGCAACGGCGATCGATTGCTGCGATACGCTGCTGCGGTCCGACAGTGAAGGCATGGAACTGGTCGGCATCGGGCTCAGCAACATTATTGCGGTGGCGATGAACGACGCGGTGCTGATCGCGGACAAGGCGCGCTCGCAGGATGTGAAGCTGGCCGTCGAGGCGCTCAAGAAGAAGGGCGCCGCGCAGGCGGAAAGTTTCCCCAAGGATCACCGGCCATGGGGTTGGGTCGAGGGCCTGCTGGCGGGCGAGCGCTTCCAGGTGAAGCGGATCGTCGTGCAGCCGGGGCAGTCATTGAGCCTGCAGAGCCATTTCCATCGGTCGGAACATTGGATCGTCGTCGAAGGGACGGCCAAGGTCACGGTGAATGAAGAGGTGACGCTGCTGACGGAAAACCAGTCGCTTTATGTCCCGGCGGGGGCGAAGCATCGGGTCGAGAATCCGGGGAAGATTCCCGTCGTGTTCATCGAAGTGCAGACGGGAACCTATCTGGGGGAAGACGACATCGTTCGGTATGAGGACCGGTACGCGCGGGGGTGAATTCCCGGCGCGCCGCGCCTTCAAGGATTAGGCAGTAGTGACATTTTAGGGATTCACGACGGTTTGGATTTGTGCTTCAAGGCTGGCTTTTGGAGGCTGGCGTGGAAGGCGAAGTGCTGCGGGATGATCAGTGGGAACGGCTGCGGGAGTTCGTTCCGGGCGGGCGCAAGGGCAAGCGCGGTCCCCGCAGTGATGGCCGTCGCTTCCTGGATGCGTTGTTATGGTTGGCGCGTTCAGGGGGACGCTGGCGCGATCTACCGGAAAAGTTCGGTCCCTATCAGACCGCCAAGCGGCGTTATTATCGCTGGGTCGAGCAAGGCGTGATCGACCGGATCTTCGAGGCTGTGTCGGATGATCCCGACATCGAATGGCTGGCGATCGATGCGACGGTGATCCGCGCCCAGGCCCAGGCGGCTGGGGCACGGGTAAAAAGGGGGGCGCTCAAGCCCAGGCTCTCGGGCGCTCGCGAGGCGGGTTCGGCACCAAGATCCATGCCGTAGTCGATGCCTTGGGCTTGCCGATCCGCTTCATCCTCGGCCCCGGACAGCAAAACGACATGGCGCCCGCCTGCGATCTGATCCGCGGCATCCCGGCTGGCAAGGTTCTGGCTGATCGGGCCTATGACGCCGACAGTTTGCACGATCTCATCTACGAGCAAGGCGGCGAGCCGGTCATCCCACCTCGCCGCCATCGCAAATATCAGCACCACTATGATCGCATCGCCTACAAACAGCGTTGGGGCATCGAGGGCTTCTTCGCCAAGCTCAAGCAGTGGCGCCGTATCGCAACACGCTATGACAAACTCGCCGCAAACTTCCTCGGCTTCGTCAAACTCGCCAGCATCATGCTCTGGCTCAAATGATTAAATCGTCACTACTGCCTAGAGCCAATCGACATTCAGAAGATGACGAGCCGAGCCGAAGGCCACCGAAGGTAAAATGGTGGTTTTCCGTGACCCGGAGCGCAGCCTACTCAAAGTAGGTAAGCACCGGAAGCACGGAAAAGCGTCATTTGCAGGCCGTCAGGGCTGAATGTCGATTGGCTCTAGTGCGCCGCGCCCCAGCTTGGGCCGTGGCCGATTTCGACGCCCAGCGGCACGCTCAGCTTCACGATCGGTTCGGCGGCGCCTTCCATGACGCGTCGGATGACGGTGCTGGCCTGTTCCACATCGCCTTCCGGCAGTTCGAAGACAAGTTCGTCGTGCACTTGCAGCAGCATCTTGACCTGATGCAGCCCTTCCGCCGCGAGCGCCGGGCCCATGCGGGCCATGGCGCGCTTGATGATGTCGGCGCTGGTGCCCTGTATAGGTGCGTTGATCGCGGCCCGTTCGGCGCCTTGTCGTTCATGCTGGATCGACGCCTTGATGCGGGGGAACCATGTCTTCCGGCCGAAAAGGGTTTCCGTATAGCCCCTTGAACGCGCCTTTTCGATCGTGTCGGTGATGTAGAGGCTGATGCCGGGGAAGCGTTCATAATAGCGGCTGATCATGTCCTGCGCTTCGTCGGCGCTGATTTCCAGCCGCCCGGCGAGGCCCCAGCGGCTGATGCCGTAGAGGATGGCGAAATTGATCGTCTTGGCCCGGCCGCGCGTGTCGCGGTTGACCTCCCCGAAGAGTTGCTGCGCGGTGGCGGCGTGGATGTCCTCGCCGTTCGCGAACGCCTCCTTCAGCGCGGGCACATCCGCCATGTGCGCGGCGAGGCGCAGTTCGATCTGGCTATAGTCCGCCGCCAGGATGACATTGCCCGGTTCCGCGACGAAGGCGTGGCGGATTTGCCGGCCGACTTCGGTGCGGATCGGGATGTTCTGGAGATTGGGGTCGGTCGAGGACAGGCGGCCGGTCTGCGCGCCGGACAGGCTGTAGCTGGTATGGACGCGGCTGGTGTCCCTGTTGATCTGGGCCTGAAGCGCGTCGGTATAGGTCGACTTGAGCTTGGAAAGCTGCCGCCAGTCGAGCACCTTGCCCGCGATTTCCGCGCCCTGGGCCTTGAGCTGCTCCAGGATGGTGACGTCGGTCGAATAGGCGCCGGACTTGCCCTTCTTTCCGCCCTTGTAACCCATTTTGTCGAACAGGATCGCGCCAAGCTGTTGCGTGGAGCCGATGGCGAAGGGTTGGCCGGCGAGGCCATGGATTTCGCCCTCCAGCTTGGCGATCTCGGCGGTGAACTCGGCGGAGAGGCGGGAGAGCGCCTCGCGGTCGACCTTGATGCCTTCATGCTCCATCTTCGCGATCACACCGACCAGCGGACGGTCGACCAGCTCGTAGACGCGGGTCGCGCCTTCATTCGCGACGCGGTTCTTGAACAGCTTCCACAGGCGCAGCGTGACGTCGGCATCCTCGGCGGCATATTCGGTCGCCTTGTCGAGCGGGACTTCCGCGAAGCTGATCTGGCTCTTGCCAGTGCCGCAGACATCCTTGAAGCTGATGCATGTATGATTGAGGTGCACCCTCGCCGCCTCGTCCATGCCGTGGCCCGCGAGGCTCTGGCCTGCGTCGAGGTCGAAGCTCATGACGATGGTGTCGTCATAGGGGACGATCTCTATGCCATGGCGGCGCAGGACCGTGATGTCATATTTGAGGTTCTGGCCGATCTTGAGGACGCTGTCATCCTCCAGCAGCGGCTTGAGTTTCGCGAGGACAAGGGCGAGGGGAAGCTGGTCGGGTTTCTCCGCGAACATGTCCTTGCCGCCATGACCGACTGGGATATAGCAGGCGGCGTTGGGGCCGACGGCGAGGCTGACCCCCACCAGCGCGCAGGACACGCAGTCGAGCATGTCGGTTTCGGTATCGACGGCGACCAGCCCCTCGGCATGGGCGGCGGCGATCCAGCGGTCGAGCGCTTCTTCCGTCACCACCGTTTCGTAGAGGCTTCGGTCGATCGGCGGTTCCTCCTCCAGCACCGGGGCGGCGGGGGCGGCGAGTTCGGTGACGGCGGCGGCGGCGGTCGCGACCGCCACAGCCGCGGCGGGCGCGCCGGCGCGGGCGAGCAGCGACTTGAAGCCGTGATGTTCGAGGAAGGCCTGCAGCGGCTCCAGCGGAATGCCCTTCAGCGTCAGGTCGTCGAGCGGTTCGGGCAGGTCCATGGCGTCATGCAGCGCGACGAGCCGGCGCGACAGGCGGGCCATGTCGGCATGTTCGATGAGATTTTCCTGCATCTTCGATTTCTTCATCGAAGGGGCGGCTTCAAGCGCGGCTTCCAGGCCGCCATATTCGGTGATCAGCTTGGCGGCGGTCTTGGGGCCGATGCCGGGGATGCCGGGGACATTGTCGACGCTGTCGCCCATCAGGGCGAGCACATCGCCAAGCTGTTCCGGCTGGACGCCGAATTTCGCCATGACATAGTCGGCGCCGCGCCGCTCATTCTTCATCGTGTCGTACATGTCGACGCCGGGCTGGATCAGCTGCATCAGGTCCTTGTCGGAGCTGACGATGGTGACGTGCCAGCCCGCCGCGACGGCGGCCCTGGTGTAGCTGGCGATGATGTCGTCCGCCTCGAACCCCGCTTCCTCGATGCAGGGGAGGGAGAAAGCGCGGGTGGCGTCGCGGATCATCGGGAATTGCGGGACCAGATCCTCCGGCGGCGGCGGTCGGTTCGCCTTATAGGCGTCGTACATGTCGTTGCGGAAGGTGTGGCTGCCCTTGTCCAGCACCACGGCGAGGTGGGTGGGGCCCTCCGCCTTGCCCAGTTCGTCGGCCAGCTTCCAGAGCATGGTGGTATAGCCATAGACTGCGCCGACGGGCTGGCCATGCCTGTTGGTGAGCGGCGGAAGCTGGTGATAGGCGCGGAAGATATAGCCGCTGCCGTCGACGAGATAGAGATGATTCTGGGCCATGGGGGGAGGGGATAGCGGGTTAGGGCGCGCGCCTCCAGTGGGGTTGTCGGTGTAGGAGGCGGGTTCCCGGACCGGAGCGGGGGTGATGTGTTGGAAAGGGCGGAAATCTGTCATTTTCGGGTCGAAGTTCACAGTGTATGCGCGCGCGTGCCTGAGCGCGCGTGGGCGTGAGGGGGGATGGGCCGGACGTTTCAAAGAGGGTGGTGGGATAAGCGGGTCGGCGCGGAATAGGACAGGCCTGATCTGCCCCTGGTAGGGAAATAGGATGTTTTTGGAGTCCTCTGTGGTTTTTGGGTTACGCCTGATCGAAGGCTGCCGCTCAGGCGTCGGAGGTGGGGTCTGGAAACGACCACAAATTGCCATTCTGTTCCAGAAGCGGAATGCCCGAAAGCGGCCGTCAGCTTCACCTTCATGCTAAACCATACTGAATTATTGAGGTGGAACGCCTACTGCGCCCGTGCCAAAGCCGCTTTGAGTGACAGTGCGCCCGAATTTGTCGATGTAGCTCGGTGCAGCCACTCCGGGGTGATTTCCGTCCGCGCCGCTCAACCGAGCAAACACCAATGCCACGTCGGCCGTATAGCAACGCTTAGGTTTACCCGATCTACAGGCTGACGGGTGAACCGGGGCGTCAACGGGCCGCGCGAACAACGTCACGCTTTCTGCGCCGGAGGAACGGTTTTGCCGACCTACAGCATCATGAATTTCAACATAGCGATGGCCATCTGCCCGTGCCATTTCGGCAGCGCGGTAAATCGCGAAATCTGCTGCGGTCGCTTGGCTATGTCCGCTGACGCCGCCGGTAATTTCCCAGAATCCGTCCTTTGCAATCTTGTCCTTGAAGCCGTGCCCACGCCCGTCCATCGGGCCATAACGACCGCTTTCATCATCGCGCGCATAAGCGCTACAAGGAACACTCATGGCAAAAACAGCTAAAAGGAGGGCGGCGCGCATATCATTCTCCGACAAGGATGCGCACAGCACCTATCTGCCATTTCCTAATGTCCGGTAACGATCAGAGCGGTGCTAATAGCTGCTCGTCTTCTACCCACCCAAGGCAGCCGGGTCGGTTCAATGCTTGCCGGGCTTGTTCGACGTGCCCGGTGCGGTCGGGTTGATCAACTGCGCGCCTGCGGGGAGGCTGGTGCCGCCCATGTCGAGCTTGCGCGCTTCGGTCCGGGCCATGGTCATCGGGTTGTCGCGTTCCTTGATCGCGGCCCTGGTTTCGGCGTCGGGTTGTTCGTCCGCATCGCCGTCGTTCGCGCCGCGGCTCCACCCCAGGATGATCGACATGCGCCGGTTGCGCGGGTCGTAGACGTCGCCCTTCGCGAAGGGTTCGCGATCGGCCACGCCCTCGATCCGGGCGAAGCGGTCGTTGCCGATGCCGCTGGCGGCGAGTGCCTTGCGCGTCGCTTCGGCGCGGGCGGAGGAGAGCATCCAGTTGTTCATCGTCTGGCCCGCGCTGTATGGCAGGCCGTCGGTGTGTCCGCGCACGATCAGCGGATTGGGCATGGTCCGGATCGTCGCCGCGACCTCGTTCACCAGTTCCCGCGCCTGCGGCAGCAGGCGGTCGGTGCCCATGGCGAACATCGCGAAGTCCGCTTCGTCTATCAGGTCGATGCGCAGCCCTTCGCGCGTTTCGGTGAAGCGGATGTTCTTCAGCAGCTTGCGGATGCCCTGGCGGCGGGCCATGCGCGCCTCCAGTTCCTTCCTGATCGATTCGAACTTCACCCGGTCGGCGGCCTTGGTGGCCTTGCCGCCCTGGTCCTTCGTGCCCGATGCGTCGCGCGGGATGGTGATGGCGAGATTGCCCTGACCGCCCGTGGTCGGATAATTTTCCTTCGCCGTCATGCTGTCGCCGCCGAACATGCCGTTCGACCCGGCCGAACCTTCCTTGAGCTGCACCAGGGTCGGCGTGAAATAGTCGGCCAGCCCCTTGCGCTGCTTTTCCGTGGTCGCGCCCAGCAGCCACATCAGCAGGAAGAACGCCATCATCGCCGTCACGAAGTCGGCATAGGCGACCTTCCACGCGCCGCCATGATGGCCGCCATGACCGTCGACGACGATCTTCTTGACGATGATCGGTCTGGGTTCGGGCTCGTTCGCGCCGCGCTTCTTCTCGGCCATGGCTTATTTGCCCCGCATGCCGTCGAACACTTCGGCGAAGGCCGGCTGGTTCGCATGGGTCAGGCTGGAGCGCGCGGCCTCGATCACCAGCGGCTGCGGATGGCCGTGCAGGGAGGCGACGATGATCTGCTTGACGACATGGTACATGGACCCGTCCGCCTCGATCACGGCGCGGCAGCGATTGGCGAAGGGATTGACCATGCCATAGGCGAGCAGAACCCCCAGGAAGGTGCCGACCAGCGCCGAACCGATCATGCCGCCCAGGATCGCCGGGGGCTGGTCGATCGAGCCCATGGTCTTCACCACGCCCAGCACCGCCGCGACGATGCCGAGGGCAGGCAATGCGTCGGCCAGCCCCTGAAGGTTGTCCGCGGGACGCAACGCTTCATGATGATGGGTCTTGAGCGCATTATCCATGACTTCCTCGACCGCATGGGGATCGAGCGTGCCGGAGGAGACGACCACCAGACGCAGCGTGTCGCTGATCAGGTGGATCAGCGTCTTGTCGCCCATCAGGCGCGGATATTCGGAAAAGATGGTCGAGCTGGCCGGGTCCTCGATATGCGGTTCCAGCGCCACCGGCCCTTCGACGCGCAGCGTCTTCATCAGCTTGGAGACGAGGAAGATGCAGTCGAGAAAGTCCTGCTTCTTGTATTTCGGGCCCTTGAACACCTTGCCCAGGCCGCCGCCCAGCGCCTTCAGGTCCGAGCCCGAATTGCCGATGATCAGCGCGCCGACGGCCGCGCCGCCGATGATGATCATTTCATGTGGAAGCGCGTGCAGAACCGGGCCGATGTCGCCGCCTGTAAAGATGAAGCCGCCGAACACCATGGCGAGCAGCACGACCAGGCCGATGATTGCGAACATGATTATCCCCGAAATTCTGCCCGAAGGCGCCGTCTTGATCGAAGCATCGCATGAAAGACGCTCTCGATTGGTTAATACGGCTTGGCGATGCCGTGGTTTAGGGCGCGGACCGAAAAATCGATGGCGATGTTTCCGGGCGAAAGATCCTTCTGTTTCGGAAGGTTCATCCAAGCCATGGCGTGTTCCTGCCCGGGCAGGAACATGATGACCATGGGATCGCTTCAGGCGCCTATTTGATCAGGTCGAACAGGGTCTGCTGGTTGATCCGGGCGAAGGCGGACTGCGCCGCCTCAAGCTGGAGCAGCTTGGCCGATACCGAGGAGATCACATCCTGCAGGTCGGTCGATTCCAGGCCTGCGCGCCGTTCCTTGAGGTCGAGGTCGACATTGGTGAGGCGCGTGCCGATCACGTCCAGCCGGTCGCTGCGCACGCCCTGCTTGGTCTGTTCCAGGACGATGTGGTTCTGGGCCGCCTTGATCGCGTCGAGCCCGGCCGCGACATCGCTGTCGGTCCCGCTTTGCAGCGCGGCGATGCTCTGGCCCAATATGGCGTCGAGCGTCATCGGCGTGCCGTTGACGTCGATCCCTTCGGACACTTCCTGCCGCGTGCCGACCACCGCGAGGTTGAGGCCGCGGCTGACCGGCACCAGCACGCTCTGCCCATCGTCGAAGGCGGGTACGCCGCTGTAATCCTTCTGGTTCAACAGCGAATCGATGGTCGACCGGATCGTCGTCATTTCCTGGACGATGGCCGTCTTGTCGGTCGTGCTGAGCGATCCATTGCGGGCGCGCGTCATCAATTCCTGCGCGCGCGTCAGCAGGGAGTTCATCTCGCCCAGATTGGCCTCCGCCGTGTTGGCGCGGGCCGTGCCGGTGCTGATATTCGACTGCCAGGCGGCCTGTTGCGCCTGCGCCCGGCCGATGTCCGACACCTGCACCCAGGCGAGCGCGTCGTCCGACGGCCTGTTCAGCGTCTGGCCGGTCGAGATGGCGGTCTGGCCATCGACGATGTCCTGCGACAATTTCTGCTGACGGCGAATCTCGGCCAGAAGGATCTTGTTGGTGATGCCGACCATGGTCCCGTTGCTCCCGTTCAGATGATCTGCAGAATGGCGTCGACGGTTTCCTTCGCGACCTGAAGGATCTTGGCGCTGCCCGAATAGGCCTGCTGGATGCGCAGCAGTTCGGCCGCCTCCATGTCGAGGTCGACGCCGCTTACCGCTTCGCGGGCGGCCACGGCCTGGTCGCTGCGGTTCTGCGCCGTGGTCTGCTCCGCCTTGGTGGAGGAAAGCAGGTTGGCGTGGGTGGCGATCAGGTTGGTCCAGCCCTGTTCGACGCTGCCATTGCCGCGCAGCACGGTCGATACGGTCAGCAGATTGCCGTTGGGCGTGCCATCGGCGGCCTTGGTCGCAAGCTGCGCCGGGTCGGTGATGAGGGCGGTGACGGTCGCGGCCGTCGTTCCGGACAGCAGCGGCGCGCCCGCCGCGCCCGGACTGCCGTTGGTCAGCCCCTGCGCATGCCAGTTGTTCATATTGGCGACGAACTGCTGCGCCAGCGTGTCGAGGCTGGTGCGGCGCTGCGACACCGTGCCGGCGGCGGAGAACAGCCCGCCCAGCGTGCCGCTCGTCGGCGCGGCCAGGGCGGCGCCGCCGCCGGTCGCAAGCGCCAGCGTGCCGTTGGTGTTGACGGTGAGGGCCAGCGGCGTGGCGCTGCTCCCCTGCACCAGCGTCTGGCCGTTCAGCGTCACCTGCGCCTGGTCATGCGTGCCGAAGCCGATGTCGATGTTGAGATTGGTGGACAGCGTGCCCAATGCCGCGTCGCGGCTGTCGAGCAGTTGCGCATAGGCCGATGTGCCCGGCTGCGCGCGCAGCAGGCTGTTGTTGATGTCCGCGAGGGCGGAGAGGGCCTGGTTGATCGTCGTCACCGAAGCCTGCGCCTCGGTCGCGATGCCGCTGGACACCTGCACCAGGTCGGCCGAGGTCTGGTTGAAGGCCTGGGCGACGCGGCCGATGCTGTCCAGCGTCGTCACCCGCAGGGAGTTGTCGGTGGGGCTGGCGGCCAGCTTGTCCATGTTCTGGAACATGCCGGTCATGAGCTGGCCGATGCCGGTTTCCGTGTCGTTGAGCGCCGTTTCCGAATCGGTCAGCCAGCGCATCCGCGCGACCGCGCTGCCAAGCTGCATGTTGGTGTAGCGCACCGTCGCGTCGAGATAGGGATCGGTCGCGCGGTTGACGCTCTTGACCTCCGTCCCGCCGAAATTGGCGCGGGAGATGTAGACGGCCATGGTGGCGGTGGACGAACCGGATTCGATGGTCGTCACCGAACGGCGGGAATAGCCCTCCGTGCTGGCATTGGCGATATTCTCGGAAATCGCGGCCATGGCGGTCCGATAGGCCTTGGTGCCCGACGCGCCGATGATGAAGAGGTCGCTCATTCGGCCTTATCCGCGGCATTTGGGCCGGCAGGCGCGACGGCTTTGGAGCCGAACTGGCGCATCAGCATCTCCGCTATGCCCAGCGTGCCGTGGCTCGCCATGCTGTCGGCGGTGCGGGCGTCGGCCATGTCGCGGAACTGGTCGGTGGCGCTGGAATCGCTGATGCCCTCCGCCAGGCTGGCCGAGCGCATCGCGCCCATCATCTGGCGCAGGAAGATCGCCTCGAACTGCTGCGCCGCCTTTTGCAGCGCGGCCCTGTCCTGCGTTCCGCCCGCCGGAGCCGTCGTTTCCGAAGTCGCACCAATCCGCATCACAACACCACCAGTTCAGCCTTGAGCGCGCCTGCCTGCTTGAGCGCTTCGAGGATCGCGACCATGTCCGCGGGGGAGGCGCCGATGGCGTTCACCGCTTTGACTATATCGGCCAGAGAGGCTCCACCTTTAAAATTAATCATCGGTTTCTTTTCCTGATCGATCGAAATCGAACTGGATTGCTCCACCGCCGTCTGCCCTTGCGAGAAGGGGGCGGGCTGGACGATGCGGGGGGATTCGTTGACGCTGACGGTGATTTTCCCGTGCGCGATGGCGGCGGGATGGATCTTCACCGCGCCGTTGATGACGACGGTGCCGGTGCGGGCGTTGACGATCACCTTGGCCGGGGCGTCGGCGGGCGAAATCTCGATATTCTCGATCATGCCCATCATCATGATGCGGTCGGTGGCGCCCGGCGCGGCGTCGATGGTGATCGACACGGCGTCCACGGCCTTGGCGCGATGGTCGCCATAGGTGCGGTTGATGCCGTCCGCCACGCGAAGGGCGGTCGTGAGGTCCGCTTCGGACAGGTTGAAGGTGAGGGTGGGGGCGGTGTCGAAGCCGGTGGCGACGGCGCGCTCCACCGTCGCGCCGCCCGGGATGCGGCCGGCGGAAGGAATGTTGACCGACACCTGGCTGCCGTCCGCGCCGGACACGCCCAGGCCGCCGACGGCGAGATTGCCCTGCGCCATGCCGTAAATTTCGTTATCCGCGCCGCGCAGGGGGGTCATGATGAGGGTGCCGCCGCGCAGCGACTTCGCCTTGCCCAGTGCGGAGACGGTGACGTCGAGGCGCTGGCCGGGCTTGGCGAAGGCAGGCAGGTCCGCCGTCACCAGCACCGCCGCCGCGTTCTTGAGCGCCGGGTTGATGCCCTGCGGCAGCGTCAGGCCGAAGCGCGAGACGACGCCCTTCATGCCCTGCGTTGCATAGTCCAGGCTGTCGTCGCCCGTGCCCGCCAGGCCGACGACGATGCCGTAGCCGGTGAGCTGGTTAGGGCGCACGCCCTGGAAATTGCCGAGGTCCTTGATCCGCTCCGCATGGGCCGGGGCTGCGATCAGGGTGAGGGCGGTGAGAAGGGCGAGTATTACGCGACGCGCTAAACGCTTGCCCAACCACACGCCGTCATTCCCGCGCAGGCGGGAATCCATCTCCCGACGTTGCACCAGGCGCGAGGTCCGGAGATGGATTCCCGCCTTCGCGGGAATGACGAAGCTTAAGAAGCGGGTCATGGCGTGCATGTCCATCAGAAGGGGCTGATCATGGAGAAGAAGCGCTGCAGCCAGCCCTGGCGGCTGGCGCGGGCGATTTCCCCCTTGCCGGTGTAGATGATCTTCGCGTCGGCCACGCGGGTCGAGGCGATGCGGTTGTCCGGGCCGATGTCGGCCTGGCGGACGAGGCCGCTGATCTGGATATATTCGTCGCCGCGATTGAGCGTCAGCGCCTTTTCGCCCTTCACCAGCATCGTGCCGTTGGGATAGGTCGCCGCGATGGTCACGGTGATTTCGCCGTTGAGCGCATTGGACTGGGTGGCGGCGCCCTTGCCGGTGAAGCTGTTGCTGCCGCTGGAGCCGATGTCGCTGGCGGAGAAGATCTTGGAAAGCGGGCCGGTGCTGGGCGGGGTCAGGGCAATGCTGCCGTCGCGGCTGGTGTCGGCGCTGTTGCTCTTGGTCGCCTGGGTCCGTTCGACCAGCACGATGGTGATGATGTCGCCCACGCTGGTCGCCCGCGCCCCGCTGGTGAGCGGGGTATAGCCCATCGACGCCTGGAAGATCGAACCGTTGGCGGCAGGGGCGGCAGGGGCGGCAACGACCGTGGGGGCATAAAATTGCCGTTCGGCATCGCGCTTCTTGCCGGCCATGGCCGGGGATGCGGCGAGGGCGGTTCCGAAGAGGAAGAAAATGGCCGTTCTGCGCATCATCCGGCTCACAGCTGCTGGTTGACGTACTGGAGCATTTCGTCGGTCGCCTTGATCATCTTGGAATTGACCTCATAGGCGCGCTGGGTCTCGATCATGTCGACCAGTTCCTCGACCACGTTGACGTTCGAGGTTTCGAGATAGCCGGAGCGGACGACGCCGCGCCCGTCCAGCCCCGCGACGCCGACCTGCGGCGTGCCGCTGGCGGCGCTTTCCTTCAGCAGATTGCCGCCGACCGCCTGAAGGCCGCCCGGGTTCATGAAGCTCGCCAGTTCGATCTGGCCGAGCTGGGTCGGTTCGGCCTGCCCCTGAAGCGTGGCGGAGACGGTGCCGTCATTGCCGATGGTGACGCTGGTGGCGCCTTCCGGAACCGTGATCTGCGGGATCAGCGGCAGCCCTTCGCTGGTGACGACGACACCTTCCGCCGTGGTCGTGAAATTGCCGGCGCGGGTATAGGCGATGGAGCCGTCCGGCTGCTGCACCTGGAAATAGCCCGAACCCTCTATCGCCATGTCCAGCGTGTTGCCGGTCTGGTTGAGCGTGCCCTGGCTGTTGATCTTGGCCGTGCCCTGCATCGCGACGCCCGAGCCGAGGTTGAGGCCGGTGGCGAACTTGTTCTCGCTGTCGCTGTTCGCGCCCGCGGCCACGATCTGCTGATAGGCCAGCGTTTCGAAATCGGCGCGATCGCGCTTGAAGCCGGTGGTGTTGACGTTCGCCAGGTTGTTGGCGATCACGCGCATCTTCGTGTTCTGCGCGTCAAGGCCGGTGCGGGCGACATGAAGGGCTGCGTTGGTCATGGCTCAAAATCTCCGTAGGGCCGTCAGGCTTGCCTGTCGAAAAGCAAGAGCCGTGCCAAATTAACCATCAATCCAGGCGCATCAGCGATGCGCCGCCATCGTCGAGCTGCTTGGCGGTGTCGATCATCTTGACCTGGGTTTCCCAGGCGCGGCTCGCCTCGATCATCTGCACCAGCGCTGACGTGGCGTTGACGTTCGACCCTTCCAGCGATCCGCCGGTCACGCTGGCGAGCGGATCGTCGGGCAGCGCGCCGCCATTGGCTTCGCGGAACAGCCCGTCCGTGCCCTTGGCGATGCTGGAGCCGACCGGGCTGACCAGCTTGAGCTTGTCCACCTGTTGCGGATTGGCGGGGTCGCCGCCCTGCGGCACGCCCCAGATGCTGCCGTCTTTCGCGATGGAGATGCTGTCCATCTGCGGCAGGGTGATGGGGCCGCCTTCGCCCAGCACGGGCAGGCCGTCGCCGGTGGTCAGCAGGCCGCTGTCATTGACCTTCAGGTCGCCGCGGCGCGTATAGGCTTCGCTGCCGTCCGCGGCCTGAACGGCGAGCATCGCATCGCCGTTCATGGCCACGTCCAGCGGATTGCCGGTTTCCGTGACCGCGCCTTGCGCCATGTCGGCGGCGATCACCTGTTCGGACGCCTGCGCCCGCGTGTCGAAGGTGCTGCCCTTGATCCAGCGCGTCTCGGCATTGGCGATTTCCGCGCGGAAGCCGGTGGTGTTGACGTTCGCCAGATTGTTGGAGATCGCCGCCTGCCGCGCCATCGCGCCGCGCATCGCGGTGAGTGCCGTGTTGACGAGCCGGTCCATGGGGGTGTCCTGTTGTTGCGGGCGTTTCTGTTTCCGTCACCCCCGCGGAGGCGGAGGGCCATCTCTTGAGCGTTACGCCTGGTGCTACGCCGGGAGATGGATTCCCGCCTGCGCGGGAATGACGGATGAGCTTAGGTCCGCATGTTGACGATGGTGGTCGACAGCGTGTTCGCCGCCTCGATCGCCTTCGAGTTCGCCTGGAAGTTGCGCTGGGCGGAGATGAGGTTCACCAGCTCTTCCGTGATGTCGACATTGGAGCGTTCCAGCGCGCCGGAGCGGACCGAGCCGAACAGGCCGCTATTGCCGGTGCCCAGCATCGGCGTGCCGCTCGCGTTGGTGGCGGTCCAATGGGCGTCGCCGCTCTGGCGCAGCCCTTCCTGGCTGTTGAACGCGGCGATGGCGGTTGCGCCCAGATAGACGGTGGAACCGTCGGCATAAACGCCGGTGATCTTGCCTTCTTCCGACACGCCCACGCTGGTGAGCTGGTTGCCGGTGCCGCCGTCGGGCCAGTTGGTCGGAATCTTGAGGTCGGTCAGCGATGTCGGGGTCAGGGTGCCCGTCACCGTCGGCGCGCCGGTCGTGGGATTGAGCGGGATCACCTGAAGCCGGGCGCCGGTGGTGTCGACGACATAGCGGTCCTCCTCCACCGAGAAGGCGCCGTTGCGGGTATAGCCCACCTGATTGTCGGCGCTGCGCTTCACCGTGAAGAAGCCTTCGCCGGTGATGGCGAGGTCCAGCGTCTTGTCGGTGGTCTCGATCGTGCCCTGGGTGAACTGCTGGCTGATGCCCTGGGCGCGCACGCCCTGGCCGGCGACCTGCGTCGTGGTCTGCATCGGCGCGGCGGCGAAGATGTCACCGAACACGGCCTTGCTCTTCTTGAAGGCGGTCGAGTTGACGTTGGCGACATTGTTCGCCGTGGTCGACAGGTCGGTCTGGGCGGCCTTCAGGCCGGAAAGCGAGATGTAGAAGGACATGGCGTTGCTCCTTGGGTGAAAAGGAAAATCGGTGTGAAAAGGATTGGTCGGTTAGGCGAGCGAGATGGCGTCGGACGGCGAATAGGTGCCGAGCGCGGTGATCAGCTTGGACGAACTGCCGTCGGCGGGTGACTGGACGGCGGCAATGGTGGCCCAGCTTGCGACGCGGCTGGGGTTGGCGCCGTTGACCTTGATCTTCAGCGCGTCGGTGGCGATGGTGTTGCCGGCTTCATCCTTGCCGTCCCAATAGAAATTGATGTCGCCCTTGGGCTGGTCGCCCAGTTCGATCGTCTTGACGACATTGCCGTTGCCGTCGATCAGGTCGACGCTGGCGCCGCTGGTGGCGTCGGCAAAGCTGACCTGGCCCATATATTGGCCGGCTGCATCGGGCGCGGCGATGTTGCTCTGCACCAGCATCGACTTGCCGATCCAGCTTGCCGCGTCGCCAAGGCGCGATCCGGTCAGTTGCGACGCCAGATTCTTCAGCGTCTGGTTCATTTCCGCGATGCCGCTGCTGTTGGTGATGGTCGCCATCTGCGCGACCATCTGGGCGTTATCGACGGGTTCGAACGGGTCCTGCGTCTGCATCTGCGCGGTCAGCAGGCGCAGGAAGTCCGCCTGGCCCATTTCCGACTTGCCCGTGCCGACATTGGCATAGGGGTTATAGACGGACAGGCCCGCGCTGTCGGTGGCGGTCGTGGTCGTCATTTGCCGATCCTTATGGTTTCCATCATCAGGGACTTGGCGGTGTTCAGCACCTGCACATTATTCTGGTACATGCGGGCGGTCTCGATCATGTCGACCAGCTCCGCGCTGCTATCCACGGCGGCTTCCCAGACATCGCCATTCTTGTCGGCCAGCGGATGGTTGGGGTCGTGGCGCTTGGTGGGCTGCGCATTGGTGGTGACGACATTCTGGACCTTGACGGTCGAGACGCCGGGGCTGTCGGTGACGGACTGGAACACCGGCTTGATCGCGCGATAGGCCTCCGCCGCGCTGCCGGTGACGTTGCCGGCGTTCGCCATGTTGGAGGCGGTGGCGTTGAGCCGCACGAGCTGCGCGCTCATGGCGCGGCCGGCGATGTCGAAGACGTTCAGGGGGCCATGGCCGCTCATGCTCATTCTCCCTTAAGCGCGCGGGTGATGGTGTTGATGCGGCCCTCCAGGAAGGAGAGGGTCGTGCGATATTTGACGGCGTTTTCCGCGAACAAAGTCTGTTCGGTGCTGAGTTCGACCGTGTTGCCGTCGAGGCTGGGTTGCAGCGGCACGCGATAGCCCATCGAATCGTCGACGGCCTGCGACACGTCGGCGGCGGATTTGCCCTGCCGCGTCGTGGCTTCCTTGAGGGCGGACTCGAAATCGATGTCGCGCGCCTTGTATCCCGGCGTCGAAGCGTTCGCGATATTGGACGCGAGCAGGGACAGGCGCTGCGAGCGAAGCGCCAGCGCCTTTCCGTGTATCCCGAACAATCCGTCTTCCAGCGACATTGTCGTCTTTCCGCTTTTTTCCGCCCCGATGGGCCTAAAACTTTCGCCTCCCCCGCCGTTCTGAGGCCTGATGGCGTGAACTGCGGGTGATCCAGCCTGATATTCGCAAGAGCCGTGCCAATTTGCGTGGGTGACGCATCGGCATGGCGGAAAATGGCGGAAATCCGGGGGATTGCGTGAGGATGGCGGCAAGGGCGGCAAAATTTTGCCGGCGGGTGGCAGCGCTTTGCCGCCGGCCGGCCGGGCGTAAGCGGGGACGTGAAGATGATCGGGATCATGGCGCATTTGTTCGACCCCCTGACCTTGCTGGCCATGGTCGCGGGGATCGGGCTGGTGGCGCTGTTCCAGAATGGCGCGCGGGCGCTGGCGCGGGCCTTTGCCGCCCTTGTTCCCCTGTTGCGCGCCGATCCGGCGAAGGACCGGGATGCTGCGCGGGCGGCCATGCTGAAGATCGATCAGGTCGCGCAACTGCGCGGTCTTGCCTGCACGGACCGGGTGAAGACGGCCAATCCCTATCTGACCGAAGCCGCGCGCAAGCTCGCCAATTGCGAGAAGACGGAGCAGTTCGAACTGTGGGCCGCGCAATCGCTGGCGGACCGGGCGCAGCGCCATGGCGCTGCCTGCAAGGTCTGGCTGTCCATCGCGGATGCCGCCCCGGCCCTGGGCATGGCGGGCACGATCATCGGCCTGGTCGGCATGTTCGCCGCGATGGACGATCCGGCGGCGCTGGGCCCCTCCATGGCCCTGGCGCTCCTCACCACCTTCTATGGCGTGGTCATTGCCAATGTCATCGCCGCGCCCGTAGCGACGCGGCTTGCCGACCTGTCGGAACGGGAACTCGCCTGGCAGAAGGAGGTCACTGATCGCATGGCCGCCATCGCGCGGCGGGAAAATGTGCCGATGCGCCGCGCCTCGATCCGCGAGGTGGCATGAATATCTCCGCCCTTGCCGGGGCGCGGCGCGGCCGCTGGGCGATCAGCTTCGCCGACCTGCTGCTGCTGCTGCTCGGCTTTTTCGTCATGCTTCAGGCCAGCGGCCAGCGGCGTGACGCCATGCTGGCGCAGGTGCGGCAGCAATTTGGCGGCCATGCCAGCAGTCCCATGGAAATCCACGCCGCCGAACTGTTCCTGCCCGGTGAGGCGTTGCTGACGCAGCAGGGCCGGAAGCGGCTGAAGATCGTGGCGGATCGCTTTGCGCTGGGGCGCGAGCGGCTGGAGGTCAGCAGCCGCGGCACGGATGCGGGGCATCAGCGCTTCGACGGCTGGGACCTGTCGGCGGCGCGCCTCGGCGCCGTGGCGCGGGCGCTGAAGGCGGAAGGCATTGGCGGCGACCGGCTGGTGCTGCGCGGGCTGGACCAGTTGGATGGCGAGGGCGGCAAGGGGCAGGTGATCCTGATTGTCGCGGGGCGTTAGGCGTCGACCGCCCCAAAAGGTGCGGCTGTTTTTTGGGCACGGCTCACCTCCCCCCGCAGCAGCGTCCATTATATGGCACGAATTTTGCGTGGTTCATGGTTAATCCTGTCCGCTTTCGGAGAGATACCGTGACGAATTTGCCCAAGATCCTGCTTCTGGCGCTGTCCTTTTCAGCGTCCGATCCTGCGCTGGCGCAGCAGAAGTTCGAGAATCTGGATCGGATCGACAGTCTGGTCGCGATGACCGTCGGCGCCAATCTGGGCGAACCGGGCGGGCCGATGGCGCCGGTCGACCGGCGTTTGCGGCTGGCCGCCTGTCCGGCGACGCCCAGCGTGGACGGGCCGGTCTTTGGGGCCGCCATCGTCAAGTGCGACGCGTTGGGCTGGCGAATCCGCGTGCCGTTGGTGGCCGGCGGCGCCGCTGCCGCTTCCGGGCCGGTGGCGCGTTACGCCCCTGCGGCGCGGGCGGCGCCCAGGGAGGCCGCCGTCAAGAAGGGCGACCCGGTGCAATTGATGGCGGGCAATGCGGCCTTCAGCGTCTCGCGCATGATGGTCGCGGACGAGGACGGCGCCGTGGGCGAGACGATCCGCGTGCGGGAAGACAGGAAATCCGCGCCGATATTGGCGCAGGTCGTGGAAATGGGAATTGTTCGTGTTCCGGGATTTAACAATTTTTGAACCCGGCCGTATATAGACTGTGCGGGACGAATGAAGGATTGAAACGATGATCAAGTCTGTCGGCCAGAATATCAGCGCCGCCATAGAGGCAGCCCGCCTGAAGGAAGGCGGCAGGACGACGCGCGCTTCTTCGACCGGTTCGGCCGCGACTTCCGCTTCTTCGGCCAGTTCGGCAAGCCCCGTCGCCCGCATGGCGGCCGAAGGCGCGCCGGTCGACATGGACCGCGTCGCCGCGATCAAGGCGGCCATCGCTTCGGGCAATTACCCCGTCGATCCGGCGGCGATCGCGGATCGCATGCTGGCGCTCGACCTGCCGGCGGCCGGTTGACCCCATGCCGCTCGGTCTTGCAGCGCTGGACGAGTTGGGCGCGGCTTTCGAAGAGCTGCGCGGGGCACTGGACGGCGTGGATGCGGCGGTGATCGAAGCGGCGACGCAGCGGATCGCCAAAGCCGCGTCCGCTGTTCGCGCCATCGGCGTATGGCGGTCCGACGAAGCGGTGAAGGATCGATTGAGGGCGCTCCAGCCGCTGATGGAATCGGCGCGGATTCGTACCAACCTGCTCGCGGACCATGCGAATCAGCGGCTTGCGATACTCGCGGCGCGCGGCGCGGAAACGGCGCCTCTGGTTTACGGGCGCTGAAAATCCGACCCTCCGAGACGTTGCAAGGGCGCCCGTCACGGCGCCCTTTTTGCTTTCCACTGACGGCGGGACTGGGCTCCTGCCTGCGCAGGAGCAGGTGGGCGCGGCTTGATTTGACCGGAGCAGGCTCCATTCCCGAAAATCAAATTATGAGCGCGCGTTAACCAAATCTTGGCACGTCACTTGCTCTAATGATCCCCGGTACCAACGGGGATTGATCGAACCAGTGTCGGCTTTCGCAGACATCGCAGGAACGGGGGCGGCGACGGGCGCTTCGACGGGCAATCGCGTGACCAACGCGATCGCCATGGCCAGCCGGCGGACGGGCGTGGACTTCGCCTATCTGCTGGGGCAGGCGAAGATCGAGAGCAGCCTCAATCCCACCGCTCGCGCGACCACCTCCTCCGCGACCGGGCTTTACCAGTTCGTCGACCAGAGCTGGCTGGCGGTCATCGACCAGCATGGCAGCGAATATGGGCTGGGCTGGGCCGCCGACGCGATCAGCCGGGGCAGCAATGGCCGCTATTATGTGGCCGATCCCGACCTTCGCCAGCAGATACTGGACCTGCGCAAGCATCCCGAAACCGCATCCGTCATGGCCGCCCAACATGCCGCCGACAACAAGGCCACATTGGAGCAGCGGCTGGGCCGCGAGGCGGAACCGGTCGACCTTTACATGGCCCATTTCCTGGGCGTCGGCGGGGCCAGCAGGTTCCTGTCGATGAACGACCGCGCGCCCAATGCCGCCGCCGCCGGGATGTTCCCGGCCGCCGCCCGCGCCAACCGGTCGATCTTCTACGATAGACAGGGCAACGCCCGCAGCTTCGCCGAAATCCGCGACCGCTTCGCCGCCAAGCTCCAGAAGGGCTTCGATTCGGTCGGCGGCGGCGACATTCAATATGCCGATGCGTCTTTGCCCTCCGGCGCGAAGACCGTGCAGCCCGCCGACTATGTGCGGATCGAAACCCAGCGCCTTGCGACCGCCGCCGACGTCACCGTCCGGCCGGAACCGCAGACGGCGCGCCTCGCCTATCTCATGCTCGCCACCCTCGGAAGGTAACGGCCCGATATGACTCCCGCCCAAGTCAAAGCGAAGATCTGGATGAGCGCCGCCAAGGGGGCGGTGCTGCCCATTGCGACGCTGATGGTCGTGCTGTTCATGATGGTGCCGGTGCCGGCGATCATGCTGGACGTCGGCTTCATCACCAACATCATGATCAGCCTGGCCGTGCTGATGGTGGCGCTGAACGCCGCCAAGCCGCTCGACTTCTCCAGCTTTCCGACGGTGCTGCTGTTCGCGACGCTGCTGCGGCTGGCGCTGAACGTCGCGTCGACCCGCGTCGTGCTGGTGAACGGGCATGAAGGCACCGATTCGGCGGGCCATGTGATCGAGGCGTTCGGCCACTTCCTGATCGGCGGCGATTATGTCGTCGGCATCTTCGTCTTCGCGATCCTGATGATCATCAATCTGGTTGTGATCACCAAGGGCGCGGGCCGCGTGTCGGAAGTGTCGGCGCGCTTCACCCTGGACGCCCTGCCGGGCAAGCAGATGGCGATCGACGCCGACCTGAACGCCGGCCTGCTGACCCCGGAAGAGGCCAAGGTCCGCCGCCGTGAAGTGGCGACCGAGGCGGACTTCTACGGATCGATGGACGGCGCCTCCAAATTCGTGAAGGGCGATGCGGTCGCGGGCATCCTGATCCTGGCCATCAACATCGTCGGCGGCATCATATTGGGCGTGGTCAGCCACAAGCTCAGCATCGGGGAAGCCGCCCAGACCTATATCATCCTGGCCATCGGCGACGCGCTGGTCGCGCAGATTCCGGCGCTGCTGCTCTCCATCGCCGCCGCCGCCATCGTGACGCGGGTCGGCAGCGAGGACGATCTGTCGAACCAGATCACCAGCCAGTTCGGTTCGGGCAAGGCCTGGATGCCGGTCGCGGCGATCCTGACCTTCCTGGGTATCCTGCCCGGCATGCCGCACATGATCATCCTGCCCGCCGCCGCGGTGGCGGGCGGCATCGCCTGGCATCTCCGCAAATCGAGCCAGCGCAAGGCGGCCGAGCCTGAACCCGCCGCGCCGCCGCCCAATCCGGCGCTGATCGAATGGAACGACGTGTCGGACGGGGCGGTGCTGGGGCTGGAGATCGGCTATGGCCTGATCAGCCTGGTGGACGAGCGCAAGGGCGCGCCGCTGATGGCCCGCATCACCGGCATCCGCCGCCAGCTTTCGAAGGAACTGGGCTTCGTCGTGCCGATGGTGCGCGTGAAGGACAATCTGGCGCTGGAGCCGAACCAATATCGCATCACTATCGCCGGCGTTGTCGTCGGTGAGGACGAGATTTTCCCCGACGACCTGCTGGCGCTGGACAGCGGCGCGCTGGAGGGAACGGTGTCCGGCCGCGAGGCGAAAGACCCGACCTTCGGTCTGGATGCCGTGTGGATTTCGCCTGCCAAGCGCAGCGAAGCCGTGGTCGCGGGCTATACGGTGGTCGATCCGCCGACGGTGGTGGCGACGCATCTCAACCAGCTCATCGCGATGAACGCCAGCGAGATGTTCGGTCTGGACGAAGCGCGCAAGCTGCTCGACAACCTCAAGGACGCCGCGCCGCAACTTGTCGACGGGCTGACGCCGGGGCTGTTGAACCTCACCCAGATTTCTGCGCTTTGCCGCGCCCTGCTGGCGGAGGGCATTCCGCTCAAGGATTTCCGCCGCATCTGCGAGGCGATGGTCGACGCGGCGCGGCCCGACATGACGCTGGACCAACTGGTCGAGGCGGTGCGTCAGCGCATCGGTTCGCTGATCATCCAGGGGCTGGTGCCGGTGAAGATGCCGCTGCCGGTGATCACGCTGGACGGCGATCTGGAAGCGTTGCTGGCGCAGGCGATGCGGGTCGCGGGCGATGCCCGGCACCCGATCGAACCCGCCCTCGCCAACCGCATCATAGAGGCGGTGGTCACGGCGGCCCGTCCGCTGCTGGGGCAGGCGCGCAACTTCGCCATCGTCACCTCGCCGCTCGCGCGGCGGGCGCTGGCCCGGCTGTTCAAGCCGCATCTGCCGGAGACGCCGGTGCTGTCCTTCCTGGAAATTCCCGATGGCAAGGGCGTGGAAGTCGTCGCCGTGGTCGGCGGCGAGCAGCGGCCCGCGCCGCGCCACGACCCCCTGCCGACACGCGAACGCGTTGCCTGAGGAGCCTGACCGATGTTCATGAATAGGGTCGTCGCCGGTTCCGACGCCAACACCTATGGCCGGTCCGCCCATGCCAACTCGCCCGAACGGCTGGCGCGCCAATATATGCCGCTGGTGCGCAAGATCGCCTGGCATGTCCATGGCCGGGTATCGAGCGCCATCGAGATCGAGGACCTGCTCCAGATCGGCATGGTCGCGCTGGTCGAGGCGGCCAATGGATTCGAGGATCGGGGCCTTGGCTTCGCCTCCTATGCGCAGATGCGCGTGCGCGGGGCGATGATAGACCATCTGCGCCGCCATGCGACGATGACGCGTTCCGCCATGTCGCAGCGCAAGCAGTTAGGGGCCATCCGCAACCGGTTGGAGCAGAAGCTGGGCCGTGCGCCGCTGGAGGCGGAGATGTCCGCCGAAATGGGGCTGGACCCCGCCGCCTATCGCGAAGTGGCGGATGGCTGCGAGATGGTGCAGCATAGCAGCATGGACGAGGTCTATTCCGACCAGTCCATGTGGTTTGCCGATGTCGAGGATCGCGCCGACGATGTGATGGAGCGGGAATCGCTCAAAGCCGCGCTCGCCAAATGCATAGGCGACCTGCCGCAGCGGGAGGCGCTGGTGCTTCAGCTTTATTTCGTCGAGGAACTCAATCTGGAGGAGATCGGCGCGACGCTGGACATCGGCGCGGCGCGGGTGTGCCAGATCAAGAAGGCCGCGCTGGACAGGCTGCGCGAGAAATTGCGGGATTGGGACTGAGTCCCTTCGCTTTCCTTCAGGCGTGCCGTGCTCCTGCGCAGGAACACGGTGTTTCAGGATCGACTAACTGTCGTTCGCGGCGTTGGAGAAGTCCTTGATCGGCGCATTGTCCAACTGCAACTGCCGATAGCGCGTCTTCTGGTAATTCTGCATCCGCCACCAGGGTTCCGCCACCTGGAACAGCCCGCTTTTCGCGACATGGCTGCCCCAATCCTTGCGCGCCGTGAAGGCCGCGAAGAAGGGCGCCAGCACCAGACCCGCCGCCACCGGCACGATCCAGCCCAGCGATGTATCGGACTCGACCGCTAGCAGCGTCAGCCCCACGCCCAGCAGGATATGCCATTTGAACAGCCAGATCGCCGGCAGCATCCGCATGCCGTCGCGGTCGCGGGTCTGGCCGTTCCAGCTGCTCTTGCGGCCCATCAATATGCCGAACAGGTTGATGGTCTGCGTGAGCATGCTGATCGGCGCCATCAGGATCGACAGCGCGATGTCCGCGATCACGCCGCGCATCATGCGCACTCCGCCGCCGAAACCGATGCGCCGTGCAGGATCGGCCAGCGCCCAGAGCAGCGCCAGCAGCTTCGGCCCGAACAGCAGCACCGCCGTCAGCGCCAGCAGGCCGCCCGACGGCAATATGGCGCTCGGCGGCCAGACGCCCGCCGCCGCGCCGCCCAGCACCACCAGCATCAGCGCCAGCCACAGCGGCGAGGTGCAATAGGCCGACGCCCCGACGAAGAGCTGGAACTTGCTGACCGGGTGCATGCCCCTGATCTTAGAAAGGAGGGGGATGTGCTGGATATTGCCCTGGCACCAGCGGCGGTCGCGGGTGGCGAGATCGGGCAGGGAAGGGGGAAATTCCTCGAAACTGTCGTCGGCCATGACGATATGCACGTCCCAGCCGCGACGGCGCAGCAGGGCCGCCTCTATCATGTCATGGCTCATGATATGCCCGCCGAAGGGCGCGCGTCCCGGCAGTTCGGGCAGGCCGCAGCTCTGCGCGAAGGCCCTGGTCCGCAGGATCGCATTATGGCCCCAGAACATGCCTTCCGACCCTGACCACCAGATCATGCCGGCGGCGGAAATGGGGCCGAACAGGCGGCTGGCGAATTGCTGCCAGCGGGCGAACAGCGTCGACGCGCCGACGATCGACGGCACGGTCTGGATCAGGCCGACATGCGGATGCCGCTCCATATCCGAGGCCAGCCGCGCCATGGTCTGGCCGCTCATCACGCTGTCCGCGTCCAGCACGATCATATAGTCATAGGCGCCGCCGAAGCGTTCGACCCATTCCGCGATATTGCCCGGCTTGCGCCCGACATTGAGTGCGCGGCGGCGGTAATGGACGGGGCGGGAGAAGCCCTTGCGCATCTTCAGATAGGCGGCGCGCTCCTTCTCCCCATTTTCCGGGTTGGAATCGGAGAGGATGAAGAATTCGAACCGCTCGCCCCCCATGACCTGCGCCAGCGAGCGCTCCATGATCGACAGGCGGCCGAGCACGCCCTGAAAATCCTCATTGCAGACAGGCAGCAGCACGGCGGTGCGCCCGCGCAGCGGCGCCGTCGACCGCGCGCGATAGGGACGGACGCCCGGGCCGCGCCCCATGGTCAGCAGCAGGAAACCGATCAGGCTGGTGGCGAAGCCGAAGGCGATCCAGGCGAAGAGCGGGATGAAGAGGGCGAGATAGACGCCCTCCCATGCCGAAATGCCGTCCAGGCCGATGGAACGCCGCATCTCATGCGCCGCCATGGAGGCAGGCAGCAGCGCCAGTAGCACCACCAGGGTGCGCCGGGCCCAGAGGTCGATGTTGAACGGACGGTGGGGCAGGTCGCGCGGGGTCGCGGAAAAATCCTGCGCGGGCATGGCCAGGGGCTTCTCCGGGGGAAGATGCTCGAACGCCCTGACGGTCGCCATTCCGCCGGCCCTGTTGCTGTGCACGCCACCCGTTGCTTTCATGCCCGACTCGTTTCGCCAGATTTCACGGGCTCGAGACCCGTCACCAGAACCGCCTTGAACCCGGCTGGTTCCCTTGTCGCCCTTAATTCAGGCGCCCAGCGGGTAATGCACATATTCGCTGAACGGGCGATTGCCAGCCCTGAGCTGGGCGCGGATATCGGTCGGCCTGCCCCGGTCCCGACGAATATCCAGGACCATCCGGAACATGTCCTTCTGGTGCAGGACCGGATAGCCGGCCTTCTTGACCAGCGTTCCGCCGGCAAGGTCGACCCATATGTCCGGCCTGCTTCCGGTCGGCACGCCGGCGAAGTCGACCAGGAAACGGTCGACCCCGGCTTCGCCCGACTGCCCGGTCCAGATATTCTCCACCGTGGCAAGGCCGGCGGAAGCGGGGGCGCGGGCGGCGGACCAGTCCAGCCGATAGCTCGCCTCTATCCGGCTGCCCGCGCGGGCGGGCGCGGCGGGGGTCCAATAGGCCGCGACATTGTCGGTATATTCGCTGTCGGTCGGAAAGGCGTAGAGCCGCACCTGTCCGGCGCCCAGCGGCTTGCGGCTGGTCGCCCATAGGGAAGGCCGCCGTTCGTAGAAGACGCCGTCATCCTGATAATGGTCGAAATTGCGGTCGCGCTGGAGCAGCCCGAAGCCCTTGGGATTGCGCTCCGCAAAGACATCGACGCGGGGGGCGGAGGGATTGACCAGCGGACGGCAATGGACGGTCCCATCCGCGCCGGCGATGGAAAGCAGGTCGGAATCGTGGATTTCCGGCCGCCAGTCGGTGCGGGTGCGCCGGTCGGCCTGATCGTACCAGAACATGCTGGTCATCGGCATCAGCCCCAGTTCCGCGATCGCCTTGCGCGTGAACAGCACGGCGTCGACATCCTGCCGCACGCCCTGCGGCGTCAGTTCATTGGCGAAGCGGTAGGCGCCGGTGAGCGACGCGCTGTCCATCAGCGCATAGACGGTGACGCTGCTGCGCCCGGTCCGCTCCAGCCAGAAATGGGTGAAGCGGGGAAATTCCTCCTTCCCCGCGATGCTGGTGTTGATGGCGACGGCGCGGGCCGAAAGCCCGAACTGCCTTTCGGCGGGGGCGCGGAAATAGGTCGCGCCCAGAAAGGACAGCCAGTCGCCGTCCCGCGCCTGATTCATGATGCGGAAGCCGGCAAAGCCCGCATCGGGGCCCAGTGCGCGCACCGCATTGCCCGGCGGCGCGTCGAACATGGCGGGATCGTAGCGCAGCGGCGTCGCCCGGCCTTTTTCGACCAGCGCGATCTCCACCGGCTGCTGCACCGTGCCGCTCAGGGGGAACAGGCGGATGCCGGTATCGTCGCCGCTTTCGTTCCAGATGGTCCGCTCGTCACGGAAGCGCGCCTCGTTGAACGCATCATAGCCGATCCTGTCGGCGCCGGGGAAGAAGGGCGTCACCATGAACGCGCCGCGGGCGAGGCGCTGTGCCCGGGCGATCAGCATGGTCCAGGAAAAGGCCTCGGCCCGGTTCTGGGCCAGCACGGAATGCGGCAGCAGCAGCGCAGCGCCGGACGCCGCGATCACTGCGCGGCGTCCGATTCCTGTCGAAGAATTGTTGGTCATGGCCGTCATCATGGGTGCGACAACCGCCAATGCAAGTGTTTCGATCCCGCATTGATTGGAAACCGGCCGATCGACAAATGCGATGAAGCCTCCGCCCGGGGGGACGGAGGCTTCGTTATGCTGGTCGTTTCATCGAAGTTTTTACCCCCGGCGCGGTGGGGACTGTAAATGCGCCGGGGGCGGCATGACCGGCCGGGGTGACCAAAACCCCAGCCGGTCAATCTGAGTGTCGCCGCTTAGCTGATCAGCTTCAGCACGCCCTGCTGGCTCTGGTTCGCCTGGGCCAGCATCGCGGTCGAGGCCTGGCTCAGGATCTGCTGCTTGGCGAGCGCGGTCGTTTCGGCCGAGAAGTCGGCGTCCTCGATGCGGCTGCGGGCGTCGGTCAGGTTGGTGACGTTGGCCGTCAGCGTGTTGACCGTCGATTCGAGGCGGCTCTGCGTCGAACCCAGCGTGGCGCGGGCGGTCGAGACCGACTGAAGCGCCGTGTCATAGAGCGCCAGGGTGGCGGTGGTCGCAGCCGAGCCGCTCACGGTGGCGGCGCTGGCGCCGACGACGGCCGAGAGGTCGATGCCGCCGACGGAGAGCGAGACCGAGTCGGCCGCGGTCGAACCGGCCTGGATCGTGATCGTCGCCGCCGTGGTCGGGAACAGCGAGATGCCGTTGAACTTGGTGTTGGTCATCACGCTGTTGATCTGGGTCGACAGCTGGTCGAGTTCCGAGGTGATGTTCGCCTTCGAATTGGTGTCGTTGGTGCCGTTCAGCGCCTGGACGGTCAATTCACGCATGCGCTGCAGCATGTTGCTGACTTCGCCCAGCGCACCTTCCGCCGTCTGGGCGAGCGAGATGCCGTCATTGGCGTTGCGGATGCCCTGGGTCATGCCGCGGATCTGCGAGGTCATGGTCGATGCGATGGCAAGGCCGGCCGCGTCGTCCTTCGCGCTGTTGATGCGCTTGCCGGTCGACAGGCGTTCCATCGCGGTGCTGAGCGCCTTGCTGGCCTGGGCCGAAGCATTGGATGCACGCAGCGCCGAGGAGTTGGTTCCGATAACAGTCATTTTGATACCCTTTCGTTCGTTCAGGTCGCTGCCATCAGGCTGCTTGCGGCCTCGAAAGGGGATAACGGCACCGGAAAAAAAGCTTTTAGGGCGGGGATGATTTTTTCTGCTATTTTCTTGAAAAGGCCCGTAAACAGGGCATTCGAGCCCCTTTGCGGGGGCCGATATATCCATGAAGCGGCGAAAAGTTCCGCCTCGGCGGAAAAAAATTGCCGTTATGCGGCAAGGGGTTTGCCGCATTAACCATATGCTAACCACAGTCGGGCAGTTTCAACGCATCGAAGGGGTCAGGGGCGTGCGGGGGCACAAGCCGGCCAAAACATGGGGACAAGTTCATGTCATCGTTGGACGTGAGCCAAGGAGTCTGCGCGCTCGTTCCGGGCCTGCAGCACTGGCTGGAAAATGCGTTCTTTACCGTCCGGATCGTGGACGCCCAGAGCCCGCGCGAGCGGGAAGACCGGCGCGTGTTGCTGGCCACCGAAATCGGCCATGCGACCCATCGCGACATATTGATCAACCTGATCGACGGCCTGCCCTCGCTGGTGCCCGCCGCCAACGGCCTGCCTGCCCGCGTCGCCTTCGGCCTTGAGGATATGGGTTTCGCCTTCGCGCTGATCGCGGAGCTGGCCCGTCCCGCTGCCGTTCCCGCGGTGGGCGACGCCGGCAGCACGCGGCTGATGACGCTGGCCGGCCGCGTGGCGCGCAGCGACGCCACCGTGCTGATCCAGGGCGATACGGGCACCGGCAAGGAAGGCATGGCGCGCTTCCTTCATGCCCAGTCGGGCCGCGTGACCCGCGACTTCATCGCCGTCAATTGCGCGGCGCTGCCCGAAACCATGATGGAGGCCATGCTCTTCGGTCACAAGAAGGGGAGCTTCACCGGCGCGGCCAATGCGTCCGAGGGCCTGTTCCTGGCGGCGGACGGCGGCACGCTGTTCCTCGACGAAATCGCCGAACTGCCGCTCAGCCTTCAGGCGAAGCTGCTGCGCGCCCTGCAGGAAGGCGAAGTGCTGCCCGTCGGCGCGACTCATCCGGTGCCGGTCAATGTCCGCATCATCGCGGCCTGCAACCGCAACCTCGCCGCCGAAGTCGCTGCCGGCCGCTTCCGCGAGGATCTCTACTGGCGCCTCAATGTCATGCCGCTGGAGCTGCGTCCGCTGGCCGAGCGCCCGGGCGACATCGCCGCCATCGCCGCCGCCATGCTGCTGCGCCAGCAGGACGCCTTCGTCTGGCCGACCGCCGCGGCGCTGGAAAAGCTGACCGGCCATGTCTGGCCCGGCAATGCCCGCGAGCTGGGCAATGTCCTTCAGCGCGCCGTGGTCCTTCGCGACGGCGACCGTATCGATGCCGACGACCTGCACATCACCGGCGCGCCGCAACTGCGCATCGTGGAGCAGGTCCTGGCGCCGGCCGATCCGATCCGGCTGCGCGACGTGGCGCATAACAGCAAGCTGGAGGCGGTCCGCGCCGCCCTTCGCGAAACGGATGGCCATCGCGCCGCCGCCGCCCGCAAGCTGGGCATTTCCGAACGTACGCTGCGCTATCGGCTTGCCGAGATGCGCGAGCGGGCGGCGGCCTGAGGAGGAATAGGGCATGTCCGGAATTTCTCCGACCGATAGCGTGATGGCGATCCGCAACGCCATCCTCCAGAAGAACGCGGCGCTGCGCGACGTCGCCCAGACCGGCAATGTCGGCCCTGGCTCCGCGGTCGGCACCAATGGCGCAACCGCGCCGGGCGGCTTTACCGATGCGCTGAAATCGGCGCTGGAGCAGGTGAACGGCCTGCAGAACCAGGCGGGCGAAGCAGCCGCCTCGTTCGAACGGGGGGAAACCACCGATATTGCCGGGGTCATGCTGGCCAAGCAGCAGGCGTCCGTCAGCTTCGAAGCCACCCTTCAGGTCCGCAACAAATTGCTGTCCGCATACAAGGACATCATGAGCATGCCGGTGTAATATGAGCGAGAACGCACTCACCCCCTCCGTCGGCGGCGCCGCCGCTCTCCCGGCCACCAGCCCCGCCTTTCCGGGCGGCGCGAAGGGCGTCGATGCGCTGAAGGCGCGCTTCACCGGCTTCATGAAGCAGCCCGCCGTGGCGAAGAGCCTGCCGCTGCTGGGCCTGCTGGGCGTCGTCGCGACCGCTGGCGCGGCCTGGCTCGCCCTGCGCGAACCGCCGCAGCGCGACCTGTTCCGTGCCCTGCCCGATGCCGACAAGTCGGCGGTTGCGAGCGTGCTGGACCAGAATGGCATCCGCTACGACTTCGACAATTCGGGCAGCATGACCGTTGGCGAGGACGATTATTTCAAGGCGAAGATGATGCTCGCCGCCCAGGGCCTGCCCAAGAGCGCGCCCGACGGCAACAGCATGATCGACAGCCTGCCCATGGGCGCATCGCGCGCGGTGGAAGGCGAAAAGCTGCGCTCCGCCCGCGAAATGGACCTGGCCCGCACCATCGAAGCGATCGACAGCGTGGAGAGCGCCAAGGTCCACCTTGCGGTCGAGCCGCCCAGCGTCTTCCTGCGCGAACGGTCCAAACCCTCCGCATCGGTGATGCTGCGTCTTGCCTCCGGCCGGTCGCTGACCGACCAGCAGGTCAGCGCCATCGTGCATCTGGTGGCTTCGTCGATCCCGGAACTCAATCCGGAGGACATATCGGTCGTCGATCAGAATGGCCGTCTGCTCAGCAATAATGACAGCAACGCCGCCGACGACCGCCAGTTGGCCGTCCAGACCAAGATGGAGGATCGCTATCGCCAGTCGGTGATCGCGCTGCTGACGCCGATTCTGGGCGCGGGCAAATTCTCGACCGAAGTGCATGCCGAACTGAACTTCGCGGAGCGGCAGGCGACCCGCGAAACCTATCCGCAGGATGAAGCGCGTCTTCGCAGCGAACAGGGCACCTGGGCATCCGACCCGCGCGGTCAGGGCGCGGGCGGCGAAGCGAGCGGCATTCCCGGCGCGCTCAGCAATCAGGCGCCGGTCAATCCGACCGTGACGCAGACCAATCCCAATGGCCAGGCCGTCGCGCAGGGCGCCGCCAGCGCCCAGACCGCAGCCCAGCCCGGCACGCCGCCCAATCCGCTGATGAAGACCGAGGAAACCTTCAACCGCAGCTTCGAACTGGGCCGCGAGGTTTCCGTGACCAGGGACGCTATCGGCACGGTCAAGCGCCTGTCGGTCGCGGTCGCGCTGGACAACGGGCCCGACGGCAAGCCGCGTTCGGCGCAGGAGATCGCGGCCCTGGAGGCTTTGGTGAAGGGGGCGGTCGGTTTCGACCAGGCGCGGGGCGACGTGGTGGCCCTTTCCGCCCGCAGCTTCGCCAAGGAAGAAGTGGTTCAGGCGCCCTGGTATGAAGCCGGATGGGTGTCGCCGCTGGTGCGCAACGTCTCTGCGCTGCTGGTCGCCCTGCTGGTGATCTTCGGCATCGGCCGGCCGCTGCTGAAGCGCCGCGCCGCCGCTCAGGCCGCCGCCGCCGAACAGGTCGCCGCCGAGGGCCAGAAGATCGGCCGCGAAATCTCGACCGAGATCACCCGTCAGGCGACGGTCAACCCGGATGGGTCGACGCCGGTCACGCTCGACATGATCTCCTCCACTTACGACTATGCCCAGCGCGCCGACCTGATCCGCAATTTCGTGAAGCAGGACCCCGATCGCGCGGCGCTGGTCGTCCGCGACCTTCTGAAGGAAGGGAAGAAGGAAAATGCCTGACGCCGCCACCGCCACGGCGCTGAAGGGCAGCGCCGCCGCCGCCGTCCTGCTGATGCTGTTCGACGAGGATGAGGCCGCGCAGATCCTCTCGCGCCTGGAGCCGGACGAAGTGCGCCAGCTTGGCTATGCGATGTACGATGTGGCCGACGTGCAGGTCGAGGAAGTCAATGAGGCGCTCGATCATTTCGTCACCAAGGCGAAGAAGCGCACCACTATCGGCTATGGCGCGACCCGCCATATTCGCGGCGCGATGACCAAGGCGCTGGGCGAGGAGCGGGCCGAGAATATGCTGGCCCGCATCACCCCGCCGACCCGCTCCACCCAGCTTGAGATGCTGAAATGGATGGACGCCAAGGAGATCGCCGTGCTGATCGAGGCGGAGCATCCGCAGATCATGGCCATCGTCCTCGCCCATCTGGAGGCGCCGATCGCCGCCGACGTGCTGCAATTGCTGCCGACCGAATATCAGGAAGAAGTGGTCTACCGCATCGCCACGCTCGGCCCCGTGTCGAACGAGGCGCTGGACGATCTGGAGCAGCTCCTGCTGCGCGGCAACATGGCCAAGAAGCAGGGCGGGGCCTCGCAGCGCGGCGGCACCATCGAGGCGGCGGCGATCATGAACAATGTCCGCAAGGAGAATGAACAGCGCATCATCAAGGCGCTGGCCAAGCGGGACAAGATGGTCGCCCAGACGATCGAGGAGGAGATGTTCGTCTTCGACAACCTGATCGACATGGACGACAAGAATATGGGCACGCTGATGCGCACCGTCGACAGTTCGATCCTGGTGGTCGCGCTGAAGGGCGCGAACGACATGCTGAAGGCGAAGATATTCGGTTCCATGTCCGCCCGCGCCGCGCAGGCCATTGCCGACGAGATCGAGGAACGCGGGCCGATCCGCCTGGCCGAGGTCATCGACGCGCAGAAGCTGATCATCGCCACCGCGCGCCGCATGGCCGATGCGGGCACCATCATGCTGGGCGGCAAGGGGAATGATTTTGTCTAAGCTCTGGAGCAATGCGGAAGTCGCCAGCATACCGCTGGGCGGCATGGGACAGGTGACGAGCGGCGGCTTCCGCAGCCTGTTCGCGCCTGCGCATGCCGCGCCCGGCCAGCCGGTGCATGACAGCATTCCGGAAAGCGAAGAGGATGTGCTGGAACAGGCGCGGATCGAAGCCTTCGCCATGGGCTTCGACGAAGGCAGCCGCGTGACGGCGGAAGCCCATGCGGCCGAGACGCAGGCCCGCCAGCAGCTTGCCCAAGCGCTGGAACTGCTGGCGCCGGCGCCCAGCGGCATGCTGTCCACCATGCTTTCCGCGACCGTGGTCCGGCTGGTGGAGCAGATCGTGGGCGAGGTCGAGATCGACATCGAACGGCTGCTCCAGCGCTGCGACAGCGTGGCCGCCTTCATCGAGGACAATGACGAAAAGGGCGCGCTGCACCTGCATCCCGACGACATCGAACTGTTGGAAGGCGAGAGCATCGGCGTGAAGCTGGTGCCCGACGGCGCGATGCAGCGCGGCTGCGTGCGCCTTGAAACCGCCGACGGCTGGGTCGAGGACGGCCCGGATGTGCGTCTGTCGCGCCTGCGCGCCCTGCTGGACGATATGGAGGGCAAGGCCTGATGATTCGCGCCTCGCTGGCCCAGGCGGAAACGCTGTTCGACCATATGCAGGTGCAGAACCGGCAGCCGCGCCATGTCGGCCGGCTGGTCAGCCATGATGCGGGCATGCTGGAAGTCACCGGCTTTCGCCGTCCCATCGGTGCGGGCGCGCGGGTGATCGCTTCGGACGGGACGGTCTGCCGCGCCGAGGTTGTGGGCTTTCGCGGCGACAGGACGCTGCTGGTGCCGCTCGACAGCGACGCGCCGCTGGAAAATGGGGCGCGGGTCGAACCGGATTCCCAGGCGACCATGGTGCAGGTGGGCGAAGGCCTTATCGGCCGCGTCATCGACGCCATGGGTCAGCCGCTGGACCGCAAGGGGCCGATCATCGCGGGCGGGTCGTGGCCATTGAACGGCGTCAAGGGCAATGTGCTCGACCGGGGCCGCGTCACCGAGCCGTTCGACCTGGGCGTGCGTGCGGTGAATGCGCTGCTGACCGCCGGACGCGGCCAGCGCATCGCGATCATCGCGGGGTCCGGCGTCGGCAAATCGGTGCTGATGGGCCAGATGATCCAGGGCGCCGAAGCCGACATCGTCGTCGCGGGCCTGATCGGGGAGCGCGGACGCGAGGTCAGCGATTTCCTGGAGACCAAATTGAAGGGCGCGATGCACAAGAGCATCGTCGTCGCCGTGCCCGCCGACCATCCGCCGGTGCTGCGCCTGCGCGCCGCGGCCCGCGCCACCGCCATTGCCGAATATTTCCGGGCGCGGGGCAAGAAGGTGCTGCTGCTGATCGACAGCCTGACCCGCTGCGCCCATGCCCAGCGCGAGATCGGGCTGGCATTGGGCGAACCGCCCGCGATGAAGGGCTATCCGCCCTCCGCGCTGGCGCTGATCCCGCGTCTGGTCGAGCGCGCCGGCGTCGACGCCCGGACTGGCGGGTCGATCACCGCGCTCTACACCGTGCTGGCCGATGGCGACGATACGGACGATCCGATCGTCGACGCCGCCCGCGCCATTGTCGACGGGCATTTCGTGCTGTCGCGCCATCTGTCGGAACAGGCGATCTTCCCGGCGATCGATGTCGGCAAGTCGCTGTCCCGCGTCATGGCGGATGTCGTGCCGGACGAGCATCGCCTTGCCGCCGCCGCCTATCGCCGCCTCTGGGCCGCCTATGAGGAAAATCGCGACCTCATCCTGATGGGCGCCTACCGCCCCGGCAACGATCCGGTGATCGATGAAGCCGTGCAGCGGCGACAGGAAGTCCTCGACTTCATTCGTCAGGATCAGAAGAGCTTCATCGACCTCGACACCAGCGCCCATGCCCTGATCGCCGAGTTCGGCGCGTGAAGGGCGAAGTCGCCCGCCGCCAGCGCGTGCTGCGCGTCCGCCATGTCCAGCATGCCATGGCCGCGGCCGAAACCGCCCGCGCCCGCGACGAGGCGGAGGGCCTTGCCCGCAATGTCGAGCGGCTGCGCAATGTGCGGAACGATCTTTTTACCGGGCAGGGCGTCGCAACTGGCGCGAATTTTGCAGCGATGCAGGAACTGGCGGGCCGTCTGGAACAGGCGGGGCGCCAGTTGGATGGTGCGCTCTACGATGCGCGCCGCAAGGTGGAGGTCAAGGAAGGCCTTTCCCTCGCGGCCAATCGGGATCGCGAAATCGCCGTGAAGCTCAAGGATCGCGCCCGCGCGGACCTGGAGGAATGGCGGGAGAACAAGCTTGCGGCTCTGCCGCGCTATCGCCGGATGCAGAGGACAGGAGATGTCTGACGTGAACATGCTGACCAGCCTCAAGGCGCTGCTCTTTTCCTCGGCGGCGACGCCGATGCCCGCCGATGGCGCGGCTGCGTCGGCCGTGCCTGCGGAGGGGGCGGCGGATTTCGCCCAGCTGCTGAACGGCACGATGGCCGCTTTGCCCGAAGCGCAGGAAAGCGCGGGGATCGCGGGCCCGCCGCAAGGGATCGCCCCGGCGGTCGCGGATGAAGCCGAGGGCATGGAGCCCGCACTGCCCAAGGCCGGCAAAGCCGATGGCGGCGATCCGGAGGTCGAGACGGCTTCCCCCTTGCCTTTCGGTCTGGCCAACGCATTGAGGGCGGTGCAGAGCCACCGCAAGGATTCGCTGCCGCTGCCGCCCGGACTTGCGAGGAAGATCGACGCGCCAGCCGAGGCCGCCGTTCGGGAGACGGCGCCTGCGGTGGATGCTGGCCCTATGGTGGATGCCGGCCCTGCGGTGGATAGCGGTTCCGTCGAGGAGGTCGCGGCGGAAATGCCTGCTGCGGCGCCGGTCGCGATGGAAGAGGGCGAGGTCGGCGGGCCGGAACTGCCGGTCGCGACGCCCGATCCCCAGGTCAAGGCCCCGCGCCCCGGCAAGGAAACCAGGCCGGAAAAGGTGGATGCCTTGCCCGAAGCCGCGGCGGTGGAGCATGCCGACGAGCCGGCGGAAGCCGAGCCGGGCGACAGCGACAGGCCGAAGGAGCAGGCCGAGGCGGCACAGGCTCCGGCAACGGTCGTCGCTGCTGTCCAGATGCCGGCCCCGCCAAGCGTTCCGGCGCAGGCGCTGCCGCCATCCACAGCCCCGGTCGCGCAAACGGCGCCCGCCAAGCCGGATCGCGGCAAGAATCTGCCGGTAGCGGCGCCCTTGCCGCCTCAGTCTGCCGGACAGCCGGTTCCCGCCCAGTCGACGGTTGAACCGACTCCCGTGGCGGACGCCCCTGTGCAGCCAGCCATTGAAGCGCCTGCGGCATCGGCCGACCAGCCGGAAGGCCCGGTTCCCGCTGCGCATCCCGGCAGCGCCCCGGTGAAGTCCGAGGCGCTCGCCCTGCTCCAGCTCGTGCGCGATCAGGTCGCTGCCCGCCAGCCGGGCACGCCGGTCCGCGCCGGGGAACCGCTCGCGGCCCGCGTCGAAACGGGCAGGGCCGCCACGCCGGTCGATGCCGTGCCGGCCCATGCCGTCCAGCATGACCCGGTCGATGCCGTGCCCCCGATGCCGCTCGCCCAGCCCGTTTCCGCGCCGCCAGTGCCGTCGGCCGTCGCGCCGCCGCCGGCCGACCTGTCGGCCAGCCTTGGCGCGCAGATCGTCGACATGGGCGTTTCCGGCCAGTGGATCGACGGCCTCGCCCGCGAGATTGCCGGGCTGTCCGCGAACGGTGCGCAGGGGCGGTTCCAGATCAACGCCGACCAGCTTGGGGCCGTGCAGGTGGACATCCGCCAGGGCAGCGACGGCGCGGCGGTCAGCCTGACCGTCGCCAGCGACGCCGCCGAAATGGCGCTGCGCCAGGACAGCGACCGTCTGCGCCTTGATGCCGGACTTTCGGCGGTGCGCATTGCCGAGGTGAAGATCGAACGCGCGCCTCCTGTCGCGGAAGCGGCGCGGGCGGACAGCGCCAATCAACAGCAATCCTCCCAGCAGCAGGGCGCGCAGCAACAGGGTTCCCAGGGCGCGAACGCATGGGCGAACAACGGCCAGAACATGGCGCAATCGCAGGGGCAGGGCCGTTGGCGTCCCCAGGAAAATAGCGCATTCGCCCCTAAAAATTCCGGCGATCCGGCCGTTCTTAACCATGACGAGCTGCGCCATGCCGGCAATCCCGCCGCGCGCGCGCGCTATGCCTGACGACATGGATTGCGGGGGACTTTGACCGATGAGTGACGACGCCAAGCCGAAGAAGAAAAAGGGCGGTGGGATGAAGATGATCCTGCTCATCGTCATCGCCATGGTCGTTGGCGGGGCGGGCGCGGCCGGCGGTCTTTACGCCGCGGGTTTCTTCAGCCCGAAGGAAGAAGGGCCGAAGGAAGATCCGAACAAGCCCGTGCTCGTGCTGGCGGGGGAAAATGCCGAGGAAGTGGCGAAGGCCCATGGCTATGCCGGCGGTGGCGGCGGCGAAGGCGGCGGGCATGAGGGCGGCGGCGGGGGTCATGCCCCTTCGGGCGTCCATGTCCCGGCCAAGGGCATCGACCTGCCCAGCCCGGCCAATCCCGCGGCCTATCAGGCGACCTATTTCCAGCTTCAGACGCCGTTCACCTCCAACATGTCGGATACGGACGCCTTTGCGCAGATTTCCATCGCCGTTTCGACCTATTACGACATTCGCGTTGTCGAGGCGATCAAGGTCCATGAGATGGCGATTCGCAGCCAGGTCCTGATGATGCTGGCCGAACAGCCGGTGGAGGCGCTGTCGACGCCGGAGGGGAAAAGGGCGCTTCAGGGGAAGATCAAGGGCATTATTAACGACATTCTGAAGCAGAAGACGGGCTATGGCGGCGTCGATAACGTTTATTTTACCAATTTCGTTATTCAATAGGGCTGCCTGATCGGCGGGAAGTCCCCCGCCCGGGACGGCTGGGGACTGAAATGACCGACGTTCAAGCCTACGCCTTCGGGCGGGGGGAATCGCAGGCGCCGCTGATGCTGTCGGGGCTGGACCGGCTGGGCGAAAAGCTTGGCCGGCGTTTGCGCGCCCTGATCGAGCCGATCGCCGGGGTTCGCCCGCATGTCGCCGCGCAGGACGCGCGCGCGCTGGAATTCGGCGCCTGGGCGCATGAGGTGCCCGGCTCCTCCAGCATCGGCGTCTATCGCCTGGCGCCGCTCAAGGGGCAGGTGCTTCTGCGGCTCGATGCGGCGATGATCTCGACGCTGGTCGACTGTTTCTATGGCGGCATCGGCAATCGTGCGCTGCCGCCGCGCGGCGAGTTCACGCCGACCGAAGATCGCCTGATCGCGCGGATTTCCGATGCCTTCATGGCCCGGCTGGTGGAATGCTGGAGCGACATGCTGGCCATAGAAGCCGGTCTGATCGTCCGGGAAACCGGCATCGGCTTCGCCGCCGCGGCCCAGCCGGGCGAGCAGATGGTGCTGCAACGCTTCCTGATCAGCATCAGCCGCGATGCCGAATGGCCCGTCGACCTGCTGTTCCCGCTGTCCGCGCTGCGCGCCGTCGAATCGTTGACCGGCAGCCGCATCCCGATCGACGACGAACGCGCCGACCCGGTGTGGCAGGCGCGCATCGCCCACCGCATGCGCGACATCCGCCTGCCCGCCCGCACGGTGCTGGCGCGTCCCGACCTGTCCCTGGCCGAGCTGATGCAGCTCAAGGCCGGCGACATCATTCCCGTCACCATCAACCGCAGCCTGCCGCTGATCGTGGGCGACCGTATCGTCGCGCACGGCTCCATCGGCGAACAGGATGGCCGCGCCGCATTCCAGATCGAAAAGCTTGCACAGGAAACCGGACAATGAGCGACATGAGCGAAGCCCCCCGCCTTGACAGCGTGGGCGAGGACAGCATTTCCCGCATGGTGAACAACCGCCAGTTCCGGTTGCTGGCCGACATTCCCGTCCGCATGTCGGTGGAGGTCGGGTCGACCTCGCTCCGGCTGGCGGAGGTCATGGACCTGGGCGAAGGAAGCGTCGTGGAACTGGACCGCCAGGCCGACGACCTGCTCGACATCATGGTCAACGGCGCGCTGATCGCCAAGGGAGAGGTGGTGACGGTGAACGGCCGCTACGGCATCCGCATCGTCGAAATCGCGGCTGCCGAAAGCCGGCTGGCGGGCGTCGAGCGGCGCGGCTGAAGCGCAGGCGGCAGATTTACCGCTTGCCTTGCGCGCCAATCTTTCGGAACGGATGACGAATTAACCATCTTCGCGGAAAGCCCTCATGATCTGGTATTTCGTCAAGCTGCTGATTTTATTGCCTCTGGTCGGCGGCATGGCCTTCGGCGCGCTGTGGCTGTGGCGCAAATATCAGCCGGGGATGATGGCGGGGCAGAACGACCGGTCGCTCAAGGTGCTGGAAGCGCTGCCGATGGGGACGTTCGGCAAGCTCGCCGTCGTGGAGTTCGAGGGGAAGAAGATCCTGCTTTCCGTGACGCGGGGGCGGATCGAGAAGATCGCGGAAGGCGACCCTTATCGTGCCGGGCGCTGACCTGCTTGCCACCGTCATTCCGGCGCAGGCGGGAACCCATCTCCGGACTTCAAGTCCGCAGGCTGCTGCCGGGAGATGGGTCCCCGCCTTAGCGGGGATGATGAAATGGGGCGTGGTGGCGCTGCTGCTGCTGACCCTGGTCCTTGCCATGCCCGCCTTTGCGCAGGCCGCGCCCGCCGCCCCGGCGCCCGTCGACAATGGCGGCGCGCTGAGCCGCGCCATGGGGCAGATCAGCGGCGACGGCCGTTCGCTCTCCCTATCGCTGCAGATCCTGATCCTCATGAGCCTGCTGACGGTGTTGCCGTCGCTGATCCTCATGATGACCAGCTTCACCCGCATCATCATCGTCCTGTCGCTGCTGCGTCAGGCGCTTGGCCTGCAACAGACGCCGCCCAATCAGGTGCTGGTCGGCCTGTCGCTGTTCCTCTCCCTGTTCGTGATGCGGCCGGCCATCGACCAGATCAACGCCCAGGCCTTCGATCCCTATGGCAAGGGGCAGATTTCCATCGAGGAGGCGGTGGGCCGTTCGGGCAAGGTGCTGCACGGCTTCATGACCAAGCAGACCCGCGAGACGGACCTCAAGCTGTTCTCCAATCTGGCGGAGGCGCCGGCCTTCCGCTCGCCCGCCGACATTCCCTTCTCCATCCTGCTGCCGGCCTTTGTGACGTCGGAACTGAAGACCGCTTTCCAGATCGGCTTCATGATCTTCCTGCCGTTCCTGATCATCGACCTTGTGGTCGCATCGACGCTGATGGCGCTCGGCATGATGATGCTGTCGCCCACGATCATCTCCATGCCGTTCAAGCTGCTGCTGTTCGTGCTGGTGGACGGCTGGGCGTTGACCATGGGTTCGCTGGCCGGATCGTTCGCGACATGAAGGGCTGGCGCTTCTCTCCTCCAAACGGCTCCGGGACGGCCTGATCCATGGAAAACGCCGATTTCTTCATGGGGCTGGCGCAGCAGGCGCTGTGGATCACGGCGCTGGCGGCCGCGCCGATCCTGATTCCCGCGCTGATCGCAGGCGTCGTCATCGGCATGGTGCAGGCCGCGACCTCCATCAATGAACAGACGCTGGCCTTCATCCCCAAGATCATCGTCGTCGGCGCGATGCTGGTGCTGTTCGGCGGTTCCATCATGGTGCTGATCGCCGATTTCACGCGCGAGATTTTCGAGCGCATTCCGGACCTGCTGCAATGATCGCGCCGGGCTTCGCCCCAGGCTTTGTCAATGTGGAAGTCCAGCTCTGGATCTGGCTGATCGCCATGATCCGCCCCGGCGCCGCCTTCATCGCCGCGCCCGTCTTCGGCGCGCCCGCCGTGCCGTTGCAATTGCGGCTGATCCTGTCGCTGGCGCTGGGCATGGCAGCGCTCAACAGCGTGCCTATCCAGCTTCCCGCCGACGGCGTCGCCAGTTTCCAGGGCGTGATGCTGGTCGCGGGTGAGGTGCTTGCCGGCCTCGCCATCGGTTTTGCCGTGCAGATCGGCTATGCCGCCGCGCTGGTGGCCGGGGAGGCTATCGGCAACACCATGGGCCTCAATTTCGCGGCGATGGTCGATCCTTCGTCGGGCCAGGCGACGCAGGCAGTGGGCCAGTTCCTCTCCATCCTGTCGACCTTCCTGCTGCTGGCGATGGACGGGCATCTGATGCTGGTGAGCTTTGTCGTGCAAAGCTATCGGGCGCTGCCGCCGGGTGGCGCGATGCTGAGCAACGATGCGGTCTGGCACCTGATCGAATTCGGCGGCGCGCTGCTCGGCGCGGGCGTCACCATCGCGCTGCCGGTCGGTTTCGCGCTGGTGCTGGTGCAGATCGTCATGGGCATGCTGGCGCGCACAGCGCCCGCGCTCAACCTGTTCGCGGTCGGCATGCCGGTGGCGCTGATGGCGGGACTCATCCTGCTGGCCGTCACCGCGCCGATCATGGGGGAGGGGATCGCCGCCGCCCTGAAGGCCGGGCTGGACCAGGCCCAGACCATTGCGGAGGGGCACTGACCATGGCCGGGAGCAATGGCGGCGGCGAAAAGACCGAGAAGCCGACAGCCAAGAAGCTGAAGGATGCGGCCAAGAATGGCGACATTCTCCAGTCCCGCGATCTCGCCACTGCATTGGTGGTGATGGCCGGCATTGGCTGGATCGCGGTCACGGGGCCATCGATGGTCGAATCCCTGTCCGACATGCTGATAGAGGCGTTGCGTTTCCGGCGGGAGGACATCGTGAATTTCGCGCCGGCCGACCGGGGCATCGCGCTGCTGTCCGGCATCGCCCTGCCGGTCGCGGGGATATTGCTGGCGACCTTGCTGGCTGCCATTGCGGGGCCGGCGCTGCTCGGCTCGCTCGGCTTCCGTCCCGGCGCCTTCGCGCCCAAGGCGTCGAAGCTCAATCCCGCCGCCGGCCTCAAGCGCATGTTCGGGCTCCAGGGGCTGATCGAACTGGTCAAGTCCGTCGCCAAGGTCGCGCTGCTGGGCGCGATCGGCGTCTGGATGATCTGGGACCGGCTGACGGAGATCGTCGGGCTGGGCAAGGCGGGGCTGGCGCCCGCCATGGCGGACCTTGGCAACATGTTCATCATGACCTGCCTGATCATGGCGGGGGGCCTGTTCCTGATCGCGGGCATCGACGTTCCCGCCCAGCTCATGCAGCGGTCCAGGCGGCTGTCGATGACCAAGCAGGAGATCAAGGACGAGCATAAGGAGAGCGAAGGTTCCCCCGAGCTGAAAGGCCATATCCGCCGCAAGCAATATGAGGTGCTGAGCGGTTCGACCCGCAAGGCGGTGGCGGAGGCCAGCGTCATCATCACCAACCCCACCCATTTCGCCGTCGCCTTGCGCTACAAGCCAGGGCAGGACGCCGCGCCGGTGGTGGTGGCGCGCGGCTGCGACGCGGTGGCGGCGGCGATCCGCGACCTTGCCGACCAGAACGGGGTCACGGTGCTGCAATATCCCGAACTGGCCCGCGCCATATACTTCACCTCGCGCGCCGGGCAGATCGTCAATGAAGGGCTGTACATGGCGGTCGCGACCGTCCTTGCCTTCGTCTTCCGGGTGGAGAATCGCATGGCGAGCGAGATGGACCGGCCATTCATCACCGTGCCGGACGATCTGCGCTTCGACGCGGACGGCAAAAAATCATCTTGATAATCAGCGGTTTCCTGAAAATCGATCGTCCTTAACTTAAGTTTAGGACTTAATATCCGTATAATCTTCACGGGGACGCATTAGGATGTGCGTCATGAACGACTATATTTCGCGGACTGAATTGTCGGTGGAGCGCGGCGCGACCCGCGCGCCGTCCGCCGTGTCCGCGATTGCGCCCATTTCATCGGCCGCCACCGTGCATCAGGGCGGTGGATCGTCCCGGCAGGCGCCGACGCCCGAGGATCAGTCGGGCGTGGAGGAAAGCATCGCGACCAGCGCCGAATATGCCAAGGTGCATGCCCGCATTGCCGACATTCTGGCTGAATTGCGCAGTCAGGGCGGCACGGTGACGGTCGACGGGGCAGCCGACGAAATCCAGTCGATGCTGCCCGAGCCGCAGATACTGGTCCCCTTGCCCCCGGCCTCCAAGGAAGCGGTGGAAAGCACGATCCGCGTCGCCAAGCGCATCGCGGAGCAGGCCGCCTATGCCCATGCGGCGCAGGCCAACATCCGTCGCGGCGCGGTCGACCAGATTCTGTCTCCGGGCGTTTGAGCCGGGTTCGTCGCGGCGCTCCTGCGCCTGCTCGCGAGCGCGCCGTTGCAGGCGGCGTTGAGAAATTCAGGACTGTGGTCTGAGCGGTTGGGGTGGATTGCGGACATTCCCCCTCCCGCAGGCGGGAGGGGGTTAGGGGGTGGGCTGGCGCGGCATCTGCGCTGTTTTGCAACGGCTAAGTCAGCAGCTCGCTACGCTCGCGCCCACCCCTAACCCCTCCCGTTTACGGGAGGGGAATGTCTTGGATTGGCCAATCCCCGACATTTCGAAATTCGTCCACGCGCCTGGATGTTGCGTCGGTGAGGTGGGCTCCTGCCTTCCCCCCTGAAAATCATTCCTAAAGGTCTTCGCGCTAGGGCCGTTCTCTCTCTTGAAAGGACGGCCAATGACTTCGGTGAGCAGCAGCATCTTGACGGCGCTAGGCGCGGGATCGGGCATCGACACCGCGTCGCTCGTCTCCAGCCTGGTCAGCGCCACCAAGGAACCGCGCCAGACGGCCATCACCAGTCGCCAGACGCTGAACACCGCGCGGATTTCCGCCCTGGCGTCGGCCTCCAGTTCGCTCGACACCTTTGCCGATGCGCTGAACAGCCTGCTCGCGGGCACCGGCTATTCGGGCGCGCCGGCTTCCAACGACCCCAGCATCGCTTCGGTCAGCGCGCTGCCCGGCGGCACGCCCACCGGCCTTCCGGCGCAGATCGAAGTGCGCAACCTGGCGACCAGCCGGACGCTGGTGTCGGCGGTCAACGCGAACACCGATGCGGCAAGCGGCGCGGCGGCGACCGTGGGCACGGGCACGCTGATGCTGAAGGTCGGTTCCGGCGCCGCGGTTCCCGTCACCATCACCTCGGCCAACAACAGCTATGCCGGCCTTGCCGCCGCCATCAACGCGTCCGGTACCGGCGTCACCGCCTCCGTCATCACCGATTCGCAGGGCACCCGCCTGATGATGAAGGGGCCGACCGGTGCGGCCAACGACATCTCGCTGACGGTTTCTTCCTCCACCCCCGATGCCAGCGGCGCGTCCCTGGACCAGTTCGCCTGGACCAAGGCCAGCGTCCCGGCCGGCAGCACCATGGCCAGCGCCGCCGACCCGGCGGACGCGGTGATCCTGCTCGACGGCGTGGAGCAGCATTATGCCGGCAACACCATCGACGGCGCGATCCCCTATCTGCGCATCGACCTCAACAAGGCGGCGCCTGGGACCAGCGTCACGCTCGCCACGACCGAGCCGACCACGTCGATGCGCGACCTGATGGTCGAATTCGTCGACGCCTACAACACGCTGATGAAGGCGCTGAACACCGCCACCTCCACCGGCACGGACTCGTCCAATGCGGGCGTGCTGAACGGAGAATCCTCGATCCGCGACATGAAGCGGCAGCTTTCGCAGATGGTGTCGGCCCAGCTCAGCAGCACCGGCGCCTACAAGACGCTGAACGACCTGGGCGTCAGCACCAATCGCGACGGTACGCTGTCGCTCGATACCAAGGCGCTGGACAAGGCGATTGCGGCCGATCCGAAGGCGATCACGCAATTGCTGAACCCGTCGGTCAAGACCGCCGCGAATATCGGCCTTGCCGGCCTGATGGACAGCGTGCGCGACAATATCAAGAAGGATGGCGGACCGCTCGCCACCACGCAGGACAAATATGAGAAGCTGGCGAAGGATCTGACGGATCAGCTCGACAAGCTCGATACCCAGATGACCAACTATCAGGAACAGCTCACCAAGGTCTATTCGGCCATGGAAACGCGCCTGTCGGCGTTGAAGGCGACGCAAAGCTATCTCCAGCAGCAGGTCGCCCTCTGGACCAAAAACGACAATTAATACCGAAAGGGTCGGAATATCATGTTCTACAATCATGGCGGGTTCGGCGGCACGGCGGCGGCGCGGCGCTATGCGGCGGTCCATTCGGGCAGCCGGATCGAGGGTGCGACGCCCCACGCGCTGGTCAAGGTGCTGTTCGACGAGCTGCTGCTGGCGCTGGATGCCGCCGCGCTGGCGGAACGCAATGGCGACCGGCTCAAGGTTTCGGACAAGCAGGCCCGCGCCATGTCGATCCTCTTCGCGCTGGAATCGAGCCTCGATTTCGACAAGGGCGGAGACATCGCCACTGGCCTCGCCCAGATCTACCGCGAAGCGCGGCGCCTGCTGCTCGTCAGCGCCAAGGAGCATGATGCCGCGCCGGTGGAGCAGGCCCGCCTGATGATCGGCGAGATCGCGGAGGCGTGGAACCAGATCGGCTGAAGGCGTCCGTCATCCCGGCCTTCGCCGGATGACGGCATGTTGCACGGGGTTGCGCCTTCAAAGGCGCGCTTGTATAGGCAGCGCTCGCAAAGGGCGGCCCGGCGGGGGCCGCCTTTTTGCGTTTCGGACTTTGTTTGCATCAGCCCAGAAAGGGAAGGACCATGTCGATTACGCCGCTCATGCCCGTTTACCCCCGGTGCGATGTACGCCCGGTCCGAGGCGAGGGCTGCTATCTGATCGGGGAGCGCGGCGAACGCTATCTGGATTTCGCCAGCGGCATCGCGGTCAACCTGCTGGGCCATGGCCATCCGAAGCTGGTCAAAGCGATCGCGGATCAGGCCGCGACGCTGATGCACACGTCGAACCTCTACGGCATGCCGCTGGGCGAGAAATTCGCGCAGCGTCTGGTCGACACGACCTTTGCCGACACAGTGTTCTTCACCAATTCGGGCGCGGAAGCGGTGGAATGCGCGATCAAGACCGCGCGCCGTTACCACTATGCCAATGGCGAGGCGCACCGGCACAAGATCATCAGCTTCGACAACGCCTTCCATGGGCGGACGCTGGGGACGATCTCCGCCACCAGCCAGCCCAAGATGCGCGACGGTTTCGAACCGCTGCTGCCCGGCTTCACCGTGGTGCCGTTCAACGATCTGGAGGCCGCGACGGCCGCCGTCGATGAGAACACCGCCGGTTTCCTGGTGGAAACGGTGCAGGGCGAAGGCGGCGTGACGCCGGCGACGCAGGAGTTTCTGAGCGGCCTGCGCAAGCTGTGCGACGATCGCGGCCTGCTGCTGATCCTGGACGAGGTGCAGTGCGGCTATGCCCGCACCGGCACCTTCTTCGCGCATGAGCAATATGGCCTGACCCCCGACATCATGGCGGTGGCCAAGGGCATTGGCGCTGGCTTCCCGCTGGGCGCCTGCCTCGCGACCGAGGAAGCGGCCAAGGGCATGGTGTTCGGCACCCATGGGTCGACCTATGGCGGCAATCCGCTGGCCATGGCCGTCGGCATGACGGTGCTGGACGAAGTGCTGGGCGAGGGTTTCCTCGACCATGTGAAGGCCATCGGCGCGCGCCTGCGTTCGGCGTTGGAGCAGCTTATCCCCAATCACGACATGTTCGAGGATGTGCGTGGGCTGGGCCTGATGCTCGGCGTGAAGCTGAAGAGCGACTATGACGCCCGCGAGTTCGTGGCGCATCTGCGCGACAATCACGGCCTGCTGACGGTGTCGGCGGGACAGAATGTCGTGCGCATCCTGCCGCCGCTCGTGATCGAGGAAAGCCATGTCGCGGAATGCGTCGAACGGCTTTCCGCCGGGGCGCGGAGCTTTGCGGAGGCTGCGGCCTGAATTACTCTCCGTTCGCCCGAACGGGTTGAGGGGGTTCCTCATGACCAATCATTTCCTGAATCTGAGTGACGCCGGCGGCGATGCGATCGCCGCCATGATTGCCGACGCCATCGACCGGAAGGCCGCGCGCAAAGCTTGGCCCAAGGGCAAAGCGGATGCGGATGCGCCGCTCGCCGGTCACACGCTGGCGATGATCTTCGAGAAGAATTCGACCCGCACCCGCGTGTCGTTCGACATGGCGATCCGTCAGTTGGGCGGCACATCGCTGATCCTGGACGGCGCGACCAGCCAGCTTGGCCGGGGCGAGACGATTGCGGACACCGCCCGCGTGCTGAGCCGCATGGCCGACGCCATCATGATTCGCACCGACGATCATGCGAAGATCCAGGAAATGGCGCATTACGCCAGCGTTCCGGTGATCAATGGCCTCACCGACCTGTCGCACCCCTGCCAGATCGTCGCCGACCTGCTGACCGTGGTGGAGCATGGCGTGGCGTTGCCCGGCAGCCAATGGGCATGGCTGGGCGACGGCAACAACGTCCTCCATTCCATTGTCGAGGCGGCGGGCCTGATGAAGTTCGGCGTGCGCATCGCCGTGCCGGAGGGCTATGATCCCGACCCATCCTTCGAAGCGGAGGCGCAGGCCCGTGGCGCCGCCATCCTGCGCACCCGCGATCCGCAGGCGGCGGTGGCCGGCGCGGACATCGTCGTCACCGACACCTGGATCTCCATGGGCCAGGCTCATGCCGAGGAGAAGCTCAAGGCGATGATGCCCTATCAGGTGACGCCGGAACTGATGGCGCTGGCGAAGCCCGCGGCGAAGTTCCTCCATTGCCTGCCCGCCCATCGCGGCGAGGAAGTGGTGGAAGCGGTGATAGACGGGCCGCAATCGGTGATCTGGGATGAGGCGGAAAACCGTATCCATGCGCAGAAGTCGGTGCTGCTCTGGGCGTTGGGCCGGCTTGGTTGAGTTTGGGGCTCCTGCGCGGCCAGGAGCCCGGTCCCGCCCTCCGCAGATTATCGCATCGCCTGAACCGGGTTCCCGCCGGCGCGGGAGCACGACCTGTCCCAAGGAGCGGGCCGCGATCAGACCGTCCGCATCCCACCGATCAAGCCCAAACCCAAGTCCATTTGCATGCCCGGGCATCGCAACCTATCTAAGCGCCTTTGCATGATCGGCGCGCCCCGGCGCGCCGCACGGAGCCTGACTTGACCTCTTCCGCTACCCTTGACCAGGCCCTTGGCTTCACCATCCCGTCCCGCCACGCGCGCGGGCGGATCGTGCGGCTGGGGCCGGTGCTCGACGATGTCCTTGCCGCCCATGCCTATCCGCCGCAGATCGAGCGGCTGCTCGCCTCCGCATTGGTGCTGGCGGCGTTGCTCGGCTCGACGCTCAAGGATGCGGGCGGTCAGCTCACGCTTCAGGCGCAGACCGAAAATGGCGTCGTCAGCCTGCTGGTGGCGGACTATAAGGGCGGCGAGGTGCGCGGCTATGCCAAGTTCGATGCCGACCGGCTGGCCGAACTGGGCCCCGATCCGACGCTGTTCGGCCTGTTCGGCAAGGGCTATCTCGCCATCACCTTCGACCAGGCGGTGACTGGCGAGCGTTATCAGGGCATCGTCCCATTGGACGGCGAATCGCTTGCCGATGCGGCGGAACATTATTTCTTCCAGTCCGAACAGATCCCCAGCATCATCCAGATCGCCACGCGCCACGACACGGGGGAGGGGTGCCTTGCCGCCGGCCTGCTGCTCCAGCACCTGCCCGAGGGGGAAGTCGGGCGGGAACGGCTGCATGTCCGCCACGACCGTCCGGAATGGGAGCATGTCCAGGCGCTGGCCCATACGCTCAAGGACGCGGAACTGACCGACAACGCGCTGCCGCTGTCCGACATCGTCTGGCGGCTGTTCCACGAAGAGGAGGAGGTGCGCGTCACCGATCCCACGGCGCTCAGCAAGGGGTGCCGTTGCGACCTCGATCATATCCGCAGCGTCATCGGCCGCTTTCCGGCGGCGGAGCGGGCGGACATGGCGGATGATCAGGGCATTATCGGCGTGGATTGCGCCTTCTGCTCGCGTCTTTTCCCGGTCGCGCTCGCCAGCTTCGCGGAGGAATGAGCGGGCGCCCTCCTTATTGCTATCAAATTGCCGCAATTGACGCGCAAGGCTGATCTGGATCAGCAACGATCGACAGGGGGATCGGAATGGTGGCAAAGCGGCGCGCCCTTGGTGCGGCGGCGATGATGATGGCGGTTTCTGCCGTGCAGGCGGCGGCGCCCGCGTCACGCCTGCCCAAGGGACTGGAGACGGGTGAATGGGAATTGCGCGGGCGGGGCGAGGATGGCGCCGCGCGCAAGCTCTGCGTCTCCAGCCTCAGCCAGCTTCTGCAAAGCCGCCATGCTGGCCATGCCTGCAAGAGCTTCACCGTCAGCGATGTCGCCAACCGGCTGGTCGTCACCTATGAATGCGGCGCGGCGGGCAATGGGCGGACGGACCTGCGCGTCGAAACGTCCCGGCTGGTGCAGATCCAGTCGCAGGGCATTGCCGACGGCGCGCCCTTCGCCTTCGCGCTGGAGGGCCGCTGGCTCGGCGCCTGCCATTAGGCGCGACCGGCTTGCGCTGACGCGTCGGGAGGCGTAGCGCGGCGCTCATGGTTGCCCATAACGGAAAATTCGCCGTCGTCCTGCTGTCGGGCGGGCTCGACTCCATGGTGGCGGGCGGGCTGGCGCGCGAGGCCGGTTATCGCCTGTTCGCCCTGTCGATCGACTATAATCAGCGCCACCGGCTGGAATTGCAGGCGGCGGGTCGAGTCGCGTCGGCGCTGAACGCCATCTCGCATATCGTGCTGCCGCTGGACCTGACGGCCTTTGGCGGGTCTGCGCTCACCGCGGACATTGCCGTGCCCAAGGGCGGCGTCGGGACCGGCATTCCCGTCACCTATGTGCCCGCGCGCAACACCATATTCCTGTCGCTGACCCTGGGCCTGGCCGAGGTGGCGGGCGCGAACGACGTGTTCATCGGCGTCAATGCGCTCGATTATTCGGGCTATCCCGATTGCCGGCCGGAGTTCATCGACGCCTTTCAGAAGATGGCCGCGCTCGCCACCAAGGCAGGGGTGGAGGGGAATCCGGTCCGGATCAATGCCCCGCTCCAGCATATGAGCAAGGCGGACATCGTGCGCGAAGCCTATCGGCTGGGGCTGGATACGGGGCTGAGCTGGTCCTGCTACGATCCGACGCCGGACGGCAGGCATTGCGGCCTCTGCGACAGTTGCCGCCTGCGGTCCAAGGGTTTCGTGGAGGCCGGTCTGCCCGATCCCACCGACTATGCGGTGAAGCCCTGACGCCATGAGCTACGCCGTCAAGGAAATGTTCCTGACCCTTCAGGGAGAGGGCGTCCATGCCGGTCGCCGGGCTGTCTTCCTGCGCTTTGCCGGTTGCAACCTCTGGACCGGGCGGGAGCAGGACAGGGCAAGCGCCGTCTGCCGCTTTTGCGACACCGATTTCGTCGGCACCGACGGCGATGGCGGGGGCAGGTTCGCAGATGCGGACGGTCTGGCCGAAGCCGCGCTCGCCTTTTGGGGCGAGGGGCGGGAGGGGCGCTATATCGTGCTGACCGGCGGGGAACCGATGCTCCAGGTGGACGATGCGCTGGTCGATGCGCTCCATGCGCGCGGCTTTGCCATTGCGATCGAAAGCAACGGCACCTTGCCCGCGCATCCGGGGCTGGACTGGGTCTGCATCAGCCCCAAGGCGGGCAGCGAGGTGGTCCAGCGCAGCGGCAATGAGCTGAAGCTGGTCTGGCCGCAGCCGGGGCGGGGGCACAGCCTGGCGGATGTCGAGGATATGGAGCGCTGGGCCTTCGATCATTGGCTGGTGCAGCCGCTGGACGATCCGAAGGCAGCGGAAAACGCGCGGGCGGCGGTGGATTTGGTGATGGGGCGGCCCCGCTGGCGGCTCAGCCTTCAGTCGCACAAATATCTGGGATTGCGCTGAGGGCCGTGGCCTGCCTCAGGGGAAGCTTCCATCCTGGAGCGATGAAAACCGCTCTGGTCGCTGAAAACCGTCGCTGACGTCGGGCCGGCCCGCCCCCCTGCCCCCTCCCGTTTGCGGGAGGAGGAATGTCGTGATTGGCGCCGTTGCCTTAAGGCTGAACGCCGATCTTCTGGTTCCATGCGAGCTGGCATGCGGGCAGCATCTTGCCCTTCTTCCAGCATTTGGGGTCGAAGGACGGCAGGGTCAGCGAATAGCTGCGTCCCGGATCGCCGTAAAATTGCTCGCCCGCCAGGACCAGCGACTTCTTGATCGACCCCAGTCCGTTGCGCGCCACATCGTTCAGCGTGCCCCGCTGGGCAAAGATCGCCTGCCGTCCGACCAGCGCCGCCGCCTGGCAGAAGCCGCGTTGCGCCTGCACCGTCGAATAGCCGGAATAGATGCGCGTGCCATATTGGTCCGATGCCATCTGGCCGGGCTTGCCCTTGCCGACCGTCCGCTGGAAATAGCCGAGCAGCGTCGTCTGCGCGGCGTCCAGTTCGGCGTCATGATGGGCGATCATGGCGTTGTAATTGCTGATCGACAGCAGGGTCGGCTCAAACTGGCATTGCAGGGCCGCGACGTTCAACGCCGCGCGCAGGTTCCACACCAGCCCGGCCTTGACCTCCGCCGCGGTCGCGCCCGGCAGGCCCAGCGCGGTCGTGGCTTCGGCGTCGGTCAGGGGCGGGGTCGAGAAATCGGGCGGCGACCAGAAGAATTGCGCGGCGGCCGGCTGCGCCATCAGCGCCGCCGCCGTCATGGCCAGCCCCAGCACGACCCGGCGTCCCAGGGATCGGTGCCCAATGGAACGGCCCACATAACGCAATGTCATTGAAATCCCTCTTTGTAACGAGCGCTGCGAACTATCTCCCGCCCGTCTGTATCATGCCTGAACGCGGACGCCAGCCTATTGATCCGACAGCACTTCGGTATCGGCCGCGGGCTTGCCCTCGCTCTCATTCTTCGCCGCCGCCGGAGCGGCCGCATTGTCGCTGCGGTTGGCGGGAAGCGCGACGGCCACGCCCTCGCTCTGCACCCCGTCCAGATCGGTCATGGCGTCGGTGGCGGTGCCGTCGACCACTTCCAGATTGTTCATCGGGACGGCGGTGCCGCTTTCCTTCTTGCTGCCGCATCCGGCCAGCGCCATGCAGCCGGCCGAAACCAATATTGCCATTGTCGTCTTGACGTCAGGACGCATCCGGGTCTCCTAAAGCGTTGCATGCCCGGCAGCCCCCCACCTGGCGAAAGCCGCGACCCTAGCGGCCCGTCCCGCATTGCTCAACCCCCGCTCCATCTGCCACCGGGCACCGGCGCAGGCGGCCGAGAAAGGCCGGGAAATGCCGGGCAAGCGCCGAGTCCAGCTCGGTCATCGATGCCTTCACGCCCAGCGCCGCCATGCTCGTCACAGGATATTCGGCCAGGCCGCACGGCACGATGCCTCCGAAATGGGACAGGTCGGGATCGACATTGATCGAAAAGCCATGAAGCGTGATCCAGCGCCGCACCCGGATGCCGAGGGCGCCGATCTTCGCCTCCCGCCCCTGGGCATCGTCGGTCCAGATGCCGATCCGTCCCTCCGCGCGCCGGGCCGCTATGCCGAAATCGGCCAGCGCGTCGATCATCCATCCCTCCAGGTGATGGACGAAATTGCGCACGTCCTTGCCCCGATTCCGCAGGTCGATGTTGAGATAGCCGATGCGCTGGCCCGGCCCATGATAGGTATAGCGTCCGCCCCGCCCCGCATCGTGCACCGGAAAGCGCGGGTCGAGCAGTTCGGCCGGATCGGCGCTGGTTCCGGCCGTGTAAAGCGGCGGATGTTCGAGCAGCCAGACCCGCTCTGCGGCCTGCCCCTCGAAGATCGCGGCGGCCCGGCCCTCCATCTCGGCCAGCGCCCGGGGGTAGTCGACGGGCGCGCTTTCCACGCGCCATTCCACGCTGGGGGCGGCAGGGGCTTGGACTGGGGATGGCGAGGACATGGCGCTTCCTTGACTTGGGCAGAGCGAGCGATCAAGTCTCCTCCGCGATTTTCAGAGCATCGGGTAGAGAACAGGGCGTAGAGATATGGCGACAATGTCCATCGGCAAGGCGTGGGAGGAGGCGGTCGCCTTCGTCGCGCGCGAAAGCAGCCTGCTGTTTCCCGTCGCCCTGCTGTTCGTCGCCCTGCCGGGCCTCATCCTTCAGGAGATGACGCCGCCGGAACTCGCCAAATGGAACCTGTCGGAAACCACCATGCCGCAGGTGCCGGGCAGCTTCTGGCTGGCGATGATGCTGGCGATGATCATCATCGGGTTCGGATCGCTGACCCTGTTGGCGCTCGCCCTGCGCCCGGGCATCAGCGTGGGAGAGGCGCTGCGGCTGAGCTTTGCGCGGCTTCCGGTGCTGCTGGGCGTGGCGCTGGTGGTCGCCGGTTTCCTGGCCGGCGCGGTGATCGCCGCCACCCTGGCGGTGACGATCCTGTCGCTCATCGCCAAGCCTGTGGGCGCGACGCTGGCGCTGCTGCTCGGCGCGGGAGTGGTGGCCGTCACCATCTTCGCGAGCGTGCGGCTGCTGTTGCTCAATCCCGTAGTGATCGACGGGACGGCGGGCGTCATGGCGTCGCTGCGCCATGGCTGGGCGCTGACCAGGGGGCATTTCTGGCGGTTGTTCGGCTTCATCGTGGCGCTGACGCTGTTGTCCGCCATTGTCGGCGGCGCGGCGCAGGCGGTGTTCGGCCTGATCGGGACGTTGATCGGCGGTCCGACGGGCGGCCGGCTGATCGGCGGCGTGGCTGCCGCTGTCGTGTCGACGGTGGTGCAGGTCTATATGCTGGTGATGCTGGCGCGGCTCTATCGTCAGGCGGAGGGCAGCTGACCCAGCACCGGCACATGCGGCGCGGCGTCGGGCGACAAAAGCCCCGCAAGTCGGGGATCGGCGAAGATTTCCACTTCACGCCTGTAGGGCACGAAGCCCGCCTTGCGGTAAAATCCCAGCGCCGCGGGGCTGTCGAGCGTGCAGCTATGCACCCAGAAGCGCGTGACCTCCTTGCGCCAGGCCAGCGCCTTGGCCTGCGCCATCAGCCATCGGCCCAGACCCTTGCCGGTCAATTCCGGGATCAGTCCGAAAAAGGCCAGCTCGCAGTCGGGCAATGAACGGAAGTCGAGTTCCAGCAGCCCCACCTCCACGCCCCGGGGATCGGTGACGGCATAGACCTCGACCGCGGGATCGTGAATGATCGCGCTCAGCGCGGCGTCGTCCATCACCAGGCGGGAGAACCAGAGCCACGGCTCCCCCACGCGCCGGAACAGCGCGCGATAGGCCTCTGGCGTCGGCGCCTTCCATGGCACCAGCCGCAACGGGGCGGGCGGGATGGGGGCGGGTTTCGGCCGCTCCCGCATTTCCAGATGGGTGACGATCGTCGCGATCCGATCGTCGGGAACCGGCGTCAGGCCCATGCTCAGCTCCAGCTCGCCATCGGCGGCAGGCTCATCAGGATCGCGTCGACATTGCCCCCGGTCTTCAGCCCGAACAGCGTGCCGCGGTCATGCACCAGGTTGAATTCGGCGTAGCGGCCGCGCCATTCGAGCATGCGGGCATGATCCTCCCGCGACCAGCTTTCCCCCATGCGCCGCCGGACGATGGGCGGGAAGGCCTTGAGGAACGCCTCGCCCACGTCCCGCGTGAAGGCGAAATTCGCGTCGAAATCGCCCTCCAGATGGTCGTAGAATATTCCGCCGACGCCGCGATGGACGCCGCGATGCGGAATGAAGAAATAATCGTCCGCCCATGCCTTGAAACGGGGATAATAGTCCGGGTCATGGGCGTCGCAGGCGGCCTTCAGCACATCATGAAAATGGGCCGTGTCCTCCTCGCGCGGCAGGGGAGGGTTGAGATCCGCGCCGCCGCCGAACCAGCTTTTGGACGTCCTCAGATAGCGCGTGTTCATATGCACGGCGGGCACATGGGGATTGGCCATGTGCGCGACCAGGCTGATGCCGGTGGCGAAGAAGCTCGGGTCTTCGCTCGCGCCGTGGATGGTCCTGGCGAACTCCGGAGAGAAGGCGCCGCCCACGGTCGAGACGTTGACGCCGACCTTCTCGAACACCTTGCCCTTCATGACGCCGCGCACGCCGCCGCCGCCTTCGCCGGGCGCTAGGCCGGGCGCCTCCCGATTCCAGGCGATATAGTCGAAGCGGGCGTCGGACCCCGCCTCCCGCTCGATCGCCTCGAATTCGGCGCAGATGCGGTCCCTCAGCGATTCGAACCAGTCGCGGGCGGCTTGCTGTTGCGGGTCGAGCGCCAACGTCATTTTCGGTAACTCTGTCATTGCGGGAAACTTCCGGTCTGGCGAAGGGCCTCTGCTATCGCGATGCCCGTGGAAACGGCGATGTTCAAGGACCGAAAGCCCGGCGCCATCGGAATGCGCACGCGCACATCGGCCAGATCGCGCACGCTGTCGGGGACGCCGGCGCTCTCCGATCCCATCAGCAGAACGTCGTCGGCGCGGAATTCCACCTCCGGCAGGCGTTGCGAAGCATGGCTGCTCATCAGCATCAGCCGCCGCCCTTCGGCCCGGCGCCGGGCGTCGAACGCCTGGAAATTTGCATGCTGGGTGATGTCGGCGGCCGCCCCATAGTCCATCGCGGCGCGTTTCAGCTTCGCGTCGGAAAAGGCGAAACCCATCGGCATGATGATGTCCACGGGCACGGAAAAGCAGGCGGCAAGGCGCAGGATCGCGCCGACATTGCCGGCGATTTCGGGTTGATAAAGGGCGATACGCATGCGCCGCGCCATAGAACAGCGCGGTTAATTCTCCTAGCCTGTCTAAAAGGCTTGGCAAATGGCGCATCCTACGGTTATCAGGCCTGCAAACCGCGCCAGGGGGAAAGGCGCGCCCTTCTGCTTGGGCGCCGCGGCTCTCCCGATAACATAGCCATAATGGGCAATGCGGCGGGGTCAGGGACGTTCTTGCAAGGGTTGAGGTGCATGGCGATCGTTGAACATTTGGAGAGTGAGGGGGCGTCCGTCTCCGATGGAGGCGGCAGCGACGGTGTTCGCCGTCGCGATTTCATCAACATCGCCGCGGTGAGCTTCGCCGGGGTCGGTGCGGTCGCGGTGGTCATACCGCTGGTCGATCAGATGAACCCCAGCGCCGACGTGCTGGCGCTCGCCTCGACGGAGGTCGACCTGTCCTCCATCCAGCCGGGCCAGGCGATCAAGACGACGTTCCGGTCGCAGCCGCTGTTCGTCCGGCACCTGACCGACAAGGAAATCGCGGAAGCCGACAAGGTCGATCCGTCCAGCCTGCGCGATCCGCAGACGCTGGAGGAACGCACCGTCGACGGCAAGAAGCAGTGGCTGGTCACCATGGGCGTCTGCACCCATCTGGGCTGCGTGCCGCTGGGCGCGGGCGAGGGTGAGAACAGGGGCGAATATGGCGGCTATTTCTGCCCCTGCCACGGTTCGTCCTACGACACCGCCGCCCGCATTCGTAAGGGCCCCGCGCCCAAGAACCTGGAAGTGCCGAAGTTCAGCTTCACTTCCGACACTGCCATTCTCGTGGGTTGAGGGGGACTGTCATGAGCTTTCCATGGGCTGAACATTATACTCCCAAGCATCCCGCGATGCAGTGGATCGACGAGAAGCTGCCCTTGCCGCGCCTCGTCTACAATGCCGTGGGCGCCGGTTATCCGGTGCCGCGCAACCTCAACTATTTCTGGAACTTCGGCGTATTGGCCGGCCTCGCGCTGGTGATCCAGATCGTCACCGGCGTGATCATGGCGATGCATTACGGCGCCAACACGCTGGTCGCCTTCGGCACCGTCGAACAGACGATGCGCGACGTGAACGCCGGCTGGCTGATGCGCTATGCCCATGCCAACGGCGCCAGCTTCTTCTTCATCGTGGTCTATCTGCACATCTTCCGCGGTCTTTTCTTCGGTTCCTACAAGGCGCCGCGCGAAATGGTGTGGCTGCTGGGCCTCGTCATCTTCCTCCTCATGATGGCGACCGCCTTCATGGGCTATGTGCTTCCCTGGGGGCAGATGTCCTATTGGGGCGCGAAGGTGATCACCGGCCTGTTCGGCGCGATCCCCGTGGTGGGCGAGCCGATCCAGACCTGGCTGCTGGGCGGTTTCGCCCCCGGCAACGCGTCGCTCAACCGCTTCTTCTCGCTGCACTTCCTGCTGCCCTTCGTGATCGCCGCCGTGGTGATCCTGCATATCTGGGCGCTGCATATTCCGGGTTCCTCCAACCCGACCGGCGTGGAAGTGAAGGGGCCGCAGGACACTGTGCCCTTCCACCCCTATTACACCGCGAAGGACGGTTTCGGGGCGGGCGTGTTCCTGATCCTGTTCGCGGTCCTGCTGTTCTATGCGCCCAACTATCTGGGCCATCCGGACAATTATATCGAGGCGAATCCGCTTTCGACGCCCGCGCATATCGTGCCTGAATGGTATTTCTGGCCCTTCTACGCGATCCTGCGCGCCTTCACCGTGGACTTCTTCTTCGTTCCGGCGAAGCTGCTGGGCGTGCTGGCGATGTTCGCGTCGATCCTGCTGCTCTTCTTCCTGCCCTGGCTGGATACCTCCCCGGTGCGGTCGGGCAATTATCGCCCGACCTTCAGGAAGTTCTTCTGGATCCTGATCGTCGACGTGCTGATTCTGGGCTATTGCGGCGGCGCGCCGGCGGCGGAACCCTATGTGATGATCTCCCAGGTCGCGGCGGCTTATTATTTCGCCCACTTCCTGATCATCCTGCCGCTGATCTCGCGCTTCGAAAAGCCGCTGCCTTTGCCGAACTCGATCACCGAGGCGGTGCTTGGCCGCCATGCGATCGAAGGTGAGCGCGAGGCGCTGCCCGGCATGGGCAGCGATCCGCAGCCGTCGCACGCCGGTTAAGGGGGACAAGACTAATGATACGCATCGGCGCATTTCTCGTCGGCCTCTTTTTCGCGGGCTGGCTGCTGGTTTCCTTCCTGGTGGGCGCGGTGGCCTATGTCACCGAGCCGCCGGCGGTCACGGTGGAGCATGAATTCCACCGCGATCCCAAGCATGTCGCCTTCTCGTTCGACGGCCCCTTCGGCAAGTACGACCAGGCGCAGCTCCAGCGCGGTTTCCAGGTGTTCAAGGAAGTCTGCTCGGCCTGCCACAGCCTGAAGTTCGTCGCCTTCCGCGACCTCAAGGGCATTGGCTATAACGAGGCGGAAATCAAGGCGATCGCCAAGCAGTGGGCGATCAAGACCCCCGACGTCGACCCCAAGACGGGCGAGATGTCGACCCGCGATCCCATCCCGGCGGATTATTTCCCCAAGCCCTTCGCGAACAATGTCGCGGCGGCGGCGGCGAACAACAATGCGATCCCGCCCGATCTCTCGCTGATGACCAAGGCCCGCCATCACGGCAGCGCCTATGTCTATTCGCTGCTGACGGGCTTCCAGGCGCAGCCGGCCGAACTGCTGAAGGAATTTCCGGACGCGAAGACGCCGGAGGGGCTGCACTACAACCCCTATTTCGCGAACCTGAACCTCGCCATGGCGCCGCCGCTGACGGCGGACGGACAGGTCACCTATGGAGACGGCACCAAGGCGACCGTCGACCAGATGGCGCAGGACGTCGCGGCCTTCCTGACCTGGACGGCCGAACCCAAGCTGGAAAACCGCCGTCGCGCGGGTCTGGCGACGATCTTCTTCCTGCTGATCGCGACGGGCCTGGCTTATATGGCCTACCAGAATATCTGGGCGGACAAGAAAAAGGCCGCCTGAACGGGGTCTGGAACAGAACATCGGAGGGGGCGCGGGAAACCGGGCCCCCTTTTCTTATGAGGGCGAAGATGAGCGCAGACAGCCTGGCGGCCCTGGTCCGCACGATTCCCGATTTTCCCAAGCCCGGCATCCAGTTCCGGGACATCACCACATTGCTGGCGGACGCAGCCGGTCTCACTGAACTGGTCGAGCGGATGGCGGCGGCGGCGCGGCCGCTCGACCCGGCCTTCATCGTCGGCATCGAGGCGCGCGGTTTCATTCTTGGGGCGGCGCTGGCCCATGCGCTGGGGGTGGGTTTCGTGCCCGTGCGCAAGAAGGGCAAGCTGCCCGGCAAGACCGTCGGCATCGATTATGTGCTGGAATATGGCACCGACCGGCTGGAATTGCATGAAGGGCAGATCCCGGATGGGGCGCGGGTGGTGCTGGTCGATGATCTCATCGCGACCGGCGGAACCGCGCTTGCGGCGGCGCAACTTGTCCGGGAGCAGGGCGCAACCGTGCTGATGGCGCTGTTCGCGATCGATCTTCCCGATCTGGGCGGCATGGCTGCGCTGGAAGCGGACGGCGTCGCGTCGGCGGCGATCATCGCCTTTGAGGGGCATTGAGGCGGTTCTGGTCAGGCGCCTCAGATAAAGGGGAGAAAGGTCCCAGGGGGCCAATCCAGGACATTCCCCCTTCCGCCAGCGGGAGGGAAATGGCAGCAGTCGGCCCATTGCGCCTTAAGAAGACCGCATCTCCTCAGCGCCCAAGCGCTCCCTCCAGCATATCGACCGCCTGTGCCAGACGCTCGTCCAGCAGCGCCAGCAACTGGGTCCATCCCAGCATGTCCGCCAATTCGCCCGGGCCGTCGGAAATGCCCCGCAGGCCCATTACCGGCACGCCAAAGCGCTGGCAGGCGCGGACGACCGCGAAGCTCTCCATGTCGACCATGTCCGCGTCGATCGCGGCATAATCGTCCCCGCCGACGATGTTCGCCCCCGTGGACAGCCGGGCGGTGCGAAGTTCCAGCGGCATGTGCAGCGCTATTTCGGCCGGGTGGTCGGAAAAGGGGGTCACGCCCTTCGGAAAACCGAGGCGGGAGGCGTCCATGTCCCGCCAGGAAACGCTGGCGACCTGATAGACCTCGCCCAGGGTGCAGATGCGCGATCCCGCCGATCCCAGCGAGACGATGAGGTCGGGCAGCGCGCCTTCCAGATCCAGCCGCTGGAGGGCAAGGCCGGTGTTGAGCGCGGCTTCCACCGGGCCCACGCCGGTCATCAGCGGGTCGAACCGGGCTCTGAGGTGAGGACCATATTCATCCTCCACCGCCATCACGAACAGGACGCGCTTGTCCGCGATCATTTCTCCCCGTGGCATGCAGTCCCCCCGATTCGCCGATGTTTCAAGGCTGGCGGGCGAGCAGCGCGCTCATCCCGTCATGGATGGTCAGGCCGGCGGTCCCCTCGATCAGCCAGCATTCGCCCTGCCGCCACGGCTCGCCGTCGATCGTGCCGGCGCCGGCCAGCGGAATGAACCAGGCCATCTCTCCTTCGATCCGCTGCCCGGTTCCGGCTTCACCCTGCACCATGTCAAGGATGAAGGGCGCATCGCCGCCCGCCACCAGTCTTTCTTGCGCCGTCATCGGGAAGACCTGGTCGGGCAGGGCATAGGGTGTCGCCACGCTGACGGCCATCGCCTCTTCCAGATGCAGTTCGCGCGGCCGGCCATAATCGTAAAGGCGGTAGGTCACGTCGTTATTCTGCTGCACTTCCACCAGCGTCACGCCGCCGCCTATGGCGTGCACCGTGCCGGCGGGAATATAGTAGAAGCTGCCCGCCCGCACCGGCTTCCAGTCCATCAGCGCCTCGATGCTGCCGTCGAGGGCCGCTGTGCGCAACGCCTCTGCCGTCAGGCCGCGGGTCAGGCCGATTCCCAGCTGCGCATCGGGTTCCGCATCCAATATGTACCAGCATTCCGACTTGCCGCCCGCCAGCCCGCGTTCCCGCGCCTGCGCATCATTGGGGTGGACCTGAACCGACAGCTTTTCGCTGGTGAAGATATATTTGACCAGCAGCGGCAAAGGCCGGCCTTCTTCCTGCTCCGGCGGCGAGAACCAGACTTCGCCGACGCGACGGCCATCCGAAGGCGCGATGGCGGCAGGAATATCGATGCGGCCCCAGGGCTTTTCGACGCTATGGGCGAGCAGGCGGATCGTGGTCATGCGGTTCCTTATGAACGGTCGCTCCCGTCAGGCAAGGGCCTCCATCCGGAAAGGACGCACTATCGGGCCAGCGGTCAACGGAAGTGCGGGACATCCCACCCGCATCCGCCTTGCTGTCGAGATCGGAAACGGTCCGTATCGATCTTCCCGTCTGGAAGTCCGGTTATTGGTTGTTATATGAAACTGATCAGATCAGTGAGGATCAGGACATGAACCGGCCGATGAGAAACGGCGCCGGCGGCGCACGCCCTGAAGGCCAGCGCCGCACGGGCCATATGGATGATGCGATCGGCGTCCTTGGCCGGCGGATGGAGGGTGGGGTGGTTCCCCTGATCCTTCCCGTTCTGGCGACGATGGCCTTCCTGATGTTCTTCACGACGGTCTATCGGTGGGTCGACGATCTGCTGGTCGCCAGCGTGATCGCCATGGTCGCGCCGATGATGGTCCTGCCGCTGCTCCTCCGGCAGAAGGGCGTCAACTGACGCCCTCCGCGCTCAGCGCATCCATGGCCAAGGCCACGGCGCCCAAAGGACCGGCCTGATCGCCAAGCAGCGGCGTCATGACGATCCGGCCGATGCTGGAATCGTCGACATGCGGCAAATAGCCCCCAAGCTGGACGACGACGTTTCGACGGACCTTCGCCAGCAGACCGGTCCGCCCCATGCCTACGCCGCCGCCGATCAGCACCTGTCGCGCCGCGGTGCCCAGCAGGATGGTGGAGACGAGATGGGCGATGTCGCTGGCGACATCGTCCCATCGGGGGTCGGCGGGATCGATCTCATGGCCGGGCATACCGAAGCGGTGGGCGAGCGCGGGCCCGGACACCAGACCCTCGATGCAATCGCCGTGAAAGGGGCAATGGCCCGCAAAGCCGTCGCCGGGAGCGCGCGGGACACGGATATGGCCGATTTCCGGATGCATGGCGCCATGGACGGTGCGGCCGTTGAACGCGAACCCTGCGCCCACGCCGGTCCCGATCGTGATGTAGCACAGGCTGTCGGAGGGCGCGTCCCCCAGCGCGCCCGCGCCCCAGCGCAGCTCCGCCAGAGCGGCTCCGTTGACGTCGGTGTCGATCATCGCGGGGCAATCGAAGGGCGCGGTCAGCGTGCCGAATATGTCCGCGCCCGCCCAGCCGGGCTTGGGCGTGGGCAGCATGACGCCGAAGTCCGGGGCGCGGCGGTCGAGCCGAAGCGGGCCGAAGCTGCCGATTCCGATGGCGGCGATGGGCGCCTCCGCATGCCAGCGTTTCAGCACCGCAACGGCTCTGGAGAGCGTCTCCCGCGGCGTCGTGGTCGCTATCGTCTCCCGGTCGACAACCGTCCCGCCGCGCGCGCGGAGCACCAGGACCTTGGTCCCGCCCAGTTCGATTCCGGCCAGCATCGGTTCAGCATCCATCATCGCCGTCCAATCATATTGCCCCAGGCCCTGCAAGTTCGGAGCGCACCGTCATGCGTGGCCCAATTCAACATTTGTACAATGGGATGGCGGCTTTTCCATTGCCGACCGCTATCAGGGCGGGAAGAACAGGGCAGGGCGCGACGAACGCAACCCGATGATTTGGAGGCAATGGATCATGATCCGGCAAAACCCGTGCTTCAACCCCGTGTTGGTTGCCGCCCGATGAGGGCGCCGCTGCTCATCTGCGCGCTGCTGCTGACGGCTTCGGCCTGGCCCGTTGCTGCGCAGGCGCCTGCCGATCCGCTGGCCTTCGTCGATCCCCTGATCGGCACCGGCCCGGAAGGCCACACTTTCCCGGGAGCCTCCGCGCCTTTCGGCATGGTCCAGCTTTCGCCCGATACCGATACGACCTGCCAGGTGCGCGACTGCTATGCCCATGCGGCGGGCTACAGCTATCATGATCCGACGATCCAGGGATTCAGCCACACCCATTTCTCCGGCGCGGGCCATTCCGATCTGGGCGACATATTGGTGATGCCGCAGACGGGCGCCGTCCGGCTCGATCCGGGCGATCCGAAACAGGCGGGCTCCGGCTATCGCCAGCGCTTCTCACACGACAGCGAGACGGCCAGGCCCGGCTATTATGCGGTGACGCTGGCCGATAGCGGCATCCGGGCGGAGCTGACAGCGGGCGAGCGGGTGGGCATCCACCGCTATGCCTTTCCGGCGGGGCGGGAGGCGCATCTGCTGATCGACCTGCGCTCCTCTCTTTACGATTATCCGGGCAAGATCCTCTGGTCCGGTCTGCACCTCCACCCGGACGGCACGCTGACGGGCTTTCGCGAGACGCGGGGATGGGCGGCAGGCCGCAAGCTGTTCTTTGCCATGCGTTTTTCCGCACCCCTGAAGGATCATGCCTTCATCGACCGGGACCAGGCGGTTCCCTATAAAGGCTTCCAGGCGCCGGGGCGGGGCAGCGACGCGCTGGCCGAGAAGCTGGGCAAGGCGCTGGAGGCAAGGCTCGACTTCGGCAGGCTCGATGGCCCGTTGGAGGTCCAGGTCGCGCTTTCAGGGGTGGATGAGGGCGGGGCCATCGCCAATCTCGATGCCGAAGGCGCCGGCTTCGACACCGTCCGGAGGAGGACCGAGGATGCATGGCGGCAGGCGCTCGGGCGGCTGGAGATGGATGCGCCGGAGCCGATGCTGAGGAATCTCTACACCGCGCTCTACCATACGCTGCTGGCGCCCAGCATCTGGAGCGACGTCGACGGCCGCTATCGGGGGCCGGACGATCAGGTTCATGCGGCGAAGGATTTCACCTTTCGCTCGACCTTCTCGCTCTGGGATACCTTCCGCGCTGAACATCCCCTGCTGACGCTGGTCCAGCCGGAAAGGACGACCTCCGACGTCGTCAACTCGCTGATCGCCAGCCGGGAACACAGCCCGCACGGCATATTGCCGGTCTGGCAGTTCGCCGGGCGGGAGACATGGACGATGATCGGCTATCATGCGGTGCCGGTGATCGCGGACGCCTATCTGAAGGGCTTCAGGGGATTTGATCCGGACAAGGCGCTGGCCGCCATGGTCGCTAGCGCGGATTACGCGCCCTATGGCGGGCTGGGCGACTATATGAAGCTGGGCTATGTGCCCATCGACCGGGAACCGGAGGCGGCGTCGAAGACGGTCGAATATGCCTATGACGACTGGGCGATCGGCCGCATGGCGCAGGCCATGGGGCGCGGCGATGTGGCGAAGCGCTTCCTCGCCCGGTCGTCCAGCTGGCGCAACGGCTTCGACGTCGGGAGCGGCTGGCTGCGGGCGCGCAAGGCCGATGGCAGCTTCCGCACGCCGTTCGATCCGGCCGCGATCAACTATGGTTCGGATTATACGGAGGGCAATGCCTGGCAATATAGCTGGTTCGTGCCGCAGGATCAGGCGGGGCTGTTCCGCTTGCTGGGCGGCGACGCCAGGGCGATCGCGAAGCTCGACGCCATGTTCGACTATGATGTGTCGAAGCTCGACTACAGCCATGCGGAGGATATTGCCGGGCTGATCGGGCAATATATCCATGGCAACGAACCCAGCCATCATGTCGCCTATCTCTATGCTTATGCGGGCGCGCCCTGGCGGACGCAGGCGCGGCTGAAGCAGATCGTCGAGAGCCAGTACAAGCCGACACCCGACGGACTGTCGGGCAATGACGATCTGGGGCAGATGTCGGCCTGGCTGCTGTTCACGGCGCTGGGCTTCTATCCCGTGACGCCGGGATCGAACCAATATGTCGTCGGTCGCCCCTTCGTCCGCCGCGCGGTATTGACGCTTCCCCACGGCAAGCGCTTCACGGTGGAGGCGGAAAATCTGTCCGCCGCCAATGTTTATGTGGGTGCGGTCGAACTAAACGGACGGCCGCTGCGGCGAAGCTGGATCGCGGACGGGGAGATCCGCGAGGGCGGGACGTTGCGCTTCACCATGCAGGCAAAGCCGAACCGGGACTGGGGGAGGGGAGCGGGAACCCGGCCCTATTCGCTTTCTACCGCGCCGGCTGAGCGGTGATGGGCGTGGCAAGGATTGAACTTGTGATGCCTGCGATGTCAAGGCAACGGGCGGTAGGGATTTTTGTGTTGCTTTTCAAATGGTTGACACTTCTATTCGAGATGCTTGCCCATAATTGTCTACACGGGCATAGGGATGGCTCATTCGATTGAGAGTCTCACTATTGGAGCGCGGGGTCAATGCCTGGATCGGGCTGCGATCTTCTCTTCCGTCCGCAGGGTTGCCAACGGGTTCGGCCACCCTCCGAAAAGGTGAGCGATCGTTACGCTGGCTACCAGACAGGATTGGCAGCGTTGACACTCAAGGCGTTTCGGAATGTTAAAGGTGATGGTATGCTGCCGGCTCAAGCTGATCTGCTATAGATTTTCGGCCTTCTCATCCTCGAGTTGCCGCAGCCGTCGGGCATCAGACACCTCCAGCCCGCCAAACCTGGACTTCAGCTTGTAGAACGTCGCAGGGCTGACACCGTGCTTGCGGCACACCTCGGCAGTCGGCTGGCCCGCCTCCTGCTCCTTGATCATCCCGATGATTTGCTCCTCATAAAAAACGGCTCTTCCTCATCCATCTGCTCCTTCGTTGATCTGATCCCGGAAAACTGGATCGCTTGGAGTTAGAGTTTTTCGCCGTAATCTCGCTGGCTGGGAGGAGGGAAAGACGATGAAGGCATCGAGATTTTCAGACGCCCAGAAGGCGTTCATTCTGAAGCAGGGCGCGGACGGCGTGCCCGTCGCGGACATCTGCCGCAAGGCGGGGATCAGCCAGGCGACCTACTTCAACTGGAAGAAGAAATACGACGGCATGCTGCCGCCGGACATGCGGCGCTTGAAGCAGCTCGAGGACGAGAATTCGAAGCTGCGCAAGCTCGTGGCGGACCTCTCCTTGGACAAGGAGATGCTGCAGGACGTCATCCGCCGAAAGCTGTGAGGCCTGCTCGTAAACGCGAGCTGGTGAACGGGGTTCGCAGTGATTGGGGCGTGTCGATCCGCCGGGCTTGCCGGGTTCTGGAAATGGACACCTCGACGTACCACTACAAATCCCGCCGCCGCGAGCAGGCCGGCATCGAAGCCCGCATCCGTGAGATCTGCGAGACCCGCGTCCGCTACGGGTATCGCCGCGTCCACGTTCTTCTTCGCCGCGAAGGCTGGGAGATCAACATGAAGCGAACACACAGGATTTACAACGAATTGGGCCTCCAGCTCCGCAACAAGACGCCCAAGCGCAGGGTGAAGGCGAAGCTGAGGGAAGACCGCTGCGCGGCCTCCCGCGTGAATGATGTTTGGGCCATGGACTTCGTCCATGACCAGTTGGCGACGGGTCGAAAGATCCGCGTGCTGACCGTCGTCGACACGTTCTCGCGGTTCTCGCCGATGCTGGATCCGAGGTTCAGCTACCGGGGTGAGGATGTCGTCCAAACGCTCGAGACGACCTGCGCCGTCATCGGCTACCCAAGGACAATCCGGGTCGACCAGGGCTCCGAGTTCATCAGCCGGGACCTGGATCTGTGGGCCTACACCAACGGCGTTACGCTGGACTTCTCACGGCCCGGCAAGCCTACGGACAATGCCTACATCGAAGCGTTCAATGGGCGCTTCCGGGCGGAGTGTCTGAACACCCACTGGTTCTTGACACTTGCAGATGCCCGCGAAAAGTTGGAGGATTGGCGCAGATACTACAACGAGGATCGGCCGCACGGTGCCATTGGCAACAAGCCCCCGATCACGCTGATGAATCCCGGTGACGCACCCAGCCCGTCACCGTGACCAAGACCGGGAAACTCTAGCCCCAGGTGGTCCAGAGAATGGTGTCGGATCATCGTCAGGGCAGACTCTACATCAGATCGAGGGAGCCAGCGGGGGGCAGGTCATGCCGAACCGTCATATGGGAGAGTTGGTCGCCAGCTGCAACGATCGTCCACCCAGTTTCCGGCGGCGCTTCAAGCGCCGGTTGAACAGCTTGCTGGGCGGCCAACGGTAGCGGGCCGGAACAAGGCTGCTCGGATCGTTTCACCTCAGTTTCAACAGATTAGTTAATGGCACCACCAGGTTCCATCTACCCCAGGTCTATTCCCCTGATGAACCGTCTCTCTCTTCTTCGGACGGTTTTCCCGATTTCGCATGGTCATGGTTGGTGGCCATGGACTTTTTATGGGTTTTAGATCATGGCGGCTGTGAAAGCCTCTGTCTGCGCGCGAATGTCATGCATGGACGCGCTATGGAGGGGGCAAGCGAAAAGCAGGCATATGTTACATATCCAGAAGCAATTTAATGAATCCTGGGCCAATCACGAGGTGGTTCGAAAAGTGCGGAAGTTGAAGCCCTCTTTTATTGCCCTCGTAATAGTTCCGACGATCCTGTCGATTATTTATTTCGGTTTTCTAGCCAGTGATGTGTACGTTTCTGAATCTTATTTTGTAGTCAGGACTCCCAAGAAAGAGGTTTCTACAGGTCTTTCCGCACTGTTTTCAAGTGCGGGTCACCCCTCTGCAGGTGACGAAATTTACGTTGTGGAAGAGTTCATGAACTCGCGTGATGCGCTGGGTGGATTGAACCGCGATGGCTTTCTGACGAAAGCCTATACCCGCCCATCCATTGATACTTTTGACAGGTTCCAAGGTGCTTTGGGAGATGGTTCGAACGAGGAACTGTTCCGTTATTACAAGAAGCGTATTTCAGCCTCTTATGACACGGCCAAAGCGGTGACGGTGTTGCGGGTCAAGGCTTATACACCTGAGGATGCGTATCGTCTCAACGCCCGTCTGCTCGATCTTGGCGAGCAACTGGTCAACAAGCTCAATGAACGCAGCCGTAACGATCTCGTCCATTATGCTGAACGCGAAGTCGATGAGGCCAAGGCCCAGGCAGCCCAAGCTGCCGCCGCCTTGTCTCGCTATCGGAACAATCGCGGCGTGGTCGATCCGGAACGTCAGGCGACTGTTCAGATCCAGTTGATTTCCAAGCTGCAGGACGAACTGATCGCCAATGAAACGCAGCTTGAGCAGTTGCAGCAGTTCACCCCGGAAAATCCGCAGGTGGCGGTGGCACGCGAGCGGGTGCGCAGCATCCGGCGACAGATCCAGGAAGAGACTGGCAAGATCGCCGGCAACCCGAGTTCGCTTGCTGGAACGGCGGTCGGCTACGAGCGTGTGTCGATTGAGAACGAATTTGCCGGAAAGCAGATGGCTGCTGCCATGGCTTCCTTGCAGGATGCGAAGAATGAAGCGCGCCGACAGCAAATCTATCTGGAACGAATCGTGCAGCCCAACAAGCCTGACAAAGCGGTGGAGCCCAAGCGAATCAAGGGTATCTTCGCAACCCTGGCTTTGGGACTGGTCTTGTATGCCGTCTTTTCCATGCTGATCGCTGGTATCAGGGAGCATCGTCAGTAATGGGAGCGTTCACGAGTCGGAGCGCGGGGGATTTTGCCCGGTCTCTCGCGATCCAGAAGCGTGTGGTTTTCGCGCTGTTGATGCGCGAGGCGCTTACCCGCTTCGGGCGCCATAATATCGGTTTCCTCTGGCTGTTCGTGGAGCCGATGCTTTTCACCCTCGGGGTGACGGCGATCTGGACGGCCACCGGCATGGGTCATGGCAGCAATCTGCCGATCGTCGCCTTCGCTGTTACCGGCTATTCCGGCGTTCTGGTCTGGCGTAACGTCCCCAACCGTTGCGTCATGGCCATCGAGCCCAACGCCTCGCTCATGTATCACCGCAATGTGCGGGTGATTGACATCTATTTGGCGCGCATCGTGCTGGAGGAGATGGGAGCGACGATCTCCTTTGTGATCCTGACCTTGCTGTTCAGTTTCCTGGGCTGGATGGACCTGCCTGAGGATGTGTTCAAGGTGATCATAGGCTGGCTGATGCTGGCTTGGTTTGGCGCGGCGTTTGGCATTCTTATGGGTACGCTAAGCGAGCAGAGCGAGCTTATCGAAAAGCTCTGGCATCCTGCAGCCTATCTCATCTTTCCCTTTTCCGGGGCGGCCGCGCTCGTCAGTGCGATGCCCAAGGCGCTCCAGGATGTGGTGCTGACCTTCCCCATGGTGCATGCTTCGGAATATATGCGTGAGGGCTTTTTCGGTTCGAAGGTTCATGCAATCCACGACCTCTCCTATATGTTCGTCATCAATCTCGTGATGACGGCCCTGGGCCTGATGCAGGTCCGCATCGTGGCGAGGAAGGTCATCCCACAGTGATAGAATTGGTCGACGTTTCCAAGGTCTATCCGACTGCGCAGGGGAAGACGACTGTCCTCGACAAGGCGAATCTTCGCGTCGAGCGAGGCGAGAAGGTCGGCATTCTCGGTCGCAATGGCGCGGGCAAGTCCACCATGATCCGACTGTTGGGCGGAGTGGAGCAGCCAAGCTCGGGCCTCATCCGGCGCGATATGACGGTGTCCTGGCCCCTGGCCTTTGGCGGTGCTTTTCAAAGCACCCTTACCGGCTTGGACAATTTGCGGTTCATCTGCCGCATCTACAATGTCGATTATCGCGACAAGATCGATTATGTTCAGGCGTTCTCCGAACTGGGCCGCTATCTGAACGAGCCGATCAAGAGCTATTCCTCGGGCATGCGCGCTCGACTGGCTTTCGCGATCTCAATGGTGGTGGAGTTCGACTGCTTCCTGATCGATGAGGTCATCGCGGTCGGCGACCAGCGGTTTCATGAAAAATGCCACATCGAACTATTCGAAAAACGGGCCGACCGGTCGATCATCATCGTGTCGCATGACGCTCATTATATCCGCGCGCACTGCTCGAAGATCGGCGTCATCTCCGCCGGCAAGCTCACCGTGTTCGACGACATCGACTTGGCCTATGACCATTATAATCAGGTCGAGGGCTATGTCTGATCTATTGGCGGTGCCTCGCTCGGTTTGCGCATGATCGGTATTTTCTCGATCGGTCGCGCGCGGCGCGCCTCGCGACGCGCCAAGCGGACGCTGAGCCCCACTGATTGGCAGATCGCGGCCGATGCTTGGCATCGTGTCGCCGATAGTCTGCCGCGCAGTGCGCGCGTCTGGGTCCAATATGGACATGCGCTGAGGCGGGCGAACCGGTCGGCAGAGGCTTGCGGAGCCTATCACAAGGCCATTGCTCTCGATCGTGACCTGGTCGGCGCCTGGGTGGGGCTGGGCATCGCCTGGAAGGCGCAGGGTGCCCGCTCTTCCGCAATGGATGCCTTCACCCAGGCGCTGCGCCTGGATCCCAATGCGCTGACGGCGCGCAACGAACTTTTGCTCTATGGCGGGCGCAGCGAGCAGCCCGAACCGACTCATGGCCGACTGGCCATGGCTGACGCGCTGGCGGGGCTTGCGGTTTCGCTGCGTGAGACGCGCGACTGGCAGAGGGATTTCAACCAGGCTTCCCTCTTTCCTCTTCAGGATTATGCGCATTTTCGCCGACTGAATTGGGTGCCGGCGCCGGAGGCAGCGGCCAGCATCGACTTTACTGTTCTCATCGATGCCGACGCGGCGACCCCCGTGCAATTGCGAGCGACTATCCAAAGTCTCCTCAGGCAGACGCACGGTGAATGGCGGGCCCGGATCGAGGCGCCGCAAGCGCTTAGGGAGCATCCGGTCGGCAGCCTCTGCCATGTCGATCCCCGGGTCCGTTTTACGGATGCTGACCGAGAGGAACCGGAGGAACCCACAGACTGGCTGCTGCTGGTCGAGGCGGGAACGATCCTCGCGCCCGACGCACTCGGTTGGTTCGCCTGGACGGCGAACGAGACCGCCTGCGTTGCCGCCTATTGCGACCATGATCATGTCACGCTCGACTGGAAATATGGCCCGATCCATCATGATCCGGTGCTCCAGCCGGTCTATGACCGCCACTGGTTCGCGGACGCAGGGGTGCGGCCGGCGGCGCTGCTGGTCCGGCGGTCGGACGTCGATGGCAAGGCAGATCTCGTCCAAATGCTCGCGCGCATGTCGTCCTGCCCGGTCGCGCATATTCCGCAAATCCTGGCGTCACGGCTTGCGGACGCCTCCCCGCCCCGGCCAACCGCTACCCCCGTCAAAGACGCAGGCGGCACAGGCGGGGAGGCGCGGATCGCGGTCATCATTCCCACGCGCGACAATGCCCCCTTGCTGTCGGTGTGCGTCCGTAGCCTGATCGATAAGGCGGCCCGGCCGGACCTGCTGGATATCATCATCGTTAGCAACCGCAGCGCCAAGGCGGAAACCCATGCGCTGCTCGCGGAGCTGAAGCGAGACGCGTCCACTACAGTTCTCGATTTCGACGAGCCGTTCAACTGGTCCCGCGCCAATAATGTAGCCGTGCAGGAAAGCAGGGCCGAATTGCTGCTCTTTCTCAACGACGACACGGAAATGCTGTCCGATCAGTGGGACGCACTCGTGCGGAGCGACCTGGTTGGGCCGCACCCCGCGGGCATGGTCGGCGCGCTGCTCTTCTACCCTCATGGCGGTATCCAGCATGCCGGGGTCGTCATGGGGGTCAATGAAGGGGGGCCGGAGCATGAGGCCCGCTGGCAGAGCAATGACGAATGCGGTCCTTTGGCGCGTTGGAAGCGCGTGCGTGCCTGCTCGGCCGTGACGGGCGCCTTCATGGCCATGCCGCGTACCCTCTTCGATCGCTTGGGCGGCTTTGACGAGGCGAATTTCATCATCGCGTATAATGATATCGACATGTGTCTACGCGTGCGGGAGTCGGGGGAGATCGTGCTTTACGATCCGCGCATCACGCTCATCCACCATGAATCGATTTCGCGCGGCGCCAATCTGACAAGGGACATGGTAGCGTGGGATTGTGGCGAACTGGAAGCACTGCACCGGCGTTGGGGTCAGGCGCTCTTCCAAGATCCAGGCTATAATCTTCATTATACCCGTCAGGGCTATCCCTTCGACGGCTATCGCCATCCTGCCGCCGCCGAGGTCGAAGCGCATATTCGCCGCAGCGCTTCGGATCATCCCTGGGCCGTCAGCCGTGTCGAATGAGGAAGGAAATGTCGTCGGACAGCCGCATGGCTTCTTCAAAACCGCCGATAAGCCCTTTAACAGAAGGGGCAGGCATAGCTGATGTCTTGGCGACGGGCGAAAAGATGGGTCGGAAAGACGCTGGGAATGGGCCTCTGCGGCCCGGTCCTGCGCAAAAGGAAGGAAATTGTGGTGAGTGAGGGATTGCCGCCGCGCGCTGTCGTCATCAGCAACTGTCAGGCGCAGCCGCTCAAGCATACGCTCAGCCTGCTCTGCAAGGGCGTGCTTTTCGATAATCTGTCGGTTCACCTTATGGGGCCTGACCGCGAGCGGGAAATCGCCGAATTCGTCGCCCGCGCGCGGGCGCAATATGACATTATCGTTTCGGTCGGCCTGTCGGACGAATGGGGTCCACTGGCCGTTGACTGCATCCGCAAAACCTTCGCCGGCAAGGCCGTGACCCTGATTTCTAACCTTTATTATACCGGGCTCCATCCGGACATCGTTTATATTGGCGGCATGTCTCAGCGCCTGCCCGGCCCGTTGGGCGATTATCACTCTCGCGTCGCGCTGACCGGCTTCCTGCGCGGCTACGCGGTCGAGACCATCCGGCAGATGTATACTGCGTCGATCTACGACAGGCTTGGCTTCTTCCAGGCGCATGCCCGCTCGATTGCCGAACTGGGCAGCCGGGAGGAGCGGCACGACGTAACGGCGGTGCCGCTGATCGAGGCGATGGTGCGTGACCGGCCGCTCTTCATGTCGGTCAATCATCCGACCTCGCACCTGATCTGGGCCTATGGTCAGAAGATCGCCACGCATCTGGCTGATCACCACGGCGTGCGGCTTTCGCACTGGGCGGGCGGGCCAGACCAGATGGTGAACCATCTGGGCAATGCATCGGTCTTTCCGGTCTATCCGGAAATCGGTGCCTATCTCGGCGTCACCTATCCAACATCCTACAGCTTCAAGCCGGACACCTTCCATGACACGCCGGTGATGACGCTGGACCTGCATGAATTTGTCGACGCCGAGATGGCGGCGTTCCGTAGCATATCGTTGGAGGAACTCTCTCGCAGTCACCAGGGGATCGAGATATTGGAGCATCAGGCCAACCTCGATCTCAGCCTCTGATCCGGAGCGGGTTGTTCTTCCTCCCGATCTGACGCACTGCTTAACTCAACATGGGCCGGGGCGAACGCGCGCCCTCACATTCGCTACACGGAGCCGCTGTGAAAATCGTTATCGACCTAGACCGCACCATCACCCAGCCGCGCGAAGGGCAGGGTTATGGTGACAGCGACTATGATCATGAACTGGTGGATATGTTGCGCCACTATCGAACCCAGGGCTTCACCATCGCCATCTACACGGCGCGCAACATGCGTACCTATGAGGGCAATCTGGGGAAGATCAACGCGGTGACCGTGCCGGGCATCATCGAATGGCTCGACCGCAACGACATTCCCTATGATGAAATTCATGTCGGCAAGCCCTGGTGCGAGAATTTGGGCTTCTATGTCGATGACAAGGCAATCAGGCCGGACGAGTTCAAGCGTCTAACGCTAGAGCAGATCTACGAACTGGTCGGCGTGGACGCGCCGCAATGACGGTTGCGCTCATCGCGTCCGGGCAGTTCGTCAACGATGGGCTGGCGGCGGAGTTCGGCAATATCCCGCCCAGCTTCCTGCCGCTCGGCAACCGGCGCCTCTACATGCGGCAGATCGAATTGCTGCGTCGCTATGGGGAACGCATCTATATCTCGCTTCCAGACGGCTATGCCGTGCCCGAGGCGGACGAGGCGGCGCTGGCGGACCTCGGCGTCCAGATCATCCGAACCGATCCAGCGCTGAGCATCGGCGCGGCGCTGTCTCTGTGCGCCAACATCATCGGAGCCTATGAGGGACGGCTCGTTGTCCTCTATGGCGATACCCTGATCGAGGATAGCGCGCTGCCGGCCGACGCCTATTCGATGCATGCGGCCTATGATCACCAGTCATGGGCGGCGGCGCCGATCGGCGGCGAACCGATGGAAGCGGGGGAAGGGCGAATGGTTGTTTCTGGCCTGTTCTCCTTTTCCGACATTCCCCTGCTCTTGCGCAGCATCGCCCTGGAAAATAACCGGTTCCTTCGGGCGCTGGTCGCCTATGATCGGGAAAGGTCACTGACTGCGGCGCAGGACGGCCAATGGTATGACTTCGGCCATGTCCAGACCTATTACACCTCCTGCGGTCTCATCACCACCCAGCGGTCTTTCAACCAGATCTCCATCTCCGCCAATTGGGTGGAAAAGCTGAGCGACGATCATCACAAGATGGACGCCGAGGCGAACTGGCTGGAAACCATCCCATATGTCCTGCGCGGCTATACCGCGCCTTTCCTCGGCCGGATATCGACCGAGCGCGGGACGGGGTACAGAACCGCCAACACCTATCTGGCAACGCTGGCCAACCTCGCCGTGTTTGGACATCTCAATGTCTATGCCTGGACGCAGATTTTTGACGCCTGTGGACGATTTCTGGTCGATGCGAACGCTCTATCGCCGCCGGGCAGCCAGACCGTGGACCTCTTCGGCTATTATCAGGGCAAGACGGAAAAGCGGCTGCGCACGTTCGCTGGCGCCGCGCCTCATCCGATCGACGAACCCCTATGCTATGAAGGACACGACCTGCCCTCCATGCTCGACAGGGCCCGGATAGCGGGCGGCATCATCGAAGCGGCGCCGCCGCCCACCCCCGGCATCATCCATGGTGATTTCTGTTTCTCGAATATCTTCTACGATTTCCGCAGCCGCTCCATCAAGCTGATCGACCCGCGTGGTCTTGCGCCCGACGGCGCGAAAAGCATCTATGGCGATCCGCGCTATGACGTTGCCAAGCTCGCCCATTCGGTGATCGGCGGCTATGACATGATCATCGCCGGCCGGGTGAGGGGCCGGTGCGACAAGGGCCATCTGTCGCTGGACATGGGGGCGCTGTCGGATGAACGGTGGCGCGACATCGTCACGGCTTTCGAGCATGCAAAGCTGATGGACCGCCACTCCCCGCGCGTGATCATCGCCATCCTCGTCCAGCTGTTCCTGTCGATGCTGCCGCTCCATGCCGATAATCCGGGCAGGCAGGAAGGCTTCCTAGCCAATGCCGCCCGCCTGTTCCTGAAATTGGAGGCTTAGCCATGTTCCTGTTCCCCATGGCCGGTCTGAGCAGCCGGTTCACTGCGGCGGGCTTCACGCAGCCGAAATATATGCTTCCGGCAGGCGACCGGTCCTTGTTCGAACATTCGATCAGCGGCTTCAGCGCCTATTATGAGAGCACGCCCTTCCTGTTCATCTACCTTGCCGAAATCGTCGATCCGTCCTTCATTCTCGAAGGATGCGAGCGGCGCGGCCTACCTGCGGACAATGTGCGGCTGGCGGGACTTCCGGCACCCACCGAAGGCCAGGCGGCGACGGTCTCGCAAGGTCTTGCGATCGCGAACGTCGACCGCAAGGAGCCGATCACGATCTTCAACATCGACACCATGTATCGGACCTTTCAGCAACCCGATTTCGCGTTCGACCCGTCGGTGGACGGTTATCTCGACGTCTTTCAGGCCGAAGGCGATCATTGGTCCTTCGTTCGTCCTTTCGATGAGGCGCAGGAGCAGGGCTTCGCCTGTGAAGTGACGGAGAAGCGGCGCATCTCTCAACTCTGCTCTACCGGCCTTTATCATTTTCGGGAAGCGGGTCTGTTCATGGACGCCTTTGAGGAGATCAAGGGCGTGGCCCTTGATCATCTGCCCGGCAATGAACGCTATATCGCCCCCTTGTACAATCAGCTGATCGAAAAGGGGCGCAAGATAGGCTACCGCCAGATCGCGGGGGAGGATATCCGCTTCAGCGGTACGCCGGCCGAATATCGCGATTTCGTAGAGGCTTTGCCCTTCAATTATGGCTGATAGCGGCTTTGGGGGGTGGCAATCGCCGGAGGACGAGGCATTATCAGGCGGACACGCGATCTGAAGGGGCGGAGCGCCGGGTCATGCACCCCATGGCTGAGCGTCAATGAGAGAAACGGCGATCATCGCAGATGATCCACGGGAAAGTGAAGCATGGTTGAGGAACTGGAACGTTTTGATCCGGGCGAGCAGCGGGGCCGGATCGCCTATGAGCATCTGCACCGCTACGCCATCTGCCAGGATCAGGTAAGAGGAAAGCGCGTCCTCGATATCGCCTGCGGAACCGGATATGGTTCGGCGATCCTCGCTTCGGCCGCGGCCGAGGTGGTGGGTATCGACATCAGCGCGGAGGCGGTCGGGATTGCCCAATCCCGTTTTTCCCTGCCCAACCTGACCTACCAGATCGCCGACTGTTTTGCCCTGCCTTTCGCGGATGGCGCATTCGACATCGTCGTCGCCAACGAGATGATCGAGCATGTGGCGGATCATGAGGCATTGATCCGCGAAGCCAAAAGGGTGTTGGCGACTGACGGGGCCTTGCTGGTCTCCACCCCCAACAAACCTGTCTACAACCGGTTCCGAACGCCCAATGTCTTTCATATTTCGGAAGTGGATCTGGCCGAATTCGCGCGCGAGTTGCAGGCGCAGTTCGCGCATGTGCAACTGACCGGGACGCGGATGGCTCTGGTGTCCATGGCCTTCGGCCTAGATGACAAGGCACATGCGTCCGGCAAGGGCGTCGCCAAAATCTATGGCAGCGACATGGGCCTGTCCGGTCGTCCTCAGGTGGACAACAGGGACGTGGCGCTGGAAGACCCGGAATATATTCTCGCCATTTGCTCGGACGCGCCAATCGCCAGGAGCAAATATCCCTCCTCGCTCTTTTTCTCGAAGGCCGATGACCTGTGGATAGAGCATGAGAAGATCATGGCATGGGCATCGCAACTGCACGAAGAGGACGAAGTTCTTCGGGCTCAGGTTGCCGCGATGAAGGCGGAGGTCGAGCCGCTGCGTCAACAAGCGGCGGGCGTGGACGAACAGAAAAATATTTTCGAGGCGCAGGTGGCTGCGCTCGACCGCGACGTCGAGGCGCTGCGCGAGCAAGTGGCGCTTCGCTCCGCCAGCGAGCAGACACTGACAGAAGATCTGCAGCAATTGCGTGAGGAAATGGCGACCATCAAGGCGCTTGCCGACAGAAAATCGGCGGAGAGCGCAAGCCTGCGGGACCAGCTCGCCGAAGCGCGACGCGACTCCGACCAGCAATTGTCGACTACCGCACGCCTGCTGACCCGGTTGACGGGTGAGGATGTCGCCGCCAGTTCCATCGCCATCATAGAGGCGCTGTTCGCGCTTAACGAAGCCATTGCGTTGCAAAAGGCCAGGATGGACGCCACCCCGGTCCATGTTTCATAAGGGTTTGTGAACGGCCCGGCAGCCTTGGAGGTGGCCGGGTCCGTCATTTTTGGGGAGTGAAGGTGGAAGGCATCTCGGAATCGCGCGCCGTGGTTATCGGCAACTGTCAATCGCAGCCCCTCAAGCATACGCTCAGCCTGTTGTGCCAGGATCTGCGGTTCGATAATTTGTCTGTCCATCTCTTCGGTCAAGACCAAGAAGGCGAGATCGGCCGTTTTGTTGAGACTGCGCTGACCCAGTATGATCACATTATTTCGGTCGGCCTTTCGGACGATTACGGGCCCTTGTCGCTGGACAATATAAGGCAGACTTTCCCGGGAAAGTCCGTCACGCTCATTTCCAACATCTTCTATACCGGCCTGCATCCCGATCTCACCTATATCGGCGGCATGGCCAACAGACTGGCCGGGCCGTTGGGAGATTATCACAGCTTAGTCGCGCTGACGGGCTATCTACGCGGCTACCCCGCCGACATGATCGTGCGGATGTTTTCCGCAGGCATTTATGAGAAGCTCGATTTTTTCAGTGCCCACGACCGCTCCATAGCTGAGTTGCACCGGCGGGATGCGCGTCATGACGTAGCGGTGGCGCCGCTGATCGAGGCCATGATGCGGGACGTGCCGTTGTTCATGTCCGTTAATCACCCGACAGCGGCGCTGATATGGGCTTATTGCCGCAAGATCGCCGCTCACCTCGCCGAGCGGCATGGCGTGGAGTTGTCCGGCTGGTCGGGCGGTCCGGACCTGCTCGCCAACCATCTCGGCCTTTCGGCTATCTATCCTGTGTATCCTGAAATCGCCGCGCATCTGGGCGTGCGATACGAAGCAAGCTACAGCTTCAAGCCTGAAACCCGGTTTGATACGCCTGCGGTGACGATGAATCTGCACCGCTTCGTTGAAGGAGAGCTGGAGGCTTTCGCAAGTCTGCCGCGCGAATTGCTGGGGGACAGCCACCAGGGGCGGATGATCATGGGCCATCAGGCGTCCATCGATCTGGAACATCTGCTGGAGGAAGAGGGGCGGCCCGTAGCGATACATGTGCCCGCCCCCGTCAATGCGCTGACGCCGGTCCAGCCGCAAGACGAACCGGCGGACGAGGAGGCGGCGCGCCTCAGGGAAGAATTGGAGGCTGTGAAGCTGCTGCTGGACGAGCGAATTGATCTCATCGCCGCCCTGCGCGCCGAAGCGCCGAGTACGGGCGCTCCGACGATTGCCCGACTGATGGACGAACTAGAGCATGTGAAGGGGAATGCCGAGCGACAGTCGGCGACGATTGCCCGTTTGCTCACTCGCCTGATCGACCGCGATGTATCTGCCGATGCAGCTGCGATCCTCGACGCCCTGTTCGAACTGGGTGAGAGGGCGGCGCGCGCCCGGGTGGAGGCAGGCTAGAGTGCCTCGCGAGTCCCTCTCGAACATGGACAAGCCGATGCCGCGAGCAGGAAATGTCAAGGGCGGGCCGTTTCCCCTCACTTCCTTGATCCATGTCATGTCGAGGTTATGCTTGCATCAATAGAAGGCAAGTTTTTCCGTCCTGAGATAAGTTTCCTGATGAATGATCTTTCGCTTGGAATTTTATAGGGATGGGGTATCGGAAGAAACCGGTGGTCGTTGTGGCGCCTTTGCTTCATCCTGAGAGGATGCTGAGGGCGCTATGGTTGGGAGGGGAAACGGCAATCCTTCTGGATTGACGTCAAATTCTGATTCCGTTTTCAGTAGATGGCCTATATCAGCAACTTGTCCGTCGAACTGAGCGCCTGCGGGCTCGGCTGCGGATTGCACAAGTGATGGATGAGTGAAGATGGGTGAAGAGTTGCAGCGCTTCGCGATGGGCGAGCGGCCGGGAATGTACGAGGCCGGACGCCTTCACCGTTACGCGCTGTACTGCGATCATGTATCGGACAAGCGGGTTCTGGAAATATTTACCGGCGATGGGGCGGGCGCGGCGCTATTGGCCGAGACGGCGCGGGAAGTCATCGCGATCGACAGCGATGCGGCCGCCATCCGTGAAGCCCGTTCGCGTTATGGCGCGGACAATCTTCGCTACAGCGTGGCGGATGGAAGGGATCTGCCGTTCCAGAATGGTTCGTTCGACGTGGTGGTGCTCGACGGCATCGAAATGCGCGACGCCGAGCCGTTGATCGTTCAGGCCCGTCGGTTGTTGAACGAGCAGGGTCTCCTGCTCATCTCCACCAATGACGAAGGGCCGGGTGGGGTCCTGACGCCTGCAATCGCGGCATCCTTCAAGAAGATGCTGGAGGGGCAGTTCCCGAACGTCCAGCTTTCGGCGACCCGCATGGCGCAGGTCTCCGTCAGCTTCGATCTGGCGGGACGGTCGGGCAAGCTCAACCAGGCAGCCGCCAAAATCTTTGTTGGAGCCTTGGCCAGCGACGGAGCGCCCGCAGTCGTCAACGGCGAGATCCACCTTCCTGCCCCCACCAGTCTAGTCGCGACATGCTCCAGCGGCGTCGTTGACGTATCCCCCTTTCCCTCATCGGTCCTTGTTCCGGATCAGGGCGCGATGGAAGCCGCCGCAACGGGCCCAGTATCGGGCGTCGCGGATGAGCAGGTGGCGCGTCTGTCGGCGGAGAATGCCATATTGCGCAAGGACGCGACCCAGTCCCTCAGCACGCTGGCGCGGCTCCTGTCCCGATTGACCGGCGGCGACGTCGCGTCCGATCCAATGGCGATGATCGAGGCAATGTTCTCGCTCAACGAGAGGATTGTAACGCAAAAGGCGCAGATGGTGCGGCTCGCTGCCGAGGCTGTCCGGCTCGACGATGTGGATCGCTTGCTCGGTGAAGCGCGAGCCGACGCTCTTCACAAGGAAGCGGCGCTGGCGGAGGCCATGGCCGGTCTGGAAGAGGCGCGCGCGCGGTTTGAGGAAGAGGAAGGCCAGGTCGCTTTATTGCAATCTCGCCTCGCCGAGCAGGATGCAGCCCTCGCCACGGCGCAGGCCGCGATGGCGGAACTGCGCGCGCATCAGGCGACGTGGGAACAAAAGGCGCAGGCGCTGGCCACTGCCGAAACTGAACTTGCGGGCTACCGGGCGCAACAAGTCTCGCTCCAATTGAAGGTGAGCGCCCTAGAGGCGGAAGTCGCGGAGGTCAAAGCAGCCCGGGAGCGGCTGGAGAGGGCCGTGCCGTCATCCTCCGTGCCTGCCGGAGACATGGCCGGGGCGCCGGCCACCCGAACCGATCCGCGCGTTTCCGAAGGGCGGCGTCGTTTCGCGCAGGCGCACCGGAAGGTTCTCGATCATCTTGACGGTGCCCACGGGTTGGTGGTCGGCAAATTGGCGCCGGCCGCCTCACCGCCCACGCGGCCCGGCTCACCCAAAAGCTGGCACCGCCGGGTGTTCCCGAAACGGCGTGCGACGGCGCCGGGTACAGCGCTGTTCGACGCAGGCTGGATCGCTGCGCATCATGCCGACCGTGCGGACATCACCTGGAAAACCTATCTGGATGACGCGGCTCTGCACCGGATCGACCCGCATCCGCTGTTCGACGCGGGTTTCTATCTCGACCGCAATCCCGACGTCGCGCAGGCGGGCATCAATCCGCTATGGCATTATCTGGAACATGGCTGGCGTGAAGGGCGCGATCCGCATCCCTTCTTCGCCAACGACTGGTATCTGGCGCAAAATCCTGACGTTCTGGAAACGGGGGTCAATCCGCTCGAACATTATCTGGCCTTTGGCTGGCGTGAAGGGCGTTGGCCCAATCCCGTCTTCGATCCGCGCGCCTATCTCGACCGCTATCTCGACGTTGATCGCGAGGGCATGGAGCCCCTTACCCATTATATCGCCCATGGGCGATATGAGCAGCGCGAGGTGCCGATCCGGGCGATCGAGCATCTGGCGGCGACACTGCCCGCTGAAGCGCGCGGCTGGTCGATGATGGACTATCTCCTGCACGCGGAAGTGGCTTCGGTCGGAGAAGAACCAGCAAGGGCAGAGCCGCCACTGGCGGTGATGCCCGCCGTTCGGGCGCCCGCACCCTGGCCGCCCGAACGGCTGGACGATTACTGGCTCCCGCAAACGTTGCGCGACGTGATCATCGACGGGCATGGTGAGGAGGTGATCGACCTCTACTGGTATCTCTGTTCCGTCATGCACAGGTATCAGGAGCGGCAGAAGGAATTTCCCGGTTCGCCAGCGTGCGGCGTAATTCTGGCACGGGTGCGGGCGCTGGCGGCCGCGCGCGCCGCCGGCCAGACAGGCGGGATTGACGCGTCGATCATCGTGCCGGTCTACAACAATATCCTCGACACGCTGCTGTGCATCACGACGGTGCTGGAAACGGCGGGCGAGCAGAGCTTCGAGATTATTATCGCCGACGACGGATCGAACGATGCGACGGCGGAGCTCATTCGCGCCATCGGTGGCGCCGTGCGCTATGTGCGCCAGCCCCATAATCTAGGCTTCCTGGGCAATTGCAACGCGGCGGCGAAGCAGGCGCGCGGCGACAAGATCGTGCTGCTCAACAATGATACGCTCGTTCTGCCGGACTGGCTCGATGCGCTGCTGCGGCCGTTTGACCGGTTCGAAAAGGTGGGGTTCACCGGATCGAAGCTGATCAACTGGGACGGCACGTTGCAGGAAGCAGGCGGCATCTTCTGGGAAGACGGTTCAGCTTGGAATTTCGGTCGCAACCAGGATGCGCGTGCGCCGGAGTTCAACTATCTCAAGGACGTCGATTATTGTTCGGGCGCCTCGATCGCCATCCCGCGATCGCTGTGGGAGGAACTGGGCGGTTTCGATCCGCGCTACACGCCGGCCTATTGCGAGGATTCGGACATCGCCTTCCGCATTCGCGAGGCGGGCTATCGCACCCTCTACCAGCCCTTTTCCGAAGTGGTGCATCATGAGGGCCGCAGCCACGGCCGCGACGTTACATCCGGCATTAAAGCCTATCAGGTCGCCAACAACGCCAAGCTGCTGGAGCGCTGGGGACCGACTCTGCGCGCCGACCATTATCCCAACGCCCAGAATGTGTTCCGGGCGCGGGACCGGTCCCGCTATAAAAAGCATGTCCTGCTGATCGATCATTATATCCCACAGTGGGATCAGGATGCGGGATCGCGAACAATCTACCAATATATCCAATCTTTTCTGGACATGGGTTATTGCGTGACTTTCTGGCCGGACAATCTCTGGCGCGATCCCCATTACACGCCCATGCTTGAGGAAATGGGTGTCGAGGTCATCTGGGGTCGCCGTTTCCACGAGCGGTTCGCTGATTTCCTGCGCGAGCGGGCGGATCTCTACGATGCCGTGTTTCTCAGCCGCCCGCATGTCGCGATCAATTATCTGGACGCGATCCGCGCCCACAGTTCCGCCCGCATCCTCTATTATGGCCATGATCTCCACTATCGCCGGATGCAGGCGAATCTGGAGCTTAACGGTGAGGGCAGTGAGGAGGAGATCGCCCGCACCCGTGAACTGGAATGGGCGGTCTGCCGCAAATGCGACGTCATCTTCTATCCCGATCCCGCCGAAGTCGCGCAAATCGAACAGGATATCGGTGGTGATCGCATATTCCTGAACAATCCGGTTTTCGTCTATACGGAGGCGCAGGTCGCTCGGGCCGAAGTGGACCTGTCCCGGATCACGCGGAACCGTGATGCGCGGCTATTGTTCGTCGGCGGCTTCAACCATTATCCCAACCGGGAAGGAATCATCTGGTTCGTCCAGGAGGTCTTGCCGATCGTCCGGCAGCGGTTCCCCGACGTCACGTTGGATATCGCCGGCTCCAAGCCGCCATCCGAAGTGCTGGCGCTGGCCGGCGCAGGAGTGAATGTTTTGGGTTATGTTTCGGACGAGCATCTTGAACAGCTCTATGCTGCAGCCGGGCTGGCGGTGGCCCCGCTCCGGTACGGCGCGGGGGTGAAGGGCAAGGTGATCGAGGCGATGGCGAGCGGCGTGCCTATGGCGACGACGTCGATCGGCGCCCAGGGCATCGATGTCGGCGATCGCGCCCTATTCCTTGGGGACAGTCCGGCGGAACTGGCACGCGCGATTACCGAAGGATTACAGAACCGCGACGAAGCCACGCGCCGCACGCACGCCGGGCTTCAGTTCATCAAGGACCATTATTCCAGCAAGGCGCTCAAGGACATGTTCGCGCAGCTAATCAATTGATCCATGGAGACGAGTTTGACTGCTATGATAACGGGCGCCGGCGGCATGATGGGGTCCCATCTTGCGGAGGTGCTGCGCGGGGAGGGGACGCAGGTACTGCCCACCTTCTTCCAGCCGACCATCAATATGGGCACCGTCGATCCGGCCATCTCCTTCACGCCGCTCGATGTCTGCGACCGGGAGGCGGTACGTGATTTCATCCGGCAACATCGTCCGAGCGAAATCTATCATCTCGCCGCGCAGAGCCTGCCGACCGTGTCCTGGACCGATCCCTGGCGAACCGCGCGCACCAATATCGAAGGCACGATCAATATCTTCGAGGCGATCAAGGAAATCCGGGCCGAGGATGCCGGGTATGATCCGATGACGGTGGTCGCCTGCTCGTCCGCCGAATATGGCGCAAGTCTGACGCCCGATCGCGTGCCGGTGACCGAAGATGCCCCTCTTCTGCCGCTCCATCCCTATGGCGTTAGCAAGGTGGGTCAGGACCTGCTGGCCTTTCAATATTTCTACAATCACGAGCTGCGCTGCGTTAGGGCCCGGATCTTCAACTGCACCGGTCCCCGCAAGCGAAACGATGTGGTGTCCGATTTCGGCCGGGCGATCGTGAAGGCCATGAAGGAGGGCGCCCCGGTCCGGCATGGCAATCTGGAAACGCAGCGCGCGATCATCGATGTGCGAGACATGGTGCGTGCGCTGATAGCTTTGGCCCGTCGCGGCACTGCAGGCGATGCCTATAATATCTGCGCGGAGAAGGCGTTCCGCATTTCCGAAGTGCTGGAAATGTATTTCGAAGCGGCGGGGCAGCGCTTCCCGGCCGAAGTCGATCCCGCCCTTTTGCGCCCGTCCGACGAACCCATCATCTTCGGGGATATAGCCAAGATCAAACGGGATACCGGCTGGGCGCCCACCATTGATATTCGCCAGACGATCGCGGATGTTCTGGCATTTGAAAAGGACCAATATGAGCGCCATACAGCCTGAAGCCCGCCCCGTTTCGGCCTGGCGGTACTCCAATGTCCGGTCGCGCGCGCCTCTGCGCCTCGGATTGGGCGGTGGCGGCACCGATCTTGCGCCTTATTGCGATGATTATGGCGGCGTGGTGCTCAACGCGACGATCGACCGCTATGCCTATGCGCATCTGAGCGCCCGCGACGATGAGATGATCCTGTTCAAGGCGGATGATCTTGGCCGGGATGAAATGCTGCCCTGCAATCTCGACTTCAACATTTGCGACGGGCTGTTGCTGCATCGTGCCGTCTATCGGCACATGATGCTGCATCATAATGGTGGCAGGGCGGTGCCGCTGACGATCACGACCACTATCGACGTGCCCGCCGGATCGGGGCTTGGCGCCTCTTCCGCCTTGACGGTCGCCCTGATCGAGGCGTTCGTCGTCGCGATGCAGTTGCCGCTGGGACCCTACGACATTGCCCAACTCGCGTTCGAGATCGAACGCGTCCAACTGGGACTGATGGGTGGAAAGCAGGATCAATATGCGGCAGCCTTCGGGGGCTTCAACTTCATCGAGTTTCTGAAAGGGGGCGTCGGCGTCATCGTCAATCCGCTGCGCCTGCGCACCTCGTATCTCAACGAGTTCGAATCCTCGCTCGTCATCTGTTTCAGCGGCCAGTCGCGGGAATCGGCGGATATCATCAAGCAGCAGGTCGGCGGCCTGAAACAGCTGGACGACTCCACCATCCACGCAATGCACGCGATCAAGGCGCATGCGACCGAGATGAAGTCGTTCCTGCTCGCCGGACGGGTGCGCAGCACGGCGGATGTTCTACGCCAGTCCTGGCTTTCGAAAAAGGAAACGGCCTCCTCGGTCAGCAATTCCAATGTCGAACGTCTGCTCGAAGTCGCTATGCAGGCCGGGGCCTGGGCAGGCAAGGTATCGGGTGCGGGTGGCGGCGGCTTCATCATGCTGCTGACCGATCCGGAGAAGCGCTTCGGTTTGATCCGCACGCTTAATGAAGCGGGCGGCGAAGCCAGCGCGGTGAAGCTGACTTTCGAGGGTGTCGAAGCCTGGGCCGTTCCCGAATGAAGGCCCGGGCGCAGGCGACTGAAATGAAGCAGTCATGATCGATCAATGTGTGATCCTGCTGGGTGGCCTTGGCACGCGGCTGGGCGAACTCACGCGCGAGACGCCCAAGCCACTTCTGCCGGCTGCAGGGGGGCCCTTTCTCGACGTGCTGGTGAGGGAAGCAACAAGGCGCGGCTTTCGCAAATTCCTGCTGCTGGCCGGATATCGGTCGGAGGTGGTGACGCGCTATGCCGAGGAACTGCAGGCGCGACTGCCGAGCGACCACAGCGTTACGGTTTCGATCGAGCCCGAACCGATGGGCACCGGCGGCGCGCTCATCCACGCCCTGCCGTTGCTCGACGAAAAGTTCATGCTGCTGAACGGCGATACCTGGTTCGATTTCAACTGGCTCGATCTGGCGCTCCTGGCTGAACGGAATGGGGCCGCGGCGGTCGCGGCGCGGCGCGTGCCCGTAGCCGACCGTTATGAAAGCCTGCGACTGGAGGCGGACGGCCATGTCGCCGCGATCGTGCCTAGGGGTGAGGCTGGTGGCGATCATTGCCTCATCAACGCGGGCGTCTATTGCTTCGGCAAGTCCGATCTTGACGGCTTTTCCGGCAAATTTTCGCTGGAGCAGGATCTGTTTCCCGCGCTGGTAAAACGTGGGCAACTGCGCGCCCAAGTCTATGAAGGCTATTTCATCGATATCGGCGTCCCGGAAACCTACGAAGCCGCGCAGGTGGAAATTCCCGCGCAGCGGCATCGGCCGGCGCTATTCCTCGATCGCGACGGCGTCCTTAATCATGACGACGCCTATGTCGGATCGGTCGAGCGGTTCCGCTGGACCGACGGCGCGAAACAGGCGGTGCGGATGATGAATGATCTGGGCTATTATGTGTTCGTCGTCACCAACCAGGCGGGGGTGGCGCGCGGCTTTTACAGCGAGGAGGATGTGAAGGCGCTCCACCGCTGGATATCAGGAGAATTGCGCGAGGAGGGAGCCTGGATCGACGATTGGCGCTACTGCCCCTATCATCCCGAAAGTGCGCTGGATGCCTATCGCACCGTTCATGATTGGCGCAAGCCCGCGCCCGGCATGCTACTCGACCTGATGGATCATTGGCCGGTGGATCGTCCGAAAAGCCTGATGGTGGGAGATCAGGAGAGCGATATCGCCGCCGCCAAGGCGGCCGGTCTCGGCTCTGCTCGCTTTGCCGGCGGTGATCTGCACGCCTTCATCGCTGGGCTTCTTGCAGGCCGTGACTGCACGGTCGATGATATTGCTTCTCTGGGGACCACGGAATGACTTTGGATGTAACATGCCCGGTAGCCGAGATGCAGCGCGCCGCAACCCGCGCGCGCGACTGGCTGCTGAACGTGGCGGCGCCTCTGTGGGCCGGGCGCGGGCGCACCGCCAGCGGCCTGTTTGCCGAGCGAATGACGCTCTCGGGGGTGCCCGACGCCACCTATTTTCGCACCTTCGTGCAGGCCCGCCACATTTTTTCGTTCATCGAGGCGGGAAAAATAGGGTGGACCGGGCCGTGGCGGGCGCTGGTTGGAGAAACGGTGGATACCCTGCTCACGAAGGCCCGCCGGGCGGATGGCTTCTTCGTTCATCGCCTGACCGGGGATGCGGCGCATCTCGACGGTCGCGCTGACCTCTATGACCAGGCGTTCATCCTGCTTGCTTTGGCCAAGGCGGGCGAGGCGTTGGATCGGCCGACTCTGTTCGACGAAGCCGAGCGCCTGCTCGACCTGCTGCAGGCCGAATGGGCGCACCCTTTGGGCGGCTTTACCGAAGGCGAATTGGTCGACCCCAGCGTGCGGCGACAAAATCCACACATGCATCTGTTCGAAGCCTTCATCGCCTTGGCCGAGGCAAGCAAGCGGCAGCGCTTCATGGATGCGGCGGTCACCATCGGCATGCTGTGCAAGGCGCATTTCATAGATTCCGAAACGGGCGCGCTGCTGGAATATTTTAAGGACGACTGGACCCCGGCCGACGGATTGGCCGGGCGGATCGTCGAGCCGGGCCACTGCCTTGAATGGGCATGGCTGTTCGAAACCCTCGCTTTGTTCGGGTGGGCCGATAGTCCGGGCATTTCCGACCATCTGACCCACTTCGCCCGCTCTACCGGAATTTGCGCCCGGCGCCGCGTGACGATCAATGAAGTGCTGACCGACGGTACGACCCATAACGGCAATGCCCGCCTATGGCCGCAGACGGAACGCACCAAGGCTGCCGTGGCCCGCTATCGCCGGCTCGGGAGCGAAGAGGAGGCGTCCGAAGCCGCCGCCGCCGCCGCCGGACTGGATCTCTACCTAGATGTAGTGATGCCTGGGCTTTGGCGGGACAAGCTGACCCCTGAAGGCGGCTGGATCGACGAACTCGCGCCTGGCAGTTCGCTCTATCATATCAGTTGCGCCTATGGGGAACTGGCGCGCATCGCGCTCTAAATCCGTAGCAAGGCAGGGTTGCCCGGGCGGCCCCTGCCTCCATCATCAACCAAGAAAAGCGGTGGCTCCGACCTTTTCCTGCGCGATCCGCCGCAGATATTGCCCATAGGGGCTTTTGCCCAGCCGGGCGATGATCTTTTCCAGCCCCGCATGGTCGATGAAGCCCCGATGGAAGGCGATCTCATCGGGACAGCAGATCTTGAAGCCCTGCCGTTTTTCCAATGTCCCGACAAATTCCGACGCTTCCAGCAAGCTATCGGGCGTCCCGGTGTCGAGCCAGGCGTAGCCGCGACCCATCAACTCGACATTGAGCGTGCCCTGCTCGAGATAATGGCGATTGATGTCGGTAATCTCCAGTTCGCCACGCGGCGACGGTTTGAGATTGGCGGCGATATCCACCACCTGCTCGTCGTAGAAATAGAGGCCGGTCACGGCCCAACTGGACTTGGGATTTTCCGGCTTTTCCTCAATGCTGACGGCGCGCATCGCAGGATCGAATTCGACGACCCCGTAACGTTCCGGATCGGCAACATGATAGGCGAAGACCGAGGCGCCCTGCGTTCGGCGCGCGGCGGATGCCATCAGTTCCGGCAAACCGTGACCGAAGAAGATATTGTCGCCCAGAACCAGACAGGATGAGCCGCCGCCGATGAAATCGGCGCCGATAATGAACGCCTGCGCAAGCCCGTCGGGGCTGGGCTGGGCGGCATATTCGATGGTCATTCCCCATTGTGATCCGTCGCCGATCAGCTTTTGAAACTGTGCCAGATCATGCGGGGTCGTGATGATAAGCACCTCTCTTATCCCCGCCAGCATCAGTGTGCTCAAAGGATAATAGATCATCGGCTTATCGTAGACGGGGATCAGTTGCTTGGAAACCGCTTGGGTGATCGGATAAAGACGCGTGCCGCTGCCGCCCGCCAGAATGATTCCCTTCATGTCATCTCCAAAATCGGTGAGCGCGTTGTCAGGCGAGCAGACGTTGAACGACGGGGGGGAGCGAGGTGCGCCAGTCGGGCATCACTATGCCGAAATGTCTGCCCAGCTTCTCCGTATTGAGCCGCGAATTGGCCGGGCGGGGCGCCGCTGTCGGATATTCGCTCGTGGTGATGCGATTGACGCGCGCCTTCGGTCCCCCCCGTGCGCCGGAAGTCGTGAAAATGGCCTCGGCAAAGCTCGCCCAATCGGTATAGCCGGTGCCGCTCAGATGAAAAATTCCGCGCTTGTTCGGATCGCTCGGATGGTCGAGCATCTGACGAGCGACCGCGATCACTGCATCGGCAATATCAAGAGCGTTGGTTGGCGACCCCTGTTGATCCGAAACGACGTTGATCGCGTCCCGATCCGCGCCGAGTCGCAGCATGGTCTTCACGAAATTCGCGCCGAACGGGCTGTACACCCATGCGGTGCGCAGGATGGCGTAATCTGCCGTCGCCTGCTGCACCGCCTGCTCACCTGCCAGCTTCGACCGGCCATAGGCACCAAGCGGATTGACGACGTCTTCTTCCCGATAGGGTTCGGCGTTGGCGCCATCGAACACATAGTCGGTCGAGAGATGGATGACCGGCACGGCCAGCCTGGCAGCGGTGGCGGCGATCAGGCCCGGTGCCGCGCCGTTCACGGCCAGCGCCAGATCCGGTTCGCTCTCCGCGCGATCGACGGCGGTATAGGCGGCGGCCGAGACGATGATGTCAGCCCCCGCCCTGGTCAGCGCTCGGTCGATGCTTAGGGCATCGGCCAGATCGAGTTCGGGCCTTCCAAACGCGACGATTTCGACCGCACTGGCCGTTCTCGCGCGTTCAATCAGCGACATCACTACCTGCCCCTGAAGGCCGGTGACGGCCATTCGGATCATGGTTGCACCTCTGTCGCGGTTGGGGTGATGGTGCCAAGGCGCTCGCCGTCATAGCGGTCGCGCAAAGGGCGCCACCACCAGTCGTTGGCGAGATACCATCTTACCGTCTTCCGGATGCCGCTGTCGAAATTCTCAAGCGCCTTCCAGCCCAGCTCGGTTTCCAGTTTGGTCGCGTCAATTGCATAGCGCGCATCGTGGCCCGGCCGATCCGTCACGAAGCTGATCAGGTCGCCATATGGTGTGTCGACCGGCTGCAACTCATCCAGGATAGCGCAGATCGTTTTGACCACATCGATGTTCCGCCGCTCGTTGCGGCCGCCGACATTGTAGGTCTCGCCTGGACGTCCCTGTTCCGCGATAAGATCGAGTGCGCGGGCATGGTCGTCCACGAACAGCCAGTCGCGGACATTCTCGCCCTTGCCATAGACCGGCAGGGGCTTGCGCGCGAGGGCGTTCAGGATGGTGAGCGGAATGAGCTTTTCGGGAAAATGATAGGGCCCGTAATTGTTCGAGCAGTTGGAGACCACGACCGGCAGGCCGTAAGTCCGCTCCCACGCCTTGGCCAGATGATCCGAAGACGCCTTGGAAGCGGAATAGGGGGAACTGGGGTCGTAGGGGGTGCTTTCCTCGAACAGCCCCTGTTCGCCCAGTGAGCCGTAGACCTCGTCGGTCGAAACATGGAGGAAGCGAAAGGCGGACCGATCCGGTTCGGGAAGATTGTTCCAATAGGCGCGCGCGCCTTCCAGCATGGTGAAGGTGCCCAGGACGTTGGTCCGGACGAAATCGGCGGCGCCGGTGATGGAGCGGTCGACATGGCTTTCGGCCGCCAGATGCATGATGCGGTGGGGGCGGAAATCACCGATCGCCTTCGTTACGGCTGCCGTGTCGCAGATATCGGCCTGAACGAAGCGATAGAGGCCGCTTCCTTCCACCTCGCGCAGCGAGGGCAGGTAGCCGGCATAGGTCAGCTTGTCGAAATTCAGAACCTCATAGCCCCGTTCAAGCACCAGGTGACGAACCACAGCCGAGCCGATGAACCCTGCTCCCCCCGTAACAATGACGCGCATCTGATCAACAGGCTCCATAGGTGAAATAGGCGGGCAGCTCCGCCAGCTTGGGCTGAGCCTTGTCCTTGGCCGAAAGCAGGTGCGGATCGGCGATCGTGGGCCAGTCTATGCCGATCGCGGGATCGTCCCAGGCGAGGCCCTCGTCATTTTCTGCGCTGTAATAGGCGGTGACCTTGTAACATAATATGGTGTCGGACCGGAGCGTGCAGAAACCATGGGCAAAGCCCGGGGGGACCCAGAGCTGGTTGCCCCGCTCTGCCGTCAGTTCCACGCTCATCCACTGTCCGAACGTCGGCGACCCGTGGCGGATGTCGACGATGGTGTCGATCAGCGCACCCGACAGGCAGCGCACCAGCTTGCCCTGTACGAACGGAGCGGTCTGGAAATGCAAGCCGCGCACTGTGCCGGCCGTGGCGCTGAGCGACTGGTTTTCCTGAACCAGATCATATTGGCCGATATTCTCGATGAACCAGTCCTGCCGAAATATTTCCGAGAAATAGCCGCGATGGTCGCCGAATTTCCTGGGTTCGAAATGAACGACATCCGGGATGTTGAAGCGTTGAATCTGCACTGGCGCCTGTCTGTCCCAACAAAAGAGAGAAACAATCGGATAGCCGCCGTTAGATCGCCGCGCTACTCCTTATATTCGCGCGGCTACCGATTACCATCTGTCTGGTCAGGACGTTGTAGGCTGCGCTATAGAACGGCCTGTCTTGCGACCTGCAGGCGCGCATGCCCCCGGTCCATGCGTAAGAGGTTTATAGGGGCGGCATGAAGATCATCACCGACGGTTACAATATGGCGTTGCCGCATGGCACGGGAGTCGCCACCTACGGCCGTGCATTCCTAAGAGCCGTGCGCGGTCTGGGTCATGAGTCGCATCTGCTGTTCGGCGAGGAGACATCGCAGGCATCCAGAAGTCTGACCCCGCTGGGCCGAGAGTTGCGGAAGATCGCCGATTTTGTGAGAGCGCCGCTGGGATTTCACCCCGCGCGCGCAGATGGAGTTCTGGCCGTGGAACGCGACCGCTATCCCCCCGTGGATGCGGTGTGGAACCGGTCCCGCTTGTTCCGCGCCGCCAAGGGCGCCTTCCGGCGGACCGGTCGGTTCACACCCGTCCACATCCCCGGCATCGATATCGCGCACTGGACCTATCCCTTGCCTCTGTTCGTGCGCGGCGCCCGCAATATCTACACCATCCACGATCTCGTGCCGCTGCTCTTCCCGGCGATGGTGAAGAATGGCGTCGAGGAATATCGCAATATCTGTGCAGCCATTGCGCGCCGGGGTGAGCACATCGTTACCGTATCGGAATGTTCCCGCCGCGACATCATCGCCATGTTCGATGTGGCCGAAGAGCAGGTCACCAACAGCTATCAGCCGTTCGATCCTGCGGATACGGCGACGCTTCCACCGGATCCTGTGCTCGATCGATGGAAACTGGTGGACAAGGGCTATTTTCTCTTCTTCGGCGCGATCGAACCGAAGAAGAACGTGGGTCGCCTGCTGGACGCCTATCTGCGCAGTGGCGTGAACACGCCGTTGCTCGTCGTCGCGGCCGGCGGATGGGGGTGCGAAGCCGAGCGCCGGAGGCTCGAGGCACTGGCGCGAGATCCGCTGTCGGGGGTCATCCTTCAGGATTATCTCCCGCGTAAGGCACTGGTGGAACTGATCCGGCGCGCGCGCGCGACGCTGTTTCCCAGTCTCTATGAAGGCTTTGGCCTGCCGGTGCTGGAATCTATGGCGCTGGGCACCGCGGTCGTCGCCTCGGATGTGTCCGCCTTGCCTGAAATTGTTGGCAAGGCTGGCCTGCTGGTGGACCCGCAGTCGATCGACTCGATCAGTCAAGCAATCCGTCTGATCGATGGTGATCCCGATGGCCGTCGGGACAGAGAACGCGAGGGCCTGGAGCAGGCAGGGCGATTTTCACCCGAACAGTATCAGGCTCGGATCGCCAATCTCTTTGCGCGCTTATCGTGATCGGGGCTTTCACTGGGGATCGCGAGCAGCTAACAACGCGGCATTGATTGCGATATTGCTGAACGTGCCAGATCGGTCGTAACGGCGCCGAAATTAAGGGAAGTTTCATTTGAACCAGACGTTTTGCCCGGCTGCCGTTCTGCGTCGCCGTACGATCTTACCGATTGTGCTCGCCGGTGTCTGCGCGACCCTTTCGGCCTGCAGCGCCATGGGCGGGGCAGGACCGTCCACGCATGCGATTGAGCGGGTTGGCCAGCAAAAGGGCGGCGCGCCCGCCTATCTTCTCGACCTGACGATGGATATTGCCAACCGCGCCCAGTCGGTCAGCGGCACGCCCACTTTCGCCGACACCATGGGGGGGGCGCGGCCCGTGGGAACGGTGATCGGGCGCGGCGATACGCTTGCGATCACGATCTGGGAAGCGCCGCCCGCTGCGCTGTTCGGCTCGTCGAGCCTCGGCGGGCGCAGCTATTCCGACAATATGTCGGCATTGTCCCAGGCGGGCAATTCCACCACCGCCCGGTCCAGCTCGATGCCCGATCAGGTGGTCAATGACGATGGCTTCATCACCGTCCCCTTCGCCGGCCGGATAGAGGCCGCCGGCCGCTCCACGCAGGAGGTGGCGCAGGAAATCGTCCGCCGCTTGCGCGGCAAGGCGCATCTGCCGCAGGTCGACGTTGCCTTTTCCCGCAACGCCACCCGGACGGCGACGGTGGTCGGCGAAGTCGCCAAGAGCGGCATGGTGGAACTGACCGCAAAGGGTGAGCGCATCCTTGACGCCCTGGCCCAGGCCGGCGGCACGCGCGAGCCCGTCAACAAGATGACGGTTCAACTGAGCCGCAGCGGCACGGTTGCGTCGATGCCGCTGGAAACGGTGATCCGCAATCCGCTGGAAAATGTCATGCTGGCGCCTGGCGATGTCGTCACCGCTTATTATCAGCCGCTCAGCTTCACTGTGCTGGGCGCAACCGGGCAGAACAAGGAGGTGCCGTTCGAGGCGACGGGGGTGACCCTGGCCGAAGCGCTGGGCCGCTCGGGTGGCCTGGACGAGCAGAGGGCCAATCCTTCGGGCGCCTTCATCTTCCGCATGGAGGATCTGCGGCTGCTGGGCCTTGATCCCGCCAATCCGGTGCGCGACACGGCGAGCGGGCCAGTGCGCGTGAGCCTGGGTGCGGATGGCCGCGTGCCCGTCATCTATCGGGTCAATCTGCGCGATCCCGCCACCTTCTTCGCCGCGCGTAACTTCCCGATGCGCGACAAGGACATTCTCTATGTCTCGACCGCGCCGATCGCCGACATCCAGAAATTCGTCAATCTTATTTCCTCGTCGATCTTCCCGATCCTCAGCCTAGAAAATTCGCTGAGCAATTGACGGACGCGGCGCCGGTCGGCTGACGGATTTTTCATTGGGGGATGCGATGGACAGGGTGTCGCTGCTGATTTGCGGCCAGTTACGAGACCGTGCGGGCTTCGAACGGGATCTGGAACGCTACCTGGAATGGCGGCGGCGGGGGGCGGTCGTCGAGATCGTTTTTTCCGGCTGGACCAGCGATCTTGGTGCGCATCGCGACCTCTTGCAGGCCATGGCGGCCGAGGGCATCGACGTGGTGCTGTCCGAGGAGCCGCTGATCAAGTCCTTCGGCTATACCTTGCACCAGGCCAAGAACCTCCACTACGGCTTGTCGCGCATTCATCCCGACAACTGGGTGCTCAAAAGCCGCACGGACAAGGTCGCGCTCGACTTCGACATAGAGGATGTGACCCGGCGCATCACCGCCCAGCGTCCGGTCGGCAAGGGCTCTCCTCTGTTCAGCAGGCTGTTGGTGACCGGGGTCAATCTGTTCCAGCCCTTCTTCGTCAACGACATGATGTTTGCGGGGAGAGCGAGGGATCTGCGATCGATCGCCCATCATGATCTATGGTATGTGCGTAACCACTGCTTGCTCAATACCGAACAGATCCTGTTCTTTTCCCCCTTCCGGCAGACATCGCCCTGTGCGGAGGCGTTCTTCTCCGTTAATCCCGGGCTTCAGCATGGCGATCCTGAACTGTCGAAGGAGATTTACGGTTTTCTGCTGCGGAACCCGCTCTATCGTCACGCTTTGCGGGAATATGTGGACGGCCTGCAATCCTCCTTCACCATCGGCCTGACCGGCCCGGCCGAATCGGAGGGCGGCGGGATCAGCCTGGCGGGCCTGAATTGGGAAGCCATGCTGGACATGGACTTACCGATCCCAGGCACCATCGCTGCTCCCGTCATAGGGCTGCGGATGGGCGTCGCCGATTTCCTGCCGTCGGACCTGCTCGAAATGCCGTTGACGCCCGGGGATGCAAGCTGCCTTGCGACGATGGATAGGAGCGGTACCGATGATGCGGTCATCAAGCAGATGCGCGATGAACTTTGCGGCGCGCTGGATGCGCGCTGGCCGGATCTGCCCAACCGATGCGCGCCCGAAATCATTCAGGACGGGATCAGGCTAATTTCGACGCGCATCTCGTTGGTCGGATAAGGTCTCGCGTCAGTTGTAATCGCGTGCTCTTTGTCCGAACTTGCACAGCCCCATTGTTGGGGAGAGGAACGCGAAAACGGCGTCCCCTCCTGCCTCAAACGGCTTTGCTGATCTCGAACTGCGCGTTGAATTTTTCCAGACTCTTGCTTCGCGAAATTTTGCCGGACGTGGATTTGATGAGGAAACCTCGCGGAAGGAGCCGTACCTTGCGCGGGGATACGCCCGAAAGGGTGAACGTCAGATCGCGGATGGCGGCCTCGACATGCCCTGCATCGACCCCGTCCTCGACCGGTTCGGCGAGCACGATCAATTCGGTGAGGGCGGACGCTTCGTCATAGTTGGACGCGACCAGTACCCGCCCCGGGGCGATCCCCGGCACCGCGTTTAATTGATCTTCCAATTCATGGGCGACGACATTTTTGCCGCTGATGATGATGAGGTCGTCGGTGCGACCCACTACCGTCAGTTCGCCATCCTGCATCATGCCGAGGTCTTTGGTGTCGTACCAACCATCGACGATCCGCTCCCGGGTCAATTCGGGCAGGTTCAGATATCCGCTGAACATGGATGGGGACCGCAGCCAGATCGCGCCCATGACACCCTCGGATTGAGGCTGTCCATCGATGCGGATTTCCACTTGAACATCGGAAAGCGGTGGTCCCGACGACAGATAGCTGTCAATTTCACCAGCCGCTTTTGAAACCGGCTTGCCGATTCGGCTTTGTGTCACGGCAAAGACGTTTTCAGCCATTGCATAGCTGGTGCCGAGCTTCGTTATGTCCACGCCCATGGATGCGAACCGACCGGAAAATTCCGTGAAGGCGGCAGCACGGCAAGGCTCGGAACAACTGATGATCGCCTTAATGCTCGACAGATCCCATGTCCGGTTCCGGTCTCCAGCGCGAGCAACATGGTGAAACGCGAAATTGGGCATCCAGCAATAAGCAGCCTTCTCTTCCTCGATCTCGTCAAGCAGCATGGTGGGATTGGCCACCCATTCCAGCGCATCCATGCTGATGATCGGGCAACCGATAATGGTGGGAATGATGAAACTCGTCAGCAGGCCCATGTCATGGTAGAGCGGCAGCCAGCTGGCAACGACGTCGCCGGTCTGCATTTTGATTGCCTGGGCATAGGTTCGGGCTTGGTGATAGACCTGATCATGCGTGAGCATGACCCCCTTCTTGTGACCGGTCGTGCCGGAGCTATGCTGAAGAAAGGCGAGCGCCCCCTTCTGCTGAAGGGGCGTGGTAGAGCCCAGAATATTCTTCGCCTGCGTGTAGCTGAGGTCCTGAAGCGCTTCGACTAGAATGATCTGTGCCCCTGTGTCGGAAGGGATCAACCCGGCATAGACGCCGCTTGTTATCACTGCCGCCGGTTGAACGCGGCCGAATAGCACGCCGATCTCTTTCCGGAAGACTTCGGGATCCTGCTTTCGCGTCAGCGGGGGAAGCATCGTCGGCACCCATCCACCCAGAACCGATCCGATGAAGCCGGAATAGATGTGAGGGGAATGCCCCAGGACGATCGCCACGATTCCGCCGGAAGGGACCCCTGCCAATGCATGATGAACCGCCGCGATTTGCCGCAGCATGTCGCCATAGCTGATATCATGCTTGGCGCCCTCCTTGATGAAGCGGCCATAGAGCGCATCAGGCGCCGCATAGGCTCGGTTCACCACATCATGGAAGATGTTCGATACCGCGGCTTCGTCGTCCGCTGCCGCAATGCCTCGCTGGGCAAGCACTTGCCGGATCGCAGAGACGCTGTTGGCTTCCATCGCCTCGTCGAACGTTGCCTGGATGCCGTAAGCGGCTTCGATGGCCGTCATCACCTCGACCTGCTTGAGGCTGTCCCAATTTTCCGTGCGATCGACGCAGCTTTCTTCCGTGATGGCAGCTTCGCTGACCGCTAGCGTATTGGCGAGCAAGCTGCGCAAGCCGGGTAGCGGCCGCCAGGGCATCAAGCGGACTTCCTTCTTTATGGCCTGTCCAGCGCCCAGCGCCAGTTCCTTCCATCCGCTCTGCATCTGGGTGAAATGCAGGCCGGCAATGCCCTTGTAGATGCGCATGTCGAAATGCTTCCAGTCAGGCAGCTTCCACAGCGACCGGTCCGGATTGAGGCTTGGTAGCAACGCGATGCCGCGATCTGCCACCGCCGCTGGGAAAATCGCGTTGAATTCGTCGAAAAAGGCTTTGCGCTCCGGAGCGTCTTCACTGGTGCAGGAGAAGGGCAGGCTGAAAATGATAGGTGTATCCGGATGGATTTCCTTCACCCAGTCGATAATGCGCAGCCAGTTGGAGGCAGATTGCTCCGCGCTCATGCAAGGCACTTCCCGGTGCTCGAATCGCCGGATCTGATCCCAAATCTGGCAATTCGGTCCCGCCAGATCTATTGGAAAATGAAAACGAGTCTCCTGGCCGTGGACATCCGTCAGAAACAGGCGATTATAACCGTCGGACAGATTATCCATCAAAATAAGATCGAACCGCCGTGCAATCAGATTCTCATAGAGACTCGGGTTGGTCCGGTCGATCTCCGTCAGTCCGGCCGTCTCGCGATAGTTTTCCAGGAGAAAGCGGTGACTGTCGTTGCCATCATCTTCGGGCAAATCGAGATAACGGCGCATCGTCTCGAATTCAGCCAAGGGACGATTGCCCTCGATCACCGTATCGATAAAGTGATCGCTTCGCGACACTGCAGCGTTGTTCAGTCGAGGGCAACCAAAGTCGCTCATCAGGAAGACGGCGGGAAGATTGGACAAGCATGTTCCGATTACGCCGACCTGCAAGCTCGAATTCATAAATCCCCGTCTGGTAAAGCACTGGTCCGTTTGGTTGCAATCTCACCCACGATGCCAAAAAATGCGATCATTTGCCATTTTTCGAGCAACGCGCGCGGAATATCCCTTCGCGGGGTAGCAACCGCCGATCCAGCTCGCGTGCCTCTACTCAGCCGCCAATGCAAGCCTTTAACTGCGTCGTGAAATGGCGCTCGCGCTCTTCGAAAGGCCAGACCGCGTCAGTCCAGGGGAGTCTGTCCATCGGCTCTCCTGCCAACATTCCCCGATAAAGCGTGTCGAGACGAGACCATTCCTCCCGCTCGAGAATGTTGTCACCCAATGGGCTCGTATCCCCCGAACTGTTGATGGTCTTTCCCATCGTCCGGGCGGCCTGCGCGTAACCGGGCTCATCCAGGAAATCGAACCATTGGCGAACCAGTCGGGCGGGATCTTTCTGAAGCAGGTCGAACGGGGTCAACATCACCCGGGCAGGCCCAAGCCGCTCAAGCGCTTCATAACCGTTTTTGGACATGGTTTCCCATATCCGTACTGCCTCTGCTGCCGATTGATCGACGCCGCCAGCGTTGGAGTGCTTCATCAGGGACCGGATCACCTGCCGGGGATCGCGCAGCATGAAGATGAACTGCGCGCGCTCGAACATGCGCGCGAGGCCCAGAGCCATTCCCGTATTTTCCGGCGTTCCATCGACCCACCGCTTCTTGGGCGCGGAAGGCGACCGGCGCAGGGCAAAGCGGTGATCATAACCCTCGTCCATCCGGCCGATGCGCATGGTATCGACTTCGCGAATCCGCCTCTCGCTCATAGAGCGATGCAGATGGTCGATCGACCAGCCCTGCCAACGCAGAAAATCGGCCTTGTCGAGATTATAGATGTCCGGCGCCGAACCCTGGTCTTTCTGCGCCATCTCGTAGGCGGACACCGCGCTCAGATAGAGCATCGTCAGCCAGTTGCTCTCTTCGAGCGGCGTGATGTTGGGATGCTGACCCAGCGCCCAGGTGGCAATGCTGGTGCCCGATCGGTAGGAACCGATGACGAAGATCGGCTGGGCCTCGGGTGCGTCGAAAAAACCACGGGTGGGAAGAGCAGCGGACCTAGACGAAAATCCCGACCGTCGGGACACGGGGCCAAGGCCGCAACGCATCTTCACGAGGCGGAGCACCGCTTCCTGGCTGTCGGGACCGGAATTCCGGGCCCCGACCTCGGACAGGATTTCGACGCGCAATGGACCGCGTCCGACAGTAGGAACGGTCAGGTCGATTCGATGCGTCTCCCATTCTTGTTCAACCTCGAAACAATGCGCGAGGGTTCCATTCACCATTACCTGCACAAGAAATGGAAAATATCGGTAGGTGTCGCGGTCGAGGCTGTGAAACTCCAGGCTGATCTGATTGGCCGAAGGAGTCGGTTGAAGCAGCAGGCATGCGGAGCGGGGCAGGTCGACGCAGATATCACCGCCCGTCCAGTTCCCCACTTCGAAGCTGCGTTCGAACGCCTGCCCGTTGCCCACCATTTGCCACTTCCCCCATTGACGATAGCACCTGAGGCGCCCGTACAAAGGATGCGGCGTGCTGCATAGCGTTTGTTGATGCGGACAATTGCGCCACGGTCGGAAGAGGCGCGTCGTCCCTTGCCCGCGCAACCATAGACCGGCCGCTCGACCATTTCTCTTCGGCTCCCTTCGCTGCGTAATCGATCATCCCCGACATTGCCTGCCATCCCGCCTGTGTGGCCGGGCCATTGATCGGGCCAGTTTTTGTGGGGCGTTGCAACAGCTTGCGATACCCTGCGCACGGATGCCGATGAATGTGGGCAGGCTGATGAAGCATATGGCGTCGGCCCGTGCTTGCCGATAGAGGGAGGCAGGCTCGGCGGCGTTTTTCTCGATGGCCGAGCAAAATTTCTTTCGTCGTGGCTGGTCGCGTGGGGGCTGAGCGGAATGGTTGTCTTTACGCGGGACGCATTGGCGGATCTGATCGCCGCGACAGGATCGCAGGTCGGGGAGTTCAGCTATGGCGTCCCCGCCGTGCGATGGTGGGGAGAGGCGGCGAAGCTGAAGGTCGGCCGCTTCTGCTCGATAGCCGATGACGTGACGCTGTTTCTGGGCGGCAATCATCGCGCCGACTGGGTCACAACCTACCCCTTCAGCGTCCTTGATGACTGGCCTGTCGCGGCGGAGATAGCGGGACATCCCTCGACCAACGGCGATGTGGTGATCGGCAGCGACGTCTGGATCGGCGCCGGCAGCACCATATTGTCGGGTGTCGTGATCGGCGATGGCGCCATCATCGCGGCAGGAGCGATGGTCACCCGCGATGTCCCGCCCTATGCCATTGTCGGCGGCAACCCCGCGAAGCTGATCCGGATGCGCTTTCCTCCGGCGGAGGTCGAGGCCCTGTTGTCGATCGCCTGGTGGAACTGGCCGAAGGACCGGATCGATGCCGGCCTGCATCGGCTCCTCAGCGGCGACATTTCCGGCTTCATCGCCTGGGCCGAAGGGAGGGACGCCCCGGCGCCCTTCGCCCCCCATGGATCGCATCAGGACAATAGGGAGAATAGCATGACCGACCTCGAAGAGGTTAAGGGCAGAAAATGGTTCTATGAATTCGATCTGCCCGACGGCAGCCGGACTGAATGTGACATTCCCCCCGCTGTGGCGGTCATCCACAAGACCCGTCTCAACAAGTTGCGGGAGGTGATCGAGCAGCGAGTGCCACCGCTGGATCGGACCCTCGCGATCGATCTGGCCTCGCATGAGGGGTTTTTCAGTCTGGAACTGGCGCGTCATTTCGCGGCGGTGAAGGGAATGGAAATCCGCGAGGAGAGCATTGACGCGGCGCGCCTGATTGCGAGGGTGAAGGACGCCCGGAATGTTGAATTCGGCCAGGTGGACCTGCAGAAGGCGACCCTGGAGGAGGAAGAGAAGGCTGATTTCGTTCTGCTATATGGCCTGCTCTATCATGTCGAGAATCCGCTGCACGTCCTGCGCTTGAGCTCTCAACTGAGCCGCAAACATATTCTGATCGAGACGCAGATCATGCCCTACGACATCCGTGGGCCGATTGAAGACGGCTCCTATAATTGGATGCGCAGCGTGGAAGGCGTGTTTGCGATCTCTCCTGACTATCCCACGTCCCGTGAAGGCGGCTCCACCGATATAGCGCTTATTCCTTCGTTGAACGGTCTGGTGTTTCTGATGCGTCATTTCGGTTTTACCGATGTTCACGTCCTGAACTTCGATCAGAATGATTATGAACAATTCAAGAGAGGGGCGAGAGTGATCGTCTATGGCTGCAAGAATGACCCTGGGCCTCAGCCTTGATGCAAGCGCGAAGCTGGGGACCATGCGTCCGGCTTCGCGCGGTTCGAGCCGGAAGTTTCGTCCTTCTGGCAGGGATGTGGCCGACATTCACGTTCGGCGCTGAACCCGTTTCCATGTAGAAAAATGCGCCCGCCATGGGAGATCAAGGCGACGACAGAGTTGCGGGCCCAGATCGTGCGCAACAATCTGTGGGAGGCGGTTCAGCTCAACCTATTGATCGATTCGCGCATGTGGTCGACACTGACGCTGGAATAGCGCTGGACCATGCGCAGCGACTTCCAGCCGCCCATGTTCATGATGGTGATGAGGTCGATCCCGGCCATGACGCAGTGAGACGCCCAATGGTGGCGCCAGTCATGGACGGTGAAATCCTCTACCCCTGCGCGCTTGCAGGCGGTGGCGTGCTGGTTCTTGATCGGATTGCCGCCGGGAATCTTCGCCTTGCGCGTGTCCTGATAGGGTTTGCCGAACCGATTGAGGAAGACATGCCCCGTCGTCGGCTGACCTTGCTTTTCCCAGATCGGGCGCAGCACGTCCATGACACGTGGATGCATCGGTACGGATCGGATGATCGCATTCTTGGTGTGATTGAGTCGGATCGAGCCCTCCTTCATATCGACGCCGTTCACGCCCCAGGGCAACTGTAACGCGGTCTGGATGCGTGGGCCATGGAAGGCGAGCAGGGTGATGATCGGCTGAATATGCGGTGAGTAGGCCGCTATCAGCCGGTCGCGGTCTTCCTTGCTGAGGAAGCGCACCCGTTCATTGTTGAACGGGATCGCCTTGATCCGCAGGGGCGGAAGGTCGTGCAACTCATGATAGACATTGATCGCGGCCTGGAACACTGAGCGATAGCGATCCTGGCCCGCCGGGTCATGGCCGGTCAGATAGGCGCGACGAAAATGTTCCCATGCCTGTTTGGGCTCGCGCAGGCTGAAGTCGCCGATCAACCCGTTGAGCTTGCCGATGCGCAGGACATCGGACGGGCAAGGCGGCTTCGCCTTGCTCAGGTAGCTTTCAAAAGCGTCGGCTATTCTGCCTTGCGCCACGATCGCGGCCGGACCGAACATCAGCCGGTGCCGCAGCTTCGTTTCATGTTCCGCCATCAGGTGCGCCGCAGCATCGCGGTCACTCGTTCCTGTACTAAACTCCTTGACGATGATCCGTTTGTTGCCGAGCGCGATGGTTCCTCGAATATGGTAAACCCGGTTCTTCCCACGGGTACGGAAGGAGAGCATGTGATCTTCTCCAGCAGCAGCTGATATTGTGACTCTGTCGCGCGCGTCTTTCCGCACGCATGGATGTAGGGCACGCCATGTTTCACGAAGGTCCGGCGCATCCATTTTGCGGGATCGGTGCTGTGCATGTTCAGCCGCGACAAGATGTCACGCGGGGTTAGGAGAGTTGCCGTCGGCGTTTCGCCAGCCGCCGGTGCCCCATGCAGCGTTATCGCATCGGCTTGGCCGCGTGACTTGGTTAGGCGACGTCTTGTCGACATGGAGAAGCCCCTTTAGCTGCCGTCGCCCGTATCGTTCCACCGAGGGCTTGCTGGCGCGCTGCGCCTTTGAGTGTGCGGCGCGGCGTCCGGCGGTATATGCACAGGGCGATCAGCTCGAGCATGCCGGGGTTTGGAAGCTCCGTGTTCTTGAATGGTGGAAGTTCGGGCATCATTTGCAAGCTCTTCGGCCACTGGGCAAAGAGCTTGGCGCCTGTCGCAGGTTGAAACAGGCATCGACCAGGATTTCCGACCTTCCCCGACCCGAACTTGTCGCCAGATACTCAAGCGGCCTGCTCATATCCTCGGGCAGGAACAGTTGATGCCGGGTCTTGTAGTTCTTCATCGGGCGTTGGCCTGTTCATGACGATGTCCTATGGCTGCGGGCCAGCGCCACGCCGGGGATGCAGAAGCGATCCGCTGCCATCAATGACTATCGCTTTTCGGCGGCCTGCAAGGAAATGGTCCAGATCGGCCCGGATCGGCCCGGATCGGACTTATATGCGCCGATAGTGGGACCGCTGCCCCGGCCGATGCTCGACATGGACGGCCGGTCTGTCCTCGCACATGAACTTAGGGCGTGTCAGAGGTGCCCATCTCAACCAAGGGCGATGCGGACGGGGTGGAACAAAGCTGATTTCGATCTTTCTCTAACCTGTTGCACCGACTTGACATTACGATAATGTATCGTGGCGTTTTCGTTGGAAGGCGCCGAGGTTTGAGCCCCTCGCTTGGGAAGGATAGACTCGTCGCGGAAGCGGCCGGGTGGTCGATGTTATGTCCAAGCCATTTATGGCCAAAGGCATCGACACGCGTTCTCAAGCGCGGCTCAACGCCCGGTTTTATCCGGCGCAACCTCGTCTTGTGCGAGGGAGCGGCGGATGGGATCGCAAGCGAGAACAAATAGCAGGAGCAGGCCATGATACGGCCCGCTTCGGAAATGGCGCGCCTGCCGCTGGATGAGGGTGATCCCCTGCCGCCGGAGCATGATCGTGCGGCTTTCTCGCCGGACCCGCTGGCAAGCCTGTATCGGGAAGAGCGGCCCTCGCTGCTGCGTTTCCTCTCGCGACGGACGGGGCATGACAAGGCGGAAGATGTCATCCAGCAGGTTTTCAGCCGCATGGCTGGAAGTTCGGACCATGATGGTCGAGCGATCCGGGCACCCGGAGCCTATCTCCGCCAGGCGGCGCGCAATGTGCTGCGCGATGAGGCCAGGGTAGCAGAGCGCTGTTGTGCGCATCATCATGTTCCGATCGAGGATCTGGCGCTTTCGGGTGGCGATCCCGTCGCCGCGCTGGAGGCGCGCGACCGGCTCGTCCGGATCGAGGAGGCCGTGCTGCGATTGAAGCCGTTGACCCGCGAGATATTTCTGGCTTGCCGTCTTGATGGCTATAGCTATGCCGAGATTGCCGAACGGACCGGATTGAGCGTGCGAGGGGTCGAGAAGCAGATGAGCAGGGCGATCAGGCAGCTTGGACGGCATTTGCGGGCGCATGACTGAGTCCGGCGGGACAGAGATTCCCCAATCCATCCATGAAGCCGCCGAAAAATGGCTGGCGCGGCGTGCCGGACAATCCGATCCGGCATTGGAGCGCGATTTTGCGCTCTGGATCGATGCGGATCCCCGGCATCGCATCGCCTATGACCTGATTAAGCGCAATTGGCAGCTCGGCACGCTGCTCCAGGAACGGCATGTCGGCCGGAACCGCTCGCTCCCGCGCGCGCCATTCTGGATGCGGCAGAAGACGCATATCGCGGCTGCCGGACTTGGCGCCGCCGTTCTGCTGGGGGTGGCGTCGGTCAGCCTCCTGCGGCCCGGTGGCCCCTTGGGCATTTCCACGGCGGCTGAGGCGGCCGTCTATGAAACGGCAGTGGGCGAGATCCGGACGATCAGCCTTGCGGACGGATCAACCGTCATCCTCGACACGGCCTCGCGGCTTCGCGTGCAATTGTCCGGCAGCGAACGGCGGCTCGACCTCGACCGGGGGCGGGCGCGTTTCGAGGTCGCTGGGGATGAGAGGCGCGTCTTCCGTGTGCGGGTCCCGGGTGGCGAAATTGTCGCCCATGGCACGATGTTCGACGTCAGCCTGATCGGTGCGCATCCCTTGGTTACCGTTATCGATGGGTCAGTGGAATTGCACCGATCCGATGCCAGTGCAGAGACAAGGACGTTTGGACCGGGACAGAGCGTCGCGCTTGATGGGCATAGGACCGGGCAGGCCGTATCGGCGGTGGAGGCGCGATGGGTATCGGGCATGCTGGCGCTCGATGCGACGTCCCTTGCCGAGGCGGTGGCAGCGATCAACCGCTACAACAGGATACAGATCCGGCTGGCCGAGCCCTTTGCCATGCCGCTGCGCGTGACGGGTGCATTTAGGGTTCGCGATCCGGAAGGGTTCGCGCGCGCTGTCGCGGCCAGTTTCCATCTCAAGGTGGAGCGGCCCGACCGCGCCACGATCCTGCTGGTGGCGCCGCCCAAGCGGGCGGGATCGAATATGTAAAAAAATCTGTCGGGTGTTTTAGCAAGCCGGCGTCTCCCCACTGTCCCGCCCACTGGCGGCAAGGGGGAGAAGGCCAAATGTCTCGATTTTCATTATCCGCTCTATATCTGTCCGGCAGTATCGTCACCGCTGCGCTCGCGGTCAGCGCCCCGGCGGCGCTTGCCCAGCATTCTTCCAGCATCGCAATGGTGTTGCCCGCTCAGCCGCTTGGTGCGTCGATTCGTGAACTGGCCCTGCGCTCCGGGCAGACAATCCTTGTCGATGCGGACGTTGTCGAGGGGGTGAATGGCCCAGCCCTGCAGGGCGCGTTCACGGTGGAGGCAGCCCTGGATCGACTGCTTGCCGGAACCGGTCTTGTCTGGACGCGGATCGAGGGCACTATCATTATCCGGAAAGGACGCGGGTCCGGGCAGGACGGGGAAAGCGGCGAGGGCGCAAGCCTCCTGGTCACGGGCAGCCGCATCCGCGGCGCGCCGATCCCCTCGCCCGTGATGGTTCTCGACAACAGGGCCGTCAGGGACAGCGGCCTTGCCGATCTTGGCGATGTCGCGCGCAGCCTGCCACAAAGCTTTGGTGGCGGGCAGAATCCGGGCGTCGGTTTCAACGTGCCGTCCAGCACGGGCGGCAATGTCGGCGGCGGGTCCTCGGTCAATCTGCGCGGCCTGGGAAGCGACGCGACGCTGACCGTGCTCAACGGTCGCCGTGTGCCCTATGACTCGGCCCGGCAGGGCGTCGACATTTCCGCTATTCCGCTTGCAGCGGTCGATCGGATTGAGGTGGTGGCGGACGGCGCCTCGGCCATTTACGGATCGGACGCGGTCGGCGGCGTCGTCAACGTGATCCTGAGGCGCGACTATGATGGCGTTGAAACCCGGGCTCGCATCGGCGGATCGCCCGATGGCGGGAATTTCCAGCAGCAATATGGCGTGCTGGCGGGTAGCCGCTGGAACGGCGGCGGCGGTTTCCTGACCTATGAATATGGCCGGAACACTGCGCTCATGACGAAGCAGCGCAAATATGGCCGGATCAGGCCGGACCTGACCCTGCTGCCGGCCAGTCGTCGCCATGCGGTTGCGGGAAGCATCCATCAGGACATCAGTGACAATCTGACCATCGAACTGGACGGCCTCTACAACCAGCGGACCGGTGAATTTTCCTATCCCACGAGCGGAGCCGCCAATCTGTCGGTCAGCCGGATCACCCAGAGCTTTGACAGCTATACGCTGGCCTTTTCGGGAGCGGCGCGGCTCTCGTTGGGGCAGTGGCAGCTCAGCCTGTCGGGTAGTTTCGGCAAGGGGCGCACTTATTTTCAGGGTGATACCTTCATAAACGATCGGTTTTTGAGCCGGGCCTTTGGGCGCTATAATAACCGGACGATCACCGGCGAGATCGCGGGTGACGGCCCCTTGTTCGCCTTGCCAGGCGGTGACGCCAAGCTGGCCATAGGGGCCGGTATCCGGGCGAATGACTTCGCAATCTTCAGGGGCGTGGGCAATATCAACAACGCCAGGCCGTCGCAGGACAGCGTCTATGCCTTTGGCGAGGCCAGCTTCCCGCTCATTGGGCCCGGGCAGGCCTTGCCGCTGATGCGCAGCCTCAGTCTCAGCGCCGCGCTTCGCTATGAGCGCTATCGCGGCCTTGCCGATGTCGTGACACCCAAATTCGGCATGATCTACGCGCCGGCTGATTTCCTCGACATCAAGGCGAGCTGGGGCCGATCCTTCCGGGCGCCAAGCTTCATCCAGCTTTATTCGATCGAACAGGCGATCCTATATCCAATCACGACATTCGGGGGGAAGGGCTATCCCGCCGGGACCACCGCATTGCTGATCGCCGGGGGCAATAGCGACCTCAAGCCGGAAAAGGCGCGCAGCTGGTCGGCCACCATGGCGCTGCGTCCGCCCGCCCTTCCGGGCGCGTCCTTCGAGCTCAGCTATTTCCAAACCCGCTATGTCGACCGCATCGTGAACCCGATCCCGACGTCAGCGCTGGCGCTCGTCAATCCGATCTACGCCAGGCAGATCACCTACGCGCCGACGCCCGAGCAGCTTGCAGCGGCGATCGCCCATGCGAGCCAGTTTCTCAACGGGGCGGGCGTGCCCTATGATCCGGCAAAGGTCGCCGTGATCATTAATCGCGCCAATATCAATGCCGGGCGTCAGACTATCAGGGGCATCGATGCCCAGCTTGCCTACAGGACCGGCCTTTCCGATGGGAACATCGAGATGTCGGCCAATCTCACCTATCTCGACAGCGAGCAGCAGCTTCTGGCGGACGGTCCGGTCGAGCAACTGGCGGGACGATTGTTCAACCCGCCGCACTGGCGCGGCAGGGGCATGATCGGCTGGAGCAAGGGCGGCTTCCGCACCGCGGCCACGCTCAGCACGATCGGCGGCGTCAAGGATGTGCGCTCCACCCCGGCTCTGCATATTGACGGCATGACGACGATCGATATCAGTGCCCGTTACCGCTTTGGCGAGGAAGGGGGGCTGCTGCGCGGCGTCGAGCTTGGCCTCTCGGTCCAGAATATTCTCAATGCCTTGCCTTCGGTCGTCGCGACCAGCCTCTATTATGACACGCCCTATGACTCGACCAACTATTCAGCGGTCGGCCGCTTCATCGCGCTCGAACTGGTCAAGAAATGGTGAGCGTCATGGACAGGACATCGATCGCGCTGCTGGCCGCGGGCGTTGGACTTCTCGCCTTGCCTTCCACGGCGACGGCGGATTGCAGCGACCTGCTGTCGGTCCCTGCGCCCATGACGAAGCGACGCGCCATCACGGCGCAGGACCTGCTCGGCGTGCGCGACATCGGGCGGGGCGATGGCGCCCTTCTTGGCAATAAGAGCCCGCTCGGACTTTCCCCGGACGGCAGACAGCTCGCCTTCATCCTGATCCGGGCGGAGGCATCGACCAATAGCTATTGCATCGGCCTTGCGGTGATGGATGTGAAGCCATCCGCGAAGCCGCGGCTCCTCGATCAGGGCGGAGAGTTTATTGGTGGGACCGGCGATTATCGCGGGGTCATCCTGCCGACGGGATTTCCCATCCTGCTCGCGCCGTCCTGGTCGCCCGATGGCCGGTGGATCGCCTTCCTGCGGCGGGACAAGGGTGTCACCCAACTCTGGACAGTGCGTGCCGATGCCGGTCCCGCCCGGGCCGTCACCCATTCTCCCGTCGATGTGGAGCAATTTGCCTGGGGGCCTGATGGCAGGTCGCTCATCTATGCGAGCCGGACCGGACAGATGGCGGAGCGGACCGCATTGGCGCGCGAGGCCGTGACCGGCTTTCGTTATGATGATCGCTATGTGCCGATGATGGGCGACAAGCCCATGCCGCTCGCCACGACAGCCCTGTCCCTGTTTCGCGTCGGTCCGGGCGGGGGAGAGGCCCGGCCCTGCGAAGAAGGTGACCGGGCGCTGCTGGGCCCCGATCCGATCGGCTATGCAATCCTTCCGCTTTCGGCGAGGGCCGATGATGGGCGCTTTGTCCAGACGGAGCATGTCACCGCCAATCCGGCCAGCCCATGGGCGCTGGCCATGTCCTCTGCGGCTGGCGTGAAAATCCCCTGTCCGGGTGAGGCCTGTCGCGGCAAGTTTGCCGGGCTTTGGTGGATGTCCCATGATGGCCCCTTGCTCTTCCTGCGCCGCGAGGGCTGGAATGACCGGTCGACGGCGCTCTATCGCTGGCGGCCTGGCTCCGGCCCGCCACGGAGAATATTTGTTACGAGCGACGTCATCAGCGGTTGTGAGCTCGCAGGTGGGGACCTTGTCTGCTTGCGCCAAAGCGCGAGCGTGCCGCCGCGGATCGTGCGGATCGATCCGGGAGACGGACGTACCGATCTGCTCTACGATCCCAATCCCGAATATCGATCCATCCGGTTCGGCAGGGTCGAGCGGCTGGAATGGCGGAACGACCTGGGCCTGGAAGTCGCCGGCGATCTTGCCCTGCCGCCCGATTATGATGGGCGAGAGAGGCTGCCCATGATCGTGACGACCTATCGCAGCAACGGATTTCTGCGGGGCGCGACCGGCAATGAATATCCGATCCATCTGTTCGCGGCAAAAGGCTTTGCGGTTCTCAGCCTGGACCGCCCGCCCCATGTCGGGGCGATCAACCCGCTCAACAAGGACTGGCAGAAGCTGCTGGCCGAGAATGACCGGGATTGGGGGGAGAGGCGCAGCATGCAATCTTCGGTCATGACCGGGGTGCAGCGCGTCATCGACATGGGGATCGCCGATTCGGATCGCATCGGCATCACCGGTTTGAGCGATGGATCGAGCACGGTCGGCTTTGCCCTCATCAACAGCCGCCGCTTTGCCGCCGCCGCGATTAGCACCTGCTGTCTTGAACCCTGGACCGTGAACGCCACCATCGGCCCGGCCTTTGCCCGGAAGATGCGGTCGCAGGGTTTTCCGCCCGCCACATCCGACGATCGGGACTATTGGGAGCCCGGTTCGATGATCCGCAATGCCGCGTCGATCGATACGCCATTGCTCATGCAGCTGGCGGATCGGGAATATCTGACGGCGATCGACGTCTTCGCTGCCTTGCGCGAACAGGGCAAGCCGGTCGACATGTATGTCTTCCCCGATGAATTTCATAATAAATGGCAGCCGCTGCACCGGCTGGCGATCTACGAACGCAATATCGACTGGTTCCTCTACTGGCTTCAGGACAAGAAAGATCCCGATCCGCGCAAGGCGGAGCAATATGCGATCTGGGAGAGGCTACGCCAAAAGCACCCCTTTCCTCCCTAGTCCTGGTTCTGTCCCGCTACCCATGCCTCGACGTCCGCAAGATGCATGATGCGGTGATAGGTCGTGCCCTGGACGTAACCCTCGCCGTCCAGGGCATGTTCGAGCAGGGGAAGGTCAAGCAGTCCGGCCCGGCGCAGATGTCCGTCGAGCAGCATGGCGCGGATGACGGAGCGGTTCGCGGTGAAGATTTCCGCGATATAGCTGTCGGGCGTGCCCTTCGTCCTGCGGTCGACGATGGCTGCGGGCAAGCGGTCGCGAAAGGCATCCCGTGCCACGATCCTATTCTGCCCTTGTCTGAACCACCACCAGTTCGGTATCCGCAGGCATGCTTCCACGACGGGTTGCGAGGCGAGTGGCGTCACATGGCGCACCGGACTCCCGATATCATTGCCTTCCGCCCAGCCCTGGGCGGCGGTGATGAGCGCGATATGGGCGGCCGTCCCTGTTTCGCTGCCGCGGGGCGGCTCCAGCCAGGGATGGCGTGGCACGAGAGCTGCGTCGCCTATGACCTGCGGGGACAGAAATTGGGTCATAGGCCGCCAGCGATAGGCCGGCGACCGGCGGAACGCGCGTGACACTGCCCGGCCAAGCACCGTAATCGTGCTCACATCGGCCATGGCCGCGATCGACTTGGCGGTAGACCAGCCTTCACCCAGGCTCCGTCCGCGCAGGAAAGCGTCGGTCGCCGGCGCGATGGACCGCAAGGAAAAGAAGACATTGTCCCCACCGCCGCCATCGATGGTGAGATCGGCTCCGCTTGCCCCGACCGCCTCATGGAGCAGGCGGGAGGTGCCCTGCATGAAGCTGCGGGCGAGGGGATTGGGTTGATCCTGGGTATGGGAACGGCTGACGTCGACCATGCCAGCATCCCATTGCGCTTCGATGGTCGGCGCGCCCAGATGGGATGCGACCATCCGGGCATAATGGCGTTCATCGCCGATCGCGCCGCGGCTGGCGAGATTGAAACAGGTAAAGGGGCAGCCATGAGTGCCGAGCGCGGCGGCCAGCACGGAGGAGTCTATCCCGCCCGACAGCATGAGCAGGGCCTGCTTGGTCCCTATGATGCTGGCGCGGGTCGCGGTCGATACCGCGCGCCGGATCATGCGCGCGGCCTCGTCCCGGTCGTCGATCCAATGGTGCCTGCCAGCCCGGTCCCATGGGTTCCATGTCTGCGTGACGCTCAGCCCTTCTGGGGTGAGATGGAGACAGGAGCCGCCCCGCAGTTCCTTCACGTCTATGAGGCAGGTGGAGGGCGAGGGAATGTCCCTGAGCGCCAGGCGGCGCAATATGGCGGACCATTCGACCCCACGGGATTTCCATCCGCCAAGCGACAGCAGGGCCATGTCGGAAGCGAGAATAAGCTGATCGCCCTGCACCGCATGGAAGCAGGGCAGGCGCCCGAAGGCTGAACGCAGAACATGAATGCCTGCCGCGCGATCGCGCAGGATCGCGACGAAATTACCCCAATAGTCCTGGCTGAAGCGATGGAGATCTGACGGATCGCCGCTGGACGCGACATCCGAGGGCGGGGTCGCCGGATCGCTCTTGCCGGTCGCGAAAATGGGGCCGATGACCATGCCGATATCATCGCCCAGATGCCGGACTTGTCCGCCGCCGCTTGCGACCAGCATATCGTCCCGGTCGATCATGACCGACAGCGCCTCGGCGCGAGAAATCGCGCTCCGGATCGGCGGCGCGATAGGACTGCGTTCCGGTTTCGGCGCGAATATGGCGACAAATCTCTCCATCAGATGATCCTGATCGGGCAGAAGGGACGGACCTGATCGGGATCATCGGCGACGACCATGCCGTCGACCTCGACCCAGCTATGGGCCTGGAAGGGGTTGAGCTTGACGCCCAGGACGAGATCCGGTCGGATGCCGAGCGCGATCAGCCATGACGCGAGCGACAGCGCGGTGGGGAGGCACTGGTCACGGGCGGAGACAATCATGGCGGCCCGGCGATAGGCCTGATCAATATGGGCAAGCCGGTCGGTCGGGGCCGTCCGTGGGGTCACGCCAAGCTTTCGCCGTTCGATCGAGCGGATGTTCCGCGAGAAGGGCAATTGTCTCAGTCTCGCGCGCCACCAGAACCGGCGGGTCAGGGCGCTTGCGAGATCGGCTGGTGACAGGCGCGGCTTCGCAATGGGCAGCCTGGCCTCGGATGCATGCGAGCGCGGGCAGGGGGCGGGCCTGATACCGACCGGCGACCGGATGATGATGCCCGCTTCCAGCAAGGCGTTGCACTGCCGGGCATCGATGTGGTTGGCGTCGATGAGGGATCTGAACGCTTGGTCCAGCGCTGGCCGCAGGCCGAAATAGCGATCGGCATGGAGATCGAGGAAAATGACCTGTCCCTCGGTCCGGCAGAAGCTCAGACCATCGCGCAGTGTATAGCCGCTCATTCTGTGTCTCGAACTGACGAGGCGCGCAGCCGCGAAGCTGCGCGCCATCGCTTCAGTCGTCGGAAAGGCCGAAATTATTTTCACCAAGCCCGACATCGCCGGTGATGCCGCCGGGGCCCTTGGTTTCCACGCTGACCGCGCCGAGTTCGATCACGTCATTGTCACGTTCCATGATATTCACTCCTTGGCTTTGCTGCGACTATTTGCAGCACCATGGAGGGTAGGAAGCGGACGGCCCTATCCGAAATTTATACGGATCCGATATCGCGAATATATGGAATGATCGGGAGGAATGGATATTGCTCTTCGACAAGTCGCAGGCGGAATGTCCCGCCTGTTATTCGTCTCGATAGATGCCGCGAAGCAGTTTTGCCGCTGCGCGCTGGCGGCGCAGATGATAGGTCGATGAGGTCCTGCGCAGCAGCCCGATGTCACCGGCGCGCGCGCTGTGCGCCAGCGCCTGCAATTCTTCCCCAGTGTCGCCCAGAATGTCTTCTTCGCCGATACGCGCGACATGAAGGCGGGCGTTGGTGCGTTCCATCGCTTCGCCATGTTCGCGATTGCTGGAGGCGCTCGCGATTCGGTGAAGGAGGTGCGCGGCCCGGTCCGCGCCCGATGCGGAATCCGGGTCGAGTTCGATCGATCGCAGCAGCGAAAGGCGGGCGCTACGCAGGGCGAGCTGGACGATGTCGCCCGACCAGGCGTAGAGATCCTTGAGGCCCGGCTCGTCGATCAGCGGCACAAGGAAGCCCCCGCCGCTTCGCGCTTCGACGAGACCCTCGCCCGCCAGATGGCTGAGCGCCTCCCGGATCGGTGTCGTGCTCGATGCCAGGATTGCGGAAAGCTCCGCGGGATCGAGACGGGATCCGGGACGATAGCCCCGTTCCATGATGAGGCGCCTCAGGCTATGCTGAACCCGCTCGGAGGTTGGACCGGCGTTCATCCTGATTCAGCTTTGCCGCGCCGCAAAGGCCGCCACCATGTCCTGCTGGTCCGGCCGCAGCGCATCGATGGCGGCCAGCGGGCGATCAGGCGCGCCAGTCAGCAGGACCGAGGGACACTGTCCCTCGAAATTGCCGAGATTGGGGCGGTGCTGGCGATAGCCGGCGAGCGCGGCCAGTTCAGGAGAAAATCGGCGTGCGACTGCGGGCGGATAGGCAAGCCAGGGATTTTCATAGGGTTTGAGCCATCCCAGACTATAGCCCGTGACGATCGCGCGCCGCACCGCAGCGGTCCGGTTCGCGCCGGCACCGTGCAGGGTTGATCCCAGCAGGATGAGGGCAGAGCCGGGCTCCATCCCGACCGCGATCGGATCTGTGACTGGACCGGGCATGAGCGCCTGGGCGCCGTGGCTGCGCGGCCAGACCAGCGTCGCGCCATTATCGGCGGTGAAGGGCGTCAATGGCCAGATGATATTGACCAGATATTCGATCTCTCCCTTGGGCGCTTGCCACATATCCTGGTCGCGATGGGGTGCCTGCGCCGGCGCGCCGGGGTGGATGGCGATGGCCTGCCCGACATTGAGCTGGATGCAGTCGCACCAGGGGCTAAGAATCTGCCGGGCGATCCGGGTGATGAGCGGATGCCGCACCAGTGCTTCTGCATGGGGCGACCGCGTCAGCAGCCGTCCGAAGCGCTTGGTCGTCTCGCCATAAAATGGTCCCTGGCAGAAGGGCGTCTCCGCAAAAGAGGACGATAGGTCTGTGTCCAGCGCGGCGATGACGCCTTCGGGCAAGGCGTGCGGTAGGACGGACCAGCCCTGGTCGAACAATTGCTCGATCAGGCGCGACGCACTGGTAGGAAGGGGTTCGGTCATGATCGCGTCTCCCGTCTCACGCTGCCATCGGTGCCTGATCATAGATCCCGGCCTCAGCGAGCCGGTCGAGCGTGTCCGCGCGCATCTCTATCTCCAACGCGACGAGCAGCGAGCCCTCATGCCATTGCGGCGCGCCCAAGGGCCGGCATTGCCAGCCAAAGGCCAGGATCTGCTGGAACCAGTTCATCTCGGCGATGGCGACATAGCGGCTGATGCGGTTCTCCAGCGCATGCTCCGCGATCGCGGTCACCAGGCGGTTGCGGACCACCCGCCGTTCGGCCGCCCGCAGGTTCCGGTCGAGGCAGAAGCGGGTGATCTCGAAAATGTCCCCGCCGCGCGGCGGTGGCGCGTCACATAATCTGGCGTAGAAGCTGTCGAGAATATGGGGGCGCTGGGTCGGCAGCAGCCTCGCCGAGGCGAGATGGGTGCCGTCGGGTTCGGACAGGATGATGTAGCGCGCATGTTCATCGTCAAACTGGTCGACCTCGAACCGGCCGTCGAGAACCGGAATCTGCCATTTGAGGAGATCGACAAAGACGGATTTGCGGGCCGCGAACATGGCGCGCAACACGGTGTCCGGCAGCGGCCGGAACGGTTCTTTCACAATATGCAACATGGATAAGCTCCCTTGGTCTTGGGCGATCAAGGGTCGGTTCGGAGGCTGAGTCGCCGCTATTCCCAGAAATGGGGATGGCTCCAGCCGCCAATGTCGCTGATCGTCAGGGTTCCGTCACCCAGCGTCCGGCCGACGAGCAATATCCGCTTGTTGACCTGGTAGCGTGCACAGGCTTCCTTGATATGGCTCGTCACGGTTTCCCTGCTGATGTCCAATATCTGGCTGGTCTCCCAGTCGCTCTTGCCTCGCGCCGCCCACTGCACGCAGTCGCGCTGCCGGTCGGTGATGAGCGGCGCGGTCATGGCCTGCCGGGGCATCGACCAGAGTCGCCGGGCGGCGTCGAACGCATAATTGCCAAGCAGTTGCGCCAGGAGGAGCCTGTCCTCGCGCAGGGGGCGATCGCCCGCATTGGCGAAGGTGCAGGACCCTGGGGGCTGCCCACCGATGTTGGAGGGAATGGTAAAACCGTCGCCGATCCCCGCCTGCCTTCCGCGTGCGAGATGCCTGTGGTCGCCGCTCGTCAGTGGTATGAGCGTCGGCATCTGTGTCCAGCGAAACCCCCAGCTGGTCATATGGCAGGCCCTGTGGACGGGATCGGTGATGCCCAGCGCGTTCGCGGCATAGAAATCCGCCCAACGGTCGGGATAATTGTGGATGTGGATCACGCCGCTGCCCGCAGCGACCACATCGACATGCTGGGTCAGGGCAAAATATTGAAAGCCCAGCTGCTCTGCAATCACGCGCATGACGGACCCCATGTCGTCGCGCGTCCGAACCTGGTTGATGCATTGGAGGTAATGCATCGCTTCCTGATGCATGCTCATGCGCACGCGTCCCGGCCGCAGGCGGCATCTCAAGCTGCCGCGCGTCCTGCAGTCGGCCTTTCCTCATTGTTGTGGCCGAAAGGCGGGGCCTCATGCCGCCGACCGGCAGGTTTTGTCATGAAACTGACATATCATGGTTTTTCCTGTCCGGGGACATATTTGCTGCCGTGCAGCAAAGATCGCCGACTTCGATCATTCAAAGCGGCCAAAGCGCCGCCGGTTCGCCCGGAAAGCGAGCGGTGAGACGGAGCGCCGCGGGTCCTGCCGCCGAAAATTGGCAGGATCCGGCATGCTATGCCGGGCTGCGCGGAATCGATCGCGCGGGACTGATGTGGGAATGGCTGCGCCGCGATCCGGACTATGTCGCCTGGCATGCGCAGGCGAGCCGCATTACCAGAGGTGCCGTGGACCCGTCGCCATGGGGGCTTCACTTTCGCTGAACATCCCGACCTCCCGGCACCGGAGGCTCGGATCATCTGGCGTGCGGATATCGATCCTGCGACCCTGCCTGTCGTCATCGCTAACCATTCTGCGCCGGTGGAGGAAGGAATCGAGCTTGGGCAGCTGCTGCCGTGGCTGCGGATCGCGACCGATACCATGGGCCGGGAACATGCCGTGCTGAGCGATGGACTCCGGCATCTGAGAATCGACATCATGGCAGGCAGCCTGACCCACGCCCGGGGCGCTGTGTTGCTGCATTATGAGATATGGGGCTCGCAGACGGCGGCCCGGCGCCTGAGAACGCTCGAGCGCTTTCTTGATCTGGTCAGGACTGGCCGGTTTCGCGCGCCGCTCTATCCCGCTGATCCCGTGATCGGGCGGGGATTGGCGCTGCTGCGCGTCCATGATGCGCGCGCGTCGGGGGCCAGCCACCGCGAAATCGGCAAAGCCTTGTTCGGGGCACTGGCAGTGGAAGCGGGCTGGGAAGGCCGGACCGACCATGTGCGCCAGCGCGTGCGGCGCATGGTGAAATCCGCCAGCGCCATGGCGCAGGGCGGCTATCGGCTGCTGATGCGATCGAAATAGGAGAGCAGAGGATCGGCAGGGCATGCGCATGGTCGATGTCGACCATGGCGACAGGGCGAAAGATTGGGCGGGTTGTTTGAGACCATCGCCGGTGCCTGACCGACAGGAGTTTGCCTCGCGCTGCCTGCCTCGGGTCTCGGCCCCGCGGTTCGGTTGAAGCGGGGCACGTCTCACGGTTCACCTGGCGCCTGGGTCCGTCATGCCGGCCCCCTGATGGACGCGGCGCCTAGCGCCGCGGCGTTGGCGATGGTGGTCCATCCCTTGAGGCGGGGATGGGCTCGCTCGCCCTGCTAGGCCCGCGCGCACCTCCCGCAAATGGCGGCACGCCGCCATTCCTCCGCTTCGCTTCGGCCCTGTCGGGTGCGCTCGGCGCTTGGCCGCGGGCCTTGCCGTGCTCCTTGCCGCCCACCCCCGCCCTGCGGGGGACCATTTTGGTTTTGGGGTGGTGCTTGGAGGCTAGGCATGACGTCCCATTCTTCATCCCGCGCGCTTGACCGGCGTCGGAACCATGCACGATCAAAAGGCAGCCACGCAGGCGATTGGGCGCAAGGCGCGCGCGACAACGCGCCGCCCACTGTCCATGAGCAGGTGACGGCCCGGATCATAGCCGAACTGGAGGCCGGGCGGCTGCCTTGGGTGCAGCCCTGGGGCAAGGCGGGCGAGGGCGCTGGCTGCGGTCCAGCCCTGCCCCGCAATGCGCTGACCGGCCGAAATTATTCCGGCATCAATATCCTGCTGCTTTGGGGCGAGGTGATCGCCAAGGGCTATCCCAGCCAGAGCTGGCTGACTTTCCGGCAGGCGAGGCAGGCAGGCGGCGCCGTCCGCAAGGGCGAGCATGGCTGCATGGTCGTCTATGCCGACCGCTTCATTCCCGAAACCGAAAAGGCGCGGGCGCAGGACAGCGGGGAGGAGGCGCGGGCCATTCCCTTTCTCAAGCGCTTCACGGTCTTCAATGTCGCGCAGTGCGAGGGGCTGGAGCATCGCATCCTGCCCGATCCCGCGCCGCTGCCTGAGCGCGAAATCAGGCCCCTAGCCGAGGAAATCATTGCGGCGAGCGGCGTCGAATTTCGCATGGGCGGGGACAAGGCCTATTATATGCCTTCGCTCGATATCGTGCAGGTGCCGCCGCAGCCGGCCTTTTTCGAGCAGATCAATTTTTACCGGACCTGCCTGCATGAGCTGACCCACGCGACGGGCCATGTCTCGCGCTTGGGCCGCGATCTTTCCCATGGCTTTGGGACAGCGGGCTATGCCCGCGAGGAACTGATCGCGGAAATGGGATCGGCCTTCCTCTGCGCCTCGCTGGGGATCGTCCCGACCGTGCGGCATTCCGACTATATCGGCGCGTGGCTGGCCGTGCTTCGCGAGGACAGCAGGGCCATTTTCCGCGCGGCGCGCGCGGCCAGCCTTGCCGCTGACTGGCTGCTGGAGAAGCATCGCGCTGCCCGGCAGGGCGTGGGTGGAGAGGGCGCACCCGATCCAGCCATCGCCGCCACGACCATGGATGGGAGGGCGGCATGATCCTCCTTTCCTATGAACTGCGCGCCCGCTTGCGCGCGCAGGCGCGGGCGAGCGCCGAAATCTTGGGCTTTGACCCTTGCCCACTCGCCAAATTCTTCAATCCCGTCGGGACCGCGACTTGGCTGGTCACCGAATTGGCGCGGGACGGCGACACATTGTTCGGCCTCGCCGATCTGGGCTTTGGATGCCCGGAACTGGGATATTTGTCGCTGCGAGAGATCGAGGCCATCCGCCTGCCTTTTGGGCTGCGGATCGAGCGCGACCTTGCCTTTACCTCGCTGCATCCGCTTTCGGTCTGGGCCGACACGGCGCGCCGTGCCGGATCGATCCTTGCAGCCCAGTCCTTTCTCGCCCGCAGCCTCACGGCCCGGCCTACCGACGAGCTTCCGCCGCCTTGAGCGGCGGCAAGGCGCGGGCGGCCGCTTGCCGCCCATTCAAGGACAGATCCTGTCATCTGCCGACCGCGACGGTCCGTTCGCGGCAGGGCCTGCCATTTGCGACAATGGAGTATCCCATGAAACTAGACTTTATTCCCCTCGACCGGCTCTGCATCAGCAAAGCCAATATGCGGTGGAGCAGGAAGGCCCCCGACATAAGCGACATATTGCCGACGGTGCGCAGGCGCGGTGTCATCCAGCCCGTCATCGTGCGGCCCTGCCCATGTGCAGCCGAAGAGGCAGCCACTGGCGCGCCCTCGTTTGAGATCATTGCCGGAAGCCGCCGCTTTCATGCCGCGCGCGCCGTCTGGCAGGAAAAACGCACGGCGGGCGAGGCCGATTCCGAATGTGCCGCGCTCCCCTGCGCCATTCTCGAGGCGGGTGATGATGCCGATGCAATCGAGGCTTCGCTGATCGAGAATGCCGCGCGCCGCGATCCTTCCGAAGTAGCGCAATGGGAGGCCTTCACCCGGCTGGTGAAGGAAGGGCGCGGCGTGGACGATATCGCCGCGACCTTCGGTCTTCCCGACATCGCCGTGCGGCGCATCCTTGCTCTGGGCAATCTCCTGCCCCGCATCCGCCAGCTCTACGACCGGGAGGCCGTTGACCGCGCGACGGTGCGGCACCTCACCATGGCATCGAAAGGCCAGCAGCGCGCATGGCTTGCCCTGCTCGATGAAGAGGATGGCTCTGCGCCCACCGGGCATCAGTTGAAGGCATGGCTTTTTGGCGGACAGTCCATTCCGGTCCGCCATGCCCTGTTTGACGCGGAGGCAAGCGGCCTTGCCATCGTCGCCGACCTTTTTGGCGATGACGCCTATTTTACCGATGCCGCTCTCTTCTGGGATGCGCAACATGCCGCCATCGCCGTGCGCCGGGAGGCGTGGCTCGATGCGGGCTGGAGCGATGTGGTGATCATACCCGTCAACGAGCATTTTTCGGTCTGGGAATATGAGAAGGCGCCCAAGCGCAAGGGCGGGCGCGTCTATGTCGATCTGCGCTCCAATGGCGAGGCCGTCATCCATGAGGGCTATCTCAGCCGCAAGGAAGCCCGGCTGAAGGCAGCAGGGCAGGGCGATGCAGACCGGCCAAGGGTGGTTCGTCCCGAACTCACCTCCACCCTCAATATCTATGTCGATCTCCATCGCCATGCCGCCGTACGCGCGGCATTGCTCGACCGGCCCGGCATCGCGCTCCGGTTGATGCTGGCCCATGCGGTCGCAGGCTCATCGCTCTGGTCGATACGGCCTGAACCCCAGACGGCGCGCCATGAGGATGTTGCACAGAGCCTCGCCGCGAGCCGGGGCGAGGCCCTTTTCAACGAGCGGCGGCGCGGGGTGCTGGCGCTCCTGTGCGCTGATCCCGACGAGGCCCATCTTCTCGGCGGCCATGACGCACCCGATCTTGTCACGCTGTTTCACCGCATGCTCGACCTTCCCGATGCCGCGCTCATGGACATTGTGGCGGTTGTCATGGGCGAAAGCCTCGCCAGCGGCAGCGCCGCCGTCGAGGCGGTCGGCCTCGTTCTGGGGCTCGACATGGGACAATGGTGGGCGAGCGACGACGCTTTTCTTGCATCGCTGCGGGATCGCGAATTGCTGGGTGCCTTGCTGGCCGAGGTGGCGGGGGAAGCTGTCGCGGCGGCCAATGCGAAGGAAAAGGCCCGGACCCAGCGCCGGATATTGGGCGACCATCTGCGCGGGGAAAATGGGCGGCAGGCGCGCGCCGGATGGGTGCCGCGCTGGATGGCCTTTCCGCCGTCCGCCTATACCGCGCGCGGCGGCGTCGGATCGGTCAGCGCCCATGAAGCGGCCTGCGCGGCGGCGAGTGCGGCGGAGGACCGCGAGGATGATCCGGTGCCGCCGCAGGGCGGCGCGGCCCTGCCCGACCCCGATGGAGAGGAAAGGGATGCGCTGGGGCATCGCGCCGAGCAGGACCGGCTCGCGGCCTGACGGAGGCTCATATGGGGTGGACGGGATCGCGTGGCGATCCCGTCCATTGGGCCTGAGCGAGATACAGCATGAAAAAATGGGCCGCGCGCCCACGCCGTTCCGGCCTGAGCGCGCGGCCCATTTCTCCTTGCCTCTCCCTGCGCCGTTCCGCATGGGAACGGCGTGTCGTGGATCAGATCATGAAGATATTGGACGAGGTAGCGCGTTTCGTCGCACGCCTTGCGCCCGAACCTGTATGCGACCCTCGCATCGCGCAGAAACTCTCGCTGGACGATGTGGCGCTTGCCAGCGATGCAAGCCATGAACTGGCCGGAAGCCATGGTTTTGAGCGCTTCAAGGGCGTTTGCAGCCTGTGTTATCAGAGCGGCATGGTGATCCGGCGTCACTGACCGGCATCAGGCCGCGCGCGCTACCTGGATACCCAGCTTCTTCCACCTGGAATGTAGATACATTTGTTGACACATTGCGTCATTCTGCTAGTGTATCATCAATGTCGATACAAGGGAGTGTCCGATGGGTATTCAGGTAAAAAAGTGGGGCAATAGCGCGGCAATTCGCATTCCCTCCGCCATCATGGCGGCGGCCGCGCTGAATGTCGGTCAGGAGGTCGAAGTTCGCCAGGAAGGCGGCCGGCTCATCATCGAGCCCGTCCTGAAGCCTGTCTACACGCTCGACGCGTTGCTTGCGGACATGAAGCCGGAGACGTTCCACGAGATTGTCGATTTTGGCCCCCCGGTCGGCAATGAAGTGCTTTGATGGCCAGTCGCTATATTCCGGACACTGGCGATATTGTGTGGCTGCAATTCGATCCCCAGGCCGGACATGAGCAAGCGGGGCATCGTCCTGCGCTCGTCCTCTCACCTGCGGCCTACAACAAGCTGCGGGGCATGATGATTTGCTGCCCGATGACGAGCCAGATCAAGGGCTATCCTTTCGAAGTGACCGTGTCCCAGGCACCGCCCAGCATCGTGCTGTCCGATCAGATCAAGAGCCTCGATTGGAAGGCGCGGGGAGCGAAGAAAAAGGGCTCCGTATCAACGGCCGTGATCGATGAGGTGCGCGCCAAGATAAGCGCACTTCTGGGTCTTTGAGCGATTTCCAGTCAGATGGCATCATCTGACGGTTGAGTAATCGCGGTCAATCAGGGAAATGGAGCGGCTTTCAAGGCCGAGGGCGATGGCAACTTGTCACTCCCATTTGCCGAAGGCCGCACAATGTCGCATGCCCTTTCGCGGCCAACAGGACTAGCCGCATTGATGTCAGCCTTGTCGGCATATTTCCTCTCCCAAAAGTTGTGGACCGGTTGGAGTCGGAACCCTTGGATTTTCTGATAGCCACAGCGCAGACCTTGTGTGACGGGATGATGCACCCGTCGCTTTTTGACGGTCAGTCGTCGCGCGGGTGAAGCGCGGGCGCTGCTGGTTGACGGGCGCCCGGCCGAGATTGGCATAGGGTCGAGCGAGAGTCCTCGATAGCGGAGCGCGGGCCGCGATGGCCATTGTGACCGGAATTCCTGACTGGCCAGCCGCCTCTGTCGCACCCGGCTGCCCTCTCCACGAAAGATATGAGCACATGCCATTCACGCATCCGGGGCCATTCGAAACGGACTGGGGCATTATGCAACGCGGCCTTCTTTCCTGGTTGTCGGACTGACGGGCCATGCATGCCATCGTTTCCCGATTGTGCTGCCGCGCGATCCATCCCGGCGCCTTGAAAAGCAGGCTTCTGGGCCGGGCCCACCCTCCCGCAACCGGCTCGGCTGCGCCTTATTTCCCCGCCCCTGGCAGGGCTCCTCGCGGACCAAATAAGGCTGGCCGGCCGGTCCTTCGCTGACGCTTCGGCCTGCGGTGCGTGAGGCCTTTGCGGCCCGGCCCTCTTGGCCTGCTGTCGCCCGGAAATGGTTCGCGGGCACACGACAGGAGACAGAAAATGGCTGCAATCGGTTATGTCACCCGCAACGGAAATGGCTTCAAGGGCCAGCTTCGCACCCTCTCGATCCGCACCGATGTCGAGATCATCCCCAACAGCCGCAAGAATGGCAGCACCCAGCCCGACTATCGCGTCTTGGCGTCGGGGGTGGAGATCGGGGCGGGCTGGATCCGGATCAGTGAAACCTCAGGCAAGGACTATGTATCGCTCAGCCTTGCCGCGCCAGAATTCGGACCCCGCCGGCTCTACGCCAATCTGGGCCGGGCCGCCGGGCAGGATGATGAGGATGCCTTCGCCATCATCTGGAATCCGGCCGACTGATGGTCCGTCGCCGGTCCCGGCCGCTTCCCATGCGGCCGGGATCGGATGATCGCGACGGGGGTCGAAAAGGGCACCCCCCATTTTCCGACCGTGCCGCGCTGGGCCGGATCGCCCCACCATGAGCCGATCTGACCCACATGCCCTTTCCGGGGCCGGTCGCGAAGGAAAACAGCCATGGAAGATCATGCGAAGGAACGGCCCGGCGCCCAACTGCGGGACCTGGCCGAGCGCGCCCGGATCGCGCGGAATACCTGCCCCTATCTGACCGCCAAGCAGGCGGCCTTTCATCTGGGGATCGCCGCCAACACCCTGAAGCGCTTGCGCCATCAGGGGCGGGGGCCGCTTTGCCGCATGCATGGCGGAAGCTGGCGCTATCATGTCGATGATCTTGATGCGTGGTCGGCGGCCCGCAGGTCGGGAGAAGGCGCATGAGCCGGCCCCGCGACCTCCCGCTTTTCGCCTGGGGCGAGGCGTTGCGTGCGGCGCGCGCAAGGCGCCGCCGCCTGCGGCGCCATGCCATCTGGATCGGGTTGGGCGCGCTTGCGCTGGGGGCGACCATTGCCTTCCCGCCGTCCCCGCGCCTGGTCTGGAATGCGACAGCGAGCGCCCCGGTCGGTTTCTACCTGGTGTCCCCCGGGGCAAGGCTCGCGCGCGGCGACATGGTGGTGGCGCGCGCGCCCTATCCGGCCCGCCTGCTTGCCGCGCGGCGGCATTATCTGCCCATGAACGTGCCGCTGGTAAAGCGCGTTATCGGCGTTCCGGGCGACATCGTCTGCGCGCGCGGCGATAGGGTGACGCTGGACGGAAAGCTGGTCGCCAGACGCCTCCTGCATGACAGCATGAGCCGGACCTTGCCCTGGTGGGAGGGCTGCGAGGGCCTGCTCCCCGGCCGCTTTCTCCTCCTCATGGACAAGGTTCCGGCATCTTTCGACGGCCGCTATTTCGGGCCGGTGGGAGAGGCCGACATCATCGGCAAGACGAGCCCGCTATGGCTGCCTTAATGCGATTTCTGCGGCCCATCGCGATGGGGCTGATCCTTTGGGCGACACCGCTGCGCGCCGACCCAGTTGCGGACTGGGCCGGAGAGATAGCCGAGGCGTCGGCCCGTTTCGGGATCGACCGGCTATGGGTCGAGGCGGTCATGCGCGCGGAGAGCGGCGGCCGCACGGTCTGGCAGGGCAAGCCCATCACCAGCTCCGCCGGGGCCATGGGGCTCATGCAGCTGATGCCCGGGACCTGGGCGGACATGCGAAGGCTTCATGGGCTCGGGCAGAATCCACACGATCCCCATGACAATATCCTCGCGGGCACCGCCTATCTTGCCGCCATGAACCAGCGCTTCGGCTATCCGGGGCTGATCGGTGCCTATCATGCCGGTCCCGAGCGCTATCGGCAATTTCTCATCGAAGGCCGGCCGTTGCCGCCGGAAACGCGCGCTTATATGGCCAATATCACTGCATCGCTCGGGGCCGCTCGGACGCTGTCGCCGCTACCCCCACCCCAGCCAAACCCGCCGGCGACAAAGCCTCCGTTCCTGTTCATCTATCGTGCCGGGCCATCCGCAGCCGAGCCTGCCGACACGCCAACTGAGGGCATAGCAAAATCCGATCCGCTTTTCGCCGTACGCCGGGCCTATTGAGCATCGGCCTTGTGCTGTTGTTCAGCATTCCGGGGCAGGCAGCACCACAAGGCGGTTGTGGAATAGCGACCATTTCCGATTTAGGAGGGAGCGATGGACGACCTTTCCTCCGAGCATATGCTGTGCGGCCGATCGCTGTCGCGTGACGATGTTCAGCAGCTCAGCCCCTCGACTTGCCGCCATCTTGTCGATTGCGACCTGGAAGAGGCCGACCTGTCCCGGCTCGACCTCAGCGGCTGGCACTTCGAGCGCTGCAACCTGCGGGATGCCGATCTGAGCGGTGCGAACCTGGATGGCGTGGTCTGGCATGGCTGTCGGGGCGCATTTGCCAATTTTACCGGCGCCACCCTTGCAGAATCCAGCTTCCGCGCCAGCGATTTCAACAATGCCAACTTTCGCCGAACCAAGCTTTATGCCGCTCGGTTCAGCGGTTGCAAACTGACTGGAGCGGACTTTACCGATGCTTCCGCCATGGAGATCGGGATCGAGGAAACGCTCCTCATCAATGCGCGATTGCCTGGATTTTCCTTTCGCAATGACAGGCTGCGGAAGGTCGATTTTTCCCAGGCCGATCTTCGAAAGTGCGATTTCCGGCAGGTGGTGTTCGAGGAGTGCAGCCTGCGCGATGCCAGCATGACGGGATCGCGCTTCGACGGCGCGGATCTGCGCGGCGCGGATATTGGCGGCCTGCGGCTCGTCGAGGCAAGCCTCTTCCGCGGCGCAACCATATCGCGTGCGCAGGCCGGAGAATTGCTGGGCGAACTCGGACTGAAGGTGCGCTAGCGCCAGGCAAAATTCGCGGGCTTGTCGCCCAGGACAGACGCATGGCCAGGCGAGGAAAGAGGAAAATCCGCTCAGGCTTTCCCATGATGCCGGGGCGGAACGGGCCGCCTCAAGGACGACGGGGCCCCACCATTTTTCGTGGGGGACGCTGCGCTTTCCCCACGAAAAATCGTGACCCCCATCGCCGCTGGCGCGGCCGCTTCGCGGTCCTTGACCCGGCCCGTTCCACCGCGGGCGACGTCTTCATCTTTCGCAAGATGATGGAGGCTGGAATGTCGATTGAACAGCAAATCGAGGAACTGCGCGCTGAAATCAGCTGCTGTCGCGACCGTCGGGAAGCGCGGCAGATCGCGGCTGAATTGCAGGTTGCGCTGGACGAACGGGACCGTCTGGCAGAGGTGTACGAGGCAGCCCCTTGATGACGCCAGCCATGCCCGGAACAGTGCCATTGGGCGCTGTCCCGGGCTTTCCTTTCGTTCGCGGCAGGACCGGATGGATGTCTTTTCCGGTGCGTGATGGCGGCGATGTACAGGATCGATGGGATGAAGGGCAGGCGGCCGAAGAGGGCCCCGTGCGGAGGGAGTCGCGGAAGGCAAGATAAAGGTGCCGGCACCAGGGGTCGTCTAACCTCTTGTCTGCACATCATTTTTCATGGTGCCATGTTCCGCGATCGGCGTTTTCCCAGTGCCATGCCTTTCGAATAGTCACGGATTCCCGGCCTTTCTGACGGCACCGCTTCCCATGGCGCGGGCGTTGCCGCACTCTGGTGGCGAGAGGGGCCAGAGCAGGAACCATGCAATGGCCGATGATGAGGATTTGGTGCCCCGGATTGGACGGCAGCGCGCTTCGCGTGGGCCGAAGGCGCGGCGCTACATGGGAAGAGTGGTTGCAGCCGCCAATCTGGCGCGCGGCGCCGGGCCTGGACGAAAGGGGCGAGCCGGTTTTTCCGGCCATCGCTATGGGCGCGGCGCCGGCATCGGCCGGCTGCTTAGCGTTGGGATAAGCAATGCGTTCTTCCGGCGCCGGCGTGTCATCGTCAAGGCGCGGCTTGTGAGGCTGGGCGGCAAGGGCGGGAACCAGGCGGTTGCCCATCTGCGCTATCTGCAGCGGGACGGAACCAATAGGGCGGGTGACCGCAGCGCGCTTTACGGTCCCGGGGAGGACCATGCCGACGGCAAGGCCTTTCTGGAGAAGGGCAGCGGAGACAGGCATCAGTTCCGCTTCATCGTCGCGCCGGAGGATGGCGATCGATATGAGGATCTCAAACCCCTTGCCCGCCGTCTCATGATGCAGATGGAAGAGGATCTCGGCACGCGGCTCGAATGGGTCGCGGTCGATCATTATAATACGGGCCATCCGCACAGCCATATCCTGCTCCGGGGCGTCGATCAGAATGGCGACAATCTTGTCATTGCGCGCGACTATATCAGCAGGGGATTGCGCGAGCGTGCGGCTGAACTCGTCGAACTGGATCTTGGTCCCAGAAGCGATCGCGAAATTCTCGTCTCGCGCCGCGCGGAAATCACGCAGGACAGGTTCACGCCGATCGACCGTTCGCTGCTCCGCATCGCCGATGACCATATCGTCAAACCCGTTGCCCGCGATCCCCTCGAACATGACTTGCAGGCGAGCAGGCTTGGGCATCTCGCGCGTATGGGGCTGGCCGAGCCTCTGCCCACCGGCCGCTATCGGCTTGACCCAGATCTCGAATCCGTCCTCCGCACCATGGGTGAACGGGGAGACATCATCCGCACGATGCAGCGCGAATTTTCGCGGCTGCGGCTGGAGCGGTCAAGCGCCGACCAGCTTATCTATGATCCGGCCGAGGCAGGCGCCTCGCCGCTCATCGGGCGCATACTCATGCGCGGGCTGGCCGACGAACTGGAGGACCGTCATTTTCTGCTGATCGACGGCATCGACGGACGCACCTATTATGTGCCGATCGGCAAGGGCGAAACCGGCGATTTGCTTCCACCATCGCACGTCGAGGGGGACGGTCCTCAGCAAGGCGCCGCCGTTGTCGCCATCAGGCCGAGGGAAGCAGCCGTCCGCGAGGTCGATCGGACGATCGCCGCCGTCGCGGCTGGCAATGGCGGGCGCTATGATGGCGAGGCGCATTGCCTCCCTGACCCGGGCGCGCGTTCGGACTATGTCGAGGCGCATGTCCGCAGGCTCGAAGCGCTTGCGCGTGCTGGGGATATTGCCGGGCGTTCGGGCGACGGGAGTTGGGTCATCGCCACCGACCATCTCGATCGCGTGGCGGCGTTCGAGCGTCGGCAACTCAGAACCCAGCCCGTCATGATCGAGATGCTCTCGCCCGTGGGTGTCGCGGAACTGGCGACCGCCCATGCGGCGACCTGGCTCGATCGCACGCTAGTCGACGGTGATCCTCCCCAGTTGCGCAATGCCGGCTTTGGTCGCGACATGACGGATGCGCTGGCGCGTCGGCGGCAATGGCTGGTGGAGGAGGGGCTGGCCGAGCAGGGCGAAGGCGAAATCCGCTATCGCAAGGATTTGCTTGCAATCCTGCGGCGACGTGAGCTTTTGCGCGTGGCGGGCCAGTTGTCGCACGAACTGGCCTTGCCCTTTGCCGAGACTGTCGAGGGCGAGAAGCTCGAGGGCATATACAGGCGCCGCGTCGACCTCATTTCCGGGCGCTTTGCGGTGCTCGAACGGTCGCGGGATTTCGCGCTCGTGCCCTGGCGGCCGGTGCTGGAGCGGCGGGTTGGACAGAGCGTGTCGGGCTTGATGCGCGAAGATGGGGTGAGCTGGTCCTTCGGGCGAGGTCGAGGCGGGCCGACGATCAGTTGACCTTGGAAATGCCGTCGTCAGTTAGTGAGACTGCGGCTCGCGATACGACACGCGAGGATGCATCGGGTGCGACAGGCCGCAGGCGTTCATGCTGGTGCAAAGGAACCGACGACGCCTTGCTGGTCCACTGAATCTTCACGCGGGGGGCGAGGGTAGCGGGCTGTCGGTCGCAAGGCTGTCAGCCCAGGCCTGAATATCCTCATGATCGATCACCCGGCCCGCGTCTACATCTGCCAAGGCTTCAAGCGTCATCTTGTGCCGCTCTTCCTCCTGGTCGATCCATGCCGCCAGAGCCTGCTTCATGATCCACCGTCGCGAACGGTCAATGCGAGCAACCGGGGCATCGATCTTATCGGCCGTCCCACCGGCACATGGGCTGTCAAGACCCCGGTTCCTGTTGCCATCTTCATCACTGCCAATCGTCATGAAAGTTGTTCAAAACGCTCTTGGCTTGGCAAGCAAATGCAACAGCCGTGGCCGGGAAGCGCTGCTCTTGTCCCTGCCCCATGATTGTGCACGCTTCGCTTCTCCAGGACAACTTCATAGGTGCTTGCCAAGGGAAGGAAATCCCGCGAGAATCCGGACATGAAAACGGATCTTGATCACCTGCCGGATATCCAGCGCGGCGAGTTGGAGCGGGTCCAGAAAATTCTCCTCGGCGAATTTGCCGAGGCGACCTCGCGGGCAAGCCAGTCCTGGAAGCGCAATGGCCGGATCCTCAAGATCATCCTGTTCGGGAGCTATGCGCGCACGGACTGGGTCGATGAACCCGAAAATGGCTATCAGTCCGATTTCGATCTGCTGATCATCGTCAGCCATGCCGACCTTACGGACATTGCCGATTATTGGTATGTCGCCGAGGACAAGATCCTGCACGATGACGCTGTGCGCCGGCCGGTCAACATCATCGTCCATACGCTCGATGAAGTGAATCAGGGTCTGCGGAACGGCGAATATTTCTGGGTCGATATCGCGCGCGACGGAATCGCGTTGTACGAGTTGCCGGGGTATTCCCTGACGCTCCCACAGCCCCTTACTCCGATTGATGCTTGGGGGATGGCGTCCACTTACTTGAAGGATTGGCTTGGAAAGACCAATAGTGCATTAAAACTCGCTGCTTTCGCAACGGATGAAGGTGAATGGAATGACGCTGCGTTTCTTTATCATCAAGCAGCGGAGAGAGCATACATCTGCTTTCTACTCGTCCGAACACTGTATTTTCCGCGCTCCCATAACATCAAATTTCTTCGATCCCTGGCCGAAGACATTGAAGCACGTCTGATCTCCGCTTGGCCAAGGGGCACAAGAGCAGATCGTCGCTTGTTCGAACTTCTTAAGCGCGCCTATGTCGAAGCGCGTTACTCGGCTGCGTACGACATCAGCGTCGAGGATCTGGAGGCGATTGCCCGGTCCGTCCGCATGTTGCGGGATGCTGTCGAAATATCGGCATGCGAGAGAATCGAACAGCTGCGGGTGGACGCCGGGGCCTGATCGATCGGGCGATGATCGCCTAAATCCGTAAATGACGTCCGAATTGAGCCGATCTGGGCCGATCTGCACCATGTCCTTCTGAAACGCTTTCACGGATTCTTGAACCCGCTCGAACCGGTCCAGTCCGGCGGGCGGAGCAAAACCGTGACCCCAACCAAATTGCTGATCGGCCAGATCCTCATTGTGCTGGCCATCGTTCTTGCAGGCCTATGGGCAGCCACTCAATGGGCGGCGGCCATGCTCGCCTATCAGCCCCAGCTCGGATCCGCCTGGTTCATGCTCGGCGACATCCCGGTCTATCGCCCCTGGTCGCTCTTTCCCTGGTGGTATCATTTCGACGCTTATGCGCCGATCGTCTTCGACAAGGCAGGCGCGCTGGCTGCCGCCAGCGGGTTTGTTGGTTGCGCCGCCGCGATCTGCGGCTCGCTATGGCGCGCGCGCCAATGCCGGCAGGTGACGACCTATGGCTCTGCGCGCTGGGCGAGCCACAGGGATGTGCGGCGGGCGGGACTGTATCGGCCGGCCGGTGTCATGCTCGGCCGCCATGGCGACCATTATCTGCGTCATGAGGGGCCTGAGCATGTCATGGCCTTTGCGCCCACGCGTTCGGGCAAGGGCGTTGGCCTGGTCGTGCCGACCCTGTTGTCCTGGACCGGGTCCGCGGTCATTCACGACATCAAGGGGGAGAACTGGACCCTGACGGCAGGCTGGCGCGCCCGTTTCTCGCATTGCCTGCTGTTCAATCCAACGGATGCACGCTCTGCCCGCTACAATCCCCTGCTTGAGGTTCGCCGCGGCGCGGACGAGGTCCGGGACGTCCAGAATATCGCCGATATCCTCGTCGATCCCGAGGGCGCGCTGACAACCCGGAACCACTGGGAAAAGACCAGCCATTCCCTGCTGGTCGGCGCCATTCTCCATATTCTCTATGCCCAGGAGGAAAAGACGCTCGCCCATGTGGCGACCTTTCTTTCCGATCCCCGCCGAAGCTTTGCGGCAACGCTCCATCTCATGATGACCGCCAACCATCTCGGGACGAAGGAGCATCCGCAGGTCCATCCTGTCGTCGCCTCCGTCGCCCGGGAATTGCTGAACAAGAGCGAGAATGAACGATCGGGCGTGCTTTCGACCGCCATGTCCTTCCTTGGCCTCTATCGCGATCCCACTGTCGCGCAAGTGACGTCGCGCTGCGACTGGCGGATCGCCGATCTCATGGAGGGCACGCAGCCCTGTTCGCTTTATCTGGTGGTGCCGCCGTCCGACATCATCCGTACCAAGCCGCTGATCCGGCTGATCCTCAACCAGATCGGACGGCGGCTGACCGAGCGCCTCGATCAGTCGGCCGGGAAAGATCAACGGCACCAACTCCTCATGATGCTGGATGAGTTCCCCGCGCTTGGCCGGCTGGATTTCTTCGAAACGAGCCTTGCCTTCATGGCCGGTTACGGGATCCGGGCCTTCCTGATCGCGCAGAGCCTTAACCAGATCGAAAAGGCCTATGGCGAGCACAATGCCATTCTCGATAATTGCCACGTCCGTATCGCCTTTGCGACCAATGACGATCGGACGGCGAAGCGTATATCCGATGCGCTGGGGACGGCGACCGAACAACGCGCCATGCGCAACTATGCGGGGCACCGTCTGGCGCCGTGGCTGGCCCATGTCATGGTCAGCCGTCAGGAAACCGCGCGCCAGCTTCTGACACCAGGCGAAGTCATGCAGCTTTCGACCGAGGAGGAACTGGTCCTCGTCGCCGGCATGGCGCCGATCCGCGCGAAGAAGCTGCGCTATTATAGCGATCCCAATTTCGCCGCTCGTATCGGAGCGCCGCCGCTGCTGAGCGACAAGGCCTATTCCGACATTCCCCCGTCGCGGCAGGATGATTGGAGCGCGGCTGCCGAGCCAGGAGGCAAAATGGTTGCCGCCGCTGTCACCGGGCAGGCGGCCGACGAAGGCGGGCGCGAGCAGCATCGGCATCCGGCGTTTGAAACCGAGATTCGGACCGGCAGGCAGAATTCCGAATTGGAGATGGATCGCTCCATCATCGAGGATGAGGATGTCGTTTCCGACAAGCGCGCGATGGAGCAGGCGCAGCGCATTGCGCCGGTCATCCGCGGCCATGCCATCGATGTCGCGTCAACCCATGAAAAGGCGTTGGGGCTATGAAGCGCGCGCCCAAGATCCGCCAGAATCTCTATATCGACCGCGAGATCGGCGATGCGCTCGATGCCATGGCTACCGGCCATGCAGGGAATAAAAGCCGATTGGTCAACGATGCGTTGCGGACATGGCTGCGCCATCGCGGCGCGAGTGAGGCGGAAGCGGCGCTGCGCATGCGCCTCAATGAACTGTCGAAGGAACTGGCAGCCGCCCGCCGCGACATCGACATTATGGTCGAAAGCCTCGCTTTGTTCATCCGCTACCAGCTCATGGTGACACCCCCGCTCGGGGAGAATGACGAGGTTGGACGGGCTCAGGGCCGTCAGCGCTTCGAGGCGTTCATCAGCCAGGTTGGCCGCCAGCTTGCAACCGGCAAGCGGACGATCGCGGCCCCATCGGCCGAAGGAGGCGAGGGGTGACCCGGCACGAAACATTCACCGCGACGACGCACGATGAAACGGCAGCCGGACGGCGCAAGGCCATGCTGCACAGCGCGATGGGACCGGCGATCGCTGCGGCGCTTGACGATCCCCGCGTCATCGAGATCATGGTCAATCCCGATGGCGCCCTGCGGCTCGACCTGCTGGGTGAAGGACGTGTCGATACCGATATTGTCCTTGGGCCCGGCGAAGTCGAACGGATCATCCGCCTGGTCGCCTCGCATGTGCGCACGGAGGTTCATGCCGGCGCACCCATATTATCAGCGGAATTGCCGCCGCAGACAGAAGGAAGGACCGGCGAGCGATTTGAAGCGATCCTGCCGCCGATTGCGGTCGGCCCCTGCTTCGCGATCCGCAAGCCGGCGTCCCGGCCCTACAGCATGGACGATTATGTCAGCGATGGCATCATCAGCGATACCGCCGCGGCGCTTCTGCGTCGCGCGGTGCATGAGCGGTGGAACATCCTAGTCGCCGGCGCCACCAGCTCTGGCAAGACGACCCTCGCCAATGCCCTGCTGGGCGAGATCGGGGCCAGCGAGGAACGGCTGATCCTGATCGAAGACACGCGCGAATTGCAAAGCCCCTCGGTCGATACCGTGGCGCTGCGCACGCGGGCGGGCATCGTCACCATGACCGACCTGGTGCGTTCCACGCTCCGGTTGCGGCCCGACCGGATCATTGTCGGCGAGGTGAGGGGACCCGAAGCCCTCGACATGCTCAAGGCCTGGAATACAGGTCACCCCGGCGGGATTGCGACCGTCCACGCCAATGGTTCCGCCGCTGCGCTCGGCCGCATCGAGAGCCTGGTGCAGGAGGCCGTGGCGACGGTTCCGCGCGCCCTTATCGCGGATGCCATCGACCTCATCGTCTTTATGTCCGGGCGCGGCGCGTCGCGGCGCGTCACCAGTCTCGCGCGCGTCGATGGTCTCGACACGCAGGGTGGCTACCGGCTCATCGAACTCCTCGTCCCTCCAACCCCCACAGGATTAGCTTTATGACCAGAATATCATTCTCTCGACCATCCATCCTTCGCGGCGCCGGGTCCGTCGCCGTCATGCTCGCCGCTGGTCTTGCCATGGCTTCGGCCGCCGCGCATGCCGCCGGCTCCGGCATGCCCTGGGAACAGCCGCTCGAACAGGTGCTGGAATCGGTGCAGGGACCGGTGGCGAAGATCGTCGCCGTGATCATCATCATCACGACCGGCCTCACGCTTGCCTTTGGCGAGACCTCGGGTGGATTTCGCCGCCTGATCCAGATCGTCTTCGGCCTTTCCATCGCTTTTGCCGCATCGTCCTTCTTCCTTTCCTTCTTCAGCTTCGGCGGCGGGGCGCTCATGGCATGAGCGCGATCGAGGGCTTCGAGGTCCCCATCCATGCGAGCCTTGCCTCGCCCATCTTGCTGGGCGGGGCGCCCCGGGGCCTGTCGATCCTTAATGGCACCCTGGCCGCTGCGATCGGCCTTGGCCTTCAGATATGGCTGGTCGGGATTGCGGCATGGGCGATCGGGCACAGCATCGCGGTCATAGCGACCCGCCGCGATCCTGATTTTGCGCCCGTCCTGCTTCGCCATCTCCGCCAGAAGGGATATTGGGCATGCTGAACCTGTCTGAATATCGGTCCCGCGCCGACCGCATTACCGACCATCTGCCCTGGGCCGCGCTCGTCGCGCCCGGCGTGGTCCTCAACAAGGATGGCAGTTTCCAGCGCACATTCCGCTTCCGTGGGCCAGACCTTGAGAGCGCGACGGAAGCGGAACTGGTTGCCACCTGCGCGCGCGCGAATAATGTTTTGAAAAGGCTCGGTTCGGGCTGGGCGATTTTCTTCGAGGCCCACCGACGGGAAGCGCAGGGTTATCCCGATGGCAAGTTCGGCGATCCTGCTTCCTGGCTCGTGGATCAGGAACGGCGTGCGCAATTCGCGTCTCACGAGCAGCATTTCGAAAGCGTATATCATGCAACCCTCCTGTGGCTGCCGCCTGCTGACAGCAGCGATGCGGCTGGACGGCGTCTTGTCGAGCGCGAAGGGAAGGTCAGGCAGCGTGATTGGCGTCAGGCGCTCGGCGGCTTCATTGCCGAGACAGGGCGGATCATCGATCTGTTCAGCACTTTCATGCCTGAAATCCAGCCGCTGGATGATGCCGCAACCCTGACCTTTCTCCATGCGGCCGTGTCGGATCGGGATCATGGCGTGCATGTCCCTGAGACGCCCTTCTATCTCGACGGCCTGCTGGCGGACACGCCGCTTGTCGGCGGTCTCGAACCCCGCCTTGGCGGGCAGCACATCCGTACGCTGACGCTGCTCGCTTTCCCCAATATGAGCAGACCCGGCCTGCTCGACGCCCTCAATCACCAGAATTTCGGCTATCGCTGGGTCACGCGCTACATCGCGCTCGACAAGAGCGATGCCGCCCGCTCGCTGACAAAGCTCCGGCGGCAATGGTTCAACAAGCGCAAATCGGTCGCGGCGCTGCTGCGCGAGGTGATGTACAATCAGCCGGCCCAGCTGCTCGACAGCGACGCCGACAACAAGGTGATCGACGCGGACCTCGCCCTGCAGGCGCTGGGCGGCGATCATGTCGCCTTCGGTTATCTGACCACGACGATCACGGTGATGGATCGCGATGCCACTGCCGTCGATGCCAAGGTCCGGGCCGTCGAGCGGGTTGTGAACGGGCTTGGCTTCACCTGCATCCGCGAAACCGTCAATGCGGTCGAGGCCTGGTTGTCGGGCCTGCCCGGGCAGGTCTACGCCAATGTAAGGCAGCCGCTGGTGCACAGCCTCAATCTTGCCCATCTGATGCCGCTTTCCGCCGTCTGGGCCGGACCTCATGGCAATCGTCACCTCGCCGGGGCGCCTTTGTTCCAGGCAAAGACCAGCGGATCGACACCGTTTCGCCTGTCGAACCATGTCGGCGACGTTGGCCATATGATGGTCGTGGGGCCAACCGGCGCGGGAAAGTCGGTCCTCCTTTCCTTCATCGCCTTCCAGTTTCGCCGTTATGCCGGTGCCCGTGTCATCATGTTCGACATGGGCCGCTCGGCGCGCGCCGCAGTGCTCGCCATGGGGGGCAGCCACCATGCGCTGGGCGCCGGCGATGGGGAAGGCGATCTGCTTTCCTTCCAGCCATTGCGCGACATCGACAGGGAAAGCGAGCGCAGTTGGGCGGCCGAGTGGCTGGGCGGCATTTTCGCCCAGGAAGGCGTGCTGCTGACCCCCGAGATCAAGGACGCGCTCTGGTCGGCGCTCTCCAGCCTGGCAATGGCCCCGGTCGAACAGCGGACGCTGACCGGCCTGTCGCTTCTTCTCCAGTCCAATGCCCTTCGGCTGGCGCTCGCGCCCTATATGCTGGATGGCAGCCATGGCGGATATCTGGACGCCGCGGAGGAGCGCCTCGCGCAGCGCGATGTCCAATGTTTCGAAACCGAGGCGCTGATGGGGCGTAAGGGTCTGGCCGCTCCGGTCCTCTCCTATCTTTTCCATCGGATCGAGCAACGCTTTGACGGCCGGCCGACGCTGATGATCCTGGATGAGGCTTGGAGCCTGTTTGACGATCCGCTCTTCGCCGCGCGCATCCGGGAATGGCTGAAGACGCTCCGGAAGAAGAATGTGGCGGTGCTGTTCGCGACACAGAGCCTGGCCGATATCAGCGAGAGCAGCATCGCGCCCGCCATCATCGAAAGCTGTCCGCAGCGCATCCTGCTTCCCAATGACCGGGCAGTCGAACCGCAATCGCGGGCAGCCTATGAGCGTTTCGGCCTCAATGCGCGCCAGATCGAAATCATCAGCCGCGCAACGCCCAAGCGGCATTATTATCTCCAGTCCCAACGCGGCAACCGTCTGTTCGAACTGGATCTGGGACGGGTGGCCCTCGCTCTATGCGGTGCGTCTGACCCCGACAGCCAGAGCCGGATCGATGCGATCATCACGGAGCATGGGCTGGACGACTTCGCAGGCCATTTCCTGCGCGGCTGCGGCCTCCCGGCAGCAGCGGACGATCTTGAGCTTTTCCCATCCCCTGCTTCCCCCCAGTCCAAGGAGAAATGAGATGAAAGCGCGCATTCCGCTCCGCAAATATCTGGTGGCTTCTGTCCTCGCATTGGGCGGGGCCGGTGCGATGGGCGGTGGTCTGCTCCTCCAGAGCCGGCCCGCTTATGCCATCCCCGTATTCGACAGCGCCAATTATGCGCAGAACCTGCTGACCGCTGCCCGAACGCTCCAGCAGATCAACCAGCAGATCCAGTCGCTCCAGAATGAAGCGTCGATGCTGACCAACATGGCGAAGAATTTGAGCCGCATCAGCTTTCCCGAACTCACCGAGCTGACGAATAAATTGCGCGCCGTCGACCAGTTGATGGCGGCTGCCCAGGGCATCGACTTTCGGATCGACACGCTCGACAGCCAGTTCAAGCGGTTGTTTCCCGACAATTACGACGCTGCGATGCGCAGCGACGAACGCCTGGCATCCGCGCGGGAACGTTTCGACGCTGCCAAGGATGCGTATCAACAGTCCATGCGCATCCAGTCGCAGGTGGTGGGCAACGTCGCCCAGGACGCTGACGCCATCGAAACGCTTGTAGGGAAAAGCCAGGGCGCCGAGGGCGCATTGCAGGCGGCCCAGGCGACCAACCAGTTGCTGGCATTGGCCACCAAGCAGCAGCTTCAGATCCAGAATATGATGGCCGCGCATTTCCGCGCGCAGGCGGTCGAAGAGGCGCGCCGGATCCAGGCGGAAGCCGATGCGCGGGCGGCGACCAGGCAATTTCTTGGGTCCGGCACCGCCTATAACCGGAATTGAGATGAGGCAGCGCCGGTCCCGCCGCTCCCCCACGGCCGGACGCTGCCTCGTCGCGGAGCCTCGCTCATCAATAGCCCCTCTCGCAGCGGGGCTCCGCGACACCAAAGTCCATGAGGACCCTGTCTCATGAATGATCTCAATGTCATCGACCAATTTCTCGCGGCCTTCATCGCCTATATCGACAGCGGCTTCGGCCTGCTGGGCGGCGATGTGCGGTTCTTGACGGCCACGCTGATCGGCATCGACATGACCCTCGCAGGGCTTTTCTGGGCGATGGGCGGCGAGCATGATGTGATCGGGCGGTTCCTGAAGAAAATCCTCTTCGTTGGCGCCTTTGCCTTCATCATCAACAGCTTCTCCTCTCTTTCCGAAATCATCTTCCGTTCCTTTGCCGCGGCCGGGCTGACGGCGGGTGGGGGCACCATCTCGGCGGAGGATCTGCTGAAGCCCGGAAGGTTGGCCGGAGCCGGTTTCGAGGCGGCGTGGCCGCTGCTCGATCAGGCGTCCGATCTGATGGGGTTCACCAGCTTTTTCGACAATTTTCTGACGATCGCCATTTTGCTGTTCGCCTGGGTGATCGTCATTCTCGCCTTCTTCATCCTTGCCGTGCAGATGTTCGTCACCGTGATCGAGTTCAAGCTCGTGTCGCTGGCAGGTTTCATTCTCATTCCCTTCGCGCTCTGGAACCGCACGAGCTTCCTCGCTGAACGCGTGCTGGGTCATGTCGTGAGTTCCGGCATCAAGGTCATGGTGCTGGGCGTGATTGTCGGAATCGGCTCCAGCTTCTTTTCGCAGATGGTAGATGCCCTCAAGGGGCAGGAACCCGATATCGGCGCGGCTATGAGTCTCGTGCTCGCGGCGCTGGCCCTGTTCGGCCTTGGCATCTTTGCGCCTGCCATGGCGTCGGGCCTTGCCGCCGGAGCGCCGCAATTGGGAGCGGGCGCCGCCGTTGGCAGCGTGGCTGGTGCCGCCGGGGTCGCGGTTCTGGGCGGTGCCGCCGCGATCGGTGGCGGCCGAGCGCTTGCCGGTGGCGCACTATCCGCGATCCGGGCCGGCACCATGATGGGGACGGCGGCGCAGGCAGCCTACAAGCTAGGCCAGGAGACTTCCGGCTCGTCGGGCATGGCTGCCGGCCTGAGTGGTGTCGCCACGGCAGCCGGACATGCCGTCCGCAACAAGGCTGCAAGCAGCCTGGGTATCGCCGACGCCGCCGAGCGTGGACGGGAGGCGGCCTGGTCGGCGCTGGGCACGGGCAGTGCAAAATCAGCCGGAGCAAAGCAGGGCGATGTACCGGACTGGGCGCAAGCGATGCAACGCCGGCAGGACGGGCGCCATCACCGTCACCTTGCCGCGCAGACATTGAAGGAAGGCGATCGCGGCGGCGCGTCCGTCACCCCCGACATTCATGAAAAGGACGACTGAGATGATCTTTCGACGAGCAGTCCAGCGTTATGGTCAGACTCCCGCGCCCGAAACGCCCTACCAGCGAGCAGGGCAACTCTGGGACGAGCGGATCGGGAGCGCGCGCGTGCAGGCGCGGAACTGGCGGCTGATGGCATTCGGCACATTGGGGTTGTCGAGCGCGATGGCATCGGGCCTGATCTGGCAATCGCTGCAAAGCCGGGTGGTGCCCTATGTCGTCGAGGTGGACCGACGGGGTGAGGCGAGGGCGGTGTCGCGGGCCGAAGCCGATTATCAGCCGACCGATCCGCAAATCGCCTATCAGCTGGCACGCTTCATAGAGAATGTGCGCGGCGTGTCGCTCGATCCTGTCCTCATGCGCCGCAACTGGTTGCAGGCCTATGATTTTGCCAGCGACCGGGGCGCCATATTTCTCGGGGAATATGCGCGGGCGCGGCGACCCTTCGCCCGGATCGGTGAACAGACTGCTTCGGTGCAGGTGACGAGCGTCCTCCGCGCGTCGAACAGGTCCTTTCAGGTGAAATGGGCCGAGAGCGAATATGAGCGGGGAAGCCAGGCGGGCTCGTCGCGCTGGACGGCGATATTGACCATCGTCACCAAGGTTCCGCGAACCGCCGATGATCTCCGCCGTAATCCGCTCGGCATCTATGTCGATGCGATTGACTGGAGCCGGGAGATCGAGGGCGATGCCACCCAGGTACGATCGGCCCCGTCCCGGACAGCGGCGGCAACAGCCATTTCCAACCCATCGGCCGACAGGATGGAGGCGCAGCCATGATCCATAAATCAACCATTTCGTTCGCCATGCTGGCCATGATCGCATCGCCCGCCATCGCTGATGGGGGAAACAGGTCGGCGCAAGCGCAGAATCGCGGCCTGGCAAATGTCGAACTCGCCAATCGCCATGCCACCTTGGGCCCCAAAACCGATGCCTTCTTGAATGCAGTGCAGGTCTATCCTTATTCGGCTGGGACGATCTATAAGCTGATCACCGCGCCCGAACGGATAACGGACATCGCGCTGGAGCAGGGGGAAATGCTCGTCTCCGTCGCCAGCGGGGATACCGTTCGGTGGGTCATAGGCGATACGTCCAGCGGTAACGGAGCGACCAAGCGGACTCATATATTGGTCAAGCCCAGCCTGACGGGACTGTCGACCAATCTGCTCATCACGACTGATCGCCGTGCCTATCATCTGGCGTTGGTCAGCACCGGACGGACTGCGCTCACGGGCATTTCGTGGAGCTATCCCGAAGATGCCCTGCTGGCACTGCGCCGCGCGAATGACGCTGCCCGTGCCGCCGAACCCATCGCGGCAGGCATTCAGGTCGAGCAGCTGCATTTCAATTATGCAATTTCGGGCGATACCCCGACGTGGCGTCCGCTCCGCGCTTTTGATGACGGCCGGCAGACCTATATCGAGTTTCCAGCGTCGATCGTTGTTGGCGATGCGCCTCCACTCTTTCTGGTCGATGGCAAGGGGGAGGCGCAGCTCGTGAATTATCGGCTCAGGGACCGCTTCTACATCGTCGACCGGATCTTCGACCAGGCTGAACTGCGTTTTGGCACCAGAAAACAGCGGGTTGTGAGGGTCGTACGGACTGGCTCAACTCGCCGACGGAGGGCGTCATGAGCGGATCGAAGGCGCCGACAGAGATCCCGTCGAGCGACGAACGGCTGGGAGAGAGCGCTGCTCACCCATCGACGGAAGAAGTCCGGCCAAAGGAAAATCCGGCAGCGCTGCAAATGCGGGCTCAACCCGTAAAAGCGCTGAGATTCAGGCGCAACATTCTGGTGGGCGGTGTCGCCATTTTTTCCCTTGGAATGGCGGCCACGATGTGGTGGGCGCTGGCGCCACGCCGACCCATGGCTATCGGCATGTCGATGACTGAGGCCGAGGCTTCGCGTCTACCACCGGATCAGCTGGCAGGATTGCCAAAAAGCTATGATGCGGTGCTGCAGCTCGGACAGCCATTGCCCGGCGATCTGGGACGCCCGATCCTGAAGCGGCAGCGGGAAGGGGATGATTTGGCTGGTGCACCGCCCGATGACGCTGATGCAAGAGCTGCGGCTGCCGCCCGCGAAAAAGCCGCTGCCGATCTAGAAGCTGCCCGGCAATCTTCCTTGCTGGCGATCACCGCGCAAAAGGCTGGAGAAGCGGCCAGCCCCGAACTTGCGGCAACGTCGCGGGTTACGCCGACGGCACACGTGCCAGAGGCGTCGGGGCCTGATCAGGATCTCGATCCAAACCGGCAGGCAAGGAAGCAGCGTTTCATGATGTCGTCTCAGGCGGAGAGCGACATCAATTCGCACAGCATGGAGCCGCCCATGTCACCGAACATAGTGTCGGCCGGTAGTGTGATTGCCGCCAGCCTGATCACCGGCCTGCGATCCGACCTGCCCGGCCTTGTGACCGCTCAGGTCTCGGAACGTGTTTATGACAGTCCAAGCGGTCGAACCTTGCTCATTCCGCAGGGCGCGCGGCTGATCGGCCGCTACGATAGCGGCATCAGCTATGGGCAGAACCGCGCCCTGGTCATCTGGCAGCGCATCATCATGCCCGACGGCAGTGCAATCCGGCTGGACAATGCGCCGGCGACCGACACGTCCGGCTATGCAGGGCTGGCGGACAAGGCCGATTATCATAGCCTGCGATTGCTGCAGGGTGTGGCGATATCGACCTTGCTGGGTGTTGGCGCCAATCTCTCCATTTCCGGTGAGAGCGATCTGGTGCGGGCTGTCCGCGAGGCGGCCCAGCAGAATGTGTCCTGGGCGGGCGATCAGATCACTTCGCGTAATCTGCAGGTGCAGCCGACGATCATCATTCGTCCGGGAACGCCGGTACGATTGCTGGTCCATCGAGATCTCGTCCTGCCGCCATGGAAAGAATAGGAGGAGCACATGGCTGATCTGAAACTGCCGCGCATTCCTGATCGAACGCCGGTCAAGTTCACAATTTCGATTCTGCCTGACCTGCATCAGGCAATTGCCGAATATGCGGCGTTGTATAGCGAGGCTTACGGGAAGGAGGAACCCATCACGGAGTTGATACCGGCAATGCTGGAGGCTTTTCTCGAAAGTGATCGCGCGTTTTCCAAGAGACGGAATGGGCTTAAACTCGGTTGAAAACGCATAATTGCTTTGAAGTTTTCCGGTAGGTGGATCGCACGTAGGCTGGTGACCGCTTGCAGCCTGGTCCGCAACTTCACCAATGGAACCAACAACCAGGGACGGGAAGATCGTTCGGCTCCCAGCTGGGTGCGGCCCCGCATACAGCCTGCGATGTTCAACGCTGTGTATAGGAGCACCGACCCGATTTCCGCATTGGGTGGGGAGCTCAGCATATAGCTGTGCCAAGAATGCCATCGTGGAGGAGGGTCAGCGCACACGCAATCGTACCCTCACTTGGCGTCACACGTTCTATCTTCAGCCATGGCGTTCAAGCGCGATAATCGGCCGCGAAGCATTATCACCGCAAGCAGACAGGCGCTGGCCATACTGACAAGCAGCCCAACCGATTCCTGCCATATAGTGAAACGTTCTATTCGATAGTGGCCCGGCTGTGCCTGAAAGTGGATGACGGGCCCCTGATAAGGCACAACCTCATCGCCCCGCATGACCCGCCAGATAGGGAAAGCGGTGCGGCGCATCGTTACTTTGCCTGGCTTCTTTACCACCACCTCGTTCCCCGGCCTGACGTAGCGCCATTCGGTGAGGTCTGGCTTCCGCTCAAAGTCGGTTATGCGATTCGTGTCGAAGCCGGCAGGCAGATATTCGGCGGCATCGGGGAGATCGTGTTTGATCATGGCGTAAGGCACTGGCTTGGCCAGATATTCGGCCGCTTCGGCTGTCCATCGGACATAGGAGAAGGCCACAAGCGCCAAGCCCAATCCCAACAGGATCGGTTTTGGACGGCAGCTCAGCATAGCCGTTATGGCGGCAAATTCGATAAGGCCCAGCAGCCGCCAGGGAAATTGCGCCTGGGCGAAGGGTGGAATGTCCCAGATGAAGGGGATGAGGCCAAGGGCCGCCAGCGCGGCCAAAAGGCTTGTGAAAGTCCAGATGGAACTTGCCGAGAGCGACAGAAGCGCAAGGCCGGCAATCAGCACCGGAATAGGCAGCATTTGGAGAAGTGGGCCACCCGCCAGCAACCCCCAGGAAGATGGCTGATACCAGGACCCCCAAAGCAGCTGGGAGGAAATATGGTCCTGCATCGTGAGGGCCGGGACCAAATAGAAGGCCGCAAGGCCGAGGGCGACGGCCCCACTGGCGGCCAGAGGCCAAAAGACGCGCCGGTCCGCCAGAATCCTGTGCACGCCCAGCGGAGCGATCAGGAAGAAGCCGGTCAGCATCGCCATGGGCAAATGGGTCAGCACGAGCCCTGCATAGGCGAGCGCCAGCAGGATGACGCCCCTGCGCTCGGGAAGGCGGGTTATGGCCAGAGCGATGAGGGGATACCATATGAAGGCCGTAAATTCCGCCAGAGCGCCCCGGACATAGAAGTCCATCAGGTGATAGGGCGCGGCCATGTAAAGGATTGCCCCGGCAAGCGGATAGGTGCCGCGCGCGGAAAGCCAATGATACATGGCAATGCCTGACAGCAGCAACGTCAGGAATGCGGCCATGTTGATAGCGGCGAGAGTGGACAGGCCGCCAGCGTCGAAGGCGCCGGCTATCCAGAAGGCGATTGGCGGGTAGAAATAGAAGGCAGGACTACCCAGTCCTTCGAAACTGCCCGGCAGCCAGCGCGGATAGAGATTGCCCTTCGCGATCTCCATCCCGAACTGACTCGTCCAGACATAATTGTAGGTAACGGAATGGGAATCGCCCGGACCCAGTAGGAAGGTCGGCAGTAGGAGGAGCCCCGCCACAACCGCGAGGAGGCCAACATTACGGAGGCTGTTTTGGGTCATCATCCGCGCCATTCACCTTTTAGCAGACCGCAGCCTGATCGCCAAAAATGGTAAATATTATGTTCATCTCCGCCGTGATGCTATAGCTTGCACGCGTGCGGGTAACGGCTTGTTAACCATTTTCGCCGATAGCCGCAGGGGGCACCAGCCCGCAGGGGGCTCGAAGGAATGGCTACACCAGCGCTGCTATCGATCGTCGTTCCGGTCTTCAATGAACAGGAGAGCATTTCGCTGTTCCTGGATGCAGCGCGTCCTGCGGTCGCCCAGGCACTTCGCCTTATCGGGCCTGATGCTCGAGCAGAATTTCTGTTCATCAATGATGGCAGCACAGACCGGACCGGCGATATACTGACCATCCTCGCATACCGAAATCCTGACGTCCGCCATATCACCCTATCTCGAAACTTCGGCAAGGAAGCGGCGTTGGCCGCCGGGATAGACCGGGCGAGGGGAGACGCCGTCATCCCGATTGACGTCGACCTGCAGGATCCGCCGGAAGTCATTATCGCCATGGTCCGCCACTGGCTGGCGGGGGCGAAGGTGGTGAATGCCCGCCGCACCGACCGGTCAAGCGACGACTGGTTCAAGCGTTGGAGCGCGCAAGGATTCTATCGCCTCATCAACCGCCTTTCGGATCACCCTATCCCGGAGAATGTCGGCGATTTCCGGCTGCTCGACCGGCAGGCGGTGGACGTCATCAAGCAGCTGGGCGAACAGGCACGTTTTACCAAGGGCCTTTTCTCCTGGGTCGGTTTTCGCATCGCCACGGTCGATTATGAACGTGCTCCACGCGAGGCCGGAAGCAGCAAATGGCGCGTCAGCAAGCTCTGGTCGCTCGCCGTGGATGGCATCACCGCCTCGACCACCATGCCTTTGCGGATTTGGTCCTATATCGGCGGCAGCATCGCCCTGATGGCCTTTGCCTATGCCGCCTTCCTGGTGCTGCACACGCTGCTGACCGGAGTGGATACGCCGGGCTACGCCTCGACCATGGTCGCCGTGCTGATGCTGGGGGGCCTCAACCTGATGAGCCTTGGCATCATCGGGGAATATCTGGGCCGCGTCGCGCAGGAAGTGCGCAATCGGCCGCTTTATGTCGTGGCGGAGGAAAGCGAGCCGACAGCGCCGCGTGCTATCCAGCCCCAAGCCAAGGAAGAGGAAGAATGGACCGATCAGCCTATGCGAGCATGAGCGCGCAGGAGCAGGATCATTGGTGGTTTGTCGCTCGCCGGGCGATCATCGACAGCCTGGTCCGTACCCATGTTCGGTTGCCTGCTGACGCTCATATTCTTGAAGCGGGCTGCGGCACCGGCGGCAACCTTGCGCTGCTGGCGCAATATGGCGCGCTCGATGCCATGGAATATGACGCTGACGCCCGCGCGCTGGCCTCTGCACGCGGTCTGTGCCGGGTGGAGGCGGGCGCCTTGCCCGATGCGATCGGTTTCGGTGAAACCCGCTACGACCTGATCGCGCTGCTCGATGTGCTGGAGCATATCGATGAGGATGAAGCATCGCTTCGCGCTCTGGGTGGACGGCTCGCGCCCAATGGGCGGCTGTTGCTCACTGTCCCGGCTGCGCCCTGGCTCTGGTCGGAGCATGACGTGCTGCACCATCATAAGCGCCGTTACACGCATGATGGCCTGCTGGAAGTGATCCGCGCAGCAGGGTTGAAGGTCGAAGCCTCAGGTCATTTCAACAGCCTGCTTTTCCCGCTCGCCGTAGCGCAGCGCTTCGCCCACCAGTTGCTACGCCGTGACACGCCCCTGGATGCGCGTCCGTCGCCGCTCGTCAATGCCGCGCTTCAGCGGGTGTTCGCGGCAGAGCGGCATCTTCTTGGCCGCCTTTCCTTCCCCCTGGGCTTGTCACTTTACGCCATTCTCTCGGTCTGACGGAGCGTTGCGCGGATCATAGGGCAGCCTCCAGGTGCCGTCCCAGCAGCGGGCTGGCTCGCTCGCCGAGGCGCGGGCCGGATGGGCAGGGCGGATAAGCGCTGGAACCTTATCGACAGGCGCCAGATAGGAGCCCTTGGGAAAGGCCGCGAACGTCTGGTCCCATGCCTTGAAGAAGGTGCAGCGCACCTCGGGTACCGCGGGATAGAGCAAAGCGCGCCGTATCTCGGCAAGGCCGGTCAGGCTGCCGATGGCAAGCACCACCATGAACCAGCGCCACCTCTCGCCCCGTTGCACGACATGATCGCTGACCATGACCGTGACCAGTGCCAAGGCCGTGATCGAGCCGCGCATCATGAAGTCGGTCGACCAGCCTATCTGCACGAAGGGGATGAGCATCAGCCAGGCAAAGGCCAGCCACAGGCTATCGCGCCCGAACCGCGTCGATCGTCCGGCTATTGCGAGAGGAATCAGATAGGGTAGCGTTTCGAAGGATTGGAACAGCAGCCATTGGACGAAGGGGATCGGCTGAAAATGGAAGCCGACGTCATCCGATGCGGCGCCCAGATAAATGAGCGAGGGCAGGCAAAGGAGAAGCGATGCCGCGGGAGCCATGACATCGCGCAAGCGCAGCGAACGCGCGATCAGCGTTCTTGCCCCTGCTAGCGCAACAAAGGGCATGGCTCCCATCAGCCCCAGAGGCGACCAGAGCGCCGTCAGCGGCAGCAGCGCCAGCCATGGAGCGAGAGGCGCGCGGCCCTCCCGCCACAACATATAGCCAACCGCGCCCACCCAACCGGCGATCGCGTGCTGGGGTACCCAGAAAAGCAGGGTGATGGTCGAGGAATATTGGATCTCGGCCCAGTCTTCCATGTGACCGGTCAACATTCCCTGCATGAGCAGGTCGCCAATCGCATCCATGCCGGAAAACAGAATGAATATCGCCAGGCCGATCAGGCGCGAGCGCCGCTCTGCAAACAGCTGACTGCCCAGGGCGAGCAGAAGCGCAACGAGCGTCGTATTCTGCGCCAGCAGGGCGATATCCGCCGCTCTTGGGCCAAGCAGCTTGAAGACCAGTGCGGGTAACAGGAACATACCGATCGGCGCGCGCAGGAGGTCGGGCTCGGGGCGCGCCTTGTAGACGAATGGCCAGGGGTTGATGCCCATGTCCCGCAGCACGGCAAAGCGAACCTGCCAATCCACATTGGCGTAGAAGAACCGCCCTTCGCCGCTGAGCACTAACAGGCCGAGCGCGACCAGGAAACATGTTAGCAGGGTGCCGAGGGTAATATCGCGGCTATTCTTGGTGATCTTGACGGTGAAGAAGCAGAGCCCGACAATGACCAAACCGCCAAGGATGTAGGCCCAGGCGGGCGCGGTATCGAGAAACCGCCAAAGCAGTAGCTGGCTGCTACCCAGAAGAGCTGCAAGAGATGTCCATATCCAGCCTGGTGTTACGCAAATGGAGAGCGAATTTCTCGAGGCTTCAGAAACAATGCCGGTGAATGGCCCGCGATGTTCAGCAGAGATGGATCCTCCCATTATTCAAGTCCTTTAAGATTGCGCGCCAGGGTCGATAGATGGGTCGGCGTTGACGCTCCCGGACGTCATGCAATCGGGCACCGCCAGTTTCAGGCGTCTGTCTGCGAAACTATCATTTAGATATAGGATCGTAGCCATTTCTTCGCCCCGCATCATGCACCCTAGGAGAAATTCGGGCATTTCGGGTTCAAAGGCGTCGGCTCACGTGGCGTGACGCGGCGATAGAGGTAGAGCCAAGGCATTGGTTTTTCTTCGCGATAATTATGCGCCAGATAGGAGCGAATATCCGAGCGGCGGAGGAAAAAACCTCGAACGTCGAAGCTGGGAGGCTGATAAATGTAATTGGGCCGACGTTCGAAAAGAATTAGAGCGGGCGAGGAGCAGCGGATTTCCAAGGCTGCTTCTTCTTGTATTCGCTTTGCCAGGGCGCGAAGCGGCGCAGGATTGGGGCCGCTAACCTCACCATGTGCTATCGCTGGTATCATCCAGTATGCATAGAGCCGTGATGGCCAGGAAAGTCCATGATCTCCGACCGTAGGCCATCCCCACATGGGTTCGCCGGACGCAATGAAGACGGGACTTCCCTTGGGAAGCGTGGCCAAAACTGGATCGATCTCGTCTCTGAAATAGTTGAGATAGGGACCGATCTTGACGGACATCAATATGGGTAGGCTTAGCATGAAAAGTCCTACGCTTATCGGTATCAGCCGGCGCATATCGGCCATTCCCAATCGTACACCAAGAGCCAGAGCAGCAGCGCCAGTCACAGGCACGCTGTGATAAAGCCATCCCTTACGCTGCAGAACGTATGCGGCGCCAAAGCCGATGGCGACGATCAGCAGTGTGGAGACCAATGGGTTCGCCTTCTTTCCAAACGCACCACCGTAGGTCAGGAAGAAGGCGGCTATGAAGGCCCAAACCACGGTCCACGGCCGCAGCAGCACCATCCTCCATGATGATTCGAAGCCATGATAGGCCGTCTGGACCATTGGCAAATTATCGGTGAAAAACGCAGGGGCAAAGACAATCACTGCAGCACCATAAGCCACGGCAAGCACCGCCAGCATGGTGGTTTCCGGGCGGATGATCCGCCACTGTACTGGGTTGCGCGCGATCAGCCACAATTCCAGCATGATTGGAACGGTCACGAAATAATGCTTCAGCGCAAATCCGTAGGCGGCTGCCATGCCCACGAGCAGTGCCAATGTTTTTGGTACGCCTTCTCCTGTCGATCGGCGTGAAATCAATGCCGCGTAGGCAACAGAGCTGATCAGCGCGATATGTTCGCGCTGACCGAAATCATAAAGCGGCCCGACCACGATCAACCAGAATGACAGGATCATCAACGCCAGTCGCGCAACCGGGGACCTAAAGGTTGATAGATGCCCAACCATCAGGGCGGACAGGGCTCCAATAGCGATGACGCCGACAACCAGCAGGCGCAGAGGCGGCATGGATAGCCATGCCGCAGCATAACGCATGGGAACGGCCGACCAGAACCAGAGTGGTGGGTTAATTTCCCAAATATCGCGATAGAGCACCGCGCCATGCATGAGCTGCCGCGCGATCCAGAACTGCCAAACGACATCGTGGGTCAGGGGAATATTGTAGAGCCTCGTCAGCGCGGCAAGCGTGGCCATGCCAAGCAGCAACTCAGGGAGGTAACGCATTACGACCTTGTAGGCCCGGCTTCGGTTGCTTCGTCCCTCCAGATCAGACCGGTTTAACAAGGTTCCCCGCATTGGATTTCTCAGGCGCCTTCAAGGCTTGCGATACAGCCGTCCTGTTCAACCACGATTTTTGCGGCCCTCGCCCTGAGGAGCGATGCGGTCGACGCATCGCAGGTCGCGACGATCACGCCAGGGGAGGCTGAAGCGAGTGCCTTGAGGTCGCCGGTCTGCGTGACCACTCGTCCATTTTCGCGCGCGACCATCAGATAGAAGCGTAACTCAGGCGCATAATGCGGATCGTCGGGGATGTTCCAGCCAGGTTCAATCGCCATCACCGGCGCGCGCTGGTTGGAGAGCGTATCCAGAAGGGCGCCGTATCGCGCGCGCGGATAATGTTCGCGGTCGAACAACAGTGTCCGGTCGACATCGACTGCTCGCACAACTCCTACTGTGAGCAGCAATGTGGCCACGACCGTTGGAAGCCATAGCCTGTAGCGCGGCAGCGTCCCCAATTTCACCTGCGCACGCAGGCGAACCAGGATGGCATGGATTGCAAGAGCGGATGCGATAGCTACGAACGGGTAAGCGGAGAGATAATAGTGGGTGAGTTTAGTGCTGGTCATCGTGACGACAACAAGCTGGGCGAAGGCGATGCACAAGGAAAAGGCCAGGGCGAGGCGCACCCGGCTCCGTGCAAGCGGAAGGATGAGCGGAGACAGCAATCCCGCTACGCCAAGGCTGAATAGCCCGGTGATGAACGTGGTTTCGATATAATACCAAGGCGGGCCATCATGATCGTCCAGCGCCTCGTTGAAGCGGCCGCTGACATCGTTGTAGATCATGGCGTGCAGATAGCCAGGATCGGCCCGCTCGCGTAGGACGAGGAATAGCAAAACCGGAGCAACGGCAAGGATTGCGCCAATCAGATAATGCACATTCCTTAACACTCTGGGCCAGCGGCGTGTGATTGTGAGGTACAGCAATAGTCCGGCGCCTGGAATTCCACCTGCCATTCCCTTCGTCATCAGCGCACCTGCCCCCAGCGCGCCGGCGAGCAGCAGCCAGCGTAGCGGTGGATGCGACCTATGCACCGCGAAAAAAAGCAGCATCATGTAACCGGTCGTGAAGAAGGTTAGCAGCGCGTCGTAATCAGCGGTTCGCGCGCCATGCTCACCGAAAAAGGCGACGCTTGCTGCAAGGGCGATGCCGCCAAAGGCCGCAATCGCCGCCGAAGACGTGATTCGGTAGAGAAAGAGCATCACCAGCAGGACCGTGCCGAGCGAACTGAGGAGAGACGGAAGCCGAAGCGCGAACTCGGTGGCCCCGAATAATGACATGCTACCTGTCATCAACCAGATGAGCAGCGGCGGTTTGGTGTTCCAAAGATCCTGATGATAGTCATAGGTCGTCACCAGCCCGATGCCGTTATGGCGCATCTCCATGGCGTTGATGACAATTCGCCCTTCATCCCAGATGATGATCGGTATGGGTTTGCCGACAAGGTATAGCAGTATTGCAAATGCCGCGATCACCGCGGCTAAAAGCCGGATATTCCAGAACCGATTATCCCCGATCCCGCTTGCGATCATTACCCTTGTTTCCCGTATAGCTGTTCAGCGGACGAAATAGATCGATAAAGTGAAGATCACGCTAACCACTTGAACCAAGCGCATGACATGGAATCAAGCAGATTGCGGGCTGAGGTTTGGAAAACTTGAGCGCGTGGGCCACCGAAGGATCGGCACACTGGTTGCAGCCCAAATCGACAACAGTCCGAGGGCGCATCCTGCCAAAACGTCAGAGAGATAATGTGCGCCGCTGATGAAGGTCGAGAGGATTATGGCGACGTTGATCAGCAGGCCGGGCCAGCGCAGGAATCGGATGCTTTTGCTTGCCCAAATGAACAGAACCGCAGCAGCCGAATGGAAGCTGGGAAACTGTACCAGTCCGCCCCAGACTTTTGAAATATCTTGAGTTTCACCCTTCTGAAGCTGGGTGATCCATTCTCCGAAATGCCACTGCCAGGGCCATTCCTCTCCTATGTTCGGCACAATGCCCTGCGGTATGCCGTAATAGACATATGGCCCTTCCGCCGCGGCAAACGGGAAAATCGCCGCGGTTGCCAAGAGGGCGAAAATATAGGCCGTGATGTAGGGCCACAGCATCTCGGGGCGCCAAAGACACAATGCAATGGGAAGCAATAAAAACTGAGGTTGAAATGACGAATATGCAGTCTCGGAAATCGGCACAATCCAAGGATGGGCCAGGTAGAAATCAAAAATGACCCTCCAATCAAACCCAAGCATCGCGTCGATCCTGATTAACTGGACATCGACAAATCGACCGCTGACGGAGGCGAGCATGATGATCGTAGCCGCCCCAGCGCTGCTCCGATGGCAGGAACGGTACAAGCCTCCAGGAAAAGCGCGATCCTCTCATGCCGATAGCGCCGCGCGAGCGCACCGCAGCCCGCTATCGCGCACGCCGAACCAAATGACCAGTAAAGCGATATGTCGCTCGCGATGAAGTCGCTCAACGCAAAGATGGACAGCCACGATAAGCACCAGATGAACAAGAGCGAATAGGCGAGGCGTGATTGCGGATCGAGCGCAGCCTGCGTTTCAATTGCGCTGGCACGGTTACTGAGCCGCTCCATAGCTACAATAATCAAATTGATCCCCTTTTATCTTCGCAACATCTCCGGCACATGCCTTAGAGCCTGAACCGGAATAGGATCTGAAAGAAAGGTGGGCGATATCAGCGACATGTGATTCAGTCGGAGTTGCGAGACACCGACGGAGTATCCCATGTGGACCGATACCACCCGCGCGCAGCATGCGCGCAAAGGGCTGCGTTTGCCAAGTGACACGACCGATGCCGAATGGCGTGTGCTGGAGCCGATGATGCCTGGCGATCTGCCGCTTGGTCGGCGTCGCAAATGGGATTGGCGCCAGCTTGTTGATGCTATGCTGTATCTTCTGCGAGGCGGGCTTCCGTGGCGGATGTTGCCGCCTGGGTTGTTTCCGCCCGCCACAACCGTTCAGCGGTGGTTTTATCGGTTTCGCGACATGGGATTGTGGCGGGCAATCAACCACAGGCTGGTGATGGTAGCGCGTGAACTGGAGGCCCGCGAGGCGAGCCCGAGCGCATGTATTATCGACAGCCAGTCGGTCAAAACGACGGAAAGCGGAGGGCCTCGCGGCTACGACGCGGGCAAGCGTGAGGATCGGCGTGCAATAGCCACCCCAGTCGGGGGGTGATCGGCGAGTAAAAAGGACCCCTTTCATCCCGGAGTTTTATGAGGCCGCGTGGTTTGACCAAGTGGCGAGAACGGGATGTTGGTAGTGGAGACAGTAGTACGGATTCGTCGTGAGCATGCGGCGGGCAAGTCGATCAAGGCGATCGTTCGTGACCTTCGTCTTTCCCGGAAGGTAGTGCGCAAGGCGATCCGGTCTCCAGAGGCGGCATTCAACTATCAACGCAAGGTGCAGCCATTGCCGAAGGTCGGTCCTTTTCAGGATCGCCTCGACACGCTTCTTGAAGAGAACGAGGCACGCAGCCGGCGCGATCGGCTACGGATGACGCGCATCCACGACCTGCTGGTGCGGGAGGGGTTTGAAGGTTCCTACGATGCGGTCCGCCGCTACGCGAGCCGATGGCGGGAGCGGCGGCGCAAGGACGGAGGTGACGACGCATCGGCGTTCATCCCGATGACGTTCCAGCCCGGCGAGGCGTATCAGTTCGACTGGAGCCATGAGGATGTGGAGATCGCCGGCAAGCCGATGCGGGTGAAGGTGGCGCATGTCCGCCTCTGTGCCTCCCGTGCGCCCTATGTCCGGGCCTATCCGCGCGAGGGCCAAGAGATGCTGTTCGACGCCCATGCGCGGGCCTTTGCCTTCTTCGGCGGCGTTCCCCGGCGCGGTATCTACGACAACATGAAGACGGCGGTGACGAGCGTGTTCACGGGCAAGGAGCGTGTGTTCAACCGCCGCTTCCTGATCATGACCGACCATTACATGGTCGAACCGACCGCCTGCACACCGGCGGCAGGATGGGAGAAGGGGCAGGTCGAGCAGCAGGTGCAGACGATCCGGGCGCGCTTCTTCCAGCCCCGCCTTCGGTTCGCGAGCCTGGCCGAGCTCAACGGATGGCTCGAGGCGGAGTGCCGGCGCTGGGCCGAGCATCACGCTCATCCCGAGCGCGGCGATATCACCGTGGCCCAGGCGCTGGAGATGGAGCGGCCTGTCCTGCAGCCGATCCTAGCGCCCTTCGACGGCTTCCATGAGAGCGAGCATGCGGTCACCGGCACCTGCCTCATCAGCTTCGATCGCAACCGCTACTCGGTCATGTCCAAGGCGGCGCGCCGGACGGTACAGGTGCGCGCTTATGCGGACCGGATCGTCATCCGTTGCGGCGAAGAGATGATCGGGGAACATGAGCGTCACTTCGGTCGGAACCGCACCATTTACGACCCCTGGCATTATCTGCCGGTTCTGGCCCGCAAGCCCGGCGCCCTGCGCAACGGCGCGCCGTTCCAGGACTGGGAGTTGCCGCCATCCCTCCATCGCCTGCGGCGCAGGCTGGGGCACGGGGATGAGGCGGATCGCAGGTTCGTGCGGGTGCTCTCGGCCGTGCTCACCGATGGCCTAGAACAGGTCGAGGCGGCGGTGCGCGAAGCGCTGGCGAACGGAACGGTCAGCGACGACCTGATCCTCAACATTCTCTCCCGCCGCCGCGAGCCGGCGACGCCGCATAGCATCGTCACTTCGGAAGACCGTGTCATCGGTCCTGCAATTCTCCGCAGAAGTGGGCTTTGAAAATTCCCTAGTTGGTGGCCCCTTCATCTCATTCTGCCGGGGCTAGCCCCGGCAGAATGAGATGAGCCGACATCGTCCTCATCTCCTTTTCAGACGTGGAGACGGGGCCGATGATCCGACTTGGAGAATTGATGATGATCCTCGAGCTACATCGGCAGGGCGTATCGATATCCGCCATCGCCAGACGCACTGGCCGCGACCCCAAGACCATTCGCAAATATATCGAACGGGGTGTCGAAGCTCCGGTTTACGGCCCTCGCGCGTTGGGGCGGCCAAACAAGCTGGCGCCCTATCTTGAATTTCTGCGTGAGCGGGTTACGGCCTTTCCCGACCTGACAGCGGCGCGCCTGACGCGGGAAATCCGTGAGCTGGGCTACATGGGCGCCTATACCGCCGTGAAGCGGTTCCTGGCGGCGATCCGACCGGAAAACGGCCCCAAGCCTTTCGAGGTGCGGTTCGAGACGCCACCAGGCGTGCAGGCACAGGTCGACTTCGCCCGGTTCGTCGTTGATTTTACCGATGAGCCCGGCTTCAGCCGGATCGTCTGGCTGTTCAGCCTGGTGCTGGGGCATTCGCGCTTCCTGTTTGCACGCTATGTCATGCACCAGGATCTCCAAACCCTGTTGCGCTGTCATATGCAGGCCTTCGAAGCGATCGGCGGCGTCCCGATCGAGATCCTCTACGATCGCATGAAAACCGCTGTGACGGGGGAAGATGATCAGGGCCATATCATCTACAATCGATCATTGCTGGCCCTGGCGCGGCATTACCGCTTCGTGCCACGCGCCTGCCGCCCCTATCGGGCCAAGACCAAGGGAAAGGTCGAGCGGCCGTTCAGCTATATCCGCAAGGACTTCTTCCTGGGCCGCAGCTTCCGCAATCTGGAAGATCTCAATGTCCAGCTGATCGACTGGCTCGACACCGTCGCCAACGTCCGTGTCCACGGCACGACGCAGCGGATCATTGCCGAAGCATTTGCTACGGAACAGCCTGAGTTGCAGTCGCTCCCAGCAGGGCGCTTCGATGCGGTTCTGAAGCTGGAGCGCCGCGTTAGCCACGACGGCATGGTCTCTGTCGGCGGCAATTACTACAGCGTTCCCGATCGCACACGGCGCGTCGTCGAAATCCAGCAACTGCCCGACAAGATCCGGATCATCGACCTGGGCAATGTCATTGCCGAACATCCTGTCCTGGAGGGGCGTCGGCAATACAGAATCGACCCTGCGCACCGAACTGGAGGCAACGGCGCCAAACGCCGTCACCTTGTGAAAGAGGTTATCGCCATTGGTCGTATCGGCGAGCATGTCGCGGTGCGCTCTCTGGCAATTTATCAGGCGATCGGCAGCCAACTCGCGCGGGGAGAACGGCCATGAACCACGGTGCAGCCGCGTCCCGCGTGGACAATATCCGCCGTAGCCTGGTTCATCTCAAAATGCCGCGCGCCCTCGAGATGCTCGACGCCACCCTGCGCGGAATCGAGCAGGGCAAGATCGATGGCGTCGAGGCAATCGACATATTGCTGAACGAAGAACTGTCGCTGCGGGAGAACCGCAGGATCAAGGCGGCACTGCGCATGGCCAGGCTGCCCATCATTAAAACGCTGGCCGGATATGACTTCTCCTTCCAGCCATCGCTTGACCGCAACCGTATCCTGGCGCTCGCTGGCCTGGACTTCATCAACCGGGCCGAGGTCGTGCATCTGCTGGGGCCGCCGGGTACCGGGAAAAGCCATATCGCTACCGCCCTCGCGGTCGAGGCCGTAAAGGCGGGCAAAAGCGTCTACTTCATCCCGCTCGCCGATCTGATCGCTGCGTTGGCGAAGGCCGAACGTGAGGGCACCTTGCGTGAAAGGATCCGCTTCCTGTGCCGCTCCTCACTGCTCGTCGTGGACGAGATCGGGTATCTCCCCGTCACGCCGGGGGGAGGCAACCTGTTCTTCCAGCTCGTCAACGCGCGATATGAAAAGGGCGCCATGATCCTCACATCCAACCGCGGCTTTGCCGAATGGGGCGATGTCTTTGGCGATCCGGTCGTGGCCACCGCGCTGCTCGATCGCCTTCTTCACCACGCCGTGGTCATCCAGATCGAGGGATCCAGCTATCGCATGCGACAGCACGCCGACTTGCTGCCGGAGCATGCGCGCGCAACTCCAGCAATCAACCCGCCGCCCGTGCCAAAACGCCGCGGCCGCCCGCCAGCAAAGGAAAACCCCGATCTCCATCACGGCTGATCACCGGCATCAACCGTCCCGCCAAACTAGGGAATTTTAGATGCCCACTTTTGCGGAATCTTCAGTGCCCGTTGACAGACCGGATGTTAAGCCATCCGCCGATCGCCGACTGTGCCCGCTATGACCAACTGCGAGGATATGATGCAGCGGCATGAGATGATCGACACGATGCGCGGCCTGGGCCTCAAGGGCATGGTCGCGGCGTACGACGAGGCCGTCACCACCGGCCTCCAGCGCAAGCGCACCACCATGGAGATCCTGACCGATCTGCTCCGCGCGGAAGCCACCCATCGCGACGCAGCCTCGATCCGATATCGCATGACGGCCGCGCGGCTGCCGGTAGTGAAGGACCTGGAGCGGTTCAACTTCGAAGGGACGCCGATCAACGAGGGGCTGATCCGTTCCCTGCATGACGGTTCGTTCCTGCCGGTACGCCGCAACATCGTGCTCGTTGGCGGCACGGGCACCGGCAAGACCCACCTCGCCATCGCGATTACCGCTAATCTCGTGCGTAAAGGGGCTCGGGCGCGATACTTCAACACTGTCGATCTGGTGACACGCCTCGAAGAGGAGACCCGGATCGGCAAGGGCGGGACCCTGGCGGGCCAGCTCTCGCGGCTCGACCTGGTGGTGCTCGATGAGCTTGGATATCTGCCGTTCGCGCGCTCTGGTGGCCAGTTGCTGTTCCACCTGATCAGCAAGCTCTATGAACGCACCAGCGTCGTCATCACGACGAACCTCGCCTTCGGCGAATGGCCTACCGTGTTCGGGGATCCCAAGATGACCACCGCCTTGCTCGACCGCGTTACGCATCATTGCGATATCGTCGAGACCGGCAATGACAGCTGGCGCTTCAAAAACCGCAGTTAGTCGCCACTCTCACCCCATCTTCAAAACCGACTTGCGCTGTGCGCGCCTCCGGCCGGGCTACGCCCGACCTCCGCCGCGCACAGCGCAGGGCGCTCCCCACAACCCTCCGCTCAATCCCGGAAAGGGGGTCCCTCTTCAACGCCGATATGGAGTGGGCCCCTGGGGTCGGACAGGTGGGACCATAATGATTGACCGTGGGTTTGGCTTTTGGAGAAAAGCCAATGCGACACCGTTCCCACAGCATGGAGTTCAAACGTCAGGTCGTTCAGGAATATCTGGGCGGCGAAACATTGCATGGGCTGGCCAAGCGTCATGACGTTTCTCGCCAATTGATCCGGGTCTGGATTGAGAAGTATGAGGCGGGCGAGTTCGACGATGACGCGCAAGCGGCTGATCTCATCCAGCAATATGAGGCCCGCATCGCCGCGCTGGAACGCCTGGTCGGCAAGCAGGCCCTCGAACTGGAGTTTCTAAAGGGGGCTCTGCAAAGCGCACCGCGGCCGAGAAACGGGACTACATCCGTCATCACCGGCCCCTTGGCATCTCCGTCTCCCAGGGGTGCAGACTGATGGGTATCGCACGTTCAACCTATTATCATGGGCGGGTGAAGCAGGTTGACGAAGCCGATCTGCTGGCCGCAATCATGGCGATCTGCGATGAGTTTGAGGCTTATGGCTGGCGACGCGTACGGGCGGCCCTTCAGCACCAGGGCATCTGCGCAAATCATAAGCGCATCAAGCGTTTGATGCGCGAACACAGCCTTCAGCCGCGGAGACGGCGGAGATATGTCGCAACGACTGACAGTGATCACGATCTGCCGATCTTCCCGGACCTGGCAAAGGACGTCGCTCTGACAGGTGCGGATCAGCTCTGGGTCGCAGATCTGACCTATGTCGCGATTGCGAGTGGCTTTGCTTATGTGGCGATCATCCTCGACGCATGGTCAAGGCGGGTGGTTGGCTATGCCATCGGTCGGTCGATCGATGCCCGCCTCGCCATTGCCGCGCTTGAAACTGCTATCGCAAGTCGGCAGCCCTCACCGGGCCTCATTCATCATTCGGACCGTGGATCCCAGTACGCAGCCGCTTCCTACCGTGCGCTGCTGGCAGCCAATGGCATTACCGGATCGATGAGCCGGCGCGGAAATCCTTACGATAACGCCAAGGCGGAAAGCTTCATGAAAACGCTCAAGGTCGAGGCGGTCTACCCGATGGCGTTCGAGACTTTCGAGGATGTCGCCACCCATCTTCCACCGTTCATCGACCGCGTCTACAATGAACGCCGACTGCATTCCGCTCTGGGCTATTTGAGCCCGGTGCAGTTTGAGGAGTTACACACCAAAACTAGGGTCAAATCCGCGGCCTGATACCTGTCCGACCCCAGGGGCCCACTCCAATACGGGGTCCCGTTTGCGCGCCGTTTGACACTCATGACCTTTGATTCAAGGCCGTTCACACTCGGCGAAAATTAGGAGGCCCGGGCAGCCAGGCCTCCCGATAATCAATAATCCATCGCCGGCGCTGGCGCGGTCTTCTCCTCCTTCGGCAGCTCGGCAACGAGCGCCTCCGTCGTGATGAGCAGCGAGGCGACCGAGGCGGCATCCTGAAGGGCGGTACGCACCACCTTGGCCGGATCGATCACGCCCGCCTGGACGAGATCCTGATATTCGGCGGTGGCGGCATTGAAGCCCCAGTTGTACTCGGAGCTTTCGAGCAGCTTTCCGACGATATAGGCCCCATCCTCGCCGGCATTTTCGGCGATCTGCCGCGCAGGCGCGCGGAGCGCCCGGCGGATGATGTCGATGCCGGACTGCTGGTCGTCATTGGCGGCCTTGAGACCGTCGAGCGCCTTGATCGCGCGGAGCAGCGCGATACCGCCACCCGGCAGGATGCCTTCCTCGACAGCGGCGCGCGTCGCATGGAGCGCGTCGTCGACGCGGTCCTTCTTCTCCTTGACCTCGACCTCGGTTGCGCCCCCGACCCGGATCACCGCGACGCCGCCGGCGAGCTTCGCCACGCGCTCCTGCAGCTTCTCGCGGTCATAGTCGGACGTGGTGGTCTCGATCTGCTGGCGCAGCTGCGCAACGCGGCCGTCGATATCGGTCTTTTGACCCACGCCATCGATGATCGTCGTATTGTCCTTGTCGATCGTGACCTTCTTGGCGCGGCCAAGCATGTCGACGGTGACATTCTCCAGCTTGATGCCAAGATCCTCGGAGACGACATTGCCGCCGGTCAGGATCGCGATATCCTCGAGCATCGCCTTGCGGCGATCGCCGAAGCCCGGCGCCTTGACCGCCGCGATCTTGAGCCCGCCGCGCAGCTTGTTGACGACCAGCGTAGCGAGCGCCTCGCCTTCGACATCCTCGGCGATGATGAGCAGCGGTCGGCCGGACTGGACGACCTTCTCGAGCAGCGGCACCAGCGCCTGCAGGTTTGAAAGCTTCTTCTCGTGGATGAGGATATAAGGATCGTCCAGCTCGACCTTGAGCTTCTCGGCATTGGTGATGAAATAGGGCGACAGATAGCCGCGGTCGAACTGCATGCCTTCGACCGTCTCCAGCTCGGTCTCGAGGCTCTTCGCCTCCTCGACCGTGATCACGCCCTCGTTCCCGACCTTTTCCATCGCTTCGGCAAGGATGCGTCCGACCTCCGCGTCGCCGTTGGCCGAGATGGTCGCGACCTGTGCGATCTCGCTGTTGGCGCCGACCTTCTTGGCATGGCTCTTGAGATCCTCGACGACGGCGCCGACCGCAAGGTCGATGCCGCGCTTGAGATCCATCGGATTCATTCCGGCGGCAACCGCCTTCGCGCCCTCGCGCACGATTGCCTGGGCCAGCACGGTTGCCGTGGTCGTGCCGTCGCCGGCCTTGTCGTTCTGCTTGTTGGCGACCTCGCGCAGCATCTGCGCGCCCATATTCTCGAACTTGTCGGCGAGTTCGATTTCCTTGGCGACGGTGACGCCGTCCTTGGTGATGCGAGGCGCCCCGAACGACTTCTCGATAACGACATTGCGGCCTTTCGGACCAAGCGTCACCTTCACGGCGTTCGCCAGCGTATCCACGCCGCGCAGCATGCGGTCACGCGCGTCCGACGCAAATTTCACTTCCTTGGCAGCCATCTGCCAGCTCCTTTCTTCAATTCCTTCCTGGTGATTAGAGGAATGACAGGCTGGCTCAGGCCGCCTGCTTCAGAGGCACGACAGTGTCGATCACGCCGAGAATGTCGCTCTCCTTCATGATGAGCAAATCCTCGCCACCGATCTTGACCTCGGTGCCCGACCATTTGCCGAACAGGATGCGGTCGCCGGCCTTGACGGACAGCTCGACGAACTGACCGCTGTCGTCACGCGCGCCGGGCCCAACGGCGACGATTTCGCCTTCCTGCGGCTTTTCCTTGGCCGTGTCGGGAATGATGATGCCGCCCGAGGTCTTCTCCTCGGCTTCGATGCGGCGGACGACCACACGGTCGTGCAAGGGGCGGAAATGCATGCATAACCTCCAGATGCAAAACAGAATGGGACAAGCCTGCCGTTCATCGGAACGACAGGTTCGCAAGAACTAGGTAAAGAGATTTTTCCGATCAAGAGATGGAATGAAATTTTTTGGCACTCGCTTCCCCGGAGTGCCAATTCAGCCATTTTCAGCGCCATGTGCCCACATCTTCCCTCTTGACGCGACTCAAGGTGTCACCAAATCTTCTCCCGTCTGCGTCACCACCGCGCGCATGAGAAAGGAGCGACACAAGGAAAGGAGTCACGGCCATGTCGCAGCCATTTTCCCGATTTCTGCACCCGTTTGACGTTGCGCACCATCCAAGTCTCGAACCCGAAGTAGAGCGGGCCATCCTCGCCTCCTGGACGTCCGACCGCTCCGCGGTGAAGGACCAGCCGGCGCTGCGCAAGCCGCCCGGTGCCAGACGCGCCGTGCCGATCAACGAGGTCTTGGCTGCCATGCGCTCGCTCGATGAAGCGCGGACGGACGGCCGCTCGCTGCAATGACCGATCGCGGCTTTATCGCACAGCTGGAGGGCTACGGTCTCACGACCGCCGAGATCCATTATTACCGGCCCGATGCGCCGTCGCTTCTCCAGCTGTTCGTCTGGCAGGAATATGATCTCGCGCCTGATTTCCCCGTGCTGTTCGATTTCCTCGACCATTGGCGGCGCGAGATCGAGGCAGCGCTCCATTCGGTTCGGATCGCCCACGGCCGACTGATCGGACCCAGGGAATGGCGCGCGGTCGATGGTATCATCCCGCTCCCATGACGCCGGTCTTGCCGAGCGCTGGCGCAAGCGGGGCGGACGGACGGTGCGCCTCGTCCTCGCCTTCGACCACATCATGGAGTTCGCGCTCGCGCTGCTGTCGGCACCGCCGGACGAGCTGGAAGCGTTGGGCTGGAGCTTTGCCGATCGCAAGCGGCTCCTCGATCACTTCCTGCGATCCGGCAAGGCGGCTGAGCATATTCCCCCGGATGCACTGGGGCAAAGTCTGATCACGCTGCGGTTGCCGCGGCGGGATTTGGCACTGCTGCAGCGCTTCGCCCGCCGTGAGCTGCCAAGGCAGCTTCCAATGCCGCCATGCTCGACCGGGTGCTTCGGGTGCTCGATCAGGCCGCATAGTGGGTGATTCAGCCGACAAGGAAGGGCGCGGCCGCGAGGCCATCGAAGATGAACTGGACGGCGAGTCCGGCGAGAAGCACGCCGGAGAGGCGGCCCACCACGTCGGCACCGGTGCTGCCGAGCAGCAGGACGAGACGGTCTGCGGTGAGCATCGCCAGCCAGGTCAGCACCATGCAGGCGATGATCATCGCGAGCACGCCGCTCCCCTCGATCCAGCCCTCGGTGCGGCCCATGACCAGTACGGCGGCCGAAAGGCTGCCCGGACCCGCAATCAACGGAAACGCCAGCGGGAAGACCGCGATGTCGCCGGGCCCCTCGGCTTCCCGGCGCTCGCCCTCGCTGATCGACGAGAGTCCCGGGCTCGAGAAGGTGAGCGTCATTGCCTGGAGGAACAGCAGCACGCCGCCCGCCACGCGGAATGCCGGTAGCGAAATATGCAGGAGCGAGAGAACCGTGCCGCCCGCCACTGCGAAAAGCAGCAAGACGCCAGAGGCGATTATGACCGATCGGGCGGCGAGGCTGATCCGCTCGCTGCGATGAATCCCAGCCGTCAGGCCGGCGAAGACCACCGCCGTTTCGATCGGACCGATCGTGACGAGCAGGGTGATGAAGCTCGAGAGGATACCGGCTGTTACGTGCATGAGCTAAGCAACTGCAGACTCGTAAAGGGAGCGGCGCCAGCGGCGCTCCCCTATGATACAGGCGACTTTGAACAACCTCCCGCGTTGACCATCAGCAGATTGCGTCATGTTCGGCGCAGCGCGTCGGTCCGGTCCGGATGGACGACCGTTGCCGACGGCGCTTCGCGGCAATCACCTGAACTGTTCGACACGACGCTGGGTTGCCGGCCCGAGCCGAGCGAGGTGGCCCGTACGCTTCGGCTGCACGTGCTTCCGCCATTGATCGTCGAGACAAAACTGTAGCTGACGGTGCCCGGAGGCAGGCTGCGCAGCGCCGTCAAGTCGATCTTCCCATCATCGGCGATCGCCGGGAGCGGCAATGCGTGGACCTGGCGCATCATCAGGTCGCTTTGCCGGTCCAAGTCGGCCGCGATCCGATCGAACAGGGCGAATGGAGCCGCCTCGAACGGATCGAACCAGGCGATCGGCGCCAGGCTGGAGGCTGGCGCGAACGTGACTTTCGGCGCCACATTACCCTGATATTCTATGCGGGCTACCGTGCCGTCCGGTAGGCCGACCTTCATCACATGACGGTCGTGGCTCGCCGCCAGCGCGGTGCCCATGACGGCGACCGCCGCCACCCCAGCCAGGACGGCTGCACGAATTTTTCGCATCAATCGTCTCCTCTGATCATGGTGAATGTGAAAATGCTATTCCGCCGCCGCCAACCGTTGTTCCCAGGCTTTGGGTGCCCTCAAGCACGGCCGCATACCGGCTGCCGCATCGCGCGTGCGGACCTGTGGGCCAGCAGCACAACTTCGGCGGGGCTTGATCGGTGAGCCGGGGCTGCATGGAACGGCCCGATCGTGCCACTCCACGAACCTCGAAGGACACGCCTTCGCGCCGACAATAGCGCACGGCCACTTCTAGGTCGGGAAAGCGGAGTTCGATCTGCGCAAGCGGATCGCCTCCTCCTGCCCATCCCATCAGCGAATCGGCGCGCGAGCTCCAGCGCTCGGCGAAGCGCAGCCGCCACATGCTCCTTGGACGCGACCGGACTGGTTGACCGCGATCGGCACCGGCTCGATGATCGCCGAGGCATCCGGCGGTAGCGCGCTTGCGCGGCTTGGGCCAGAACCATGATTGTCGTTGGCGGCACGGCTCTCCGGCTCGGGCGGAACGTCCTGCGGCTGGAGGGTCGGCCCGGGGCTAAAGCCCCGGGCCGCGCCGTCATGCGGCCCTCGCATTGATCGGAATGCGGCGGACATTCTCATTCGCCGCCTCCGACTTTGGCAGGGTGACGGTCAGCACGCCATTTTTGAAGGTCGCGCTCGCCTTTTCCTGTTCGACGCCACGCGGAAGGCCGATCCGCCGTTCGAAGCGTCCATAGCTGCGCTCGCTGTAGCCGCGGTCCTTGTCTTCGACCTCGGATTTCTTCTCGCCGCGCAGCGTCAGCACGCCTTCCTCAACGGTGATGTCGAGGTCCTTCTCATCGAGGCCGGGGAGTTCGGCCGTGACGCGGATGTCCTTTTCGGTCTCGCCGAGCTCGACATTGGGCCACGACAGGCTGCCGTCGAACCCGCCGAGTGACGGCACGCCGAAACCGCGGAAGACGTCGTCGAACAGCCGGTTCACCTCGCGGTGAAGCGACAGCAACGGGTGGTCGCTCCGGTCGCGCTCGGCGCTGACCGTGGCGGGGAGCCGGTTCTCCTGCCGGCTCCAGGGGATCAGATCACGAAAAGCCATGAGGTCATCTCCTTTTCTGGCTAGAGAGTTGAGTGAATCCCGCCGCCCGCGAGGGCGGCGGGAGGAAGTCGGGATTAGGCCGACTCGAGACTCTTCTCCTTCGTCGCCTCGATCCGAGTCTGGGTCGGCGTGTTCCCGCTGATCTCGATCTTGCGCGGCTTCATCGCTTCGGGGAGCACGCGCTGCAGGTCGATCCTCAGCATGCCATTGTCGAAGCTGGCCGAGCGAACCTCGACGAAGTCGGCCAGCTGGAACCGCCGCTCGAAGGGCTGGGCCGCGATGCCGCGATGCACATACTGCCCCTGGTCCTTGTCTTCGGCGCGCTTGCCGGTGATGGTCAGCTGGTTCTGCTGCGCCACGATCTCGATCTCGTCGGGACGGAAGCCGGGGACCGCGAGCGTGATGCGGTAACTGTCCTCGCCCTGCCGCTCGATATCGAAAGGCGGATAGCCATCGTCTTCGCGCATGCCCGATTCGAGCAGGTTGAAGAGGCGGTCAAAGCCGACCGTGGAGCGCCTGTAGGGCGCAAAGTCAAAACTGGTTCTCATTTCCAAATCCTCCTGATTGAGCAATTTGGGCATGAGACGCGCCGGAGAGAGCCGGCGCTCTCCATGTCCAACCGGACCCGGTTATCAGCGTCCGGCAAGAGAAAAGTTAGGAAGGGGGGAAAGGGTTTCAAGAGGGAATTTTCGACTGGCCCGCTCCTCTGTGCGGTCCGCCGTTCGGCAGTCCGGCGAGGGGCCTCCGGCTCTTGAAATCCTCACGACCAGAACGAGGCAATCGGTGCCGACCGGGCCCCTCTGACGGTGGCTGTTCAGCCCCCGTGATGTCGGACCGCATCGATTGCGCTCGGTGCAGGATCGCAGGCTTCATGCCGAAGCCGCCGAGTGCCTCATCAATTTGGAAACAATGGAGTGAGGCATGAACAGACCATTTGACCCTATCACGTACCCGCCACCGTCATCGGAGCGTGCGGCAGGCGCAGCCGTCTACGACGAGGGCCTTCGCCGGCCCATGCCCGGCGTCTATCGCAACATGGCGGGCTACGCACGCGCGCCGAAGCTGCCGTCTTACAACCTTCAAAGGGTGGTCGATGTGAAGAGTGGCCTCATCATCCATCACGACGCGTTCAACGACGCGAACGACAGCCATTTCCTCCACCTGGTATCGTTGGCGGCCAAAGATGTCCTGGACGCTGACGAATTGCACGTTCTGGCCGACGGCGGTTACCCCAACGCCGAGGAGGTTGCCCGCTGCGAGTCCGAGGCGATCATCGTGTCCGCACCGATCAAGCGCGGCGCGATGAATACGGAGCACTTCCGGCAGACTCAATTCGTTTATGATGACGAAAGCGACACGATCAGGTGCCCAGCCGGTCAAACTTTACGCCGGTCCAGCAAGCACACTCGCAACCGCGCGATCCGATACCGGACATCAGCGTGCAAGAGCTGCGCCCTGAAGCCTCGCTGCACGCCAGGCGTCCAACGCACGGTCCATCGACTGTTCGATCAGAGCGCGTTCGATCGGATGGACGCGCGGATCTATGCCGATCCCAGCCTGATGCGGACCAGGCGATGTACGGTCGAACATCCGTTCGGAACCATCAAACGAATGTCTGGTGGGGGTAGGTTCCTCACCAGAGGATTGCGGAGAGTGAAGGCGGAAGCGGCGCTTTCGGTGCTGGCCTTCAACATGATCCGGGTAGTGAACACTGTCGGAACCGGAGCATTGGTCCGGCCGAGCTGAACGGAGTCGCGCCGCTTCGAGACTGAAGGGCCTGGCTCGCGGCACCGCCGGCATGGCGAGTTTCTGCACAGCCTGGGGGCTGAGCCCGCCCGCAGAAGGGGCGGCCGAGACTCTGCGGCTCGGCGGCAGGGAAGGCTTTCCCCTACAGAAGCCCTTACTGCCGCTGGTGCGCGATCGCGATCGACGACAGATCGGTCTCGGGGTTCACCACCAGTTTTGCAGATTTCCGCTCCGAATAGCGATCGACAAGCTGGCCAGCATGCGGACGAAGCAGCACGGTCATCCGCACCAGTTCCTCCATCACATCGACGATGCGGTCGTAATAGCTCGACGGCTTCATCCGGCCAGCCTCATCGAACTCCTTATAGGCCATCGCGACCGACGACTGGTTGGGGATCGTGAACATCCGCATCCACCGTCCGAGAAGGCGCAGCGTGTTAACCGCGTTGAACGACTGCGAACCGCCCGACACCTGCATGACCGCCAATGTGCGCCCCTGGGTCGGCCGCATCCCCTTCATCTCGAGCGGCAGATGATCAATCTGCGCCTTCATGATGCCGCTAATCGCGCCGTGTCGCTCGGGGCTGCACCAGACCTGGCCTTCCGACCAGAGCGACAGCTCGCGCAGTTCATGGACAGCGGGATGATCGTCGCCTTTGACCTGGTCGGGCAGCGGTAGATCGGATGGATCGAATATGCGCGTCTCAGCGCCGAATAGCTGAAGCAATCTGGCAGCTTCCTCGACCGCGAAGCGCGAGAAGGATCGATCGCGTAGCGACCCGTAGAGTAGCAGGATGCGGGGTGATGGCTGGTCGTCGCCAAGGCCCAGCGCCGGGCGGGAAATAACATAGGCCGGGTCAAGCGCCGGGAGGCGATCGGGATCGTAAAGCAGGCGAACGCGGGTCATGACGGTTCCTTGGTAAGTATCGTATCGAAGAAAATCCAATCTAAGCCGCCTCGCTATGCGGTTCCGCGAAGATCGTGCCGGCAACGAAGTGCGCGGCCAGCGCGCCGATAAGCTGGGCAGCGATGAAGGCGGGCACGCAGGCCGGGGCGATCCCGGCGAAGCTGTTGCTCAACGACCGGGCGATGGTGATTGCAGGATTGGCGAAGCTGGTCGACGAGGTGAACCAATAGGCTGCGGTGATGTAGAGCGCGACGCTGATGGGGATGCTCTCGGGCCGCATATTCGCCGTTCCGAGGATGGCGAGGATCAGCCCGAATGTCGCGATGGCTTCGCCCGCGAGCTGGCCGGGACCGCTGCGGATCTTGCCCGACAATTGGAGGATCGGCAGGTCGAACATCAGATGCGCGAGCCAGACGCCAACTATGCCGCCAACGAGTTGGGCAGCGACGTAAGCGATAGCCGTATCGGTGCGGATGTGGCCGCGCAGCCGCATGACCAGCGTGACGGCCGGGTTCATATGGGAACCGGACACCGGCCCGAACATCGTGATGAGGACGAACAGGATCGCGCCGGTCGCGAGCGTATTGCCGAGAAGGGCAATGGCGACGTTCCCGCCGGCAAGCCGTTCGGCCATGATGCCCGAGCCGATGACCGTGGCGAACAGCATGAAGCTGCCCGCCGCCTCGGCAAAGACGGCACGCCGGGTCACGCGGCCGTGATGCGGTTCCCCGCCCCATCGACGACCTGCTCGCCGTCCTCCTTCGCGAAGGCTCCGCGCTGCGCATCCGGCAGGATGTCGAGCACTGCCTCGGACGGCCGGCAGAGCTTCACGCCGAGCGGCGTCACCACCAGCGGACGATTGATGAGAATGGGGTGCGCCATCATCGCATCGATCAAGGTTTCATCGGATAATGTATCGTCACCCAGGCCGAGGTCGGCATAAGGCGTGCCTTTCTCGCGCAGGAGTGCGCGCGGCGTCATGCCGGCCCGCTCGATCATTTCGATGAGCAGTGCGCGCGACGGCGGTGTCCTCAGATATTCGACGACATGCGGCTCGACCCCCGAATTGCGGATCAGCGCCAGCGTGTTCCGCGAAGTTCCGCAGCCGGGATTGTGATAGATGACGATGGTGGTCACGGGCGCCCGGTCCTTCAGCAACAAGTGAGGTCGGCGAGCAGCGGCTCGCAGAGTTCGGCGCGGCCCTGACAGCAATCCTTGGCGAGAAAGATCATGAGGCCGCGAAGCGTGTTGATATTGGCGCGCTGAATCTGATGCCGGCCGCGCTTGTCGGCGCTGACGAGGCCAGCCTTCGCCAGAACAGCGAGATGGGTGGAAAGGGTGCTTTGGCTCAGGCCGCTGGCTTCGACGAGCGCCCCCGTGGACAGACCGTCGGGCTCATGCCGGACAAGCAGGCGAAAGGCATCGAGCCGCGTGGGGTGTGCGAGCGCCGCAAGAGCTTTGAGAGCGAGGTTCGGATCCATGCATCGGATTTATCCGATGGGTTTTCATCTGACAATATGCATCGACATTTCACGATAGATTAGAGTGATCACCATCGTCTTGCCGTCTATGGAAGACTTGGCGGCCCTTCCCATTGCATCGATGCGGATTTCTTGAGCCGTTGCCGCAACCAGGTGAGGCCGGGTGCCTGATGGTGTTGCATCATCTCCCGCATGTTCGGCAATGGGATAGGGGGCTCGAAGATGTCGAGAGGCAGCGCCCTGGCCATGACGCACGCCGATCTTTCGTGCGGTCGAGCAGACCAAGCCGGCCTGTTCATGAATCACAATACTATCTAATTTGGCGTCGAATCGCTGCCCCACGCTGCGCTGAGGGAGGGGCAGCCTTGCACCATGGCGGAATGAATATGCGAATGAAATTTGGCGCCCCGGTCGATTTGTGCGCCATCGTCCCTACGCCGGATATAAGCACATGAGCGACCCGGACATCTCGCGCCTCACTGACAAGCAGAAAGAGTGTCTTCGCTTGGTCGCCCAGAATCTCAACACCAAGCAGATCGCCAGGCAGATCGGCAAATCAGATCATGCAGTGAACCAGCGCGTTCGCCAGGCATTGCGCGCGCTGGGGGTTGCCGATCGTTTCGAAGCCGCCCGCATCCTTTCTGAAGTGGAGGGACGGCAGACATATCAGCCATTGATATATCAACCGGAAGAGGTTGCCATCGCCCCGCAAATGTCGATTGTTGGGGGGCAGGAGATGCCGGTCGAACATCAAGCGCTGCGCATCCCTCCGCTGGGAGGTCGAGACAATGATCTAGATGCGTTGCAACGCATGAAGTGGATCCTGAGCCTGGCGCTCATGATCGGCGGAACGGTTGCCGCGCTCGTCGCGGCCGGCCTGTGGATCATGTCTTTCTTTTCATAGCGGTCGCGCGTTCAGACAATCCGACTTTCAAGACGACGCTCGTCGTCCAAGGAGATCCCATGTCCAAAGCTGACAGCCCCATGCCGCTTAGCAAAAATGCCGCTCAGACGGTGGTCACCGACCTGAACATGGCTTACGCCAAGCTCGACGATTTACTCGCCCACACGCTTCGGGCCAGCGCGAACATGATCGAGGTGGGGCGGTCCATGGGACTTGATCCTCTAAGCGGGCAGAAGATTTTTTCCGACCTTACGCGCTGCACAAACGCCATATTGCAAAGCCGCCAGAGCCTGGTCGAGGCGCATAGCAAGGCGCACCGCATCCGCAAGCGGTCCGAGGTCGCCGACGAGAATCTTTTTGGCTGCCCCCGGGAGAAAATGCAGAGCGGCAAGGCGGGCGTGCCGTCGCTGTTCGGCGATATACCCGGCAGTGCCGCCGCCTGAGAGACCGCCTATCTCGGGGAAGTCGAATGGATCTGTCCGCCGCCTTCAATGCAGCTCTGATCTGCATAGCGCTTTATGTCTGGCTCCAAGGTGGCTGGGCAGGAAAAGCAGGTGCCTTGCTCGTCATGCTGGCGAGCCTGCTCACCTACATCGGAATGGGTGGCCATCATCCATTCGGCAAGCCCAACCCTCTGGTGTTCAGCGGCGACCTGCTGCTGCTGATCGGGTTCATCTATCTCGCGCTGACCTCGTCACGATGGTGGCCGATCTGGGCAGCGGCCTTCCAGTTCAATGGCGTCTGTTCGCACCTGGTTGCCTGGGCAGCGCCCAAGCTGGTTTCCAAGGTCTATTACAGCATGACCACCGCCTGGGGCATTCCCATCCTGATCGTCATGGCCGTCGGCGTGCTGATGGATCAACGTGCCTCGAGAAGGCTCGAAAATGGGGGGATTCAAAGATGACCGCCATGTTCGGCCAACGCGCAGCACTGCTCCGCCCCACAGATCTTAAGGCGATCGAAAACGATCTTGCCCGCCTCAGCGAAACCATTCGATCGCTGACGGGACCTTCCGAAATCCTTGTCGATCCCGGGGGGCAGGAAACCCCTTCTTCGATGGGTGACGTGGCGGAGAAGCGTCTTGGCTCTCTGGCGCGGCGCTTGTTGCGAGAAAGCGATGCTCGGCAGGCGGTGTTACCGTTCGGCATCACTATCGATCCGGCGTGGCATATGCTGCTGGACCTTTTCGCTGCCGAAACAGAGGGAAAGGCCATTTCAGTGAGCAGCGCCTGCATCGCTTCGGGAGCGCCGCATACGACGGCGCTGCGCTATCTCAATCAGCTGTGCGAGAAGGGGGCCGTGATCCGGGCGCCGGATACCGTGGATGGCCGCCGGATGCATATTCATCTGGCGGAGGAGTTCCGCTCTCGAATACGCGACTATCTCGTTCTGGTGGCCGAGGGGCGGGAGGAGCATCAAACCCCGTAATAGCTGTCAGTTTGAGTGACCAATATGAACCCATCTCTCAGCAAGTCTTTGATTCCTTATGGGACATGGTCAAAGATAAGCGCTATCCTTCATTTATCCCGAGCCAAGAAGCCATAGGGTCGCGTTCCCGCCTCTTCGTGCCTCCCTCCACGAAGAGGCGGGACAATTTTCATCAGGGCCACCCGATTTGCATTTTGGCGGGCAATCCATCTGCCATGCCGCCACTGGCATGACTTTGTTCATGAAGGTCGTTCCGGATAGATATTACGGCACTCGCGCGATAAGGAGCCATTTCGTCGCTGGCATGCGTATATGCTGGCGAGGTAAGGGCCAGGGTGGCAATTTAGGATTATGTCGGTGGACGCATAGCGCCGCATCCAAAGCCGTTCCATCTGCGCGATGGACGACTCGGTCAGAAAGGCGCAATATCATTGCTCTTCTCCCCCTTTGGAAGAAGTCTTGGCCCCGCCTCTGTCCCCCTACTGAGGCGGGGCCATTTTCAGTGGCCGTCAGTTGCGTCGGCGGCGGCCGCAAAGTCGCTCATCCGTGGGCGACACCATCGCCAGCCCCGCCTCGAAAGTGCTCACAGCGGGCATCTTTTTTCGAACCGTCACTGCCTGGTCTAAAATGGACGGTCTGCTCGCCCTCCAACCCTTACTAGCCGGTGCGGCATGCCAGGCAGAGCGTTTCCGATCAATCAAGCGGCCAAATCCCGAAAATCTTCCGAAATCCAGCGTGATTTCGGTGCATTCTATCAAGTGCAAGATGCAATGAAGAATGATGGAACCCCGCTTCCACCTCTTTGCATCGAGGTCCGTTGAAACATGTCACCCCAGGTCGAGCGCATTCATAATGACGAGCGTCCTCCGTCTGAGGCTGACGTCGTCATCGTTGGCGGCGGCATCCTCGGCTCTACAGCGGCCTATTATCTAGCGAAGCGCGGCCTCTCTGTGGCGCTCCTCGAGAAGGGCCACGTCGCTTGCGAACAGTCGAGCCGAAATTGGGGTTGGTGCCGCCAGCAGAACCGCGACCGGCGCGAACTGCCGCTCTCCGTGCTCTCCATGCGACTGTGGGACGAACTCACGCGCGAAATTAATCGAGACCTAGGCTTCCGACGGTGCGGCCTTGTCTATGCGACTCATGACGAGGCCGTGCTCGCCGGTTGGGAAAAGTGGCGCGAGATCGCCCGGGAATACGACGTCGATACCCAGGTGCTGAGCCGGGCGGAAGTGGCCGAGCGCGTCCCCGAAGCGCGCGGCAAGTGGGTCGGCGGGACCTATTCGGAACAAGACGGCAAGGCCGAGCCTGCCCTTGCCGCGCCGGCTATTGCCGAGGGGGCCAGGGCTTTGGGCGCGACGATCCACCAGGAATGCGCGTCGCGGGCAATCGAGCTTGCCAACGGAAAGATTGCGGGCGTGCACACGGAGAAGGGCTACATCAAGGCCAGCGCCGTGCTGTGTGCCGCTGGCGCCTGGTCCTCTCGATTCCTTAGGCCGCTCGGGATCAGCTTCCCTCAGGCGAGCATCCGACAGACCGCGCTACGTTCCACCCCGACGATCAACATAGGCGAGGCGGTCTCCACACCCTACTGCACGATCACGCGCCGACTGGACGGCAGCTATACGCTTGCGATCAGTGGCAAGGCGAACCTCGAAATCACGCCGCAGGCTATCCGTTACAGCCGTGAATTCATGCCGCAATTCTTCCGTCGCCTGAAGAATGTCCGGCTTGGCATCGGCCGATCGTTCGTTTCGGGGCCGGATTCAATGCAAGCCCTGCTGACCGGCGACGATCGGATTTTCGAACAGAATCGCGTGCTGGATCCTCCGCCTTTGAAATGGCTGGTGAGCCAGGTGGTGGAGAGTGTACGGAAGACCTTCCCCCAACTCGGCCAAATCGAGATTGATAGTGCCTGGGGTGGCTTCGTCGATTGCACGCCGGACGCAGTGCCTGTCGTATCGAAGGTGGACGGGGTGGATGGCCTTGTCCTCGCGGCGGGCTGCTCCGGGCATGGGTTCGGATTGGGTCCGGGTCTTGGCTATCTGGCTGCAGAGCTTGTCGCGAACGACACGCCTAGCGTGGATCCCGTACCGTTCCGGCTGTCCCGACTGGTCGATGGATCGAAGCTGAATATCGCGGCGATCTGACTGCCGGGTCTGAAGTCAGGCCCGGCGCCCACAGGCAAACTCAGTAGACAGGCAGAGAGGCGAGAGGGCCGGCCCCGTGCCCGCTCCGTCAAGTCTGTCGCTTATTGGTAGCGGGCGCCCCGTCTATGACAGGATTGAGCGGTGGCCCCACCACCTTGGATCAATAGCCGCGGGATCGGTCTATCACGCCGATGAGCGGTTCGTTGCGTTGATCTCGACGAATGTTGTCGAGCAGGATCGGTGCGGCCGTCTCCGGTTGGGTCATGCTCGCCACATGCGGTGTTACAAACACCCGCGGGTGCGCCCACAGCGGATGTTCGGGCGGGAGCGGCTCGGTTTCAGTGACATCAAGGATGGCCCTGCTCAAATGTCCGCTGTCCAAGGCAGCCAGAAGGTCGGCTTCGACCAGATGAGGCCCTCGCCCGACGTTAATGATAGACGCACCATGAGGCAGGGCAGAGAATGTCTTGCTGTTCAATATACCCACAGTGCTTGGCGTGAGTGGCAGCAGGCACACAAGAACGTCGCATCTACTCAGGAACTCGTTGAATTGTTCGGCCCCCGCATAGCTATCAACACCGATAATCGTGCGCGGGGACCGGTTCCAGCCCCGGAGGCGAAAACCATAGCTGCGCAGCCTTTCGAGTACCGCGCGGCCCAGAACCCCCATTCCCATCACCCCAATGGTACGGGAAGAAGCCGGTGGAACCTCGAGCGGGTTCCATTCTCGCGATGTTTGGGCCTCGACATAGTCGAAGAAATCACGGTGAACCGCGAGAACCGCGAGACTCACATATTCGACCATGCCGTCGATGATGCCCGGTTCGACCATGCGGACGAGGGGGACGTGATCAGGCACCGCGGAAAGATCGACATGATCGACGCCGGCGCCCGACGAGAACAAGACCTTCAGCCGCGGCAAGGATGTCAGGAACTCACGCGGCGCCTGCCAGGCAATCAGATACTCGATCTCATCGAGGTTTCCAGCATCCGGCCAGACGCGAAAGTCGAGGTCGGGAGCATGCTTGGCGAAAAACTGGGACCAAGCTGCGGCGCGAGGCGCGTCGGAGCGATAGAGGATCGCCATTTACCATCCCCCCACCCAGCCGTCGAACAGCCCGTCGGGGAGTGAATCCTTTTCGGCACCGCGCAGGAAGTCGAAGTCGCAGCCACGATGGGCTTGCTCGATGTGGCGACTATATAGCGAGCGATAGCCGCGGTTGTGGCGAGGCTGTGGTGCCTGCCATTGGGCACGTCGACGCTCGAGCTCGTCGCTGTCCACCAGCAGATCGAGCCTCCGTTCTGCAAGATTGAATTCGATCATGTCCCCGTCGCGAACCAGCGCCAGCGGCCCACCGACTGCCGCTTCGGGAGAGACGTGCAATATGGCGGCCCCATAAGCCGTGCCGCTCATCCGAGCATCGGATATGCGCAACATGTCTCGTATGCCTTGCGCCAGGAGATGGCGGGGCAGCGGCAGCATGCCCCATTCCGGCATAGCCGCACCCACGGGGCCGGCGTTACGCAGGATCAGTATGCTGTTCTCGTCAATGCCGAGCGCGGGATCGTCGATCCGATCGGCGATCGTCTGAACGTCTTCGAAAACGACGGCCCGGCCACGGTGATTGAGCAGCCGGGCTTCCGCGGCGCAGACCTTCATAACGGCGCCATCGGGAGCAAGATTACCCCGCACAACCGCTAGAGTTTCTCCGATCCGAACGGGCTTGTCGAGTGGACGGATAACGTCTTCGTCGAGTATTTCGGCCGCCGAAACGACATCGCCGATCGTTTGACCGCTAACGCTGCGGGCGTCCAAATGGAGCAGGGGAGCGAGCCTCTTAAGTAATGCCGGCACCCCGCCCGCAGCCATCAATCGCTCGGTCAGATGCTCGCCGGCCGGCTGAACATTCGCAATCAGCGGCACCCGGCGGCCAATCTCATCGAAACGTTCGAGCGAGAGGTCCACACCGGCGCGCCCGGCAAGCGCCAGAAGGTGGATGATCGCGTTCGTCGATCCGCCCACGGCGCAGAGCAATGTGATCGCATTGTCGAATGCGCGCCCGTCAAGTAGTGTGCGCCCGGCTTCGGCAGCATTTGCGAGGATTACGCTGCGGCGCCCCACCTCCCGCGCAATTTGGTTGCGGCGCCGATCGACTGCAGGCACAAGACTGCTGCCCGGCAGGGAGATTCCCAGTGCCTCGGAAATGACCGCCATCGACGATGCAGTGCCCATTTCGGCACAATGTCCGACCGTTCCCATGACATTGCGCTCAAAATCGGCGAACTCCCCTTCCGCAAACTCCCCAGCGCGCAACTTGACGACCATTCGCCAAACGCCGGTGGCATTGGCGAGATTCCCGCCCGTCGCCGAGCGCGGCGTCGCGGGGCCACTCGCGAGAAAGATAAACGGCACGCCTGCACTTACCGCTCCCATGATGAGCGCCGGCTGTGTCTTATCGCATCCGCCCAGCAGGACTACCGCATCAAAGGGATAGGCGCGAACGCACTCTTCCACTTCCATGGCCAGAAGGTTGCGAAACGGAAACGAGGTGGGCTTGATGATGTTTTCGCTGAGCGACATCAGCGGCGTCTCGAATGGGATTCCGCCTGCCTCTATGATCCCAGTCCGCACATCTTCTGCAAGGACGCGGAGGTTCATGTTGCATGGATTGATGTCGGACCAGGTATTGAGGATCCCGACGACCGGACGCTCCATCAGGTCCTGACGGTTCCAGCCGGCAGCCGCAAGCGTGGAGCGGTGAATGAAGCCCGGCAAATCATCCTTGCGGAACCAGCGTGCGCTGCGCAGCGCCTTTTTGTCATTCGACTTTCTGGCATCTTTGTCATCGTCAAGCATCCGCGCCTCGTCTCAAAACTCCCTGACATGATCTTACTATGCTACAAGGCACGTTTATTGCCTGTTTCGTGGTTAAAAACGGCTACAAGTCTACACACTTCGCCTTTAATCGGAATCTTCTTCTGCTTGGCTGAACCAGTATTGGGCCAGCGGGGCCGTCGCGTTCTCGCGGTGCGGAACGAACAACGGGAAGGATTTCCAATGAGCCAATTTAGACCCAAATACATCACATTCGATTGTTATGGCACCCTGACCAATTACGAGATGGGGCCGATGGGCCGTCAGCTGTTTGCCGATCGTATTGCCTCGGAGCAGATGGAGGCCTTTCTCGCGGACTTTAAAGCATACCGGCTCGACGAAGTTCTTGGCGACTGGAAGCCATTGCATGAGGTAGTCCGGAACTCCGTCGAACGTCTCTGCCGGAAGTGGAGCGTGGAATTTCGCGAGGCGGACGCATCCAAAATCTATAATAGCATTCCAACCTGGGGTCCTCATCCCGATGTCCCCGAGGGCCTAGCCAAGGTCGCCAAGGAAATCCCCCTGGTGATTCTTTCCAACGCGGATAACGCACAGATACATGAAAACGTCGCCAAGCTCGGCGCTCCGTTCGCCCATGTCTTCACGGCAGAGGATGCGCAGGCGTACAAGCCGCGGCTGCAGGCTTTCGAATATATGTTCGACCAGCTCGGGTGCTCCCCCGAAGAAGCCATGCACGTATCTTCCAGTTTTCGGTATGATCACATGTCCGCCTGTGATCTGGGTTACGGTGCGCGCGTGTTCGTCGCGCGCGGACATGAGCCTAGCCTACCTCATTATGCCACCCACCAAATCGCGGATATCGGCGGTCTTGCCGGCGTGATAGGTCTCTGAGTAGAACCGGCAGGGTCGGCGGTCCTGCCGGTACGCTTCTCGTTGGTTGGCCTGGTGAGGCACAGCTGATGGCGCTGGAGTATCGAGGTGAATAGGAATCTGGGGGTTTGCAAAGTTTAGGGAATATGATCTGTAATGTGCAGCGCCAGGCGGCGTGGATCCCTTGAGGGTTTCATGGACCTGTCAGCACCCCAGAGAGTGGCGAGTGGATTTTCATGGTATGACTGAAAAAGTGGAGCTGGTCTCCGTCGCCTGCCCCACATTCTTCTTTGATGTTACCTGATCCGCTTCAGTTCAGCTTGTTGATGGATTCACGCATGTGGTCGACACTGACGCTGGAATAGCGCTGGACCATGCCCAGCGATTTCCAGCCGCCCATGTTCATGATGGTGATGAGGTCGATCCCGGCCATGAGGCAGTGCGATGCCCAGTTGGTGGCGCCAGTCGTGGACGGTGTCCAGCCATCTCTCGAACTTCAAGAGCCGATCGGTATCTTTGCCGAACCTCGCACTTCCTGGACCAGCGCCAGCGTGTTGAGCCTTGCGAGAAGTGTTCCCGACCACCGCTCGCCCAGAAGTTCCGGCGCCGTAGCTGGCCAAGTGTCCAACGCACGTTCCACCGTCGCCTTGACCTCGCGAACGACCCACTTGGGGTCCACCCGCAGAAAGCTCGCCACTCGTTCGAATCGGTGGAGGTTGACAGTGTCGAAGCTGTGGGTGCGTACGAACCGTAGAGCGAGCGTGTCGCGCGGCTGAAAAAGGACAGTCGGAACAATGTCGTAGGCTGGTGACAAGCGGACCTGCCCCGGTTCAGGGAAACGGAAGGACCAGTTCTTGAGGTGATTATCGCCGTTGCCGATCAGCACGTCCGCGACAATGCGGCGGATTGCCTCGAGGATGTCGGCGCGGCGGTCAGTACTGAAGCGGCTGATCATGTTGATGACGGTTTCGGTGGTGGCCATGGTATATTTGCGATCCCCGATCGCTCCGATGACCTGCCCGGCGTCCTCAATGTGAATGCGCGTGTCGTCGGCTGCGCGATCGAACCGATCGACCACCAATACCTGCTCGCCGTGTTCGAGCATTTCGTCGGGTATACCCGCGACGGCGGCGCGCGGCATCAGCCGACAAGGCGCTGTCTCGACGCCGATCATGCCCGCCAGCGTCATTGCGCCATGCTCAGCTTCCGGAAGCCCGCGATAGGTATCGCTTGCTACCTTGATGATGCAGCGGCCGGTGTCGCCCCGGGCGGGAAGTGTAAGCCGTTCGCCGTCGATATTGGCGGTGAATTTGAGTTGGACTCCGGCGAGTGAGAATTTAACCACACCCTTGGGTTCGGCCGCCTTGAAGCCTTTTATAGATATCAGATCCAGAGGGCCGGCGGAGGCTGGTGTGTCGGTTTCGGCTGTAACCAGCACGGCGCCGGGAAGGTCGGCGCCCAGCCGGGTGAGCACGTCGAACTGGTCATGATCCCCGGGACCCATTTCGGTGAGCACCAGTTCGCGAAGCGCGCCTTCGGGAAGCAACCCGGCAAACCAGGGCGGGATCGAGCCGTGCAGGCCAATCTTGTCGCCACGAGCGGAAAGCCGGTCGCGGGTGCCTGCGTCAGACGTCGGATCATACCAGCCAAGGCTGAGTACGGGCCGTGCCGTGTCGCGGAGATAGGATTCGGACACTGTGAAGGCGACCGCGCCGTCGGCATCGCGCGTGAGCGTTCCTACCTTCACTGGCCCAAGCTTCGCATCAAGCAGGTGAACGCCGAGGATCGCGGAAGCCTTCCCCATCTAGCGGTTCTCCTCTTCGTCCTCATCGAGATCGACGAACAACTCCTCGAACGTCGAGCGCACCGGGTGGTTGAAGTCGATGCCGCGCGCGCCTTCGACCTGATCACGGACTGCGCTAGCCTGGGCGCGTGGCACGAGGACGGGCACCAGATCCAGCGCGTCGCAGATCTCGGCGAATAGGGTCAGGCGGTCGCGACCCCGGCGGCCGCCGATCAGATCACGTTCGAGTTCAGAGATGCGCGCGCGATCACGACCAAGCCGCCGGGCCAATCCAAGTTGACTCATGGAGCGTCTGCCGCGCCAATGACGCAATTGATCCCCCAGGATAGAAAAAATATCCATTTGCATGCGGAATTCCGCTCTAAAAATATATACTATGCGGGATATCGCTACAGGAAAAATTTCGAAGATCAAGCGGAATTCCGCTCTAAGTGTTCGAAGATAGCGGTATCCCGCTCTCATATTCCCCCCGAAACTTTGTCGAGATGCATCAGGCCGCCGCAACAGGCGCGGGGACCTGGCTTCACACCCGCAACTGGTATCGACCGCGAGGCAGGCTACAATCCATGCCGCCATCAGTCGCTCGCTCAACCACTGAACAACCTCTCGAGGCGCTTTCTCTGATTGCGCTGCACCCTATGGGCGGCTTCGCTAGGCTATCGGTTCTCGCAGGAAATGGAGCAGACTGTGCGGTCTGCCCCAAATCCTTCTCGGACGTGCGGCTCGCTTTAGCTGAGCCTATTGATGGATTCACGCATGTGATCGACGCTGACGCTGGAATAGCGCTGGACCATGCGCAGCGACTTCCAGCCGCCCATGTTCATGATGGTGATGAGGTCGATCCCGGCCATGACGCAGTGCGATGCCCAGTGGTGGCGCCAGTCATGGACGGTGAAATCCTCTATCTCTGCGCGCTTGCACGCAGTGGCGTGCTGATTCCTGATCGGGTTGCCGCCGGGGATCTTCGCCTTGCGGGTGTCGGAATAGGGCTTGCCCAACCGGTTGAGGAAAACATGCCCCTTTGTCGGCTGCCCTCGCTTCTCCCAGATCGGACGCAGCACATCCATGACGCGGGGGTGCATCGGAACGGACCGGATGACGGCATTCTTGCTGTGGTTAAGCCGGATCGATCCTTGCTCTATATCAACGCCCTCGACACCCCACGGGAGCTGCAATGCCGTCTGGATGCGTGGGCCATGGAAGGCGAGCAGGGTGATGATCGGCTGTATGTGCGGTGAGTAGGCCTCGATCAGCCGGTCGCGGTCTTCCTTGCTGAGAAAGCGCACCCGTTCATTGTCGAACGGGATCGCCTTGATGCGCAGGGGCGGAAGGTCGTGCAGGTCGTGATGGACGTTGATCGCGGCCTGGAACACGGCGCGATAGCGATCCTGACCCGCCGGGTCATGGCCGGTCAGATAGGCGCGGCGAAAATGCTCCCAGGCTTGTTTGGGCTCGCGCAGGCTGAAGTCGCCGATCAGCCCGTTTAGCTTGCCGATGCGCAGGATGTCGGACGGGCAGGGGGGCTTCGCCTTGGTCAGGTAGCTTTCAAAAGCGTCGGCTATTTTGCCTTGCGCCACAATCGCGGCCGGACCGAACATCAGCCGGTGCCGCAGCTTCGTCTCATGTTCCGCCATCAGGTGCGCCGCGGCATCGCGGTCACTCGTTCCTGAACTGAACTCCTTGACGTCGATGTGCTTGTCGCCAAGCGTGACGGTACCTCGGATATAATAAATGCCGTTCTTGCCACGGGTTCGAATGGAGAGCATCTTATCTTCCTGTTCCCTCTGATCGCGCGCTTGCGCCGGGAGTCTCGCTCCGAATGCTTCAGCGTGAGGCGCGTTAGCTTTTATGAAGGTCTGGGGCAGGCTGTCGTCCTGATTGGTACGGGCGCATGCTGAACTGGAACAGTATGCCAAGCGACAGCAAGGTGATCATCCATTCCATGGAGGTGCCCGGCTTCGTGGCAGTGCACGGATGCGTCGGCAGGCAACGGCCGTGATGGGCGAGCAGCGTTTGTACGCTTCCTGCGCGGCTGCGGGATCGACCCTTTTGGAGCCCGAGCTAAGCGAAGCGCTTGCGGTCCAAGATAATTTCGGCGGTGTGCGCGACTCGGGATTTCGCTCCGATCGCCCGGCATTTGCATGCCCAGAATTTGCCCAAAGAGACCAGGATTTGCCCAGAATTTGCCCAAAAATTGATGGGCATGGCCAGGCTCTACGGCTTGCGGCAGGCAAACAAAAACCCCGCCAAACCGTTGATTTGGCGGGGTTTTCGATGGTGGGCGTGGCAAGGATTGAACTTGCGACCCCTGCGATGTCAACACAGTGCTCTACCACTGAGCTACACGCCCACGGTGGAGTGGGCCAATAGCCGGGGGTGTAAGGGAGCGCAAGCGGGAAATTGAGCCTTGCCGCTATTCTTCTGGACAGCAGCCCGGCAGGTCATATGTTGCGGTGCGAAAAGGGGACGCCAAACGCCATGCTGCCATCGCCCACGCCGTCTGATCAGCCCATCGCCCGCCTGCCATTCTACCGCCAGCTTTATGTTCAGGTGCTGATCGCCATCGCCCTTGGCGTTGGGATCGGGCATTTCTTTCCCGAAACCGGCGTCGCGCTACAGCCCCTGGGCGAAGCCTTCATCAAGCTGGTCAAGATGATCATCGCGCCCGTCATCTTCCTCACCATCGTGACCGGCGTGGCGGGGATGAAGGAGCTGGGCGCGATCGGCCGTGTCGCGGCCAAGGCCTTCGCCTATTTCCTGACCTTTTCCACCCTGGCGCTGATCGTCGGGTTGATCGTCGCCAATGTCGTCCATCCGGGGGCAGGCCTCAATATCGACCCGGCGACGCTGGATGCCGGGAAGGTCGCGCAATATCAGCAGCAGGCGCATGACCGAACGCTCACGGGTTTCCTGCTGGACATCATACCCGGCACGCTGGTCTCCGCCGTGGCGGATGGACATAATATCCTGCAGGTGTTGTTCGTCGCCATCCTGTTCGGCATCGCGCTCACCATGATCGGGGAAAGGGCCGATCCGCTGATGACGGTGCTGGAATCGGCCAGCCATGCGATCTTCAAGCTGGTGTCCTTCCTGATGAAGGCGGCGCCGCTGGGTGCTTTCGGCGCGATGGCCTTCACCATCGGAAAATATGGGGTGGGGGCGCTCGCCAATCTGGCCGGGCTGGTGGCGACCTTCTATCTGACATCGATATTGTTCGTGCTGGTGGTGCTGGGCGTGGTGGCGCGGCTCGCCGGGTTCAACATCCTGCATCTGATCCGCTACCTGAAGGCGGAACTGCTGCTGGTGCTCGGCACCTCCTCCTCCGAAGCGGCGCTGCCGAGCCTGATCGAGAAGATGGAGCGCGCCGGGTGCCGCAAGTCGGTGGTCGGGCTGGTGGTGCCGACCGGCTACAGCTTCAACCTGGACGGCACGAATATCTACATGACGCTGGCGGCGCTGTTCATCGCGCAGGCGACCAATGTGCATCTGAGCCTGGAGGAGCAGATATTGCTGCTGCTGGTCGCCATGCTTTCCAGCAAGGGGGCCGCAGGCGTCACGGGGGCGGGGTTCATCACGCTCGCAGCGACGCTTTCCATCGTGCCCTCGGTGCCGGTGGCGGGCATGACGCTGATCCTGGGCGTCGACCGCTTCATGAGCGAATGCCGCAGCCTCACCAATTTCATCGGCAATGCGGTCGCGACGGTGGTGGTGTCGGTTTGGGAAAAGGGGCTGGACCGGGAACGGTTCGCGGCCGCCATGGCCGGGCAGCCCCTGCCGCCGACGCCCGATATGGAAGAGGTTGTCTCGGCCTAGCTGAGGCCGGTCAGGCTTTCGGTGCCGAACATGCGCTCGACCTCCAGCACCAGGTCGCGCAGGTGAAACGGCTTTGACAGGACCTTCGCCTGCGGCACGGCCTTGCCCGCTTTCAGCGTGACGGCGGCAAAGCCGGTGATGAACATGATTCGCATGTCGGGCGCCACGGCGGCGGCATGCTGGGCCAGTTCGATCCCATCCATTTCCGGCATGACGATGTCGGTCAGCAGCAGGTCGAACCGGTCGCTGTCGATATGCGGCACCGCCTGCGCTCCGGTGGAGACGGAGACGACTTCATATCCTGAACGTTCCAGCGCGCGGGCCAGATAGGCGCGCATGCTTTCATCATCTTCCGCCAGCAGAATTCGAACCATTGCCCCGTACGTCTCGTCCCAGGCCTGTGACGGCCGACCCCTGATCGCCCCCTTCGCGGATGGCGTGAAGCGACTATATATGCGACAAGGTGTAAATATTATCCAGCCGAGTAACCATTTTTGGGCGGCGGCCTGTGAAAGGATCTTGCTTGGGACATAGCGCGCCGCCGGTTCCGACCGAAACCACGCCCGCCTACGATCTTTACGAACCCGACGTCCCCGCCGGGCCGGTGGTCGTTTCCGTGCCGCATGCGGGGCGGGATTATGACGAGGGGCTGCTGGCACAGGCGCGGGTGCGGCGGGATGTGCTGCAAAGGCTGGAGGATCGCTGGGCGGACATGCTGGCCTATCCGCTGATCGAACGGGGCGTTCCGGTGCTGGTGGCGCGGGTGCCGCGAGCGACGATCGACCTCAACCGGCATGAGCGGGAGATCGACGCAGGCATGGTCAGCGGCATTCCGCGCGACGTCCCCCTGCAGAGCAGCGCCAAATTGCGGGGCGGGCTTGGCCTGATCCCGCGCCGCTTGCCAGGCGCGCATGAGCTATGGCAGCGCTCGCTGGGCTGGGCGGAGGTCGAACGCCGGATCGAATTGTTCCACAGGCCCTATCATGCGACGCTCGCGCGATTGATGCGGACGGCGCGGGATGCCCATGGCCATGCGATCCTGATCGACCTGCATTCCATGCCACCGCTTCCCCCGCCCACCGCGGGGCAGGTTGCTCCCGGACTCGTGCTGGGGGACCGATTCGGCCGCAGCGCCTCGGCTCGGCTGATGACGCTGGCAGCGGATGTCGCCGCCGCCCACGGCATCGCCGTCGCGCAAAATCATCCTTATGCGGGCGACCATATGGTCGAACGCCACGGCAGGCCGACGCATGGCTGTTATGCGATCCAGGTGGAATGCGACCGGAGCCTCTATCTGGACGTCTCGCTGGACCAGCCGGGACCGGGGCTTGCCCGTTTGCAGCAGGTGGTGGCTGCCATGGTGAATGCATTGGCGCATGAACTGCCGCGCTCGAACTATGCGATGGCGGCGGAGTGATGGGCGGGGATGATTTCAGGCGGGGCTGCGACAGCGGCGGATTCGGCCTGATTCCATCCGATCCTTGCGCATTCGCCGGCAAGGATTGAATCTTCCCAAATCCGCCGCCCTCGGATAGGGGCAGGCACTTGATGCGTTTGCCGATCCTACGGCCAAGCGCCCCGACATTCTGGAGAGTTCCCATGCGCGCCGAAGCGCAGCAATATATCGACCGCATCGACGCCGCGCTGGACCTGCTGCGCCGCTTCCTCGACTGGGACCGCGCCCTGCGCCGCCTCGACGAACTGAACGCCCGCGTCGAGGACCCGACCCTCTGGGACAATCAGAAGCTCGCCCAGGAAGTGATGCGCGAACGCACCCGGCTGGACGCCGCCATCGGCGCCACCCGCGCGATCGAGAGCGAGAAGACCGACACCGCCGAACTCATCGAAATGGCCGACGCCGAAGGCGATGAGGATATGGTGACCGAAGCCATCGCGTCGCTGAAGGCGCTGGCCGACCGCGCGGACGAGGACAAGATCAAGGCGCTGCTGGCGGGCGAGGCCGACGCCAGCGACACCTATCTGGAAATCCACGCGGGCGCGGGCGGCACGGAAAGCCAGGACTGGGCGGAGATGCTCAGCCGCATGTACCGCCGCTGGGCGGAACGGCGCGGCTACAAGGTCGAACTGGTCGACTATCAGGCGGGCGATCAGGCCGGCATCAAGTCCGCCACCTTCCTGTTCAAGGGCGAGAATGCCTATGGCTATGCCAAGACCGAAAGCGGGGTGCACCGGCTGGTGCGCATCAGCCCCTATGACAGTTCGGCGCGCCGCCACACCAGCTTCTCGTCGGTCTGGGTCTATCCGGTGATCGACGACAATATCGAGATAGAGGTGAATGAAAGCGACCTCAAGATCGACACTTATCGCGCCTCGGGCGCGGGCGGGCAGCACGTCAACACCACCGACTCCGCCGTCCGCATCACCCACGTCCCCTCGGGCATCATCGTCGCCAGCCAGAATGACCGGTCGCAGCACAAGAACCGCGCCACGGCCATGAACATGCTGAAGGCGCGCCTTTACGAAGCGGAACTGCGCCGCCGCGAAGAAGCCGCCTCGGGCGAATATCAGGCCAAGACGGAGATCGGCTGGGGCCACCAGATCCGCTCCTATGTGCTCCAGCCCTATCAGCTCGTGAAGGATCTGCGCACGGGCGTCACCTCCACCTCGCCCGACGATGTGCTGGACGGCGCGCTCGATCCCTTCATGGCCGCCGCGCTCAGCCAGAAGGTGACGGGCGAGAAGGTCGATGTGGAGGACGTCGACTGATGAAAGCTCCGGCGCTGGCGGCCGGAACACTGACAGCATGCCTGTTCCTGCTGGCGGGCTGCGGCCCGTTTTCGTCGGACGGCAATGGCGACCGCCCGGCAGGCGCTCGCGCCTTTCCGCGCGCCGACCGCCCGGTCGCGCCGATCGTGTCCACCCGCTGGTCCAGCGAGGAGGCGCGCGACCGGGTGAACGAGGCGGAGGACATCATGAACCGGGCCGGCATCCGCACCGGCATGACGGTCGCGGACATCGGCGCGGGCGAAGGCTATTATACGGTTCGCCTCGCCAGGAGGGTGGGCGACAGCGGCCGGGTCCTGGCGGAGGACATCATGCCCGAAGTGATCGAGGCCCTGTCCCGGCGCATCACCCGGGAGGACTGGCGCAATGTCAGCGTCCGTCTGGGCGCGCCGGAGGACCCGAAGCTGCCGGAAAACAGCTTCGACCGTATCCTCATGGTGCATATGTACCATGAGATCGCGGAGCCCTACGCCTTTCTCTGGCATTTGAGTCCCGCGCTCAAGCCGGATGGCGAACTGATCGTGGTCGACGCCAACCGCCCGACCGACCAGCATGGAACGCCGCCGCGCCTGCTCGCCTGCGAACTGGCCGCCATGGGGTTCCGGCTGGAGGAACTCATCCCGAAGCCGACGGCCGGGGGCTATTTCGCCCGGTTCAAGCGCATCGCAGCCCGGCCCGAACCTTCCTCCATCGTTCCCTGCGCCCTTCGGTCCTGACCTTCCTGTCGCCGGGAGGCTTTTCTTGGCGCGGATTATGGTTAATGCGCTGCCAGCGATTCTATGATGCGTTGACCATTGGACGACCTGATGCCTTGGGGAGAGGGCAGGATATGACAGACCTGACTGGCGCCGCGGGGCAGCGGCGGCTCGACCCGCGCCACAAGATGTTCGGGCCGGTTGCGCTGCGTTTCGGCGGCACGGCGGCGCGGGCCCATTTTCTGGACCTTTCCAGCTCGGGCGCGCTGGCCCATTGCGAAACCCCGCCGACGACCGGCACCTACCTCATGGTCGAGGCATTGGGCGTGCAGGCGAGCGGTCGCGTCATGTGGGCCGAGGGCAAGCGCTTCGGCATACGTTTCAGCGAACCTTTGACCCGCCATGCCATGGATGTGCTGATCGAAGGCGTCTGACACCCCTTGCCTTCAGCCCTTTTGCCGCCATTTCCGGAACAGCGACGCGCCCAGCAGTCCGCCGCCGACAAGCGCCGCAATGGCTCCGCCCGCGCTCGCCAGCGCCCAGGCGCCGGCCGCCAGCAGTCCGGTGAGGAAATCGACGATGATCAGCGTCAAATGGATCATCACTGTAGGAAGACGTCAGTCCTGCCCAAGTTCCTTCGCTTCCTGATATTTGAGTTCCAGGAAGCGGTTCTGCACCGCCAGCTTGTCGAGGTCGCCGCTCGCCAGATTTTCGCTCATCCGCGCGATTTCCGCGTCGATCACGCCCAGTCCGTCGATCAATTGCCGTTCGGGAACGCGCCCATTGCGCTCCTCCCGCCGAAGCGGCTCGGGAATGGATTGGTAGCCGGTGACGAGTTCGGGCAGGTGATCGGCCAGCAATTTGCGGATTTCCTGCGCCGCCGGGTCCTGATCGCCCAGCCGTTCGAGTTGCGGCGCCAGGGTTTCCAGCTTGACGCCGATGCTGTCGACCAGCGTGACGGCCGGCGCGGGCAGGGCCTTGCGCTGATTCTCCAGCCAGATTTCGGTTTGCAGGGGCAGGGCGGTGAGCGCCGTATCCGCCAGCGCCTCTGTCCGCACCCTTTTTTCGCCGGGAAGCATGGCGACCAGCAGCAGGGCCGCCAGCATCGCCCCCAGCGCGATCATCACCCCGGTCGTGCCCAGCGGGGTCACGAAACCCGCCACTGCGCTGCCGATCAGGACCGCAGTCACCGCCCAGAAGGCATATTTGACCTTCCGCATCAGCGCCGCGTTGCGCCGCTGCCGGGCCCGCGCCGACAGGCTTTGCCCGCGCTCGCTATGGCGGCGCAGAACCGCCTCCGCATCGGCCAGCACGCGGTCGGAACGGCTCATCCCCTCACGCCTCGATGGAACTCAGCAACGGATTGTCGGCACGGGCCTGGCTTGCCGCCTGCGCCTGCCCTTCGGCGCGCGCGATATAGCCCTTGGACTTCTCGACCTCGTTCGACAGCGTGTTCACCGTCGTCTTCATATTCTCCAGCGCCTTCAGCTTGAACGTGTCGATATTGTCCATCGTGTCGTAGATATTCTGAAAGGCGCGTTGCAGCGTCTCGATGGGAATGGTGCTGGATGCGGCCTGCTCGTGAATCTGCGCCGTCTGGTTCTTCAGCATCTCGCCGGTCGAATCGATCATGTTCGCGGTCGTCGTGTTGAGCGCGGTGATCTGTTCCAGCACCAGCTTCTGCCCGACCAGCGCCTGCGCCACGGTGACGGCGGTGCGCAGCGCGGCGACGGTCGTGGTGCTGGCGCGGTCGACGCCCTTCACCAGCTCGACATTGTTCTTCTTGACGAGGTCCAGCGCCAGATAGCCCTGCACCGTCACCGCCATCTGCGTCAGCAGGTCCTGCGTGCGCTGGCGGATGTAGAAGAGCGCGCTCTCCCGGATCGCCTTGGCTTTCGCGGCGTCGGTCGAATCCAGTTCCAGCGCCTTGGCTTCCAGCCGGGCGTCGAGCGTCTTGCTGATGTGGATCATCTGCTCCAGACGGCCCATCGTCTGCCACATATTCTGCCGCTCTACATCGATCGCGGCATTGTCCTTGATCAGCACGTCCTTGCCGCTGGCGAGGGAGCCCAGGATCGAATTGATATGGCTCTGCGCGCTCTTGTAGCTGTCGAAATAGTCGCGCATCCGGTTGCCGAAGGGGATGAGGCCGAACAGCTTCTTCGGCGCGGTCAGGCTGCCGCGCTTGCCGGGGTCGAGATCCTCGATGGTCCGGCGCAGCTCCGCCAGGTCGACGCCGACCTTGTTGTCGCTGTCCATCGCCCGCACCGGCCGGTCGAGGAATCGGTTGCTGTGCCCGGCCGCCTCCGCGATTTCCTTGCGCCCCATATTGGTGAGCTGGTCGACCCGCTGGCCGAATTCGGGCGAATTGGCGTCCTGCGCGACCAGATCGTCGATGAAGGCATCGACCTTCTCGTCCAGCTTCGACCGTTTCTCGTCATCCAGCGGCACCAGCCCGGCGGCCTTTTCGGGCGCGACCGGCGGCACCGGGTCGGGCGGCGTCAGGTTCAGCGTGTCGCCAGAGGTCGTGGCGGTGGCGGTCGGCGCGGTCGAAGCCATGTCATCTCCCAGGGGCCAAGGGCGGTTCGAACTGTTATATGTGCATAGAACAGTTGGCCCGCAAGTCCATGATGCGAGCTATAAAGCCTCCGCGCTTGCCATTGCAATCGCCCGGCGCGCGGCTAGCATGGCCGAAAGGACGAAGGAGGGCGCATGAGCGACGGACCGGACGAACAGAGGATCGCAGCCGTGGCGGCCGATCCGCGCTATGCCCGGCTGGTGGCGCGTCGGGCGAAGATCGGCTGGCTGTTGTCCGCCATCATCTTCTTCGCTTTCGTCGGTTATCTGTTGCTGATCGCCTTCGACAAGGCGCTGCTGGGCATGCCCGTCGGCCCGGGCGTGACGTCGATCGGCATTCCGGTCGGGCTTGGCCTCATCCTGCTCGCGATTGCGCTGACCGGCGTTTATGTCGCCTATGCCAACCGCCACCATGACGCCCGGATGGCGGCCCTCCTGATCGACCACGGCTTCCAGGATCGCGTCGCATGAAGGCTTGGCTTGCCGCGCTTGCCACCGCCTCCATCATGCTTCTCCCGCTCCCCGCGTTCGCAGCGGCGCTGGAGGGGGAGGCGCAGCGCCAGCCCGTCAACTGGGTCGCGATCCTCATGTTCGTCGCCTTTGTCGGGCTGACGCTCTGGATCACCAAGGCGGCGGCGGCGCGCACCCGTACCGCTTCCGATTTCTATACGGCGGGGGGCGGGATCAGCGGTTTCCAGAACGGTCTCGCCATGGCAGGCGACTATATGTCGGCGGCCTCCTTCCTCGGCATTTCGGCGCAGATCTTCAACGACGGCTATGACGGTCTGATCTATTCCACCGGATTTCTGGTCGGCTGGCCGATCCTGCTGTTCCTGATGGCGGAACGGCTTCGCAATCTTGGGCGCTTCACCTTTGCCGATGTCGCCTCCTACCGCTTCGCCCAGCCGCCGGTGCGTAGCTTCGCGGCGGTCAGCACGCTGTTGGTCGTCAGCTTCTACCTGATCGCGCAGATGGTGGGGGCGGGGCAGCTCATCAAATTATTGTTCGGCCTGCCCTATGCCGTGGCGGTGGTGATCGTCGGCGCGCTGATGATGCTCTATGTCCTGTTCGGCGGCATGCGCGCGACGACCTGGGTGCAGATCATCAAGGCGGTGCTGCTGCTGGGCGGCGCCAGCTTCATGGCGCTGATGGTGCTGGCGCAGATGGGCTTCAGCCTTGAAGCGCTGTTCGCCCGCGCGGTGGAGGTGAAGCGCCAGGCCGCCCTGTCCGGCGGGGCGACCATGGCCGAAGCGGCGGAACGGGGGCGGTCCATCATGGCGCCGGGCAATTTCATCAAGGACCCCGTCTCGGCCATTTCCTTCGGCCTCGCGCTGATGCTGGGGACGGCGGGCCTGCCGCACATATTGATGCGTTTCTTCACCGTTCCGGATGCGAAGGAAGCGCGCAAGTCGGTGCTCTGGGCGACCGGGTGGATCGGCTATTTCTACATCCTGACCTTCATCATCGGTTTCGGCGCGATCGTGCTGGTGGGAACGGAGCCCAGCTATCTGGACGGGGAGGGCGCGCTGCGCGGCGGCGGCAACATGGCGGCGATCCATCTGGCCCATGCGATCGGCGGCAATGCCTTTCTGGGCTTCATTTCGGCGGTGGCCTTCGCGACCATCCTCGCCGTGGTGGCGGGGCTGACGCTCTCGGCGGCGTCGGCGGTCAGCCATGATCTCTACGCCACGGTGTTCAAACATGGCCGGGCGGGTTCGGCGGACGAACTGCGCGTGTCGCGGTTGACCACGCTGGCGCTGGGCGCGCTGGCGGTGCTGTTGGGGCTGGTGTTCGAGAAGCAGAATGTGGCGTTCATGGTCAGCCTTGCCTTCGCGCTGGCGGCGTCGGGCAATTTCCCGGTGCTGATCCTCTCGCTGCTCTGGAGCGGGTGCACCACCCGTGGCGCGGCATGGGGCGGGACCATCGGCTTGCTGACCGCCTTCGTGCTGACCCTGCTGTCCCCCGCGGTCTGGACGGCCACCTTCGATCTGGGACCGGCGCCTTTTCCGTACAGCTCGGCGGCGATCTTTTCGGTTCCGGCGGGTTTCCTTTCGATCTGGCTGATCTCGCTGCTCGACCGCTCGCCCCGCGCGGCGGTGGACAAGGCGGGCTATCCGGCGCAGCGGGTGCGGGCGGAAACGGGGATCGGCGCCTTCGCCGCGTCGGACCACTGAACGCTTCCGCCGGCCGTCGCGCCGCCCTTGCCGCAGCGCGTCATTTCCTGTAGGGGCGCGCCCGATAGTCCTGAGCAGGCGCGGTGCCGGCCGGGAAACCTTAAATCCCGAAGGCAGTTGCATGTCCCTGCGTAACATCGCGATCATCGCGCACGTCGACCATGGCAAGACCACGCTCGTCGACCAGCTTTTCCGCCAGTCCGGCACCTTCCGCGACAACCAGCGCGTCGAGGAACGGGCGATGGATTCGAACGACCTGGAAAAGGAACGCGGCATCACCATCCTGGCGAAGCCCACCTCGGTCGAATGGAACGGCACCCGCATCAACATCGTCGACACGCCCGGCCACGCCGACTTCGGCGGCGAGGTGGAGCGCATCCTGTCCATGGTCGACGGCGTGATCCTGCTGGTCGATTCGTCGGAAGGCGCGATGCCGCAGACCAAGTTCGTGACCGGCAAGGCGCTGGCCCTGGGTCTTCGCCCCATCGTCGTCGTCAACAAGATCGACCGCCCGGACGAACGCATCCAGGAAGTGCTGGACGAGGTGTTCGACCTGTTCGTGACGCTGGACGCCACCGACGAGCAGCTCGACTTCCCGGTGCTCTATGCGTCGGGCCGCAACGGCTATGCCAATGAAGACCCGTCGCTGCGTTCGGGCACGCTGGAGCCGCTGTTCCAGAAGATCGTCGACCATGTGCCGCCTCCGGCGCTGGACGAAGATGCGCCGTTCAGCTTCCTGGTGACGCTGCTCGACCGCGACAACTTCCTGGGCCGCATCCTGACCGGCCGGGTCAATTCCGGCACGCTGAAGGTCAACCAGCCGATCCACGCCATCGACGCCGACGGCAATGTGCTGGAAACCGGCCGCGCCTCGAAGATCCTGTCCTTCCGTGGACTGGACCGCGTGCCGGTGGAAGAGGCGAAGGCGGGCGACATCATCAGCCTTGCGGGCCTGACCGTCGCCACCGTGGCGAACACCATCGCCGATCCGTCGATCAACACCGCGATCAAGGCCCAGCCGATCGATCCGCCGACCCTGTCGATGCGCTTTGCGGTGAACGATTCGCCCATGGCGGGCCGCGAAGGCAGCAAGGTGACGAGCCGCATGATCCGCGACCGCCTGATGCGCGAAGCCGAATCCAACGTCGCGATCAAGGTGACCGAATCGGCCGACAAGGACAGCTTCGAAGTTGCCGGTCGCGGCGAACTCCAGCTTGGCGTCCTCATCGAAACCATGCGCCGCGAAGGCTTCGAACTCGGCATCTCCCGCCCCCGCGTGCTGTTCGGCGAGGATGAGAACGGCAACAAGACCGAACCCTATGAAACCGTCGTCATCGACGTGGACGATGAATTTTCCAGCACGGTCGTCGACAAGATGAACCAGCGCAAGGCGGAAATGACCGACATGCGCCCATCGGGCGGCGGCAAGACCCGCATCACCTTCTCGGCGCCCTCGCGCGGCCTGATCGGCTATCATGGCGAATTCCTGTCCGACACGCGCGGCACCGGCATCATGAACCGGCTGTTCGAAAAATACGGCCCGCACAAGGGCAATATCGAAGGCCGCAAGAATGGCGTGCTGATCTCCAACGGCGCGGGCGAGGCTGTGGCCTACGCCCTTGGCCCGCTGGAAGAACGCGGCATATTGATGGTCGGGGTGGGCGAGGCGCTCTACGAAGGCATGATCATCGGCCAGAACGCCAAGCCGGAAGACCTGGAAGTCAACCCGATGAAGTCGAAGGCGCTGACCAACTTCCGCGCTTCGGGCAAGGACGACAGCATCCGCCTGACCCCGCCCTGGAAGATGACGCTGGAACAGGCCATCGCCTATATCGACGACGATGAAATGGTCGAGGTGACGCCGAAGAATATCCGCCTGCGCAAGCGCTATCTCGACCCGAACGAGCGCAAGCGCATGTCGCGGGCCAAGGCTGCCGCCTGACCGGATTTCGATGGATGAGAAAAGGGCCGGCGTCGCGAGACGCCGGCCCTTTTTGCTTCGGGAGTCTGACGATGGCCAATCCAAGACATTCCCCTCCCGCAGGCGGGAGGGGTTAGGGGTGGGCGCGAGCGTAGCGAGCTTCTGACTTAGCCGTTGCAAAACAGCGCAGATGCCGCGTCAGCCCACCCCCTAACCCCCTCCCGCCTGCGGGAGGGGGAATGTCCGCAATCCACCCGGACATCTCGCCCAAACGCATTTGCACCATCGTAAAGTTACTGGCGTAAAGCTACTGGCCTCGCCGTTGCGGCGTCTCTATGGTCGCGCCGTTCGTTCTTCCCGCGAAAGCTTTTCATGCATCTTCTCATTGGCCTAGCCGGTATCGCGCTGATCCTTGCCATTGCCTTCGCCCTTTCCTCCGACCGCCGCGCCATCCGGCTTCGCGTCGTGGGCGCGGCTTTCCTGCTGCAGGCGGGCATTGCGCTGCTGGTGCTCTATGCCCCCGCCGGGCGCGCCGTGATCGCGGGTATGTCGCACGGCGTCGCCAATCTGCTCGGCTATGCGCAGGCGGGAACGGACTTCATCTTCGGCCCGCTCGCGAAACCGGAGATCGGCGGCGCGAGCTTCGCCATCGCCGCGCTGCCTGTCATCATCTTCTTCGCCAGCCTGGTGTCGATCCTCTATCATCTGGGCATCATGCAGCAGATCGTGCGCTGGGTCGGCGGCGCGATCGAGAAGGTGACGGGCGTGTCCAAGGTCGAAAGCCTCTGCGCCGCCGCCAATATCTTCGTGGGGCAGAGCGAGAGCCCGCTCGTCATCCGCCCCTATCTGGCGGGCCTGACCCCGCCCCAACTCTTCGCCGTCATGACCAGCGGCATGGCGGGCGTCGCGGGCACGATCCTGGCCGCCTATGCCTCGATGGGGATCAAGATCGACTATCTGCTGGCGGCCAGCTTCATGTCCGCGCCCGGCGGCCTGCTGATGGCGAAGATCATGATGCCCGACGAGCCGGAGCGCGAGCCCGAACTCCCCCTGGGCGATCATCCCGAAGTCGTCCTGCCCGAAAGCCGGATCGGCGACACCGGCCCCGCCGCGCTGCTGCCGGGGGGAACGCCGGGCGAACCGATGCCGCCCGCCACCCATGACGAGGAAAAGCCCGCCAACCTCATCATGGCCGCAGCCCAGGGCGCGCAGACCGGGGTGAAGCTGGCCGTCGCGGTCGGCGCCATGGTGCTGGCCTTCGTGGCGCTGGTGGCGCTGGCGAACGGCATCCTCGGCGGCGTCGGCGGCTGGTTCGGCTATCCCGACCTCAGCTTCCAGCAACTGCTCGGCTATCTCTTCTCTCCGGTCATGTATCTGCTCAACATTCCCTGGAATGAGGCGCAGATCGCGGGCGGGCTGTTCGGCACCAAGGTCGTGCTCAACGAGTTCGTCGCCTATATCAATCTCGGCCAGGCGCAGGGCGCGCTGTCGCCGGCGACCGTCGCCATCGTCACCTTCGCGCTCTGCGGCTTCGCCAATTTCAGTTCGATCGCGATCCAGATGGCCGTCACCGGCAATCTCGCGCCCAACCAGCGGCCGGTGATCGCCCGGCTGGGGCTAAAGGCGCTGGTGGCGGGCAGCCTCGCCAATCTGATGAGCGCGGCGCTGGCGGGCCTGATGCTCAGCCTGCGATGATCGTTCCGATTCTATAACGAAAGTTCTACCCGTCGCTGGCAGGATCGGCTATGGTTAACGCATGGGGGCGAAACGCATATTCGGACTGACGGCCATGCTGTCGGTGGTGATGGCAGCGGCGCCGGCTGGGGCGCAAGCGCCGAAGCCGGGCAGGCTGGAAAGCTACAAGGACTGGACCATCGGTTGCGACAACGGCAACCGGTGCGAGGCAGTCTCGCTGCTGCCAGAAGGCGGCGACTGGCCCGATGCGCCGGTCATGCTGGGGATCGCGCGAGGGGCGGGGGCCGACGCCGATCCCGAAATCCGGGTCAGCCGGGACGCAAAGGGCCGGGAGGCGCTGGACTTCCTGATCGACGGGCGAAAGCTTGCCCGCGTGGCGAGCGTGGACGGCGAAGCCAGCCTGGAAGGGCCGCAGGCGTCCGCACTGGCCATTGCCATGGCGAAGGGCGGACGCATGGAGATCCGCGCCGGCGCGAGGGCGATCGACCGTCCGTCGCTCGCCGGCTTGACCGCTGCGCTCCGTTATATGGATGCGAAGCAGGGCAGGGCGGGCACCATGGCGGCCCTCGTCGCGACGGGACCGCTCGCACGCAGCGCCGTGCGTCCCGCGCCTGCCATCCCCACGATCCGGCGCGCAGCCGTACCCGGCGGCGCGCAGCCGCCCGCGCTCTGGCGGGAGGAACTGACGGCACTCGGCACCTTCACGGGTTGCGCCGACGAGATGAGGGGCGCATCCTCTCCTCCCGAGTTGCACCGGCTGTCGAAGACCGAGACGCTGGTTCTGGTGCCCTGCGGCGCCGGGGCCTATAATTTCACATTCGTCCCCGCGATCGCCACCGGCATTCCCGGCCGCCGAACCTTCCGCTTCGCCGGCTTCGACTATCAGCCGGGCTGGAGCGAGGAGGCCGGCCATCCCATGCTGGTCAATGCAGGCTGGGCGCCGGAGACCTCCACCTTGCAAAGCTATGCCAAGGGCCGGGGCCTGGGCGATTGCGGGGGTAGTGAAACCTATGTCTGGGACGGTTCGCGCTTCCGCCTGGTAGAGGCGAGTGCGATGGGGGAATGCCGCGGCGCCTGGCACTGGATCACCACATGGTCGGCCAAAGTGACGGACTGAAGGCCGGAATTTCCTGTCGATTCGCCGTGCCGCCGCCCTGGCTTCTTTTTTCGCGCCTGGAAATCGCCCCTTAGGCTTCTGCCAATATCAGCGAGAACAGCTCGTCCGCATCGCTCCATTCGCGCACCGGCTCCCATCCCCCGGCGCGCAGCAGCAGCCTTTCGTCGCGCGCGCCATATTTGTGGCTGCTTTCGGTATGGATCGTCTCGCCCACGGCCATGCGGAAGCATTGGCCCGCGACGTGGAAGTGAAGCGGCCGCACCGCCTCCAGATGCATTTCGATCCGGGCCTTGTCGTCGTTCCAGATGGCGCGATGGAGGAAGCCGTCCAGCGGCAGGTCGCCCTCCAGTTCCCGATTGATGCGCGCGATCAGATTGAGGTTGAACGCAGCCGTCACCCCCGCGGCATCGTCATAGGCGGCGACCAGCCGGTCACGGTCCTTGATCCGGTCCATGCCGATCAGCAGCATCGCGTCCTTGCCCAGCAGGCGCCGCATTGCCCGCAACAGGTCCACCGCCGAATCGGGTTCCATATTGCCGATGGTCGACCCGGGGAAGAAGCCGAGGCGCGGCAGCCCCTCTATCGCCGCCGGCAAGGCTAGTTCGCCGTTGAAGTCGCCCACCACCGGCAAGACCGGCAGCCCCGGAAAGGCCGACGCCAATTCAGCGCTCGAAGCGCGAAGAAAGTCGCCGCTGATGTCGATCGGCACATAGGCGGCTGGATCGATGGCGCGCAGCAGATGCGGGGTCTTGCGCGAACTGCCTGCACCGAACTCCACCACCGCCTGCCCCGCGCCGATGGCGGCGGCGAAATCCGCGCCATGCCGTTCCAGCAGGGCGGTTTCCGTGCGCGTCGGATAATATTCCGGCAGGTCCGTGATCGCTTCGAACAGTTCCGACCCGCGCCGGTCGTAGAACCAGATGGGCGGGGTCGCCTTGGGCTCGCGGGACAGGCCCTCGATAATGTCCCGCCGGAAGGCCGGGTCAGGCGCGCGCAGGGACAGCGGGGCATCTTCGGTCAGCAGCATCGCGTCAAAGATCCTTTGCCAGCCGCAGTCCGGTGAACTGCCAGCGTTGATGGGGGTAGAAGAAATTGCGGTAGCTTGCCCGCATATGGCCGCGCGGCGTGGCGCAACTGCCGCCCTTCAGCACGAACTGCCCCGACATGAACTTGCCATTATATTCGCCCACCGCGCCGTCCGCCGCGCGGAAGCCGGGATGCGGGCGATAGGCGCTGCCCGTCCACTCCCATACATCCCCGAACATCTGCGTCAGCGTGGAGCCGCCATCCGCCGCGCGAGGGCGGGGGCAAGCCGGACCGTCCAACTGGTTCCCGCTGGTCGGCGCGACATTGAGGGCGGCGCTTTCCCATTCCGCCTCGGTGGGAAGGCGCGCCCCCGCCCATCGGGCATAGGCATCCGCTTCATAAAGACTGATATGGCTGACGGGCGCGGCGGTATTGACCGGCTTGCGACCGTCCAGACCGAAGCGCGTCCAGCCTTGCTCGCCCCGCCGCCAGTATAGCGGCGCCTCGACCCGTTCGGCCTGCACCCATGCCCAGCCGTCGGACAGCCAATGGGCGGCGTCGGCATAGCCGCCATCCTCGATGAAGGCGATCCATTCGCCATTGGTTATCGGCCTGTGCGCCAGGGCATGCGGGTGGAGCACCGTCTTGTGGCGGGGGGTCTCGCAATCGAAGGCAAAATCGCTTTTGCCGTCATCGCCGATCTCGACCAGCCCCTGCCGGCCCTCGATCCAGTGGAGAGGGCCGGGGACGGGCGCAGGCAGCGCATTGGGCGCGTCGTACAGCGCCGGTTCCAGCGGATTGAGCGACAGAAGATGCTGCACGTCGGTCAGCAGCAGTTCCTGATGCTGCTGCTCATGGTGAAGGCCCAGCAACACCAGCGCCTGCACATCGGGCATCAGCATCGGCAGGGCGGTGGTCAGCGCCTCGTCGACTTGGGCGCGATAGGCGCGGATTTCCTCCAGCGTCGGCCGTGTCAGCATGCCCCGCATCGGCCGCGCATGCCGTGGACCTTCGGCCTCATAATAGCTGTTGAAAAGATAGGCGTAATGCGGATCGAAGGGTACATAGCCCGCCACATGATCGCGCAGGACGAAAGTTTCGAAGAACCAGCTTACATGCGCCAGATGCCATTTGGCGGGGGATGCGTCGGGCATGGACTGGACCGTCGCGTCCGCATCGGACAGCGGCGCGGCAAGCGCTTCGCTCAGCGCCCTGACCTCGCGATAGCGGGTGATGAGGTCGATCTGGCTCGGTACGGTCCGGCTTCTTGCCATGCATGCCCCTTCGATACGGTTGCGCCGCTCTCCTGGAATAATCGCATGAAGGGGCGGATCGGTTCCGGCCGGGCCGTTTCGCCGTCCTTCGATGATTGCGCATGGGGACGATGGGAATGGCTGGACAAGGGCCCGCCGCTTGCCCAAATGATGGGCCTGTCATGACCAAGCGCATCCTTCTCATCGTTTCGGGCGGCATCGCCGCCTATAAGTCGCTGGAACTGGTGCGGCTGCTGCGCAGGCGCGGCATCGCGGTGCGGGCGGTGCTGACGGAAAGCGCGGAGAAATTCGTGACGCCGCTGTCGCTGGGCGTGCTGACCGAGGATCATGTCTATGGCGACATGTTCGACCTCAAGGAAGAGCGCGAGATCGGGCATATCCAGCTTTCGCGGCAGGCCGATCTGGTCGTGGTCGCGCCGGCGACGGCGAACATCCTGGCCAAGATGGCGGGCGGCATTGCCGACGATCTGGCGACGACGCTGCTGTTGGCGACCGACAAGCCGGTGCTCGCCGTTCCCGCCATGAACGTTCGGATGTGGCACCATGCCGCGACCCGGCGGAATGTCGCACAGCTCAAGGCCGATGGCGTGCATGTGATGGAGCCGGACAGTGGTGAAATGGCCTGCGGGGAATTCGGCAAGGGCCGCCTGCCCGATCCGGAAGCGATCGCGGCGGAGGTGGCGCGGCTGCTCGCCCGGCCGCTCGTCGCCGATCCGCTGGCCGGGCAGCCGGACTTCGAAACGGCCGACGCGCCGCTCGCCGGACGGCATGTGCTGGTGACGGCCGGCCCGACGCATGAGCCGATCGACCCGGTCCGTTACATCGCCAACCGGTCCTCCGGCAAGCAGGGCTTCGCCATAGCGGCGGCGGCGGCGCGGGCCGGCGCGCGGGTGACATTGGTGGCGGGGCCGGTGCACCTGCCGACGCCGGCCGGCGTGACCCGCGTCGATGTGGAAACCGCGCGGGAGATGCTGGCCGCGGTGGAGGCGGCCCTGCCCGCCCATGCGGCGATCATGGTGGCGGCGGTGGCCGACTGGCGCACGGCGGACGCTGCGGATCAGAAGCTCAAGAAGGATGGATCGGGCAAGCCGGCGCCCTTGGCCCTGGTCGAGAATCCGGACATTCTCGCCACGCTGGGCAAACATGCGCAGCGTCCCGCCCTGCTGGTCGGCTTTGCCGCCGAGACGCAGAAGATCGCTGAACATGCGCAGGCGAAGCTGGCGCGCAAGGGCGCCGACTGGATCGTCGCGAATGACGTGTCGGGGCCGCCCGGCTCAAGCGTGATGGGCGGCGATTCCAACAGCGTGCACATCGTTTCGAAGGATGGCGTCGAGAGCTGGGACCATCTGCCCAAGGACGCCATCGCCACCCGCCTGATAGAAAAGGTCGCCCATGTCCTCTCCTCTTCCGCCCATTGAAATTCGCCTGAAGCGCCTGCCCCATGGCGCGGGCCTGCCGGCGCCGGCCTATGCCACGGCGCATGCGGCGGGGATGGACGTCGTGTCGGCGGAGGACATCATCCTTGTGCCCGGCGGCCGGCATGCGGTGGCGACCGGCTTTGCCATGGCGATTCCCGAAGGTTATGAAGTGCAGGTGCGGCCGCGTTCCGGCCTGGCGCTGAAACATGGGATCAGCCTGCCCAATACGCCGGGGACGATTGACGCCGATTATCGCGGCGAGCTGAAGGTCATATTGATCAATCTGGGCGAAGAACCCTTTGTGATCGCGCGGGGCGACCGGATCGCGCAACTGGTCGCCGCGCCGGTGCAGATGGCGCGCTTTGCCGAAGTCGAGGAACTGGACGAGACGATCAGGGGCGCAGGGGGATTCGGATCGACGGGGGTTCGATCCCAATGACGCCCCTGGCCCTCACGGACGATCAGCTTGAGCGCTATGCCCGCCATATCGTGCTGAAGGAGATCGGCGGCGCGGGGCAGGCGCGGCTGCTGTCGGCGGATGTGGCCGTCGTGGGGGCGGGCGGGATCGGCAGCCCGGCCATCCTCTATCTCGCCGCGGCGGGCGTGGGCACGATCCGGGTGATCGATGACGATGCGGTCGCCCTCTCCAATCTGCAGCGGCAGGTGCTGTTCGGCACTGACGAGATCGGAGCGTCCAAGGCCGAAAGCGCGATGGCGGCGGTCGCGCGGCTCAATCCGGACGTGAAGCTGATCCCCATCAACGCCCGCATCGATGCGGACAATGCCGCGCTGATGCTGCGGGATGCCGATGTGGTGCTGGATGGCTGCGACAGTTTCGTGACGCGGCTGGCGGTGGCGGACTGCACGCAGAAGCTGCGGATTCCGCTGGTGTCGGCGGCGGTCGGGCCGTTCGAGGGGCAATTGGCCACCTATCGCGGTTGGGAGGCGGGCAAGCCCTGCTATCGCTGTCTGGTCGGGTCGCCGCAGGACGCGCCGGAGCGGAACTGTTCCGAAACCGGCGTGATCGGGGCGCTGACAGGGGTGATCGGCAGTCTGGCGGCGCTGGAGGTAATCCGCGCGCTTGTTCCCTTCGGCGATGACATGGCGGGGCGCTTGCTGCTGGCCGATCTGTTGTCGATGCGGTTTCGGACCGTGGCGGTGCCGAAGGATCCCGCCTGCCAGGGTTGCGCCGTGGAACTATGCGCGAGCTGAGGATCATCGTCGCGACGGCGGATGCGGAACGGCTGCGCGGAGCCTTGGTGATCGCGGCGGCTCAGGCGGCGTTGGGCGGCGGCGCGGCGCTGTTCCTGCAACTGGACGCGGTGAGCTTGCTGCGAGCGCCTCTGGAAGCGCCCTGCGACGAAACGCATCGGGCATCGGGGCTGCCTTCGCTGGCGATGGTGATCGAAGAGGCATTGAGCTTGGGCGTGATCCTGCTTGCCTGTCAGAGCGGACTTGCGCTGTGCGGAATGACTGCCGATGATTTGCCGCAGGGCGTTGAGGTCGGCGGCCCGATGGGGTTCTTGCAGCAGACCGGCGAAGAGGCCCGGCTGATCTTTGCCTGAGCCGGTCGGCTGGCTCGGCTGGGTGGGAAGCGGACGATTGCGACGCTTTCCTGAAGGAACAGCATGCTCATGCGAAAGCAGGCGCCCGGATCGGGCGGCGATGATGCGCGGAAGGGAGGGCCGGGCCTGCCTGCGCAGGAGCAGGCTTCCTTCAGGGCAGGCTTCCTTCAGGGAAAGCAGAAGCTCCGCTCCCTGACCGCATTCAGTCAGCCCCCTACCAGGCCAGCCGGTACTTCACGCCCATGGCCTGGGCCAGTTGCCGCTGCCGCCGCTCGACCGCTTCTCCGAAGAGATCGGCGTCCACGCTGCGCAGCCGCAGTTCGAGCACATTGCCCTCCATCTCCAGGCGGGAGGCGAGCAAAGGCCCCTCCACGCCGCCGGACAACCGCTGCCCCAATCTGATCGCCAGACCCCATAAGGTCGCTCGCTGAAGCGCTTCGGGCGGGGCCAGCCGCTCGATGCCGGGCGGCGTCGACAGGCCGCCGCCAAAATTGCTGTGCAGCGCCTGGGCCAGCATGGCTCGCTCGGCCGCGTTGATGCCGACCCAATTACTGTGCAGCGCGATCTCGACGCCCCGGTCCGACCGGAAATCGGGATTGGCGCGCCACCCGACATCGGCCAACAGGCAGGCGGCCCGGCGAATCCGCCGCCACGCGCTGCCGTCCTCCAGGAACAGCGGCGCGATCCAGCGCTCGATCATGTCGCCATGGCCGGTAAAGCGCGCCTGCGCTTCGCCTTCGGCCTCCGCCGCGATCAGCAGCGGATCATGTGCCTGAATATCCGGGGGCAGATCGCTGAACAGCAGCCCCTCGCGCAGGCCATAGGCCGACACGACCAGCCTGCTCGACCTCAACTGGCGCACGATCACCGACAGCAGCGCCGCCGCATCCGGCAGGGTCGGCACGCGCGATCCGGTGATCTGGGGAATATCCTTGAACCGCGCCTTGCCGACATGGGACACGATGCGCGTCAATTGTTCGGCCCGCGCGGCAGGCATTTCATATTGGTGCACGACGGGAAGCGGGAACTGGGTCAATTCCATGTCGAACCGGGCCAGCGCGCGCCACGACCCGCCGACCAGATAGAAGGGCAGGCCGGCGGGCGCGTCCCAGCCCGCCTTGGCCAGCATCTTCCTGACCATCCGTTCCAGCACGGCCGGCCCCTTGGCGCGGATTTGCGGCAGGCGCAGCACGCCCAGCGGCAAGGACACCGTTTCATGCACGGCGCCGTCGCGGATTCGGGCCAGCTCAAGGCTGCCGCCGCCCAGGTCGCCGACGATGCCGTCCGCGCCCGGAATGCCCGACAACACGCCATAGGCCGCGGCGACCGCCTCCTGCCCGCCGGACAGCAGCTCGACCTCCAGCCCCATGTCGCGGGCGCGCCGGATGAACTCGTCGCCATTTTCCGCGTCCCGCACCGCGGCGGTGGCGACGCAGCGCACCTCCTGCACCTCCATCTCGCGGCAGAGATGGGCGAAGCGGCCGATCGCGCGCAGCCCCCTGTCCATGGCTTCCGCCTCGATCCGGCCCGTCTTCCCCAGCGACGCGCCCAATCCCGCCATCACCTTTTCGTTGAAGAGGATGAAGGGGATGCGGCGCGGCCCGTCATAGACGACCAGCCGCACGCTGTTGGAACCGATGTCGATGATCGCCGTGCGCGCCTTCGCCTGATGCGGGGACGTCGCCATGCCGGGGGCGAGCGCCCGGACCTGGCTCAACATGGAATTCATGCCGTTCAGGCCCGCCCGCGCAGGCGCAGCGTCGGCACCGCTTCGCTGTCCAGCGCGGCGCCACGGCCCGAAAGGGACGGGTTGGTCATGAAATAGCGGTGCAGGTTGAACGGCCGGTCGCCCGCCTCGACGCGGCTGTAATGGCCGTCGCTGTCCAGCACCCAGCTCTGTTCGGTGTCGATCAGGTTGGCGACCATCACCTGGTCCAGAATCTGGTCGTGCACGGTCGGATTTTCGACCGGCGCCAGGAACTCCACGCGCCGGTCGAAATTGCGCGGCATCCAGTCGGCGGAACTGATGAACACCTTCGCGCCATTATTGGGCAGCGCCTTGCCATTGCCGAAGACGGTGATCCGGCTATGTTCAAGAAAGCGGCCGACCACTGACTTCACCCGGATATTTTCCGACATGCCCGGCACGCCCGGCCGCAGGCAGCAGATGCCCCGCACGATGAGTTCGATCTGCACGCCTGCATTGCTCGCCGCATAAAGCTTTTCCATGATCGCCGGGTCCACCAGCGAATTCATCTTCGCCCAGATGGTTCCCGGCCGCCCGGCGCGGACATGCTCTATCTCCGCATCGATCAGGTCGCACAGGCGGTTGCGCAGGTCGCGGGGCGACATCACCAGCTTTTCCAGCCGCTGCGGCTCGACATAGCCGGTGATGTAATTGAACAGCGCCGCCGCATCGCGCCCATAGGCCGGATCGGCGGTGAAGAAGCTGAGGTCGGTGTAGATGCGCGCCGTCACCGGATGATAATTTCCGGTGCCGAAATGGCAGTAGGTGCGGAACGCCTCCCCCTCCCGCCGGACGACCATCGACACCTTCGCATGGGTCTTCCAGTCGATGAAGCCATAGACCACCTGCACGCCCGCGCGCTCCAGCGCGTCGGCCCACATCAGGTTCTGCTCCTCGTCGAAACGGGCTTTCAGCTCCACCACCGCGGTCACGGACTTGCCCGCCTCGGCCGCGTCGATCAGCGCGCGGATGATCGCGGACTGCTTGCCCGCGCGATACAGCGTCTGCTTGATCGCCACGACATCGGGGTCAGACGCCGCCTGCTTCAGGAAGGACACCACCACGTCGAAGGCTTCATAGGGATGGTGGACGACGATGTCCTTCGCCCGGATCGCGGCAAAGCAATCCCCGCCATATTCGCGGATGCGCTCCGGGAAGCGGGGGGCATAGGGCTCGAACTTCAGGTCCGGCCGATCCTCCTCGACGACGCCGGACAGGTCGCCGATGCCGACGAACCCTTCCACCTCCGCGATGATCGCCTCATGGCCCTGGAGCATGTCCTGCAACATCTCCTCGACCGGCTCGGGAATGCGTTCCTCTATCTCCATGCGGATCACGCGGCCCCGGCGGCGGCGCTTGATGGCGCTGCGGAAATAGCGGACCAGATCCTCCGCCTCTTCCTCTATCTCTATGTCGCTGTCGCGGATGATGCGGAAAACGCCGCTGTTGCGGACGCGATAGCCGGGAAAGAGATCGGCCGAGAAGCGCCGGATCACCGCCTCCAGCGCCATATAGCGCGCCGTTTCGCCCGGCATCCGCACGAAGCGGGCGAGTGAGGACGGTATCATCACCAGCTCGCGAATCGGCTCCTTGTCCGACAGCCGCTCCAGGTCGAAGACGATCGACAGCCCCTGATTGGGGATGAAGGGGAAGGGGTGCGCCGGGTCCAGCGCCTGCGGCGTCAGGATCGGAAAGACCTGCGTCAGGAAATGATCGCGCAGCCAGTTCTCGCAGGAGGGGTCGAGCGCGGTGGACGGGCCGATCACCTCTATCCCCACCTGCGCCAGTTCGCCGTGCAGCGCCCCCCACACCTTCTGCTGCGCGCCCATCAGCCGGGCGGTTTCCTCGCTGATGGCGGCCAGTTGCTGCGCCGGGGTCAGCCCGTCGGCGGATCGCATGTCGACATCCTGCAATTGCTGCCCCTTCAGGCCCGCCACGCGCACGGAGAAGAACTCGTCCAGATTGGCGCCGGAAATCGACAGGAAACGCAGCCGCTCCAGCAGGGGATGCGCCCGGTTCATCGCCTCCTCCAGCACGCGCTGGTTGAAGGCCAGCCAGGACAGTTCCCGGTTGAAATAGCGGTCGCTGGGCAGGGTCAGGCTGGCGGAGGGGTCGGCTTCGGCCACATCTCTCTCATCGTTCGGAACCGGAGGATCAGTCCGGGACTATAGGCAAAAATCCCGCGTCTTGCAGGACATCTTTCGCCATAGCGGTAGAAATCTTACGTCCCGATGACAAAGCCGCCTCGTCCAGCAGGCGCGTCACGGCGGCGATGGCGGCATAGCTGCGCTCGATCCGGCGCAGCAGCCATTCGGGCAGATCCGCCGCATAGCTTGCTCCGGCCGACGCCAGGGACCGATCTATCAGGGCGCGGGCCAGCGCCTCGTCCGGCTGCTCCAGCGCGACATGCGCCGCCGCCGCCAGCCGGGACCGCAGGTCGGGAAGGGCCACCTGCCATAGCGCGGGCGGCGCGTCCGCGATCAGCAGCAGCGGGCGCTGCGCCGTCTGCGCATCGTTCCAGGCGTTGAACAGCGCCTGCTCGTCCTGCCGCTGCGCATCGTCGATCATCGTCCCGCCGCTCTGCGCGACGAAATGGCGGCCCAGCGTCGAACGGCCCGACAGGGGCGGCCCGCTCAGCACGCTGATCGCCAGCGGCCATCCCCGCCAGTTCTCCAGATGGCGGACGGCGATGCGGTTGGCGTCGCTGACCAGGAAATCCTCGCCGCTTGCCCGATCAGGCCGGTCGAACGGCAGGCTGATCTGTCTCATGGCGCCTTTCATTGCGCAGAGCCGGCTCCCGGTGTCCCACCCCTGCGGATGCGTAGCGTATTGCCGGACACGGCGACGTTATAGCCCTTCGCCGCCAGCGCTGCACGCAACATGTCGACCGTGCCGTCGAAGCTCACCTGCATGACCGACGTGCCGCCCAGCGCCAGGCTGCTCGTCGCCGCCGAACGCACGCCCGCGATGGAACGCACGGCGGCTTCGCCCTGCGCCACCGATCCGACGTCCGGGGTGTCGAACTGGATCGCGTAGCTGCCCGTCGTGGCGGCGGGCGTCGGCATGTCGAGCGTTTCCACCGGCAGATCGGCGGCATTTTCGATCTCCAGCGCATTGGGATCGACCGGCTCCTCGATGATCAGCGACGGATCGGGACGCAGGCGGCCGTCGTTCAGCGCCTGGGTATAAAGCTGGTCGATCCGCTGCGTCGCCTGGTCCAGCATCTGCGGGATCGCGCTGTCGTTGGAGGCGCGCAGGGAAAAGCTGCCGATCAGGAAATTGTCGGGGCCGTAGCGCGCCGTGAAGGTGCCGGTCACCGGACCGCCCGGATATTGACGGTCGAGCCGAGCGATCGGGATCACCACGTCCGCCGCGCCATATTGGTCGAGCAGCACGCGCCACCACAGCCGCCCGCGCCGCCCGGTCTGCCCCGCATTCAGCAGGATCGGATCAGCGATCGACCCGGCCACGCGGACATAGTCGATCGCGCTGTCGCCGGTGCGGAAACGCGCCCAGGCCCGCTGCCATTCGTTGATCCGCTCATAGGACACGGCCGACCCGCTGTCCCACAGCACCGGGATCACCAGCAGGGGCGGGGATCGCATGACATTGCCGGTCACGCCCAGCAACTGGCCCGTCCGCGCCCGGTCGAACATGACGCCCAGCGTGGCGACATAGCGGGTGGGGCCCGCCTGCTCATATTCGATCTCGATGCCCGAAATCATGCCTTCAAGCTGCGAATCGGACAGGGCCGGCGCGCCGCTGCCGCCATGGGTCCGGGTCCACAGCATCTGCCACGCCCGCCGCTGCGCCAGCCGCCAGCCGGCCTTGCGCGCGCTGTCGGCATCCTTGGCAAAGACGTCGACCTTCACATGGCTCACCTGGAAATCGCCGCCGCTGGCGATGGGGGGCACGCCGCGCTCCCCCTCCATCTGCGCGACCAGCGCCGCAGCGGCGAGGCCAAGCATGATCGCGCCCAGTATCTGGATCGGGCGCGACGCTGCGCGGAACAGGTTCAAAGGCCGGAGGGACAGGCCACGAAGGACAGAAGGCACGTTCACGCGCGTCCTTTTGGCGAGATTTGCCTGCGCTGCCAAGCGGCAACCCATTTCCCGTTCCGTTTTCGCGCACAATGTGCGTTATTTGGCTTGCCGCATTTTCTTAAGCCGTCAGATGTTTCCATCTGACTTGAAAATGCTTAGGGGCCACAGCCATGAGCGACACCGAATCCTACAGCTACGCCAAGGCTGGCGTCGACATCGCCGCGGGCAATGCGCTGGTTCGCGCCATCGCCCCGCTTGCCAAGGCCACCCGTCGCCCCGGCGCCGACGCGGAACTGGGCGGCTTCGGCGGTTTCTTCGACCTGAAGGCGGCCGGTTACGACGATCCGCTGCTGGTCGCGGCCAATGACGGCGTCGGCACCAAGCTGAAGCTCGCCATCGACCATAATGCCCATGACGGCGTCGGCATCGACCTGGTCGCCATGTGCGCCAACGACCTGATCGTGCAGGGCGCCGAACCGCTCTTCTTCCTCGACTATTATGCCACCGGCAAGCTGGAGAGCGGCGTCGCCGAGCGCGTGATCGCGGGCATTGCGGAGGGCTGCAAACAGGCCGGCTGCGCCCTTATCGGCGGAGAGACGGCGGAAATGCCCGGCATGTACGGGCCGGGCGACTATGACCTTGCCGGTTTCTGCGTCGGCGCGGTGGAGCGGTCCAGGGCGCTGACCGGCAACCGGGTCAAGGCGGGCGACGTGCTGCTGGGTCTCACTTCCTCGGGCGTGCACAGCAACGGCTTCTCGCTGGTGCGCCGCCTTGCCGTCGACAAGGGCTGGAAGCTCGACCGTCCGGCGATCTTCGATAATGAGGTGCTGTTGATCGACGCGCTGATGGCGCCGACGCGCATCTATGTGAAGTCGCTGCTGCCGCTGGTCCGGGCAGGCCGGATCAATGCGCTGGCCCACATCACCGGCGGCGGCCTGCTGGAAAATATCCCGCGCGTGCTGCCCGAAGGCTGTCATGCGGTCGTCGACGCCGATGGATGGCAACAGCCGCGCCTGATGGCTTTCCTCCAGGCGCAGGGCAATATCGAGCCGGAGGAAATGGCCCGCACCTTCAATTGCGGTGTCGGCATGGTGCTGGCGGTGGATGCGGATGCGGTGGACGCCGTGACGGCGGATCTGGAAGCAGCGGGCGAAACCGTGGTCCGCGTCGGCCTCGTGGAGGCGGGCGAAAAGGGCTGCACGGTCAAGGGCTCACAGGAAACATGGAGCGCCAGGGCCGACTGGACCGCCACGCATCTGGGGTAAGTCACTGAAACCCGTTCGTTTCGAGCGAAGTCGAGAAACGAAGTCACAAGGGTTCTCGACTTCGCGCGAACCGGACGGGGACTGCAAGTGAAGGCAAAGGTCGGCGTTCTGATTTCCGGACGTGGCTCGAACATGGCGGCGTTGCTCTATGCCGCCAGGCATCCGTCCTGCCCCTATGAGTTGGTGCTGGTCGCCGCCAACGATCCCGAAGCACCCGGCCTGACCCTCGCCGCCGCCGAGGGCATCGCCACCTTCGCGCAGAGCCACAAGGGCCTGAAGCGCGCCGAATTCGACGCCATTATCGACAAGGCGTTGCGCGGGGCGGGCGCGGAATATGTCGCGCTGGCCGGCTATATGCGCCTCCTCTCGCCCGAATTCGTCGCCGGCTGGGAAGGCCGGATGCTGAACATCCACCCCAGCCTGCTGCCCAAATATAAGGGTCTCGACACCCATCGGAAGGCTTTGGGCGCAGGCGATACCCATGCCGGCTGCTCGGTCCACATCGTCACGGCGGAACTGGACGACGGGCCGGTCCTTGGCCAGATCGAAGTCGCGATCCTGCCCGGCGACACCGCCGACAGCCTTGCCGCGCGCATATTGATGGCGGAACATCAGCTCTATCCGCGCACGCTGGCGGATTTCGTCACCCGCGAGCGCCAGCCCGAATGGCTGCTGAACAAAGTCCGTGAGCGCGCTCTGGCCCTGCCGCAGGCGGATGAGGTCACGTCCCACGGCATGCCCTGCTTCGGCATCGAAAAGGGCAAGAAATTCGCCTATTTCACGCAGGATCGTCATGGCGACGGCGTTATCGCCATCCTCGTCAAGACGACCGCGCCGGAAGAACAGGCGATGTTGATCGAAAGCGACCCCGCCCGCTATTACCGCCCCGCCTATTTCGGGGATGGCTGGGTCGGCATCCGGCTCGATCTGGGGGACACGGACTGGGACCAGATCAACGAACGGCTGGAGCGGAGCTGGCGGGAGGTCGCGCCCCGCAAACTCACCGCCCTGATGGACGCCGCCGACGAATTTTAACCCCGCTCTTTCCTTTCCAATGGCCCAACCCCACTATAGGCAGCCATGACCGACACCTCCCCCACTCCCGCCATAGAGATCGCCAACCTCACCAAGGTTTACAAGGGCGGCAAGCAGGCGCTCGACAATATCAACCTCACCATCCCGCGCGGGCAGATTTACGGCCTGCTGGGGCCGAATGGCGCGGGCAAGTCGACCACCATCAACATCCTCGCCGGGCTGGTGAACAAGACCAGCGGCACGGCGAAAATCTGGGGCTTCGACATCGACCAGAACCCCCGCAACGCCAAGAACAGCATCGGCATCGTCCCGCAGGAGATCGTCTTCGATCCCTTCTTCACCCCGTTCGAGACGCTGGAGAACCAGGCGGGCTATTATGGCGTGCCCCGGGACCGCCGCCGCTCGATGGAATTGCTGCGCGCCGTGCATCTGGAGGACAAGGCCGACGCCTATGCCCGGACCCTGTCGGGCGGCATGAAACGCCGCCTGCTGGTGGCCAAGGCGATGGTGCACAGCCCGCCGATCCTGGTGCTGGACGAACCGACCGCCGGCGTCGACGTGCAGCTTCGCCAGCAGCTCTGGGCCTATGTGCGGGAGTTGAACCGCCAGGGCGTGACCATCGTTCTCACCACGCACTATCTGGAAGAGGCCGAGGAATTGTGCGACCGGATCGGCATCATCAACCATGGCAAGGTCATCACCGACAAGCCGACCCGCGAACTGATCGCCATGGCGCAGGAGAAGGTGGTGCAGGTGACGGTCGATCGCGATGTGGTGACGCCCCCCGCCGACCCCAGCTTCGAGAAGATCGAACTGTCGGACGAACGCACGCTGACGATCACCTATATGAAGAACCGCGCCAATGCGGGCCAGGTGCTGAGCGCCGTGCAGGCCAGCGGGCTTTCCATCGTCGACGTGGTGACGCGCGACCCTGATCTGGAGGATGTGTTCCTGAACCTGACCGCGGCGGCGTGAGGGAGAGGGATGCCTCTCCCCCTCCCGCAGGCGGGAGGGGGCCGGGGGGGGGGCTGGCGCGACCTTTCAGAAGCAGGAATACGTCCCGCGCAAAGTCGCTAAGAAATGAGGCATCTCCGCCTGAGCGGTTCCTTTGGCAGCGCCTGCGCAACCGCCAACTCGACGGCCGCAAGTTCAGCCGCCAAATCCCTATCGGCCCTTATTTCGCGGACTTCCTTTGTCGCGAGGCGAAGCTCATCGTCGAACTGGATGGCTCCACCCACGACGACAGTGCGGAATATGACGCCCGCCGCGACGCCTACTGTCGCGAACTAGGCTTTACCGTCTTGCGCTTTCAGAATGCCGACGTGATAGGGAATATCGAAGGCGTGCTGTCGCATATCATGGCAGCCCTCGCGCAAGCCCACCCCCAACCCCTCCCGCCTGCGGGAGGGGAGTAAGAAGACTATATGCCCACCACCACCTATGACGTCGTCATCATCGGCTCCGGCGCGGCGGGGCTGACCGCCGCCATCAACCTGGCGCAGGACCGCAAGGTCGTGGTGCTGGCCAAGGGCGCGCTGGATGGCGGGTCCACCAATTGGGCGCAGGGCGGCATTGCCGCCGTACTGGACGCAGGTGACAGTTTCGAGGCGCATATCGAAGACACGATGGTCGCAGGCGCGGGCCTGAACGACCGCAGCACGGTCGAATTCGTCGTCTCCGAGGCTCCTGCGGCGATAGAGCGGCTCGCGGAGCTTGGCGTTCCCTTCAATGGAGGGGAGGAATTCGGCGAACGCTGGCACCTGACCCGCGAAGGCGGTCACAGCCACCGCCGCATCGTCCATGTCGACGACGCCACCGGCCATGCCGTGCAGGTCGCGCTGCTGAAGGCCGCCCGCGCCAATCCCAACATCACGCTGCTGGAGGACAGGGTCGCCATCGACCTCATCACCAGCCGCCATGGCGAGCGCTATTCGGGCGACGGGCATGTATGGGGCGTCTATGCGTTCAACAGGCTGACGGACCATGTCGACGCGATCCTGGGCAAGGCGACGATCCTCTGCACCGGCGGCGCGGGCCGCACCTATCTCTTCTCCACGGCTCCCCGGGGCGCGACCGGGGACGGCATCGCCATGGCCTGGCGCGCGGGCTGCCGCGTCTCCAACATGGAGATGAACCAGTTCCACCCTACCTGCCTCTACAATCTGGAGGTCAAGAATTTCCTCATCACGGAGGCGGTTCGGGGGGAGGGCGGTCATTTGAAGCTGCCCCCGGGCGTCCCCGGGGGCGGGGAACGCTTCATGCCCCGGTTCGACCCGCGCGGCGAACTCGCCCCCCGCGACGTGGTGGCCCGCGCCATCGACCATGAGATCAAGCGGCTCGGCCTCGACTATGTCCATCTCGACATCAGCCACAAGCCGCCGGAATTCGTGCGTACCCATTTCCCGACCATCTATGCGCGCCTGCTGGATCTTGACATCGACATCACGAAGGAACCGATCCCGGTCGTCCCGGCGCAGCATTATACCTGCGGCGGCGTGGTCATCGACCTTGATGGCCGCACCGACCTGCCGGGGCTCTATGCGGCGGGCGAAGTCACCGAAAGCGGCCTGCACGGCGCCAACCGCCTCGCGTCCAATTCGCTGCTGGAATGCTTCGTCTTCGGGGAAGCCGCCGCCCGGCACATCCGCGCCCATTGGGATGAACTGCCCGCGCCGCCGCCGATCCGCCCCTGGGACGAAAGCCGCGTCACCAATTCGGACGAAGAGGTCATCGTCCAGCATAATTGGAAGGAAATCCGCCGCTTCATGTGGGACTATGTCGGCATCGTCCGCACCACCAAGCGGCTGGAGCGCGCCAAGCACCGCATCGACCTGCTGGCGAAGGAAGTCGACGAATATTACGGCCATTTCCGCGTGACGCCGGACCTCATCGAACTGCGCAACCTGCTGGAGGTCGCGCGTCTGGTCGTCCGCTCCGCCCTGCATCGCAAGGAAAGCAGGGGGCTGCACTATACGCTCGATTATCCGGCGATGCTGCCGCAGGCGGTCGATACGGTGCTGGCGCCCTGAAAGAAGCTGAAAAAAAGGTGGCGCAGCGTCCATCGCGCTGCGCCATGAGTCGAGGAGTGACGCGGAGGAAGGCGTCGGATTGCTTTTACCCCTGCTGTCCCGCCGCGCCTTTGATCGGCGTCAAACCGTCTTCAGAAAATTGCCGAGGACCGCGTTGAAGCGGGCCGGCTGATCCGCCATGACGACATGGCCGCTGGGGCCGATGGGCACCAGCCGCACGCCGCGCTTGGCGGCATAGGCGGCGCGGAAGGTTCGGCCGATCTCGCCCGCCTGCGCCGCATCGCTGCCGACGGCATAGACCACCTCCATCGGCGCGGTCAGCCGCGCCAGTTGCGGCCCCAGGTCGACATTGGCGAGATCGCGCAGCGCATTGGCGATGACATCCGGATCGCTGCCCCGGGCGCCCGGCATTTCCGCCAGCATCCGCGCCAGATAGGCGCGGCCCGCCTTGGTTCCGGTGAAATATTGCCCCAGTTGATCGGCCAGGAAGCCCATGCCCTGCGCCGTGCCGCCGACCATCGCGGCCCCTTCGGGCAGCATGTCGACCACCATTAGCCGCCCCGCCAGCCCCTTCAAACCCAGCATCATCGCCAGCGTGCCGCCCATGCTGTGGCCGACGATGGCGGGCCGCTCCAGCCCTGCCGCCGCGATATAGCGGGCGATCTCGTCCGCCAAAGGCTGGACCAGCGGCCCGCTGGCATTGGCGTCCGCCGCGAGGCCGGCAAAACCCCGCACGTGGACCAGATGCCAGCGATAACCGGAAAGCGCGCCGACCACCCCGTTCCACAGCCCCGGCCCGCTCGCCAGCCCCGCGATCAGCACGACATCTCGACCGGCGCCGCGAGTCGTCACGGCAATGCGGCGCGAAGCGAAGGGCGCCGCCCACGCCCGTGCCGGCAACATGCCGCCCGCCAGCAGCGCAGTCGCCCCCCGCATCATCGTCCGTCTGTTCATCATGTGGTTCATCGGCATGTGGTTCATCGGCGCTTCCTTGCAGGCCTTCGCCTGAACCTCAACTGAGCTAGGCTCAGGACCCCTTACTGGCGGGTTCGAGGCGTCGAAATGGCGAACATATCGGGCCGAAATGCGCGCCGCGAAGGCTCATTGCCTTTGCCAGCGCATTTCGGTTCGAGATGGAAGCCATTTCGGCGTCCCGCAGGGATTTGACCAAAATGGCCCAGTGCTGCGTCGGCAAGGCTGGAAATATCGACATATTCCTGCGCCTTGCCTTCTGGCCCTGAGCCATTTTGCCTCAAACCTCGAACCCGCCAGTAAGGGGTCCTGAGCCTAGGGCGCGCCTCGTTCAGCCTCCTTACATCGCATTTGTGGAATCGTTCATCGCATGATTCTTGTCACCCGGCGCGGGTCTGAACCCTAATGCGAAAGGAGAGTGCGGGGATTTCGATGACCAATTTCAAGGGAGGGCGCGGCAAGCGCCCAAATGGCGGCGGCAATAGCGGCTCGGCCCGGCTCGTCCTGTTGATGGCGGCGCTTTCTGCCTGCGTCAGCGCGCCGCAGCAACCCTATGCAGCGGTCCAGCAGCGGCCGCAGCCTTCCACCGCGACCTTCCCGATCAAGCCGGTCGCCAATCCGCCCAAGCCCTTCGAAGCGCTGAAGGTCGACCAAAGGGAAACGCCGCCCCCCGCGCTGGTCAGCGTGATCCGCAACCTGGGCCAAAGCTTCAACGGCAAGGTCGGCATCGCCGTGCGCCGCATCGGCAGCGACTGGACCGTTGCATGGAACGGCAATCTGCTCTTCCCGCAGCAGAGCGTTTCGAAGCTCTGGGTGTCCATGACCTTCCTCGACGCGGTCGACCGGGGCAAGATCCGCCTCAGCGACAGCACCACCATCACGAAGAAGGACCTGACCCTCTTCCACCAGCCGACCGCCGCGCTGGTGGGCAATAGCGGCTGGACGACGACCTATTCCGACCTGATGCGCCGCGCCATGACGCAGAGCGACAATACCGCCAACGACACGCTGCTGCGCGCCGTCGGCGGGCCGGAAGCGGTGCGCAGCTATCTCGCGCGCCGCTATATCCGGGACATCCGCTTCGGGCCCGGCGAACGGCTGCTGCAATCCACCACGGCGGGCCTGGAATGGCGGCAGGATTATTCGATCGGCCGCAACTTCTATGCCGCCCGCGCCAAGCTGCCCCTATCGGTGCGGCAGAAGGCGCTGGACAATTATCTGGCCAGCCCGCCGGACGGCGCCGCGCCATCCTCCATCGTGCAGGCGCTGGCGAAGCTCAAGCAGAACGACATGCTTTCCCCGGCATCGTCGCAACTGCTGCTTTCGATCATGGGCGAGGCGAAGACGGGGCCGCAGCGGATCAAGGGCGGCGTGCCGCCGGGCTGGCATTATCTGCACAAGACCGGCACGGGTCAGGAACTGGGCGCGCGTTCGACCGGGTTCAACGATATCGGCATCATGACCGCGCCCGACGGCACCAGCTATGCGGTCGCGGTGATGATCGGCAGCACGACGGAACCGATCCCGACGCGCTGGCAGTTGATGCAGGCGGTGGCGAAGGCGGTGGCGGCCAACCACGAGGCGCGTTAGTCTTCTTTCCGTCATTCCCGTGAAGGCGGGAATGACGGAGTAGGATTCAATCCAGATTGGGCCGCAGCCAGCGCTCGGCCGTCTCCAGATCCACCCCGCGCCGCCCGGCATAATCCTCCAGCTGGTCGCGCCCCACCCGCGCCACGCCGAAATATTCCGCCTGCGGATGCCCGAAGTAAAAGCCGCTGACCGCCGCCGTCGGCAGCATCGCGAAGCTTTCCGTCAGCGAAATGCCCGTCGCGTGATGCGCATCCAGCATGTCGAACAGCAGCGGCTTCAGACTATGCTCCGGACAGGCGGGATAGCCGGGCGCGGGCCGGATGCCGCGATATTGCTCCTTGATCAGCGCCTCGTTGGTAAGCTGCTCGCCCTCGGCATAGCCCCAGAGCGCGGTGCGCACATAATGGTGCAGCCGTTCGGCAAAGGCCTCCGCCAGACGATCCGCCAGCGCCTTGAGCAATATGTCCGAATAATCGTCGATAGCGTTCTTGAACCGCGCCAGATGCGGCTCGATCCCGTGGATCGACACGGCGAAACCGCCCATCCAGTCGCCATCATGGCTGATGAAGTCGGCAAGGCACATATTGGCCCGGCCCTCCCGCTTGGCGATCTGCTGGCGCAGCATCGGCAGGCGGACATGCTTTTCATCCTCGACATGGACGATGATGTCATCGCCTTCGCGGCGGCAGGGCCACAGGCCGGCCACGCCGCGCGCCGTCAGCCATTTCTCGTCCACGATGCGGTCGAGCATCTTCTGCGCATCGGTGAACAGGCTGGTCGCGCTTTCGCCCACCACCCTGTCCTCTAGGATCGCGGGATAATTGCCCGCCAGTTCCCATGCGCGGAAGAAGGGCGTCCAGTCGATATAGTTGCGCAGGTCCTTCAGATCCCAGTCCGGGAAGCGGTGGACGCCGGGCAGGCGCGGCTTGCCGGGCTTCAGGCTCTCGTCGATCTCGAAGGCATTGGCCCGCGCTTCCTCGATGCTGAGCAGCTTGCTCTGCCCCTTGCCCTCTCGGGCGGCGCGGACATGGGCATAATCATCCTTGGTCTTCTGGACGAAATCGGTCTTCTGGGTTTCGGAGACGAGCGCCGTCGCGACGCCGACCGCCCGGCTGGCGTCCAGCACATGCACCACCGGCCCGGTGAAGGCCGGATCGATGCGCAGCGCGGTATGCACTTTGGAGGTGGTCGCGCCGCCGATCAGCAGCGGCATGGTCATATCCGCGCGCTGCATTTCCGCCGCGACCGTCACCATCTCGTCCAGCGAGGGGGTGATGAGGCCGCTGAGACCGATCATGTCGGCGTCATTTTCGTTCGCCGCCTTGATGATGTCCTGCCACGGCACCATGACGCCCAGATCGATCACCTCGAAGCCGTTGCACTGGAGCACGACGCCGACGATGTTCTTGCCGATGTCGTGGACGTCGCCCTTGACCGTCGCCATCACGACCTTGCCCTTGCCCTTGGCGCCGGGCTCCTTCGCCGCCTCGATGAAGGGGAGGAGGTGGGCGACCGCCTTCTTCATGACGCGGGCGGATTTCACGACCTGCGGCAGGAACATCTTGCCCGCGCCGAACAGGTCGCCGACGACATTCATGCCGTCCATCAGCGGGCCTTCGATCACCTCGATGGGCTTTGCGGCAGCGAGGCGGGCTTCCTCCGTATCCTCGACCACATACATGTCGATGCCCTTGACCAGCGCATGTTCCAGCCGCTTGGCGACCGGCCAGCCGCGCCATTCCTGCGCCGCCTTTTCCGATGCGGCATCCTTGCCCTTGAAACTCTCCGCCAGCGCGACCAGGCGTTCGCCCGCCTCCGGATCGCTGTTCAGCAGCACATCCTCGCACGCCTTGCGCAGCGCGGGGTCGATGGCGTCGTAAACGTCGAGCTGGCCCGCATTGACGATCGCCATGTCCAGCCCCGCCGGAATGGCGTGGTAGAGGAAGACCGAATGCATCGCCCGCCGCACCGGCTCATTGCCGCGGAAGGAGAAGGAGAAGTTCGACAGGCCGCCCGAAATATGGACATGGGGGCAGCGCGCCTTGATCTCGCGGCAGGCCTCGATGAAGTCGACGCCGTAATTATTATGTTCCTCGATCCCGGTCCCCACGGCGAAGATGTTGGGGTCGAAGATGATGTCTTCCGGCGGGAAGCCGATGGACATCAGCAGCTTGTAGGCGCGCTCGCAGATCTCGACCTTGCGGTCCTTCGTGTCGGCCTGGCCGGTCTCGTCGAAGGCCATGACGACCACCGCCGCGCCATAGGCCATGCAGAGGCGGGCGTGATGGAGGAAGGCTTCCTCACCCTCCTTCATGCTGATCGAATTGACGATGGGCTTGCCCGACACGCATTTCAGGCCGGCTTCGATCACTTCCCATTTGGAACTGTCGATCATGACCGGAACGCGGGCAATGTCCGGTTCGGACGTCATCAGCTTCAGGAAGGTCGTCATCGCCTCCACGGCGTCGAGCAGGCCTTCGTCCATGTTGACGTCGACGATCTGCGCGCCGTTCTCCACCTGATCGCGGGCGATGTCGATGGCCGCGGCATAGTCGCCCGCCATGATCAGCTTCTTGAACTTGGCCGATCCGGTGACGTTGGTGCGCTCACCGATATTGACGAAAGTGGCGGTCGATTGGGTCATTCCCTGCTTCTCTTCTCTTCGTCATCCCCGCGAAGGCGGGGATCCATCTCCCAACATAGCACCAGGGGAGAAGGCAGGAGATGGATTCCCGCCTTCGCGGGAATGACGGATTTATATCTTACGCGGCAATATGCATCGGTTCGAGGCCCGCAAGCCGCGTCACCACCGGCAGCTCCGGCACCTGACGCGGCTTGTGCCCCGCCAGCGCCTTCGCCACGGCGCCGATATGCGCCGGCGTCGTGCCGCAGCAACCGCCGACCATATTGACCAGCCCCTCATCCACCCACTGGCGGATCAGGTTCGCCGTAGTCTCCGGCAGCTCATCATATTGTCCCAGTTCATTGGGCAGCCCCGCATTGGGATAGGCCAGGATCAGCGTATCCGCATTCTTGGCCAGCTCACTCAGATAAGGCCGCAGCAGATCCGCCCCGAAGGCGCAGTTCACCCCGATGGTCAGCGGCTTCAAATGCCGCAGCGAATACCAGAAGGCGTTGATCGTATGCCCGGACAGGTTGCGCCCCGACATATCCGTGATGGTGAAGCTCAGCATCAGCGGCACCGGCCGCCCCGCCGCCGCCTCGGCCTCCCGCGCCGCCATGCCCGCCGCCTTGGCGTTCAGCGTGTCGAAGCAGGTCTCGACCAGCAGGAAGTCCACGCCGCCCTCGATCAGCGCGTCGCACTGCTCGCGATAATCGGCCTTCAGCGTATCGTAATCGACCTCGCGATAGGCCGGATCGTTGACGTCCGGAGAGATCGACAGCGTCTTGTTCGTCGGCCCGATCGACCCCGCGACAAAGCGCGGCCGCCCATCCTTCGCGCTCGCCGCCTCGCACGCCTTGCGGGCGATCCGGGCGGCGGCGATGTTGATCTCCCGCACCAGATGTTCGCAGCCATAATCGGCCATGGCGATCTTGGTGGAGGAGAAGGTGTTGGTTTCGATCATGTCCGCACCGGCGTCGAGATAGGCGGTGTGGATGCCCTCCACGATGTCCGGCCGGGTCAGGCAGAGCAGGTCGTTATTGCCCTTCTGGTCCTTCGTCAGATCGAGCGACCCGCGATAATCCGCCTCCGTCAGCCCATGTTTCTGGATCGACGTGCCGTAGCCGCCGTCGAATATCATGATCTTCTCCGCGGCCACGGCGCGGAAGCGTTCCTCGGCGGTCATGCCGTCTTCTCCAATGTCGCCGGCCGCAGCCCGAGCAGATGGCAGATCGCATAGCTCAGTTCCGCCCGGTTGAGCGTATAGAAATGAAAGTCGCGCACCCCGCCTGCATAAAGCTTGCGGCACAGTTCCGCCGCCAGCGTCGCGGACACGAGCTGCCGCGCGGCGGGCAGGTCGTCCAGCCCCTCGAACAGCTTGCCCATCCAGCCCGGCACATCGGTGTTGCACATGGCCGACATGCGCTGGACCGCCGCGAAATTGCTGACCGGCATGATGCCCGGAATGATGTCGGCGTCGATCCCCGCCGCCGCCACAGTATCCCGGAAGCGGAAGAAGGTATCCGGCTCGAAGAAGAATTGCGTGATCGCCCGCGTCGCGCCCGCATCCAGCTTGCGCTTCAGATTGTCGATGTCGCCCCGCGCGCTCAAGGCGTCGGGATGCGTCTCCGGATAGGCGGCCACCGAAATCTCGAAGGGATGGCGCTTCACCAGCCCTTCGACCAGTTCCGCCGCGCCCTTGTACCCGTCCGGATGCGCCTCGAACTTCGCGCCCGCTTCCGGCGGATCGCCGCGCAGCGCCACGATATGCCGCACGCCCGCTTCCCAATAGGCGTCGGCCACCCCGTCGATCTCCGCCTTGCTTGCCGCCACGCAGGTGAGGTGCGCCGCCGCCGACAGGGGCGTCTCCTTCGCGATCCGCGCCACCGTGTTATGCGTCCGCTCCCGCGTCGACCCACCTGCGCCGTAAGTCACCGACACGAATTTCGGCGCCAGCGGCGTCAGCGTCTGGATCGCGGACCAGAGCTGCTCCTCCATCTTCTCCGTCTTGGGCGGGAAGAATTCGAAGCTCACATTAATGTCTCCCGTCAGATCGGCATAGAGCGGCGCTTGCCAAGCCCGCGTGGCCTCTTCGACGGAGGGAAAGCTCAAGGTCATGCGGAAAGTCGTCCTTCGATAGGCAGGACGCGCGCGCCACGGCGGCGGCCCAGCCATAATTGCACCGTCAGTTCCTGGCCGGGCAGCACCTCCACCCGCTCCAGTTCCAGGCCCGCATCCGCGAACCAGCTTTCGATCTGCCCGTCGGAAAAGCCCAGCCGCGCATGCTGGTCGCGCAGCCGTAGCTCTTCCCGTTCATGCGCCGCGAAATCGGCGATCAGGACGCGGCCGCCCGCCGCCGTCACCCGGGCCGCTTCCTCGATCACCGCCTCGGGCGCCTGGGCATAGTGCAGCACCTGATGCAGCACCACCGTATCGGCGCTGCCCGGCTCCAGCGGCAGGGCGCTGAAATCGCCCAGCACCAGCGCATATTTGTCGCCCGCATCCTCGGGCAGCTTGGCGCGGGCCAGCCGCAGCATGTCCGAGCTGCGGTCCAGCGCCGTCACCTGTTCCGCCGACGGACCGAACAATTCGATCATTCGCCCGGTCCCGGTGCCGATGTCGAGCAGATGGCCGATCGGTTCCGCCCCCAGCAGGGCGGTCATCGCCGCCTCCACATCGCCCTCCGGCACATGCAGGGACCGGATCGCGTCCCATTCCTCGGCATGTTCGGCAAAATAGCTTTCCGCCGCCTGGGCGCGATCCGCCCGTACCGCCGCCAGCCGGGCGAGGTCGGCCTTCTGCCACAACAGTTCGCCCTCCGACGGCACGAGTTGGTCGAAAAGCGTCAGAAAGGGTCCGATTTCCGCCTCTTTGCCCAGCCGCAGGAAAACCCAATTGCCTTCCTTGCGCCGCTCCACCAGACCGGCTTCGGCCAGGATGCGGACATGGCGGGACACGCGCGGCTGGCTTTGCCCCACGACCTGCGCGATTTCGCCCACGGCCAGTTCCATGGCGCGCAGAAGATAGATGATGCGCAGCCGCGTCGGGTCGCCCAATGCCCGGAAAATGTCGATTGCTGCGCTCATGCATGGATCATATAAAGAAATCTTTATATGCGTCAATGGTCGTTCGGAACCGCGCCGTTCAACCCCTGACAGCCCCGAATCACGGGCTTGACGCATGATTGGGATTGCCATGAGTCGCCGGATTCATTACGAATCGCGGCGCAGACGCAATGGGGGGTGAACTTTTCTCCGAGAGTGGTCTGCACCGTTATTATTCTCAGAGAGGGGTTAACCCATGACCAAGTCGATTGCTCTTTCGCTCGTTCTCGCCGCGTCGCTCGGCCTGGCCGCCTGCTCGGGCGGTGCGGAAAATGCCGCCAACGCTTCGGCCAATGCCGCGGAGAACGCTTCGAACGCTGCCGACAACGCCATGAACGCCGCGCTGAACGCTGCCGACAATGCTTCGAACGCCGCTTCGAACGCTGCGAACACGGCCGGCAACGCTGCCGCGAACGCGATGTAATTCCCAGAAGGGAATTGTCTGGAATGGGCCGCGCCGGAAACGGGGCGGCCTTTTTCTTTGACTCGCGCCGGTCGGTTCCATCAGGCTGAGCCTGCCCTGGCGTTGCAGGGACAGGATGCGTCAGAAGGCAAAAAAAAGGCCGCCCCGATGGAGCGGCCCTCTTTTCGTTCATCCTTCAACGGTGGATCAGCAATCCCGGTCGATCGCCCGCCCGGCCAGCGCACCCACGCCCGCGCCGATGATGGCGCCCGTGGTGCCGTCGCCGCGGCGACCGTAGCGGCCGCTGCCCTTGCCGACTTCATTGCCGAGCAGGCCACCGGCTATCGCGCCGATGATGGTGCCGCCCGTGCCATTGTCCCGGCAGCGATAGCCACCGCGATAGCCGCGATAGCCCCGGTAATAGCCGTCGCCGCGATAATAGCCGCCGCCCCGGTAATAACCATCGCCGCGATAGCCGCGATACCCGCGGTCGCCGCGATAATAGTCGCCACGGTCATAATGGCGGCCCCAGCCGTCGCGGGCCATGGCCGGCGTTGCGGTGACGGCCAGAGAGGCAGCGCCCATTGCCAGCGCCGCCCCCAGATTGATCAGAAACTTCGTCTTCATGGCGTTGCTCCTCATTTGCCATCGATCACGGCAGGTCTTCCACGGAGGACTCACCATCGATTGAGACCCTTTTGCCCGATTCGCATTGAGCCAAGCCTGAATGGCGATGTCAGCCGCCGTTCAGCATTGGAGCAACCGGCAGGAACGCTTATCGCGCTTTTCGGCGGTCGATGCCAGCGCCGCGAAAAACCCTGCACAGGGGCCGATTATCCCCTATGGCAAGGGCGATGCGCCGAATCCTGATCGTCCTGCTGCTCGCGATCCTGCTGCTTCCCGCGCCGCACAAGAACAAGCCCGAACCCTTCGGCCCCGGCCCATTGCTGGTGCGGGCGCGCGCCTTGTCCCTGAACGCGGCCGATCCCGCCCAGCGCGACCTTGGAATGCTGCACTATCTGGGCGGATGGCAACTCAGCAGCACCCATCATGGCTTTGGCGGCATATCCTCGCTGCTGGCGGAACCCGACGGCCAGATTCTGGCGCTCAGCGATTCCGGCACGCTGATGGGTTTCCACATCGGCCCGGGCAGGGCGGAACGGCGTCCCTTCATCGCCCCGCTTCCCATCCGCCCGCAGGATCGGGAGCGCCCCTGGTGGGCCTGGGATTCGGAGGCGATGGCTCATGATCCGGCGACAGGGCGCTATTGGGTGGGCTTCGAACTGCAACAGATGATCTGCCGCTATTCCCCCGGCTTCGCCCGCGTCGAAGCCTGCCGCACCTGGCCGGAGATCGAGGCCTGGCCGGAAACGGGATCGGTCGAATCCCTGGCGCGGCTGCCCGGCGGCCGCTTCCTCGTCCTGGCGGAAATGGGGATGACCGCCGACGGCAGCCACGACACGCTGCTGTTCGCGGGCGACCCGGCCGAAGCCGCTACGGCGGCGCCCATGCACCTGCGCTATGTGCCGCCGCGCGGTTATCGCCCGACCGACGCGGTCGCGCTGGACGACAGGCATGTGCTGGTCCTCAACCGGCGGCTGACCTTGCAGGAACTGTTCACGGCGACCCTGGCGATCATCGAGCTGCCGGAAGAGCCGCGCTCCGGCGACCGGCTGAAGGCGCGCGTCTTGGCCCGGCTGGCGCCGCCCCTGTTGGCCGACAATTTCGAAGGATTGGCCCTGAGCCGGGAAGGCGGTCGCCGGATCGTCTGGATCGCGTCGGACGACAATCACGAATTTTTCCAACGCACCCTGCTGCTGAAATTCGCCCTGGATTGGCAGGGATAGGGCGGCATGAAGGAACAGCGGGCGGGGACCGGCCTCCCGGCCCCCCCAGCCCGTCTCAGCTACGCACATCCTGCTCCGTCACCGGAGCGATCTTGATTTCGACGCGGCGGTTGGACGCCTTACCCTCCGCCGTGGCGTTGGATGCGATCGGCTGGGTTTCCCCGAAACCGCGCGTGGCGATGCGGGCCGACTGCACGCCATGGCTCGTCAGATAATCGCCCACTGCCTGGGCGCGCCGTTCCGACAGGGCCTGGTTATAGGCATCGGTGCCGTCGCTGTCGGTGTGGCCGTACACGTCGATATAGGTCTTGGGATATTGCGCCAGTACGGATGCGACGTCGTTCAGCGTCGGCTGGAACTGGGGCTGCACGGCGGAACTGTCGGTGGCGAAGGTGATGCCCGATGGCATGCGCAGCACCAGATTGTCGCCATCGCGGATCACGTCCACGCCGCTGCCGGCGGTTTCTTCGCGCAATTTCTTTTCCTGCGCGTCCATATAGGCGCCGATGCCCGCGCCCGCGACCGCGCCGATGCCCGCGCCCAGGATCTTTTCGGTGCGGTCATGCCGCCCGCCGACCAGATCGCCTAGCAGATAACCGCCCAGCGCGCCGCCGATGCCGCCGATCGCGGCCTTGGAAATGGTGCGGTTGCCGGTGTTGGGATCGGTGGTGCAGGCCGTGGTCGCCAGCATGGCGGCCAGGCCGGCCGCGCCGATGATGCGATGAAAATTCCGCATGGATATATTTCCCTTTCTCGTGCGCCCGAACGGAGCGGATGCACCCCCAATGGATGAGAGGAGGCCTTTGTTCCACAAGCGAACTGAACTGCAGATGATGCGGCGGTTGTGAAATTGTAAGAATCAGGGTTATAGGTGGCCGCCGACCGCCATGGCCAATATCCCCCCGCACGCTCCGACGCCCTTTCCCTGGGTCGACCTCGTCATCATCTTGGCGCTCGTCGCGCTGAACGGCCTGTTCGCCATGTCGGAACTGGCGATCGTGTCCGCCCGCAAGCCGCGCCTTCAGGCGATGGAAAAGGCCGGGCGGCGCGGCGCGCGCTCCGCCCTGGCGGCGGCGAGCGATCCCGGCAAGTTCCTTTCCACCGTGCAGATCGGCATCACCCTGATCGGCATCGTCGCGGGCGCCTATTCCGGCGCCAGCCTTGGCGGGCCGACGGGGGAACGGCTGGCGATGCTGGGCCTGTCGCCCCATGCCGCGCAGAATGCCGGTTTCGCCCTGGTGATCGGCCTTACCACCTATGCCTCGCTGATCGTCGGGGAACTGGTGCCCAAGCAGTTCGCCCTGCGCGCGCCGGAGCCCATCGCCGTGCTGGTCGCCGGGCCGATGCTGTGGCTGGCGAAGGTCACCGCCCCCATCGTGTGGGTGCTGGACGGATCGAGCGCCCTCATCTTCCGCCTGCTGGGGCTGACCCGCGAATCGGAAAATCAGGTGACGGCCGAGGAACTGCACCTGATCGTGGCGGAGGCGAGCAGGTCCGGCGTGATCGAGGAGAGCGAGCGGGCCATCATTTCCGGCGTGGTGCGGCTGGCCGACCGCCCGGTGCGCGAGGTGATGACCCAGCGCATGGATGTCGACTGGATCGACATCCATGCCGATGAGGAGGCAATTCGCGCCAAGCTGCTCGATACGCCGCACACCCGCCTGCCGGTGGGCCGGGGGACGGTGGAGGACATCATCGGCGTGGTGCAGGCGCGCGACATCATGACCGCGCTGTTCCGGGGCGAGGGGCTGAGCCTGGAAAGGCTGATGCGCAAGGTGGAGGTCGTGCCGGATCAGGTCGACGCCATGGACGCGCTGGAGGTGCTGCGGCGGGCCGAGGTGCCGATGGTCATGGTGCATGACGAATATGGGCATTTCGAGGGGATTGCGACGCCTGCCGACCTGCTCTCCGCCATTGCAGGCCATTTCGTGTCCGACCTGGACAGCGAGGATGAGCCGGACCTGGTCGAGCGGGAGGACGGCAGCCTGCTGGTGTCGGGCCAGATGCCGGTGGACCTGCTCGCGGACCGGATCGGCATCGACTTGCCGGAGGATCGCGACTATGCGACGGTCGCCGGCCATGCGCTGTGGCTGCTCAAGCGCTTGCCGGAAGTGGGCGATTTCATCGACGATCAGGGCTGGCGGTTCGAGATCGTGGATATGGATGGGCGCAAGATCGACAAGCTGCTGATCGCGGAGCGATAGGATGCGGAACGATGCGCTGGACGCGGTCGAGGGATTGACGCGGCGGGCGCTGGAGGAGGCTGGCGGTCGCCTGCTGGTGATCGGCTTGTGCGGGGCGCAGGGCAGCGGCAAGTCGACGCTGGCGGCGGGCTTGCGGCAGAGGTTGCAGAGCGACGGGATTCCGGCCGCGATCCTTTCCATCGACGATCTGTATCGCACGCGGGCGGAGCGGGAGGCTATGGCCCGTTCGATCCATCCGCTGCTGCGCACGCGCGGGGTGCCGGGGACGCATGATGTGGCGCTGGGGTTGCGGGTGATCGATGCGTTGGAGCGGGGAGAGGCGACCTTGCTGCCGCGTTTCGACAAGGCGTCGGACGATCCTTTGCCGGAAGGGCGATGGGAAAAGGCGGCGACTGGCACGCGGTTGCTGCTGCTGGAGGGCTGGTGCGTCGGTGCGCTGCCGCAGGGCGCGGCGGCGCTGGTGGAGCCGGTCAATGCCCTGGAGCGGGAGGAGGATGCGGACGGCGTCTGGCGCGCCTTTGTAAACCGGGCGCTGGCGGAGGACTATCAGGCGCTGTTCGCGCGGCTCGACCGGCTGGTGCTGCTGGCCGCGCCGGACTTCGGGATCGTCCGGCGCTGGCGGACGCAGCAGGAGCATGACCTGCGCAAGGAGGCTGGCGGCGGCATGCCGGATGCCCGGATTGCGCGCTTCGTCCAGCATTATGAGCGGCTGACCCAGCATATTCTGGAGGAGATGCCGGGCCGGGCGGACCTGACGATCAGGCTGGACGAGATGCGGCGGGTGATCGGGATTTGCAACGGCTGACACCCGGCATTGCTGCGCTCGCCGCCTCTGACTTGATCCGGCCCCCTTGCTTCTCAGTCACCGTCAAAGAAAAAGGCAGGATTCCGGATCGCGTCCGGGGTGACCAAAAGGGCATCTCAAACGGAGGAACGGCAGACGAGCGCGCCCGTCAGGCTATGAGACGCTTCACCCAGAATTGCATGGGATGGCGGCTTTCCGCGTCGTCGCCCAGATCCTTCCAGTCGAAATGGCCGATCAGCCCCTCGACCGGGGCATAGCCGCGCGCGCGCCAGAAGGGATCGAGCGGGGCATAGCCGGCGGGGCGGGCAGGGTGATCCGGCGGGCGAATCACCGCGCAGAAGCTGGCCATGGCGAATCCCAGTTCCCGCGCCTTGGCTTCCCGCCGGTCGAAAAAGGCGTGGCCGATGCCGCGCCCGCGCCATTCCGGCAGCAGCACCGATTCGCCAAAATAATAGATTTGGCCGATGTCCATGCCGCATGCCCGGAAAGGAGCGGCGAATTCCGCGGCATGGTCGGCCATGGGGGCGGCGGTGGCGGCGCCGACCAGCCGGTCGCCCGCGAAAGCCCCGGCGATCAGCGCGCCGGGGCTGTTCGCATAGGCGGTGAGATAATCGCGCTCATAGGCGCGGCCCGCTTCGCCCGATCCGTCATAGAGGTAGGGAAAGGCGCGGAAGACCGTGATGCGCAGGTCCGCCAAAGCGTCGAGCGCGGCCAGCAAGGCCGCGCCCGTCAGATCATCGACCCGAATGGGTTCGCCGTCCAGTTCTTACTCGCTGGCGGCGGCGTTGGCGGCGGGCGCCTCTGCCGCATTGGCGGCGGCATTGCCACCCTCGGCCGCGGCATTGTCGCCGCCGGCTGCCGGAGCCGCATCGGCGGCGGGCAGCGGCAGGTTCGAACCCTGGGTGTTCAGCCAGGCGATCAGGTTCGCGCGGTCGGCCGGGTTGCCGAGACCGGCGAAGGTCATCTTGGTGCCCGGCGCGAATTCACGCGGGGAAGTCAGCCAGTGATCGAGATTCTCGAAGGTCCAGTTGCCGCCCTTGCTCTTGAGCGCGTCGGAGAAGGCGAAGCCGCCCTTGCCCTGGCCGATCGGTTCCCCGACCGTGGCGTAGAGATTCGGGCCGATGCCGTTGGCGCCGCCCTGGTTGACGGTGTGGCAGGCCGCGCACTTGGCGAACACCTTCTCGCCCGCAGCGACGTCCGCGCTGGCGAGCAGGGTGTTGAGGCCGGGGCCGCTGGCCGCGCCGCCTTCGCCTTCCGCTTCGACGCCCTCGATGGCGTAGCCCATTTTCTCGGGCCGTTCCTCATGGAAGAATTTGGAACTGACGATGGCACCGCCCAGTGCGATGATACCCGCGAACAAAGCCCAACCGGCAGCGGTGTTGAAACGATCGCCCATTCGCTCGGATTCCCCTGGATTTCTGTTCTGGCCGCTTGGTTCGCGTCCCCTCTAGCGCGCTGCCATAATGGCGCAAGCGCGAACGTGCAAGCGGCCTTGAACGGGATCGCGCACGCTTTTCATGGCTTTGCGGCCGGAGAGGATGCTTGCGCGGGCGCGATGAAGTGAATAAGCGCGCAGGCGCCCATGGAAAACTATCCCGCCCCCGCCCGCGATCTGGTCGCGGACCTCGCCGCGAAGGCCGCCGTCGATCCCGTTCGCGCCGTCGCCTTCCAGGGCGCGCCGGGCGCCAATTCGCATCTGGCGGCGCTGGATTATGCGCCCGATTGCGTTCCCTTGCCCTGTTTCGCGTTCGAGGATGCGATCGATGCGGTCCGGGAAGGGCGCGCCGCGCGGGCGATCATTCCGATCGAGAACAGCCTGCATGGCCGCGTGGCCGACATGCATTTCCTGCTGCCCGAATCCGGGCTGCATATCGTCGACGAATATTTCCTGCGCATCCGGCACTGCCTGATGGCGGTCGACAGCACCCCCGTCAAAAGCGCGGTCAGCCACCCGCAGGCGCTGGGCCAGTGCCGCCATTATCTGCGGGAACGCGGCATCCAGCCGGTCAGCTATGCCGACACGGCGGGCGCGGCGGCGCTGGTCGCGGAAACCCGCGTGGCCGGGGAAGGGGCCATCGCCCCCTATCTGGCGGCGGAACTCTACGGCCTGCGGCTGGTGGCGGAGAATATCGAGGACAGCGCCGACAATATGACGCGCTTCCTGGTGCTCTCGCGTGAGCCGAAGATGCCGGCGGCGGGGGTGGGCCCGGTGATGACCACCTTCCTGTTCGAGGTGAAGAACATTCCGGCCGCGCTCTACAAGGCGATGGGCGGCTTCGCCACCAATGGCGTCAACATGACGAAGCTGGAAAGCTATCAGCGCGGCGCCAGCTTCGCCGCGACGGAATTCTACTGCGACATAGAGGGGATGCCGGGCGATCCGGCCATCGACCGGGCATTGGCGGAGCTGGAATTCCACACCAAATGGGTGCGGATACTCGGCAGCTACCGGCAGGCGCGGCCGCGCACCTGAGCGCCCGGGCGTGACGGCGGGCTCCAGACCGCTTATGGTCGGGCCGATGTTCACCGCGATCCTTCTGTCGGCCCTTGCCATGAGCGTGATCGTGGGCGTGCGCTATCTGCTGGCGAGCGGCGCCTTCGCGCTGGCGACCCGTTATCGCAGGCCGGGCCTCTATGCCGGGCTGGACCGGCAGGTCCGGCGGGAAATCGCCTGGTCGCTGGCCTCCGCACTGATCTACGGCGTGCCGGCGGGCATCGTCGCCTGGGGGTGGCAGGCGCATGGCTGGACGCGGGTCTATGCCGACGTCCATGCCTTCCCCCTCTGGTATCTGCCGCTGTCCGTGCTGCTTTACCTTGCGGCCCATGACGCCTGGTTCTACTGGACCCACCGCTGGATGCACCGGCCCCGGCTGTTCCGGATCGCCCATGCCGTGCATCATGCCAGCCGCCCGCCGACGGCCTGGGCCGCGATGAGCTTCCATCCATGGGAGGCGGTGACCGGCGCGGTGGTGATCCCGGCGCTGGTCTTCCTGATTCCGATCCATGTCGGTGCGCTGGGCGTGGTGCTGACGATCATGACGGTGATGGGCGTCAGCAACCATATGGGATGGGAGATGTTTCCGCGCTGGATGGTGCAGGGCCGGGCCGGCCGCTGGCTGATCACCGCCAGCCATCACCAGCGGCATCATGAACAATATGCGTGCAATTACGGCCTGTATTTCCGCATCTGGGACCGGCTGTGCGGGACCGACAGGGGATTGGGCCATTTTTAGGGAAGGACGGGCGTGAAGGGCAGGGCAGCGATGATGGCGGCGGTCCCGCTGGTCATGGGCGCGGCGGTGGCCGACCAGGCGCAGCCGCTCAGCATGGACGTGCAGGGCCTGCGGTCCTCCAGGGGCAATTTCCTGATCTGCGTGACGCGGCAGGCGGACCATTTCCCCGATTGCCGGGGCGATCCGGACGGGCGGCATTTCACCGTCCCCGCGACCGCCGGTATCGTGCCCCTCGGCCGGATGGAGCCGGGAACCTATGCGATCGCCATCATTCATGACGAGAATGGTAATGGCAAGCTGGACACGCTGGCCGGCATTCCGCGCGAGGGGGTGGGCTTTTCGCGCAATCCGGCGATCCGCTTCGGCGCGCCCAGCTTCCGCTCGGCGCAGTTCGCCATGGCCGGGGCGGCGGTGCGGCAGGACATCAGGGTCAAATATTTCCTCTGAATGTCGCGGTGCGGAACGGTAATGCCGTAAAAACATTATCTTGCCCGACAATCTCTTTGAACAGGCTCATCATGCATCATCGCTGTCGCCTTTCCGCGGCGTTCGCCGTCGCGGCCATTTGCCTTGCGCCATCGGCCTTCGCCCAGCAGGAGGATCGCAGCAGCCTGACCATCGGCGTGGGCGTGGCCGCCGCGCCGAGCTATGAAGGGTCCGACGACTATCGCGTGCTGCCCATCCCGCAGCTTCGCGGCAAGGTGAAGGACTTCGCCTTCTGGACGCGCGGTCCGGGCCTGTATGTCGACGCGATCCCCAACAGCGATCCCGACGGCGTCGACTTCGAACTGGGCCCGGTGGTCAACGTCCGCTTCGACCGGTCGAGCCGCAGGAACATCAAGGACGATGCCGTGCGCCTGCTGGGCAAGCGCGACATCGCGGTGGAGGTCGGCGGCTTCGTCGGCATCGGCAAGACCGGGGTGATCACCAGCGCCTATGACAATCTGTCGGCGCGCGTCGCCGTGACCAGGGATGTGGCGGGCGCGCATGGCAGCTATGTCATCACGCCCGCGGTGGAATATATGACGCCGCTGTCGCAGACGGCCTTCGTCGGGCTGGGCGTGTCGGCGGACTATGTCGGCAGGAAATATGGCCGCTATTATTATGACGTCGATCCGGCGGGCGCTGCCGCATCGGGGCTGCCGGCCTATGGCGGGGCAGGCGATGGTTCGGGATTCAAGAAGGTGAATTTCAGCCTGGCGGGCGGCAAGTCGCTGTCGGGCGACCTGCGCCATGGCTGGGCGATCTTCGCCGCGGCCAGCTATTCGCGGATCCTGGGCGACTATGCCGCCTCGCCCATCGTGTCCGTCGCGGGCTCCCGGAATCAGTGGATCGGCGCGATCGGCGTCGGCTACACCTTTTGATCTCCGGTTGATCCCCGGCCGATCTCCCTTGTTCCTATGGGGTGACGCCCCACATAAGGCGCTGTATGAGGGCGGCTTGGCAACCGCGTTTGCAGCAGGAGATAAGAGAAGTGGCGACCCTTGGACTGAGCGAGGCCGACAAGGCATCGGTGGAGGCTTTCCGCCGCGATGTGGTGGATCCTTCGCGCACCCAGTTGGTGATCGTCGATTTCTGGGCCGAATGGTGCGGCCCCTGCAAGCAGCTCGCGCCCGTGATCGAGAAGGTCTGCGCCGACTATGCGGCCAAGGGCGTCAAGCTGGTCAAGATCAACGTCGATGAGGACAAATTCATCGCCGCCCAGTTCCGCGTCCAGTCGATCCCCACCGTCTATGCCGTGTTCCAGGGCCAGCCGGTGGCCGACCTCAGCCAGGCGCGGACCGAGGGGCAGTTCAAGCAATATCTCGACCAGTTGCTGGGCCAGTTGCCGATCGAATCGGAGGAGAAGGCGCAGCTGGAGGAGATTGCGCCCCTGATCGCCATGGGCGAGGAATTGCTGGCCGGGGGCGAAGCGGAGCGGGCGCTGTCCGTGTTCCGGCAGATCGATCAGATGCTGCCCGACAATGCCGATGTGGCTTCGGGCGCGGCGCGGGCGCTGGTGGCGCTGGGACAGTTCGACGAAGCCGAAGCGGCGTTGGCCGCTCTGCCCGCCGATGTGGCCAAGGACCAGGCGGTGGAGCGCGCACGCGCCGCCATTGCGCTGGCGCGCGATGCCCGGCCGGTGGCTGACCTGTCGGGTGTGGAGGCGAAGGTCGCCGCCGATCCGGACGATCATGAGGCGCGCTTCGAACTGGCGAACGGCCTGATGGCCAATGGCGACCGCGATGGAGCGGCGGAGCAGTTGCTGGAACTGGTGCGGCGCGACCGGGCGTGGAATGACGGCGCGGCGCGGGCGCAGCTCCTCAAGCTTTTCGAGGCGACGGGGCTGGAAGATCCCTGGGTCGCGGGGCAGCGGCGCAAGCTTTCCCAGATCCTGTTTTCCTGACCGGCGCAGGCGTCATGTCGCGCGTCTCGATCTTTCCCCTGCCGGGCGCGCTGCTGCTGCCGGGCATGGAACTGCCGCTCCATATCTTCGAGCCGCGCTATCAGGCGATGATCCATGACGCCATGGCGCGGGACCGGCGCATCGGCATGATCCAGCCGCGGGAGGAAGGGACGAAGCCCGCGCTGTTCGATGTGGGCTGCCTGGGCCACATCACCCATATCGAGGCGTTGGAGGGCGGCCGGTACAACATCCTGCTGAAGGGGCTTGCGCGCTTTCGTGTGGTGCGGGAACTGGACGTCCCCACCGCCTTTCGCCAGATCGAGGCGGATGTGGAGCCCATTGCGCAAGAGGATGAAATCCTCTCCGCCGTGGAGCGGGCGGCGCTGGAGCAGGAATCGCGGCGCTTTGCCGATGCGCTGGGCTATGTGGTCGACTGGACGGCGGTGTCGCGGCTCGACGACATGGCGCTGGTGAACGGGATCGCGCAGATCGTGCCCTTCGATCCGGCGGCCAAGCAGACCCTGCTGGAGGCGGATACGCTGGGCGAACGGGCCGACCGGATCATCCAGCTGATGCAGATCGTCGGGCGGATCGAACGCGACGGCGGGGCGACGATGCAATGAGCGGCAGGATCGATCCGGCGCTGCTCGCGAAGCTGGTCTGCCCGGTGACGCGCACGCCCCTGCGCTGGGATGCGGAACAGGGCGAATTGCTGTCCGAGGCGGCGGGGCTCGCCTTTCCGGTGCGCGATGGCGTCCCGGTGCTGGTCGTGCGGGAGGCGCGGTCCATAGCGGGGTGACGACCGCTACCGGACCCCATCTGTCCGCGACCGCCTTTTACGCGACCCCGTCCGTATCCAGCGCATAGCCCGCTGAACGCACCGTGCGGATGATGTCGTGATAGCGGCCGTCCGCGTTGATCGCCTTGCGCAATCGCCGGATGTGCACGTCCACCGTGCGCAGTTCGATGTCGCTGTCCTGCCCCCACACGCTGTCCAGCAGCCGCTCGCGGGAGAAGACCCAGCCGGGATGTTCCAGGAAATGCTTGAGCAGCCGGAATTCGGTGGGGCCTAGCGGGATCACCTGACCGCCGCGTCGGACCTTGTGGCCGACCGTGTCCATCTCGACATCCGCGAAGGTCAGCGTCTCGCCGGCCAGCGCCGGGCGCACGCGCCGCAGCACCGCGCCGACGCGCGCCACCAGTTCGCGGGGCGAAAAGGGCTTGGTCACATAATCGTCCGCGCCGGTTTCCAGCCCGCGCACGCGATCCTCCTCCTCGCCGCGCGCGGTCAGCATGATGATCGGGACGTTGGCCGTGCCGTTCATGCGGCGCAGGCGGCGGCAGACCTCTATGCCCGACAGGCTTTCCACCATCCAGTCGAGCAGCACGATGTCGGGCACATTCTCCTGCGCCAGAAGCAGCGCTTCCTCCCCGTCGACCGTGTGCGCGACCTCGAAATCCTCGCGCTTGAAATGCCAGATGAGCAGTTCGGCCAGCGCCGCGTCATCCTCCACCAACAGCATCTTGGCCCGCGCCATGCTCAGCCCTCCGCCGCCGCGCCGCCGCGTTCGCGGTCGGGCAGGGTCTGGCCGGTGGCGGCATAATAGACCATCTCCGCCACATTGGTGGCATGGTCGCCGATCCGTTCGATATTCTTGGCGATGAACAGCAGATGCGCGCATTCGCTGATCGTCTTGGGATTTTCGACCATGAAGGTGACGAGCGTGCGGAAGACGCTGTTGTAGAAATCGTCGACCACCGTATCGCGCTCCACCACCGCGACGGCCAGGTCGGCATCCCGCGCGGCAAAGGCGTTCAGCGCGTCCTGCACCATCTCGCCCGCGACCTGGCCCATGGAGGGAAGAAGCGCGATCGGCTCCTGCGTCCGCTGGTTGGCGGCGATCAGCGGCACGCGCTTGGCGATGTTCTTGGCATAATCGCCGATCCGCTCGACCACGCCGACGATCTTCAGCGCGGCGATCACGTCGCGCAGGTCGTTGGCCATCGGCGCGCGCAGGGCGATGATCTCGATGGCGAGCTTCTCGACCTCCGCCTCGATCGCGTCGATGCGCTTGTCCTCCGCCACGACCTCCGCCGCCAGCACCTTGTCATGGCGTTGCAGCGCGAGCATCGCCTTCTCAATGGCGGATTCCGCGCGACCGCCCATTTCCGCGATCAGACCGCGGAGCTTGTCCATTTCCTGGTCGAACGCCTTGATCGTATGTTCTGCCATGTCTTTCCTCCCCCGGATCAGCCGTAGCGTCCGGTGATGTAATCCTTTGTCCGTTCCTGCCGGGGATTGGTGAATATGTCCGACGTCACGCCATATTCGACCAGCTCGCCCAGATGGAAAAAGGCGGTCCGCTGCGACACGCGGGCGGCCTGCTGCATGTTGTGGGTCACGATCACGATGGCGTAGCGGCCGCGCAGTTCGTGGATCAGTTCCTCGATCTTCGCCGTCGCGATGGGGTCCAGCGCCGAGCAGGGCTCGTCCATCAGGATCACTTCCGGTTCGACGGCGATGGCGCGGCCGATGCACAGGCGCTGCTGCTGCCCGCCCGAAAGCGCGGTGCCGCTGTCATGCAGCCGGTCCTTCACCTCGTCCCACAGGCCGGCGCGGCGCAGCGATTTCTCGACGATCACGTCCAGGTCCGCCTTCGCATGGGCCAGGCCATGGATGCGCGGGCCATAGGCGATATTTTCATAGATCGACTTGGGGAAGGGATTGGGTTTCTGGAACACCATGCCGACGCGGGCGCGCAGTTGCACCACGTCCATGCTGGGGGCGTAGATGTCCTCGCCGTCCAGCGTGATCGTGCCTTCCACCCGCGCGGAGGCGACCGTATCGTTCATGCGATTGAGCGTCCGCAGGAAGGTCGACTTGCCGCAACCCGACGGGCCGATGAAGGCGGTGACATTGTCCATGTCGACATCGATCGACACGCCCTTGATCGCCTGCTTCTCGCCATAGAAGACCTTGACGTCGCGGGCCGTCATCTTGGTTTCTGTCATCTTCGTTTCCGGCATCCTGGTTTCGCCCGCAGGGGTCAGCGTCTGTTGTTCATGCATCATGGCTGTCATCGCGGTCACCACCGCCTTTCGAACTTGTTGCGCAGGTAGATGGCGATGCCGTTCATCGCGAGCAGGAAGACCAGCAGGACGATGATGGCGGCGGAAGTCTTTTCGACGAAGCCCCTGGAGACTTCGTCGGACCAGAGGAAAATCTGCACCGGCAGCACGGTCGCCGGATCGGTGATCCCCCCCGGCGGCGTGGCGATGAAGGCGCGCATGCCGATCATCAGCAGCGGGGCGGTCTCGCCCAGCGCGCGGGCCATGCCGATGATGGTGCCGGTCAGGATGCCGGGCAGGGCCAGCGGCAGGACATGGTGGAACACCACCTGCACCGGGCTGGCGCCGATGCCCAGCGCCGCGTCTCGGATGCTGGGCGGCACCGACTTGATGGCGTTGCGGCCCGCGATGACGATGACCGGCATGGTCATCAGCGCCAGCGTCATGCCGCCGACCAGCGCCGCCGAACGCGGCAGGTGCAGGAAGTTCAGGAAGATCGACAGGCCCAGCAGGCCGAAGATGATGGAGGGGACGGCGGCCAGATTGTTGATCGACACTTCGATGATGTCGGTCAGCCAGTTCTTGCGCGCATATTCCTCCAGATAGACGGCCGTCGCGACCCCCACCGGGAAGCTCAGCGCCAGCGTCACCAGCATGGTCAGCAGCGATCCCTTGAACGCGCCCCAGATGCCGACCTGCGTCGGATCGGTGCCGTCGCTCGCGGTCAGGAATCCCCAGTTGATGCCGGTAGTCAGCAGGCCCGCCTTGTCGAGCCGCGCTACCGCCGCTTCCGCCTCGGGCGAACCGTTGCTCTTGGCGGCAAGGTCGATGGCGGTGGCGGCGGGCAGCTTGACCGTCACGGTCCGGGCGAGGATCTTCGGATCGGCCTTGATAGCGTCGCGCAGCACGGTCCAGGCGGTGGGCGACACCCATTCCTCGGCATCCGCGCCCAGCGCCTTCTTCACGACCGCCCCCGTCACCATCGGCAGGTTCGCATTGGCGAGCGCCTGATCCGTGATGGCATTGGGGTCGAGCAGCAGCGGGGAGGCGGAGAAGTCGACCTTCACCGCGATTTCCGTCCGGGTGAAGCCGCGCAGGCCGTTGCCCAGCATGCTGAACAGCAGGAAGGCGAGGAACGCGGCGGAGAGCGCGACGGCGAGCAGACCCGCCGCCTTGAAGCGGCGTTCCGATGCATAGCGACGGGCGATCCGCCGGCGCATCGCGTCCGACTTCCAGTCGGTGGGAAGGCGTTCGGCACTCATTATTCGTAAGCCTCGCGATATTTCTTCACGACCCGCAGGGCCACGATGTTGAGCAGCAGCGTCACGATGAACAGCACCAGCCCCAAAGCAAAGGCCGCCAGCGTCTTGGCGCTGTCGAATTCCTGGTCGCCGGTCAGAAGCTGGACGATCTGCGTCGTCACCGTCGTCACGCTGGCAAAGGGGTTCAAGGTGAGGTTGGCCGCCAGACCCGCCGCCATCACCACGATCATCGTCTCGCCGATGGCGCGGCTGACGGCCAGCAGCACGCCGCCGACCACGCCGGGCAGCGCCGCGGGGATCAGCACGCGGCGGATCGTCTCGCTGGTGGTGGCGCCCATGGCCAGGCTGCCGTCGCGCATCGACTGCGGCACGGCGGCGATGCTGTCGTCCGCCATGGAGGAGACGAAGGGAATGATCATCACGCCCATCACAAGTCCCGCCGCCAGCGCGCTTTCCGAAGAGGCGCCGTGGATGCCGATCATGACCGCGAAATCCCGCAGGGCCGGGGCGATGGTGAGCGCCGCGAAATAGCCGTAGACGACGGTCGGCACGCCCGCCAGCACCTCCAATATCGGCTTCATCCACTTGCGGAAGGTGGGGCTGGCATATTGGGTCAGGTAGATGGCGCTCATCAGGCCCAGCGGGATGGCGACGGCCATGGCGATGATCGCGCCGATGAAGATGGTCCCCCAGAACAGCGGCACCGCGCCGAAGGCGTCGTCATTGCCATAGCCGAGCGCCGCCGATTGCGGGCTCCATTTCGCGCCGAACAGGAAATCGACGGGGCTGACCATGGAAAAGAAGCGGAAGCTTTCCCACAGCAGCGACGCGACGATCCCCAGCGTCGTGATGATCGCCAGCAGCGATGCGATCAGCAGGGTCGCCATCACCAGCCGCTCGACCCGCGTGCGCGCCCGGAAATCCGGGCGCACGCGGGTGAAGGCATAGGCGCCGCCGGCAAAGGCCAGCACCAGCGCCAGCGCGGCGCCGGCAAAGCCATATTGGCCGATGGCGTCCCTATAGGGTTCGACCAGGCCCTGCGAGAGCGGATTGAACGCCCCCGCCTGCATCCCCGTGGCGATCGCCCGCGCCTCGCCCAATATGGCGGAGCGTGAGAAATCGTCGGCGGGCAGGCTCTGCGCCGCCGGACTGCCCAGCACGTCCTGCGTGACGAGACCGGGCGCGACATTGGCCCAGACCGCCAGGAAGAGGCCGGCGGGCACCAGCGTCCAGAGCGCGACATACCAGCCGTGATAGCCCGGCAGGCTGTGCACGGCGTCGCGGCGGCCCGAAGCCCGCGCGGCGCTTTGCAGCCGCATCGCGCGGGCGCGGGCGCTGACCCAGGCGATGGCGCCCAGACCGGCGAGCAGCAGAAGGATTGCAGGACCTGTCATATCGCCTGTCTTATTTGAGCTGCGAACCGTCGAGCACGGCCAGCGACTTGACGGTCTCGGCGCTCGCCTTGCGCACGCCTTCCGGCGCCGCGACCATGCCGCGCTTGGTCAGCGCGCCGTTCGGGTCCCAGTTCGCGGCGAAGGTGTTGAGATAGGCCTGAAGGCCCGGAATGGCCTGCATATGCGCCTTCTTCACATAGATGAAGAGCGGACGCGCGCCGGGATATTGGCCGGTGGAGACGGTTTCATAGGTCGCCTCGACGCCGTTGATGGAAACGTCCTTCAGCGTGTCCTTGTTTTCCTCCAGGAAGCTGTAGCCGAACACGCCGAGCGCATTGGGATTGGCGCCCAGCTTCTGGACGATCAGATTGTCGTTTTCGCCCGAATCCACATATTTGCCGTCCTCGCGGATGCGGGTGCAGGTGGCCTTGAACTCGTCCTCATTCTTCTTCTTGAGCGCTTCCATCGCCGGGTCGGTCTCGCAACCCTTGGTCAGGATCAGTTCGGCCAGCGAATCGCGGGTGCCGCTGGTGGACGGGGGGCCGAAGACGCTGATCGGCGTGGCGGGCAGGCTGGGGTCGACATCCTTCCAGCTCTGGGCCTTGTTCGGACCCTTGCCATAGGGATTGGCGGCCAGCGCCTCATAGACGATCTTCGGGGTCAGCTTCAGGCCCGGACCGTTCTTCGATTCCGCGAAGGCCAGACCGTCGACGCCGATCTGGATTTCGATGATGTCCTTGACGCCATTCTTCCGGCAGTCCTCATATTCCGACTTCTTCATGCGGCGGGAGGCGTCGGCGATGTCCGGATGCTGGGCGCCGACGCCCGCGCAGAACAGCTTCATGCCCCCGCCGGTGCCGGTCGATTCGACGATGGGCGACTTCATGCCGGGATTGCCCTGAACGAACATCTCGGCAATCGCGGTGGCGAACGGATAGACGGTGGAGGAGCCGACCGCGCGGATCTGGTCGCGGGTGCCGCCGGCCCCGCCGCCGGACTGCTGGCCGCAGCCTGAAAGAGTGAGTGCCGCCGCGGCGGTCGCGGCCATCAGAGCGAAATGCTTCACCGGGTAATCTCCTTCGTCAAAGGCCGCGATTCGCTTCTCGCCGCCCCCCTCTGGGCACGCGCCGTAGCCGCGGTACGTCGCGCCTTTGTGACAATGGGATTGCACTTTTATGACATTGACGGCGGAAGCCCGGCCTGTCGCTGTCTTTTTTTGATCAAGCCTTTGCCGCGACGGCCTTTTCCTCGACGGCGAAGCGGGGCAGCAGGATGGAGATGGTGGTGCCCTTGCCCAGCACGCTGGCGATGTCCAGCCGGCCGCGATGCCGCTCCACGATATGCTTGACGATGGCCAGCCCCAGTCCCGTGCCGCCCACCGCCCGGCTGCGCCCCGAATCGACGCGGTAAAAGCGTTCGGTGAGGCGCGGCAGGTGATCGGGGCCGATGCCTTCGCCCTCATCCGCGACGGTCAGCCGCAACAGGCCGCTCGGCCCGTCGGAAAGGGACACGTGGATCGGCGTGCCCGCGCGGCCATATTTCACCGAATTTCCGATCAGATTATGGAGCAGTTGCGACAGTTGGGCGCGGTCGCCCTGCACGTCGGTCAGGCCGGGCGCGATCTCCATCTCCACCTCCCGCCCCCGATCGCCATGGCTGGTGCGGAACACGCCCACCACCTCGGCCACCAGGCCGGACAGGTCGACCGCGCTGTCGGGCAGGCGATATTTCTCCGCCTCTATGCGGGAAAGGGAGATGAGGTCGTCGATCAGCCGCTGCATCCGCCGCGCCTCGCCGTCCATGATCTTCAGGAAGCGCTGCCGCGTTTCGTCGTCCTTGCCCAGGTCGGGGTCGGCCAGCGTCTCGATGAAGCCCAATATGCCGGCCAGCGGCGTGCGCAGTTCATGGCTTGCATTGGCGACGAAATCGACGCGCATCTTCTCCGCCGCGTGGGCGCCGCTATGATCGGCCAGATGGACCAGCCGCCGGACATGGCCGTCCTCCCCCACCGGCGCGATCCGCATCTGCCAGCGCTGGTCGCGGGTGCCCAGGCCCACCAGCTCGATCATGACCGGTTCGGCCAGCGGCGCCTGGCTGGCGAGCCGTTCGGCAGCGGCGGGATGGCGGATGGCGATGCGGGCGTCCTCCCCCTCGATATGCGCGCCCAGCAGCCGCTGCGCGGCGCGGTTGGCGGCGATGATGCGGCCCCGTTCGATCAGCATCAGCGGGTCGGCTATGCCCTCCAGCAGACCGCGCGCATCGGGATGGGCGATGATGTCGGGAACCTCCGCCGGCAGGGGCGACACGGCCGGTTCCGGACGGTCCGGACTGGCCGCGCAGATGACGAGCACCAGCAGCGTCGCCAGCACCGGCAGGAGGATGTCGAGCGGCCCCGCGCCTATCATCAACGCGCCCCCGGTGCCGAGCAGCAGAACGGCCAGCGAGGCGGTGATCTGGGAGGCGGTCAGGCGATTCATGGTTACCATGCTGGAAATTTGACGCATTTGCTGCAAAGAGGGCCGCAGTAGCCGGCAATTTTTACAGTTTGGCAAGCGCGATAGCGGATCAGGATGACATGAGCGAGCCGTTGCCCCCCCAGAAGGAAGCCGAGTCGCAGGACGACGGCCTTGCCGCGCCGTCGCGCCGCCAGTTGCTGATGGGCGGCGCCGTCGCGGCCTCCGCGATCATATCCATCCGGCCGGCGCTGGCGAACACGGCCGCGTCGGTGCTCAACTGCACGATACCCGTTCCCGACCAGGGCCGGGCCGGCAATTATATCGCGCCCAACGGGCAGGTGGTGCCGGCGGGAACGCAGGGCGCCTTCCCCGCCGGCAAGAACTTCAGCGGGGAACAGGTCCGGCAGGCGCTGCGCGGCGGCCGGCTGCCGGGCGCCAGCTATGAGCAGAACCAGGCCTATCTCAACTATATCCGGCGGCTTCAGTCAGGGACGAGCGGCTTCACCTGCTACGCATCGCTGCAAATGCCCCGCTGAGCCGAGGGCTTTATTTCCACCCGAACTTATACGGTTCGCCAGCGTTGACGGCGTCGAGCCTTCGACGATCCGGTCAGGCGCAGCAAGGGCGACCCCATGTTCCATACACCCCATTGGGTGAAACAAGATTGTTCGGTCGCGATCTACCTCTATGAACCCGGCGATGGCGGGCTGGATCGGGTGGCGATCCTGCTCGCCAACCATCTGCGGCTGCGCGGCGTGGACGTGGAACTGTGGATGACGCGGACGGACGGCCCGGTGGCGGGCCTCATCCATCCCGCCGTGCCGGTCCGTCGCGTACCGGCGCCGCCCTTTTCGCGGCGGCTGTCGATGATCGCCCAATTCCCGGCGCTGGCCGTCATGGTGCGGCGGTTCCGCCCGGATATTCTCTATTCGGCGGGCAATCAGAGCAACATGCTGTGCGCGCTGGCGGCGCTGGGCACGGCGACGCGGGCGGTCGGTCGGATTTCCAACCCGATCGTCCGCCCCGGCCAGCGCGGCCTGTCCGCCTGGATCAGGCGTAGCCGTTTCCGCGCCATCGCCCGGACCAGCGCCATGACCATCGTGATGGGCGAGGCGGACCGGATGACGCTGACGCAGGCCGGGCCGCTCGCGGGACGGCAGGTGACGCTGCTGCCGCGCCCGACGGTCACGCCGCTGCTGGAACGGCTGCGGCGGCAGCGCGCCGCCAGAGCCGGCGGCGGCCCATGGCATTTCCTGATGGTCGGGCGGCTGGTCGCGCAGAAGGACCAGGCGACGGCGCTTCTGGCGCTCGCCCGGCTGAAGCATCTCGACTGGCGCCTGAAGATCGTCGGGCAGGGGCCGCTGCGCCGCGATCTGGAGGCGCTTTGCACGCGGCTTGGCATCGCCGGGCGGGTCGAATTTCCGGGCTTCGTCGGTGATCCGGCGGAACTGGCGGCCCTGATGGCGGATGCCGATCTGCTGCTGCAACCCTCGCGCTGGGAAGGGCTGGTCGCGACCCTCATCGAAGCGCTCGGATGCGGCACGGGGGTCGTCGCAACCGATTCGACGCCGAATATCCGCCCGGTGCTCGCCGCGGCGGGCCAGCATGCGCCGGTGCCGGTGGGCGACGCCGATGCCTTTGCCGATGCGATCCTCTGGGCGCTCGACCATCCCGCGCCGGCTGCGCGCCTGGCGGACGCGGTGAAGGAACATGGCGTCGAAAGCGCGCTCGACGCCTATTTGCGGGCCTTTGTCCGGCTGGCGCGATCCGGCGGCATGCGGTGGCGGGGCGTCGCGCAAAATAGCCTGTCGCGTTAGGCACTTGGCTACCCCTTTGTCTTAAGGATGGCGCGACATTCCCATCCGAAGGCCAGGTTTCGCGATCATGCCAGCCCGCTATTGCCAGGACAGCCCGGACGCCATCGCATCCTGCGTGCTGGAGGATATGGTGCTGCTCTACCACCGGCCGTCGGGACAGACCCATATGGCGATCGCCCCGGTGCCGGAGATCCTGGCGACGCTGGATGACGGCGCGGCGCTTACGGCGGGCGAGCTGTTAGGGCAGTTGGCCCAGCTTTACGATCTGGGCGAGCCGGAGGAGGCCCTGCCGCTGGTGGAGGCGCATCTGGCGGAACTGGCCGCCCTTGGACTGGTCCGCATCGCGTGAACCATGCCCTGACCCTGAAGATCGGTCCGGCGACCTTCCGCATCGGATCGGCCTGGCGCCAGCCGGTGGACGCGCTGGCGCGGCTCTACGCCGATTATCCCATGCCGGCGGGCGCGATAGCCGATTTCACCGTGCGGCTGGAGCCTGCGGGGCCGTTCCGGCGCTGGTTCCGGCCCTCGATCTTCATCACCGGCGATCATGGGCTGGCCGACGCCGCGCCGATGAGCCTTGCCCACGGGCTGCTGGCGGCGGAAATGGGGATGAACCTGCAAATGGCGCTTGGCTGGCGGCGGCACCTGCTGCTCCATGCCTCCAGCGTCGAAAAGGACGGGCGAGCGCTGGTGATGACCGGCGAGTCCGGTTCCGGCAAGTCGACGCTGGCCGCGCAACTGGGGGAGCGGGGCTGGCGGCTGATGGGCGACGAGTTCGCGCTGCTCGACCTGGAAACGGGGGCGATCTTTCCCTTTCCGCGCCTCGTCTCGCTCAAGAACCGCGCCATCGGCGTCCTCGCGGCGGAAGCCCCGGCGGAGCGCATGGGGCCGCTGCTCGCCGGGACGGCCAAGGGGGACATTCGCCACCTGATCCCGCGCAGAGAGGCGATCGGGCGGATGGCGGAGGGCGCGCCGCCCGCGCTGCTGCTGTTCCCGCGTTTCGGCCATGAAGCGGACGTGCGCCCGGTCGGCCAGGGGGAGGTCTTCATGCGGCTGACCCAGGCATCGACCAACTATGTCGCCCTGGGCGAAGCGGGCTTCGCGGCGTTGAGCGATTTCGTCCGGAATGTCCCGGCGCGCGCCATCGACTTTCCATCGGGCGACGAGGCCATCGCCCTTGTCGAGCGGCTCTGGGAGGAACTGGCATGAGCGCCCGGCTGCTGGTGCGCGCCTTGCGCGACCCTGACGAGGTGGCGGCGCTGGATGCGGACGGGTGGAACGCCCTCATCGCCATGGCGAGGGCGGAGCGGCTGATCGGCACGCTCGCCCTGCGAATCGGGGAGCGGCCCGTGCCCCCGGCGGTGGGCGCGATATTGGCGGACGCCCGGCTGGATGCGGCGCGCGAAGCCCGGCAGGCCCTGTGGGAGGCGGATCGCGCGGCAGAGGCGCTTGCCGGCCTGGACGTGCCGGTCGTGCTGCTCAAGGGCACGGCCTATGCGGCGGCGGGGCTGCGCGCCGGGCAGGGGCGCTTCATCGGCGATCTCGACATATTGGTGCCGCGCGATGCGATGGATCGGGTGGAACGGGCGCTGATCGGCGCGGGATGGGAATGGGTCAAGGACGACCCTTATGACGACGCCTATTACCGCCGATGGATGCATGAGCTGCCGCCGATGATCCACGCGGCGCGGGACCGCATGATCGACGTGCATCACACCGTCCTGCCGCTGACGGCGCGGCAGACGCCGGACGCGGCGGCGATGATCGCGCAGGCGGTTCCCCTCACCAACGAATTATCCATGCTCTCGCCCGAGGACCGGCTCTGCCACGCGGCGGCGCATCTGCTGGCCGACGGCGATCTGGCCGGGGGGCTTCGCAACCTCTGGGACATATATTGCCTGCTCGACGGCGTCGACGGGACGGCGCTGGAGGCGCGGGCGGCGCACCATGGCCTGCTGTCCCATGTGCGGCAGGCGAGGCGGCTCGCCATGGCGCTCTATGGCGAAGGGAGGGACGAAGGGGCGCGGCTCACGCTCCGGGACCGGATCGTCAAGGCCCGGCTGCTGGCGCGCGACGGGTGGGGACGGGAACGGCGCGGGCTGCTGCGTTTCGCCTTCTACCTGCGCTCCCACTGGCTCAGAATGCCGCCCGCCATGCTGGCGCGGCACCTGTTCACCAAATGGCGCAAGGGGCATCGGCCTGTTTAGGAAGGGGCGCCAGCCAAGGTTTTTGCGTCTGCACGGAAATGCCCTATATTGCCCCTTCGATGCCAGGACTCAGGACACGCATGAAATCCAATTTCTTCCGGGGCGCCGTCGCCCTTGGCGCGCTCGCGCTCATCCCTGCCACCACCGCGGCGCTCGCAGATGGGGAGGCAAGCAGCTACAAGGCGCTCGACGAGTTCATGGACGTGTTCCAGAAGGTCCGCAGCGACTATGTCGAGAAGGTCGACGACGAAAAGCTGATCAAGGGCGCCATCGACGGCATGCTCGCCAGCCTGGACCCGCATTCGAGCTTCCTCGACGCCCGCGATTTCCAGAATCTCCGCACCCAGACGGAGGGCAGCTATGGCGGCCTCGGCCTTTCCGTCACGCAGGAGGACGGCGCGGTGAAGGTGATCGCGCCGACGCAGGATACCCCGGCCTGGCGCGCGGGGATCAAGGCGGGCGACTATATCACCCATCTCGACGGGCAGCTCATCTATGGCGGCACGCTGGACGAGGCGGTCGACAAGATGCGCGGCGCGCCGGGCACGCAGATCAAGCTGACCATCGTCCGCCCCGGCCGCGACAAGCCGATCGACCTCACCCTGACGCGTGAGATCATCCAGTTGAAGCCGGTGAAGTGGGAGGTGAAGAACGGCATTGGCGTCATCAACATCGTCAGCTTCTCGGCCAATACCGGCGCCGACGTGCGCCAGGCGATCCGCAGCATCGACAAGTCGCTGGGCCGCAAGCCCACCGGCTATATCCTCGACCTGCGGTCCAACCCGGGCGGGCTGCTGGACGAAGCCGTGTCGGTCAGCGACACCTTCCTGGAGCGCGGCGAGATCGTGTCGCAGCGCGGCCGCAACAAGGGCGATGTCGAGCGCTATTATGCCAAGCCCGGCGACGATGCGAGGGGCCTGCCGGTGATCGTGCTGGTGGACGCGGGCTCCGCCTCCGCATCGGAAATCGTCGCGGGCGCGCTGCAGGACCAGCATCGCGCGCTGGTGATGGGGGAACGCAGCTTCGGCAAGGGCAGCGTCCAGACCATGCTGCCGCTCAGCAACACCACGGCGCTCAAGCTGACGACGGCGCGCTATTACACGCCGTCGGGCCGCTCCGTGCAGGAAGGCGGGATCGAACCCGATGTCAGGGTGCCGCAGCTTAGCGACCCCGATTACAAGAATCGTCCGAAATTCCGGGAAAGCGACCTGCGCCGGCACCTGATCAACGAGATCAAGACCGACAATGCGGCGCTGGAAGAGGACAGCAAGGACGATCCCCGCTTCGCCGCCACGGCAGAGGAGCTGAAGAAGAAGGGGATCGAGGATTTCCAGCTCGACTATGCGCTGAAGACCATAGCGCGTCTGGCGGCAAAGCCGGGCGGGGCGGTGGCTCAGGCCGCTCCCGTCCGCAAGCCGGCGACGCATTGATCGTTGCGGATCGACGTGCCGCGCCCGGCCGGCGGGACCGGTTCGGGACTTGCCGGATTGCGTTGGACGGGAAGCGGACACCCGCTTTATCCCTCTCCCTTGAGGAAGAGGGCTGCGCAGACTTGGCAGCTCGCTGCCTGGTCGCAGCTCGGTGAGGGGATCGCGCGGCCCTCAGGCCGGCTCCCTTCACCCCGCAAGTTCAGCATGACGAAAGCCACGTGACGGTTTAAGCGAGCGACATGAAATCTTTGCCCCTCGCCCGCGCCCTGGCGCTGATCGTCCCGCTGGTCATGCTGGGCGGCGCCTATGCCTTCCAGTTCCTCGGTGGCCTGCACCCGTGCGAAATGTGCTGGTGGCAGCGTTATGCGCATATGGCGGCCATTCCGCTGGCGCTGATCGCCTATGCGCTGCGCGGCAAGGCCTGCGTGAGCGCGCTGTTCACCGGACTCGCCGGCCTTGCCATTGGCCTCAGTGGCGGCATCGGCCTGTTCCATGCGGGCGTCGAATATGGCTGGTGGCAGGGGCTCACCGCCTGCTCGACCAGCCCGGCCGGCGGCAATCCGGCGGACATCCTCAACCAGATCATGGCGACGCCGATCACCCGCTGCGACGTCGCGCCGTGGAGCCTGTTCGGCATTTCGATGGCGGGCTATAACGGCCTCTTGTCGGCGGCGGCGGCGCTCCTCATCTTGGTGCTGCTGCTCAGGAAAGGGAGCAAGGCATGAGCGCAAAAGATTCTCAGCGTCCCGATTTCCCCCGGCCCGGCCGCCGGGTGACGGACGCCCAGCGCGCCTCCATGCTGCGCGTTGACCAGGCGGGAGAGTTCGGTGCGACCCGCATCTATGCCGGGCAGCTTGCCGTCATGGGCGACCGCCATCCTGATTCCCGCGTCATCGCCGGCATGGCGGCGCAGGAGGAACGGCACCGCAAGCATTTCGACGCGATGATCGCCCGCCGGGGCGTGCGTCCGACGGCGCTGCAGCCGATCTGGAACGTGGCGGGTTTCGCCCTGGGCGCGGTGACGGCGGCGATCGGGCCGCGCGCCGCCATGGCGTGCACCGCCGCGATCGAGACCGAAATCGACCGGCACTATGCCGAGCAGCTCGAGCAATTGGGTCAGGACGATCCGGAACTCTCCACCGTCATCGCGGATTTTCAGGCGGAGGAAGTGGAGCATCGCGACGCCGCCATCGCCCATGGCGCGGAGGAAGCTCCGGTCTATCCCTTATTGTCGGGCGTCATCAGATTGGGCTGTCGTGCCGCCATCGCCCTTTCCAAGCATATCTAAGGCGAAGCGTATCTGAGGAGAAGCATGATGAAGACCCGCCTGATCGCCGCCATGCTTGCGCTGGGCGCTGCCTTCCCGGCCATGGCGCAACAGGGGCCCAGCGTTCCGCAGGACCAGCCCACCGCCGCGCAGGCGGGGTCGGAACGCGTCAATCTGGTCATCGTCTATGGCGACGATCCCTGCCCGCAGAGCCAGGGCAGCGACATCGTCGTCTGCGCCCGCAAGGGCGAGGAGGAGCGCTACCGCATTCCCGAGCCGTTGCGCGGCGATCCGAACCAGCCCAGCCATCAGGCATGGGGCGAACGGGTGAAGTCGATGGAATATGTCGGACGCAGCGGCACCGAAAGCTGCTCGCCGGTGGGCGGCGGCGGGGCCACCGGCTGCTTCGCGCAACTGGCGCGCCTTGCCAAGGCGGAGCGCCAGGCCGCGGACAATGCAAGCTGGAAGGATCTGGTCGAGGCGGAACGGACCCGGCGCCTTTCCACCATCGACGCGGAAAGCAAGGCGATCGAGGCGCAGGCCGTGGCGGAGGAAAAGGCCCGGGCCGCCCAGCAACAGCAGCCGGCTCCGGCGCAGGGACCGCAACCGGGAACGCCGCCGCAGCAGTGACGGCATTTGCCGCGGCGCGGCGTCTGGAAGAAGGCTGCCGGAAACCGGGCAATCCGGCCGGCGGGACAGGGGACGAACAAGGATTATGGATCGATGCGTCTCCTCACTGCCCTTTCCTTCGCCGCCGTCGCGCTGGCTCCCCTGACTTTCGGCGGCGCGGCCCATGCCGAGCCGCCGCAGAAAATCTTCAACCTGGTCGTCTATGGCGACGATCCTTGCCCAAAGGGCGAGGGCGACGAGATCATCGTCTGCGCCCGCAAGCCCGAATCCGAACGCTATCGCATTCCCAAGAAGTTGCGCGAAAAGCCTGAACCGGCGGGCGGCCCCGGCTGGGGTAGCCAGGTCGCGACCATGGAGCAGGTCCAGCGGCAGACCCTGCCGGGCAGTTGCTCCGCCATTGGCAGCAATGGCTTCACCGGCTGCACCGCCAAGGCGCTGGAGCAATGGTTCGCGGAGCGGCGGATGCAGGAGTCCAGGGGCGAGCCTTGAGCGGCGCGCCATCGCTAGGCGGCGTGGATAAATTCGAGACTCGCCGGACTGAGTGATTTGGGTGGATTGCGGACATTCCCCCTCCCGCAGGCGGGAGGGGGTTAGGGGGTGGGCTGGCGCGGCATCTGCGCTGTTTTGCAACGGCTAAGTCAGAAGCTCGCTGCGCTCGCGCCCACCCCTAACCCCTCCCGCCTGCGGGAGGGGAATGTCTTGGATTGGCCATTTCCCGACATTCCCAATTTGTCCACGCGGTCCAAAAGCCGGACGGCCTTCGCCTATTTGAAGCTCGCGATGCATTCGATCTCCAGCGGCGCGCCCATCGCCAGCCCGTCCGCGCCGAACGCGCTTCGGGCGGGCAGCCGCTTGCCCTGGAAATAGCTGACATAGGTGCCGTTGAATCGTGGCCAATCCGCCATGTCGTCCAGCATCACCGTGCATTTGACGACATGGCCGAAGTCGAGGCCATTGTCCTTCAGGATCTTGCCGATGGAATCCATGGAATTGCGGACCGCGGCATCGAAGCCCTCCTTATGGGGGTCCATGCCATCCGGCACCCGGCCGATCTGGCCGGAAAGATACAGGGTATCGCCTGCCCGCACGGCAGGGGAGAAGGGAGGCTGCTGCGCGGCCAGCGGCGTGGCGCCAACAGCCAGGACCAGGGCGAACCATTTCTTCATATGCCTATTTCCCCGATGCAAAAAGGCCGGTCCTTTGGCGGACCGGCCCTTCCTTCGTGACGCGTCAGAATTTGAAGTCGAGCCGGGCGTAATAATAGCCGCCCGACGTGCTGTAGGGTCCGTGGCCATAATAGCTGTTATAGGCCCCGGCGCCGTTGATATAGGGCGAGACGCCAGCGCCCGGCGTGACGCCTTGCATCAGCGCGGGCACTTCCGGCCGCTTGTTGAACAGGTTGTTCGCACCCACAGAGAAGGTGACGGCATCGGTGAAGTCGTAGCTTGCCTCCAGATCGGTAAGCGCGGTCGCCTTGACCACGCCGTTGAAGTAGAGCTGGTTGGCGTTCACCCCGTTCACGATGGCGCCGTCCGCGATCAGGAAGCCGCCATTCGGGATGAAGCCAGCGGACGGCGTGAAGGCCGGGCGGACAAGCACGCTGGTCTTGCCGTAAAAGGTCTCACGCAGGTTGAGCGCGAACTTCCCGCTCTTGAACAATGCGCCGGCCACGATCTTGTAGTCGGGGTTGGAACGCTCGATGTTGCTTTCCGACGCCGCGTTGAAGATGGGGTAGCCGACCTTGTTGTCGGTGATCTTCGTCTTGTTGTAATTCGCCGTCAGCGACAGGTTCAGCGTGCCGAAGTCCAGCGCGACGGGGTAGGCGGCCGAGAAATCGATGCCCCAGGTGCGGGTGTCGATGCCGTTGGTGAAGCTCGACACGCCGATGGTGCCGTTGGTGAACAGGGCGCTGTCCAGGACGATGCCGGCGGCGTTCAGCGCGTTCAGGATGTCGGCGCCGCCCGGCTGCGGCACGCCGTTCAGGACGGCGTTGCGGGCCGCCGTGCCGGTGATGCGGTCCTTGATCTTGATGATATAGCCGTCGACCGTGATGGCCAGCTTCGGCACCGGCCGCAGCACGACGCCGGCCGAGAAGTTCTTCGACTTTTCAGGCTTCAGCGAGTTGAAGCCCAGCAGCGCGGCGGCAGGCGTGCCGGCGGGAAGCTGCGCGACGGCGCTGGTCGGACCGACGTTGATGGTCGAATATTTCTGTTCCGCCAGCGTCGGCGCGCGGAAGCCGGTGCTGACCGTGCCGCGAATCGCGAAGGCGGGGCTGAAGTCGTAGCGCGTGGTGATCTTGCCGATGGTGGTGTCGCCGAAGTCGGTATAATCCTCGTAACGGCCGGCAAGGTCGACGGACCAGTTTTCAACCGGCTCCGCGATCAGGTTGATGTAGCCCGCGCGCGAACTGCGGCGGAACTTGCCCGCGTCGGTCGCCTTGTATCCGGGGAAGGACTGAACGCCCGTCTTGTAGGTCGAATAATAATCGCCCGCGACGATCTCATAGGTGTCGCGGCGATATTCGCCGCCGAACGCCAGGGTCAGCGGCCCCGCCATGCCGGCGTCGAATTCCTTGCGGATGTCGGCGGTGACGGTGGTCTGGCTCAGGCGGAAGCCGCCGTCATAGGCCTTGTCCACCGTATTGGGCCTGCCGATGCCCTGCAGGGAGGCGGCATAGCTTTCCTGCCAGACTTCGCGATGGGCCGACGCTTCGGTCCAGATGTCGTCCTTCTGATAGCCGTAGGTCGTGCTGATGTCGTAATTCCAGTCGCCGCCGAAATCGCCCTTGGCGCCGACCGTGAAGCTATATTCATCCTCGATCACATGCTGGAGCGGCACCATGCCCCAGGTGCCGGTGTCGCCATAGCAGATATTGGGATTATATGCCGCGGGCGTGATGCTGCCGCCCAGATTGCCGGTTTCGTAGCAGATGCGCTTGGGATGGCGGTAGCCCTGCTTGGCATAGCCGATGCGGCGGGCATAATCGCCGAAGCTGTAGAGTTCGATGCCGCCGAAATCATAGCCCATATTGTAGAAGGCTTCGGTCAGATAGGTCTTGGGCTGGCCGCCGTTGATGCCCGACAGCGCGTCGCCCGCCAGGTTCGACCATTGGGCGGGCGTGTTGGGCTGAAGCGTGCCGTCCGGCCTGGTGATCTGGACCTGCCCGGTGCCCACCGTGGTGTAATCCTGGCGGCGGTGGAACAGGCTCAGGTTGAAGAAGCCGTCCTCGCCCAGCTTGAAGCCCATATTGCCGGAGGCGGAGAACAATTCGCCTTCGCTGTCATAATATTGGCCGCCCGTGACCTTGAAGCTGCCGCCTTCGTTATTGTCCTTCAGGATGAAGTTGATGACGCCCGCGATGGCGTCCGTGCCATAGACGGCGGCCGCGCCTTCCTGGAACACTTCGACGCGGGCGATGGCGTCCGGCGGGATCAGGTCGATGCTGGGCGCCGCCGAACCCTGGAACGCGCCGGAAATCACCTGGAGGATGCCGTTGCCGTGGCGGCGCTTGCCGTTGACCAGCACCAGCGTGTGGTTGGGGCTGAGGCCGCGCAGACGGGCGGAGAGCGAGAAGCTGGAAAGGTCGGTGCCCTGCGTCTGGGCGGTGAAGCTCGGGACGATCTGGGTCAGGACCTGGTTGAGGTTCGGCTGGCCGACATGGCTGATCGCCTCCTGGCTCAGCACCTGGATCGGCGCGGCGCTTTCGGCCGCCTGCATGCCGACGGCGCGGGTGCCGGTAACGATGATGGCGGCGCCATCATCGGCTTGCGCGGTCTGCGCCTCCTGCGCCATCGCACAGGCCGACCAGGACGAGGCCAGCACCAATGAAAGGCGAAGAGCGGATAATCTTGTCATCTATGCCCCCTGTTTTGCATTTATCCATGACAGGGGGATCAACGAACTTTTAGGATGAAACCTCTACCGCATCGCACAAAAAATAGAAAAATTAAATATTTCTTCTTTATTTCTAGGAGGAAAATCAGACCAGATTGCGACGCCATGAGGCAGAATGGCAATTGATTAGGGTGCATGTGGCGCGCCGCATTTTGCAAGCAGCGCATATGGCGGATTTTTGACGGAAGTTCGTTTCAGGAAAACCTTGCCCCTGTTCGTCATGCCGAACCTATCGACATGAAGAGTGGAGAGGGGGAGCAGGGGATCAGCTCGCCATCGCCGCTTCGATCAGCGCGCGGCCTTCCCTGCTGGCCCAATCCATCGCGCCGACCACCCGGACCATTTCCTTGCCCTGCGCATCATAGATGACGGTCGTCGGCAGCATGCCGGTGTTGTAGTGGAAGCCGAACTGGTTTTCCGGGTCGATCCAGCCCTTCAGATGGGGCAGGGGATGTTTCTCGAAGAAGGGCTTGATCACCGTCTCCCCCTGGCTGTCCTGGGAGATGGTGAGGACGGCGAGCCCCTTCCTGCCATAATCCGCCGCCACGGCATCCAGCGTCGGCATTTCCGCCACGCAGGGCGCGCACCAGGTCGCCCAGAGGTTGACCAGCACCGGCTTGCCCGCGAAATCCTTGAGGCTGGCATCGCTGCCGTCCGGATTCTGGAAGGTGAAATCGGGGGCAGCGGTTCCGGCCTTCGACCTGTCGAGCGTGTAGCTGAACGCGCCTTTCCCGCTTTGCGCCGGTCCCGTCGCCTCGCCGCTGGTGGCGTTCGGGCCTTGCCCGGCGGCCGGGGATTGCTTATCGCACGCGCCAAGGCCGGCCAGCAGGAGCAGTGTCATTACGCAGCGTAAGGATGATCGCACGGGGAAAAGCTCCAACAGCATGTGGGGCGGACGCTTCGCGGCCGGTCCGGCTTCGGTCATGCGGGAGATAAATGCGTCGATCCCGTTCGACAAGCGCCTGTGGAAGCAGGACATCGCCGGGTCCAAGGCCCATGTCGCGATGCTCGCCAAACAGGGCATCGTCGACGGAGAGGACGCGCAGGCGATCACCGAGGGGCTGAACCGCATCGCCGCCGAATATGAAGCCGACGGCGTGCCGGTCGATCTGGACCTGGAAGACATCCACATGGTCACGGAGTCGCGGCTGGCCGAATTGATCGGTCCGGCGGCGGGACGGCTGCACACGGCGCGCTCGCGCAACGATCAGGTGGCGACCGATTTCCGCCTCTGGGTGCGCGACGCCATCGATGAGGTGGAGGCGGGCCTGCAGGGCCTGTCCGCCATGCTGCTCACCCGCGCAGAGGAGCATGCCGATGCGGTGATGCCCGGCTTCACCCATCTCCAGTCCGCGCAGCCGGTGACGCTCGGTCATCACCTGATGGCCTATCATGAGATGGTCCGCCGCGACCGCAGCCGCTTCGCCGACGCCCGCGCCCGCCTCAACGAGTGCCCGCTGGGCGCGGCGGCGCTGGCCGGGACCGGCTTCCCCATCGACCGCCACGCCACGGCGGCGGCGCTCGGTTTCGCCAAGCCGACCGACAACAGCCTCGACAGCGTGTCGGACCGCGACTTCGCGCTCGACTATCTGATGGCGGCGACCCAGTGCAGCCTGCACCTCTCGCGGCTGGCCGAGGAATTCATCATCTGGGCTAGCCAGCCCTTCGGCTTCGTGAAATTGCCCGACGCCTATTCGACCGGCAGCTCGATCATGCCGCAGAAGCGCAATCCCGACGCCGCCGAACTGGTGCGCGGCCATGCCGGGCGGATCATGGGCTGCATGAATGCGCTCTGCGTCACGATGAAGGGCCTGCCGCTCGCTTATTCGAAGGACATGCAGGACGACAAGCCGCCGGTGTTCGAGGCGCATGACCTGCTGGGCCTGTCCATCGCGGCGATGACCGGCATGATCGAGACGGTGACGTTCCGCACCGACCGGATGCGCGGCCTGGCGGAAAGCGGCTTCGCGACCGCCACCGACCTCGCCGACTGGCTGGTGCGGGAGGGCGACATTCCCTTCCGCGAGGCGCATCATATCACGGGCCGCGCGGTCGCGGCGGCGGAGGCGGCGGGCGTGCAGCTTGCCGATCTGCCGCTGGAAACGCTCAAGGCCATTGATGCGCGGATCGATGAGCGTATCTATGCGGTGCTGACGGTCGACGCCTCGGTCGCCAGCCGCAGGAGCCATGGCGGCACCGCGCCCGATCAGGTGCGTGCGCGGATCGCTGAGGCCCGGAACGACGCGAAAGGGCAGAAGAAGTGATGACGGCACGGATCGCCAAAGGGGTTGCGCTGGCGGCGCTTGCGCTGGCCTTGGCGTCCTGCGGCGGTCGCCAGCCGCTGAAGCCGGTGCAGGGGCAGCGCCTGCCCGCCGTGCCGGTGGGGGCGGCGACGGCGCCCACCGCAGCGCAGCTCACCACGCCCACGATCCAGGCGCGGCCGGAACGGAATGTCGAACTGCTGACCCAATCGAAGGTGCGTGGCGACGACCCGTTCGACCTGCCGCCCGAAAGCGACCCCCGCTGATTTTTGGCGATAAGATTTCTAGGATAGACTGACTTGGACCATTTTACCTATGTCGACGGCGCGATGCTGGTGGAGCAGGTGCCGATGGCGGAGATCGCCGCGCAGGTCGGCACGCCCGTCTACATCTATTCGACCGCGACCCTGACCCGCCATGTCGGCGTGTTCCGCGAAGGACTGTCGCAGCTTGATGATCCGCTGATCGCCTTCGCGGTGAAGGCCAATCCCAACGCCGCCGTGCTGGCGACGCTGGCGAAGCTGGGCCTCGGCGCCGACGTCGTGTCGGTGGGCGAATTGCTGCGCGCCATGGCGGCGGGCATTCCGGCGGACCGCATCGTCTTTTCGGGCGTCGGCAAGACGGCCGACGAAATGCGCATCGCGCTGGAAAAGGGCATCTACCAGTTCAATCTGGAAAGTGAGCCCGAAGCGGAAATGCTCTCCGAAGTGGCCCTGTCGATGGGGAAGAGGGCGCCGGTCGCCTATCGCATCAACCCCGATGTCGACGCGGGAACCCATGCCAAGATCTCGACCGGCAAGTCGGAAAACAAGTTCGGCATCCCCTATGACCGGGCGCTGGCCAGCTATGCCGCGGCGCGCGGCCTCCCCGGCCTCGACGTGCAGGGCGTGGCGGTGCATATCGGCAGCCAGCTCACCGATCTCGCGCCCCTGGAAGCCGCCTTCGCCAAGGTCGGCGCGCTGATCGAAAGGCTGCGCGGCGAAGGCCATGACATCCGCACCGCCGATCTCGGCGGCGGGCTGGGCGTGCCCTATGATCCCTCGCAGCCGCTGCCGCCCAGCCCCGCCGACTATGGCGCGATGGTGACGAAGGTGACGCAGGGCTGGAACGTCCGCCTGATGTTCGAGCCGGGCCGCCTGATCGTCGGCAATGCGGGCGTGCTGCTGTCGCAGGTGGTGCGGGTGAAGCAGGGCGCGCAGGCCCCCTTCGTGATCGTCGACGCGGCGATGAACGACCTGCTGCGGCCCAGCCTCTACGACGCCTGGCACGACATCCGCGCCGTGCAACCGAAGGGCGAGCGCGCCGCCGCCAATGTGGTGGGCCCGGTGTGCGAGACGGGCGACACCTTCGCCATGCACCGCGACATGGATGTGGTGGGGGCGGGCGATCTGGTCGCCTTCATGACCGCCGGGGCCTATGGGGCGACCATGGCGAGCACCTATAACAGCCGCGCGCTGACGCCCGAAGTGCTGGTGTCGGGCGACAAATGGGCCGTTGTCCGCGCCCGTCCGCCGGTCGAGGCGCTGATCGAGGGGGACAGCATTCCGGCCTGGGTAGCGTCGAAGGATGTGCAGGACTGATGCACAGCCTGCCCGTTTTCCTGCGGTTGCAAGGGCGGGCCGTCATCCTGACCGGCGAAGGGGAGGCGGCGGACGCCAAGCGGCGCCTGCTCGAACGGGCGGGCGCGCGGATCGTGGGCGAGGCGGCTGAGGCCACGCTCGCCATCGTCTCGGATGGCGATGCGGCGACCGTGCAGCGGCTCCGGGCCCGGGGCATATTGGTGAACGCGACCGACAGGCCGGAACTTTGCGACTTCACCCTGCCCGCCATTGTCGACCGGGAGCCGGTGCTGATCGCCATCGGCACGGGCGGCGCTTCGGCGGGTCTCGCCAAGGCGCTCAGGCAACGCATCGAAGCTTTGCTGCCGGCCCGTCTGGGGCTGCTGGCGACGGCGCTTCACGATGCGCGCGCCGCGATCCGCCAGCGCTGGCCCGATGCCGCGGCAAGGCGGCGGGCGATCGACGCCGGCCTTGCCGTGCGCGGGCTGATCGATCCGCTGTCCGACAAAGCCGTGGACGCCGTGCCGCACTGGCTTTCCGAAGGGGGCGGGCTCTGGACCGGGGCCGACAGGCTGGAAAACATCCGCCTGCTGTCGGGCGATCCCGACGATCTCAGCCTGCGCGCCGCCCGCCTGCTGGGCGAGGCGGATCGCGTCTATCACGCGCCGGACGTGCCTGCCGCGATACTGGACAGGGCGCGGGCCGATGCCGTGCGCATCCTGGCAGACGCGCCGCCCGACGATCCGGGGGCAGGCCTGTCGCTCTGGATGGAGATGACGCCATAAGCCGGGTCTTCCTCTTCGACGGCGCTCGGGCGCAGGAAATCTCGCTCGACGATTTCTGCGCGCGGACGCAGGACGCGCCGTTCAGTTGGGTCCATGCCGATGGCTGGAAGGAGGATGCCCGCCACGTCGCGTCCCGCTGCGACCATATGCCCGAAGCGGCGCTGTCCGCGCTGCTGGCGCAGGAGACCCGGCCGCGCTGCACGCTGATGGCCCATGGCGCGCTGGTGAACCTGCGCGGGCTTGGCGCGGCGGATGACGATGGAGGCGACCCGCTGGTGTCGATCCGCCTCTGGGCCGAAGAGGCGCGGGTCATTTCCGTCAGCTATCGGCCGCTCGCGGCGATGGAGCCCGTCATGCAGCAGATGCTGCGGGGTCTGATCCGCGATCCGGGCGACCTGATCGCCGCCTTCGCGCAGCAGATCACCGAAGCGCTCGACCCGGAAGTCGCCGAACTGGGCGACGGCCTGGACGAGATCGAAAGCGCGCTGACCGAACATGGCCCGGCGGAGGCGCGGCGGCGCGTGTCGGAAATCCGCGCGACGGCGATCGGCTATCGCCGCTTCATCGCGCCGCAGCGGCAGGCATTGGAAAGACTGTCCGCCGCCGATGCGTCATGGCTGGAACCCGACGACCGGTTGCACCTCCAGGAAGCGGCGGACCGCTGCGCCCGCATGGCGGAGGAGCTGGAAGCGGTGCGCGAACGGTCGGCGCTCGCCCATGAAGAACTGACCGACCTGCGCGCGGAGCAGATGAACCGGCAGGCGCTGATCATCTCGGTCGTGGCGCTGGTGTTCCTGCCGCTGACCTTCCTGACCGGGCTGCTGGGGATGAATGTGGACGGCATACCCTATGCCCATGAACCCTGGGCCTTTTGGGGCGTGGTCGGTGTGTGCATGGCCATGGCGGCCGGCATTGCCGGCTGGTTCGCGGCGACGCAGTGGCTGAAGTGATTCCGGCCCGTCATTCCGGCCTGCGCCGGGATGACAGCCTCAGGCCCTAGTTCCGCGCCGCGTTGAGCCGGGCGATCTCGTCATGCAGCGCCTGGATCGATGACACCAGCCGCGCCCGGTCCGCCTGCATCTCCGCCAGCGCATCGCGCGTTTCGCCCAGTTCCAGCGCGCGGCGGGCGATCCGCGCGTCCAGTTCCGCATTATGCCGCGCCAGCGCACCGACCTGCTCCGCCCTTGCGCACAAATGGCGAAGCCGCGCATCCAGCAGGTCGAAATCGAAGGGCTTCACCACATGGTCGTCGGCCCCCGCATCCAGCGCGTCGACCGCGGACACCCTGTCGTTCCGCCCGCCGATCATGACGAAACAGGCATTTTCGGCCAGTCCCGCCGCGCGGATCTTCCGCATCGTCGTCAGGCCGGGCAGCAGCGCCAGTCCCATGTCGATCAGGATGATGTCCACCGGCCGCGTGACCAGCATGTTGATCGCGGTGAAGCCGCTTTCCGCCAGCGCGACGTCATAGCCCAGATGCGACAGCCGCCGGGCCACGACGGCGCGGGACGTGGCGTCTTCATCGACCAGCAGAAGGCGCAATCGCCGGGGCGCGTGTCCGCCGTCCGGACCCTGCGCCTGTTGCGGCCTGCTGATGCTGTCGCGTTTCCAGAATTGCATGACGTCCCACCTCTTGCCACCGCGCAGCATAGGATCGGCGGGCAAAGAAATGGTTAACGCGGCTCCGGCGCATAGGCGCGCAGGAAACAGTCCAGCCCATTGTCGACATCGGCCTCGATCTGCTCTGCCGTCGCCCGCTCGATCTGTCCCCAGACCAGCGACTGGTGACAGCCCGTAAGCATCAGCATCGTGAAGGTGCGCGCCGCCAGTTCGGGGTCTGCCCGGCGCAAAAGCCCGCGATCCATCGCCCTTTCCAGGAATTCGGCCACCAATCGCCGGGTATTGCCCGGTGCATGTTGGTAGAAGATCGCCCCCATTTCGGGAAAGCGGCCCGCTTCCGACGCCACCAGCCTGTATAGCGCGACGCTTTCGGGCGATGTGATCTTCGTCAGCAGGTTGACGCCCAGGGTCCGCAACGTGCCTGCAAGGTCGCCGTCGGGATCGAGGATTTCAGCGAGGCGCGATCGATAAGCGGTGGTCGCGTCGTCCAGAACGGCGGCGAACAGCTCTTCCTTGGACGGGAAATAGCTCCACAGGGTGCCCTTCGATCCGCCCAGCGCCGCGGCGATCCCCGACATGGTCGTCGCGGCATAGCCCTTTTCCATGAAGGAACGCGACGCGACCTTCAATATGGTCTTGCGCCGGTCGCGGCGCCGCGCTTCGCGGCGGCTGATCGGGGGAATGGGCTCCGTCATGAAATCGTACCATATAGTACGCTATTTTGGTTGACAAGGATTCGCATCAGGCGCAAAGGCTCATTTCATACTATTTGGTACGGTTTTATGCCCGTGAGTCGCCTTCCAAATCCCTTTCCCCCTTCCGCTCGCGCCGGGCTTCTTGCCGGGGGCGTGGCCCTGCTGTCCGCCTGTGCGGCGGTGCCCGACCTTGGCCCCCAGCCGGTCGTGCGCGCGCCCGCCAGCATCGCGGCGGATCGCAGCCTTCAGGCCGACGGTTCCGCGCAATGGCCGTCCGAAGGCTGGTGGAAGGGCTATGGCGATCCGCAACTGGACGCGCTGATCGAGGAAGGGCTGAAGGGTTCGCCGGACGTCAGCGCCGCCGCCGCCCGCTTCGCCCAGGCCAATGCCGCCGCGCAGCAGGCGGGCGCGCCGTTGCTGCCTTCGGTCGATCTGGACGCCAGCAGCGGCGTCACCAAATCCAGCTATAATATGGGGATGCCCAAGGAATTCGTTCCCAAGGGCTGGCTGGGTACCGGCCGGGTGGCGCTGGATTTCGGCTTCGACCTCGATCTGTGGGGCAGGAACCGGGCGGCGCTGGCGGCGGCGACTTCGGAAGCCCGCGCGGCGGAGATCGATGCGCGGCAGGCCCGGCTGGCGCTGGCGGCCGGCGTGGCCGATGCCTATGCCGATCTCGCCCGGCTCTATGACGAGCGTGACATTCAGGCCCGCGCGCTGGAAATCCGCACCGCCAGCCAGAAGCTGGTGGCGGACCGCCGCGCCAACGGGCTGGAAACGCGCGGCAGCGAGCGGCAGGCCGACGCCACCCTATTCTCCGCCAAGGCGCAGCTCGCCGCCGCCGACCAGGCGATTGCGGTCCGCCAGCATCAGATCGCCGCATTGATCGGCGCCGGACCCGACCGGGGTCTCGCCATTGCAAGGCCCCGGCTCGGCAGCCCCGGTCCGCTCGGCCTGCCGGCGGACGTCACCACCAATCTGGTCGCCCGCCGCCCCGATGTCGCCGCGGCGCTCGCCCGGACCGAAGCGGCGGCCAAGCGGATCAAGGTGGCGCGGGCCGACTTCTTTCCGGCCATTCGCCTGAGCGCGCTGATCGGCGTGCAATCGCTCGGCTATCAGACCGTGCTCCAGAACGGCGCCTTCTCCGGCGGATCGAGCTCCTTCGCGGACACGCTGTTCAAGAAGGATTCGCTGTTCGGCAATGCGGGGCCGGCGGTCAGCCTGCCGATCTTCCATGGCGGCGCGCTCAGCGGCCAGTATCGCGGCGTCCGCGCCGCCTATGAAGAGGCGGTGGCCAGCTATGACCGGACCGTCCTCGGCGCCTATCAGCAGGTGGCCGACGCCGTGACCGGACGGCGGACGCTGGACCAGCGGCTGACCGATGCCCGCGCGGCGCTGATCGCGTCGGAGGAAGCCTATGACATCGCCCGCCAGCGCTATGAAGGCGGGCTCAACACCTATCTCGACGTGCTGAACGTGGAGGACCAGCTTCTGGCCGCCCGCCAGACCGTCGCGGAGCTGGAGGCCAGCGCCTTCACGCTCGACATCGCCCTCGTCCGCGCGCTGGGCGGCGGCTTTGCCGCCAGCGATGCGCAGAACCCGCTCCAGTTGCCCAAGGATACGCCCCATGGCTGACGCCAAGCCCGAATTCACGTCCGAAGCGAGCAAGGCCGACGATGCGGCCGATGCCGCCGCCCGGCGCATGGAAACCCGCAGGAAATGGCTCGTGCGGCTGGCGCTGGTCATATTGGTCGTCGGCGCGGCCTATGCCCTCTGGTACCTGCTGGTCGGCCGCAACCATGTCAGCACCGACAATGCCTATGTGAATGCGGAAGTGGCGCAGGTGACGCCGCTCATTTCCGCCCAGGCGGTCGAAGTGCTGGTGACGGATACCCAGGCGGTCAAGCGCGGCGACATATTGGTGAAGCTCGACCCCACCAACGCCCGCATCGCCGTGGCGCAGGCGGAGGCCGACCTTGCCGAAGCCCGCCGCCGCTTCCGCCAGACCCTCGCGACCAGCGGCTCGCTGGCGGCGCAGGTGGAGGCGCGCGGCGCCGACATCAACCAGGCGCGGGCCCAGCTCGCGACGGCGCAGGCCGATTTCGACAAGGCGCGCATCGACCTCCGTCGGCGGGAGGCGCTGGCCCCCAACGGCGCCGTCTCGGGCGAGGAACTGACCAGCGCGCGCAAGGCCTATGCCGCGGCGCAGGCGGCGCTCGACCTGGCGAAGGCCGGGGTGGCGACGGCCGAGGCTACACGCGGCGCGGCCAGCGGCCAGCTTGCCGCCAATGACGCGCTGGTGCGCGGGTCGACCGTCGACACCGATCCCGCCGTGCTGGCCGCGAAGGCGAAGCTGGACAATGCCCGGCTCGACCTTGACCGCTCCATCATCCGCGCCCCGATCGACGGCGTCGTGACCCGGCGGTCGGTGCAGGTCGGCCAGCGCGTCGCGCAGGGCAGCCCGATCATGAGCATCGTGCCGCTCGCCCAGGTCTATGTCGACGCCAATTTCAAGGAACGCCAGCTCGGCCGGGTGAAGGTCGGCATGCCCGCCACGGTCACTTCGGACCTTTATGGCGGCGACGTCGTCTATCATGGCAGGGTGATCGGCTTCGCCGGCGGCACCGGCGCGTCGATGGCGCTGATCCCGGCGCAGAACGCCACCGGCAACTGGATCAAGGTGGTGCAGCGCCTGCCCGTGCGCATCGCGCTCGATCCCAGGGAACTGGCCGAACATCCCCTGCGCATCGGGCTTTCCATGGAAGCCGAAATCGACCTTTCGGGCGAATAGGGAGGCCCGTGGTGAGCCGCCCGGCCGAAACCTTCACGCTCCTGTCGCCCCGTCATCGCCTGCTGGCGGGGCTGACGCTGGCGCTCAGCAATTTCATGGTCGTGCTCGACCTTACCATCGCCAATGTCTCGGTGCCGCATATCGCGGGCAATCTGGGCATTTCCGCCGATCAGGGCACCTGGATCATCACCAGCTACGCCGTGGCGGAGGCGATCTGCGTGCCGCTGACCGGCTGGCTGGCGCAGCGCTTCGGCGCCGTGCGGCTGTTCACCTTCGGCATGCTGGGCTTCGGCCTGTTCTCCCTGCTGTGCGGCCTGTCCATGACGCTGGGCATGATCGTCGTCTGCCGCATCGGCCAGGGCCTGTGCGGCGGGCCGCTGATGCCGATGTCGCAGACCCTGCTGATGCGCATCTTCCCGCCGGAACAGCGCGGGCGCGTCATGGGGCTGTGGGCGATGACGACGCTGCTTGGCCCCGCGCTCGGTCCCATCGTCGGCGGCTATATCAGCGACAACTGGAGCTGGCACTGGATCTTCTTCATCAACCTGCCCATCGCGGCCCTGTGCGTCTTTGCCGCCATGGTGCTGCTGCCCCCGGTGGAGACGGATCGGATGAAGCTGCCCATCGACTATATCGGCCTTGCGCTGCTCATCTTCTGGATCGGCTGCCTTCAGATCATGCTGGACATCGGGCGCGACCATGACTGGTTCGGCGATCCGCTGATCGTCGCGCTGGCGGTGCTGGCGGCCATCGGCTTCTGCGTCTTCCTGATCTGGGAACTGACCGAGGAACATCCCATCGTCGACCTGCGCGTGTTCCGCCATATCGGCTTCACCTCCGGGGTGTTCACGCTCGCGCTCTGCTTCGGCGCCTATTTCGCGGGTATCGTCGTCATCCCGCAATGGCTGCAGATTTCGATGGGCTATACCGCCGCCTGGGCGGGGCTGGCGACGGCGTTCACGGCGATGACCGCCATGCTCGTGGCGCCCATTGTCGGGCGGCTGGTGAGCAAGGTCGACGTGCGCCTGATGATTTCGACCGGCGTCGCCTGGATCGGGCTGATGACGCTTTGGCGGGCGCACTGGACCACCGATGCGGATTTCTGGACGATCTCCCTTCCGCAACTGGCCCAGGGTTTCGGCATGCCCCTGTTCATGATCCCGCTGACGACGCTGACCCTGGGGTCGGTCCGGCCGGAGGAAACCGCCTCTGCGGCGGGCATGCAGAATTTCCTGCGCACGCTGGCCATCGCCATTTCCACGTCGATCGTGCTGACCGGCTGGGGGAACGGGCAGCGGGTGTGGCGCAATGAGGTGGTCGGGACGCTGCATGGCGACGCGACCATGGCCGACCTGGCCAGCCGCGGCTTCACGCAGGAACAGGCGCGGCAGACGGTGGGCAATCTGGTCGACGCCCAGTCGCAGGTGGTGTCGATGAACCATGTCTTCTTCATCGCCGCGCTGGTGCTGTTCCTGGCCGCCGCCGTGGTGTGGCTTGCTCCCCGCCCCACCGGCAATGTCGATCGTTCGGCGGCGCACTGACCGGCGCGCCTATTCCAGGCTGACCTCCCGGCCGATGCCGACCGCTTCCAGAAAGGCGGCGTCATGGCTGATCACGATCAACGCGCCGTCGAAGGCGGCAAGCCCCTGCTCGATGGCCGCGACGGAATCGAGATCGAGATGATTGGTCGGCTCGTCCAGCATCAGCAGCGGCGGCAATGTGTCGCCGCCAAGCACGCAGGCGAGCCCGGCGCGCAACAACTGCCCGCCGCTGAGCGTCCCCACCCTCTGCAGCGCCAGATCGGCGCGGAACCGGAACCGCGCCAATGCCGCGCGCACGGCATTTTCGGTGGCGCGGGGGTGCAGCCGGGCGAAATTGGCGGCAATGCTGGCCCGCGGGTCGAGCAGGCCGACGCTCTGGTCCAGCAGCGCGCAATCGACCGATAGCTGCACCGTGCCGGACAGCGGCGGGATCAGACCGGCGATCAGCTTCAGCAGCGTCGATTTGCCCGCGCCATTGGGCCCGGTGACGGCAATCCGCTCCGGCCCGTCGATCCGCAGGCTGAAGTCGCGCAGCACCGGCGCATCGGCGCGATAGCCCGCCGACACCCTGTCGATCCGCACGATCTGCCGGTCCGCCTGCAATCCGGTCGAGGGCAGGGCGACGGTCAGGCTTTCGACGATCTCGATCCGGCTGCGCGCCGCCTGCGCCGCCTCCTCCGCCTCCCGGCGCAGGCGGTCGGCCAATCGCGCGGCATCGCCGCCGGACCCCTCCGCCCGGTTCTTCCGCATGCCGATCAGGATGCGCGGCATGTCGCCCTTCGCACCCTTGCGCGCTCCGGCGGCGTCCCGGCGCTGCTTGCGCTCGGCTGCGATCTGCGTCCGGCGGGCGATGTCCGTCATGCGCCGTTCGGCCTGTTCCAGTTGCTGGCCCGCCGCGGCGAGTTCGACCGCCTTGCGCTCGCGATAGGCGGTCCAGTTGCCGCCATAGCGCTGGATGCCAAGGCTCGTCAGTTCCGCAATCGCCTCCATCTGCTCCAGCAGCGCGCGGTCGTGGCTGACGACGATCGCGCCGGCCTTCCATCGCGAAAGCAGGTCGGACAGGGCAGCGCGCCCCTCGGCATCCAGATTGTTGGTCGGCTCGTCCAGCAACAGGAAGTCGGGCCGGGCAAAGGCCGCTCCGGCCAGCGCGGCGCGGCTGCGCTGGCCGCCGGACAAGGCCAGCAATGGCGTGTCGGGATCGGCCGCCAGCCCGACGGAGGCCAGCGCTTCCTCGATCCGGCCGGGCAGCGTCCAGTCGCAGGCCTCCAGCTCCGCCATATCGACCTCGCCCCGCTCCGCCTTGCCGAGCAGGGCCAGCGCCTCCCGCGCGCCGAACAGGTCGGCAATGCGTTCCTCCGGGTCGACCTGAACGGTCTGGCGCAGCGTCGCGATGCCGCCGTCGATGCGGATCGTGCCGCTGGCGGGCGCGCGTTGCCCGGCGATCAGGGCGAGCAAGGTCGACTTGCCGACGCCATTGCGTCCGACAAGGCCGAGTCGTTCGGCGGTGAAACGAAAATCGAGCCCGGAAAGGACGGCCGTGCCGTCAGGCGCGGACCAGCCGAGCTGGGAAATGACGATGGAGGGCATGGACGGCGACTTTCCTGAGGGCAGAGCGATTGGGCTTTGCGATCAGATAGTTGTCCATGACGTCATCCTCCGGGAAACGGGACCGGGCATACAGCGGCGCGCCATCCTTGGCAATTGTCGTCGGTCGCGCCCGATTGACGCGGCGCAACATCGCGGCCACTGAGTGGCGAAAAAGGCTTGGGGTCTCATGCGAATCGTCATCATCGACGACAGCGGCCTGCGCGCGACGGTTCTGGAGGAAGGGCTGCGCGAGGCGGGCTATGACGATATTCATATCGTCCCCCCGCGCGGCGGATTCGTCGCGCGGCTGGAACGCATGGCCCCGGACGTCGTGCTGATGGACCTGGGCAGCCCCAGCCGCGATACGCTGGAGGAGATGCTGACGGTCAGCCGGGCGCTCGCCCGTCCCATCGCCATGTTCGTCGACCAGTCCGACGAGGCGATGATCGGCGCGGCCATCGACGCGGGCGTATCCGCCTATGTCGTCGACGGGCTGCGGAAGGAGAGGGTGAAGCCGGTGCTGGAACTGGCGGTGCGTCGCTTCAACGCCTTCGCGAAATTGCAGTCCGAACTGGACGAGGCGCGCACCGCGCTGTCCGACCGCAGGATCGTCGATCGCGCCAAGTCCATCCTGATGAGCCAGCGCGGCCTTTCGGAGCCGGACGCCTATGCGCTGCTGCGGTCGAGCGCGATGAATCAGGGAAAGAAGATCGTGGACGTCGCCCAGGCCCTCATCACCGCCAGCGACCTGTTGGGAGGGATGTGATGACGACCGAACTGCGCATCGCCTTCCTGCCGCTGACCGACGCCGCCGTATTGGCGGTGGCGCGGGAAAGGGGCTTCGCGGAGGAGGAGGGGCTGCATCTCGACCTCGTCCGCACGACAAGCTGGGCGACGTTGCGCGACCGGCTGGTGTTCGGCCAGGTGCAGGCCGCCCATATGCTGGCGCCGCTCGCCGTCGCCGTGACCCTGGGGTTGAGCCAGCAGGCCGCGCCGCTTGCCGCCCCCTACAAGCTCAACGTCAACGGCAACATGCTGGTGATGGCGAGCGCGTTCGCGCAGGCGCTCGACCCGGACATAGCGGCGCGGCTGGACGATCCGCTGGGCACCGCGCATGATTTCGCGGCGGCCATCGGCCTCTGGAAGCGCAAGCCGGTGATCGGCGTCGTCCATCGCTTTTCCAGCCATTCCGTCATGCTGCGCTACTGGCTGGCGAGCGCGGGGGTTGATCCGGATCGCGACGTCATCCTGCGCGTGCTTCCCCCCTCGCTGACGGTGGAGGCGATCGGGGCGGGGGAGATTGACGGCTTCATCGCGGGCGAACCCTGGGGCAGCGCGGCCGTGGATGCCGGGCTGGCCGAAGCCGTGGCCATTGGCGAGCGCATCTGGCGGCGCGGGGTGGAGAAGGTGCTGGCTTTCCGCACGCCCTGGCTGGAGGAGAATCCCGACAGCGTCGACCGGCTGCTGCGGGCGCTGGTGCGGGCGGCGGGCTGGTGCGACGACCCGGAAAATCAGGAGGCGCTGGCGCATCTTCTCTCGCGCCCCCAATATGTGGACCAGCCTGCGGAGGTGATCCTGCGCGCGCTGTCGGGCAGGATCGTGCCCCGCATCGACATGGCGCCGCTCTCCATGCCCGATTTCATGCTCTTCTCGCGGGAGGCGACGCCCTTTCCGTGGCGCAGCCAGGCGCTGTGGATCTATTCGCAGCTCGTCCGCTGGAAGATGGTGGACCATAGCGCGGACAATGCCGCCCGGGCCGCGTCGGTGTTCCGGCCGGACATCTTCCGCCGGGCGCTGGCGGACAGCGACGTCGCGATGCCGGGCGCCAGCATGAAGGTGGAAGGGGCGGTGGCCTCTCCGCTCGCGGTGGGATCGAAACGGGGCGAACTGACGCTGGGGCCGGACCGTTTCTTCGACGGCCGGATATTCGATCCGGAGCGGATCGAGGATTTCCTCGCCAGCTTCTGAAAACCCACCCTCGCGCTCGCCAATTTGTGCCTTGCAACATGGATCGAATCGCGAGATAAGATGAGAGTCGCGCGACGAGGCGCGTTTTCCGGGATGAGCCCTTCCCAAGGTCGGGATCGCGTTCTCCCTCCGATCATACAGCAAAGCCGCTGGCCGGATTTCGCAGGAGCGAGGTCCGGAAGCGGCTTTTTTCGTGCCCATTTCACAAGATTCGAGGGACGTCATCATGGCAACTGCATATTGGGAGCGTCCGGAGGACCAGGCTCCGGGGGTTGAAGGAGAAGCCGGCCAGACCAGTTTCTGGAAGGCCGGGCACACGCCCACGCTCATCGCCGCTTTCCTCTATTTCGACCTTGCCTTCATGGTGTGGGTGCTGCTGGGGCCGCTGGCGCCCTCCATCTCCAAAAGCCTGGGCCTGACGCCGGCCGAAAAGGGGCTGATGGTCGCCGTCCCGACTTTGGCGGGCGCCGTGCTGCGGGTCGTCAACGGCCTGCTGGTCGATCGGATCGGCTGCAAGCAGGCGGGGGCGATCAGTCAGGCGATCGTCATCCTCGGCCTCTTCACGGCATGGCTTCTCGGCGTCGACAGCTTCGGCGGCACGCTGGCGCTGGGCGTGATCCTGGGCTTTGCCGGGGCCAGCTTCGCGATCGCGCTGCCGCTCGCCAGCCGCTGGTATCCCGCCGAACATCAGGGCAAGGCGATGGGCCTTGCCGGCATGGGCAATTCCGGCACGGTGCTGGCGTCGCTGTTCGCGCCGATGCTGGCCAGGCTGTTCGGCTGGAACGCGGTGCTGGGCCTTGCCTGCATTCCGCTGACCATCGTCTTCATCCTCTATATGGTCATGGCCCGCAACGCGCCCGATGCGCCCGCGCCCAAGCGGCTGGTCGATTATTTCCATCCGCTGAAAAGCGCCGACGCCTGGTGGCTGATGGGCTTCTACTCGGTGACCTTCGGCGGTTTCGTGGGACTGGCCGCCTCGCTGCCGATCTACTTCACCGATCAATTTGGCCTTACCCCGGTGGTCGCGGGCTATTGCACCGCCGGCTGCGTCTTCGCCGGGTCGCTGGTGCGCCCGATGGGCGGCGCGCTGGCCGACCGGATCGGCGGCGTCAAGGCGCTGATGATGGTCTATATCGCTGCCGCGCTGGCTCTGGCGGGCGTCGCCTATGCGCCGACGCTGCTCTCCGCCCTGGGCTTCTTCGTCGCCGCGATGCTGGCGCTGGGCGTCGGCAACGGCGCGGTCTTCCAGCTCGTGCCGCAGCGCTTTCAGGCGGAAATCGGCGTCATGACCGGGCTGGTCGGCATGGCGGGCGGCATTGGCGGCTTCTATCTCGCCTCGTCGCTGGGCATCGCCAGGCAGTTCACCGGCAGCTTCGCGCCCGGCTTCCTGATCTTCGCGGGCCTTGCGCTGGCCGCCTTCCTCGGCATCACGCTGGTCCGCGCCCGCTGGCGCGCGACCTGGACCGGCGCGGCGCGCATCTGATCGGCTTACGGCAAGGAGAGGGAGGCGGCGGCCCACGACAGGCCGCCGCCCTTTTCGCGCCTGCGGCAAAGTGCAGGGGCGCCGCAACAAAAATACATCGTGCTGCGAGGAATCGCTTGACCCGAATCGTCAAGAGCATATGCTGCAATGCAAGGGACAGGGTTGTCCTTCTTCCATAGCCGCGGTGGTCCACAGACGGACGATCAAGGCGCTTATGATGGCAAGGCCGCCATCCAGACTTCCGGTTTCAGGACCGGGGGTCCGGATGGCGGCCTTTTTCTTTTCTGGAGTCGAAGGATGGATTTTCAGAACAACGCCGGACCGGAAACGGCCAGTGAAGAGGCGCTCTTCATGCCTTCGGACGATGTTCGCGAACATATGGTGGTGGTGGGCAACGGCATGGCCGGCTGCCGCGCGGTCGAGGAACTGCTGGCGCGGGACAGGGACCGTTACCGCGTCACCATCTTCGGCGCGGAACCCCATGTAAATTACAACCGCATCATGCTCTCGCCGGTTCTGGCCGGGGAAAAGAGCTTCGACGACATCATCATCAACAGCCGCGACTGGTACAGCGACAACAATATCGAACTGATCGCGGGCGATCCGGTGACGGCGATAGACCGCGCCGGAAAGACCGTCACGAGCCAATCGGGTCGCACCGTCGGCTATGACAAGCTGCTCATCGCCACCGGGTCGGACCCCTTCATCATCCCGGTTCCGGGGAAGGACCTGCCCGGCGTCATCAGCTTCCGCGACATGAAGGATGTCGACGCCATGCTGGAGGCCGCCGGAAAGGGCGGCGACGCGGTGGTGATCGGCGGCGGCCTGCTCGGCCTCGAAGCCGCACATGGCCTGACCCTGCGCGGCATGAAGGTGACCGTCATCCACCTCATGGACACGCTGATGGAGCGGCAGCTCGACGAAGCGGCGGGCTGGCTGCTGAAGTCGGCTCTGGAGGGCCGGGGCCAGACCATCCTGACCGGCGCCAACACCGAATCTATCTATGGCGACGGCAAGGTCGAGGGCGTCCGGCTGAAGGACGGCCGCGAAATCCCCGCCAGTCTGGTGGTGATGGCTGTGGGCATCCGTCCCTCGACCGCTCTTGCCCGCGAAGCCGGGCTGGAGGTCGATCGCGGCATCAGGGTCGACGACCATATGGTCACCAGCGACCCCGATATTCTCGCTGTCGGCGAATGCGTCGAGCATGACGGCAATGTCTACGGCCTCGTCGCGCCGCTGTGGGAGATGTGCCGCAGCCTCGCTGACGGCCTGACCGACCGGCATAGCGGCTACAAGGGTTCCGTCACCTCCACCAAGCTCAAGGTAGCGGGCCTGGACGTCTTCTCCGCCGGCGACTTTTCGGGCGGAGAGGGGTGCGAGGACATCGTCCTGCGCGACGCCTCGCGCGGGATCTACAAGCGCGTCGTCGTCAGGAACGACAGGATCGTCGGCGCGGTGCTCTATGGCGACACGGTCGATGGCGGCTGGTATTTCGACCTGCTGAAGCGCGAGGAGGATGTCAGCGGCATTCGCGACCTGCTGATCTTCGGTCAGGCTTATGCCGCCCTTGGCGCCTCGGGAGGGGGCGCGCTGGACCCTAAGGCGGCCGTTGCGGCGCTCTCGGACGATGCCGAGATCTGCGGCTGCAACGGCGTAGCCAAGGGCCAGGTGGTCGCCTGCATCGAAAAGGGCGCGTGCAGCCTCGACGCGGTGCGCGCCACCTGCAAGGCGTCGGCAAGCTGCGGCTCCTGCACGGGCCTTGTCGAAAATCTGCTGAGCGTCGTGCTGGGCGATGAGGTCCAGTCCGGCCCGAAGACCCTGTGCAAATGCACCAGCTTCACCCATGACGATGTCCGGCGGGAAATCGTGGCGCAGAATATGCGCTCCATCCCGGAAGTCATGCAACTGCTGCACTGGTCGACGCCGGACGGCTGCTCCTCCTGCCGCCCCGCGCTGAACTATTATCTGCTCTGCGCGCTGCCCGGCGAATATCGGGACGACCAGCAGAGCCGCTTCGTCAACGAACGGATGCACGCCAACATCCAGAAGGACGGCACCTATTCGGTCGTGCCGCGCATGTGGGGCGGCCTCACCAGCCCCAGGGAACTGCGCGCCATCGCCGACGTGGTCGAGAAGTACAACGCCCCGATGGTGAAGGTGACGGGCGGCCAGCGGCTCGACATCTTCGGCATCAGGAAGGAAGACCTGCCCGCCGTCTGGGCCGATCTCAACGCCGCCGGCATGGTGTCGGGCCATGCCTATGGCAAGTCGCTGCGCACGGTGAAGACCTGCGTCGGGTCCGAATGGTGCCGCTTCGGCACGCAGGATTCCACGGGCTTGGGGGTCAGGATCGAGCGGATGACCTGGGGATCGTGGATGCCCCACAAGTTCAAGATCGCGGCGTCGGGCTGCCCCCGCAACTGCGCCGAAGCAACGATCAAGGATTTCGGCGTGGTCTGCGTCGACTCGGGCTATGAACTGCATGTCGGCGGCAATGGCGGCATCCATGTCCGCGCCACCGACCTGCTCTGCAAGGTCGCGACCGAGCAGGAGGCGCTCGATCATTGCGCCGCCTTCATCCAGCTCTACCGCGAGGAAGCCCGCTATCTGGAGCGCACCGCGCCGTGGATAGAGCGGGTCGGCGTCGACTATGTGAAGAGCCGGATCGTCGAGGACGAAGCAGGCCGCGAGGCGCTCCGCAGCCGCTTCCTCTATTCGCAGAGCTTCTCTCAGGATGATCCCTGGGCGCAGCGCGCAGCCGGTGCGGACAGCGAACTGCACCAGCCCCTCGAACCCCCAATGCCCTTTGGCGCCATCGCTGCGGAGTGAACGACATGACCGACTGGATCGACATCGGAACGCTGGCCGACATTCCCCAGCGCGGCGCCCGTACCCTGCAGATCGCAGGGGAGAAGGAAATCGCGGTGTTCCGCACCGGCGACGACCATGTCTTCGCGCTGGTCAATGAATGCCCGCACAAAAAAGGCCCGCTCAGTCAGGGCATCGTCCATGGCCACAGCGTCGCCTGCCCGCTGCACAACTGGACCATCGCGCTCAGAACGGGCGAGGCGCAGGGCGGGGATAAGGGCTGCACCCCGACCATAGCGGTGCGGATGGAAGGAGACCGCATCCTGATCGCACCGCCGGAGCAGGCGAGGGCGGCGGCGTGAATCGGAACAGCAAAAATTCCCTTCCCTTCAGGGGAGGGGCCGGGGCAGCCTCCACAGGCGAACCCGAAGGGGAGGGGTGAATGGAGCGCGCCATCCGCACCACCTGCGCCTATTGCGGCGTCGGCTGCGGCATCTCCGCGACGCCGACCGGCCCCCGCTCGGTCACGATCAGGGGCGACGAGACTCACCCCGCCAATGCCGGCCGCCTCTGCTCCAAGGGCACGCATCTGGGCGAGACGACAGGGCTGACCGGCCGCCTGCTGCACCCGATGATCGGCAACAGGCGGGCAGGCTGGGACAAGGCGCTGGACCTTGTCGCCCGGCGCTTTCGCGAAACCATCGATCGTCATGGCCCGGACAGCGTGGCCTTCTACGTCTCCGGTCAGCTCATGACGGAGGACTATTATGTCGCCAACAAGCTGATGAAGGGCTTCATCGGCTCCTCCAACATCGACACCAACAGCCGCCTCTGCATGTCGAGCGCGGTCGCCGGGCACAATCGCGCCTTTGGCGAGGATGTCGTGCCCGCCAGCTATGACGATCTGGAGGAGGCGGACCTGATCGTGCTGGTGGGTTCCAACACCGCCTGGTGCCACCCCATCGTCTATCAGCGCATCCAGGCGGCCCGCGCCGCGCGCGGCACGAAACTGGTCGTCATCGACCCGCGCCGCACCGAAACCTGCGAAGGGGCCGATCTGCATCTGCCGGTGAAGCCCGGCACCGACGTTGCCCTGATGAACGGCCTGCTGGCCTGGATAGCGCAGCAGGGGCTCACCGATCCGGCCTTCCTCGCCGATCATGTCAGCGCGCCCGAGGGTTTCTGGGAACATATCCGCACCGGGCACGATCTCTGGACGACCGCGAAGACCTGCGACGTCGCGCCCGCGCTGCTGGAGCAGTTCTACACGCTGTTCGCCGCCACGCCGCGCACGGTGACGCTGTTCAGCCAGGGCATCAACCAGTCGATCCGCGGCACCGATCAGGTGAACGCGATCATCAACGTCCACCTCGCCACCGGCCGCATCGGCAAGCCGGGCGCGGCGCCCTTCTCGATCACCGGCCAGCCCAACGCCATGGGCGGGCGGGAAGTCGGCGGCCTCGCCTCGACGCTCGCCGCGCATATGGACTTCGCGCCGGACAATGTGGCGCGGGTGGGCCGCTTCTGGGCCGCGCCGAAAATGGCCACCAAAGCGGGCCTGAAGGCCGTCGACCTGTTCCGCGCCGTCGATGAGGGCCGGATCAAGGCGCTCTGGGTCATGGCGACCAACCCGGCCGTCTCCATGCCCGACGCGAACCGGGTCAGGGACGCGCTGGCCGCCTGTCCCTTCGTCGTCATGTCGGACATCATGGCCGACACCGATACGGGCGCGCATGCCCATGTCCGCCTGCCCGCCGCCGGCTGGGGGGAAAAGGACGGCACCGTCACCAATTCGGACCGCACGATCAGCCGCCAGCGCCCCTTCCTGCCGCTGCCCGGAGAGGCGAAGCCGGACTGGTGGATCGTCAAGGAGGTCGCCCGCCGCATGGGGTGGCGCAATGCCTTCGCCTATGATCGGCCCGCCGACATCTGGCGCGAACATGCGCGGCTCACCGCTTATGGCAATGACGGGCAGCGGGTGCTGAACCTGCGCGCCTGGGCCGCCATCGGCAATGATGCCTATGACGCCATGGAGCCGTTCCGCTGGGGCGGCACGCCCTTTGCCGACGGCCGCTTCCCGACGCCGGACGGCCGGGCGCGGCTGGTCCTGACGAAGCAGATGGACATGCAGGAGCCGCTGAAACAGTGGCCGATGACGCTCAACACCGGCCGTTATCGCGACCAGTGGCACACGATGAGCCGCACCGGCCTGTCCCCGAAACTCGCCCGCCATCGCGAAGAGCCGCTGGTGGAAATCCACCCGCGGGACGCGGCGGCGCTGGGGATTGCCGACCGCGACCTTGCTCGCGTCGAGACGGCGCAGGGCAACAGCATCTTCCGCGTCAGCCTGAACGAAGGCCAGCGGCGCGGCGAAATCTTCACCCCGATCCACTGGACGGACCAGACGTCCAGCGGCGGGCGCACCGGCCTGCTCCCGCGTCCGCTGGTCGATCCCCATTCGGGCCAGCCCGGCTTCAAATCCACCCCGGCCAGCATCGGGAAGGTCGCGACCGAGTGGAGCGGTTTCCTCATCCTGCGCGATCGGGAAGGGATCGGGCAGCCGGTGAAGCTGCCCTGCCTCTGGTCCACCCGCATCGCCGTGCCGGGCGGCGCGCTCTACGAAATCGCCGGCAATGGCGACCCCGCCCGCCTCGACGCCTTTCTTCCGAAGGGCGACCGCGTCGAGGCGATGGACGCATCGCGCGGCACCCGCCGCATCGCGACCATCGGCGAAGGCAGGCTGAACGGCGTGCTGTTCGTGACGCGCAGCGGCCTGCTGCCCTCGCGCGACTGGCTGATCGGCCAGTTGCAGGCAGAGGGGGTGGGCGGCTCCGTCCTCGCGGCGCGGGAACCGGGCGCCGCTGGAGACAAGGGCGCGACCGTCTGCGTCTGCTTCGACATCGGCCTCAACCAGATCGTCGCCGCGATCCGCGACCGGCAACTGGTCGATGTGCCCGCCATCGGCAGGGCGCTGGGCGCGGGCACCAATTGCGGATCGTGCCGGCCCGCGCTCGCCAATATCCTTGCCCAAAACATGCAGGAGACGCTTCATGCAGCCGAATGATCTTATCGCCCCCGGACAGGTCTGGCTGGTCGGCGCGGGGCCGGGCGATCCGGACCTGCTCACCCGCAAGGCCGAAAGGCTGATCGCGGCGGCGGATGTCGTCTTCCACGACGCGCTGGTCGGGCCAGGCGTGATCGACCTCATCCCCCCAGACGTCGAGCGGGTCAGCGTCGGCAAGCGTTCGGGCCGCCATTCGAAGGCGCAGGGCAGCATCAACGACCTGCTGCTCGCGGCCGCCAGGGCGGACCGCCGCGTCGTCCGCCTCAAGGGCGGCGACCCCTCGGTCTTCGGCCGCTCGGCGGAGGAGATCGCCCATCTGGCGGAGGCGGGCGTTGCCGTGCGCATCTGCCCCGGCGTCACCACGGCCAGCGCGGCGGCGGCGAGCGGGCATGCCTCGCTCACGCTGCGCGGGGTGGCGCGGGGATTGACGCTGGTGACGGCGCATCTCAAGGCGGGCGAGCCGCTGCGGCTCGACTGGGAAGCGCTGGCCCGTCCGGGCGGCACGCTCGGCATCTATATGGGCCGCGCGGCGGCGGGCGAGATCGGCCGCTGCCTGATCGCCGCCGGACGCGATCCCGAAACGCCGGTGATGGTGGCGGTCAACGTCTCCCTGCCCAATGAACGCCTGATCCGCGGCAAGCTGTCGGCGCTCGCCTTTCTGGTGCAGACGATCAGCGACGACGACCCGACGCTGCTGCTGATCGGGGAGGCGGTGGCCGGGACGCATGCGCCTGCCGACCTCGCCGCGCATGTTGGCCTTCACGCCTGACGACCGTCTCGACCCGGCCGGGTGAGTCTCTCCAGATCCTCCGGCCGGTTGATGTTGGGCAGCACGAACTCCGGCCGCTCCACGATCCGCGCGCCCACCCGCTCCAGCCAGCCACGGATCGACCGGTTATTCTCCTCCGCCAGATGCGCGTCCAGCTCGCCAGCCAGCGAAGCAGGCCAGAAGCCGATCAGCTGCTGCCCCTTGAGGATGGCGGCTCCCTGTCCGATCAACGCCTCCGCCAGCCCGTCCGGATAGGCGGGCACGTCGCATCCGGTCGTCAGCACCGCGTCATAACCCTGCGCCCGCGCATGATGCAGCGCCGCGTTCAGGCCCCCCAGCGGCCCCATGTCCGCAGCCGGCCGATCCGCCAGCCCGATCATCCCCTCCACCTGCCGGCCGCAGACCGCCACGGTTTCGACCTGCCGCCCCAGCGCCGCCACCGCATGCTCCAGCAGGCTGCGCCCATCCAGCATCGCCCGCGCCTTGTCGCTGCCGAACCGGCTGGACCGCCCGCCGGCCAGAACCGCCCCCATCAGCCGCATCATGCGCCGCCCGCGATGATCCGGGCATAGCTGTCGGGATCGACATTGCTGCCGGAGATCACCACGACGCTCGCCCCCTCGGCATCCGGAGCCAGCCCGGCCAGCATCGCCGCCAGCGACGCGGCCCCGCCCGGCTCCACCACCAGCTTGAGCGCCGAAAAGGCAAAGCGCATCGCGTCGCGCACCTGATCGTCGCTCACCGCAAGGCCGCCCGCCAGATAGGCCCGGTTGATGGGAAAGGTCAGCGCCCCCGGCGCGGGAGACAGCAGGGCGTCGCAGATCGACCGCGCATCGGCCGACACGCTTTCCCGCACGCCGCTCGCCAGCGAGCGCGCCGTATCGTCGAACGCTTCCGGCTCCACCGCCAGGATCGCGACGCCGGGCTGGCGCGCCTTCACGGCGGTCGCAATTCCAGACACCATGCCGCCGCCGCCGCAATTGACGAGGATCTGGCCGATCTCCGCCCCTGCTTCGGCGGCCTGTTCCATGATCTCCAGCCCGATCGTCCCCTGGCCGGCCATGATGAAGGGATCGTCGAAGGACGGCACCAGCACCGCGCCCCGTTCGTTCGCCAGCCTCGTGGCGATTTCCTCCCGGCTTTGGGTGAAGCGGTCATAGGGCACGACATCGGCGCCCAGCGCCCGCGTATTCGCCGTCTTGATCGCGGGCGCGTCGGCCGGCATCACGATCGTCGCCGCCATGCCCAGCAACCGCGCCGCAAGGGCAACGCCCTGCGCATGATTGCCCGAAGACCAGGCGACGACCCCCGCCTTCCGCTCCGCCGCGTCCAGGCGGGCCAGCCGGTTGTAGGCGCCGCGGAACTTGAACGATCCGCTGTGCTGCGCGCCTTCGAACTTCACCAGCACGCGCCGGCCGCAGCGGGCGTTGAGCGCCGCATTTTCCAGCAGCGGCGTGCGGATGGCGGCAGGGGCGATGACCCGCGCCGCATCCTCGACATCGGCGGGGCTGATGGCGAACGGCATGCAATCTCCTTCCATGGCTGCCTCTTGGCATGGCCGCCGCTTTCCCTTATGGCGCGGGACGCGGGCGGGGCAATGCCTTCGCGCGCAAAAAGAAGATCGCGCCGGTGCCCCGAAGGGGGCTGAAAACGGGAATGCGGTGCGGACGGGAAACCGTCCTATTCCGCGGCTGTCCCTGCAACTGTAAGCGGTGAGCGCGATGCACTTCGGCCCAGGGGCCGGCCACTGGACGCAAGTCCGGGAAGGCGTGCATCGCCGCATTGACCCGCGAGCCAGGAGACCTGCCGGCGCATGGTCGCTCTTGCCTTGGTCCAGGGTATGGCCATGGCACGGTGTTCTCCGTCTGAGCGACGAAGCGGCGCAGGGCCGCATCGGTGCGGGGGGAGGGCACGGGCGCCGGCCATTTCCCCCGTCCGGCCGCGCGAGCGGACGCCCTGAGCCATGTTGCACCGGCGCTCAGGGGGAATATAGACATGTTGAGGATTTCCATTTCCATCGCCGCCTTGCTCGCGGCCGCTCCCGCCCTGGCGGAGGATGAGATCATCGTCACCGCGCTGGGCATCGAACAGCCGCGCGACGAGGTCGGCCAGGCGGTCACGGTCATCGACGCCGACACCATCCGCACCCGCCAGAGCGTCAGCGTCGTCGACCTGCTGGCCACCACGCCGGGGGTGCGCTTCAACCGCAGCGGCAGCCTTGGCGGCGTGACCGGGGTTTCGTTGCGCGGGGCGGAAACGACGCAGACGCTGGTGCTGATCGACGGGGTCAAGGTCAACGACACCAGCGGCATCGGCGACATGTACGACTTCGGCAATCTGCTGACCGGCAATATCCGGCGAATCGAAATTTTGAGGGGGTCCAACTCCATCGCCTATGGCAGCCAGGCCATAGGCGGCGTCGTCAACATCATGACCGGCACGCCTGCCGCCGGTTTCGCGGGCAATGCCTCGGTCGATTACGGTTACAGCAATACGCTGAACGCCAAGGCGGATGTTTCGGGCGGCAGCGGCATCGCTTCGGGCGGCGTCGGCATCGCCTATTTCAACACCGACGGCATTTCCTCCGCCGCCAGCGGCACGGAAAAGGACGGGTATGAGAATATCGCCGCCAATGCCAAGCTCAAGCTGGCCTTCACCGATACGCTCAGCCTCGACCTGCGCGGCTATTATATCCATGCCGATCTGGATACCGACAACGGCGTGGTGGACAGCACCGCCGACAGCTCGAAATCCGATCAATATGTCGGCTATGCCGGTCTGAACCTGTCGCTGTTCGACGGCAGGCTCACCAACCGGGCGGCCGTGACCTGGTTCCGCATGGACCGCGACTATACATCCGCATTCGGCCCTTATGGCTATTCGGGCACCAATCTGCGCTTCGAATATGAGGGTGTTTATCAGCCGGTCGATCAGGCCAAGCTGGTCTTCGGCTATGAACATGAACGGCCCGACTACGACTTCTCCGGCTTCGGCTCGACCGAAAGCCACCGGGCCGATATGGACAGCGTCTATGCGCTGGCCATCGTGAAGCCGGTCGCCGGCCTGTCGCTGACCGCCGGCGCGCGGCATGACGATCACAGCCAGTTCGGCGGCGCGACCACCTTCGGCGCCAATGCGAACTACACGCCCAACGCCGGCGCGACCAACATCCGCATGAGCTATGGGGAGGGGTTCAAGGCCCCCTCGCTCTACCAGCTTTACGGCGCCGACGTCGGCAATGCGGGCCTGCGCCCGGAGCGGTCGAAAAGCTACGACATCGGCTTCGACCAAAGGCTGGACGGCGACCGGGCGATCCTCTCCGTCACGGCTTTCCGCCGCGACACCAAAGACCAGATCAACTATGATTATTCGATCGGTCTTTACGGCGGTTACAATAATCTCGACCGCACCCGCGCCAAGGGGGTGGAGGCGATGCTGGCCCTGAAGCCTGTCGAGGCGCTGACCGTCACCGCCGCCTACAGCTATGTCGATGCGCGCGACCGCAATACCGACGCCCGGCTGCCGCGCCGCGCCGCCGATGCGGTCAGCGTTTCGGCGGACTATGTCTGGCCCTTCGGCCTGTCGACCGGCGCGACCGTGACGATGGTGGGCGACAGCTTCAACGATGCGACCAACGCGATCCGGCTGGACGGCTATGCCGTGACGGACGTGCGGGCATCCTTCCCGATCCGGGAAAATCTGGAGATCTACGGCCGCATCGACAATCTGACCGATGAGAAATATGCCACGGTCCATGGCTATGGCACCTATGGCCGGTCGGCCTTCGGCGGCGTGCGTGTGCGCTTCTGAAAATAGCCTAATGGCGCGGCGCGGCGTTCACCCGCGCCGTGCCCTTGTGCGCAGCGCCGTCAAGCTGCGCTGCGATGCCCCGCGCCGCCTCGACATAGGCGGGGCCGCCGCACACCGTCCACGCCTGCGGCACGCGGATGCGCGGGATGGCGCGCAGTATGGGGTGGTGCAGCATTTCCGTCCCCTGATCGACCACCTTCTCGCTGCCGCTCTCCACGATCAGCCAGTCCGGACGGGCGGCGATCATCTCCTCAAGCGACAGTTGCGACAGCGCCGGCTTGCCCAGCCTGCGGGCCAGATTGATCAGGCCCACCCGCTGCATCAGGTCGTCGACCAGCGTGCCGGTGCCGGTCATATAGCCGCGCCGCTGATAATAGGCCGCGACGCCGCGACGCTTCGGCGGGGGCTGGGCGGCGAGGTCGCGGTTCATCCGGGCGATCATCGCTTCGCCCCGTTCGGGATGGCCGACCGCCGCCGCCACCTGCCGGATCTGCGTCAGGATCATGGCATAGCTGTCCGCGCTCGCCAGCCCCAGGGTCCGCCACTCGCCCGGCGGCGCGCCGACGACGCTGCCGCCGGAAGGAAAGCCGATCAGCAGGTCGGGGCGGATCGCCAGCACTTCCTCCGCCGGGCGCTTGAGGGTGCGGAAGGCGCGGGCCCTGCCGACCGCCGCCGACAGTTCCGGGTCGTGCCCATAGGGGCTGAGCGCGGCGATCTGCGCCGGGTCCGCCAGAGCGAGCACATATTGGTCGGCGCAGGTGTTGAGCGACACGATGCGCCGGGGTTTGGCGGGCGCCGCGCCGGTCAGGGCCAGGGCGCAGAACGTTGTAAAGATCATTCTGCACCGCACGCTGCTGCTCCCGGATCGTGCCTCAACAAACCAACGTGCTCCCGCCTTCGCAGGAGCACGGCACGCTGTAGCAAGCAGGGAAGGACGCGCAAGCCATGAGCGCCCGGCGCCATCCGCTGCTGATCCCCACGCTGACGGCGCTGGCGCTGCTGGCCGCCCTTGCTTCCCTCACTCTGGGCGCGGTTCCGCTCTCCCCGGCGCGCATCTTCGCCGTCCTCGGCGGCGGCGGCGATGACGTCGCCCGCGCCATCCTTCTCGACCTGCGCCTGCCCCGCATGCTGCTTGGCCTGATCGTCGGCGCGATGCTCGGGCTGGCGGGCGCGGCGCTTCAGGGCTATCTGCGCAACCCGCTGGCCGAACCTTCGGTCCTGGGGGCCTCCAACTGCGCCGCGCTGGGCGCGGTCGGCGCGCTCTATTTCGGGCTGGCGCAGGCGCATCCGCTGGCGCTTCCCGCGCTCGCCATCATGACCGGCCTGATCGGCATCGCCGCGCTGTTCCTGCTCGCGGGGCCCGCGGAAAGCCCGCTCACGCTGATCCTCGCCGGCATCGCCATCGCGACGCTGGCGGGGGCGGGGATCAGCCTGTCGCTGAACCTGTCGCCCAATCCCTTCGCCGCCATGGAGATCATGAGCTGGCTGATGGGCAGCCTGGAAAACCGCGCCTACGGCCATGTCTGGATCGCGCTGCCCTGCGTCGTGGTGGGGGCGGCGCTGCTGATCGCGGACCGACGGACGCTGGACGCGCTGACGCTGGGGGAGGATGGGGCGCAGGCGCTCGGCATCGACCTTCGCCGGGCGCGCATCCGCCTGATGCTGGGCGTCGCCATCGGCGTCGGCGGCGCGGTGGCGGTGTCCGGGGCGATCGGCTTCGTCGGCCTGATCGTGCCGCATCTGGTGCGGCCGCTGACCGACCGCTCCCCCTCCGCCATATTGCTGCCCTCCATGCTGGGCGGCGCGGCGCTGCTGACGCTGGCGGACATCGGCGTGCGGCTGATACCGACCGGCAGCGAACTCAAGTTGGGGGTGCTGACGGCGCTGCTGGGTGTCCCGGTGTTCCTGATGCATCTGATGCGGGAGAGGCGGCTATGGTGACGATCCGCGCCCAGGGGCTTTCCGTCAGGCTGGGCCGCCATCCGGCGGTAAGCGGCGTCGATCTTGAGCTCGGGCCGGGCGAGCTGGTCGGCATCATCGGTCCCAATGGCGCAGGGAAGTCGACGCTGATCCGCGCCATGCTGGGCCTTGTGAAACGGGAAAACGGCTCCGTCCTCATCGACGGCGCCGATAGCGCGCGGCTCGGCCGGCAGCAGATCGCCCGGCGCATCGCCTATCTGCCGCAGGGACAGACGCTGCACTGGCCGCTGGCGGTGGAGCGGCTGGTGGCGCTGGGCCGCCTGCCGCATCTGGGGCCGCTGTCCCGCCTTTCCGTGGAGGATGAGGCGCTGATCGACGCCGCCCTGATGCGCGCCGACGCGCTGCATCTGAAGGGCAGGGTGGCGACCGAATTGTCGGGGGGCGAGCGCGCCCGCGTGCTGCTGGCCCGGGCGCTGGCGGTCGGCGCGCCCGCGCTGATCGCGGACGAGCCCTTGGCCGCGCTCGATCCGGGGCATCAGATCGACGTCATGGACCTGCTCAGGGCAGAGGCGCGGGCGGGATCGCTGGTCGTCACCGTGCTGCACGACCTGGGCATGGCGGCGCGCTATTGCGACCGGCTGGTGCTGATGGATCGCGGCTCGCCGGTGGCCGACGGCGCGCCGCTGGACGTGCTGACGGCGGGGAATCTCGCCAAAGTGTACGGCATTTCGGCGCGCATAGAAACGGACGGCGACTGGCCATTGATCCTGCCGACCGGGCGGACCGCGTCCTGACCGTCATCTGCGGCGTGCTCCCGCCGTTGCAGGAGCACGCGGCACGCTATTCGGCAAAGGCGCGTGGCGCGGGCGCGACGACCGTGAAGGTGCCCGCGCCGATCTCCGACACTTCCAGCGCCCGTTCCGCAATGCCGTCCCGGCCGAAGCGGAACGCGCCGTCGATCCCGGCAAAGCCCCCCGCATCGCGCAGCCGCGCCGCCGGGAAGGTCGTCCCCGGCTTCCAGTCGCGCGCGATCCGCACGGTCAGCAGCACCGCGTCATAGCCGAGCGCCGACAACCGGAACGGCGCATTGCCGTAGCGCGCCCGATATTTGGTCGCGAGCTGGCGGTAGAGGCCATCCGACACGCTGGCGAACCAGGCGCCGCGCAGCACCGGGCTGGATGCCAGGCCGCTGTCCGTATTCCACAATTCGGTGCCCAGCAGCCGCGCCGTCGCGCCGCCATTCTTCCGCACGATCGGCGCGACCTGCACCGCCACCCGGCCGCTGTCCGCGATCAGCAGCGCGTCATAGCTGGAGGACGCCTGCAATTTCCTGACCGCCGCCGTGATGGAGGCGGGGCTGCGGTCGAAGGTCTGCATCGACACCACGGTTCCGCCCGCACCCTCGACCGCGCGCAACAGGGCGGTGCCCGACCGCTCGCCATAGGTTCCCTTGGGCACCAGCGCGGCGAATTTGGACAGGCCCTTGCCCCTGGCGAATTCCACCACCCGTTCGATCGACTGGTTGGGGTTGTAGCCCATGACGTAGACGCCGTTCCCGGCGACGCTGGTGTCGTTGGAGAAGCTGATGACCGGCACATTGGCCCGCGCCGCGATGGGGCCGACGATCCGCGCATCCTCCGCCAGCAACGGCCCCAGGATCAGCTTGTTGCCGTCCGCCAGCGCCTTGTTCGCCGCCGCCGCCGCGCCGACCCCGGTGTCGTAGGTGGTGATGCGCACCTTGTCGGCCTTGGTGTCGAGCAGCGCCAGCGTGGTCGCATTGGCGATCGACTGGCCGACCCCGGCATTGGGACCGCTCATCGGCACCAGCAGCGCGACGCGATGGCGCAGCGTGTCGGTGGGCAGGCCTTCGGTGACGTCGGGGCCCGTCTGCACCGGCCCGCTGGGCTGCGCCGGACCGGGGCCCTTGGGCACGATCGACTGACAGGCGGCGACCAGCAAAGCCGTCGCGGCGAACAAAATCCGCCCGGCGCGTCGCATCGAAGCGAACAAGTCCGCTTGCCGGGGGGCATCCGTCTCTGTCATCTGGCATCCTTATGGAAACTGAACCGTCTAGGCTTGAACCGGGGCTTTACATCGTTGCGGGGCCGATCGGCAACCTTGCAGACCTAACCCCCCGCGCGGCCGAAGTCCTGCGTCTGGCCGATGTGATCGCCGTGGAAGATACACGGGTCAGCGCACGGCTGCTGCGCCATGCCGGGTCCGACCGGCCGATGGTCCCCTATCACGACCATAGTGCGGAGGGGGTGCGGGCCCGCCTGATCGAGCGGATGGCGCGCGAATCGGTGGCGCTTCTCTCGGACGCGGGCACCCCGCTGATCTCCGATCCGGGCTACAAGCTGGTGCGCGACGCCCGCGCCGCCGGACGCAGGATCACGACGCTGCCCGGCCCCAGCGCCGCCATCGCCGCGCTCACCCTGTCGGGCCTGCCCACCGACCGCTTCCTCTTCATGGGCTTCCTGCCGTCGAAGCAGAAGGCGCGGGGCGATGTCCTCGCCGAAGTCGCTGCCCTGCGCGCCACGCTCGTCTTCTACGAAAGCGGCCCGCGCCTGTCGGAAAGCCTTGCCGCCATGGCGGAGCATCTGGGCGACCGCGAAGCCGCCGTCTCGCGGGAGATCAGCAAGGCCTTCGAGGAAACCGCAACGGGCACGCTGAGCGAACTCTCCGCCCGCTATGCCGACGCCCCGCCCAGGGGGGAGATCGTCGTCACCGTCGGCCCCCCCGGCGAGGCGCCGCCCGCCAGCGCCGAGGATGCCGACGCGGCGCTGCTGGAGGCGATGGAACGCCTCCCCCTGTCCAAGGCGGCTGGGGAGGTCGCGAAGAAGCTCGGTCTCGACCGCCGCGCCCTCTATGATCGCGCGCTGGAACTCAGGGGGTGACGGGAACTCGGGGGGTGAAGCGCCGGGCAGCCGAAAAGCGCGGAAAACAGGCGGAGCGCATCGCCGGCTGGTGGCTGCGGCTCAAGGGCTGGCAGATCGTCGGCCGCCGCCTGCGCACGCCCGCGGGGGAGGTCGACCTCGTCGCCCGGCGCGGCAGGATGCTGGCCTTCGTCGAGGTCAAGGCAAGGGCGACGGATGCCGATCTTCACCTCGCCATAGACGAACGCCGCCTCTCCCGCGTCGCGGCGGCGGCGGAAATCCTGTTCCACGACCTTGCAAAACCGGGCGACGACATGCGAATCGACGTGATGCTCCTTGCGCCGGGCCGCCCGCCGCGCCATCTGGCCAATGTCTGGCACGGGGGGTAGGTTGAACCGATCCTCCCGTTCCGTTCGCCCTGAGCCTGTCGACCCGAGGGCCGAGCTTGCTCAACGGCGAAACTTCTCTTCAGGAAAGGGATGGGCTTCGACAGGCCCATCCCGAACGGTAGGAAAAGCAAGTCGATGACGACCGAACTCAACCCGCTCACCGTCGCCGTGCAGATGGACCCGATGGAGGGCATCAGGATCGGCGGCGATTCGACCTTCCACATCATGCTGGCGGCGCAGGCGCGGGGACACCGGCTCTATCATTATCTCGCCCCGGACCTCACCTATCGCGACGGCTGCGTGCTGGCGCGGGCGCGCCCGGTCAGGGTGCAGAAGGTGGAGGGCGACCATTTCGCCTTCGGGGAGGCGGAGGTGCTGGACCTTGGCCGGGACGTCGACGTGGTCCTCATGCGGCAGGACCCGCCCTTCGACCTCAGCTACATCACCGCCACGCACCTGCTGGAGCGCGTGCAGGAAGAAACGCTGGTGGTGAACGATCCCGCCTCCGTCCGCAATGCGCCGGAAAAGCTGTTCGTGCTCGACTATGCGCGCTTCATGCCGCCGACGATGATCACCCGCGACCTGGAGGAGGTGAAGTCCTTCCTCGCCCAGCATGGCGAAGTCGTGGTGAAGCCGCTCTACGGCAACGCGGGCAATGCCGTCTTCCATGTCGGGCGGTCCGGCGCGAATCTCTCCGCGCTGGTGGAACTGTTCAAATCCTCCTGGGTCGAACCCTTCATGGTGCAGGCCTTCATCCCTGGCGTCGCGGAAGGCGACAAGCGGATCGTGCTGGTCGACGGCGAAGTCGCGGGCGCGGTCAACCGCATTCCCGGCGCGGGCGAGATCCGCTCCAACCTCGCCGTGGGCGGTTCGGCCGCGAAGACGGTGCTGACCGAACGCGAACTGGAAATCTGCGAAGCGCTGGGTCCGGAACTCAGGCGGCGCGGCCTGCTGTTCGTCGGCATCGACGTGATCGGCGGCGAATGGCTGACGGAAATCAACGTGACGTCCCCGACCGGCATCGTCTCCATCGACGCCTTCAACGGCACGGACACCGGCGGGATGATCTGGGACGCGATCGACGCCCGGCTGGCGGCGCGGGCAGCCGCTTGAATCGATATGGCGTCATCCCGGCCGGGGCGGGGACGCCATGCGGCAGGGCCGACCGCGCGAAGGGATGGGCGATCGGATGACCGACTGGGTCCTCCGCCTGATCGATGCGGGCGGCTATTGGGGCATATTCGTCCTGATGGTGCTGGAAAATGTCTTCCCGCCGATCCCGTCCGAACTCATCATGGGCATTGGCGGCATCCGCGTCGGGCAAGGCCGGATGGAGATGGGATGGCTGCTGTTCGCGGGCACCGTCGGGACCACCATCGGCAATTATTTCTGGTATATGATCGGCCACCGGCTGGGCTTCGGCCGGTTGAAGCCGATCGTCGACCGCTATGGCCGCTGGGCGACGCTGGAGTGGAAGGATGTCGAGGCGCTCGATCATATCTTCGGCAAATATGGGCAGATCGTGGTGTTCGTCTTCCGCTTCATGCCCGCCTTCCGCACGATGATCTCGCTGCCCGCCGGCCTGTTCCGCATGGGGCATTTCCGCTTCCTGCTCTGGACCAGCGGCGGGGCGCTGGTGTGGAACATCGTCCTTGCCTATGCGGGCTATATATTGGGCCAGAATTTCCGCGACATCGACAAATATGTCGGACCCGTGGCGACCGCCTGCGTGGTCGGGGCGGTCCTCTTCTACCTCTGGCGGCTGGCCACCTGGAAGCCGAGGGGGTGATCCCGGATCGTCATGCTCCCGCGCGGGCAGGAACCCGGTTCGGACGAGGAAACGGCTTCACGCCCGGGGATGGGCGTTGCGATAAATATCCAGCAGATGCGCCGCATCGACCTGCGTATAGATCTGCGTCGAGGACAGGCTGGCATGGCCCAGCAATTCCTGCAACGACCGCAGGTCCGCCCCGCGCCCCAGCAGATGCGTCGCGAAACTGTGGCGCAGCGCATGGGGCGTCGTCCGGTCCGACAGGCCCAGCCGTCCCCTCGCGCCCTGCACGGCGCGGCGGATCAGCGCCGGCGAAAGCGGCCCGCCCCGCGCGCCCCGGAACAGCGGCCCGTCCTTCTCCTGCCCAAAGGGACAGAGCGACATATAGGCTTCCATCGCCTCCCGCACCTGCGGCAATAACGGCACGATCCGGGTCTTGCCCCGCTTGCCCGTGACGCGCAGGGTTTCCCCCAGGGGCAGCACCGCGCCGGTCAATCCCATCGCCTCCCCGATGCGCAGTCCCGCCCCGTAAAGCAGCAGCAGCACCGCCCAGTCCCGCGCGCCGATCCACGGCTCCCGCGCGGTTTCGGCTATGTCCCCGGCCAGCGCCACGGCTTCGTCGGGCGATACGGGGCGGGGCAGGCCGCGCTTCACCCGCGGCCCCTTCAGCATCGGGACGCGGGCATCCTCGCCGCCCACGAACCGCAGGAAACCGCGCACCGCCGACAATTCCCGCGCCGCCGAGACGTTGCCGATGCCGTCCATCCGCCGCACCGTCAGGAAAGCGCGCAGATCGGCCTGTTCGATGCCCGCCAGCATCGCCGCCGTCACCGCTTCGCCGCGATGCTCCTCCAGGAAGGCCAGCAACCGTTCGGCGGTCGCCACATAGGCGCGCACCGTATGCACCGACCGCCGCCGGTCCAGCGCCAGATGCCGCCGCCATTGTTCGCAAAGATCGTCCGAAGCCGCCATGGCGCCATGATAGGGCAGGGGATCGCCCTTGAAAACCGCCCGGAAATGGGCACATGGGATCGGACATGGCAACACCCTTCGATCCGGCCGACCTGCCCACCGGCGCGCTGATGCGGCTTTCTCCGCTGGTGGGTCGCGTGCTCGCGCCCAATCCCTCGCCCTTCACCTATACGGGCACGCAGACCTATCTGGTGGGCGCGCAGGATGTGGCGGTCATCGATCCCGGCCCCGACGACGCGGCGCATCTGGCCGCGCTGCTCGACGCGATCGGCGGGCGTCCGGTCAGCGCGATCCTCTGCACCCACACCCATCGCGACCATAGCCCGGCCGCCGCGCCGCTCAGCGCCCGGACCGGCGCTCCGGTCGTCGGCTGCGCGCCGCTGACGCTGGACGACGACGGACCCCGCGCCGATGCCGCCTTCGACGCCGCCTATCGTCCGGACCGGGTGCTGGCGGATGGCGAACAGCTTGGCGGCCGGGACTGGACGCTGACGGCCGTTGCGACGCCGGGCCATACCTCCAACCATCTCTGCTTCGCGCTCGCGGAGGAAAATGCCCTATTCACCGGCGATCATGTGATGGGCTGGTCCACCAGCGTGGTTTCGCCGCCGGACGGAGACATGACCGCCTATATGGCCTCGATGCAGCGGCTGCTCGACCGGACCGACGCGGTCTATTATCCGGCCCATGGCGATGCGGTCGACAATCCGCAGCGGCTGGTGCGCGGCATGATGGGCCACCGAAAGCAGCGCGAAGGCCAGATATTGCGCTTTCTGGAACGCAACGGCGCATCGGAAATCCCCGCCATGGTCACGGAAATGTACAGGGGCGTCGATCCCCGGCTGCACAGCGCCGCGGGGCGTTCGGTGCTGGCGCATCTCATCGACCTCGACGGGCGCGGCATCGCCGCCGCGACGGGGGACGGACGATGGCAGTTGCGCTGAAGCGCTTCGCCGGCCCCGTCCTGGCCGTCCTGGCCCTGCTCGCCGCAGGGGCGGCCATGCTGGTCGGCTGGCACCGCTATGAACGCGACTATGCGGTGACGGTGGAGGAGGACGGCTCGGCCGTCACCAGGGTCATTGCGGAACGTTTCGCGGGCGCCTCCAGCCTCAAGGTGTCGGAACTGTCCGGCACGATACAGAGCACGGCGCAGGATGTGCGCGGCTTCGGGCTGCTGAAGTCGGACCAGCTGGTGAAGATGCCCTTTTCGGTCGCCTATTTCATCGACGTCGGCGGCATCGGCGCCGGCGATCTGGAATGGAATGAAAAGACCCGGACGCTCATCGTCAACGCGCCGGACGTGAAGCCGGGGCGGCCCAATATCGACGAAAGCCGCCGGACGCTGGTGCAGACCAACGGCCTGTTCGTGACCCGGCAGGCGGGGGAGGAACTCAGCCGCCGCACCTCGCTCCACGCGCAGGGACGCGCGGACAGGGAAGCGCGCTCGCCCGAACGCATGGCGCAGGCGCGCGATTATGGCCGCGCCGCGCTCGGCAGGCTGCTCGGCGCGCCGCTGGGGGCGCTGGGCTATGGCGACGCGCGGGTGATCGTCACCTTCCCGCCGGAACGCGCCGACCGCGACTGGGATCGATGGGACGTGACGACGCCCATCAACGATGTACTGGCCAACAGCCGCAACGCCCGTTAGGGGGCGCTGGATGAAGGCCCTTCAAGGAGCAGGGTAGGGACATGAACGCCATCACCGGAATCCCGCAGGGGATCGACCTGCGCGCGGAGATCGACCGGCTGCGCAAGGAACGCAACGCCGTCATCCTCGGCCATTATTACCAGAAGCCGGAGATCCAGGACCTGTCCGATTTCGTGGGCGATTCGCTGGAACTCTCGCGCAAGGCGGCGGAGACGGACGCCGATGTCATCGCCTTCTGCGGCGTGCGCTTCATGGCGGAAACGGCGAAGATCCTCTCGCCGGAAAAGATCGTGGTGCTGCCGGACATGGATGCGGGATGCAGTCTGGAGGACAGTTGCCCGCCCGCCCAGTTCAAGGCCTTCCGGGAGGCGCATCCCGACCATATCGCGCTCAGCTACATCAACTGCTCGGCGGAGGTGAAGGCGCTTTCCGACATCATCGTCACCTCCTCCTCGGCGGAAAAGATCCTGGCGCAGATTCCGAAGGATCAGAAGATCATCTTCGGCCCCGACAAGCATCTGGGCGGCTATCTGAAGCGCAAGCTGGGCCGCGACATGCTGCTCTGGCCGGGCGTCTGCATCGTGCATGAGGCGTTCAGCGAGACGGAACTGCTGAAGCTCAAGGCCCAGCATCCCGGCGCTCCTGTCGCCGCGCACCCGGAATGCCCGCCCCATATCGTCGACCATGCCGATTATATCGGCTCGACCAGCGGCATATTGGAATTTTCCAAGACCATGCCCGGCGACACGCTGATCGTCGCCACCGAACCGCATATCATCCACCAGATGCAGAAGGCGGTGCCGGAAAAGAATTTCATCGGCGCGCCCGGCGCGGACGGCAACTGCAACTGCAATATCTGCCCCTATATGGCGCTCAACACGATGGAGAAGCTCTATCTGGCGCTGCGCGACCTCCAGCCGCGCATCGAGATGGAGGAGGGGCTGCGCCTCGCCGCCAAGAAGAGCCTCGACCGCATGCTCGAAATGGCGAGCGGCACGGTCGGGCAGGGCGATCTGGGCACGCGCTGATGGAACGGATGGTCACGGCCGTGGAAGTCGCGCGCCGCCACCATATATCGGACAAGCGGTTGCGCGGCATTCTGCGCCGCGACTGGCCATGGCCGCGGCGCAAGCATGACTTCTGGACCTTCCCGGCCGGCAGCGAGCAGGAAGCCATGATGGAAATGATCGCAAAAAGGCTGGCGGCAGCATGACCTTCGCTCTCCCCGGCTTCGATCTCGACGCCTTCATCGCCTCGACCCTGGCGGAAGACCTTGGCCCCGATGGCCGCGACGTCACCAGCGAGGCGGTGATCCCCGCCGACGCGGTCTTCGACGGGGTGATGGACAGCCGCGACGCCGTGACGCTGGCGGGCCTGCCGATCGCTGCCGCCTTCTTCCGCGCGCTCGATCCGGCTGTGGAGATCGAACTGCTGAAGGAGGACGGCGATCGCGTGCCTGCGGGCACCGACATCATGCGCATCCGCGGCAAGGCCCGCGCCATGCTGACGGCCGAGCGGTCCGCCCTCAACACCGTCCAGCACCTGACCGGCATCGCGACCATGACCCGCGCCTATGTCGACGCGATCCTCGGTACCGGCGCGACGCTGCTAGACACGCGCAAGACCATTCCGGGCCTTCGCGTGCTGGAAAAATATGCGACGCGCATGGGCGGCGCGACCAATCACCGCATGGGCCTGTGGGACGCGGCGATGATCAAGGACAATCACGTCGCCGTCGCCGGATCGGTGGAGGAGGCCGTCCGCCGCGCCGCCGCCGCCGGAATCGCCAGCATCATCGTGGAGGTGGACCGCGTCGACCAGATCGAACCCGCGCTCGCCGCCGGGGCCACGCACCTCCTGCTCGACAATATGGACGCGCCCACCCTGCGCGGGGCGGTCACGCTGGTCGGCGGCCGCGTCCCCACCGAAGCATCGGGCGGCGTTACGCTCGACACCATCCGCGCCAGGGCGGAAACCGGCGTCACCTATATCAGCGTCGGCCGCCTCACCCAATCGGCCCCCGCCGCCGACATCGGCCTTGACTTCGCCTTTGCCTGAGGCCGCGCGTGCGCCCCGGCGCTTGCCCGCCGCTGGGCGCATTTGCAGGCCGCCAGGGCTGCATGTCGATACAGCCTAACCCTCGACGATCACGGTCGATGGATGATGCCGGTCCAGATGGTTGCGGATGATGCGCAGATTCTTCGTATTCGACTTGTAGAAGAAATCGAAAACATCCCCGGCAAAGGGAATGGCGCCGATCAACGTATCGAAGCCGACATTGGCCGCCATGCGCGTGAGCTGCCATTTCGACATGCCCAGGTTCCGCGCTTCCCACACGATCCACGCTCCCATGGCGGCCGTGGCGAAATCGCCCACCACGGGGATCAGCCCGACCAGACTGTCCAGCCCGACCCGCCGGTTGGTGCCGGGAAGGACGAACAGCCCCTCCAGCATCGCCTCCATCATCTCGATCCGCCTGCGCACCGAAGCCGGATCGCGGCCGAATCCGGGCATGTCGCGCACGATCCGGTCGAACTGGTCCTGCGAAATCGCCATCATCCGTCCTCCAAGCATCGGCTTTCGATGCTCTAGTTGGTGCTCCTGAACAGATGGTTCAATGGGTGCCGCGCCCGGGGCGACGCCATGAAGCCGGTCAGCCGCCGCGCCACCAGCGACCAGCGCACCGGCGCGCCCAGCGCGATGAAGCCGTTATGCGCCTGCATCAGCGCCTCCGCCTGCGCCACGCGGGCCATGCGCTCGTCCAGGCTGGCGGAAAGGCTCGCCGCCTGCAATTGCGCCTCCGCCTCCGCCGAGCAATGCACCTTCCGGGCGCAGCCGATCCGCCCCAGATACCAGAGCGCGCTGTCATAGGCCGCAACCTCGTCGACCAGCCGCAGATCGGCATCGGCCGCCATGTCGACCCGCTCGACAGCCAGGCCGATCATGCCCAGGTCATGCCGCACCAGCCCGAACAGCAGGGTGGAGCCCGGCCCCCTGGGCAGCGCCACGCGCAACGCCGGCGGATCGCCATGTTCGCTGCGCCAGCGTTTCATGACCGCCTGTCCCTGCGCCCAGCGTTCATCCTGCGACAGGCGGGACCAATCCGGCACGGCGGGCGGCGCGGGCAGGTCGAGCTGGCCCGGCACGATCTGCTCTGTCGTGGCCCAGCCGCCGACGGGGAACATCACCGGCAGGCGGCTGCGGTCGATCGCCATGTTGATCGCCCGCCGCACGCCGTCATCCTCCAGCAGCTTGCCGCTCGCCCCGCTCCGGCCCGTCACCGCCAGCCCCAGCAGCCCCTGCACCGGATCGATCCGCACATCGTCGCGGTCGACCCCCGCCGGCACCAGCAGCGGCAGGTCGGAAAAACGCCCGCCCAGCACGAGCGCGGCCTTGCCCTGCTGGAAACGGGTGATGGCGAGCGCCGCCCGCTCCGCCCGGACGATCCGGGTCTGCCAGGCGGGCACCGGCAGTTCGTCGCCGGATTCGTTCGTGGCCCGCTCCACCGGCGTCAGCACCAGCGCCTTCCCCGGAACGCCGCCCCGCTTCTCCCGCCGGTAGGGGCCGGTTCCCCCCTCCCGCGACAGGATCGCCATCTGCGGCTGGGCCAGCATCTGCAACACATAGGGGCGCGGCGCCGCCAGCCTGATCTCGATCACCTCGCCCGTCATCGCCACCACGTCCTGCACCGCGTCCAGCGGCCCGGCGGGGTCCAGCCGGCGCAGCGCCTCTATCCGCGCGGTCAACAGCCGCCCGACATCCTTCGCCAGCACCTTGCTGCCATCGGGCCAGAAGGCGCGGCGCAGGCGGAAGATATAGCTGCGGCCATCGTCCTCCACGATCCAGCGCTGGGCGAGGGCGGGCAGGATCTCGCCGCCGGCATCGAACGCCACCAGCCCCTGCGCGGTGGTTTCCAGGAACAGCTTCGATCCGGGGTCCGGCAGATTCTCCAGCGGCGTGGCGAAATCGGCGGGGCTGCCGATCACGCTGACCGTCACCGGTCCGCTCCCCTCGTCAGAGCAGCCGCCCGTCATCGCCGCCATCAGGGCGGCTCCGCAAAGGGTCAGCCAGGCAGGAAAGGGACGGGAAGGGGCGGAAACCATGTCCGGACAAGGCTTAACCCGCAACCGCGCCCGCGCCAACCGTCATGATGCGGCATGTGCGGGGACCGGCCAAAGCCGCAGAATCGCGGGAACCATGCCGGGCGCAAGGGGGCGTTTTCCCGCTGTCCCATAGCGGAACAATATTTCATTAACCATGACTCCGCATTGGCCGCAGAAAGGCGCTCCTCTATATCCTTGGATATGCGCCTTTTTTCGACTCTCCTGCTTGTATCCGCCGCCGTGACGGCAACCGCGCTGGCGCAGGGGGTGACGTCGCCCTTCACCGTGGCGGAAAGCGGGCGAAGCTATGCGACGCTGGGGGACGCGATCCGGGCGATCGGCAATGGCCGCGGCACGGTGCTGGTGGCGCCGGGCAGCTATGCGCAATGCGCGGTGCAGCAGGGCGGCGACGTCACCATCCGCGCGCAGAAGCCGGGCACCGCCATCCTCGACGGCGTGGCCTGCGAGCAGAAGGCGGCGCTGGTGCTGCGCGGCCGGTCGAGCACCATAGACGGCCTCATCTTCCAGAATCTGCGCGTGCCCGATGGCAATGGCGCGGGCATCCGGCTGGAAAGCGGCAACCTGACCGTCGCCAACAGCCTGTTCCGCAACAGCGAGGAAGGCATTCTGACGGGCGACGCGCCGGGCAACGCGATCAGCATCGACAGGTCGACCTTCCGCCATCTGGGGCGCTGCGACCGCGACCTCGCCTGCGCCCACGGCATCTATGCGGGCCGTTACGGCAGCCTGACCGTCACCCGCTCCCGCTTCGACCAGGGCGATGGCGGTCATTATCTGAAAACCCGCACGCCCCGCGTCGCCATCACCGACAACAGCTTCGACGACAGCGGCGGGCGGCTCACCAACTATATGATCGACCTTTCCAACGGCGCGAGCGGGACGATCAGCGGCAATGAAATGGTGCAGGGCCGCGACAAGGACAATTACAGCGCCTTCATCACCGTGGCGCCGGAGGGGCGGGAGCAGGACAGCACGAACCTCTCCATCGCGAACAACCGCGCCTCCTTCGTGCCGGGGTTGCAGCGCAACAGCAGCTTCGTCGCCAATTTCACCGACGACGCGGTGAAGATCGGCCCGAACCGTCTGGCAGCCGGCATCAGGATCACCGATCGCCGCTGACGGCGCCAAATTCCGCCATCGGCTCGCATTCTCCTATAAGCTTGACCCTTTCCGAAGCGATTGGAGGGCAAGCGATCATGGCGAAGCGGACGATCATTCTCCGTCTGGTGATCGACAATCCGGTTCCGGATGTCACCTATAGCCTGCAAGACAGAAAGGGTGCGCCGGTAGGCCCGGTGGTCGCGCGCAACGAAGCCCTTCGCTTCGATGTGCCGGTCCAGCTCGCGCCGGGGCCGAAGCTCAGCGGCGAGTTCGTCCGCCGGGAAGGTCCAGAACGCCGCTTCGTCTATATCGCCATCGGCGGTCAGGCCGGCGATCCTGCGTCCCCGTGGAGCCGCCGTGCCAAGATCGACGTTCACGATATTTCTCATGATCTTCTGGAACAGGCGGCGCCGCCTGCGGCGCTGGAATGTCACTTGCCCGGCCGCGCCAGGGATGACGGCCCGTCCTGCGCCACCATTCAGCCGCTCGACGGCTGGCGGGTTGCGAACTGAGGAGCAAAGGTTGCTTCTCACCCCGAAATGCATCCGATCCGACTTGCATGGCCTGACCGCCGCGCCGATAATCCCTGCCCATGCGCACCACCTACAACTCGGCCACCGTCCGCCTCTATCATCTTAGCGACGCTGACGGCGGCGGCGCGGCGACGACGCTCTTTTACGGCCCGTTGAGCGAAGCCCTGCGCATCGCGGAGCAGCAGCCGCAGGATGTGCAGGACGGCCTTTTCCTCGCCACGGACAATGACGTGGTGGCTTATCTCGATCTTATGGAGGGTTAGCTTTCCGGGGCCATCGGCGCCTCTCTCGACCCCGGAACAAAGCCCGGCAAAACAGGTTGATCCCGTGCAGGCGGCGGGCGTCGACAGCGGCTTTGCGAAGGCCGTGGAGGAGAGAGATGTCATGGTCACTCTGACCCCGCTGGAAGTCGGCCTGGCGCTTCTGGCGCTTGTTCTTGTCGTTGCGGTCGCCGTCATGGCCATCGCCCATCGCCGCCGCGCCGATCTGCGCGCCCGGTTCGGCCCGGAATATGGCCGAACCGTGGAAATGACCGGCAGCGCGCGCAAGGCGGAGGCGGAACTGCAACAGCGTGAGAAGCGCGTCGCCGCCTTCCCCATCCGTCCGCTTTCGCCGCAACAGGCCGATGCCTTCACCGACGCCTGGGTGCGGGTGCAGGCGCAGTTCGTCGACGATCCGCAGGGCGCGGTCTCGCGGGCCGACGTGCTGCTGGCCGAGGTGATGGAGGTGCGCGGCTATCCCGTCGTGGACTTCGAGCAGCGCTCGGCCGACCTGTCGGTGGACCATCCCGAAGTCGTCCAGAATTATCACGCGGCCCATGACATCGCCCTGCGCCATGCGCGGGGCGACGCGGATACCGAAGACCTGCGCCGCGCCATGATCCATTATCGCGCGCTGTTCGACGATCTGGTGCATGAGCCGGTCGATCACCGCATGGCGCCTTCGGTCTCGCGGCTGAGGCAGGACGATGTGCGCGGGCCTGATCCGCGCTGAAGCCAAAAAGGGGCGGACGGGTCCGGCGCAGGTCAGCCGGACCCGCCACGATCCGCCGCCGCCGCGCTCACCCGTCGGCGAAACCGAAGGGCGCGTGGGTTCGCCGGAAATCCTCCGGCAGCATGTCGCGCCCGATGGGCGGGGCGGATCGCGCCATGCACTGGCTGCGATGGCACAGGCGGCAGGTGACGCCGATCGGCGTGGGTTCGGGCGTGGCCTCGCCAGTCGTGTAGATCAGCCGATGGGCGTGCTCCGCCGCGCAGCATAGCGCGATCGCCCGCTCGATCTTCGGCGCGCCCCAGCCGCCGCCGCCCGCCGTCACCGTCCGCGCGATGGAAAAGAATCGCTGCCCGTCGGGCAGTTCCAGCCATTGCGTCAGCAATTCCCTGGGCCGCTCGAACGCATGATGCACCGACCAGAGCGGGCAGGAGCCGCCATGGCGCGCAAAGGGAAAGCCCGCGCTGTCCAGCCGCTTGCTGACATTGCCCGCATGGTCGACGCGCAGGAAGAAGAAGGGAACGCGCTCCTGCCCCGGCTTTTGCAGCGTGGTGAGGCGGTGGGCCGTCTGCTCGAAGCTCGCGCCGAACTGCCGGGCCAGCGCCTCCACATCGTAACGCCGCGCCTCCACCGCCTTGGCGAACGCCGTATAGGGCATCAGGATCGCCGCCGCGCCATAGCTGGCCAGCGCCCTGCGGGTCAGCCGCCGCCCGCTCTCGCTCGCGAACTGGCCGTCCTTCAGCACCGCGTCGAAATCGCGGCGCATCTCCAGATAGGCGATCTGCAACGCCAGTTGGAACTGGGTGCTCGCCCCGTCCAGCGCGTCGTCCAGCAGCACCGCGTCGCGGTGCCGGTCCAGCCGCCGCATCGATCCCGCCATGACGTCGGGCGGCAGGCGCCGTACCCGCAGATTATGCTTCGCCTTCAGCCATGCCGACAGGCTCCCCGCCGCCTCCACCTCCTGCGCCAGCTTTTCCCCCGCATCGTCCAGCAGCGGAAAGCTGTTGCGCCGCGCGCCCAGGAATCGCCGCGATTCGGCCACCGGATCGGGCGCCTCGGCGGCATCTTCCCGCTCCACGCCCCGGTCCGCCAGCGCCAGTTGCTCCTCGCGATAGGCGGTGTGCAGCCGCAGCAAAGCCTCTGTGATCCCCGGATAATTGACCGCGACATCCCCGGTCGCCAGCACCGGCAGGTCGATGTCCGCGAACATCGGGTCCCTCAGCACCGCCTGCAATCGCGCGGTCTGCTCGGCGCCGCCGTCGCCCGCCAGCTCGCTCATGTCCATCTTGTAGGTGCGGGCAAGGCGCAACAGCATGTCGGCGGTCAGCGGCCGCTGGTTGCGCTCCAGCAACGCCACATAGCTGGCGGAAATCTCCAGATCCGCCGCCATGTCCGCCTGCGTCAGACCCAGTTCGCGCCGCAGCCTGCGCAGCCGCGGCCCCATGTAAACCGGTCGATCCTTGGCCATTCGTCAAGCGCTCCTGTGCAGCCTTTACAACTTTACACGCAATTCTTGTAAAGTTCTACAACTGAACTTCACGCCCCCTGCCGCACCCGCGAAAGCCCGATTAGAAAAACGCCATTCATTCACCACATCGTTCATGGGATCGAGCTGTCATGACCTACCAACAGGAAATCACGAAGGCTGGCGCCACCATCGGGGGTCAGGGCCATTGGGACGGCATCGCGGCCGAATCGGTCGCCCGCATGCGTCTCCAGAACCGTTTCCACACCGGCCTCGACATCGCGCGCTACACCGCCGGCATCATGCGCCGCGACATGGCCGCCTATGACGCCGATCCGGCCAACTACACCCAGTCGCTGGGCTGCTGGCACGGCTTCATCGGCCAGCAGAAGATGATCAGCATCAAGAAGCATTTCGGCACGACCAAGGGCCGCTACCTCTACCTCTCCGGCTGGATGGTCGCCGCGCTGCGCAGCGAATTCGGCCCGCTGCCCGACCAGTCGATGCATGAGAAGACCAGCGTCCCCGCGCTGATCGAGGAACTCTACACCTTCCTCCGCCAGGCCGACGCCCGCGAACTGGGCATGATGTTCCGCGACCTCGACGCCGCCCGTGAAGCCGGCGACGAAGTCAAGGCGCAGAAGATCAGCCATGACATCGACAATTACGAAACCCATGTCGTCCCGATCATCGCGGACATCGACGCGGGCTTCGGCAATGCCGAGGCGACCTACCTGCTGGCCAGGAAGTTCATCGAGGCGGGCGCCTGCTGCATCCAGATCGAGAATCAGGTTTCGGACGAAAAGCAGTGCGGCCACCAGGACGGCAAGGTCACCGTGCCGCATGAGGACTTCCTCGCGAAGATCCGCGCGGTCCGCTACGCCTTCCTGGAGCTGGGCGTCGACGACGGCATCATCGTCGCCCGCACCGACTCGCTGGGCGCCGGCCTCACCAAGCAGATCGCCTACAGCAAGGAAGATGGCGACCTGGGCGACCAGTATAACAGCTTCCTCGACGTCGAGGAGGTCACCGACTTGGGCAGCCTGCGGGGCGATGTCGTGCTGGCCCGCGGCGGCAAGCTGTTCCGTCCCAAGCGCCTGCCGTCGAACCTCTTCCAGTTCCGCACCGGAACCGGCGAGGACCGCGTCGTGCTCGACTGCATCACCTCGCTCCAGAACGGCGCGGACCTGCTGTGGATCGAAACCGAAAAGCCGCATGTCGAGCAGATCGCCGGCATGGTCGACCGCATCCGCGAAGTCGTGCCCAATGCGAAGCTGGTCTACAACAACTCGCCCTCGTTCAACTGGACGCTGAACTTCCGCCAGCAGGTCTTCGACGCCTGGACCGCCGAGGGCAAGGATGTCAGCGCCTATGACCGGGCGAAGCTGATGAGCGCCGATTACGACGCGACGGACCTCGGCCGTGAGGCCGATGAGAAGATCCGCACCTTCCAGAAGGATGCGGCGGCGCGGGCCGGCATCTTCCATCACCTCATCACCCTGCCGACCTATCACACTGCCGCTCTGTCGACCGACAATCTTGCCAGGGAATATTTCGGTGAGGCAGGCATGCTCGGCTATGTCGAGGGTGTTCAGCGCAAGGAAATCCGCCAGGGTATCGCCTGCGTCAAGCATCAGAACATGGCCGGTTCGGACATTGGCGACGACCATAAGGAATATTTCGCGGGTGAAGCGGCGCTGAAGGCCGGCGGCGCACACAACACGATGAATCAGTTCGCAGCCTAAGGGCTGCGGCGGGAACCAGTTTGCAGCCCGAAGGCTGCCGAACGGTCCGGATCGCGGGAGTGCAGTTCCCGTGATCAGGGTGGAAGGACTTGGCGGCCCGGAGCCTCGCGCTCCGGGCCGTTTTTTTGCATAAGGCCAGCTGTGAAACCCTTGTCCCGTTCCGGCTTTCGCAGGGCGGCAGGCAGGTCTATTCCGGACGCTCCGTTCTACCGGGAGAAGCCGATGTCCTACACCCTCGTCACCGCCAACCGGAATTATTCGAGCTGGTCGCTGCGCCCCTGGGTGCTGATGAAGGCGCTGGGCATAGCCTTCGAAGACCGGATGGCGCCATTCGCCGCCGCTGAAAACTACGCTGCCTTCCGCGAATTTTCGCCAACGGGCCAGGTGCCTGCCCTGATCGACGGGGACCGGACCGTCTGGGATTCGCTGGGCATCACGCTCTATCTGGCGGACAGGCATGCGGAAGTCTGGCCGAAGGAAGAAGCCGCGCGGGCGTGGGCGCAATCGGCCGTGGCGGAAATGCACAGCGGTTTCGCCGCCCTGCGCAATGATTGTCCCATGAATGTCGGCGTGCGGGTGGAACCGCACCTGCCTTCTCCCTCCCTGAACCGCAACATCGCCCGGCTCACCGAATTATGGGGGGAGGGGTTGTCCCGCTTCGGGGGGCCGTTCCTGGCCGGGCCCGCCTTCACTGCCGCCGACGCCTTCTATGCACCGGTCGTTTTCCGGGTGCGCACCTATGGCCTCGATGTCGGTCCGGTGGCGCTTGGCTGGGTCGATCATATGCTGGCGCTGCCCGCGATGCGCGAATGGGAAAGCGCGGCGCTGGCCGAAACCTGGCGCGAGGAAAGCCATGAAGCGGAACTCGGCGCCGCGGGGCGCATCGTGCGGGACGACCGGGCGATTTGAGCCCGATGTCCAGCGTGCACGCCGCGTCCGGCTAACCCGTCGGCGCGGCGTCCTGCGGTCGGGCTATCTCCAGCGTCAGCAAAAAATGGCCGCTTTTCCCCTTTTCCCCTGTCCTGTCTGGGTCTAGGGGGAAATCACTATGGTCAAGCCCCGCACACTCTATGAGAAGATCTGGGACGCGCATGTCGTCGAGCGCCGTCCCGATGGAACCTGCCTGATCTACATCGATCGCCATCTCGTGCATGAGGTGACGAGTCCCCAGGCGTTCGAGGGGCTGCGGATCGCCGGGCGCAAGGTGCGCCGTCCCGAACTGACGCTGGCGGTGCCGGATCATAACCTGCCGACCACGGCGCGGCGCGACGCCGCGGGCCGCCGCATTCCCATTGCCGATCCGGAAAGCGCGCAGCAGCTTGCGGCGCTGGAGCGGAACGCGCCGGAATTCGGCGTCCGCCTGATCGGGGATGCGGACCCCGAACAGGGCATCGTGCATGTCGTCGGGCCGGAGCAGGGCTTCACCCTGCCGGGGACGACTTTGGTCTGCGGCGACAGCCATACCAGCTCGCACGGCGCGCTGGGGGCGTTGGCCTTCGGCATCGGCACGTCGGAGGTCGAGCATGTGCTCGCCACCCAGACGCTGCTCCTGAAGCAGTCCAAGACCATGGAAGTCGTGGTCGAGGGCGAATTGGGCTATGGCGTCACGCCCAAGGATGTCGCGCTGGCGATCTGCGGGCGGATCGGCACGGCGGGCGGCACCGGCTATGTCATGGAATATCGCGGGTCGGTGTTCCGCGACATGTCGATCGAGGGACGGCTGACCGTCGCCAACATGTCGATCGAGGCCGGCGCGCGCTCCGGCCTGTTCGCGCCTGACGAAAAGACTTTCGCTTATCTGGAAGGCCGCCCGATGGCCCCCAGGGGCGCGGAGTGGGATGCCGCCGTCGCCTATTGGAAGACGCTGGCGACGGACGAAGGCGCGGTGTTCGACAAGAGCGTGGTCATCGACGCCGCTGACATCGTGCCGAGCGTCACCTGGGGCACCAGCCCCGAAGATGTCGTGCCGGTCACTGGCGTGGTGCCCGATCCGGAAAGCTTTGCCGACGCCTCCAAGCGCGCGGCCGCGCAGAAGTCGCTCGACTATATGGGCCTCTCCGCCGGACAGCGGATGGAGGATGTGGCGATCGAACATGTCTTCATCGGCAGTTGCACCAACAGCCGGATCGAGGATCTGCGCGCCGCCGCTGGCCTGCTGAAGGGCCGCCGGATCGCCAGCGGCATCAAGCATGCCATGGTCGTGCCCGGTTCCGGGCTGGTCAAGCGCCAGGCGGAAGCCGAAGGCCTGGACCGCATTTTCACCGAAGCCGGTTTCGAATGGCGGGAGCCGGGCTGCTCCGCCTGCCTGGGCATGAACCCGGACAAGGTGCCCGCCGGCGAGCGCTGCGCATCCACCAGCAACCGCAATTTCATGGGCCGGCAGGGGCCGGGGTCGCGGACGCATCTCGTCTCGCCCGTCATGGCTGCCGCTGCCGCGATCACCGGACATCTCACGGACGTACGCGAACTGATGGGTGAAAAAAGGGGAGAGGCGGTCGCATGAAGAAGGTATTCTGGCTGCTGGCGCTGGGCGCGCTGGCAAGTGCCGCCATGGCGGCGACCCTGGGGCGCGCGGAAGACACGCCGCGCCCGGCGAGCAAGCAGGCGCATTGATGGAAAAGCTGAATATCGTCGACGGCCGGGCCTATCCGTTCGGGATGAAGAATGTCGACACCGACATCGTCATCCCGGCGCATTGGCTCAAGACCATTTCCCGTGCGGGCTTGGGCAAGGGCGCCTTCGAAGTGCTGCGCAAGGAACCGGGCAATGTCTTCGACGATCCCGATTATGCGGGCAGCCCGATCCTGATCGCGGGCGACAATTTCGGGTGCGGGTCCAGCCGCGAGCATGCCGCCTGGGCGCTGGCCGACCTTGGCATCAAGGTGGTGATCGCGCCCAGCTTCTCGGACATTTTCTCCGGCAATGCCTTCAAGAACGGCATATTGACGGTCGTCCTGCCGCAGGAGGCGATAGACCGGCTGATGGAGGTGGCCAGGACGGACCCCATCCATGTCGATCTGGAGCATCAGACCGTCACGACACAGTTTCAGGACCGCTTTCAGTTCGAGATCGATCCCTTCCGCAAGCGTTGCCTGCTCGGCGGTCTGGACGAGATCGGGCTGACATTGGGGCAGGCGGACGCGATCGGCGCGTTCGAGGCGAAGGACGCCGGAACGCGTCCCTGGCTCGTCCCCGCCGTTGCGTAAGCGTCCCGATCTTCCTATTTCGGATCGGACGATCCATTTCACCTTTTACAGGGCACAGGCATGACAACCTTCGACGACCGCGAAAAGGCCTTTGAAAATATGTTCGCGCACGATCAGGAGATGCAGTTCCGCATCCAGGCGCGGCGCAACCGCCTTCTCGGTGAATGGGCGGCGGCGAAGATGGGCCTGACCCCCGAGGAAACGGACGCCTATGCCAAGGCGGTCGTGCAGGCCGATTTCGAGGAAGCGGGCGACGAGGATGTGATCCGCAAGCTGCTGGGCGACATGACGCAGGCGGGCATCGACATCGACGAGGCAGGCGTTCGCGCCGCGTTGGACGAGCAGCAGGTCATCGCCCGCCGCATGTTCATCGAAGCCCAATAAGCATCAGGACCCTTTCGCCATGCCGATGGCAGCCGAGGAAATAGCGGACATGATCCGCGCCGCGATCCCCGATGCGGAGGTCGAGATCACCGACCTTGCCGGTGATGGCGATCATTATGCGGCGCGTGTCGTGGCGGAGAGTTTCCGGGGCATGAGCCGCATTGCGCAGCAGCGGGCGGTCTATGCCGCGCTGGGCGGCCGCATGGGCGGCGTGCTCCACGCCTTGCAACTGACCACCGCCGTTCCCAATTAACGGCCATTGGACGAAATGCGCCTTGATAGCGGCGCCTGACAGGAATGGACCCAGATAATGACCGACGCCGTGCAGCAGCGGATTGCGGAGATCGTCAACGGCAATGATGTCGTGCTTTTCATGAAGGGCACGCCACTATTCCCGCAATGCGGCTTTTCCAGCCGCGCCATTGCGATCCTGGAACATCTGGGCGTCGCCTATGAAAGCGTCGACGTCTTGCAGGATCAGGCGGTTCGCCAGGGGATCAAGGCATTTTCCGACTGGCCGACCATTCCCCAGCTCTATGTGAAGGGCGAATTCGTCGGCGGCAGCGACATCATGATGGAAATGTACGAGGCCGGCGAGTTGCAGCAGTTGATGGCCGATCAGGGCGTCGCCGCGGCCAATTGAGCGCTGGCTAAAGCGAATGGAGCGGGCGGTTCGGTCATCCGGGCCGCCTTTTTCATGCCTGTCGGGTCCTGATGCGGCCCTTCGGATGACGGGATGCTGAGTGGGGACGGAGCTTGTCGAAGCCCGCATGGAAAATGGCCGTCGAGACCGGTCCTTCTTCGGCGAGTTCGGCCGCCATCGAGGCAAGCCAGTCGACAGGTCTGGTTTAAGGCCCGGCGCTGCACGGGGACCCGGGTGGGAGGATGCGGCGGAGACTGGTGCCGCATCCTCCCGGGTAGTCGAACGATCGGGTATGTCTGAAACGACGCAAAGCCTGTGCCAACCATCGGGAATAACCCGTTCCCGCGCCTTAAAAAGGTTAATGCCGGTCCGGCCGATCCCGGCGCTGTAAACCGCACCGACAGTTCATGACATACACTTGACTACAGATGTAATCAATGCGATTACGTCTGTAGTCGATTCTGATGCGGACGAGTCCCTTGAGCGAGAAGATCAGCGAAGCGGAACTGGTGGTGATGGAGGCGCTGTGGGAACGTGCGCCGCAGACCGCCGCTGATGTCGCGGACCGCGTCGCCGCCGGGCGCGACTGGAGCGTCCAGACCGTCAAGACGCTGCTGTCCCGGCTGATGGCCAAGGACGTCATCGCCGCCGATCAGGATGGCCGCCGCTTTTTATATCGCCCGCTCGTCGCGCGGGAGGAGTATGTTGCCAGCGAGTCGGGGCGGTTGGTGAACCGGCTGTTCGGCGGGCGGGTGTCGCCGCTGGTGGCCCAGCTCGCCAGCCAGGACCAGTTGACGGCGGAAGATATTGCCCAGCTTGAGGAAATCCTGAAGGGGTTGAAATCATGAGCGTCTGGATCGCGGAAACGCTGATCGCCATGACCCTGCTGATGGCGCTGGTCATGCTGCTGCGGCAGCCTGTGGCGCGCTGGCTGGGTGCAGGTGCGGCCTATTGGCTATGGCTGCTGCCCTTCGCTCGCATGGCCTTGCCGGCCCTGCCGCGAGAGGTCGCCAGCCCTTCGCCCCTGCAACGGGCGGTTGACCAGGCGGGCTTGCCGACCTTGCTGGATGCGGCGCCGGTGGCGCTCCCGGTCAGGTCGGACTGGAGCATTCCCTGGCTGGAGATCGCGGTGTCGATCTGGCTGCTGGGCGTGGTCCTTTTTCTGGTCGTCCAGGCGGTCGGCTATGTCCGCTTCCGGCGTTTCATCCTGAAGGACGCGGCGCCGATCGGGGAAGAAGGCCGCATCCGCATCGTCAGCAGCCCACAGGCAGGCGGACCGCTCGCCTTCGGGGTGTTCCGTCCCGTCATCGTGCTGCCCGTTGATTTCGCGTTGCGTTTCGATCCCCAGGAACAGGCCATGGCCATCGCCCATGAGCGCGCCCATCATCAGGGCGGCGACCTGGTCGCCAATATGGTCGCGCTGTTGCTGCTGGGCCTGCACTGGTGCAATCCCGTCGCGTGGATCGCGTATCGCGCCTATCGGGCGGATCAGGAACAGGCCTGCGATGCCCGGGTCCTGTCGCTCTACGGCCGGGATCAGGCGCATGCCTATGGCCGCGCCATCTTGAAGGCTGCGGGCGGCCGCCAGTTTGCCGGCGCCTGTCATCTCAATCGCATAACCGCACTCAAAGGGAGGCTGAAAATGCTCTCTGCCCATGAAGTGTCGCTGCGCCGCATCAGCTGGGGCATGGCGGCGGTCGCCCTGGTGACCGCGTCCGGCCTGGCGCTGACCGCGTCCGGCAGCCGGGCGGCGCAGCAGGTCGCCGCGATCACCGACAAGGTGGATTCGATGAACTTCGGCAGGCTGGCCGATCTGGTCGCCCAGCCTGCCTCCGCCAGCGAGATCGCCCTGACCGAAGCGCCGAAAGCCGCGGCCACGCCCCCGTCCCCGTCCTCGTCCGATGCGAGAGACGCTGAGGAGATGGCGGTCCTGCCGCCGGCGCCTCCCGCTCCGCCTGCTCCTCCGGCGCCTGTTGCCGACATGGCGCTGCCGGCGCCGCCGGTTCCCCCCGCGCCGCCCGTCGGCCTGCGCGACGAGGGCGACCGCGCCTTGAGCCACGCCATGCCGAGCGAGGCTGAAATCCGCCGCATGGTGCCGCATGTCGACGTTGCGAATGGCTGCGAGAACGGCAAGAGCGTAAGCCAGCGGGAGACGGTGGATGCCGATGGCCGCCGCCGTATCCGCGTCCGCATCTGCCAGGACCAGATCGAGGCGCAGGCCCATCGCGCCGCCCGCGCCGGACTGATGGCCGCCCGCGCCCAGATCGCTGCGGCAGCCCGGATGTCGGACAAGGTCCGGGCCGAGGTGTTGCGCGATCTGGACAAGGAGATCGCGCATATGGATGGCGAGGATTGACGGGCGAGATCCGGAGGGCGCCGCCGCCACTATCCCATGCGCCGGCCTCCTCGGATTGTTCCGGCATCCATTTCTCTCCGCAGGCATAAGCTGCCTGAAGGCAGGATGGATGCTGAAAACGGGTTCAGCATGACGCCTTTGTAGCGGATGCCGCGCCGTCGTTCAGACCGCCACGATCTCCGGCAGGATGGCGTCGAGCAGCAGCATCCCGGCAGGCTCGATGCGGAGCCGCTGACCCTCTCGCCGCACGAGCCCATGGCCGGCCAGCCGCGCCACCGCCTCGGCATCCACCAGAGCCTCGATCGCCATCCTCGACATCCGCGCAATCCTCTCCAGCTCTACGCCTTCGCCCAGCCGCAGCCCCATCAGCAGCGCTTCCCTGGCCCTGTCGTGCCCGTCGAGCGGGTCTTCGCTTTGCAGGCCATGGCCATTGCGCGCGACGGCGTTCATCCAGTTTTCCGGTTTCCTGTGCCGCAGCGTCGCCAGCCCATCGCGCCGGCCATGGGCGCCGGGGCCTATGCCGACATAGTCGCCATAGCGCCAATAGGTAAGGTTATGCCGGCTTTCCTGCCCCGGCCGGGCGTGGTTGCTGATCTCATAGGCGGGAATGCCGGCGGCCGCCGTCATCGCCTGCGTCCGTTCGTAAAGGTCGGCGGCATGGTCCGGATCGGCGGGATTCAACTCGCCCCGCGCCACCAGCGTCGCAAAGCGGGTGCCCGGTTCGATGGTGAGCTGATAGAGCGAGAGATGATCGGTGCCGAAGGACAGTCCGCGCGCCAGTTCGCTTTCCCAATCCGCCAGACTCTGGCCGGGACGGGCATAGATCAGGTCGAAATTCACCCGGCCGAACACCGATTGCGCCACGTCTAGCGCGGCCAGCCCTTCCCGCACGTCATGGGCGCGGCCGAGGAAATGCAGCGCCTCATCCTCCAGCGCCTGAAGGCCCAGAGACACACGGTTCACCCCGGCGGCCGCCAGGTCCGCGAAGCGGGCGGCCTCGACCGAACTGGGATTGGCCTCCAGCGTGATCTCGATGTCGCTCGTCGGCCGCCAATGGCGCGTGGCCGCGTCGATCAGCGCCTCCACGATGTCGGGCGGCATCAGCGACGGCGTGCCGCCGCCGAAGAAGATCGAGGAGAGCGGCCGGCCGCCGCTCAGCGACGCTTCATGGGCAAGGTCGCTCAGCAGCGCCGCGCGCCAGGCATCGCTGTCGATCTCGGCCCGAACATGACTGTTAAAATCGCAATAAGGACATTTGGAAACGCAAAATGGCCAATGCACATATAAGGCCAGGGGCTCATCGGGCGCGGCAGCGGGGATAAAGGGGTCGGGCGGCATGAATGGGGGCCTTCTTAAACGGCTTTGGCCTGCGCGGCTAGCGCTGCTCGGCCTGTTGGCGGCAGCGCCGGGGCAGGGCGGCGCGGAGCCGTCGCCCGGGGCGCGGCAATTGCCTCCGGCCAGGCCCGCTTCCTATTATGGTCTTGAGGAAGCGGATCGGGACGAGGGTCTGATGCGCGACGTCGTGCTGGGCATGCACAATGAGGAACGGGAATCGCTGGGGCTTTCGCCCTTGGCCTGGGATAGCGCCCTGGCCGCCGATGCGGCCCGCTATGCCCGGCAGATGGCGCAGACCAACATCTTCCGCCATTCCGCCCGCGCCAGCCGCGCCGTTCCCAGCGGCGAGAATCTCTGGATGGGATCGCGCGGCCTCTATGATTATCAGCTGATGGTGGGCTCCTTCATCGATGAGAAGCGGCTGTTCCGGCGGAGCGGCAAGCTGCCCGACCTCAGCGTCACCGGCCGATGGGAAGATGTCGGCCATTATACCCAGATCATCTGGCGCGGCACCCGCAAGGTCGGCTGCGCCCTGGCGGAGGGGCAGAGCTACGACTATCTCGTCTGCCGCTATTATCCGGCGGGCAATATATTCGGCCGCAACCCCCTGGATGGGGAGGATGGCGTCCAATCCTGACGGGATGGAGCCAGTCGAGGGGCCCCAGCGCCGCCGATCACCGGCTGGGTCAACCCATCTACTTGCGGAATTGCTCCGCCGCCGCGCAGGCGAGTTGATCGGCCCGCTCATTTTCGGGGTGGCCGGCATGGCCTTTCACCCATTGCCATGTCACCTTGTGGCGGGCCGCGGCCCTGACCAGCTCCTGCCAGAGTTCCGCATTCTTCACCGGCTTCCTGTCGGCCGTCTTCCATCCATTCTTCTGCCAGCCGAACACCCATTTGGTGATGCCGTCCATCACATATTTGCTGTCGGTATAGAGCGTCACCTGGCATGGACGTTTCAACGTCTCCAACGCCTGCATGGCGGCCATCATCTCCATGCGATTGTTGGTCGTCTGCGCTTCACCGCCGGAGATCTCCTTCTCCGTCTCGCCAAAGCGCAGCACGGCGCCCCAGCCGCCGGGGCCGGGATTGCCCTTGCACGCGCCGTCGGTGAAGATCTCGACCTGGGGAAGGGTGCTCATGCGCCGAGCAGCATGGCCGGATCGGCAGCGGCGTAGAATTCCAGGCGGCGCAGATAGGCCAGCGGGTCCTTGCGCGTCACCAGCGCATCGGCGGGCGTATTGATCCAGTCATAGGCGCGCGTCAGCAGGAAGCGGAGCGCCGCACCCCGGCAGAGGACGGGAAAGGCGGCCCGTTCGGCTTCGGTCAGGCCGTGCGTTTCCCGATAGCCGGCACCCAGCGCCGCCGCCCGATCGCCGTGCCATGTCGCGCCGTCATTGCTGAACACCCAGGCGCTGTGGGTGACGGCCAGATCATAGGCGCGGATGTCGGTGCAACTGAAATAGAAGTCGATGAGGCCCGTCACCCGATCGCCCAGCATCAGCACATTGTCCGGGAAGAGGTCGGCATGGATCACGGAGCGAGGCAGCTCGGCGGGCCAATGGGTGTCGAGGAAAGTAAGTTCCTCCGCCACGCGGGCCTTGAGGCCCGGCGCGATCCGGTCGAAGTCCGCGCCGCATCTGGCGGCCAGATCATGCCAGCCGGGGAGATCGAGGGCATTGCGGCGCGTGCCGGCAAAGCCCTCCGCCGCCCGGTGCATCGCGCCCAGCGCCGCGCCCGCGGCCCGGGCCTGGCCCGCGGTCGGTTCGGTCACGGAGATGCCGGTCAGGAATTCGATCAGGCAGGCGGGGCGACCGGCAAGCTGTTGAAGCCGCCTGCCTTCCCGGTCCGCGATGAAACGGGGGACGAGGCAACCGCGTGCGCCCAGATGGTCGAGCAGGTCCATGAAAAAGGGCAGGTCCGCCTCATTCACCCGCCTTTCGTAGAGGGTGAGGATATAGCGATGACCATTGCCGTCCGGGCCGGTGGTCTCCAGCAGATAATTGCTGTTCTCCACCCCCTCCGCAATGCCCTTGGCGGAAACGAGGCGTCCGGCGTCGTAGCGGGTGAGGAAAGCGTCGATCTCTTCGGCGGGGACCTGGGTATAGACGGCCATGGAGTTATGCGGCCTCCAGTCCGCGGGGGAGTTTGAACGCAATGCTTTCCCGCGCGGTTTCGACCTGTTCCTCGGCCACGGAAAATCTTTCGCCGATCCGGTCCACCACTTCCCGCACCAGCACTTCGGGGGCGGATGCGCCGGCGGTAAGGCCCAGCGTGTTCACACCCTCCAGCCAGGTGAAGTCGATCTCGTCCGCGCGCTGGATCAGGCGAGCGGGCGTGCCTTCGCGCTCCGCCACCTCGACCAGCCGCAGCGAGTTGGAGCTGTTGGGCGCGCCGATCACATAGACGGCGTCGCACCGGGCGGCGATGGCCTTCACCGCCGCCTGCCGGTTGGAGGTGGCGTAGCAGATATCCTCCCCCTTGGGCGCATGAATGGTGGGGAAGCGGCGCTGGAGCGTGGCGACGATCGCGGCAGTGTCGTCGACGGACAGCGTCGTCTGCGTCAGGAAGGCGAGATTGTCGGGATCGGCAGGGGTAAAGGCCTCTGCATCCTCCACCGTTTCGACAAGGGTCATATGCCCCGCCTCGACCTGACCGAAGGTGCCGATCACCTCCGGATGGCCCTTATGGCCGATGAAGAGGATATGGCGCCCCGCTTCGACCTGCCGTTCGGCCTGGCGGTGGACCTTGCTGACCAGCGGGCAGGTGGCGTCCAGATAGTCGAGCCCGCGCTCCTCCGCCTTGGCCGGGACCGTCTTGGGAACGCCGTGGGCGGAAAAGACCACGGGCAAGCCGTCGGGAACCTGGTCCAGTTCCTCGACGAAGATCGCGCCCTTCGCCTTCAGCCCGTCGACCACATATTTGTTGTGGACGATCTCGTGCCGGACATAGACAGGCGTGCCATATTTCTCGATCGCCCTTTCGACGATGACGATGGCGCGGTCGACACCGGCGCAAAAGCCGCGCGGGGCGGCGATCAGCAGCTTCATGGGCGGAAGATCGGTCATGCCTGCCGCTTAGGCCAATGTGGCTTTGGAGGAAAGCCGCTTCCTTGCCGCCCTGTGCAGTTTGAGTTGCGTGGGGGACGGGCTATGGATAAGAAGCCCAACGCCTGTTCCCAAGGGATTGCCTGTGACCTTTTCTCGATTTGCGCTGACCGGAATGATCGCCATGGCCCTTGCGGGCTGTTCCCAGCGGGGCGAAATCGATCCCACCGGCGGCATCGTGGCCGTGCGATCGGCCTGTCCCGTCGCGGCGATCCCGGCGCAGACCGGCGACGTCACCCTGTTCAATCCGGCGGGCAGCACGGATGCCCGTGCGATCGACGTGGTGGCGGAGATCACCAACCTGCGCTCCACCTGCTCGGAAGGGGACCAGCTTTACACGGAGGCGACCTTCACCGTGAACGCCCGCCGCAGCGATGCGGGCGCGGCGCGGCAGGTGACGCTGCCTTATTATTCCGCCGTGGTGCGGGGCGGCAACGCCGTCGTCGCCAAGCGTGTGGGCCAGGTGGTGCTCGACTTTCCGGCCGGGCAATATCGCGCCACCACGACCGCCAAGGCCGGCTCCTATGTGAACAGGGCTGCCGCGACGCTGCCGGCCGACATCCAGCGCAAGATCACGGAGAAGCGCAAGGCGGGGGATGCCGACGCGGCGATCGACCCCTTCGCGCAGCCGGACGTCAAGGCGGCCTTGCAGCGAACCAGCTTCGAGCTGCTCGTGGGTTTCAACCTGACCCAGGATCAGCTCCGTTACAACGCGACCCGCTAAGCTTAGCTCAGTTCATTTCCCCGTTCGGGCCGAGCTTGTCGAAGCCCTTGTTTCTTGAAGAAAAAGGGCGACCCTTCGACAGGCTCAGGGTGAACGGGTCCTGGTAGAAAGTTCGCCCAGTGTCTCTTTACAACCGCTTCACCGCCCATCTCGATGCCGTGCTCGACGCGCTGGAGGCTGACGGCACGCTGCCCGCCGGCCTCAACCGCAAGCCGGTGACGGTCGAACCGCCGCGCGATCCAGGCCATGGCGATCTTGCCACCAACGCCGCCATGGTGCTGGCCAAGCCCGCCGGCAGCAATCCGCGCGCGCTGGCGGAGAAGATCGTCGCGGGCCTGGAAAGGCTGGACGAGGTAGAGAGCGCATCGATTGCCGGCCCAGGCTTCATCAACCTGAAGCTGACCGACGCCACCTGGCGGGCGGAACTCGCCGCGATCCATGCGGAGGCGGAGGAATATGGCCGCTCCTCGACGGGCGAGGGCGTGACGGTCAACGTCGAATATGTCTCCGCCAATCCGACCGGCCCCATGCATATGGGCCATTGCCGGGGCGCGGTGGTGGGCGACGCGCTCGCCACGCTGCTGGAGCATGTCGGGCACAAGGTGATCCGCGAATATTATATCAACGATGCCGGCGGGCAGGTGGACGTGCTCGCCCGGTCGGCGCATGTGCGCTATCGCGAGGCATTGGGCGAGGCGGTAGGAGAGATTCCCGAGGGTCTTTATCCCGGTGATTATCTGGTGCCGGTGGGGCAGGCGCTGGCCGCCGAATATGGCGACAAATATGTCGGTGCGCCGGAGAGCGAATGGCTGGTGCCGTTCCGCACCAGAGCGGTCGCGGCGATGATGGAGATGATCCGCAGCGATCTGGCGCTGCTGGGCATCCATCATGACATATTCTCTTCCGAGGCCGAGTTGCAGGCGGCAGGCAAGCCCGAAGCGGCCGAAAAATGGCTGCGCGCGCACGACCTCGTCTATGACGGCGTGCTGGAAGCGCCCAAGGGCGAGACGCCGGAGGATTGGGAGCCGGTCGAACTGCCGCTGTTCCGCTCGACGAAATTCGGAGACGATCAGGACCGGCCGATCAGGAAGTCGAACGGAAGCTGGACCTATTTCGGCGCCGACATGGCCTATCATTTCCAGAAGGCGCAGACGGCCGACCAGTTGATCGACATCTGGGGCGCGGACCATGGCGGCACGGTGAAGCGCATCCAGGCCGCCGTCGCCGCGCTGACGGAGGGCAAGGCGCGCTTCGACGTCAAGCTGATCCAGATGGTCCGCCTGCTGCGCGACGGCGAGCCGGTGAAGATGTCCAAGCGCGCCGGCAATTTCGTGACGCTGGCCGATGTGGTTCGCGAAGTAGGCAAGGATGTGGTCCGCTTCACCATGCTGACGCGCAAGGCCGACGCGCAGATGGACTTCGACTTCGCCAAGGTGGTGGAGGCGTCGAAGGACAATCCGGTCTTCTATGTGCAATATGCCCATGCCCGCATTTCCTCGCTCGGACGGCGGGCGGAGGAGGCGGGGATCGACCTGCCCGCGCCCGACCTGTCCCGCCTTGGGACGGAGGAGTTGGGGCTGGTGAAGCTCGCCGCGCAGTTTCCGCGTGTGGTGGAGGGGGCGGCTTCGGCCCGTGAACCGCATCGCATTGCCTTCTATCTCAATGACTTGGCTTCGGCCTTCCATAGCTGGTGGAATCTGGGCAACGACAATCCGCGGGCGCGGGTCATCCTGACGGACGACCCGGCCACCACTTCCGCGCGGCTTTTCTTGAGCCGGGGAATCGGGCAGATCATCCGCAACGGGTTGGCGCTGATGGGCGTTGCGGCCCTGAACGAGATGCAATGACCGGCGGAGTTTGATCGAGATGGGCGATTATGCGCGGGGAAGGCTGGACCTGGACGATGAGGAGCGTCTGCCCTGGCTGGAACCCGCCATCGAGGATGAGGAGGAGCCGGGGCTGTCGCCGCTGCGGCTGCTGGGCTTCATTCTCTTTGGCCTGGTGCTGATCGGCGCGGTCGTCGCGGGGGTCTGGCTGATCCAGAACCGGACGGGCGGCGCCGGGGGCGAGGGTAAGCTGATCGCCGCGCCTGCCGGCAACTATAAGATTCCGGCCAAGGAAGCCGACGCCAAGAAGTTCGATGGTGAGGGCGATGCCAGCTATGCCGCGAGCGAGGGCGTGGCGCGTGACGGGCGAATCGATCCGACCCGCGTGCCGGAGGCGCCGATCACGCCGACCGGGACAGCGGATAATGCGCGCCCCGCTGTGCAAGGCAAGCCGTCGCAGAGCGTCACGGCGCGCGTGGCGGACGAGACCAGCGCCCGGCCGGCGACGGCGGCGGCCCGGCCGGCGGGCGGCGGCATGATCCAGCTTGGCGCCTATGGCAACCAGGCTTTCGCCAAGGATGCATGGAAGCGGCTGTCCAAGCGCTTCACCTATCTGGAGCCGTTGCCCATGTCGATCGAGCAGGCCGAGGTGGGCGGCAGCACCGTCTACCGCCTGCGCGCGGCGGCGGGCGGGCAGGCGAGTACGCTCTGCGGCAAGCTCAAGGTCGCGGGCGAAAGCTGCATGGTGGTGAATTAGGGGAATGGGACTTGGCCGGGAATGGCCGTCCTGAGGCATTCCTCCTCCCGCAGGCGGGAGGGGGAATGTCTTGGACCCGCCCATTTATGTCCCTCGGCCAAATCCCACCGATCCTGCGGCAAGGCCGGAACAACCCCTTCGACAGAGCCGCTTTCAGCCGCTACCATCGCTCCGCATGAAACCCGTTATCTTCGGCCTTTCCGGCGAGACACTGACTTCCGATGAACGCGCCTTCTTCGCGGAGGCCGATCCGGCGGGTTACATCCTCTTCCGCCGCAATATCGTGGATCGGGGGCAACTTCGCGCATTGACCGACGATCTGCGCGCGTTGCATGGCCGGGACGATCTGCTCATCATGATCGATCAGGAAGGCGGCCGGGTCGCGCGGATGCAGGCGCCGGTCTGGCCCAGCTTTCCTCCTGGCGCGGTGTTCGACAAGCTCTACGAAATCGCTCCGTCCAGCGCCATCGCGGCGGCCCATGCCAATGCGCGGGCCATTGCCACCACATTGGCGGAAGTCGGCATTACCGTCGATGCGCTGCCGTTGCTCGACGTGCGGCAGGAAGGGGCAAGCGACATCATGGGCGACCGCACCCTTGGCGCGGAGCCGATGCGGGTCGCCGCCCTGGGGCGGGCGGTGATCGAGGGGCTGGCCGATGGCGGCGTGGTCGGCATCGTCAAGCATATGCCCGGGCATGGCCGGGCGATGGTCGACAGCCATCATGAACTGCCCATCGTCACCGCCGACGAGGATGCCCTGGCGATCGATCTGGCACCGTTCCAGGCGTTGAAGGATGCGCCCATGGGGATGACGGCGCATGTCGTCTATACGGCCTGGGACCCCGACCTGCCGGCCAGCCTCTCCCGTTCCGTGATCGACACGATCATCCGTGGGCGGATCGGCTTTGCCGGGCTGCTGATGTCCGACGATCTGGACATGAAGGCGTTGAAGGGCAGCATCCCGGAACTGGCGGCGGCAACGGTGGCGGCGGGCTGCGATCTGGCGCTCAATTGCTGGGGGCGGATGGACGATATGGTCGGCATTGCCGACCTGCTGCCGGACATCGGGACCGAGGCGAAGGCAAGGCTGGACCGGGCGATGGCGTCGAGCGGCGCGTCGCCCGAGGGGCCGCCGCTGGAGGAACTGCTCGCCACCCGCGACGCCTTGCTGGCGATGGTGCCGGCGTGAGGCGGGGCGCCGATTGCCGGAAAGCGCCCTGCTAGCGATGGACGACCTCTTCGCCCCTGCCGCCGCGGCCCGGCCCGACATGCTGACCGTCAGTTTCGAAAGCTGGGAGGGGCCGCTCGACCTGCTGCTGGCGCTGGCGCGGACGCAGAAGGTCGACCTGCGCGAAATCTCCATCCTCGCGCTGGTCGAACAATATCTCGCCTATATAGAGGGCGCGCGGAAGCTGAAGCTGGAACTGGCGGCCGACTATCTGGTGATGGCGGCGTGGCTGGCCTATCTCAAATCCTCGCTGCTGCTGCCGAGGGAGGCGCAGCCCGAACCCAGCCCCGAGGAACTGGCGCTGCGTCTGCAATTGCGGCTCCAGCGGCTTCAGGCGATGCGGGAGGCGGGCGCCCGGCTGATGGCGCGCGACCGCATCGGCCGCGACGTGTTCGTCCGCGAAAGGCCCGAAGGCCTGCGCCTCGTCCGCAAGGCGAAATGGGCGGCCAGCCTGTTCGACCTGATCCAGTCCTACGGCCAGGTCCGTGCGCGGACGCAGCCGGTGGTGCATATGGTCGCGGTGCGGCCGGTCATGACCCTGGACGAGGCGATACAGCGCGTAGGCACGCTGGTGGGGGCGGCGATCGACTGGACCGCGCTTGAAGCCTTCCTGCCGAGCGGGCAGGATGGGCCGATGGCACGATCGGCATTGGCCAGCAGTTTCGTCGCCGCGCTGGAACTGGCGCGGCAGGGGCGGCTGGAAATCCAGCAGGACGGGATTTTCGAACCCATTTTCCTGCGGGCCGCCGTGCCGGAACCGAATGCGGGGCGCCTATTGTGATCGAGGAACAGGACGATTTCCTTCGTGCGGTGGAGGCCGTGCTGTTCGTATCGGAACAGCCGCTGACCCTTGGCGAAATCAAGCTGCATGTGGGGGAGGCGGGCGATCTTGCCGCCGCGCTGGCGACGATCAGCGGTCATTATGCGGGGCGCGGCGTCAATCTGGTCGAGCGGGGCGGGCGCTGGCATTTCCAGACGGCTGCGGACCTTTCCCATATCCTTCGCCGGGAGAAGGACGAGACACGCAAGCTGTCGCGCGCCGCCATGGAGACGCTGGCGATCATCGCCTATCATGAACCCGTCAGCCGCGCCGAGATAGAGGCCATTCGCGGCGTTCAGGTGGCGAAAGGCACGCTGGACGTGCTGATGGAGGCGGGCTGGGTCAGGCCCGCCGGGCGCCGGGAGGTGCCGGGAAGGCCGCTGATCTACGCCACCACGGTAGAATTTCTGTCACATTTCGGCCTTAGCAGCCGCAGGGACCTGCCGGGTATCGACGACTTGCGGGCCGCCGGCCTGCTCGATCCCGTCGATTTGGCGCTTGAGGGTCTGGGCGCCCAATCCGTTGTGGAAAATGATGAGGAAGACGCCTAGATCATGCTTGGGCCTCTGTCGGGCCGAAACATGATCTGCGGGTTTGTTCGCCGTGATTTCCGGGCCGTGAAATATTTCCATTTCACGCGAAATCACTCTAGATAAGACGCAGTTTCAGGAGTGTGTTCAAATGGGTTCCTTTTCGCTGATGCACTGGGTCATCGTTCTCCTGGTGGTCATGCTGCTGTTCGGCGGCGGCCGCATCTCCGGGTTGATGGGCGACGTCGCCAAGGGCATCAAGAGCTTCAAGAAGGGCATGGAGGACGACGACGTGCCCACCAAGCCCGCCACGCGCATCGAGGGCCATCGCGTGCCCGAACAGGACGCGCCCACCGCGACGGAAGAAAAGACCAAGGCCTGATTTTTCCTTCGGCCGGGGCGGTAGGCACGCATGTTTGGTATCGATTCGTCTGAACTTCTGGTGATCGTCATCATCGCGGTGATCGTCATCGGCCCGAAGGACCTGCCGCGCGCGCTCTACAAGGTGGGGCAGATCGTGGGCAAGGCGCAGTCCATGGCGCGCCATTTCCGCACCGGCATCGATGCGATGGTTCGCGAGGTGGAACTGGAGGAGCTGGAGAAGAAATGGGCCGCGCAGAACAAGCGGATCATGGAAGAGCATCCGCCGGAGACGCTTGCGCCTGAAACCGCCGGTGAAACCGGAGCCTTGCCAGCACCCGCCGCCGCAGCGGCAGCCGGGGAGGTCCCGCCCTTCGTCGCTGAATCGGCCCCGGCGAGCGAAGCGCGCCCCTATGTCGCCCCGCCAGCGACGGACGGACCGCCCTATGTGGCGCAGGAACCGGTGCGGAAGGACGACGCGGCGGCATGAAGGACATCGACGACAGCAAGGCGCCTTTGCTAGACCATCTGATCGAACTGCGCGGACGGCTGCTCAAATGCGTCTATGCGCTGTTCATAACGGGCGCGATCTGTTTCTATTTCTCCGAGCAGTTGTTCGCGATTCTGGTCCATCCGCTGAAGGAAGCCTTTGGCGACGATGGCGGGCGGCTGGTCTACACCAAGCTGTATGAAGCCTTTTTCGTTCAGGTGAAGATCGCGGTCTTCGGCGCTTTCTGCCTGTCCTTTCCGATCATCGCGAACCAGCTCTGGGCCTTTGTCGCGCCGGGGCTCTATGCGAAGGAAAAGAAGGCGCTGCTGCCGTTCCTCATCGCCACGCCCTTCCTCTTCGCCATGGGCGCATCGCTGGCCTATTTCGTGGTGATGCCCACGGCCTTCCACTTCTTCCTGGAATTTCAGGGCAACAGCAGCGGCCTTCAGGTGGAGGCGTTGCCGAGCGCGGACAGTTATCTGGGGCTGGTGATGCAGTTCATCCTCGCCTTCGGCATCAGCTTCCTGATGCCGGTGCTGCTGATGCTGCTCAACCGCGCCGGTTTTGTGAGCCGGGCGCAGTTGATTGGCCTGCGCCGCTACATGATCGTGGCCGCCTTCGTGCTGGCGGCGGTGCTGACGCCGCCGGACGTGGTCTCGCAGCTCATGCTGGCGATTCCGCTGCTGGCGCTTTATGAAATCACCATCGTCGCTATCTGGTTCACCGACCGGAAGCAGGCCAAGGATCTGGCCACCAGCGAAGCGGCGGACGCTGCGGGTTGAAAAAAGGCTCGCTGTGAAGCGAGCCTTTCCATCGGATCAGTTGGCGGCGTTTTCGACCGCCTGGCCGGCGCTTTGCACGTCCTTGCCGGCGCCTTCGACCGTATTGCAGGCCGCGACCATCAACGAACCGGTCAATAGAAGGGCGGCCAATATCTTCCTGGTCATCATCGTCTCCTTTTCAGAGCCTTTGTCCTGCATAGCTGGCAGGAAATGCTTCAACCGGGCGTCATGCCGGTGACCAGTGAACAACCCGCTGCCCGGAAAAGCGTTCCGAGAGCGAAAATATCTCTGATTTCCGGGGAGTTGGCTAAAAAATTCTGAGCCCGGAACGCGTCGGGGGGGGGGAGATGCGTTCCGGGCTCATGTTTTTTTGGATAGCAAGAGCGGGGGGCAAAAGATTTGCTATCCGCAGTGCAGAACCCATGAAGGAAGGATTAGGTTCCCCACGACCGAAAAAATGATGAGAAATTTATTTCGTTATTTTTCAACGGTTTGATTGGTTTCTGAAACGGTAACCATAAAATAATCGGCATTTTTCCGCAAAAAAAGCTCGTCAGATCAGCGGCCGGCCGCTGTTGCGATATTCGGGGCGGACCGTCGATTGGGGAAGGCCCGGCGCATCGGGAGACAGAGGGGCAAAAGGCCCGGTGACGGGCACGGCCGGCGCGGGGGATACCGTGACGGGTTCCGCCACCATGGGATCGAACATCGGGGACTTCGCGGTCAATGCCAGCCGGGCAGGCCCCGACTGTGTTTCGCGCCCTGAATAAGCCATGCGGAAAGCGGCGGCCGTGCCACCGGCGCCGGGCGGGCGGTAGAAGATATGCGCGCCGATCACGGCAACCGGCCGCATCGCGCCGGCCCATTCGGGTCGCACCGCCAGCGTATGATAATAGGTGGCAAGGCCGACGGGCCGATAGACCATGCCGGAAAGCGCCTGAGCGGCGATGCGGCGGGCGCGCGCCCATCCGTCCGCGCTCGCGCCGCGCGCCATGGAGCCGTCGCAGCTGAAGGTGAACTGGCAGCGATAGTCGGTGCGTTCCGACCCCTGGTAGATGACGCCGCACACGCTCTTGGGCCAGGCGGGGTTGCGGACGCGGTTCAGCACCACCTGCGCCACGGCGCGTTGCCCGTCCTCCGGCTCGCTCCCCGCCTCATAATAGACGGCGGATGTCAGGCAGTTGAGCGCCCGATAGCTGTCGAGCGCGGTCAGGCCCCGGAAAGCCATGGCGGGAGCAGCCTGCACGGCATCAAGCCCAAGTACATGCTCGCTTCGCAGCGTTGCGGCGCCGGGCGCGGGATCGAAGGCGCCCTGCGCGAAGAAGAAGGCGGATCCCGGGAAATTCTCACCAGGCTTCTCCGCGGGATCATCCTGCGCATGGTTGGCGGCCAGCAGGTCAAGCGGTGCCGCTGTGATCAGGCGCGGCGCGCCGAGGGCGAGCAGCGCCAGCGCGGCGACGACGCCGTGCCTCACCCCTGTCCGCTGGCCCTTCAAAGCCCCTTTTCCCCCGAAAATCCGCATATTGGTGCCCATCATAGGGGAAAAGCCTCGCCAGTTCCCCTGCGGAATCCGGCCTGTCCCGCTCTGAGACGGTGGAGGGTGCAAAGCTTAACGAGTCCAGCGACAATCCCGACTTTCGCGCGGCCATCAATCCGTTGCTTGGCAAGCGCGTATCTGGTCCGCTATGCGGAAGCCATGCTGGTTCAGAAAGATAGTCTCGCCCTGATTGGCAACACGCCGTTGGTGCGCCTTGCCGGCCCTTCGGAAGAGACGGGTTGCGACATTTACGCCAAATGCGAATTCGCCAATCCCGGCGCTTCGGTAAAGGATCGCGCGGCGCTGTTCATCGTCAACGATGCGGAGGAAAAGGGGCTGTTGAAGCCCGGCGGCACCATCGTCGAGGGGACGGCGGGAAATACCGGCATCGGGCTGGCGCTGGTCGCCAACGCCAAGGGCTATCGGACGATCATCGTCATGCCGGAGACGCAAAGCCGAGAGAAGATGGACACGCTGCGCGCGCTGGGCGCAGAGCTGGTGACGGTGCCGGCGGCGCCCTATTCCAATCCCGGCCATTTCGTCCACACCTCCCGCCGCCTGGCGGAAGAGACGGAAGGTGCGATCTGGGCCAACCAGTTCGATAATATCGCCAACCGCAAGGCGCATATCATTGGCACCGCCGAAGAAATCTGGACCCAGATGGACGGGCAGATCGACGGCTTCACCTGCGCGGCGGGGACGGGCGGGACGATCGCTGGCGTCGGGCTGGGCCTGAAGGCGCATGACGAGAATATCACCATCGCGCTCAGCGATCCGCATGGCGCGGCGCTTTACAATTATTATGCCCATGGCGAGCTGAAGGCGGAGGGGTCTTCGGTGGCCGAGGGCATCGGGCAGGGACGCATCACCGCCAATCTGGAGGGCGCGCCGATCGATACCCAGTTTCGCATTTCCGATGAGGAAGGGCTGCTCTGGGTACGGCGTCTGCTGGCCGAGGAAGGGCTGTGCCTGGGCCTGTCGTCGGGCATCAATGTCGCGGGCGCGGTGGCGCTGGCGAAGCGTCTTGGGCCCGGCAAGCGGATCGTCACGATCCTGTGCGATACCGGATTCCGTTATCTTTCAACGCTTTATAATCGCGAATGGCTGGAATTGAAGGGCTTGACTGTCTTCCCCTGGCTCGCGCAAACTCGTTGACCGCCGACACAGGTCGCGGCGGCGATAAAAAAGAGCGCTTCATGGCTGAAACACCCCGCCAACAGGAAGGGTTGCAGCGTGTCCAGATTGGCCTCACCGGGCTGGCGGGCGTGGTGTTGCTCGTGGGTCTGGCGAATATCGTGATCGACAAGGCGCGGATAGACGATCCGACGGTGCCGCCGCCGACCGTGCCCACGCTGGACGTGAATGCGGTATCGCCCAAGGAGCCGCTGGCGGAACTGGGCGTGCAGCCCGCGCCGGAGCAGGCGCCGATCGTGCCGGACCTGCAACCCGACCCCAATCTCAAGAAACCCATGGATCGCGAGATTCCGCCGGCTTCGCGCTGATGCTGGCGGGTTCGGCTTGAAGGCTGCGCTTCGGACATTTGTGATGCTGGCTCTGCCCGGGCTCCTGGTGCTGCTCGGCGGGTTGCCCGCGCTGCTGCGGACCGGGCAGGTCGATCCTCGGGGCTGGATGGTTCCGGCATTGCTGTCGATCCCGATGGCCGCTGTGCTGAAGGGGCGGCTGGGGGACGGGGCGGCGTGGTGGGCCGGGCTGGGAACGGTTGGGGCGGTGCTGTCCTGCGCGTTTCTGGCGGCTTGGCGCGTGCCGGCTTTGCTGCCCGTGCTTTGGTTGCTTGCGGTGGTGCTGGCGGCCATGTTTGCGGGATTGATGTTCCGTATTCCCACCAAGGCGCTCGAGAGAGACGAATGGCTCGCGACCGCCCGGTCCAAATGGCGGGACTGGGTTCGTGCCTTCGCAGGAGCAGGGCGGATTGCTGCGATGGGCCTGGCCTTGCTGGCTCTCGCGGCGTGCTGGCTGGCTCAGGAGCCGGCTGTTCAGCGCGCGCCTCATCCTCCCAAATTGTCCATCATCACCGGACTGCCGCTGTTCTGGCGCGATGGCGCCCAGGTGGATGCGCCCATCGTCACCGTCCTCCGCCAGCGATTCGACCTGAGCCCGCTCGATTCGCCGCTCGCTCTGGAAAACAGCCCTGCCAAGACGCTCCTCCTGGTCCAGCCGCGGGCTTTTTCGATGGATGAACTGGTCGCGTTGAACGGATGGATCAGCCGGGGCGGCAAGGCGCTGGTCCTGGCCGATCCGGAACTGCGTTGGCCGATGGACCTGCCGTTGGGCGACCGGCGGCGACCGCCGGCCGTCACCTTGCTCGCGGCGATGATCGAATATTGGGGCGTCAGGCTGACGCCCCCCAGCGCGGGCGAAAAGCGTCATTTTCTGGGCGATGGGCGGGTGTTGACCGTCTATTCCGCCTCCGGTTTCGAGGATGCGGGGCCGAAGTGCCGCATCGTGGGGCGGGGGTTGGTGGCACGCTGCATGGTGGGGAAGGGCAGCGCAACCATCGTCGCGGATGCCGATCTGATCGACGACAGGCTCTGGCTCGCGGATGCCGCCGCGTCGTTGGAGCCCGGACAATGGACCGCCGATACCCCGCAGTTCGTGGCGGAAGCTTTGGGCGCCACGCTTCCGGCAGGGCGGCGCTGGGTCCGGTCGGGTGACGCGCTGGTCAACGCCGTTCGCTGGGCTGTCCTCGTCGGGATTTTCTGGGCGGCCTTGGGAACCGTGTTTTTCCGGCGGCGCGGGGCGGCTCCCTTGGACCTTTCTTCGCCACGTCCTGCCCGGCCAACGCCATTTAAAGAGGGTTAATTACCAGAACAAAACAGGATTTCCCGGCTTTTCCCAAAATATCCCTTTTCTTGCACCCCGTGGCTTGGTATTTGAAAGCCATAGGGGTTTGTCAGGCTTTGCTAGTCCTGTGAGCCGGTTCGTCTCTGCGCGAATCCGGCTGGCGATAGCCTGCGCCCCGGGAACAGAGGGGCAGCAGTCCAAAAGTGTCGGAAGTCATTCTCTATACGGGCAACGCATTCAGCGTCGCGGACGGCAAGGGCCGTTTCGTGCTGCCCCTGGAGATGCGCCGGCAGGTCAAGCTGTCCAGCGGCAATGAAACCCGGCTTTTCCTCTCGGTCCATGGCGGCAACCCCTGCGCCACGGGCTTTGGCGAATCGCACCGCCGTCATCTGTTCACCGAAGTCGAGGAACTGGCCCGCGAAGCGCGCGCCGCGGGGCGCGACTATGATGCCGATCTGGAACTGGAGCGCCGCCTCGGCACGATCGAGGAGGTCAATTTCGATGACGGCGGCCGCTTCGCCATGCATCCCGACATCAAGGAGGAATATGGCATCACCGACGCCGTCTTCTTCTACGGCGTGGGTCGCTACATCCAGATCTGGAAGCCGGAAACGCTAGTCGACAGCAAGGACCGGCCGGAACTGATCCGCAACAAGGTTTGCCGCTGGCTGGACCAGCGGACGGCTGGAGGGGCCAGGTGAGCGCTTCCGCCGATCATGCCAAGGACCCCGAGCGCCATATTCCGGTGCTCATCGACGAAGTGCTCGACGCCCTCGCCATCAACCCCGGCGAGGTCCATGTCGACGGCACGTTCGGCGCGGGCGGCTATTCGGGCGCCATGGCGGACAAGGGGGCGAGGGTCTTCGCCTTCGACCGCGATCCCGACGCGATTCGCGAAGGGCAGGCGCTGGCCGACGAAAAGGGCATCACCCTGATCGCGGGCGAATTTTCGCGGATGGAGCAACTGCTGGCGGACCGGGGCGTGACATCGGTTTCCGGCGTCACGCTGGACATCGGCGTTTCGTCCATGCAGCTCGACCGGCTGGAGCGGGGCTTTTCCTTTCAGGGCGACGGGCCGCTCGACATGACGATGAGCCGGAGCGGGATGAGCGCCGCCGATTTCCTGAACAATGCCCCCGAGCAGGAGATTGCCGACATCCTCTATCGCTATGGCGAGGAACCCCGCTCGCGCCGCGTGGCGAAGGCGATCGTCGAGGCGCGGCCGCTGGAGCGTACCGGGCAGCTTGCCGGCGTCGTGCGCAAGGCGCTTGGCCACAAGCCGCATAACAAGAAGGACCCCGCCACCCGCACCTTCCAGGCGATCCGCATCCATGTGAATCGCGAGCTGGAGGAGCTGGAGCGGGGGCTGGAAGCGGCCGAGGCGATGCTGGAGGAAGGCGGCCGGCTGGCGGTCGTCACCTTCCACAGCCTGGAGGACCGCATCGTCAAGCAGTTCCTGCGCAACCGCAGCGGCAGCGAGGCGAGCGGATCGCGCCATTTGCCCCAACTCCAGTCCGGTCCCGCGCCGACTTTCGAAAGGCCAGCCAAGGCGGTGCGGCCCGGCATGGCGGAACTGGCGCGCAACCCCCGCTCCCGATCCGCCACGTTGCGCAGCGCCGTTCGCACGTCCGCCCCTGTTTCCCCCCGCCGAACCCAAGACAGGAAACCCCGCTCATGATCGCGGTCAAGAGATTGCAGAGCCTGATCTGGATCCTTCTGGTCGCGCTGGGGGCGCTGGGCGCTTATCTGGTGTCGCTCAAGGTCGCGACCGAGCGTAATGAGTTGATGAAGGTGCGGGCGCAGATCGCGCGGGCGAAGGCCGACATCCGCTATCTGGAGACCGAGTTCAGCGCGCGGGCGAACATGCGGCAGCTTGAGCGCTGGAACCAGGACGACTTCATGTATGCGACGCCCACCGCCCAGCAATATCTGGCGGGCGAGCGGGCGCTGGCGCATCTCGACGGGGTGCAGCCCAACGGGCCCGATTATGTCGCGCCGCCGGTGATGGTGGCGATGGTGCAGACGCCCGCCGATCTGCCGTCGGCGCCGCAGGCCGCGCCCGCCAGCCCCGCGCCGACCCAGATCCGCAGCGACATCGCCGTGATCCGGGAGGCGCATGCGGCGGACAATGTCGACAAGATCGCCAAGGCGCCGCCCGTCAAGACGCCCAAGGAAAAGGCGAAGGAGGACGCCGACACGACGAAGCCCAATCCCGTCGCCCGCCGCGCGGAGCGGATGGCGATGCTGGACGCGAAGCTGCTCGACGACAGCACGCTGGGGGACATCAGCGCCAAGGCGAAGCGCGAGCGCGCCAAGGGGGATCGCTAGATGGCGACGATCATCGTTCAGCCGGGCGGCGCGAGAGCGGGCAAGCAGCGCGTCGACCTGACGGCGATCGCGCATAACCGGCTGATGTTGCTGCTGATCCTGTTCATGGTGATCACGGCGGTATTGATCCTGCGCCTGACCTGGGTGGGGGTCTTCGCCGGCAACGGGCGGGGCGGCGACGCGATGGGCGGCCTTCCTGCGCGGGCCGACATTGTCGACCGCAACGGCGTGCCGCTGGCGCGCACCATGGATGCCTATTCGATTGCGGTGCGGCCTTCGCGGCTGATCGGCGACCCGTCCGAACTGGCCCGCAAGCTCCATGAGATATTCCCCGACGAACCGGAAGCCGCCTTCCACAAGAAGTTGACCGGGCGCGGCTGGGCCTATCTGCGCCGTCGCGCGTTGCCGGAAGAGGTGGCGGCCGTGAACGCCCTGGGCGAGATCGGCATCGAATTCCCGCGCGAGAAGGAGCGGCTCTATCCGCAGCGCACCTTGGCGGCGCATGTGATGGGCTTTGCGCCCAATACGGACGGCAAGGGCGGCATGGGCGTGGAAGCGGCGTTCAACGACCGGCTGACCGATGCGGCGCTGCGCGGCCAGCCCTTCGCCATGTCCATCGACAGCCGCGTGCAGGGCGCGCTGGAAAGCGAGCTGTACGCGCAGCTCGTCCAGACCCGCGCAAAGGGGGCGGGCGGCGTGATACTGGACGCCAATACCGGCGAGGTGATCGCCATGGCGTCAATCCCCGTGTTCGATCCCAACAAGCTGCAAAATTATGCGGGCAAGAGTTGCAGCGAATCGCCGCTCTGCAATCATATGGTGCAGGCGCGCTATGAACTGGGATCGGCGTTCAAGCCGCTGTCCATTGCCGCGGCGATGGATCGCGGCGTCGTCACTTCCATGTCGAAGACCTATGACGCGACGGCGCCGCTCGCCATTGCGGGCTTCCGGATCAAGGACGACCATCCGCTCGGCCGCTGGATCAACGTGCCGGAAATCCTGGTGCACAGTTCCAACATCGGTACGGCGCGGATCGCCGACCAGATGGGCGCGGAGCCTTTGCAGCATCTTTTCCGGGAATTGCACTTCGATCAGCGCGCGCCGATCGAGCTCAATGAACGGGCAGGCACGCTCTGGCCGGCCAATTGGGGGCGCATCACGACGCTGACCGTTTCCTATGGCCATGGCATCGCCGTAACGCCTTTGCATCTCGCTTCGGCTTATGCGGCGTTGGTGAACGGCGGACTGTGGCGGCCCGCTACCCTGCGCAAATTGAAGGCGGACGAGGTGCCGGAGGGCCGCCGCGTCTTCTCCGCCGCGACCAGCGCGCGCATGCGCCAACTGTTGCGCATGATCGTGGCGGCGGGTACAGGTCGCAGCGCCGACGCCAAGGGATACCGGGTGGGCGGCAAGACGGGTTCCGCCGAAAAGCCCCAAGAGGGCCGGTATAACAAGACTTCGCTGGTGACGACTTTCGCTTCTGCCTTTCCCATGGACAATCCGCGCTATGTGGTCCTCGTCACCATGGACGAGGCGACGGGTCAATATGGCCTGCGCACGGCCGCCTGGACGGCGGCGCCGGTCGTGAAGCGGGTGGTGGAACGCACCGGGCCGATGCTGGGCGTGCTGCCCGACGAGCGGCGCGACGTCGACATTTCCGACCTCATGCCGCTGCTGCACGGCGACAAGGAGAAAGAATAATGCGCCTCGGGTCGCTTATCGAGGGGCTGGATGCGAAGCTCGATACAGGCGCGTCGCTGGACCTGCCGGTATCGGGCTTCGCGATCGATAACCGGAAGGTCGCGCCGGGCACGGTGTTCGGGGCCTTCCAGGGAGCACGGGTCAATGGCGAGGACTTCATTCCCGCCGCCGTGCAGGCAGGGGCAGTGGCGGTCGTCGCCCGGCCGGAGGCGCGGGTGGACGGCGCGATCCATATCGCCTCGGACAACCCCCGCCGCCTGTTCGCGCAGCTTGCCGCGCGCTATTTCGCGCCGTTTCCGGAGGTGACCGTTGCCGTCACCGGGACCAACGGCAAGACCTCCACCGTCGAACTGACCCGGCAGCTCTGGCGGATGCTGGGGCATAAATCCGCCTCCATCGGCACCCTGGGCGTGACCACCTCCGTGGATCAGGTTTCCACCGGGCTCACCACGCCGGACATCGTGACCTTCCTCGCCAACATGTCGGGCCTGAAGCGCGAGGGCATCACCCATGCCGCGTTCGAGGCGTCGAGCCACGGGCTGGCGCAATATCGCACTGAAGGACTGCCCGTGTCCGCAGCCGCCTTCACCAACCTGTCGCGGGATCATCTCGATTATCATGGCGACATGGACAGCTATTTCGATGCCAAGATGCGGCTGTTCGACGAGGTGGTCGAGCCGCAGGGCGCGGCGGTCGTCTGGGCCGATGACGCATGGTCGGAAAAGGTTATCCAGCGGGCTACGAAGCGGGGGCTTCGTGTGCTGAGCGTCGGGGTGCAGGGGCAGGCATTGCGCCTTGCCAACCGCACCCCGACCCAGTTGGGCCAGACGCTGGACGTCGAGGTTGAAGGCAAAAGCCACAAGGTCAACCTGCCGCTGATCGGCGCCTATCAGGCGGCCAATGCGCTCACCGCCGCCGGTCTGGTGATTGCCGGCGGCGAGGATGCGGGCAAGGTGCTGGAACTGCTGGGCCGGGTGCAGCCCGTGCGCGGGCGGCTGGAGCGGGCCGTCATCACCAGGACGGGCGCGCCGGTCTATGTCGACTATGCCCATACGCCCGACGGGTTGCGTGCCGCCATCGAGGCGCTGCGGCCGCATACGCGGGGTCGGCTGATCGCGCTGTTCGGCGCGGGCGGGGATCGCGACGCGGGCAAGCGGCCGCAAATGGGCAAGGTGGCGGCGGACCTTGCCGACCATGTGATCGTCACCGACGACAATCCGCGTTCGGAGGAGCCCTCCGCCATCCGCGCCGCCGTCATGGCGGGCGCGCCGGGCGCGGAGGAGATTGGTGGTCGCCGTGCCGCCATCGCCGCCGCCATCGCTCAGGCAGGCGCGGACGACATTGTCCTCCTGGCAGGCAAGGGGCATGAGCAGGGCCAGATCATCGGGGACCGGGTGCTGCCCTTCGACGATGTGACCGTGGCGCGGGAATGCGCCGGATGAGCGCACTCTGGACCTCCGAAGAGATTGCGCAGGCCACGGGGGGCGTCGCTTCGGCGCCCTTCGCCGTTTCTGGCGTGGCGTTCGACAGCCGCGAAGTGACGGGCGGCGACCTGTTCGTCGCGATGAAGGGCGAGGCCACGGATGGCCATCGCTTCGTCGACAAGGCGTTCGGTCAGGGCGCGGCGGGCGCCATCGTCAGCCAGCCGATCGCGCAGCCGCATGTGCTGGTGCCCGACAGCGCGGCGGCGCTGGAGGATCTTGGTCGCGCCTCCCGCGCGCGGATGCAGGGCAAGGTGGTCGGCGTCACCGGATCGGTGGGCAAGACCGGCACCAAGGAGGCGCTGTTCCATGCGCTCGACCGCATCTGTCCGGGGGAGGTCCACCGCTCCGTCAAGAGCTACAACAATCATGTCGGCGTGCCGCTGAGCCTGTCGCGCATGCCGCGCGAATCCGCCTTTGGCGTGTTCGAAATGGGCATGAACCATGCCGGCGAGCTGGCGGCGCTGACCCGGCAGGTGCGGCCGCATGTCGCCATCGTCACCGCCATCGCGCCGGCCCATATCGAATTTTTCGGCACCGAGGAGAAGATCGCGGAGGCCAAGGCCGAGATTTTCGAGGGGCTGGAGCCGGGCGGCACGGCGGTCATCCCCTATGACAGCCCGCATGTCGCGACCCTTTATGCCAAGGCGGAGAAGCATGCGGCACGAATCCTGACCTTCGGCTTCGATCCGGAGGCCGATGTCCGCGCCCGCGAAACCGTGCCTGCGGTGGGCGGCGGCACGCTGGTCACGGCGGCGCTGCCGGGCGTCGAACTGTGCTTCACCGTGGGGGCTCCGGGCGAACATTGGGTTTCCAACGCTCTGGCGGTGCTGGCGACGGTGGAGGCGCTGGGCGGCGATCTGGCGGCGGCGGGACTGGCGCTGGCGGAAATGCCGGGCCTTCCGGGTCGGGGTCAGCGGAGCATCCTGCCTGTCGAGGGCGGCGAGGCGTTGCTGATCGACGAAAGCTATAACGCCAATCCGTTGAGCATGACGGCGACGCTCAGGCAATTGGGCCGGGAGCAGGCGGAGCGCCGCATTGCCGTGCTGGGCGGGATGCGCGAACTGGGCGACCGCAGCCGCGAATTGCATGCCGGGCTGGTCGAACCGCTGACGGCGGGCCAGGTGGATTATGCGGTGCTGGTGGGCGAGGAGATGGAGCCGCTGGCGCAAGCGCTGGGCGGCGTCATCGCCTTCGACCATGTATCCGACGCAGCCAGCGCCACCGACCTCATTCGACATGAAATACGCGCGGGCGATGCGGTCCTGGTGAAGGGATCGAACGGCATCGGCCTCTCGCGCCTCGTCGCCGCGCTACAGGAAGCAAAGAACTGATGCTCTACTGGCTTGCCCAGACCATGGATTTCGCGGGTGTGTTCAACCTCATCCGCTATTTGAGCTTCCGGGCGGGCGCGGCGATCGCGACCGCGCTCATCATCGGCCTGCTGATCGGGCCGCGCTTCATCGGATGGCTGCGCGTGCGGCAGGGCAAGGGGCAGCCGATCCGCGACGACGGTCCGCAGACGCACCTCGCCAAGCGCGGCACGCCGACCATGGGCGGCCTCATGATCCTGACGTCCATGGTGTCGTCGGTGCTGCTGTGGATGGACCTTTCCTCCATCTATGTCTGGGCCTGCCTGTTCGTGACGCTGGGTTTCGGCGCCATCGGTTTCCTCGATGATTATGACAAGGTGACGAAAGCCAGCCACAAGGGGCTTTCGGGCAAGATGCGCCTGGCCTTCGAGTTCCTGATCGCCGGTTTCGCGGCGTGGCTGATCGTCAGCCAGCATGGCAATACCGCGCTGTACGTGCCCTTCTACAACGGTCCGGCGATCGAACTGGGGCCGTTCTACTTCCTCTTCGCGGCCTTCGTGATCGTGGCGTTCGGCAATGCGGTGAACCTGACCGACGGTCTGGACGGGCTTGCGACGATGCCGGTCATCATCGCCTGCATGGCGTTCATGGCCATCGTCTATCTGGTCGGGCGCGCCGACTTTGCGGGCTATCTTGGCATTCCGCATGTGCCGGGGGCGGGCAACCTCACCATATTGTGCGGCGCGATCATCGGGGCGGGCCTCGCCTTCCTCTGGTTCAACGCGCCGCCCGCCGCCGTCTTCATGGGCGACACCGGCAGCCTGGCGCTCGGCGGCACGATCGGCGTGATCGCCGTCACCGCGCATCATGAGATCGTGCTGGGCGTGATCGGCGGGCTGTTCGTGGTGGAGGCGATGTCCGTCATCATCCAGGTCTTCTTCTACAAGCGCACCGGCAAGCGCGTGTTCAAGATGGCGCCGATCCACCATCATTTCGAACAATTGGGCTGGGCCGAGCCGACCGTCGTGATCCGCTTCTGGATCATTTCCTTCGTGCTGGCGCTGGCAGGCCTCGCCACGCTGAAGCTGCGGTGAGCGCCATGGGGATCGTTTCCGACGTCTTTGCAGGCAGGAAATATGCGGTGCTGGGGTTGGCGCGGTCCGGCCTCGCCACGGTCGAGTGCCTGGCGGCGAGCGGGGCTGAGGTCGTGGCATGGGACAGCCGGGACGAGGCGCGCGCCTCCGTTAAGGGCAAGGCGGAGTTGGCCGATCCCACCGAAATCGACCTCAAGGGCTTCGACGGCGTGGTGGTGTCGCCCGGCGTGCCGCTCAACAAGCACCCCATCGCCATGCATGCGAAGCTCGCGGGGGTGCCGGTCATTGGCGACATAGAGCTGTTCGCGCTCGCCCGGCCCAGCCTGCCCAGGCATCGGGTGGTGGGGATCACCGGAACCAACGGCAAGTCCACCACGACCGCTCTGGTCCATCATATCGTCGAGACGGCGGGCATTCCCACGCGGATGGGCGGCAATATCGGGCTGCCGATCATGGGACAGGACCCGTTGCCGGAGGGCGGCGTCTATGTGCTGGAACTGTCGAGCTACCAGATCGACCTGACGGGCAGCCTGGATTGCGACGTGGCGGTGCTGCTCAACATCACGCCGGATCATCTCGACCGTTATAATGGCTTTGAAGGCTATGTAGCCTCCAAGGCGCGGCTGTTTGCGATGCAGTCGGCCGGGCATGCCGCGGTAATCGCGACGGAAGATGAGCCGAGCCGGGGGATATTCCATTCCGTCCGTCATTCCCGGCAAGGCGGGAATGACGGGGTTGTGGAGGTGCGATCGAGCGACATCGCTCCCTCCGCTCAGGCCGGCTGGCCCGCATTGCAAGGCCCGCATAACGCCCAGAACGCCGCCGTCGCCATCGCGGTCGCCCGCGCGCTGGGCATCGGCGAAGCGACAATCGAACAGGGCCTGCAAAGCTATGCCAGCCTTCCCCACCGGATGCAGCGGGTGCGGGAACTGAACGGCGTCCTCTACGTCAACGACAGCAAGGCGACCAACGCCGCCTCGACCGCGCCGGCGCTGGCCGCCTATCCGCCGGTCGATGGCCGCAAGCGGCTGCACTGGATCGTCGGCGGCCTGGCCAAGACCGACAATCTGGACGAGTGCGCGCCCTGGTTCGCCAATGTGGCCCAGGCCTATACCATCGGCGAAGCGGGCCCCATGTTCGCTGAGCTGTTGCGCCCGCATATGGCGGTGGACGATTCGGAAATGCTATCGGCCGCCGTTCGCCGCGCTGCGCGGGTGGCGCAGCCGGGTGACGTGGTGCTGCTGTCGCCAGCCTGCGCGAGTTTCGACCAGTTCCGCGATTTCGAGGCGAGGGGCGATGCCTTCGCCGCTGCCGTCGCCGCGCTGGAATAAAGGGAATCGGAGGAGCTTTGGGGGGCATGTCGAGGGCAGGCGATCTTGTAAAGGAGTTCAGGAACCGCACCGTCCCGCGTGAGCGTACGGCGCTGGCCATCTGGTTCTGGGAAATCGACCGCGTGCTGCTGTCGCTGATCGTCGCGCTGATGGCGATCGGGCTGGTCGCCGTGGCGGCGGCCTCCCCGGTGGCGGCGATCGACCGGTCGACCAGCACGGTTTCGGTGACGCCGCTCATCTATTTCTACCGCCAGTTGATGTGGGTGTTCATCGGCCTGCCGATCATGCTGGTGATCTCCATGCTGCCCCGGACGCAGGCGCGCCGGCTGGCCTTTATCCTGTGCATCGTCTTTGCCGTGGCGCTGCTGCTGGTGCCGGTGCTGGGTTCGGTGGTGAACGGCGCCAAGCGCTGGATCGACCTGCCGGGTTTCCGGTTCCAGCCATCGGAATTCCTCAAGCCCGTCTATGTCGTCACCATGGCCTGGTTGCTGTCGCTGCGCGGCAAGGACATGACGCTGCCCGTGATCCCGCTGACCGGCGTGCTGACGCTGCTGATCGCGGCGATCCTGATGAAGCAGCCGGACTTCGGCCAGACGGTGATCTTCCTCGCCTGCTGGGGCGGCCTGCTGCTGCTGTCGGGGGTGTCCATGCGCTTCATCGGCGGGATGGCGGGCGCGGGGCTTGGCGGGCTGGTGCTGATGTACATGTTCTATGAGAACGGACGTCAGCGCATCAACGACTTCCTGGGCATCGGCGTTGCGCAGGATGTCGGGCCGGACCAGACCGAACTGGCCTTCCGCACCATCACCCATGGCGGCTTCCTGGGCGTCGGGCCGGGCGGCGGGCAGAACAAGTTCCGCCTGCCCGAAGCGCATACCGACTATATCTTCTCGGTCATCGGGGAAGAGTTCGGCCTGCTCGCCTGCATCGGCATCGCCTGCGTCTATCTGGCCATCGTCGTGCGGGTGTTCCTGCGCATGCTGGACGAGGACGATAATTTCACCATTCTCGCCGCGGCGGGCCTCACCACCCAGTTCGGGCTTCAGGCGATCATCAACATGGGCGTCAACGCCCAGATATTTCCGTCCAAGGGCATGACGCTGCCCTTTATCAGCTATGGCGGCTCCTCTATGCTGGCGCTTTGTATCGGCGTCGGCCTGTTGCTCGCATTCACGCGGCGCAACCCCTTCATGGGTCGGCACACGGTCGTCAAATGGAGTGGTCGATGAGCATTTCCCGACACTTCGTCCTCGCCGCCGGCGGGACGGGTGGTCATATGATTCCGGCGCATGCCGTTGCTGAAGAGCTGATGCTGCGCGGCCATCATGTCGCGCTGGTGACGGATGAGCGCGGCGCCAAGATACCTGGCATTTTCGACAAGGCGCCTGACAACCGGGCACAGGTCCATGTCATGCCCGCCGGGCGGATGACCCGGAATCCCAGAAGCTGGCCGGGCGCGTTGAAGGCGATTTTGGCGGGCCGGGCGATGGCGCGGCGTCTGAACGAGACGTTCCGCCCGACGGCCGTTGTGGGTTTTGGCGGCTATCCGGCCATGCCCGCGTTGCTGGGCGCGCTGGCCGATGGCATTCCGACCGCCATTCACGAACAGAATGCCGTGCTTGGCCGGGTGAACCGCTATCTGGCGGGACGGGTGGATGCCATCGCGACCGCCTATCCGGATGTCGAGCGGCTCAAGGACAGATATGCCGGCAAGGTCCACCTCGTCGGCAATCCGGTGCGCGAGGAGGTGAAGCAGCTTCGCGAGGAGGATTTTCCCGCGCTGACCGACGAGAGCGTATTCCGTGTGCTGGTCATCGGCGGCAGCCAGGGGGCGACGATCCTTTCCAGCGTCGTGCCCGATGGCCTGGGCATGCTGCCGCTCAGCCTGCGCCGGCGCCTGCAGGTGACGCAGCAATGCCGGGCGGAGGATATTGAGCGGGTGCGCCGGCTCTATGCCGATCTGGAAATCCCGGCGGACCTGGCGACCTATTTCAACGATGTCCCGGAAAAACTGGGCTGGTCGCACCTTGTCATCGCGCGGGCGGGCGCTTCGACGCTGGCGGAACTGACCTGTGCGGGGCGTCCGGCGATCCTGATACCGCTGCCGAGCGCGATGGACGACCATCAGACCGCCAATGCCCGCGAGATGACCGAGGCCGGCGGCGCCCGCACCATTCCGCAGGCGCGCTTCACGGCTGTGGAACTTGCCAAGCAGATGCAGAAGATGGCGCTGGAACCCGGCGCGCTCCAGAATGCGGCCAAGCGCGCCCGCGCCTGCGGTCGCCCGAATGCGGCCCGCGACATGGCCGATCTGCTGGAAAGCATTGGCCCGGCGCCCATCATCAATGACCCGCTGCGTGTCGGCCCGACGCCCACCAGCCTCAATTTGCAGGGTGTTCCTGCATGAAGAACGCCAAACTCTCCCCCAACGGCTCTCTCTATTCTGTCAGCAAGGAATCCCACGCATGAAGGGTGTCGGCACCGACATCGGCACGATCCATTTCATCGGCATCGGCGGCATCGGCATGTCCGGCATCGCTGAGGTGATGCATAATCTGGGCTACAGGGTTCAGGGCAGCGACGTCGCCGAAGGCTATGTGGTCGAGGGGCTGCGCAAGAAGGGCATCCCCGTGATGATCGGCCACAAGGCCGAAAATCTGGGCGATGCCGCCGTGGTCGTGACCTCCACCGCGATCAAGAAGGGCAATCCGGAGGTCGATCTGGCGCTGGAGCGCCGCGTCCCCGTCATCCGCCGGGCCGAAATGCTGGCGGAACTGATGCGCCTCAAATCGACCGTCGCGGTCGCGGGCACGCACGGCAAGACCACGACCACATCGATGGTCGCGGCGTTGCTGGATGCGGGCGGGGTGGACCCGACCGTCATCAATGGCGGCATCATCAACAGCTACGGCTCCAACGCCCGCCTCGGCAACAGCGAATGGATGGTGGTAGAAGCCGACGAGAGTGACGGCAGCTTCCTGCGCCTGGACGGCACGCTGGCGGTCGTCACCAATATCGATCCCGAGCATCTCGACCATTATGGCAGTTTCGACAAGGTGAAGGACGCCTTTGTCGAGTTCGTCGAGAATGTGCCTTTCTACGGCGCGGCGATGCTGTGCCTCGACCATCCGGAGGTGCAGGCGATCCTGCCGCGCGTGCAGGACCGGCGCATCGTCACCTATGGCTTCTCCGCCCAGGCCGATATTCGCGGCGAAAATGTGCAGCCGATTCCCGGCGGCAACCGCTTTGACGTGCAGATCCGGGAACGCGACGGTTCGCTCCGCCGGATCGAGGGCATCGAAATGCCGATGCCGGGCCGCCACAATGTGCTGAACGCCATGGCGGCGATCGGCGTGGCGTTGCAGATGGGCATCGATGACGCGACGATCCAGACCGGCTTCGCCAAGTTCGGCGGCGTCAAGCGGCGCTTCACCAAGGTCGGGGAAATCGCGGTCGGTGGCGGCGCCGCGACGGTGATCGACGATTACGGCCACCATCCGGTCGAGATCAAGGCGGTGCTGGCTGCCGCCCGCGAAGGGGCGAAAGGCCGGGTCATCGCCGTGGTCCAACCGCATCGCTTCACCCGCCTGCGCGACCTGATGGACGAGTTCCAGCAGGCCTTCAACGATGCCGACATCGTCTATGCCGCCCCGGTCTATCCAGCCGGCGAGCAGCCGATCGAGGGCGTGGACAGCGCGGAACTGGTCGCGGGCCTCAAGCGCCGGGGCCATCGCAACGCCGCGACGGTCGAGGGCGCGGACGATCTTGCCCGCCTGGTCGCCGCCGATGTGCAGGCGGATGACATGATCATCTGCCTGGGCGCGGGCGACATTACCAAATGGGCGGCGGGGTTGGCCTCCGCCGTTGCGGAGAGGGAAGCCGCCTGATGTTCGAACTGCTCAATGTCGGGCTGGAAATGCAGAAGCGGATGATCGACATCCAGATGCAGGGCGTCGAAGCGGCGCAGCAGATGGTCGACGCCGCCCAGCGCAATGTGGATGCGGGCCTCGCCGCGACCCGCGCGGGCGAGGCGGGCATGAAGGCGATGAAGGGCTGGATGCGGCTTTGGGGGATGCGCGATTGACGCTGGCGGCAACGTCCCTTCCTCCGGTTCGCGGTTCGCTCAAGGCCGATGCGCCGTTGGCACCGCTCGTCTGGTTCAAGGCGGGCGGCGTCGCGCAATGGCTGTTCGAGCCGAAGGACGCGGACGATCTTTCCGATTTCCTCACCCGGCTGGACCCGGCGATCCCGGTGATGGCGCTGGGGCTCGGTTCCAACCTGATCGTGCGGGACGGCGGCGTTCCGGGCGTTGTGGTGCGTCTTGGCAAGCCCTTTGCCAAGGTGGAGCAGGTCGATGCGACCAGCCTGCGCTGCGGGGGAGGGGCCTCGGGCATCCTCGTTTCATCGACCGCGCGGGATGCAGGGATCGCCGGGCTTGAATTCCTGCGCTCCATTCCGGGCACGGTCGGCGGCTTCGTAAGGATGAACGGGGGCGCCTATGGTCGTGAGACCTGCGATATTCTTGTGGAATGCGAGGTTTTGCTGCGGTCCGGCGAGCGGGTGACATTGCCGGTCGATGCATTGGGCTACACTTACCGCCACAGCACTCTTCCCGACGGCGCTGTCGTGGTGAGCGCGGTTTTCCGGGGCTTTCCCGGCGAGCCCGCGGCCATCCAGGCGGAGATGGACCGCATCGCGACCGCCCGCGAGGAAAGCCAGCCGCTCCGCAGCAAGACCGGAGGGTCCACCTTCAAGAACCCGGCCGGTCACAAGGCCTGGCAGCTGGTGGATGAGGCCGGGTGCCGGGGGCTCCAACGGGGGGGCGCGCAGGTTTCGGAAAAGCACACCAATTTCCTCCTCAACCTGGGCGATGCGACCAGCGCGGATATAGAGGCGCTGGGCGAGGAGGTGCGCCGCCGGGTGAAGGAAAAGAGCGGCATTGACCTCGAATGGGAAATTCAAAGGGTGGGCGTTCAGCTGGTTGAAGGAACAGATACATGACTCGTGGCCCCTGGCATGTTGCCGTCCTGATGGGGGGCTGGTCCGCCGAACGGCCCGTTTCGCTTTCGTCGGGCGAGGGCGTCGCCAAGGCGCTGGAATCGCGCGGCCACAGGGTTACGCGGATCGACATGGACCGCGACGTCGCGCTGCGCCTTGCGGAGGCCAGGCCCGATGTCGTGTTCAACGCCCTTCACGGCGTGCCCGGCGAGGATGGCACGGTGCAGGGCATGATGGACCTGATGGGCCTCACCTACACCCATTCCGGCCTCGCCACCTCGGTCATCGCGATCGACAAGCAGCTTACCAAGCAGGCGCTGGTGCCCCATGGCATCCCCATGCCCGGCGGCCATATCGTGCCCAGCGAAAGCCTGTTCGAGGGCGATCCCCTGCCGCGCCCCTATGTGGTGAAGCCGGTCAATGAGGGCAGTTCGGTCGGCGTCGCCATCGTGACCCGGGACGGCAATTATGGATCGCCCATCGGCCGGGATGTCGAGGGACCGTGGCTGCATTTCGAGGAATTGCTGGCCGAGCCCTATATTCGCGGCCGGGAACTCACGACCGCCGTGCTGGGCGACGAAGCGCTGCTGGTCACGGAATTGCGCCCGAAAAGCGGCTTCTACGATTTCGACGCCAAATATACCGACGGCATGACCGAGCATGTGTGTCCCGCCGATATTCCGCAGGAGATCAGCGAAGCCTGCAAGGCAATCGCGTTGCGCGCGCATCGGTTGCTGGGCTGCAAGGGGGCGTCGCGCGCCGATTTCCGTTGGGACGATGAACAGGGGGTCGACGGGCTGTTCCTGCTGGAAGTGAACACCCAGCCGGGCATGACGCCGCTCAGTCTCGTGCCCGAACAGGCGGCGAGGCTGGGCATTGACTATGCCGAGCTGGTGGAGCGTATAGTCGAGGACGCGCTGAACGGCGCCCGAATTGCAGCCAATGGGGGGGCGAAGCATGGCTGAAGCACGCATCCGGCGTGGCGGAACGGCGCGGCTGACGCGAACGACCGGCGCGCGCGGCCGCAGCGGGGGGCGAGGGCGTTCGGTCAAGCAGCGGAGCTGGATCGACGGCCTGATCGACCTGCTGCCGGTGAGCGAGGAAACGCTCCAGCGCATGGCGAGCTGGACCATCGTCGGCATCGTGCTGGCGGCGCTGGTCGGCATCGCCATGCTGATGGGCGTTCCCGCCATGGCCGGGCAGAAGGCGTCCGAACTTGCCGCCCAGGCCGGTTTCGAAGTCGAGAAGGTCGAAGTGCGCGGCGTCGAGCGGATGGACGAACTGCCCATCTACAATATCGCCCTGGGCCAGGTGAGCCGGTCCATGCTTTCGCTCGACCTGCCCAAGGTGCGGGCCGACATGCTGAAGCTCGGCTGGGTCAAGGATGCGCGCATTTCCCGCCGCCTGCCCGATACGCTGGTGGTCGACATCGTCGAACGCGATCCTGTCGCGGTGTGGCAGCATGATGGACAGCTTCACCTGATCGACGTGGCCGGCGTGGTGCTGCAATCGGTGTCCGCCGGGGCGATGCCGGACCTGCCGCTGGTGGTCGGTCCCAACGCCAATCTCCAGACCGCGGGCCTCAACAGGCTGATGGAAAATGCGCCCGCGCTCAAACCCATGCTGGCGGGCGCCACCTGGGTCGGGAACCGGCGCTGGGACTTGCGCTTTCAGTCGGGGGAGACGCTTTCCCTGCCCGAAGGCGACAAGCCGTCGGCCACGGCGCTGGTCAATTTCGCGCGGATGGACGGGGTGAACCGCCTGCTGGGCCGGGGCATCGTCAAGTTCGACATGCGCGATCCCGACCGTTTCGTGCTGCGCCTGCCGCAGGGCCAGGGAAGCGGTTCGTCCGGCGACAAGCCCGATGCGAGCGCCGAAGCGCCCGCCAAGGGCGAGGAAGGCTGAACCCCCATGGCTCAACCCAAGGTCGAGAAGTTCGTCACCGCGATCGACATCGGATCGTGGAAGGTGTCCGCGCTGATCGCGGGGCGCACCGAAAATGGCGAACTGGCGATCCTGGGCACCGGCCAGCGCGAAAGCCGGGGCGTGCGGCGCGGCTTCATCGCGGACATGGAGCGGACCGAACTCGCCGTCCGGGAAACCGTGGAACAGGCGGAACGCGTCGCGGGCACGAATATCGAGGATGTGTGGGTCAGCTTCTCCGGCGGCTCGCTGGTCAGCGATGTCGTCACGGTCGAGCGCGACATGGGCGGCTATCGCGTCGAACAGGCGGACATCGATGACCTTCTGACCACCGGCCAGCAGGGGATCGATCCGGACGGGCGCGTGGTTCTGCATGCCCAGCCGACCTGTTTCACCATCAACGGCCGCGTGCCGGTGAAGAAGCCGCTAGGCATGCATGCGGACCTGCTGGGCGTCGACATCCATGTCGTGCTGGCAGACGGGGCGCCGCTCGCCAATCTCGACCTCTGCGTGCGCGGCGCTTATCTGAACGTCAACTCCATCGTGGCTTCCCCCATTGCCACAGGCCTCGCGTGCCTGTCGGAAGAGGAGCGGGACCTGGGCGTGGCGCTGGTCGAACTGGGCGCTGGCGTGACCAATGTCTCGCTCTATGCAGGCGGCATGCTGGTCGGGCTGCACAGCATTCCGATCGGCGCGTCCGACATCACGGACGACATCGCCTCCGCCTTCGGCATCCGCCGCAGCCAGGCGGAGCGGATCAAATGCTTCTATGGGTCCGCGATGCAGAACCGCCGCGACTTCCGCGACATGATAGAGATCGCCGCGCCCCATGGCGACGTCGCCATTCCGGGGCAGAGCGCCGGCCCCAATGCCGATGGCGGCAAGATCACCCGCGCCGCTTTGGTGGCGGTGATCTGCGAACGGTTGAACCAGATCATGGTGGAGGTGAATGCGGCGCTCGCCGGCATGGGCTTCAACACGCCTACCGGACGGCAGGTCGTGCTGACTGGCGGCGGCGCGGAAATGAAGGGCATTGCCGACTATGCCCAGGGCGCGCTGGGCCGCGCGGTGCGGATCGGACGGCCGCGCGGCCTGGCCGCCATGCCGGAGGCGCATAGCGGCCCGGCCTTCGCGACGCTGGCCGGACTTGCGCTTTACGGCGCTTCGAACCCGGTTGATCTTAGAACGATAGCGCCCGCTCCCCAGACCGTTCATCGTATCGGCGCGCCAGCATGGTGGCACAGAATGGTGAAGGCGATGAAGACGAACTATTGAAATAAACACAGGTCAGACGAATTTTACTGGTGAAATACGCCATCATCTGTTGCATTAACCTTCGATGACAGTTTCGCTCACGTCACCGAAGCTGGAGGGAGCTAGAATTTATGAGCATTGAAATCAGCCCGCCGCATGTGGACGAGTTGAAGCCACGCATCGCGGTGATCGGCGTCGGCGGCGCGGGCGGCAACGCCATCGCGAACATGATCGCCGCCTCCGTCGAGGGCGTGGATTTCATCGTCGCCAATACCGACGCGCAGGCGCTGAATGCCTCGCCCGCGGAACGGCGCATCCAGCTTGGCCCGCAGATCACCGAAGGGCTGGGCGCCGGCTCTCGCCCTGAAATCGGCAAGGCCGCCGCTGAAGAGACCATCGCCTCGGTCGAGCAGGCGCTGGACGGCGCGCATATGTGCTTCATCGCCGCCGGCATGGGCGGCGGCACCGGCACCGGCGCCGCGCCGGTCATTGCCAAGGCCGCCCGCGACCGCGGCATCCTGACCGTCGGCGTGGTGACCAAGCCCTTCACCTTCGAGGGCAATCGCCGCATGAAGTCGGCGGAGGCGGGCATCGAGGAACTGCAGAAGCATGTCGATACCCTCATCGTCATCCCGAACCAGAATCTGTTCCTGATCGCCAACCCGAACACCACCTTCAAGGAAGCCTTCCAGATGGCGGACGAGGTGCTGCAGCAGGGCGTGCGCGGCATCACCGACCTGATGGTCATGCCGGGCCTCATCAACCTCGACTTCGCGGACGTCCGTTCCGTGATGGGCGAAATGGGCAAGGCGATGATGGGCACCGGTGAAGCCGAAGGCGACGGCCGCGCTCTGCAGGCTGCTGAAAAGGCCATCGCCAATCCGCTGCTGGACGGCGTGTCGATGCGTGGCGCCAAGGGCGTGATCGTCTCCATCGTGGGCGGCGACGACATGCGCCTGATGGAAGTGGACGAGGCCGCCAACCACATCCGCGAACTGGTCGATCCCGATGCGAACATCATCTGGGGTTCGGCCTTCAACGACAATCTGAACGGCAAGATCCGCGTATCGGTGGTCGCCACCGGCATCGACAGCGATGCGGGAGCCAATGCCGCGCCGCTGACCCAGCCGTTCAGCTTCGCCAGCCGTCCGGCGGTCGCGGTGCCGACCGCCGCCGCGCCCAAGCCCGCGCCGCAGCCTGCGCCGGCTCCGGTCGCGGCTCCTGCGCCCGCGCCGGAAGCCGAGCCTGAAACGCTGGAACTCGACGTGCCCGCCGCGCCGGCCCCGGCTCCGCTGACCCCGCCTGCCGCAGCGCCGGCGGCGGCGAAGCCTGCGCCTTTCAGTCCGCAGCGTCCCGCCGCAGTGTTTTCGGATGAAGACCCTTCGCAGGACGAGTTGCTGCTGGGTGAGGATGCGGCCGAAGAAGCGCCGGCTCAGCCCGCTCCGGCGCCGCAGGCCGCGCCGCGCGTCGCCACCGGTGGCACGCTGTTCGAGCGGATGGCGGGCCTGACCCGCGGCGCCGACAAGGGCGCCGCCGCCAGCGATGAGGGCGCGCCGACGCCCGACATTCCGCGTTTCCTGAACCGTCAGAGCAACCAGTAATCGGCCGCGGGGTTCGCCCCGGGGCATACTGACAAGCGCGCCATCGGCTGCCATGGGCAACCGGGCGCGCTTTTTCTTTCGACATATTCCCTTGTCCCGCCTCCATCCGCTAAAGGGCTGTCTGTGAGACGTTATGACATATGGATTCTCCGCGGACTGCTTCTAGCGGGCACCGCGCTGGCGCAACCGGTTCTGGCGCAGCCCGCCCAGGTGCAGGCGATGCGTCCCTCCAGCGCGGAAAACCTCAACAATCATCTGGCGCGGCTGGCGTCCAATCCGCGTGACGTGACGGCGCTGATCGGCGCGGGCGAGGCTGCGCTGGACATGGACGACGCGCGGGCGGCGGCGGGTTTCTTTGCCCGGGCCGACACGCTGGCGCCGAACAACGGCAAGGTGAAGGCGGGCCTTGGCCGCGTCATGCTGAAGAACCAGAACCCCGCCGAAGCGCTGCGCCTGTTCGATCAGGCGACGCGGCTGGGCTTTCCCGAAGCGACCCTGCTGTCCGACCGGGGCCTTGCCAAGGACATGACCGGCGATCAGGCGGGCGCGCAGCGCGACTATCAGGCGGCGCTCCAGCGGACACCGGACGATGTCGAACTCACCCACCGCTATGCCGCCTCGCTTGGCATTTCCGGTCAGGTCGATGCGGCGGAACGAGTGCTGAAACCGCTGCTCTACAAGAGCGACCGGGCGGCCTGGCGCTACCGGGCGTTCATCCTGGCGATGAACAACCGACAGGCCGACGCCAGGAAGATCGCGGAGCAGACCATGCCGTCGCAGCTTGCCACGGCGATCCTGCCCTATATGCAGAAAATGCCCTATCTGACCGCTGCCCAGAAGGCGGCGGCGGTGCATTTCGGGCATTTCCCGGCCAATGTCGGTTCGACCGTCGCCGCCATCACGCCCACGCCGCCCGCTTTCGCGGCCGCCACGCCTGCCGCACCGCCGGCCAGCCAACCCGCCGCCCGGACGCCGCCGCCGGCCCGATCCGCGCAGCAGGATCGTCGTTCGCGCCGCACCGAAACCGCCACGAGGCTTGCGCAGGCCGAAGCGCCGGCCCGTAACGCGCCAGCGCCAAGCCAGCCCGTTCCCACCTCCACCATTCCACAGACCCAGACCCAGACCCAGACGCCGCCTCCGCCGCAGCGCGCGCCGCAAGCTGCCGCCTCCGCCGCCGCTCCCGCCACCTCCAATGTGCAGGGCCCGCCGGCGCCCGGCTTCGAATCCGTCCCGGCGCAAAGCCCGGCGCCCGCCAGCCCGCCGCCGAGCCAGCTCAACGCGATCACGCTGGCGCAGGCATCGGCGCCCCCCACATCCAGCCCGCCACAGGGCGGGGTGGACGCGCCGTCGGCTCAGCCGGCTGCTCCGCCACCAACCGCAACGCCTGCGCCGCAGCAGCAGCAGATCGATCCGGCCGTCACCCATTCGCTGGCGGACATCATCCACGCCATCGATGTGCCGGAATCCGAACGCCAGTCGAGCGTCGTCGCGGTCGACCTGTCGGAGGTCGCCCGGATCCAGGCCGCCCGCCGCGCCGAGCGGGAGGCATCCGCCGCCGCTGCCGCGGAAAAGGCGAAGAAGGCCGCCGCCGCCAAGGCGAAGGCCGAAGCGGATGCCAAGGCCAGGCAACTGGCTGAGGAAAAGAAGAAGGCGGCCGAGGAAAAGGCCCGCCTTGCCGCCAATCCCTCGCGCAACTGGCTTCAGGTCGGTACGGGTGCGAACAAGGGCGCACTGGCCTTCACCATGAAGGGATTGCGCAAGAAATATGACTCGCTCGAACCGCAGGACGCCTGGGTGGCGAGCTGGGGCCGCACCAATCGCCTGCTTGTCGGGCCGTTCAGCAGCTTCACGCGGGCCAGGGCGCTGGAGGACAAGCTGAAGGCGGCGGGCGCGGACGTGTTCGCCTGGAAAAGCGATGCCGGGGAAGTGGTTGAGCGGCTTCCGGCGAAATAGGGCGATTTCCCATCGATCGGAACATCGAACGACTCGGCAATGGTCGAAAACGGCATTAAAGGGCGCGGCATGACGCTGCTTGCATCCTATGCCTCGCATCCCGGCCAGAGCCGGGGCCGCCTCCATGCCGAACCCGGCGGGGAGGTGCGGGGGCCCCGCGACATGTTCCAGCGGGACCGCGACCGCATCATCCACAGCATCGCCTTCCGCCGCCTGCGCCACAAGACGCAGGTGTTCGTGTCGCCCGACGGCGATCATTTCCGCGTCCGGCTGACCCACAGCCTGGAGGTGGCGCAGATCGGGCGCACGACGGCGCGGACACTGGGCCTCAACGAAGACCTTACCGAAGCGCTTTGCCTGGCGCACGACATCGGCCATCCGCCTTTCGGCCACGCGGGGGAGGATGCGCTGGAGGCGGCGCTCGACGCACATGGCGGCTTCGACCATAATGCGCATACGCTGCGCACGCTGATGCTGCTGGAAAGTCCCTACCCGCTGTTCCGCGGCCTCAATCTGAGCTGGGAGATGCTGGAGGGGCTGGCCAAGCATAATGGCCCGGTCACGCGGCCCGGCTGGGCCATGCGGGAGGTGGATGCGCTGTTCCCGCTCGACCTTGCCAGCCATGCCTCGCTGGAGGCGCAGCTTGCGGCGATCGCGGACGACATCGCCTATGACAATCACGACATCGACGACGGGCTGCGCGCGGGCCTGCTGACGCTGGACCAGCTTCTGGGCGTGCCGCTGGTGAAAGGCTGCTGGGACCGGGTTCGCGCGCGCTATCCCGATGTGCCGGAGGATCGCCTGCTGCGCGAACTGGTGCGGGAACAGATCGGCGTGATGGCGAACGACCTGATCGCCGCCACCCGCGCCAACATCCTTGCGGCGGGCGTGGAGACAGCCGACGACGTTCGCCGGGCCGGACGCCCGCTGGTCGGTTTCTCGCCCGAACTCGCAGCGCAGGAGCGCGATCTCAAGCGGTTCATGTATGCGACGCTCTATCACCACCCATCACAACTGGCGGCCGCCGACCGGGCGCGCGTGATCGTGACCGATCTGTTTCGCGCCTATCAGGCCGACCCGAAACTGATGCCGCAGGAGTGGCGCGACGATTGCGCGACGCTGGAACCCCGGCGCAGCCGCCATATAGCGGACTTCATCGCGGGCATGACCGACCGCTATGCCGAAAAGCGGCATGCCGAGATTTTCGGTGAACTGGCGCTGGCCTGAGCCATTGTCCGGAGATTCGCGACGGTCCGGCATTCCCTTTGCCCTGAAACCGCTCTACGCATCGGGTCATGGCCCTTCATCCGCAGATCGCCGCGCTCGCGGCCCAGCTTGAGGATCTTGCCGACCTGCTGCGCGCGCAGGGCGACCGGCTCTGGTTGGGGCGGATCGACCTGGTGCGACATCTGGTCGCGGACTCCAATTTCGCCGGCGTCGAACGCTTTCTGCGCCTGTTCGAAGGGGAGGAGGGGCTTGGCGCCCTGGTCCTGAACGACGCATCGGCCAACCGGCGGCTGATCGAACGGCGGCAGGCCGCGCGCATATTGGCCGAACGGCTGGCAAAAGAGGAAGGCGCCGATTGAGCGATTGACGGCGCGGCGCGTTTCACGCAATGCGGAACTGTCGCCGGTGCCGTGGATTCGGTCATCGGACTTGATGCGGGAGAGCATGGGAAGCCTTTCAGGCCACCCCGTCGCCGAAGGAGCAACCGCCCCGGAATCTCTCAGGCCAAAGGACCGCATCATGGGCAGGCACTCTGGAAAGCGGACGGTTCGCGCCGTCCCACCGAAGGGGTAAGCCATCCGGTCGCCTGACTGGTGGTCAAAGCTCTCAGGTTCCGTGACAGAGGGGGTGGCAAACGCGATGAGTCCGACTCCGGACGGGCGCGTCTGTCGCCAATGACCCTCGCACGGAAAGGCCGCCCCTCATGTCCGGCAATGACGACATCGCCCATCTCGAAGAAGAATTGCCGTTGCAGGACCTGCCGCTGGATGGCTGGCACCGCGCCAGGGGCGCGCGCATGGTCGGCTTCGCGGGCTATCACATGCCGATCCAATATGAAGGCATCATGGCCGAACATGCCTGGACCCGCGAACATGCCGGGCTGTTCGACGTCAGCCATATGGGCCAGATAGGCTTTTCCGGCGAAGGCGTGGACGACGCGCTGGAAATCCTGTTGCCGAGCGACATCAAGGGGCTGAAGCCCTTTCGCCAGCGCTATTCGATGCTGCTCGATGAAGAAGGCGGCATATTGGACGACCTGATGGTCTCCCGCCTGGGGGACGGCGCCTTCGACGGCGCGGACATCTATATGGTGGTCAACGGCGCGACCAAATATGACGACATCGGCTGGATGATCGAGCATCTGCCCGATGAAGTGGTGATGAATCACATGGACGAGCAGGCCCTGCTCGCCTTGCAGGGGCCGGAAGCGGGGGAGGCGATGGCCACGCTGGTCCCGGAAACCGCGGATCTGATCTTCATGCAGTCCGGCCTCTTCACCTGGCGCGGCGTTCCGCTGTGGATCAGCCGGTCGGGCTATACCGGCGAGGATGGCTTCGAGATCAGCCTGCCCGCCGCGGATGTGACGCTGCTGGCCGATGCGCTCTGCGCGTTGCCGCAGGTGAAGCCGATCGGCCTTGGGGCACGCGATTCCCTGCGCCTGGAGGCTGGGCTGCCGCTTTACGGCCATGACCTGACGCCTGCCGTCAGCACCATCGGCGCCGATCTGGGCTTCGCCATCCATAAGCGCAGGCGGGAAGAAGGCGGCTTCATCGGCCATGCGCGGGTGATGAAGGAATTGGCCGACGGACCGGGTTCGAAGCGCGTGGGCCTGAGGATCGAGGGCCGCCTGCCGGCGCGGGAGGGCGCGACGATCCATGCCGGCGGCGCGCAGGTGGGCGAAGTCACGTCCGGCGGCTTCGCGCCTACGGTGGGCGCGCCGATCGCGATGGGCTGGGTCAGCCTGCCCCACAGCGCGATCGGCACGGCGCTCGAAATCGAAGTGCGCGGCAAGCGCATCGCGGCGGAGGTTGCGCCGATGCCGTTCGTTCCGCACCGTTATCGCCGCAAAGCCTGAGTCCTTTTCGGAAGGGGATTGATTTATGAGCCGTTATTTCACCGACGAACATGAATGGATCGATGTCGAGGGCGAAATCGCCACGGTCGGCATCACCGATTATGCGCAGGAGCAGTTGGGCGACATCGTGTTCGTCGAATTGCCTGCGGAGGGCACGACCTTCGAAAAGGGCGATGACGCGGCCGTGGTGGAGTCGGTCAAGGCCGCCTCGGACGTCTATGCGCCGATTTCCGGCGAGGTCGTGGAAACCAACAGCGCGCTGGAAGACGAGCCTGCGCTGGTGAACAGCGATGCCGAGGAGGATGGCTGGTTCTTCAAGCTGCGCGTCACGGATGCCAGCGAACTGGAAGGCCTGATGAACGAAGCCGCCTACAAGAAGTTCGTCGCGAGCCTTTGAGAAGCAAATAGCCCCTCCCTTTCGGGGGAGGGGTTGGGGACCGCCCCGGGCGCCGCGTCTGGAGGATGGTCCCCACCCCCGGCCCTTCCCCTGAAGGGGAGGGGAGAGGAGATATGTGAAATGCGCTACCTACCCCTTACCGATACCGACCGGCAGGACATGCTGTCCGTCATCGGGGCGTCCTCCATTGACGACCTGTTCGTGGACGTTCCTGCCGAGGCCCGCCTTTCGGACAAGATCGCCGGCCTGCCCGACCATGCCAGCGAACTGGCGGTCGAGCGCCACATGGCGGCCCTTGCGCGGAAGAATCTGTCGGCGGGGGAAGCGCCCTTCTTCCTGGGTGCGGGCGCGTACAGGCATCATGTCCCCGCCAGCGTCGATCATCTGATCCAGCGCGGCGAGTTCCTGACGGCCTACACCCCCTATCAGCCGGAAATCGCGCAGGGCACCTTGCAGGTGCTGTTCGAATTCCAGACGCAGGTGGCGCGCCTGCTGGGCTGCGACGTCGCCAACGCCTCCATGTATGACGGGTCGACCGCCTGCTGGGAAGCGATCGGCATGGCCCGCCGCATCACCAGGCGCGGCAAGGCGATCCTGTCGTCCGGCCTGCACCCCCATTATGTCTCGGTCGCCAACACCATGGCGAAGTTCACCGGCGACGCGCTGGTGCATCAGGCGCCGACGCTGGACGCCGCCACCGACACCGACGCGCTGATCGCCGGGATCGACAAGGATACAAGCTGCGTCGTCGTCCAATATCCCGACATTCTCGGCCGCATCGCCGACCTGACGCCGCTCGCCGATGCCGCCCACGCGGCGGGCGCGCTGCTGGTCGCGGTCGTCACCGAGCCGGTCGCCCTGGGTGCGATCAGGGCGCCGGGCCATATGGATGCGGACATCGTCGTCGGGGAAGGGCAGTCCATCGGCGTCGGCCTGCAATTTGGCGGGCCTTATCTGGGCCTGTTCGCGTGCAAGCAGAAATATGTCCGCCAGATGCCGGGCCGCCTTTGCGGCGAGACGGTGGACGCGGCGGGCAAGCGCGGCTTCGTGCTGACGCTTTCTACGCGCGAGCAGCATATCCGCCGTGAAAAGGCGACGTCGAACATCTGCACCAATTCCGGCCTCTGCGCGCTGGCGTTCAGCATCCATATGACGCTGCTGGGCGAAAGGGGATTGCGGGAACTGGCGGCGCTCAACCATGGGCTGGCCGTTCAGGCGGCCGACCGGCTGGCCCAGGTGCCCGGCGTCACGCTGCTCAACGACAGTTTCTTCAACGAATTCACCCTGATCCTGTCGAAGGACGCCCGCGAAGTCGTCCGCAACCTGGCGGACAAGGGCGTGCTGGGCGGCGTCTCGCTCGGTCGCCTGTTCCCGGACGCGCCGGCAATCGGCAACGGACTGGTCGTCGCCGTCACCGAAACCGTGACGGTGGAGGATATCGAAATCTTCGCGAAGGCGCTGGAGGAGGAACTGGCATGACCATGCTCAAGGAAGGCCGGCCGACCACGCCGCAGGCTCTGACCAAAGCCGACAGCGCGCCCGCGACCGCCACGGGCAACCGGGCGCTGATGCTGGAGGAAGCGCTGATCTTCGAAATCGGCTCGACCGAGACAACTGGCGTCGACTTTGCCGAAGCGCCAGAGGTCGCCAGCCGTCTCGGCGATCTGGCCCGCACCGACAGCATTGGCCTGCCCGGCCTGTCGGAGCAGGAAACGGTGCGCCATTACACCCGCCTCAGCCGCCAGAACTACGCCATCGACCTTGGCCTGTTTCCGCTCGGCTCCTGCACGATGAAGCATAATCCGCGCCTGAACGAGAAGGTGGCGCGGATGCCCGGTTTCGCGGACCTTCACCCGCTTGCACCCCAATCGACGGTGCAGGGCGCGCTGGCGGTGATCCATGAACTGGCCGCCTGGCTGGTGACCCTGACCGGCATGCATTCCGTCGCGATGAGCCCCAAGGCGGGCGCGCATGGCGAATTATGCGGCCTGCTTGCGATCCGCGCGGCGCTGGAAGCGCGGGGCGATGCGCGCAGCGTCATCCTGGTGCCGGAAAGCGCTCATGGCACCAACCCTGCGACCGCCGCCTTCTGCGGCTATAAGGTCGAGGATATTCCGGCGACACCGGACGGCCGGGTCGATCTGGAAGCGCTGAAGGGCCGCCTCGGCCCTGACGTCGCGGCGGTGATGATCACCAATCCCAATACCTGCGGCCTGTTTGAGCGGGACATGAAGACGATCTCCGACGCGGTGCATGCCGCCGGGGCCTTCGTCTATTGCGACGGCGCGAACTTCAACGCCATCGTCGGGCGGGTCCGCCCCGGCGATCTGGGCGTCGACGCGATGCACATCAACCTGCACAAGACCTTCTCCACGCCGCATGGCGGCGGCGGTCCCGGCTCCGGCCCGGTGGTGCTGTCCGAAGCGCTCGCCCCTTTCGCGCCGCTGCCCTTCGTCGAAAAGCAGGGCGACAAATTCGTGCTGGTCGAGGAAGAGACGGCGGAAGACCATCACGGCCAGACCTTTGGCCGCATGGTCGCCTTCCATGGCCAGATGGGCATGTTCACCCGCGCCCTGACCTACATCCTCAGCCATGGCGCGGACGGCCTGCGGCAGGTCGCCAGCGATGCGGTGCTGAACGCCAACTATATCCTGCGCAGCCTGGACGATGTGCTGGACGCGCCCTTCGGCGGCAGCGGCCCCTGCATGCATGAGGCGCTGTTCAGCGACAAGGGGCTGGCGGAAGGCTTCACCACGCTCGACATCGCGAAGGGGCTGATCGACGAGGGCTTCCACCCGATGACCATGTATTTCCCGCTGGTGGTGCATGGCGCGATGCTGGTCGAACCTACGGAGACGGAGAGCAAGGCCGCGCTCGACCAGTTCATCCTGGCGCTGCGCAGCCTGGCCGAACGCGCCAAGGCAGGTGACGAGGCGCTGAAAGGCGCGCCCTATTTCGCCCCGCGCCGCCGCCTGGACGAAACGCTGGCTGCGCGCAAGCCGGTCCTCACATGGACCGAGCCGGCGCTGGCGGAAGCGGCCGAATGACGGACGGGCCGGAGCCGTGGGAACCCGGTTCCGGCCTCGCCGCCGCGGGCAAGCGCCACGCCCCCGCGACGGAGCGCAATCGCGACGCCATATTGGCGGTGCTTCGGGAGGAACTGCCATCCTCCGGCCTGGTGCTGGAAGTGGCGAGCGGCAGCGGCGAGCATGCGATGTACTTCGCCGCCGCCCTGCCCGCGCTCGATTGGCAACCGAGCGATTCCGATCCGGCTGCGCTGGCATCCATAGAAGCGTGGCGGCAGGAAGCGGGGCTCCCCAATGTGCGTCGGCCACTCAGGCTCGATGCCAGCGCAGGCGGGCCGGTGGAAAGGACGGACGCGATCCTGTGCATCAACATGGTGCACATCAGCCCCTGGGAAGCGACGCTCGGTTTGATGAAGGCGGCGGGGGCCGCGCTGCCGCCGGGTGGCCTGCTCTATCTCTATGGGCCCTATCTGCGGGAGGATGTCGAAACCGCGCCAGGCAATCTTGCCTTCGACGCATCGCTTCGGGCGCGCGATCCCGAGTGGGGCCTGCGTCGGGTCGAGGATGTCATTGCGATTGCGGAGGGCGAGGGGCTGGCATTTCAGCGACTGGTCGAAATGCCCGCGAACAATCTGTCCTTGATATTCCGGCGGCGGGATTGAAAGACTGCCGCGCTCCTGCGAAGGGAGAGCCCAAGGACCGATGCCTCACACTCTCCTCTCCCTCGTCACCGCCGAACTGGCCGCGCCCGCCGATCCGCGCGCGGCGGCGATGGCGGGCGCGTTGGCGGCCCAATATCCCGACGCTTCGCGGGCGGTGCTCTTCTACGGCTCCTGCCTGCGGGAGGAGAATCTCGACGGCTTGATGCTGGATTTCTACCTGATCGTATCAGACTATCGCGCCGCTTATGGAAAGCGCTGGCTCGCGACCGCCAACCGGCTGATCCCGCCCAATGTCTTTCCCTTCGAACATAATGGCCTGATCGCCAAATATGCGGTGCTGTCGGAGGCCGACTTCGCGCGCCTCAACAGCCCTGCCGCCGACAATGTGTCGGTCTGGGCGCGCTTTGCCCAGCCTGCGCGGCTGCTCTGGGCGGCGGACGACCTTGCCCGCCAGCGCGCCATCGCCGCCGTTGCCGGCGCCGCCCCGACGCTGCTTTCGCTCGCTCGCCCGATGGTGCGGGAACAGGACGCGCTGTCGCTGTGGAAGACCGGCTTCACCCTGACCTATGGCGCGGAACTGCGGGCCGAGCGCAAGGGCCGCTCCCTTTCCATCGTCGATGCCGATCCGGACCGTTACCGGCGCTTCGGGGAAGCCGCGCTGGCCCAGGGCCTGCCCCCGTCGCCGGAGCCGGATCAGGCGGCCGCCCTCTGGCGGCGGCTGCAAAGGCGCGGCAAGTGGCTGTCGGTCGTCCGCCTCGCCAAGGCGAGCTTCACCTATGCCGGCGGCATCGATTATCTGGCTTGGAAGATCAACCGCCACGCCGGCACCGCTATCCAGATCAAGCCCTGGCAGCGCCGCTGGCCGCTGATCGGTGCGCTTACTCTGCTGCCGCGGCTGTTCCGGGGTGGTGCGATCCGCTGAGCGCATTCGACAGCGCCTGTGCCAGCCCTGTCAGCGTATAGGGTTTGCGCAACACCTCATGACCCCCGAAATCGGCGCTTTCAGCCGTATCGCCGGCATAGCCGGTGACGAACAGCACCGGCAGATGCGCATAGATGGGGGGCAGGGTGCGGATCATCTCCGGCCCGGTCATGTCCGGCATCAGCACGTCGCTGACGATCAGGCCGATGTCCCGATGGCTGGTGAGCAGCTTCGCCGCCTTCGACGGATGATCGCAGGCGACCGGCAGGTGGCCCAGTTCCGAGAGCGCCGCCATCGTCTGGTTGAGGACGCGCGGATCGTCCTCAACCACCAGGATGCGCATCGGTGGGTGAAGCACGGGTTCCCGGTCCGGCGCAGACGCATCCATCGCGTCTTCGCCTTCCGCACCGATATGACGGGGCAGATAGAGGTGGACGCTCGTGCCCTTGCCGGGTTCGGATTCGATGCGGATCTCTCCCTCGCTCTGGTGCACGAAGCCGAAAATCTGGCTGAGGCCAAGCCCCGTGCCCTTGCCGACCGGCTTGGTGGTGAAGAAGGGTTCGAACACGCGGGAGAGGATGTCGGGCGTCATGCCGCAGCCGTCGTCGCTGACGCTTAGGGTCACATATTCCCCGCCGGCGCATTCCCCGATCTCATGCTGCGCGAGTTCGGCCTGCCCTGTCCTGATGATCAGCCGACCCCGCCCGTCCATCGCATCGCGGGCGTTGACGCACAGGTTCAATATCGCATTTTCCATCTGATGCTGATCGACGAAGATCCGCCAGCCCTTCGCCTCATTTTCGAAGGCCATGGTGATCTGGTCCCCGATGGACCGGTCGATCAGGTCGGACAGGCCCGCCACCAGCGCATCGGGATCGACCGGGCTGGGCAGCAGCGGTTCCGACCGGGCGAAGGCCAGCAGGCGGCGGGTCAGCGCGGCGGCGCGATTGGCGCCCTCCATCGCATTGTCGAGATGGCGGTTCGCCTCCTGCGGTTTCAGCCGCAGCTTGCGCTTGGCGAGTTCCAGACCGCCGACCACCACCGCCAGCATGTTGTTGAAGTCGTGGGCGATGCCGCCGGTCAACTGGCCAACGGCGTCCATCTTCTGCATCTGGCGCAGATTTTCCTCGGCGGCGGCGCGTTCGGCGGTCTCCTTCTTGAGCCGTTCATAGGCGTCCGACAATTCGGCGGTGCGGGTGGCGACGGCCTCCTCCAGCCGGTCGGCGCGTTCCGCCTCGTCATCCGCCTGCCTGCGGGCATTGCGCCGCTCGCTATAGGCGGCATTGGCGAACCAGAGCGCGAACAGCACGCAGACGAGCAGCACCAGCCCGAAAAGCTGCGATGTCTTGCCGAACCAGGCGTTGCGATCCCCGGCCAGCGACACGGCCTGGCTGCGCTCCTGCAAGCGGGCATTCTCCGCCTGGATGACGCGGTCCAGCAGCGCCGTGATGCGCATCAGGTCGCGGGATCTGCCCGCCTGATGGAATTGCGCGAGCGCCGCCATCTTCTGGTCGTAGGTGGTGCGCAGGCCGATCTCGCTCAGCGTCTTGCCGCGCTGGTCGAACGCCGCCTGCAACGCCATGACGTTGCCGCGCTGCCAGTCGGAATGGCGGGTGGTGTAGTTCAGCGTCTTGAGCTGGCTTGCGGCGGTGCGCCACTGATCCTGGAACAGGCGGCCGGTATCGGGGTCAAGGCTGATGACATAGCGGGCCAGCGTCACTTCGGCGCGGGCGGTCTTCGCCTCGAACGCGCGGGCGAGGGCGATGATCTCGAAACTGCGGCGCTGTTCCTTCAGCGCGCGCTCATGGTCGCGGGCCGCATGGCTGGCGCTGTAGAGCAGCGTGCCGAGAGAACCCACCAGCAGGACGACGAGCACCAGCGGCAGGAAGCGTGCAACGAACGCTCGCCACCCTGTCGCATGTTCATCCATGAAAAACCCGTCCGCCATCGACAGTTACACTAGATGAACAATATTAATGGAGAAATGCCGCAGGTGAAAGGTTCCGATTTCGCCGCAAATTCCGTCGCGTTAAATGCCCGTCCGGTCGCGGCGGCGATGGGAAGGCGCGATCAGCCGATCGCCCCCGTCGCCCTGCCCGCGGCCTCGAACATCGCGATGATCTGGCCGACCTGTTCATCGCTATGTTCCGCGCAAAGCGAGCAGCGCAGCAGAAAGGTTCCCGCGGGAGTTGCCGGGGGGCGCGCCATGTTGACGTAGAGCCCCAGTTCCAGCAGCGCCTGCCACATGGCGACCGCCTGCGTCTGGTCGGTCAGGATGACGGCGATGATCGCGGATTGCGGCGTTTCCGTGCCCAGCCTGAAGCCGAGGTCGGTCAGGCCCTTGTGCAGCCGCTGGCTGTTCTTCCACAGATGGGCGCGCTTCTCGCCGGCATGCATCAGTTTGCGGATCGACGTCGCGGCGGTGGCGACGACGCTGGGCGGCAGGGACGCGGTGAAGACATAGGGACGGCAGACGAGGCGCAGCACCTCGAACTTCGGATGGTTGGAGACGCAGAAGCCGCCCACCGTGCCGACCGACTTGGAGAAGGTGCCGACGACGAAGTCCACGTCCTTTTCGACGCCCTGCTCCTCATAGACGCCGCGGCCGTTGGGGCCGAAAAAGCCCATGCCGTGGGCCTCGTCGACCAGGATCATGCAATTGGGATGCTTGCGGACCGCCGCCACCATGTCCGGCAGGGGGGCGACGTCGCCCAGCATCGAATAGACGCCCTCCAGCACCACCAGCTTCAGCGCGTCGGCGGGCAGGCGGCCCAGGCGCTTGTCCAGATCCTCGACGCTGTTGTGGCGGAAGCGGACGATCTCCGCATCGCCCAGGAAGCAGCCGTCGTAGATGGAGGCGTGGCTGTCGGCGTCCAGCACGACATAGTCGCCCTTGCCCGCGAGGGTGGAGATCATGCCGAGATTGGCCTGGTAGCCGGTCGAGAAGACCATCGCGCCGCTGGTGCCGTAGAAGTCCCTGAGCGCTTCCTCGACTTGCCTGTGACCCTGATAGGTGCCGTTCAGCACGCGGCTGCCGGTGGTGCCAGCGCCGAAGTCGTCCAGCGCCTTCTTGCCCGCGGCGACCACGTCCGGGTCGAAGGTCATGCCCATATAGTTATAGGTGCCGAGCAGGATCGTGTCCTTGCCCTTGATCACCGCCTGGGTCGGGGACTTCACCTCGTCCATCACGATGGCGAAGGGATCGCGCACGCCGGTCGCCAGCAGCGCCTCGCGCTCTGCGATCAGGGCATCGAATTTGGAGAAGAGGTCGCGGGCTTGCGTGGCGTCGGTCATTGTCTCAATCGTCCCAAAACCGTTCGGGCTGAGCGAAGTCGAAGCTTCTTGCCGAGCGGAGCCGCGGCTCCATGCTTCGCCTTGGCTCAGCAAAGGGCTTCGACTTCGCTCAGCCCGAACGGCGGTTAAAGTCTCAGGCGGATCAGCCCTTCAGCTTCGCCACGGCGTCCACGAGCTGGCCGATGGTCTCGATCTCGGCCTGCATGTTCATGGTGATGATGATGTCGAACTCATCCTCGATCGCGGCGACGAAATCCATCACCGTCAGGCTGTCCCATTCCAGATCGCCGGCGAAGGTGGTGGCTTCGGTCAGTTCGACGCCCTTTTTGTTGAAAGGCGCGATCTGGCTCAAAACGCTGTCGAAAATTGGCTGGCGATCCGTCATTATCCGTGGTGCTTTCCGTGAAAGAGCGGCTTTTGCCCTTAAGCGTCGCTCTTTGGCAAGGGAATAAGGCGGCAATCGGGCATGACTGTCGCGAAAAAAGGGGAAGGGGGGACTATGGCCGATGGGGCGAATGCGCCGGTGCCCAATGCGATCCACCTGCTGCGCACGGCGGTGCAGACCAATATGCAACTCAGCCAGATGGCCGACCAGAAGGCGAACATGCTGATCGGCGCGTCGATGGTGATCTTCACGCTTTGCGTCGCGCAGTTGCGCTCGGGCGCGCTGGTCTGGCCGGTGGCGGTGCTGGCGGTGGGCGTGTTCCTGGCCGCGACCTGCGCGATCCTGGCGGTGCTGCCGAGCGTGAGCCAGCCACGGGGCGGCGTGGGAGAGGAGGATAATCTCTTGTTCTTCGGCGTCTTCACCAGTCTCGGCGAAGCGGAGTTCAGCGATCGGATGATGCGGCTTGTCGCGGATGACGACGCGCTGTGCCGGGCGATGCTGCGCGACATGTACCAGAACGGGCAGGTGCTCCAGCGGCGGAAATATCGCTGGCTGGGCTATGCTTACCGGCTGTTTCTGGCAGGCGTGGTGGCGAGTTTCGCGGCGTTGATGGCGGATCTGGCGCTCAGGTGATGCTGAAGGCGCAGGCCTGTCCTGCCCGGCGGCTTAGCGGAAATTGTCCGCGTAAGCCTGAATCTTCAGCGTCTTCGGCGCGGTCGGAATGACCGTATAGGGAATCCCCTCCCGCTCCGCATAGGCGCGGGCGGCTTCCTCCGAGGAGAAGGTCAGCCTGATCTGCTGCTTCGTGTCGCCGGAACCCGCCCAGCCGGTAAGGGGATCGGGCTTCTTCGCTTCGGCCGCCACATATTCCAGCACCCATTTGCGGGTCAGCGCCTTGCCGGACTGCAGGGCGTTCTTCTGGATCTGATAGATGCGCGCGCTCATCGCGATAGAGACTCCTGAGGGAAGATCGGGTTGCGTTGCACCAGCGACTGGATCGAAGTCAAGGCTTCCCCTTGGCGTCGGCGCGTTTCGTGCGCAGCGTGGCGCCGGCGGCCGCCGGGTCGTCCGGCCAGGGATGTTTGGGATAGCGGCCGCGCATCTCCTTCGCCACGGCGCTCCAACTGCCCTTCCAGAAGCCCGGCAGGTCGCGCGTCGTCTGGATCGGCCGGCCGGCGGGCGAGGTGAGGGAGAGGACCAGCGGAATGCGCCCGCTGCCGACCACCGGATGCTCGTTGAGGCCGAACAGGGCCTGGACGCGCAGTTCGACGCGGGGGCCGCCCTCCGCCGCATAGTCGATCTCATGGCCGCTGCCGGCGGGGGAACGGAATTCGGGCGGGGCCAGCCGGTCGACCTGCTGCTTCCCGTCCCAGCCGATCAGCCCTTCCAGCACGCCCGAAAGCTGCGAGCGGTCGATGTCGGAAAGGCGGCGCCTGCCCTGCAGCAGCGGGGGCAGCCATTCGTCCAGCGTTTCCATCAGCGCGGTATCTGACAGCGCCTCCACCCCGGCGAAGGCAGCGCGCATCCTGAGCGACCGCGCGGCGTCGGACCAGGGAAGCAGGTCCAGCCCGCCCTGCCGCACGCCGTCGGTCAGGGCGGCGACCACGGCGGTCGGATCGGGCCGATCGTCGGAACCGGAAGAGAGCCGCACCGCGCCCAGCCGCCTTTCGCGCAGCGCCTCTATCCCGCCATTGGCGGCCCGGAAGCGCACGGTGCGGTGTTCCGCGACGCGAGCGCTGAACAGGTCGATCACCTCCGCCTCGCCGATCGGTGCGGCGGAAAGGATGCGGGCGCCCGCGGCGCTGCCCTGCACTTCGCCCACCGCCAGCCATTCCTCCCGCGCCAGGGGGCTGAGCGGGTCGAGCCGGAAGCCGCGTCCCCCGACGCTTGCCCAATCGGCTCCGTCCGCAGAGCGGCGCCTTGCGACCCGGTCCGGGAAAGCGAGGGCAAGGCAGAGGCCGGTTTCATGGCCTCCCGCCGCACTGACAGGGATTGCGCCGGATGAATCCGTCGGGGCCAGCTTCGCCCATCGCTTCGCCATCGCCCGCGCCACATCGGCGCGCTTGCCGCTTTCCCGCCGCCAGCGCATCCGCCGCTGCGACAGGTCCGTGTCCTGTCCGCCGATTCCCCGCTCGCCCAGCAGCACGGCAACCTCCGCCGCGATCTCCGCCAAACCCATTTCGCCTGCCCGCACCAGCATATGGCCGATGCGCGGTTCCAGCGGCAAGGTGGCGAGCGTCTTGCCATGGGCGGTGATGCGTCCATCCTCGTCCAGCGCTTCCAGCACCGTCAGCCGCTTGCGCGCCTCCGCCACGGCGGCAGCGGGCGGCGGGTCCAGCCAACGCAGCTCGCCCGGATCGCTCACCCCCCAAAGCGCGCAGTCCAGCATCAGGCTCGACAGGTCGCTCTCCAATATTTCCGGCGGGTCGAAGGGCGGCATCCCGGCCGTCGCAGCCGCTTCCCATAGCCGATAGGCGACACCCGGCCGCTGCCGCGCCGCCCGCCCCGCCCGCTGGGTCGCCGCCGCCTGGCTCGCCCGCTCCGTCACCAGCCGCGTCACCCCCGCCGCCCGGTCGTAGCGTGGCCGCCGGGCCAGCCCGCTGTCGACCACGATCCGCACGCCGTCGATGGTCAGGCTGGTCTCCGCAATGGAGGTGGCGAGGATGACTTTCCGCCGTCCCTCCCGCGAGGGGCGGATCGCCGCGCGCTGCGCCGCCGGATCGAGCGACCCGTGGAGTTTGTGAACCTCCGCCCCGGCATCCTCCAGCCGTTCCGCCGTCCGTTCGATTTCCGCCACGCCGGGCAGGAAGGCGAGCAGGTCGCCTTCCGTCTCTTCGTTGAGCGCCCGGCGGATGGTGGCCGCCATTGCATCCTCTATCCGCTTTTCGGCAGCGCGTCCGACATGGCGCAGTTCCAGCGGCTGGATGCGGCCTTCGCTCTCCACCACCGGCGCGTCCTTCCCGCCATGGGCGAGCAGCGCGGCAAAACGTGCCCCGTCCAGGGTGGCGGACATCGGCACGATCCGCAGGTCCGGCCGCAGCGCGCCCTGGGCGTCCAGCGCGAGCGCCAGTCCGAAATCGCTGTCCAGGCTGCGCTCATGCACTTCGTCGAAGAGGACCGCGGAAACGCCCGAAAGCTCCGGATCGTCCTGGACCCGCCGCACGAAAATGCCTTCGGTCAGGACCAGCAGGCGGGTCCGGGCCGACATCCGCGAATCCATCCGCGTCGCATAGCCCACCGTGCCGCCGGGCTGTTCGCCCATCAGTTCGGCAATCCGTTCCGCCGCCGCGCGGGCCGCAAGCCGGCGAGGGGAGAGCAGCAGCACCTGCCCGGTGCACCAGGGTTCGTTCAGCAGCGCCGGGGCCACTGCCGTCGTCTTGCCCGCGCCCGGCGGCGCCACCAGCACGGCGTTGCTGCCTTCGCGCAGGGCGGCAAGCAGGTCGGGCAGCACGGCATCGATGGGCAGGGCAGTCATGGCTGTCCCTCTCGCGCCATTCCCGGCCGAGTGCAAGGATCAGCCGAACAGCAGCGCGTGGATGGGGTTTTCAGGGTCGAGCAGCATCTTCGCCGTCAGCGCCAGCGACATGACGATCAGCAGCGGCCGGATCAGGCGGCTGCCGAAGCGCATGGCGAGGCGCGATCCGATCTGCCCGCCGGCGATGCTGCCCACCGCCATGGCGAGGCCGACGATCCAGATCACATGCCCGCCCGCGATCATGGTAAGCAGGCCGGCGAGGTTGCTGGCGAAATTGGCTGCCTTGGTCTGCGCGGTGGCGCGCACGAGGCCCAGGCCGCCCAGCGCAATGAAGATGCTGGTGTAGAAGGCGCCCGCACCCGGTCCGAAAAAGCCGTCGTAAAAGCCGATGACGCCGATCAGCAGGCTCAGCAGCACCATGCCGATGCGCTGGTGCCGGTCGATCTCGCTCATCTTGGGCGAAAAGGTGAAATAGGCCGCCAGCGCGATCAGCAGCGCAGGCATAAGCCCCGCGAGGATGGATGGATCGACCCGCTGCACCAGCCACGCCCCGCCGACCGACCCTGCGAAGGCGGCGAATATCGGCCAGCGATAGGCCTTCAGATCCATATGTCCCGCCCGCGCATAGGCCACGCAGGCGCCGAAGGTGCCGAGCGAGGATTGCAGCTTGTTGGTGGCGACCGCCGGAACGGGCGGGATTCCGGCAGCGAGCAAGGCAGGCAGGGCGATCAGCCCGCCGCCGCCCGCCATTGCGTCGATGCATCCCGCCATAAGCGCGGCGGCCATGAGGAAGGCGATGGTTTCAGGAGAAGGGATCATGATCGGCAGGAGGTCTTGGCGGAATGAAGCGCTAAGTGCACCTGTCTGCGCAGGAACACGACGATGGAAACGAACCGGCCTGCCAGACCCTCAATAAGCCCGCGCGATGGCGAACCCGACCGCTTCGGTCAGCGCGGCCTTGGCCTTGCCATTGTCGAACATGCCCAGCGCATCGATCGCTCTCTGCCCATAATGCCGCGCCCGCGCCAGCGTATCCGCGATCGCGCCCGTCTTGCGCAGCAGGCCCGTCGCATGCGCCAGATCCTCGTCGCTCACCCGGTTGCCTGCAATGGCCTGCTTCCAGAAGGCGCGGTCATCTTCCGAACCCCGGGCGTAGGCGAGGATCACGGGCAACGTCACCTTGCCGTCGCGGAAATCGTCACCCGCATCCTTGCCCATGGTCGCGCCGTCCGATTCATAGTCGATGGCGTCGTCGATAAGCTGGAAGGCGATGCCGAGGTTGCGGCCATAGACGTCCAGAGCCTGCTCCTCGGCCTCCGTGCGGTCGGCGACCACGGCGGAAATGCGGCAGGCGGCGGCGAACAGGGCAGCGGTCTTCGCGCCGATGATGTCGAGATACTGCTCTTCGCTGGTGTCGATCTTGCGCTGGGCGGTGAGTTGGTTGACCTCCCCCTCCGCGATCACGGCGGACGCATTGGAGAGGATCTTCAGCACCTTCAGCGATTCCGCCTCGACCATCAGTTCGAAGGAGCGGGAAAAGAGGAAGTCGCCCACCAGCACGCTGGCGCTGTTGCCCCAGATGATGTTGGCGGTCTTGCGGCCCCGGCGCAGCCCCGATCCGTCGACCACATCGTCATGCAGCAGGGTCGCGGTGTGGATGAATTCGACCGCGGCGGCCAGCTTGTAATGACGCGACCCGGCATAACCGACCAGATCGGCGCAGGCGAGCGTCAGCATCGGCCGCATCCGCTTGCCGCCGCCCGCGATCAGATGCCCGGCGAGTTCCGGGATCAGCGGAATGCGCGACTGCATCCGGTCCAGAATGACGGCGTTCACCTGATTCATGCCCTCAGCGACCAGCGCCATCATGGGGGCGAGCGAAGGCGCGCTGCTGGCGCGGCCGATGGGGTGGACATTGCCGGTGGCGGATGCTGTCATGACAAGCGCCATGTGGCGGCGCAAAATGCTAAAGGCAAGCGGGAATAGCTTGCGCGGGCGTCCGGAAGCGGCAAAAAGCGCGCGATATTTGATCGACGCATCGTCAGGGCGCAAAACCCGCGTCCATTTTCGCCGGCGATGCTCTGCGGAGGACCAAAGTGGACGAGACCCTGAAGCGCTATCGCGAGAGCATCGACAATATCGACGCGGCGCTCGTCTTCATGCTGGCGGAGCGGTTCAAGATCACCCAGGCCGTCGGAGAGCATAAGGCGACCCACGACCTGCCTCCCGCCGATCCCGGCCGGGAGGAACGCCAGATCGCCCGGCTGCGCCAGCTTGCTACCGATGCCAATCTGGACCCCGATTTCACGGAGAAATTCCTGCGCTTCATCATCGATGAGGTCATCCGCCACCACGAACGGCTGCGGGAAAGGCAGGGCTGAGTTCAGGCCGGTTCGGCGATGTCCTGATTGCGCGTCGGTTGCGTCGACCGGCCCAGCATCACCCCACCCAGCGCCAGCCCGAAGCCGATGAGCTGCACCGGACCCAGCCGTTCCCCGAACAGCAGCCATGCCTCGACCGCCGCGAGCGGCGGCACCAGCAGCAACAGCATCGACATGCGCGTCGGCCCCTGATGCCGCACCAGCCACACCAGCAGCGACAGTCCGCCCGCCGACAGCCCCAGCACCGACCAGGCAAGGCCGATCCACAGCACAGGCGTGCCGTCCCAGCGATATTCCCCGGCGAACAGCGTGGCCGCGATGGCGAGCAGCGCGCCGCCCCCATTCTGCACCGCCCCGGAAATCGCGATGCCGTCGCCTGCTATCGATCCGCGCTGGATCAGCGTGCCCCCCGCCATGCCGAGCACGGCGAGCACGCCGGCGAGAGCCGGTCCTGTCGCGATCGATCCGGCGCCCGACCGCTCGATCGCCGGCAATAGCACGCAACCGACCCCTCCGATCGCGATCGCCAGACCGACCCAGGCGCGGGCGGGCAGCCGGTCGCCCAGAAAGGCGACGCTCGCCACCGCCACCATCAGCGGTTGCAGCGAACCCAGCAGCGCCATGACGCCCGCTGGCATGCCGTTGTTCACCGCCCACCAGCTGAGCGTCAGGTAGAAGCCATGCAGCATCGCGCCAGCCGCCAGATGCAGCCCCAGTCGCCGTCCACGCGGCAGCGCCTGCCGCGCATAGAGCGCCGCCCCGGCGAGCAAGGTCGTCGTCAGCGCCAGCCGCACGGCCAGGACCAGCTCCGGCGCGGCATGCGGCACCATCGCCCGTGCGACGATGAAGCCGGTCGACCAGATCAGCACGAAGAGAAGGGAAGCCATGGCAGCGATCATGCGCTCGCCTTTGGCCTATCGATACTCGGCTGTCGAGGCGCGCTTTGGGTTGAAGCGCGGTTTGGGTGGCCAAATCGCCGCTGCCAGCACGCCAAGCCGCTGCCTTCGCAGGCGTGCGGGGCAGATCCTCCGCTCGCCACCCGTTCGGGTTCAATCCAGCATCGCGGCCAGGGCAGGCGTCATATATTCCTGCCCGCGATCAGCAACCCGCCGGATCAGGCATGCGGCAATGCCGTGCCGTGTGGCGAGGGCCATGCCACGTTCATGCCCCATTATCGTGATCGCGGTCGCCCAGGCGTCCGCCAGCATCGCGCTTTCGTGGAGCACCGTTACGGAAGCCACATCGTTGGTGATGGGCGCGCCAGTGGCGGGGTCCATGCTGTGGGAAAGGCGGACGCCGCCTTCCTGGCGGAAGCGGCGATAGTCTCCGGATGTCGCGACCGACAGGCCGCAAAGCGCTATCCGGAGCGTAGGGAGCGCAAGGCCGGGCGGAGCCTCCACGTCCACCCACCAGGGCTGAAGGTCGGGCTTGACCCCTTGCCCCTGCAATTCGCCGCCGATCTCGACCAGGAAATGCGCAGCGCCGAGGCCGCGCAGGGCAGCCGCCATTGCATCCACGGCAAAGCCCTTGGCGATGCCTGAAAAGTCCAGCGTCACGTCGGCCGTGCGCCGGGCGCGGTCGCCCTCGATCGCGATGGCGGTCCAGGGCGAGGGATGATGGGGTGCTTCGGAAAGGCCCGTCAGCCCGTCCGGACCGAAGCCCCATTTCGCCACCAGCCGGCCCACCGCCGGATCGAACGCGCCGCCCGACAGCCGGGCCATCTCCAGTCCGGCGCGCAGCACGGTCAGCATCTCGCCGGGCAGCGGCATCCATTGGCCGACCGGCGCGGCATTGAACCGGCTGATGGCGGAAGCCGCTTCCCAATTGCTCATCTGCGCGATGATGCGGTCCAGCACCGTTTCCATCGCCGCCGCGCTGCCGGGCGGGGCGTCGACGATGCGGGCGGACCAGCTCGTGCCCATGGTCGGACCGCCAAAGTCGCTGATCCTGCCAGCCTGCTTGTCTGGCCCGAACAGGTCGGGCGAGAGGCAGGGCGGGATGGCGATGCGGATCGGGCGGGCGGTCAGCCCTGCACCTCCACCGTCATGGCATAGGTGGCGCGGTCCTGGGGCGGGCCCATGGGCGGACGGGGCCCGCCTACACCCTGCGGCTGGCCCTGGGGCCCGGCTGCGCCCGGCGCACCGCCGGAGCCTTCGCCGCCCGGTCCGCGCCGCCCACCGGAACTGAGGCTGACCCAATACATGCCCGCTTCCGGCCAGGTGAAGCTGACCTTCCCTTCGGCATCGGTCTTCGCATCCATCTGCTTGAGGTCCGACCGGTAGCGGATGCCGCCCGGGATGGCGACCACGTCCAGCCCTGCCGCGGGCTTGCCGTTCAACAGGAACTGGAAGGTGGCGGCTTCGCCCACGGCAAGGTCGTTGGGGTGGGTGACGGGCACCATCTCCAGCCCCTTGCCCGTGGTCGTGAAGACCTTTCGGTCCGGCTCGCCCGCCGTCACGAAGGTTTCGATCCGGGTGCGCGCCGTCGCCGTCTGCACGTCCGTCGCGCCCTGCGGCACGGCGGTCGCCAGCGTCGCGGCGGTGGTGCCGCGCGGCAGCATCTTGCGCTCGCCGTTCAGCATGTAATTGCCCATCAGCATCTCGTTGACGATGGCGATCTTGTACGTGCCCTTGGTCCTGATGCCGAGGTCGAAGGTCTGGCGCAGCTTGCCGATGGCGCGGTTTTCCACCTGCGCCGTGCTGCCGTCCGGTGCGGTCACGACCGGCTGCCAGTCCTGCCCCGGATGGTCAAAATAATAGAGATCGCTGGAAATGGCGGCGTCCACCGTCAGCCATTCATTGCCGGAGCCGGCGAACATGGTTTCGGACGGCAGCATCCAGGGCCGCGCCGCGCCCGCCATTTGCGGCAGAGCCATGGCAGCGGTGGCGGCGAGCAGCAACAGCGTCTTGCGGAACGTCATCATGGCTTCCCTCCTCAGCGCGACAGCACGGCGCTGACCGCGCCCAGTTCGAACTGGCCGCCGGCGCTGCCTCTGGCCCCGGCCGCCGTTACGTTGAGCGGCACGCGAACCACCTCGCGCCCGCCGGATTCACGCGCAGCCTCCACCACCAGCGTATATTTGCCGGGGGTCAGGACCGGCATGCCGCCCTTGCCGGCGGTGAAGCTCAGCTTATGGGTGCCGGGGGCGCGGGTGGCGCCGGAAATGCCGTCGGCGGGCAGGGCGAGCGAGCGGCCGGAGGCGCGCCACCACATGCGAATGTCGCGCAGCCATTTGACGCCGCCATTGTTGCGCTTGTCGACATCGTAGAGAACCGACAAAGTGCGGGCGGGCGCGCCCTCCTTCTCCAGCCAGATCGCGACATAGGGACGGTGATATTCCGCCACCGACAGGCGCGGCAGGGCAAGCGTGACGTCCAGGGTCAGGCCCGTGGCGGGCATGGCGACGGCGCTGGCGCCCATGGCCGCGCCGGTCAGGACGATCTTGTGGCTGATCTGCATGAGGTGAAGAACTCCCCCTTAATGGATGAAGATGATGGCCAGGACGGCCGGAATGGCGAGGCCCGCGGCGACCAGCGGCCAGGTGGTCGGGCGCTTCTTGGCATGGAGCCAGAGCAGGAGCAGGCCGGTGAGGGCGAAGAGGAAGCAGGCGACGGCGAAGATGTCGATGAACCACTTCCATATATTGCCGGCGTTGCGGCCCTTGTGCAGGTCGTTGAGATAGCTGATCCAGCCCCGGCTCGTCGCCTCGCTGGTGACTTCGCCGCTATGCCGGTCGATCGATACCCAGCCGTCGCCGCCGGGGCGGGGCAGGGCAAGATAGACCTCGTCCGCCGACCATTCCGCTTCGCCCGCGCCGCTTTGGCCGATTTCCTGTTCCACCCATCGGGCGATCGGGGCGGGGAGGGGCCTCTTGGCGTCGGGCGCCTCGTCCGCCGCGACCTGCTTCAGCAAGGCGGGGGGCAGGGTGGCCGACCTGGTCACCGTCTGCGGCGAACCCTCGACATCGGCGGCGTGGTTCAGCGTGATGCCGGTGAAGGCGAACAGCAGCAGGCCGATCAGGCTGATCGCGGAACTCACCCAATGCCAGGTATGAAGCTGCTTCAGCCAGAAGGCCTTCGGGCTCTTCTTCCTGTTGTTCGGCTGGGTGCGGGCGGGGGCGTGCATCGGAAGCGGGACGAGTCCTGTGGGAGATGAGGCAGGCTGCATAACGCGAACGACTCGCAATTGCAAACTATGGGCGTTGCAAAATTTGTATCAAAATATGCGAGGCAAAGCCGGATCGTTTCCATGGAGCGGCGGCCGGCGCAGGATGGCGGCGTCATGCTATTGACGGGTGACCCCTTCGCAATTAGCCGCCTTAATGAAACGGGCGTGACATGAAAATGTCATCCGCTCCAAAGGGCCTGCCTGCAAGGAATGACGATATGCTGACGCCGGCCATAGCCGCTGGAATGCTGATGATGGGCGCGCAAGCGGGAACGGAGGGGGCGGCGGCGTCCGACCCTGCCGCCGTTGCCGCGCCAGCGCCCGATGCGTCTGCCGCTCCGCAGGCCGCCGCCGGAGGGACGCCGCAGGTGCTGGTCGTGCCGCCGCCGCCGGTAATGCCGAACCTGCCGGGCACGGACGCGCCTGCGGCTGCCGCGCCGCAGCCGGGCGAGATCGTCGTGACGGGCCATAGCCGCCCGCCGCCGGGCGATCCGCTGGAGCGGCTGAACGAGAAGAGTTTCCAGACGGTGCAGGCGGTCGACAAGGCCGTGTTGGAACCGGTCGCCAAGGCCTATAACAAGGGTCTGCCAAAGCCCGCGCGCAAGGGGCTGCGCAACTTCTTCTCCAACTTGCAGGAGCCGGTGGTCTTCCTGGCCTATATGCTCCAGTTCAAGCCGGGCAAGGCGATGGAGACGGTCGGACGCTTCACCATCAACACCACCCTGGGCGTGGCCGGCCTGTTCGACGTGGCGAAGCGCAAGCCCTTCTTCCTGCCCTATCGGCCCAACGGCCTTGCCAATGTGCTGGGCTATTATGGCGTGGGGCCGGGCCCCTATATGTATCTGCCGATCGTCGGGCCGACGACGCTGCGCGACATTGTGGGGGATACGGTGGACAAGCTGGTCGTGCCCTTCGCCGTCGGCAAGCCGTTCAACGAGCCGAAATATGTGATTCCCGCGACGATCCTGAACCAGCTGGGCGAACGCGCCGCCTTCGACGAGACGATCCAGCAGATTCGCAGCGAGGAAAATCCCTATGCCTATTATCGCGAGCTGTATCTGAAACAGCGCAAGGCGGAGATCGAGGCGCTGCACGGACGCACGGTGGAGGAACCGGTGACGCCGGTCTATGGGCCGGGGCTGGGGAAGGCGCCGCCGCCGGAAACGGTCCCTGCGCCGGAGCCGATTCCCACCCCCACCCCATAATCGTCATTCCCGCCTGCGCGGGAATGACGGGGGTTGGAGAGAGCGTAAAGCCTCCTACCGCCCCAACAATCCCCGCGCCTGACCCGCGATCTCCGCCAGCATCGCGACATTGGGCGTCGCCGCCGTCTTGGCGCGCTGGACGAGGGCGCGGAACTGCTGGATGCGGGCGCCCCTTTCCTTCAGCCATGCCTCGACATGATGGGCGATGTCCTTGCCCGTCCCCTGCGCCAGGAAGTCGAGCCGCACCTGCTGCATGTCGCGCGCCACGCCGGAGATCAGCAGCCGCTCCCACGGATCGGACGGCGCCATGCGCGCGGCGGTGGACTGCACCCAGTCGATGCCGACCGCTTCGCCCAGATGGGTGAAGGCGCGGGTCAGGGCGACTTCATCCACCGACAGGCGCCCGGCCAGCGCGGCGATGCCCACCGCGCCGTCCAGCTTGAACAGGCCGGCGGTCCGGCGGGTCAGCGCTTCCGGCGCGCCCAGCGAGAGCAGCCGGTCGGTTGCGGCCGTGACCCGGCGCAGCGCCTCGCTGGTGAGCAGGTCGTCCACCTGCTTCGCCAGCATGCCCACGCCCTTGGCCAGCGCGCCATGGCCCGCCTGCGGCAGCGTGCCGGACGGCAGGCTGCGCAATATGTCCGCGATCTGCGCCCGCATGCCGTTGGCGATGTCCCCGAACAGGGCGAGCCGGGCGGCTTCGGACATCTCCGCCGCGTCGATGTCATCCCATAGCCGGCGGATGTCGTAGAGCCTTTCCGCGATCAGGAAGGCGCTGGCGAGGTCGGCCAGCGAGCAGCCCTCCTCCTCCGCCAGTTCGAACGGATGGATCAGGCCGAGCCGGTTGACGATGCGGTTCGCGACCTTGGTGGCGATGATCTCCCTCTTCAGCGCATGGGCGGCGATGGCGTCGGCCTCCTTCTTCCGCATCGCGGGCGGGAAGGCCTGGGCGAGTTCGTCGTCCATGCTGGGGTCGGTGGCCAGGTCGCCATGCTCGATGGCGTCCTGCAAGGCGAGCTTGGCGGTCGACAGCAGCACCGCGAGTTCAGGCCGGGTGAGGCCCAGCCCCTCCTGACCGCGCCGCAGCAACTGGTCGTTGGCGGCAAGCCCTTCCACCTGCCGGTCGAGCCGGCCCGTCTCCTCGAAGGTTTCGATCAGCCGCACATAGCTCGCCAGTTCCGCCGCGCCGCCCGCCTCCGCGATGGAAAGGCCGAGCGCCTGGAGGCGATTGTCCTCCAGCACGATGTCGGCCACCGCGTCCGTCATGCCGACCAGCAGCCTGTTGCGGTCGTCGAAGGAGAGGCGGCCTTCCGCCATTTCCTTGTTGAGCGCGATCTTTATGTTGACCTCATTGTCCGAACAGTCGACGCCGGCCGAATTGTCGATGAAGTCGGTGTTGATCCGCCCGCCGCGCAGGGAGAAGGCGATGCGGCCCGCCTGGGTGACGCCCAGATTGGCGCCTTCGCCCACCACCTTCACGCGAAGCTGCTCGGCATTGACGCGCAGGCGGTCGTTGGCGGGGTCGCCCACATCGCCATGGCTCTGTGCGGCGGCCTTCACATAGGTGCCGATGCCGCCGAACCAGAGCAGGTCGTTGGGGCTTTTCAGGATCGCGGAGATCAGCGCCGTCGGCTCCATTTCGGCGTCGGTGACGCCCAATATCGCCTGCACCTCCGGGGTGAGGCGGATGCTCTTGAGGCTGCGCGGGAAGACGCCGCCGCCCCTGGAGATCAGCGTCTTGTCATAATCGTCCCAACTTGAGCGCGGCAACTGGAACAGGCGGTTGCGTTCTTCCCAGCTTTTCGCCGGATCGGGATCGGGGTCGAGGAAGATGTGGCGGTGATCGAAGGCGGCGACCAGCTTGATCGCCTTCGACAGCAGCATGCCGTTGCCGAACACATCGCCCGACATATCGCCGCAGCCGACGACGCGCACCGGCTCGCTTTGCACGTCGACGCCCATTTCCGCGAAATGCCGCTTCACGCTGATCCACGCGCCCCTGGCGGTAATGCCCATCGCCTTGTGGTCATAGCCGTGGGAGCCGCCGCTGGCGAAGGCGTCACCCAGCCAGAAGTCGCGTTCCAGTGCAAGGGCGTTGGCGACGTCGGAGAAGGTGGCCGTGCCCTTGTCGGCGGCGACGACGAAATAGGGATCGTCGCCGTCGTGGATGACGACCTGCGCCGGGTGCTTCACCTTGCCCTTGACGATATTGTCGGTGACCGAAAGCAGGGCGCGGATGAAGATGCGGTAGCTTTCCGTGCCTTCCGCGAACCAGGCGTCGCGGTCGACCTGCGGGTTGGGAAGCTGCTTGGGATAGAAGCCGCCCTTGGCGCCTGTCGGCACGATGACGGCATTCTTCACTCGTTGCGCCTTCATCAGGCCCAATATTTCGGTGCGGAAATCGTCCCGGCGGTCGGACCAGCGCAGCCCGCCGCGCGCTACGGGCCCCGCGCGCAGATGGATGCCCTCGACGCGTGGCGAATAGACCCAGATTTCCCGCCATGGCAGCGGCGCGGGCAGGCCGGGGACCTGCGCGCTGTCCAGCTTGAAGGCCAGCGCCTCCTGCGCGGCCGGGCTGTAGAAATTGGTGCGCAGCGTCGCGGTGATCACGGCGCGCAGCAGGCGCAGCACGCGATCCTCGTCTATGGCCGTGACCTTCTCCAGCCCCGCCTCGATCGTCTGTTGCGCGGCGGCGGCGCGCGCCGGTCCATCCTTGGCCTCCGGATCGTGCAGCGCCTCGAACAGCTCGATGAGCTGGCGGGCGATGCCCTGCTCACGCCGCAGCGTTTCGGCAAAGGTCGCCATGCCATAGGCCATGCCGGTCTGGCGCAGATAGCGGAACAGTGCGCGCAGCAGCACGACCGATCGCTGGTCCAGCCCGGCGGTGACGATCAACTCGTTGAACCGGTCATTCTCCGCCACGCCTTCGGTGACCTGCGCGATCGCTTCCGTCACGATGTTGGCGCGGGCGATCACGGTTTCGGCATCGCCTCCCGCCGGCAGTTCCAGGACGAAGCGCTGGACATGGCCCAGCGCGCCCGCCTGTCCCCTGGCTTCGACCGCCGTCAGCATCTCGTCGATCACGCGGAAACCGAAATTCTCGAAGGCGGGGACCACTTCGGACAGGGCGATGGCGTCATGGCTGTAGAGCTTCAGCCGCAGCCGTTCGGGCGCATCCTCTTCGTTGCGATAGATGCGGATCGACTTGTCGCCGGGGGCGGACAGGCTGTGCAGCAGGCGGATGTCGATCGCCGCCTCGGCCGGGCCGGCGCCGTTTCGATAGCCCATGGGAAAGCCGGGGGCGTAGCGCTGCGCCAGCGTCGCGGCCCGGCCGGCCTCCTCGCTTTCGGCCAGCGCCTCCTCGACAGCGGGCAGCCAGCCGCGCACCATTTGCTTCAACTGCCGGTCGAGCGGCTGTTCATCGGGCACCACGCCGCCGTCGCGCAGGTCGAGCGTGATGCGCAGCAGCGCCAGGCCGCTTTCCTCCAGAGCGATCGACCAGCTCAGCACCGGGCCGTTGCAGGCCTGGCTCAGCATGTCCTGCACCGCGACGCGCCGCGCCGTGGTCAGCTCCTCGCGCGGCAGCCAGGCGAAGGCATAGAGATGGCGGGCCAGCGCACTGGTGCCCAGCACCAGTTTCGGCCGCGGCCGGTCGGTCAGCGACATGAAGGTCAGCACCAGCCGCTCCAGCGTCTCGCGGTCGAAGCCGATGAGGATGTCGTGGGGCAGGGCGGTCAGCGCATGGGTCAGCACCTTGCCCGCATGGCCGTGCGGATCGAAATCGAACTTGTCCATCAGCGCCGACAGCGCAGACCGCAGCAGCGGCACCCTGTCGGGCGTGGTCGCCAGCCCGGCGCTGGTCCACATGCCGGCGTGGATGGACAGCGCCGTCACCTGCTTGCCGTCCCGGACCGGCACGATGATCAGGTCCAGCAGGACGGGGCGGTGGACGCGGGAGAGGCGGTTGGACTTGATGATCAGCGGCGTGCGCTTGCCTTCCTCGAACCAGTTGAAGGCCGCCTCCAGCGTCGCGGGGGCCAGCAGGGGCTGGTCGCGCAGGCCGCAGATGCCGATGCCGGCGTCCGCCTTTCCGTCGCGGTGGCGAACCTCATGGCCGATCTGGGTGAAGTGGCGGGCCAGGAACCAGCGCAGCAGCGCCGCCCCTTCCTCGTCGGGCACGGCATCGGCATCGGCCGCCATCGCCTCCCGCATCTTCGGCCAGTCGGACACGGCGGCGCGGACGTCCGCCAGCGTTTCCTCCAGCGCCTTTTCCAGCGCGCGGCGGGCCTTCGCGTCGGCGCGGTCCGCCTCGATATAGATCATCGATTCCCGGCGCGCCCCGGCGGCTTCATTGTCGAGTATCGCCTTCAAATGGCCGTCGCCGTCGCGCTCGACCGACAGGACGGGATGAAGCAGGCGATGGATGATGATGTCGGCGGCGGCCAGCGCATTGGCGATGGAATCGACCAGAAAGGGCATGTCGTCATTGACGATGGCGATCCGCATGTAGCGCCCCGTCGCGCCTTCGCCCAGCGTTTCCATGCCGATGGCGACATGGCCGGGCCGGCGGGTCGCGGCGGTGCCGGCGATGAAGGCCGCCGCCGCCAGCATCGCCTTCTGGTCGAATCCTTCGCTTTCGCCGGGCAGGGCGCCCCGAGCCAGCGCCGCCTCCAGCGCTTCGCTTATGCTGTGGTCAACTTGCCTCGATTCAGCCAATGCCGTCATGCGCCTGCCTCTTGCCCGCGGGTTCAGCCCCGCTTCTGTGAACGGAGAAGGCGCCGGAGAACCGCCACGCGACTTCTCAAACCGATGCCGTCCACTATGCGCCACTGCGTCTTGAGGCTCAACCCAGGATGGGAAATAAAGTTACGTAAAATTGAAATAATATGATGCAGCGCAGCATGGGACGAACGCCCTGGAGAGTAAGCCACGAAATCGGCCCATGATCCCGTTCTGTCAATCCGGCGCGGCCGTTTCTGCCGATGGGAGGGGCCTGGGCCGCGATTAAGGATGCGCCCCGGTTGAATGCACCCTGCTCCCGCGCGGGAGCAGGCCGGGCGACAACGCCTAATTCGCAGCGGCGACGATCGCCCTCTGGCCGATTTCCGACCCTTCCGGCAGCGCGCCGACAATGGCGAGCGATCCGTCCTTCTCCCGCCGGGCGATGACCACCGCCAGCCCGTCGCCATCGGTGGCGACAGTGAAGGGATCGAGCGCGGCGGCCGCCTTCATCGCGGCGCGGGCGGTCTGCTGGCGATCGGGCTTGGCCGGGCCGTCGGTGCGGCGCTGGGCGCGTTCGTCGCGGACCAGCGCTTTCAGCCCGCCGTCATAATTGGCGAGATAGTCGCCGAAGCTGCCCAGGGCTATGCCGTTGGCGCGGGCATGATCCAGCGCAGTGGCATATTCGGTGATGCGCGTCTTGTCGTAGCTGGAGCCGAAGACCAGCTTCACCACGGCGGTCATCGGCGCTCGGGCCTGGACCTTGAGGCCGCTATTCTCCAGCAGTTCGGCATATTCCTCCGGCCGGGCGAGCGTAACCAGCGCGAAGTCGTAGCTGAGCCCGATGGCGCGATAGAGCGCCGCATGGCTGCGGGCCTCGCTGGTGCGCGCCTGCTCCGCGCTGTCGCGGGCGAGGGCCAGCCAATCGGCCAGCGGAGCGTCCTCGTCAGGGCTTTCCATGCCGCCAAGGTCGAGCGTGTCGAAATCCTCGACCGCCGGACCGTCCGCCCAGATCGGCGCGACCGGCGGCGCGGCGGGGCTGGAGAGCAGGGCGGCTTCCACCTCCCGGTCGATCTCCGCCGTGACGGCCTGGCTCGCCGCTTCCTTCCAGTTGATGACGCCGAAGACGAAGTCGATCGTCTCGTCATCGGAGGAGAAGGGCATCAAAATGCCGCGATAGAGGATTTCCGCGTCGCGCTGGTTGACGAAGCCGGCCTCGAACCCGATCGGCGCGGCGTTGGCGATGATCTGGAGATAATGGTCGGTCAGCCGCGACAGCAGCGAGCGGGCGGGGACGTCGTTGATATACTGGATGGGCCCGTCGATCTCGCACTCTTCGCGCAGCGCGGTGCCGAGATAGACGATGGCGGGATTCTCCAGCCCGGTGCTGAAGTCGAGCAGGACGCTGAAGGGGCCGAAATCTTCCAGATCCTGGGGCGCCAGATCCTCAATGGACGGCAGGCTGCGGTCGCCCAGCAGGGACGCCCAATAATTATAGGCACGCACCTGCATCCGGCGCTCATCGGCGCCGACAAGCGGCGGCGTCTCGATCGCTGCATCGTCGGCCGGGCCGAAATCGTCCTCGTCATCGGCGATTTCATGCCCCCGCAGAGTGTCCATCCCATCGGTCCTTGGTTCAGGTAAAAGCTTTTCCTTGAGAATCGACAGTGCCATTGGATGGTAAAGATGGTGTAAAGGCGGGGTGAAATGATGATCCGAAGCGGTTTGACGCTGGATGGGCATGGCAAATCGCATTTGCCCGCTTGTCCTTCCCGCCAAGCGCTGTTATCTGCCCGCCCCAACGCCGCTTTAGCTCAGTCGGTAGAGCATCGCATTCGTAATGCGAGGGTCACGTGTTCGAGTCACGTAAGCGGCACCAGTTTTCAAGCACTTAGCAGCACTCCACGCCAGTCCGTTCAGGTGAACGGCCGTGGATAAGCACGCGATAAGCGCGGGGAGAAAACTCGCGCTACTGGGTCGAATCCTGTCCCATCAGTTGCTCTAGCCGCCGCGCAACCTCCTTCCACAGCGCCACGCCTTCCGCCTTTCCCTCGCTGGCAAGCTGGCCGATCCTCTCCGCCACCACGACCGGCGCACGGTCGCCATGCTGGCGCAGGACCATCGACGCCATGCCCCATAGCTCCTGATCGCGGGTCATCATCTGGGCAGGATAGAGGAAGGTCGCTAGGCGCGATAGGTTTGCGGCACCGTGGCGCGAACCGATTTTGAGCGAAGGTATGTGTATGATGCCCATACCCTGCGGTCGCGGCGGGGATCAGGACAGGCCGAACGGCAATTTCCACCAACGGTGGTAACTGGATCGGCGTCACAGGCCGTTACACCGATCGGCGGCAACTCCCACCTTTGGTGGAAGCCGCAGTTCTTTCCCGTTCCGGAAAAATCTCCCGTGACGTTCGTAACAGTCTGGGACGTACGTCGCGGCACGGCACCGCGCCGGATCAAGCGAACGAATTTCGCCTGGCTGGTCACTGTCCGCGCTTCGGATAGTGGGACGCTGGCGTTCGGCTTGGTTCACCAAATCGGGGGAACCATCGGCACGTCCCCCATTGGGGATCGTGCGATCACGCCCGGCCGCCTGAAATTCAGACGCTTGGGTATTCCCCAATTTCGGGGAGTATTCCGGAAGCCAGCGGATGATCCAAATTTGGTTCATCGTCCGAATTTCGGACGAAGGGTCTATGTTGCGCATAGGGCGTCAGGGAGTTTGCTGCACAGCGCAGCAAATTCATGACGGTGAGCGCGGACGTTGAAACCTTGAAACTTTTTCATGCTGGGGCCGGATCACCTCCCATCGGACAAGACAGGTGCGTCATTTTGTCGCACCCGTCCAAACCTATGTCGCAGCGTGCGACGTTGGTTTCCTGTGCCATGTCGCGGCGCGTGACATGGGTATGCCCAAAACTGGACACACCCCAAGCGAGAACCGGAAAGCTCGTACCATCGTGCGACATGCTTTGTAGCAGCGCGATCTATAGCAGGGCGCTTAAGGGTGTGCATTGAGCGCGCCCCCATGCGAAGGGTATCACTAATAATGATACCCCTTGCGAGCGAGGAAGAAGCTATGCCCGTCCACTCCAATTTCCAGTCCCGCAGCGCTGATGAAATTGACGCCGCTCTTGTGGCCTTGGCGGCTATGATCCGGGTTCTGGGCGAGAAGGTCGAAATTGACACCGACCGGGCGCATCAACTGATGGTGTCCGCCGTGGCTGACCATCCCAATCTGAAGGCGCGTGCGCAATTGTGGATAAACTGGATGGCGGGCTACACAGACGCGGACGGGGAAAAGCAGTAGCGCTTCAAGAAAGTGATGCAGATCGCACCACTTTTACCGGGTGCAATACCGACCCGTCGATAGACTGGCGATTGCCGCGCTGATGCGATAGGCTGAACCCGTGAGCCAGACGACCCTCTCCATCTTCCTGCACGCGTTCAGCTTCTCTTTCGGGATGTTCCTGATCGCCCGCTATCGCCTATGGAAAGCCGGGCGGAGCAGTATCCCGATGGAGTATAACCCCAAGACCGGCATGTACGAGGCTGACCTGACGCTCAGAAAATGGGAGCGTCGGGCCAAGATCGCTTTGTGGGTGTTTATTGCCTCTGCGTTTGCGGTCGGCGTCCCGCTCTTCCTTAGCTTTGATCCCGCCTTAGTGGCCAAATAGCCAGCCGGGCGTCATGCCCCCGATTGCGCCGCCCATCTGGCCGACGACAGGCTCCAGCAAATTCTGGCGAGTCCGGTAGCGAGCCGTCTGGCCCATCAACGTGTCTACGGCGTCGATAATCGCCGCAGTATCGGGACTGAAAAGGCGGGGCGCCAGATCATTGGCCCGTTTCTCAGCGTTCCGGATGCTGCCAAGGCGGGCGCGATCCTTAAGCGCCGCACGGCCAAAAAATCCAATGGTGGATTTGACCGGGACCTTCATGGAGGCGATGTCCGAAATTGCGTCGAGAGCGTTGACGGCGGCACTGTTGCCGAACGTCTCATCGGCAATCATCCGTTGCGCCGTCTTGCTGTTGCCGAGAATGTCATTGGTGGAACGTGCCAGATTGCGCTCAATGTCGCGCTGGCGCAGCAGGCGGCTGACGCCAGGGAAGTTGTCGCCATAGACCGCCGACAGCCGCTGTTCCGCCGCTGGCGTCCCCAAAATGCCCTCGAACGGGTTGGACGAATAGCGCATATCGTTGGCGCGGTCGTTCAGGCCAACGCGATAGCCAAGTCGCATCTGCTCCATCTGTGCGGGAGAGGAGCGGCCCGCGATAGTCTGAACCTCACGGGGACTTTGCTTCACCGCATCACGACCGGCCGCCAGCGCGTCGCGCAACTCCATTGGCCCCTGATAGGCGGCGCGGGCCTGCGCATAGGCCGGGTTCAACTTGTCCAGTTCGGTGAGGAAGTCTGCGCGCACGCCGTTTTCCGCCCGGCCCGCCGTGGTCAGGTCCAGCTTGCCGGTGATGGGGTTACGATACTGCTCCAGCACGTCATCCATGCCGCGCTTCGCATAGTCGAGCGTTTGCGTGGTGTAGCCGGGCTGTTGAACGGGTGCACCGCCTTCTCGCCCTGCACTGGTAAGCGTCATCGGCACGGTCGGCTCCAGCACCACATTGCCGTCAGCGTCCAGACGGAAGCCCATGGCCGCAGGATCGCGACGTTCGTTTGCCGCGATCGTCCGTGCCTTGCCGACTGCCTGCCTACCGAACGGGGTATTGATGAGCGAATCCAGTGTGGGCGTGCCAATGACAGGGGCTTTGTAGGCCCGCTCATAAAGCGGAGCCGCAGCGGTGCGCGCCTGCGCCAGCAAGTCATCGCTCTGCTGCATGGGATTGGACAGCGGCCCCAGATCACGCTCAACGGCCTGTGCGAAACGGTCGATTTGGCCCAGTGAACGCGGAAAGAGAACATCGCTCGCCTGCTTGACGGCCTGCGGGGAAAAGCGCGTAGCCGATCCGGCAAGGGCCGTCAGCGCAGGATCAGCATCCGCCAGCGTCATGGGGATATTCAGGTCGCGGGCTTCGACCAGGCGATTGCGGATGCCGCCATAGCCCGCACGATCGATCACTCGCGACAAGGTATCGTCCACCGGGGCAGGCCTGCCCGGCAGGCGGGAGACGCCCCGCAGCCCAGCGCCAATACCACCGCCGAGAACGCCGCCCAAAACGGCACCGCCAAGGCGATGATCGTTCTCCTCCAGCGCTCCGCCAATGGCACCTATGCCAACATCGGAAAGGAGGGGGAGCTTGGAACCGACGCCAAGCGCGCCGCCCGCGCCCGCCGTCGCCAGACCGCCCGCAATCTGCCCGATATTGTAGGACCAAGGGTTCTCCCTGCCGATCGCATGCTTGTTGCGATTGGCTTCATAGAGGGCCGTGCCATAGGGAATATCGGTGAACGCAGAGCGACCAGCGGCGATGGCTTCATCCAACCCGCCCAAGGTGACGCCGTTCATTATGCCCGTCGCCGCTCCGCCCACTGGCCCAGCCGCGAGTTGCCCGGTTAGCGTCGGCTCCCGCCGACCCGAAGCAGGAATACTAAGCTGGGTCCGCAGGCCGCGTGCCCGTCCCTCGATTGCGCGGTCAAGGTCGTCACCAAATGCCGGAGCGCCAAAGGCCGCTGCAATGGCGTCCATCTGCTGACGGTTCGCGCCGTTATTGAAAGCGGCCTGCGCCACGGCGGCATACTGTCGGTCCTGATCGGTGGAAAACTCATCACCCCCTGTCGGGTCGACTTCCTGACGGCGTTCTGCTGGGGGCAGAGTGGACTGCGGCAATGCGTAAGGCTGGTCCCGCAGGCTCATGCCGCGCCGACCGATTATCTCCTGATAATCGCGCATCTGCTGATCGTTGAAAGGGAAGGAACCGACGACATTCAGGGGCCTCAAGCCCTCGTCCCCCGCAATCCGCTGATAATCGCGCCGCGCCACGCCGTAGCTCTTGGCAAGCTCCGCCATCTTGGTGTTCATTTCACGAATCAGGCCGTCACGAACCGACTGTGCAAGGCCGCCGCCGTCATAACCCATCTGCTTCTTGATCGCCGCCACCCGCGCATCCCAGAAGGAGGCGCTATCCGCCGCCCCCTGACGCTCCGAATCGCGCACGACCGAAGGCGGGTCCATGACCTTGGCATAGTGATAGAGCAGCGCGTCATCGCCCTTGGGATCAGGGACAGCCTTCAGCCCAGACATGAAGATCGGCACGACGCTGCGATATTGTGAAACCGCGTCCACCTTATCGAACTGTGCGCGAAGGTCCTGCTCACGCTTGGGCTTATAGCCCTCCACTTCCTGCGTGGTACGGGTCAGGGTCGCCACGGCTTGAGGCGCGGCAAAAGGAAGGGTTCCGGCATTGCGCTGGTTGTCCAAATCCTGCCCGCGCTGCTGCACCTGTGAATTGGCGACCTTAGACGGGTTGGGCGCCACGACAGAGGGCGCCGACTGCCTGCCGCCGTCCGCGTAGCCGACCACCCGCACATTGCCGTCCGGCAATTCCTCATAGACCACGCCGTTCTGCGTAAAGCGTCCCATTACATTGTGCCCTTTCGACCATAATAGGGGACGCGCCCATAACCGCGCTGACCCACATGGATGTGATTGCCTTCGTTCAGAATTTCGGTTGCATTCGGGAAGTAGGATCGAGCCTGCTGGTACAGGTCGATCATGCTCTGACCCTGCGCGGGTACGAAGTCGGCCGCGTCCCCTGAGAGGTGCAGCGAATTGGTAACGCCGCCCACCGCTTGGTTGCCAGCCACGGTCCTGCGCCCGCTCGTCATGCGCCCAGCCGAGAAGTTGGCCGGATCAACGAAAGCCGCCGGTAGCGTTGCCGCTACCGCCTCCCTTGCGAGGGTCAGGCATGATCGCGCCGATAGCTGGACGCTCTGTCGTTGCCATGGGGCTAGAGGAGCGCGGGACCTCAACCCAACGCCCGCCGCCCATGCCGTCAGGGATGAAGTTCATCTTAGGCGATGGGTCGTCATAAGCGACGTGCGGCTGTCCGTCTGCGCCCATTTCCATCAGGCTTCCGTCATTGCGCTCCCAGCGGTAAGGCGCGGCGGTAGAGGGCTTGGGGTGCCCCACCTGATAGTCCCATTGGCGCTGCCAATCTTCCCAGTCTTGCTGCCGCTGTAGCTGCCGCAAGCGCTCCTGATAGGCCATTTTCTGGCGCTGCATTTTCATCTGCGCATAGAGACCCGGCTGTCCATTGAATCCGGCCATCGCATCGCCAATCGCGCCAACTATATCCCAGCCTACGCCACCGTTGCCAAAGAACCCCGGCTTTTTCGGCTCCACGCCGGGCAGCGGCGCCATGGGAACAAATTCCGGCCCCGGTCGGCTCTCAGGCATAATGGGTTTTTGCAGCGGCATATCGAGCGGCATCAATGAGATGGGGGAACCCTGATTGCTGGGGAGGCCACCGGCAGGCGGGCCAGCAGGGGAAGCCGCCCCGGCCTGCGCACCAAAACGCGGGACGCCAAAGAAGCCGAGGCCTTGGGGCATGCTATCGGATGCCGGGGTATTGCCGCCCACAGGCAACCCGTCACCAATCCCCGGCGTCGAATAGCCAGGAGGCAAGCCGAACAGGCCGGGCACGCGACCAACACCGTTGAATGCCATCGCCATTATGCGATCTCCTTAGCTTTTTGAAAGATGTGCGGGCCTACCGTTTGCGCCATGAGGTTCAGCCCATCCGCAGCGACTTCATTTCCATCCGATGCCAACCGGTCCAGCAGGGCGGTTGCTTCGGCCAATAGGTCATTGCCGTAGACCGCGCCCTCGCTGTCATAGCCCCAATACTCTGCCAGATAGGACAGCGCGGCGATGAGGATCAGGATGTCTTGAGCTTCCCCATGGCTGGCCGCCAGCCGCGCCCAAATCATCATTTCAATTGCGTGGCCGTGGGCGGCTGCAAATGCGCCTCGCGAGACAGCATCCTTCATCCCTTGCCACGAAAGCATGCAGCCTTGCCGCTGGGCCCCCAGATCGCCACAGGCCGCGCTCCGGATAAGCGGAGATACATCACCAATGGCCGCATTGGGATCGAAGCTGATATTCATGCCGCATCCCTCACTTCCTTGCGCACCGCATGGCGCAGCAGTTCCGATAGCGTGACGCCTTCCCTCTTCGCCTTTGCAGAGGCGGCGGCGAGCAGCGCCGGGTTGATCCGAAAGGCGGTAAGCGATGTGTGTACCTGTTCCCGCATAACTGGCTCCTTTGACGGGTATCAGAATACCACTCATGTTATACAGGAGCAAAGAAAATCGCGGTTTTCTGCCTTGCCCACCGCTGCGACAAGGCAGGCACGGGCGCAGCGCAAATGTCATCCTTGCGCCAGATCGGGACAGCGCCGAGGCCGGACTTGTCAGCTTGCGGGAGTCATGGGAAATTGGGCGCTGGACGACAGGGGGCTAGAACATGAATTGGACAATCGGGGGTCTTCTATCGAGCGTTGCCAATGCTTGGTCCGGAGAACATTGGCTCTACACCCTCGCGTTCTGGATCATCGTCGGCCTAGCCACCTGGGCTTTGTCGCGATCATCAAAGGACCGGGACGAGCAGGACGGCGCATGAATTGGCGGAAAGGCTTTAGGCGCATCGGGCTTGTACTCTTCGCCCCTATCGCTCTGTTATTCGTCATCCTGACGATGGGTCAGTTGCTTGGCGGAGCCATATTCTTGTTGGCGCACTGGCTCGAACTGCTGCTGATATTCGTGCCGCTGATCACAATCATTATGATTGTCCGTTGGGTCGCGGCTGGCTTCAAAATGAGCAGTTAGGCGAATCCAGACCGATTAGGTGATCAGGCCCGCGATCCAGTGGCCCGCCGAAAAAATGCCGATGGCAATCGCCGCAAGAGACAGGCCGAGCAGTATGGCAAACTCAATCAGTGGCCACGGGCTTTCCCGGCGTCGGGTCACAAGATCATCATGCCGGTCTTTCCAGCGGTAGCGATAGCGGCTCATTATTTCCGTGTCTCCTCGCAAACCTTGATCCCGCCCAGCCCAGGGCGAGCTTCGCACTTATACCCGCACTCGTAGTCGCCCCCATCAGGATCGGGCAGCGATCTCAGGCGACCGATCGCGGCGCTCTGGCAAAGCTCGAACGTCTTGAATCCGGCGATCTCTTCATGCTTGGTCAAGTCGTTCGCATCGGGATATATGAAGGCATCCCACTGATCTGGCCTGCTTTCGCAACCGGAGAGGAGGCAGGATAAACCAAGCGCAGCTATTAGCCGGACTTGCTTCGAACGCATCACCGGCAGTCCGCCACCAGCCGCCCACCATTGTCCCAGGCTGGCTTGTAAACTGCCAGCCCGTTCCTCAGCATCTCGCATGCGACGTTCTTCCCACCGACATAGACCTGCGCCACGGTCCTGCCGTAGCGGTCGCGGGTGACAGGCGAGATCACCACGCCCGGCGCGATCAGTCTGGCGAGTTGGGCTTTGCTCTTCTCCGGATCACCCGGCGCGCAGACCCGTCCCTTGCGGCAGTGGCCAGCCATTTCCGGAGCGTCGATTCCCAACAGCCTTACCCGCCCGATCTCGGAACAGCGCAGCGTGTCGCCATCGATCGCGGTGCAGATCGTTGGAGGCTGGTAGATGCTGATGAAGAAGGCAAGGATCATAAGTGCGGGTTGCCAAGTGCTGACGGTCCAAGGCTGATGCGGCAGTTACGCGCGCGCACGCACGCGCACGCGTTATCTGTCCGGCGACCGTGCGCCCCATAGATGTCAACTGCACCACTCATCTCTCCACACCCGCGAACCTAACACCAGCGCCACCGGACAATGACGCTTCGCCATCAGCGATGAACACCACGCCAGCCGCCTCCAGTGCGCGTTGGATCGCGGCAAGGTTGTTCGGCACCGGCACATATTTCCCGGCCTCGTAATTCTTCACGGTGGATAGGCCAACGCTGGCCGACGCCGCCAACTCAGCCTGCGTCATTCCCAAAAGGCCGCGACCGGCGCGACATGTTGCTGGTGTGATCATCAGAGGAGCATGGCATCTTTTTTGGATAACATCAACTAACCGGGTTGACTGTGTGCCGTTATGGGAAGATAACCATTTTAGCTAACGAAGTCCGCTAGCGACCGAGCGGCAAGGCTGCAACCGCGCCACCCGGTCTAACTCCAACCCTGCTTAGAAGGGATTGAAGCTATGCACGAACTACACAGTTCGCGGCGCACTGTCATGCGCGCTCTGATTATCGCACCGTCTCTAATTGCGACACCTGTTGCCAGCGCCGCTACCGGGCTGGTCTGCACCCCGACCACCACACAAGACCCGGCGTGGCTGGGGCTGCTGGACGATGAGCGCGAAGCCTCCTCTGCCTACAACATGGCGCTGGAGGCGGAGGATCAGGCTTACGATCGCTATTTCGCGGCGTCGAAAGCTGCGGAGGCGAAATGGCAGGCCGCATGGGACGAGAAAGCCGGGAAGCCGCATGAATTCATCGACGCCCGGCCAGCCCACGAAACCGGCGATCTGCGCGTGACCAATGGCATTGCTGACCACAATGCATTTTGCGCCCGGATGCGCGCCGAGCGCGATACCTTGGAGGAATCTTGCGACCGGGAGAGCGGCCTTCCCGCTGCTAAAGAAGAGTGTCGGGCGGCAGGGCAGCGCCAAGGAGCAGCTATCCGGGCGATTGTTGCCTATCCTTCCCGCGATCCTGACATCATCGCCCACAAGCTGCGGCTGCTGATTGGCGAGTACGGGGATGACGAAGGCGACCTTACGCCCCTGCTGACCTCCATCGTCGGGGAGGCCTGAGCCATGCACATCGCGAACATTCATCAGGGGGCTTCGGCCCCCACCGATGGCGCACGCCCCTTTGACCCCGCCGAATGGCTGGCCCGCTATGTCGAGCTTGGCGGCGGCTACACGGTCAGCCCCGCATCCGTCTGCCTGCACTGGTCGCTGCGGATCACCGCACAGGAACGGGACGCCCTTGCCCAGCATGAGCGACCGTTGCGGCGCGACCTCACGAAGCGGGAGGCCGTCAAATCCCTCCTGCTTGCCTCCAGCCCAAAGGAGGCAATGCCATGCTGATCTATCGGCAGAACTATTCCGCCCTGGCCCATGATCGCGGTCCCGTTGCGCCGGACCCTGACATCGCATGGATTGACCAGCGCTTGAGGGAGAAGCGCGACCGGAAAACGGATGCCCCCAAGCTGGTTCCCGTCGCGCCTGCGCAGCCCGAACAGCCGCCCGTCACGCTACAGAAGCCCAAGCCGCGCCCAGCCAGATCGCAGCGAAACTATGCCGCGCCGATCCTGATGGAAATTGAGCGCTGGTTGAAGAAAGCAGGAATGCCCGCAAGCAAGTTCGGGCGCGAAGCCGTGGGGGATAGCCACCTTTTGCGCGACCTTCGCAGGGGCCGCGATCCATCCTCCCGCGTCGTCGCTCGCGTCCGGGCCTACATGAAGAAGGAGGACGAGGCGCAACAGCACAAGCCAAGACCGAAGGGTAAGGCGGTCTGTGCGCTCGACCTCATCCCCCGCATCGAAAAGGCCATAGCGGAGCGGGAGATGCTGCCAAGCCGCTTCGGGCGGAATGTCGCCAATGCACCAGACCTTATCGACAGGATCAAGTCAGGGGCAGGCATTCGGCAAGAGACGCGGGAGAAGATCGTCGCCTATCTCGCCAAGCTGGAATGGAGGCCCTGACCATGGCGAGCAAAGCACCACGCGCCAGAGCCTACCAGCCGCGCAGGAACCCCGCCACACGTCGACGCAGGGACAAGCGCCAGCCTCAACCCGTTCCGACGCTGGCGGCCCTCCTGACGGTCATTCCGAGCCTGTCCCGCCCAGAGCTTGGGCGACTGGTTCAACGGATGATCGACCACATGGACGACATGGACAGCGATCCCGATCTTGAAGATGGAGACGTGGATTATTGCCTTGCAGGAGATGACGGATGCGGGGCGGTCGTGATCGATGGTCGCACCTATTGGGGATCGAGCGTCGAGGCGATCAACGACCTCTAGCGATTGCCATCATGGCAACACCTCCGCCCCGGTTCGGAAGGATCGGGGCGTTTCCCGTTCATCGACTGAGCGATTCAATCCGAACGCACTGATTCGAATTGTCAATTTCCGCTCAGGTCACGCCGACAGGATAATCTCCCCATGCGGTACAGCCTTATCATTTTCGCCCTCGCGCTGGGCATCCTTGGCGTCGTCACCGTCGATGCCATGTTCAGCGCCGCCACCAGCATCATGCAGAGCGCGGCGGCGCAGCCGTGATAGCAGACACCCCTGACACAGCCCCGTCTATTCCATCCAATCCGAATCGATGCGGCGGGGGTAAGTGAAAGATGCGACCCGGAGGCTTACAGCCTTCTCCTTGGCCCGGCGGGAAACTGCCGGGCTTTTTTCGTGGGCAAAAGCAAAACCCCGCCTCCGGGGTAGGAGACGGGGCAGCAGGAGCAGAATGACTATAGCAGCGGGCGGGGGCCACATCGATATGGCGCACGATGTATGCCGGTCGGGCCGCCTGCAATTCCGGATTATGTCCTTCGCTGAATGGTAGAATCGGGCGGGGTGGGACATGATGCTCCTCCCTCCCCCTTGGAGGGTCCCGTAGCCCCGCATCGACCCCCTTCATGATGCGGGGCTAATCGTATTTCCACCTCTATTTTAGACGGGCACGGCTAATTTTTGCTACTTTAGCAAAGCGGCGACCGCTCTTTGATAACGGATGATTGTTTTTCACCCGTTATTTTATTCAGCGCGCACCATCGGCAATATCTCCGCTTCCGGCAGCACGCCCACCAATTCGATGCGTGTCACCAGGCCGTCTGGCTTTTGCTGCTCGCGTGCAGCCGCCTCGCTTTTCGTCAGCGTCGGCCCGCCCACAATCTCGATGATGTACGGCCCGGCATCCGCTCCCGACACAGCCTCCAAGGCGCTGATCCGCTTTTCGATATTCCCCACTTCACCCTCCTATCTGCACCGCGTAATCCACAATCTTGCGAATGATCAGCCTATCGGTTGGTGCGATCCGATCATGGCCATAGGCATCTAGCGCCTCGTCTTCCGTCTGGTCGGGCTGTTGGATGATCCGCCGCCATATCGCTGGGCCAATCGGGCTTGCCTTTTCCAGCGCAGCCAACCGGCTTTTAATATTCGACATGACACCCGCCTATTTCAGACGGCAGACCCCTTGAGCGCCCATCGACCGCACCAAGAATATAATCCCATACCGCGCCCCGGTCCGCTGGGTTGCCGCTGTCGGACAGCAGCCAAGCGGAAATGTCAGCCTCTCCCGCAAACACGGCATCCACCCGCTGCGGATCGCTATAGCCAGCCTCCAGCGCAGAGAGCCGCTTATCGAAGTTCGCCATACTCACCTCCTATTTCGCCCTGGCTTCCAACGCCGCGATCCGGGCTTCATGATCGCCAGCCTCCACAATGGATTTGTGCGCCGTCAGCAGCGCCATGACGCGCCCCGCTTCATCCGGGGTGATCTCCCCCGCCGCAACCGACGCGAGAATGGCCGCCGACGCTTCGACCGCATCAGCCGCAGAGCGAACGGCAGGCAGAGCGATCGAGACGGGCGCATCTTTCCGGGGAGGGGCCAGCCTGTCCAGGCACAGGCGAAGCGCAACCATGTCACCCTCCAGCGCCTTTTCGATGGCCTTGCGGGTCAGCGCCTCATGATCTTTGTCCAGCAAAGCTTCGATTGCCCGCGTGATCTTGTGGCGTGCACCGGCAGGCTTTCCGGCAGGATTGCCGCTCACGCCAGGCTTGAATCGTCCGCCCTGTTTCCGTCCTGTATTTTCAGGTTTCTTCGCCATCACCTAACCAGTGCGACAGACCGGCGGACACGTTCGAGGGGAAAACGAATGACTGCACAATCCGGATCTTCGCGTTGGCCCGCGTCACTGCGGCGCTGCGGGGCGCTGCGGGTTCGCTCAGGGAAGTGAAAATTTGCTGGCACCATTATAAGCTCCTCAGCCTTCGTTTGCTGCTCGATCGAGCCAACCGTTCCATGAAACATCCTCGGCCAAGCCCGTGCCCTTGGGCACGGCCGCGTGGCTAGGTGACTGGGAGGAATCGTTGATGTCACGTTGAACTCCACGTTGAACCAGCGTTGAAGTCACATTGAAGTCTGCTAACCTGCGGTCTGCCGTGCTCAGCAGCTCTGGGCGGCCATCCTGAATGATCTCCCGATAGCGCTCAATGTATTCTCGTCCCTCAACATGAAGCTGTTGAAGCCAGCGCGCTGAATTGCTGGTTTTCGCACGGTATCGTAGCCGAGGTACCCCGAAAAGTTGCACCTTCCGCAGTAAGCGTTCCGCAGGCAGCAAAACCTTCGATGTGCACCTGTCCTCATAGAACGCGGCAAAATATTCCTGCTCGGAAGTCGTGTCATCATAGAGAGCGACTGCAGCACGGATTGCGTAGCTGCCTAAGATCGTCTCAAATTCCTGCCAATCGACGCCACCCTGCCGTTCAACTGCAATAGGATGAATCAACAGTGATGTGTCGGACTCATCCTCAGCCAAGTAATAGACCCATTGATCGTGCCCCGCGGGATGGTGTAACAGCGCGGATCCTTGGTAGAGGATCGGACTGGATCAGGCCGCCACGCCGGGCAGCTTGATGAGAGGATTGTCGCTGACTGGCGCGAGACTTTCAAGGCTCATGTATCGGCGGGATACGGCCCATTCGTCCTGCTGTTCGAGCATCAGGGCGCCGACGAGCCGGATCACGGCCGCATCATTGGGAAAGATGCCGACGACGTCGGACCTTCTTTTGATCTCACCGTTGAGGCGCTCGAGAGGATTCGTGCTGGAGATCTGGGGCCAATGGTCCTTCGGGAAGGCGGTATAGGCGAGGACATCCTCTCGTGCGGCGTCCATCATTTCGGCGAGCCTGGGAGCGCGGTCGCGTAGGGCATCGGCGATTGTCCGCCACTGCTTATGGGCCTCCTGAGAGGTCTCCTGGGCAAAGATCGTCTTGATCATGGCCGTGACCGCCGGCCGCTGCTTGGTCGACACATGCGCGAGGGCATTGCGCATCCAATGGATTCGGCAGCGTTGCAGAGTAGCATGGAAGACCTTGCTGGCGGCGGCACGCAATCCTTTGTGATCATCGGCGATGACAAGTTTGACGCCCCGCAGCCCGCGATCGGCGAGAGACCGCAAGAAGCCCTTCCAGAAGGTCTCCGCCTCGGTGGGGCCGGTGGCGACACCCAACACCTCACGGCGGCCGTCGGTGCTCACCCCGACAGCGATTATTGTCGCCGTCGACAGGATCCGACCCGCCTGGCGGGATTTGATGTAGGTGGCATCGAGCCAGACGTACGGAAATTCGCCTTCTATCGGCCTGTTCAGAAAAGCGTTGACCCGCTCGTCGATCTGCTCGACCAGCCTGCTCACGGAACTCTTGGAGATGCCTGTGAGGCCCATGGCCTTCACCAGATTATCGACCGAGCGGGTCGAGATGCCTTGTACATAGGCCTCCTGAATGACCGCGGTCAGCGCCTTCTCAGCGGTACGCCGGGGTTCAAGGAAGGACGGAAAATAGGACCCCTTGCGAAGGCGGGGGATCTCCAGATCAATATGGCCGGCCCTGGTCTCCCAAGAGCGCTCACGATAGCCGTTGCGCTGAACTTGCCGCCCTGAGGGATCTCGAGCCCCATGGGGAGCGCCGGTTAGCGCCTGCACCTCGGTTTCCATCATCCGTTCAGCAGCGAAGGCCAGCATCTCGCGTACGAGATCTGCGTCTGCGCCCTTTTCAACCAGCTCGATAAGCGCCATTCTGTCTGTGGTCATCGTCGTCTCCGATAGGTTCATTGGTTTCGCAACCCGAACTCTACCGAAGATCGGCGATGGCCGCCAAGACAGGGGCCATGTCATTGCTGGGACTTAAGGCTCCGGTCGCTACGCTCCCTGCACCTCAAGCCCCAGCAATGACGCTGTTACACCATGCGATGGGACGCGGCCGACCCATTCAATCAGCCCGGCATCCTTAAGGATGCGCAGGCGATCGAAAAACTCGACAGCATGGTTCTTGCCTGCAGCTTTCTCCTCTGGGGTAGGATCGCGTCTGTGGACATCAAAAGGACCGCCCCAGCTCACATATTCGTTATCATAGGTGAAGACCCAAAGCTGATAGGCGCCAGTTGCCCGAACAGTCTCTCGGTTAAATTTACGGCGCAACCACCTACGATCAACTCCACCCAGCTCGGCAAGGTCCTGAATGCCATACAGATCAACCAAAAGCCTAAAGGCCATTGGATCGCGTGCACGCCTCACTCGTTCTACAGGGGGGCGCTCGCCGTCAGCACCATCGACCAATGTCTTCGGCATCCAAACCATCTGGAGCTTGCGCGGGGGCGGCAATGCGTAAGAACCATCAGGGTGCTGGATAAGATAACCAAGCTGGCGCGCTCGAGCTGCCGCAGCTTTCTGCGAAGATCCAATCGGTTGCTTCCCATCCTGTACCAGATCGACCGTCTGAGACGCCATCCCGCTGATCGGCGGCAATTTCTTCTCGACCGGAATAAGGTCAAGTCGCGGGCGAGCGCCCTTCCTGATCCACGACACGAAACCGGCCTCAACCAACTTATCGATGCAATCGCGCGCTTTCCGCCAGTTCAGCGACGTGCGCCCGTTAATTGCCTCTCGGGACCAAGTCGAAGTACGATTGTCCACACCCGTCCCGGCAGCCAGAATTAGATAGCTCGCAGCTATATCCGGATCCCCGAGAGAACAGACGGCATGATATGTATCAAGATCGACGGCGAAGAAGTTCCCGCGCTTCTTGGCGGGCGTAACTTCGCCTGCCTGTTCAACTGTGTCTGCGTCTTCGTTTGCCATTCACTAGGGTTGAGACTCAATCACAGCCAGAAGGCCACGGCGGCTGCGAGGCTTACGGCTGACAGGAAGTTTCTGGCGAGCTTGTCGTAGCGGGTTGCGATACGGCGAAAATCCTTGAGGCGGCAGAACATGGCCTCGACCCTCCAACGGTCCTTGTAACGGCGTTCGTCATACTGGATCGGGCGCTTGCGGTTGCGTCGACCGGGGATCACGGGGATTGTGCCCTGTTCGCGCAAGGCGGCCCGGATGCGGTTGGCGTCGTAGCCCCGGTCGGCGATCACCCGCTTCATGCCGATGGTCTCGCCAATCAGTAGGTCTGCGCCCTTCACATCCGACGTGTTGCCGGGCGTCAGGACGAGGCGGAGTGGTCGCCCGAGGACATCGACGAGCGCGTGGATCTTCGTTGTCCTGCCGCCACGCGAAATGCCAATGGCATTGGCCCGCGCCCCCCTTTTGCACCACCGGCAGAGCGGTGGGCCTTGATGTAGCTGCTGTCGATCTGGCCAGTCTCCGCGATCCAGCCTTCCTCGGTCAGCGCCGCCAGGATACGGGTCCAGATGCCCCGGCGGCTCCACCGGTTCCAGCGATTGTAGACCGTCGTCGAAGGGCCGTATTCAGAAGGGCAATCCGCCCAGCGGCCACCGCACTTGAGCATGTGAATGATGCCCGAGATCACCCTGCGATCATCGACCCTTCGCGCTCCGGGCTGGTTCTTCGGCAAGTGCGGCTCAATCGCTGTCCACGCTTCATCCGACAACCAGAACAACGAACGCGACATTCCAAACAGCCTCCAGCTTCAGCGGAGACCCCCTGAATCAAAGTGAACGCAGATTTTCAATAGGCTGATTGGGTTTGGACCCTAACCTCCGGATCAACAGCATCGCCAAGCTACCAGAGTCATGCTTTGTTCGCGATCTCAAATATTCGCTCGAAACCCTACAATAGGTGCGCGTCATGCACCGCTCTCGCGATCATCCGATGTGAAGCAGGCCAGAACCCACACCACCGCACGCTTGTGGCTGGATGGGTTCACCCGGCGCTTACCGCTATCGGCGATCAGGCCCTTGGCCTTCAGTTCCGAAAAGCGGGGCTGGACGGACACGCGATCGATGGCGAGCAAATCCGCCGCCTCTTCCGGAGTCAGCCCGTTGGTGCCACGGCCCTTCACCGCATTGAACACCTGGCGCTGGAGCCTGCCCAGCTTATCGCTGATCGCTTCTGCGGCTTCCCGGCCCGTCTCCGCCGACCCCTTGAAGCCGGGAGTATTGGGATAGACATGGCCGGGAGAGGAATAGCCGCCTGCACGGCTTGCATGGAATTCACGGTCGAACAGATCAGACATTTTCATCTCCCGCGACAGGAGGAAGCCCGGCCCGGTCCAGCAGCTTGGCAAGCCATTCAGCCTGCGCCGGGGTCATGGGCGTTGGATCGACGGCGAGTTGACCAAGGAAGGAACCAGCCTTCCGGGTCAGGCGCTCGCCGCTGTTCAGCAGCGCCACGGCGGCTGCGCTATGGTCGATGAAGGGGGCCATCATGCCTCACCCCCTTCCGCTGTCTGGTCGATGACGGGCCAGCCATGAGCAGCGTGCCGGGCGTCGGCGCAGCGCTTGGCCTCGCCGTGGTGGCGAAATTCAAGGCTGGGCCATGAGACCGAGCGCGGCTCAAAGCTGACGAGGAAGCGGCCACCGATCGCGGCCTTGCTGATGACGATCTGATCAGGCATGGCCAGCGCCTCCTTCGCCGCGAAGGAATGCGCCAGCGGCGGCAGATGCTTCCCGCTCGCGCTTTGCCATGACGACGAGCATACCGCCGATCCCGGCCAGCATGGCAGCATCCTCAAGGCCGATCTTGCCGCGATGATCGGCAAGGAACTGCGCAAGTTGCTGGGCGGAATCGAGCCAGAAGCCCGACACATCCCAACCATCCGGAAGGACAATTTCATGCAGCATGATCGACAGCATTTCCGCCGCTTCGGGCGTGACCAACATGGGATTAGGCATGACGACCCTCCCCGAAATGGAGGGACAGGATCAGGTCGCCAACGCTGGGCGAAACGCGGTGGCGCTGCATCAGCAGTTGCGCCCGCCAGTCTGAACCCTTATCCTTGCTGCTGTCGTGGTTGACGAAATTCGCGGGGCTGGGAATGTGGCGTTCCCGGCCCCTTTTCTTTCCGGCGCTATCGGCGCGCCGTGCCGTCACCAGCGGCATTCAGGCAGCGGCCTGCGAAGTGGATTCCAGAACATGCTGGCTGGCCCACGCGTCCAGGTCCTTGACCGCATAGGTGACGATCTTGGAACCGAGGCGACGGAATGCTGGCCCGGTGCCCTCAATGCGCTTCCGTTCCAGGGTGCTTTTGCCGATGCCAAGATACTTCGCGGCATCAGGCGTGCGAAGATATGCCTGCGTCATAATCGATCCTTCGCCCAGATCATGACCAGCGAAATTGCGTGGTTACGTCTGAGGTCGGATGACGATCTGCTGCCAGAATTTCGGGCTGCGGAGAGGGTAACGGGGTAACCCCAGGCCACTGGGTTATGCCAAATTGGGGGGTACCCCTATGTCAAACCCGCAGAAAACCGTTGATTGAGGGGTTACCCTCCCTTCATGCTTTGGTCGGAAATTTCCCGGATGAAGGTCGCCATCACCCCATGGGCGGTTTCACCTAAAGCGGTCAGCCCTTTGTCGGGTCGCCACGCTGCTTTCTCCGCCTTCCTATTAGGATCACCGGCATAGGGGTTGCATTGCAGGCCGAAGCGCGGGGCAATCTCCTCTATGGCGCGTTCAACTTCGATTTTCTTCGGCTGGGGGCGCTGTCTGAGTCTGTCGCCAAACTGCTCGATCACCGCCAGCATGAGTTTCATGTAGGGCGATAGGTGCAGCCGTTCGGCCGTCGATGGAACGGCAATTTCTGGTTCGCGGATCAGCGCCAGCCTCGCCATCAGTTCATCGCGGCCTATGAAAAGGAAGTAGCCGCCAATCTGGCCCGCCGAGAATGCAGCGTCGTGCGCGGCCTTTCCGAACCAATGGCCCTGCTCCACCTTCAGCATTCGCCCGGACTTAAGTGTGAACGCAGCAACCCGACTATTACGTAACTCATCTCCGAACCATTCGATTGCGGCACTCACGCGCTTATGAGCATTCCAATTTCCTTGCCATTTTTTAGCCTCACGGTCCCAAAAGGCGTCATCTTCTTTCACCGGACTGCGGGCTTCGGCCCGCACCATCTCGGGCGGCCTTTGTGGCACCAACGCGAGAAGATCATAAAACGACCATTCATCACCATGGAGCGCTTTACCCACCTCTATTAGAGCCTGCCAGCAATAGAGATATTCGTCAGATGCTACCGGCCATGACGAGGCGTCCGACGATATTGGGATATTTAGCAGGCGCCCGCCATAGCAGGACCGAGTAGGGTCTTGCGGAGGCGTGATGCTAACCCCCCTCATGCTTGCCGCCTCGCCAGATCAATGACATTCGCCGGGCTGGCCTGCCGTGCTGCCAGTGTTTTCACCCGCTTGCCCCACGCGGTAAGCGCCTCCGCCTTTTCGTCTTGGAAGCGGTAGACCTGATAGACGCCGACGATCCCGTCGCGGGTGCCGGATCGGTGATTCAGAATTTCCTCTGTGACTTCGACCGGAACGCCGAGCTTCTGACAGCCTACGGCCAGCGTTCGGCGCAAGTCGTGGAAGCGCCAATCCTTTAACTGCACCTTCTCGACATCGCTCCCGGCCGCCTGGGCGACTTCCTGCATCTGCGCTAATATGGTTGCGTCCAACTTGGCCTTTGGTTTCGAGAAGGCGGTTAGGGCCGTTCCACTCGATGACGGGAACACAAGGTCATGGTCATTCTTGATCTTCGGCAGATCGGTTATGATTGCCAAGGCTTCGGGGCTTAGTGGGACAAGAGTTGTCTGGCCGTTCTTTGTCCGCTCGCCAGGGATGAGCCACGTCGCGGCTTTCAGGTCCAGTTCCTTCCATTCCATATGTGCCACTTCGCGGAGGCGCTGGCCTGTCAGGATCAGGAGGCGAATGATGGGGAGGAACGGCCAGCCCATACCGCCCGCAGCCTGCCACACCCCTGCAAGTTCATCGTCCGCAAGATGGCGCTCGCGCTTCGCGACCGTGCCGGGGCGCTGCACATCGGACAGCGGCGATTGCGCGGCCTTATAATGCCTCTTCTCCTTTTCCAGCGCATAGACGTCGATAGCCCGCAGGACATTGTATGCGCGCAGGGCGGTGGACGATCCGCGCTCTCCGATCTGGTCCAGCAGATCGGAAATGTCCGCCGATGCGATGGAGGGGAGGGGGGTAGAACCAAAAGCCGGTTTCAGGTCGCGGGCGATCACGCCCTCATACTCTTTCCAGCGCTTGATGTTCTTCTTCGCATAGCCGCTGATGAAATTGTCCGCGATGGTATCGAAGGCGAGGCGGCTCAACACGACTTTCTGCGCCGCCCTACTCTCCTTCTCTGCCTTCGCTGTTTCGACCTTCTCCCGCTCAGTGTCGAAGGGATCGACCTTGCGTCGTACCTGTTCCAGCAATTCGGATGCCCGGTTGCGTGCCGTCTCCGGCGTCCATGGCGATCCATGCTTCCCGATGGTCACGCGGCGGGTAGGATTGCCGCGTCCGCCGATCCGATATTGCAGGATATAGGACCGTGCGCCCTTGTCCGTCACCATCAGGCCGAAGCCCTTTAGGCTGTCGTCCCATAGGTGGCTGCGCTTGCCGGTCGCCGGCACCGGCACCGCATCGACAGCCCTTTTCGTGATCTTCCCTGTTGCCATGGGCTTATCTCCATCTGGATAAGCACAGGAATATCACGCTGGCGGTTGCATGTGAATACGTCTGAGGACGAATGACGAAACACTACGGGAACACCTAAGAAACAGAAGTGATACGCGATGGCGTATGATTGCGCTTGACTATACCGAACCTCTTATTCGTAATGCGAGGGTCACGTGTTCGAGTCACGTAAGCGGCACCAGGAACGCCCCTCCAAAGGGGCCTAAACCCTCGAAAATCAGCCAAAAATTTGGTATGCTTGAGCATCGGCTTTCCGGTGAAGCCCCCACGCGTCCACCTGCATCCAGGTGATTTGGGGGCCCCAAATCCGGGGGCCTAAATGACATGCTTGAGTCGAGGCCCCCAGATGCTGACTGCAGTTCAGATCAAGTCCCTAAAGCCCAGGGAAAAAGCCTATAAGGTCGCCGACGGCGCCGGGCTCTATCTCCTGGTCAACCCCAATGGCTCGCTGCTCTGGCGGGTGAAGTTCCGCTTTCACGGCATCGAGAAGAAGATGGCGCTGGGGCGCTATCCCGACATAAGCCTGCGAGAGGCGCGCGAGAAGCGCGACGAAGCCCGGGAATATCTTGAGCAGGGCGTCGACCCTGTTGCGCACAGGAAGCAGGAAAGGCTGAAGGCCGAGGCTGCGGCCCGCACGACCTTCCGGGTCGTGGCGGACGAATTCATCGCGAAGATGGAGATTGAGGGCAAGGCCCCCGCCACGCTCAAGAAGATGCGCTGGTTTCGCGACGTGCTGGACCCCAAGATAGGCAATCGGCCCATCAAGGATATCACGGCCCATGAGTTGCTCAGGGCGTTCAAGCGGTTCGAGCAGAAAGAACATTATGAATCTGCCACTCGCGCCCGTGCATTTTCCGGCCGCGTATTTCGTTATGCGGTGGCAACCTTACGGGCGCAGCACAACCCGGCTGACATTCTGCGTGGTGCGCTGGTCAGCCCAAAGGTAAAGCATCATGCCGCCATCCTGAAGCCGGAGAAGGTTGGCGAACTGCTGCGTGCGATCGATGGCTATGGCGGCAGGATTGAAACGCGGTTTGCTTTGCAGCTGGCCCCGCATGTCTATCTCCGTCCTGGCGAATTGCGGAAGGCAAAGTGGGACGAGATTGATTTCGAGGCGGCGATTTGGCGCGTCCCTGCCGAGCGCACGAAGATGCGCAAGCCTCATGTCTTTCCCTTGTCGAAGCAATCGCTCGATCTGCTGCAGGCTCTCCGGGCTTTGGGAAACCGGGGTGACTATCTGTTTCCTGCCAACAGTACATGGCTCAAGCCGATCTGCGAAAATACGCTGAACATCGCCATCCGGCGCATGGGCTTCACGAGCAACGAGATGACCTCGCATGGTTTCCGATCCACTGCGAGTACGCTTCTGAATGAAAGTGGGCTCTGGCATCCTGATGCTATCGAAAGGTCCCTGGCGCATCGGGAGCGTGACAGCGTCCGGGCTGCTTATCATCGTGGGGCTCATTGGGACGAGCGGGTTCGCATGGCGCAATGGTGGTCGAATTATCTCTGTCGGTTGCGGGATGGCGCGGAGGTGATCCATCCCATGTTCGGCACCTGAACCTTCTCGGCTACCACTTTTGTGTTTATTGCCAAATGGCGTCTTATGAATTATATCATGCCAAATGGAGGCGCTTATGGCGATGTTGCAGCCGATCGACACTGTTCCGGCCCCTTTCCGGCCGGAGCCGATTTCGCAGGAAGAGGGTGGCGCGCTGTTTCGTTCGGCGCTCAACCTCTTTGCGCGCTGGGGTATCACGGATGAGCAGGCTGCCGTGCTGACTGACATGCCGGTGCGGACCTACCGCAGGTGGAAGGCGGAGGGGCCGGGACGTATCTCGCGCGACGGGCTGGCCCGGCTTTCCAACTTGATGGGCATCCACAAGGCTTTGCGGATCATCTTTCAGGAGCCGCAGCGCGGATATGACTGGATCAAGGCCCCCAATGCCGCTTTTGGCGACGCCAGCGCTTTGCAGGTGATGATTGGGGGTGAACTGACCGATATCATGCGGGTCCGGCGCTATCTCGACGCGGAGCGCGGCGGCTGGTGACGACGGCAGACGAACCGCCGGTCAGCAAGGTCGAATGGGAGGGGGCGGTCAGGATCATCCGCAGCATCTATCCTCCCATCGACCTGTTCGAGGATATTGCCGACCCCGCCGACTGGCCCCTTCTGCTTTCAGCCGAGCAGAAGACGAATCCGCGCATCATGGCATCCGTCGGCAATATCGATCTTGTGCCGTCGGGACGGCGCGTTGGAGGTGCCGGTGCCTCATATCTGATGGCATCGTTCACGCATGTCAGCATCGATCGGCCGAGCCGCTTCTCGGGCGGAGAATTTGGCGTCCTCTACGTGGCACGCTGCTATGAAACCGCGCTGTTCGAGACGATCCATCACCATGCGGCCTTCATGGGCAGGACCAGCGAGCCTGCGGGATGGACATCTCAGTTCCGCGAGATCCTGATGAAGGTCGATGCCGAGCTTCATGATCTTCGTGACGACAGGAAGGAATTCCGGGCCTGCCTTGACGCGGATAGTTATCGAGCGGCGCAGCAACTCGCGGCGCGCCTGCGCGCCGGTGGGTCGAACGGCATTGCCTATCCGAGCGTTCGGCAGACTGGTGGGGAATGCGTCGCTCTCTTCTACCCGGATTGCGCGTCCGGCCCTGTTCAGGGGCGGCATCTGGATTATCACTGGGATGGAAAGCGGGTCGATCTCGTGCGTGATGCAGGAAGCGGCGCCGTCTTCAGGGTCGTCGAGGCAGCATGAACGCCGTCCATGATCGCCATGCACATGCGGCCGAATTGTTGGGCGCACATCCTGACTTCCGTGTGCAGCGACGCCTCATGCCGGTACCGGCGTTCCATGAGGCGGTCCCATTCGTCCCGAGCCGGATTGGCGTCGTGATCGACGTTGAGACAACCGGGCTGAACCACGATGCGGATCGCATCATCGAACTGGCTGTCCAGCGCTTCCGGTTCGACGCACGGGGGCGCATCATCCAGGTAGGCACGCCCCGCGTCTGGCGTGAGGATCCGGCCATGCCGCTGGACCCCAGGATCACGATGCTTACCGGCCTGACGGCGGAAGACCTTGCAGGTCAGGCTATCGACGATGCTGCGGCCGTGGACATACTTGCCTCTGCCGACATCGTCGTTGCCCATAATGCCGCTTTTGATCGACCGTTTGTCGATCGTCGCCTGCCGGCCATTGCCGGCAAGCCATGGGCCTGTTCAATGGCCGAACTGGACTGGCTCGAGCTTGGTTTCGAGGGGCGGGCACTTGCGCATCTCATTTCGCAATGTGGATGGTTCTACGAGGGACATCGGGCCGAAAACGACATACTCGCCCTTCTGTATCTGCTTTCGCACGGAATGCCGGACGGCGACACGATCCTTGCAAAGCTCATTGCTTGCTCGGAGCAGCCAACCTGGCGCGTCAACGCCATCGATGCGCCTTTCGATGCCAAGGATCGTCTGAAAGCGCGAGGGTATCGCTGGGATGCTGCCTTGCGCTTCTGGTGGAAGAGTATCGGCCAAGGGGAGGCAGATGCCGAGCGCGGCTGGCTGCTCAGTGAGGTTTATGGTGGATATGGCGAACCAGCGTTCATACCCGTCACGGCCTGCGAGCGGCATCGATAAACCGTAGGTCGCATTCTTACGCCGAGCGCTCGCCGGCTTCATGCCGCCCAGCGATCAAGGTCCGGAAAAAGCGGCAACGCCGGCGGATTGCCGGGCTCCGCGACACGAGCATCGAATGCCGCGACAGTCAGCCATTCGATGCGCCACTCGACACGGGTAGCATTGCCCTCGAAATGAACGAAGCCGGCACCATCGCGAGCGACTTCCCAACGGCAGCGCATATGCTTGTCGTAGGAGCCCATCAGCAATGTGCCGTCGCTCAGGCCAACCAGAAATCGATCGTCATTTTCATAGGGCACTGCCAACACCGTTTCCACGTCGCCGGTAACCCGCAGGCGGACACTATCCGAAATCGGGGGTGATCAGAACGCACATCGCCGAATCCCTCTTCCCTACATTAGAACAAATAGCGAACATATCGAGCAGGAGAGGAGTCGGCAATGCTGATTATAGACGGATCGTTTCTTCTTGGGGTGGCTGCGGTGCTGACCAGTCTGGCGACGCTGTGGCGGGCCGTAAAGGAGCGAAGGTAGCAAATCACAGTCTGATGTCGGCTGGGAGACAAGGTCCGGCATATGGCTATATTTGGCTTTGGATTCTGTGGGAGTTTCAGCACCGACAATCCGTTTCCCAATTTCCAGTTTTGGCCGATAGGCGAATGTCTGGTTCGGAGCTGGGATGTGGGGATAGCTGCCGTTCGCGCGCGTCGGCTGCCGACCAATGCACGAACCCGCTCCGCGGGAGGGTCGCGTGGGGCACTGTAATGCGGTAAATATGGGCCTTTGGCGGGGCGAGGTTGCCCTTTGAGGTTGGAAGTTCCTTCAGCGAAGAGGAACTTGCCATGACTATCTCGATCCTGCTCGCGCTATGCCGCGATCCAGTCTAAGAGCGAAATGACGACAGACCAACGTATTAGGGTTGGGTCAACAAAGAGGGGCGACGTTGCAACGGCTGACTGCAGAAAGTGACGGAATCGTATTTGGCTACACGTCTCGGAACGCGCGGACTTACAAGTCCATGAACTATCATCGTCAAAGAATTAAGTCCGGAAAAACGCTATGGGCTAAGACAGTGGCAGTTTCTGAAGAGGCGGATTTCTTCGATACGAGCGATGATAAAATCTGGCAATGCGACCAAGATAATCACTGGTGGATTTCCCATAACGCCTCTCTCATCGTAGGAGAATCCGGCGAGCGGGTCGCCTTTTTTCCTTATTGTGGCAATCATCCCGGGCCTTGGCACGGCTACCCAGTGTCGCCTTCTAATGACGAGCATTATGAGATCCCAGAAGAGATTATCTCAATGTGGGAAGCAGGCGATGAACCGCAAATTGACGAGCTGATCGCTGGACGCATCCGGAAGGGCAAAATATGAGACGGAAGACGCTCAGTCTGCACGGATCATACGTTGAGTGCTACCTATATTTCGATTTTGCATGGCTCATCTCGAAAGATGGCCTGATTCGCGCTTTCGATATTGAAGAATTCTGTAACAAGCGACTGAATGGAAGTGGCAACGCTGCCGGCAAACTGTTCGCCGACAACCGCAGAATTGTTCTCGGCAGGCCGGATCAGGAGATTGATCGCCTACTAGAAGTAGATTCAACAATTGATGTCAGCGAAGATGACGTCGAGCGGTTTTCTTACACTTTCGACAGAAAAATTGATTTTAAGTCAGTCCTAGATATTCGTTTTTATTATGGCCGAGCATACTTAAGCACCGAGAAGAGTATTCATCAGTTTACAGCGCTTGACCGTGACAATCTGGAATTTGGCGGTATCGGGCGCACTGCCAGAGTTTCACTTAATCAACGACGTGTGTCGGATTTGGCCTGTCGGCAGTTTCGATGCCGTTATGGTGCAGTCAGCGCCGCGTGCGGAAAAAACGGTGGACTGATCGCGTTTGGGACGAGCACAGACGAAAGCGGTTGGGAAATAGCGTTCCAAGAGTTTGCTTCGCAGTCGTATGGCATCGAATTGAACACGGATGCCATTTCGAATCTGCGGACGCCCACTCAAGTAGAATTCTACCGCGCAAAATCTGGACGTGCTGCTTTGGCCGTGGAAAACAGGTTTGAAGCTGAAGAAAGCAAACAGGATAATGTCGAGCTGATGACGGTCAGCGGGTTGGATTACACAGATCAGTCGGCACTCTTTAAAGAGTTAATCGAACATGCCGGGTCATCCGCTAAACGGGTATTTCTGTTCAAGAGCACCATCTGGGTGGAGTTCCAAAACGGTACCATCAAGCGTTTGGCTGCTACTGATAGAGATCAAATTGTAGAAATCCCTCGGGAGCTAGGAAGCTTCACAGCGCCGGGCCGCGTTTTGTCAACGGATAATACAAAAATGGGCGTTGTCGTTGAAAGCGACGATAGCGTTTTCCTCCGCCGACCGAAATTATGGGTAACCTTGGTGAATGATCAAGTGCATTCGGTGCGGGGCTACATGAACTCAAAGCGCTATCAAAATATCGTCACCGCTGTCAGGCGTGAATGCGTCGAGTTGATTGCTCTGGTCCCATGAGACGGGCCGCTGTTTAGCGGAAGATCGCGGAGCTCGAGCAATCAGATAACTTCGAGCTGAAAAGGTCGAACGCGGCGTGTGGCTCAGGTGGAACCATCAACGATAGCGATGGCGCTCTCTCTGTTCGCCATGACCGAGGTCACAATTTGTGGCCCAGCGAGCCCACGCTCGACCTGCTGCCTTGTGGATTGAACACCCGCGACATCTTTATACCCGGCTTTCACCTCGATAGGATCATGTTGAAAGCCCGAGATTATTAATGAATCCGCTTCCTGTGCCCCTCCAGCAGTGAGATTTTATGCCGACTGAACCGTCCGATCAAACGATTGTGCTGAGCCTATTGCGGGGCGCCGTTCCAGAAAAGGCCGATGAGCTTTGCCGACTGTGGGCCGACCATCAACATTCCGTTGAAGTCGCCCCGAGCGGCGCTGGCCTGACATTGAACGCGACCAGCAAGCGGATCAAATTTGACACCAAGACGGTGGATTTCTTCTGGCTATTGGGTTTCGCCGCCTGGCACGCAATCGAGGTCTACGCCCCCGCGCTGATCCTTGTCACCAGTACCGGCGTATCGATCGACGCGGCGCTCAAGGCTGATCACGGCCGGGGCCAGTTCGAGTTCGACTTCAAGCAACGCATCGCTGCCGCCCACAGTCTCCGGGCGGCGGGTAGCACCGCCGCCATCCAATGGCCCGAAGACATTCCCATGCCGACCGCTGACCGCGCCAGCCTGGGCGACGCGCGAGCGATGGCGGCCTCCGACCTTGTCGGCCTGGCCTTCGCCTTCGCACTCCTTCACGAGCTGAAGCACGTCATCTTCCGCGCGGCCGGTAACGCACCCGAGGAAGGCTATGAGGAAGAGTTGGCCTGCGACACGTGGGCGCGCGAAACGATGACGAGCAACTTGGCCGAATATGCCCGCGACAACGGCCACACCTTCGCGCAGGTCGCTCAGAAGCGGGCCATGGGCATCGCCCTCGCGGCGATCATCGTCCACGCAATGACACCCGTCCATGCGCAACGGGGAAATGCCGACTACCCGCCAATCGGAGAGCGCATCCGAGCCATGATCGACGGCCATGGCCTGTCAGAAGGATCTCCCTTCTGGACCTTCACCGCCTGCCTGCTCATCGCGATCATGCGCCAAGAGAGCCGACCGCTGGACCTCGTCGCGACATCGGACAAGGCAGTGGTCGAAGGCCTTCTCGACCTGATCGGCTGAGGTGGACGCGAGCGATGCCGGTCTATTTCATAGGCGAAGAGGACAGCGGCTATTGCCGCATCAAGATCGGCGTCGCCAAGGACATCGAAAAGCGTCGCGGCAACCTCCAGACTGGCAATCCCTCCGCTATCCGTCTCCTCGGATGGATCAATACCGAGGAGACGTTCGAGCTGGAACGTCGCCTGCATCGTCACTTCGCAGCGACACGGGTTCGCGGCGAGTGGTTCGCGCTCGAGCCGGCAGACATCCTGCCAATCCTCATGCGCGCCACCAGCGACGGCTTTGTCGCGAAGAATGCCGACGCCTTTCAGATCGTCGGGTACGATCGCGATGCCGTCCCTGAATATCTCGGCGTCTGGGAATGGGGCGATCTCGAAATCGACGAGTGTTGCCCCTTCTGCGGATGTTTTTGCGGCATGGCCTTTCAGGATGCCTCGCAGATGTATCATTGCATCAACTGCGACGCGCTCACCGACTTTTCGGAGCTGAGCCGGCGCAACGACGAACCGGAGGACTGATCGATGGTGGAGAAGCCAAAGAGCGCAAGCGAAGCGTGGCTGGAGGCGAGAGCCCCGGGGTTTCAGGATCTACCCAACGACGATCGCCGAGCGATCTTCGACTTCGCCTTCCTCTGGAGCCTGTTCGAGGCCGAGATCATGGAAGCGAACGCCCGCGTCGATCGCATCACCGAGAAAGTCGATGCCTGGGCGGGCTCCGACATGCTGGGTGCCGACCTCTATGACGCGGAGCTGGCATACTTTCGCGACCGCTATTTTGCCAACGGCGAGCTGACCTACCACTATCCATTCCTGGACCTGCGCAAGTACGACCACCCCGACCTTGTCGAAGCCGTCATTCGGGGTGCGAACAACGATCCGCGCGACCGCATTCTAACCCTGCTGATGATCGTCTGGCGCCTTCGCAACAATCTGTTCCACGGCGCGAAATGGGCCTATCAGATCAAGGGTCAGCGCGATAATTTCACTCAGGCGAACGCCGTCCTCATGCGCGTGCTCGAACGCCACGGCGGGTTAGCCTGATTTACGCTTTTGTGGGCTTACGATTTTGAGTGGCAGGCCTGCGAGAAGGCTATCAAGGAGAGGGACCGGACGTTGATTGAGGCACCGATAGACAGCATAACCGAGGAGCATCTGCAGCGGCTTCTCGGCCGCCCTGAAAACAGGCGCCTGGACTTCAAAGCGGACCTGCCTGACCCCAAGGAAAAGAAGGAATGTAACGGCATGATCGCAGACATCGTCGCCTTCGCAAACAGCGAGGGCGGCGACATTATCTATGGGATCGAGGAGGAGGACGGCGTTGCTGCCCGGATCAGGCCGGTCACGCGCACCATCAGCCTCGATAAGGTGATCCAACGAATCTATAGCTGGGCTCAGGACAACATCGACGTTCGACTGCCCGCGTTCCAGGTGCATGCGGTCCCGCTGGCGCCGAAGCCAGGCGAAGCCGAGGATAAAGCTCCCGGCGAGGCGCTGGTCATCAGGGTTCCTCCGAGCCTCCTGGCCCCACACAGGAGCACGATGAACGGCACGAGTCGCTTCATGGGCAGAAACAGCCGGGGGAATTTCGAGATGGATACGACGGAGTTGCGCGAGGCGTTCGGCGCTGCCGCCGCGATCCCCGAGCGCCTCAAGGCGCTGCACGACGAGATGCTGTCGCGATGCGAGCGCATCCGCCTGCCCTTCACGCCGCCAAAGAATGATCCGCGCCTCATCGTCACCGTCGCCCCGCTCTCTGTGTTGCGGCCGAACCAAGACATAGAATTTGCGCGTGTCGATGCTAGTGTTCCGGTCTCGCCCGGCGGTCAGTTCGGCCAAGTCCACGATACGCCGAGCCTGGAAGGCTACATCATGCACCGCGCCCATCCGCGAGAGCCGCAGAATCCTCGTTCCGCGATCTCCTGGGCGATCTCACACCGCAAAGGCTATATCGATCAGGGGTGGAGCATCACCGATCTACACGCGACCGATGGAAAAACGATCTCCAAGGACGCTGTCGACAGGACGATGTGGGCCGCCGTCAGCGGTGCAGTGATGAAGCTGAAGAGTTATCGCGTCGAAGGTCCGTGGGTCATCATGGCAACCGCGTTTGCACGGGATGATCTTCCCATGCGCCTAATGATCGAGGAGCTAACCCGCACAGAAAGCCGCACCGTAACGTTGAATGAACAATCGGTCATTCTCACGGACTTTCAGCATCGCCTGTGGACGAAACTCGTCGCCCGTCAGCGATTGGCCGTAGCCGCCCCAACTTCAGCGGGCAAATCTTTCGTGCTTCAGAATTTCCTCGCGAAGAAACTGGACGAAGGCGACCTCCGCACGGTAGCCTACATCGTCCCGACGCGAGCCCTGATATCACAGGTATCGCGGGACCTGCGCCGATTGCTAGCTGCAAGATCCAACGATGGCTATACCATCGATGTCGTGACCGTCCCGGTTGAAAGCGAGATGGCACTGCCGAGCCGGGCCGTCTACGTGATGACCCAAGAGCGACTGCAGCTGATGTTGGCCCAACACGCAGCGTTCTGCGCCGACATCATCATCGTCGACGAGGCTCACACAATTGCGGAAGGCTCACGTGGCATCTTGTTGCATTGGGTGCTTGAGGAGCTTCTCGGCAGAGCGCCTCAGTCGCAGCTGCTTTTCGCAAGCCCAGGGGTTCGCAACCTCGACATCTTCGGCCGTCTCCTCGGCCTCTCCGATGTCGAGCCCATGCCATCGCGCGAAGCAACCGTCGGACAAAATTTCCTTGCCGTTCGCGTCGAGAATCCTCAAACCGGAGCGATAGCAGTTTACCTGCGCGAGCGGGGGATGCAGCCCACTTTAATCGCTAGACGAGAACTCGGATTGCGAACGGTCACGCGGGCCGAAAAGCTGGTCAATTCCGCATGCTTATTTGGCGCCGGTTCGATCAACATCGTTTATGCCAATGGCCCTGGAGATGCCGAAGACATCGCCTTGCGGCTCTCGAAGCGCTTCGAGGGTCGCAGACCAACTCCAGCTCGGGAAGCGCTGGCCGACATGATCGCAGAGGCGGTGCATGGCTCCTACGCGCTTGTCGATTGCGTACGCAAAGGCATCGGCTTCCACTATTCGAACATTCCGACACAGGTTCGTGAAGCGATCGAGAAAGCGGTAGCAGGTGGCGACATCGACTATCTAGTATGCACCAGCACCTTGCTGCAGGGCGTTAACCTCCCCGCAAAGAACATTTTCATGTGCTACCCGAAAAAAGGAAAGCACTCGGCCATCGCATCGGTCGATTTCTGGAACCTGGCTGGTCGAGCTGGGCGCCTTTTGAAGGAGTATCAGGGCAATATTTTTCTGATTGAATACGAAAACTGGAAGAAGCAGCCACTGAACGACCAGCGCGCTACCAACATCATTCCTGCGATTGAAGACAGCGTCCTGAACCGGAGTACTGCGCTCCTGCGGATCATCGGACAGCCTGTCAAGAAATCGGACGACGATCTGGAAGCTGCGTTCGTACGCTTATTACATGACCAAAAATGCGGGACGCTGGAATCAGCGTTGGAGCGCATGCAGGCTGGCCAGCGGATATCCGATGAGATTTTAGCGTCTGTTCGCAGTGCCATAGTAGCCGTTTCCGACCAGATCACAATCCCGGCTGACGTCCTTCGCAAGAGTCCGAATGTGTCGGCGCACCGACAGCAACGGCTCTACAGCATCATCATGAAACGGGCCAGGCAGTCACCGGGCGCCGCTAAGGAATTGCTGCCAAAACATCCGAGGGACGATGGCGCCTACGATTCCTACGCCATGATCCTGCAACTATGCCACCGCGTCATCTTGGGGTTGAAGCGCGAGAGCAAGTTCCATCGGTTTCTCGCTCTAATCGCGCTGTGGTGGATGGAAGGTCGGCCTTTACCTCGCATCGTCCAGAACCAACTCGACAAGTATCCGGACGATGATCAGCGCGAGGTCGTACGCAAGACCTTAGAATTGGTCGAACGCGAGGTCCGATACCAATGCGTGCGCCTTTTCAGCTGCTACACCGCCATATTGCTCCAAGTCCTTGAAGACTTGGGTTTCGAGGACGTCAGGAACGCTGTTCCATCGGTTCCGCTATATCTGGAGATAGGTGCGTCTGACCGCACCATGATTAGCTTGATGGCATTGGGGGTGTCCCGCGTCGTTGCCATGAAACTCGCGCCAAAGGCACCGTCCAGAAACCTCGACGTGGCAGCAACTCGCAACTGGCTGCAGTTCCGTCCGCTCGATAGCCTTGGACTTTCGGTGGCTTTGCAGCAGGAGCTTGCCGAAATCCTTGCAACATTCGGGGAGCGGCCAGCGCTTCGCTGAGCCGATTGGTTAGCCGACGGTTCGCTGTTGGGGAGAGGGGTTTAGAACCTGAAGGTCTCGGATGGGTCGATTTCGGGGGGAAGTGTGCCCTAGCAGCGCTCCACGACCTCAATTGATATCCTAAAAGCGGTAATGCAATGTATGCGATCAGATATTGGATATCGCAAGCCAATAAGCGAAAGGAGGTTTGATGACGCTGGTTCTGGCCTGGCAGATGATAGAGGGACTCGCTGTCGTTGCGGACACGCGTTTTGGCTCGGCGTCGAGAACGGTCGGCGAAGCAGGTCCCAAGATCTTTTCTGTACCAATTGTACTCAACAAGCATGGTAAATTCGTTGAGACTGAAAAATGCCGACTACCCAGTATGGGATTTGCATTTGCTGGCAATGTATTTGCCGGGCAGACCGCCAACGGCTTAGCAAGCACGTGTCTTCAGAATCTTCTTGTGGTCAATGATTTCGATAATGGACCAACGGTATCGGAGGTAGCTGACCTCTATGCACGCTGCGCCGCGCTCGTGGTCAATGAGCGACGCCGCTGGGAAAAAACAGACATCCATATATTCGATGGGCTGGTCTTTGGTCGCAGTACGCCGGCATCGCCCGCCCAAGCGTTTCACATCAGCATCGAAATAAACGAGGACGCCGTCGCTATCAGCAAGGCGAGTGAAGTCGCTCAAGTTGGAAGCGGTGCGCTGGTTTGCTTGGGGTCGGGAAATGCGAAGGTTGCGGAGATTGTCGAAAAGGCTCGTGAGACGGAAACCGATGTGATGCCTACGATCCTCGACCCGCTTAAGATACTCCGCGAAGTAATGGACGACCCCGACGTACCTAGCGTCGCCGGTTTCCAACAGTTCGCGGTCGCCACGCCCAGTGGAGTGGAGCTGCGTCCCGGGCTTCGACCCATTATGTCAGAAATGGTCAATCCATTTCTCGAAGGGGGCCCTTCAGTACTTATGCAACAGCGGCTTGAGTATCAGATCCTAGGGTTCGACATGGGTGATATCGGCAATGTCGGTCAATATTTTACGGGCGCAACGCATTTTGCATCGGGCTAGTCCGAGGCTCGCTGTGAAAGGTGAGTAGCACGTCATGCTTGCGCAAGGCGGAATAGCCAACGCTCGGTTTGGTAACTTCGATCAGCCAGGGTCAGCTACAGTCTCATCGCCACTCAATATTCGGTCCGCTAACCAGACGTTGCGGCTTATTGATACAGCTAACCGGCTATCTCATAACCGAGTGGCTACTTAGCCCGATCTCTATCTCGGATCTGCCAGTCAGCAACTGGCTAATCTTACGAAGGCCGAAGCAAGAATAGCGGACGGTCTGCTGCCGGGGAACGAAAATCGATCGCTGAATGGCCGCAAAGGGTCGTCAGCGGCTTCGAATTCTGATGGAGGTCGCAGCGGAAAAAGGAAGAATCGCCTTCTCCAAGGCGTGCCAAGGACTCGAATTCGTGCCGAATTGGCTCGAAATTTTTTGGGGGCTTATCCGGGGGCCTTTGTCATCCTCTAGTACAAATTATCTAGCTTAATCAGGATGATAGAGTCGCTTTATGAGTCCCGTAAGCCACCATTTCGGTCCAAAACCACGAGTCCCTAGCACCGCCGCCTCTACGCCAGAGGCGGCGGTGAGGGTTCGCAACAATTCCGTGCGATTGCCACGGATGCGGACATCGGTTTTGCTGATCACTTCCACCCGCTGCGCGACCGCGCGAATTTGGTTTCGGGCATAGGTGCCATCCTCGTGCCGTAGCTTGCGGCGAACGGCTCGGGCGAAAGTGCCGAGCGTGTGTGGCGTGATTTCTGGACCGATCCGCTCGATGTGCGTGACCGCTCGCTCGGCGTCACCGCGAGCCTGATTGCGGATGGCCGTCAGTTCTGCGATCCGCGTTTTGAGCGATGCGTCGCCAATATCCACTAGGCCGTTCTCAATCGCTTCGTAGAGCCGCGTCAGCTTGGCCTCTGCCTCGGTCGCGCGACGCTCCATCTCAGCGACGTGTAGACGGCGTTCTGCCGCCCATTCGTCGCGTCGGTTGAGCAGTTGATCCATCAGACCTTCCAGGCGCGCAGTATCGAGCAGTCGCTTCTCCAGATGGTCGACGACCGCCTGGTTGAGCTGATGCATCGGAACTGAGACGCCCTTGCAGCCAGTTTTCCCCTTCGTCGCCTTGGTCGCGCAGGTGTAGTAACGGTATTCTTGCCCGCTTCGGCTCGTGCCCGTGCGGAGCGTCATGGCGCCGTTGCAGCTCGCGCAGAAGCAGATGCCGGTCAGTAGCGTCGATCCCCCGACCGCGCGCGGTGGCATCATTTTGGGGCTGCGCGCCTTCAAGGATCGCTGAACCGCCTCGAACTCAGCCACGCTGATGATCGGCGGCACCTCCATGACGGCATGCTCTTCCGGCGGCTTGCGGCGCTTCTTCTTCACATCATAGGTGTTGAAGCGGTGCGACGCCGCGCCCGATCACTGGCGCCACGTCCATAAGGTGTCAGACGTTTCGTCTAGAACTTCCGAACGATAGCCAAGCCGAACCCCAGTTGGCTTGCCGTTCCTACCTGGCGAACGATCGGGCTTTTGGCGGTGCTATCGAGCAGTCGCTGATAGTTGAGGAAACCAATGACACTCCACCGTTCGCTGGCTCGGTAAAACAGCCCCAGAGACCATTCGACGGTTTCAAGTCCGGACTTGGCGGCATAGGCAGGTATCCAGCCTTTGGAAACCCTGCTGGCCCTCCGGCCCGTCGAGAAGAAGGTTCATATCGGCCCCATCTGCTCAAGAGTCGAAGCATGGGGCAAAGCCGGCGCTGTTCACCGCCTGCTCTGATGCATGGCGGCTATCACCTGGTCTATTCCTCTATCTAGCCGCTCCGCTCCGCAACGCCGATGCCGGGCTGACATGAGACCGTGAAGCGGTGCCTTAGTCGATGTCGAAAGGGAAGAAGCACGGATGGCGCGGCGCCTTCACGAAGGGGACAATGGCAGGCCCTTGTGCGGCCCCAGATATGAGAGAGGTTCGACATGAAATTATTACGGTACAGATCGGCAAACGGCATCGGCCTGGGCGTGCTGAAGGATGATGGCATCGTCCCGCTGGCGGAACTGCACGACTACCCCACCATGCTTTCAATCGTCGCCGGCGGCGAGACGGCGCTGGGCCATATTGCTGCATTTGTCGCGTCCAGAACGCCCTCCATCCCCCTGTCCGATGCGCAACTTGTCTGCCCCATCGAACGGCCCGGCAAATTTCTTGCGATCGGCATGAACTATCGCAAGCATGCGGAAGAGGGCGAGCGCCACGGCATTCCGGCCCCCAAGCAGCAATTGTGGTTCAACAAGCAGACGACTTGCCTTTCCGGGCCATTCGATCCGATCGATCCGGGTGTTACGGAAAAGCTGGATTATGAAGTCGAATTGGGAGTGATCGTCGGGACGGCCGCAAAAGGTGTCACCGCAAGTGCGGCCCGGTCGCACGTGTTCGGCTATGTCGTCGTAAACGATGTCTCTGCGCGAGACTGGCAGTTTCATTCGCCGACGTTCACGGTCGGGAAGTCCTTCGATACCCACGGACCGATAGGCCCCTGGATCGTCACGGCCGATGAAATAGCCGACCCGCACGACTTGCGCATCCGATGCCTGGTCAACGGCGAGGTTCGGCAGGACAGCAATAGCAACGAACTCATTTACAATATCTGGGAACAGATCGCCTATCTCTCGACGGCCTTTATGCTGGAGCCCGGCGATATTCTCGCGACCGGCACGCCAGAGGGGGTTGGTGTCGCGATGGACCCGCCCCGCTTCCTCAAGCCGGGCGATGTCGTACGATGCGAGGTCGACAAAATCGGCGCTATCGAGAATGTCGTGTCCGCCCCATAGCATGGGACAGTGCCGTCGGCAGACGGCACAACCGGCAAGGATTGCACGCGGGACCGGCTCAATCCTCCAACATGCGGCAGGTCAACTATTCAGGCCAGCGCAGCGGTTTGCCATGGCAACCGCTGCAACGCTTTGCCCGAGCGATTGATGAGCTTCTGACGGTGCAGACCAAGCGTTGTCGGCCGAAATGTTCCCCGTCCGGCATAAGGGCATTCCGCTCGATAGTTCCCAGGCATCACTCTTTATCTTCTGCCATATCTCGATGCGTGATCGGACGCGGTAGCGTCGGTTCATGAAAACGAAAAACCCTTCCCCTGATCTCTCCGCCCAGCGCCCTCGTATCGTCATTGTCGGTGGCGGTCCAACGGGCCTCGCCACCGCACTCGAACTTGGCATGCGCTCCATCGACTGTCTGCTCATCGAGCGGGAGTCGAGGGGCGGACATGCCCCCCGGGCCAAGACCACGCATGTCCGGACGCGTGAGCTGTTGCGTCGCTGGGGACTTGCCGATGTCCTCGCCCAGGCTTCGCCGTTCGGCATCGACTACCCCACGGATGTGCATTTCGTTACCCGGCTGAACGGCTATCCGCTGGCCCGCTTCGAAAATGCGATGCAGGGTTCGCCGCGGCGTGACGAACGCTATTCCGAGCATGGGCAGTGGATCCCGCAATACAAGCTCGAGTCCGTCCTCAGGGAACGCCTTCTCGCCATCGATTGCGTCACCATGGCGCATGGTTGCGAATTCATCTCCTTCGAGCAGGACGACATGGCGGTCCGGGTGACCGTCAAAGCCGTCGATACGGGCGAGGAGCATGTGATCGAAGCGGACTATCTGGTCGGAGCCGACGGCGCGCGCAGTACCGTGCGTGAGGCGATCGGGGCGAAGATGGAAGGGCGGTACGGCCTCTCGCGCAATTATAATATCATCTTCAGCGCCCCGGGCCTCGCCGACGCGCATCGGCAGGGGCCAGGAATCATGTATTGGCAGGTCAATCCGGATGTGCCGAGCGTGATCGGTCCCATGGATGAAGGCGATCTGTGGTTTTTCATGCCTTTGAGTCTGCCGCCGGAAAAAATGTTCACCGATGAGGAGGCGCTCGACCTCATCAAGCGTTCGACCGGGATCGACCTGCCTTACCGAATTCTGAGTTCCGACCTGTGGGTCGCCAGCCGCCTTCTCGCGGACAAATATCGCGACGGGCGCGTCTTCCTGGCGGGGGATGCCTGTCATCTTCATCCGCCTTATGGCGGCTTCGGGATGAACATGGGGGTCGCGGACGGCGTCGACCTGGGGTGGAAGCTTGCGGCCGCGCTGCAAGGATGGGGCGGTCCAGCCCTGCTGGACAGCTATGAGGCCGAACGGCGACTGATCCACGAAATCGTGTTGGACGAAGCCGAAGGCAATCACGGCACCCAACCGGGCAATCTATTCCGCAGCGGGATAGAGGATGATGGCCCGGAGGGCGATGCCGTCCGGCGTGAGGTGTCCGACCTGATCGCGCAGACCAAGCCAAGGGAATTTTATACGCTCGGTGTCGTGCTTGGCCTTCGTTATTGGCGATCACCGGTCATCCGGGACGACGGCACGGGAGCCGATTGGCGACTGTCGCTCGATTATACGCCAAGCGCCGCACCCGGCAGCCTGGCTCCGCATGCATGGCTCGCTGACGGCTCGTCGCTTTATGATCATTTTGGCGCCGGCTTCACCCTTATCGCCTTCGGAGGCGCGGATACGCGCGAGGCGGAGCATGACGCCGCGAAATCCGGCATTCCTCTCAAGATCGTGACAATCGACGAGCCCAGGGTGGCCGCGCTCTATGAACGGCGGCTGGCCTTGATACGGCCCGACCAGCATGTCGCCTGGCGGGGTGACATATGGCCGGCGGGCGACGTGCTCGCCCATGCCGCCGGCCTATCCCCGGCGTCCGACGACGGGGCAAGTGCGGAGTGAACGACCTATCGGATTCTCCCGACGCGTTGCCCGGCTTCTGGCAGGCGTTTCTCGATGCTCCTATGCATCGGGTGCAAAAGCTCTCCATCCTCGCGCTGACCGCGATGTGCGCGCTCGACGGACTGGATCTGTTCGCGATCACTTTCGCAGCGCCGGTCATCGGTCGAGAGATGGCGATCGGCAAGGCCGCCATCGGGCTGGTTCTGGCGGCGGCTCTGGCCGGCATGGCGCTGGGATCGCTCTTTCTCTCGCCGCTCGCCGACATCTATGGGCGGCGGCGCCCGCTGCTGTTCAGCTTGCTGATGATGATCGGCGGCACGCTTTGGACAGCGCTCGCGGGCAATCTCTTCGACCTTATCGGGTCGCGTCTGATTACCGGCCTGGGCGTCGGCACGATGGCGGCAGTCATCAACCCGCTTGCGGCCGAATATGCCAATGCGAAGCGGCGGGACATTTCGGTGGCCATCGTCAATCTCGGCCTGCCCGCCGGCGCGATCGTGAGCGGCATTCTGGCGGCGTGGATGATCCCGCTATTGGGCTGGCGGGCGCTTTTCCTTGTAGCGAGCGGTCTTGGCATGGTCATGCTGGCGATCGTCCTGCTCTGGCTGCCCGAGTCGATCGTCGGCATTCTGTCGAGGGGCGGGCCGGCGACGCAGACGCGGCTGAACCATTTGCTCAATCGGTGCGGCCAGCCGGCTAGCGTCGCACCCGACGCCATTCGCCCCCGGGCGCGGCGTCGGTCGATCCGCCTGCTGCTGACCCCAGCCGAACTCCCTGCAACGGTCGCCGCCGCGGCCATCTTTTTCCTGTTTACGCTTTCCCTTTATTATATCCAGAGCTGGGTGCCGTCGCTGATCACCGGCGCCGGGCACACCGTCTCTCAGGCGGCGCTGGCCGCCACGGCGATGAGCGTCAGCGGCGTGCTGGGCGGTTCCGCCTTTGCGTTTCTCGTGCCAAGGCTTGGGCTCAAGCGGGTCGTGATCGCCGCGGTCACGTTGAGCGGCCTGGCCATCGCGCTCTTCGGCGTGGTCCCCATGGATTTGCCGGTCCTCGTCGCCATGTCGGTCCTCGTCGGCGCCAGCACCATAGGCGGCATGGTCAACCTGTACGCCATTCTCTCGCGAAACTTTCCTCCCTCGGCGCGTGCCTCGGGCATCGGCTTCGTCATCGGGGTTGGACGGTTCGGGAGCGCACTTGGACCCGCGCTGGGCGGATTGCTGTTCTCGCTCGGACATGAGCGCGCAATGGTCTCCCTGGTCATGGCGATGCCGGCCCTGCTCGCGGCTGCCCTGCTTCTGCGCATCAGGCAGCGCGACTACGCCTGACATGAACGCTTGAACGCCGCCACCCACGCGCATACGATGCCTCCCACCTATTGCAGCCTGACATTATGATCGAATCAGGCATTGCTGGAGGATATGCATGAAGCTTAGTCATCTCCGCGACGTCGTCGCCGTCGCCGAAGCCGGAAGCCTGCGCGCGGCCAGCCGCCGGCTGGGCATCACCCAGCCCACCATCACGCGCAGCATACGCGATACGGAGAATGAGCTTGGCGTCTCGCTTTTCACGCGCCATGCCAATGGCGTGTCGCCGACCCCCCTCGGCAAGCTCTTCGTGCGCCGCGCGCTGGCGATCCAGTCCGAACTTCGGCGCGCGCATGAGGAGTTGGAGCAGGCCAAGGGCAATTTCGTCGGAGAGGTTTCGGTCGCATTGTCCTCCGCGTCCGGCCTGGCGCTGATGCCGTCCATTCTGGGACCGTTTCGGGCAAGCTATCCCCGTGCCCTGCTGAAACTCACCGAAAGCCTCTTCCAGCCGATCGAACATGACATCCTCACCGGTGAAATCGACTTTTACGTAGGGCCGCTGGACGAGCATCTGTCCGCCGCCACCTTGCTGGTGGAAAAGATTTTCGATAACAAGCGAATGGTCGTCGCGCGAAAGGGTCATCCATTGGCTCACGCGACAAGGCTCGCGGAACTGCGCGATGCCCAGTGGGTCCGCCCTTCCTTCTCGACCCAATATGGCGAAGTCGAGTTTGAGACGATGTTCGAAAATGCGGGCCTGACGGAGCCGGAGGTTGTCGTCCACTGCCAGTCCGCGCTGATGACGTTGCTTGCGGTCGCCAATTCGGATCTCTTGACGGTGCTCCCGATGCAGTGGCTCGATTTTGCGCCCAGCAGGGAAGGTTTGCAGACGATCGGCCTCGTTGACAGCCTCTATGCGGCGCCGATCTGTATCGTCCGCCGCGCGGACGTGCCGCTGACTCCGCTTGCCGAAAGGCTCTGCGACCTGACCCGCAAGGCAGGGCATAATTACCACCGGCGCAATTTGGGGCTCTAGGCGACGTGGATAAATTCAAGACCCGCTGGACTGAGTGATCCGGGTGGAACCAGGACATTCCCCCTCCCGCAGGCGGGAGGGGGCTAGGGGGTGGGCTGGCGCGGCACCTGCGCTGTTTTGCAACGGCTAAGTCAGAAGCTCGCTACGCTCGCGCCCACCCCTAACCCCTCCCGTTTACGGGAGGGGAAGGTCCTGAATTGGCCATTTCCCGGCATTCCTAATTTGTACACGCGGCCCAGGGTGCACGCAGGGAACCCGCGCAGGCTCAAATCTTGGGCAGCGCCGGGTTCCTTATACGGAACAATGTCTGCGCATTGCGGAAGCAGATATGCTCTGCATCGACTGGCGACAGCGGGGCCGAGCGGATGAACCGCACGGCTTCATCGCTGCGCTCATAAGGATAGTCGATTGCGAAAAGGATTCGCTCCGCACCCAAAATGTCCAGACAGTAGGCCAACACCTTGTGGGAGAAGGTTCCGCTTGTCGTGATGTAGACATTCGATTTGAAATATTGGCTGGGAAGTTGCCTCAGCGGCTTGAGGCCCAGCTTCTCCCCTCCTCGCGCCATGAGATTGCGATAACGATTGTCGATGCGCGTGAAATAATAGGGGATTCCTTCTCCCATATGCCCCAGCACCACTTTCAGCCGGGGGAACTCATCGAACACGCCCGCGAATATCATGCGAAGCAGGTGCAGGCTGCCATCGGCGCCATATCCCCACAGGGCGCCGCTCAACCCGTAATTCTCATAGGGTCCGATCATCGCCTGCGACGGAGAACGCGGATGCAGGTAGAGTGGCATGTCCTGCGCTTCGAGCGCGGCGAGAATGGATCTAAATTTCGGCTCGTCCAAATATTCGCCAAAGCTGTGCGAGTTGATGATCACGCCGTTGAGCGCCAGATCCTTCCGAGCGCGTTCGATCTCCGCGACCGATGCCTGGGGGTCCTGAGGCGCTATCGCCGCCAGCCCGGCAAAGCGCGTGGGATGGGCGCGAATGATCGCGGCAAGGCCATCGTTCAGGGAACGGGCGACGCGCGCGCCTTCCTTTGGCGGGAAGGCTTGCGGACCCGGAATCGTGATGCTCAACAGGTGCATATCGACGCCGTTCGCGTCCATTTCCGCAAGGCGCGCCTCCACGCTGCAAAGCTTGCGATTGAGCTCCGACGCTCCGGCGCCGGTTCCGCTGCGCAAGAGAGCGGTATAGGTCTTCTCAGCTTCAGTCATTCCAGGAGGTCCGGCGTCCAACGCGGCCATAAGCTCCGGCGTCGCATAGGCTTCTTCCGTGGCAATCAGAGGCGTTCCGGACGGTTGCGCCCGCGCGCCCTCGGCGCTGATGATCGGTCCCGCCAGGGCTCCCGCTATCACGGTGCGTCGATCCAGTTGCGTCATCAAGTCTCTCCTTTGGAAGACCTTTTGCCATCAGCCGCAATGGGTGAAAGATGTCGCTCTGCGGCACCCGATGCCTGCCGCCTATCTAAACCCGCAAAAAGCAATCGTCCCGTCGCGAGCAACACTGCCTATTGAACCGTCCAAACACCGCGCCCGGACAGGATGCCGCGCGCGAGGGGAGGATGAGATGCGCAGCAGTTTCTATCTTACGAGTGCCGCTTTGGCCTGCCTTACGCCAGGCGCTGTTTTGGCCCAGCAAGTCGATTCGGCTACAGGGAATGCGGTCGCCGACGCAGGCGAGATCATCGTCACGGCGCAACGCCGATCGGAACGGCTGCAGGACGTACCCATCGCCATTACGAACCTCGACAGCGGACGCCTGGCGAAAGCCAATATTCAGACGCTGCAGGATCTGCCGCGCATCGCGCCAACATTGAAGGGAGGCAATGGACCGGGGACATCAGGGGTGCGCCTGTCGATCCGCGGACTCGGTTCGCTCGGGAACAGCGCCATCGAACCCAGCGTGGCCACCTTCGTCGACGGGGTCTATATCGCACGCCCGGGCGCGATGTACGGGGCGCTCCTCGACCTCGACGCCATTGAGATATTGTCCGGCCCGCAGGGGACGCTCTTTGGCCGTAACGCATCCGTGGGCGCGCTGAACATCCGCACCAAGGCGCCGAGCGACCGGTTCGAAGGGAATATCGGCGTAGAGGCCGGCACCGGCGACCGGTACCGGCTGGACGGCGCGATCAACGTGCCGCTCGGCCAGGACGTCGCGCTTCGCGTTGCCGGTCTCGCGCAGCTTTTCGACGGCTATTGGAAAACCACGGGCACTGGCGGCAGAAGCGGTGTCGACAATTTTGCGGGGCGCGCGACGCTGCGCGCGAGATTGTCGGATAAGCTGACCTGGACGGGTCGTGGCGACTATACGCTCACGCGGGGCGGGGGATGGCAATATACGCCCCTGATCGCCAAGAGTCTGACGCCGGCGACGCTGGCGGCACTGACGGCGCGGATCGGCGCGCCTTCCGATCTCGACCGGGACGATGGCACCACCAACCAGTACACAGCCGGCAATCATGTGGATTCGAAGCATTGGGGCGTTTCCAGCCAATTCGATCTGGAGCTGGGCGATTTCGCCGTGAAGTTGACCGACAGCTATCGAGACTGGAACAATCTCGAACAGGATGGCGACGGATCCTTCCTTCCCATCCTGTTGCTCGCCCGCGACAATTTCTGGCGAAGCAAGAGCAACGCGCACGAGTTGCAGCTGAGTTCCCCCACAGATCTTCTGGGCGGCCGTTTCAGCTTCGTCAGCGGCGTTTATTATTATCATGAAGACTTGCGGATCAATTATAATTTCAACCTGTCGCCGGACTTCTGCAGGATTGTCGCGCCTTCGACCGCGACGGCGGCCTGCCTTGCGAACCCTCGGAATCCGGCGGCATTGTTCGTCTTCAACCAGAGGACGTCGAGTTTCGCCGGCTATCTTCAGGGAAGCTTCAAGATCGTGCCGTCGCTCGATCTGACGCTGGGCGCGCGCTACACCCATGATGACAAGGACGGAAGCTTCATAGGCAGGAATTTCAATCCCGCGGCGGCTTCGATTCAGACCAACGAAACGACGAAATTGTCTTACGCCGAAGGCCGTTGGACTTACAGGGCGAATCTCGCCTGGCGTCCAAGCAGGGAATTGATGCTCTTCGCAACCTATTCGACCGGGTTCAAGTCCGGCGGATTCAACTCCGGCAACTCAAATGCCGCCCTGGGCCAGCTTCGGGTCTTCAATCCGGAGATCGTCAAGGATTATGAATTGGGTTTCAAGTTCCAGACCCGTGATCGCGTCCTGACATTCAACGCCACCGCGTTCAGGATGGACGTGGACGACTTCCAGGAGCGCGCGCTCTTCGGAATCACGCCGGTCGTGCAGAATGTCGGTTCCTTGCGCCAGCAAGGCATCGAGGCCGAACTGACCGTCAGGCCGGTCGAAGGTCTTCAGTTGAACACCGGGATCGCCTATCTCGACTCAAAGTTCAAATCCTATCCCAACGCGCCCAACATTCCCGGCTTCACGCCAGCCACGCACGATCTGAGCGGCTTTCCATTGACCTTCTCGCCCAAGCTCGCGGGCACGAGCGGCGTCGAATATTCCGTGCCGGTCGGCGGAGACATGCGGATCAGCCTGCGAGGCGACATATCCTATACGACCAAATATTATGCGGGCACGACGATCGACGGAAACCCGTACACGATCCAGCCGGGTTATTCCTTGCTCAGCGCCCGCGCCACGCTGTTCGGCCGCGACGACAATTGGTCGATCGCTCTGTTCGGCGACAATCTCGCGGACAAGCGCTATTGCACCAACATCGCCGTGCAGGTGTTCGATGCGCCGCTGGGCTTGCGCAATCCCACCACGGGAACAGGCCTGCGCTGCTTTGTAGGCAATCCGCGCACATTTGGCGCCAGACTGACCAAGAATTTCTGACCGCGGCAAGGCGGGCGTGCGCCATTGTCCAGTTCCGGCATTCGAAGAGGCGGGTTAAGCGTGAACCCTTCGGGCCGCGCTTCCCAGGCTTCTCAGGCTCGCGGGAAAGGCGGGGTGGTGGCGGAATGGCGTGTGCCTGGTTGGAGACAGTGGCGTCGCCGACGAACAGGCGGTAACGGAATATCCCATTATGACCCGCAAAATACGCCAGGCCGCCTCCGCCCTCGACTATCGGGAACTTGCCCGTCGCCGTCTGCCACCATTCCTGTTCGAATATATCGACGGCGGCTCCTATGCCGAGGTGACGCTTGAGCGCAACCTGGCCGATCTCGCGGCGACAGCGCTGCGGCAACGCGTGCTCACCGATGTGTCGCGGCTCGATCTCACCACGACATTGTTCGGGCAGCATCTCGCGCTGCCGGTGGCGCTCGCGCCCATCGGCCTGGCCGGCATGAATGCGCGCCGTGGGGAGGTGCAGGCCGCGCGCGCCGCGGAGGCGGCGGGAATCCCCTTCTGTCTGTCGACCGTTTCGGCATGCCCGCTGGAGGAGGTTGCCGGGGGTGTGAATGCGCCTTTTTGGTTTCAACTCTATATGATCCGCGATCGCGGCTTCATGCGCGCCTTGTTGCAGAAAGCGAAAGCACTCGGCTGCTCCGCCCTCATATTTACCGTCGACATGCCGGTGCCCGGCTCCCGGTATCGGGACTATCATTCCGGCCTGGCCGGGGCGGCGGGCAAGGCTGGCGCCATCCGGCGGCTTGGCCAGGCGGCGCGGCATCCGCGCTGGGCGTGGGACGTCGGCCTGCTCGGGCGTCCGCATCAGCTTGGCAATATCGCGCCGGTGCTGGGGAAGAAAACGGGGCTCGAGGATTTCCTCGCCTGGATGCGCGCCAATTTTGATCCGAGCGTCAGCTGGCGCGACCTCGATTTCATCCGGGAGATTTGGGACGGCCCCTTCATCATCAAGGGCATCCTGGACAGGGAGGATGCGAAAATGGCGGCGCGCGTCGGCGCGGACGGCATTGTCGTGTCCAATCATGGCGGCCGTCAGCTGGACGGCGTGCCCTCTACGGCGCGGGCGCTCCCTCCTATTGCCGAAGCTGTCGGAGATCGCATGACTGTCCTGGTCGACGGCGGCGTACGATCGGGACTGGACGTCGTCCGCATGTTGGCGCTCGGCGCAAAGGGGGTGCTTCTCGGCCGCGCCTGGGCCTATGCGCTCGCGGCAGGCGGGCAGGCGGGGGTCGCGCATGTGCTGCAGCTTATCGAGGCGGAAATGAGGGTCGCCATGGCGCTGACGGGCAGCCCGGACATCGGCGCCATCGGCCGCCACATCCTTGTGGATGAGCTGTAAACGATCGCCCCGCCGCGGGATGCGACTGGTGTCCGCCCGCCGATGTTCAGGCCGATGCTATGCCCAACCCGCTTTGCGCGAGGTCTTTCCGATGCCCGGGTTGAAGCTGTTGCACGGGTCCAGCGTCATGTAAAAGCTGGCGAGTTCGGGCTTGGCCGCATAATGATGGCCGACATTATGCTCGGCGGGATATTCCGCTCCCTGCTCTGCGAGCCGATCCAGCAGGCGCTGTTTCACGGCTTCGACGTCGCACCCGGGCCGCACCAGATAGTCGCGGTGGAAGACGTGGCAGAAAAAATGCGCATAGGTGGCTCGCGCCACCAGTTGCGAGCCTATGTCGTCGGGCAATTGCTCGACCCAGTCCGTGCAGTTGCGCGGGAGCGCCACGTCAAGCGCCACGAGCCCGCCGACGGCGCCGTCCTTCAGCGAAGCGTATCGGATCGCCGCGCCTGCCGCCACGAACCGCAGGAGAAAGGCGCGTTCCGCCTCCGCATCGGTGCATTCGCGCCAACCGGTCGTCTCGCCCTCTCGCTCCACTCCCTCCAGATAGGCGCGCATTTCCTCGATGCCGTCGTCGGCAACCCGGATGACAAGATGATGTTCATATCGGTCGCGATAGTGCCGCAAGGTCGGCGGAAGCGGGCTGGGCAGGAGATTGCCCAGGCGCTGCAGCATCCGGTCGCCGGTGGCCTCCGAACCGGTCCCGAGCCATCTCGCCGCGCGGTCCAGCCCCCTTTTAAGGGCGAACAGGCGGGGCAGCCGCCGGGTGCCGAGATATTTGATCGCGAAAAAGCTGTCGCGACCATAGCGTTCCGACATCAGGATCGTCTCACGGCTCAGATATTCGGCGGAGACGGGAAGGTGTGAAAAGGTCCCCAGCACGGCGCGTCGCAATCGGGTGAAGACGGCTGCGTCGTTGGTCGCGACGTAGAATGTCCGGTTTCGATCGTCCCTCCGGAAGGTGTCGAGCCGCACGGCGAACACCGCGACGCGACCGGCGGAGCCGGATGCGCCATGGAGTCGCCCCGGATCGGCATTGTAGCGGGCGGGAGAAGGATCATCGATCTTTCTTACCCGCCGATCATAGTCGGTGTCCGAGGCGGCCCGGATATTGCCGGCCGGCGGCCCATCGTCGAAGCGACCGCTCTCCAGCCGGCCCAGAATCTCTTCGGCATCGTCGCCAAGTTCCAACCCCAGATCGTTCACGAGGCATAGCTGCCCGTCTTCCCGCAAACGGGCATAAAGCGCATATTCCGTGTAGGCCGGTCCGCGTCGCAAGAGCGCGCCGCCCGAACTGTTGCAGATGCCGCCGATCACGGAAGCGCCGATGCAGGACGATCCGATGACCGAATGCGGCTCGCGCCCCAGCGGTTTCAGCAGCGCCTCCAGGTCGTAGAGCGTGGCGCCCGGCAGGGCGACGATCTGCCGTCCTCCTTCCAGCAGGTGAATGCCGGACAGCCTGCGCGTTCCGATGATCACGACCGGGCGCCCGTCATAGCCGGCGACATGCGGCGTGGACCCGCCTGTCAGTCCCGTGTTTGCAGCCTGCATGATCACGATGCCCTTGGCCTCGACCACGGCCTGCAAACAACGCCACAGCTCGACGAGGGTGCCCGGCAGCGCCACGGCCGACGCCCCGCCACCGGGATATCGATAGCCCTGGGTGTAGGGGCGCATATGCGCTTCGCCGGTCAGGAGGTGTCGCCTGCCGACGATCCGGACGAGCTTTCCGGGCAGGTCCGCCGGATCCGAATTCAAATGCATGCCGAACTTGCCTGAAGGAAGAAACGAAGCGGACCAAGGTGACGGCGGATCGGCCTCGTAACAGCATCGGGGCGCCGATCCACGACTGATCGCTTCAGCAGCTTTGAACGTCGCCGGCGCCGCCATAGGCTGTCCAGCCGCCATCCACCGGCACCACGGCGCCCGTCATGTAACTCGCCATGTCGGACAACAGGAACGCGGCGACATTGGCGATTTCTTCGGGCTCGCCAAGCCGCGCCATGGGCGTCCGGCGCGCGATCCGGTCCGTATCGAACGCGCCGTCCTTCACAAGGCGATCGACCATCGGCGTCAGGATGTAGCCGGGCGCGATCGCGTTGACCCGAATGCCATGATGGCCCCATTCGGACGCCAGGTTGCGGGTCATGTGGGCGACGGCGGCCTTGGCCGGGCTGTAGGCGGGGCGCCGCGGAATTCCGCCAAGGCCGACCACCGACGAGATATTGACGATTGCGCCATGCCCTTGAGGGATCATGACCCGGCCCGCCGCGCGGCATATGAGGAAGGTGCCGCGCACGTTGATGTCGAGAATGCGCTGCCATCCGTCGATATCGGTCTCCACCACCGACCGCACATTGTCACTGACGCCGGCGCTGTGGAATAGCGCGTCAAGACCGCCGCAAACGCGCTGCACCGTCGCGATCATGGCATCGCAATCCGCTTCCGAGGTCACGTCGCCGGCCACGCTGGCCGCCGCGCCGATCCCGTCGGCCACCGCATCGAGCATTCCGGCGTCCCGGTCGGCCAGCACCACCTCCGCGCCAAGCGCACGGAAGATTTTCGCGCCCGCAAGGCCGATCCCGCTGGCGCCTCCGGTTACCAGAATGCGCTTGTTCTCAAGGGTCAAAGCCGACACCACAAGATCCTCTCCCTGGAGGACCGGGCCGGGCGCGGCTCCGCAAAGCCTTTCCCGGCCCGTCCCGTCTCCTCTGTCAAGCGGCGATCTTCATGGCATCGCGGCCCTTGAGCTGCAGCATCGCCCGGGCTTCGTCCGGCGTCGCCACCTCAAGCGACATGGCTTCCAATATGGTGCGGATGCGCTGGACCTGAACGGCGTTGCTGGTGGCGAATTTGCCGGGACCGTCCCAAAGCGAGTCTTCGAGACCGACCCGGACATTGCCGCCAATGGAGGCGGCGTGCGTGGCGATCGGAATCTGGTTCCGGCCCACGCCGAGAACGGACCATGTATAGGCATTGCCGAACAGGCGATCCGCCGTCCGGCGCATGGTGATGACATCTTCGTAATGCGTGCCGATGCCGCCCCGCGCGCCGAAGACGGTCTGGATGAAGATCGGCGGCTTCAGCAGGCCCTGCTCAAGGAAGAAGAGCGCATTATAGAGATGCGAGACATCATAGCATTCGATCTCGAAGCGCGTGCCGGTCTCGCTGCAGGCGCGCAGGATGCCGGCGATATCGCGGAAGCTGTTCTTGAAGACATAATTGTCGGAATTGCGGAGATACGGTTCCTCCCAGTCATGCTTGAAGTCCTTGAACCGCTTCAGCATGTCGAACAGGCCGAAGTTCATCGATCCCATGTTGAGGGATGCGATCTCCGGCTGGAACTCCAGGCAGGGCCGCAGCCGATCCTCAAGCGACAGGATGGGAGAGCCGCCCGTCGTGATGTTGATCACCACGTCGCATGCATCGACGATCCGGGGCAGGAACTGGCGATAGATGTCGACGTCCTGGCTTGGTTCGCCGGTTTCCGGGTTGCGCGCGTGGAGATGGACCACGGACGCGCCGGCCGCCGCGGCCTCGATCGCCTGGGTGGCGATTTCATCCGGCGTCACCGGCAGGTGCGGCGACATGGAAGGGGTGTGAATCGAACCGGTAATCGCGCAGGTAATGATAACCTTCTGTGGCATCCGACATCTCCAGGGGACGATAGGTGGTACAATCTGTCTTCGAACGGCGATCCATCCTGCGTGACGCGCGGTCCAGGGTCGGTCGCGCGCCTTGATTTGATCAGCCTCGTTTATGTTTTCCATCACCATTCTCGATGCCTGCTTCACCGTATGACGTCGTAAGTCATAGGGAGCGGTGCAGGGGCATCGATCAGGAGGCTTGTTTAGCGGGCGGCGGCCAGCTTGAGGTGATTGTAAGTTCGAGGGAGCTATGCATTTCAGGCATCGATTGGGATTTCACCGCGAATGTCGAATGCATGCCGGCCAGGCCAAGGCAGCATGATCGGAACTGAAGGGGGCGGCAAGACCCCAACATAAGCGAGAGGGAACAGGATGAAGTTGCATCATATCAGGGATGTTTCCGCCGTGGCGGAGACAGGAAGCCTGAGGGCGGCGGGCCGGCTGCTCGGCATCACGCAGCCCGCCATATCGAGAAGTATCAGAGACATTGAAAACGATCTGGGCGCGCCGCTTTTCGAGCGGCATGTGAACGGCGTCCGCCTGACGCCGATCGGCCACGCATTTCTGAAACGCGCCGAAGTCATCCAGTCAGAGATGCGGCGCGCACGCGACGAGGTCGATCAGCTCAAGGGCAATTTCGTCGGACAGGCGTCGATGGCCATGTCTCCGGGAGCGGCCATCGCGCTTACCTCGCGGATATTGCGGAGCTTCCGCCGGAAATATCCGAAAGCTCTGCTGCGCATGCGCCAGGATTTCTTCCAGCCGGTGGAACGCAGCATCAAATCCGGCGAGATCGATTTTTACCTGGGGGCCTACGACCATGAACTGTCGTCCACCTCGCTCTCGGTGGAACGGATCGCAGACAATCAACGGGTGATTATCGCCCGCGCCGGTCATCCGCTCGGCAATGCAAGGAGCATCAGGGAACTGCGTTCGGCTCAGTGGATCAGGCCATCACTCGCGAACCGGCCGGATGAAACGGCGTTCGAGGAGATTTTTGAGCGCGCAGGTCTGCCGCGGCCCGAAATCGTCCTGCATACCACGTCCACGGTGATGACGATGCTGGCGATCGCCGACAGCGATCTCTTGAGCTTCCTGCCCATGCAATGGCTGGAATCGCCGCTGATCAAATCCTTCGTTCAGCCGATTCCGGTCGCGGACGTCGCATTGGCCTGCCCTCCGCTCTGCATCGTGCGGCGCAGCGACCTGCCGCTGACGCCGGTGGCTCAGCATCTCTACGATCTCGCGCGCAATGCGGCCATGAACTATTCCATGGACAGGAAAGTGCCGATGGCGCCGATGGCGTTGTCGGTACCCGATCCGATCCTCGCGGAATGACGGCGGCGGCGGCGGTCGTTCCTGAGGACCGCCGCCGCTTTGCCTTGCTTTCGCGGCCAGGCCGCCGGCTCAGCGGATGCCGATGATTTCGGGGCCTGCCGGGCCGCTCGGCGGCCGAAGCTTGAGCTGCCGTTCGTCTTCTCCAGCCAGCAGGCGCTCGTACAGCGCATCGGGATCGAAGGGTACGCCGATGGGGTTGACGGCAAAGGCTTCGCTGTAGAAGAACGCCGTCGCCTCTTCCAGGCTGTCGTAATTGTCGACCTGGAATTCGACCTGGTTTCCGTCGGGGTCCGAATAGTAGAGCGATGTGGTCGGGCCATGATTGACCGACCATTTCGGCACAATCCCCTTTTCGCGGAGGCGGACATAATTGCCCAGCAGTTCGTGCAGCGACTTGTAGGAATAAGCGATATGCTGAAGGCCGACGACACCGTCCGGCTGTTCGGCCAATCCCTCCACGTTGAGGATCGCGACGCGATGATGTTCTTCGTCATAGGTGAGGAAGACCAGCATTTCCGTTTCGAAAGCGGCGTGCGCGTTCAGGGCGGTCTTGTACCAGTCGGACATCGCCTTGATCTGCGATGTACGGAAAACAACGTGCGCGAAGTGCGTGGGCGATACCACCGGCTGATGTTTTATATCTTCGATCGCGGCAGCGATGGCGGGCATTGGCATGGTTCACCTCCAGAAATTGGAACAAGGTTCCCATGCGCCCCCCGGGTGGGCAAGATTTCAAATTTCGCGCGATGATAACTGCCATGCAGCGCCCACCCTATGCGCCTAACCGGACGATCTTCGGCGTCGGGCCCGATAAGCAGCGTGCATCGCAATGATACACATCTCATCTCGGAAAGGGGCGGCATCGCGATAGTGTCCGGCCATCAGAAGCACGGTTAGCCGGCAACACTCAGGAGAGATCTTACATGACTGTCAGTGAATCCCGCGACGGCGAGCAATATCAGGTGATCATCGCCGGCGGCGGTTCAGTCGGAATGACCATGGCGCTCGAACTGGCCCATCGGGGCCTGCGGGTGCTGATGTGCGAAGCAAGTCCCGAAGGGCATTATCACACGGCGAAGACGAATCTGTCGAACGCGCGGACCATGGAGCATTTCCGGCGGCTCGGCGTGGCCGAGCGGCTGCGCGCCAACGATCCGGTACCCGCCAAATATCATCGCGACGTAACATTCGTCACCCGGGCGAACGGCCAGGTCCTGCTCAACATCGAAGGGGCCTGTGAGTGGAAGGAGCGCTTGCCCATCTCCGCGGAAGTGCCGGAATGGGCCCCGAACCAGGCGATCGAGAAGACGCTGCACGAATGCCTGCTCGAAAAGCCGACGGTCACCGCGCTGTTCGAGACGGAGGTCATCGACTTCTCGCAGGACGAAGGCGGAGTCTCCGTGCGCTACAACGGTCCGAACGGGCCAAGGACCGCGACGGCCGAATATCTTGTGCTGTGCGACGGCGCCCGGTCGAGGCTGCGGACCAAGCTCAACGCGGCCCTGTGCGGCGAGACGCTGGCCCAAAGCATGTCCTGGCACTTCCGGGCGCCGGAACTGACCCATCTGTTCGAAAAGACGCGACTGTCCTCCTTCACCTTTTTCCTCAACGAGGACGGCTATGCCGACGTCGTGCTGCCGCAAAGCGAGAATGACCATTGGGTCTATCTTTCCTCTCCGATTCCCCCGGGCATCGATCCGCTGAGCTTCGACGACTTTTCGAAGATGCTCTTCGCGAGCATCGGAACCGAATTTGAAATCACCGAGGCGACCGGCCGCGCATGGTCCAGCCACTCGCGCATGTTGCCGACCTATAATTTCGGCCGCGTGCTGGTGGCCGGCGATGCCGCCCACCTGACCTCGCCTTTCGGCGGGTTCGGCATGAACATGGGCATCGGCGACGCGGCGGACCTGGGCTGGAAGCTGGCGGCCATGCTTCAGGGATGGGGCGGTCCGATGCTGCTGGGCACCTATTCTCTTGAGCGCAGGGAGGTGGAGCGCTTCATCATCGACGGGTCGGCCTATAATCAAAAGCTTCTCGGAAGCGAGTTGATCCGGCCTCATATGGAGGAGGATTCCGAGCGTGGCGAGGCGGCCCGAAAGGAAGTCTGCGAGCTGCTGGTCGCCGAGAAGATGCAGGAATTCCGAAGCCTCGGCGCCCAGCTTGGCTATCATTATTATTCATCGCCCATTATCGTGCGGGACGTTCGCGAGGCGCCGCGCATGGATTATGCGGAATATACGCCGATGGCCGTGCCGGGATGCCGGGCGCCGCACATCTGGCTGGACGACGGCAGCTCGCTCTTCGACCATTTCGGCGATGGTTTCTGCCTTCTGAAGCTTGGTCCGTCCGTATCGACCCGGGCGCTGGAAGAGGCCGCAGCGCGCTATGGCGTTCCCTTCAAGGTCTTCGAACTGGATCGCCAGGATGCGCGCGATCTCTACGAGCGCAGGCTTATCCTCATCCGTCCCGACCAGCATGTCGCGTGGAGAGGCGACGCGCTGCCCGACGATTGCGACTGGCTGATCAACACGGTCCGCGGCGCCCTCAGCTTCGCTTAGCCGGATCGCGCACCCTTCAGGAAGACCCATCACGATGAAGAAGTTCAATCTCACCATCAACGGGGTTTCGCTCGCCTGCATCGAGGCGGGCGAGGGGCCGCTGGTCCTGCTGATGCACGGCACCTTCGCCGGCAAGCAGCTCATGATGCCGCAATTGCTGCACCTCAGCCGGCACTTCCGATGCGTCGCGTTCGACTGGCCGGGCCATGGGGAATCCGGAGCGATCGCCGGGGGATGGACGGTTGAGGACCTCGTCCCCCTCCTGCCGGCCATGATCGAGGCGCTGGGCGAGGACCGCGCATTTCTGTGCGGGGTTTCGCAGGGCGGCGCGGTGTCCATGCGGGCAGCGCTGGCCTATCCGGACAAGGTCCGCGGCCTGGTCAACATGTGCGCGGGCCCGGGCGGGCCGCCGCCGCCCGCCGCGAAGGTGGTGGCCGACTTCGCGGCGCTGCTGGCCGACGAGCCGGACGAAACGACCCGACGGACGGCAGTCGAAGATTTCGTGAGGCGGATGTTCCACGATCCTCAATTCCCGACCCGCGCGCCGGACCGATTCAAAGAAGAAGTCGACCTTATCCTGTCGCATAAGCGCGGCTATGTGAAATATCTTCCGAATGTCCCGCTCACCTACAAGTTGCTGAACGACGAGGAGCTGGCCGCCATCCGATGTCCGACATTGATCGTCTGGGCCGAATTCGAAAATCGCCCGACGCTCGGCGCGCAGCTCGCGTCCGTGATTCCCGACAGCGAATTGGTGATCATCAAGAATGCCGGGCATCATGTGAATGTCGACCAACCGGAGGCGACATCGCTCGCGCTCGAAGGTTTTCTGCGCAAGCATGCCAAGGTCTAGGCCGCCCATTCGCCGGTGAAGCGATCCGCGCAGCGCCCTGGCCCGCCCGGATATGATGACCGGAATGCATCGCGACGAGGTTTTTCTCGTCTCTTCGATGTCCGGTAAAGCGCTAGCCTGTCGGCGCCGGGACAGCGTTCCAGCTTGGGCGGCCTGGGTCCCGATCGATAACCAACGAACAAAAATGGGGAGGAGAATATGGCGCACCGATATTTGACCGCAGGCGTTTGTCTCGCCGCACTTGTAGTCGCGCAACCGCTTTGGGCGCAGCAGGCGCCCGGCTCCGCGACCGCTGACGCGAGCGCGCAGTCCGGAGGACTGGAGGAGATCATCGTGACGGCACAGAAGCGGTCGGAAAGCCTGCAGAAAGTCCCGATCGCCATTGCCGCCGTCACTCCTCAGCAACTTACCAATTCCGGCATACAGAGCACCCAGGGTCTTGCCGCCGCGCTGCCCGGGCTGCAACTGCTGAATATCGGCGGGAACGTGACCCCCTATGTACGCGGCGTGGGCAGCGGTTTCGCTGCCGCCGGTCTGGAAAGCCCGGTCGCTACCTATGTCGATGGCGTCTATTACGCCAATCCGGCCGACGTGAATATGGATCTGTTCGACATCGAGCAGGTATCCGTGATCAAGGGACCGCAAGGCACGCTTTTCGGGCGCAATGCGACAGGCGGCGTCCTTCAGATCACCACCCGGGAACCGAGCGTGACATTCGGCGGCCGCGCCCGGATCGGTTTCGACGAGTATGAAACGCTGAGAGCCGACGGTTTCGTGGCGGGCCCCCTGTCGGAAACGGTTCGGGCAAGCCTTGCCGGAACGTTCAGCCATCAAGGGCAGGGCTGGGGACGCAATGTCTTCACCGGGCACGACACCTACAAGGCGGATCATATCGCCGGCGTGCGCGGAAAGGTGGAGGCCGATCTCAGCGACACGACCGTCATCCGCCTGTCGGCCGACTATTCGGATCGCCACGGGCCCATGGCCATGAACTTCCGCGCGCTGCCGGGAACGGGCATCGCATTTCCCACTCCCCAGCCGACGCGGCCATGGGACACCAAAAGCTATGTCGACGCCCAGAATGACTATAGCGGCGGTGGAGTCTCGGTCACGCTCGGCCAGGACCTTGGCGATCTGAAACTGACGATGATCAGCGCATATCGCAAGTCGAGGAACTTCTTCCGCCTGTCGCCATCGGTGACGACGACCCCCGTTCTGGACATTAATTCCACCGATCATTCCGAGCAGGTGACGCAAGAGATCCAGCTCGCTTCGTCCGACTCCGGGCGTCTGACGTGGCAGACGGGCTTCTATTATTTCTACAACAAGGCCAATCGGAAGCAGGCGCTTTTCTTCCGGCCGGGATTCGCCGCCAACCTCGGTCTGCAGGTCGCGGGCGATCCAGCTGTCGGACCGATGATCTTTCCCTTCGACGGAGAGAATGTCGATGGAACGCAGCGGGTGGATTCGGCTGCGGCCTATGCGCAGGCGACCTACAGGATCACGGATTCGACGCGGTTCACGGCCGGCTTCCGCTACACCTGGCAGTGGACGAAATTCCATGGCACCGATGTCTTTACGCTGCCGGGCGGAGGCGCGGTGACGGTGGCGGATATTGCCGGCGAGAAGAGCAGCTTCAGGAAGCCGACCTGGCGTCTGGCGCTCGATCATGATTTCGCGCCGAACGTCACGGGCTTCGTGTCCTATAATCGCGGCGTGAAGAGCGGCGGGTACAATATCAGTACGCCGATCAATCCCGTGTACCTGCCGGAACAGCTCGACTCCTACGAAGGGGGCCTGAAAAGCGAATTGTTCCAGCGCCGGGTTCGGCTGAATGTTTCCGGCTTCTACTATAATTACAAGAATATCCAGGTTCCGGCGTTCTCGACCGTCCTGATCATCGTCAATGGCGCATCGGCGGAGCTTTACGGCCTCGATGCCGAACTCACGGCGAAGGTGGGCGACAATCTGACGTTGAACGCCGGCGCCAACCTGCTGCATGCCAGGTTCAAGTCCTTTCCGGGGGCGACGTTCACGACGCCTCTGCCGAACGGCCAGCCGAACTCCGGCTTCCCCGGCGACGCGAGCGGGAACACCATTCCCTATTCGCCCAAGCTCACCTATACCTTCGGCGCAACCTACACGATCCCCAGTTCGGTCGGCGAATTCGCGCTCAATGCGACGGACAGCTACAATAGCGGTTTCATGGCGGAAGCGGACAACCGGTTGCGGCAGGACAGCTACCATTTCCTGAACGCCTCCATCGCCTGGACGTCGCCCAGCAAGGCGTTCACGGCGCGTCTCTACATCAACAACATATTGAACAAAGCCGTCGTCAGCCAGTTTTCGACCGTCGCCGGGATTTCCTACATCGGCGACTATACCAATCCGCCGCGTATATTCGGCGGATCGCTGGAATGGAACTTCTGACATGGCCCCGCGAAGGTCATCCAGGCTTATGGACGGTATCAGCCTCAGTGATTTCACGGGATATGGCCAAGCCGCTATGTTCGCTCAACAGCTATAAAGGACTAAGCATGACCGCATATATCATCGGCTGGTCGCACTCGAAATTCGGAAATCTTGCCAATGAGACGATCGAGAGTCTGATTGTCGAGGCTGGGGCCAGCGCGATCGCCGATGCAGGTCTGGAGCCCGGCGACATCGACGCGATTTTCGTCGGGACCATGAATGCCGGCATGACGCGGCAGGAGTTCGTATCCTCGCTGCCACTGGCCATCAGCGACGATCTCCGCTTCAAGCCTGCGACGCGGGTCGAGAATGCCTGCGCGACCGGCAGCGCCGCGGTCTATCAGGCCCGGAATGCGATCGCGGCAGGCGCGGCGCGGCGCGTGCTGGTGATCGGGGCGGAAAAGATGACAGAGCTCGGCAGCGCGGCGGTCGGCGATTGCCTGATCAAGGCATCCTATCTGCCGGAGGAAGGCGAAACGCAGGGCGGCTTCGCCGGTGTGTTCGCGGGCATCACGGACGCCTATTTCCAGCGCTACGGCGACAAGTCGGACGTGCTTGCCCGCATCGCCGCCAAGAACCACCGCAACGGCGTCGCCAATCCCTACGCCCATGTGCGGAAGGATCTTGGCTATGAATTCTGTCGCGGCAACGACAAGAACCCGCTCGTTGCGGGCCGTCTGCGGCGGACCGATTGCTCCATGATCTCCGACGGAGCCGCCGCGCTGGTGCTGGCCGACGCCGATACGGCCGCCGCCGCGGCGAAGGCGATCGCGTTTCGGAGCGCCGTGCACGTCAGCGATTTCCTGCCCGTGTCCAGACGGGACATCATCGCCATGCCCGGACCGAGCCGTGCCTGGCGGCAGGCGCTGGCCGATGCGGGCGTCGGCCTTGACGATCTCAGCCTGGTCGAGACGCATGATTGCTTCACCACGGCCGAACTGCTCGCCTATGAGGCCATGGGGCTCACTCCCCAGGGACAGGGCGAGCGGGCGATCCTGGAAGGCTGGACCGAAAAGGACGGCAAGCTGCCCGTCAATCCCTCAGGCGGCCTGAAGGCCAAGGGCCACCCGATCGGCGCGACGGGCGTATCCATGCATGTCCTGGCGGCCATGCAGTTGCAGGGCGAGGCGGGCGATTTCCAGCTTCCCGGCGCCGACCTCGTCGGGCTGTTCAACATGGGCGGCTCGGCGGTCGTCAACTATGTCAGCATCCTGGAAGCGCGGAAGTAGTCGTCACGCATCCGCGCAAACGGCTTCTCAGTTGGCATCCTTCCGGGCTTCCGACCTCTGGGTTGGGGCGTCGGCTCACGGCCAAAACCACGCTTGCACCCTTTCGGCGCGCGCGCCATGATCGAATGCCTATTCGGCGGCCCACCGTTCGCGCCCAGGCCTTCCAGCATGGGAATCGCGGCGGGGTGCGCTGAAGGGATTTCGATCGGGACCTGAACCGCCAGCAACAGGATTCCGGCTGGAGGGGATAGGATGGAGCTGACCCAGTTCGACATCAACCTGCTACGCGCCCTGGATGTGCTGTTGCAGGAGAAAAGCGTGACGCGGGCGGCCCGCAGGCTCTTCGTGACCCAGCCGGCGGCGAGCGGGTCCCTGCAGCGGCTGCGGGAGATTTTCCAGGATCCGCTGCTTATTCGCGTCGGCCGTGGGATGGAACTGACGCCGCAGGGGCAGGCGTTGGTCGATCCGGTCCATGAGGCGATCCTGGTCATTGAGCGGCTGCTGCAGGTCGGCCCCAGCTTCCATCCACGGACGTCGCAGCGCACGTTCCGCTTCGCCATGTCGGATTATTGCACCCATACGATCCTGCCGGGCCTGATGCAGCGGATCAGCATCGAGGCGCCCAATGTCAGGATTGCGGTGGCTGAGCGGTTCACCAAGGATTTCGATCCGCTTCAACTTGGCGACCTCGACATGCAGATCACCCTCGACGATCAGAGGGTCTTCGCCGATGATGACCAGTTTCAGGCGATGAACCGGATGCCGCTGATCGAGGACCGTTTCGTCTGCGTCGTCTCCGCCGATCATCCGGTGTCGTCGCCGTTGACGCTGGCCGAATATACGCGCTTTCCCCATGCAAGCTCCAACCATGACATTCCCACCGTGCCCGATGTCGCTCATCGGCTCGCGGGGGTCGCCACCCATGACCGCGTCATGATCGGCAGCTTCACCAGCCAGCTTTTCCAGCTCCCCGGAACCGACATGATCGCCATCGCGCCCTATGAATTGGCGGCGATGCTCGCGCCGATGCTCCATCTGCGCATCATGGAGCCGCCATTCGCCGTCGATCCGATCACGGAGGCGGCATTCTGGCATGCTCGCAACAACAGCGATCCGGGCCATGTCTGGTTGCGGGGGCTGCTCCAGGAAATCAGCGCGGACATCCGCAGCAGGCGAGAAGCGAGGCAGCGGGAAACGCCAGGCGCTGCCGCGTCAGGAGATCGCGGTCGCTTGAAACGCCTCTAGCCGCCACTGTCCGTCCTGCTGGACCCAGACCTGCAGGACCTGGGCGCGCAACGAGACGGTCTGGTCGTTCGCCCGTATCTGAATCACACTGTCCATCGAACCCGTCATGACCGCGACCGTGCCGAAGAGCCGAACGGCCAGCTTGTCCCGCCTTATGTCGAGGAAGAAGACATCTTCCCTGACGAAGCGCAGATACTCTTCCAGTGTCTCGCTATGTCCTGGCGTATGCGTGTGGGACAAGGTGGGCGACAGAAGCCGGGTCAGCGCGTCATGGTCGCGCGTCACCAACGCTTCGCGCCGGCGACGCTCGGCGTCATATACCGCCTGCACCTCTGCATCGTTCGTATCGGACATCATTGCCTTCATGCACCATGGGTTCTGAAATGCCGGCACTCTATTGGAACATGGAACGGCGGGCCAATCGGCGGCGCTGATAGGCATTATCAGTTACCGCGATACAAGCGGTGTCCTATCGAGGGGAGCGCGGTCGATCCGAGTTGCCGCGCGGCCGACAGATCCATCATCGATATTTATGTGCTGCATCATCCACAGCGATTTTGTGGCTTGGCCAAGGCCATTTAAGCGTTGGCGGTAACAGGCGGGGCTGGCGCCGTCCGGTCCCGGCGACACCCGGTCCCGTCACGGGCCGTCAGGACCGTCGGGATTCGCCCGGTTTGCCGCTGATGAAGCGGACAGGAAGCGAACGAATTGGGGAGGAATAAAGGCGATGGATCTGCAGGGATTGCCCGCTATCGTGACCGGGGGCGCATCGGGGCTTGGCCTGGCGACGGCGCGAATGCTCCGGGAGCAGGGGACCAAAGTCGCGATCTTCGACCTCAAGGAAGATCAAGGTGTCTCCCGAGCCGCTGAGATCGGCGCGTCTTTCCATCAGGTCGATGTATCCGACGATCTCAGCGTCGCGCGGGTAATGGAGGCGGCGGCGGCCCGGGACGGTACCGCGCGCCTGCTGGTAAATTGTGCGGGCGTGGCGCTTCCGGCGCGCACGGTGGACCGGGACGGGCTGGCGCACGACTTGGATCGGTTCCGCAGGACCATCGACGTCAACCTTGTCGGCACGTTCAACACAAGTTCGAAATTCGCAGCGCGCCTGGTCGCGGCCGACATTGCCGATGAGGACAAGGGACTCATCGTCAACACGGCGTCCATCGCCGCGTTCGACGGGCAGATCGGGACGGCGGCCTATACCGCGTCCAAGGCGGGCGTCGCAGGCATGACCCTATCGCTGGCGCGCGATCTGGCGGAGCATCGCATCCGCGTCGTGTCCATCGCTCCCGGCGTATTTCTGACCCCGATGGTGGAGGGTTTCAGTCCGCAGGTACAGAGCAGCCTTGCGGCACAGGTGCCCCATCCGCGCCGCCTGGGCCAGCCGAGGGAATATGCGCAATTCGTGCTCGCGATCGCGAGCAACCCCATGCTGAACGGAGAGACGGTCCGCCTCGACGGCGCGGTACGCCTCGGTCCCCGCTGAACCGGGACCGGCCAACGCGGCGGCCCGACCGAACCGCGCCAGCATCATCATCGGGAGAATATTCATGCCGGGAAGCAGCCAGGGAAAAGCTCTGACAGTGTGCGTCGAAGATGGCGAAGCCCGGCTCTTCATGACCGACGTCGCTTTGCCGCCGCTCGCCGCGCATGAAGTGCGGGTGCGAACAGCGGCCGTCGCGCTGAACTATCGCGATATTGCCATGATCTCGGGAAAGTCGATCGATCGACCGGGCCGGGCCTATATCCCGTTCTCGGATGCCTGCGGGATCGTGGAGGCGGTCGGCGACGGCGTCACGCGATGGCGGCCGGGGGATCGCGTCTGCTCGCTCTTTTTCCCGGAATGGATCGCTGGCGCACTCTCTCCTGAAAGCCGCCGCCCGCTTGGGGCCGCGCGTGACGGCGTTGGGCAGACGATGTTCACGGCGGCCGAGCAGGCGCTGGTTGCGGCTCCATCGCATCTTTCGGCGGCAGAGGCGGCAACCTTGCCCTGTGCGGCCTTGACGGCCTGGAACGCCGTCATGCACTCCGGCGCGGCGAAGCCGGGATCGGTCGTGCTCGTCCAGGGCACGGGAGGCGTCTCCCTCTTCGCCCTGCAATTCGCGAAGATGGCTGGCGCGGCGGTTCTGGCGACCAGTTCGTCCGACGCCAAATTGCAGCAGATGCGTGCGCTGGGCGCCGATGGCGGCATCAACTATCGAGACGATCCCCAATGGAGCGCCCCTGCGCTTTCGATGACGGACGGCCGCGGCGTAGACCTCGTCGTGGAGGTCGGCGGAGCCGGCACGTTTACGGAGAGCCTGAAGGCCATTCGGCTGGGCGGCGCGATTTCCGTGGTCGGCATGTTGAGCGGCGCGGTCGAGCCGATCGATGTGCGGCACATCTATGGCAGGAATGCCCGAATTCGCGGCGTCACGGTCGGTTCGCGAGAGATGTTCGAGGCGATGAACCGTGCGCTTGTTCAGCACGAGATCCATCCCGTCGTCGGCCGCGTCCTGCCTTGGGAGGAGGCCGGCGCGGCGATGGAGGCCCTGCAACGGGGAGATGTCGTCGGAAAGATCGTGCTGGATTTCGGCCTGGCGTGAATTACGAAAGATGCTGTTGGTTCAACGAACCGGCGGCATATCTCAGGATGAAACAACACCGGTATGGCAGCTATTTTGCCTCCAATTGTCCGCGTCGCGGGTCCACGTCTGGGTGACCACTGCATTCATGTCGATCCGCTTGTCGTCTCCCTGAAACGAGACCGTTTGCGACAGACGACCTACTACGATCGCCACATTCCCGAAAACGCGTATGTTGAGATCGCCTCGCTGGATGGAATGGTAACGATATTTGCTGGCCACACCTTGCAGATACTCTTCCTTATCGTCGATTTTCCCGTTTCCGTGCACATGCACGAGATCATCGGCAAGGAGATTGTTAAGGGCAGCCAGGTCCGTTGACACGAGAGCGGCGATCCTCCGATTCTCCAACTCCCGGATGACGTCCTCGACCGAGTGATTCATATGCTCGTCCTTTATGCTTGCCCGGTTCAGAGAAGTGCACTGGCGCCGCGACCGCCGGAAAAGCCCCTCATCGCGGCGTCGATCGCCGCTTCAGCGCATCGAGCTCCGCACGCATGTAGAGGCGTCCGGCGCGCATCACGGCGGCAATGCCGTGAAGGTTTCCAGCCGCCGCCAGTGGATTGGCATTGAGGACGACCAGATCGGCGGCCATCCCCGGCTCCACCGCGCCCATCGTCCGTTCCCGTCCGAGAAAGCGCGCCGCGTCGATCGTCGTCATCTGCAAGATGCGCAAGGGAGGAATGCCGGCTCGCGCGAGCAGGTCGAACTCATGATGCAATGAAGCAGGGGGCAGCCACCCTCCGCCGAAGTCCGTTCCAGCCAGCATCTTGACGCCCGCTTCGTCGAACAGCTTCGTCACCTTCAACTGGAGTTCGAACAGATTCCGAAGCGTCTCCCGGTCGCCCGCGGCCATTCGGCGGCTGAACGCATCACCGACCGAGTTCCAGAGCGCGCGCGATTCCGCGGGCACATATTTATTGTCCGGATTGTCGCGCAGGGATGGGCCGTCGCCTATCTCCATCGCTTCCAGTCGCGCCAGAGTCGGAACCTGCCACATGGTCCCGGCCGCGAGATCGCGGGCGAGCGTGCGGCATTTCGCTTCGTCGAACGTCGCTACCGTCCGCGCGATCAGCCTGATGGCGGGCGGCGGAAGCTGCGCCATGGGATTGGCCAAGAGCCGCTTCCACTCCTCCGGCGCGGCATTCGCCGGAGCCTCCGCCGGTTCCGGTGCCGAAGACAGGATTCGCCGCAACGCGTCCTCGTCGCGCGAGCAACTCAGCAGGACGCTGATGCCTGGGCCAAGATGCTCAACCGACGTCATCCCATGCCCGGCGGCCTCCCTGATCGTGACCGACGGGACAAGATGGCCTGCGATCGGAAGCCCGTTGAGACGCGCTTCGTCAATCGCCGCCAGATAGGCTTCGCGACCGGCATCCGCTATCTTGATGAAATCGGCGCCCTGTTGCTTCTGCCGGCGGACTTCGGCCCGCATCCACTCGGCAGTGGCGCTTGCTCCGGGGATGAGTATCGCACCGGGCATAGCCAACAGGGCCGGGGATTCTGGCGGCAGGATAGGCTTCCCCGATGCACGCGCCGCCAGCAATTCCGGAGAGCCGGCCATCTGGCGGAACCCCGTAATTCCGCTCGCCAGCATGAGCGGCAGGCTCGTCGCGGGACTTGCGCTATTCAGGTTGTGCGCATGCATGTCGTTGTAGCCAGGCACGACAAACCTGCCTGGCAGCGACACGCGGCGTGCTGTGCGAGCGACCTTGAAGCTGTGCGCCGGCGCAACCTTGACGATCCGTTCGCCCTGTATCCACACGGCGCTGTTGGGTCTTGCCGCGCCGGTGCGCGTATCGATGACGGTCACGCCGTCAAGGACCACGCCCTGGCGCACCATGTCCACGGGCGGCGCGGCGGCCAGCGGCGCGGCGGCGACTATCGACAGCAAGGCCGTTGCGAAGGATTTGACTTGGTTTCTCTTATGCACGGACATTTCCCAGCTAGAGCGTTTTCCAAGCAGATGGAATCATCTGCTGACTCGGAAAACACGACAAAACAAAAACTTAGAGCAGTCGAGCCGATGCAATCGGATCGGAATCTGCTCTAGAATTTCACAGCGGCGCGGGCGCCATAAGTGCGCGGCGCGGCGCGGGTCGATACGAGGATGTTGGCGATGGGTTGCGTCGAGGAGAAGACCGGGGTGCGGTTATTCTCGATGTTGCGAACGAACGCAGCGATCGACCAGTTTCCGTTCGCCGGACCGAAGCTCAACTGCGCATTGCTGCGCCAGACGCCCGAGGCGCGCTGTTCGGGGAGATAGAGGAAACCCAGATACCGGGAACTGCGATATTGCGTATCGGCACTGGCGACGAGGTCGAAATCGCCGACATGAATTGTCTGTTGGGCAGCGATGTTCAGCGTCCATTTCGGCGAGTTGAAGCCCGGCTTGCCCGCGCAATCCACATTATAACGGTTCGCCGCGGTATCCAGAGTGGCGATGCAGCCGGTCAATGGCGGCACGCCGCTATTCTGGTTTACGTAGGTGAACGACTTGTTGCGGCTGTCGAGATACTGGACGTCGCCACTGATCAAAGTCGTCGGAGTGGCCAACACCCGCGCCTCCACCTCGATACCGCGAATGCGCGACTGCCCGATATTCTGGGTGATATTGGTGATGCGTCCGGCAAGGTCGGGACGGACGGACGACACCTGCTGGTCCTTATATTCCCACCAGAAACCCTCGATGTTGAGCTGCACCCGGTTGTCGAAAAACCGGTTCTTCGATCCGACCGTATAGGCTGTGATAAATTCGGGATCATATGTCTCGAAACCGGTGGCGGCTGAAAAGCCGCCCGACCGATAGCCGGTTTCGACGCTCGCATAGAGCATCGATTGCTGGGCCAGATCGAACTCGACCGCGCCGCGATATGTCACGCGGCGGTTGGTCAGGCGCTGATCGTCGTTTCGGTCGCCGCGGATGAGGAGAGCCCCTGTGGGCACGCCGCCAACGCGCAGCGGCACCGGCGGTGATCCCGCCGCGGGGAAGGCGAAGGGAAACTGCGCCGGCGTCTCCACAACGGGAAAGAGCGGAGCGTTGGGACAGGTGGGCACGCCCGCGACCCGTAGCTGGCAGACGATCGCGCCTGAGATGCTCGTGCCGGCGAACCGCTTGCGATCCTCGGTATAGCGGATACCGCCGACAAGTCTGACGCGGTCGTTCAGATGGAGTGTCAGCCGGCCGAAGGGCGCGATCGATTCCGTGACGTAGCGCGCGTTGGAGAATGCTGCCGAAGCCGAGGTGCTCAGCGCGACATCGGCAGAGATGTCCTCATGATAGTAAAGCGCGCCTATCGTATAGTCGATGCTGCCGACGCGGTTGCCGGCGAAACGTGCCTCAAGGCTGTATTGCTCATCGGTCTCGCGCTGGAGCGCCCCGAAGGCGCCGCTGGTCGCCAGATAGTCGAGCTTGTTGTAGCGCCATGCAGGGATGACCGAGAGCGTGCCGATTGGCGTTGTCCACTCGATCAGCCCGTTGGCGCCGTAAAACCGATTGTTCTGATAGGGCGCGATGGCCAGCGGGTCCAGCTTGCGGCCTGCGGGGCCGGCGTTGACGGTGACGCGATAGGCCTGCGCCAAAGGCGTGAGCACGCCATCGGAGGCAGGCACGCTCGCCGGCGCAAAGGCGTATCGGCCGGCCAGAGGATTATAGACATAGTGCCCGTCGTAACCGACGCTCGTACCCACGCCGCCCAGATCCGCATGGTCGGCGGCGAGGCGAACGGTCAGGTTGGGCGTCAGGCGTGCCTTCAACTGCACGCGCAATGCGGCAATATCCTCGTCAGATGTTCCATCGCGATTATAGCCATCCCGCTTCGAGCGCATGCCCGATATGCGGAGAGCCCCGTCATCGCCCATGGGTATGTTGACCGCTGCTTCCGCGATGAGGGCATCGTAATTGCCATAGCTCAGGGAGCCATGGCCGGAAAAATCGCCAGGCTTCGGCTGCACGGGGATGACGTTGATCGCGCCGCCCGTCGCGTTGCGGCCGTACAGCGTTCCTTGCGGACCTTTCAACACCTCGACCCGTTCGAGATCGTAGAAAACGCCGACCGTGCCGGTCGGGCGGCCCACATAAACGCCGTCATAGTTGAACGCAGAGGCCGGATCGCTGTTCTGGGTAAGGGTAAAATTGCCGACGCCCCGGATGAAAATCAGATTGCCGGTACTCGTCGGCTGGATGGAGAGCGCAGGAACCTGTTCGTTGAGCCGATCCGCCTGCGTCACGCCGGCCTTCAGCAGCGCGGCGCCGTCGACGACATTTATAGCAACCGCCGCGCGCTGCGAGCTTTCGACCCGGCGCTGGGCGGTTACGATGATTTCTTCCAGACCCGTTCCATTGGCGGTGGATTCCTCCGCCGATGCGGGTTCCTGCACGGCCGACCCCGCCGGCGCGCCTTGCGAGAGGGCGATCCCCGGCATCAAACAAACGGACGCAACGGTCGTCACCAGCCATACACGCATCTTTTCCTCCCGACATTTATCTATGATCTGCCGACATTCACCGGCTTTGTTGTATTATTGAAGATTAGCTATTCAAGGAAACGATGGCGGTTTCTGTCCCATGATAGGCAGCGGGCATCAGGGCCGTCGGTTCGATGAAGCGGATGAAGCAGCCGGCGCCGCGCGTGCGCCAGCCGCAAGTTACGAGCAGCCCTGGGCCGACGGAATCCCTCGACCCTGTTCAGGCCCGGCACGCGGTTCCCGATGGAATCCCGGCCTCGTCAGATCTTGACTGCGTCCAGTCCCACCGGTCCGCTTGCAGGACGCCGTTTGAGTTCCGTCTCGTCCTCACCCGCAAGCATCCGCTGACGCAACATGTCCGGGTCGAACTCGACGCCGATGGGATTGACGTTGAACTCTTCCGTAAAGAAGAACTTCGTCGATTCTTCGACAGTCTCGAAATTCTCGACCTGGAATTCGAGATGATTGCCGTCCGGGTCGCGATAGTAGAGCGAGGTGGTGGGGCCATGATTGATCGCCCATGCAGGCGCGATCCCAAGATCTTTCAGGCGCTGATAATTTTCCAGCAGGTCGTGAAGCGAGTCATAGGTGAAGGCGATATGATGCAGGCCGACATCGGAACCGTCCTGGTCGTGCAGATCGGGAACGGCCACGATCGCGATGCGATGATGCTCTTCATCGTAGGACAGGAAAGACAAGCCCGGATTTTCGTAGGCGGCCGTCGCATGCATCACGAGCTTGTACCAATCCACCATCTCCGTGAAGCGGGACGTGCGGAGAACAAAATGAGCGAGTTTCGAAGGCGGAACAATTTTCGCCGCGATCTCGGATCGGCGTTCATCAAGCATCTGCATTGTCTTCTCCTTAGTCTCTCTTTTCCGTCGGGACGGCCACGCCGCCCATCATTTGTGCGCCTTGTTTCCTTCGGGCGCCGCCCTTCGCCGAACAAACCCGCAGGATTGCGCGCTCCGCATCGCGGGAGTTTAGTCGCCCAAAGCTATAAAACCGATATGGCAGAAACTTGCCGGCGATAGCTGGCACCTATCGGCTGCCTGGCATCCGCACATCCGCAGCAAGCGCAATCAAGGGACCTGAGCGATGCCTGCCACGCATCTCAGGGCGGGATGCGCCATCTGCCCATGCCATGGGGGCGCGCCTATTGGGAGGCTCATGCCGTCCGCTAGGCGAGGCAATAATCCAAGCGATCCGAGAGGTTTGCGCGGTGGCCTATTAATGGAGAGCTTCATGGCCAAAGTCATCATTTCATGCGCAATCACGGGAGGCATCCATACGCCGACCATGTCCGATGCGCTGCCGATTACCCCCGAACAGATCGCTGAGGAGTCGATTGCCGCCGCCGAAGCAGGGGCCGCGATCATCCACCTGCACGCACGTCGGCCCGAGGATGGCCACCCGACCGGCGATCCGGAGGTGTTCGCGCGTTTCCTGCCGGTGATCAAGCAGCGCACCGACGCGGTCATCAACCTTACCACCGGCGGCAGTCTGACCATGCCCGTCCAGGAGCGCATCGCGGCCGCGCTCCGGTTCCAGCCCGAGATATGCTCGCTCAACATGGGGAGCATGAACTTCGCGCTGTTTCCCGTGGCGGGCAAGATCACGGAATGGAAATATCCGTGGGAAAAGGACTATATTGCCAATTCGGACGATTATGTCTTCCGCAACAGCTTCCGTGACATCGCCTATATGTTCGAGACGCTGGGCGGCATGGGCACCAAATATGAGCATGAATGCTATGACCTTTCGCATCTCTACACGCTGGCGCACTTCATCGATCGTGGCCTGATCAAGCCGCCATTCTTCGTCCAGATGGTCTTCGGAATCCTGGGTGGAGTGGGCGCGCACCTCGAAAACCTCGTGTTCATGAAGGAAACCGCGGACCGGCTTTTCGGCAAGGAGAGCTATAAATGGTCGGTGCTGGCGGCGGGCCGCCACCAGATGCCGTTCATAACCCAGGCGGCGCTGCTGGGCGGGCATGTTCGCGTCGGGCTTGAGGACAGTCTTTATATCGGACGTGGCGAACTCGCCGCATCGAACGCCCAGCAGGTCGAGAAGATCAAGCGCATCCTGGCCGAACTCGGCCATGAGCCCGCGACACCCGCCGAAGCGCGCGAAATGCTGGGCCTGAAGGGCGCCGACCGGACGCTCATCTGATCACGCAAGAAGCCGCGGAGGGTGTGACACCCGCGGCGGCCCTCCTCAATTTATCGACCGCCGATCGAATTCGAAGGATCAAGTGCATGGAAGCCGCGAGCAGCCAGTCGCGACGCGACATCGTCAACGCGCTCGAGCATCTCGATACGCGATTATTGTGGCTTTCCTCCTGGATGATTCACAACGCCAATCATCTTCGGCCGAAACGTGATGGCCTGAAGGTCGGCGGCCATCAGGCCAGTTGTTCGTCGATGACCGCGATCATGGCGGCGCTCTACTTCCATGCCCTTCGTCCGCAGGACAAAGTGGCGGTCAAGCCGCATGCGGGGCCGGTACTGCATGCCATCCATTACCTGCTCGGCAACCAGACCCTCGATCGCATGCAGAAATTCCGCGGTCTGGGGGGTGTGCAAAGCTATCCTTCCCGTACCAAGGACACTATCCCCGTCGACTTCTCCACGGGCTCGGTCGGCCTGGGCGTCGCGGTCACGGCTTTCTCTTCACTCGTCCAGGACTATCTTATCGCGCACGGCCAGGTGCGGGAGGAGGATGCGGGTCGCATGATCGCGCTGATGGGCGATGCCGAACTCGACGAGGGCAATATCTACGAATGCCTGATCGAGGGTTACAAGCACGATCTGCGCAACTGCTGGTGGATCGTCGACTATAACCGCCAGTCGCTGGATGCGACCACGGCGGATCGCATGTTCCGGCGCTTCGACGATATCTTCGAGACATGTGGCTGGCGCGTTGTCACGCTAAAGTACGGAAAGATGCAGCAGGCCGCCTTCGCTCAGGCAGGCGGCAAGGCGCTGGAAGAGTGGATCGACAGCTGCCCGAACGCCGAATTCGCTGCGCTGACCTATCAGGGTGGTGCAGCCTGGCGCGAGCGGTTGATGGCCGACATCGGCCAGAAACCGAACGCCCGGAAGCTGCTCGACAGCTATGACGACGAGGCTCTGGCGCGGCTCATGACCAATCTGGGCGGCCATTGCATCGAAACGCTGGTCGACGCATTCGACAGCGCGCAGGACGACCGGCCGACCCTGTTCATCGCCTATACGGTCAAGGGCCACGGGTTGCCGCTCGCGGGCCACAAGGACAATCACTCGGGCATGATGAACCCGGCCCAGATGGAGCAGTTCCGCACCGGCCTGGGCATCAGGGAAGGCGAGGAGTGGGAACCCTGGGGCGGCCTTGGCGACAATGCCGCAACAGAGCTGAAGGCTTTCATCGCCGACAGTCCGATCGCGAAGGTCAAGACGGAACCGCTGGCGCCCGCAATCGCCGTTCCGGCGATCCGCGCGCCCGAGGGTGCCGAACAATCCACCCAGGCCGCTTTCGGACGCATCCTGCTCGACCTCGCCAAATCGGGCGAGGAGCTGGCCGATCGCATTGTCACCACCGCGCCTGACGTCACCCAGACCACCAATCTCGGCGCCTTCGTCAACCAGCGCGGCCTGTTTCGCCGGCAGGAGCTGGCCGACGTGTTCCACAAGGCGAAGATTCCCTCGGCACAGAAATGGGCGCAGCATGCGGCGGGTCAGCATATCGAGCTGGGCATTGCAGAAAACAACTTCTTCCTCATGCTGGCCTCGCTGGGCCTTGCCGCACCGCATTTCGGTACACGGCTGCTGCCGGTCGGCACTGTCTACGACCCGTTCATCGCCCGGGGTCTCGATTCGCTGAACTATGGCTGCTATTCGGACTCCCGCTTCCTCCTGGTGGGCACGCCGTCGGGAATCACGCTGGCAGCGGAAGGCGGCGCGCACCAGTCGATCAACACCCCGCTGATCGGCATGGGTCAGCCCAATCTCACCTATTTCGAGCCGGCCTATGCCGACGAGCTGGCCATGATGATGGCTTATGCCTTCGACCATATGCAGCAGCCTGACGGCAGCTCCGTCTATCTGCGCCTGACGACCCGATCGATCCCGCAGGTCGCACGCGATGACGTCAGCTGGCAAGCCGACCTGTTGAAGGGCGGTTACTGGCTGCGTCGTCCTTCCGAAGGGGCTGAAGCCGCGATTGCCTTCACCGGCGTCGTCGCGCCCGAAGCGTTGGCGGCGTGGGAAAAGCTTGTCGACGACATTCCGGGTCTCGGCCTGCTCAATGTCACCTCACCTGACCTGCTCCATCGCGGCTGGTCGGCCCGTCGCGCCGCGCGCTGGACCGATGAAACGGCCGCGCCCTGCCATGCTGAGACGTTGCTATCCGCGCTGGCACCGGGCGCGGGCCTGGTGACGGTGCTCGACGGATCGCCCGCCGCGCTGTCCTGGCTCGGCGGCGTCAAGGGCATGCGGGTGAGCCCGCTCGGGACCGACCGTTTCGGCCAGACCGGGGACCTGCCCGATCTCTATCACGCCTATCGGCTGGACAGCGACGCCATCATCGAAGCCGCCGCCGAACTTTTCCTGGGAAACTGACATGGCCATCGAACTGAAGATCCCGGCGCTGTCGCCGACGATGGAAAAGGGCACGCTGGCAAAATGGCTGGTCGCCGAGGGCGATCTGGTGAAGGCCGGCGATCTCCTCGCCGAGATCGAGACCGACAAGGCCACGATGGAATTCGAAGCCGTGGACGAGGGGAGGATAACGAACCTCGTGGTTCCCGAAGGAACGGCAGACGTTGCGGTCGGCACGGTCATTGCCGTCATGGCGGAGAATGGCGAGACCGCGCCCAGGCCGGTGCTGGCCGGCGCCGAGCCGACGATCGCCCGACCTGTCGAGGCCGCGCAAGCGCTCGCTCCATCCGCTCCAGAGTCGGTCCGGCCAAAGCCCGCGCCAAGGGTGCCGGCGCCGCGCACCCGTGTGTCGCCCGCCGAGCGGGTGAAGGTTAGCCCGCTTGCATTGCGCATTGCGGAGGCGAAGGGCATTGACCTTGGCGGCATCACCGGTACCGGCCCCAACGGCCGCATCGTTCGCGCCGATCTTGGCATCGGGCCATTGGTCACCCCGCGCCACGACCCGGTCGCACGGTCGATCGACGCCGTGCCGTCCCCTGTCGCGACCATCGCCCCACCGCCTTCCGGCGTTCCTGTCGAGACGGTCAAGCTCAGTTCGATGCGAAAGACCATCGCGCGGCGCCTCACCGAATCCAAGCAGACGGTGCCGCACTTCTACCTGACGGCACGCTGCAACATCGATCCGCTGTTGAAGCTGCGCAGAGAATTGAACGCCTCTCTCGCGCCGCGCAGCATCAAGCTCAGCGTCAACGACATGCTGATCAAGGCCCTGGCGCTCGCGCTCGTCGAAGTGCCGGACGCGAACGTCCAGTTCGGCGGCGAGGAGCTGCATCGCTTCGCGCGCGTCGACATATCGATGGCGGTTGCGATCGACGGCGGCCTCATCACTCCGGTGATCAAGGGCGCTGAGGCGCTGTCGCTTTCCGCCATAGCGACGCAGACGAAGGCGCTCGCCGCGAAGGCGCGCGATGGCAAGCTGCTGCCCGAGGAATATCAGGGCGGCACCTGCTCGATCTCCAATCTCGGCATGTTCGGGATCGACGAGATGTTTCCGGTGATCAATCCGCCCCAGGCTCTCATTCTGGGCACGGCCGCAGGGGTGGAGCAGCCGTGGAAGGTCGATGGTGCCGTGGGGCTCGCGACGATCATGGCGACGACGGCGAGCTTCGATCATCGCGCAATCGACGGCGCCCTGGCGGCCCAGTTCATGCAGTCATTCCGCGGCCTTGTCGAAACGCCGATCCTGCTGTGCAGTTGATCATGACAAGTGCCGGGGGGCGCTTGTTCTTCCTCAAATCATTCGAGGAAGGCGCTGTCCAGATCCGTGGAGCAGGAGCGGACATATCCGCCTGAAGCTGAAGGAAATTTATGCAGACCGACCCTATCGTGATTGCCAGTTATGCCCGCACTCCGATGGGCGGGTTTCAAGGCGCGTTTTCATCGGTCGCCGCAACGGAGCTTGGCGCTATCGCCGTCCGTGCGGCAGTCGAACGCGCCAAGGTGCCGGGCGAAGCAATCGACCGCATCTACATGGGATGCGTGCTGCCGGCGGCGCTCGGCCAGGCGCCGGCGCGACAGGCCGCTCTCGGCGCCGGGCTTCCGGAGAGCGTTCAGGCCACGACAGTGAACAAAATGTGCGGCTCTGGCATGCAGGCAATCATCATGGCGGCCGAAGCGCTGCGAGCGGGCGCCGCCGACGTCATCGTCGCCGGAGGCATGGAAAGCATGACCAATGCGCCCTATGCCCTTCCCAAACATCGCTCTGGCGCTCGGATCGGACATGACCGCGTCATCGACACAATGATGATGGACGGTCTCGAGGATGCCTATAGCGTGGGCAAGCCGATGGGCGCGTTCGCGCAGGATACGGCGGATGCCTATCAGTTCACGCGCGAGATGCAGGATGCCTATGCGCTTCGGTCGCTGGAGCGGGCGCGGGCCGCAATCGAAACGGGCGCCTTCGCCGAAGAAATCGTGCCGGTGCCTGTAAGGACGCGGTCAGGCTCGCAATTCATCGCAACGGACGAGCAGCCGGGGAGGGCGCGGCCGGAGAAAATACCGACGTTAAAGCCTGCATTCGCGTCAAACGGCACGATCACTGCGGCGAGTTCGGCATCGATCTCCGATGGCGCGGCGGCCATTATATTGACTCGGCGGAGCGTTGCCGAGCGGCTCAAAATGCCGGTAATAGCGCGCTTGAGCGGGGCCGCGGCGCATGCGCATGCTCCCGCGCTCTTCACCACCGCTCCCGTTCACGCCATCCGGACGTTGCTCGGCAGAACAGGCTGGTCGGTTGAGGATGTCGACCTGTTCGAGGTGAACGAAGCCTTTGCCGCGGTAGCGATGATCGCGGCGCGCGATTTGGCAATCCCCGATGACCGCCTCAATGTAAATGGCGGGGCGACAGCCCTGGGCCATCCGATAGGCGCGTCGGGCGCGCGCATTCTGGCAACCTTGCTGGCGGCGCTTCAACGCCGGGGCGGTCGGCGCGGCGTCGCGGCCCTGTGCATCGGCGGCGGCGAAGCGACCGCAATGGCAATTGAACTGATTTGAGGGAGAGACAAGCGATGAACATCGATGGCGTTGCAGCAATCGTCACGGGAGGCGCATCGGGGCTCGGGGCTGGCACGGCACTGCGCCTTGCCCGCTTAGGAGCCAGGGTCACGATCTTCGACCTCAATTCGAAGCTCGGCTCCGCACAGGCGGAGGAGTTGGGAGGACATTTCCTGGCCGTGGATGTGACGGACGAAGTCGCCGTTCACGCGGCGATCGCGGAAGCTGAGGCGCGGCACGGCGTCGCTCGCATCCTGATCAATTGCGCCGGCATCGCCACGCCGCGCAAGGTGATAGATCGCGACGGCAGTCCGATGCCGCTTGCCGACTTCTCCAGGATCGTGACGATCAATCTCATAGGTTCGTTCAATGTGCTCTCCGCCTTCGCCGCGCGGCTTCACACCGCCGAACCTGTTGGCGAGGAGCGCGGTGTCATCGTCAACACGGCGTCGGTTGCCGCCTATGATGGGCAGATCGGTCAGGCCGGCTATGCCGCGTCGAAGAGTGGAATCGTTGGAATGACACTGCCGATAGCGCGAGAGCTTGCGCGTTATGGCATAAGGGTCATGGCGATCGCACCGGGCATCTTCTGGACGCCGCTGCTCGCCGGACTGCCCCAGGAGGCCCAGGACTCCCTCGGAAAGCAGGTGCCGTTCCCCAGCCGGTTGGGGCAGCCCGGCGAATATGCGCAATTGGTGGAAAGCATCATAACCAACCCGATGTTGAACGGAGAGGTCATTCGCCTGGACGGAGCGATCAGGATGGCCCCCAAATAAGCGCGCAGCGGCGGCCCGAATGTCAAGGCAGAAATGATCGAGCGCTTTTCCGCAACGGCGCCAAATGCCGAAGCGGTTCGGGCGACTGCGGCGAGAGCATGGCCTCGCGGTCCATGCCGCCCTTGCCCTGTTCGACCCGGATCAGCATTCGCTTGCTGTCGATATTGTCGTCCTCTGTCGGAGATCCGCCTGAACGGCGTGGAGCCATGGCTTTTCAGAGGTCGGGTTTTGGGAAGAGAGAAGCGCTTCATCTTGGGGCTTCGTGGCTGAACATCTGTTTCCCGCGCGGCGACCAAGCTTGTCATCGGTGATCTCAACCGCCGGGATGGTTCGCCTTCAGAACATCCTCGATGCGATCCGCAACTTGGGTCATCGCCATCAAGCCGGTTCCACGGTCAGCACCGCAGCTTCCGCGCCCGTCACTCTCATTCTTGCACCGACTGGCGAGTCGGGGCCTCTGCACGACCAGACGCTGTCGCCCACCTTCACCCGGCCCCGGCCATTGTCGATGGGTTCGACGACGGTGACGACCTCTCCCACCAGCCGGGCGGTGCGGTCGTTGAGGAGCGGGTCTTGCGAGTCCACCGGATTGGCGGTGTACCAGCGTCGCCCGCCCCAGACCGACAGCAGGCAAAGGCCCGCGAAAAGCAGCAACTGAAGGGGGATGGAGACCGGAAACGCGAGAGCGACCAGACCGGTCAGCGCGGCGGCCAGCGCGACCCAGATCAGGAATACGCCCGGTATCACCACTTCACCCATGGCGAGCAGCGCGGCGAAGACCAGCCAGCCCCAATGGTCGTCCAGCATGGCGAGCCAGTCGGTCATGCCTGCCCCTGTCCGAACGGCCCGCGCCGCGACGGGGCAGGGGGCGGCGGTGGAGGCGCGGCGTCTCCCAGAGCCTCCCTGGCCAGCGCGCCGATGCCGCCCAATGTGCCGATCAGCTGAGTCGCCTCCACCGGAAAAAGGATCGTCTTGGCGTTGGGGGAGGTGGCGAACTGGCTCACCGCCTCGACATATTTCTGGGCGACGAAATAGTTGATCGCCTGCGCGTTGCCGCTGGCGATCGCTTCGGAAACCATCTGCGTTGCCTTGGCTTCGGCCTCCGCCTCGCGCTCGCGGGCTTCGGCGTCGCGGAAGGCGGCTTCGCGGCGGCCCTCCGCTTCCAGGATCTGGCTTTGCTTCTGCCCTTCGGCCTTCAGGATTTCCGATGCGCGCAGCCCCTCCGATTCGAGGATCAGGGCGCGCTTCTCGCGTTCGGCCTTCATCTGGCGGCCCATGGCGTTGACGATGTCGGCGGGCGGGCGGATGTCCTTGAGTTCCACGCGGGTGATCTTGATGCCCCATGCATTGGTGGCATGGTCGACCACCGAGAGCAGGCGGGCGTTGATCTCGTCGCGCTTGGACAGGGTTTCGTCCAGGTCCATCGACCCCATGACCGTGCGCAGGTTGGTGGTCGCGAGCTGCATGATCGCGACATAGAGTTCCGACACTTCATAGGCCGCCTTGGCCGCGTCCAGCACCTGGAAGAACACGACGCCGTCGACCGAGACCATGGCGTTGTCCTTGGTGATGATCTCCTGCCCCGGAATGTCGACCACCTGTTCCATCATGTTGATCTTCCGCCCGACGGCGTAGAAGAAGGCAGGGTAGAAATTCAGGCCGGGGCGCGCGACTTCGGTGAAGCGGCCGAAGCGTTCGATGGTATATTGATAGCCCTGGCGCACGACCTTGACGCTCACCGCCAGGTAGAACAGCACCAATAATGTCACCGTCAGCGCGAATGTCGTCAGCATCTCTGCCTCTCCCCCGAAATCCGCTTGGACTATGACGCGAAATCATGAATGGGAAAAGGCAAAGTGATAGGAGTTCCATCATGTTGTTGCGCCACGCCCGATCGCTGCTGTTCCTTCCCGCGTCCAACCCGCGCGCCATTGCCAAGGCGCGGACGCTGTCCTGCGACATGGTGATACTGGATCTGGAGGATGCGGTGCCCGACGGCCGCAAGGAAGAAGCGCTGGCCAATGCGGTCGAAGCGGTTGCGGAGGGATTTGGCAGTCGTCTCTCGGCAGTGCGCATCAATGTCGAGGGCGCGCCCTCTCATGGGCGGGAGATGGTCGCGCTCAAGGCATCGGCCGCGGATTATGTGGTGCTGCCCAAGGTGGAAAATCCCCGTCAGGTGAAGGATGTGTTCAGCGTCTGCCACAAGCCGGTGATCGCGATGATCGAGAGCGCGACGGGCGTGCTGGCGGCGCAGGCGATCGCGGCGGCGGAGGGCTGCGCGGGGCTGTTCATGGGGAATAACGATCTGCGGCAGGATTTGGGGATACCGCCGTCGGCCGGGCGGGAAGGGCTGGCCCTGTCCCTGCAATCCGTCATCCTTGCGGCGCGAGCGGCGGGGATCGCCGTGTTCGATGGTGTCTTCAACCGGCTGGACGATGAAGCGGGTTTCGAAAGCGAGTGCGCGGCGGGGCATGCGCTGGGCTTCGACGGCAAGACGCTGATCCATCCGAGCCAGGTGCCGGTCGCCAATCAGGTGTTCGGTCCCGACCCCCAGGCCGTCGCCGATGCACGGCGGCTGGTCGAGGCGGCGACGGGCGGGGCCGAGCGGTTCGAGGGGCGAATGATCGAAAGCATGCATGTCGAGGAGGCGAGGGCGCTGATCGCGCGGGCCGACGCCGTGACGGCATAGCCGATGCCGGAACTGAAATATCCGCATGGATAACCCGGTGCAACGGTCATAAAATCAGGGAAAGGACGTGAATCCGCGATGTTTCCGGATGCGTCATAAATGTCACTGTCAAATAAAAATTAATGGCATTTTTATGGCAAAATGTTAATGTTTGATTTGCGGGGTCGGAGATTCTGCGAGGTCCATCATGTCCAGGTTGAGGATGGCGGCGAGTGCCGCCAGTTGTATCGTTGCGCTCTTTTTCGGCGGCGCTGCGTCCGCGGGGGAGGTACAGTGCTGGCAGCCTTATGAAATAGAGGCAGCGCGTGTCAGAGATCTTCAGATCATGTTGATGCTGGGATCGCTGAAATGCCGATCGACCAATAGCGAAATCACCGCGAAATACGATAAATTCTATGAGAGGATGGGAAATGCGGACAAATATAATAATGCATTGAAACTGCGTTTCATGCGTGAAAACGGCATTGCCGACGGGCAACGTGCCTATGACGACTTCATCACGAAAATGGCCAACAGTCATACGGATGGCGTGCAATCGGCGGGTTTCTGTCAAATGGCCGACACGCTGATGACGTTGGCCACCAACGCCGGTCAGGACGAACTGCCTGTGTTGGCGCGGAATTTTTCGGAAAAGCCGGCTGGCGTGGGCGATGTCTGTGAACTGAAGACGGCTGCTGCGGCGCCTTTGGCCGCGCCGCCGCCGGTGGCGGAACCAGCGATGCCGGTTGCCGTGGCGGAAGCGGCACCGCCCGCCGTCACGCCGCAATCGGCGGCCGCAGCGCTGGAGGCGGCGGCCATTGCGCTACAATCGGCTGCCGCGAGCCTCAAGACTCCGGCTGCCGATGTGGCGCCGAAGGATGCCGTGTCGGATGCCCAGCCGACGATGGTGGCTGTGGCGAAGCCGGTGAGTTGAGGGTGTCATGGGTGCCGCGCCTTTGGGGAGCGCGGCACGGGGAAATGCGAGCCCCGGAACGCTTTTTCAGTCCCCGCTGCGTTCCTCCGGTCTCCATCCCCGGCTCACCGCTTCTCAGCGTTTTTCATATCTCCAGTTGCGGCCCTTGCCCGCCGCGATCCATTCGACCGCCTGTGCGATGCGCCTGTCGCGGGTGGCATCCGTTTGCGCATCGTTGATCCACTCGCAATAGTCGCGCACCTTGCCGGGCGGGAAGCCTGCCCATGTTGCCGCGGCGGCAGGGTCGGCGTCGAGGGCCGCCGCGAAAGCGGGATGCAGGGGGAGCGGTGCGCGAGGCGTCTTCACGCCGCTGCGTGGCTCGTTGCCTGCCTCTATCAACGCCATGGCTTTCCTCAAAAGAGCTGCGATCGTGGCATCGTCCGGCAGATCTTGCAGGCTTCGAATCCGGCCGAACTGGCCCATGGCTTCGCCACGACTGCTGTCCGGCGCAACCTTGTCATGCCAGAAGCCGAAGGCGACATGCCGCTGGAAGCCGGCCATGTTGCAGAGGTTTTTGTCCCGATAGGTGAAGAAGGGCATGCCCCATTTGACGGTTTCCGCAATGTCCGGCGATGCCGCGTGGATCAGACCGCGCAAATGGCGGAGGATCGGCTGTGCGAAATCGGCCTGCCGGGCGATGTAGGCGTCGATGCGGGGATCGACCGCCATCGCCATCAGCCCTGCCGGTGCCGGGCGGTCAGCAGATAGTTGATCGCCTTGTTGGGCGAAAGGATGAAGCCCCTGGCCGGTGAGAAGCTGAGTCCGCTGCTGTCGATCACCTCCAGCCCCGCATTCTCCAGCAGCTTCGCAAGTTCCTCGGGATTGAGGAATTTGTGCCAGTCATGCGTGCCCTTGGGGATGCCGCCGATGCTTTCCCCGATGGTGATCATGGCAAGGCGGGAGAGGGGGGTGCGGTTGGGCGTCGAAAGGATCAGCAGGCCGTCCGGGGCCATCTTTTCCGCCAGCGCGGCGACGAAGGCTGCCGGGTCCGCCACATGTTCGATCACCTCCATGCAGGTGACGAGGTCGAAACCTGTTTCCTCCAGTCGTTCCACCGGCGTGGCGCGATAGTCGATGGCGAGGCCTTGCCCCGCGGCATGGTTGCGCGCCACGGCGATATTCTCCTCCGCCGCATCCAGCGCGGTCAGGCTAGCGCCCAGGCGCGCCAGCGGTTCGGCCAGCAGGCCGGCGCCGCAGCCGACGTCCAGGGCGCGGCGGCCCGCCAGCGGACGGAAATCATGGCTCCGCCCCGGCCAATGCCGGTCGACGGCATCGCGAATATAGCGCAGCCGGACCGGATTGAGCTTGTGCAGCATGGCGCTGCTGCCATGGGGATTCCACCAGTCGGCGGCCATGGTGCCGAAATGGGCGGCTTCACGCGGGTCGATGGTGCTGGACGCAATATTCTCCATGGCCTCCTGCTACCAGTGTCCGGGGGTGCAGGCTATGGCTGTTTTTCGGCCTGTCTTGCATTGCCCGGCGCCGCCGATCCGAATTCGCGCGCCTTGTCCTCCTGGTCGAGGCGACGGTAGAGGTCCCGCGTCGCATCCTCGGTGCGGCGCATCTCTTCCGGCGTCCGGTGCCTGCGGTTGCTGAGCATCACGAAAATCAGCACGATCCCGAGCAGGATCGGCCCGCCGATCGTCACCATCGCCCATAAGCTGCTTTCCATCGCATCCTCCGTTCCTGGTCCCCGGACGGGCAATGACCGGCAGGCGGGTCGGTTCCTTCCGCTGCTGCCGCTACTCTGTCGCTTTGCTTGCCATATTCGCCGCTGCTGCTAATAGGAGCGCCGTTTTCGCGCCCCTCCGGGGCATTTTATTTCTTTTCAGCAGGCGGGTTCGACAGGCAAATGGCGCGCATCGTGATGAAATTCGGCGGCACCTCCATGGCGGGGATGGAGCGAATTCGCAACGTGGCCGCACGGGTCAAACATGTCGTCGAACAGGGGCATGAGGTCGCCGTCGTCGTATCCGCCATGGCGGGGGAGACCGACCGGCTGGTGGGTTTCTGCAAGGAAGCCTCGCCGCTCTACGATCCGGCGGAATATGATGTCGTCGTTGCTTCCGGCGAACAGGTGACGAGCGGCCTGCTGGCCATGACGCTGAAGGCGATGGGCGTGGATGCGCGGAGCTGGCTCGGCTGGCAGCTTCCGATCCGCACCAACGAAGCCCATGCCAAGGCGCGCATCGGGGACATCGACACGATCGACCTGCTGGCGTCGATGCGGTCGGGCACGGTGGCGGTCATCCCCGGCTTTCAGGGCATGATGGAGGATGGCCGCATCTCCACCCTCGGCCGCGGCGGGTCCGATACCTCGGCCGTTGCCGTCGCGGCGGCGGTGAAGGCGGACCGCTGCGACATCTATACCGACGTCGACGGCGTCTACACCACCGATCCCCGCATCGTGGCGCGGGCGCGCAAGCTCGACCTCGTCACCTATGAGGAGATGCTGGAACTGGCTTCGGTCGGCGCCAAGGTGCTCCAGACCCGCTCGGTCGGCCTCGCCATGAAGGAAGGCGTGGTCGTGCAGGTGCTTTCCTCCTTCGATGATCCCACCCAGGACGACCTCCCCGGCACGCTGATCGTCAGCGAAGAGGAACTGGAAGCCAAGCTCAAGGAAGACAAGATGGAACGTCAGCTCATCACCGGCATCGCCCATGACAAGAATGAGGCGAAGATCACCCTGACCCGCGTGCCGGACCGTCCGGGCGCGGTGGCGCACATCTTCGGGCCGCTGGCCGACGCCGCGATCAACGTGGACATGATCATCCAGAATGTCGGCCGCGACAAGGGCGAGACGGACGTGACCTTCACCGTGCCGGGCGCGGATCTTGCACGGGCGCTGGACGTGCTGGAAAGCCAGAAGGACGTGATCGGCTTCAACCGGGTGATCCCGGATACGAAGGTGGCGAAGGTGTCGGTCGTCGGCGTCGGCATGAAGAGCCATGCGGGCGTCGCCAGCACCATGTTCAAGTCGCTGGCTGATCGCGGCATCAATATCCTCGCCATCTCGACCAGCGAGATCAAGGTTTCGGTGCTGATCGACGAGGATGAGACCGAACTGGCGGTGCGTGTGCTGCACACGGCCTATGGCCTGGACGCGCCGGTCGCTTGACCTTTCCTTCCCTGCCCTTCAGGGGAGGGGCCGGGGATGGGGGACTGCCCCACAAAATAGCGCGTGGGGAGAACCCCCACCCCAACCCCTCCCCTGAAGGGGAGGGGCTTTATGATTCTAAGGGCTTGAACATGACCAACGCCAAACTCGCTTCCCTGATGGCCCGCGGCACCGATTTCCTGGGTTGCGAGGTCGCGATCCTGTGCGGGGCGATGAGCTGGGTGTCGGAGCGCAATCTGGTTGCGGCCATCTCCAATGCGGGCGGCTTCGGCGTGATCGCCTGCGGGGCCATGACTCCCGAGCTGCTCGACAGGGAGATCGCGGCGACCAAGGCGCTGACGGGCAAGCCCTTCGGCGTCAACCTCATCACCATGCACCCGCAGCTTTTCGAGCTGATCGAGGTTTGCGCGAAACATGAGGTCGGACATGTCGTCCTCGCCGGCGGCCTGCCGCCCAAGGGCAGTATCGAGGCGATCAAGGAGAAGGGCGCGAAGCTGATCTGCTTCGCTCCCGCGCTGGCGCTGGCCAAGAAGCTGGCGCGTTCCGGGGTGGATGCGCTGGTGATCGAGGGCATGGAGGCGGGCGGACATATCGGCCCGGTGTCGACCAGCGTGCTGGCGCAGGAAATCCTGCCGGAAATGGCGTCGCAGCTTCCCGTCTTCGTCGCCGGCGGCATCGGGCGTGGCGAACTGATCGCCGGCTATCTGGAAATGGGCGCGGCGGGCGTGCAGCTGGGCACCCGCTTTGCCTGCGCGGTCGAGAGCATCGCCCATCCGAACTTCAAGAAGGCCTTTTTCCGTGCATCGGCCCGCGATGCGATCGCCAGCGTGCAGATCGACCCGCGCCTGCCGGTCATCCCCGTGCGGGCGCTGAAAAACGCGGGAACCGAGGCCTTTACGGCCAAGCAGCGGGAGGTCGCCAATCTGCTCGACAGCGGCGCGGTCGACATGGGCGAGGCGCAGCTCCAGATCGAACATTATTGGGCGGGTGCGCTTCGCCGCGCCGTGATCGACGGCGATGTCGAGGGCGGTTCGCTGATGGCCGGGCAGTCGGTGGGCATGGTGTCGAAGGAGGAGCCGGTGGCCGACATCATCGCGCAATTGATGGACGAAGCGGCGGCGGCGCTGGAACGGCGCATCTAGGATATCGTGCAGAAAAGCGGGACCGGTTTTCTGCTTCAAAGGATACGCAACAAAAACTTGGAGCGCGCGACCAGCGTCCGATTTTGACGCAGCGGCCTGGGGCATACCGCATTCCCTTCGCAGGTGCGCGTCGCAGGGCAAATGGGACGAACCGAATCCCTCCCCGGACGAGCCGAGCCCGCTTTGGTCGTCAGGAACGCTTCGCTCTGCGATGAGTTGTGACGTCCGGATAATGATCAAAGGGATGCCAGGGTGCCGCCGCGTACCGTCGTTCGCCGTTTCTGTGAGTTTGCATCTGTCACCGCGCTCGCGCTGATCGCAGGCTGTTCCACGCCCGAGAAGAAGGCGCCGCCCACGCCGCCACCCCCGGTGGTGCCCACGATAAAGCCCCTGCCGCCGATGGGGGCGGTCGAGGAAATGGGCATTCCGGATGTGGGCGAGGACGGTAAATATCTGACGCCCAATCGCGGCGTGACGGCCAATACGGCGCTGTGGCACGTGCGCATGGCGCTGAACGTCGCGGCGCTTTCCTGTCATGGCGTGAACGAACCGGCGCGCATCCAGTATAACCGGATATTGCATGTGCATGAGGCGGCCCTGCGCGAAGCGAACGCGGCGGTCGACCGCAATTATTATGTCGCTTACGGTCAGGGCGGGCTGAAGGCGCGGGAACTGCTCAACACCGTCGTCTATAATTTCTTTGCGCTGCCGCCGGTGACGAAAAGCTTCTGCCCCGTGGCCATAGAGGTGGGGGCGAAGATACTGGCCATGCCGTCGAACCAGCTGCTGGCCTATGCGCCCGAAGCGCTCACCCAATTGGAAAAGCCGTTCCAGGAATTCTACGCCGCCTATGCCGATTATCTGCGGCGGCTGGCCGAATGGCAGTCGCGCTTCGGCGGGACGGTGAGCGTGGTGGTGTCGCCAACGCCGCTGCCGCCGCCGCCGACCCCGCCCAGGGAGATCGCGGCCGGTTTTGCGCCCGGTGCGCCGGGGACGCCGCCATCGGCTCTGGTGCCCGGCGCTCCGGTACGGGTAGAGGTGCCGACATTCCCGCTGACGCCCATGCGGGAAACCTTCATTCCCGCGCAATAATCCCTCAGTCGCGCGTGTCGAAACGGCGCCGGGCTTCCTCCACCGCTTCCAGATTGCGCTCCGCCCAGACCCAGACGCCGCAAAAGGCGGCGCTGAGGCTGTTGCCGAGCGGCGTCAGCGCATATTCGACGCGCGGCGGCACCACGGGATGGACGGTGCGGATGACGAGGCCGTCGCGCTCCATCTGACGCAATGTCTGGGTCAGCATCTTCTGGCTGATGCCTTCCACCTGTTCGGCAATGCGGGTGAAGCGGAGCGTGCCCCTTTCCTCCAGCAGTTCGAGGACCAGCAGCGTCCATTTATCCGCGACCCGGCCGATCAGATCGTTGACGAGTCGTTCGATCCGAGGGTCCAGCGGCGCTTCGGGATTGGTGTCGATAAAGGCTTCCGCTTCGGCGATTTCAGCCGGGGCAAAACGTTTTTGCAACGGATTTTCCATTTCTCACCTCTTGGTGCGTATGGCACTTTTCGGTGCCTTCTTTCAAAAAGAGAGTGTAGCTCTAGATTGCCGGTCACACCATCGCAAAAGGAGAAGACCATGCGTAAGAGCGGCAACACCATCCTCATCACCGGCGGCGGTTCCGGCATCGGCGCGGCGCTGGCGCATGAATTCCATGCGGCCGGCAATCAGGTCATCATCGCCGGGCGGCGGCAGGCGGCGCTGGACGCCGTGGCGGCGGAGCATCCGGGCATGGCAGCCCTGACCGTCGACATGGAGGACGCGGCGGCGATCGCGGCCTTCGCCGGAAAGCTGGTCGCGGACTTCCCCGCGCTCAATGTCGTGATCCATAATGCCGGGATCATGGTTGTGGAGGAGCGGATCGACCTTGCCATAGCGGAGGCCACCGTCGCCACGAACCTGTTGGGGCCGATCCGCCTGACCCATGTGTTGCTGCCGCATCTGCTGGGGCTGGAGGCGGCGACGCTGATGACGGTGACGTCGGGTCTGGCCTTCGTCCCGCTGGCGGCCACTCCCACCTACAGCGCAACCAAGGCGGCGCTCCATAGCTGGTCGCAGTCGATGCGGCATCAGCTCAGGGGTAGCAATGTCGAGGTGATCGAACTGGCGCCGCCGGGAGTGCAGACCGACCTGATGCCCGGCCATGCGGAAAATCCGCAGATGATGCCGCTGGACGAATTCATAGCGGAAGTCATGGGGCTGCTGGCGCAGCAGCCGCCGCTGGAGGAAATCTGCGTCGAACGGGTGAAGTTCCTGCGCGAAGCGGAGCGGCGCGGGGAGTTTGAGCAGGTGTTCGGGATTTTGAACGCCGGGCATTGAGCGGACATGAAACCTCCCCATGCCCGGCATGGGGAGGATTATGGGGCCTCATGACGCTGGCGTGGTCGTCGAAGGCGCCTTTGGCGGCAAGGGGAACAGGCGGACGAAGCGTGCCGCAAGGGCCCTGTCCCCCTCCACCTGAAGCGAGTCGGCCACGTCCTCGAACGTCAGGCCGCCATAGATCACGGCGGCCAGTCCATTCTGGTCGCCGGAGAAGATTGCGTCCGCACCGCCCGCTTCGCCGCGCCCGGCGGTGAAATCGCCATCCTTCAGGGTCAGGCGGAACTCCTCCTCCCCGAAGCGCAGGCCGATGGTCGCATCCAGATCGCCTATGCGGTCTCGGTCGATCATCGTGCGCATCGACAGGATCACCGACGCATTGCTCATCGGCATGCCGGGCTGCATCGTGGGAGAGCGGGATGCCCAGCGTCCCAGCACCTGGAACAATATCTCCGACTCGCGGCCCCATTCCGTCAGCTCATAAATCTGGCTGGCGGCGGGCGGGGGCAGGCGGCGGCGGATGAGGATGCTGGCCGCTTCCAGCTCCTCCAGCCTTTGCGTCAGCACGTTGGCGCTGATTCCGGGCAGGCTGGCGCGCAAATCGGTGAAACGCTTGGGACCGAGCATCAATTCCCGCATGATCAGCATGGCCCAGCGATCCCCGATCAGGTCCAGCGCATGGGCCGTTGCACAACCATCCTGATAGGCCCGCTTTTTCACGAGAGGAAGTCCTTGGTTATTTTTCCTAACTTATAGGTTGTATAAGATAATCTATCAGTGCATAAAGTTCAAGCCGGTGAGTCGGGAAAAGGCCACAGGCCAGGATGATCCCAAGGAGATGTGTGATGCCGAACGCCCCCGCTCCGAAAATGATTTTCGTCAACCTGCCGGTGAAGGATCTGGCCGCCTCGATAGCCTTTTACGAGGCGGTGGGCGCGGTCCGGAACAATGATTTTGCGGACGACAGCGCGCAGATGCTGAGCTTTTCCGACAATATCCACGTGATGCTGCTGACGCGGGAGCGGTTTGCCGGCTTCACGCCGCGTCGCATTCCGGACGCGCATGAAACGGCCCAGGTGCTGCTTGCCCTTAGCGAGGCGAGCCGCGCCGATGTCGACCGGACGACGGAGAAGGCGTTGGCGGCGGGCGGTGCGGAGCCCAATCCCCGGCAGGACCATGGCTTCATGTACGGCCGCAGCTTTGCCGACCTGGACGGCCATATCTGGGAAGTGGCGTGGATGGATATGGAAGCGGCGCTGGCGGTGAACAAGGAAGCCGCCGCCTGAACTCCGCCTTTCCTTAAGGAGAGAAACGATGAGCTATATGGACGGTTTCGTGATCCCCGTGCCCAAGGGCAACAAGGAGCGGTACAGGGAAGTGGCGGCCTATGCCGCGCCGATCTTCATCGAACATGGCGCGCTGCGGGTCGTGGAATGCTGGGCGAACGACGTCAAGCCGGGCAAGGTCAACGATTTCCGCACCGCCGTGATCGCGGAGGAGGATGAGGAGGTCGTCTTTTCCTGGATCGAATGGCCCGACAAGGCGACTCGCGATGCAGGGGCGGAGAAGGTCATGAACGATCCGCGGATGGAGCCGAAGGAAGGGGAAGACATGCCTTTCGCCGGTGCGCGGCTGATCTATGGCGGGTTCGAAGTGCTGCTCGACGCCAGGGCCTGAGGGCAGGGATCGAAAACTGGGCTTGAGGGAGGCTGGAAATGACCGACCTGAACGGCAAATTCTTCTGGTATGAACTGATGACCAGCGATCCGCAGGCGGCGATCGCCTTCTATGGCGACATCGTCGGCTGGACCGCGCAACCTTTTGGCGGGGAGCGGACCGATGATCCCTATCATGTCGTGTCGGGCAGCGCCGGGCCGATGGGCGGGATCATGTCCATTCCGGCCGAAGCGAAGGATCGCGGCATGTCGCCCTGGTGGGGTGGCTATGTCGGTTCGGCCGATGTGGATGCGGATGCGAAGCGGCTGGCCGGGGCGGGCGGCAGCGTGAAGCGCGCGCCGGAGGACATTCCGGGCGTCGGGCGCTTCGCGGTGATGAGCGATCCGGGCGGGGCGGCGTTCATGCTGCTCAAGGGGTCCAGTCCCGACGGGATGGAGCCCGCACCACCGATGGCGAACGGTCATGTCGGCTGGCATGAACTTTACAGCGGCGCTTTCGACGCCGACCTGGCCTTCTACACCGGGCAGTTCGGCTGGGCGAAGGGCGAGGCCATGGATATGGGGGAAATGGGCAGCTATCAGCTCGTCTCCCAGACCGGCGGCACCGATTTCCAGAGCATGACGGGCGGCATCATGGCCCGTCCCCCGGAGGTGCCGGTGCCGGTCTGGCTCTTCTACTTCGTCGTGCCGGACATCGACATCGCGACGGAGAAGGTGAAGGCCGGCGGCGGAACCGTGCTGAACGGCCCGATGGAGGTGCCGGGCGGGGCCTGGATCATCCAGGCGACCGACCCCCAGGGCGCGATGTTCGCGCTGGTGGGCATGCGATCCGGCACGGCATAAGGAGAGGAACCATGTCGAAGATTTCACCCTGCCTGTGGTATAACGGGCAGGCGGAGGAGGCCGCGCGCTTCTACACATCCCTGTTCGGGGGATCGGTGGATTTCATCAGCCGCTATCCCGACGATAATCCCAGCCCCAGTCCGTTCAAGGGCGGGGACGTGCTGCTGGTGGAATTCACCCTGTTCGGGGAAAGCTATCAGGCGCTGAACGGCGGGCCGAAATTTCCTTTCACAGAGGCGGTCTCGCTGTCCGTCGCCTGTCGGGATCAGGCGGAGATCGATCGGTATTTCGATGCCCTGACAGCCGATGGGGGGTCGCCGGGCCCGTGCGGCTGGCTGAAGGACAAATATGGCCTGTCCTGGCAGCTGGTGACGCAGGAGATCATGGACCTTTACAAGACCGGCGACCGACCGGGCATCCAGCGGATGATGAACGAGATGATGACCATGCAGAAGCTGGATACCGCCCGGATGAAGGCGGCTTTCGAGGGGAGGCCGGCATGAGCGCGGCGGAATTCGAACTATCGGTGACCTGTCACATCGCCGCCCCGCGCGAAATCGTGTGGAAGGTATGGACGGACCTCAAGGACCAATGGTTCTGCCCGAAGCCCTGGCGCGCCGAGGTGATCGAGGAGGATCTGCGGCCCGGCGGGCGGAGCGCGGTGCGGATGTTCGGCCCGAATGGCGAGGACACGGGGCCGATGGAAGGCATCGTGCTGGAGGTGGTGCCGCAGGAGAAGGTGGTGACGACCGACGCCTATGCCTCCGGCTGGATACCGCAGACGCCCTTCATGACGGCGATCTGGAGCTTTGCCGTGGAGGGGGAGGGGACGCGCTTCACCGCGACGGCCCGGCATTGGGATGCCGGAGCGATGGCGAAGCATGAGGAGATGGGATTCCACCCCGGTTGGGACCAGATGGCCGAGCAGTTCAAGGCTTTGTGCGAGACTTCGGCGGGCATGGCTTAGAGCCAATCGACATTCAGCCCTGACGGCCTGCAAATGACGCTTTTCCGTGCTTCCGGTGCTCACCTACTTTGAGTAGGCTGCGCTCCGGGTCACGGAAAACCACCATTTTCGGCTCGTCATCTTCTGAATGTCGATTGGCTCTAGGTCGGCCGCAGAGCGGACATCCCCCTCCCGACTACGGGAGGGAAATGCCTTGGATTGCCCCAGGATGGAAAGAAGGGTGCCCGGATATACCGGACGCCCTTTCTGCGACCCCTAGGGAAGGAAATCAGGCCTTGTACACCTTGTCCACGGCGGCGCGGAACTTCGCCATGTCGTCGGCCGAACCCACGGTCACACGCGAGACTGTGGGCCAGATCGGCCAGTTGCGCCCGATCTGCACCTTTTCCGGCGTGGCGATCAGGGCGGCCTGCATCTCCTTGGCCGGCTTGGTCTTCCAGTCGACCATGAACATATTGGCCTCGCTGCCGGGGTGCACCTCTATGCCCTTCTTGGTGAGCCAGGCGATGGTTTCCTCGCGGTTCGCGATCATTTCCGCGCGGCGTGCCTTGATGAGGCCGGCTTCGGGATAGACCGCATTGCCGCAGGCCATGGCGGTGATCGACAGACCGCCCGCCGTCGGGCCGAACAGGCTGATGCGCTTCTGCACTTCGGGGTCCGCGAAGGTCAGGCCGAGGCGCACGCCCGCCATGCCGAACAGCTTGGAGAAGGTGCGCATGACGATCAGGTCCTTGCGACCCGCCACCAGCTTCGCGGCGTTCGGGCCGTCGAACCAGTGGATATAGGCTTCGTCGACCAGCAGGAACGAATCCTTGGGCTTGTTCGCCAGCAGCCATTCGATGTCGGCCAGCGGCGTGATGGTGCCGGTCGGATTGTTGGGCGTGCAGATATAATAGAGCCCGGCATTGGGATTGGCGGCCAGCATCGCCTTGACATCGTGCCCCTTGCCAATGGCCTGGGGGGCCTTGGCGATAGGGGCCTTCAGATAATCGGCGGTGCGCCAGGCGGATTCGAAGGTCGGATCGGCGGTGACGAGGCCCTTGGTGGGCGAACAGAAGGCCGCGACCGTGCTGACCAGCGGCCCGCCCGAACCCGGCCACAGCATGATGTGCGATTCCGGAATCCCCTCCACCTTGGCGATGGTGGCGATCAGGTCGCCCTTGTAATTGTCGGGATCGTACCAGTTGCCGACGGCGGCGGCCCTGGCCGCGGCCTGAACGCCCGGTTCGAACGGGCCGGTCCAGCATTCGTTGGCGCCGATGCGCACCGCGCCCTTCACCCCGCGCGCCGCCTGCTGCTGCGCGAGGGCGGGCTGGATCAACAGGTTGCCGGCAGCCGCCCCGGCCGCCATCAGAGCGGAAATCTTGCCGATCGTGCGGCGGGAATAGCCCCGGTCGAGCAGGTCTTCGCGGGCGTCCTTTTCCAACATCATGGTCATGTCGTCTGTTCCCCTAGTTGTTCCATCAACTGCGCATATTCCACCGGGGGAAACGAAGGAGGCGGCGCATTTCCACAATGCGCCGCCTCCGGATTCCTGAAATTTTATGAGCCGTTAACCTGGATCAGGCTTTCCAAACCTTGTCGATGGCATCGCAGAAGGCCTTCATCTCATCGGCCGAGCCGACCGAGACGCGCGACACATTGGGCCAGATCGGCCAGTTGCGCCCGATCTGCACCTTTTCCGCAAGGATGGCGGCCTGCATGGCCTTGGCCGGCTTTCCCCAGTCGACCATGAACATATTGGCCTGGCTGCCGGGGATGACCTTGATCCCCTTCTTCCTGAGGTGGGCGATGGCCATTTCGCGATTGGCGACCATTTCCGCGCGGCGGGCCTTGATGAGGTCGGCCTGCGCCACCGACACGGTCCCGCAGGCGACGGCGGTCATCGGCAGCATCGCGGTCACCTGCCCGCCGTCATAGCGCATCATCTTTTCCATGATCGCGGGGCTGGCGAAGGTGAGACCCAGCCGCATGCCCGCCATGCCGAACAGCTTGGAGAAGGTGCGCAGGATCAGCACGTCGTCGCGGCTGGCCGCCATCTTCGCGGCGTTCGGACCATCGAACCAGTGGATATAGGCTTCGTCGACGACCAGGATCGCGTCCTTCGGCTTGTTGTCGGCCAGCCACTGGATGTCGGCCAGCGGGGTCATCGTGCCGGTCGGATTGTTGGGCGAGCAGATATAATAGACACCCGCATTGGGATCGGCCGCCAGCATCGCCTTCACGTCATGGGCATAATCCTTGGTGAGCGGCACCTTCGTCACCTTCGCGCCCAGCCAGTCGCCGGTGCGCCAGATCGCCTCATAGGCAGGGTTGCCGGTGACGATGCCGCGCGTGGGCGATGCATAGGCGACGGCGACGCGGCTCAGCGGATCGCTGGAGCCCGGCCAGGCGGTGATGCGGTCGGCCGGGATGCCCTCCACGGCGGCGACGGCGGCGAACAGCTTCGCATGTTCGTCATTCGGTTCGTAGCGATTGCCTTCCTGCACCAGCTTGAACGCGGCTTCGGCGGCGACGGGGAAGGGGCCGGTCCAGCATTCATTGGCGCCGATGCGCACCGCGCCTTCCACCGGCTTCGCCGCCTGCTGCGCCATGGCGCCGGTGACGCGCAGGGCGGCCGCGCCCGCGCCCAGCAGGGCCGCGACCTTGCCCATCTGGCGGCGGGAATAGCCGCGGTCGATCAGATCCTGTTCGAAGGCTTTAGTATCGATTTCTGCCATATGCTCGTCTCCCTGACTCGCTGACTTTCGAGATTTTAAGGCTGTAAACGAAAGCCTCGTCCATTTCCGCCATATCCATAGACGGAAAATCCGCTGGAACCGCGCATATTCGCCTTGGAAAGCGGACGCGCGATCTGTTAGCGCTTGGCACATGCCCAGCACGCCCGCCGCCGCCGCCCGCCAGATCCTCATTCGCCTGCAGGAAGTCATGGCCGCGCGCACCAGCGCGCAGGCGAAGCTGAACAAGGTGGTGGAGATCATCGGGGAATCGCTGTCGAGCGAGGTCTGCTCCATCTATCTGGTGCGCGAAGGGCTGCTGGAACTGTTCGCGACGCGGGGCTTGAAGCAGGAGGCCGTCCACGTCACCCGCATGGCGATGGGCGAAGGGCTGGTCGGCATGATCGCCACCAATGTCGAGACGCTGAACCTGGACGAGGCGGCGTCGCATCCCGACTATAGCTATCGGCCCGAAACGGGCGAGGAGCTGTTCCACAGTTTCGCGGGCGTGCCGATCGTGCGGCGGGAGCGAGCGATCGGCGTCCTGTGCGTGCAGCATGTGGAGCCGCGCCGTTATGAAGAGATCGAGATCGAGGCGCTGCAGACCGTGGCGATGGTGTTGTCCGAACTGATCGCCAATGCCGAACTGGCCGATGACGGTCCGCTGGACAGCCGGGTGCAGGATACCGGTTCCTCGGTGCTGCACGGGCTGCAACTGGTGATGGGCATGGCGCGGGGCCATGCCGTGTTCCACCAGCCGCGCGTCCATATCGAACATACCGTGGCCGAGGATACGGAGGCGGAGCGGGCCCGCGTCATTTCCGCCTTCACCAAGATGCGCGAACAGATCGACCGCATGACCGGCACGGCCGAGTTCGGCACCGAGGGCGAGCATCAGGAGGTGCTCGAAACCTACAAGATGTTCGCCTATGACGAAGGATGGATCAGGCGGATCAACGAGGCGATCGACAGCGGCCTGACCGCCGAGGCGGCCATAGAGCGCGTGCAGCAGCGCACCCGCATGCGCATGCGCCAGATCGACGATCCGCTGCTCCAGGACCGGATGCACGATCTGGAGGATATGGCGAACCGGCTGCTGCGCATCGTGTCGGGGCAGCTCGGGACGGCGGCGCAACTCGGATTGCGGCAGGACGCCATCCTCATCGCGCGCAACCTGGGACCGGCGGAACTGCTGGAATATGACCGGCGGCGGTTGAAGGGCGTGATCCTGGAGGAAGGGTCGCTGACGGCCCATGTGACCATCGTCGCGCGCGCCATGGGCGTGCCGGTGCTGGGCCGGGTGCGCGACATCCGCCATCAGGTGAACGAAGGCGACCTGATCCTGATGGACGTCGCCGACAACAATCTGCTGATCCGTCCGACGCCCGACATGGAGGAGGCGTTCGAGAACAAGCTGCATGTGACGCAGAAGCGCCGCGCGGAATTCGCGGCGATGCGCGACCTGCCGTCCGTCACGGTGGACGGGCAGCGGATCGAACTGATGGTGAATGCGGGCCTGCGGGAGGATGCGCAGGCGCTGGACATCGTGGGGGCGGACGGCATCGGGCTCTTCCGCACCGAATTCCAGTTCCTCGTCTCCGCCACTTTGCCGCAGCGGGAAAAGCAGCAGCGGCTTTATCGAGACGTCCTTGATGCCGCGGGCGACCGGCCGGTGATCTTCCGCACTGTCGACATCGGCGGCGACAAGGCGTTGCCCTACATGTCCCGCGACGATGAGGAGGAGCTGGAGGACAATCCGGCCATGGGCTGGCGCGCCTTGCGGCTGGCGCTGGACCGAGACGGCCTGATGAAGGCGCAGGCCCGCGCGCTGCTGGAGGCGGCGGCGGGCAAGGTGCTGCACGTCATGTTCCCGATGGTGTCGGAGCCCTGGGAATATGAGCAGGCGAAGGCGCTCGTCGAACATCAGCGCGAATGGCTGGTGGCGCAGAAGAAGAAGCTGCCGGTCGCGGTGCGCTATGGCGCGATGCTGGAGGTGCCCGCGCTGGCGGAGGGGCTGGACCTCCTGCTGCCCAGGCTCGATTTCCTCTCCATCGGCACCAACGACCTGACGCAGTTCCTGTTCGCCGCCGACCGCGCGCATCCGCGCCTGGCGGAGCGCTACGACTGGCTGAGCATCGCGATATTGCGCTTCCTGGACCGCGTGGTGCGCGCCTGTGAAACCTATGAGGTGCCGGTCGGCGTCTGCGGCGAAATGGGCGGGCGCACGCTGGAAGCGATGGCGCTGATCGGCCTTGGCGTGCGGCGCCTGTCGATCACCCCGGCATCGGTCGGCCCGGTGAAGGCGATGATCCGGACCATCGATGCTGCGGAACTGCGCCGGTTCATGCGCGATCTGCTGGACAAGGGCGTGACGGATATTCGTTCGGCGCTGGTCGACTGGGCCGGCGAACATGCTATTGAATTGAATTAATGGGGATCGCGGCGATGCATCCCGCCTTTCCGGGGCGGCGCGGCGTTGACAATCCCCGTCCCGCAATGAGACAAGGCCAGCCTTCAAAAGTCGCGGAGCAGCATGGCAGAAGAACCTGAACTGGAACCCGGCGTCGCGGCGCCGGAACGGCAGCCCAATACTCCGGGCGCGCGCCTGCGCGCCGCGCGGGAGGCGCAAGGACTGTCGATACAGGATGTCGCCACGCGGACGCGCATCGCCCAGCGGCAGTTGGAGGCGATAGAGCGCGACGATTATGCCGCCCTGCCCGGCATTCCCTATGCGGTGGGCTTTGCCCGCGCCTATGCCCGCGCCATCGATGTGGACGAGGTGGCGATCGCCGCCGACGTGCGCAACGCGGTGCATAATTCCGACCTTGGCAGCAACCGCTATGAGGCGTTCGAACCGGCCGATCCGGCGCGGGTTCCATCGCGGGCCCTGGCCTGGACGGCGGCGGCAATCGTCGTGATCCTGGTCGCCGGCTTCGCCGTCTGGCGCACGCAGGTGATGACGCCGCCGACAGGCGAGGAGATCGCCGCGCAGCAAAGTGCCCCCGCGCCCGCGACCGCGAAGCCGGCAGCAGGCGCGCGCCCGGCGGCGCCGGTGGTGCAGACCGTGCTGTTCACCGCCAATGACGATGTCTGGCTGCGCATTTATGACGAGGCGGGAGAGAGGCTGAAGGACGGGCTTATGAAGAAGGGGGAAAGCTTCACCCTTCCCGCCAATGCCCGCAATCCGATGATCCTGACAGGCCGGCCGCAGGCGCTGACCGTGACGGTCGGCGGCAAGCCGATTGCGCCGCTGGGGCCGCCGGACCGGACCATCGCCGATGTGCCGGTCAATGCGGAGGCGCTGCTGGCGCGGGCGGCGCCTGCCGCGGCGCAGGGTCAGGGTCAGGGGCAGGCGGCTCCGGCCTCCACGGCCCCGGTTCCCACGGGTCCGGCCGCCCCGGTGCCCGCCGCACCTGCGCCCGCTGCGGCCGACTGATCCGTTCAGGGGCGATTCAGCGGAATTTGGCGCAAAGTCGCGCTTTACCGGGCGGATTATCGCCCTATGGTTAACACCGGATATAAGTCGGGGATCATCCATGCGTAACGCTTTTTTCGCGACGGCTGCACTGGCGCTCATCGCGCTCGCGCCGCCGCTCGCGGCCCAGAATGTCAGCGTCGATGTTCGGGTCGACCGTCTGGAAAAGGAAATGCGCGCGGTCCAGCGCAAGGTGTTCCCGGCCGGCGCGCCGCTGGAGGCGGAGATCACGCGTCCCGCCGCGCCGGCCGTGGTGCCGGGATCGCCTGCCTCCACGCCGGTGGCGGATTTGACGGCGCGGGTGAATGCGCTGGAATCGCAACTGGCCTCGATCACCGGGCAGGTGGAGGAAAACAGCTTCAAGCTGAAGCAGTTGGAAGAGGCGTTCAACCGCTACAAGGCGGAACAGGAAAGCCGTGCCGCGCCCGCGGTCGTGCCGCCGGCGGTCGGCCCCTCCGCCTCGGCCGCTCCGGCCTCCACCACCGCATCGGCGCGGCCAGGTGCGCCGCGCCCGGCCGCCAATGGTGCGAGCGAGGAACGAAAGACCGCCGTCGCCGCGATCGAGCGGCCCTCGACGGGTAATGAGGCCGACGACGCCTACACCTATGGCTTCCGCCTGTGGGACGCGAAATTCTATCCGGAGGCGCAGGCGCAGCTGAAGGCGACCGTGGATAAATATGGCGCCAGTCCCGTCGCCAGCAAGGCGGCGAACCTGCTGGGCCGCGCCTATCTGGACGACGGCAAGCCGGCGCTGGCGTCGGTCGCCTTCTATGAAAATTACCAGAAGCGGCCCAAGGGCGACCGTGCGGCCGACAGCCTGGCCTATCTGGGCGAGGCGCTGATCCAGCTCAAAAAGCCCGCCGACGCCTGCAAGGTCTATGCGGAACTGGAGCAGGTCTACGGCGCCAGCCTGTCGAACGGCCTGCGCGGCATGATGGACAAGGGCCGGACCAGGGCCAAGTGCACCGCCTGAAGTCCCCATGGCCGAGGGCGATCCCGTCGCGGAACTGAGCCGGGCGATGATGGCGCTGGTCGGGGATGCCGACGGCGCTCGTTTCGGCGTGGCGGTTTCCGGCGGGCCTGACAGCATGGCGCTGCTCGACCTCGCCGCGCGCGCCTTTCCAGGGCGTGTCGAGGCGGCCACGGTCGATCATGGCTTGCGCGAGGCTTCGGCAGCGGAGGCGGCGATGGTGGCGGACTGGTGCGCAGGCGCCGGGATCGCGCATGCCACCCTGCATCCCACCGGCGCGGTTCGGGGCAATGTTCAGAGCTGGGCGAGAGCGCAACGGTACAGGCTGCTGGAAGGCTGGCGGGCAGCGCGGGGGCTGGATTGGCTGCTGACGGCGCATCATGCGGACGATCAGTTGGAAACGCTGCTGATGCGGCTCAACCGGGGCGCGGGCGTGGGCGGGCTGGCCGGCGTGCGGGCGCGGCAGGGCGTGGTGCTGCGCCCGCTGCTGGGCGTGCGCAAGGCCGACTTGCTCGCCTCTGCGCTGGAACGCGGCCTGCCCCATGTCGACGATCCGTCGAACAGCGATGCGCGCTTCGACCGGGCTGCCCTGCGCATGGCGCTGGCCGGTGTCGACTGGATCGACGCCGCGGCGGCGGGACGCAGCGCGGCGGCTCTGGCCGAGGCGGAGGAGGCGCTGGACTGGACGGTCGACGATCTGGAAGCGCGCCATGTGCACGCGGGTGGAGGCGGGCTGACGCTGGACCGGACCGACCTGCCCCGCGAATTGTTGCGCCGCCTGATCCTCCGCATGATCGCGCGATTGCAGCCGGATGCCGCCCCGCCACGCGGGGAAGCGGTGGACAGGCTGGTCGCGGCGGCGCGCCGGGGCGAGAAGATGAGCATCGGTCGCCTCATCCTGAAGGGCGGGGCCTGCTGGACTCTGACGCTGGCGCCCCAGCGACGCTGGCAATGATCGTTACGGAAAGGTTCCACGGCTTGGCGCATCCGTCGAACAATCCGTCGATTTGATCGGGCGCAATGACCTTTCCTTAACGCCTATGTTGGTTAATGAAGCCAGTTGAGCGTGGGAATTTTCGATTCATGTTTGAATTTGCGGCGGTGACCTATGGCCTCCTGGCCAGCGTCATTCTTTCGGCGGCGCAGCGTAATCACCGGATGGAGCGACCCCATCCGCCGATGCTGCTCTATACCGGCTATATGCTTTGCGGTCTGTCGGCGGGGGTCGCGGTAATCCTGGCCTATATCGCCCTGTCGCAATTTATCGGCGGCTGACCTTAGCAGGCGCGCGCTTGCGATTTTGCTGCGGCATCCTATCTTGCCGGGTGAAAGAGAGTGGTGAATGAACGACGAGAAGGACCCGCAGGGTAATCCCTGGATCAAGAGCGCGATGATATGGGCGGGGGTGATTGTCGCCCTGCTGCTGTTCGTCTCCATGTTCGACAGCCGCACGGCGTCGACCGCCGGGACCGGCATCGCCTATTCCGAATTCCGCGCCAAGGTGCAGGAAGGCCAGGTCAAGGATGTCGCCATCGCCACCGACCGGATTTCCGGCACGCTGAGCAGCGGGCAGAAATTCAGCACTGTCCCGGTGAACGACCCCGGCCTGACCGGCCTGCTGGACGACTATAATGTCAAATATTCCGGCCAGGCGGAGGAACAGCCGAGCTTCTGGATGATCCTGATCTACCAGTCGTTGCCGTTCCTGCTGATTCTGGGCATCGCCTTCTTCGTGCTGCGCCAGATGCAGAAGGGCGGCGGCGCGGGCGGGGCCATGGGCTTCGGCAAGTCGAAGGCCAAGCTGCTGACCGAAAAGCACGGCAAGGTGACGTTCGATGACGTCGCCGGCATCGACGAAGCGCGTGAGGAATTGCAGGAAATCGTCGAGTTCCTGAAGGACCCGAGCAAGTTCGCGCGGCTGGGCGGCAAGATTCCCAAGGGCGCCTTGCTGGTCGGCTCGCCGGGTACAGGCAAGACGCTGCTCGCCCGCGCCATCGCGGGTGAGGCGGGCGTGCCTTTCTTCACCATTTCGGGTTCGGATTTCGTCGAGATGTTCGTCGGCGTGGGCGCGAGTCGCGTCCGCGACATGTTCGAGCAGGCGAAGAAGAATGCGCCCTGCATCGTCTTCATCGACGAAATCGATGCGGTCGGCCGCCATCGCGGCGCGGGCCTCGGCAACGGCAATGACGAGCGCGAGCAGACGCTGAACCAGCTTCTGGTGGAGATGGACGGCTTCGAGGCGAATGAGGGCATCATCATCGTCGCGGCGACCAACCGTCCCGACGTGCTGGACCCCGCGCTGTTGCGTCCGGGCCGTTTCGACCGGCAGGTCGTGGTGCCGCGTCCCGACATCGAGGGGCGCGAGAAGATTCTGGCCGTGCACATGAAGAAGGTGCCGCTGGCGCCGGACGTCAATCCGCGCACGATCGCGCGGGGCACGCCGGGCTTCTCCGGCGCCGATCTGGCGAACCTCGTCAACGAAGCGGCTTTGATGGCTGCCCGCCGCGGCAAGCGTCTGGTCGCCATGGACGAGTTCGAGGCGGCCAAGGACAAGGTCATGATGGGCAGCGAGCGCCGCTCCATGGTGATGACCGACGATGAGAAGAAGATGACCGCCTATCATGAGGCGGGTCATGCCATCGTCGCTGTCCATGAACCGGCCTCGGACCCCATTCACAAGGCGACGATCATTCCGCGTGGCCGTGCGCTGGGCATGGTGATGCGCCTGCCGGAGCGGGACAGCTACAGCTATCACCGCGACAAGATGCACGCGAACATGGCCGTCGCCATGGGCGGCCGCGTGGCCGAGGAGATCATCTTCGGCTATGACAAGGTATCGTCGGGCGCTTCGGGCGACATTCAATATGCCACCAAGCTCGCGCGTGACATGGTTACGCAATGGGGCATGTCCGACAAGCTCGGCCCCCTGCAATATGAAGAGCAGCAGGGCGAGACATTCCTCGGTTATTCGCAAAGCCAGCGTGTCCATATGTCGGACGAGACGGCCAAGCTGATCGACAAGGAAATCCGCGGGCTGGTCGAGCAGGGCTATGCGCGGGCGCAGGAAATCCTGAAGGGTCATGAGGACCAGCTTCACCTGCTCGCCAATGCGATGCTCGAATATGAGACGCTGAGCGGCGAGGAAATCAAGACGCTGCTCGACAAGGGCGAGATCACCCGTGATGACGGCACGACGATCAAGCCGTCCGCGATCCCGGCGGCCGGGTCTTCGATCCCGAAGACGCGCCGGCGCAAGGGGCCATTCGGTGATCCGTCGCCTGCGGGCGCCTGACCGGGTTTATGGATTGGGAAAGGGCGCTGCCGGGAGGTGGCGCCCTTTTTCATGGGTTGCGGGGCGGGGTGGCTTTTGGCCAGGCCAAGACATTCCCCCTCCCGCCTGCGGGAGGGGGAATGAGGGGCTTCAGCCTCAATCCCGCTTCAATATGTGCATCGCCAGCACCGTCATGGCTTCGCTGGCGGTGGCGATCACCTTGTCGGCTTGGGGCGCCCAGAAGGGGCTGTGCAGCGACGGCAGGCTGACCTCACCGGCCTTCGCCTTCGCCATCTGGTCTGCCGGCACGCCGCCGACCCAGAAGATGAAGCTTTCGATGCTCTTGTCGGCGCGGTAATAGCGGCCGAAATCCTCTCCCGCCATGGAGGGTCTGGTTTCGCTGACGGTGCCCTCGGGGAAATGGGCCTTCAGCACGTCCGCCATCCGGTTGGCGAAGGCGGGCGGATTGTAGGTGGAGGGCGTGAATTCGTCCTTTACGGAGATCACCGGCATCCTGTCGTCCGGCACGCCCGCCGCAATGGCTTCCCCGCGGGCGACGCGTTCTATTCCCCGGATCAGCTTTTCCCGGGTTTCATCGGAATAGCTGCGCACGGTGAGCAGCATCTTCGCGTCGTCGGGAATGACATTATGCTTGGCGCCGCCCATGAAGCTGCCGACGGTGACGACGGCCGGGTCGAACGGGTCCTGTTCCCGGCTGACCAGCGTTTGCAGCGAGGTCACAATCCGCGCGCCGATCACGATCGGGTCGCGCGTCGTCTGCGGATAGGCGCCATGGCCGCCCACGCCCCGCACCAAAAGGTCGACGCTGTCCACATTGGCGAGCGCGAAGCCCGGCGTATAGCCGATCTTCCCCGCTTCCAGATTGGCGGCGTCGTGGAAGGCGATGGCATGGGTCGGGCGCGGGAAGCGGGTGTAGAGCCCATCCTCCAGCATCAGCCGCGCGCCACGGCCCACTTCCTCGGCCGGCTGAAGGATCATCACCAGCGTGCCCTTCCATTCCTCCTTCATCGTGGAGAGCAGCCGCGCGGTTTCGATGAAGGCGGTCATGTGCGTGTCATGGCCGCAGGCGTGCATCACGCCGGTTTCGGCGCCGTCGGCGGTCTTGGCCTTCACCCTGGAGGCGAATTCCAGCCCCGTCTGCTCGGTCACCGGCAGTCCGTCCATGTCCGCGCGGATCAGCAGCACCGGGCCGGAGCCGTTCTTCAGTACCGCGACCACGCCCGTTCCACCGACCTTTTCGGTGACGGTGAATTTCATCGCCTTCAACCGCCGGGCGAGCTTGGCGGCGGTGGCGCTTTCCTGTTCGGACAGTTCGGGATTGGCATGCAGGTCGCGATAGAGGGTCATTAGCCCATCCATGTCCTTCGCGATGGTCGCTGCGATGGCATTGGCCGGCGTCGCGGGCGTCGCCCCATTCACAGGCGCGCCAGGGGACTGGGCATGGGCAATGGAGATAAGGCTGGCGGCGGCCATGACGGCCGTCAACGCATGACGCATCGATGGGTCTCCCTGATGGAAGAAGCAACCATAAGCGGATTTGCCGCGCCTTTTAAGGGGCTTCGGCATGTCCAGCCTGTTTCCCCAAAGCAAAAGCGCCCGCCGTTGCCGACGGGCGCTCCTGCCGATGCCATGGGAGGGATCAGAAGTGGAAGATCACGCCAGCCGTGGGCCGGAAGCTGTCGAAATCATAGGTTTCGGTCTGGAAGCGCAGGCGGATGCCGCTATTGCCCGTGACGCCGCCCAGACCGATGTCCTTCGGGCCGACCTCGACGCCCAGGCCGTACATCCAGTCCTTGCGGTCCGGCCAGCCGCCCTTGCCGTTGACCCACTGATAGCCGGCCGACGCGAAGATCATGCCGCTTTCACCGGCCCGCGCGCCGAAGCGGCCCTTCACCCCATATTCCCAGTCGATGTCGCTGAAACCCTTGGTGGCATTGCCCTCGACGCCCACGAAGACGGGACCGAGCGGCACGTTGACGCCCGCGACGCCGCTGATGATCGCGCCGTTCATGATCGTCTCGCCGGGCACGCTGCCGAATTCGGTGCCACGGTCAAAGGTGTGATAGCCGCCCAATATGCCGACATAGGGTTCGACGCCGAAGGCCTGGGTGCCGTCGGGCGCCGTTTCCTCCTGCGCGGACGCGACGGAAGGCAGCGCCGCAACAAGTGCGGCCGCAATGAGATATTTCTTCATGAGGAGTCCCTTTTCCAATTTCGCCGCATGGCGTGTCGGAGGGGATAACCTGCGCTGGTCGCATCAGGTTTCCTCAATGAAAACAAATCCTTCCCGCTGTCCCCAATATGACACAATCCATGTTAAGGAATTGCGCGCCGATGACCGGGATGGATATGGCTATTGCGCGGTCCAGCCGCCGTCGATGCTCATATTGGCGCCGGTGATGTTCGCGGCGGCATCGCTGCATAGATAAAGCGCCATGGACGCCACCTGATCGACCGTGACGAACTGTTTGGTCGGCTGCCCCGCCAGCAGCACGTCGTTCATCACCTGCTCCCGCGTCATGCCGCGCGCCTTCATCGTGTCGGGAATCTGGTTCTCCACCAGCGGCGTCCACACATAGCCGGGCGAAATGCAGTTCGCCGTGATGCCGAAGGTCGCCAGCTCCAGCGCCAGCGTCTTGGTGAAACCGGCAAGGCCATGCTTGGCCGTCACATAGGCGCTCTTATAGGGAGAGGCCGTCAGCGAATGCGCCGAAGCCGTCTGGATGATCCGTCCCCATTTCTTCTCCTTCATGAAGGGAATGGCGAGACGGGACGTGTGGAAGGCGCTGTTGAGGTTGAGCGCGATGATGAGGTTCCATTTGTCGACCGGGAAATCCTCGACCGGCGCGACATGCTGCACCCCTGCATTGTTGATGAGGATGTCGACGCCGCCGAATGCGTCCGCCGCCTCCTTCATCATCGCCTCGATCTGCTCGGTTCTGGTGAGGTCATGGCCGCTATAGAGCGCCTTCGCCCCGCTCAACGCCTCCAGCCCGGCGCGTTCCTTTTCGATCGCGTCCGCATCTCCGAAGCCGTTGATGACGACATTCGCGCCTTCCCCGGCCAGCGCCTTGGCATAGGCAAGGCCGATGCCGGAGGTCGATCCGGTGATGAGGGCGGTCTTGCCGGACAGGAATTGGCTGCTCATGCCTGCTTCTCCTTGAGATGGTCGGGGGCGTCGAGGTCGAAGGTGGAGCTTTTCCCGTTGACGATGTTGCGGGCGATGAGGTCGCCCTTGTGCATCACTTCCTCCACCGCGTCGCGGCCCTGCGCCCAGTGGTCGAGCATGGTGGAGCGGGAAAATTCGAAGTCGCGCGCTCCGCTTTCCCACGCGCGGCTGCGGTAGATGAGGTGGACGATGTTGACCGAACCCACGTCCAGCAACTGGCGCAGCCGCTGTGCGTCCGCGTCCTCCTGCAATTCGGGCGGCAGTTTGTCGAGCAGGGCGCGGATCGCCTTATGCTCCTTGCGCAGCCGCAGATACTGGTCCGTCACCTGGCGGGTGCGGCTGGAATATTGAATGTCCTTGGTCCGGGAATAGACATCGGTCATCTGCCGGGGCATCGGCCCTTCGGCGGGGAACAGATCGACCTGGAACACCAGCATATCCTCGCTCTGATGGTCCAGCACATGGGCGAGCGGGGTGTTGGACACGATGCCGCCATCCCAATACCAGCGCCCGTCGATCTCGATGGGCGGCAGGCCCGGTGGCAGAGCGCCCGACGCCATGATGTGGCGCGCGTCGATCCGGGTGTTGCCGCCCCGGCCGCGCGTATCCCAATAAGCGAAATTGCCGCTTTCCACATCCACCGCGCCCACCGACAGCCGCACCGGCCCGTCATTCAGCAGGTCCCAGTCGATGCAGGCGTCCAGCGTGTCCTTCAGCGGCGCACTGTCGTAGAAGCTGATCGCGCCGGCCGTCCCTTCCGGCATCAGCGGCGCGGGCCAGAGGCGTGGGCGGAACATGCCCGGCACGCCGAAGGTCGCGACCGTGCCCGCCGCCATCAGATGAGCGGCCTCGCGGATATGGTCGATTTCCGGCAGGACGACATTGGGCATGCCGCCGGAGACGGTCAGCCAGAATTTCTTGAGCCGGCTGAGGCGCTTGTGCGGCGGATTGCCGGCGATGATGGCGGCGTTGACCGCGCCGATCGAAATGCCCGCGACCCAACTGACGTCGATTCCCAACTCGTCCAGCCGCTGATAGACGCCCGCCTGGAAGGAGCCGAGCGCTCCGCCGCCCTGCAGCAACAGGGCGACTTCGCGGGGGAGGGGAAGCGGCATATTGGCGCGCCTGCGCGGCTGGGATTCGGTGTCGGCCATGTCGCAGCGCAATATAGAATAGTCTTCCGGCATTCCAACTGAATGTCTCGTTACATTCTCTTCATGGGACGGTGCGCTCGCCGCAACCCGCATTGCATCGGGGACGTTTCCACCGGCGACGGAATGGAATAGGCAGGGCAAGGAAAGAGAGGGACGAGATGCGGCTCGACGACGAACGGGAAAGCACCAATTTCGAGATCCAGGAGGGTCGCGGCGGCTTCGGCGGCGGGATGGGCGGCGGTCTGGGCCTGCTGCTGCCGCTGATCGGCAGCCGTTTCGGCTGCGGCGGGATCGTCGTGGTGCTGATCATTCTGGCGGTCATGGGCGTCAATCCCCTGAGCCTGATGGGGGGTGGCGGCCAGATGCCGCAGGGGAGCGAGGTCAGCCGCGATACCTCCAAACTCAGCGATATACAGCATTGGTCCCTGAAGGTGCTGGGATCGACCGAGCGCGTCTGGGGGCCGCTCTTCCAGCAGGCCGGCCGGCAATATCAGCCGACGGTCCTTTACTTCTATTCCCAGAGCGGCGTGTCGGGCTGCGGCGCGGCGCAAAGCGCCATGGGCCCCTTTTATTGCCCCAATGACCGCAAAGTGTATCTCGACACCGACTTCTTCACCGAACTGCGCCAGCGCTTCGGCGCCCCCGGCGATTTCGCCCAAGCCTATGTGATCGCGCATGAAGTCGGCCATCATGTGCAGGATCTGGAGGGGACTTTGGGCGAGGTGAACCAGCGGCAGCGCGCCGTCAGCGAGGAACAGGGCAATGCGCTGCAGGTGCGGGTCGAATTGCAGGCGGACTGTTATGCGGGCGTCTGGGCCAAGCGCACCGGCCTCATGGAATCGGGCGATCTGGAGGAGGGGATGAAGGCGGCGCAAGCCATAGGCGACGATACGCTGCAAAAGGCGGCCGGCCGCCGTCCCGTGCCGGAAAGCTTCACCCACGGCACCAGCGAACAGCGAATGACCTGGCTGCGCAAGGGACTCGACAGCGGCGATCCCGCGCAATGCGACACGTTCAAGGGAATGTGAGGTCCGGCCTTATTCGGGCACCTCGTCGGACGGCTGCACGCCTTCGACCGGCGTCGGGTTCGATACGGGCGCAGCGGGCAGCCCTGCGCCCGGGGCGAGGAAGGGTCTGCCGGCTTCGGGCATGGGCTGGCCGAAGTCCGCAGCGCCCGGATCTTGGGCGCCGCTGTCTTGGGGCGGCGTTGGGGACGGCGCGGCCTGGGCGGGCATCACCACGGGCGCTGAAGCCGGAACAATCGCCGCGGACGGCACGGCCTGACTGGATTGGGGAACGAAGCTTTCCACCGTCAATACGATGATCGGAGCCGCGATCAGGGTCACGGCGGCAAAGGCCTTGTAGATCATGGGGCGCGTCCATTCATGATCGCGTCATCATAGGCGCGGATCGTAAATAAAATGCTGTCGCCCCTTGTGAAGGTGGCTAGCCTAGACTGCGGCGGTCCCCTCGACGCCCCGCTCCTCCGCAGGAGCGCGGTGGGTCTGGGCCGATCCGACGGAAACTAATGCCGGTCGAGTTTCTCCAGCAGGTCGAGCATGTCGTCCGGAACAGCGCCGCTACCCGCACGGAAGGTCGAACGCAACGCATTGCCGATGCCCTCATAGGGTTGCGGAACGCCGATATTCAGGACGCGGCGGATCGCGCCATCCTGAATCCGGGCCGACCGGCTGAGGGGTTTTCGTTGCATTTCCATGGTAAGATAACTGCCAAGCGGCGCAAAAGTTTCTGGTGTTCGTCGCAATGGCACGCAATATCGGCTCCATTATGGGAGATTCATGGTGACGGACCGTTTGGCGGTCGCGGCAAGGATCAGGGCGCATTCGCCTTTCCTGGCCCGGCAATTGGATCGCTTTCCGGATGTTGCCGATCTGGTGGAGAGCGGAGATTTCGAAGGGGCCTGGGCCGCCGCGCAGCAGGTGGCGGCGCCCGATGACGGCATTGCCCGGTCGCTGAGGCGCAGGCGTGGCGCGGTGGCCTTGGTGACCGCAGCCGCCGATCTGGCGGGCGTCTGGGGACTGGACCGGGTCACGCGCACCCTGTCGGACTTTGCCGACCAGGCGCTGGAGCAGGCGCTGGCCGCCGCCATGGCGGAGCGTTATCCGGACGCGGAGAAGCGGGGCTTCGTGGTGCTGGCGCTCGGCAAGCATGGCAGCCGGGAACTGAACTATTCGTCGGACATCGATCCGATCCTGCTCTACGACCCGAAGACGCTGCCCCATGGCGAGCGGGAAGACCCGGCGGACGCGGCCGTGCGCATTGGCCGGCGGGTCAGCGAACTGCTGAATGCCCGGGACGGCGACGGCTATGTGTTCCGCGTCGACCTTCGCCTGCGCCCCTCTCCGGAGGCGACGCCCATCGCCCTGCCGGTGGAGGCGGCGATCGGCTATTATGAATCGACCGCGCTCGGCTGGGAGCAGGCGGCGTTCATCCGGGCCCGACCGGCGGCGGGCGACCTGCCGCTGGGCGATTATTTCATGCAGGCGATCCGCCCCTTCGTCTGGCGCCGCAGTCTGGATTTCGGGGCCATCGATGCGATCACGGACATCTCCCGCCGAATCCGCGACCATTATTCGCAGGGTCAGGCGTTCGGGCCGGGCTATGACCTCAAGCGCGGGCGTGGCGGCATAAGGGAAGTCGAATTCTTCGCGCAGGTGCACCAGCTCATCCATGGCGGGCGCGATCCTTCCCTGCGGTCGGGCAATACGCGGGAAGCCTTGCGTGCCTTGGCGGCCGCCGGCGTGTTCGAAGCGGAGGTCGCCGCCAGGCTGGACGAGGCCTATGTCCTCTTCCGCACCGTCGAGCACCGGTTGCAGATGGTGGAGGATCGCCAGACCCATGAATTGCCCAGGTCGGCCGAGGCGCTGGATAATGTCGCGCGCCTGCACGGGCTGGAGGATGGCGGAGCGCTGCTCGACCTGCTGCGCCCGCATGTGCAGTGGGTGGGCGGCAATTACGACCGGCTGACCCCAGCGACGCCCGATGAATCCCTGTCGCTGGACGAGGAGAGGCTGAAGGCGCAGCTTGCCGAACTGGGTTTTGCCGATCCGGAAACGCCGCTGGCGCGGATCGCGCGCTGGCGATCGGGCACGGTCCGCGCATTGCGCAGCGGCGCGTCGCGGGAGGCGCTGGAGCAATTGCTGCCGGGCCTGATGCGGACGCTGGCCGCGGCGCCCGATCCGGCGCGGGCGCTCAACCGGCTGGACGATCTGGTCGGCCGCCTGCCGAGCGCGATCAACTTCTTCAAGCTGCTGGCGGCGCGACCCGGCCTTGTGGAACTGCTGGCCGAACTGCTGAGCCATGCGCCGACGCTGGCCGACGCGCTGGGGCGGCGGGCGGAACTGCTCGACGGGCTGATCGACACCTCCGCCTTCGATCCGCCGCCTCCTGTGGAGATATTGGCCGACCAGTTCGCCCGGCTGGAGGAGGGGGAGGATTATCAGGCGCTGCTGGACCGGGTGCGCCAACGCGTGAACGACCGCCGCTTCGCTCTGGGCGCGCAGATCATTCGCGGCGGCGATCCGCTGGAGGCGGGCCGGGGCTATTCCCGCGTGGCCGAAGCCGCCATCGAGGCGTTGGGCGCCGCCACCGTCGCGGAGTTCGAGCGCGCCCATGGAAAAGTGCCCGGCGGCGAGATGGTGATCCTGGCGCTGGGCCGGCTGGGCGGCGGAGTGCTGACCCATGCGTCCGACCTCGACCTCGTCTATCTCTTCACCGGCAGCTTCGAAACCGAATCCGACGGCGCGAAGCCGTTGGGCGCGACGCAATATTTCAACCGCCTTGGCCAGCGCATCACCAATGCCCTGTCGGTGCACACCGCGGCAGGCCCGTTATATGAGGTGGACACGCGCCTTCGCCCCTCCGGCGCGCAAGGGCTGCTGGCGGTCAGCCTGGACAGCTTCGCCCGCTATCAGCGGGAGGAGGCGTGGACCTGGGAGCATCTCGCGCTCACGCGCGCCCGCCCGGTCTTCGGCTCCGATGCCGCGCGCGCGGCGCTGGGCGCGATCCTGACGGAAACGCTTGAGCGGCAGCGCGATTTCGATGAACTGGCGCGCCATGCGGTGAAGATGCGGGGGGACATCGCGAGGCACAAACCGCCCGCGAGCGATCTGGACGTGAAGCTGGTGCCGGGCGGGCTGGTAGACCTGGAATTCCTGATCCACGTCACCCAGTTCCGCCACAATATGGCGTTCGACCCCGATCTGCGCGCCGCGCTGGAGCAGCTTGCGGCGGCCGGCCACCTGCCGGGCGAATTGATCCCGGCCCATGATCTCATCACCCGCTTTCTCGTCGTTTCCCGCCTCGTTTCGCCGAAATCGACCGAACCTCCGCAAGCCACCCGGCCTCTCGTCGCGCGGGCCTGCGGGGTCGAAAGCTGGGACGCGCTGCTTGAAAGCTACGGTAAGGCCCGGCAAAGGGTCGGTGACGCATGGGCGGCGCTGGCGGCGCCCTTCAAGGAGGAATGACGATGCTGGATGTGGGCGACGCCGTGCCTGAAGTGACGCTGAAGGATGCGGATGGGGTGGATTTCACCCTGGCGCGCTACAGGGGCAAGCCCCTGGTCGTCTATTTCTATCCCAAGGCGGACACGCCCGGCTGCACCAGCGAAGCCAAGGATTTCACCGCGCTCGCCGCCGATTTCGCGGCATTGGGCGTGCCGGTGGTCGGCATATCCAAGGACAAGTCCGCCAAGCTCAAGAAATTCGCCGAAAAATACGGGCTGACCGTCACGCTCGCCTCCGACGAGCCGGGCGAGATGTGCGAGGCTTTCGGCACCTGGGTCGAGAAGTCGCTTTACGGCCGCAAATATATGGGGATCGAGCGGGCGACCTTTTTGGTGGGGGCTGACGGGAAGATCCTGCACGTCTGGCCCAAGGTGAAGGTCAAGGGCCATGCCGCCGAGGTGCTGGAGGCCGGACAAGGCCTTTGACGCTTCCTGTTTCCATCGACAGCGTCGGCGCGGCCTGCGCCCATGTGCTGCTGACCCCCGATCCGTTGGCCAAGCTGATGGCGGCCCGGGCGGTCGCAAGGAACTGGCGGCTTGGGCGGCTGGCGCATCGCTTCGATGCCGCCATGCCGGATCGCCCGGCGCGCCCGGGAAAGCCCGAACTTTTGCCGCCCAACCAGATGCCCAAGCGCGGCAGGATCGGTTCGGAACGGGCGCGGATCGCGATGCTCCATGCGCTTGCCCATATCGAATTCGTGGCCATCGATCTCGCCTTCGACCTGATCGGGCGGTTCGGGGCGGAATTCCCGCCGGAATTCACCGGTGAATGGATGCGGGTGGGCGCCGACGAAGCCATGCATTTCGCGCTGCTCGACCGGCGTCTGCGGCAGTTCGGCAGCTTTTACGGCGCTTTGCCGGCGCATGACGGGCTATGGCAGGCCGCGAGCGAGACGGCGCATGATGCGCTCGCCCGCCTTGCCATCGTGCCGATGGTGCTGGAAGCGCGTGCGCTGGACATCACCCCGGCTACCATCGTCCGCTTCCGGGGAGCGGGCGATGAAATGTCGGCGCGCATGTTGCAGAGGATCATGACAGATGAGATTCGCCACGTCTCCGCCGGGACGACATGGTTCGGCCATGCGACGAAACGACTGGGCGTGAACCCCGCAAAACATTACCAAATCCTTGTGAAACGCCACTTTCGGGGTGCGTTGAAACCTCCGTTCAACGACTCGGCGCGCCGACAAGCCGGTTTAACGCGGGAATTTTACACGCCGCTTGCACAATAAGGCGGGACATGTCCTCTTTGTTCCAGCGGGTGGCGGCATCAGCCGCATTTTGGAAACGTGGGGATTAGGCCGAGAGGCGCAAAGCCTCCGGTCGAGAGTCGGGGTCGGCATGTTGGTTCTTCATTCTGATAATGCGCGCGCTGCGCGATGGTTCCGTTCTGCACTTAAAATCGCTGGAGCGTTGGGTATGGCGGGAGCGCTCTGCGCCGCAGTCCCGGCTCAGGCCAAGGCAGATGAAGACGATCCCTATGGCGATGCGTCGGAAATCAACACCAGCACGCTCGGCCCGGCCGATGTCGGCTTCTCCAATCTCTTCTCCAGCCTTCAGCGGCTCGACGGGCAGGCCAAGTCGAGCAACTACATCCCCTCCGGGCGTCCGGTGGAGAAACTCTCCCTGACCTCCAATTTCGGTGTCCGCTCCGACCCGTTCAATGGCGGCGCCCGCATGCACAAGGGCATCGACATCCCTGGCCCGACCGGCACCAAGATCTACGCGACCGCCGACGGCATCGTCAGCCGCGCCGGCTGGGCCAGCGGTTACGGCAATCTGGTCCAGATTTCTCACGGCGGCGGCATGGAAACGCGCTACGGCCACATGTCGAAGCTGCTGGTCGCCGCCAACAGCTATGTCCATCGCGGCCAATTGATCGGCCTGATGGGTTCGACCGGCCGTTCCACCGGCAGCCATCTGCATTATGAGGTGCGCGTCGACGGCCAGGCGATCAACCCGATCCCCTTCGTGGCCGGACCCGATTATCTGGTGGCGATGAACACCAAGCCGCCGATCGCCATGGGCGGCCCGACCAAGGCCCAGGAAAAGGCGGCGGACTGAGCCGAACTTTTTTCTCTTTCCCAAGGCCCGGCACGCGAAAGCTTGTCGGGCCTTTTGCTTGATCCTATTTAAACGTCATGACCGACATCGATCTTACGCCCTCTGCCGCTGCCCGCGTGGCCGCCATTGCCGCCAAGCAGGGCAAGCCCGCCATTTTGCGTCTGGCAGTGGAGGGCGGGGGTTGTTCCGGCTTCCAGTATCGCTTCGGTCTGGCCGAGGCGGTGGAGCCCGACGACATCATGGTCGAGCGCGACGGCGTGACGCTGGTGGTGGATGACGTCAGCATCGATCTGGTGCGCGGTTCGGCGGTCGATTTCGTGTCCGATCTGGGCGGCAAGGCCTTCAAGGTGACGAACCCCAACGCCACCGCCGGCTGCGGTTGCGGCACCAGCTTCTCGGTCTGATAGCGCTCTCTCCCCGTTCGGGCTGAGCTTGTCGAAGCCCTTCATTTCCTTAAAAGGGCACGCGCCGGTTTGATGCGATTCAGGCCGACCGAAAGAAAGACAGGCCCTTATGCGCATCGCCACCTTCAACATCAACGGAATCAAGGCGCGCCTGCCGCGCTTGCTGGAGTGGCTGGACGAGACCCGCCCCGACATCGCCTGTCTTCAGGAAATCAAGACCTCCGACGACACTTTCCCGGTCAAGGACATCGAAGATGTCGGCTATGGCGCGATATGGCACGGGCAGAAGGGGTTCAACGGGGTAGCCATCCTTGCGCGCGGCGAGACGCCGGTGGAGGTCCGCCGCGGCCTGGAAGGGGAGCCGGAGGACGAGCATAGCCGCTATCTGGAAGCCGATGTAAAGGGGCTGCGCGTCGCCAGCATCTACCTGCCCAACGGTAATCCGCAGCCGGGACCGAAATTCGATTACAAGCTGCGCTGGATGAAGCGTCTGCGCCTTCGCGCTGCGGAAATCTGGGCGGAGGAAGTGCCGGCGATCCTGGCGGGCGATTATAATGTCATTCCGCGTGACAGGGACGTTTATTCGGTCAAGGCGATGGCCGACGACGCGCTGATGCAGCCGGAAAGCCGCGCCGCCTATCGTCGCCTGCTGGGCGACGGCTGGACGGATGCCATCGCTTCCCGGCACCCGGCGGGCGGAATATGGACCTATTGGGATTATCAGATGAACGCCTGGCCACGCGACGCGGGGTTCCGGATCGATCATCTGCTGCTCAGTCCCGCCGCCGCCGACCGCCTGATCGACGCGCAGGTCGACAAGGATTTTCGTGGGCGGGAAAAGGCCAGCGATCATGCCCCTGTCTGGGCGGAACTGACCGAATAATTTTACCCGGACGTTATTGACTCTATTTTACCCGGATAATAAATGTTGTGCCGAAGGAGATTTCGGCATGACGCGCACTTTGACCGCCTTTGCGGGCGACCTCTGGATTGCGACGGGTGACGAGGAAGAGCTGCGGGCAACGCTTCATGCCATGGGGACGCAGGCGCAGTCTCTGCTGCTGTTCGACGACAGCACCGGGCGGCAGGTGGATATCGATCTGCGCGGTCCAGTGCAGGAGATTTCCCGCGGCCGGGGGCGGCCCCGGCTGGGCGTTCAGGCGCGTGAAGTGACTCTGCTCCCCCGGCATTGGGACTGGCTGGCGGCGCAGCCCGGCGGTGCTTCCGTGACGCTGCGGCGCTTGGTCGATGCGGCGCGCAAGGATGCGGACACAAAGCCATCGCCTCGCGCGGCGATGGACGCGGCTTATCATTTTCTGACGGTGATGGCGGGCGACCGGCCCGGCTATGAGGACGCCATTCGCGCGCTCTATGCAAGGGACAAGGCGGGGTTCGACCTTGCTGCTGCCGACTGGCCCCGCGCCATCCGGGATCATGGCGCGGCCCTTGCCCAGGGAGCATTCGACCAGAGCGCGCCGCGTTGAATCGGACGCTGGGCGTGCGTTCTAACTTTGCGTTGTCGCATCCTTTTCAGCAGACAATCGGTTTCCACCTCCCCACACAGCCTGCCAGCCTCAGCTTCTCGCCTTTTCCGCTACCTGAATTCCCGGCAGGGCCGCCGGATCGGCCATGTCCTGCCCGATCCACGCGCCGCCCTGTTTGAAATAGCCGATATGGTGGCCTCGCTGGAAACTGGCGCCGTCCCATACCACCACCTGCACTTCTATCTCGTCATGGCGGTGAACGTGCAGCCAGTTGAAGCTTTGCGGCTCGGCATTGCGCAGGCGGGTGGAGGTCGCCGTTCCCGCCTGGATCACCAGCGCGCCGCCCGAATGCGCCACCATCTTCTCCGCCGCCTCCGCATAGGTGCGATGGAAATGGCCGGCCAGCGCGATATGGATGCCTGCTTCCGCCGCCGCGCGTACGGCATCCTCATGCCTTCCGACAGCTTCGCTCAACTCGCCGCCCTTGCCGATCGGCATGGCGAAGAGCGGGTGATGGGTGACGAGGATGCGCGTCTTCTCCAGCGCGACCCGCGCGAATCTTTCGCGAAGCATGTCCATCTGGTCATGGTTGATCCGCCCATCCTTGATCGTCAGCGATCGCGCGGTGTTGAGCCCCAATATCGCGACCGCATCATCCTCGTAAAAAGGGCACAGATCATTGCTGATATAATGTTTGTAGCGGCGCAGCGGCGCCCCGAAGCGGCGCGCCAGATCGTAGAGCGGAATGTCATGATTGCCTGGTACCACCAGCAGCTTCATGCCCGCCGACCGCAGCCGGTTGAGCCAGGCGGCGGCCTGCCGGAACTGTTCGCGCCTCGCGCGCTGGGTGAAATCGCCGCTGATGACCACCAGGTCCGGCTGATGCTGTTGCAGCCAGGCCTCGGTGGCGGTGACGATGCGGGGATCATGGGCGCCGAAATGAATATCCGACAGATGAGCGATGCGGGCCATGAACCATGAACGGGCAAGGCCTTTTATGGTTTCGGACCTTGGAGCGCAGTTGCGTGTTGTCGAGGCATGGAAACGACATCCCCGCCCGTCAGAAACCTGCCGCATGAGGCGGCGCTGATCGTCAATGTGCATTCCCGCCGAGGAGAAGCCCTGTTCAAGGATGCCAAGGCCAGGCTGGAGGAAGCGGGCCTGCGCCTGATCGCAGCCCATGCGGTGAAGGAGCCGGAGCGATTGCAGGAAACGGTGCGCAGGGCCATCGCGGACGGCGCGCCGATGGTGATCGTCGGCGGCGGCGATGGATCGCTGTCCGGCACTGTGGATGAGCTGGTGGGCAAGGACTGCGTCTTCGGCGTGCTGCCGCTGGGCACCGCGAACAGTTTTGCGCGGACGCTGGGCATTCCGCTCGATCTGGAAGGGGCGGTGGCGGTCATATCCGGCGGCCGGCGGCGGCGAATCGACTTGGGCATGATCGACCGGGACTATTTCGTGAATGCGGCCTCGCTGGGGTTGTCCCCCCGGATCGGGGAGACGGTGCCGCACAAGTTGAAGCGTTATCTGGGACGGATCGGCTATCTGCTCTGGGCGGTCAAATGCTCCATAGGCTTTCGCGCTTTCCGGTTGATGCTGGACGATGGGATCAGGCAGCGCAGCATGTGGGCGACGGAAGTACGCATCCTCAACGGCCCCTATCATGGCGGGGTGGAACTGTCCGATCAGGCGGATGTGGACACCGGGGAGATCGTGATCCAGGCGGTGGTTGGGCGCAGCCACGCCCGGCTGGCCTGGGACTGGTACGCCAAATTCTTCAAGCTGCGCGACCGGGACGCGCAGACGGAGGAGTTTCGCGGCAAGGCGTTCCGGATCGAAACGGCGCCGCCGCAGAGCATTTCCATCGACGGCGAAGTGCTGGCGAAGACGCCGGCCATGGTGAAGATCGCGGCCGGCGCGGTGGATGTGGCGGTGCCTTAACCATTCTCCTTGGGCGGGCTTTCAGGCTGAATTCAGCATGGGCGCCAAAGCAGAAGCGTGCTTCTGCTCGCGTCCCTTCATCCCCTCCAACGGGAAGCCTATGGGATGCAGACAGCGCCTAAAGGGGCTTTTCATATACCTGATAGACCTTGTTCACCTTGCTCTCAATGGCGTCGGCAATGGCGTTCATGCCCTGATTGTCGTCCAGCACCCAGCCGATCTCGCCGCGCGTCGCGCCATAATGCGCGGTCGCGCTGCGGCGGATATATTCGATCATCATGAAGGCAAGCTGGCTCGCCATGCGGGAAGATTGCAACCGCTGCACCACGCCCATCAGCGGCACGCGCATGGTCCGCACCTTCGGCTTTCTCAGCCACCAGAGCAGTTTCGCCCAGCCGAAGGGAAAGAGCGAGCCGTTAAGCGGCGCTATCGCTTCGTTGAGATCGGGCAGCGTCATCATGAAAGCGACAGGCTCACCCTCCAGCTCCGCGATCATGATGAGGTCGTTGAACACAATGGGCTTCAACTGCTTGCCGAAATGCGCGACCTCCTCGTCGGTGATCGGCACAAAGCCCCAATTATTGCCCCAGGCGTCGTTCAGGATGCTGAGGATGATCGCCGCTTCGCTGTCGAATTTCGACTTGTCGACCTTGCGGATGCGGATGCGTTCGTTCTTCTCGCCCGACTGGACGATGCGCTGGATCAGCGGCGGGAATGGCCGGGTGATGTCCAGTTCATAGGTCTTGAGCTGCTTGACCGGCCGATAGCCCGCATCCTCCACCATGGCGCGATATTCCGGCTTCGCATGGCCCATCATCACCGTCGGCCTGTGGTCGAAGCCTTCGATCAGCAGCCCCGGCTCCTCCCAGATCGACAGTGAGATCGGCCCCAGCACGCGGGTCATGCCCTTGGCCCGCAGCCACCCCTCCGCCGTCGCGATCAGGGCTGCGCCGGTTTCGGCATCCTCCGCCTCGAACAGACCGAAATTGCCGGTGCCCGGCCCCATGCCCTGCTCGGCGGGCTGGGCCAGCGCCAGATGATCGAGATGCGCCGACACCCGTCCCACGACCCTGTCGCCGCGGCGGGCCAGGAAATATTGCGCCTCGGCATGGCCGAAAAAGGGGTTCTTGCCCGGCGTGATCAGGCTGTAGACCTCATCCTTCAGCGGCGGCACCCAGTTGGGATCGCCGGCATAGAGCCGCCAGGGCAGATCGACGAAAGCCTTGCGGTCGGCCTTGGAAGTTACGGGGGTAATCACCAGTTCTTGATTGGCCACGGCGCAGGACGCTTTCGCTGGAGAGGTTTGGGCAGAGCAGTTCGGCGCTTGTTCCGGGAATGTCAATCGGGACATGAGCGGATGGGATCATCATGACCAAATCGTCATGTTGCTGCCCCAATTGCAGCGCATTTACCCTTTAGGAACCACGGCATGACTGTGCACGATCCCCTTATTGCAGCCGCGTCGCGGACGAAAAGCGCGATCCCCGACGATGCGGCGATGCTGCGCGCGGCGGCCGACCTGACCCGCGAACTGTCGACGGCCCGGCCCGCCATCTATTGGCCCGACATGCTGGCATCGGCTCTTGTCGGCTATGCCGCGCTGGCCGGGGCGATCCTGACCGGCGATGCCGCTCTCATGCTGGCGTTCGGCCTGGCGGCGATGCTGGCGCTTTATCGCGCGGCCAGTTTCATCCATGAGCTGACCCACATCCGCAAGGGCGCGCTGCCGGGTTTCCGCCTTGGCTGGAACCTGATCGTCGGCATCCCCCTGATGATCCCGTCATTCATGTATGAAGAGGTGCATACGCAGCATCATGCCCGCACCCGCTACGGCACGGCGAATGATCCGGAATATCTGCCGCTGGCGCTGATGAAGCCCTGGTCGCTGCCGCTGTTCATCCTGGTGGCGGCGCTGGCGCCGTTGGGCCTCATCCTGCGTTTCGCCGTGCTGACGCCGCTCAGCCTGATGGTCCCGCCGCTGCGGCGAAGGGTGGTGGCGGAATTTTCCGCGCTCTCGATCAACCCCGCCTATCGCCGCCGCGCGCCGGAGGGAGACTTTGCCCGCCAGTGGATGTGGCAGGAGGCGGGCGCGTGTCTCTTCGCGCTGGCGCTGGTCGGCAGCATCTTCGCCTTCGGATGGAAGCCGCTGCTCACCTATATGGCGGTGCATTCCGGCATGACCGTCATCAACCAGCTCCGCACGCTGGTCGCGCATCTGTGGGAAAATGAGGGCGAGGCGATGACCGTCACCGCGCAATATCTGGACTCGGTGAATGTGCCGCCGCCGTCGCCCTTCGCCGCGATCTGGGCGCCGGTGGGGCTGCGCTACCATGCGCTGCATCATCTGCTGCCGAGCGTGCCCTATCACGCGCTGGGGGAGGCCCATAAGCGGTTGGTGGCGACGCTGGCGAGCGATTCGCCCTATCACAAGGGCAACTATCCCGGCATGTGGCCGCTGGTGGGGAAGATCGCGCGCTCGACGATGGGCAAGCGTTAACTCCACCGCCCCCGCTGGTGCTCCCGAGAGGGCAGGAGCATGTCATCTCCGGGGGCGAGGATTATTCCTCCGTCCGGAACAGTACCGTCTCGCCCACCAGCAGGAATAGCAGAAACGGCGCCCAGGCTGCCAGAAAGGGCGGATAGGCCCCGAGGTTCCCCATGGCGAGCGAGAAATTGTCCGCCACGAAATAGGCGAAGCCGAGCGCCATCCCCATCACCGCGCGCACGAACAACTGTCCCGATCGAGCCAGCCCGAAAGCGGCCACCGACCCCAGAATCGGCATCAGCAGCGCCGACAAAGGTCCCGACAGCTTGTGCCAGAGGCTGCCCTCCAGCTCCGCCGTCGGCCGCCCCGCATCATGCAGGTCGCTGATCGCCGCCTGCAACTGGCCGAAGGTCAGCGCATCCGGGTCGACCTTCGCCAAGGTGAACTGATCGGGCCGTATGTCGTGGCCAAAGCGCACCGTGCCGATCTGCCGCTCCGTCCCACGCGCGACGTCGAACTGCCGCGCGTCCTCCAGCACCCAGCTTCTGGCCGAAGCGTCATAATGGCCCCTGGGCGCCTGGACGATGGTGGTCAGCGTGTTGTTGATCCGGTTGAATATCTCCACCTTGCGGAGCTGGACCGCCGTGCCCCGTCCGGCGACGATGGCGGCCGTGACCAGATTGTTGCCGTCGCGCACCCATGGGCTGGTCTTGACCCCGCTGTCGGGGGGCAGGGGGCCATAGTCGACGGCCTGCCAAGCGGAAAGGCGGGCGGTGGACCGCGCCACGATCCGCTCGTTGAAGGCATAGCTGATGAGCGCCACGCCCAGCGCCGCAGCCAGCAACGGCGCCAATATCTGGTGCGCCGACAGCCCCGCCGCCTTCATCGAGATGATCTCGCTGTTCTGGTTGAGGCTGGCGAGCATGATCAGCGTGCCGAGCAGCACCGAAAAGGGCAGGAAGCGGGCGACGATCTGCGGCGCCCGCAGCGCCACATAATGCCATAATTGCGCATCGCCATTGCCGGCATAGGCAAGGATGTCGCCCGATTCGCCCAGCAGGTCGAGGGTCTGGAGCACCGCGACCAGCATCGCCAGCACCGCGAAGGTCCGGGTCAGGAACAGCCGGGCCATGTACCAGCTAAGCTGGCGCGACGGAAAGAAGTTGAGCTGATGCATGGGTCAGGCGGCTCCTTCCGCCGGGGTTTCCGCCCTTGGCCGCCGCCGGACGAGGCCGATAAGCCGCAGGAACTGCTTGGCGATCTTGGCGAAGGCATATTCCAGCGCGGCGATCGGCTGGCCGCCGGGCCGGTGCGCGATCACATGGTACATCCACAGGATCAGGCCCGCGAACAGCAGGAACGGTCCCCACAGCGCGATGATCGGGTCGATCCTGCCCAGCGATCCCACGCCCTGACCATATTCGTTGACCTTGTGATAGGTCACGATGAACACGATGGAGAGGAACACGCCGAGCGCCGATGTGGACCGTTTCGGCGGAATCGCGAAGGCGAGCGCGGCCAGCGGCAGCAGCAGCATCATCGCCACCTCCACCATGCGGAAATGGAAATTGGCGCGGATCTCGTTGCGCAGCTTGTCGGGCGTCCCCGGATCATGGCCGATCACCACCAGTTCGGGGATGGTCTTTTCCCGGTCGACGTCGCGGCCGCGGAATTTCTCGATCTGCGGCAGGTCGATGGGCAGGTCGTGGCTGGAGAAGGACAGGATTCGCGGCGACTTGTATTTGGGCGCGTCGTTCACCAGCACGCCATCGCGCAGGCGGAAGATGATGGTGTCGGGATCGTCGGTGGCGAGGAAACTGCCCTGCGCCGCCGTCACCGCCACGGTCTGGCCGTCCTTGCCGACGGCGCGCACGAAAATCCCTTGCAGGTTGCGGCCCTCGTCCAGGCTGCGTTCGATCCGCAGGGTCATGCGCTTGCCCAGATTGGTGAATTCGCCCACCTTGATCGACGCCCCCAGCGCGCCCGACCGCAGTTCGAAGCGCAGCGCCTCATAGGCATGGCGGGACAGCGGCTGGACGAAGCCGACAATGCCGAAATTCAGCAGCGCCAGCGCGATCGCAAACAGATAGGGCACGCGCAGCAGCCGGCCATAGGACAGGCCGACGGCCCGCATCACGTCCAGTTCCGACGACAGGGCCAGCTTCCGGAAGGCGAGCAGGATGCCCAGCATCAGGCCGATGGGAATGCCCAGCGACAGATATTCGGGCATCATGTTCGCCAGCATCCGCCACACGACGCTGACCGGCCCGCCCTCCGCCGCGACGAAGTCGAACAGGCTCAGCATCTTGTCGAGCACCAGCAGCATGGCCGAGATCACCAGCGTCCCCAGCATGGGCAGGGCGATCAGGCGGGCGAGGTATCTGTCGGTGGCGGTCAGCATTTCTCTATGTGGTCGTCCCATCACCATGATTTGGCCGCAAACCCCCCCCATATGCGAGTCAGGTAAGTTGCGGGGCGAACAGGGGCTCGCCGTCCGGTGTCACTGGGCGGCTATAGCTTCACGGAGTTGGATGGTCATGTTCAAAGTTGCAGTGGGTCTGATGTCGGTAGGGGCATTGTTCGCCGCCGCCCCGGCCATCGCCCATGGTATGGAGATCGGCAACGACCTGGAACGCTGCTCCACGGACGCCAAGGGCCCGGCGGTTCTGGTCGACGTGCGCGGCTTCGCTGCCTCGACCGGCAAGGTGCGCGTGCAATCCTATCCCGCGACGAAGGCGGCCTGGCTCGCCAAGGGCGAATGGCTGGGCCGTATCGACGTTCCGGTGAAGGCCAGCAACGGCGCAATGCGTTTCTGCATGCCTGTGCCGCAACCCGGCAAATATGGCATCGCCGTGCGCCACGACCGCGACGGCAACGGCAAGACGGACATTTCGCGGGACGGCGGCGGATTTTCGAACAATCCGTCGATCAGCATCTTCAACCTGGGCAAGCCGGGGGTCGAAAAGGCCGCCTTCTATGCAGGGCCGGGCGTGACGAAGATCACCATCAACCTCAAATATATGTGATCCCCGACCATGGTCCGCGTCGCCCTTTTGTCCAACCCCAAATCCACGGGCAACCGGCAGACGCTTCCGCGCGTGCGCAGCTATTGCGCCAGCAATCCAGACATCTTCCATTATGAGGTGGAGCATGTCGACCAGATCGGCCGGGCGCTCCAGACCATCGCCCGCGTCGATCCCGTCGTCATCGTCATCAACGGCGGGGACGGCACGGTGCAGGCGGCGTTGACGGAACTGTATCAGGGCGAGCATTTCAAGGGCCGCGTGCCGCCCATCGCGGTGCTGCCCAACGGCAAGACCAATCTGATCGCGCTGGACCTCGGCATCCATGGCGATCCGATCAAGGCGCTGGAGCGGATCGTGCAGATCGCCAAGGCGGGCGTCGACGACCATGTGGTGGCGCGCGAGCTGATCGCCCTGTCGGACGGGCAGGCGGAAAGCCGGCCGGTGCTGGGCATGTTCCTGGGCGGAGCGGGGCTGGCCGACTACATGCTCTATTGCCGCAACCAGATCTATCCGCTGGGCCTGTCCAACGGCCTCAGCCATTTCCTGACCGTGATCGCGGTGCTGGTGTCGCTGATCTTCGGCATCCGCGCCCGATTCCTGCCGCAATCCAGCCGCCCGGTGCGGATTTCCCTGATCCGCGACGGGCAATTGGCGGGGCGTTTCGCCGTGCTGATCGTGACGACATTGGAACGATTGCTGCTTGGCGTGCAGCCGGGGGACAGCCGGCGCGGCAATATGAAGCTGATGGCGGTGGACCAGAGCCTGTCCGCCCTGCTGCGCCTGTTCTGGGCGAGCATCACCAGACGGGTCGGCAAATCGCAGATGCAGGGCATCCATCTGGAACAGGGCGATGTCATCCGCATCGAGGGCGACCATAGCAGCGTCATTCTGGACGGCGAACTGTTCGAGGCGTCGGAAGGCAAGCCCATCGTCCTGCGCTCGACAGAGCCGGTGCCTTTCTTGAGGTTGGCGGCCTAGAAGCGGCGTGAAGGCTGGTTGGCCGTCATGGCGCATCCTCCCTGCATGGCGCGTTGGGAAGGATTTCCCGCCGAAATTGAAGGGCACGCCTCAAAGTTTTCCTTTTCTTCCCGAAAGCAGCGATTGCCAAACGCCTGTCGTCCGCCTATTGAGCGCACAGCATCAAGAGTTGGGACGACGCCCAACGCCAACCTGCCGATCCGGGCAAGGTGGCACTCCGTGAAGGAGGATGTGGCCGATCCGGCAACCAAGCGGACCCAAGCCACATCGTGAAGCGTCGCTCCGGAACAAGGAATGACGTGAAGTGCCGATCAAGATAGCCGACGACCTGCCCGCCCGCCGCACATTGGAGGCCGAGGGCGTGGTCGTCATGCGTGAAGCCGACGCCGTCCGGCAGGACATTCGCCCGCTTCGCATCGCGCTGCTCAACCTCATGCCCGACAAGATCAGCACGGAGACGCAGCTTGCCCGGCTGCTCGGCGCGACGCCGTTGCAGGTCGAACTGACGCTGGTGCGGATCAGCGACCATGTGTCGCGCAACACCTCCGCCGACCATATGGCATCCTTCTACCGCCCATGGAGCGACGTCCGGGACGAGCGGTTCGACGGCTTCATCATCACCGGAGCGCCCGTGGAGCAGCTCCCTTTCGAAGCGGTGAGCTATTGGGACGAACTGCGCGCCATATTCGACTGGACGCAGACCCATGTGCATCGCTCGCTCAGCATCTGCTGGGCGGCGCAGGCGGCGCTGCATCACTTCCATGGCGTGGAGAAACATGGGCTGGAGCGCAAGGCGTTCGGTGTGTTCCGCCATCATGTTCATGTGCCGTCATCGCCCTGGATGCGGGGTTTTTCGGACGATTTCCGCGTTCCCGTGTCGCGCTGGTCGGAGGTGCGGCGGGAGGATATTCCGGAGGGGCGGGGATTGCAGATCTTGGCGGAGAGCGACGAATCGGGGCTTTGCCTGATCGGCGATCCGGGGCGCGGCTTCCTGCACATGTTCAACCATCTCGAATATGACACGATGACGCTGGCGGAGGAATATGCGCGCGATGGGGCAAGGCAGTTGCCCGCCCATTATTTCCCTGACGACGATCCTGCGCAGGCGCCGCAAAATCACTGGCGCAGCCACGCGCATCTGCTGTTCGGCAACTGGATCGACGAAATGTACCAGACCGTGCCCTTCGATCTGAATGCTGTCGGGCAGGCGCCGGTGTTGTCGGCGGCTTAAGGCGCTCTTCGCGCGAATGGAGCCCGGAGAGGGCGTACCGATACCGCAAGCAGGCTGAACGCTCCACATGCGAGAGCGCGCTGCGTTACATCGGCGCGAGCCGCGCTTTCCAAGTTTCCGTAGGCTCAGGACAGGCTTTTCCGCACGCTACTCTAGCGGAGAACGCCCTTTGCAATCAGGTTGCGGGCATAGCGCCATTGGAAGAGGGCGATGATCAGGATCATGGCCGGAAAGATCGCGGCCGTGGGGCCCTTCACCGCCAGCAGGTCGGTGTGGATGAAGCTGTAGCCGAACTGCACGACCACGGCGAGGATCGAGAGCAGGAACAAGGGCGCGGCGGCGGCTTTGCGGAGCAGCAGCAGGATCGCGCCCAGCGTGCCCGCGCCGACCGCGACTGCATAAGCGGTCCAGGCCCAGCCGGGCATGGAGGCGAAGATCCTGGCGCTATAGGGATCGGTCTTCGCCAGTTGGCCGAGGTCCGCGCCATATTGCATGATGAAGGCGGCTACCCCCATCAGGTTCCAGAGCAGCAACAGGATTCCGATGGCTCGAAAGGATCGTGGCGCTGTCATGGCGGTTCCCCCTATATCGGCGGTCTCCCTGTCGGGACCGCCTGGATGGATCATAGCGGCTGACGGGATTTTGCGAAAGGAGATGCCGGATTTTGGCGAGTGAGTCCTTGGCGGCGCCGATCGTCGTGACGGCTTTGATGGGCGCGGCGGATTTCGCCTGGGCGGACGGTTTGCGCCGCGCGCATTTTCCGGCGGAGCGCAATCTGGTGCCGGCGCATATCACGCTGTTCCATCATCTGCCGCCCTCCGCCCTGGCAGAAGTGGCGCTGCGGCTGAAGCGGCTCTGCGCGGGTCCGCCGCCGGGCGCGAGGTTGGCGGAGGTCATGCTGCTGGGGCGGGGGGTCGCCTATAGGGTGGAAAGTCCGGAGCTGATGGCGATGCGGGAGGAACTGGCGGAAGCCTTCGCAGGATTGTTGTCGTCGCAGGATCGGGGGCGGCCGCGCTTTCACGTCACCGTGCAGAACAAGGCCGAACCGGCTGAGGCAAAGGCGCTGGCCACCGAATTGCGGCGGGGCTTCCACCCAAGGCCGCTTGCCATCGTCGGCCTTGCTGCCTGGCATTATCGCGGCGGACCCTGGGAATTGGCGATGAAGGCCAGCTTTTGGGGCTGACTTTCATCCTTCCGGTCAGGCGAGGCCGACTTCCTTGAGCGGCACGTTGGCATCGGCAAGCTGCGCCTGGTCCAGCACCGCGCCCGAAATGACATGGGCGCGGCCTTGCACATAATCCTTGACCGCATTGACGCAGTCGAGCGCTATCAGCTTGCCGCCCTTCAGATACAGGACGGAGAAGCTACGGGTCGCCGGATCGCCGCGCAGGATCGTCTGGTCGTGCCCGATCGACAGGCCCACGGTCTGAAGCTTCAGATCATATTGGTTCGACCAGAACCAGGGCACGGCGTGATAGGGTTCTTCCTTGCCCATGATGTGGCTGACCGCCGTCTTCGCCTGATCATTGGCGTTCTGAACCGATTCGAGCCGGATTTGCGCGCCGCGTGCAAAGCCGTTGGCATGGGCGGCGCAATCGCCCACCGCATAGATGTCGGGCAGGCTGGTGCGGCAATATTCGTCCACGTCCACCCCATTCCCCCCGACCGCGCCCGCCGCGATCAGCGGGCCCGTTTCGGGGACGATGCCGATGCCGACGATCACCATGTCGGTTTCGATCCGCTCGCCATCCTCCATCAGCACGGCGGTCGCCCGAGGACCATCCTCTCCGTCGGTGACTTCGATGCAGTCCATCCGCGCCCCGGTGCGCAGGTCGACGCCATGGGCGCGATGCTCGGCCTCGTAGAAGCGCGACAATTCCTCTCCCGCCACGCGCGCCAGCACGCGGTCCAGTGCTTCGAGCAGCACCACCTTCTTGCCGAACTTGCTGAGCACGGCCGCCGCTTCCAGCCCGATATAGCCGCCGCCGATCACGGTCACATGATCGATCCGGTCGAGCTTCGCCATCATCGCGTCCACATCGTCGCGGCGGCGCACGGCATGGACATTGGGCGCGTCGGCCCCGTTGCAGGTCAGCATGCGCGGGGAGCCGCCGGTGCACCAGATCAGCTTGCCATAGCCGATTTCGCGGTCGCCCGCCGTCACGAACCTGCCCGCCGGATCGACAGCCTTCACGCGCAGGCCGAGCAGCATGTCGATCTTGCGTTCTTCCCAGAAGCTGGCCGGGCGGATCAGGATGCGGTCGAAGCTCTTGTCGCCGGCAAAATATTCCTTGGAGAGGGGCGGACGCTCATAGGGCGGGTCCTTTTCATCGCCTATCATCGCGATGGACCCTTCGAAGCCGAGCTGGCGCAGCGAAATGCCCGCCTGCGCCCCGGCATGGCCGGCACCTACGATCAGAACGTCATAATAGCTCATCGACGCGCTATCCCCTCATTTTCCTGTTGCCGCGTGCTTGGCGCGCTTTCGCGGGGCTGGCAAGCGGATTGTCGTTCGATGCCGCCCCGATATGGGAGTGGCCGGGCGCGGTCCCGGCCACCCGTCATCCTATTCGATCGCGCCGCCGATCATGCGGGCGAGGCGGGCGGAAAAGGCGCGCGGGTCGGCCGGCAATTCGCCATCCGCGATCCGCGCCTCGTCAAGCAGCAGCCATGCGGCGTCCTCGCGCAGATCGCTGCCGTCGGGCAGCGTGCCGAGTTTGACGATGAGGTCATGGCGGGGATTGATCTCCAGCACCGGCCTGGCCGCATTGTCGATCCGTCCGGCCCCGGCCAGCAGCTTTTCAAGCTGGCGGTCCATCGCATTGTCCGGCGCGACCAGGCAGACGGCGCTTTCCGTCAGCCGTTCCGATGCGCGGACGTCGGAGACCGCCTCGCCCAGCACGTCCCTGGCATAGGCGATGAAGCCGTCCACCTCCGCCGATGCCTCTGCGGCGGGCGTCTCGCCCTCTGCCAGCGGGATCAGGCTGAGGTCGGCCAGGCCCTGCGTCACCGACTTGAACGGCTTGCCCTGATAGTCGACGCCGGCCGTGACCCAGAAGCTGTCGACCTGGTCGGTGAGCAGCAGCACCTCGATCCCGCGGGCGCGGAAGCCTTCGAGCTGGGGAGAGGAGGCGAGCCGGTCGAGATCGGCGCCGGTGGCATAGTAGATCGCGGTCTGATTGTCCTTGATCGCCTCGACATAGTCCTTGAGCGAGCGCCAGCCTTCCCCCGACGCCGTGCTTTTGAAACGGGCGAGGCCGAGCAGCGCCTCCCGCCGGGCGAAATCCTCGTACAGCCCTTCCTTCAGCACCGCGCCGAAATTGTCCCAGAATTTGAGATAGGCTTCACCATCCTTCTGGGCCAGCTTGTCCAGTTCGGAAAGGATGCGGTTCGCGACGCCCTTCTGGACCGCGGCGAGGACCGGGCTTTCCTGGATCATCTCGCGCGAGACGTTGAGCGGCAGGTCGTTGCTGTCGACCAGCCCGCGCACGAAGCGCAGGTAGCGCGGCAATATCTGCGCCTCGTCGGTGATGAAGACCCGGCGGACATAGAGCTTCATCCGCCCGGCGCGGTCCGGATCGAACAGGTCGAAGGGGCGCATGGAGGGGAGAAAGGCGAGAACCGAATATTCGTGCAGCCCCTCCGCGCGATAATGGAGCGTCAGCGCGGGCTCATCGAACTGTCCGGCGGTGCTGCGGTAGAAGTCGGCATATTCCTCCGCCGTGATGTCGGACCTGGGGCGGGTCCAGAGCGCCGCGCCGTCCGCGATCTGCTTTTCCTCCGCATCCGGCTTTTCCTTGAGGAAGATGGGGACGGGGACGTGGCCCGACTGCGCGGTGACGATGCGCTGGGCGGTGAATGGCTCGGTATAGCTGGCGGCGTCTTCCTTCAGATGGAGGACGATGCGGGTGCCGCGAGCGGGCGCGTCAGCGATGTCGACAAGCTGGATGGTGTAGCTGCCAAGGCCGTCCGACGCCCAATGCGCGGCGACATCGGCCCCGGCGCGGCGGGAAAAGACATCCACCCTGTCCGCGACCATGAAGGCGGAATAGAAGCCGACGCCGAACTGACCGATCAGTTGCGCGCCTTCCCCTTCCTTGGCGCCTTCCCTGACCGCCGCGACGCGCTCCATGAAAGCGCGCGTGCCGGATCGGGCGATGGTGCCGAGCGCTTCGGCCAGCTCCACCTCGCTCATGCCGATGCCATTATCCTCGACGATGAGCTGCCGCGCTTCGGGATCGAGCGTGACGGTGATGCGCGGCTGGCCGTCGTCCCCGGCAAGCGCGGGATCGCTCAGCAGTTCGTAGCGCAGCTTTTCGCAGGCGTCGGCCGCGTTCGAGATCAACTCGCGCAGGAAGACGTCCTTGTCCGAATAGACCGAGTGCACCATCATGTGCAGCAGGCGGGCGACGTCGGCCTCGAAGGAACGGGTTTCGGGTGCGGTGCCGGTCGTGGTGGTCATGGCAGTATCGAAATCTCTCCCCAGTGGAATCCGACCGCCAGATGGCGGGACAGGGGACAGCTTTCAAGGCCTGCCGCCCTGCCTTCCCCTAAATGAGGGGAAAGCAGGATCGGGGAAATGGATCAGTGGCGTTGCAATTGCAGGGCCTTGGCCTGGTACCGCACGGCCAGTTCGGCATGGACGGCGATCATCACGCCCTTGTCGCCGCGCTGCTTGGCTTCGCTCGCCTTGCGGATTTCTTCCCTGGCCCGGGCTTCGAAATAGGACGCATCATCATGGCGGGACACGGGCTCTCTCCTTGTCATTGCCAGGCGATCATAGCTGGAGCGGGCGGGGCCGCCCATCACTCAGGTTAGTCGGAATCGGCGTTTCGAAGCTGGCATGCGCCGTGGACAGGCGCTGCCGGAAACAGGCCGGCCGAAGGGGGGAGTCTTCGGCCGGCGGTCCGCAGCCGTCAGGCCGGCACGAGTTGGATGACGCGCGGCTTGGCCGGCGGAAGGCCGCCATTCCCCGCCTCCTTCAACAATTCTTCCTTGCGCGCCAGCATCGCGTCGCGGAGCCGGATCAGGTCCACATCGGTCTTCCGGCATTGGGCGAACATGCCCTCGCCACGCATTTCCTCCTCATGCACATGGTGCTTGATCTCTTCGGACAGCACCTTGACCTTGGCGTCGAAGAAATCGTCGGAAGGATCGCCTTCCTCTATGTCGTTGACGAGCAGCTTGGCTCCGTCATGCTCGACATAGGCCTCGTCCAGCGTATCGTCCTCTATCTTGCCGCGGAAGGCGGGGTAGAAGATTTCCTCCTCGATCAGCGTGTGGATCTTGAGTTCCAGGCAGATCTGCCGCGCCAGCGTCTTCTTGCGCGCGGGCGATCCGGCCTTTTCGAACTGCTCGAACAGATCCTCCACCTTGCGGTGGTCGGCTTTCAGAAGGGCGATCGCGTCGGTGAACTGCTGATTGGCCATGGTCTTCCTCCTCCGTGGGCGTTGCTTCCGGTGGAAGTCGCCAGCCATGCGTCGGTTCCAAGCGAACCGTTCGCAAGAGCGGAATCTGCCCGTCCGGATCGCGAAAAGGGTCAGTCGGAACGTCTGCCGGCCGGTGATCCGCTCCCTTCCTCCCGCCGGCTTTTCGCGCCGGCGTCCTCCCGCCCGGCGCGGCTGTCCTCTTCCTCGCCCCGCCGCGTCATGGTGCGCGGGTCGTAATTGGATGGGATGGCGCCGCCGCTCAGCGGATCGCGATCCGGCTCCCGGTCCAACGAGTCGCTGGGGCGGCGGGCTGCGCCTTCGGGCTGGTTCTCCGTAGAGATGTTCGGATCGCGCGTATGTTCGGTGGGCAGGGAACGCGTCTTTCGGGGCTCGTCCATGATGCTCTCCTTTTCAGGCCAGTTTCCTCAGGCCAGTTTCAGCCCCTCCTGGTTCATCCGCCGGGTCAGGCGGCTCACGGCTTGCGGATCGAGCGCCTGTTTCAGCCGGGGGAAAAGCTCATCCTCCTCCTTGCGCATATGGTCCTGGATGTCGGCGCGGAACGCCGCCAGCTTGCTCCGGAACCCCGCGTCATCCTGTATGAGATCGCTCAGGTCGTAGAGATATTGCTTCACATAGCCATGGTCGCCGTTCAGCGCGTCGGCCTCTTCCTTAAGGCCCGCCGCGCGCATGGCGGGATAGACGGCGTTCTCCTCCTCCAGCGCATGCTTGCCGAGCGCATGCTTGAGCTGCATCAACAGCATCCTGCGCTTGCCGCCCGGCTGTGTCTCGCCCAGCTTGTCGAACAGCACGAGCGTCATGGCATGTTCCGCCGCCAGCGCCCGGTCCCAATCGCCGGCCAGTGCTGTCGGAGCCTGAACCGCCAGCTTTCTTCCGACCATGCCGAGCAGCGCCAGGCTGGCGCCGATGCCGGCCCCGATCAATGTCCCGCCGCTTCTGAAATGCGTCTGCTTCATGATCTTCTCCTCCGGGTCTCCTGCCCGTGACAACGAGGGGCCGTCAGCCCCTGTTCCCCGGCTTGCGGCAGGACTTACCCATGTTAACAAACCGGCGTTTTGCCGCTTTTCGGCCGGGGTCGGGCGGAACGGCGGAGCGGATGAACTGGTTGCTGTCTGACCTTTCAAGGAGGGTCAGCATGAGTGATGACGCACCGCTCACCACGGCGAAACAGGATGATGCGGCGGCGCAGGCCGCCGACAGCCTGGTGGAAGCGAAGGGCGACGATCTGATCGGCAAGACGGTGACGATCGACCGGCCGCGGGAGGAGCTATATGCCTTCTGGCGCGACGTCGGCAATCTTCCGCTGTTTCTGGAAAATGTCGTCGCTGTCGAACCTCTGGACGATCGCCGTTCCCGCTGGGTGGTGAAGGCGCCCGCCGGAAGCACCGTCGAATGGGTATCCGCCATTACGGAGGATCGTCCGGGCGAAACCATCGCCTGGGCTTCCGAGGAGGGCGCGGACGTGCCCAATAGCGGCCGCGTGGATTTTCGCGACGCGCCGGGCGGCCGGGGGTGCTGGGTGACGGCGACGATCCTCTATGATCCGCCCGGCGGCTTCATCGGCAAGGCCATCGCCAAGATGTTCCAGCGCGAACCGGCCATCCAGGCGCGCCGCGACCTGCGGCGCTTCAAGCAACTGATGGAAACCGGCGAGATCGCGACCAGCGCGCGCAACCGCCGTGAATATGAAGAGGAAGGCACCTGATGCGCGCGCTCACATGGCATGGCAAGCATGATGTCCGGGTCGAAACCGTGGACGATCCCGAAATCGTCAATCCCCGCGACGCGATCATCCGCATCACTTCCACCGCGATCTGCGGATCGGACCTGCATCTCTATGACGGCTATATCCCGACGATGAAGGCGGGGGACATATTGGGCCACGAATTCATGGGCGAAGTGGTGGAGACAGGGCCGGGTTCGACGCTGAAGAAGGGGCAGCGGGTGGTCGTGCCCTTCACCATATCCTGTGGAAGCTGCTTCCATTGCGGCAAGCATCAATATTCGGCCTGCGACAACGGCCTGCCCGCCGACAATCAGGACATCGCCCAGGCGATCTACGGACAGCCCATGGCGGGCCTGTTCGGATACAGCCACATGACGGGCGGCTATGCGGGGGGACAGGCGGAATATGTTCGCGTCCCCTTTTCCGATGTCGGTCCCATCGTCGTCCCGGATGGGGTGGACGACGACAAGGTCCTGTTCCTGTCCGACATCCTGCCGACCGGCTGGATGGCCGCCGAAAATGCGCAGATCGAGCCGGGTGACACCGTCGCCGTCTGGGGCTGCGGCCCCGTCGGCCTGTTCGCGGTGCAGTCCGCCTTCCTCATGGGGGCGGAGCGGGTGATCGCCATCGACCATTTCCCCCACCGGCTGGAACTCGCCCGCCGCTTCGGCGCGGAGACGATCAATTATGAGGAAAGCAAGACCTATGAAGCGCTGATGGAGATGACCGGCGGCATCGGCCCCGACGCCTGCATCGATGCCGTCGGGCTGGAGGCGCATGGCTTCTTCGCGGACAATGTCTGGGACCAGATCAAGGTGGCGACCTTCATGGGAACCGACCGCGCCCATTCGATCCGGCAGGCGATCCTCGCCTGCCGCAAGGGCGGGCGGGTTTCCATGCCGGCGGTCTATGGCGGCTTCGTCGACAAATTCCCGCTGGGCGCCTTCATGGAGAAGGGGCTGACGCTGAAGACCGGCCAGACCCATGTGCAGCATTATATGCCCGGCCTGCTGAACGCGATCATGGAGGACAAGATCGATACGACCTTCCTGATCAGCCACCGCCTGCCGCTGGAGCAGGCGGCGGAGGGCTATCGCATGTTCCACGACAGGCAGAACGAAGTGACCAAGATCGTCCTGAAGCGGGGCATGCAGCCCGCCCGGGACGCCTGAAAGGAGAAGCATATGGCTTCGCAGAAATTCGCGATCGTGACCGGTGCGTCGACCGGCATCGGCTTCGAACTTGCGCATCTCGCCGCGCAGGACGGCTATGATCTGCTGGTGGTGGCCAACGAACCGCTGATCCATGCGGCGGCGGACGACTTTCGGCGTCATGGCGTCGACGTGCAGGCGGTGGAGTCCGACCTTTCCACCATGGAAGGGGTGGACCGCCTGATCACCTGTACCGGCGGGCGGCGGGTCGACCTGCTTTGCGCCAATGCGGGGCGGGGTTTGGGCCATGCCTTTCTGGAGCAGGACGTGGCAGACTGGCGCCGGGTGATCGACACCAACATCACGGGCACCGTTTACCTGCTCCAGCAGATATTGCGGCCGATGGTCGCCCGGAATGCGGGCAAGGTGCTGGTCACCGGATCGATCGCCGGCTTCATGCCCGGCTCCTTCCAGGCGGTCTATAATGGCACAAAGGCCTTCATCGACAGTTTCGCCGATGCGGTCCGGAACGAGATCAAGGATGCCGATGGCGTCACCATCACCAACCTGATGCCCGGCCCGACGGAGACCGAGTTCTTCGACCGCGCCGAGATGCTGGACACCAAGGTCGGCGCGGACGAGAAGGACGATCCGGCCAAGGTCGCCAGGGACGGCTGGGACGCGCTGATGGACGGGAAGGCGCATATCGTGTCCGGCTGGAAGAACAAGCTGCAGGCTGCCGCCGCGCATGTCACGCCGGCGGGCGTACTGGCGGAGCGGCATCGCAAGATGGCCGAACCCGGCACTGCCGAAAAAGTGGAGGCGAGCGATGGATCGGAATGACAGCGATCATGCGCCCGAAAAGGCGCGGACGCCCAAGGGACCGCTGGGCGACGCCCTGCCCGGGCGCGAAGAGGAAGACCCCCGGACGACCGGTGGGCAGGATCAGGAACGGGTAGAGGATCGTCCGGTGGTCGGGCAGGTGAAGCCGGAGGATTATCCGGAAAAGGACAGGCGCGATTCCACGCCCTGATCGTGCATCAGGGCAGGGCAGCCGCCATTGGCTGCTCCATCAAGACCGCTGTTTCCTCATGCGCCCGATAGATGGCGGCGTAACGTCTGCCGCTTTCCAGCAGCGAGCGGTGCGATCCGATTTCCCGCACCCCGCCATTTTCGATGACGGCGATGCGGTGCGCCGATCGGATGGTTTCCAGGCGATGGGCGATGACGATGGAGGTTCGCCCCTCGCACAGCACCCGCAAGGCCCGCTGGATGCGCCTTTCGGTGCTGACGTCGATGGCGGAGGTCGCCTCATCCAGGATCAGCACTGATGGATCGGCGAGATAGGCGCGTACAAGGCAAACCAGTTGCCGCTGTCCCTGACTGAGCTGGCTGCCGAGCGGACCGACATGGGTCGCATAGCCGTGGGGCAAAGCATCGAGCACTTCATCCGCGCCTATGCGTTTCGATGCCGCGATCAGTTCTTCGTCGCTGGCCTCGGGCCTCGCGAGACGGAGATTTTCCAGCACCGTTCCGCCGAAAAGGACATTGTCCTGAAGCACGACGCCGATATGGCGGCGCAGGCTGCGTTCGGAAACGGCGCGAATATCCTGCCCGTCCAGGAGGATCGACCCTTCGTCCACATCGTAGAAACGGGTCAGTAACTGGACCAGCGTGCTTTTGCCATGGCCGGTCGGACCGACGATCGCCAATAGCTCGCCCGCTTCTATATCCAGGCTGAGGTCGCGAATGACAGGCTGGCCGGGACGATAGCCGAAACGGACATTGCGGAACTCGATCCGGCCCTCCACCGCGTCGAGGACGGCGGCATCGGTCCGGTCCACGATGTCGGGTTGCGTATCGAGCAGCAGGAAGACGCGCTGGGCGCAGGCGGTGCCGTTGGCGAAACGTTCGAAAAGGTCGCTGAATTCCTGCAAGGGCGCAAGGAAGAGGAAAACGTAGAACAGGCTTTGCGTCAGTTCGCCCAGTGTGAGCGTGCCGAGCGCGATGCCGCGTCCGCCAACGACCAGCGTCAGCGCCAGGCCCGCCGTGGTGAGCAGGCCGGTAAAGGGCGCGAACCAGCCCGAGCGGACGGAGCCGTAGATCAGGGAGGAATTGAAGTCCTCCAGCAGCCTTTGATATTTGGTCAGATTTTCCTGCTCGCGGCCCGATTGCTTGATCAGACGGACGGCAGCCACGGTCTCGACCAGATGGGCGGTGAAGCGGCTGCGGTTTTCGGCCACCTTGGCCCAACTGCGCTGCGCCACCCGCTTGAAGAGGAAGGTGGCGGCGATCAGGACAGGCACCACCGCCACCAGCCCCGCGAGCAGCACCGGCGCGATCAGCCACAGCAGGAAGCCGGACAGGCACAGCCGCAACAGGGCGGAGAGGAATTCCGGCGGTCCCTGGATCAGCAGCGGTTCCAGCGTGTCGACGTCGCGGTCTGCGCGGGCGATGATGCGGCCCGCCTTGGTGCGGTCGAAATAGCCGACGCTCAGCGTCTGAACATGGGCGAAGACGCGGGTGCGCAGGTCGTTGAGCAGGCGGATCGCCGCGATCCCGGCGCAATATTGCGACAGGCCGCCCAGCGCGAAACGCACGGCCCAGCTTGCCGCCAGCCCGGCGCAGGCCCAGGCGATCAGCGGCGCGTCGATGCCGCCTCCGGCCTTGGTCTCGGCATGGCGCAGCCCCTGGTCGATGACGAGGCCGATCAGCAGCGGCCGGGCGAAGATCGCCAGCACCTGCACCATCTCTATGCCGATGACCGCCGCGATGGGGCGCCAGATCGGCGCGAGCAGCGGGATCAGCCGTTCGACCACGCTCTGGTTCAGGCTGCGCTGGGAGAATTTCTCCTCCAGCTCGATGTCGGACAGGGCGCTGTCGCCTCTGAATGCGTTCATCTGTCTTACAGTCCCATCAGGTCGCGATAGGCGGCGCTGTCCTGCGACAATTGCTCATGCGTGCCCTCCGCGACGATCCGGCCGCCGCTCAGCACCGCCACCCGGTCGGCGGCGAGCGCGGTCGACAGGCGGCTGGCGACGATCAGCAGGGTGACCGGGCGTTCGGCGCGGAGCTTGCGGATATTGTCGATGGCCCGCCTTTCGGTCTGGGCGTCGAGGGCGCTGGTGGCGTCGTCCAGGACCAATATGTCCGCGTCCGCCAGCAATGCGCGGGCCAGGCACACACGCTGGCGCTGGCCGCCCGAAAGGGTCGCGCCCCGGTCGCCCACCCGCGTTTCCAGCCCGTCCTCAAGGCGGGCCAGCAATTCGCCAGCCGCCGCCTTGTCCAGCGCCGCGCGCAACTCGTCGTCGGTCGCATCGGGCGCGCAGAGGCGCAGATTGGCGGCCAGCGTGTCGGAAAAGAGGAAGCTTTCCTGCGGCAGCACATGGACGCGGCGGCGCAACGCATGCAGGTCGCTCGTCCGCACGTCCCGCCAGCCGGTTTCCGCCGACCCCAGTTCGACGCGGCCCTCGTCCACCTCCACCAGCCGGGGGAGCAGGGCGGTGAGGATGCTCTTGCCCGATCCGGTCGCGCCGACCAGCGCCACCACCTCGCCCGGCTGCACGGCAAGGCTGAGGTCGCGCAGCACGGTCGCCCCGTCGCCCAAGGGCGAGGCGGCGGCATGCGACAGGCGGAAACCGATCGGGCCTTCGGGCAGCGGCGCACTGCCCGAATTGATGACCGGCTCCGCGTCCAGCACTTCCCAGATGCGCGCCGCCGAAGCGCGGGCGTCCGCGATCACTTGCAGCAGGCGGCCGATGCTCTCGATCCGCAGGACCAGCGTGTTGACGACCAGCATCGCCGCCACCAGCGCGCCCAGGCCAAGCGCGCCATGCGCCACCATCCAGGCGCCCAGGCCCAGCACCCAGGCATGGGACAGGGCGATGATCGTCTGGGGCAGGGGAATGCTGCGGCAGGCGTGGCGGATCGCCGCCCGCGCCTCCACCCGGAACAGGTCGACATGGCGGCGGAAGCGCTCGGCGCGCGCCTCGCCCAACGAGAAAGCCTTGATGACGCGGACGCCGTTGACGCCTTCCGACAGGTCCTGCGTCACCGCGTCATAGGCATCCCCGATCCGCCGGTCGAGCGCCACCAGCGTGTCGGCTTCCGACCAGAGCAGGCCGATGCCGATCGCCAGCAGGACCAGCGGACCCAGAGCGAGCCAGGGCGAATAGAGCGCCAGCAGGCCAAGCGAGATGGCGACGATCAGCCCGGTTTCGAATATCTGCCGCCAGAAATTGATCAGCGCGTCGCGCACCTTGTCCGCGTCGCGGGTCATGCGCGTCACCATCTCGCCCACGCCATGGCGCCAGTGATAGGCAAGGTCGAGGCGCTGTATCTGCGTCAATATCCGCCCGCGCAGGATGGTCAGCAGCCGCTGGCCGATGGAGAGGGAGAGGAGGCCCGCGCCATATTGCACCGCCGCCCGCGCCAGCGAGAGGCCGATCAGCAGCGCGACCCAGAACCAGGCGCGGTCATAATGCAGCACCCCGTCCGGACCGGCAGCGACCAGCCTGCCATGCTGCGCTTCCTGCACGGCATGGCCGACCATCACCTGCTGGCCGACCAGCGCGACGTTGACGGCGGCCAGCAGCACCGCGGTCAGCGCAAACCGGCCCGGCATCTCGCCATAGATGGCAAGGCAGCGCAGCAACGGGCTGCCTTGCGGAAATCCTCTCTCCCCCATGGTTCCGTTCAGCTTGCGAGCGCGAGCGACTGCGCCGCTTCCAGCGGACGGGCGTCGATCCAGTCGCGCACGTCGAAGCTTTGCGGGATGAAGTTCCAGCGGTGAAGGAAGTTGGTGAAGTCCTGGATTGCCGTGACCGACTGTTCGGCAAGGTCGGTCTTCAGCTTCGTCTGCGCGTCCTCGCCATAGGCGATGCTGACCCAATATTCGCTGCTGTTGGTTTCGCGGGCGAGATAACGGCGGACGTCGGACGGGTGGGACTGCGCCCAACGTTCGGCGCGCAGCACCTGCTCGACGATGGTGACGGCGGCGTCGAAATGATGGTCGATCAGATGCCCGTCCACCGCCAGCGTGCGCGGCGTGCCGTTGTTGGAGCGCACCAGCGGATCGGGATGGATGCCGGTGTCGATCACCGTCTTGAGCCCGAATTGATGCGCGATCTGGGCGCCGCTCGCGCCCTTCAGGAAGATCGCGTCGACCTCGCCGCGCAGCAGGGCGATCAGTTCCAGATTATTGGCCCGCGCCCGGCTGGTGCTGCGCCCGTTCCAGGCAAGCGTGCCGCCGACCGTCTGTGCCTGCCCGTCGCTATAATGAGTCTCGATGTCCTGATCGACGATCTCGACGTCGGAGACTTCCAGTCCCTCCAGCCGCAAGGCATTCTCAAGGCCGCGAATGGCCTGGGCGCGGGTGAAGTCGATCTCGACATTCTTCCAGTTGGGCAGGCCGAAGCGGCGGCCCTTCAGGTCGCGCACCGTCTCTATGCCGGACTCCGGGCTGGCCAGGATCAACTGCGTCTCGTCCGCCCAGGACAGGCCGATGACCCGCGTGTCGCGGCCCCGCGCCTTCGCGCTGATCGCCGGGATATTGCCGCCATGGCGCACGCTGTTCTGGACGGTGTGCGAGAAATGCGACTCCCGCTTGGAAAAATCGCTGGATTCGAGCAGCGAGGACAGGCTGGTGCCCTGCGCGCGGAAGGCTTCCTCCAGCCAGCCCTGCTGGATGGCGATGCCAAGGCCGGTCGGCACCGGGCAGCGCGTGTACCAGAGCGTGTCGAGTGTGTTGCTCATTCGGCAATCCTTTCGATGTTGGTAGGATATGCTCCTGCGCCGGCAGGAGCAGGACAGTCCTAGGCGGCGGACTCCAGAACGGCTTCGGCGGGAGCGTGCCGCTCATTCGGATTCTCCGGACGCGGCAGGTTCAGATGCTCGCGCAGCGTCGTGCCCTCATATTCCGTCCGGAACAGCCCGCGCCGCTGGAGTTCCGGCACCACAAGGTCCACGAAATCCTCCAGCGAACTTGGCAACAGCGGCGGGATCAGGTTGAAACCGTCTGCGGCGTCGCGCTCGAACCAGTCCTGTATCTGGTCGGCAATGTCGACCGGCGTGCCCAGCACCACCCGATGCCCGCGCACCGCGTTGAAGCGCAGGAAAAGCTGGCGGATGTTGAGATTCTCGCGCCGCGCCAGCGCGGTGAGCTGCCGCCAGCGGCCCTTGCCGTTCTCCGGCTCCGGCAGGTCGGGTAGCGGCCCGTCGAGCGGATAGGCGCTGACGTCATGCCCCATCAAATTGAGGTCGCCTGAAAAATCGACCTTCTCCTCCAGCGCGCCGAACTTGTCCTGCGCCTCCTGAAGACTGGAGCCGATGGTGAAGGACAGGCCCGGCATCACCTTCAGCGTATCGGGATCGCGGCCGTAACCGGCGACCCGCGTCTTCACATCCTTGTAGAAGGCCTGCGCATCCTCGATGAACTGGGCGGCGGCATAGATCATCTCGGCATGGCGGGCGGCGAAATCGCGGCCGACCTCCGAATTGCCGGCCTGCGCGAAGACCGGATAGCCCTGGATCGGGCGCGGCATGTCGAGCACGCTGTCGATGCCGTAATAGGGCCCGCGATAATGGACCGGATGCACGGCGTCGGCATTGAGGTAGATGCCGCTGTCCTTGTCCGCGCCCTCGAAGGCGTCGTCTTCCCAACTGTCCCACAGCGCCTTGGCCAGCTCCACAAAGTCATGGGCGCGGGCATAGCGTTCGGCATGGCTGGCGGGCTGGTCGATGCCGAAGCTTTTCGCCGCGCCGTCCGCCAGCGAGGACACGATGTTCCAGCCGATCCGTCCGCCGCTGATATGGTCGAGCGAGGCGAAGCGCCGCGCCAGCGCATAGGGCTGTTCGAAATTGGTGTTCACCGTCGCGACCAGCCCGATATGGCTGGTGATGCTGGCCAGCGCCGCCGTTGCGGTCAGCGGTTCGAAATCGAGGAAAGCATGCCGCCGGGCGATCCCCTTGGTGCTGTCGCCGCTCTGTCCCACGAAATCCGCGAAGAAGGCGGCGTCCAGCTTGCCGCGCTCCGCGGTGCGGACGAGGCCGGCCCAATAGCGGAAATCGGGCTTGCCGGTATCGGCGGTGCCCGGTTGGCGCCAGGCGCCGGGATGATGGCCGTGGCGGGTCAGGAAAACGGCGAGCGCAAGCTGGCGCTTCTTCTGGGACATGGGATCGCTCCGGAAAGCGACGCCGCTGCTGGAGCATGGCGCGGTTGACCGGAACCACCTCACCTCCGTTCGGGCTGAGCTTGTCGAAGCCCTTCACTTCTTCAGGAGAAGGAGGGCCCTTCGACAGGCTCAGCCGAACGGGAGGGGTCTGGTCCGATTAACCGCGCAAATGCGTCAGCAACGGCGCCGGACTTCAAACATCATTCGGCGGCTTGCGCGGTTTCAGGCAGATGGATCGTGCCGTCATCATCGACGCGGGCGTCGGGCGGCACCAGCTTGCCCATCTTCCACTGCTGCTCCAGCACGCCGGGGCCGAAGGGCTTTGACCCGCCGAGCGCCTGCCCCAATATCTGGAACTGCGCGCCTTCCTCCAGCAGCACGATGGTGTTGGTGAGGTCGCGAAGCCCCTTCCAGCTCCAGATGGTCGCGCCGCCATTGGCCTCCACGATGCCGGGGACTTCGCTATCCTGCTCGATCGCTTCCAGGATGAAGTCGGGCTCAGGCTGGCGGCGGTTGATATAGACCGGAAGCTGCGCGGTGAAGCGGAAGCGGCGGTTGGGCACGTACAGCAGCGGCAGTTCCGAATGCGCCTGCGAATAGGCGCCCAGATGCGGCGTGTGGACGTGGCTGATCGCCTGGAAGTCCGGATATTTCTTGAAGATCTTGAGGTAGCGCGCCGCGCCGCCCGGTGCGTTGCCCCAATGGAGCGTGCCGTCGAAGCCGATGACGCTGGTGACGGCCTGATCGGGATCGTCTTCCCACAGACCGGCATAGTTCAGCGTGATGATCTTGTCTTCGCCGGGGATGCGGACCGCGAAGAACAGGGTGCCGCTGGCCGAGATGGTATGGGTCTCGCGCAGGACGCGGAAGGCGCGGCGGGCGTCCTTCTCCGTCTGCAGCACGAAGCCGATCGTTTCCCTTGAAAGTCCGTTGGTGTCAGACATGCTTATTTCCTTTCAGGCTGGAATGGCGACAGGTTGGGGACGCTGGGCGTTGAGGGCGCGGGCGGCCTCCAGCGGCCGGGGATCGACCCAGTCGGACAGGGCGAAATCCGCATCGAGGAAGCCGTGGGTGAACAGGAACTTCTTCTGAAGGTCGAACAGGGCGAGCCGTTCGTCGTCCAATGTCGGGTGCAGCCCTTCGTGCAGCCGGGCATAGGCCTGGTCGACGGCCTGCGCGCTGCCCTCCGTTTCATATTCGAGGATGTCGCGCAGCCGGTCGGGCTGCTCCGCGACCCAATCGGCTGCGCGCAGGGTGACGGCCAGGAAGCGGACCAGCAGGTCGAAATGATCGTCGATCAGGCTCTGATGGACCGTGATCGGTCGCGGCGTGCCGTTGTTCACGCGAAAGCGTGGGTCGGGCAGGGCGTCGAGATCGATGGCGACGACCAGACCGTTCTCCCGCGCCTGATCCAGCGCGGCGGCGCCCTTCACATAGATGGCGTCGACCTTCCCCTCGACCAGCGCCTCGATCGGCCAGAGCCGCCCGACGCCGCTGCGCTGGCCCGACCCGCGTGGTTGCAGGTCGCGCCCGCTGCCGCCGATATTGCGCAGCCGGTCGGGCGTCTCGATCAGCTCTACATCGTCGAAGCTCAGCCCCGCCGACGCCAGGGCGCCCTTATAGCCCGCGAGCGACATGCCGCGCGCGATGCTGGTGCCGCGCACATGGCTGGGGATGTCGTTGTGGCTCCAGCCGGGCAGGGCCAGCCGCTTGCCCTTGAGATCGGCGGCGGAGCGGATGCCGGAATCCGGCCGCGCTAGGATGAGCTGGCTCTCCTCGATCCAGGTGAGGCCGATCAGCTTCGTCGGCTCGCCCTGGGCGCGGGCGGCGATGGCCAGCATGTTGCCGCCCTCGCGGATCAGCGTGGGCAGGCGGTGGTCATAATGATGGCGGCCGAGTTCCGATCCCGACTCCTGCAAGGTGCGCAGCGCAATGCCGTCGCCCTCGAAGCTCTCGGTCAGCCAGCCCAGCTTGTAGGCGATGCCGGTGGCAGTCGGAACGGGGCAGCGGGTGAACCAGATCTCATCGGGCTGCTTGGCCTTTGTGGGGGCGCTGTCGGATAGGGTCGGCACGGCTGGCAAGTCTCCGGTTGTTGCCCGGGGAAAATCGCAAGACGTGTGCCAATCGGTAAAATGGCGGAATTATGGGGGATTTCGGAAAGGGACGCGGGCATGGGTGCGGCATATTGAACAGTCCCCTTGCTGCATTTTCACCGCCGTCAATGCTTCGGCTTCAGCGCCTCCGCCAGGGAAACGGTCGCGCTGCCCCGTCGCGCGGGCTGCGCCTGGCTGGGATCGGCCTTCCATCCGCTAAGATAGATGACGGCCATCTGCTCCGCCGTCCGCCCATCGATGTCGGCCGCCGCCGCGAAATGCTCCGTGGCCCCGATCAGAACGTCCCGCCGCAACGCGGGCGGCCGCGAAGCCAGCACATTGCCGGCCCCCATGCCCCGCAAGTCGCGCATCAGCCGCAATATATCGCCGTAGCGCACCGTCAGCACTTCGCCGTCCGCAACCGGCATGGTAAAGCCTGCCCGCGCCAGCAGATCACCCGCCGAGCGAACGTCGACCTGCGGATGGATATGCTGCCCCGCCCGGTCCCCTTCGCCCGTCATCAACGCGGCGCGGAGTAGCTGCAGCGAGCCTGCGCCCGCGAAAGCAGCCAGCATCAGCCCGTCGGGGCGCAATATCCGCCGCATCAGGATCAGCGCGCCGGGCAGGTCGTTGACGCTGTCCAGCGTGCCGCAGGCGATCACCAGGTCGAAACTTTCATCGGCAAAGGGCAGGGCGTCTTCATCGGCCTGCACGCCGCCCTGCGCCTTCGCCGCCGCAAAGCCGGGGTCGGCGCAGACGACGCTCTTGCCCATCGCCTCCAGCGCGGCCCTCGCGCTGCCATCGGGGCAGCCGATCACCAGCACTTCCTTCAGCTCGCGCTGCACGTCGCCCAGCCGGTCCAGCAGTTCGTCCAGCATCATGCGATAGAGGAAGTCATGCTCGGCAAAGCGCGCCATCATCCGGTCGCGCCTTTTGGCGCGCAGGGCTCGGTCGAAGATGTCGGGATTGGTCATCGGGGCCTTGTGCATGGGCGAAGGAGCGGGAACAAGGGAGATGATGTCCCTTGCCCTGCTTCACAAGAGCGTCCCGCTCCTCAAAACCACGCTCGGCCCGCTGGTCGATTATGCCCTGCCGCCACGCTGCCCGGGCTGCGGCGAGATCGTGGCTGCGGATGATGCCTTCTGCCTCGCCTGCTGGAGCGGGATGCGGTTCCTGGGCGCGCCCTGCTGCGCGCGTTGCGGGCTTCCCTTCGACTATGACCGCGGGGATGGCGCGGAATGCGGAGCCTGTCTGGCCGATCCGCCGCCCTATGACAGCGCGCGGGCGGTGCTGGCCTATGGCGATGTCGCCCGCACCGTGGCGCTGCGGCTGAAATATGGGCGGCGGATCGGTCTTGCGCGGCTGATTGCGAGGCAGATGGCGCGGCAGGTTCCGGCGGTGCGCGATGCCGTCATCGTGCCGGTGCCGCTGCACCGCTGGCGCTTGTGGTGGCGGGGCTTCAACCAGTCGGCGCTGATCGCCCGCCATCTGGCGCGGCTGACCGGCTTGCCGGTCGACAATCATGCGCTGCTCCGCACCCGCCGGACCCGGCCCCTGCGCGGCATGAGTCCGAAGACGCGGGCGAAGGCGGTTCGCGGCGCCTTCGCCCTGGCCCCGGGTCATATGCTCAAAGGACGCGCCGTTCTGCTGATCGACGACGTGCAGACCAGCGGCGCAACGGCGGCCGCCTGCGCCCGGGCGCTGAAACGCGGCGGAGCGGCAAGCGTTCATCTGCTGTGCTGGGCGCGGGTGCTGCCGGACGGCGCCGATTGACAAACAGCCGCCGAACCACAATTTCGACGATCAAGGAGTAAGACATGGCGAAGGTCGAAATCTATACCAAGGCCTGGTGCGGCTATTGCGCCCGGGCGAAGGCGCTGCTGAACGGAAAGGGCGTGGCGTTCGAGGAATATGACATCACCATGGGCGGGCCCAGGCAGCAGGAAATGCTGGACCGCGCCAATGGCGGGACGACCGTGCCCCAGATTTTCATCGACGGCCGGCATATCGGCGGCAGCGACGACATGGCGATGCTTGAGCGGCAGGGCAAGCTCGACGCCCTGCTGGGGGCATAGGCCGGATGCGCGCCGCCATCTTCCAGATGACCAGCGGGATCGATCCCGCCGCCAATGCCACCGCCATCGCGGACATGGCTGCGCGTGCCAAGGGGGAGGGGGCGGATATTCTCTTCACACCCGAAATGGCGGGCTATCTGGACCGCGACCGGCAAAGGGCGGCGGCGACCCTGCATTCGGAGGCGGACGACCCTGTCCTCGCCGTGGTGCGCAATGCGGCGGCGAAGCAGGGGCTGTGGGTGCATCTGGGCTCAACCCCGCTGAAGGATGAGCGGAGCGACGGGCGCTGGGCCAATCGCAGCTTCATGATCGACGATGGCGGCGCGATCCGGGCCCGCTACGACAAGATCCATCTGTTCGACGTCGATCTGGCGACGGGCGAAAGCTGGCGCGAATCGTCGGTCTATGGGCCGGGCGAGCGGGTCGTGGCGGTCGACACGCCCTGGGCCCGCATGGGATTGTCGGTCTGTTACGACATGCGCTTTCCCGATCTCTACCGGGCGCTCACCAACGCAGGCGCGACGGTGCTGCTGATGCCGGCTGCCTTCACCGTGCCGACAGGGAAGGCGCACTGGCACATATTGCTGCGGGCGCGCGCCATAGAGGCGGGCTGCTTCGTCATCGCCGCCGCGCAGACGGGCCATCATGCGGATGGCCGCGACACCTATGGGCATAGCCTGATCGTCGACCCATGGGGGGACATGGTGCTCGACATGGGCGAGCAGGCGGGCCTTGCTCTTGCGGAGATCGACCTGTCGCGCATAGAGGACGTGCGCGGGCGGGTGCCCGCGCTCGCCAACCGGCGATCCCTGCCCATGGATGTGACGCTATCGTGATCGTTTTCGACCTCAAATGCGAATCCCAAGGCCATGTGTTCGAGGCGTGGTTCGGTTCCAGCGCCGATTATGAGGATCAGAAGGCGCGTGGGCTGCTCGCCTGCCCGCTTTGCGGCGACGGGCATGTCGGCAAGGCGGTGATGGCTCCCGCCGTCGCTGCCAAGGGGAACAGCCGGCCGGAAACCATGCCGCAGATCGCTTCTTCGGGCGATGCTTCGATCACCATGGGTGCGGGCGAGGAAGCGAAAATGCGCGAACTGGTGCTTGCGCTGGCGAAGGCGCAGCAGAAGGCGCTGGAGGATTCGACCTGGGTCGGGCGCGACTTCGCGGAACAGGCGCGCGCCATGCATTATGGCGAGCAGGATCGCACCAGCATCCATGGCGAAGTGGCCCTGAGCGAGGCCCGGGCCTTGATCGCGGAGGGCGTGGAGGTTGCGCCGCTGCCTTTTCCGGTCATTCCCCCCGACGCGAAGAATTGACCGCGCCGCTCTCTCGCAATAGAGCCGTCACCGGGCACCCGTAGCTCAGCAGGATAGAGCATCAGATTCCTAATCTGAGGGCCGTGGGTTCGAATCCCGCCGGGTGCACCAAGGAAAACCGCCACTATCTGCAAATTGCAGAAGGTGGCGTTTTTACATCGGCAATCACATCCGTGCTCCATTGGGCCTCCGTCAGTACAAACGTTCCATCCAAGGCATGAAACGCTTCTCCGGCAAAATAGGAAGTCCAAATCCCACAAGCTTCCAGAGCGCGCTGCGTTAAATCAGGCGCTAGCCGCGCGCTCCAGCTTTCTGTTGTCGCATCGCTTAAACCGAAAACCGGTTCCCACTTTTCTGCACGATGCTCTCCCCGGCGGGTTCAGGAAGCGACCCCCGTCGACACGGGACGAGACGGGCCCTGCATAATAGCGATTGCGGGATCGCATCGAGGATCGTTCCTGACAGATCAGGCGTCTCTTGCCCAGGCGACGGCGTCGGCGCCGGCCGGCAGCACTGCCGGGCACTCCGGATCGGTCGCCGCGCGATAGACAGCGTCCGCCACATCCTGTCCGACCGTGACCGGACCGTTGGCGGCCTCCATGAGCGCGGCCAGCGTCTGCTGTGCATAATCGGCATAGGCCGCGGGGAAGCCGCCATCTTTCATCACCTGGCCCCGCGCCGTGTCACCAAAGCTGGTCGAAGGCGCCATGCCGGGCATGACGATCCGCACCCTGATGCCGAACGGCGCAAGTTCGTGCGCGGCGGACTCGGTGAGCGCATTCATGGCCGCCTTGCTGGCGCGATAGACCGAGAGCAGCGGCAAAGGCTTGTAGAGCGAACTGGAGCTGACGTTCACGATCACGCCCGTGCGCCGCGCCCGCATTCCCGGCAACACCGCCTGCATCATCGCGATCGCGCCGAACAGGTTGGTCTCGAAGATGGCGCGCACCGTTTCCAGGGGGGTGCCCTCTACGGCATTTAGCCAGCCCACCCCGGCATTGTTCACCAGCACGTCGACCGGCCCCGCCTCCGCGACCGCCGCGGCGATGCTGCTCATATCCGTGACGTCGAGCGGCAATATGCGCAACCGGTCGGAGGCGGGCAGGGTGCTGGCTGCGGGATCGCGCATGGTGGCGACGACATTCCAGCCCTGGTTCAGGAAATGGAGGGCGGTGTCACGGCCGAAGCCGGTCGAACAGCCGGTGATGAGGACAGTGTTCATCGTGAAGCTCCTTGCGGGCGATCATTGGAGCATTATAGATATGAATGATCCTTCAGTTTCGGTATTCGCATATGAACCGCCCACCGCCAGCCTTGCTGAAACCTCGCAAAGCGCCGCAACAGGCGCGCTCCGCCGTGACTATCGAGGCGATTCACGTCGCGACCATTCAGGTTTTGCTTGCCGGCGGCGTGGGGCGGCTCACCACCACCCGTGTGGCGGCGCGCGCCGGCGTCTCCGTGGGGACGATGTACCAATATTATCCGCACAAGCAGGCGCTGCTCTTCGCCCTCGTTCAGCGGCAGTTCGACCTGATCGATACGGCGATGCGGGATGCGGCGGCGCGGCTGGCGGGATCGGACCTTGGGACGGTCGCGCACGGGGTGGCCACGGCATGGCTGGACGCGAAGATGGCTGACATGGTCGCCTCCCGCGCCATCTATGGCATCGCCGCCGAGTTCGACCTGTCGGAAATGATGAGCCGGGCGGCGCAACGCATGACGCAGGTGATCGATACGCTGCTCGCCAATGTCCCGGATGCGCGGTTCGCCGACCGATCTTCTGCCGCCTTCATGCTCGCGGCCCTTCTGGGCGGCTCGGTGCGGGTCGTCATGGAGGCTGAGCCATCGGAAGAGAATTTCGCCCGGCTGCGCTGTGAATTGCCCCGAGCTTGCCACGCCTATCTCGTGGCCGCCAGTCAGGGCGCCTTGGCATAGACATGCCGGTCATGAAGATCCGACAGGGGCGCTAAACGACCGATCTGGGGTCGATGACCGAACTGGCAGGGCGCCCCGGTATGCTCGACCTGCTGGTACTGCCATGTTCATATTGGAACTTTCATCCGTTTCGGGCGGCGGGTAGCCGGCGTCATCCACTCATTCGCGTGCAGCCGGCGGCGTGACGCTGCCTTCGCGTTCGCCACAGGGTGAGCATCATGACCGTTATGAGGGCGCTTGGCTGAAGCGGTGCGTCCGAATCCAGGGCTCCGCCAAAGACCGGTTGCGCATCATCGCTCTTCCCCGGATGGATGGAGGTTCAGCGAACGGGAGGCTTCGGCATGGGCGTCTTAGCATATTGCACAGTTGGTTCGAACGATCTCGCCGGTGCAAAGGCCTTCTATGACGCGCTGCTTGCGGTGGTCGGGCTTGCGCCTTTGTTCGAGCATCCATCTGGAGGTCGTGTGTACGGGCGAGATGGTTCCTTCAGCTTCGCGGTCCTTGGGCCCTATGACGGACAGCCAGCAACGGTGGGGAATGGATCGATGGTCGCCTTCTGCTTTGATCGGCGCGAGGAGGTGGACGCTTTTCATCAGCGCGCGCTCGCATTGGGTGGCGCCACCGAAGGCGGACCCGATGTGCGCGGTCCGGGATGGTACTTCGCCTACTGCCGCGACCTCGATGGCAATAAGCTGTGCGCCTATTGCCTTGAGCCTTAGGCTTTCCCATGCCCGCCGGCACTCGGGTCAGGCCGGCCCCGCCGCCTCGCGGATCAGATCCGCAACGGCGCGGGGGTGGGAGATCAGCGACACATGGCTCGACTTCAGCTCGATCGTCTTTGCGTTCATGCGCTTCGCCATGAAGCGCTGGAGGTTGGGGTCGATCGTGCGATCTTCCGTCGAGACCGCATAATAGCTGGGCTTGCTGCGCCAAGCCGCGTTCGTCGTGCGGCCCGCGAGCAGTTCCCTGTGGAACGGCCACTGGACGGCAAAGAGCGCCCGCGCCCTGGCCTCCGGAAGGTCGCCCGCGAAATCGCGGAGGAAGGCCGCTTCGGTCAATCGCCCCTCATCCCCGTCGAAGACGATGCCGGCGCTGGCCGGCGGCGTCGGAAATGTCTTCGCCAGCGCGCCATAATCCTCGCCCGCATCGGGCGCGCGGGCGGCGACATAGACGAGGGCGGAGACATGGGGGTGCATGCCCGCTTCGGTGACGATCATCCCGGAAAAGCTGTGCCCGGCGAGGACGGTCGGCCCGTCCTGACGATCCAGCACGCGCCGCGCCGCAGCCACCGCATCGGGCAATGTCGTCAGCGGGTTCTGGACTGCGGTGACGTTGAGCCCGTGGGCCTGCAACAGGGGGATCACCTCCGACCAGGACGAGCCATCGGCGAACAGGCCGTGCACCAGCACGACGTTGCGCGCCTTCGTCTTTGCGACGGTCTGGGCGAATGCGTTGGCGGAGGCGGCGACGGCTCCGGCGATGAAAGCGGTCTGCATGAATGTACGACGATCGACGGTCACTATGCCGTTCCTTTCTGGAAATGGGGTCATCGTGCAACTTGTGCTGCTTCCGGGGCCGGCTGAATGGCGCACATTCTGGTTGTGGAAGCCGGAAAGAAGGAAACGGCCTTGAAGCACTATGCCGATCGGCCGCCGATGGAAAGACGCATGCTTGTGTAACGGCTTCCTTGTGGAGCAGGCGCGACAGAGCCGGACGCGGCCAGCGCTCTTGAACGCCATGGCGCGGGCCCGGTTCGCAGGGGCGACCGCAACATTGCATGTCGCGCCTTTACAGCCCCTTTAGGCTCGGGACCCATTACTGGCGGGGTCGAGGCGCCATTTCGGCGTCCCGCGGGAATTTGACCAAAATGGCCCAGTGCTGCGTCGGCAGGCTGGAAATATCGACATATTCCTGCGCCTCGCCTTCTTGCCCTGAGCCATTTTGCCTCAAACCTCGACCCCGCCAGTAATAGGTCCTGAGCCTAGATAACGCCCCCAGACGCTGTCGGCCATATAGTCGGTGAAGTGGCGGTCATTGCCGCCGCTGGCATACATGAAGTTCAGATAATCGTCGGCATAGCGCCGGTCGTTCAGCCAGCGCCCCTCCGCCAGATGAAAGCCGGTGGCGTCGTTCAGGCTGGCATAGGGTGCCGCTGCCAGTCGACATCGTCCAGGAATTCGGTGGAGATGAAGCCTTCTTCCCCCAGATCGCGCTGATGCGCGCGGAAGAGGGACCAGCGATAATAATAGACGGCGTCTATCCGGGGATCGGCGGACTCGAAGAAGGGAATGCGCTGCTCGTACCAGGGGGCATCGTTGCCGAAGCGCTGCACGGCGATGCGGTGCCTGTCCATCCCCGGCCGCGACGGGGGCTGGGAAGCCGCAGCGGCCCCCAACAGCGTCGCGCCCGCCAGCAGGACCTTCATCGAAGCATGCATCTCTCACCCGCCCATGACCGCAAAGGATATGGCGGCCGGCCCGGGAATGGAGAGGGGTCCCGGACCGGCCGCCATGGAAATGGGATGCGGTGAGGAGACACCGCATCCCATCGGGCACTCACTTGAAGGTGTAGCGGACGCCGAGCGCGAAGGTGCGCGCCAGCAGGGTCGTGCCAAGATTATATTGCTCGGGACCGCCGACATCCTCGAACTTGTAATAGGTCTGCTGCTTGGACTTGGTGAGGTTCACCGCGTCGAAAGTCACGCCCAGACGGTCGTTGACGTTCCAGGTGAGCTGGAAGTCCAGGCTCTTTTCCGGGTTGCGCCAAACGCCGATCGGGTTGGCGAACAGGCGGGCTTCGTTGTTCGCCAGGAACTCCTTGCGCCAGATATAGGACAGGCGCGCGCCGATCGGGCCGTTGTCATAGGCGAGCGTGGCGTTGTAGCTGAGGTCCGACACGCCGAAGAAGGACGAGGTCGCCTGACCGGTGACATTGCCCGCAGCATCCGTCTGCGGAATGTTCTGCTTGGAATCCAGCACCGTCACGCTGCCCACGAAGCCCAGCCCGTCCAGCGGACCCGGCAGATAGCTCGGGAAATAGGTGAGCCCCAGTTCCAGGCCCTTGAGCACGCCGTTGGAGGCGTTGACCGGCCGGGTGATGGCGAAATTGTTGGTCGCGCCCGCGACGATGCCGTTGTTGGGGATGAATTCCATCACCGTCAGCGGCACCACCAGCCCGTTGATCTCGCGGCGGAAGCCCGTCAGCGTGATCGCGCTGTTGCGTTCGAAATACCATTCGATCGCGGCGTCGAAATTCTTCGAATGGGTGGGCTTCAGCGTCGCCGTGCCCGCCGTGCCGCTGCCATAGCCGACATTGGTGAGGTCGCCGGTCAGCGAATAATTGGGGTTGATGTCGCTGAAGTTCGGGCGTCGCAGCGTTTCGCCATAGTTGAAGCGCAGGCGCAGATTGTCGAAAATCTCGTAGCGCGCGGTGAAGCTGGGCAGGAAGCGATCCGAACCCGAAGAGACGCGGGTCTGCGCGCCGCCATTGTAGCGGTCGAAGAAATTATAGTCGGTGTCGACCGTGACGTAGCGGACACCGGCCTGCAGCTTCAGCGGGCGGCCGAAGATCGACAGTTCGCCATCGGCCTGCACATAGGCGGCGATGGTGCTTTCATCGATGTCGAACACCCTCTGGAGCGAGAGCTGGTCGGATGTCCTGAGGCCGTAGAGGCCGCGCACCGTGTCCGCATTGTCGTGAAGCCAGTAGCCGTTCGCGAGCGTCCAGCTCGTCGGCACGTCGGCGCGGCCCTGGTAGAAGTCCGAATTGGTGAAGGCTGCGCCTTCGCCCAGCCCCGCCAGCGTGGTCGCGGCCAGCGGCGCGCCGGCGTCCTGGGTGCGCACGGCGGTCGACGCCTTGCGCTGGTCGATGCGGATGCCTGCCTTGATCTGGCGCAGGAAGCCCTCGTCCCAGGTGTAATAGCCGTCGAGCGTGCCGGTGATGGCGCTGCCCTTGTCCCGGTTCGCATTGTCGTAGAGCTGTGCGACGTTCCAGATGCCGGTGTCGTTCAGCAGGCTGTCGTCACTGAAATGATAGGACGGTATGCCGCCCCCGGCATTGAAATCCGTGGTGATCTGGCTGGCGACGCGGTCCGTGCGCATCGCGATGAAGGAGGTCTTCACCTTGCTGGTCTGATAGGCGATGTCGCCGACGATCTTGCCGCGGTCGCCCAGATCCCACTTGCCGTTCAGCGCATAGACGAAGCTGTCGGTCGAGGTCTTGGTGAAGTCGCCGCTGTTGAAGCCGTAGACATTGTTGGCGACGCGCGACTTGACGATGTTGGTGCCGTCATAGAGCGTCGGCGCCTGCGGATTGTCCCAGAAGTCGACGAAGCTGAACTGCAGGCTGTTGAAGGTCTCGCCCCGGAAGCCGGCGTAGAAGACCTCGGCCGTATAGACCGAACTGCTGTTGGGCGCCCATTGCAGCGCGACATTGAAGGACGGACGTTCCCGCTCGCCGTAAAGGTCGGAGCTGAACACCGCGTCGCGCGACAGATAATAGGGGGTTTCGACGCCGTTGACGAGCATGGTGGAGCCGGTCGCCGTGGGCAGGCCGCGGTCCAGGCCGGGGTCCCACGCACCGAGGGCGGGGGCGACGACGAACTGGCCGGTGATCGGATCGCGCCCGGCGGGGAAGATGCGCTGGAACGGCGTCAGGCCGGTGCCCGTCGCCGGGTCCATCGTCGCGAACGGCACGAAGGCGCCCGCCGTCACGGTCTGGTCGCGATATTTGGTGCGGCTGTAGCTGCCGTTCACCAGCAGGCCGATGTCGCCGATGCCCGTTTCCCAGCGGTCGCTGACCAGCAGCGCGACGTTCGGGTTATAGCTGTCGGCCTGTTCATTGTAGATGCCGCGGGCAAGGCCGGAAATGGCGAAGCCGTCGAAGTCGAAGGGACGACGGGTTTCGACATTGACCTGTCCGGCAAGGCCGGTCTCGATCTGGTCGGCGGAGCGGGTCTTGAACACATCGACGCGCTTCACGAGGTTGGCGGACACGTCCTGCAACGCGAAAGCCTGGCCGGCGGCGGTGAAGATGTTGCGTCCGTTGAGCGTGGTAAGCGCATCGGGCAGCCCGCGGATGGAGATCGCCGCCGCTTCGCCGCCGGTGCGGTTGGTCACCTGGATGCCGGTGACGCGCTGGAGCGCTTCGACGACGTTGTTGTCCGGCAGCTTGCCGACATCCTCCGCGACGATCGAGTCGACGATCTGGGTCGATTCCTTGCGGACGTTGAGCGCGCCCACGATCGAGGCGCGGACGCCCGTGACGATGATGTCGTTGGCCTCTTCATCCTGCGGCGCTGCTGCGGATTGGGCATGGGCCGTGCCCGCCAACATGAGCGCGAGCAGGGATGCAGACGTGAAAGCGAGCGGCTTCAAAGCCATGTTTGATCCTCCCCTTGGAGATGCGAGCGCCTTGGGCGCCATGAATTACTCGGACTAATTATTTCTCGGAGTAATAGAAGGCAAGAGGGAATTTGCACTGCCGTTCACGAAAAAATTTTCCCTAGTGACAAATATGTCTCATCCGAAAAAACGGCGCTTTTCTGCCGTTTCCGGCGAAAAGAAAAAGCCGCCTCCGAAATGGGGAGGCGGCTTTTATCCTTTTATTTGTCGGACTTGGAGGCTGGGTTTCAGTCCGCGATCCACCGTGCCGTAGCGTCGCGGCTGCCCGCAAGGCGGATCTCCTTCCCGACCGCCGCAAGCGCCTTGCCCGTGACCGCGATGGACACGAAGCGGACCGTGTTCGACCTGTCGTCGGAGAATCGGACGAACTGGCTGCGCATGGCGAAATCGGCGCTGCGATCATTGCGGGCGAGGGTGACGGAGCCGTCCTTGCCGGCCAAAAGATAATGGTCTGGCAGCAGAATGGGGGAAAGCATGATGCTCTGCGGCCCGGCGCGTCCGGCGGTCTGGCGGAACTGGGTCGCGGGCAGCGAAGGATTGCCGGCGATCAGGCGGGTGCCGTCATGGGCCAGCAGCGCCCTGGGATCGACGGCGGAGGCGAAACGCTCGGGCAGCGGGCCGTTGCCGACGGGCACGCCGAAGTCGGGCGTGCCGTCCGCCTTGTAATAGAGGCGCTGGACGCGCGTATGGCGGTCCGGATTGAACAGCGGGTCGCCCTTGATCGCTTCATAGTCGCGGCCATGATAGACCAATATGTCGCGGCCCTTCTCATCCACGGTGAAGCTGTTGTGGCCCGGCCCGTACACCCTGGTCTCCGGGCAGCTGGTGAAGACCGGCTGCTGCGATTTCACCCAGGCATCGGGGTCCATGATGTCCGCATCCTCCGGCGCGGTCAGCAGGCCCAGGCAATAGCGCGCGTCGGTGGCGCTGGCCGAATAGGTCATGAACAGCCGGCCGTTGCGGTGAAGGACGGCGGGCGCCTCCGCCACCTTGTAGCCGCCTGTTTCCCAGTCGAGCGTCGGGATCGTGAGGCGCGTCGCCCTGGCCGCCAGCTTCAGCGGCGACGCCAGCGGGGCGATATAGAGGTTGGAATTGGTCTCGATCCCCGGTTCGCGCTGGGCCCAGGCGAAGTAGCGCCTGCCCTTGTGCACGAAGCTGGTGGAATCGAGGTTGAAGCTGTCCCACGGCGCCTGGAACTGGCCGAGCAGCTTCCATCGGCCGGTCATCGGATCGGGACCGTCGCAGACGATGGCATAGGTGCGGATGCGGAATACGTCCTCGCCGCCGCCGCTGGGGCCTGCGGCGAAATACATGGTCCAGCGCCCGTCGATCTGGTGCAGTTCGGGCGCCCAGATGAAGCCGGACAGCGGGCCTGTCTTCTCATGCCGCCAAAGGACGGCTTCCTCCGCAGTGGCGAGGCCCGCGAGCGTCTTCGATCGGCGCAGGACCAGCCGGTCATATTCGGGGACGGAACCGGTGAGGTAATAATGGCCGTCTTCATGACGGAAGACCTGCGCGTCCGCGCGTTGCTTGACCAACGGGTTGACGGCGGCGGGGGTGGGGACTTCGACCCTGGTGCGCGCGATCAGCGGCGTTGCCGACAGTGCGGCTGTCCCGGCGAGGAATAGGCGGCGATCGATTGGATTCATGAAAAGCTCTCCTCTTGGGTCGCCCTTGCCCTTCCCGCCGCCCTTGGGGGCGGACCCCCTCTCTCCCGGCGGGAGAGGGAGGGAGACGCGAAGCGCCGGAAGGGGGGAGGGCGACGGGGTCAATATTCAGCCACCGGCCAGCCGTCCGCGCCCCAGCGGACCGGCGCGATCCGCAGGGTGGGGGCGCCGTTCGCCTGCTTGTCATAGGCATGATAGACGACATAGTCCGTACCGTCCCGGTCGTGCAGCCAGCCCGCATGGCCCGGCCCGCGCCAGCGTTGCTGCTCTTGAAGGTCGGCGCGCAGGAAGATGGTGCCGCCGCCCTGCATCATCGAACTGCCGTCCTTGCCCAGATAGGGGCCGGTGATCGCCCTGGACCGGCCGATCACCGTATAATAGGTGCTGTTCACGCCCTTGCAGCAATAATCATAGGACGCCATCAGCCAGTAATAGCCGCCATGGTCGACGATGAAGGGCGCCTCCACCGGGGCCGGGCCGCCTGTGGGCGCGGGGCGGCGGGCGATGGCATGGGGTTTCGCCTTGGGGTCTTTGGGTTTGCCGGTTTTCGGGTCCAGCGCGAACAGCTTGATGCCTGTCCAGAAGCTGCCCAGCGCCAGCCAGTGGCGACCCTCCCGGTCAACGATGAAATTGGGATCGATGGCGTTGAAGTCGTCCGTGCTGGTCGACAGCACCACCAGCCCTTCGTCGCGCCAGCCGTAATTCTTCGCCTTGGGATCGAGCGTCGGGCTGGTCGCCAGCCCGATGGCCGAGCGGTTGGAGCCGAAGGTGGAGACGGAATAATAAAGCCGGTAGCGGCCGTTCACGAAGCTGATGTCGGGCGCCCACATGCCGTTGCTGCCGGGGATCGCCTTCGTCGCCCAGCCGGGCAGGGCGGTGAAGACGGGATCGCCGGCGGTCCAGTGGACCAGGTCCTTCGACGTGCGCGTTTCTATCAGGCGCTGGCCGTGGCCGGTGCTGAAGACATGATAGCTGTCGCCTTCGCGGATGATGACCGGATCGTGGGTCGGCGTCAGGTCGCCGGTCAGGCGGCTGTTGAGGGTGGCGGCGGGTTGCTGGGCCAAGGCCTGGCCAGCAGCCGCCAGCAGCGCGAGGCCCATGAGTTTCATGATAGTCTGCCGCGCCATATAGGCTCTCTCCGATAATGGTTCCGGGCGCAACGTGCTTCTGCGCAGGAACACGGCACAGCTAAAAAGGATGGAGCGGACGGCGATTCCACCCTCCGTCCGCTCCAAGGGCTTCATTGCAGGTCGAGCACGACCACGGACCGGGGCGGCAGCGCCACCGTCAGCGTGCCGCCGCTCACCTGCGCGCCGGTGAAGGCGGCGGGCTTCACCACCTCCGGCGCGTCGAAGCTGTTGTGCGAATTGATCGCGGGGGCTGTCAGGATGCGGCCCGACACATTGGCGGCGTTCAGCCCGTCCAGCTTCACCGTCACCATATTGGTCTGGCTGGGATCGAGGTTGGAAAGGCCGACATGGACCTTGCCGTCCCTAGCCCGCACCGCCGATCCGCTGACCGCCGGCATGACGAACCTGTCCTTGTTGTACCAGGGCGTGTCGATGTCGATCGGCAGCACCGTCGCATCCTGCCAGGGCTTGTACATTTCGAAGACATGATAGGTGGGGGTGAGCACCATCTTCTTCCCTTCGGTCAGGATCATCGCCTGCAACACATTCACCATCTGCGCGATGGCGCTCATGCGCACGCGGTCGGCATGTTTGGCGAAGATGTCGAGATGGATCGACGCGATCAGCGCATCGCGCAGCGTATTCTGCTGCCGCAGGAAACCGGGATGCGTGCCGGGGTCCTGCGCGTACCAGGCGCCCCATTCGTCTACCGCCAGGAAGACGCGCTTCTTAGGATCATATTTGTCCATGATCGCGCTGTGCTTCGTGATCAGCTCGTCCATGCGCATCGCGCCGGCCAGCGCGTCGGCCCAGCCGGTCTCGTCGAAGTCGACGGCGGGAGCGCGGGGCGGCCAGCCGCCCGCGGGGTGGACATAATAATGCAGCGAAAGGCCGTCCAGACGATCGGCCGCCACCCGCATCATCGTCTCGGTCCAGTTGTAATCGTCGACATTGGCCCCGGCCGCGACCTTCAGGATCCGGGTGCCCGCCGGCGCCTTGATGAAGGTGGCGTAGCGGCGCGTCTCGTCCGCCGCGAATTCAGGCCGCATATTGCCGCCGCAACCCCACAGTTCGTTGCCCACGCCGAAATAGGGCACCGACCATGGCTCCTTATGCCCGTTCTTCGCGCGCAGATCGGCCAGGCTGCCGGCGGGCGCAGTCATATATTCCACCCACTCGGCCATTTCCTGCGGGCTGCCATTGCCGACATTGCCGGCGATATAGGCCTGTGCGCCGACCTGCCGCAGCAGTTCGAAAAATTCATGCGTGCCGACCGAATTGGGCTCGGTCACGCCGCCCCAATGGGTATTGACCTTGACCGGGCGGTCCTTCTTCGGCCCGATCCCCTCCCGCCAATGATATTCGTCGGCAAAGCAGCCGCCGGGCCAGCGGATGATCGGCACCGACAGGTTGCGCAGCGCGGCCACCACATCGTTGCGGAAGCCGTTGGTGTTGGGGATGGACCTGTCTTTGCCGACCCACAGGCCGCCATAGATGCCATTGCCCAGATGCTCCGCGAACTGGGTGAAGATCGCCTTGTCATAGGTCGCGCCGGGCTTGTCGGCATGGATGGTCGCCATGGTCGGCCTGCCGCCGGTCTGCGCATGCGCGCCGGCGAGCGCTGTGGCGCAGAGCAGAAGCGCGGCAGTGGTGCGGCGCAGGGCCTTGATCATTCCTCTCTCCCTATGTCCAGGCATGTGTTCAGTCGTGAAATGCTGCGGTGGTCTGACGCTTGCCGCGCAGGAAGGCGTCGGCAACCAGCCGCAAGGGCGCGGTGTCCACATCGCTGCGTCCGCCCCGGATCAGCGCGGCGAAGCGGCGGTAGAGGCCCGCATATTCGATGTCCTCGCCATGCTCCGTACCGCCGGGCAGGTGCAGCACGGCGCCGCCCTGGCTGAGCTTCAGCATGCCCGCGTCGGTTTCGACCATGATGTCCCAGCTTTGCGGGCCGGTCTGGCGCCAGTCGAGGTCCATGTGGATCGCCGCGCCGCCGGTGTCCCGAAAGGCGATGTCGGCGGCAATCGGCGCGGCGCGGTTTTCCGGCAGCACCAGTGTGGCGTCCTTCAGGAAGAAGGGGCGCGGCAGGATATGGGTGACGATGGAGAGTGCGTTGATCCCCGGATCGAACACGCCAAGCCCGCCCGGTTCCCAGATCCACGCCTGACCTGGATGCCAGACGCGCACATCTTCGCGCCAGACGATGGACACCTTGTCGATCCGTCGCTCGGCCAGCCAAGCGCGGGCCGGAGCCACCCCGGCGGCAAAGCGCGAATGCCAGGCCGCGAACAGGCTGACGCCGGCCTTGTCCGCCTCCGCTTCGAGTGCGGCGACTTCGGCCAATGTCGCGCCGGGCGGCTTCTCAAGGAACAGATGGATGCCCCTGCCGATCGCCTGCGACGCCAGCGCATGGCGGACCTGCGGCGGGGTGCAGAGGGCGATCGCATCGACCGCCGGCCCCTCCGCCAGCAGGGCGTCGAGGCTGGCATGATGCGGCACGCCCTCAAGTCCCGCATCCTGCGGGCTGACCGTCGCGGCCAGGCTGAAGGCGCCATTGCCCCGGATCGCGGGGACATGCTGGTCCCGCGCGATCTTGCCGATGCCGACGATGGCGATGCGAATGGGGTCCATGGGCCTAGAGGACCTTCACCGTCACCTCGACCGGTGCCGCGCGCTTCAGCGGGTTGCGCACGGGCAGGGTGAAGGGCGCGGCGATGATCTCGAACACATCGCCTTCCTGCGTCTGCACGCCGTCGGCGAAGGAAAGCGTGGCCGTGCCGAAAAAGTGGACATGCACGTCGCCGGGGCGACGAAACAGGTCATATTTGAAATGATGATGTTCGAGATTGGCCAGACTGTGCGACATATTGCCTTCGCCCGAGAGGAAGGGCTTTTCCCACAGCACCTCGCCGTTCCGCAGGATGCGGCTGCTGCCTTCGATATGTTCCGGCGCGGGGCCGACCAGCAGTTCCGGGCCGAGCGACGCCTGGCGCAGCTTGCTATGGGCGAGCCAGAGATAATTGTGCCGCTCGGTCACATGGTCGCTGAACTCGTTGGCGAGCGCGAGGCCGAGGCGATAGGGCCGGCCGTCGGGGCCGATGATGTAGATGCCGGCGATCTCCGGCTCCTCGCCGCCATCCCGTGCGAAGGCGGGCATGGTCAGCGGATCGGTCGGCCCCACCAGTTGGGACCCGTCGCCCTTGTAGAACCATTCAGGCTGCTGCCCGACCGCGCCGGGGGCGGGCTTCCCGCCTTCCAGCCCTTCCAGGAACATGCGCATGCTGTCCGTCTGCTTTTCGGCGGCGGCGGCTTCGCGGTGCATCTTGTCGCGGCCTTCGGCGGAACCGAGATGGGTGAGGCCCGTGCCGGTCAGTTGCACATGGGCCGCGTCCTCATGGTCGATCGGCGCGATCAGGCGGCCGGCCTCGAACTCGGCGGCGATGTCGACGGCATCGCCCTTCGGCGCCGCGGCGACGATCTGCGCCAGCGAAAGACCCTTGGCGATGGCGTCCAGCGCCAGGGCGCGGATGCTCCCCACCCCGAGGAGGAAATGCGCCTCGCTGTCCTGCGCGGCGATAACCGAACGCCGCCCATTGCCCGAGCGGTGTTGCAACAGGCGCAAATTCATGAACGATCTCCTCCCGCGCGCCTTTCCCGGCGCTCGCAAACGTCATCTAAAGGTCGAATTGTCAGTCATTTCATCGGCGCGAGACTGGCGCGTGGCGGCCTAGCTGCCCTGAAGTTCGAAAGTCGGGGCTTTATCCGCCATGTGAATCTCCTTATTACTCCGACATATTACAGCTAGTCGTAGAAGGCAATGATTGTGTTTCGCCTTGGCTGATGGACTGCTAAGGAAGGAGCCGGAGGAGCATGAATGGCTGAAGAAAGGCGGCTCTTGAAGGGGGCTGAAGAGGGCGAAGGGGGCGCATCGAAAGAGGCGCGGGGTCCCGGAAGGCGTCTGCATGGCGCCATCGCGCACAAGCTGGGAACGGCGATCTTGTCCGGCCAATATGCGCCGGGCGACGTCCTGTCCGGCGAAGTCGCCTTTGCCGAGGAGCTGGAAGTGTCGCGCAGCGCCTATCGCGAGGCGATACAGGTGCTGACCGCCAAGGGGCTGGTGGAAAGCCGGCCCAAGGCGGGGACGCGCGTGCTGCCGCGCAACCGCTGGAACCTGCTCGATCCCGAGGTGCTGGCCTGGGCCTTCGCCGGGGAGCCCGACGTTCAGTTCGTGCGCGACCTGTTCGAACTGCGCGCCATCGTCGAGCCCGCGGCGGCGCGGCTGGCGGCGCAGCGGCGGACCAGGGAGGACATCAAGCTGATGAAGGACGCGCTGGCCGCGATGCGCCGCCACACGCTGGCGACAGAGGCCGGGCGCGCGGCGGATCGCGATTTCCATAATGCGATCCTGAATTCGACGCGCAACGATGCGCTGCAGACGCTGTCTGCCAGCATCGGCGCGGCGGTCAACTGGACCACCCAGTTCAAGCAGCGGGCGCGCGCCTTGCCGCGCAACCCGATTCCGGACCATGTGCGGGTGTTCGACGCCATTGCGGCAGGCGATGCGGCCGCGGCGGCGGAGGCGATGGGCGTGCTTGTCGATCTGGCGCTGGAGGATACGGCGAGCGCGATGACGCGGTGATTCGCATCCTCACCTGCGCGAAGCGGTGGTGGACGGGAAGGACGCGCAGGTCGTGCCATTTTCGCTTGCGCCAGCCTTTGGCCGGCTTCCCTTCCAATCCCGATGGCGAGGATGAAAAAAAGGCCGGAACGGGACGTCCCGCTCCGGCCTTTTCCGGTTTCGAGGCTTGCGACCCTCGGCTCCGTCACCCGATCTGCTGATCGGGCAGCGCATGGGTCGGCTTTGATCCCCATAGCGCATAGAACAGGATGTAAAGTTCGCAGACCGCAGTCAGCAGGAAGCTGGTCTGCAAACCGAAACGGTCGGCCAGATAGCCCTGCACCACCACCAGCGCGCCACCCGCGATCGCCATGATCAGCAGGCCCGATCCTTCTTCGGTCAGCGGCCCCAGCCCCTTGATGCCGAGGGTGAAGATGGTCGGGAACATGATCGAGTGGAACAGGCCCACCAGGATCAGCGACCACATCGCCACCTCCCCATGGGCGAAGACGGTGATCATCATCACGATAAAGGCGCCGATGGAGAAGGCGGCCAGCACCTTGCCCGCGTCGAACCGCTGCATGATCGCGGAGCCCGCGAACCGGCCGACCATCATGCCGCCCCAGAGGAAGGTCAGGTAACGGCCCGCCTGTTCATGGGTGAGGTTGGCGATGTGGGGCTGGCTGACGAAGTTCACGAACAGGTTGGCGACGCCGATTTCCGCAATCAGGTAGATGAAGATCGCGGGAACGCCGAACACCAGGTTGCGATGCGCCCACAGCGAATGCTTCTTCCGCTCCTCCTTGGCGAGGCGGGTGGCCGATGCGCCCATAGCGGGCAGCGGGAAGCGCGCGATCACGACGGCCAGCACCACCAGCACCACGGCCACCAGGCCATAGGGCAGGATCACCGACTGGGCATCGGCCAGCCGTTCCGCCTGCGTCAGCACGACATCGCCCTGGGCGGTGCCGCCCTTCGACCGGCCGAGGATCAGATAGGCCCCGAACATCGGCGCCAGCATCGTGCCCGCCGAGTTCATCGCCTGCACCAGGTTCAGGCGCGAGGAGGCGGTTTCCGGCTTGCCGACCACCGCGACATAGGGATTGGCCGCGACCTGGAGCAGGGTGATGCCGCTGGCGATCACGAACAGCATGAGCAGCGTCACGCCATAGGAGGGGATGGACGCCGCCAGCATCATGCCCAGCGCGCCCGCCGCCATGATCAGCAGCCCCGTCACCAGCGACTTCTGGTAGCCGATGCGTTCGATCAGCTTGGCCGAGGGGATGGAAGCGACGAAATAGGCGATGAACCACACCGATTCGATCAGCGTCGTCTGGGTGTAGCTCAGCTCGAACACGCTGCGCAGATGCGGCAGCAGCGTATTGTTGATGACGGTGATGAAGCCCCACATGAAAAAGAGGCTGGCCAGCAACGTCAGGGCAGGGCCGTAGCGCGTGCCCGGATTATGGGCCGCGGCGGGCGCCGCGGTTGAGGAAATGGGTCCTGCCATTCATCCTTCTCCGGAAGAGTCGAAAAGGAGCGCCGCCGGAACAGGGTTGCGCCCGATTATTTTGTAGGAGTATATCCCCTCCAACGACGCGTCAATGGCGTCCGGGAGGAACTGCATGCGAAAGGCCTTTATGAACAGAACGGTTTTGGCAACGTTGTCATACGGTGCCGTCCTGATGATGACAAGCACGGCGGCACTGGCGGCGGAGGCCAGTCGCGCCCCCGCCGGCACGCTGGCCGACGGCACGGCGATCGAGGCGATCACGCTGAAGAACGCACAAGGCGTGTCGGCCACCATCCTGACCTATGGCGCGACCTTGCAGAAGCTGGAGGGGCCGGACCGCAACGGCAAGATCGCGGACGTGCTGCTCGGCTATGACGATCTTGCCGGCTATGTCGACCGTCCCAATTATTTCGGCGTGACCGTGGGCCGCTACGCAAACAGGATCGCGGGCGGCAAATTCACGCTGGACGGCAAGAGCTATCAATTGCCGCTCAATGACAAGGTCAATTCGCTGCATGGCGGGGGCAAGGGCTTCGATAAGCAGGCGTGGAACGTCGTTTCGCTGAAGAGCGGGCCGACCGCCACGCTGGTCCTGTCCCTCACCAGCCCGGACGGCGACGCCGGTTATCCCGGCAAGCTCGACACCACCGTCACCTATACGCTGGACGAGGCAGGCAATCTGGGCATTGCCTTCGACGCGAAGACCAGCAGGCCGACCATCGTCAACATGACCAACCATGCGATCTTCAACCTGGCGGGCGAGGGAGCGGCCGACAGCGCACTGGGGCATCTGCTGACCATTCCGGCCAGGGCCTTCACGCCCGTGGACGCCAATCTGATCCCGACCGGCGAACTCAAGCCGGTGGAAGGCACGGTGTTCGATTTCCGCATGCCGCGCCGCGTGGCGGATGGCATTCGCGACGGCCGCGACGCGCAGATCGTCGCCGGGCGCGGCTACGACCATAATTTCGCGCTGGACAAGGGTGCGACCAGGGCCCCCGAACTGGCCGCGCGCCTGGAAGACCCGGCGTCGGGCCGCGTGCTCGACGTGCTGACGACGGAGCCCGGCGTGCAATTCTACACCGGCAATTTCCTGGACGGGACGCTGATCGGCAAGCAGGGACATCTCTACCGCATGGGCGACGGCATCGCGCTGGAGCCGCAGAAATTCCCCGACTCGCCCAACCAGCCGAAATTCCTGTCGGCGCGGGTGGACCCCGGCAAGCCCTATCATCACCAGATGATCTACCGCCTGTCCGTCAAGCGCTGAAGGAACATCCGGCATGGGTGAATGGCGCAAGGTCGACCGCGACATAAGCGATGCGCTGGGGGAGGGGACGCTATGGTCCGCCCGTGAGAATGCGGTCTATTGGACCGACATACTCGCGCCCGCGCTCAACCGCCTGTCGCTGGACGACGGCGCCATCCAGCGCTGGGCCATGCCCGAACCGATCGGCTGGGTGGCCGAGCGGGCGGGCGGGGGCTTCATCGGCGGCTTCCAGAGCGGCTTCGCCCGGTTCTCGCTCGATCCGCTGGTCATCGATCCGATGGGCGATCCCGAACCGCATCTGCCCGGCAGCCGCATGAACGATGGCAAGGCCGATGCGAGCGGCGCCATCTGGTGCGGCACGATGGACATGGCGGAGGAGCAGGACGTGGGCGCGCTCTACCGGCTCGATCCCGATGGACGCTGGGCGGTGATGGACGGGGGCTATCGCGTGCCCAACGGCCCGGCCTTTTCCGCCTGCGGGCACTGGCTTTATCACAGCGATACGGCCAGGCGGCAGATATATCGCTTCGCCCGCACGGCCGAAGGCGGCCTGGCGGATCGCCGGCCCTTCATCCGCCTTGCCGAGGAGGATGGCTATCCCGACGGCATGACCGTCGATGCGGATGGGCATCTGTGGGTAGCCCATTGGGGCGGCGGGCGGATCAGCCGCTTCACGCCCGGGGGCAAGCTCGACCGCTCGATCGCGCTGCCCGCCAGGCAGGTGACGAACATCTGCTTCGCCGGGGACGAGCTGGACCGGATGTTCGTCAGTTCGGCGGCGACCGGTCTGCCGGAAAGCGACTATGACGGTGCGTTTTTCGAAGTCTTTCCCGGCGTCCGGGGGTTGCCGACGAACCTCTACACGGGATGACGGACAAGCCGGGATCGGCCGCTACTGGCCGATCGCCGGCTTCATGCATGCCGTGCTCCTGCGATGGCGGGAGCACGGTCAAGGCGATGAGATCATCCACAGGGCCCGGCCCCGGGCTTCCAAGAGCCGCCCACCTCGTCCAGCAGCCTTCGCGGCAGCATGGCAGCCGAATCGGGCGGAAGGCGCTCCTTAAAAAACCGCCGCCACCAATTGCGCGAACGCATCGGCGCGGTGGCTCATGCCATGCTTCTTCTCCGGGTCCATCTCGCCGAAGCTGATGCCATGACCATGCGGCTGGAAGATCGGATCATAGCCGAAGCCCCTGTCGCCCCGGGGCGGCCAGGTGATCGTGCCGTCGACGCGGCCTTCGAATGCCTCCACATGGCCGTCGGGCCAGGCCAGCGCCAGGGCGCAGACGAAATGCGCGTCATGACCCGCTTCCGGCCCCTTCGCCTGGATATTGTCCCAGACGAGCTGCATGGCGAGGCCGAAATCCTTGGTCGGGCCGGCCCAGCGGGCGGAGAAGATACCCGGATCGCCGTTCAGCGCCTCCACGCACAGGCCGCTGTCGTCGGCCAGCGCGGGCAGGCCGGAAAGATCCGCCGCCTGCATCGCCTTCAGTTCCGCATTGGCGATGAAGGTCGTGCCGGTCTCCTCCGGCTCGGGCAGGTCCAGCGCCGCTGCGGATACCGTCTCTATGCCATAGGGCGCCAGCAATTCGCCGATTTCCCGCACCTTGCCGGGATTATGGCTGGCGATCACCAGTCGTCCCGGACCCAGCTTGCGGATCGCCTGTTCCTGCCCGAATTCATCGCTCATTCCGTCATCCCATATCCCACGCGCCCCAAAAACGAACGGAAGGAAGAATTATCTCCCGGTCGCCTTGTCCTGTGCCGCGAAAATCCGCGCGCAGCCTATGCGGGCAAGGCGCAGCAGGCGCAGCAGTTCCTCCTCGTCATAGGTCGCGCCCTCGGCGGTCGCCTGCACCTCCGCGAACTTGCCGTCGCCCGTCAGGATCAGGTTGGCGTCCGCCTCCGCATTGCTGTCCTCGGCATAGTCCAGATCCAGCACCGGGGTGCCGTTATAGATGCCGCAGCTTATCGCCGCGACCTTCTGCACGATGGGGTCTTCGGTGAGGGCGCCCGATGCCAGCAGCTTGTCGATGGCGATGCGCAGCGCCACCCAGCTTCCCGAAATGGCGGCGGTGCGGGTGCCGCCATCGGCCTGGATCACGTCGCAGTCGACGACGATCTGCCGCTCGCCCAGTTTCTGGAGGTCGACCACGGCGCGCAGCGACCGGCCGATGAGGCGCTGGATTTCCTGGGTGCGGCCCGACTGCTTGCCCTTGGCGGCCTCCCGGCTGCCGCGGGTGTGGGTGGCGCGGGGCAGCATGCCATATTCCGCCGTGACCCAGCCCGACCCCTTGCCGCGTAGGAAGGGGGGCACCTTCTCCTCGATCGAGGCGGTGCAGAGGACCCGCGTGTCACCGAAGCTGACCAGGCAGCTCCCCTCGGCATGGATGGTGAAGCCGGGTTCCATGGTGATGTCGCGCATCTGGTCGGGCGCACGGCCGGAAGGACGCATAAATATTCTACTCCGAAGCGTTGTGTCGAGCGGGCTTAGCGTCGGGCGGCCCATCATGCCAGTGGCGATGAACCCGAAAGATGCTAGAGAGCGGCCTATGGTGACGAAAGCACTATCGATTTTGGCGGCCACTGTCCTGCTGGGCGGCTGTGCCATGGAACAGGCGGAGCTGGAAAAGCCGACCCTGGCCGGCGATACCATCAGATTTTCCGCCGGTCCCTGTTTCGGCGCCTGCCCCAGCTACAGCCTGCGCGTGACGCCGGACGGGTCCGGGCTGATCGAGCCGCAGCGTTTCACCGCCATTCCCGGCCCGACCCGTTTCACGGTGACGCCGGCGCAATATCGCCGCTTCCGCGCCGCGCTGGCGCAGTTTCGGCCCGCGCAGGGCACGGTCAGGCGAATCGGCCAGGGGGAAAATTGCGTCCGCTTCGCCACGGACATGCCCGGCTATGTGATAGAATGGACCCGGGGCGAAGCGCCGCCCACCCGGCTGGAGTTCCAGTCGGGCTGCATGGATGCGGGCTATGGCAAGCTGCGCGCCACCATCGCGTCGATCCCCAGCATGCTCGACGTCGCCGCCATGGTGAAGCCGACGACGGCGAAGGGCCGGTGACGACGGGCTTGAGCCGGGACCGATGCTTGCCTAGATAAAGGCCATGGCGGTCACCCCGATCACCGAACTTAACGAACGTGCGCGTGACGTTTTCCGTCTGGTGGTCGAGAGCTATCTCGGCACCGGGCTGCCCGTTGGCTCGCGCACGATCAGCAAGATGGCGTCGCTCAGCTTGTCGCCCGCCTCCATCCGCAATGTGATGCAGGATCTGGAGGAACTGGGCCTGCTTGCCGCGCCGCACACCTCCGCCGGACGGATGCCGACGGAAACCGGCCTCAGGCTGTTCGTCGACGGCATGATGCAGGCCGCGGAGCCTTCGGTCGAGGAACGGCGCGCGATCGAGGCCGGGATCAGCGAAGGCGGCCCGATAGAGGAGGCGCTGTCGGCCGCGACCGCTGCGCTGTCCGGCCTCTCGGCCTGCGCCGGCATCGTGATGGTGCCCAAGCGGGAGCCGGTGCTGCGGCAGTTCGGCTTCGTGCCCCTGAATGAACGGCAGGCGCTGGCTGTGCTGGTGGGGCAGGACGGTTCCATCGAGAATCGCGTCGTGGACCTTCCGGTGGGCGTGACGCCGATGATGCTGAACGAAGCTGCCAACTTCATGTCGGCGCGCTTCGGCGGCATGACGCTGGCGCAGGCGCGCGAGGCCCTCCGGCGCGAGGTGGAGGGGGACCGGAACGCGCTTCAGGGCGCGGCGGGGGAACTGGTGGCGAGGGGTATCGCCCTGTGGTCGCAGGATGCCGATGACCGCCCGGTGCTGATCGTGCGCGGTCAGGCGCATCTGCTGGATGACGGCACCGCCGCCGATCTGGAGCGGGTGAGGCAATTGCTGGAACAGCTTGAAGGCAAGCAGGAGATTTCCCGGCTGCTGGAAAGTGCGCTGGCGGGCAGCGCGACCAAAATCTTCATCGGTTCGGAAAACAAGCTCTTTTCCCTGTCGGGTTCTTCGGTCATAGCCGCGCCTTACCGCAGCGGTGACGGCCGGGTGGTGGGCGTGGTCGGGGTAATCGGCCCCACGCGCTTGAACTATGCGCGGGTGATCCCCATGGTGGACTTCACCGCACAGACGCTGTCGAGATTGATGAGATGAGCGAAGATAAGCAGAATATCGAAAATACCGAAGTCGTGGATGAACTGCCCGAGGATGCGTCGCCCGCCGGCGACGCGGCGGCGGAACGGATCGCGAGCCTTGAAAACGAGCTGGCGACCGCGAAGCAGGAGGTGCTCTACGCCCATGCCGAAGCGCAGAATGTGCGGCGGCGGCTGGAAAAGGAACTGGCCGACGCACGCGCCTATGCCGCGACGGCCTTTGCCCGCGACATGCTGTCGGTGGCGGACAATCTGGGCCGCGCGCTTCAGGCGATCCCCGCCGACCTGCGCGAGGATGAGAAGTTCAAGGGCCTGGTCGCCGGGCTTGAAGCCACCGGGCGGGAACTGGAGGCGGTGTTCGGCCGCAACGGCATTGAGAAGCTGGTGTCGGTCGGCCAGCCGCTTGACCCCAACAAGCATCAGGCGATGATGGAAGTACCCTCCGCCGATGCCGAGCCGGGTACGGTGCTGGTGGAGATGCAGGCAGGCTATACGATCAAGGACCGGTTGCTGCGCCCGGCGCTGGTCAGCGTGGCGAAGAAACCGGACTGATCGGTTGCACCTGAAGCATGCAAGGGCTCGCTGGACCACCGTCCGGCGGGCCTTTTTCGTTCACGGGCCCGCGCGGTCCGCCGGCAGAACCGCGCCGGGATGGCCGGGTCATGCTTGAGCCGGATTCAGGCACTGGTGGGGCGGAAGGCCGGCCCAGATTTTTGGGGAGTTCCCGCAATAGCCCTGATCCGCGATAAAGATATATCGCAACTCTTGACGTTCGATCTTTTTAAGATATATCTCAAACTATCAAGAAACAGTTGAGAGAATCATCCATGCATTTTCATCATCGCGCTCGCGGGCACCACGGTTTTGGCCATGACCGCATGTTCGGACCGGACGGCCGCGAACCCGGCGGCTTTGGCGGTCGCTTCGGGGATGGTCCGTTCGGCGGCGGCCGGGGCGGGCATTTTGGCGGCGGGCGGGGTGGCGGCCGTCGCCGCCTGTTCGGCAATGACGCGCTCAGGCTCATCCTGCTCAAGCTCATCTCCGACGCGCCCCGCCATGGCTATGATCTGATCCGCGAGATCGAAACCCTGTCGGGCGAGGTTTATGTGCCAAGTCCGGGCGTCGTCTATCCGACGCTGACCTTGCTTGCGGACATGGATCTGATCGCGGAGCAGCCGGGCGAAAGCAGCCGCAAGCTGTTCGCGATCACGGAGGCGGGCACGGCCTATCTTGCCGACCATGAACAAGGCGTGGCGCTGGTCATGGACCGGCTGGGCTCGCTGGCGCGCAAGGCGGAGCGCACCGACGGCGCGCCGATCCGGCGGGCCATGCACAATCTGGGCATGGCGGTCCGGGCGCGGCTTGAAAAGGAGGGGGCGGATGCGCAGACCATGTTCGACGTCGCCGCGCTGATCGACGAGGCGGCCAGCAGGATCGAAAGGCTTTGACCATGGCTTTGACGGCGCATGTGCCGACCGCCAGCGCCAGCCGCTATCTCCAGCAGCTGTGCAAGCATTGGGGGCACAAGTTCGAAACCGATTTCGACGCGCGGCAGGGAAGCATCGCCTTTCCCATGGGGCCGATCCGGATGGCGGCCGGGGCTGACGCCCTGACCGTCACGATCGAACCGGGGGAGGGGACCGATGTCGAACGCTTCAAGCAGGTGGTGGCGGACCATCTCGACCGCTTCGCCTTCAGGGAAGCGCCGCTGACCTTCGACTGGCGGTAAGGGGGGCGGGGCGGGCAGTTCCGCCCCGCCGGCCGCCGCTCTTCCTCAGGCCACCTGGCGTCCGAAGTCCGATGACGCCGCGCGCAGGCTGGAAAGCTTGCCTTCCACGCTCATGAAGCCGCGTTCGAGCTGGTCGATTTCGGATGCGACCACCTCGGTATCCTGGCGGATGGCGCTGATGGTCGACGACATGGAGTCGGCGGCCAGCGCGGTTTCGTCGACAGCGGCGGTGATCATCGTCACCGTCTGCGCCTGGGCATCCATGGCGTGGCGGATGCGTTCGGCGCTGGCCTGGACCTCGCCCACCGTGTCGCGAATGCGCTCGTTGGTCTCCACCGACTGGCGGGTGGATGCCTGGATGTCCGCGATCTTGCCCGCGATCTCATCGGTGGCGCGGGCGGTCTGGTTGGCGAGGCTCTTCACCTCCTGCGCGACCACCGCGAAGCCGCGGCCGGCATCGCCCGCGCGGGCCGCCTCGATCGTGGCGTTGAGCGCAAGCAGGTTGGTCTGGCCGGCAATGTCGCGGATCAGGCCCAGGATCGATTCGATGGATTTCGCATGGTCGGACAGGGTGGTCGACATGGCCACCGCGTCGCCCGACTGGCGGGCCGCCCGCTGGGCGACGTCGGCCGCGCTTTCCACCTCCGTCCGCGCATCCTCGATAGCGCGAATGAGGCCGGCGGAGGTGCGGGCGGCTTCGCGCATCGCAAGGGCGGACTGTTCGGCGGCGGCGGCGACTTCCGACGCCTTGCCCAGCATGCCGCGTGTCGCGGCCGATGCGTCCTTCGCCTGTTCGCGCAGCGATTCGCCCAATTGCGACGCGCCGTCGATCTCTCCCATGATCCGCTGTTCGAACATCGTGCCGAAGCGTTGGCGCTCGTTGCGCTGCGCCTCCGCCTCGTCGCCTGCGATGACGTTCGCCATCAGCCCGGCGTCGACCATGCCGACCTGCATCATGACATGCACCAGACGGCGACGCCCCGTTTCATCCTCCATCCGATGCCAGATAAGGTCGATCAGCTTCTCGTTGGCCGCAGCCACCGGCATCAGCACCGCACGCAGCGGGGAGCCGTGCTTGCGGGCGTGGCGTACGCAGGCGATGGAGGAAATCGCCCATTCGCCCGCATCGTAATAGCCGAGTTTCTGGCGCACATATTCATGCGCTTCCGTCTCGATCTTGGCGAGCGTGGAGGGGTTGAGCTTCGACCGCAGCCCCGTCTGCTCGACATAGGCATCGTAGAAAGTGCGCGCCGCCAGGGTCACCTGTTCGCCCAGCAGGTCGCGAATCTGGCGCAACCCCTGCGCCAGCTCGCCATGCGGGTCGACCTCCCTCATCATCGCAAGGACGGTGCTTTTGGGCGTGGCGGCGGAATTCATGTGCGGCAAAACCCCAGATTGGTCTCATTGTCCCGTCGGGTGATAGCGCCATTTGGTTAATCACTTCTTAGGATCGGCGGACATTCGGCCCCGATCCCGATCCTTTGGCGCTTTACCCGTCATCGACCGCCGAAAACCGGCCTGCATGGTTCCTCATCCCGGAAATGTTCCGCCGGCCTGGCGGGGATCGCCCCGTCGCGTGGTCAGGGCGGCTTGCCCTCTTGGCGTATCGCTCCTAAGGGGACGGGACTCGAGGGACAAACATCAGGGACGTAGGGAAGATATGGCGCGAACCACGAGCCGGCCGCTCTCGCCGCATTTGACGATCTGGAAATGGGGGCCAGCCATGGCCGTCTCCATCATGCACCGCGTGACCGGCAACGGTCTTGCGACGGTCGGCGCGATGGGACTGGTCTGGTGGCTGATGGCCGCCGCCATGGGGCCGGATGCCTATGCAACCTTCGTCAAATGCGCGACTTCGCCCATCGGCTATCTGGTGATGGCCGGCCTTAGCTGGTTCTTCTTCCAGCATCTCTGCTCCGGTCTTCGCCACTTCGTGCTCGATCTGGGCGCGGGCTATGAGCTCAAGAACAACAAGATCTGGTCGCTGCTGACCTTCGTCTTCTCGATGCTCCTCACCATCGCCTTCTGGGCCGCCATCTGCACGGGGAAATTCTGATGGGAACCGGAACCGGAATCGGCCGCGTCCGCGGTCTTGGATCGGCGAGGCATGGCGCGCATCACTGGCTGGCGCAGCGCTATACCGCCGTCGGCAACCTGTTGCTGGTCCTGTGGCTGCTGTTCAGCCTGATCGCCCTGCCCGGCCTCGACTATCAGAGCGTCCATAACTGGATCGCGCAGCCCCTGGTGGCGGTGCCGCTGATGCTGATGCTGGTCAGCATCTTCTATCACCTGCGCCTGGGCATGCAGATCATGCTGGAGGACTATGTCCACGACAAGGGCCTCAACTTCTTCTGCATCCTGCTGCTGAACTTCTATGCCATTGGCGGCGCGGCCGCGGGCATCTTCGCGATCGCCAAGATCGCCTTCACGGGGATCGTCAAATAATGAGCGAAGCCTACAAGATCATCGACCACACCTATGACACGGTCGTCGTGGGTGCCGGCGGCTCCGGCCTGCGCGCCACCATGGGCAGCGCGGAAGCGGGCCTGAAGACCGCCTGCATCACCAAGCTGTTCCCGACCCGCAGCCATACGGTGGCGGCGCAGGGCGGCATCGCGGCGAGCCTTGGCAACAACTCGCCCGACCACTGGACCTGGCACATGTACGACACCGTCAAGGGGTCGGACTGGCTGGGCGACCAGGACGCCATCGAATATATGGTGCGCGAGGCGCCGGCCGCCGTGATCGAGCTGGAGCATGCGGGCGTTCCGTTCAGCCGTAACGACAATGGCACCATCTACCAGCGTCCCTTCGGCGGCCACATGCAGAATATGGGCGCCGGCCCGCCGGTGCAGCGCACCTGCGCCGCCGCCGACCGTACCGGCCACGCCATGCTGCACGCGCTCTATCAGCAGAGCCTGAAGTATGACGCGGACTTCTACATCGAATATTTCGCCATCGACCTGATCATGGAAGACGGCCCGAACGGCAAGGAATGCCGGGGCGTCATCGCCATCTGCATGGAAGACGGTTCGATCCATCGCTTCCGCAGCAAGGCGGTCGTGCTGGCGACGGGCGGTTACGGCCGCGCTTACTTCTCCGCCACTTCGGCGCATAGCTGCACCGGCGACGGCGGCGGCATGGTGCTGCGCGCGGGCCTGCCTTTGCAGGATCTGGAATTCGTGCAGTTCCACCCGACCGGCATCTACGGCGCGGGCGTGCTCATCACGGAAGGCGCGCGGGGCGAGGGCGGTTACCTCACCAATTCCGAGGGCGAGCGTTTCATGGAGCGCTATGCGCCTTCCGCGAAGGATCTGGCGTCGCGCGACGTCGTGTCGCGCTCCATGGCCATGGAAATGCGCGAAGGGCGCGGCGTGGGTCCTAACAAGGACCATATCTACCTGCACCTCGATCATATCGATCCCAAGGTGCTGGCGGAACGCTTGCCGGGCATCACCGAAAGCGGCAAGATCTTCGCCGGTGTCGACCTGACCCGCCAGCCGCTGCCGGTGACGCCGACCGTCCACTATAATATGGGCGGCATTCCCTGCAATTATCATGGGCAGGTGGTGACGAAGGTCGGTGACGATCCCGAAGTCGTGGTGCCGGGCCTCTATGCCGTGGGTGAAGCGGCCTGCGTTTCGGTCCATGGCGCGAACCGCCTGGGTTCCAACTCGTTGATCGATCTCGTCGTCTTCGGCCGCGCGACCGGCTTGCACCTCAAGGAAACGATCAAGCCCAACGGCTCGCATCGTCCGCTGCCCAAGGACGCGGCCGACTTGGCGCTGGGCCGCCTCGATCACTATCGCAATGCAAAGGGCGGTTCGCCCACGGCGAAGATCCGCCTGGAAATGCAGCACACCATGCAGAAGCACGCCGCCGTGTTCCGCGACAGCGCGCTGCTGGCGGAGGGCGTCGCGAAGATGGCAGAGGTCAATGGCCGCTTGCAGGACGTCGCGGTTTCGGACCGCTCGCTGATCTGGAACACCGACCTGATCGAGACGCTGGAACTGGACAATCTGATGTCCCAGGCTGTCTGCACCATGGTCAGCGCGGAAAACCGCAAGGAAAGCCGCGGCGCCCATGCGCATGAGGACTTCCCGAACCGCGACGACGCCGAATGGATGAAGCACACCGTAAGCTGGTTCGAGGGCTGGGGCGGCAAGGGCGGCAAGGTGACGCTCGACTACCGTCCGGTGCACGATTACACGCTCACGGACGAGGCGGAATATATCAAGCCCAAGGCGCGCGTTTACTAAGCCGCGCGAACGGCGGGAAACAGGGAAGGGCGGGCTGCGAAGCTCGCCCTTTTCTTATATATGCTTCGTTCTGGGAAATTGCGGACACCGGCGCTTCCCCCCTGCTTCAGGGAAGGGGTTTGATGTCCTCGATCACCCAAGGCTTGCATCCCCGGCAGATGTGCCTGCTTCCCCTCCATCCGCCAAAGGTCTAAAGGCCGCGACATGAACGACCTTGCCACCCCATCCGCGCTGGCCGAAGAGAAGGCGCAAAGCTGGAAAGTCACCTTCCCATGCACCCGTGCGGAGGCCGAAGCGCTGGATGGCGACATTGCCGCCTTCGCGCTGATGGATCGTCCGCCTGTGCTGATGACCAGCGAGGCGGAGCCCGATAATGAACAAAGCTGGCGGCTCGACGCCTATTTCGAAGGCCAGCCGAGCCCCGCCGCGATCCGGCTGCTCCGTTCGCTCGTCCCCAGCGCCGCCGGCGTCAAGCCGCTGGTCGAGCAACTGCCCGACGAGGATTGGGTGACGTTGAGCCAGCAGGGGCTGGAACCCGTCACTGCGGGGCGTTTCCATGTCCGCAATCTCGCCAGCGACCCGGCGGCGCCCGGTCACGTCAATTTCCTGATCGAGGCGAGCCGCGCCTTCGGCACTGGCCAGCATGAAACCACGGCGGGCTGCCTGATCATGCTCGACCGCATGCGGCGGGTCGGCATGCGCTTCGGCAATGTCGCGGACATCGGAACGGGCACTGGCCTGCTTGCCTTCGCGGCGCTCCACCTTTGGCCGCGTGCTTATGCGACGGCGTCCGACATCGATCCCGTCGCGGTGGAGATCAGCGCTGCCAACGCGGCGGCCAACGGGATTGCGACGGGCAAGGGACAGGGGCAACTCGCGCTCTACACGGCTGCCGGCGTGGATCACCCGGCTATTGCGACGCGCGCGCCCTATGACCTGCTGATCGCCAATATCCTGGCCGGTCCGCTGATCGAACTTGCTCCCTCGCTCTGCGCGCTGGTGGAGGAAGGCGGCACCATCGTCCTTGCGGGGCTGCTCAATGAACAGGCCGGTGCGGTGCTGGCTGCCTATCGCGCCCAGGGAATGCGCCTGGCGGAACGGACGGACCGCGGCGACTGGCCGACCCTCCGCCTGCGCAAGCGCCCGCGGATCGGCTGGAGACGGCCGACCCGCATCGACGGCAATGCCCGTGGCGAAGCCCCTGGTTTCGGCAGTCTGTGACCTTTGGCTGAGCGTGATCATCGCCTGGATCGACTTGGGACCGTTTCGACAGCGGACGGTTGAGGTGACCGCACGTTGGCGGAGGTGATGCATTTACAGGGCGGGACGGCCTGGAGCGCCTCGCCCTGCAAAAGGCCTCAGCCCACGATGCCCGCACCCAGCAGCAACAGCAGCTTCACGTCGATTGCGAAGCCTTCCGTCCGCCATGCCGCGATCCGGTCGTGAATCCTGTCGAGCGGCACGCGGTGCACGCGGATATCTTCGCCTTCCACGCCGCCGCCATCGCCGGTTTTCATGAGGTCATGCGCACGGAACAGCGTGAAGCTCTCCGACACCATGCCGGGCGAACTGTAGAATTCACCCAAAGCCTCCATCCGGCCGGGCAGGTAGCCGGTTTCCTCCTCCAGTTCGCGAGTGGCGGCCAGCACGGCTTCCTCGCCCTCGTCATGGTCGCCCACAAGGCCCGCGGGCAATTCGATGCAGCGGCGGCCCAGTGGCACGCGATATTGATCGACCAGCAACACATGCCGCCCGTCCGCCGCCTCGTCCACGGCCAGAATGACGGCGGCATGGATGCCCCGCGCCCGGCCGACATATTCCCACCTGCCCCGGCGCTTGGCGGTGATGAAGCGGCCTTCCCACATGATCTCTTCGGGGGAAGCCCCGTCCTGCTCGCTCATAATTCGATCAACCTGTCGGGCAATTCATTGGGATTGTCGCCGGTCGCCGGAAAATATTCGGCCAGCACGCTGCCGACCTGCCGCACCGCTTCCGCCATGCCTTCGGCGGCGCGGCCTGCGCGCACGCCGTCGATCAGTGCGGCCATGGCCTCGCCCCAAATTTCCGGAGCGACCTTTTCGTTGATCGCCGCATCCGCGACGAGTTCCGCCCGATGCTCATCCAGCGAGAGGTAGATGAGCACGCCGGTCCGTCCGCGCGTGCGCCCCTGGGCTACCGCGCGAAACAGGGTGATGGCACGGCGGCGCACGCGGCGGGCCTTGGTGGCCTTGGGCGTCAACGCCATGCGCAGCGGCATCCAGGCGAGTGCATAGCGGACGATCAGGAATTTGAGGATGAGCAGGCTGAGCAGGACCGTCAAGAGCTTCCAGTCCTCCACCTCATGCTCCCAGCTTTGCAGCAGCCAGGAGCATAAGCGCCGGAAATGCAGGGGGAAGGCCGCCGCCGCCGACAGGGCCAGGAACACCGCGCCGATGGCCCAGTGCAGCCCTGCATCATGATAGGCGTCCGACCGGCGCGCGACGATGGTGACGATCTCGCCATCCGTCGCCTTCTCCGCTTCGGCCACCGCAGCGGTCACGCGGTCGTGATCGGCTTCGTTCATGATCAGGCGCATCACCAGTCCCCCGACGCGCCGCCGCCGCCGAAGCTGCCGCCGCCGCCCGAAAAGCCGCCGCCGCTGCCCCAGCCGCCACTGCCCCAGCCTGATCCACCGCCGCCGCCCCATCCGGAATCGCCCGGCCCCCACAGGATGATCGGTCCCGATCCGCCCCGATAGCGCCGTCCCTTGCCCCGCCCGGAAAGCATGGCGATCACGATGATCGCGACGACCACGAGCCAGAATATCGCCATGAATGCCCCGCCATCATCCGCTGCGTCGCGCGCCCTGGCTTCGGCCTGCGCCGCCAGCGCCTTGGCTTCTTCGGGGGGCAGGGTCAGCAGCTTGCCGATGGCGTCCACGCCCGCATCGATCCCGCCGGGCATGTCCCCGGCCTTGAACCGGGGCGTGATGGCGTTGCGGATGATCTGGGACGACAGCGCATCGGTCATGATGCCTTCCAGGCCGTAGCCGACCTCGATCCGCACCTTACGCTCATTGGGGGCGATGATCAGCAGCGCGCCGTCATTCTTGTCCTTGGACCCGATTCCCCAGGCGCGGCCCAGCCGATAGCCATAATCGGATATGTCATATCCCTGGAGGTCGGGCAGGGTCGCCACCACCAGTTGCCGCCCGCTCTGCTGCTCCAGCGCCGCCAGCTTGTCGGTCAACGCCTGCTTCTGCTGAGGGGAGAGCAGGGCGGCGTCATCCACCACCCGGCCGGTCAGCTTGGGGAAGGTCTGGGCCTGAGCGGAAGGCGCGATTCCCGTCCCTCCCGCCACGGGCATGAAAACCAGCAGCGCGAAGATCAGGAGCAGGCGGCGGAGCATCACCGGCTCAGTTGCCGAAATCGACCTTCGGCGCTTCTTCCGCGCCGGGCGTGGTGGCCTGGAACGGAGTCATGGGCTTCGCGCCATGGATGATCTTGGCGCCGATCGCGTCGGGGAAGGTGCGGATGCGGGTGTTATAGGCGCGCACCGCTTCGTTATAGTCGCGAATGGCGACGGCGATGCGGTTCTCCGTACCCTCGAGCTGCGATTGCAGGTCGAGGAAATTCTGGTTGGTCTTGAGCTCCGGATAAGCCTCTACCGAGGCGAGAAGGCGGCCAAGGCCCTGGCTCAGTTGCGCCTGCGCCTGCTGGAACTGCTGCACCTTGGCGGGATCGGACAGATCCTCGGCATTGACCTGGACGGAGGTGGCCCTGGCGCGGGCCTCCGTCACCTTGACCAGCGTGTCCTGCTCCTGCTTGCCGGCGGCTTTCACCGTGGCCACGAGATTGCCGACAAGGTTCGCGCGGCGCTGATATTGCGCCTGCACATCGGCCCATTTGGCCTTTGCGACCTCCTCGGCGGCGGGGACGCTGTTGATGCCGCAGGCGCTGAGCGCAAAGGCGCCCAGCAGCGGCAGAAGGAACAGGCGGAACTGGCGCAGGATCGTCATGGAACATCCTCAGGCTTGTTTCGTGTGAGGAAATAGGCGGTTGTCGAAGCCTTCGCAACGGCTCATGCTGTCCATATCGCAATCGGGACAAGGGGTTCGCCATGGCGCTGATTTCCGAATTCAAGACGTTCATCAATCGCGGCAATGTCATGGACCTGGCCGTCGGCGTGATCATCGGCGGGGCTTTCGCCACCATCACCAAGTCGTTGACGGACGACCTGATCATGCCGGTCGTCGGCTATATCTTCGGCGGGGCCGACTTTTCGGGCTATTTCATCCGGCTGGGCGAGATTCCCGCCGGGTTCAAGGGGAACCCGGACAGCTATGCCGACCTGAAGGCGGCCAATGTCGCCATGTTCGGCTGGGGCGAATTCCTGACCGTGTTCGTCAATTTCCTGATCCTGGCCTTCATCATCTTCCTGCTGGTCAAGGCGGTGAACAAGCTGATGCCCAAGCCCGAGGAAGCGCCGGCCGCGACGCCGGAGGACGTGCTGCTGCTGCGCGAAATTCGCGATTCCCTGAAAAAATAAGTCGTTTCCGCGACGAAAGGAGCGTGCGGCGGGAACCATCCTTCGCGCGACCAGTTGATGGGCGTCAGGGTTCCGGGCATCCGGTCCCCTTGCCGAATGACGTCAGCCCATGGGGGCGCAACAGGAGAAAACGCCGTGAAAACCTTCGTATCAGTCCTTGGCCTTGCCAGCCTGATCGCGCTTGCTGCATGCGATTCCAAGCAGGAGAACAAGGTCGAGAACGCGTATGAGAATCAGGCGGACGCCATCGACAACCAGGCCGACAATATGGAAGCGATGGCCGATAATCTGAGCGGCAATGCCGAAAGCGCCGCTGAAAACGCCGCGGACGCGCTGGAGAACAAGGCGGACGCCACCCGCGAAGCCGGGGAGAAGGCGGCTGACTCGGTCGAGAAGACCGAGGCGCATTAAGTTCAAGGCTGTTACCGAGCCGAAAGGGGCGCCGCGACTGCCGGTCGCGGCGCCCCTTTTCCTTTCATGGTTGCCGTGCCACCCCTCTTTAACGGGGATTTAACCACAGCCGCGCCATGGTCCGCCGCCTATCCCATGAGGCGGTGGAATGGACGAGCTACTCCAGGAATTCATATCGGAAACGCAGGAAACGCTGGAGGCGCTGGCGGGGGAGGTCGTCGCCTGGGAAGCCGACCCCACGGACCGCGACCGGCTGGACGCCATTTTCCGCTTTTTCCATACGGTGAAAGGGAGCTGCGGCTTCCTCAACCTGCCGCGGTTCGAACGGCTGAGCCATGCGGCTGAGGATGTGTTGTCGGAAATCCGGGCGGACAAGCGCCTTGCCGATCCTGCCACCGTCAGCGCCGTTCTGGGCATTATGGACCGGATCGCGGAACTGGCCGAGGCGGTCGCCATCGGCGCTGCGCTGCCGCAGGAGAATGACGATTATCTGATCGCCGCCCTGACGGAGAAGGAAGCGTCCGCGCCGGATGAGGGCGAGGCGCCGGCGGCGTCCGTCGCCGTCGCGCGCGCTTCCGGCGGGCAATCGGCGCCGCGCACGATCCGCCTGCCCCTGTCGCTGATCGACCAGTTGATGAACGGCGTGTCCGACATGGTGCTGGCCCGCAACGAGCTGTCGCGCAAGCTGCGCGAGCGGTCGGGCGATCCGGAACTGGAAAGCGCCTTCGAAAGACTGTCGACCTGCGTCGCGGACATGCGCGACGCCATTTCCAAGACCAGGATGCAGCGCGTCGACCGCCTGTTCACGGCCATCCCGCGCATGGTGCGCGATCTCGGCCGGGACCTGGGCAAGCGCATCGACCTCAGCCTTGAGGGGGGCGATGTCGAAATGGACCGCGAAATGGTGGAGATGGTGGTCGACCCGCTCACCCATATCGTCCGCAACAGCATCGACCATGGCATAGAAACGCCGGAAAGGCGCCGGGCGCTGGGCAAGCCCGAAGCGGGGCGGCTGAAGCTGGAGGCGCGCCAGTCGGGCAACCAGATCGTCATCGAGATTTCCGACGACGGGCAGGGCATCGATACCGGCCGGCTGGTCGACAAGGCGATGGCCGCGGGCCGCCTGACGCCGGAAGCAGCCGCGCGGATGAGCGAGGCGGAGAAGCTCGACCTGATCTTCCATCCTGGCCTTTCGACCGCCAGTCAGGTCACGGCCATTTCCGGGCGCGGCGTCGGCATGGATGTGGTCCGCGCCAATGTGGAGCGGATCGGCGGCGTCATCGCGCTCGACAACCGGCCCGGCTGCGGATTGACCATCACCTTGCGGGTGCCGCTGACGCTGACCATCATTCCGGGATTGATCGTGCGGGCCGGCGACCTGCATTTCGCGATTCCTCGCGCTGCGGTCGTGGAAATCCTGCATGACAACAATGAGACGCTGAACATCGCGCAGGTCGGCGGGGCCAAGATCGCGACGATCCGCTCCATCCGCCATTCGATGATCGATCTGGAAGACGTGCTGGGCATGGAGCGGGTCGCGCAGTCCGGGCCGCGTGCCGTAATGGTCGTGCGTTCCGCGACCGGCGTGCCCTTCGCCATGGGCGTGTCGGCGGTGGAGAATCATGAGGAACTGGTGATCCGTCCCGCATCGCCGCTGGTGATGGCGTCGGGCGTCTATGCCGGCATGACCCTGCCCGACAATGGCAAGCCGATGCTGCTGCTGGACGCGGCGGGCCTCGCCAACGCGGCGCGCCTGCCCAACATCATCGACGATCATGCGGCCCGCCGGGCCGGGGAGGATGAGGAGGCGCAGGGCGGTGTCGAGATGGTGCCCGCCTTGCGGTTCGAGGAGTATTCGGGCGAGCGGCGCTTGCTGAAGCTGTCGCTGATCGAGCGGGTCGAGGACATAGATGCCCGGCTGTTCGGTCGGTCGGGCGGGCGCGGCTTCGTGCGTCTGGACGGGCGGCTGGTGCCGGTCGCCAACGGCCATCATGCTTTTTCCGAGGAGAAGGTCGCCGCGCTCCGCCTGCGCGACGGCGCGAGGGAGGCCTGCTATCCGGTTGCCGCGGTGCTCGACATCGTGGAAATGCCCGCCGTGCCGGACATGGTTGCGATGCATGGGCTGTTGAGCGGGGTTGCCGTGATCGATGGCGAGCATCTGGAGGTGATCAACCCCTTCGCCCTGTTCGCCGCCCTGCCGGAGGAGCCGGTTGCGGAACGGAGCGGCGGTCGCTGCCTGCTGGCCGACAGCGAAGATGGCTGGACGCGCGAGATATTGGCGCCGCTGCTCCGCCAGGCCGGGCATGATGTGGTGATGGGCCTGCCCGCCGACGAAGCGGTCGACCCGCAGGATGTGGTGCTGTTCACCGGATCGGACGCCTCCCAGGCGAGCGAACTGCTGGGCTGCCGCATCGTCCATCTGCGCGCCACGCCGCGACCCGCCGGACCCCAGGACAGCAGCATCTATCGCTATGATCAGGACGCGCTGATGGCCGCGCTCGCCGGATCGCGGCGATAGGAACGGAGAAATAGCCGCATGAACCAGCTTTACCTCTTCGCCACGCTGGCGGGCACGAGGATCGCCGTCGAAACCCGGGAGGTGGAGGCGGTGGTCAAGCTGACCGACATCTCGCCGGTGCCGGGCATGGGCGCGCATGTCGCCGGGCTGTCCGCGCTGCGCAGCCGGGTGCTGACCGTCATCGACGTCGCCGCGCTGGTCCGGGGGCGGCCGACGCCTATGGAGCGGCGGGTCTTCGCGATCATCGCGGACATCAGCGGCCACAGCTATGGGCTGATGGTCGATGCCGTGCACGACATCTGCCAGGTGCCGGAGGGCGAGCTGCCGCTGCGGGGCCAGCTCGATGCCGCCTGGGCGCCCTATGCCCGCGGTCTGGTGGAGCATGAGGGCCAGCCCTATCTGCTGGTGTCGTTGAGCGGCTTCATCGAGGCCGGCACCGTCGCCCAGGCGGCATGACGCCAGATCGCACGATCTCGTACCGGCGTTTACCAAATCCTCGCCTTTGCCGGTTAAGGCTTGTGACGATGGGACGCAAAACAAGGGACGCTCTATGAAAAACTGCCTGGTCGTGGATGATTCGAAAGTCATCCGCAAAGTTGCCCGCCATATATTGGAATCGCTCGATCTTTCGGTGAGCGAGGCGGTCGACGGGCGTGACGCCCTTACGCAATGCGAAACGTCCGTGCCGGACGTGGTCCTGCTGGACTGGAACATGCCGGTGATGAGCGGCATGGAATTCCTCCAGGCGTTGCCGGACGCCAATCTGTCCGCGCGGCCCAAGATCATCTTCTGCACCACGGAAAACGGCATCAGCCATATCAAGGCCGCCGTCGAAGCCGGCGCGGACGAATATGTGATGAAGCCGTTCGACCGCGAAACGCTGGAAAGCAAGCTGACGATCGTCGGCGTCATCTAGGCGTAGCGCTTCGGATCGAGCGATCTTCGACCGACCTCCCCGATTTTGTTCAGAAAGATTTCCCTCGATGACCGTTCACGTGCCGATCATGGCCAGCAGCCGCGACGAGGACAGGGCGCTGCGTACCCTGATCGTCGACGATTCGGTCGTGGTCAGGACGGTCATCGAACGGATATTGAACGCCGACCGGCGGTTTTCCGTCACGCACAAGACCAACAGCGCCGAACATGCGCTGGGCTATTTGCGGGACCATGAGGTCGACCTGATCCTGCTCGACATAGAATTGCCGGGACAGAGCGGTCTTACGGCGCTGCCCGCGATCCTGCGGACCAATCCGCGCGCCAAGGTCGTGATCCTGTCGGGCAATTGCGAGGAGGGGAGCGCCGCGGCGGTAGAAGCGCTGGCGCTGGGCGCGAGCGACATATTGGCGAAGCCGGGAAGCGGCAGCTTCGGTGAGCACTTCCCCCAGGCCCTGATCGACCGCCTATCGCGCCTGTTCAGCGGCGAAGCCATGCCTGTGGCGGTCCGGCCGCCGCTGCGGGCCGATCCGGAGCAGGCGGCCCAGCCGCTCGCCTGCCTGGGCATCGGCGCATCGACCGGCGGCATCCATGCCCTGGGACAGCTTTTCGCGGGTCTGGCCGCGCCGCTGGGCGTGCCGATCCTGCTGACCCAGCATCTCCCCGCCAGCTTCACCCATTATTTCGTCCAGCAACTGGGGCGGATGACGTCCCTGCGCGTCAAGGTGGCGGAGCAGGGCGAGTTGCTGGCCCCGGACATCGTCTATGTCGCGCCGGGCGACGCCAATCTCCAGCTTCGGCGGGGGCTTTATGCTCGGGTGTCCGTCGTGCTCAATCCGCAGCGCACGCCGACCGGCAATCTGCCCGGCGTCGACCCGATGTTCGCCAGCATGGCCCAGGCCTATGGCGCGGGCGCGGCCGGCGTGGTGCTGACGGGCATGGGGCGGGACGGCACCGCCGGTGCGCGGGACATAGTGGCGGCCGGCGGATGGATCGTGGCGCAGGACGAAGCGAGCAGCGTGGTCTGGGGCATGCCCGGATCGGTCGCCGGAGAAGGATTGAACTGCGCCCTGCTGGAACCCCATGCGATCATGGATTTCGTGGCGCGAAGAGGAAAGAACAGAAACTGATGGCATTGCCCCCTTCGGCCGACCCCCTCCTGTCCGGCTCCGTTTCCTCCGCCGATCCCATGCGCGGGGCGGCGCGCATCTTTTCCGGCCTGCTGGAAGCGCGCACCGGTCAGATCCTGTCCGAAAGCCGGGCCTGGCGGATGGAGACGGCGCTGAAGCCGGTGCTGCGGGCGCATGGGCTGAGCGACATGGATGCACTTGCCTCCCGGCTGATGGGGCACAAGGATGCGATGCTGGAAAATGACGTGGTCAACGCGCTGCTCAACAATGAGAGCAGCTTCTTCCGCGATCTCCAGATATTCGACATGATCCACCGCCATATCCTGCCGCGCATCCATGCACAGCGATCGGACCGGACGCTGCGTATCTGGAGCGCGGGCTGTTCGACTGGGCAGGAGGTCTATTCGCTGGCGATCCAGCTTTGCAACGACATGGCGCGCTGGCGCGGCTGGCGGATCGAGATATTGGCGACCGATATTTCCACCGCCGCCATAGCGCAGGCGAAGACGGGCATCTTCACGCAGATGGACGTGCAGCGGGGCCTGCCGGTGGGGGACCTGCTCAAATGGTTCGACCCTTCGGGCGACGATTGGCGCGCCAATTCGGCTCTGCGCCAGATGATCGATTTCCGCACCGACAATCTGTTCGACGCGCATGCGCCCCAGGGCGAATATGACCTTTTGCTCTGCCGCAACGTGCTTCTCTACTTCACGCCCGAACGCCGCCAGAGCGTGCTGCGTCTTCTCGCCCGGCACAGCCATGCGGGCTCTGTCCTGCTGCTGGGCGCGGGCGAGACGGTGATCGGCCATAGCGAGGATTTCGTCCCCCATGCCGAATTCCGCGGCGGCTATGGACGCCGCGCCGACGCCGCGGCGCAATCGGGCGGAGCGATGCGCCGGGCGGTCTGATCGTCCCGGCGGGAAAATACCGCGCCCTGCTTGATTGGTCTGCCGCTGTCGGCCATGGTCTGTCCGCGCGCCCGAAGGCGCTGACGGACGAATGCGAGTGACTGGCCCTTGGCGATGAACGACTTCCCGATGATCGACACGCCGTCGCCCAATTTTGACGAGCGCAGCCTGCCGATTTCCATGCTGGTGCTGCACTATACCGGGATGGCCGATGCCGCGACCGCGATCAACTGGCTCGCCAGCCCGGAATCCAAGGTATCCGCTCATTATGTCGTGACGGAGGATGGGCAGGTCATCCGCATGGTGGATGAGGAAAAGCGCGCCTGGCATGCCGGCCGCGCCCATTGGCGCGGCATCGACGACATCAATTCGGCCAGCATCGGGATCGAGATTGTCAATCCGGGGCATGAATGGGGCTATCGACCCTTTCCGGACGCGCAGATGGGATCGCTGATCCCGCTGATCCACCAGATCGTGCAGCGGCACAGGATCACCCGCGGCAACATCGTCGGGCATAGCGACGTCGCCCCGGCCCGCAAGCAGGACCCCGGCGAACTGTTCCCCTGGGGCCAGTTGGCGCGTCTGCGGCTGGCCCTGCCGCGCCCGACCAAGAATCTGATGGACCCGCATTGGAGCGACGGCGGCTTCATGTTGGCGCTGGAGCGCTTCGGATACGACATTGCGGAGCCGCAGGCGGCGGTGGTCGCGTTCCAGCGGCGCTTCCGGCCCGAACTGATCGATGGAATCATCGATGGCGAGTGCCGGGCGATCCTGCTGGCGTTGCTGCTGCCCAAGCCGATGGGCGACGACTGAATGGGGACGACGCCCAAACGGGGATGACGGGGGCGCCGGATTTGTGTATAGGCCCCTCTGCCAGAGGGCCGGGCGGCCGCGGCGTGGCGGGTAACTTCCACGGCGAGGAAAGTCCGGGCTCCACGAAATGACGGTGCCGGCTAACGGCCGGCTGGAGTGATCCAAGGGACAGTGCAACAGAAAGCAGGTCGCTACAGCTTCGGCTCAGCGAAATTGAAAGGGTGCGGTAAGAGCGCACCGCGCCTGCGGCAACGCAAGGCGGCACGGTAAACCCCACCGGGAGCAAGACCGAATAGGGGCGGCGCGCAGTTTCGGCTGCTAGGCCAGTTTCGGCTGAGACCGCCCGGGTTGGTTGCTTGAGGGACGGAGCGATCCGTCCCCTAGAGGAATGGTCGCCACCCTTCGCAAGAGGGGGACAGAACCCGGCTTACAGGCCCTCTGGCATTTAAATCCTCGCCATCGGCAGATGGGGAGGATTTAAAATAACGGCAATTTCATCGGCTGCCGGGGTGGTGTTCCGCCTGCGGCCTGCCTAATTTGGAACCATGGCAAGAAGCAGCCGATCCAATGACTGGGGCTTTCCCCGCTGGCGCAGCTACGGCGCATCGCGTGAGGCGCAGCAGGTGCGCCTGTGCGACCGGCATGGCTGCGACCGGCCGGGCGACTGCCCCGCGCCCAAATCGCCCAACAGCCGCGAACGCTGGTATTTCTGCACCGACCATGCAGCGGAATATAACCGCAACTGGGACTATTTTCAGGGCCTGGACCAGGAAGAGCGGGAGCAGCGCGAACGTGCCGAGCGGCGTGACGCGGGCGGTTATCAGAACAGCGCCTATCATGGTTGGGGCGGGCCGGGTGACGGCAGCCGCTCGCGCGACGAGTTGCATGCGCTGCAGGCGCTGGAGCTGGAGGACGACGCCGATTTCGAGGCCGTGAAGAAGAGCTGGCGCCGCCTTGCCAAGGAATATCATCCCGATGTGAAGCCCGGCGACGCGCAGGCGGCTGTGCGTTTCCAGACGATCCAGGCTGCCTATGAAGTGCTGCGGGCGGTGGAGGAGCGGCGGACGTGGAAACCGCGGGAGCGGGCGGATTGAAGGATCGCGTCCGGTCGAACTGGGATCATGCGGTGCTGGTCTGCCGCAAATGTTCGAAGAAGCTGGACGGCGGTTTCGGCCGGGACGGGGACGAGCGGCTTGCCAGGGCGCTGCGCCGGCATCTTTCTCTGAAAAAGGGGCGCAAGGCGGCGGCTGGGATCGTCGAGGTCAATTGCCTCGGCATTTGTCCCAAGGGTGCGGTCACAGTCGTCGACGGTGCAAAATCGCGCGACTGGTTGCTGGTGCGGCCGGGCGCCGATCTGGATGAACTGGCCCAGGCGTTGGGCCTGGTTCCGGCAAAGGAAGGCTGAATTCAGCCTGCGCGCCTGATCCGGGCCGAATCGATCAGCCCGGCGTCGGACAGCAAGGGCATCAGCAGCCCTTCTTCCTTGTGCAGCCGGTTCAGGATGCTGGCCAGGATGGCACGGGTTTCACGGCAGAAATCCGCCCATTCGCGTTCGATCCGATCATCGCTCCAACGCGTCATATAGGCGGCGAAGTCACTGGCGATGGGCGCCATTTCACTTTCGAGTCGCGCCGCGGTGCCGCGCAGCTTTTCGTGCGGCTGCCGTTGCATATTGGGGTAGAAAATCCGGTCTTCCAGCGCCAGATGCGCCATCAGCAGGCGGGCGAACTGCCACCGCAGCGGGCCCAGCCTTTGCGGAACGCTTTCGTCCGCTATCGCCTGATGAAAGCGGGCGGCCATCGCCTCTATCTCATCATGCTGCTTCTGCAATTCGTCGAGGTCCATGCACCGCTTTCCTCGTCCCCGCCCGGCATATTCCGCTCGCGGGGTTAAGAAACAGTTGTGCGGACTTCACAAAGGCTTGAGCGGTCCGCCCGCCGCGCAATCCACGCGGCGGGCGCCCTCCATTCAGGCCGGCTGTTCGGCGCGGCTGACGCCCTGGCCGTCCAGATTCTGCGCGGCGAAGTCCCAATTGATCGCTTCCTTGAGGACGCGGTCGGCATAGTTGGGGCGCGCGTTGCGATAGTCGATATAATAGGCATGTTCCCACACATCGAGGATCAGCAACGGCTGATGGCCCTCATGCGCGACGGGCGTGTCCGCATCATGGTAGCTGGTAACTTCCAGCTTCCCGTCCTTCAGGATCAGCGCGGCCCAGCCGCTGGCGAAATGGCCGACGGCTTCGGCCTTCAGCTTTTCGATCAGCGCGTCGACCGAGCCGAAACCCTCGTTGATGAGGTCGAGCAACTGGCCGGACGGCGCGGTCTTGATCGGCGACAGCGACTGCCAGTAAAAAGTGTGGTTCCAGATCTGGCCGACCTGGTTGAACAGGCCGCCCTTGGACGACTTGATCAGCTCGACCAGCGACTTGCCCTGGAGCGAGGCGTCGGCGGCGACCAGTTCATTGGCCTTCACGACATAGGCATTGTGGTGCTTGCCATGGTGGAAGTCGAAGGTTTCGGCGGTCAGAATGTCGCCAAAGGCATCCTTGGCATAGGGCAGGGGGGGAAGAACAAAGGCCATGGCGGAACTCCTCGGGTTCGTTATGGGTCGGCCGCAGAACGGATGGTGCGGTCGATTGGTTCAATGGTCCTGTCGGGGCGTGGACGCCTCCGCGCCCCTCCCATATGCGCCCCCGGCGGCCATGAAAACAGATATATGCCTATTGCGAAACGATCTTAATTAGGCGGCCGATTCAACCCTGGGGCGGGGTGGTTTCACCGATCTCGTCACTGTCCAGCTTTTCGCCCAGGTCCAGGCCGTGGCGCATCAGCATGGGGATGTTGGCGGCAGCGAAGACGACCGACACGATGGTCACGCCCCACACCTTGACGGCCAGCCAGCTATCGAAGCTCATGGTCCGTCGCATGACTTCGTTGGCGAGCGCCATGGCGACGAAGAAAAGGGCCCAGTTGCGCGACAGCTTGCGCCAGCCGGTCTCGGTCAGGCCGTCATAGGCCGCCTGGAGGAGATATTTAAGCAACGCCTTGCCCCGCATCAGCCCCGCGAACAGCATCAGCGCGAAGAAGGCGTAGATGATGGTCGGCTTGATCTGGATGAAGCTCTGGTCGCGGAAATAGATGGTGAGGCCGCCGAAGAAGAGGATCAGCAGCGCCGATAGCCAGAGCATGGGCGACACGCGGCCGAGCTTCACCTTCGAGACGATCACGGCGACGACGATGGCGGCCATGAAGGCGGCGGTGCCGAACATCATCGCGGTGATGGGGTTGCCCGGCCCCCAGAGCCAGCCCGCGCCCTTATAGGTCAGGAAGAAGACGAGAAGAGGGCCGAAGTCCAGCGCGAGGCTGAGATTGCCGCCATGGGTCGGTTTTTTCGGGTCAGCCATATATGTTCACTCCGTCATCCCGGCGGGAGCCGGGATCTCGTGCGGCCGGGTCGAGCCGTGGAGGCCAGAGATGCCGGCCTGCGCCGGCATGACGAAGGGGAAGCGATCACCGCGCATAGGCGGTTCCCGCGATCGCCCGCGCCATGTCGCCCGGGTCGAACGGCCGCAAATCCTCGATCTTCTCGCCCACGCCGATGGCATGGATCGGCAGGCGATATTTCTCCGCCGCGGCGACCAGCACGCCGCCGCGCGCCGTGCCGTCCAGCTTGGTCATGACGAGGCCCGTCACCTGCGCGAATTCCTTGAAGACCTCGATCTGGCTCAACGCATTCTGTCCCGTGGTGGCATCCAGCACCAGCACAACGTCATGCGGCGCCGCCGGGTTCAACCGGCCGAGCACGCGGCGGATCTTGGCCAGCTCGTCCATCAGTTCGGTCTTGTTCTGCAGGCGCCCGGCCGTGTCCACGATCAGCACGTCGATGCCGGTGGCGGTCGCCTGCTTCACCGCGTCGAAGACGATGCCCGCCGCGTCGCCGCCCTCCTTGCCCGCGACGATGGGGATGCCGAGCCGTTCCGCCCAGACCTTGAGCTGGCCGATGGCGGCAGCGCGGAAGGTGTCGCCCGCCGCCAGCATCACGCCATAATCCTGTTCGAGGAAGAGGTTGGCGAGCTTGGCGATGGTGGTGGTCTTGCCGGAACCGTTGACGCCGATGACCAGGATCACCTGAGGGCGCGGAAAAGCCTCGATCTCCAGCGGGCGCGCGACCGGGGCGAGAACCTTCTCGATCTCCTCCGCGATGATCTCCCGCAGATAATCCTCGGTCAGTTCGCGGTTGTAGCGGCCTTCGGACAGGCGGTCGCGCACGCGGGCGGCCATGGCGGGACCGAGGTCGCTGACGATCAGCGCTTCCTCGATCTCGTCCAGTGTCTGCTCGTCGAGCGCGGCCTTGGAGAAGAGGCCGGTGAGATTCTCGCCCAGCTTGTCGGAGGTGCGCTTGAGGCCGCCGAAGAGGCGATCGCGCCAGGATGTTTCAGCCATGTCTATCCACCAGCATCATCCCCGCGCGGGCGGGGATCCATCTCCCATGGGGTGCACCAGGCGGAACGGCCCGGAGATGGATTCCCGCCTGCGCGGGAATGACGGAAAAATGATTGTCTCTCACGCTGCCTCTTGCGCGATCAGCGCGCCATTCTCAAGGGCCGTGATGGTCGCATGGACGATGGAGGAGGGCGATTGCGGGGTCGCGAAACGCACCGGGGCGAAATTTTCGGCATGTCCGGAAAGCCCGTTGCGTTCGACCAGCACGGATTGGGTGGAACCGATGAGGCTCTGGAGCCAGCGTTCCCGTTGCGCCCCGCAGGCGGCGCGCAGCCGGGCGGCGCGGGCCTTGATGGTGGCCCGCTCCACCTGCGGCATGCGGGCGGCCGGGGTATTTGCGCGCGGTGAATAGGGGAAGACATGGCCATGGACGATGGCGCATTGCTCGACCAGCCTGAGGCTGTTTTCGAACATGGCGTCGTCCTCGGTCGGAAAGCCGGCGATGATGTCGGCGCCGATGCTGATCTCCGGACGGGCGGCCCTGAGGCGTTCCACGATGCGCACGGCGTCGGCGCGGCTGTGGCGGCGCTTCATGCGCTTCAGGATCATGTCGTCGCCCGCCTGGAGCGACAGGTGCAGATGCGGCATCATGCGCGGCTCATGGGCGAGGATGTCGAACAGCCGCTCGTCGATCTCCACGCTGTCGAGCGAGGAAAGGCGCAGGCGGGGGAGGTCGGGCACCCCCTTCAGCATGCGTTCGATCAGCAGGCCGAGCGACGGCGCGCCCGGCAGGTCCGGGCCGTAGCTGGTGACGTCCACGCCGGTGAGGACGATTTCCCTGTAACCCGCACCGACCAGTTCCCTGGCCTTGTCGATGACGGCGCCGGCCGGGACGGAGCGGCTGTTGCCCCGGCCATAGGGGATGATGCAGAAGGTGCAGCGATGGTCGCAGCCATTCTGGACCTCCAGGAAGGCGCGGGCATGTTCTGCAAAGGCGCTGGCCATATGGGGAGCGGTGTCGCGGACCGACATGATGTCGGAGACCCTGACCGGGTCACTTCCTCCGTTCGGGAGATAGGATGTCCGGTGCATCTTTTCCCGATTGCCGATCACCGCGTCGACTTCGGCCATGGCGGCGAAGGTTTCCGGCTCCGTCTGCGCGGCGCAGCCCGTCACCATGATCCGCGCACCGGGGCGGTCGCGGCGGGCGCGGCGGATGGCCTGCCGGCTCTGGCGCACGGCCTCTGCCGTCACGGCGCAGCTGTTGACGACGACCAGATCATCCTGCGCGTTCGGCATCTCGCGGCCGATAATCTCTCGAATCGCCTCGCTCTCCGCGATGTTGAGGCGGCAGCCAAGCGTGATGATCTGCGGCCCGCCCATGTCAGAATCGCGCCCAGTCAGCCTCGCCGTCGAAGACATGGGTGGCAGGGCCGGTCATCAATATGTGCCCGCCCGGCGCCCAATCGATCACAAGGTCGCCCCCCGGCAGGCTCACGGTGGTCGGCCCGCTCGCCAGCTTGCGCCGCACCGCCGCCACCGCCGTCGCGCAGGCGCCGGTTCCGCAGGCGCGGGTCAGGCCGGCGCCGCGTTCCCAGACGACCAGGCGGATATGATTGTCGCCCACCATCTGCGCGAAATTCACGTTCACGCGGGCGGGGAAGAGCGGATCATGCTCGATCAACGGCCCAAGACGGTCGAAGTTCACACCGTCCAGACGGTCCATGAAGAAGATCACATGCGGATTGCCGACATTGACCGCGACCGGGGCAGGCAGATCCTCCCAGCTTACCGGCATGGCCAGCGTGTCCATGGCGTAGGCGAGGGGGATCGCGTCCCATTCGAGGCGCGGTTCGCCCATGTCGACGCTCGCGCCGCCATCGACGGCCCTTGCGTCCAGCAGGCCGGCCTTCGTCTCGATCAGCACGTCCCGGCCGACGAACAGGGGGACGCAGCGGGTGGCGTTGCCGCAGGCCTCCACCTCGCTGCCGTCGCTGTTGAAGATGCGCATCGACACGTCGGCGCGGTCGCTATTGCCGATCAGGATCAACTGGTCGCAGCCGATGCCGGCGTGACGGTCGGCAATGGCCTGCGCGCGAGCCTCCGTCATGTCGAGCGCGGTTTCCCGCGCGTCGATCACGACAAAGTCGTTGCCCAGTCCATGCATCTTCGAAAAACGGCCCATGATGGGCGCGCATGTAAGGCCTGTGCCGGCAAAAGACCAGCCTATCCCGCGTTCAGTGCGGCGCGCCTGCGGCCATAGAGGAAATAGACGGCCAGACCGATGGCGTTCCAGAGGAGGCAGGCGAGGATGGTCTTCGCCGGCAGGCTGATGAACAGATAGGCGCAGCCGCCGATGGCGCCGAGCCCGACCAGCCATCCGGCCGGGGTGCGGAAGGGGCGCCTCATGTCGGGCATGCGCCGGCGCAGGATCAGCAGGCATGCGCCCACGGCGGTGAAGGCGATCAGCGTTCCCGCATTGGCCAGCGCTGCGATCTCGTCGATGGGCAGCAGGCCGGCGATGATCGCGACCAGCAGGGCGGTGACGGCGGTGATCCGGGCGGGCGTCCCGCGCCGGGAGATCAGCGCCAGCCTTTGCGGCAGGAAGCCGTCGCGGGCCATGACGAGGAAGATGCGGCTCTGGCCGTAGAGGAAGCCCAGCAGCACCGTGGGAAGGGCGATGACCGCCGCGATGGCGACGATTCGCGCCACCTGTCCCTGGCCCATTTCACGCAGGATCAGCGCCAGCGGTTCGGGACTGCCGGCAAAGCGGGTGAAGGGCATCGCCCCGACCGCCGCCGCCGCCACGAGCACATAGATCAGCGTGCAGGCGACCAGCGATCCGACGATGCCGATGGCAAGGTCGCGGTCCGGGTTCTTCGCCTCCTCCGCCGCGGTGGAGATGGCGTCGAAGCCGTAGAAGGCGAAGAAGATGATCGCCGCCGCGGCCATGACGCCGCGCTCGACGCCGTCCGGCGCCATCGACTTGGCGAAGCCGAAGGGCATGAAAGGCTGAAGGTTCTGGGCGTCGAAGGCGGGCAGGGCGATGGCGACGAACAGGCTGAGCGTCGCGATCTTGATCACCACCAGCAACGAGTTCAGCCGCGCGCTTTCATGCGTGCCGAGCATCAACAGGCCGGCGACCACGGCGATGATGAAGATGGCGGGCGCATTGACCAGGCCGCCAAGTTCCGGCCCCCTGGTCAACAGGTCCGGGAAGCCCGCCGATGTCAGCAGGGGTGCGGCATAGCCGGACCAGCCCACCGCCACGGTCGACACGACCAGCGAATATTCGAGGATCAGGCTCCATCCGACGATCCACGCAATGCCTTCGCCCAGCACGACATAGCTGTAGCTGTACGCGCTGCCGGCGGCCGGCATCATGGTGGAGAGTTCGGCATAGGCCAGCGCCGCGCAGGCGCAGATCGCGCCGGCAATGGCGAAGGACAGCAGCACGGCTGGACCCGCCCGGTCCGCGCCGACGCCGATCAGCGTCAATATGCCGGTGCCGACGATGGCCCCCACGCCCAGCGCCAGCAGGTGCGGCCAGGACAAGGTGCGCGCCAGCCTTTGCCCCTCATGCGAGGGCATCATCGCCTCCATCGGCTTGCGGCGCGTCCAACCCATGTCCTGATTCCCCTCTCTGCACGGCGCACCTTGCCGCTGCCGAAGCTGCTGGCAAGGGGTTTTACAAATGTAAGGCAGCGCCGGGCCACCTCTCGCGACTCCCCTGATATTCTGTTACAGGGACGCAAACAAAGGTCGCGACGGCTTAAATCTTCTTGAAAAGGGGGAAGGCGTCCCATGGATGCTGCTGCGTCGACCGTTCCCGCGTCCGTGCGGGAAAATGGCTTTTACCTGGGAATGTCGGTCGCCATCGCGGCGACGGTGATCGGGGGCTTCGGCTCCTACGCGCTGCGCGGAATGGTGGATGTGGCGCGCGTGCCCTATTGGGTGCATGTCCACGGCGCGGTGTTCGTCGGCTGGACATTGCTGTTCGTCATGCAGAACGCCTTTGCCCATCGCGGGTCGATGGCGCTGCATCGGCGCATGGGATGGGTGGCCGTAGGCCTGGCCACGGCGATGGTGCCGCTGGGCATCCTGACCATGAGCATGGCGGTCGTGCTGGACCGGGTGCCGCCCTTCTTCACGCCGCCGATCTTCCTGGCGCTGAGCCTGCTGGAACTGCTGGTCTTCGCCGCCCTGCTGACGGGCGCCATCCGGATGCGCCGACGGACCGAATGGCATCGGCGGCTGATGCTGTGCGCCATGGTGGCGATCATCGGGCCTGCCTTCGGACGCATCCTGCCGATGCCGCTGCTTGGCCCCTGGGGCGGGCTGGCGGTGATGAGCGGGCAGATGCTGTTCGTCGCGGCCGGCATGGTCCATGACCTCGCCACGCGGGGCGGGGTGCATCCCGCCTATGCCGTGGGCGCTGCGGCGATTCTGGCGGAGGGACTGGCCGTGCCGGTCCTGGCGGCGACGCGGCCTGTCCTCTGGCTGGCTTCCGCCCTGGCCGGCTGAGCCGCTTTCGGTTGCGTCGGGCGCGCCCTTGCGCTAAGGGCGCGCCAGCAGTCGGATGGTTTGCCGTCCGATACCCTGACAGATCCATGGCACTCAAGAGGAGTACCGGATGGACGCTGGCCGGCGAGGTTTCGCCCGCCGGCGATTTTGTCGTTTGACGGGGTAAGCAAGGTTTTCCGGGCCTTTCGGCCCAAATTGAGGTGATGATGTTCGATTCGCTAAGCGATCGTCTGGGTGGGGTATTCGACAAGCTGCGTGGGCGCGGTGCGCTGACGGAGGACGATGTCCGCGCCGCGATGCGCGAGGTGCGAATCGCGCTGCTGGAGGCCGACGTCGCGCTTCCGGTGGTGCGCCAGTTCGTCGATCAGGCGACCGAGCGCGCGGTCGGCAGCGATGTGCTGCGATCGGTCACGCCGGGGCAGATGGTCGTCAAGATCGTCTCGGACACGCTGACCGAGACGCTGGGTTCGGAATCGTCCGACCTGCTGATCGACGTGACCCCGCCCGCCGTCATCATGATGGTCGGCCTGCAGGGTTCGGGCAAGACCACCTCCACCGCGAAGATCGCCAAGCGCCTGAAGGAAAAAGAGCGCAAGAAGGTGCTGATGGCGTCGCTCGACGTCCAGCGACCCGCCGCGCAGGAGCAGTTGGCGGTGCTGGGCACGCAGACCGACGTGGCGACCCTGCCCATCGTGCCGGGGCAGCAGCCGGTCGACATCGCCAGGCGGGCGTTGCAGGCGGCGAAGCTCCAGGGTTTCGACGTGGTGATGCTCGACACCGCAGGCCGGCTGCATGTCGACCAGGCGCTGATGGACGAGATGAAGGCGGTGGCCGAAGTCTCCAGCCCGGCGGAAATCCTGCTGGTGGTCGACTCGTTGACCGGTCAGGACGCGGTGAATGTCGCGACCAGCTTCACCGCGCAGGTGCCGCTGACCGGCGTGGTGCTGACCCGGATGGACGGCGATGCGCGCGGCGGCGCGGCGCTCTCGATGCGCGCCGTTACCGGCCGTCCGATCAAGTTCGCGGGTACCGGCGAAAAGCTGGACGCGATCGAGCCGTTCCATCCGGCCCGCGTGGCGCAGCGCATATTGGGCATGGGCGACGTCGTCTCGCTGGTCGAGAAGGCGGCCGAGACCATCGACGCCGAGGAAGCCGACAAGCTTGCCAAGAAGATGGCCAAGGGTCAGTTCGACATGAACGACCTGCGCGCCCAGCTCAACCAGATGCGCCGCATGGGCGGTCTTGGCGCGCTGGCGGGCATGCTGCCGGGCCTCAAGAAGGCGCAGGCGGCGATGGCTCAGAGCGGCGCCAACGACAAGACGCTGATCCATCTCGACGCGATGATCGGGTCGATGACCCCCAAGGAGCGGGAGAAGCCCGCCCTGATCAACGCCAAGCGCAAGATCCGTATCGCCAAGGGTTCCGGCACGACCGTGCAGGAAGTCAACAGGCTCCTGAAAATGCATCAGGAGATGGAAACGGCGATGAAGAAGATCCGCAAGATGGGCGGCCTGAAAGGGCTGGCCAAGATGTTCACCGGTGGTGGGCTGGATGGGATGCTGGGCGGTGGCGGCGCGCCTCCGCAGGGTTTGCCGGGACTGGGGGGCAATATGCCGAACCTGCCGCCCGGCTTTCAGAATTTCATGAAGAAGTGAAGCTGCTCGTCATTGGCGCAAGCTGGGATGACGAATTGAAAAACACGTAATTTGGTACAGAAAGGTAAGGTCAGGTTTCATGGCAACGTCCATTCGTCTTTCGCGCGGCGGTTCGAAGAAGCGTCCCTATTACCGCATCGTCGTGGCGGACAGCCGCGCCCCGCGTGACGGCAAGTTCATCGAGCGCATCGGCAGCTACAACCCCGTCCTGCCCAAGGGCGACGAGAAGCGCGTCGTTCTGAACGTCGAGCGCGCGAAGCACTGGGTTGCCGCCGGCGCGCAGCCGACCGACCGCGTGGCCCGCTTCCTGGATGCTGCCGGCGTGAAGGAACGCGCCGCCCGCAACAACCCGAAGAAGGCCGAGCCGGGTCAGAAGGCCAAGGATCGCGCCGAAGACCGCGCCGCCAAGGCTGCGGAAGCCGCTGAAGCCGCCGAAGCCGCCAAGGCGGCCGCCGCCGAGGCCGCTGCCGCTCCGGCCGCCGAAGCACCGGCGGAAGAAGCCGCTCCGGCTGAAGAATCGGCTGAAGGCTGAGCCCTTTGACCGACAAGCCCGTCACGCTTGCCGTCATCATCGGCGCGCATGGAGTGACGGGCGAGGTCCGTCTGAAGCTGTTCGGGGAGGGGGCTGAGGCCCTGAAATCCTATGACGGCTTCGATGCGGCGGGGCGCAGGCTGACGTTGAAGTCGGTGCGCCCCGGCCCGAACGGCGCGGTCGCCCGCTTTGCCGAAGTCGGCGATCGCTCCGCGGCGGAGGCGCTGCGCGGCACGGAACTGACCGTTCCCCGTTCGGCTTTGCCCCCCTTGGGGGAGGGCGAATATTATCATGCCGACCTGATCGATCTGCCCTGCTTCTCCAGCGATGGCGAAGGGCTGGGCCATGTCGTGGCGGTCGAGAATTTCGGCGCCGGCGACATCATCGAGGTGGAGCGGCCCAACGGCAAGCGTTTCATGGCGCCGATGCATGCGGTGACCATTGCGGATGAGCGGGCGGTCATAGAGGCCGCGTTTGCGGCTTGAGCTTCGTTCGCCAGGGCAATTGAACCGCCGTGCTCCCGCGAAGACAGGAGCCCAGATCGGACGGTGGAACCAGGCTCCCGCCTTCGCAGGAGCAGCTTGTAGATCAATCGGAGGCATTAAGAGGGCGCGAACCATGCCGAAAATCCTTGCCGCTCTCTATCTGCTCCTGATGGTCGCCGCCGGCTGGCGTCTCTTCACCATGTCCTGGTCGCGGGCGCTCAAGATCGCCGCGGGCGTGGCGATGGTCGTTCCCATTCCGATGCTGTTCCTGCTGCCCGCGCTGGTGCAGCCGGACCGGCCCTTCGCGGACCTGCTGTGCGCCATCGGCATCGCGCTGATGCTGGGCGGCGGGGTGTCGCTGCTGGGCGGCATGACGGGCGCCTGGTTCAAGGCGCGCAAGGCATGAGCTTTCAGGCGCAGATATTGACGCTCTACCCGGAGATGTTTCCTGGGCCGCTGGGCGTGTCGCTGGCCGGGCGGGCGCTGGCGGAGGGGAAATGGGGCTGCGATCCCATCCACATTCGCGACTTCGCCACGGACAGGCATCGCACCGTGGACGATACGCCCGCGGGCGGCGGGGCGGGCATGGTGTTGCGGGCCGACATACTTGGCCTTGCCATCGATCATGCGCTGGAAAAGCGCCCCGACCTGCCCGTCATCGCCATGACGCCGCGCGGCGCGCCGATCACCCAGGGGCGCATCCGCCAGCTTGCCGCCGGTCCCGGAGCCACCATCCTCTGCGGCCGGTTCGAGGGATTTGACGAGCGGATTTTCGACGCCCGGCCCGTCGAGCAGATCAGCATGGGCGACATCATCCTTTCCGGCGGAGAAATGGGCGCCCTGATGCTGCTGGATGCTTGCATCCGCCTGCTTCCTGGGGTAATGGGCGCCGCTTCCAGTGGGGATGAAGAGAGCTTCGAAAGCGGCCTTCTCGAATATCCCCACTACACCCGGCCCGTTATATGGGAAGGGCGTATGATCCCCGAAGTGTTGCGATCGGGGGATCATGCGAAGATCGCCGCCTGGCGGAAACAAAGGGCGGAGGATGACACACGGCTAAGGCGGCCGGACCTTTGGGAACGTCATATCGGCGTTCGGGACCAGCCGCCCTCTGGTGCGCAACGCGAAAAGTAGGACTTGAAGTCATGAACCTGATCCAGCAGATCGAGGCCGAGAACATCGCGGCCCTCGCCAAGGATATTCCGGAATTCCGCCCCGGCGACACGCTGCGCGTCGGCGTGAAGGTCGTCGAAGGCGACCGCAGCCGCGTCCAGAATTACGAAGGCGTCTGCATCGCCCGCTCGAACAAGGGCATGGGCAGCAACTTCACCGTGCGCAAGATCAGCTTCGGTGAGGGCGTGGAGCGCGTCTTCCCGCTCTATTCGCCGAACATCGATTCGATCACTGTCGTCCGCAAGGGCGTGGTGCGTCGCGCGAAGCTCTATTATCTGCGCGGCCGCACCGGCAAGCGCGCTCGCATTGCCGAGCGCCGTGAAGTGCGCAGCGAGGATTGATCGCTTTCATACTGTCTTGACAGTTGTAAAAAAGAGACAGGCGGCATCCCATGGGGGTGCCGCCTTTTTCTTTATGCATCAATGATTTGATCCGGAATTGCGGGGATTTCCCCTTTCCCCGTCAGCCATGATTTTGCGCCGCAGCAGAAATTCGTTTTTCTTTGATGGCGGTTTTGTGTCAGCGTTCCGTTTCCAGAGATTGCTCAATATTTCGAAGATCCAAGCCTGCGGCTCTGGAGCAGGATCATCGTAGCTCAAAGGATTTGAACGAACTGTTCAGGTAAGAACAAGAAAATATCTGTCGGGAGAGGCTCTCTTCATAACGAAGCAAGGGGGCTGGTTCATGAACCAAAAGAGTTTCGTTTCTCGCGCAGCCATGATTATTGCGCTGTCTTCTTCAGCAACAGTTTACGCACAGACCGATCCGCAAGCGGCCTCCGCCACGGATGGCGCGGCGATCATCGTCACCGGCACCCGCCTGACCGGGATGAAGGTGGCCGACAGCCCGGCGCCGATCCAGCTCCTGGGCGCGGACACGTTGCAGCGCACGGGCTCCCCGGACCTGATGCAGAGCCTGGCGCAGCAGCTTCCCTCCGTCCAGGCGCAATCCTTCGGCAGCGACCTTCAGGCGCATAACCTGCAGATGAAGCTGCGCGGCCTCAGCCCCAACCACACGCTGGTCCTGGTCAACGGCAAGCGGCGTCACGGCACCGCCAACGTCTCGGTCGCCGGTGGCCCCTATGGCGGCAGTGCCGCTCCGGACGTCAGCTTCATCCTGCCCGAATCGATCGAGCGCGTGGAAGTGCTGCAGGACGGCGCGGCGGCGCAATATGGCACGGACGCGATCGCGGGCGTCATCAACTTCCTCCAGAAGAAGGCCGACCATGGCGGCTCGATCAATGCGACCGGCGGCGAATATTACGACCAGGGCGGCAAGACCTATGCGATCGGCGGCAATATCGGCCTGGCGCCCTTCGACGGCGCTTATCTGAACATATCGGCGCAGAAGAAGCACAAGGGCTTCAGCTTCCGGGGCGACATCAACCCGCAATCGATCAACCTGTCCAACACCTATCCCGAAATCAGGAACCTGCCCGGCTATCCCTATACGAACCGGATCATAGGCGACCCGCACATCGACCAGACGGTCGTGAACTACAATGCCGGCTATGAATTCGGCGACTATGAAATCTACAGCTTCGGCAGCTACGGCCATAAGAAGGCCGCCGCCTATGAGAATACGCGCCCGCCGACGACCGTCGTCAGCGCTGGCGGCGTGCCCTATTATGCCGGCGGCTTCCAGCCGCAGGAGCGCATCGACGAGACCGATTATTCGGTGACCGGCGGTTTCCGCGGCACATTGGGGGACACGACGTTCGACCTGGCGTCCACCTATGGCAAGGATCTGGTCAAGGTCTATGTCTATCATTCGGCCAATGCCCAGCTCTACGCCGATACCGGCTTCACGCCCGAAACCTTCCACAATGGCGACTTCTTCAACACCCAGTGGAGCAACACGCTCGACCTGACGCATGCCGTGGACATTGGGCTTTCGGAACCGGTCAACATCGCGGCGGGCCTGGAATTCCGGCATGAGACCTATGGCATCCGGGCCGGCGATCCGGCCTCCTATTATGGCGGCGGTGCGCAGTCCTTCTTCGGCTACAGCCCCAATGACGCGGGCAAGTACAAGCGGGACAATTTCTCGCAATATCTGGACATCAGCCTCAAGCCGCTGGAAAACTGGCTGGTGGACGGCGCGGTCCGCCACGAACATTATAGCGATTTCGGCGACACGACCGTCTTCAAGCTGACCAGCCGCTATGACTTCTCCGACGCCTTTGCGTTGCGCGGCACGGTCAGCACCGGCTTCCGCGCGCCGACCCTGGCCGAAGGAGGCTATTCCGGCCTGAACGTCGGACCGGGCTTCATCGGCGGCGTGCTTCCGCCCGCATCGTCCGCCGCGGCGTCGCTGGGCTTTGGCGGCCTCAAGCCTGAAAAGTCGACCAACTTCAGCCTGGGTACGGTCATCAACCCGGCGCGCAACTTCACGATCACGCTGGACGCCTATCAGATCACGATCCGCAACCGCATCATGACCTCCACGGCCTTCTCCGGCTTTACCGGCAATCGCTGCCCGGCGGGTTATGCGGGCGGCAATGCGGCGGCCTGCCTGCCCTTCGATGCGGACCAATATGCCATCTACAACCAGTTGGCGGTGCTGAGCGCGGTGAACGCGGCGCTGGGCGGCAGCAGCACGGTGACGGACTGGAGGACGGCGGACGCGATCCCGGCCTATGTGCTGTTCGCGGACAATGGCGTCGACCGCAACACCGAGGGCGGAGTGTCGGTGCAGAGCTTCGTCAACGGCGTGAAGATGCGGACCCGGGGTGTCGACCTGGTGGCGAGCTATGTCACCGACCTTGGCGAAATGGGCAAGCTCGACCTGACCTTCACCGGCAATTACAACGCCAACAAGGTCCTGGGCATCAATCCGCTTCCTTCCGCGCTCTATTCCAGCACCGTCAATCCCGAGCTGACGCGCCTTATCGACGCGTCGAGCGAAGTGGAGCTGGAGCACAGCACGCCGCGCTTCCGGGGCACGTTCAACGCCTTCTGGACCTGGGGCAAATTCTCCGCCAACCTGCGCGAAAGCTATTATTCGCAGGTTTATACGCTGGAAACCGCGCGCAGCGGCCCGGATGCCGGCGACCTCATCAAGGTGCCGGTCAAGGAGGCGTTCATCACCGACCTCGAACTTGGCTACCAGATCGCCAAGCCGATCAAGCTTTCCATCGGTGCGAACAATCTGTTCAACAAATATCCGACCCAGCGGTCCAAGGAGTTCATCCGCAACGCGGAACTCGCCAATGGCGAACGCGGCTATTCGACCAGCAAATATCCGACCATCTCGCCCTTCGGCATCAATGGCGGCTATTATTATGCGCGGGTGAACGTCACCTTTTGAAAAAAGGCGGACAGGCCTTCCGGCCTGCCTGTCTTGCAACGGGAAGGGCGGCGAACGGCACGAGCCGTCGCCGCCCTTCTGCCTTTTATCGGTGCCAGTCCATGCCGCTTTTCCACCGTATCGCCACCCCGGCCGACGAACCGGCGCTGCTGGAACTGATGACCCTGGCCATCGACCGTCTGCAATCCGGTTTCCTGACACCGGAACAGGTGAAGGCCAGCCATGGCTTCATGGGGCTGGACAGCCGGTTGATCAGCGACGGCACCTATTTCGTGATCGAGGATCGGGGGGAGATTGCCGGTTGCGGCGGCTGGAGTCGGCGCGCCACGGCCTATGGCGGCGACCATAGCGCGGGGCGGGACGACCGGCTGCTCGATCCGGCGACGGAGGCCGCCAGGGTGCGGGCCATGTACACCCATCCCGATCATGTGCGGAAGGGCGTGGGCACGCTGATCCTCTCCCTCTGCGAGGCGGCGGCGCGGGCGGAGGGCTTCGCGGCGCTGGAACTGTCCGCCACCATGGCGGGCGTGCCGCTTTACCGCAGCTTCGGCTTCGTCGACGTGCGGGCGTTCGAGGATAGCGGCGTGCCGCTGATCCTGATGCGCAAGCCTATTGGCGACTCGTGAACCAGAGGCCGATCAGGCTGAGCGCTGCCGCTGCCGACATATAGAGGCCGACCAGCTCGACGCCCTGGACCTGGATCAGCCAGGTCGCGACGATGGGCGCCAGCGCGCCGCCGATGATGCCGCCCAGGTTGAAGGCGAAGGACGCGCCGGTATAGCGAAGCTGCACCGGGAAGAGATGCGGCAGATAGGCGCCGAGCGGCCCATAGACGAAGCCCATCAGGAACAGGGCGAGGCTGAGGATCAGGAAGATCGGCAGCAATTGCCCGGTGCCCATGGCGGGACCGAAGATCACGCCCATCGCCACCGTGCCGACGCAGCCGGCGACCAGCACGCGGGTCGGGCTGCTCCTGTCCGACCACCAGCCGGCGACGATGATGCTGAACGCCATGAACAGGATCGCGCCCAATTGGATGGCGAGGAAGGTTTCGCGGTCGATCCTGAGCGTGGTGGTGCCATAGCCGAGGGCGAAGGCGGTCGCGATATAATAGACGGCGAAACAGGCGGCGCAGGCGAAGGTGCCCGCGACGGCCGCGCCCAAATGGCTCTTGAACAGCGTGGCGAGCGGCACGGCGGGCGGCGGTGCTTCGGCCCGAGCGGCGGCGAATTCGGGGGTTTCGGTGAGCTTCAGACGAATCCACAGGCCCAGGATCACCAGCACCGCGCTGCCCAGGAAGGGCAGGCGCCAGCCCCAGGCGAAGAAATCCTTGTCAGTGAGGAACATGCCCAGCAACAGGAACAGCCCGTTGGCGGCGAGGAAGCCCACCGGCGCGCCCAATTGCGGGAACATGCCGAAGCGCGCCCGCCATCCCGGAGGCGCATTCTCCACCGCCAGCAAGGCCGCGCCGCCCCATTCGCCGCCAAGGCCGAAACCCTGTCCGAAGCGCAGGAGGCAGAGGATCAGCGGCGCCCACCAGCCGATGCTCTGATAGGTCGGCAGGAATCCGATCGCCAGCGTCGATCCGCCCATCAGCATCAGCGACGTCACCAGCGTCGCCTTCCGCCCGATGCGGTCGCCATAATGGCCGAACACCGCCGCGCCCAGGGGCCGGGCGAAGAAGGCGAGGGCGAGGCTGCCATAGGCGGCGAGCAATTGTGCCGAGGGGGAGGAGGCGGGGAAGAAGAGCGGCCCGAAGACCAGGCTGGCGGCGGTCGCGTAGATATAGAAGTCGTAGAATTCGACGGCCGTGCCGATCAGGCTGGCCGCCAGCACCCGCTTGTGGCGCAGCATCGCGCCCATGCCGCCCATTTCCCTGGCCCCTGCTTCCACCGCTTGCACGCCCCCCATCGTCGTCATTTCCCCGCCCGCTTCTGGTTCAGCAATTCATAGGCCATCACCGCGCAGGCGACCGCCGCGTTCAGGCTGTCGGCCTTGCCCAGCATCGGCATCTTCACCAGCAGGTCGCATTCGGCTTCATAGCTTTCGGGCAGGCCCTGCGCCTCGTTGCCGACCAGCAGGAAGCTGGGGCTCTGGTAGCGAGGTTCCTGATAGTCGTGCGTGGCCTTCAGGCTGGTGCCGATCAGCTCGCCCGGCCCCTGGCGCAGCCAGTGCATGAACTCGCCCCAGCGCGCCTGGGTGATGCTTTGGGTGAAAAGGGCGCCCATGCTGGCCCGCACGGATTCGACGGAGAAGGGGTCGACGCAATCGTCGATCAGGATCAGACCGCCCGCGCCGACCGCATCGCCAGTGCGCAGGATCGTGCCCAGATTGCCGGGATCGCGCAGCGACTGGGCGACGATCCAGATGTCGGCCCTGCTCCGGTCGAGCTTCGCCAGCGGGGTCAAGCGGTCGCGATAGACGCCGACCACCGCCTGCGGATTATCCTTGCCGCTGATCTTGGAGAGGATGTCGGGCGTCGTCTCTATCACGTCGCCGCCCGCCGCCTCCATCGCCGCGATCAGATCGGCGGCGAGGGGGTGGGTGGAACCGGCGTGGAACAGCATTTCGGGCAGCACGCCTTCCTCGCGCGCTTCGGTCAGGATGCGCAGCCCTTCGGCCAGGAAGAGTCCCTCCGCCTTGCGGAACTTCTTCTCCCGCAGGGAACGGACGCGCTTCACCAGCGGGTTGGAAAATCCGGTGATTTCTCGCGCCACGATGCTGTCTCTTGCCCTTTTTGCAGGTCCGCCGAAACGGCCTCTCTATAGGGGGAGAGGGGAAAAGGGTAGGGGGCTTGGCAGGGTGGGGATTTGGCCTTGCTGCCGGCAGGCGTTAAACCGGATCCCCTATCTCAGGTCGCCTGGGAGGCGCCGTGCCGGGCGACGGCGACGCGGTTGCGGCCGGAGCGCTTGGCTTCGTAGAGCGCCATGTCCGCGACCGCCAGCCAGCTTTCGCCTGTCGGCCAGTCGCCGCGCAGTTCCGCCACGCCGAAGCTGACGGTGGCGCGCAGCGGCGGCGTGCCGGGCATTTCCGCAGCGGCGATCGCGTCGCAGAAGCGCTGCGCCGCCCTTGCGGCATCGTCCTCCGCCGTTTCGGGCAGCAATATGCCGAATTCCTCGCCGCCCAGCCGCCCGAGCGAATCGCTGGGGCGTTGCAGGCCGGCGCAGAGCCGGGCGATGCCGCGGATCACCTGGTCGCCAGCGGGATGACCGTAGGTGTCGTTGATATGCTTGAAATGGTCGATGTCGAACAGCAGCAGGCTGGAGGGCCGCTCATGCCGTTCGAACAGGGCGATGGCGCGGTTCATTTCGGTGAGAAAGGCCCGGCGGCTGAGCGCGCCGGTCAGATGATCGCGCTCCGCGATGCGGCGCAGTTCGAGCTGCTCAACCACCAGCGCGGCGAGGTTCTTGAGGATGGCGATCTGCGCCGGGTCGAATTCGCGCGGCACGGTGTCGATCGCGCAGAGCGAACCGATATTATAGCCGTCCGGCGTTTCCAGCGGGATGCCGGCATAGCTGCGGATGTTGGGATCGCCCGTCACCAGCGGATTGTCGCGGAAGCGGGCATCCTCCTTGGCGTCGGTAATGACCATCGGCGCCCGCTGGCGGATGGTGTGGTCGCAAAAGGCGATGTCGCGGGCGGTTTCGCTTTCGTCGAGGCCGGCCAGCGACTTGAACCACTGCCGATCGGTATCGACCAGCGAGACGGCCGAAATCGGCACGCCCAGGATGCTGCGGACCAGATCGGTGATGCGGTCGAAGGAGGATTCCCTTGGCGTATCCAGAACTTCGTACCGGTTCAGCGCGGCGAGACGCGCCGGTTCGTCCATCAGCTTTGGATCGAGCATTGCCAACTATCCTCAACCGGCGGCGCGCCCTTCCTGCGCCCCGCGATTCCCGTTCGATATTATCCTGTGATAGTCGCTTGCCGATGTTTGACAAAGGCTTAGCAGGCTCGACCGGCCTTATTCCTCGCCAAATTTATCCTCGACCAGCGTCACCAGCTTGCCCAGCGAATCGGCTGCCTCGGGACCGGTGGCGCTGATGACGATGCTGTCCCCCATCGCCGCGCCCAGCATCATCAGGCCCATGATGGAGGTTCCGGTGACTTCGCTGCCGTCCTTGCGCACGGTGATCTGCGCGGGAAGGCCGCTGGCCAGGGTCACGAATTTCGCGCTGGCGCGGGCGTGGAGGCCCCGGCGGTTGCTGATCCTGACTTCCTGGCTGATTTCGCTCATGTGGTGCTGCCCAACAGTTCCGATGCAACGCTGATATATTTCTGACCCGCTTCCCGCGCGGCGGCGACGGCCTGGCGCACGTCCATGACCTTGCGCGCGCTTTCCAGGCGGATCAGCATGGGCAGGTTGATGCCCGCGATCACCTCTATCTCGCCCGCCTTCAGCAGGGAGATGGCGAGGTTGGAGGGGGTGCCGCCGAACAGGTCGGTCAGCAGGATCACCCCGGACCCGTCGTTGACGCGCGCCACCGCATTGGCGATGTCGGCGCGGCGCATCTCCATATCGTCCTCAGGCCCGATGCAGATGGTCTCGATCTGCTGCTGCGGACCGACCACATGCTCCATCGCGACGACGAATTCCGTCGCCAGCGCCCCATGGGTGACGAGTACCAGTCCAATCATCTTGCTTACGTGGCCCACCTGTTCTTCATGGATTACGCTTTCGGGCCTCCCGGTCTGCGCTTCTCCAGGGCGTCCTGGGGCGCTGATTCCATATTGCGGTGCGAGACCGTGGGCGAAAAGCCCGCATCTTGCAAGTATCTGGCGACGCGTTCGGCCACATGGACCGACCGATGGCGGCCGCCCGTACAGCCAAAGGCCACGGTAATGTAGCTTTTTCCGCCCTCCGCATAGCGGGGCAGCAGCAGGGCCAGCAAGTGTTCGATGCGCCCGACCGCCTCATCATAGGCGGGATCTTCCATGATATAGGCGGCGACAGCGGGGTCGAGCCCGGTCTTCGGCCGCAGCGCCTCCTCCCAATGGGGATTGCGCAGGAAGCGCATGTCGAACACCAGATCGGCGTTGAGCGGCACGCCGCGCGAATAGCCGAAGGACATAATGGTCAGCACCGGGTCCGACAGCCCCTCGCGCGAGAAGCGGTTGCGGATTTCCTGTTGCAGGCCGTTGCTGGTGAGGCTGCTGGTGTCGATCACCTGATTGGCCCAGCGGCGCAGCGGTTCGGTCAGTTCCCGTTCGCGGGCGATGCCATGGCGGGCGGGGCGGTCGGTGGCCAGCGGATGGCGGCGGCGGGTTTCCGCGAAACGACGCTCCAGCTCCTCGCCGGAGCAGTCGAGGAACAGCGTTTCCACATCATGGCCGTGGCGAGCGCGCAGGGCCTTGATCCGCTGGACGATGGCGGCGGCGTCGAAGCCGCGGGTGCGCGCGTCGATGCCCAGCGCCAGAGGACGGTCCGTCCCTTCCTCATGCCCCTCCGGCAGGGGGGTGTCGAGCAGGCGGTCGAGCAGCACCAGCGGCAGGTTGTCGACCACTTCCCAGCCCATATCCTCCAGCGTCTTGAGCGCGGTCGTCTTGCCCGCGCCTGACAGGCCGGACACGAGCAGGATGGTCTTCGGCGTTTCCAGGCTCACAACGGGTCCATGCTCCCGAGGCCCAGGGTCCGGACGGCGAGTTCCACCTTGATCGGGGCGGATGCTTCGAACGGGGCGAGCCGGACCACGGGGATTGCGACCCCGGCGATGGACCGTTGCGCGGTTTCCGGCGGCATTCGCTCCACGTCGTCGCTGAGGTCGACCGCCAGCGCGACCGGGGCGTTGTCCGCATGGGGCATGTCGACCAGCCCCAGGCCGCGCACCTCCATCATGCCGACGATCCGGTCGGGCGCGCGGGCGAACAGGCGCCCTTCGATCTCCAGCAGGCGGGTATAGTCGTCGCTCACCAGCACGGCGCCGCGATCGATCAGGCGCAGCGCCAGGTCGGACTTGCCCATGCCGCTGGGGCCGCAGAGCAGCACGGCCCGGCCGTCAATCGCCACGCTGGTCGCATGCAGGGTTTCGGAAGAATGTGTCGACGCCATATCGCCTTATCGCTTTGACGTCATATTAGCTCCTGTTGGCGCTGGTGGAAATCGAATTAACCGGGGCGTTTCTCATTATGGTGCAGTGGGGGTGTGGGGGAGGGGCAAATTCAGGCCATTCCCCGCAGACGGTCGGCGCGGCGCAGCGGGCCTGGAGGGCGGCAGCTTAAAATCCCGGCCTCCTCCCGCCCATGGGAGGGGGAGTATCTGCGCCTCCCCCGTTCCGGCTTATTCCGAAACGATGCCCGGATCGCGTTCGACCGCCATGGGCAGGCGCACGATGAAGCAGGCGCCGCTTTGCGCGTCCTGGCGGTCCGCGATGCTGATCTTGCCCTGATGCCCCTCCACGATGGAGCGGGCGATGGCGAGGCCAAGGCCCGAATGCTTGCCGAACGCCTCATTTTCCGGGCGGACGCTGTGGAACCGGCGGAAGACATGTTCGCGTTCGGATTGCGGGACGCCCGGACCCTCATCCTCCACGCTGACCAGCACTTCATTGTCCGCCACGGTGGCGACGATCTGGACCAGCCCGTCATCGGGGGAGAAGGAGATCGCATTGTCGATGAGGTTGTCGAGCACGCGGATGATCCGCTGCTCCTCGCCCAGCGCAACCGCGACATTCCTGCGTGGCCGGGCGAAGGCGAGGCGCACGCCGCGGGGCACGCCGCGGGCTTCGCGGGCGACCACCATCTTCTCGATCAACAGGCCGAGATCGATCGGCTCGAACCGGGTGCGGGAAAGCTGCGCGTCGATGCGCGAGGCTTCGGCAATGTCCGTCACCAGCCGGTCGAGCCGGCGCACATCGTCCTGCGCGATCGCCATCAGCTGGGCGCGCAGTTCCGGCTTGTCCACCCGATCCAGCGCGTCCAGGGCTGAACGCAGGGAGGCGATGGGGTTCTTCAGCTCATGGCTGACATCGGCGGCGAAGGCGTCGGTCGCGTCGATCCGCTGGCGCAGCGCATGGCTCATGTCGGACAGGGCGCGGGCCAGCATGCCGATCTCGTCCCGCCGGTCGGGCAGGCGTGGCACCGTGACTTCGCGCGCCCGCCCCAGCCGCACGCGCACCGCCGCGCGGGCGAGGCGTTGCAGCGGCTGCACGATGGTCCGGGCCAGGAACAGGGAGAGCAGGACGGAAGCCAGCACCGCCGCCGCCAGCACCATGCCCAGGCGGAAACGCTCCGCGCGGACGGTGCGCGTGATGTCGCGGGCATTTTCCGTCGCCAGCAGGCCGGTGCCGTCCTTCACATTGACCGCCGCGGAGATCATGAAGGTGCGGTCGGGGGCATAGCGGTTCACCGCCTGGGTGCGGCCGCTTTTGCGCGCCACCACCATTTCGGGCCATGCCTGTGCCCGGTCGACTGCCGGCTCCTCGAAATTGGGCGGGCGGTCGGCGGACACGATGCGGTCTATCACCTTGTCGAGGAAGCGGGCGACATGGCGCTGCCATTCCTCCTCGGCGGGCAGGCGCAGGCGATAGCGCGGCGCGTTCATGGCGAAGCTGTCGGCGATCAGCCGTCCCTGCGCGTCATAGCGGCGCACGCGGTCGCCGGTCTGCCGCGCATAGGCGGCGATCAGCGCGTCCTGCCGGTCAGCCGGCGCATTTTCAAGGCCAATGGCCAGCAGCTTCAATTCGCGCGCCGACTGCTCCAGCCGGTCGTCGACGATGCGCGTGCGGTAGCTGTCCAGATAGAAGAAGCCGCCCGCCAGCAGCGCCAGCGCGAACACATTGACCGCCAGGATGCGCGGGGTCAGGCTGATCCGGCCGGACCAGCTCCACCTTGCGCCCGCGTCATGCTTCTTCGGAGAAACGATAGCCGGCGCCATAGAGGGTGTCGATTGCGTTGAATTCGGGGTCGACTTCGCGGAACTTGCGGCGAAGGCGCTTGATGTGGCTGTCGATGGTGCGGTCGTCGACATAGACGTCGTCCTGATAGGCGGCATCCATCAGCTGGTTGCGGTTCTTGACCACGCCGGGGCGCGCGGCGAGCGTTTCCAGGATCAGGAATTCGGTCACGGTCAGCGTCACGTCCCGGCCCATCCATTTGACCCGGTGGCGGGCAGGGTCCATTTCCAGCCGGCCGCGCACGATCGGTTCGGCCACCGGCTCGTCGGGCGCGGCATCCACCTTGCTCGCCTCCGCCCGGCGCAGGATCGCGCGAATGCGGGCGATCAGCAGCCGCTGGGAGAAAGGCTTGCTGATATAATCGTCCGCGCCCATGGCGAGGCCCAGCGCCTCGTCCAGTTCGTCGGCCTTGGACGTCAGGAAGATGACCGGCATATGGCTCTTTTCCCGCAGCCGCCGCAGCAGTTCCAGCCCGTCCATGCGCGGCATCTTGATGTCGAACACGGCCAGGTCTGCGGGATTTTCTATCAGCGCCTTCAGCGCCGCCTCCGGGTCCGAATAGAGGCGCGTCAGGAACCCTTCCGTCTGCAACGCGATGGAGACGGAGGTCAGGATATTCTTGTCATCGTCCACCAGAGCGATGGTTGCGGTCATGCTGCGCCCCGAAAATCGTCGGCAATGGGAATGCCCCTGCGTTAGACGAAGGCGGCTTCCCCTGCAAGGAAGGCCGGGCGGGCGGGTTATGCGGTGTAGCCATGGGAATTCGGGATAAATGCCGGGGATGCGGGGTTTCCCGGGGTTTGACGCATCTTCTGCAAAGGCTTATGCCCGCTAGGTCTGCAGCAGATGGCGCCAAGCGGCGAAGATCGCGGCGTTGAGAGGCGGACCGGCCGTGAACATGATAAGATGGCGGCCGGACATAATGATATTCAGGAGTAAAGGCGTGCAGGCCAAATCCTCTTTCACCCTCGATCGGCAGGGCATTTCCACCAGCGCCGATCAATATTGGAATCTGGGCACCGCGCCGCTGGTCGAAGCCGCGCTTGCCAATGGCGAGGGCATATTGGCCAAGGACGGCCCGCTGGTGGTCAAGACCGGCAAGCATACCGGGCGGTCGGCAAGCGACAAGTTCATCGTCAGGGACGCGGAAACCGAATCCACCGTCTGGTGGGGCAAGACCAACGTGCCCATGACGCCGGAGCATTTCGCCGCGCTGAAGGCCGATTTCTTCGCCGCCCTGGGGCAGAAGGACAAGCTGTACATTGCCGATCTGTTCGGCGGATCGCAGCCTGAGCATCGCGTCAACGTGCGGATCATCAACGAATTCGCCTGGCATAACCTCTTCATCCGCACGCTGCTGGTCCGTCCGGGCGCGGAGGAGCTGGCGGATTTCGCGCCTGAATATACGATCATCGACCTGCCCACCTTCCAGGCCGATCCGGTCCGTCACGGCACCCGCAGCGAGACGGTGATCGCGGTCAACTTCACCGAGAAGCTGATCCTGATCGGCGGCACCCGCTATGCCGGAGAGATGAAGAAGTCGGTCTTCGGCATCCTCAACTATCTGCTGCCGACGCGGGGCGTGATGCCGATGCACTGTTCGGCCAATATCGGTCCGAACGGCGACACGGCGGTCTTCTTCGGCCTGTCGGGCACGGGCAAGACCACCCTGTCGGCCGATGCCAGCCGCACGCTGATCGGGGATGACGAGCATGGCTGGTCGGACACCGCCGTCTTCAATTTCGAGGGCGGCTGCTACGCCAAGATGATCAACCTGTCGGCCGAGGCCGAGCCGGAGATCTTCGCCACCACCAAGCGGTTCGGCACGGTGCTGGAAAATGTCGTGATCGACGAGGAAACCCGCGAGATCGACCTGGACGACAACAGCCTGGCCGAGAACAGCCGGGGTTCCTACCCGATCGACTTCATCCCGAATGCGTCGGAGAAGAATCTGGGGCCGGTGCCGAAAAACATCATCTTCCTGACCGCCGATGCTTACGGGGTTTTGCCGCCGATCGCGCGGCTGACGCCGGACCAGGCCATGTATCATTTCCTTTCGGGCTATACCGCGCGCGTCGCCGGGACGGAGATCGGCGTGACGGAGCCGTCCGCGACCTTCTCCACCTGCTTCGGCGCGCCGTTCATGCCGCGTCACCCTTCCGTTTACGGCAACCTGCTGAAGGAACGGATCAACAAGGGCGGCGTGACCTGCTGGCTGGTCAACACCGGCTGGACCGGGGGCAAATATGGCGTCGGCAAGCGCATGCCGATCAAGGTGACGCGGGCCCTGCTGAACGCGGCGCTCGACGGCAGCCTCAACAACGCCGAATTCCGCACCGATCCCAATTTCGGCTTCCAGGTGCCGGTTGCGGTTCCGGGCGTGGATTCGACCATACTCGATCCGCGCGCGACCTGGCCCGACAAGGCGGCCTATGACGAAACCGCCGGCAAGCTGGTCAAGCAGTTCGTCGACAATTTCGCCCAGTTCGAGGATCATGTCGATGCGTCGGTGCGCGACGCGGCGCTGACGGCGGCCTGACAGGCCCGCATTTCGTAACGACAGGGGCCGGGGAGCGATCTTCCGGCCTCTTTCGCTTCCCGTCGGCGGGACGGAATGCTATCCTGCATCAAACTTCAGCGGGATATGAGCTATGGCACTGTTCGACGATTTGCTGGGCAATATGGGTGGCCTGGAGGCGGTTGCCGCGAAGATCGGCCTTCAGCCCGACCAGATGCAGGCCTTGATGAGCGAAATCGGCGGCAAGATCGCTTCGGGCGAGACCGATGTCGCCGCGCTGGCGACCACGGCCGCCGAACATGGCGTGTCGGCGGACAAGTTGCAGGAGCTGTTCGCCCATTTCGGCGGCCCGGAAGCCATATTGGCGAAGATCGGCGGCCTGTTCGACCGGGATGGCGACGGCAATCCGCTCAACGAACTGGGCGGGCTGGCCAAAGGTCTTTTCGGCTGATCCGCCGTCCCGGCGCGCGCTGGGATGACGGATTTTGCGGAAATGGCCGGACATACCCCGGATTGGGTATGCTTTTGGATAGATAAGCGATTATGAGCTTGCTGCGGGACGGGCGTGTCGGCGCTCCGGGAGCAGGGGAAAATCATGATGATGGGGGATATGCTGCGCGGCAGCGCCGCCATTGCAGCGATATTGAGCAGCAACGCGCAGGCGCAGAGCCAATTTCTGTCCGGTGAATGGATGCAGGACGGGGCCTGCGTGCCCAGCTACCGCGCCCTGAATGCGCCGGAGACGCGCAATCTTCCCTGCTGCGTTCCGGCGCGTCGCGCGGTGCCGCCGCTTTGCCCGCGGTCCTGATCCGCGCGGATGATCGCCAGCTTTCGCACGGACAAGTTTTTTTCGCCTTGCCTTGGAACGTCCCAAGGGGCATTCGCGCTGCATAGCTTATTGCGAAGCCCACGCAACTGACGCTCTTACCCGCGACAGTCGCCCTGGATTTGGCAGGGGAAAAGGTTTTGAACGACGTGACGATCGAAAAGCCGGTGCTGGAACCGACCGGCGCGCTTTCAGTGGAAACCGTGCTGTCGGTGCGGCATTGGAACGAACATCTGTTCAGTTTCCGCATCACGCGGCCGGCCAGCTTCCGCTTCCGGTCGGGCGAGTTCGTGATGATCGGTTTGCAGGGCGACAATGGCAAGCCGCTGCTGCGCGCCTATTCGGTCGCCAGCCCCGCCTGGGACGAGGAACTGGAGTTCCTGTCGATCAAGGTGCAGGACGGGCCGCTGACGTCCAAACTGCAACTGATCCAGCCCGGCGACCAGATCTATCTGGGGCGTAAGCCGACCGGCACGCTCGTCACGGACGCGCTGCTGCCGGGCAAGCGGCTGTTCATGCTGTCGACCGGCACGGGCCTGGCGCCCTTCCTCAGCCTGGCGCGCGATCCGGACGTCTATGAATTTTACGAGCAGGTCGTGGTGGTGCATTCGGTCCGCCGGGTGAGCGACCTTGCCTTCCATGACGAGCTGTCGGGCAAGCTGGCGGACGACCCGCTGGTGGCGGAGCAGGCGGCCAGCCAGTTCCATTATGTGCCGACCGTGACGCGCGAACCCTTCCGCAACAACGTCCGCATCGACAAGCTGGTGGAAACGGGCGCGCTGTTCGAAGGGATTGCAGGCGAGCCGAGGTTCAATCCCGAGACCGACCGGATCATGATGTGCGGCAGCATGGAGATGATCAAGCAGTTCGGCGCCTATTTCGAGGAACAGGGCTTTGCCGAGGGCTCCAACGCCGCGCCGGGCGCCTATGTTATTGAGCGCGCCTTCGTAGGCTGATTGCCTGCGGCATCGGCAAGGGAAGGGCTGGCGGCGATGCCGGCCCTTCTGCTTTTCCGTGGATGGTCTTCATGATGGGGGCAGGCGGCGCAAGGCCGGCATCGCAACGGCGCCGGACGATGTCATCGCAATGAACCGGCTGCGACCCGAGGCTTTGCTTCTGGCCGGTCCATATCCTTGTTTCCCTTTCCCGTGCCGAAGGCAAGATGATCATCGTCCATTATGAACGGTTTATCGGATATGTTCCGGCGTCCGCGCATGGCCCCCGCGGCGAGTCGCGCCCGGGATGCGGCTCCATTCGGCCGTTGCGGCAGCGGGCGATTCGGCAAAGCGGTCGATTTTTCGGTGGAACATCGCGATAAGCAGTCCACCTCCGGCGTAGGAAGGGGCGACGGCGCGATTTGTGGAGATGCGGGCAGACAGTGCGAAGGCGGCCTACACCGCCTTCCTGAGCTATAATCACAGGGACGTTCGGGCCGCGCGCGGGCTGCAACGGCGGCTGGAATCCTATCGGCTGCCCAAGGGCGCCATGCGGTCCGACGGCGGGCGGCGGCTTGGCCCGATCTTCCGCGACCGCGACGAATTGCCTGCCGCGGCCGACCTGTCGGAGGCGGTGAAGCAGGCGCTTTCCCGATCGGCGGCTTTGGTGGTCCTGTGTTCGCCCCATGCGGCGGCTTCGCCCTGGGTGGACAAGGAAATCCGCCTGTTCCGCGTCCTCCATCCCGACCGGCCGATCCTGGCCGCGATCATCGAAGGCGAACCGGAAGAGGCCTTTCCGCCTGCGTTGCGGGACGGTGGCGAACCGCTTGCCGCCGACCTTCGGCGGGAGGGCGACGGCGTTCGGCTGGGCACCCTGAAGATCATTGCCGGGCTGGCCGGGATCGGCCTGGACCGGCTGGTGCAGCGCGATGCGCAGCGGCGCGTCCGGCGCGTGACGGCTGTCACGCTGGCCCTGCTGCTGGTCATGCTAGCTTTTCTCGCGCTGTCGATTGCGGCCTTGCAAGCGCAGCGGGAAGCGGAGCGGCAACGCGCCGAAGCAGAAGGGATCATTGAATTCATGCTGACCGATTTGCGGGAACGTCTGCGCAGCGTCGGTCGCCTGGATGCCCTGACCGTCGTCAACGACCGGGCGATGAACTATTATCGCGACCAGGGCGACCTCGACGATTTGCCGGACGACAGCCTGGAAAGGCGGGCGCGCATCCTTCAGGCGATGGGGGAGGACGATATTGCGCGCGGCAGCCTGCCGGCGGCGCGGCGCAAGTTCGAGGAAGCGCATCGCACCACCACCGCTCTGCTGGACGACGATCCCCAGCGGCCCGAATGGATCTTCGTCCACGCGCAGAGCGAATTCTGGATCGGGCAGGTCGATCAGCTATCCGGGCAGGCTGACGCCGCGCTCAGGCATTATCGGGCCTATCTGCATTGGGCCCGCGAGCTTTTCCGGTATCAGCCCCAGGCGGCGCGCAGCTTCACGGAAATGGGCTATGCGCTCAGCAACATCGCTTCGGTCCAATGGGAATCGAAGAACGACCATGACGATGCGATCCGGAATTATGCGAAGTCGCTCTACTGGTTCCAGCGGGCGCAGCAGGCCGATCCCGGATCGCTCAACATTCGCATGGAGGTGGCCGAACGCCATGCGCGGCTGGCCGACGTGCATTTCGACCGCCGCGACTTCCGGGCGTCGGAGCAGCATCGGCTGGAGCAACTGAGGCTGCTCGAACCCTTGCGGCGGGAAGATCCGCAAAATGGCGACATCGCCTATGACACTCTGGTGGCGACCCGTTCGCTTGCGCGGATCGCGTTCGAGACCGGTGAGACGGCCAAGGCGGTCAGGCTGCTGCGCGATGCGCGGAGCCAGTCTTCGGCGCTGCGCCAGCGCGATCCGGAGAACCAGAACTGGTTCGAGCAGCATTTGCGGCTGCTGATGGATGCAGCCGAGGTGGCGAGGGCGCGCCACCAGGGCGCGGAGGTCCACCGACTGGTCGACCAAGCTCGTCGGATCATGCATGATGCAAGTCCGACGGCCGCGGCGGACCCGGCATTTCGGGCTACGTCGATCCGGCGTCTGGATGCTATAGCACAGTCGAATGACAGGGCTTCGGCAAAGGGGGAGTGAATGCTGCCTTACGGGAACAGTGTCAGGACCATCGGCCCCGGCGACAAGATCGATCATGTTACCCTGCTCTCCATTCGCGTGCGGGAAGGCGCGTGGAATGTCAGCCGCTGGTTCGCGCCGATCTGCGAACGCGGACTGCAGGCCACGGAGGCGCGCCTGCTGAAGATGGCGCAGTCCCGCGACCCCGCGCAATATCCCGAATTCAGGGGCTATGGGTTCGAGAACATCGCCTTCGTCGAATATATGTGCTTCTTCACCATCATATTGGATGCGCCCGGCTACAGCTTCCATGACGGAAAGGACACCGATCCGATCTGGTTCGTGGAGAAGAAGGAAAACAGTTCGCTGCCCCCGCCGCCCGCGCCGGTGGCGCCCAACCGCAGCTTCTACGACCTGGAGATGACCGACATCGGCGGCTATCCGGCGCTGCGCTGCCGCAACTACATGTGCAACGGCTATACCGGCGAACCGTTGAAGGAAGGGGAGGAGCAGGGCTTCATCTTCAATCTCTATATTCGCGGCCGTTATGAACATGGCGGCGATTCGGGGGTTGTCCTGGCGATCGATCCCGACGGCGTCAGCAAGGGACCGCGGAAATAGGATCGCGCGAATCCGGTGGCGGCGGACGGGCGCTTGTGGGACAAGGCGGGAAATGATCAGGCCGCAGCTTAACAGCATCACGCGATTGGCCCGGGCGGGCGCGTTGGAACAGGCCTGGACCACATTCCATGCCGCCGGCCTGTCGCCGCAATCGGACGACCCGGATGTGCTGACGGTTTACGGACGCCTGCTGAAGGACCGCGCGGCGGGCGAGAGCGGCGCGGCGCGGGAAGAATTGTTGAACCGGGCCATCACCGCCTATGAGCGTGCTTCCGCCCTTTCGCATGCGACCTATCCGTTGATCAACGCGGCGACGCTGGCCTATGTGGCAGGGCGGCACGAGGCGGCGGTGACGCTGGCCAATGCCGTGATGACGCTGCTCGACGATCCGCTGCGCGCCGCCGAGACGCCCTATTGGATCGATGCGACGCGGGCCGAAGCGCTGCTGCTGCTGGGCCGGACCCAGGATGCCGAACGGATGCTGCGGCAGGCCATCGGGCATCAGCCCGAAGCGTGGGAAGACCATGCCTCCACGCTGCGACAGTTCGCGATGATCCTGGCGGAGGCGGGACGGCCGGCGGACTGGCTGGACCGCCACCGTCCGGCTTCGCCGCTCTATTTCGAGGGAATATTGGGCCTTGCAGCCGATGACGCCCAGGCGGCCCGCACGATTGCCGGGGCGGTGGATGCATTGGCCCCTTCCATGGTGATCGGGGCGCTGGCCGCCGGGGCGGACATATTGGTGGCGGAGGCGGCCATTGAGGCGGGCCGCCAGCTGCATGTCGTTCTGCCCTGTCCGGCCGAACTGTTCCGGGCGGCGTCGGTCGATCCTTTCGGTCCGGCATGGGCCGATCGGTTCGATGCGTTGATGGGAAGGGCGGTGTCGGTCAGGGAAATGGACGACTGGCAACCGCTCAGCAATGCATCCGTCGAGGTGTCGAGGCAGGCCGCCATGGGGCTGGCCCTGTGCGAGGCCAGGCGCCTGCAATCCTCCGCCCGCGCCTTGCAGATCGTCGGGCGGGGCGAGGAGGGGGGAGGCGACATGGCAGGCTGGGAAGCGCTGGGGCTGCGGCTGGATCGGCTGGCGCTGGAACGGAGCAACGCTGCTCAGGTCGCCCTGTCGCCGGAGGCGGAAGTCGTGGCGCTGATCGCCGTTCCGGAATCCCTGCCCTTCCACTTCGGCGGGGATGCGACGCTCTTGGTGGGGCAGGAGGGGCAGCATGCCTATGGCCTGTCTTCCCTTGCCGACGCGGCCCACAGGGCCGCTGCTTTGCGCGGCGACCATCCCGAGGCCCGGCTGGCGCTGGATTACCGCGCCCTGGCCGACACGCAGGACGGACGCTGGGATCGTGCGCTCATGATCGCCGCCGCGGACCTGGAGGGGGCGGTGGCGTTGAGCGAGTCGGCCGCCCTTGCCCTTGCCCTGCACGCGCCGGAGGCGAATGTGCAGCCGATGGGCGACATCAGGACGGCGTCGGGCGACCTGGCGCTTTATGGCCTGTTTCCCTGAGCCTGGGGGGAATCACCTCTTCTGGTCCGCGCTGAGTCCTTCGACAAGCTGAGGGCGAACGGATGTTGAGCGGCTCCGGTTCATCGGACGTTGCTCAGGATGTGCGAGGATCCGGCTTCCGCGACCGGGAGGAGAATCGGCGCTTGCAGGCCCGATCTCCGCATGGCGTGGTCCGGGCAGGCTTCAGGCTATCAATTCGGCGAGCAGGCGCGGCGCCAGTATCTCCAGCGCCTCGTCTGTCCGGCTGACGATGCCCCGCCGCAGCAGATGCGCAATGGCCCGGGATGTCGTCTCCCGCGTGGTATGCACCGACAGCGCCAGCGCGGACAGCACGGGCGGCGGCTCGATGCGGTTGGAGGCGCCCGCAAGGCGCAGCAGTTCGGCATAGACCCGGCCATTCGCCGTCAAAGTGGTCCTGGCGGCCATGCGGTCCAGCATCACGTCCAACTGCCGCGCGAACAGCAGGCTGAGGCCATGGGCGATATCCGCGCTGTGCCGCGCCAGGTCCACCAATGCCGAGGTTTCGATGCAGAGGAGATGGAGCGAACCCTGCGCGACGATGTCGCTGCGCAGCGCCGCCGGTTCGGGATAGCTGCCGAAGATTTCGCCCGGCCCGTGGGAAGCGAGCAAGGTCAACTGGCCATCGGCCGAGTTGATCTGGGCCTGGGCGGCGCCCTCCACGACCACCCAGCAATGATCGGCCAGGTCGCCCTGATGCGCGACGACGGCCTTGTGCGGAAAAACCATGTCGCGAACGGCGGACGCCAGAGCCTCGGCACCTGCCTGCCCACATGAAAACACGCTTCTGATAACGGCCAGCCGTTCCGTCTCAAGCAAGCTCTTCCCCCAAAAACCATGTGGGCCAGCGCGGTCGAACCTACCGGCTGATGGCTCTCAAAAAAAGGCCCAGCAGCGCGAAGGCTGCCGGGCCCTGAGTTGGAAATCAGGCAAGCCTGAGTTCCTCGGGTCGCGGGCGGAACAATAAGCGCCTCTTCCTATCTTGCGCGTGACGTGCATCACGCTTCGTCGATCTCCGACAAAGGCGTTGGGCGGGAGAAGGCGCCTACATGCTCAGCTTGACGCCGGCCCGTATACGCTGCCCTAATAGGTGACGGTCACCGTCAGCGTGTCGAGATAGCCGGCGCCGGCCGCCACATTCTGTCCCGCCGGGATGCGGCCGTAGACGGTGACGCTGTCGTTGAATACCAGCAATGCCAGGACGGTGCGCGTGACGTTGACCGATCCGCCGGTGCCGTTGCCCCATATCTGCGTGCGTGCGGCGTTGGTGTAGAGGTTGTAGTTGAGGGCAGCGGCGCCCCTTCGCAGCGTGCGTGGCGCGAAGCTGCCGGAACTGCCGGCGCTGATGTCGATCGTGTAGGAGCCGGCCAGCGCCACCAGAAGATCGCAATGGACGTTGATCGTACCCGTCGCGTCGGTCGCGGTGGGCGAGAGCGGATTATAGTTGCCGAAGCTGATGCCGGTGGCCGTGACCGTGCAGGAGCAGCCGGCCAGACCGTTGCAGGCGGCCTGGGCAGGGCTTGGCTGCATCAGGAACAGGATGGCCGTCAGCAGCGGCAGGGCCGTCAGGGCCTGAGCGCGCCGCCTCATGGCGCCGGCTCCCGCTGGAACGCGCAGGCGACGGGGCCGATGCGGGGCAGCGTATCGCGCGGCGCGATGCCTGTCACGGTCGCCTTGCAGACGCCGCCGCCCGTGTCGATCTCCAGCACCATCCCTTCGCGGAGATTGCGCACGAAAATTTCTCCGCCGAAGCCGACGAACAGCGTCTCGCCGCCGTCGGTGCGTACGTTCGCGCCGGCTGCGACCGGCTTGCCGTCGGCGGTGGCGACGACCACCGTGCCCGGCCGGTCCTGCTCGACCGGGAAGCGGGCATGGGCCGCTCCCCTGATCCGCGGAACGACGATCATCGTGTCGTCGGGCAGCCGCACGTCCAGCGGCAGGTCGGACGGCGCCAGCGAAATCCGGTTCGCCTCATAGGGTCGCAGGTCCGGAACAATGGCGATGCCCCGCCGGTCGGTGCGCGCGACGGGGCGGTTTTCCTGATAGATGCGCACATTGCCCTGCCCCGGCACCTCGACCACGCCAAAGCCATTTTCGATCCGCCGGGAGGCATGGATGCCGCCGGCCGCGAACATGACCCCGCCGCTCGCGAGCAGCCTCACGCCCGTCTTGCCCCGGAAGCGGGCCGCCTCCAGGCTCAGCTCGCCCGTGGAGCCGCGCCAGTTCATTTCCGCCTGCTGCCGGTCGTTTTCGCCCTCGCTGCCCGCCAGGCGATAGCCCCAGCCGCCCGAAAGCGGCGCCGTCCGCCGTATTTCCGCCAGGCGGTTGCGATTGTCGCCCTGCGCATAGACGCTGGTCCGCGTGCCCAGCGGAATGGTGAGGCCAAGGCCGACGACCGCCTCCGGTTCCCGACCCGCCATGTCGCTGCGGAGGGCGAACAGGCTCATATAGGCGCGGCTGCCGATCCCGACGCTGTAATTGGCCGATCCGATCCTCGCCCGGTTGCCGTCGCCATATTCAAGGTCGGTCCAGGTCACGACCATGCTGCCCAGATCGCCAAGCGACGCCCCGGCCGACGCCTGGAACTGCCGCGCGATGCGGTCCGCCGGGCGGTCTATGCCGATCTGGTCGAAGCCATCCGACGCGCGCTGATAGCTGAGCGCGATGTTCCAGCGCGGCGTGATGCGCGCGAAGGAGGCGCGATAGAGGCCGCCGCTCCCCTCCCTCCCGCGCGATCCCGCCAAAGCGAGGCTGAATTCCCCGAGCAGCGGCCAGACGAACGACAGGCCGCCGCCCAGCATTTGCACGTCGCCGCTCGCCTCCGCCCGGGCATCCACGGTCAGCCAGTCCGTCAGGCCGCGCCTGTAGCTGCCCGCGGCGAAGGCGGTGCCGTAGCTGAAGCTGGCAATGCCATAGTCGCGCCGTTCCGCCCCGGCTTCGAACGACCAGGCGGACAGCCCGGCGCTGAGCAGCCGGGGGCTGACATAATAGGGCGTGCGCACGCGCCGTTCGACGCCCGTGGCGTCGCGCACGACCAGCGTCACCTCGCCCGCGCCCGTCACCAGAGGCACCTGATCGATGGAGAAGGGCCCCTGATCGACGTCCGACTGGAAGCGCACGGCATTGTTCACGAGCAGTTCGACATTGGAGGGCACGGCGGTGCGGCCGAGAAAGGCGGGGGTGGGAAAGGTGATGAGGGTGGGACTGAGTCCGAATTCCGTGCCGTAGCGAACGCCGCCATAGCGTATCTGGCGGCCCCAGTCGGGGCTGGTCGTGACGGTATCGCCCAGGATCAGTCGGCGGAGATCCTGGGGATCGTCGCGGATGAAATAGCTGTCGAGCCGCACGACGCCGTTGCCGATGCCGCTGCTCTGCCCGACCGTCATGCTGTTGGCGAACAGGCCCCAATCGTCCGACAGGCCGGCTTCCAGGAAGGCGGAGGAGGCCAGTTCGTCCTGATGGGAGACCGACAGGTCGTAATTGAGGAAGGCGGCGAAGGTGCCGGCTGTGGGCAGCAGCCTGCCGGCCGATCCGGAAAGCCGCTGCACCGCGAACCGTTCGGCGGGTACGGTCAGGTCAAGCTGCTGGCTGGCCGCATCGAAGGAGGGCGTGATGAAGGAGGGGAGGGGGACCAGCGCCTCTCCGTCGATCGTCACGGGCGGGGCATCGGCGCGGATCTTCCAGCGTTCGAGGTCCGCGGCCTTCAGGAACCAGGCGTCGCCGCGCCGCCCGGCCAGTATCTCGCCCTCCTGCGCCTGGCCGTTGACCAGAAGCCGGACCAGCATCAGCGAGGGCCCGTCGCCGTCTTCCCCGGCGGCCGGCGGCGATCCATGGCCGGGGGGAGCCTGGGCGGCGGCGGGGCGGGACAGGAGGCAGAGCGCGACCATGGCCCCTTCAAGGGCGCGCGACTTCACGGGGCCGCTCCTCTGCAACGATCTCCGCGGCGACATCCGCCTGATCGGTCATCGCGTCGAGTTTCAGGGTCTGGCCGGAAGCGATGGATGCGGCAGTGTCGAGGACGACCTGCTGCGAGGAGCCGGGGAGCAGATAGACCGACATGTCCTGCCGGGCCACTTGCGGACCGCCCTTGCGCGACAGGATCAGGCGGTTGATCTGCACATGGGCGTTGCCTTCGTTGCGGATGGCGAAGGTCATCTGGCGCGGTCCGCTGGGCCAGGCGCGCCAGACCAGCCTGCCCGACCCGCGAGCCGGGGGCACGAAGATCGGAATGCTGATCCGCAGGAGCGTCTGGACGGTTCCGGCGGGAACCGCGCGGGTGCCGGGCACCTCCTCCAGGATCACGCGATAGCTCTTCTCCGCAGCGCCTGTTCCCGTCCTCAGGCCGAAGCGGGCGATCTGCACGGCGCCGGGCCGCATCTCGAACAGGGCGGGATTGGCGAGCACGTCGCGGGTCTCCTCCAGCACGTCTTCGCCCTTTTCCTGCCGCCAGCCATAGACGCGGAGCTGGACGCGGGCGCTTTCCTTGCTGCTGTTCTCTATCGTCATCGTCTGCACCGGTTCCGCCGGCGTCAGCACGACGCGCACCGGGAAGACCTTGAGCCCCGCCGCCTGCACGGGCGGCGCAAAGAGCATCGCCGCCGCTGCCGCAACGCTTGCATATCCCCTGTTCATCTTTTCGCGCTTCAGTAGTTGACGGTTACGGTGACCGTATCGGCATAGCCGCCCGCCGGCACATTCTGGCTTGGCGGGATGCGGCCATAGACGGTGAGCGTGCTGGGCAGCACCGGTGCGGTGGTGGCCGGCGGCGTGTCGGTGCCCGGCGTGTTGCCCCAATTATTCGTGCGCGTCGTCTCCCGGAAGAGGCCATAGTTGAGGAGGTTGGCGCCGTTGACCATCTTCCGGCTGGTGACGGTGGCGCCGCTCGACGTGCCCGCGTTCAGGCCGACGGTGAAGGACGTGCCGACCGTGCACAGCACCGAAAGCGTGGTCGTGGCATCGAGCGGCGTGGCCGATGTGGGATCGTAGTTTCCGAAGCTGAGGGGGTTCGCCGTCACGGCGCAGGCGGTGAGGACGGTCGCCGTCACCGGGAATGTCGTCGTCGTCTGCGCCGCCTGCGCGGCGTCCGGCAAAGCCATTCCGAATATCAGCAGCCCGGCCAGATGGCCTTTGCCATACCGCTTCATGCGCATCTCCTGTAACGCATCCTGCGCCCTGTTCTGGCTATAGGCGCACTCCATGAGCATCGCGGGACCGGCTGCAGCATGTCTGTCCCAATGCCGGTCGTCGCGAGGGAGGAAACGGCGGAAGGCGCGAAGTTGTTCCGATTATTCCGAGGCTTAGGTTAAAATGATACCTCGATATAGCGGGTGGCGGCAGGGGATGCGCCTTGCCCCGCGTGCGCCGGTTCCGCGCCATGGCCGGGAGCGGGCGAAGTCGTGGCTTTTCCGGCCATATATATCCGGGGGCGCTGGCCGGATATGCAATCCACCCGCAGGCCCTCCACGGTGCATGGGGCCACGACCACGGCGCCCACGGCCATGCGCTGCTTCGCTTCGGCGGCATGGACGCTTCCGGTTGAGCCAAGTGCAAGCATGGCCAGAGCCGTGGCGGATTTCATCGGGCTATGGGTGGGCATGTCGTTCCTTCCTCCCTATAGACGACCGCGCAGGTCGTCCATTTAGCCTGTATCCACATTCAGCCCTGATGGCCTGCAAATGGCGCCTGTTGCGCATCCGGCGCTGCCCATGCCTTGAATATGCGCCATTCAGGGGATGCACGTCACTCATTGGAGGATCACGAAAAACCGGCATTTTCGGCTCGTCCTCTTCTGAATGTCGATGCGGGCCGCCAGCGATCTTCGGGGCTGCATGCGCAGCGGCCTTGCAAAGGGAAGGCAGGCGGGGCATTGCACGGCGTCACCGCGCAATGGACGCCATGCTGGTTTACGTCGCGATTGATCTTGAAATGCGACAGGAACGGCATGGATCGCAACGACGCCTCGCCAAAGCGGCCCCACCGCCAGCGGCCGCCCGGCCATGAGCCGCAAGGCAGGCCGGCCGGGATCATCGGACAGGGGCAATCCCCCGCCGCCCGCCGAGGCCGCCCGCCGATAGAAATGGTGGATGTCGCGGACATTCCCGGCGGCGGCCAGTTGCACCTGCTCAAATGCGGCAAGGAATATTCCATCCAGTTCGGTCGCGACGAGTTGATGGGCAGTCAGGACCATGTTTCGGAAATGGCGCTGGCCACGCTGACGAGCGAGCGTCTCGACAGGAAGGACGGTCATGTCCTGGTGGGGGGACTGGGCATGGGCTTCACGCTGGACGCCGTGCTGGGTTCCTGGACCTGCGACGCGCTGGTGACGGTCGCGGAACTGGTGCCGCAGATACTGGTGTGGGCCAAGGGGCCGCTGGCGCATCTGTTCAGGGACAATCTCGCGGACCCGCGCGTCAGCGTTCGGGTGGTCGACGTCTATGACATCATCATGGAGGGGCCGGATCGGTTCGACGCCATCCTGCTGGATGTCGACAACGGTCCGGACGGTTTCATCACGTCGCGCAACGACCGGCTCTATTCGCATGCCGGACTCTCCGCCGCCTATGACGCCTTGCGGCCGGGCGGGCTGTTGTCCGTCTGGTCCTCCTATTCCGACGATTGCTTTGCGGGGCGGCTGGAGGAAGCGGGTTTCGACGTCGATGAGATCGTCCTGCCGGCCTATATCGGCAGCACGGAACGCTGGCACAATATCTGGTTTGCCGCCAAGCCGGGCCCGGCCATCCGGAAGGCAGCCGCTTCGCGCTGACAGCGGCTCAGTCGTCCCATTTCCCGCCGGATTTCTTCTTCTGTCGTTCGCCCAGCATATAATATTGGCGCATGCAGGGACAAATATTCGGCTATATTCCGCTATCGATGGCGTGATGTCGCCTCTTCCTCTTCCCGGCGCAGAACAGAGATGATCTTGGCATAGGCCCTTGCCTGCTCTTCATGCCTCGTCCGCTCCACCGGGCAGATGGCCAGATCGGCATGATTCAATTCGGCCTTTCTGCGACGGTCGAGATAATCGAACTGGCTCATGACTATTTCCATCGTGCCGGCGGCGTCCATTGTCTGGCCATGTGCGACGCTGATCGCGTGACGCTGCCCTCGATCAGCCTGTCCTTCATCAGGACGCGGAAGGCGTCCGCGTCCCGCGGATCGAGCAGGACGACCCGCGCCCCGCCCGAAACCAGTTCCTCCAGCGCGGATATGCGGAAGGCGTGCTTCGTGCACATCGTCTTGATGCTGTCCGGCGTGGCGCGGACGTTGACGACCCTGCTCATGCCGCGCCGCCCTCCACATTGAAGGGAAAGGGGTTGAAGGGCGCCGAACCGTCCGCCCGCCTGGAACGATAGGGATGGGGGTGATGGCGGATCCGCGCCGCATATCCCTGCGCGAGCCGTTCGTGGACGCGGCCGGCCTCCGGACTGTGCGCCGTCCGGGCGCGCAGCAGTTCTTCCTGTTCGCGCTTGAGCAGATAGTTCAGGTCTTCCATGACGAGGCTCCTCGGCTGGCAAGCGGGAGCACGATGGTCTCTCTGTCACGGCGAATGCTTGCGGCAAATTTCGCGCAATAAAGGAACTGTAGCACAAGGGGCCGCTCCCGTCTCGCGCGAAAGTCGTGCAAGTTCCAAAAACTTCTGTTCGGGTCATGCAGAGGATGCTACCAGCAGTCATCGGATTTCCGCTTCGCACGATCCGACAGAGAGACTTGCGTGCTCCCGCGCAGAGGGAGCATGTCGTGCAGGAAGATTGTCTTTCCTTTCAGGTCGCGCCGGTCGTATCGGTCGTCGTGCCGATCCTTCCGGGACGGTGCGTCTTCGGACGGAGCGGCTGATGCCGCGAATATGACGGCGCTGCGGCGCTCCCGTTGTTCCAGACTGTTATCCAAGGCCCCATGACGATCCAGCCCCCATCTCCCCCATCGCTCTCCCGAATCCAGCAGAACTGGCTTGCCGCGAACGAGCGGCGGTTGCTTGGCTGGCTGTGCGGCCGGATGCCCGCCTGGGTCACGCCGGACCGGTTGACGGCGACCGGAATGGTCGGCGCGCTGATGATATTCGCCGGCTATGCCGCCAGCAACGTCGCGTCGGCCTGGCTGCTGTTGGCGATTGCGGGCTATGCGGTGCAGTGGTTCGGTGACTCCATGGACGGCAGCCTGGCGCGGTATCGGCGGATCGAGCGACCGTCCTACGGTTATTTCATCGATCATAGCTGCGATGGGCTGGCGACGCTGCTCATCCTTGCCGGGATCGGCCTCAGCCCGTTCGTGACGATGGATGTCGCGCTGATCGCGCTGGCGGGTTATCTGCTGCTGTCGATCCATGCCTTTCTGTCCGCGCGGGTATTGGGGGAATTGAAGCTTTCCTATCTTTCCGCCGGGCCGACCGAACTCAGGCTGCTGCTGATCGGACTGACGGTCATGATGATGGTGCTGGGGTCCGGTCCAGGCCTGTTCGGGCGCTGGTCGGGCTTCGACCTCTTCGTCGGGACGGCCGGTTCGATCCTGATCCTTCTTTTCATCGGCCAGACCCTGGTCACGGGCAGAAGGCTCGCTCTGGCGGAAACGGCGCATCGCCATGCTTCCAAATGAGGCGGCGGCGCCCCGGATCGGTGCGGGGGCGCTCATCATCGGGAGACAGTCATGACCGTGCGCCTCGCCCATTTCGCCATAGAGGCCGACGGCGAAAGCTATCGGTTGCGCCTGACGCTGGAGGACGGTTCGATCCTGGTGGTCGGGGCGTCCTTCGATCAGCTCGACCGATTGGGCGAGGAGATAGACCGGCGTCTTGACGCCGACCAGGACCTGTTGCCGCCCGACCTCTGAAGCAGCCGATCATCGGGATCTGCCCTAGGGCAGAAGCGACTTCAGCGCGCTGCGCAAGCGGTCGGGCCTGAACGGCTTCACCAGGCGCGGCACGTCCGCGAAGCGGGCGGGGATGGTCCATCCGTCATAGCCCGTGGCGAAGGCGAAGGGGATGCGCTGCTCCACCAGCGCGTCGGCGACGGGAAACGCCATGTCGCCGCACAGATTGACGTCGAGCACGGCCAGGTCGATCCGCGTTCCGGACCCGATCAGGGACAGCGCGTCCGCGACGCGCGGCACCGGCCCCAGGATCACGGCATTGTCCTGTTCCAGGGCCTCGGCAATATCGGCGGCGATGAGATATTCATCCTCTGCGATCAATATGCGGCAATCCTGCAGCGCAGCTTCGGTCATCTTCCACCGCCTTCACTATCCTCAGAGGGGACGCGCACGTCGATCGTGCAATGAACGCCGTCAGTCTCCACGGCGTAGCTGGTTTGCGCATTGAGCTGATAGGGCAAGGCGCGTTCGATCAGTTCCCGGCCATAGCCGCCGCCCTTCGGTTCCGCACCGGGGGCGGGCAGTTCGGACACGCCGCGCTCGCGCCAGTCGACGAACAGCCGGCATTCGCCCGGCGCGGGCCTGCGGATGTCCCAGCGGACCTCCAGCCGGCCGGCGGGTTGCGACAGCGCGCCATATTTCACCGCGTTGGTCGCCAGTTCGTGCAGGGCGAGCGCGAGCGTCTGAACCGTCGCCGATTTCAGCGATATGCCGGCCGGCCCGGTAAGCGTCACATGCTCTCCCCTGCCGTCTGCATCCAGCGGGACATGGGCGGACAGTTCCTCGCGCAGCAGCGCGTCGAACGTGACCCGCAGCCCGCCCTTGCGACGGGATAGCAGTCCCTGGACGCGGGCCAGCGCATCGAATCGGTCCCCGATGCACTGGGCGAAATGATCGAGCGAATGGCTGCCCTTCAGCGTGCGCGCCGTGACCGACTGGACCACCGCCATCAGGTTGCGCGTGCGGTGCTGAAGTTCCCCCACCAGCACTTCCTGATGCGCCTGCAACTGGACGATGTCGTCGACATCGGTCGACGTTCCCAGCCATTCGAGCAAGCTGCTCTCGCTGGAGCGCACGGGTACGCCGCGGGTACGGAAATGGCGGTAGCGCCGGTCCTGCGCGTTGAATATCCGTCCTTCGATCTCCAGGCTGCCGGTCTGTTGCGCCCGGGTCCATGCCGCCATGGCATGATCCCGGTCGTCGGGATGGAGCATCTCCAGCCAGCCGAGCGACCGGCTGGCCTTCTCGCTCTGGCCGGTGAAGGCGCTCCATTGCGGGCTGGACCAGGTCCACTGGCCGCTGTCCACGGCGCGCCAGACGAGTTGGGGCATGCCCTCGATCAGCGTGCGGAACCGCAATTCGCTGCGTTGCAGCGCCTCCATGGCGGTGCGTTGCTCATGCATGTCGGTGGCGGCGGCGAACCAGGCGAGGATCGTGCCGTTCGCGTCGCGCATCGGTTCGGCGCGGATCAGGAACCAGCGATAATCGCCCTGCGCGTCGCGAATGCGGTGCTGTTCCTGATAGACGGTGCCCGCCGCCATCGCCTGCGCCCAGGCCGCGAGGGAGGAGGCGCGGTCCAGCGGATGCAGCGCATTGGTCCAGCCTTCTTCCTTCAGTTCCTCCTTATCCCAGCCGGTATAGTCGCACCAGCGCTGGTTGAACCAGTTGGCATGGCCGGTGGCGTCGCTGCGCCAGAGGAGGTCGGGCACAAGGTCCGCGATCGTGCGCAGGGAGTTTTCGGTCGCGCGCAACGTGTCGTTGATCTCCTGGATCTGGCGGGTGCGTTCCTCGACGCGGCCGTCCAGTTCGTGATTGGCCTGTTGCAGGCTGCTGTTGGCGACTTCCAGTTCCTCCGTCAGGACCTGCAATTCCTCGAAGGCGACGCGCAGCTCCTCTTCGGCCTGCCCCTGTTCGACGGACGGCAGGGCAGGGGGCGCCGGCGGCGGCGCCGAGCGGGCGGCCTGAAGGTCCTGCGACAATTGGGTCACGCGGCGGCTCAGCCGGTCGCGATCCTCCATCAGGCGCGCATTCTCCTCCAGCGCGGATTCGAGGGACGTGCGCAACTGTTCGACCTCGTCGAGCAGCCTGGCGCTGATCTGCCCCGGAGCTTCAGCCTTCTTGCCCATGATTTTCCCTGTTGCGTCACCCTGATAACGCGCCCGCGGGGGAATTGGCTCTAAAATAAGTTGGTTCCGTCTGAACCTTTTTGTCGGCGCGCTTCGTTGCCCCCATGGAGAAGCACAGCATGCCCAGCAGGGACATTATCGTGATCGGGGCATCGGCCGGGGGAGTGGATGCCCTGCGCCGGCTCTGCGTCGCGCTGCCCGCCGATCTTCGCGCCTCGCTGTTCGTCGCCCAGCATCTTTCGCCTTCGGCGCGCAGCGTGCTGCCGCAATTGCTCGACAGGGCCGGGCCCTTGCCTGCGCTGTCCCCGGTGGACGGACAGGCGATCGAGCCGGGGCACATCTATGTGTGCGCGCCCGACATGCATCTGCTGCTGCGTCCCGGCAGGATATTGATGCGGCGCGGTCCCTATGAGAACCGCACGCGGCCGGCGGTGAACGCCCTGTTCCGATCGGCGGCGATCCATTATGGCGGGCGCGTGACCGGCATCGTGCTGACCGGCCTGCTGGACGACGGGACCGATGGGCTGATCGCGGTCAAGGCGGCCGGCGGGCTTTCGGTCGTGCAGGACCCCGCCGACGCGGAATGGCCGTCCATGCCGCGCAACGCGCTGAAGCGCGATCATGTCGACCATGCGCTCGCCCTGGATCATATACCCGACCTGCTCGCGCGGCTGGTGCGGGAGGAAGCGGGGCCGACCATACCCCTGCCCGAGGAATATCTGATCGAGGACCGGATTGCCGCACAGGAGTTTGCCGTGGCTGAACCGCAGATCGTCACGCCGGGTGAGCCCAGCCACCTGTCCTGCCCCGATTGCGGGGGCGTGCTGAACCATATCGAGACTGAGGATGAAGTCCGCTTCCGCTGCCAGGTCGGCCATGCCTTCACGCCGCTGGGACTGGCGGCGGCGCAGAATGACGAGCTGGAGCGGGCGCTGGCGATTGCGGTGCGGACGCATCGGGACCGCATCCGGCTGTTCGAACAGATGCAGCACAGCGCGGAGAAACGCGGCCTGGCGCATGCGGTCCAGCGCTGGACGGAAGCTTCGCGGGAAAGCGGGCATATGATCGAGGTGCTGGAAGAGGCGATGACGAGCCTGCGCAAGGCGTCGAACGAAGCGGAGGGTTGAGGCTGCCCGGCGGCCGGCCGTAATGGAGCAGCAGCGCGCTCATCTCTGCAAGGGGGCAGACATGGTCCACCGGCGCGCAGGCGATGGCCCGTTGCGGCATGGAAGGAGCGACCGCCTCCGCCGGGTCCTGCACGATCGCGATGCCGCCGCCCTGCTTGATCGCCAGCAGGCCCGCCGAACCGTCCTGCAGCTTCCCGGTCAGCACGATGCCGACGACGCGCGGGCCATAGGCGGCGGCGGAGGATCGGAACAGCGGGTCGATGGCGGGCCTGCTGAAATTCTCCTTGTCGCCATGGGCCAGCCTGACGCGGCCGCCCTCCACCGTCATGTGCAGGTCGGGCGGGGCGACATAGATATGTCCGGCCAGTATCTCCTCGCCATCGGCGGGCTGGCCGGCGGGCAGCTTGCCAGCGCGGTTCAATATGTCCGCGAGCCGGCTGACGCCGGTGCCGACATGCAGTACGATGAGCATGGCCGCGTCCATCCCGGCGGGAAGCTGCGCCACCAGCCGGACGAGCGCATCGACGCCGCCAGTGGAGGCGCCGACGACGATGATGTCATGGCCGGCCATGTGCCGCCTTTCTATTCGAGCGCGGCGGACAGTTCGCGCTCGCTCCTGTCATATACCATGGCGACGAGGATGGGCGGCGTTTCTTCGGAAAAATATTGCAGGCGCAGGTCGACGGGCAGACTGCCGCCTTCCCCGAACCGCATCGCCGTCTGGAGCGGCAGCTCCGGCAGTTCGCCGCCCAGCAGCGGGGCGAGGATGGCGTGCAGGTCGTCGGCGGATATGTCCGGCAGCAGGTCGGGCAGGGCCATGCGCGAAAGCTGGTGGGCGTTGAAGCCCAGCTTCTTCTGCGCGCTGTCGTTCACCAGCAGGAAGCGAAGATTATCGGGGTCCAGAAAGTAGATCTGATTGGCCGCGCCGCCCAGCACGCGGCCAAGATAACGGGTGTAATCCTCGCTGTTGCGTTCGTCGGTAATGTCCTGGAAGACGAGCACCAGCCCGTGATTCGCGCCGGTTTCGTCCAGCAGGCCGGTAATGCGTATCCGGCAGATGATGCGGCGTCCGCGTCGGTCCAGCCCCTCGAGCTGGCGCTCGGTCTGCTCCTCCGACCCCGACTGGACCGCGATCATGTTGTCGCGCAACTGTTGGACGGGCAGGCCGATGTCCAGCCTGTCGAAACTGGTGCCGAGCACCTCCTCCGCGCGCAGGCCCCAGCTGTTTTCGCTCCAGCGGTTCCAGCTCTGGATGAAATGGCGCGGGTCGAGCACGACGATGCCCGCATTCATCGAGCGCAGCACCGATTCGAGATGGAGGCGGTACCCGGCCGCCTGTTCGGCCTGTATGCGCAGTTCCTCGTTGACCGATTCCATCTCCTCATTGGAGGAGCGGGCTTCCTCGTTCAGCGTTTCCAGTTCCTCATTGGTGGACTGGAGTTCCTCATTGGTGGTCTCCAGCTCCTCATTGGTGGACTGAAGCTCCTCATTGGTGGTTTCCAGTTCTTCATTGGCGGACTGGAGTTCCTCGATCGACTGTTCGAGATTTTCCTGCGCCGCCTCCAGTTCCCGCCGCAAGCCGTGAATGCCGGTATGGTCGTGGAAAGCGAGCAGGATGGCATGCACGCTGCCGTCCGCGCGCTGGAGCGGGCGGACGTCGATGGTGAGCCGCATCACCTCCGTCTGGTTGAGCCGATATTCCTGGTCCTCCAGCCGCAGGCCCCTGCGGCCGCGGAACGCCTCGTCAATCGGGCCGCGCAATTCTATGGGACGGTAGGAAATGGGCAGGTCCTGGAACGGCCGGCCAAGATCGGCCTCGCCCACGCCCAGCAGGTTGCGGGCCGGAAGATTGGCGAGCGCCACCGCGCCGCTGTCGTCGATCACCAGCAGGGCGGTGCCGACCTCGTCGATCACGGCCTCCAGCAGGTGGACGTCGGGCAGGGGCATGTCGAGCCGGGTCGGGCGGTTGGCGGTGAAGCTGCCGTTCAGAGGGCGGCGCCATTCCTGGGGCACCTTGGCGAAAATGCGGTGCTTCATGTCGACGGGCCGGAACAGCGAGGATCGCGCAAGCTGCGTTTCCGCCTTGCCCAGGAACAGGAAACCATCGGGGTTCAGCGCATAATGCAGGCGCGGCAGCACGATCGACTGGGTTTCGGCCTCCAGATAGATCAGCAGGTTGCGGCAGGTGAGCAGGTCGATGCGCGAGATGGGCGCGTCATGCACGACATTGTGGCGGCCGAAGATCACGCATTTGCGCAATTCCCGCTCGAACACATAATGATTGCTGGTCCGCTCGAAATATTTTTCGAGCAGATGGCCGGGCACGCTCTCGACCTCCCGGGGCGAATAGGTGGCGACCCGCGCCACCTTCAGCGCTTCCTCGTCCAGATCTGTCGCATATATCTTCACGCGCCGGCAGAAGTCGCCCATGCCCATCGCCTCGGCCAGCAGCATGGCGATGGAATAGGGTTCCTCGCCGCTGGCGCAGCCCACGCTCCAGACCCGGATCGCGCGGTCGTCCTCCGCATTTTTGAAGATTTCCGGGATCACCTCGTCGCGGATCACGTTCCACGCATCCTCGTCGCGGAAGAAGGAGGTGACGTTGATCAGGACGGTGTTCAGCAGTTCCTCATATTCGCTGGGCTGCGCCTCCAGGCAGGTACGGTAGGCGGCGAAATCCTCCGCGCCGACCGCCTCCATCCGCAGGGAGATGCGCCGCCGCAGGCTGGTGCGCTTGTAGCCGCGGAAGTCCAGTCCCCGACTCTCCTGAATGTGACGCAGCAGGGCTTCGAACTCGGGATCGGGGGCAGCTCTTTCGACCATTGAACTCTTTCGGCTCCGCAACAGGATTGCCCTTGCTATGCCCGAATGGCGCCGCCGTCCATGCCGCTTGCCTGCGAAGCCGAAATATCAACGGGTTGCCGGGCCGCAACAGGGTCAATCGTCCGTTTCAGCGACGCCGTTGCGATTGTCGTCCTCCCCCACCTTGCGGCCGCCCAGATGGCCGGTGCCGTGATAGCCGATCTCCGTCTGCCCGCCATGGCCCATGCGGCTGCCGAAGTCGTTCTTCGACTTCCTGCGCCCGTGCGGATAGGGGGCGCCGGCGCTTTCCCCGCCGGGACTCGTCGCGGACATGTCGAGATCGCTGACCCCGTCCGGATGGGAGCGCCTGCCGCCTTCCTGCCGCGGCTGCATGCGCCTGTCTTCGCCGTCGCCGTCGCCGTCGTCGTGGGTGGACGCCATGTCCGCGCCGCCCGCCTCGACGAAGGCGGTGCCGGATATGTCCTCCACCTCCGCCTTCACGCCCCCGATCCGGCGCCGCCTTGGACCTTTTCCAGCCGGTTCGTCGGCGGCGCGTTCGCCGCGCCAGCCCTGTTCGGGCGGCGCCGCGTCGTCCCTGATGGGCGATCCTTGCCCTTGCAGAAATGCATTGCGGTCGTTCATCGCGCGTCTTCCTGAAAATATCCGCTTTCAAAAGCAACGCATCGGGTGGAGGGGCGATCCGCGCAGGACGATAAACTGGATCAGCTTCGGACGGTCTTTTCCATGGCGCGGCGTTCGCCACCGGAAGCGCAGCCGGAACCCGGTTGCCGGTCCTTCATCGGAAATCCTGCCGGGTGGGGGCGGAAGTTTCCAGGCTTCTGCTTCCGCTACTTTCATGATACGGGCCGCCATGATTGTCGATCCGGAATGGTTCCGGATCGCAGTCGAAGTTTTACGGCGGAAATATCGTAGATCGGTTCGCTGTAAACTGCATTAGCGTTCCATCGCGGATCGCGGAACGCTTGCTCCCGGTGAGGCTTAACTGTCCTTGTTCGATGTGGGAGCAATCATGAGCAGGGTAAATAGAAGCGCCAGGGCAACGGCAAGATTGCTCGTCGGTGCGGCCATAGAGGCGGCGGGGATCGCGGCCCTGTGCATCCTGCTCCATGTCTGGCTGACCGGCGCGCCGCTTCGGCGGGAGGCGGTCATGGCGGCGGTGCTGGGCGCCGGGGCCATGGTTCTGATCGCCGGGGGTGTGCTGGCCTGCGTCCGCCATATCCTGCACGGCGAATTCAAACCCGGCGGGGCCAGCGCCCGCACCCATCATCCCGACATATTTTCATCCGGCAGCGGAGTCTGAGGAGACCATTCCATGTTCATGCATAATAAGCGGCTTCAATATACGGTCAGGGTTTCGGAAACCAATCCGGCGCTCGCTTCGCTTCTTCTGGAACAATTTGGCGGACCGGACGGAGAACTGGCGGCGGCAATGCGCTATTTCACCCAGGGTCTTGCCGAGGACGATCCCGGCCGGAAGGACATGCTGCTGGACATTGCGACCGAGGAACTCAGTCACCTGGAAGTGATCGGATCGATCGTCGCCATGCTGAACAAGGGCGCGAAGTCGGCCTTGACCGAAGCGTCGATGGAGGAGGCGGAACTCTACATGTCGCTGAATGCGGGCGGCAACAGCCATACCCAGTCGATCCTCTATGGCGGCGGGCCTTCGCTCACCAACAGTTCGGGCGTTCCGTGGACGGCCGCCTATGTCGACAGCCGCGGCGACCCGACCTGCGACCTGCGGTCCAACATCGCGGCGGAAAGCAGGGCCAAGATCATCTACGAACGGCTGATCAACATCACCGACGATCCGGGCGTCAAGGATGCGCTGGGTTTCCTGATGACGCGGGAGGTTTCGCACCAGAAGAGCTTCGAGAAGGCGCTCTATTCGATCAAGGACAATTTCCCCGCCGGCAAGCTGCCCGGCCTTGCTCCCTATGCCAACCTCTATGTCAACGCCTCCCAGGGGGAGGGCGATGCGGTCGGCCCCTGGAATACGGGCGAGCAATGGGAACGGCTGGACGATGTCGAGGGCAAGCTGCCGGTCGATGGCGGCGACGGCCAGGCCTCGGTCACGCTCCGCGAGCAGGAGATGCAGGATTTCGCGGCCATGACCGGCCGGCTGCAGTCCGATCCCAACGCCAATCCGGTGACCGGCGCGGACCTGGGCGGCGGGCCGGGTGCGGGCAAGTTGAGCGACGAGGATCTGGGCGGGGCGAGCGACATGGCCGACGCCCGGTCGCAGGCCGCCGCCAAGAGCCCCCTCCAGTCCGACGGGGAGTGAGATGGACCAGGACACCGTCCGGCACATGTTCATCGTCGGCCTGCGCGACGCCCATGCCGTCGAGCATCAGGCGCTGGGCATCATGGACCGGCAGATCGAGCATCTCGCCCAATATACCGAGGTCGAGGCGCGGCTTCGCAGCCACAGGGGCGAAACCGAACGCCAGATAGAAGGGCTGGAGGGCATATTGGACGCGCTGGGCGACAGTCCGTCGGCCATCAAGGACGCGGCGCTGAAGTTCCGGGGCAGCGTTGCTGCGCTGTCCCACGCGCTGGCGCCGGACGAGGTCATCAAGAACAGCCTCGCCAACTATGCGTTCGAGAATTATGAGGCGGCGGCCTACAAGGCCCTGATCGCCATGGCCAGGGCGGGCGGGTTCGAGGCGGCCATTCCCGTGCTGGAGGAAAGCCTGCGCGAAGAACTGGCGATGGCCACGTTCCTGGACGAGATGCTGCCCAGGGTGATCGACAGGTTCCTCGCGCTGCGCAGCCAAGGAGAGCAGGCCAGCCATTGAGCATCGACCTGTCGCCGGTTCTGGCCGGCACGATTGCAAGCCTGCTGGCAGGCGCGGCGACCGGCTTGGGCGGATTGCCCATGTTGGGCATCGGCCGGTCGGCGGCGCGCTGTCAGGGCGTGATGCTGGGATTTGCGGCGGGCGTGATGCTCGCCGCTTCCTTCTTCTCTCTGATCGTGCCCGCCATCGGCATATTGGACCGGCAGGGCATCGGCTCCTGGCCGGCGGCGGCCATGATTGCCGTGGCGGTTCTGGTCGGCGGGGCGCTGCTGCTTGCCCTCGGGCGCTTTTCCGTCGAGCGTTTCACCAGTGAGGAGGGGCTGGACCGGACGGGCCATCGCATCTGGCTGCTGGTCGCGGCGATCACGCTGCATAACGCGCCGGAGGGGCTGGCGGTCGGCGTCAGCTTCGCGCGGGATGCGGGGGGAGAGGGCTATGCCACGGCCCTGGGCATCGGAATCCAGAACATACCCGAAGGTTTCGCCGTGGGCAGCGCGTTGGCGTTGCGCTATCCGCCGCTCCTGGCCTTTGCCGGGGCGCTGGCATCGGGACTGGTGGAACCGGTATTCGGTGCGCTGGGCGCGACGCTGGTGCATCGCTTCGCCATGCTGTTGCCGATCGCCCTGTGCCTTGCGGCGGGGGCGATGATCAGCGTCGTGATGAGCCAGATCGCCCCTGAACTTGGCGAGGACGGGCATGCCGCCCAGGGAAGCCTGCTGATCGGCCTTGCGGTGATGACCTGCCTCGACGTCGCACTCGGTTGAGGGCGTTCAGCGGCCCGGCGACCGCAGCGTGAGCGCTGCGGGATAGAGAAGCGCCATGCCGCAAATGGCCAGCAGGACGATGAGCATCAGCATGGCCATGAACGCGCCGACCCGGCGACGACGCAGCGCGACGAGGATGCCGGTCAATCCCGCCAGCGCGACCGCCGCGACGATGGCTATGATGATCATGCCGCCTGCCTGCCCGACTTGATCATGCCGGGAATCGGGTGTTTCGCGACCAGCCTGCGCCGTCGTTCATCCTTGTTGATCATGCTGCGCCTTGCCATGCTGTTTTGTCGCAAATCTTCCGATGAAGAAGCGCGGATGAAAGAAGATGTCATCAACACAGATGAATCCGGAGGCGATTTCTTCCCCATTCATGGGTTGCGCTAACATAGGAAAGGATGTGTTTCCGCGTTCCGGCAAAGGCGATTCCGCGCTAAGATGGATCAGCGTCCATTCCGATGCGGTCGGGGCGGTTCCGCTCTACTCTTCTCCTCATCGTCCGGCTCGCCCGTGATCATCCGCAGGCCGCCCCCTCTTACCGATGCGCCGCTCCTGCCATTGAACGGGGCGGATGGAAGGACATGATGGCCCGCGAACCGACCAGCGCCACCCGGAATTTCGCTCATCCCATAGCAGGAGAGGAGCCGACGCCCGGCGACACCGCCATCCACAACTACACGATCAATTTCGGACCGCAGCATCCGTCGGCCCATGGCGTGCTTCGACTGGTGCTGGAACTGGATGGGGAAGTGGTGGAGCGGGTCGACCCGCATCTCGGCCTGCTGCATCGCGGCACGGAAAAGCTGATAGAATATAAGACCTATTTGCAGGCGCTCCCCTATTTCGATCGCCTCGACTATGTATCTCCCCTTTGTCAGGAGCATAGCTTCGTTCTGGCGATAGAGAAGCTGCTCAATCTGGAAGTTCCCATGCGCGGCCAATATCTGCGGGTATTGTTCGCGGAAATGACGCGGATCAAGAATCATTTGCTCTCCGTGGGCGCACATATCATGGACGTCGGGGCGATGACTCCCAATCTCTGGCTGCTTGAGCTTCGGGAACAGCTCATGGGCTTTTACGAGCGGGCATCGGGCGCGCGGATGCATGCGGCCTGGTTCCGGCCGGGCGGGGTGCGCGTGGACGTGCCGGAAAAGCTGCTCGACGACATAGGGGCATGGCTGGACCATTATTCCACCATGTTCGAGGATGCCGTCGGCCTTGCCATCGACAACCCGATCTTCAAGGCGCGCAATGTCGACATCAGCGCGGTTTCAAAGGAGGATGCGCTGCGCTGGGGCTTTTCAGGGCCGATGCTGCGCGCCTGCGGCGTACCGTGGGACTTGCGCCGGAGCCAGCCCTATGACGTCTATGACCGGATGGATTTCGACATACCGGTGGGCAGCCGGGGCGATTGCTACGACCGGCTGCTGGTGCGCGTGGAGGAGGTGCGGCAATCCGCCCGCATCATGCGCCAGTGCCTGAACGCCATGCCCGGCGGACGCGTGTCGAGCGACAACAACAAGGTGGTGCCGCCGCGACGGGCCGAGATGAAGCGGTCGATGGAAGCGCTCATCCATCATTTCAAACTCTACAGCGAGGGTTTCCACGTTCCGGCGGGGGAAGTCTATGTCGCGACCGAAAGCCCCAAGGGGGAATTCGGCGTCTATCTGGTCGCCGACGGCACGGACGCCCCCTATCGCTGCAAGATCAGGCCGACCGGATTCAGCCATCTTCAGGCGATGGATTTCCTGACGCGCGGCCATATGCTGGCCGATGTGACGGCGATATTGGGATCGCTGGACATCGTGTTCGGAGAGATCGACCGCTAGCGCCAAATCGACATTCAGCCCTGACGGCCTGCAAATGACGCTTTTCCGTGCTTCCGGTGCTCACCTACCTTGAGTAGGCTGCGCTCCGGGTCACCGAAAACCACCATTTTCGGCTCGTCATCATCTGAATGTCGATTGGCTCTAGGCGGGAACCGGCCGGTTCAGCCGCGCGGTTCGCCCTCTTCCGACAGGGCGGCGATGACGCGGGCGGCCTTGGCCACGCCCTCCGCCCTGCACTGTTCGCGCGCTTCCGACGCGATGCTCTGCGCGTCCTGGGTGGTGATCAGGCCCTTCTCCACCAACCTGCCGACCAGCGCGGCCACCCATTGGACGCCGGCGGTGGCGATGTCTCCGTCGGTCAGGGCTTCATCCTCGATCGTCATGGTGTCTCTCTCCTCTTCAGCTCATGTGCGTCGTCGTCAGAACCGACGGATAGACCAAGATGACGGAGGCGGCCGCCAATATGAGGATCGCCGCCGCGAGCGCGCCGCCCCGGCTCAACCGGCCCCTGTGCAGACCGTAGAGCACGACGCCCAGAAGCGCGGCCGCCACGAGGACGATGATCGCCGTCAAACCTGTCACCGACATGGGCCGTCTCCAATCGCGATGTGTCGCGCTCCATCGTCAGGATGGCGGCGCACGGGATGGGGGAAAGCCTTTATACGCGGCCCATCGGCAGGGGGTTCCCGGGCTGGCGGACGGCCGCGCCGCAAAAGGGGAAAAGCGCGCCCGCGCTAACATAGGGTTATCGCACGGACGCTGCCCTTCGGCCTGCCGGGCGTTGTCGCCGCAGCAGCCCCGCAGAAGGAGAACCTCATGCTTTGTCCCAGCATGCCCCGTCCCATATCGACCGCCCTGATCCTGATGGCGTCCTCCGCCCTGCTTTGCGCCTGCAGCCCCGCCGCGCAGAATGAGAATGGCAGGGTGCCCGGCGGAACGAACCAGCAGGAGGCGATCAATGCCGCTGGCGACATGGGTGGCGCGAACGCCATGCCGGGCATCGGCGCTCCGGGCGCGGCCGGCAACGGAACGCAGCCATGACCGGCGGCCGTTCGTTCCGGCCGGGACTGCCCGCCTGCCTCGCCGTGCTGGCCCTTTCCGCCTGCAACCAGACCGATGGCCCGTCCGAACGGGGACCGGCCAATGGCAGCGCCACGGTGGCCAAGCATTATGAAGGGCCGAAGCCCGAGGGCGTCTCCCGCCCTGACGAGGCGGTGACCACCACCTTCTACATTCCGCAGGCCGCGATCGGCGACATGTATGAGATAGAGGCGGGCAAGATCGCCATGGTGCGTGCCCGCGCGCCCGAGGTGAAGGCCTTTGCGCGGAAGATGGTCTCCGACCACCAGAAGAGCGGCGAGCGGCTCAGGCGCTTCGTTGCGGACAATCCGGTCAACATCGCCATCCCGCAGAATATCGATGCGCGCCGCCGGGCGATGCTGGGCGCCCTCAACGGTTCGGGCGACCGGGAATTCGACAGCGTCTATGTCGGCCAACAGGCGGCGGCGCATCTGGAGGCCTTCAACCTGCAGAGCAGCTATGCCCGGCGGGGCGATTATCCCGTGCTGAAGAAGATGGCCGGGGAGATGGTCCCGGTGATCGCGGCGCATCGCAGGGAGGCGGAGGCGCTGGACGCCAGCTTCGGTCCGACCGCCAGGCCGGTTCCGGCCGGGCAATGACCTGCGGAAATGCCAGGATGGCACGGCCGGAATGCCGAGGGCCATCGCCTGTTTCTACCGGCGCGAACTGGATGCCGACCGGCGCCGCTGTACCCCCGGCGCCGGAAACGCAAAAGCATCATTGGCAGGCCGCCAGACCTGAATGTCGATTGGCTCTAGCGGTCGCCCTTTCCGCTGGCCGCTTTCCCGTCTTCCTTCTTCTTGCCGGAACTGGCGCTGCCGCTGCCGCGCGCGTTATTGCCGCCGCCGCGGCCCGTGCCGGTGCTTCCATGAGCGCCATCGCCGCCCTTCTTCGTGACCGCGCCCGGATTTCCGCCTGCACCTTTTTGCGCCATTCCTGCCTCCTGATATGATCGAAGGATCAACGGAGCGGCGCTTGCGGCGTTCCGGACGCCGGCCCCTTTCATGCGCTGGCGCTAACCCAGATGAACGACTTCGGGAAAGGACCGTCTGGGGTCTTTTCGCGCCCGCCTAGCCGGCCGTCCGCCGGAGGGGCATGGTCATGCAATGGATGCCGCCTCCACAGGCGGCGAATTGCGACACGTCCAGCGCGACGCCTTGAAATCCCGCCGCGCTGATCCGGGCGGCGACGTCGTCATGCCCAGCGCCCATCAGGATCGTCCGGCCGTCGATGGAGAGGATATTGCAGCCCAGGCCACGCGCCTCCTTGTAGGAAACGGGCAGCAGCGTGATGCCGCGCGCCTCGACGGCTGCGAGGAAGGCGTCGTCGAGAACGTCGACGCAGGCCAGTGCATGATGGGCGTCGAGCATGCAGAATTGCGTGTCGAGATGGAGGAAATGCGGATCGAAAGCGTAGCGGAGAATGTCCCAGCCATTGGCGGCAAAGGGCTCCGCAAAGGCATGGGCGCCCGCCTCGTCCGTCCGCTCGCCGGATATGCCCAGGATCAGCAGCCCGCGCCGCGCCAGGCAGATGTCGCCGCCCTCTATCCTGCCTTCGCAGATGCGACGGACGGGACGGGCGCCGAGGCGGGACAAGGCCTGCGCCACATGGTCCGCTTCCCGCGCGCGGTGCGGCATGGCGGGATTCAACGCGACAAGGCCCCAGGGCGTCGCCACGCCCGTATCGCGGGTGAAGCAGAGGTCCGGCAGATCGGCATGCGTCGGCAGAAGATGGCACCGCACCTGATGATCGGCCAATGCCCCGCGCAGGGCGCGATGTTGCCGTTCGGCCTTGTCGACCGAAACCGCCAGTCCCTTGCGCAGGCTTTCGCGCGTGACCGAACAGCAGGGAACCGGCTCCAGATGGGAAGGCGCGCAAAGCAGCACGTCGGTCAGCCTGTCGCTTTCCCCTTCCACGAAAAAATCGCGGATGATGGTGGCGCCCGCTCCGCCGTCTTCGCCGTGCCAGTCCAGTTTCATGCCTGCGCTCCGTGCCGCCTTGCTTCCTTCGCGTTCAACGCATCCGCCTTGCGACTGTATCCCGGCAATCTTCCCGCGACGGTCGAAGCATTGCGCCGCTCCTGCCCCGAAAACCGACGGCCCGCCGGCACTATCATAAGTTAATGTCCGCGGTTCGGTTCGCACCTATCCTTTCCGATGGGGGCCATATTGTCGCAGGCGCAAAATAATGGATCGAATTTTCACCAACATCGCCACCAGCAGTGCACGCCTCATGGGACAACCCCAGGCCTTCATCATATCCACCTTGCTGATCCTCCTCTGGGCTGTGTCGGGGCCCTTTCTCCATTTCTCCGATACCTGGCAGTTGATCGTGAACACCGCCACGACGGTGCTGACCTTCCTCGCCGTCTTCCTGATCCAGAACAGCCAGAACCGCGACGGCGCGGCCATGCAGGCGAAACTGGACGAGATCATCCGGGCCCTGGACAGGGCGCGCGTGGAATTTGTCGGCATCGAACATCTGACGGATGCGCAGATCGCGGCCATCCGCGACGCGTTGGAACGCGACATCAAGGACAAATCGGGCCGCGAAGGGTCGGCCGCCCCCACGGTCGAACGCTTGCTCAAGCGGTATTGAGCGCCGCTATTGGCTGAGACGGCTCAGCCTGAACCGGATCTCTATCGTCAGGCCGGCATCCTTCCACAACCGGACGAGGGTGCCGCCCGTTCCCCTGAGCGACGCCTGCTCCAGCGCCGTTCCGAAGCCTTCGCGATCCGGCGCCCGGTCCAGGGTGGGGCCGCCGCATTCCACCCACTGGATGAGCGCATCGTCATCCTGGATGCTGACGGTGACGTCCAGCCGGCCGTCCGGCGTCGAGAGCGCGCCATATTTGGCGGCATTGGTCGCCAGTTCGTGCAGCAGCAGCGCGACCGACGTCAACGCGCCGCCTCTGATGGCCAGGTCCGTGCCCTTCACGAATATGCGCTTGCGCTCATCCGCCAGTTCATGGGGCGCGACGATGGCCTCCAGCAGCGAGAACAGGGTCGTGGCGGTTCCCGCCGTCCCCTCATTGTCCACATCGGGCAAGGTAAGCTGGTGCGCGGCGGCGAGCGCCATCAGCCGCGCCGTCAGATCGCGCGTCAGTTCCCCGACATCCTTCGCTCCGCGCGCACTCAGCGCCACCAGCCCGGTGGCCAGCGCGAAGAGGTTCTTGACGCGGTGGCGCATCTCCTTGAGCAGCAGGGTCTGTTGCGCGGCTGCGCGCTTCTGCGCGGTGATGTCGCGCGCGATCTTGGATGCCCCCAATATCTGCCCAGCCGCATTGCGGACGGGGGAAACCGTCAGCGATATTGCGATGAGCGTCCCGTCCTTGCGCCGGCGAACCGTCTCGAAATGATCGATCCGCTCTCCCGCCCTCAGGCGCGCGAGGATATGATCCTCCTCATGCAGGCGGTCTTCGGGAATGACGATCGTCACCGGCCTGCCGATTGCTTCCTCGGCGGAATAGCCGAACAGGCGGCTGGCGCCCCCGTTCCATGTCGTGATGATGCCGTCCAGCGTCTTGCTCAGAATGGCGTCGTCGGAATTTTCAACGATGGCGGCCAGCCAGGCGCCGGCATCGATCTCTGATTTTCCGTCCGAACCGCCTGCCGCCCTGGCTGTAGCTGGTATATCCGACAATCCTGCTTCCTTGCGTGCCCCCATTCGGGGGCGATGGCGTTGACTGGCCGCTTATAGTGGCGCGAGGCCTCCATGCACTAAAGCAGGTTAAGCTCTCCGCCTGGAGGGCCTGTGATGCGGCTGGCCTTCAGCCTGTGAAATGGCCGTGCGGCTTTGCGTGGCCATGGGTTCGGAGGTAGCGATCGTCCAGTTCCGCGATCAGCGCATCCGCCTTCTCCCCGCCTTGCAGTTTCAGCAGCGCGTCGATCTTGGCCTCCATGCGGTCGTCATTCTCCTTCGACGCGGGGGAGCCGACATAGAGGAAATAGGCAAGGCCGACGACCTGCCAGATCAGTTGCAGAAATTCCGATTGCCAGTTCTCGAAAGTGTCGCGGCCCATTTCCACGGCATATTGCGTGAATTCGGCGGCCTGCCCATGTTGTCGCGCGTCGTCCACATAGGCGAGCCATCCGAACGCCCAGTGACCGACGATGGAAACCAGGAAGAATATCGCCGTGATCCATCCATAGGCATATCGTTTCATGAAGGCCGCTTCCCTGCATCATCTTCCACGTGGAAGATGAAACGCCCGGCAAGGGATTGGGATCACTAACATAAGTTGGCCCTTGCGCCTTTTGTCTCATGCGGTCGGGCCGGAAGGAATCGGGGGGGGGGGCGGGAGAGATGCTAACCCAGGTCATCGTCATGCGCGTTTCGGGGCGGCTTTCCGGAACAGCCCGCCACGCCAAAGCGATATGGGTCGTCTTCCCGAGCCGGAGAGCGCCGTCATGCCCCACCCCGCCGATCCGCCCGCCGCGCCGCCGGTCACGTCCACGCCCCGCTTCACCGGGCGATCCGCCCTGATCACCGGGGCGGGGCGCGGCATCGGGCGGGCCTTCGCCGTGGCGCTGGCGCGGGAAGGGTGCAGGCTGGTGATCTGCGACATTTGCGAGGGCTTGCCCGAAGGCACGCCCTATCCCCGGACGTCCCGCGCCGACCTGACGGAGACCCAGCGCATCTGCGAAGCGCTGGGTGCGGAGGTGGTCTGGAAGGTCGGCGATGCAGGCGATCCGGCCTTGGCGCGCGAACTGGTGGCGCTGGCCGAGCGGCACTTCGGTGGGCTGGATTTCCTGATCGCCAATGCCGCCCTGACGATCGAGGGCGAGATCGTCGACCTTTCCCCCGAGATATTCGAGACGGTGGTCCGCAACAATCTGTTGGGGGTGTTCAACATCCTCTCGCCCGCGCTGCGCAGCATGCGCCACGCCGGGCGCGGGCGCGTGATCGTCGTCGCTTCGGGCGATGCGCGCCATGCCGAGCCCAACGCCGCCCCCTATGTGGCGTCCAAATGGGGGCTGATCGGCCTTGCCAAGGTCGCCGCGCTGGAGGTGGCGAAGGCCGGCATCACCGTGAACGCGATCCTGCCGGGGCCTGTCGACACGCCGATGATGTCCAGCGAGCAACGCTTCCGTCAGGTGGTCCCCGACAAGGAGAATCCGACGCGCGACGATTATCTGGAGGCGCGCAGGGATGCGACGCCGATGGGCTATGCCTGGGTCAAGCCGGAGGACATTGCGGCCGGCGCGCTTTTCCTGCTCAGCGACGAGGCGCGCTTCGTCAGCGGCGGAACATTGAGCATCGACGCGGCCGACAGCGCCAACTGGACCTGATGCGCAGCGGCGAGCCCATCGTAGGATGGCCCGGCCCTGACGGCGTGCCGCCGCAGGTGGAGGCGGCGGCGGAAAGGCCCGCTTCGCCCTGGCGGCCGATCGGGATGATCCTGTGCGCGGTGTTCCTGTTTTCCATTTCGGACGTCTTTGCCAAGGGGCTGGGCAAGACGCTTCCCGGATTTCAGGTCGCCTGGCTGCGCTATCTGCTTTTCTTCATGCTTGCCGCCATGCTGGCCGTGCGGGCGGGCAGCGTGCCGTGGCGCAGCCGCCAACCGGGGTTGCAATCGCTGCGCGCCTTGTGCCTGTTGCTTTCCGCCAGCCTCTTCCTGCTGGGCCTGGGGCGGTTGCCGGTCGCGGAGGCGACGGCCATATCCTTCGCAACGCCCGCCTTCGTGACGATGCTGTCCGTCCCCCTGCTGGGCGAGGTCGTGCGGCGAAGGCGCTGGACCGCCATGTTGCTGGGTCTGGCCGGCGTGCTGATCGTCGTCCGGCCGGGGGCGGGCGCCTTCGCGCCCTCCGCCCTCCTGCCATTGGGTTCCGCGCTATGCGGCGCGCTGGGCATCATCGTGACACGCCGGATCGGGGACCGTGATCCGCTGTCGATCACATTGTTCTGGTCGTCGGGTCTGGGACTGCTGGTCCTGACTTCGGGCAGCCCCTTGTGGTTCACGGCCATGGACCGGTGGGAGGTGGCGGCCGCGGCGCTGATGGGCCTGCTCTATGCCGCCGCGCAATTGCTGCTGATCCTGGCCTACCGGCGGTGCGAGGCGTCGTTCCTGGCGCCCTTCTCCTATGCGCAGGTGCTGTTCGCCACGCTGGTCGGCTATCTGGCCTTCGGCGCCCTGCCGGACGGGGTTTCGCTGCTGGGCATTGCCCTGGTGGCGGCGGGCGGAGCCTATACGCTGCAGCGGGAAGGATTTCTCGGCCGGTTGCGGCTGCGCGGCGGGCGCCTGCTGCGGCGGCCGGGCTATGCCGGCAGGATCTGAGCGCGATCCTTGCCCTGTTCCGCGATCAGCCGCATCGGCCTTCCCCGCACCCAGAGGCGATCGACGGCGATGGAGGACCAGCCCGATGGCAGCGTCACGGGGCGGTGGGGCCATGCCTCCGGACTGTCGCCGCTGATGCGGAGGCCGGGCAGTCCCAACAGCATCGTCATCAGCATGCCGCCGATATTGGCGAGGAAGGGGCCGGCGGGCACGGCCGAGTCCGGATGGTCGACGCGATATTCCAGGCATTGGTGGAACCGTCCCGCATCATAGGCGGCATAGCCCTCCTCGAACAGGTCGAGCGCCAGCTTCCGGTCGCCCGCCATGGCCGCCCAGGCGGGATAGAAGGCGGCCAGCATGGGCGATCCCACATAATCGCGCCAGCGGGACAGGAAGAAGTCCAGCGTCGCCTGCCGCTCCCTTTCGCCTGCGGGATAGTCCATCGGGAACAGGCCCGCCAGCGGACTGGGCGTGGCGCCCTTGTCCTCGTCGATCCGGAAGTCTTCATGCGCGGGAATGACCCCGTCGCTCCGGCGCGGCAGATAGAGCGCGTCCAGCATGTCCTGCCAGGCCGCCGGGATGTCGGCGCCGATGCCGGCGCCGATCCGGATCGCGCGCTTCAGCAGGTCGGCGGCCGTCATCAGGGTGAAGCTGTCATTGTCCGGCGGATCCGGCACTTCGGCGGGGCCAGTGGCGCAGGGCAGCTCTGCGCCGCGCTGGGTGCGTTCCAGCCTCCCGGTCAGCCAGTCGGCAACGCCGGCGATGATCGGCCAACCCCGGTCCCGCAGGTAGCGCAGATCGCCCGTGCAATCGGCGTCCAGGGAAAAGGCGCGGGCGACGTGGAGGGACAGATGGGCGGCCAAGGCTGCCGCCGGGCCGTCGTCCGGAGCGGCCTCCTCCCCGCTCAGGGGCGCGGCCTGCCACGGGAAGCGCATGCCCGGCTTCCCATCCAGCCGGGCATGGCGCCGGGCAGCCTCGACATGGCGCGCCCGGAAGTCGATCAGGCTGCGGGCGGCGCCAGGTTGCAGGAGCAGAAGGGGAGGCACGCAAAAGGCGTCGATGTCCCACATCACATGGCCGTAATAATAATGATAGCCCGGCCAATGGGCGAGGCCGAACATGGATGTCGCGGCGGGTGAAGAGCGGTGGGCCGAGGCGTTGAGATAGTAGAAGCCGGCGTCGATCAGTTGCTGATGCCGGGGTTCCGCGCCTTGCGCAACGATGCGGCCCTTCCAGATTTCCGCCCAGCTTTCCCGATTGAGGGCGCGCAGACGCGCCAGCCCGCGCCGCGCGCCCAGGCTGGCGCGTCTGACCGCCTCCTCCCTTGGCCGGTGATGCACGATGGAGGGGATGAGGGCGGCGATCTGATGCAGCTCCACCGGCTGGCCGGCCCTCAGGTCGACGCGATATTCGGCGACCAGAGGGCCGGAGCCGAATTTCGGCGCGATCATGCTGTCATCCGTCAGCGAGCAGCGGCTGTGGAAGGCAATGCCGCAATGGCTGAGATCGCCCTCGGGCACCCAGAGCAGCGACCCTTCGCCCCCGCCGGCGGAGGGGCCGCCGGTGCGCCTTTCGGTCATGCGCCCCTGCGCCGGGCGGGAATCGACCAGCGTGCGCAGCCGGATCGAGCAGGCCTGCCCGGCGGTGATGCGGCTTTCCTGCAGGACGAGCGAGCAGTCGCTACGGCTGGCGAAGGTCGTGACCTCCACGGTCAGCGCCACGTCCCCGATGCGGAAGAGAAACTGGCTGAACAGTTCCCCTGTGCCGAAGTCATAGCTCTGCAGAAGGTCTTCGGCGGCCCAGGGCTGGTCCGACAGCCATGCCTCCCCAATCGCGATGTCGGCGGCGAGCGGGTAGGGGATGGGCACCGCCGCTTCGATCCCCTTGTCCGGATCGGGACCGACGACGCCGTTCAGGATCGCGGAACCCGCCAGCAGGGGGATTTCCCGCACCCGAAGGCCGATCGTGCCGTTGCCGACATAGGCCGGCAGGTCGCTGCCGCGGGCGCCACGACAGGGCGGCGGATTGAGGGGGGCGGAGGTCATCATCCCCGCCCCGGTCATCGCACCTGTCGCGCGGGCACCGGCGGCGCATGGTGAAACGCCATGTCGTCCGGCTCTATGGTGGTGGGGGACCCTTGGTTGTCGGCAGGCGGATCGGGGGGTGTGCGCGGCTTGCCGGGAGACAGCGGCAACATCTTCCCGGTCTTTCGGTCCAGTGCGCGCGCCACGATGATGTCCGCCACCGTGGCGCCCATGACGAAGGCCATCGGCCCCCAGAGCGGGCGGCGCCGGCTGGCCAGGGCGAGCGCCGCAAGATCGAGGGCATCGCCCGCCACGCGGTTCCAGACCCGCGTGGAATGCGCCGGCGCCGCGAGGATGCCTGCGCCGGCGAGCAGCTCGCGCGCTCCGAACAGCCTTATCGTCGCACGGGCGGCGGCATGGTCCTGCCCCAGCCGCCTCGCAATGGCGCGTGGCCGTGCGACTTCCGCCAGTCCCAGACCGATGGAGAAAAGACCGAGGCCAAGGCTCCAGTTCTTCGGTGTCATGTGCAGACAGCCTCCTCGGCGGAAGAACGGCGGCTCGCGCGGGCAGGTTCCCCGATGCCGGGGCAAGCCATATAATGCAGGTTAGAGCGGCCGCCTTATATTCCGGTGCAATCCTGTTCCCATCCGGAAGAGAAATATATCGGCATCGAAGATCAGGCGTTGACCTTGGCGGAGGATGCGACAGTCGGCATCCGCATCATCCAAGTGGAACACAGTCGCCATATGATTCGTTCTCGTGGCCTCAAGAAACGAATACAGGAGAGTATATGCGTGAGATCAGCTTTTCCATGCGTGCTTTCGCTGCTGCATCGGCCCTGTTCCTGGCAAGCACGCCCGCGCTGGCGGGCGATGAAGAACGCGCGCTTGCGGCGATTGCGCAGGCCCAGGGGAAAATCGATGCGGCGGGCAAGTTGAAGGCCGGCGACTTCGATCCGGCGGTGTTGGCGAAGGCCCAGGCGTCCCTGCGTCTGGCGCAGGAGCATCTCAAGAGCGGCAAGGAACAGGCCGCCATCCGGACGGCGGTGGAAGCGCAGCAATTCGCGGACACTGCCATCGGTGAAAGCCGGCTGCGCGCCGATGCCGACGCCCAGGTGCATGCATCGACGGCCGTGGCCGCGCAGCAGGATGCCGCGGCGGCCAATGCGCGCGCCGAAGCCGCCGAGCGCGCAGCGGCTTCCGCGGCCGCAGACGCCCGCGCCGCCCGCGCCGCCGCAGCGGTGCCCGCGCCCGCGACCACTACGGTGACCACGGAAACCGTGAAGACCACCCCTACTGCGACGCGCAAGGCCGCTCCGGTCAAGCGCAAGGTGGTGCAGCGCACGACGAGCCCGGCCCGCGCTTCCGTGGTGGAGAAGACGACCACGACCGTCACCCAGCGCTGACGGCCGACGCCGGACCCCGGACATGGCGGCTTCCTGAGCGGAGCCGCCATGTTTCATGCACGGGAATGGATCGCGTCGGAACAATCGCAGGCGGCGCGACTTATCCAGCCTGACTTAGCGACAGCGAGGCCGATCATGTTGTGGACCATCCTTATCATCCTCCTCATCCTCTGGGCATTGGGCGCATTCATCGTGCCGGTGGGCGGGGGACTGATCCACCTGCTGCTGGTATTGGCGTTGGTCGTCCTCGTCTATCAGCTTGTGGCGGGCCGACGGGTTCCCTGATCGTTTCACCAGGATGATTGTCGGCACCCGTCCGGCAGTCATCATGGTCGTTTCCTGCAGAGTTGATCCGGATCAGTAAGATTTTCAGGAACGCTCGCCTGTCCCGGGATTTTTAGCCATGATGAATGAGAGGTTTTATCGTGGCGACACAATGGGAATATCACGGGTCACAATTTCTGCAGCAGCCGTTTCAGGAGGAACTTACCTACTGGAATCGTGAACGGCTTTCGCCAGCATTTCCTTCGGACATGACGGCGGAGAGATTCGACCGCGATCGGCGGATGCTTCGTCTGGAGCATGGCTTTATCGAGGAGCTACGCGCGGAGGTTCGCGAGGAAGCGGCGCAGGCGCCGACCGACCCGGACGGGTTCATCGCCTGGTTCGAAGGACTGAAGGAAAGCGGACCCGGCCAGAAGGACGCGCTTTTCCCCTGGCTGGCGCAGGAGGCGAGCCGGGACGAGATTCGATGGTTCCTTTCGCAGGAAGCGGCGGGGGAAGCGGGTTTCGACGATCTGGTCGCCCTGACTCAGGTGAAGCTGCCGCCGCGCGCCAAGCTGGAACTGGCGCGCAACTATTGGGACGAGATGGGCCGCGGCAATGCCAAGGGCATGCACGGCCCGATGCTGGGCCAGCTGGTCGACATACTCCACCTCGACATCGGGGTCGAGAGCACGGTCTGGCAGAGCCTGGCCCTCGCCAATGCGATGACGGCGATGGCGACGTCGCGCTGTTATGCCTGGCACAGCGTCGGCGCGCTGGGCGTGATCGAACTGACCGCGCCCGGCCGTTCCGCCCATACCGCCCAGGGCCTGCGCCGCATCGGGCTCAGCGGCAGCGAAAGGCGCTATTTCGATCTGCATGCCGTGCTGGACGTCAAGCATAGCCGCGACTGGAACGACGAAGCCATAGTGCCGCTCGTCGCCGAAGACCCACGGCGGGCGACGGCGATGGCGGAAGGCGCGCTGATCCGCCTTCAATGCGGGGAGCGTTGTTTCGAGCGCTATCGCGCGCATTTCGGATTGGGATGAGGCGCCATGGCGGCAAATCCCAAAATCCTGCTGGTGGAGGACGATCCGGCGATAGCGGGCATCATCGCGGACCTGCTGGAAGACGCGGATTATGAGGTGGACGGTCCATATGCCAGCCTGGCGGACGGCATGGCGGCGGTCGCGGCGGACTTCCCGGCGGGCGCGGTGCTCGACGTGCGGGTGAGGGATGGGGATGTCGGTCTGCTCGCCGACGATCTGGACCGATATGACATCCCTTATCTGTTCTGCACCGGCGCCTTTGCGCATCCTGCCGTCAACGCTCATCCCGGCGCTCCGCTCGTGCCCAAATGGGCCTTGTCCCGCCAGTTGATCGATGCCCTGCGCCGGATCGTGCATTAGAATGAGGATGGCCCGCCATGAGCGCATCGGATGGGAAGGGCGATACGGCGGAAACCCTGTCGCCCATCATTCCCGAAGATATTGAGAATGCCGCCGCCGCGTTGCTGAAGGACTGTTGTTCCGCCGAACTGACACTGGCGACGGCGGAAAGCTGCACGGGCGGGCTGCTGGCGTCGCTGCTGACCGATGTGGAGGGCGCGAGCCATGCCTTCGAACGCGGCTTCGTCGTCTATAGCGAGGATGCCAAATGCGAATTGCTGGGCATCCGCAGCGAGCGGATCGCAGCCTGCGGTGCGGTCAGCCGGGAGGTCGCCATGGCGATGGCCGATGGCGCGATCGAACGGTCCCATGCGGACATCGCGCTTGCCATAACGGGCTATGCCGGCGCGGCCCCGCCCGGGGAAGAAGCGGGCCTGGTCCATTTCGCCTGCGCCGCACGAGGCGGGCCGACCGAGCATCGGGAAGAGCATTTCGGGGACATAGGGCGAGGACCCGTGCGGATCAGGTCCATCCGGGTCGCGCTCGAGATGATGAGGCATGCCCTTGAGCGAGGTTGAAAGGTTCGCGTCGATCCATAGCCACGGCCTTGTCCGTGTCGCGGCGGCGACGCCCAAGGGCAGCGTTGGCGATGTCGGAGCCAATGCACAGGCGATCCGGACGCTTGCGCGGCAGGCGGCGGGCGGCGCGGCCGACCTCCTGCTGTTTCCCGAGCTATGCCTGTCATCCTATGCGATCGACGACCTGCACCTGCAGGAAGCGCTGCTCGACCGGGTGGAACGGGAGGCGGCGGCGCTGATCGAGGCGAGCGCCGGCTGGCCGGTGTTGCTGATCGGTGCGCCGCTTCGGCGCGGCGGGCGGCTCTACAATTGCGCGCTGGTCATTGCGGACGGGCGGCTGCTGGGCGTGGTGCCGAAAAGCTATTTGCCCAATTACCGCGAATATTATGAAAAGCGCTGGTTCGCGTCCGGGGCCGGTCTTTCCGGGCTGGAAGTCGACGTCGGCGGCCATGTCGCGCCGTTCGGCACGGACCTGCTGTTCGCGGCGGACAGCTGTCCCGACTTCATCTTCCATGTCGAGATCTGCGAGGATTTCTGGGCGCCGCTGCCGCCCTCCACCATGGGGGCGATGGCGGGCGCGCTGATCCTGTGCAATCTTTCGGCCTCCAACATCACCATCGGCAAGGCGCGCGACCGGCATCTGCTATCCGCCTCCCAGTCGGTGCGCTGTCAGGCGGCCTATGCCTATTCGGCGGCGGGCACGGGCGAGAGCACCACGGACATGGCCTGGGATGGGCAGGCCATGGTGCATGAGCTGGGCGAACTGCTGGCGGAATCGGAGCGGTTCGGGGATGCGGCGGAACTGCTCTACGCCGATGTCGATGTGCAGAGGCTGCGGCTGGAGCGGATGCGCAACGGCACCTTCAACGACAATGCGGCCGCGGCCGGGCATCCGGAAACCCGCTTCCGTACCGTGCGTTTTCCGTTTTTGCGCGGCGGCAAGGATGTCGGCCTGCACCGGTCGCCCCGGCGCTTTCCCTTCGTCCCCGCCGATCCGGGGCAGCTTGCGGCGGATTGCTACGAAGCTTTCAATATCCAGGTCGAGGGGCTGGTCACGCGCTTTCGCGCGACCGCGGGCCGGCATTTCGTCATCGGCGTGTCGGGCGGCCTCGATTCCACCCATGCCCTGATCGTCGCCGCTAAGGCCTGCGACCGGCTGGGCCTGCCGCGCTCGGCCATATTGGGCTACACCATGCCGGGCTTCGCCACGGGCGAGTTGACCAAGGGCCATGCCTGGGCGCTGATGAACGCATTGGGGGTGAAGGGGGAGGAGATCGACATCCGCCCCGCCGCCCGCCAGATGCTGGGCGACATGGGGCATCCCTTCGCGCGGGGGGAGCCGGTCTATGACGTGACCTTCGAAAATGTGCAGGCGGGTTTGCGCACGGACTATCTGTTCCGGCTGGCCAACAGGCATGGCGGCTTCGTCGTGGGGACGGGCGACCTCAGCGAACTGGCGCTGGGCTGGTGCACCTATGGCGTGGGCGACCAGATGAGCCATTATGCGGTCAACAGCGCCATTCCCAAGACATTGATCCAGTTCCTGATCCGCTGGTGCATCGCGACCGGCCAGTTCGATGCGGCGACTGCGCGGATATTGGACGCGATATTGCATACCGAAATCTCGCCCGAACTGGTGCCGGCGGGGGAGGACGGCGCCTTGCAGAGCACGGAGGATCGGGTCGGCCCCTATGCGCTCAACGATTTCTTCCTGCATCATATCGTGCGCCTGGGCCTGCCGCCGTCGAAAGTCGCCTTTCTGGCATGGCACGCCTGGCGCGACGCCGGAAGCGGCGCATGGCCGACGGATTATCCGGAGAGCGCCAAACGCGCCTATGATCTGCCGACGATCCGGCACTGGCTGGAAAATTTCCTCTACCGCTTCTTCACGATCAGCCAGTTCAAGCGGTCCGCGCTGCCCAATGGCCCGAAAATCTCCTCCGGCGGCGCGCTGTCGCCCAGAGGCGACTGGCGGGCGCCGTCGGACGGGACCGCGACGGTGTGGCTCGACGAATTGGCGCGTGGCCTGGATGGCGACGACAACGGGGGCTGACCTCCGCCGAAGTCGTCGTGGGATCACGCGGCCTGACGCCGGAACAATGTTTCGAACACGGATTTTATCACCCATGCCGATATTCCACATTCACCTGTTCAACGACGACAATGTGATCGACGAAGCCGGTCAGCAATTTGCTGACGTGGCGGAGGCGCGGGCCGAAGCGATCCGCAGCGGGCGCGAAATCATCGCGGAACATGTCATCCACGGCCGGCCTGTCAATCTCGATCATCATCTGGTCTTGCAGGACGATCAGGGCCGCAAGCTGGAAACGATCTATTTTCGCGATGTCGTGACGTTCGGTGGCTGACCTGCGGCGATCCTGCAGGCCGCCCCCCTCGCGCATCATCGCCCTGCGGCCATTGCGCCCTCTTGTGGGGAGCGTCGGCTGATGCCGCATCCTGCCCTGCAATATTTCCTGAACCGGCTTCTGATCCGTTCCCCGCTGACGGAGGAGGAACGGCAGGCGATCCTGTCCATGCGCTTCCATTTGGCGCAGGTGTCGCCCAATGTCGACATCGTCCCTCCCGGTCATCTGGTGACCTATTCCTGCCTGGTGGCGGAAGGCCTTGCGGGGCGGTTCGGGCAGTTGCCCAACGGCATGCGGCAGATCACGGCGATGTATATTCCCGGCGACATGTGCGACCTGCATTCCGCCATGCTGCCGCGCGTGGAATGGGCGGTTCAGGCCCTTTCCGCGCCGCTGACCTACCTGAAGATCCCGCATGAGGAACTGCTGCGGGTCTCGCGCGCCCATCCGCGCGTGGCGGAGGCCTTCTGGCGCGACTGCGTGGTCGACGCTTCCATCATCGCCCAATGGGTGGTCAGCCTTGGCAGGCGGGATGCGGCGGCGCGCACCGCGCATCTGCTGTGCGAAATGGCGTTGCGGCTGGAATGCGCGGGCCAGGGTTCGCGCACGGCCTTCGAATTCAAGGCGACGCAGGCGCATATTGCCGACGCGCTCGGCATCACGCCGGTGCACATGAACCGCGTCGTTCGCTGGCTGAGGCAGCAGGGTGTCCTGTCCTGGACCGGGCGGACCATCCGCGTGCTGGACTGGGACGGCCTCGTCCGCATCGCGAGCTTCGACGGCGGCTATCTGGAAATGCGTCGGGAATAGGCTCATAGCAGCCAGCTCGCCGCCAGCGACAGGGCGCAGAGGAAGGTGACGCCGGTCGTCGTCCAGCCCAGCAGGTTAGTCCAGCGGCCATTGGTGCGCGCGCCGACCACGGCCGGGCGGTTGGTGAGCAGCATCATGAGCAGCAGCAGCGGCGGCACGGAAAAGCCCTGGACGATGCCCGACCAGACCAGCGCCTTCATGGGGTTGAAGCCCAGGAAGTTCATCGCCGCCGCCAGCGCCGTCACCGCCGCGATGATGGCATAGAACAGCCTGTTGTCCTGCGGCGCGTCATGCAGGCTGCCCGCGCGGCCCAGCCCCTGCACCACGTCATAGGCCGCGCCCGTGGTCATCACCGGCACCGCCAGGAAGCCCACCCCGACCACGCCGGCCGCGAACAGGAATTTCGCGGCCTGACCGGCGATGGGTTCCAGCGCGGCGGCGGCGTCGGCGGCGGTCTCGATCTCCGTCCGTCCGGCGGCGTGCAGGGTGATCCCGGTCGCGAGCAGGATGAAATAGAGGATGAGGTTGGAAAAGATCATGCCGGTCAGCACGTCGCGGCTCGTCCGCTTCATCTCCGACGCGGTCGCGCCCTTGCGCTGCCAGAGCCGGCGGCGGCCCAGGGCGATCTGCTCCTCCACCTCCTGATTGGATTGCCAGGTATAGATATAGGCGGAAAGCGAGGTGCCTATGCAGGCGACGATCAGCGACAGCGATTGCGCATCGATCCTGAGCGCGGGGATGAAGGTGGCGCGCAGCACCGCGATGGGATCGGGGCGGGCCATGACCGCCGCCGCCACATAGGCGAAGAGGATGAGCGCCAGCCAGCGGAACACGCGCCGGATGAGCATGTAGGAACCGAAATATTGCAGGGCGAAGATGATCGCAGCCGCGCCCACCACGATCAGCGGCACCGGGATCGGCACCAGCAGGTTGAGCGCCGCGCCGATGCCGCCCAGGTCCGCCGCCGCCTCTATGATGTTGCCGGCGAAGGCGAGCGTCACCAGCGGCAGCAGCAGCCAGCGCGGGAACTGATCGCGGATGCAGGCGAACAGGCCCTTGCCATAGACCTGCCCGATCTTCGCGGACAGATAGACGACGACATACATCATCGGCAGCAGGACCGGCGCGATCCACAGGAAGGCAAGGCCGTAGCGCGCGCCCGCGCTGGCATAGGTGCCGATCGCGGAAGGATCGTCGTCTGCGGCGCCCGTCACGATGCCGGCGGCGAGCATCTTCATGACGCCCCGGCGCGGCCTGTCCACCGGCCTGCGGGTTTTCAGCGGTTCACGGGATTGGGTAGTCAATTTCCACCTCGAACGGGCAAAGCCGTGGTTCAACACGGCAGGCATGGCGGGAGGTGCATGGCCGTTAACCCATGATAGCGGGCCGGTTTCCCGTACACGCCGATGCCGGAATTTCGATCACATAGGTTAGCGGATCGTCCGGGTCGCGCCGGCGGTCCGGAACGCGCTCCACCGGGCGGGAATTGGGGCAGGCATGGCGGATCACATGGCAGATTGGGCGGCTGCGATGCGCGCGGGGGACCATGCCGCCGCCTGGGCGATTTCGGATCGGGAACTCCAGCGGCGCGATCCCGCCCGCCGGGACGATCCGACGCTGCCCTATCATCAGCGCTGGGTATGGGACGGGCGGCCTTATGAAGGCAGGCATTGTCTGGTGCGCTGCTATCATGGCCTGGGCGACAGCATCCAGTTCGCGCGCTTCCTGCCGATGCTGGCGGCGCGCACGGCCTCGCTGACGGTGGAGATGCAGCCGCGGCTGATCGACCTCATCGCCGGACCGGGCGGAGGCATCCGCTTCGTCCCCTTTATCGACGCCCATCCGCTGCCGCAGTCGGAATGCGATCTGGAGATCACGGAACTGGACTTCGCTCTTCGGCTGACGCCCGCCGATGCGGCGATGCCCTATCTCGCGGCGGAAAGCGGCGTGCTGCCGCATGGTTGCGTCGGGCTTTGCCATGGCGCGGGACCGTGGGACCCCGCGCGGTCCATTCCGCCGCACCTGCTGGCGCCGATCTGCGCCATGGCGCCCTGCATCAGCCTGATGCCGGAGGCGACGACGCTGCCCGTGCTCAATCCGGACGGCTGCCCCTTCGACATGAAGGCGACGGCGGCCCTGATCGCCGCGACGGATCTGGTCATCACCGTCGACACGATGATCGCCCATCTGGCCGGCGCCATGGGCAAGCCGACCTGGCTGTTGCTGAAGTCCGATCCCGACTGGCGCTGGCCGGTCGGCGCGCGCGGCACGCCCTGGTATCCGTCGATGCGGATCTATGCCCAGCCCAGCGCCGGCGACTGGGAAACGCCATTGGCCGAACTGGCGCGCGACCTTGCCGCCTGTCCGGCGCTCGCAGCGGAAAGGTAGCTGAACATGGGATATATGCCGACCCCTTCCGTGCCGGTGTCCTGGGGGGAGCTGCTGGACAAGATGACGATCCTGCAGATCAAGCAGGAGCGGATCGCCACGCCCGCCGCGCGGGACAATGTGGGCAGGGAATATCGGTTGCTGAGCGCCATTGGCGAACAGGCCCTGCGCGACGGAGCCGTGGGCGGTTTGGTCGAAAGCCTGAAGCGGGTGAACGAGGCGCTGTGGGAAATCGAGGACGCGATCCGGGGGGAAGAGGCGGCAGCGCGGTTCGGCGCGTCCTTCATCGACCTTGCCCGGTCGGTCTACCGGATGAACGACCGGCGCGCCGCGATCAAGCGGGAGATCAACCGCCTGCTGGATTCCGAACTGGTGGAGGAAAAAAGCTATGCCGCCTGCGCAGCGGACTGAGATGCGGCGGCTGGGCGTCCTGACATTCCACCGTTGCATCAACTACGGTTCCTATTGGCAGGCGCGCTGTCTGGTCGAAGGGTTGCGGCGCATGGGTGTCGAGGCCGAATTGCTGGACCATGAGTCGCCGCGCGTCACCCGGGCGGAGCTTCGCTGCGCGCTCAGTCCCACCCTGCCGCAGCGGACGCCGCGCAGCGATTTTCCGGCCTATGCCCGCAAGACCCGGAAATTTCGCGAGGCGTTCGAGCGGTTGCCGCTGTCGCGCCGCTTTCCCATCGACCGGCCGGAAGAGATGGGCGATTATGACGCCGTCATCGTCGGCAGCGACGAGGTGTGGAACCTGCGCCACCCCTGGTATGGCGGATGTTCGGCCTTTTACGGAAAGGGGGTTCGCGGGACGCTGATCTCCTATGCAGCCAGTTTCGGCAATCAGAACGCGTCGGAGGGACTGTCCGACCATTGGGCAAGCCAGATCGGCAACTTCGCCTCCATTTCCGTGCGCGACCAGAACAGCCGCCGGATGATCAGAACCGCGCTGGGTCATGACCCCGACATCGTGCTGGACCCTTGCCTGCAATTTCCCGGACCGGCGGCGCGCAGGGGCGCGTCCGGCGAAGGCTATGTGGCGCTTTACGGTCATAATTTCCCGGAGTGGTTCTGTCTTTCCGTCCGCAACTGGGCAAGGGCGCGCGGGCTCCCGATCCGCAGCATAGGCTATCGCAACGACTGGGCGGACGAGCAATGGCTGGAGGCCGGACCGCTGGAATTCGCCGAGCTGATGGCGGGCGCCGACGCCGTGGTCACCAATTTCTTCCATGGCTGCGTCTTCGCCCTGCTGAATGGGCGTCCTTTCGTCACGGCGCCCTCCGCCTACCGCATGAACAAGGTGCGCGACCTCCTCTGGGAGCTGGGCGCGGAAGGGCATATGATCCTGCCGGAGGATGATGATCGGGTCGTCGCCCGGAGCCTCGACGAACCGCCGGCATCGGCCGTGCAGCAGCGCATCGATCAATTGCGGGCGCAGTCGGGCGATTTCCTGCGGCGGGCGCTGGCGATGCCGTCATGAGCGCGGCGGCGGTCAGCCCCCGCGACATGGTTTCGTCGGGCCTCTGCATCGGCTGCGGCGGCTGCGTCGCGCAGGCCCGGTCCGAGCAGGCCCGGCTGGAGTGGAACAGGGACGGCCAGCGAAACCCGGCCGGCGATCCGGATTGGTACCGGCGGCGGAGCGAGGGCTTTTCGGCATGCTGTCCTTTTTCCCCGCACGCCATGAATGAGGATGAGATCGCCGGACAGCGCTTTCCGGCAGCGGCGGCGCGGGACGATTATATCGGCCGGTTCGACGCCGCCTATGTCGGCCACGCCGCCGAAGCCGGCTATCGCGAAAGGGGCAGTTCGGGCGGCATGGTAAGCTGGGTCGCGGGTGAACTGTTGCGCCGGGGGATGGTGGATGGCGTGGCGCATGTGACGCGGGCCGATCCCGCGACCGAGGGGCGTCTGTTCCGCTATCGCATAGCGCGCGATCTTCCTGCTTTGTGGGAGGGCGCGCAGTCGCGCTATTATCCCGTCGACATGGCCGAGGTGCTGCGCGAGATCCGGGAGGTGCCGGGCCGTTATGCCGTCGTCGGCATTCCCTGTTTCATCAAGGCGGTGCATCTCGCCCGCGCCGCCGATCCGCTGCTGCGGGAACGTATTGTCTTCACGCTGGGCCTGGTGTGCGGGCATATGAAAAGCCGCCATATGGCGTCCAGCTTCGCTCGGCAGATGGGTTTCGATCCCGCCGCTGTCCGGGAGATCGACTATCGCGTCAAGGACCCGGAGCGGCCGGCCAACTGGTACAGGGCGCGGCTGACCGATCGTGCCGGCGAACAGCGTATGCGGGATTGGTGGCATCTGGTGGATGGTGACTGGGGGTCGGGATTCTTCCAGAACAGCGCCTGCGACTTTTGCGACGATGTGGTGGCGGAGACCGCCGACATCGCCTTTGGCGATGCCTGGGTGGAACCCTATTCCTCGGACGGGCGCGGCACCAATGTCGTGGTGGTGCGGTCGCCCGCGCTGCACGCGATGCTGCGCGAACGCATCGATGCGGGAAGGCTGGCCTTGCAACCCGTCGATGCCGGTTTCGTGCGGGAAACGCAGGCGGCGGGCTTTCGCCAGCGGCGGGAAGGACTGGCCTATCGGCTTTGCTGGCGCAAGGCGGGCGTCCGGCCGCGCAAGCGCGTGCGGCCGGGCAGCGCGGGCCTGCCGTGGCGGCGCAGGATGATCTATCGGCTGCGCCACGCGATCAGCAGGGGCAGCGGCAGGGTGTTCCGGCTGGCGGAGGCTCTGGGCAGGCCCGGCCTGTTCCTGCTCTGGGCGCGGGCCATGCTGAAGCTCTACCATGGCCTCGCTTATTCGCGCGGCTGGCTGGGGAAGCTGTTCGACCGTTTTGCGTGACCCTTGGCCGCAATGGTCAGGGGGCGCCTGCTGCGGGCTTACCCCTTGTCGCGTTCCACGAATTTGCTGAACCGGCTTTCCTTCCCGTCCTTCGTCTTGTCCTGATAGAGGAAGGCGAGATTGTTCTCATCGAAGATGCGGAAGAATTCATCCCACTCGATTTCGTCCAGCGCCTCATCCTTTTCGCGAAAGTCGATGCGCAGCAGGCCGCCGCCCTTGCCATTGTCTTCGGTCGCCTTGACGACTGCAGGGCGGCCGCCGCGATCCTCCACCCATTTGCGGATGGTGTCATGGTCGGTGGTCGTGTCCGATGTGCTCATGATGAAGTCCTTTCCTTATCCTGTCGCCGCGGCGTAGATGCCGTCCATGATGTCGGCCACATGCGCCAGTTCTTCGCATCCCGGATCGAAGCGAGGGGAGCGCGCCAGCTTTTCGGCCCATTCCGCCGCCATTCGGCCGCCCCATGGATCGCCGGGCTCCGACAGCGTCTCCCGCGCCGTGCCGCGGAACAGCTCTGCCCGGAAGTCGTAGAAGGAGCCGCCGATGTTGCGGAATGCGGCTCCCGCCCTGTCGCCGTAGAAATCGGCGGCGATCACCGCATCCTGCCCGGCGTGGAGGTTCCAGGAGCAGGCGATCCGGACCATGCGCCCGTCCGCCAGATGCAGCGTCGCCATGCCCAGATCCTCGACCTGCCGGCCGCGATCCTCCAGCGGGCGTCCTTTCGCGAAGAGGGCGGCATCTATCCGCTCCACCTCGGGGAAGTCGAGCACCCAGAGCGCCAGGTCGATCAGATGCACGCCAAGGTCCATCATGCAGCCGCCGCCCGACAGTGCGGGATCGTGGAACCATGGCTTGTCCGGGCCATAGGCATTGTGGAAGATGAGGTCGACGGCATGGACATGGCCCAGTTGGCCGGCGCGGACATGCTCCCGCAGGGCGCGCATTCCTGCGGTGCCGCGATAGGACAGGTCGACGCCCAGCAGCCGGTCGGCCGCGCGGGCGGCGTCGATCACGGCCCGGACCTCCGCCCCGGTGCGGCCCAGCGGCTTCTGGCAGAAGACCGGGACGCCCCGCTCCAGCGCGCGGATCGACTGTTCTGCGTGGAGTGCGCTGGGAGTGGCGATGACCATGCCGTCGAGCGGCTGTTCCAGCAGCGCGTCGAGCGAGTCCAGCCGCACCGCGTCGGGAGCGAGCAGCGCGGCCTCCGCGCCGTTGCCGGGCAGGGCGTCGGCAATGGCGACCGCCTCGATCCCGCCGGTCGCCAGCATGGCCTCCATCCGGTTGCGGCCGATCCAGCCCACGCCCAGAAAGCCGATGTGCGGGCGGGTGAGGAGGGTCGGTGCAGGGGCGATAGCGGCATTCATGGGACGATGATCGCCTTTACGAAACCGTCCGGCTTGTCGCGCGTGGCGTCCAGCGCCTCGCCCAGCCGGTCGAGCGGATAGCGGTGGGTGATGAGCGGCGCGGGATCGATGCGGCCGGAAGCGACCGCCGCCACCGCTTCCCTCATTCCCTCTGCATAGGCCGCGGGATCGCGCTCATGGGCGTTGACGACGTCGATGCCGCGCCAGTTCCACAGCCACATGTTCACCTGGCGCGGCCCGTCCTGATGATAGCCCGCGACGATCAGCTTGCCGCGCTCGGCGGTGAGTTCGCCCGCCAGGTCGAGCGGCCATTGCTTGCCCACCGCCTCTATCGTCCGTTCGCAGAAGCGTCCTTGGGTGAGCGCGCCGACCCGGTCGATGATCGCCTGATGATCGTCCATTGCGATCGTCTCCGCCGCGCCATGATCGCGGGCGAGGGCGAGCGAGGAGGGGCGCCGCGAAATGGCGACGACGCGGGCTCCCGCCTCCGTCGCGAGCCGGGTGAGCAGCGCCCCCAGAAAGCCGATGCCGATGATCGCGATGGTCTGGCCGGGATGGATGTCGGCGCGGCGGAAGATGTTGAACGCGCACCCCAGGGGCTCGCCGGGGAAGGGCAGCCCGTCCAGTTCGGACGGCAGCCGCACGATGGCGCTTTCGTCCGCGAGGTCATGGTCGGCATAGCTGGCATAGGAAAGCGCCGCCACGCGGTCCCCCACCGTTACGGAGGTCACGTCCTTCCCGATGGCATCGACAATGCCCCAGCCCTCATGGCCGAGCGCGCCCGGCTCCAGCGGGAAGCTTTGCCATTCCGGTCCCGCCCAGGGGGTGAGGTTGGAGGCGCAGACGCCGCATCCCTCCAGCCTGATGCGGACCTGACCGGGGCCGGGCCGCGGCATCGGAACCCGGTCGATCCGCACCGCGCCGGGGCCGGTGACAACCGCCGCGCGCATGGTCGCCGCCTTTTCGGCCGGTTCGCGCTCCGCCATCAGCAATGCGCTCATTCCGCCGCCAGCGCGATCGCGCCCTCCCCACGGATAAAGGCCTCCAGCGCTTCATGCGCCCGGTCATCCGTCATCTGCATCGGCGGATGCTTGCAGAAATAGGCGGCCGCCGGATGGATGGGGCCGCCCAGACCGCGATCCAGCGCGATCTTGGCGCAACGGATCATGTCGATGGCGACGCCCGCCGAATTGGGGCTGTCCTCCACCGACAGGCGCAGTTCCAGGTTCATCGGCACGCCGCCGAAGAGTTGGCCTTCCATGCGCAGGAAACAGACCTTGTTGTCATTCTGCCAGGCGACATAATCGGACGGGCCGATATGGATATTCTCATCCTCCAGCCGGGTTTCCGCGACCGACTGCACGGCTTCGGTCTTCGAAATCTTCTTCGACTTCAGCCGCGAACGGTTCGACATATTGAGGAAATCGGTATTGCCGCCGGTGTTGAGCTGGTAGGTGCGGTCCAGCTTCACGCCCCGCTTGGCGAACAGGTCGGTGAGAACCCGATGGACGATGGTCGCGCCCAGTTGCGCCTTGATGTCGTCCCCGATGATCGGCACGCCTGCCCGCTCGAACCGGTCCGCCCATGCGGGGTCGCTGGCGATGAAGACCGGAATGTTGTTGACGAAGGCAACGCCCGCCTCCAGCGCGCATTGCGCGTAGAATTCCGTCGCCTGCTGCGATCCCACGGGCAGATAGTTGAGCAGCACGTCCACCTTCGCCTCGCGCAGCCGTTCGATCACCTGCGCGCGGTCGGGTTCCGCGGCGTCGGCAGGCAGGAAGGTGCGCTCGTCGGGATGGTCCGCCATATGATCGGCGCAGCCGTCGAGCAGGCGGCCCATCTCCACCTTCACCCCGCTTGGGCGGACGTCGCCGCAGAAGGTCTGGGTGCAATTGGGCCGGGCGAAGATCGCTTCGGCAATGTCGCGGCCGACCTTCCGCCGGTCGATGTCCCAGGCCGCCGCCAGTCGGATGTCGCAGGGGCGATAGCCGCCTAGTTCCCAATGCATCAGGCCGCTATGGTCGTTGCTCTCGGCGCGATAGTGGGACAGGCCCTGCACCAGCGAACTGGCGCAATTGCCGACGCCGACGATGCCGATGTTGATAGGTTGCATGATGCGTCTCCGTCAGGCGGTGCGGGCGACCGGCAGGGCGGCCGATGCCGGCGCGTAGCGGTCGATCATCCAGGCGCAGAAATCCGCGAAGGCCTGCGGATCGTGGACCGCGCTGCTGTGATGGGGGGCGATGCCCAGATGTTCGGGCGTGAAGCAGAAGGTGACGGTGACGTCGAAATCGCTGAGCGCCTCCATCTGCCGGTCGAACCAGTCGACCGCATTGGGGCGGAAGCTGTCGGCCCAGCTCAGGCCGGTGCGCAACTGCCTGACGCCCAGCCGCTTCATCCAGTCGACGGCATCGTTCAGGCGCGGGTCCTCGAAATGAAACCATTGCATCAGCCCCATCTCGCCAGCGACCCTGGCATAGTCGTCCAGTGCGGGCTTGGGCGTGCCGTCGGCGCGGATCAGCCCCATGTAGAAATGGCGGTAATAGCTCGATCCTTCCGCTTCCCGATGGCGCGTGGTCGCGCCCCATTCCTGCGGCAGGTCGTAGAGGCTGTACCAATAGATGCGCGGCACCCGCCCGATCAGCAGTTCGGCGGTGCGGTTGAGGCCGAAGACCTGCACTTCCTCCGCGCCGAAGGAGCCGACGCCGACTTCCGTCACCCAGACCGGCTTGTCGGGCACCACCGCCTCGATCTCCGCGATCCGGGCGGGCCAGTCATTGAGCGGCCAGAGGTTCCAGTCGAGCGGGAAGCCGTGCACCGCCACGACATCCACCGCGTCCAGCGCGCCATGGTCGCGCATCCGGTTCACCCAATGCGGATCGATGGGCGACATGCCGCCCAGCACGCGGGTCACGGCGGGATTGGCGTCGGCGATGGCGGCGCCCGCGCGGATAACCATGTCGGCATAGAGCGACCAGTCGGGGTCGACCTCCGGGTCCCAATGCGACTTGTTATTGGGTTCGTTCCAGATCATCGCGGCTTCGATCATGCGTCGGTTCCCTCCTCTGGCCCTTGGGCTGGATAGACGGCCGGCCTGCCCATCAGCTCCCCGAAGGGGATCGGGGCGGCGCGGCAGAGATAGACTTCCTCCTCCGGCTCGGCCTCTATGGTGAAGCCGGCGGCGCGCAGCAGCGCCTGTGCGCCGGCCTTGTTCGGGGCCCACCAGTTGGTCCAGTCATGCGCGAATTTCCGTTCGATGAAGTGCAGGCGGGGATAGGCCGGATTGTCGAAGAAGCCGGGCGGGCGGCTGGTGCCGGGGACGTGGAAGGGATGATCCTCCGGCACCAGCAGCACGTCGGACGAACCCTGCTGCATCGTCTGGAACAGCATCATGTCGCCCGCCACATGCTCGCGGATCAGGTCGAGCGCGAGCAGGGGGTGCCGCAGATGGTAGAGCACGCCCATGAAGATCACGAGGTCGAAGCGGCGACCGAGCTTTCCGACGTCATAGACGGACAGGTTGCGGAACTCGATGCCGTCATGGCCCAGCGCTTCGGCGGCGAAACGGGCCTGGGCCAGATACCGGTCGTCGGAATCGATGCCCAGGACTTCGGCTGCGCCCCGGCGTTTCATCTCGAGCGAATAGAAACCGGCGTTGCAGCCGATGTCGAGTACGGATTTTCCGGAAAGGTCTTCGGGAACGGCATCCGCAAAGCGCGCGAATTTGAAAGCCGGATAATCGCCCAGGAAATGATCCGGCGCGGTTTCCACGCCGCCGATGCGAAGATTGTGGAACCATGGGCCCAATTCTTCGATCTGGCGGCGCAATGCGTCGGTCTTGCGGTCTGCGGCGAGATTCACTGTCTTCATGCGGGTACCTCGTTCAATCGGGTCACGCTACCGCCGCCTGGTCCCAGCAGGATCGTGCTGATCGAACCGGGATCGACTTCGAACCTCAGCAGATTGTCGAGGCTGAGGCCGAGATAATGCGCGATCGTCCCGCGGATGATGTCGCAATGGGTGACGCAGAGGATGGTCGCGCCCGCCTTTTCCCGCGCGACTGTTTCCAGATGCCGGACGGTTCGGGCGACTGCGCCGCCCATCGTCTCTCCGCCCGGCGTCGCGCTGGTGGAGCGGTTGCGGTTCCAATCGCGCCAGCGCGGATCTTCCTCCAGTTCCGGAAAGGACTGTCCGTTCCAGGAACCGAAATCGACCTCGTCCAGATCGGGGACGATGGCGACCTCCAGCTCCAGGGACCGGGCAATGATGGAGGCGGTTTCCACCGTGCGCCGGCGCGGGCTGGCGTGGACGGCGTCTATGTCGTGCAGGCCGCGCCATGCCGCGACCCCGGCTGCCTGCATGCGGCCCCGCGCAGTGAGGGGCGACGCGCCCGCCCGCCCGCTCAGCAGGCGGCCATATTCGCCATGCATCCCATGACGGATCAGGTGAAAGCAGGTGCGGGGCGGTTCGCGAGAGGAGGACAGCATCAACATAGATGCTGCTTAACAGGATTAAGAGAAGGAAAGTTCCATAGACGTAATTCTCAAACAGGTAAATGGAAATATCATGAATAACCTGTGTTTTTGCCGTATAACATGAGTTATTTTCATGAGTTTATATTGAGTAGAGATTCAACGGTTTTCTGAAATATTTCCGGAACCTGACGGTAGAAGAAGATGTTCATGATCCCGTTGCCACGGTTGCGGGGAATATCACATCCTCGCGGCCAATCCTTGGCAAATCATCATCAATGAAGGGGAGCGGCCGTGGAAAAGATTCTTGTCACGGGTGGCGCCGGTTTTATTGGCCGGACGGTTTGCCGGGAGTTGCTGGAGCGCGGCCATGCCGTTCGCGTGCTGGACAGCATGATCGAGCAGGTTCATGGAGACATCGAGCGGCCGGCCGATCTCGATCCGGAGGTTGAGCTGATCCGCGCCGATGTGCGCAACGGCCATGCGGTGGATCGCGCCTTGCAAGGCGTCGACGCCGTCATCCACCTCGCCGCGGAAGTCGGCGTGGGCCAGTCCATGTATGAAGTGGAGCGCTATACCTCCGTCAACGACGTCGGCACCGCCGTCCTCTTCGAACGGCTGATCGACCGTCCGGTGCGGCGTGTGGTGACGGCCTCCTCGATGAGCATCTATGGCGAGGGGCTGTACCGCGACGAGGACGGCCGGATCGTCCAGGACGCGGAGCGCGGGTCGATCCGCGACAATCAGAAGGTTTGGGACCCAGTCGACCGGCAGGGCCGCCCGCTCACCCCCATCGCCACGCCGGAATGGAAGCAGCCCAATCTCGCCTCTATCTACGCGCTCAACAAATATGTGCAGGAACGCACGACCCACATCATGACCGCGCCCTATGGCATGGAGGGCGTCTGCCTGCGCCTGTTCAACGTCTATGGGCCGGGGCAGGCGCTGTCCAATCCCTATACCGGCGTGCTGGCGATCTTCGCGTCGCGCCTGCTGAACGGGCAGAAGCCGATGATCTTCGAGGATGGTGGGCAGCGGCGCGACTTCGTCCATGTCGGCGACGTGGCGCGCGCCTTTGCCGATGCGCTGGAACTGCCGCAGGCGGCGGGCGGCACCTTCAACATCGGCTCCGGGCAGGACCGCTCCGTCACGGAGGTGGCGCAATCGCTTGCACTGGCGATGGGCCGGAACGACGGGGAACCGGAAATCGTCGGCAAAGCGCGCACCGGCGACATCCGCCATTGCTTCTGCGACACCGGCAAGGCGGAAGAGGTGCTGGGCTTCAGGGCCCGGCAGGACTTCCAGCAGGGCCTTGCCGTGCTGGCCGAATGGGTGGCGCGGCAGACCGCCGACGACCGCGTCAATCAGGCGCGGGCGGAGCTGGAAGCGCGGGGGCTGGTCGCGTGAAGCGCGCCGACGGAAGGCCCGTGCTGGTCACGGGCGGCGCCGGCTTCATCGGCTGCAACATCGCCGACCGGCTGGCGGGGGAGGGCGAGCAGGTCGTCGTCTATGACTCGCTGGCCCGGCCCGGCGTCGAGCGCAACCTTGCCTGGCTGGAGCAGCGCCATGGCGCCGCGATCACGCCGGTCATCGCCGATGTGCGGGACGATGCGGCGGTGGACCGGGCGGTCGCCGGCGCGAAGGCGGTCTTCCACATGGCCGCGCAGGTCGCCGTCACCACCAGCTTCACCGATCCGCGCGCCGATTTCGAGGTGAACGCGCTCGGCACGCTCAACGTGCTGGAGGCTGCGCGCCGCTGCGCCACGCCGCCCCCGGTGATCTTCGCCTCCACCAACAAGGTCTATGGCGGGCTGGAGGACCTGGACTTCCCGTTGATCGACGGCGCCTATCAGCCGGCCTCGGAGCATCTGCGCGCCAACGGCATAGACGAAAGCCGCCCGCTCGATTTCCATACGCCCTATGGCTGCTCCAAGGGGGCGGCGGACCAATATGTGCTGGACTATGCCCGCAGCTTCGATCTGCCCGCCGCAGTGCTGCGCATGAGCTGCATCTACGGCCAGCGGCAGATGGGGACGGAGGATCAGGGCTGGGTCGCGCATTTCCTGATCAGCGCCCTGGAAGGACAGCCGATCACCCTTTATGGCGACGGCCATCAGGTGCGCGACATATTGGACGTGCAGGATGCGGTGGACGCCTATCTGGCGGTCTGGCGGCAGATCGGACGGGTGGGCGGCCGCGCCTTCAACCTGGGCGGCGGGCCGGACAATGCCGTCAGCCTGCGGCAGATCCTGGCCTTCATCGGCGTCCATCTGGGCAAGTCCATCGTACCCGACTTCGCGCCCTGGCGGGCGGGCGACCAGCGCTATTTCGTCGCGGACACCGCCTCGGCGCGCACGGCGCTGAACCTGAAGGCGCGCAAGCCCTGGCGGCAGGGCGTCGCCGACCTGGCCCGCTGGCTGGCGGAGGAACGGGCGGAGCGCGCCGGGCCCAGGCTGATGACCGCGAGCGCGCTGTGAGGGGCGGCGGGCATCTGCTGCTGTCCGCCGACGCGGTGGGCGGCGTCTGGCAATATTCGACAGACCTGATCCGCGCGCTCCAGCCCCATGGCTATGAGGTGACGCTGGCCGTCATGGGCCCTGCGCTGAGCGAGGCGCAGCGGGCGGAGGCGGCGGCCATAGCCAATTGCCATCTGGTGGAAACCGGCCTCGAACTCGAATGGCTGGCGGCGGAAGCGGCGCCCATCGTGCAGGCCGAGGCGCGGCTGGCGGAAATGGCGGGCGACCTTCGCGCCGACGCGGTGCAACTGCATACGCCGGCGCTGGCCAGTGCCGGCCGTTATCCCTGCCCGGTGATCGCGCTGCTGCACAGTTGCGTCGCGACCTGGTGGGAAGCGGTGCGCGGCGGTCCCATGCCGGAGGATTTCAACTGGCGCACCGCGCTGGTCGCGGCCGGCCTTCGGCAGGCGAGCCGCATCGTCGCGCCCAGCATGGCCTTTGCGCAGGCGGCGCGCCGCCATTATGGCGTGCTCCCCATGGCGGTCCATAATGGCCGGTTCTTTCCGGTGAAGCCGCAGGCGATGCAGGACCATGTGTTCACCGCCGGCCGTCTCTGGGACGAGGGCAAGAATGTCCGGGTGCTGGACGAGGCGGCCGCCCGCATCGCCGTGCCGTTCAGGGCCGCGGGGCCGCTTGAGGGGCCGCAGGGAGGGGCGATCGGTCTGCGTTCGCTGCTGCCGCTCGGCCCGCTCGACAGCATGGCGCTGGCCCGGCATCTGGCCAGCCGACCGGTCTTCGCCTCGGCGGCGCTTTACGAACCCTTCGGCCTTGCGGTGCTGGAGGCGGCGCTGGCGGGTTGCGCGCTGGTGTTGTCCGACATTCCGACTTTCCGGGAGCTATGGGATGGCGCCGCCATCTTCGTCGATCCTCGCGACGCGCGGGGCTTCGCCTGGGCGATAGAGGAATTGCTGGGCGACGGCGCCGCTCGCGGGGAAATGGGCCAGCGCGCCCAAGCACGGGCGGGCGCCTATACCCCCGCCGCCACGGCCGCGCACATGGCCGCCCATTATCGCGCCGTCCAGCGGAAGGTCGCCGCATGAAGATCCTCTATTTCACCCATTCGCTGCTGTCCTGCTGGAACCATGGCAATGCTCATTTCCTGCGCGGCGTGCTGCGCGAACTCGCCGCCATGGGCCATGACGTGCTGGCGCTGGAGCCGGAGGGCAATTGGAGCCTCGCCAACCTCCTGTCCGACCATGGGGAGGAGGGGCTCGCCGCCTATCGTCAGGCCTATCCCGAACTCCGTGCCCAAGGCTATGGCATGAAGGACGATCTGGTCGCGCTGGTCGACGGCGCGGACCTCGTCATCGTCCATGAATGGAACGAGCCTTCGCTGGTCGGGGCGCTCGGCCTGATCCGGGCGGGGCGGAGCGATTTCACGCTGCTGTTCCATGACACCCATCATCGCGCCGTGTCCGATCCCGACGCGATCCGGGCGTTCGACCTGTCGGGCTATGACGGCGTGCTGGCGTTCGGCGAGGCCCTGTCGGAGGTCTATCGAAGCTGGGGCTGGGGCGAGCGCGTCTGGACCTGGCATGAAGCCGCCGACATAAGGCATTTCCGCCCCCTGCCCGGTGAGAAGAGCGGCCTCGTCTGGATCGGCAACTGGGGCGATGGGGAGCGTACCGCCGAACTGGAGGATTACCTCTTCCGCCCCGCGCGGCAGGCGAAGCTTCCGCTCGACATCTATGGCGTGCGCTATCCGCAGGAGGCGCTGGCGACGCTGGAACGCTATGGCGTCGCCTATCATGGCTGGGCGCCCAATGCCGCCGCGCCGGCTATCTTCGCCCGCCACCTTGCCACCGTCCATGTGCCGCGCCGCTATTATACGCAGCTTCTGCCCGGCATTCCGACGATCCGGGTGTTCGAGGCGCTGGCCTGCGGCATTCCGTTGCTGTCCGCCCCTTGGGACGACAGCGAAGGGTTGTTCCGGCCCGGCGAGGATTTCCTCTTCGCCCGGACCGGCGACGAAATGAAGGGCCATATGCGCGCCATCAGCGAGGATGCGGACCTTCGCGCCAGCCTCGTCCGCAACGGATTGGAGACGATCCGCAGCCGCCATAGCTGCGCCCATCGCGCGCAGCAGCTGATGGACATCACGGCGTCGCTCGACGCGCAGCCGATCAGGAGCGTTGCATGAAGATCGCCTTTTACGGCTCCAGCCTGCTCTCCTCCTACTGGAACGGCGCGGCCACCTATTATCGCGGGATATTGGAGCAGCTTGCCCGGCATGGCCATCACATCGCATTCTATGAACCGGATGCCTTCGACCGGCAGCAGCACCGTGACATCGACCCGCCCGACTGGGCGCGGGTGGTGGTCTATCCCGCCACGCCGGACGCGCTGAAGGGCGTGATGGACGAGGCCGCCGATGCCGACGTCGTCGTAAAGGCCAGCGGCGTGGGCGTGTTCGACGACGAGCTGCTGGACGGGGTCATGCGCCGCGCCGGGCCCCATGCGCTGCGCATCTTCTGGGATGTGGACGCCGCCGCGACGCTGGACGAGATGCGCGCCGATCCGGACCATGCCGTGCGCCGCGCCTTGCCCGGACTCGACATGGTGCTGACCTATGGCGGCGGCGATCCGGTGGTGAACGCCTATCGCGGCTTCGGCGCGGTGGAGTGCGTTCCCGTCTACAATGCGCTCGATCCGCAGAGCCACCATCCCGTGCCGCCCGATCCGCGCTTCACCGCCGATCTCGCCTTCCTTGGCAACCGCCTGCCCGACCGGGAGGCGCGGGTGGAGGAATTCTTCCTGAAACCCGCGGCCCTGTCGCCCGGCCGCCAGTTCCTGATCGGCGGCAATGGCTGGGACAGCAAGGCGATGCCCGGCAATGTCCGCCATCGCGGTCATGTCTACACCGCCGAGCACAACGCCTTCAATTGCAGCCCGCTGGCCGTGCTGAACGTCGCCCGCGACAGCATGGCGCATATCGGCTTTTCCCCCGCGACCCGCGTGTTCGAGGCAGCGGGGGCAGGGGCCTGCCTGATCACCGATGCGTGGGAGGGGATAGAGATGTTCCTGACCCCGGACGAGGAGGTGCTGGTCGCCCGCGACGGGCAGGATGTGGCGGATCATCTGGCGGCGCTGACGCCGGATCGGGCGCGGGCGATCGGACAGGCGGCGCTTGCCCGTGTCCGGGCCGAACACAGCTATGAACTACGCGGGCGCCAGGTCGACGAAATCCTGCGCGACCGGTCGGGGCGGCGCGCCGCCAGGCACCATCAGATGGAGGGAGCATGAAACTCGTCGTCCTCGGACTCAGCCTGTCTTCATCCTGGGGCAATGGTCATGCCACGACCTTCCGCGCCCTGCTCTCCGCCTTCGCCGGGCGCGGGCATGAGATACTCTTCCTGGAGCGGGACGTGCCCTGGTATGCCAGCCAGCGCGACCTCATCGATCCCGCTTTCTGCCGGCTGGAATTCTACGACAGCGTGGAAGCGCTGGAAGATTGGCGGCAGGAGATCGAGACGGCGGACGCGGTCATGGTCGGCTCCTATGTGCCCGACGGCATCGCGGTCGGCCATTATGTGCAGCGCACGGCGCGCGGGGTCACCGCCTTCTACGACATCGATACGCCCGTCACGCTGGCGGCGCTGCGCGAAGGGCGGTGCGACTATCTGTCGGCGGAACTGATCGCGGGCTATGACTGCTATTGCTCCTTCACCGGCGGCCCGACGCTCGACCTGCTGGAGCGGCATTATCGTTCCCCCATGGCGCGGGCGCTCTATTGCTCGGTGGATGCGTCGGCCTATCGGCCGATGGACGTGCCGAAGAAATGGGATCTCTCCTATCTCGGCACCTACAGCCCGGATCGCCAGCCCACCTTGGAGAAGTTGCTGATCGAACCGGCGCGGCTGCTGCCTGACAGGCGTTTCGTCGTCGCCGGGCCGCAATATCCGGACGACATGGACTGGCCCGCCAATGTCGAGCGGATCGAGCATCTCGCCCCGCGCGACCACGCCGCTTTCTATTCCGCCTCGCGCTACACGCTGAACGTCACGCGCGCCGACATGATCGAGGCGGGCTGGTCCCCCTCCGTCCGGCTGTTCGAGGCGGCGGCCTGCGGCACGCCTATCATCTCCGATGTCTGGCCGGGGCTCAATGAGCTGCTGGAGCCCAATCGCGAAATCATCTTCGCCTGGAATCCGGAGCAGGTGATCGTCGCCCTCCATGAGGATCGCGCCGATGTGGGCGAGGCCGCCCGCCGCCGCATCCTGGACCGGCATATATCGGGCAGCCGCGCCGCCGAGCTGGAAAACTGGCTGCAAGAGGCCGCCCGGATGCGCACGCGGGACATGGCGGCGGCCGAATGAAGAACGACAGGACAGAAAAGGACGGAGGGTCGATGAACGGAAAGCGTGAAACAGCCCTGGTGGCCGGAGGAGCCGGCTTCATCGGGTCGCATCTGTGCCGGGCGCTGCTGGACCGGGGGCATGAGGTGATCTGCCTCGACAACCTCCAGACCTCGCGGGAGGTCAACCTGCGGATGCTGGAGGGGCATCGCGCCTTCACCTTCGTGCGCGGCGACATCGTCGATCCCCTGCCCGATGCGGTCACGCGCCGGCGCGACATCAGCCGCATCTACAATCTCGCCTGCGCGGCTTCGCCGCCGCAATATCAGGCCGATCCCGAACATACGATGCTGACCAGCGTGGTCGGAACCGATCGCCTGCTGCGGCTGGCGGAGCAGGTCGGCGCGCGCTTCCTGCTCACCTCCACCAGCGAGGTCTATGGCGATCCGGAGGCGCATCCCCAGCGCGAGGACTATCGTGGCTGGGTGAACTGCACCGGCCCCCGCGCCTGCTATGACGAGGGGAAGCGCGCGGCGGAGGCCATGGCCTTCGACTTCGCCCGGCTGGGCCGCGCCGATGTGCGGGTGGCGCGGATCTTCAACACCTATGGCCCGAACATGCATCCCGACGATGGCCGGGTGATCTCCAACCTCGTCTGCCAGGCTTTGTCGGGCGATGCCATCACCATCTATGGCGACGGATCGCAGACGCGCAGCTTCTGCTTCGTGTCGGACATGGTGGACGGGCTGATCCGGTTGATGGAGGCGCCCTTGTCCGACATGGCGCCGGTCAACCTGGGGAATCCTGAGGAATATACCATCCTGCAACTGCTGGATCAGGTCGTGGCCGCCACCGGCACGCAGTCCCAGGTCGTGTTCCAGCCGCTGCCGGTCGACGATCCGCGCCGGCGCAGGCCGGACATCCGCAGGGCGCGCCAGTTGCTCGGCTGGGAACCGCACGTTCCCTTGAGCGAGGGGCTGGCGATCACCTGCGCCTTTTTCGAGAAGGAGCTTTACGATCGCATGCCGGGCTTTGCATGCAGTCCTGCGTTGAGCGGCGCCTCCTTCGTGGGGGGCGCGGGCATCGCGGCCGAATGAGTCCGGGCGTCAGGCGCTGCCCTGGCGGCGCCTGGCGAGCGAGGCGACGATCTCCCTGGGGGCGACCGGCTTTTGCAGCCGCAATGTATCGCCGAGATCGGGCGGTATGATTTCCTCGTCATAGCCGGTCAGGAACAGGAACGGCACGCCCCGTTCCTTCAGCAACCGCGCAAGGTCGAAGGAGGGACCGTTTCCCAGGTTGATGTCCAGCACGGCGGCGGTGGGGCGTTCCTGGCGGATCGCAGCCATCGCCTTCTCCTCGGTCGGGAAAGGCCCCATGATCCCGGCTCCCGCGCCTCGCAGCGCTTCCGCCGTATCGAAGGCGAGATAATAGTCGTCCTCGACGATCAACACCGTCTGTGCCGCAAGGTCGGTCTGGCCCATCATGCCGGGACTCAGCCTCCGTTCGCTTCGGCCGGGCTGGCCATGTGCGATCCGTCGGCGCCCGTTTCGGCAGTGCTGAAGAAGCCGCCCGCCAGAAGGATGGCGAAGGCGATCACGACCAGTAAGAGGCTGATGCCCAGAACATAGCGGGTGACATGGGTGGAAGCGCCGCTTCGCGCCTCCTGCCGTGAGACATGGGTGACGATGCGGCCGTCTTCCTCTTCCTTGTGCATCGAAAACTCTCCTTTCGTTGAGGAGAGAACAGGCGCGCCGACGGGCTGGTTCCCGGAAAGGCGCGGCCCTGGTCGATCTTTTATCCGGGTGCAACAAGGGTCTGGCCGTCACGCCCGCCGTCAGCCGCTGTGGTGGAGGAACTCCGCTATGGCGCTGACATTATGGCCGACCTGCTCGACCGCCTGCTCCAGCCGGGCACGCGATGTGCTGAAACGCTGCTGCCAGTAGCGCGCATCGCTTTCCCGATCCAGCGAGACATGCTTCAGGTCCGCCGGAGCGGCAGGGGCGGCGAGGCTATGGACGTCCGTCATCGGCCTGCGTTCAGAAGGTCGAGATGATGTTTCACCACAGGCACGATCTTCGCCGCCGCGTCCTTGAGCGACCGGTCAGAACCATGGGCGGCATAATCCTGATGCAGTTGCAGCGCCTGGCTGTGAGCCGCCTTCTGCTGCTGCCAGTAGAGGGTGTCGCGGGCAGCGCCCTTCGCCTGCTTCAGCGCCCTGACCTTCGCCTGCTGATCGGGCGTCAGACTGGGCGGCGGCGCCTTGACGCCCGATGCCGCAGCCGCGCTTTTCAGCATGGCGGTGCTCTTGCCGTGATCCCCCACCATCATGGTGGCGAAGCTCTTGACCCTGGCATCCCTGGTCGTTTCCAGCACGATCTTGCTGGATGTCTGTTCGTACAGGTCGCCCGCGCCCGCTTTCCCCAGATAGGCGGTGGGGGATTCCGCCGCGGCGGCGGGCATCGCCACGGCGATCAGCGGCATCAGCAAGAGCATTTTGGACATGGTCGTTCCTCCTGCAAAGCCAGCGGTTTTCGGGGTTAGGAGGTTCCACGGCCCCACGCCCGCGCGATAACCTGCATTAGGCTGTGTGGGGATTCAGCCCATGGCGGGCTGCAAATGGCGGCTTTCTGCGCTTCCAGTGCTCACGTACTTTGAGTACGCTGCGCGCTGGTTCTCGAAAGCCACCATTTTCGCTCCACCCTGAACTGAATCCCCACACACCCTAGACGAACGGCAATTTTCCGGAGGCCGCCGGAGGGCGTGCCGCGTTCATCGGCTCTTTTTCTCGCTCCATCCCAATTATTTGCTGCGAGGAAACATAGGTGAATCCAGCATGAACCAGAAACGCTATGGTGGGGGCAGGTTCAATCGATATTGGTCCAGGGGGGCTTAACAAGGAGTAGTCCATGTTAAGCCAGGTTGCCGAAGGCGAAAACCAGGTTCATTTCCGAATGCATCAGTTTCTGGCCCGGGAAAATGAAAAACCCGACGCCATGCTTTATGTTCAGGAAGGGTGGGCGTGCCGATACCGGCTGCTGTCGGATGGCCGCCGCCAGATTACGGCGCTCTATCTGCCGGGCGATTATTGCGATCCGCAATGGGCGCTGGGCGGGGTGGCGTCCCAGCCCGTGGTGGCGATCACCAACGTCAGGGCGCTCCGGCTGCCCTGTCGCATACCCTCGCACGCCGGTTTCGACGGGCATAACGGCTTCTGGCAGGCGCTGTCCGGCATGATCGAGCGGCAGGCCAACTGGCTTGTCACCCTGGGCCGCAAGACGGCGCTCGAACGGGTGGCGCATCTGCTGCTGGAATTGTTCGAACGCATGCGGCAGGCGGGTCTCGCCTATGGCCAGCAATGCGCCATGCCGCTGACGCAGATGGAGATCGCGGACATGACCGGGCTGACCCCGGTCCATGTGAATCGCACGCTGCAATCCATGCGGGCGCGCGGTCTGGTCGAACTGCAATCCAAATGGCTGCGCATACCGGAGCTTCAGGCCCTGCGCGAAGTGGCCGCCCTCACCGGCCAGGACATGGCGGCCTGATCGGGCGGGCGCGAACTTCTTGATGTCGCGCAACTTCTGCAACCGTCCAGCCCCGGAAAATGAGGCCCAACGGCAAAAATTACACCTGCATTAGCATATGTTAGCGAGCGTCGGCGGGCGGCTGGAGCAAGGTGAATCCTTCTTCGTTCGAACGCCGGCGCCGGCCGGTCGACCGAAGGAGAATGAGCAGCGCCACCAAGACGACGAGTCATGACACGATCCGGGATGAATTCCTCCACCCTTATAATGAGTCCCATGCCGCACTGCTCCGTCGTTCTTCCCGCCGGGGGGAGAGCGCCGCGTCGCGACGGCCCGGTCCTGCATGCGGCAGGCCGGCATTCCGCCATGGACAGCCGGACGGCCAGCGGCGAGCATCGCGGCCGCGGCGGAGATGAAGACGGCATCCCATCCCGCTCATGAAAATGCCATCATCGATCCTGTTGCCGCTGCTGGCGCGCCTTGGCGGGCGCACGGCTCTCTCGAAGGAAGACGGCGCCGCTCTGCTATCCCTGCCGCACAGCCTGCGTCATTGCGAACCGGGGGACTATATCATCCGGGAGGGCGACCGGCCGCAATCCTGCCTGATCCTGCTGTCGGGCTTTGCCCATCGCCACCGCATATCGTCCAATGGCGGCCGCCATATCGTGGGAATACATGGCCGGGGCGACATATTGACGCTGCCGCCGGTGCAGCTCTTTCCATCGGAGGATTTCGTCCAGGCGCTGACCGATCTGCGCGTCGCCGCCATCCCGCTGGAGGACGTGCTGGCGCTGATGCGCGAGCGGGCGAACATCGCCGATGCGCTGTGGGCGGAGATGACGGCCGAAACATCGGTCTTCCGCGCCTGGATCAGCAATATGGGCCGGCGGGACGCCAGGGGAAGGATAGCCTATCTGCTTTGCGAGCTGGTGATGCGCAGCTATCCGGAAGGGGGATCGGACGGGTGCCGGCTGATCCTGCCCCTGTCCCAGGTGGAGCTGGCCGACGCCACCGGCATGACCACCGTGCATGTCAACCGGACGCTGAAGGCGCTGGAAAAGGCGGGGGTGATCGAACGCGACCGGCGGCGGATCACCATCCCCAACTGGCGCCGCCTGACAGAACTGTCCGATTTCCGCCCCCAGGCCTGGCTCGGCCGGATGGACCGGCATGTCGAGTTGGAGGAAGAACAGGGCTAGAGCCAATCGACATTCAGCCCTGACGGCCTGCAAATGACGCTTTTCCGTGCTTCCGGTGCTCACCTACTTTGAGTAGGCTGCGCTCCGGGTCACGGAAAACCGACATTTTACCTTCGGTGGCCTTCGGCTCGGCTCGTCATCTTCTGAATGTCGATTGGCTCTGGAGCATCCACGCGCCGCATGGCGCCGCTTCAGCGCTTTTCGTTCGGCGTCAGGCCCTCATGGTCGTCGGCCCTGTTCTCGCCCGTCTGCTGGTCTTCCTTCAGCACGTCATGATGCCAGAAGTTGCGCCCGATGAAGACGACGGCGATCACCAGCAGGACGATTCCCACCGCCCAGATCGCCGCCAGCCCGAGACGCCGATCGCTGGGACGTTCCGGTTCGTGCATGTCGGCGGTTCCTCTGGTTTCATGGTCTTGAGGGGAAGCATATGGCCATGCCTCCCAGCACATAGAACGGCGGCGGACGTTCCCCCGTTCCTGGCCGGCCCATAACCTGGATCATGGCCGGCGCGCTTCTTCGCCCTTCCGCCGGCTAGAGCCAATCGACATTCAGAAGATGACGAGCCGAAAATGATGGTTTTCCGTGACCCGGAGCGCAGCCTACTCAAAGTAGGTGAGCACCGGAAGCACGGAAAACGTCATTTGCAGGCCGTCAGGGCTGAATGTCGATTGGCTCTAGTCGCTGGGGTGCAGCAGCCTCTTGGTCATGGGCAGGCTGATGTGCACCTTGAACGCGCCGGGCGTCCAGTCGATGGTGCCCGAACCGTCCAGTTCGAACGGGATCGTCTTGGTCAGCATCTCCGTGCCGAAGCCGGACCGGCGGGCGGCTGTCGGGCTGTCGCCGCCCTTTTCCTCCCAAAGGATGCGCAGCACCGGACCGGCCGGTTCGCGATCGCTCCACCATCGGACCCAGACACGGCCGCCGTCCGACCCGAGCGCGCCATATTTGATGGAATTATTGCCCAGTTCATGAAAGGCGAGGGCCAATGTCGTCGCGGCGGAGGTGCGCAGCCGGACATCCGGCCCCTCCAGAAAGGCCTGTTCCCCCGCACGGACGGCGAACGCCGCCAGCTCGTCCATGATCAGGTCGTGCAGTTCAAGTCCATGGCGTTCCGCCAGGGCCAGATTGGATTCGATCCGGGCGATGGCGTCCAGCCGCCCCAGGAAATGGCTGGTGAGATGGTCGACGGAATCGCTGGTCGCGGCAGTCCGCCGGAAGATGGAGCGGACGGAGGCGATCAGGTTGCGCAGCCGATGCTGCACGTCGCGCAGCAGATATTGCCGCGCCGCCGCCTCCAGGGCGTCGACATTGCCGAACTGCAAGACGCAGACGCGATAGTCGGGCGTCGTCACCAGCACGGCGGCGAACAGCCGCGCCTCGCATTTGCCGTCGTCCCAGCTCAGCCGTGCCGCCGACTCGCCCGATGCCGGCACGACCAGCCGCCCGCCGATCAGCCGGTCCGGCCGAATGCCCAGCAATTCCGTCAATGCCGCATTGGCGCGCAATATATTGTCGTTGGGCCCGACCTGGATCTGGGGCAGGGGAGAGGCATCGAAGAGGGCGAGGAAGTCGCGCCAGCCGTCGGTCGGGGATGGTGTCGTCACGATGCCTCTTGCGCCGCCGGATGCAGATAGGAAGGGTCGAAGGCGCAGACGCGCTCCAGCGCTGCGAGATCCGGCACGACAAGATGGCGCCGGTGCAATTCTATCAGCCTTTGGCGACGCATTTCCTGCAATATTCTGTTGGTGTGCACCATCGTCAATCCCGTTGCGTCCGCCAGTTCGAGCTGCGTGACGGGAAAGTGGAAGCCGTTGCCGCTGACCAAGCCCACTTTCAGCAGCCGGTGATAGAGTTCGCAGAAGAGATGGCTGAACCGTTCCAGCGCGGTGCGGCGGCCCAGATTGACGCACCACTCCCGCTGGATGGACGCGGTGATCAGGGCGTTGATCCACATCGCCTTGGTGATTTCGGGATGGGCCAGCGCGATCTCCTCGAACTGGCTGCGTCCGACTTCGGCGACCCTGACCGGCGTGAGCGCGGTGACGCCATGGTCGGCGCGATGCAGCAGGAAGCAGAAGGGATCGCACAAATCGCCCGGCAGCAGCAGGCTGACGATCTGGCGGCGGCCGTCCTCCAGCATCTTGTACCGGGCCGCCCATCCCTCCAGCAGGAAGAAGATGGAGGTCAGCCGGTCCCCCTGGGTGAACAGGTCCGTGCCGGTGCGCAGCGGTTGAAGCGCCCGACCGGCCAGGCCGTTGATCACATCCCGGTCGCGCCGGCCGAGCGGCCAGTGCGCCGCCAGTTTCTGGGCAGTGATGCTATCCTTCATCGCAACCTGCGGGATATCGAGCGATGACATGGCGCGTTTCCACCTATGTTATTTTCTGCCGCCCATTCCCGTGCGACGGCTGGCGGGAGAGGAGAGATGAATGATGGAAGGGGTGACCCCCGGCGCGGTTCGCGTGCTGGTGGTGGAGGATGATTATTTTCTCGCGAGCGACCTTGGCGCCTTGCTGGCCGAAGAGGGGTTTTCGGTGATGGGCCCGCATGGCAGCCTGTTCGGCGCGCTCAAGGCCATTGCAGAACACTTGCCTGACATCGTCATGCTCGACGTCAATCTTCAGGGGGAGATGAGCTATCCCCTGATCGACGAACTGGTCGCGCGTGCCGTGCCGGTGATCATCGTGACGGGCTATGACGAACAAAGCCTGCCGTCGGCCTATGAAAGCTGCAGGCGGGTGATCAAGCCCTATTCCCGCACGGACATATTGGGGGCGATCGGCATGGTTCTGGCCGGCACGGACCACAGGCTCTGACATCGGGCTCTCCCTTTCTTTCCGAACCGGTCGTGCGCTGGACGTTCCGCCCGACCGGGGCGTCTGTCATTCACACCGATGGTCTGCCCTTGCTCATATCGGTGGGGCGGGGAAGGGACAAGGCCATGCATCCTGCGTGACAATGGCAGTGGACCGGCCGCCGCCCGGACGATCGGCGAGGATAGGGCGAGTGGCATGGCAGAGCAACCAGCGGCAGGTCTTCCTGTTCCCCGGCGGATATTGATCTGAGTTAATAATCGCCTGCTTTCCGGCGGGATGGTATATCGGCGTCGCCGCGCCATGGCGGGACGAAAGCTCAACCCCGGCCGCGGATCGAAAATTCCGACATCATCTGAACCAGCGCTTCGAACCCTTCGTCGCCCTTTTCCAGCGCATCGTTCAAGGCGCGTTCGATGATGTCGGAAACGAAATGGGAAGGGCCGGCATAGGCGAGGGACCAGGTGACGAAATGGCGATGCGGCGCTTCGCCCGATGCGATCGTCTGAACCTCCCTGTGGCGCCGGTCGCGCAGGATGCTCGCCTTGAGGTTTTCGATGGCGGCCGGCGCGCCTTCCAGATATTGGGCGAAGCGGTTGCCCGTGAACAGCAGCGCGCCCGTCACTTCCAGCGAGCGGTTGCGCGGAATGGAGACCTGGACGATCTCTTCCATGTGTTTTTCGGCTTGGGTTGCATCCAACTGGCTGGTGCTAATATAGGACCATCGAGCAAGCATGCGACGATGATGCCATTTGTCTGAGGAAAGTAAAGGCGAGGCGCATGATGGGACTGAAAATGCGCCCCGCCGGTTCCAGGCCGGCCTCAGCGGAGGAAACGGCCCCCGGCTGTCTAGGAGATGAAGGTTAATGCAACCGCTCCGGGCGATACCGTAAAAATACCTATTTCCCCGCTAATCGGCGTGCAAGTCCAATCATTTATGGGATTCCGCGAATCTGTGGGAACCCGTATGACCGAGCCGCTAGAAAAGCCGTCCGACGACCGGAGCGCGATGATGGAGAAACGCCGGCACCCCCGGCAGACCGTCTTCAAGACGGCATTGCTCTATCCGGTCGTCGAGGAAGCGAACCTGTCTGTCGAAAATGTGTCCCATGCGGGACTGAGCGGACGGTGCGCCCTGTCGCTGAGCTTGCACCAGCAGGTGCATGTGAGCTTCGACGACGCCAGCTTCCGTACGGCGGAGGTCCGCTGGATCAACGGGCCCAAATGCGGTCTTCTGCTTGAAGAGACATTGCCCTGGATTCCGGGCGAGGAGCCTGATGCGAACCCCGCGCCCCAGACCTACGAGCCGCGCAGCCGCCGACTGGCGGTCGATTTCTCCGCAACGCTGGTGACTTCCACGCCCGTGTTGATCGGGACGATCCGCAACCTGTCGGCCGAAGGGATGATGATCGAAGTGGGCGGCCTTGGCGAAGGTACGCGGCTGCTTGTGAAAACCCGCGGCCTGGATGTACGGATGGGGCGGGTGCAGTGGTCGAGCGGCGGGATGATCGGGGTCTTCTTCGAACCCCGCCGGACGGCTGCGAACTGACGCGATAAAAAAGAAAGGATCGGAGCCGAAACCATTGGCGGCTTCGCGCGTTGGCGCGGGAATGATGGTCTAGGCAATTGGCTATGAACCCAGGATGTCCAGTCTATATCGTGGACCACGACAGCAGGATGCGCCAGGAACTGGTGCGAATCCTGCGCCGGGAAGGGTTCGGACCCGTCCCCTTTTCCTGCGGTTCCGACTTTATCGAGGCGCTTGATTTCCTAGCGCCCGGCATTGCGGTGATGGAACTGCATCTGGCCGACATGGCCGGGCCGGCGGTTCAGCAGGAACTGTCCGCGCGGCGGGTGGACATCCCCCTGATCGTCATGACGGCGTCGCGCGATATTCCGACGGCGGTCGACGTCATAAAGCGGGGCGCCATCGACTTTCTGGAAAAGCCCTTTGCCGACGGCCTGCTGCTCAAGGTGCTCGCCAATGCCTGGCCCATGCTGGAACGGAACATCGAGATCCAGCGCCGGCGGGAAGCCGCCGCAGCCTATTTCGGCAGCCTCACCAAAAGGGAGCTGGATGTCGTGCGCGCGCTGAGTTCCAGCGGCAGCAACAGGGATGTGGCTGACGCGCTGCAGATCAGCATCAGAACGGTGGAAATGCACCGCGCCAGCATCATGAAGAAGTTCGGCGTCAAGAAATTCTCCGAAATCATCCGGTTCTTGCCCGATTCAGGATTACCCTGACCTGTTGAATATGTGAAATCGTCGCCATCATTCCCAATATACAGGATTGGAAATGACAAAGATGGATGTTCCCGGCCCCATATTCGGGGGCGGGATTGTCAGAAAGAAATGGACCGATCTCAGGCAGGCATCTGATTGTGAAACATCGTCTGCGTTTACGCCATGGTTAATGGTGAAAAAACCGAAGCAGGACAGAATCCCCGGTGACGATGATTTCGGATATTTCAAGTCGCAGGAAGAATGCAGGCGAATAATAGGCAGATATAAGAAGGTGGCGGACGCCATGATTGCCGACGAAGAGGAATCGGGTGTCGACTGCCTTTGCTGAGCCTGTCGACTTTTCCATGAAGCGCTTTTGCGATTCGCCGGTTTCCTCAGCTTCGCGCCTGGCGGCAGCGCAGGGCGGCCATTGAGGCGAGCAGCATGACGCCCGCTGCAAAGGCCATGGTCCAGATCGGCTCCGTCGGGAAAAAATGCCGCATGATCGTGCCCATGACGGTGGCCACCAGCAATTGCGGGATGACCACGAAGGCGTTGAACAGCCCCATATAGATGCCGAGCTTCGCCTGCGGCACGCTGGAGGCGAGCATCGCATAGGGCATGGCGAGCGTGGATGCCCAGGCGATGCCGATGGCGACTTCCGACAGCAGCAGCATGCGGGCGTCGCGCAGGAACAGGAAGGAAAGGAAGCCCAACGCGCCCAGCATCAGCGCCAGGGCATGGGTCTGCGCCTGGCCGATCCGGCGGGCGAGCGGTTGCAGCAGGAAGGGTGCGGCCAGGGCGGCGACGCCATTATAGGTGGCGAAGAGGATGCCGACCCAGTTGCCGCCCGCATTATAGGCGGCGCTGGCGGGATCGGCGGACCCGAAGACATATTGGGCGACGACCGGGGTGGTGTAGATCCACATGATGAACAACGCGGACCAGGTGAAGAACTGGACGAGCGCAAGGCGCTTCATCATCGCGGGCATGGCCGCGAAATTGCCGACCACATGGGTGAGCAGATTGTCGGTGCGACCGCCCCAGTGCAGCCGGCGCGCCAGCATCCGCGCCGCGCCATAGCCGGCCAGCAGCGCGCCGAGCAGGTACAGTTCCTTCTCCAGCGACCGGATGCGGACGATCGCGACGACGGCCAGCCCGGCGACGATCCAGAGCGTGCCGCCGGGCGGGATGGCCGGGACAGCGTCCCTTTCAGCGACCGGCTTGCCCTCCGAAGGTTCGAAGCGCGTCATCTGCTCGGGCGAATATTCGCGGGTGGTGAGCACGGTCCACAACACCGCCAGGAACAGGGCCGCGCCGCCGATATAGAAGCTGATCCGCACCGTGTCGGGAATGCCGGACCCGCTGGCGACATTGGCGACCCCCAGCCGGTCCAGCAGCCACGGGGTGGACGACCCGATCACCGCGCCCGCGCCGATGAAGGCGGTCTGGAGCGCGTAGCCCGCCATATGCTGCTCCTTCGCCAGCATATCCCCGACAAAGGCCCGGAAGGGCTCCATGGAAACATTGAGCGAGGCGTCGAGCACCCACAGCATCATCGCCGCGGCGAGCAGGCCTGGCGCATTGGGCATGCCGACCAACGCCAGCGCCGCGAACAGCGCGCCCGCGAAGAAATAAGGCCGCCGCCGCCCGAAACGGCACCATGTCCGGTCGCTATAATGGCCGATGATCGGCTGGACCAGCAGGCCGGTGAGCGGCGCCGCGATCCACAGCAGCGCCAGATCGTCCAGGCTTTCGCCCAGCGACTGGAAGATGCGGCTCATATTGGCGTTCTGCAGCGCAAAGCCGATCTGGATGCCGAAAAAGCCGAAGCTGATGTTCCACAGGCCCCAAAAGCCCTGGCGAGGGCGGGACTGCGGTTCCAGATTATCTTGCGCCTGATCCATGCGTCCCCAACCTTTGCTTTATACTTATTCCTATCGCCGTTCAGGCTCAGGGCGAACGGTGCGGGGTATCTTATCGTATTGAGCGCTTGCCCTTGCCCCCGCCCGCCACGAAGCGGATCGCTTCCCCCCCACCCGGCGCGAGGTCAATGCTCAACACATCCCCCCTCTTCACCGCCTTCTTCTCGATCACGATCGCATGACGCGCCTCGGTGCGATAGTCCGCCCCCGGCCCATCCCGATAAATCTCCGCCACATAGGACCGCCCGGCCTCCAGAAAGTCGAGCTTCACCTGAGTGGAGCGCGCCTCTTCATCCCCGACCGCGCCCAGATACCAGTCATTGCTGCCCTTGGCCTTGCGCGCGATGGTCACATAGTCGCCCACCTCGCCATTCAGGACGCGGGTATCGGACCAGTCGGTCGGCACATCCTTGATGAACTGGAACGGCCCCGGATATTTCGCGTAATTTTCGGGCGTATCCGCGGCCATCACGAAGGGCGAGTACAGCACGACATAAAGCGCCAACTGCTTGGCGATGGTCGACTGGATCGCGCTCCCCTCCGACCCGGAAAGGCTGAGAACGCCCGGCGTGAAGTCCATCGGCCCACCCAGCAACTGGGTAAAGACGAGATTGGCCTCATGCTCAGGCGGATTCTTGCCGCCGACCCAGGCATTATATTCCATGCCGCGCCCGCCTTCGCGCGCCACCCAATTGGGATAAGTGCGGCGCAGGCCCGTATCCTTCACCGGCTCGTGACTATCGATGCTGACCTTATATTTCGCCGCTGCCTGCACCACGCGGAGATAGTGGTTCACCATCCACTGCCCCTCATGCCATTCGCGATGCTGCGAGCCGTCGGGATCGACCCGCTCGATCTGCCCGGCATCGGTGACATAGCCGGTCTTCACCACCCGCTCGCCATGGTCGGCGGCCCATTTGAACGCACTGTCGAGCTGCCCGTCATAATGGCTGGCCGAACCGCCCGTCTCATGATGGCCGATCAGCGTCACGCCCTTGGACCTGGCATAGGCGGCCAGCCCATCGGCGTCGAAATCCTCGGTGGACTGGGAGAAGTTCATGCCGTTGCCATTGCCGAACCAATTGCCGTCCCAGCCGACATTCCATCCCTCGACCAGCACGGCGGGGATGCCGTTGGCGGCGGCGAAGTCGATAGTGCGGCGGACATTGGCGGTGGTCGCGCCATGCTTCGGCCCGCGCGCCCACGTCCACTCGCCCTTGATCATGTTCCACCACACGCCGACGAACTTGCCCGGTTTGATCCAGCCCGACACGTCGCCCAGCTTGTTGGGTTCGTTCAGGTTCAGGATCATATGGTTCATGTACAGCCCCGCCGCATCGTCCGCGATGGCGATGGTGCGCCATGGCGTCGAGAAACCGGCGTCCCGCGAAACCTTGGGCGCCCCGGAACCCGGCGTCAGCGCGGCGCGGAATATATTGCCCTGCGCCCGCGCCAGGTTCATCCCCGCATAGTCCACCAAAGCCGCCTCATGCAGCGCGACATGGGTGCCGCTGGCGAGCTTCACCGTCATCACCGTCTGCGCGGTCCCGACCGCATCGAGCGGCGTCCTGTTATAGAGATATTCCTCCCGGTTCCATTCGAAGGCGGGCTTCCACCAGGCGGTGCCGCCCTCCGCAAAGGCGAACTGGGTCAGTTCCTCCGCGATATTGGCGTGGTGCAGATGGGCCTGATCGGGCAGCGTGTAGCGGAAGGCCACGCCGTCGTCGAACAGGCGGAAGGTCACGTCCATCTCGCGCTGAAGGTCGCTTTTCTCGCGAAAGGCGAGGCGGATCTCATTGTGATGGTCGCGGATGCTGGACCATTCGCCCCAGGGCTGGGTCCATGTCGTGTCGCTCTTGCCGGTCCTGCTGTCGGCCAGCGTCAGATTGCGCTCGATCTTCGGTGCGTCGGTGAACATGAAACCAAGGCGGCTGTCCGCGATCAGCGCCTTGCCGTCGCGCTGCACGGCGTAGCTGGGGCGGCCTTCATTATCGAGGCTGACGGTCAGCGTGATGCGGCCATCGGGGGAGGCGGCCTTGGCTACCACATCGGCGCGGGCAGCCACCGGGGCCAGCGAAAGCGCGAAAAGCGGCAGGGTGAGCGCGGTCGGTTTCTTCATGATAATTCCTTTTGAGTCTGCCCTGACGAGATCAAAGCGCGACGTGCTGCCGCGGAGGCAGGAGCCCAGTTCAGGTGGTGGGACTGGTTGCCTGCCTACGCAGGAACATTGTACGATGCCTTTAAACGCGCGCGACAAGACCGGAAGCTGCGGGGAAATGCCATCCTTCGACTCCGCCGGTCGACAGCAACGGCTGCCAATGACCCGCCGGCGTCCATGTCACAGGCTCGTCCCCAAGGTTGAAGACACAGAGCATCCTCTCGCCCTCATGCTCCCGCTCGAACGCCAGCAATTCCTCCGGCGCCTCCAGGAAATCGATCGCCCCCACGCGCAGCGCGGGCGACCCGTTGCGCAACGCCAGCACCCGCCGCGTCCAGTGCAGCAGCGAATCCGCATCCGCCTCCTGCACATCCACGGCGAGCGCGCGATGCGTTTCCCCGACCGGCAGCCAGGGCTTGGCCTCCGAAAATCCCAGATAGGGCGCATCCGCCCGCCACGGCATCGGCGTTCGCGCGCCGTCGCGGGAAAGCGTCAGCGGCCAGTTGGCGATGGCCTCGGGGTCCCGCAGATCCTCGAACGCGATGTCGACCTGCGGCAGCCCCAGTTCCTCGCCATAATAAAGGAAGATATTGCCGCGCAGGCAGGCGAGCAGCAGGATCTTCATCCGGCAATAGGCGTCCGGGTCCACCCCCTTGGCCCAGCGCGACACCGCACGGGGCGCGTCATGATTTTCGAACGCCCAGCTCGGCCAGCCCGTATGGGTTTCGCAGGGCCATTTGACGAGCGCCGTCTTGAGGAATTCGGCGGTCAGTTTCGGCGCATAGAGAAAGTCGAATCCATAGGCGGTATTCAGCCTGCCGTCGCCCTGCGTGAAGGCCTTCATCTCTATGTCGCTGTCCGCTCCGCCGACTTCGGCCACGGTGAAGCGATCCCGATATTCATCGAATACTTGCCGGACTTTTTCCAGGAACAGCGGAATGTCCGGATGGCTCTGGCTGTACTTCTTGATCTGGAAGTCGAACGGCCGCGTCCGCACCTTGCCATCCTCCGGCGCGGGCGGATTGTCGCGCAACTCCGGATCGTGCATCGAATGGTTGATGGCATCGATGCGGAACCCGTCCACCCCCCGGTCCAGCCAGAAACGGATGATGTCGAAGACGCTCTCCTGCACCTGCGGATGATGCAAATGCAGTTGCGGCTGCTGCGCCAGAAACTGGTGCATATAATATTGGCCGCGCCGCGCATCCCAGGTCCAGGCCGGCCCGCCGAACACCGACTGCCAGTTGTTGGGCGGGGAACCGTCCGGCTTGGGATCGGCCCAGACATACCAGTCCGCCTTGGGATTGTCGCGGCTGGAGCGGCTTTCGACGAACCAGTGATGCTCCTCCGACGTATGCGCCCAGACCTGATCGACGATGATGCGCAGCCCCAGTTCATGCGCCCGCGCCGCCAGCGCGTCGAAATCCTCCAGCGTGCCGAAGATCGGATCGACGTCGCAATAATCCGACACGTCATAGCCGAAATCGCGCATCGGGCTCTTGAAGAAGGGCGACAGCCAGATCGCATCCACCCCCAGCGACGCCACATAGGGCAGATGGGCGGTGATGCCTTTGAGGTCGCCGATGCCATCCCCATTGGAGTCGGCAAAGCTGCGCGGATAAATCTGGTAGATGGCGGCGCCGCGCCACCAGGGGAGGGTCGTGTCGGTCATTGGGGTACGGCACTCCGGACAGCGCAGACGCTGTAGCTGAGAGGGGGGAGGGAGACGGCGATGCTGCCGGGGGCGGAAGCGCTTGCGGCGCATTCGGCTCCGGCCAATGTGGTGAACTGGTCGGACCGCGCATCCACCTCGACCTGCGCCCTGATCGGCGCGGTGGACGTGTTGAAGGCGATCAATGTTTCCGCGCCGCTGTCGGGATCGAAGCGGGATAGGGCGAACAGGCCCGGCTGGTCGCCCCGCGCCCGGATGACCTCCCGGCCGCGCCGCAACGCCGGATGGGTAGTGCGCAGACGGGCCAGCGCGGCGATCTCCCGATAAAGCGGATGGCCGGTGTCGAAGCGCGGCGTCGCCGTGGTGGCGTTGGTCCCCAGCAGGCGATTGTCGTTATAGCTCGCCACCCGGCTGCCGAACATATCCTCCCGCGCATCCTGATCGCCGCCGTCCCCGACAAAGCCCTGTTCATCGCCATAATAGAGTGTCGGCACGCCGCGCATCGTCAGCAGCATGGCGTTGGCCAGCATCACCCGGCGCAACACTTCCTCATCGCTCGCCTGCGGGAAAGCCTTGCGCACGAAGGTGGCGAAGCGCCCCGCATCATGATTGCTGACGAAGGTCGGCAAGGTCCGCGCCGTCGCCTCGCCATCGCGATAGAGCGCATCTCCCGCCAGCATCCGCTCCCAGACCGCCGTCGCGCCGCTGCCCGCGACCGTCTCCAGCGCCGCCTGCCGGAAGGCGAAGTCCAGCACGGCTGGAAAGCCGCCTTCCTTCGTATGCCAGGCGAGCGGCCCGGCATCGACCGTCTCGACATAGACTTCCCCGAAAATATGGAAATTGGGGATGCCTTTCGCTTTGGCGCGGGCCTGCATGGCAGGAACGAACATCTGCCAGAAATGCGGATCGACATGCTTCGCCGTATCCACCCGGAAGCCATCCACGCCGAAACGGTCGATCCAGCCGCCGAAAATATCGATCATCCCCGCGATCACGCGCGGATTCTCGGTCATCAGGTCGTCCAGCCCCGCAAAGTCCCCCATGGTCGCGCTCTCGCCCGAATAGGTCGTTTCCCCGCGATTATGATAATAAAGCGGATCGTTGAGCCAAGCCGGAACTTTCGCCCGTTCCTCGCCCTTGGGCACATAAGGCGTGTAGGCGAAGGACGGATCGGTCAGTCTGGCGAAATTCGCCTCGCCATGGTCCTGATCGCCCGCGAAACCGGCGTTGATCGCCTTGCCGCCTATGCCGCCCCGCCGCTGATAGGGATAGTCGGCCCGCGAACGATAGGGGCATGTCGTGTCCGCATTTGTACTTGGGCATTCCCGGTAACGGATCACATCCGCCGTATGATTGGCGATGATGTCCATATAGACCTTCATCCCCCGGCGATGCGCGGCCTCCACCAAAGCGGCGAAATCGGCGTCGGTGCCGAAATGTGGATCGACATGGGTGAAGTCAGTGATCCAGTAACCGTGATAGCCCGCGCTTTCCTGCCCCTTCGGCCCCTGCACCGGCTTGTTGCGGAAGATCGGCCCGACCCAGATGGCGGTCGCGCCCAGCCCCTGAATATAGTCCAGCCGCCTGATCAGCCCTTTCAGGTCGCCGCCATGATAGAAACCCTTGGAGGCGGGGTCATGGCCGGTGACGAGCCGATCGCCCTTCAGCCCGCCCTTGTCATTGGCCGGGTCGCCATTGTCGAACCGGTCGGGCAGCAGGAAATAGATGACCTCATCCTCCGGCAGCCGCGCCCGGAAATCGCATGGCTCGGCTGCCAGCGACAGGGCAGGGCGGGCCAGGGCAGCCAGCGCGGCAAACAGCATCGCCTTCCTTCCACGCATGGCGTTCCTCCCTTGGCCTTCTGGCTTGATCGCAGCGGCTTTCATAGGGGTCTTAATCGGTTCGCACCCGCCGGGCCAAGCAGCCGACATACGTATTCAAAAGCTTATCTTTCCAATATCCGGGGCAGGGCGTAGGATCGCGCGATGGCCGTGAACGAAAAACCGACGTCCTTCGACATCGCGACGCTTGCGGGGGTTTCCCAGCCGACCGTGTCCCGGGCCCTGCGCGGCGACCGCACCGTCAGCGAAGCCACCCGCAAGCGGATCGAGGCCATCGCCCGCCAGCTCAACTATACGGTGGACAAGAACGCTTCCTCCCTCCGCCGGGGCAAGAGCAACACGCTGGCGCTGCTCTTCTTCGAAGATCTGCTGCCCGATGAAAGCTATATCAATCCCTTCTTCCTCTCGATGCTGGGGCCGATCCTGCAAACCTGCGCCAAGCGGGGCTACGACCTGCTGACCTCCTTCCAGCAGCTTTCGACCGACTGGCATGTCGATTATGAGGACAGCCGCAAGGCCGACGGCATCATCCTGCTGGGCTATGGCGATTATGAAAGCTATCGCGCCCGGCTGGAGCAACTGGTGGCGCAGGGCACCCATTTCGTGCGCTGGGGATCGGTCGACCCCAATGCGCTGGGCATGACCATCGGCTGCGACAACCGGCGGGGCGGACGCGAAGCGGGACAGCATCTGATCGAGCGGGGGCGCCGGACCATCGCCTTCCTGGGCGATGCGTCGAGCCGCTATCCCGAATTCCGCGACCGCTATGCCGGACTGACCGAGGCGATGCGGGAGGCCGGATTGCTGGTCGACATCGGCCTGCATGTCGACGCCCTCTCGACCGAACAGTCGGGGCATGAGGCGGCCAGCCGCCTGATCGCGCGCGGCCTGCCCTTCGACGCGATTTTCGCCGGGTCGGATCTGATCGCCATCGGTGCGATGCGGGCGCTGGACGAAGCGGGCATGCGCGTGCCGCAGGATGTGGCGCTGATCGGCTTCGACGACATCCCCGCCGCCAGCCTGACGCGCCCGCCGCTGACCACCGTCGCCCAGGACTATCTGCGCGCGGGCGAGGTGCTGGTGGACGCGCTGATCGGCCAGATCGACCGCAAGCCGGTGGAGCCCACGCTGCTCGCGCCAAGACTGGTCACAAGAATGACCGCCTGACTTCTCCCCTCCCGCAAGCGGGAGGGGCCGGGGGTGGGCAAGCCGCGCAGCGGCGTTCCTCCCTAACCGATAGTGAAGAAGCTCGCTCCGCTCGCACCCACCCCTAACCCCTCCCGTCTACGGGAGGGGAACATAAAAAGGGAGGACCGCCACCCCTGAAAGGGGCGGCGGTCCGGGGGAGAACTGCCTGCGTGCAGTCAGGCAGTCGGGGGACGTTAAAACTTGTAAGTCAGACCCAGATAATAATCCCGGCCATAGCGCTGATAGTCGATCACCTGCCGCGGATCGTCATTCTGATAGGTGACGAAGGGCTGATCGGTCAGGTTCTTGCCCTGCAACAGGATCGAAAGCCCCTGAAGCGGCCCGGACTGGAACTCATAGCCGATCTGCGCATCGAGAATGCCCTCGGCCTTCGCCGTGCGGAAGGTCGGCGCCGCCGAAAGCCCCGCCACCTCGCCCAGGAATGAGGAGCGGTAACGATAGCTCACCCGCGCCTGGAAACCCGCCTTCTCGAAATAGGCGGTGCCGCTGGCGACCCATTTCGACAGGCCGGGCAGGGTGACGCTTTCGGTCGGATTGCTGCCATATTCGACCTCGCTATGCGTATAGGACCCGCTGGCGAAGATGCCGAAGCCGTCGAGCGCCGGGCTGAACAGCTTGAACGGCAGCGACGCGGTCGCCTCTACGCCCATGATCGTGCCCTTGCCGGTATTGGCGGGCGACTTCACCAGCCCGATATAGCTTCCGTCGGCCAGAATGGCGTCGCGCTGATCGGCCGGCAATGTCGGCAGAACGGCGGAAAAGTCGTAAGCGATATTGTTGTTGGGATCGACGAAGTCGGTCAGGTTCTTGAAGAAGCCGGAGACCGATACATAACCGCCGCCCCGGAAATATTTCTCCAGCGACAGGTCGATATTGGTCGACTGATAAGGACGCAGGAAGATGTTGCCGCCCTCTGACTTGAACGGACTGAACTGCGGATCGGAAGATCCGATTCCGACATAGCTCAAATTATATTTGAACTCCTGGTTGATCCGCTCCTGGTCCAGACGCGGACGCACCATGGTCTGCGCCGCGCCCAGCTTCACGAAGAAGCTCGGCTCCAGTTCCACCGAAATCTGCGCGCTTGGCAGGACGTTGGTGTAGCTGTCCTTGCCCGACACCGGCAGTATCGTCACCACGCCGTTGGCGAAGTTGGAAATCGTGCCGGTCGATGCCTGCCGCGAATGGATCACCTGCACGCCGATCGCGCCCTTCAGCGGCTTTCCGCCCAGTTCCCCGTCCATGCTGAGCTTCGCATAGCCGGTGAACACGTCTTCCTTCACCACATTGTCGCGAACCAGCGAGCCGGGGCGGTTATCATACACCGCATCCAGCACATTGTCGTACAGATAGAGCGGGTTCAGCGTCAGCATCGCCGGCACGCCCAGATAATCGAGCGAGACGTTCGATCCCAGCAGCGCTTCGTTCGGCACCGCCACCGATCCCGGCGTCCCGCCGGCGATGGTGCAGTCCGTGCCGCCCGGCGGACAGAGGAAATAGGATGTATAGGCGCTGGTCTTCTTGCGCCGGCTATAATTGCCGCCGATTTCCCATTGGGAGAAGAGACTGCCTGAAATGTCCCCGACCAGGTTCGCGCGGAACGACTTCATGTCGTCGATGAATTTCGGCCGGTTGAGGAAACCCGCCTGCACCACCGCGGTCGTGCCGTTATAGCCCCAGCCATTGGGATCGGTCAGGCTGATGATGCCGGTATCGGTATAGTCGAGCGTCGGGGCGATGTGGAACAATCCGTTCGACTGGCGTTCCACCCGCACGGTGTCCGGCACGCCGGAACGCAGATAGCCGGTGCCCGAATAGGTCTCCAGCAGGAAGTCGGTGCGCTTGGCCCGCGACCAGCTCGCATCGACATTGAGTTTCAGCGCATCGTTCAGGCGGATGTCATTGTTCCACCCCAGCGAGATCATGTCGGCCTTGCGCTTGTTATAGTCGTTGCGCTGCACGCCATAGACATTGCTGAAGGTCGCAGCGGTGACGAAGCCGTTTTCGACCGTCACGTCGCTGACGCCGACATCGGTGCCCCAGACCAGCGGGAATTCGATGCCGCGCAGCCGCTGTTCTTCCTCGAAATGCGACGCCAGCACATCGAAGGTCGAATGGAAATCGTCGCTGGGCTGCCATTCCAGCGTGCCCACCGCGCCATAGCGCTTCAGCAGGTTCGATTGCACATAGGGCTTCGCGCCGCCGATGATGAGCGTGCCGTCGGGAGCGGAAGGATAGCCCCAGGAATTGAACCGTTCGTTCTGGGAGGGCGTTTGCGAGGCGGAAAAGCCCAGCGACAGGCCCAGCGTGTCGTCCGCGAACTGGTCGATATAGGTGGCCGAAGCGCGATAGCCGTAGCGCTTGCCGTCGGGATTGAGCTTGTCCATCCCGTTCATCTGCCCGCGCAGCGACACCGCCATCACGCGGTCCTTCTTGTCCAGCGGGCGCAGCATGCGCAGGTCGACCGTGCCGGAAATCCCCGCCGCGATCAGCGCCGCGTCGGCGCTCTTGTACACATTGACGTTCTGGAAGAATTCGGACGGATATTGGTCATATTCGACGCCGCGATTGTCGCCCACCGTCACCTGCTCGCGCCCGTTGAGCAGCGTGGTGGAGAAATCGGGACCAAGTCCACGGATCGACAGACGCTGGTCGCGCCCCTCCAGCCGCTGCGCCGTCACGCCGGGCAGGCGGGCGAGCGAATCCGCGATGGACACGTCGGGCAGCTTGCCGACATCCTCGGCGGAGATGGAATCCACGATCAGCACAGAATCCCGCTTCAGCTTCGCGGCGGAGGCGAGCGATGCGCGGATGCCGGTGACGACGATGGCCTCTCCCTGCGGCTCGGCGGGGGCGGTGGTCTCAGCCGCGGTCTGAGCGGAGGCTGCCGCCGCGACCGACAGCGAAGCGCCGGCCAGAAGGGCCGCGCGCAGGATGGAATGATGGGACATGTGCATTTGTGGACCCTCCCCAAGACGCATTGCTTGTGTTTCTTGCCGTCACCGATAGCCGCGCCGCCCATGGTCTGCACAGAATCCCACATACGTATTCAGTATGATCCGCTATCTATTTGAAAAACCATGACTATCGTGAAATTACATCCGTCCGGCGGCCAGTGGCGCGCCGCTTTCCTCTACGGTTTCGGGGAATTTCGCTGCATGGAAGACGCCTCTTGAAACTGCTGGCGCTGCTGGCATTTTCATCGTCGGCCGATGGATTTCCATGTCATATGGCCATGATGCGGATGGACGGGGGGGAGGGCCAATGCACCCGATGCAGTTGTTCGAACTGGTGATCGTCATGCTGCTGGCGATCATCGTCCTGCATTATGCCGCGAACAGGCTGGGCCTGCCGCCCGCCGTCGCGCTGCTGGCGGGGGGCGCGCTGTTCGCTTTCCTGCCCGGCCTGCCGGTGATCTCGCTCGATCCGCAACTGGTGCTGGTGATCTTCCTGCCGCCGCTGCTGATGGACGGCGCCTGGTTCATCGCCCTGCGTCACTTGCGGCGGCATATGTTCGGCATATTAGCGCTGGCCCTGGGCGCGGTGGTCTTCACCACAGCCGTGGTCGCGGCGGTCGCGCACTGGCTGGTGCCCGGCCTCCCCTGGGCGGCATGCGCAGCCCTGGGCGCCATCGTCTCGCCGCCCGACGCCGTATCGGCCCGCGCGGTGTTGCAGCATGTCCACCTGCCCCGTCGCCTCTCCATCCTGTTGGAGGGGGAAAGCCTGTTCAACGACGCCACGGGGCTGGTGCTCTTTCGCTTCGCCATAGCGGCCGGCGTCACCGGCGCGTTCAGCATGGTCGACGCCTTGCAGAGCTTTGCCCTGCTGGCCGTGGGCGGGGCGCTGGTCGGGGCGGTCATCGGCGCGCTCTGGGTGCTGACGGTCAAGCGGCTCGACGACAAATATCTGATGATCGCCTCCTCCCTGCTGGCGCCATGGGCGTCCTATCTGCTGGCGGAATCCATCCATGCCTCCGGCGTGATCGCGACCGTCACCACCGGCCTTATCTGCGGCTGGTACCAGCATGTCGTCTTCCCCGCGATGGTGCGGATGAACGGCACGGCCTTCTGGGCGGTGATGATCTTCCTGATGGAGGCGTTCGTCTTCCTGCTGATCGGTTCGTCGCTGCGCGGCGTGATCGATCGCGTCGGCGGTTTCGGCGTCGTGCTGGACGAAATGGCGCTGCCGATATTGGCGATACTGGCCGCGCTCACCGCCGCACGCTTCATTTGGGTTTTCGGTTCCGACGCGGTGATCGCGGGGCTCAGGGCGACGGGTCTTTGCGGCTATCGCCCGCTGGGATTCCGGGCGGCGGCCATATTGGGCTGGGCCGGGATGCGCGGCGTGGTGACGTTGGCGGTCGCGCTCAGCGTGCCGGCCGATTTCCCCGGACGCGACTTCATCTTGACGGCCGCCTTCGCGGTCATCATCGGCACCGTATTGCTGCAAGGGACGACCCTGGGCGCCGTGATCCGGCTGGTGAAGCTGGAGGAACCGGAAAGCGACCGTCCGCGCATGACGATGAGCGAGGCGGAAGCCGCCATGGCGCAGGCGCAGGTCCGCGTCGTGGAGGTGCACGCCTATGATGCGCAAGGCAGGCTGCTCCACCCCCGGCTGCTGGAGCGCTATCAGCGCCATGCCGAACTTTCCGCCAATTATGCCGGGCAGGAGGCGCAGTTTTCGGAGACGCTCCACGCCCATTTCGACCTGGTGCTGAAGGCCATAGCCGCCGGGCGGGCGGAACTGCTGCGCCTCCACCGCACAGGAGAGATCGATGAACATACGTTGCAGGAACTGGAACGCGACCTCGATCTGGAGGAACTGAGCGCCCTGTCCGCCAAGGCATGACCGACCGACGTCACCCCAGGCGCCATGCCATCCCCGCCGCGCTGCGGCTGATCGAGGCGGCCGAGGCGCTGTTCGCGGAGCGGGGCATCGACGCCGTTTCGATGCGGGAGATCGCGGCCGCCGCCCGTTGCGGCGACACCAATGCGGTGACCTATTATTTCGGATCGAAGGAAGGGCTGCTCTCCGCCATCTTCGCGAGCCGTGCCGAGAAGATGGAGGGCGTGCGGGGCGGGATGCTGGACAGGCTGGAACGGCAGGGCAGGCTGGACGATCCGATGGCGCTGCTCGGCATATTGTTCCTGCCGCAGCTCCATCTGGCCGATGGCCGGGGACGCCATCCCTATGCGGCGTTCATGCTGCATTTCGCGACGCGCTACTGGTCGCTGAACGCCGGCCTGCTTGCACAGGTGCGGGACAAGGCGCCGAACCTGATGCGCCTGATGGGGCATTTGACGGCGCTGGTCGGGCATGTGCACCCGGACATCGCCCGCAATCGCATCCTGCTCTGCAACATGATGCTGCAATGCGTGCTGGTCCGCTGGGACCATGGCGAGCCGCAGGATAGCGCGGTGCCGTTGCAGGCGCATGTGCGCGACGTGATGCGAGCCGCCTGCGCCAGCCTGCTGGCGGGGCCGGAGGACAAGGGCGTGCCCGCCTCCGTAGAGGAATGGTTCGACGGCCTCGGCTGATACGGCCCTTCGGTTCCGGACGCGCCGATGAAGCCGAATCCCACCGTTGAAACCGCGCTCCCGCTAGCCGCTCGTCTCGTTCGGGTCCCTTTGCGGAGGCGCGGCGCCCGGCAGCTTATCTGATCGTCACCTCGACCCGGTCCAGCGGCCCGTTGAACCGGCTCGCCGCGCTGTCATAGGCCGCCGGGTCGACGGGGCTCACCAGGTCCATGCCGATGTCGAAGTCTTCCGTATGCGAAACCACCTGCGCGAAGGTCCGTTCGACCCGCCCTTGCGCCACCGCCTTGCCATCGACGGTCAGCGTGACGGTGGCGCCGCTGGTCGGGGCTGCCCTGTCCATCGCGAAGTCCAGCCCGACGACATGCGCGCCGGCCGCCAATGGCGCAGGCGCCACGATCCGCGTCATATGCGCGGGCGTCAGATTATAGGTGAAGGCAATCCTCCCCCGGTCGAAGAACAGGCTGTAGCCGCCGAAGCGTCCGCCCTGCGCGACGATGACGCCCTTGCCGCCCTCCGCCGCTATGCCGAGCTTCGCCGTGATCGCGAAGGATCGCCCGATCAGGGCCGGCGCGGCGCTTTCCGGAATATGGCTGACGGGCGCGCTGTAGACGAAGTTCGTCCGCCCCTCATTGGGGTCTGGCCTGCCCTTCTGCCCGCCCTCGCTGCCGTGGATGGGCAGAATGTTGGACAGCGCGGCCTCCGCCCAGAACGACTCCTTCAGCGCCTCCAGCTTCCGCGGATTGGCGGCGGCGACGTCATGGGCCTCGCTGAAGTCGCTGCGGGTGTCGTAAAGCTGCCAGGTCCGTTGATCCAGCGGCACCGGCGGGGGCGGCGTCCGCTCCCAGGGGGTCGCCATGGGCGCGGTCGCGGCCACCCAGCCATCCTTGTAGATGCTGAGATTCTGCGCCATGGCCGACACCTGCACGGTGCGGCGGGAGGGCGCGTCCCTGGCCCTGAAGCTGTAGGCCATGCTGATCCCGGTGATCGGCTGTTGCGGTACGCCGTCCAGTATCTCCGGCGCTTTCACCCCCGCCGCCTCCAATATGGTGGGCATGATGTCGCTGACATGGTGGAACTGGCTGCGCAGGCCGCCGGCATCCTCGATATGCCCCGGCCAGGCGATCACCATGCCGTTGCGCGTGCCGCCGAAATGCGATCCATAGCGCTTGGCCCAGGGGAAGGGCGCGTTCATCGCCCAGCCCCAGCCGCCCGGCATCAGATTATAGGCGTCCTTCGTCCCGATCTCATCGATATGGGCGAGGGCGTAGGACGGGTCTTCCCGGACCCCGCTCAGCGCCGACTGCTCGAACAGCTTGCCGTCGAAGCTGCCTTCCGCGCTCGCGCCATTGTCGCCCTGGATGTAGATGATCAGCGTATTGTCCAGTTCGCCATTGTCGCGCAGCTTCTGGATGACCCGCCCGATCTGCTCGTCGGCATAGGCGAGCGAAGCGGCATAGGCCTCCATATAGCGGGCATAGAGCCGCTTCCTGTCTGGCGTCAGACTGTCCCAGCGCGGCAGCGTGCCCGGATGCGGCGCATCGTCGGTGCCGGGCGGAATGACGCCCAGCTTCTTCTGCCGCGCCACGGTTTCGGCGCGCAGCACGTCCCAGCCCGCGTCGAACCTGCCCCGGAATTTCTTCAGCCAGTCGGCGGGCGGCTGATTGGGCGCGTGGGCCGTGCCGGTGGCATAATAGAGCAGGAAGGGCTTGTCGGGGGCGGCCGCATGCTGGCTGTCGATCCAGCCTATCGCATGGTCGGCCAGATCGCGCTCCAGATGATAGCGGGGATCGGCGGGCGGTGTGACCGGATTGATATTCTCGACCAGATTGGGTTCCGCCATGCTGCTGTCGGCGCCCAGAAAGCCGTAGAAATATTCGAAGCCCAGACCGGTCGGCCAGCGGTCGAACGGCCCGGCCCGGCTCATTTCCCATTCCGGGGTCACATGCCCCTTGCCGATCATGGCGGTGTTATAGCCATTTTCCTTCAATATCTGCGCCATCGTCCCGGCGCTTTTGGGGATGACGCTGTTATAGCCGTCATAGCCCGTCGCCCAATTGGCGACATAGCCCATGCCCACCGCCTGCGGATTGCGCCCCGTCAGCAGCGAGGCGCGCGTGGGGGAGCAGATGGCGGTGGTGTTGAACTGATTGTAACGCAGCCCTGCCTTCGCCAGCGCGTCGAAGGTCGGCGTAGGCACCGGTCCGCCGAAGGTGCTGCTGGACCCGAAACCGACATCGTCGGTCATGATCAGCAGGATATTGGGCGCGCCCCTGGCGGCGCGCACCGGTTGAGGCCAGGCGGGCGGAGAGGATTCGGCGGGCGTGCGGCCATAGACCTTTTGCGCGGGCGCGTCCTGCGCCGTGGCCGGCGGCATGGCGAGCGCCAGCAGGGGGAGGGCTGGCAGGCATTGCCGGCCGAGCTTGGCGCGAAGGGAGGACATGGGCTCTCCTGCTGCAATATTATTATCCTATGGTGCAGATTTCATATTAACGCAGTTGATTGAAGTCAAGCCGGAACCGCATCCTCCCTCCTCTTGTCCCGCCGCCCTCGTCGTCCCATATTGTGATGAGGTTCATGCAGAACGAGGCGCGCCATGGAAAACCGGCTGCTCCAGATCGAGAAAGCGTGGGAACAGGCGCTGGGCGATATTTTCCAGCCTTATGTCGATCTGAAACGCGAACCGACCGCCAGCGCCATGGAGGCCTTTCGCACCGTGCTCGGATCGACCGATCATGACATCCGCCGCCACATCGCGCGAACGGCGGCGCGGCAGGGATCGACATTCCTCAGCCGCTATCTGGTCGAGGAAGACTGGCGGCGGCCCAGCCCCTGAAGCCACGGGCATCTCCACGCCCCGTTCGCCCTGAACCTGTCGAACGGCTTCACTTCTCTTCAAGAAAAGAGCGGGGTGGTATGCGACCCGCCGCCACCGCTCTATCGCGCCGCAACCACCTTCGGCTGCGGCAAAGGCGGCGCCCCCGTCCCCAAGGTCGCCAGATATTTGATCACCGCCGCCCGATCCTCCGGCTTGCGCAGCCCGGCAAAGCTCATCTTCGTTCCCGGCACCTCGCGCCCCGGAGAGGCGAGGAAAGCGAACAGCGACTCATAGCTCCAACTGCCCTTATGTCCCTGCATGGCGGGCGAATAGGCAAAGCCCGCATGGCTCGCCACCGGCCGCCCGACCACGCCCCACAGATTAGGCCCGATGCGGTTGGGTCCGCCCTGGGTGAAGTCGTGACAACTCATGCAAAGCTGCACCTTCTGCTTCCCCACCCCCGCATCCGCGCTGGCGAGCAGGGTGCCCAGATCGACCGGAGGAGCAGCCGCCGCCCCGCCGCCGCCCGTCCCGGGCATCGGCGCTTTCCCCCGCATGTCCCGATGATAGGCGATCACCCGGCTGCCTTCCCCCGCCTCGCTGAAACTGGCGGGCCAGTCGCGCTGGATCGACGCCATGTCGACGCGCGGCGGCATCTCGTCCATCGGCTTATAGGCCAGCTCCCCCGGCCGCACCCGCGTATAGAGCTTGTCGCTGAACCATCCCAGCCCCAGCGCCGTCACCGCCGCTCCCGCAACGCACAGTCCCACCGCCATCCCATGCATCCGGCCCATGGCTCACCCCCCTCCGCCCATGAAGATGGCGCGGGTCCAGAAGGCGTAATTCGCCTCGATCGTCATGATCCGCACCAGCACCAGCAGCACCAGCGGCGGCACCAATATCGCATAGATCAGCGACAGCCGCTCCCACGCCAGATGCATGAAGATGGACAGGATCAGCCCCGCCTTCAGCAACATGAAGGTCACGATCAGCACCCAGCGCACGATCCCCTGCACATGCATATAGTCGACCAGATAGGACATGGCGCTGAGCAGGAACAGCAGGCCCCAGACCTTCAGATACAGGCTGATCGGATGTTGCTGGCCCTTATGGGTCGCTGAAGGATCATGCTGCATGGAGCCCCTCACCAGAGATAGAAGAAGGCGAAGATGAACACCCAGACGAGATCGACGAAGTGCCAGTACAGCCCGGCGATCTCGACCGCCGAATAATCGCCCGCCTTGTCATAATGTCCCCGCGCCACCTTGGACGCGATGATCAGCAGCAATATGACCCCGCAGGTCACATGTAGCCCGTGAAAGCCGGTGATCATGAAGAAGGTCGCGCCAAATTGCGGCGCGCCCATCGGATTATACCAGGGCCGCACGCCCTCTTCGAAGATCAGCTTGCTCCATTCGAACGCCTGCATGCCAAGGAAGACAAGCCCGAACAGGGCGGTGATCAGCATCAGCGCCGTCGTTTTCCGCCGGTCGCGCTGATAGCCGAAGTTCACGGCCATCGCCATGGTGCCGCTGGAACTGATCAGCGCAAAGGTCATGATCGCGATCAGGACGAGCGGTAGTTCCTGCCCGCCGATATTCAGGGCGAACACTTCCGCCGTATTGGGCCAGGGCAGTACAGCCGACGCCCGCATCGTCATGTAACCGGTCAGGAAGCAGGAAAAGATGAAGGTGTCGCTCAGCAGGAAGATCCACATCATCGCCTTGCCCCAATGGGTATGGCGGAAGACTTCCTGATCGGCTGACCAGTCGGACGCGATCTCCCTCAACGTGGGAGCGATGACTTCTCTATCTGGGACAGCCTGAGCCATGGCGGAACATCCTCAAGTCGACAGCAGCAAAGCGGCGAGAACCAGCCAGACGATCAACAGAAAATGCCAGTAGAGCGCGCAAAGGGCGACATTGCGCATATTGGCCGCCGCCAGCGCCCGTCCGGCGGCAAACAGCCCGCCGATGATGTGCAGACCATGCAGCGCCGTCAGCAGATAGAAAAAGGCATTGGCCGGATTGCTCGACAGCGTATAGCCCGCCCCCTGATAATGCCGCCAGAGCAACAACTGCCCGCCAAGGAACAGCACCCCCAGCGCCGATCCGACGATTGCCGCCCGAACCGCCCGTTCCCTCCGCGCCACTTCCCAGGCGACGCTGCTCGCCGCCAGCACCAGCGTATTGATCCACAGCAGCGGCGGATCGGGCATGGGCTTCCAGTCATGGACATGTTCCGTGCCTGCATGCAGCCCCATGCGCATCAGATAGGCCGCCAGCAGCAGCGAGAACATCACCATGGCCACGCCGAAATAGGCGACCATCCCCACCGCCCCCGCCGACGGCCGATCCCGCTCCACCGGCTGCGGGCCCGGCTCCCAGCTCTTTTCGGTGAGGCGCGCGAGGATGGTCATGCCCGCTGTTCCACTTGGGGTTCCGTCTGGGGAATGAAGTCCCGCGCCGCCCCCGGCACGCTATAATCATAGGCCCAGCGATAGACGACCGGCAGATGCGGCCCCCAATTGCCATGCGCCGGCGGCGTGTCGGGCGTCAGCCATTCCAGGCTGGCCGCGCCCCAGGGATTGGGATCGGCGCGAGGCCCCCGGAACAGGCTCCAGATCATGTTGAAGAAGAACAGCCCCTGCGCGCAGAAGACGACCAGCGCCGCAATGCTGATCCACGCATTGGCGAGATGCACCGATTGCGGGATGAAGGCCGTCTCGCCCAGAGCGTAATAACGGCGCGGAACCCCCAAAATCCCCAGATAATGCATCGGCAGGAAGATCGCATAGACGCCCAGGAAAGTGATCCAGAAATGGAGCTTCCCCAAAGTTTCGTTCCACATCCTGCCGAATATCTTGGGATACCAGTGATAGATGGCGCCGAATATCACCAGAACCGGAGACACGCCCATCACCATATGGAAATGCGCGACGACAAAGAAAGTGTCGGACAACGGCACATCGACACTGACATTGCCCAGAAACAGCCCCGACAGCCCGCCGTGGATGAAGGTGAAGATGAAGGCGATGGCGAACAGCATCGGCACCCGCAAATGGATGTCGCCGCGCCACAGGGTCAGCAGCCAGTTATAGACCTTGATCGCCGTCGGAATGGCGATGATCAAAGTCGACGTGGCGAAGAAGAACCCGAAATAGGGATTCATGCCGCTCACATACATATGATGCGCCCATACCAGGAAGCTCAGCGCCCCGATGATCACGATCGCCCACACCATCATGCGATAACCGAAGATATTCCGCCGCGCATGGACGCTGATCAGGTCCGACACGATGCCGAAGGCGGGCAGGGCGACGATATAGACTTCGGGATGGCCGAAGAACCAGAAGAGATGCTGGAAGAGGAGGGGGCTGCCGCCCTGCGTCGGGGTGATCGCACCCATCGACTGCATGGTGGGCATGAAGAAGCTGGTGCCCGCCAGATGATCGAACAGCATCATGATCGCCGCGACGAACAAGGCCGGAAAGGCCAGCAGGCCCATCACCGAAGCGGTGAAGATGCCCCACACCGACAGCGGCATCCGCATCAGCGTCATGCCCCTGGTCCGCGCCTGCAACACCGTGGTCACATAATTCAACCCGCCCATGGTGAAGGCCGCGACGAAGATGGCGAGGCTGACCAGCATGGTCACGATGCCCCATTGATGCCCCGGCGTCCCCTCGCTGATCGCCTGCGGCGGATAGAGCGTCCATCCCGCCCCGGTCGGCCCGCCCGGCACGAAGAATCCCGCCACCAGCACGATCACCGACAGCAGATAGAACCAGAAGCTCAGCATGTTGACGAAGGGGAACACCATGTCCCGCGCCCCGATCATCAGCGGGATCAGATAATTGCCGAAGCCGCCCAGCAGCAGCGCCGTCAGCAGATAGACCACCATGATCATGCCGTGCATCGACACGAATTGCAGATAATTATCAGGCTGGATCGCCGGAAAAGCCCCCGGAAACCCAAGCTGCAACCGCATCAGCGCCGACAGCACCAGCGCCACCAGCCCGATCCCGATGGCGGTGCAGCTATATTGGATGGCGATGACCTTGTGATCCTGGCTCCAGACATATTTGGTGACCCAGCTATGCGGATGATGCAGCGGGCGCAGGTCGTCGGCCAGGGTGGTAGCCATCAGCGAATGCTCCAGGAGGCAGGGACGATACAGGCATTGGCCTTGATCAGCAGGATCGACATGGCGGCCGGCGGCGCCTCCGCCAGAATCTGTCCGAAGCTGCTCTGCTGCGCCTGCCATTGCGCGAAGGCCTGGGGCGTCTCCACCACCACCTTGCCGCGCATCGCATGGTGGCCGGTGCCGCACAGTTCGGCGCAGAGGATGTCGAACGTGCCCGTCTTGGTCGGGGTCAGCCAGAAATAGGTGACGATGCCGGGTACGAGGTCCATCTTGGCCCGGAATTCCGGCACATAGAAGTCGTGCAGCACGTCCTTGGAGCGCAGCACGATCTTCACCGGCTTGCCGACCGGCAGATGAAGGTCGCCGCTTTCCACCAATATGTCATCCCGGCCGAACGGGTCGAGCGGATCGAGGCCCAGCCCATTGTCGGGGGTGATATATTTGACCCCCGCCGCACCCAGCACGCCATCCGGACCGGGATAGCGGAAGGACCATTGCCATTGCTGGCCGACCGCCTCGATGACGGTGGCTTCTTTCGGCACCGAGACATATTTGCCCCAGGCCGCGAGCCCCGGCGCCAGCATGCCGGCGATGCCGATGGCGGTCCAGAATGTCAGCCGCCTTTCCAGCGAAGGGTTTTCCGGCTCATAATGGGCGCGATGGCCGGGGCGATGGCGATATTTGACCAGCGCCCAGGCAAGGAACAGGTTCAGCCCGACAAAGGCCGCCCCGCATATCCAGAGCGTCACGTCGAGCGCGGAATCGATCGATCCCCAATTGGATGCGATGGGCGTGCGCCACCATGGACTGAACAGGTGAAAGGCGACCGAACCGACCACGAGCATGGCGATGGCTACCGCAACCGGCACAAGCCCTCTCCCACATTGGCAGGCGCTCGCAGCCTTTCAGTCCGGCATTTCGAGTCGCCTCGGTAACACCCGCCGCGACAACTTACAGAAAAAGCGCTGACGGGGGAAGCGTTTGGGAAATTGTGGGGTGCGAGCGTCGCCAGCGCCTTTTCCGGCTCGGGCCTTCACGGTCGATTGACAGCGCCTGTCATTGCGGCGAAAAGAACAAACAGGGAACGAATATATGGCTGAGTCGGTGAAGACCCTCGCCGCCCTCAGGCGGCATATCGCATCGCTGGAGGGCGTTCCAGCCTCCCAGCCCCATGCGCGGGTGGAAACCGGCTATGCGCCGCTCGACCTGGCGCTGGACGGCGGTCTGGCGCGGGGTCGGGTGCATGAATTCTTCGCCGCGACAGAGGAAGGGGGGGCGGGGGCTGGGCTGGCCCTGATCCTCGCGCGGCTGGCGGCGGGGGAGGCGCCCCTGCTCTGGCTGCGCACGATGGCGGCGGGCCGGGCGGGGGGCATGCCCTATGGCCCCGGACTGGCCGCATTGGGCATCGATCCCGCCCGGTTGCTGATCGGCGCGATGGCCGATGACGCCATGCTGCTGCGAGCGGCGGTCGACGCGCTGCGATGCCCCGCTTTGGGCGCACTTGTGGTGGAATTGCGCGGGCCGGCGCCCTTGCTCGACCTGACAGCCAGCCGGCGGCTGGCGCTGGCGGCGGAGTCGTCCGGCGTCACGGCTTTCCTGTTGCGGGTGGGCGGCGATCCGGTGCCTAGCGCGGCGGACACGCGCTGGCGCGTTGCGGCGGCGCCCTCTCTGCCCTTGCCGGGAAACGGGCCGGGCAGAAGCGCCTTCGACCTTGGCCTGTTGCGACGGCGGGCGGGACGGGACGGGCTCGGCTGGCGGCTGGTCTGGGACAATGGCCGGGGCATGTTTGAAGGAAGTGGAGGTGGGCGCGATGAACGCCATGGCCTTGGACAGGATGGCAGCGGACGGGAGGGCGGAGGACGCGATGGGCAAGCGCCGCTATCTGGCGCTGTGGTTTCCGTTCCTGCCGATCGACCGGCTTCGGATCGCGCGGCCTGATCTCTGGGCGCAGGGCGAAGGTCCCGCAGCCGTCGTCGAACAGGTGCGCGGCGCGATGCGGCTGGCCACGCTCGACGCCGACGCTCTCGCGCTGGGCCTGACGCCGGGCATGACGCTGGCCGATGCGCGTGCGCGGGAACCGGACCTGCGCGTGTTCGATGCCGATCCCCATGGCGATCAGGACTGGCTGGAGCGGCTCTGCGACGGTTGTTCCCGCTACACGCCGGTTGCGGCGCTGGATTCACCCTTCGGTCTGATGCTCGACATTACCGGCTGCGCGCATCTCTGGGGCGGGGAGGAGATGCTGGCGCGCGAGGCGGCCGAACGGCTGGAGCGTCATGGCATGCGGGTGCGCCATGCCCTTGCCGGAACGGCGGAGGGTGCGCATGCGCTGTGCCGTTTTCCGGTGGGCGCGGCGGCGGACGAGGATGCGGCGCTGCGCCGCCTGCCGGTCGAGGCGTTGCGGCTGGAGGATGAAAGCGCGGTGGCGTTGCGCCGCTCGGGACTGCGGACCGTGGGCGATCTGGCGGCGCGGCCGGCGGCGGTCCTGGCGTCGCGCTTCGGTGAGGCGGCGGTGGACGCGCTGCACGCTTTGCTGGGATTGGGGAGGCGGCCTCTTGCACCCCGGCGGTCGCGTCCCGCGATCCGGATCGAGCGGCGTTTTGCCGAGCCGATGGGCAGCACCGCCTTTGCCCTCCGGACGCTGGAGGAGATGGCGGCCGAGGTGGGGGAGCGGCTCAGCGAACGCGGGCAAGGCGGTCGACGGTTCGAGGCGCTGTTCTTCCGCAGCGACGGCCTTGCCTTTCCCTTGCGGGTGGAAACCAGCCTGCCGGTGCGGGACGCGCCCGCTATCATGCGGCTGGTGCAGGAACGGATCGATGCGCTGTCCGATCCGCTCGATCCCGGTTTCGGCTTCGACATGCTGCGCCTCACCGTGCCGCAGGCGGAGCCGATGGCGCCGACGCAACTGGCGCTGGAAGGGGGAGAGGCGCGTCGCGAGGAAAGCGTCGCGGCTCTGGTCGACCGGCTGTCGATCCGGGCAGGCCGGGCTCGCATCCAGCGGCTTCACCCGAAGGACAGCCATATCCCCGAACAGGCCCAGCTTGCCCTGCCCGCCGTGGAAAGCCGCGCCCCCATGAACTGGCCGCAAGAGGGGCAGGAGGGGGAGCCGCCCATGCGCCCGCTGCATCTGTTCGATCCGCCGCAGCCGATCGACGTGGTGGCCGAGGTGCCCGATGGTCCGCCCCATCGCTTCCGCTGGCGCAAGGCATTGCATGAAGTGACGCGCTATGAAGGCCCCGAACGCATCGCGCCCGAATGGTGGACGGCCAGGGACGGCGCGCTGGAGGGCGAGAGCGTGGGGCTGACCCGCGACTATTACCGGGTCGAGGATGCGCGCGGGCGGCGCTACTGGATATTCCGCAACGGGCTTTACGGCGCCGAAGCGGAACATCCCGGCTGGTACATCCATGGCCTGTTCGCATGAAGCGCCACGCCAAGGGTCCAGACCCGTCCAGGCCCAAATCCATCGACCGGCGTGAACTGAATGCGCTGGAGGCTGCGCGGGAAAAGGGGCGGCGCGGGTCGCACGGCGAATCTCCGCCGATCGGGCCGGCAGAGGCGCCTCCCTTTGCCGAGTTGGTGGCGGCGACCAATTTCTCCTTCCTGCGCGGCGCATCCCATCCGCAGGACATGGTGACGCGCGCCATCGCCCTGGGGCTTGTGGGGCTGGGCATAGCCGACCGCAATAGCGTCGCCGGGGTGGTCCGCGCCCATGTCGCGCGCAAGCGCTGGCCCGAACGGATGCGCGCCGCTTTGCTGGAGGCGCGCAAGGAAGCGGGGCAGCCGCTGGAACTCAGCGAAGAGGAGGAGCGCGCCTGCCGGACCGACCTGCGGCTGGTCGTCGGCGCAAGGCTGGTCTTCGTGGATGGAACGCCGGACATCGTCGCCTATCCCGCGACGCGGCGGGGTTGGGGCGAACTCACCAAATTGCTGACCGTCGGCAATCTCCGTTCGGTGAAGGGCGACTGTATCCTGCGCTATGAGGATCTGACCGCCTATCTGGACGATCTGCTGCTGATCGTGATGCCTGGCTCCACCGCCACCCAACAGACCGCGCATCGCAAGCCGGTGGACTATGATTATGACGACCGGCCCCCGAAGGAAGCGATCAGGCAGGGCCATCTCAGTCTTGTGCCGCCGCCGGCTCCGTCCGATCTGAAGGGATTGCTGGCGCGCTTGTCGCGTCTTGCGCCGCGCCGGGTCTGGCTGGCGGCGGCATTGGGGCGGGATGGGCGGGATGCGCGGCGGCTGGCGCAGTTCAAGGCCTTGTCCGTGGCGGCGGGCGTGCCTTTGCTGGCGACCATGGACGCGCTCTACGCCAGTCCGGCGCAGCGTCCCCTGCAGGATGTGCTGAGCTGCATTCGCGAAGGCACCGGCATCGCCAGGGCAGGGCGCCTGCTGGAGGCGAATGCGGAAAGGCATATCCATGACCCTGCCGAAATCGCCCATTTGTTCCGCGATTGCCCGGAGGCAGTGGCGGAAAGCGGACATTTGCTGAGCCGGGTGCATTTCACGCTCGACCAGCTTGCCTATGAATATCCCCATGAACCGGTGCCGGAAGGATGGACGGCGCAGCAATGGCTGGAGGAACTGACCTGGTCCGCCGCCCATGCCCGCTATGGCGCGCGTCTTCCCCTGAAGGCCCGCGAGACACTGGAAAAAGAATTCGAACTGATCGCCAAGCGCAACTATGCCTATTATTTCCTGACCGTGCATGACATCGTCGCCTTTGCCCGGACCAAGGGCATCCTTTGCCAGGGACGCGGATCGGCGGCGAACAGCATGGTCTGCTTCCTGTTGGGCGTGACATCCATCGATCCGCTCAAGCACGACCTGCTCTTTTCCCGCTTCGTATCCGAAGATCGCAACGAACCGCCCGACATCGACGTCGATTTCGAACATGAGCGGCGCGAGGAGGTGATGCAATATATCTACGAACGCTATGGCCGTCATCGCGCCGGGATCGCCGCGACCGTCATCCATTACCGTTCGCGCAGCGCCGTGCGGGAAGTGGCGAAGGCGCTGGGCCTTAGCGAGGATGTGTCGGCCCGCCTCTCCAGCACGGTGTGGGGCAGTTATTCGAGCGACATGAACGATGCGCGGATCGTGGAGGCGGGCTTCGCGCTCGACAATCCGCAGATCGCGCAGTTGAAGGCGATTGTCGACCAGTTGCTGTCAGAGCCCTTTCCGCGCCATCTTTCGCAGCATGTGGGGGGCTTTGTGCTGACGCAGAACCGGCTGGACGAGACGGTGCCGCTGCATCATGCGGCGATGGAGGATCGCAGCTTCATCGAATGGGACAAGGATGACATCGACGCGCTCGGCCTGATGAAGGTCGACGTGCTGGCGCTGGGGATGCTGAGCTGCATCCGCCGGGCGTTCGACCTGATGCGGGAACAGGGGCTGGGCGATCACCAGCTGACGGTCGATATGGAGGCGGCGGACGAAACCGTTTACGACATGCTGTGCAAGGGTGACAGCATCGGCGTTTTCCAGGTGGAAAGCCGGGCGCAGATCAACATGCTGCCCCGTCTGAAGCCACGCTCCATCTATGACCTGACCGTGCAGGTGGCGATCGTTCGTCCCGGGCCGATCGAGGGCAATATGGTCCATCCCTATCTGCGGCGGCGATGCGGGGATGAGAAGGTCGAATATCCCCGGCCGTCCCCCCATCATGGACCAGCCGATGAACTGGAGAAATTGCTGGGCGAGACTTATGGCGTGCCGCTGTTCCAGGAACAGGCGATGAAGCTTGCGATCACGGCGGCGGACTTCAAGCCGACGGAAGCGGATGCCCTGCGCCGCGCCATGGCGACCTTCCGCAATGTCGGCACGATCCATCATTTTCGCGAGAAGATGATCAGGGGCATGGTGAAGCGCGGCTATGAGGCGGAGTTTGCCGAACGCTGCTTCAAGCAGATCGAGGGTTTCGGCAGCTACGGTTTTCCCGAAAGCCATGCCCTGTCCTTCGCGCGGCTGGTCTATGTGTCGGCCTGGATCAAATGCCATCAGCCGGCGGTGTTCGCCTGCGCGCTCCTCAATTCGCAGCCCATGGGTTTCTACGCCCCGGCCCAGATCGTGCGCGATGCGCGGGAGCATGGCGTCACCGTGCATGATGTCGATGTGAATATGAGCGGGTGGGACAATGCGCTCGAACCGCTGCTGCGGTCGCGGGATGACGGTCGGGGCGAGGGGGCGGGGCGGGCCCTGGCGCTGCGCCTTGGACTGCGGCAGGTGGATGGTTTTCGCGAGGATTGGGCGAAGCAACTGGTCGCGGCGCGAAAGGAAGGGCTGTTTTCCACCATGGAGGATCTGGCGCGGCGGGCGGGATTGCCGGCGCGGGCCTTGCGGTTGCTGGCGGACGCCGATGCCTGCCGCTCGCTGGGGAAGGACCGGCGGGCTGCCCTGTGGGAAGCGCGACGGACGCCTTCGGATGAATTGCCGCTGTTCGCCGCCGCCAAGGCCCAGGAACTGGGGGAGGAGCCTGATGCGATGCTGCCTGCCATGGCTTTGTCCGAGCATGTCGAGGCCGATTATCTGGTGACGCGCCTGTCGCTCAAAGGGCATCCGATGCAATTCCTGCGCCCGGTCTTCGCGGCGGAGGGCGTGCTGAGCTGCAACCAGATTTCGGCGGCGAAGAACGGAGCCCTGGTGAAGACGGCCGGCGTGGTGCTGGTGCGGCAACGGCCGGGCAAGGGCAATGCGGTCTTCATCACTATCGAGGATGAGACGGGAATCACCAATATTCTTCTATGGGCGCGATTGTTCGAAATGCAGCGGCGTCCGGTCATGGCGTCGCGGCTGATGCTGGTCGAAGGGGAAGTGCAGCGCAGCAAGGAAGGCGTCGTCCACCTGATGGCTTCCCGCGTGCATGACAGGACCGCGGAATTGTCACGGCTTTCGCAAACGGATGTGCAGGAGTCTTCCCGCACGCGCCAGAGGCACGCTTCAGGACATCCGCGCAATGTGCGGATATTGCCGCAATCGCGGGATTTTCATTGAGACTGAAGGGTGGTTGAGCTTGTCGTCCCAGAGAGGAGGCAGGCAAGAAAATCTCAGTTATTTTCAAAAATATGTAGAAATATTTCATATTATAATATATTTATCGGGTATTATTTAGAATATAGATGCGAAAATAAATCAATTAATTTATCTCAATATTGATATAACTAAAGTTATATACTATTCAATATAACTAATTTATGTTAGAAAATCATATTTCATTAACCCATAATATTTAAAACCCCGACTGTGATCTGGAGCGATGCTCCACGCAGGAAGGGAATGGGAATGTTCGGCAGAGCGGTGGGGCGGTTGCTGCGGGACAGGACGGGCAATGTCCTGATGATGGCCGCAGCCTCCATGCCAGTACTGGTCGGCGCGGCGGGCCTGGCGACAGACACGGTGCAATGGACCCTCTGGAAACGACAGATCCAGCGCCAGGCGGACAGCGCCGCGCTGGCTGGAGCCTATGCGGTCGCGCAGGGTTTCAGCGCGTCGGACAGCGCGACATCGGACATCAACCGCATGTCATTGGTCAACCTGACGCAAACCCCGACGATCGAAAATGCGCCGACGACAGGTTCCTATGCCGGCAACAGCAAGGCGGTGCGCGTGGTGCTGCAAACCTCGGCGGAGTTGCCCTTTTCGAAGATATTGGGAGTGAAAGCGCCGGTCATCTATGGCGAAGCGACCGCAGCCGTGGTGGGCAGCGGCGACTATTGCGTCGTTGCGCTTGAAAAGACGAGTGCGGTCGGCATCACGCTCCAGGGCAATGCCACGGTCAATCTGGGCTGCGGCATCGCCACCAATTCGCGGGCATCCAACGCCGTCTATGCAGGCGGCAGCAGCACGGTGACGGCGACGCCGGTGGCGGCGGTGGGCGGGCTGACGTCCAGTTCCAACTATGTCTCGCCGACCACGCTGCTGCCCTACAGCATCCCGGTGCTAGACCCCTATGCATCGCTGCCAACGCCCACTGCGTCGGATTTGTCGGGCTGTGGGGGCAACGCCAATGTTCAACCCAATAACAGCAAATCCATCTCGCCAGGCTGCTATAAAAATTTCAACGTCAAGGGCACGCTCAACATGGCGCCAGGTGTATATTTTATCGACAGCACGACCTTCGACATCGGGTCGCAGGCAGTGGTCAACGGCACCGGCGTCACCATCATCCTGACCAGCAGTAACGCAGCCAATAACCCCAGTTCCATCGCCAACGTCAATATCAATGGCGGTGCGACGCTCAACCTGAAGGCGCCGACGGACCTCAGTGACCCTTATCATGGCGTCCTCTTCTATCAGGACCGGCGCGCGCTGGATTCGGGAACCAACACGATCAACGGCAATGCGAGTTCCGTCCTGCAAGGCGCTTTCTATTTTCCGGGCCAGGCGCTGTCCTTCAGCGGCACATCGGGCATGACCACCGACTGCGTGAAGATGGTGGGCAAGCGCGTCACTTTCATCGGGAACAGCAATATCGTCAATCAATGCAAAGATACGGGAGTCGATAAATTCACGGCCACGCTGGTGAAGCTGGTGGGATGATGAAGCGGCTTCTCTCCGACCGATACGGCAACAGCACCGTCGAACTGGCGATCATCATGCCGGTCCTGGTCCTGCTGACCTGCATGGCGGGGGATGTCGCCATGGCGTTCAAGGCGAAGATCGGGCTCCAGCGCGCGGCGGAGCGCACGGCGCAACTGGCGGCCGCGGGCGGCTACACCAACGACACCACAGACACTTCGAAGGCCTATAATAATCTGGCGGCAGACGCCGCTGCAGCAGCCGGCGTTCCGACCGGCAACGTCACCGTCACGCCCACGCTGCTCTGCGACGCAACCGTGCAGACCGCCAGCCCGGAGGTTCCTTGCCCCGACGGCCAGCAGACGAAGCGCTATGTCGCGATCAGCATTTCAGGAACCTATACGCCGATGTTCGCGAAACTTGCCCCCGGCAGCAGATGGTCGTCCCAGGGCATCGCGCTCACCGGCTCGGCCTCGGTGCGCCTGCAATGACGCGCTTGATACGCGACCAGCGCGGCGCCGCGGCGATCGAATTCGTCCTCGCCGTGCCGCCTTTCATCATGCTGCTGATGGGCGCGCTGCAACTCGGCATCATCGCCTGCGCGCGCACCGGCCTGCAACATGCGGTCGACGAAGGCGCGCGCTATGCCAGCATCTTTCCCAAGCCCACCGACGCTGAGATCATCGCCAAGGTGAAGAGCCGTGAATTCGGCCTCGACCCGACCTACACCAACGATCCGACGGTCGTGCAGGGCACGCAATATGGCGTTTCCTACAGGGAAATCACCATGACCTATTCCCGGCCATTGAATTTCATCCTTTACCAGACCCCGGCCATATCGATCAGCTATACCCGGCGAGCCTATTAACGCCTCAACTGGCCCCGGATACCGGACGGGCTGTCGCACCCTGCTTCTGCTTGGAGAGGGGGCTGTGCAGGGGATGCCATCCCGCTTCCCCTGCACAGATTGTCCGCCATTCGCATGAAACTGCCGCGCTTCTTTTCCTCTTCCGCCTGCGACATGGCCATCGACCTCGGCACCGTCAACACGGTCATCTATGTGCGCGACCGGGGTATCGTCCTCAACGAACCCTCCGTCATCGCGATCGAGACGCGCGACGGCATCCGCAAGGTCAAGGTGGTCGGCAACGAAGCCAAGCTGATGATGGGCAAGACGCCGGCCGGCATCCAGGCGATCCGGCCGCTGCGCGACGGCGTGATCGCGGACATCGACGTGGCCGAGCAGATGATCAAGCATTTCATCGACAAGGCGCTGAACGGCGCCAACCGCTTCGGCCGCCGCCATGAAGTGGTGATCTGCGTACCGACAGGTTCCACCATGGTTGAACGCCGCGCTCTGCGCGACGCCGCCTCCAACGCGGGGGCCTATCGGGTCCAGCTGATCGAGGAACCCATGGCTGCCGCGATCGGCGCCGACCTGCCCGTCACCGAGCCGCGCGGGGCGATGGTGGTCGACATTGGCGGCGGGACGACGGAGGTCGCCGTCCTGTCCCTGCGGGGCATCGCCTATAGCAGCTCGGCACGGGTCGGTGGCGACAGGCTGGACGATGCCATCGCTTCCCACATTCGCCGCACGCATAATCTGATGATCGGTGAAGCGACGTCCGAACGTGTGAAATGCGAACTGGGCGCCGCGACCTCACCCGATGGCGAAGGCCGCCGGATGACGGTGAAGGGCCGGGATCTGGTGAACGGCCGCCCCGCCGAAATGTCGATCAGCGAGGCGGAAATCGCGGATGCCCTGTCCGAACCGGTCGGCCAGATCAAGATGGCGGTGATGACCGCGCTGGAACAGACCGCGCCGGAACTGTCCGCCGACATCATCGAGGAAGGGATCACCCTGACCGGCGGCGGTGCGCTGCTCCGGCGTCTGGACGAAGCGTTGTCCGACGCGACGGGGCTGCCCGTCACGGTCGCGGACAAGCCGCTGATCTGCGTGGCCATGGGCGCTGGCCGGGCGCTGGAAGACCGCGCCTATGACGGTGTGCTGACGGTTTCCTGACATCCGCCTGCCGTAAGTGACGGCGGGAATGGGGTGGAATCAGGACATTCCCCCTCCCGCAGGCGGGAGGGGGCTAGGGGGTGGGCTGGCGCGGCATCTGCGCTGTTTTGCAACGGCTAAGTCAGAAGCTCGCTACGCTCGCGCCCACCCCTAACCCCTCCCGTTTACGGGAGGGGAATGTCTTGGATTGGCCAAAACAGGACATTCCTCAAGGCCGCGCCTGTGCGTCGGGATTCTATTCCTCGCGCCCATAGGCGACCACGGTTTCCACCTCGGCCTTGTCGCCCAGCACGACGCCGACGCGCTGGTGCAGTCCGGTCGCCTTGACGTCCATGATCCGCTGATAGCCGTTGCTGGCCGCGCCGCCCGCCTGCTCGACTAGGAAGGACATGGGGTTCGCCTCATACATCAGCCGCAGCCGGGCCTTGTCGGCGTAGCGGTGATCGGCGGGATAGAGGAAGATGCCGCCCCGTTTCAGGATGCGATGCACATCCGCCACCATCGAAGCGGTCCAGCGCATGTTGTAATCCTTGCCCAGCGGCCCTTCGGTGCCCTGGATGCGTTCCTCTATGTAGCGTGCGATGCCGGGCGACCATTGCCGCCGACGCGCCATGTTGATGGCGAATTCGGCATTGCCCTGCGGCATCCGCATCGGTCCATCCGTCATCCGCCAGGAGCCGATTTCCCGGTCCAACGTGAATTCATAGACGCCGGTTCCGATGGTCAGCACCAGCAGCGTCTGCGGTCCGTAGATCGCATAGCCCGCCGCCACCTGCTGCGTGCCCGGCTGAAGGAAATCCTGTTCCGTCACCTCACGGCCCGAACATTCCTCCGGCGCCTTCAGCACGGAGAAGATGGTGCCCACGCTCAGGTCGACATCGATATTGCTGGACCCGTCGATCGGATCGAACAGCAGCAGATATTCGCCCTTGGGGTAGCGATTGGGGATGCGATGGATCGTTTCCATCTCCTCCGAAGCCATGGCGGCCAGATGTCCGCCCCATTCATTGGCGTCCAGCAGCAGTTCGTTGGCGATGACGTCCAGCTTCTTCTGGAGCTCGCCCTGCACATTCTCGCTACCCAGGCTGCCCAGCACTTCGCCCAGCGCACCCTTGGACACGCTGTGGCTGATCGTCTTGCAGGTGCGCGCAACGGTTTCGATCAGCAGGCGCAATTGCGGCGGGATGGCATTGGCCTCGCGCTGCTGCTCGATCAGGAAGCGGGTGAGGGTGACGGACTGCATAGGCGGTTTACTCGCTCAAGAGAATATGGCGCGCCGAACGCACGCCATGCATGGAACCAGGGAATGCCGTAGCGGCCATACAGGCGTCGGAAAAGCGCCAATTCGTGACGCCCCTGTGACGAAGGACGACCCGTTCACGCTTCGAGACTGGCCGCGACCTCTGGCCCATGCGCGAATAGCGTGGCATCCCGCACCTGTTCCGGCGTCGGCCGGATGCCGGTATAGAGCGCGAATTGCTCGACGGCCTGCAGCACAATGACCTCCCCGCCGGAGATGATCGCTTTCCCCGCCGCCCGTGCGGCGCGGACGAACGGCGTCTCCACCGGCTGTGCCACGACGTCGAAGGCGATGTCGCAGGCGGCGATGAAGTCGGCCGGAAAGGCCAGCGCCTCGCTATCCGGCCCCTCCATTCCAAGGGGAGTCACATTGACGAGCAGGGGCGCGCCCGTATCGGGCAGGGCCGGCTGCCATGCATAGCCATATTGTTCCGCCAGCGCCCGGCCCGCCGCCTCATTGCGGGCGACGATGGTGCCCTTGTCGAAGCCCGCGTCCCGCAGCGCCGCCGCAACGGCCTTCGCCATGCCACCGCTGCCGCGCAGCAGAAAGGGCTGGGGGCTTGCGATCCGCCGCTCCAGAAGGTCGCGGACCGCCACGAAATCCGTATTGTAGCCGGTGAGGACGCCCACGTCATTGACGATGGTGTTCACGCTGTCGATGATCCGCGCCGATTCCTCCAGCCGGTCGACAAGCGGGATCACGGCTTCCTTGAAGGGCATGGAGATGGCGCATCCCCGGATGCGCAATGCCCTGATGCCGCCGATGGCCGCGGGCAGGTCCGTCGTGCTGAAAGACTTGTAAACATAGTCCAGTCCCAGCAGTTCGTAGAGCCGGTTGTGCAGGCGCGATCCCGCATTGCCGGGCCGTCCGGACAGGGACATGCACAAGCGGGTATCCCGCCCAATGGGTGGTTTCATAAGCTGATGGTCTCCTCGCGCATGGCCTAGACAGCCACCGGCATGGGATCAATGACGAGAGCGACCATCCATGCCCTTTGTCCGCCGGATCGGCGCAGGAGCGCTTATCCTCCCAGCACCGCCGGCACCAGCGCCGCGACGCAGATGCCCAGGCTCCATTGCAGGGCGCGCCGCACGCGGTACCGCTCCGGCAAGGCGGTGCTCAGGACCACCAGCACCGCCAGCGAAAGCCAGAAGATCGTCTTGAACGGCGCCGCATTGCCGATCCACAGCCGTGCCAGCAGCGTCAGGGCCAGGGCCAGTCCCGAACCCCAGACGATCGCGTTCCACCCGTTGCGCAAGCGCGGTTGCCGGTAGCCGCGCCGCTCCCGCTTGCCGAGCCAGATCGAAGTGCCCGTCGCGATCACCACGCAAAGCGCTCCACCCAGCAGCAGATAGGCGATCTTCACCGGCAGTCCGCCATAATTGCCGAAATGCAGATTATAGGCCGACGCCGCCACCTGCTGTCCCGTCGCGCCGTCCGCCAGGCCGACCGTCCCCAGAAAGCGCCCGGCCTGATCGAAATTATAGGTTTCGCCATAGACCAGCCGTCGCTGCGGCAGGGCAAGCACCTGTAGCTGCTGCCCCGCGGTTCCCGGTTCGTGCATGAAGACGTAGATCGGACGCACCTCCGGAAAGCGGGCGGTCATCGTCTGCAACGCGGCGGCCACGTCCGCCAACGGGGCGGGCTTGGCATTCGGCTTGCCCTCAGCGCCGAAGATCGGCGCATAGGCCGCCTCCATATCGCCCTTGTAGAAGCCTTGCGCCAGTCCATAGACGTTGATCGATCCCAGGCCGATCATCGCGCCGGTCAGAGCGATCGCCAGCGCGAAAGGCAGGGTCCACACTCCCAGCCTGTTATGCCAGTCCGCCAACCCGAGGCCACCCCGGTCCCGCGCCCGCAGGCGGAAGGCATCGCGGAAGATGCGGGGATGGGCGATCAGGCCGGTCAATGACAGGGCGATGGTCATCACCCCCAGCCCGCCTACGATCGTCAGGCCGACCATGCCGGGAATGTTCAGCGTATAGTGCAGGTTCAGCAGGAATTCGGACCATCCGTTCAACTCCTTCGCGACGACCCGTCCCTGATCGTCGACATGCACCGCCTGATGGTCGGTGGTGACGGTCGTGCGCGGCAGCGCGTCGGTCGGCAGATGGACGTAGAGATGCTCGGTCGCTTTCCGGTCCTTCTCGCTTGCCAGCACGGAAGCCACGGCGCGTTGCACCGCATCGGGCGCGATCCGCTGCATTTCCGGAGCATCGGGCCGCTCGGCGCGTTGCCATTCCTCGTAGAACACCGTCACCGTGCCGGTCAGGCAGACGATATAGAGCAATGCGCTTGCCAGCAGGCCGATGGCGGCATGGGCGGACAGGCCCCGTTGGACCAGCGTTTTGGACAGGCCAAGGTTCATGGCCGGGCCATCCACAGCATGGCCAGACCCAGCAGGGCAGGGGCCGCCAGCAGTCCCACTTGCCGCCGCCGTTGCGGCCAGAGCAGGATCAGCATGGCCAGCACCGCCCAGAGCAGCGGCATCAGGAACAGCATCAGCACATTGCCGTCCGCCTCATGCGCGCCCAGCGCTCCGGCCGCGCCCCGCGCCGCCAGTCCCAGGATCAGCGCCACCAGCATCGCACCCGGCACGCTGAGCAGAAAACTGACCATCCGCCCGCCGATGCGCAACGGCTCCTGTCCTTCCGGCAGCATATGGGCGCGGCGGTTGGAGGCGCCGGTCTTGCCGGGCGGCGCGGTCGCGGCGGCAAGGGCCAGGCAGGAGAAGGCCATTGCCAGTGCGGCCAGCGTCACCATGGCAACGCCCCAGGCGCCGGCTCCCGCCATTCCCATCGCCAGGGCAAAGGCGAGCAGCCCCCAGGCAGCAGCGTTGAGCGGAGCCGATCGTAGCGCCTTGCCCCATGAGAAGCGCAGCAGGCACACCGCCGCCGCCGCCAAAAGCGCGCTGGTCCAGAGCAGAAGGGAAGGCTGGTTCACCATCATCCTCAATAATCGAAGCGCAAGGTGCCCATCACGCTGCGGGGGGCCGCGTAAAAGGCCTGCCCCCACATCAGGCTGCCCAGATATTTGCTGTCGGTCACATTGCGCACATTGATGCTGGCGGTCAGCCTGTCGATGGGCTTGATGCTGGCCATCAGGTCCAACACCGCATAATCCTTCTGCCGGATGTCGCGGCCGACCGTGCTGTCGAGGGTGCTGATGTCGCTCTGCCACCGGAACTGTGCGCCCAGCTTCAGGTCGCGCCACTCGGGAATATGATAGGTGCTGGCAAGCTTCAGCGACTGACGCGGCAGGTAGGTGCGGGCGCGGTTCCCGGCCTGATCCTCGATCCTGAGGCCCGTATAGCCGCCGCTTACCGACCAGTGGTCCGTCACGCGGCCGGTCAGCTCAATCTCGAAACCCTTGGCCGTGGTGTCGACGCCCGCATAATAGACGTCGCCCACCTGCCCCGGATCGCCCGCGCCGAACACGCCGGCCTGCTCCGCGAGGTTCTTCTGCTTCGCGCGGAAGAGTGAGGCGCTGGCATAGAGCCGCTTGTCGAACCATTCGCTCTTGATGCCGCCCTCCATGCTGCTGCCCTTGGCAGGATCGAGCCGGCGGTTGGTGATGTCGACCTTGTCCTGCGGATTGAAGATGTCGGTGTAGCTGGCATAGAAGCTGATGTTGGACGTGGCGTCGAACACCAGGCCCAGATAGGGGCTGACCGCGCTGTTCTTGCGATACTGGTCCGTGCCGTAGGATGCGCCGGTGGTCTTGAGCCAGAAGGCGCTGGCGCCGACGACCGCCTTCAGCCTGTCGGCCAGATTGGCGTGCAGCGCGCCATAGGCCCGCGTCAGCCGGTCCGTCACCTCTTCCTCCAGGCTTTCCTGCGTGAAGTCGGGTTCGATCAGCGTGGTGCGGTTGAACGCCCATTGGGCAACAGCCGGGTAGGCGACGGCAGCCAGCCCGCTTTGCTCATATTCGCGGCCGTCGGTCCTGCCGGTGGAGAGGCCGAAGGCGAGTTGATGCTCGCGCCCGAACAGCGTCACTGGGCCGGAAGCGTAGAAATCGCCCAGATACTGGTCGGAGGGGGAGCGATATTTGCCCGCCATCCCCGTCACGCCGACGCCCGTCGCCGCATCGGGATAGCCATAGGCGTAAAGCAGTTCCGCCCCCGAACTGCGATGATTATAGGTGAAGCGGCCGCGGGCGTTCCAGCCATTGCCGAAAACATAGGCCAGTTCCGCCCATGCGCTTTCGTCGCTGACGTTCCAATAGGTCCAGTCGGCTGAAGTGCTGGCCGAATGCGGATAGGCGATCCGATCGCCATTATCGTCGAGCAGCGGCAGCGCGCCCCACAACACGCCGTCCGCGTCATTGTCCTGCCGGGTATAGCCGGCCGACGCCCTTAATTGCGGCGTGATCTCCCAATCCAGGATCGCGCCATAGACGTTGCGGTCGACATGATTGTAGCGGAGGTGGCTGTCCCTGTCTTCATGGGCGAAGATCAGCCGTGCCGACAGCGTGCCCGACTCATTCAACGGGCCCGAAATATCGGCTTCCACGCGGCGGTTGTCCCAGCTTCCCAGCATGGCGGAAAGGGAGGCCTGCAATTCCCTGGTCGGCTTCTTGCGGACATAGTTGATCGTGGCGGACGGATTGCCGACCCCGGTCATGATTGCATTGGCGCCGCGAACCGCCTCGACATTCTCGAACAGGATGGTGTCGAGGTCCCCGAACTGGATGCCCCAGCGCAAGGGCAGGCCGATGCCGTCGACCTGGAAATTGGTGATGTCGAACCCCCGCGAATTATAATAGGTCCGGTCGGTCTCCACCCGCTCCACATTGATGCCGACCATCTGGGTCAGCAGGTCGTTCACATTGGTCAGCGCGAAATCCTGGATCCGTTCGCGGTCGACGACGGTGATCGACTGGGGCGTTTCGCGCAGCGTCAGGGCAAGGCCGGTGGCCGATGCGTTCTCATCCGTGACCGTGCCCGTGACGACGATATTGTCTGCCTCCGCCAGCACGTCGGCCTGGGCGGGCGACGCCCAGCAAGCGGCAAGGACAGGGGTGAGCAGAACGGAACGGAAAGCGATGGACATGCGGACGGACCCTTTTTCTTGCCGGGCGCAACCGGCAGAAAGGGCCTTATTGCTCATAATAATGCAAGTCAATCGCAATAAATATATGAATATAAGTCGTGCGTCTCTTTTTCAGACGACGCTTTGGGTGGAATGCCGTGCCTTGCTGCACGGCATTCCACCCGCACGATTCACTTCGCCCTGGCGGCGGTCACGATGATCTCGACCTTGTAATCGGGGCTGGCGAGCTTCGCCTCGCCCGTGGCGCGGGCGGGTGCTTCGGCATCCGCGATCCACGCATCCCACACCGCGTTCATCTCGGCAAAGTCGTTCATGTCCGCCAGCCAGATCTGCGCCCTCAGCATATGGTTCCTGCTGCTGCCCGTGCGTTCCAGCAGGGCGTCGATCTCGGCCAGCACGGCCCGGGTCTGCGCCGTGACGCTCTCGCCGGGGGCGCCGATCTGCCCCGCCAGATAGATGGTGTCGCCATGAATGACGGCCTCGCTCATGCGCGGGCCGCGATCAATGCGGGTGATGGTCATGCGGAAAGGCTCCTTTTCGGTTATGAATAGCGGCTGATCGCAAGATCGGCGGTTTCGATCCGGGGCCTGCCCCCGCCGATGATGTCCGCGATCACATGCCCCGACCCACAGGCCATGGTCCACCCCAATGTGCCATGCCCGGTGTTGAGGAAGAGGTTCGGGACTTTCGTCGCCCCGATGACCGGCGTGCTGTCCGGCGTCATCGGCCGCAGCCCGGACCAGAAGCTGGCGCCGCCCAGATCGCCTGCGCCCGGAAAGAGCGAACCCACCGAATATTCCAGCGTATCACGCCGCGCCCTGGGCAGCCCTTTGGAATAGCCCGACAGTTCCGCCATGCCGCCCACACGAATACGGTCGCCCAGCCGCGTGATCGCAACCTTGTAGCTTTCGTCGAGCAGGGTCGACACCGGCGCCCTTGCCTCATCGACGATCGGAACGGTGATCGAATAGCCCTTCACCGGATAGACCGGCAGCCTGATCCCCAGCGGGGCCAGCAGCAGCGGGGAATAGCTGCCCGTCGCAACAAGATAGGCGTCGGCCACGACATGGCCCCTGTCGGTTTCGACATGGCTGACCTTTCCATTGTCGACGGCGATCCTTCCGATAGTCCGTCCGTTGAGGAAGGTCACGCCCTTCGCCTTCGCCATGTCGGCCAGCGCGTTGGTGAATTTGAAGCAGTCGCCGGTTTCGTCATTGGGAAGCCGCAGGCCCCCGGCCACAGGCGCGCCGCTGCCTGCCAGCCCCGGTTCCGCCGCGATGCAGCCTGCCGCATCCAGCACTTCGAAAGGCACTCCGTCCGCCTTCAGCACGGCGATGTCCTTCGCGATGCCGTCAAGCTGCTTCTGCTCGCGGAAAAGCTGCAAGGTGCCTCGCGACCGCTCGTCATAGGCGATGCCGGTTTCGCGCCGCAGGTCGATCAGCCGGTCACGGCTATATTCGGCCAGGCGCACCATCCGGCTCTTGTTGATGGCATAGGCGCGTTCGTTGCAATTGCCCAGCATCGCCACCATCCAGCGTAGCATGGCCATGTCCATCCGCGGCCGCAGGATCAGCGGGGCGTGCTTCATGAACAGCCAGCGCAGCGCCTTCATCGGTATCCCCGGCGCAGCCCAGGGGGAGGCATAGCCGGGCGAGATTTCTCCAGCGTTGGCGAAGCTGGTTTCCAGCGCCGGCCCGTCCTGCCGGTCGATCACCGTCACTTCATGCCCGGCCTGTGCCAGATACCAGGCGGATGTGACGCCGATGACGCCGCTGCCCAGAATGGCGACCCTCATATGGCGACTTTCATGGCGTGATGCTCCGCTTGTGCCGGATCGCGGCCACCCCGTACGGAGCGGTGATAGCGATGCCCGAGCTGTGTCAGTATTTCATAGGCGATGGTGCCGGCGTCGGCGGCGACCTGATCCACGGTCTGATGAGGCCCCAGAAGTTCCACCAGGGCGCCAGGATAGAGGAGCACATCGGGCACGTCGGTCACGTCCAGCGTGATGCTGTCCATCGAAACCCGTCCCGCTATCGGCGCGCGATGGCCGTCGATATAGGCGGAGCCGCCGTTGCTCAGGTGGCGAGGCCAGCCATCGGCATAGCCCAAGGCGATCGTCGCGATCTGCGTCGGCCGCTCGCAACGGTGGGTGAGGCCATAGCCGACGGCAGCGCCCGCCGGGATGTTCCGCAACTGGATGATCCGCGCGTCCAGCGAGACCACCGGCCGCATCTCCCGGCGCTCGCCCTGCGGCGCTCCGCCATACAGGGCGATCCCGGCGCGGACGATGTCGAAATGATCGGCGGGCAGGAAGCTTCCGCCGCTATTATCCAGCGAGCGCGGCACGCCGGGGAAATTCATGCTGAACGCATCGAATTTCCGGCGTTGCATCGCGTTGGAGGGGGCATCGGGATCGTCGGCGCAGGCGAGGTGGCTCATCAGCAGGCGAAGGTCCACGCCCTCCAATCTTTCCCGCTGGGCAAGCAGAATGGCGACCTCCTCGGGCGGAAGACCGAGCCTGGACATGCCGCTGTCCACCTGCAACGCAGCGGGCAGGGTCCGCTCCAGCGTGCGTGCCGTCCTGGCCCAGCGCCCAATCTGGTCGAGCGAGTTCAGGACCGGAATGGCGCCGATGGCTGCGCACTCGCCTTCCGCGCCTGGTTGCAGGCCGTTGAGGATGAACAGCGCCATTCCATCGCTCAGAATGGGTCGGAGCGCCATGGCTTCGCTGAGATGCGCGACGAAGAAGTGTCGGCACCCGGCGCCGATCAAGCTGCGCGCGACGAGGTTCGCGCCCAGGCCGTAACCGTCCGCCTTGACCACGCCGGCGACGGTGGCGGGGGCGACCTGCCGCTGAATCGTGCGGTAGTTTTCGACCAGTGCATCAAGGTCGATGCGAAGCACGGCTCCGGCGGTATCGATGGACTGCATATCTGCCCCCTTTTGCAGGGAGGGTAACGCGGCGTTCGGTGAAAATGCTCCCAAATGATCGCAGGATCGTCTAATGTGACGGGATAATTGAACGATCCTTCGCAAGGAATGGAAAAAATGGCAGAATCGCTGGATGCCGTGGACCGCTCGATCATCCGTCTGCTGCGGCTCAATGCGCGGCGTCCCAATTCGGAGATTGCGGCGGAGATCGGCCTGTCCCCCTCGGCCTGTCACCGGCGCATCCGGATGTTGGAGGATGCCGGCGTGATCCGCGGTTATACCATCGTGACCGCACCGATGGAAAAAGAGGGCCGCGCCGTCGATGTCCTTGTGCAGGTGACGCTCGACCGGCAGACGGAGGATTATCTCGCCCGTTTCGAACATGCCGTGCGGCAATGTCCTGAAATCCGCGAATGTTTCCTGATGACCGGTGGCGTTGATTACTGGCTGCGCGTCGAGACCGAGAGCGTGGCCGCCTATGAAGCGATCCACAGCGAAATCCTCTCCCGCATGCCGGGCGTCACGCGGATCAACAGCAGCATCGCCATGCGCGATGCGCTGCGGCCCAGGAAAGCGGCGCGACGCTAAACCCGCCTGGCGATTGCGCCTGCTGCCCATCCCATGCCAACGGCCAGCATCATCGCGACCAGACCATAGGCGAAGGGCCATTGTTCCGCCGCGACGGCCATGAAGCGTTCGAAGCCCGACTTGCGGACGGTGATGTCGCGCACGGCGGCGGCCACCACGCGGCCATCCTGCACGAGGAAGGTTTCCGCCGTATAGTCACCGACGATCACACGCGCCGAAAGCGGCAGCCGCGCCCGGTAGAGCACGCCGTCGGTGATCTCCACCGTTCCCGGCCGCTCGACATAGAGCCCGGCCCGTTCCCTGAGGTCGATCAGCCCCTTCTGGAACCGGTCCAGCTCCGCGCTGTCGTTGAGCGAGGAAGGGGAGAGCTGGAGCTTGTCCACGCCCATTTCATAGATCGCCGCCGTTCGCTCATCGACCACCTTGTCGACCGGTCGGGACGATGCGATGGCGTAGAAACTGGGCGCAGACCGGAAGCGCGCGCTGTCGGCATTGACCCAGATGCCGGCCACCTTCTGCTTTTCGCGCATCGTGATCGACTGGTCCGGACCCTTCAGCACGACCATGATGTCCGGCGGCTTGCTGGGCCGACGCCCATCGGGATAGACGATGGCGCCGAACAGCAGCAGGTCAGCGCCGGTGAAGCTATATTGTATTTCCACCTCGCGCTGGGACACGTCAGGCACCAGCATCGGTTCGTCCGCCGCCGTCAGCAGCAGCAGGGCCGGCGGCAGGGCCAGAAGCGCCCGCCGCCTCACCGGATCTCCACCGTGTATATTTCGTCGGGCCGAAAGCCCAGCCCCAGCGCCATGCGTGCCGCCACCAGCAGCACGATCGCGGCAAGCAGGATGCGCAGATATTCCGGCCGGATCGTCATCGAAAGGCGCGTTCCCACCTGCGCTCCGGTGACGCTGCCGATCAGCAGCAGCAGGGCGAGCACCAGGTCGACCGCATGCGTCGTCATGGCGTGCATCATCGTCGTCGCCATGGTGACGAACAATATCTGGAACAGCGACGTGCCGACGACGGACTGGGTCGTCATGCCCAGCAGGTAGAGCATCGCCGGAACCAGGATGAAGCCGCCGCCCACCCCCAGCAACATGGTGAGGATGCCCGTCGCCATGCCCAGCAGCAGCGGCGCCAGCGGGGAAATATACAGCCCGGACCGATAGAAGCGCCACCGCATCGGCATGGCCGCCACCAGCGGATGGTGCCGTCTTTTACGGGCCTGAATCTTCCTCCCGGTCTTGAGCGCGATCAGCGCCTGGATGGACTCCTTCGCCATCAGCGATCCGATGCCGCCCAACATCAGCACGTAGAGGATGCCGATCACCGTGTCGATCTGGCCGATGGCCTGAAGCAGTCGGAAGATCAGCACGCCGAGGCCGGCGCCCACCACGCCGCCGGCGATCAGCACGCCGCCCATGCGGAAATCGACCGTTCCGCGCGACATATGGGTGACGACCCCCGATACGCTGGCGCCCGTCACCTGGCTCGCCGCCGAAGCGGCCGCGACGGTCGGCGGAATGCCGTAGAAGATCAGCAACGGCGTCGTCAGAAATCCGCCGCCTACCCCGAACATGCCGGAAAGCAGGCCCACCACGCCGCCCAGGGCGATGATGACCAGCGCATTCACCGACAGGTTGGCGATGGGCAGATAGAGATCCATGCGCTTCCTGGGTTAAGCGCAATATGCGGAGAGATAAAGGCGCTCCCGCTTAAAAATCAGCGCCCAGCGTAACGGCCGGGCCGGACGGCGGTGCCGCGCGCCCCGCAATCCGTTCCCGCCATTCGATGCTCAGCCTTGCGCTCACCGGCCTGAGCGGCAGGCGGACCTGCAGTTCCGGCCCGATGTCCAGCCGCTCGACCTGCGGCTGCGCGCCGCCGGAAAGGCTCGCGCCGATCCGCATGGGCGAATGGCCTAGCGGCGACAGCAGCGACATCTTGCCATCGACGAACAGGTCGTGAGAGCGGAAGCCGACAATGCCGCCCTGGGCATAGGCTTCGACTTCCAGCGAGGGCGCCACCGGCGCCGGCCCGAAACCGCCTGCCGCCAGCACGGCATGGGCGTTGCGCCCGCCCTTGCCCAGTGCAATCCGTCGTTCCGCCGCGAAGCTGACCGGAATGGTGCGCGCCGGTTGCCATGCAATGCCGAGCGCGCCTTCCGGAGATGCCGGTTCGTTCAGCGCGGCACTGGCTCGCGCATAGGCGGCCGCCCGGCTCGATGAGCGCGGGGTCAGGTCGAAATCGAGGCGTAGGCCCGCCTGCGATCCGCCCAGCCTGCCGCCCGTCACGGCATCGGCGCGGGTCGTGCTTCCGTCGCGCCAGAGCAGCCAGGCGCTGCCATGCCAGCGCGCGTCGCTTGCGGATGGCGTGGAAGCGAGGGGTAAGGCTGGCGCAGGATTGTTCGATGGAACGACGCGACCGCCACTCTGGTCCTGTGCAGCCGGCGCCGCCTTCTCTTCGACGGATAGGAAGGGGGCCGCGCTTGTCCTTCTCCCAAGGCGTCGAGAGTCCTTGAATATAGGACCCAGGATGGCGGCAGGCTGGCGCTTTTGCGGCATTTCACCGAACCAGGCCGGTGCGTCATGCCCCGTCGCGGCTGCGGAGCCCTTCTTCTTCGAATAGGCGGTGGGGTGAAAACGCCTCTCGCCGTCAATTCCCCTCGCCATTTGGGGAAGATCACCCTCTGGGCCTGCCAGACGGATCGCGACCCAACCCGCCATCACGAGGACGAAGAAGCGGAGCGGGCGCCCGGTGGCGGCTTCGCTCACCCCGGAAAATCCAGCTCGGGAAAGCGGTGATGCGTCTTGTCCCAGGTCAGCGGCTTGCCGAACAGCGACTGAAGATACAGGAACATGGCGCGACGGGCAGCCATCATCGCGATGATGTTGGCGATCAGCGTGCGCGGTATCGCCCCCAGCCCGAAGGCCCAGCCATAAGCCATGCCCGAGAAAATCGCGCGCATCGCCATCCGCCAGCTCATGAAGCCGAAGTTGAGCCACAGCAGGGCTTCGACCACTGGCGTGGGTCTGGGCACGGGAAAGGCGCTGAACAGGCTCCCGGCAAGCAGCACGCCCCAGAGCAGCAGCGCCAGATAGGCGGTGAACAGGACGAAGGCGGAAAGCGCCGCACCCCGGTCCCGCATCCGCATCCACCATTCGGCGGGGCCGCCCTGCCAGCCCATGCGATCCCATCCGGCAAGCGAGATGCCGACCGTCCAGCGCGCCTTCTGCTTGACGGCATCCGTCAGATTGTCCGGGAAATATTCCTTGGTCGCGACAAGCTGGCCCTCACCGTCGCGCATGCGGACGAACACGCCGCGCCCGCCCATATTGCTGATACGCAGGCCGACCTCATAATCCTCGGTCAGCGATTCCGGATCGAACGGTCCGCCATTGGCCGGATTCACAAGCCTTTCCAGCATTTGCCGCTCGAATGCGCAGGCCACCCCGGCCGAGGGCATGGACGCACCCATGGCCTCGCGCACGGTCAGGAACTTTCCATGGCTTTCCGCGAACTCATCACAGTAATGATTGGCTATGGCCCTCGACCACCAGCCGCCCTGGCCGGGCAGGGGCAGGACCGGGAGCTGAACGAGCTGGAACCGATCCGTCATCAGGTCGAACAGCCTGATCTCGTCGCGATGGACGACATCTTCCGCATCGTGCAGGGCGATCGCCTTGAACCGGACCCCCGTGCGCTCTTCCTCCCGCAGCATGGCGCGCCAGACCACATTCAGGCAATCGGCTTTCGTAGTTGGCCCATTTCGTTCGTTGATGCACAGGATCAACCGCGTTTCCCGACCGGCCAAGGGCGTGAGAATATCCAATGTCGCCCGGTCATTGGGATAGGCGCCCACGAAGATCCGATAGTCCTGGTCCCTCCAGTGGCTGAGCGCGTTACGGAGCATCGGGCCGATCACATCGGCTTCCTGCCAGGCTGGGATGAAGATGGCGATGCGGCCGGGTTGCGGGGAGGCGGGCAGGGTGAGGGTCGTCATTCGTCGATGACGGGAATAGACAATCAGCTTGCGCCACAGCCTTCGGCACAGGAAGACCAGGTCTATGATGAAATCGTCCATGCCGCCGATCGCCAGCGCCACCACCGCGAACAGCAGAATTTCATGATGAACCCCCGCCAGATAAGCGAAGATCATTGCCTCCACGGATCGAGCTCCCCCTGTTCCCGACGAACGGCTATGACAGCAAAGACTTGATTCTCAAACAAATAATCATTTCATAACCGTAATAATTTTTATTGATACATAGCCTTCCCCAACAGTGGCTTTCAGGCCCTCGCTGCTCTTCGAGCAGGCGAAGACCGCCATTCTGGCTGGCTTGCTGCTGCTTTGACCATTGTGGATTGCCTCCTTTTGGAAGGCGGCCCGCTTTTGAGGAGGAGGGTAATATCCGGCAGGCTGCTCTCCGCATGCGCCGGATGGAATCGCATGACCATCGGGCCGATGCTATCGTAAGCACGCCGTAGAGCGACTCGCACAGGATGCGAACCCCAGCCAATCTCTTTCAGCGATCAGGTAGGAGGGTGAATATGAATGGGGAGATGGATGTCAACTATCTGCTGCACAGACAGCAAGTTGCATTGATCCGCGCGCAGATGAGCCGGTCGGTGAAGGGCCGGGAGGCCTATGAAGGCCTTGCGCGCGGCTATACCGATCAGATCGACGCCTATCGCCGTGAGAATGAAAGGCTGGTCGACTTGGCGCATTAGCGGCGTTCGATCAGCCGTTCTATCGACTCGCGGTGCGTTTCATTGTCGCCGCATTCCTTTTCCAGCACCGTCTTGATCTTCTCCAGTTCCGCTTCAGTCAGATGTTCGATGCCGATGAACTCGTTCCGCGCCGTCGATACGGCGCGGATCAGTTCGTCCATTTTCGCCTGTATGGCGGAGCCGTCGCGATTTTGCGCATTCTGGATCAGGAAGACCATCAGGAAGGTGACGATCGTCGTGCCTGTATTGATGATGAGCTGCCAGGTGTCGGAATAATGGAAGATCGGGCCGGTCACGATCCAGCCCAGGATCACCAGCGCGGCCAGGATGAAGGCGGCCGGCTGGCCCGACCAGCTTGCGATCCGGTGGGCAAAGGCCGTGAAAATCCTGTCCATCTCTCTTTTTCTCCCTTGGGCGCGGCCAGCATTTAGCCTCTGTTCAGACCATGCTTGCCATGAAGGAGGGATTACAACCATCCCCCTCCGTTCGCTGGCCTGCGGGCTGGGCGCTTCGCTCCTCCTCCTGTCCTGCGCGACGGTCTCGCCCGAATCGCGCCTTCGCACCGGGCTGATCGATGCGGGCATATCGCCCCGCATGGCCGGCTGCATGGCCGAAAGGATGGTCGATCGGCTGAGTCTGATGCAGCTCCGCAGGCTTCAGTCGCTGGCATCGCTCCGCAAGTCTCACATGGGAGACATGACGGTGGACCGGTTCCTCTTCAAGGTCCGCGCGCTGGAGGATCCGGAGATCTTTGCCGTGACCAGCAAGGCGGCGATCGTCTGCGCCATCGACGGCTGATTTCGCAATAAACAAGGCTTGCGCTTCGCAAAGGTTTTGCAATTTTGCAAAGTCATTTTGCGAAATTTGCTGGTGTTGCCCTTTTGCCTGTGCTTAGCCGCTGGACACAAGAGTTTCAGCGGAAAGGACGGGCGAGCCCCATGAACATCCACGAATATCAGGCGAAGGAACTGCTGGCGAAGTACGGCGCGCCGATCGCCGCCGGTTACGCCGCTTTCTCCGTCGATGAAGCGGTCGAAGCCGCCAAGAAGCTGCCCGGGCCGCTCTATGTCGTGAAGTCGCAGATCCACGCCGGTGGCCGCGGCAAGGGCAAGTTCAAGGAACTCGGTCCCGACGCGAAGGGCGGCGTCCGTCTGGCCTTCAACCTGGACGAGGTTAAGGCTCACGCCACCGACATGCTCGGCAACACGCTGGTGACGGTGCAGACCGGCGAAGCAGGCAAGCAGGTCAATCGCCTCTACATCACCGACGGGGCTGATATTGCGAAGGAATTCTACCTCGCCCTGCTCGTGGACCGTGCGACCGGCCGTGTGGCCTTCGTCGTGTCGACCGAAGGCGGCATGGACATCGAGGAAGTCGCGCATTCGACCCCGGAGAAGATCCACACCTTCGCCGTCGACCCGGCCACCGGCTTCATGCCGCACCATGGCCGGGCCGTTGCCGCCGCGCTGGAATTGACCGGTGACTTGGCCAAGCAGGCCGCCAAGGTCGCTTCGTCGCTTTACGACGCTTTCCTGGCGACCGACGCGTCGCAGATCGAAATCAACCCGCTCGCCGTCACCGAGCAGGGCAATCTCCTCGTCCTCGACGCCAAGGTCGGCTTCGACGGTAACGCATTGTTCCGTCACAAGGACATCGTCGAACTGCGCGACCTGACCGAGGAAGATGCGGCGGAAGTCGAGGCTTCGGAATATGACCTCGCCTATATCAAGCTGGACGGCAATATCGGCTGCATGGTGAATGGTGCGGGCCTTGCCATGGCGACCATGGACATCATCAAGCTGAATGGCGAATTCCCGGCCAACTTCCTGGACGTCGGCGGCGGCGCTTCCAAGGAAAAGGTGACGGCGGCCTTCAAGATCATCCTGAAGGACCCGGCGGTGAAGGGCATTCTGGTCAACATCTTCGGCGGCATCATGAAGTGCGACATCATTGCCGACGGCATCGTCGCCGCCGCCAAGGATGTGAACCTGTCGGTTCCGCTGGTCGTCCGCCTGGAAGGCACGAACGTCCAGCAGGGCAAGGACATATTGGCCAAGTCGGGCCTGGCCATCGTCCCGGCGGACGATCTGGGCGACGCGGCCAAGAAGATCGTGGCGGAAGTGAGGAAGGCAGCCTGACGCAGCTTTTCGCCTGAACAAGACACCAAAGGGTGCGGGTGGTCCGGAGACGGGCTGCCCGCGCCCCTGCTTGCATTTGCGGGCTTGGCGTGAATGAAGGAAGGATGTTGGAGATGAAGATCCTTGTGCCCGTGAAGCGGGTGATTGACTATAATGTGAAGCCTCGGGTGAAGGCGGACGGGACGGGCGTCGATCTGGCGAACGTGAAGATGTCGATGAACCCGTTCGACGAGATCGCGGTCGAGGAAGCCATTCGCCTGAAGGAGAAGGGCGTGGCGACCGAGGTGGTGGCGGTGTCGATCGGCGTTGCCAAGGCGCAGGAGACGCTGCGCACGGCGTTGGCCATGGGTGCCGACCGGGCGATCCTGATCCAGACCGACGATGAGGTCGAACCGCTGGGCGTGGCCAAGCTGCTCGCCAAGGTGCAGGAAGAGGAAGGCGCTGGCCTGATCATCCTGGGCAAGCAGGCGATCGATGACGACAGCAACCAGACCGGCCAGATGCTGGCGGCCCTGCTGGGTCTGCCGCAGGGCACCTTCGCCAGCAAGGTGGAGGTCGAAGGCGACAAGGTCAGCGTGACCCGCGAAGTCGACGGCGGTCTGGAGACGGTGAAGCTCGACGTCCCGGCCATCGTCACCACCGACCTGCGTCTCAACGAGCCGCGCTATGCCTCGCTGCCCAACATCATGAAGGCGAAGAGCAAGCCGCTCGCGACCAAGGCGCCTGCCGATTACGGCGTGGACATTGCGCCGCGTCTGGAGACGATCAAGGTGTCCGAACCGGCCAAGCGTTCGGCCGGCGTGAAGGTGGCCGATGTCGATGAACTGGTCGCGAAGCTCAAGGCTCTGGGAGTTGCAGCATGACGAAGACGCTCGTTTGGGTTGAACATGAGGGCGGCGCGGTCAAGGACGCGACGCTTTCCGCCGTCACCGCTGCGTCGAAGCTGGGTGAAGTGCATCTGCTGGTTGCGGGGCAGGACGTCGGCGGCGTTGCTGCGGAAGCCGCCAGCATCGCGGGCGTGGGCAAGGTCCATGTCGCCGACGACGCCGCCTTCGGTCATGCGCTGGCCGAGAATGTCGCGCCGCTGGTCGTTGAGCTGATGAGCCATCATGATGCGTTCGTCGCGCCCGCCACCAGCAATGGCAAGAATATCGCGCCGCGCGTGGCGGCTCTGCTGGACGTCATGCAGATCAGCGACATTCTGTCGGTCGAGAGCGAGGATATGTTCACCCGGCCCATCTATGCCGGCAACGCCATCGCGACGGTGAAGTCGAAGGATGCCAAGAAGGTCATCACCGTTCGCGGCACCGCTTTCGAGAAGGCGGCCAAGGAAGGCGGCAACGGGACTGTCGAGGCGGTGGCTTCGACGGGTGACAAGGGCATTTCCTCCTTCGTCGGGGCCGAGATCGCCAAGCTGGAGCGTCCGGAGCTGACTTCGGCCAAGGTGATCGTGTCGGGGGGCCGTGCGCTCAAGGACGGCGAGACGTTCGAGGCGACGATCTTCCCGCTGGCGGACAAGCTGGGCGCGGCGGTCGGCGCGAGCCGCGCGGCGGTCGACGCGGGTTATGTGCCGAACGATTATCAGGTCGGGCAGACCGGCAAGATCGTGGCGCCGGAAGTCTATATTGCCGTGGGCATCTCCGGGGCAATCCAGCATCTGGCGGGGATGAAGGATTCCAAGACCATCGTCGCCATCAACAAGGATGAGGACGCGCCGATCTTCCAGGTGGCGGACATCGGGCTGGTCGGCGACCTGTTCAAGGTCGTGCCGGAGCTGGTCGAAAAGCTGTAAGCCCTGTCGGGGTTCAGAAGGAAGGCGCGGGCCTTTGGGTCCGCGCCCTTTTTCGTTCTATTCGCAGCGGACGTCGTTCTTGTCGATGGCGCGGCCGGCGAGCGCGCCGCCAGCGCCGCCCAGGATGGTGCCGAGCGTCTTGGAGCCGCCGGGGGCGATGATGTTGCCCAATACGCCGCCCGCGATCGCGCCGACTATGGTGCCGGTGGTGCCGTCGTCGCGCTTGCAATAGTAGCGGCCGTCATTGTCGCGGTAGATATAGTCGTTGTCGCCGATGGGCCGGCCGCCGGGGCGGTGGCCGTAGCCGGGGCGGTCGTAGCCGTAGCGGCCACCGTCACCGTCCGAAACGCAGGCCGTCAACGGCATTGCAAGCAGCGCCGCTGCCAATAGGGGGGTGCGCATTGTCCTTTTCTCCTGTGCTTTCCCTGCTGGGATGACAACCCTTGGGAAGGGAGGAAGTTGCGCGAAATAGTCTGCCCGCCGCGGCACCAAAAGGGGGGAAAGGCAGCCGGGCGGGCAGTGATGCCAGCGGGGAGAGGGTGTTCACCGCTGGAAAGGAAAGGGTCGGGCCGTCAGGGCGTCACGGGCGCGGCGCCGGTGGTGCTGGCGGCGGGCGTGGCGAGGTTGGGACTGGTCACCGTGCTGTCGCTGTCGCGGCGCTGGTCGAGGTCCGACTTGGCCTGGTTGTAGCGGGCGACGAGGTCGTCCTTGAACTCTGTCAGCTTGCCTTCGTCATAGAGTTTCTTGCCGACATAGCCTGCGATCGCGCCGAAGATCAGGGTGCGGATCATGGGTGGGGGCTCCTTGTTCCGTGGGGAATTTGCAAGGATAACATTGGCGGCGCGGATCGGTTCCGGCGCGGTGCGGCAGGGCGAGCGGGGCCGGCGATGCGAAGAGTGGCAGGGCCGGCCGGGGCCGTTCAGTTGGTGGCGGCGGCGCGGCGGGCGCGGCTTTCGTCGACATATTCCTGTCGTCGGGCCATGACCAGAAAGGCGGCTTCGGAACGCCGGCAGCGCTGGCGGACATTGTCCAGGGTGGCGGCGTCGGCTTCGTTCCGGGCCTGACGGGCGAGGGCGCGGAAATCGGGGTTGGCCATGGGACGCTCCTTTCAAGAGTGGCGGGCGCCGCGTGGGCGGCGCCCGGCCTGTCAGCGGCGCATCATTGCGCGTGCTGGATATTCACCGCCGCCATCTTGCCGCGCTTGTCCTGCTCCAGATCGTAGGAGACGCGGTCCTTTTCGCGCAGGGTGGCGAGACCGCCGCGCTCCACCGCGGAGATGTGGACGAAGGCGTCCGGGCTGCCGTCATCGGGAGCGATGAAGCCATAGCCCTTGTCGGCGTTGAAGAATTTGACGGTTCCGATGATGCTCATGGGGTATTTCCTTCTTTACGTGGGCGCGTCCCGTGTGGACGGGCCTTGCGCTAGAGGGGCAGGGAAAGAAGGAAGTTTGGTGCCGCAAAGCGCCGAAAGACCGTCGATTTGCGACTATAGCCTTCCCCATATAGGGGCATGGGGGCGGAATAGCAAATCGGCGGGTGCGATCATCCTGCTCCCGCCAGCGCGGCGAAGCCGAAAAAGGCGTCGCGGGCGCGGGCGGCGGCATGTTCATAGGGGCGGCGCTCCGCCTCCGCGCGCAGGGCCAGCGCCTGTTCCTCCGCCATCGTCAGGTCGCGCTCATAGGCGTCGATGTCGTAGAGGGCGTCGCTTTCTTCGCCGTCGAAGCCGGGCGGCGCGGGATAGTCGGTGCGCCAGCCGTCCCTTTCCTCATCCCACCAGATGCCGCGCGGCCGGGCGGCGGCTTCCTCCGGCGGGAAGCTGGCGCGGTCGACCGGCGGAGCGGCCGGAATGGGCCGAAGTTCACACCGTCCATCGAGGGCGAAGAGCGGGGCCTTGCCGCCCTCGCCCAGCGCCAGGCGCGCGGCGACGAACAGCGCGGCGGAGGCGCCGGGGGACAAGGCGGCGGCGGCCTGTTCGATGGCCGGCGCATCTTCGGGGGCGGCGTGGTCAGGCAGGGCGGCGTGGTCCGCATCGGCGGCCATGGGCGGGGGCGCGGCGTCGGGGCGGTCGGGCTGCGCCTGATCCTCCGGACAGAGCATGTCGAGATAGGCGGCGAAATCCTGCGCCACCACGCGGGCGAGGGCGGCGTCGCTGCCCTGCGGCGGGCTGTCGGCCATGCGGTCGAGGCAGGAGAGCATCGACATGGCGAGGCGGTTGTCGTGGCGGTGGCGGGTGATTTCGCCTGCGTCCATGTCCTTGCGGATCACCTCCTCATGGCCGGTGAGGGCGCGGGCGAGCAGATCGTCGGCGAGGCGGGCGCGGGCGATGAGGATGGCGGCGTCCCAGCCGAGGCGAAAGGCCGCGCCGTCGCGGCGGATGCGCAGGGCATAGGCCGAGCGCGGGCTGATGCGGGCGGCTTCGCAGGCGGAGAGAATGATGCCGGTGGCCGCGAGGGTTTCAAGGAAGGCGCGTTGGCGAGCGGGGCTCCAGCCGTCGGCGCGGATCTGCTGCGCGGTGGTGGGGAGGGGAGGGAATTGGCAGGTCATGGCAAGGCCCTTTTCCGTTAGGTGCTTTGCCGGGAGGATATGTAAGGGGAGGGCGTGTAGGACAGAACAAAATGGGAACGAAGTCAAGGATATTGTTGGCGGGTGTGGAGGATGGCCAGTATTTCGATGACGTCTGCGCCTGCGCGGTAAACGAGAATATAGTTGGGGGTAACGATGGCTTCCCGCGTATCCGGGACGCGACCGGCGCGATGCATATAGGGATGGTCGGCCAGTCGCTCAGCGGCATATTCGAACAGATCGGCAAGGCGGGCGGCAGCGGCGGGATTGCGGTCGGAGATATAGTCGATGATGCGGTCGGCATCTTCGAGCGCCTTCGGGCGCCAGATGACGTGCGGCATCAGGCCTGCTTGGCTTTCTTGGCCTCAATGATGGCGCGCAGTTTCGCCATGACCTGATCGTGCGGGATGCCGGGTCGGGGATCGGCCAAGGCGGCTTCGACCTTGGCGCGGAACCAAGCGTCATAGGCCTCGGCGTCCTCGGTGGTCGCGAACTCGGACTCGATGGGAGTGAGTTTTGTCATGGATTGGAAAATATCAGTAGCCGCGGTCTGTGCCAATCATGGAACGGCTGAATTGGTCCGATTAGATGAGTCGGATTTACCAGTTGCCGCCTGCGTCCCTGATCGCTTTCAGGAGGGCCTTTTTGCTGGCTGTGCGGCGGGTGCCGCTGTTGCGGGGTATATCGGCGTCGGTGATACCGAGTTCGGCGCGGCGGCGCGCGAGATCGGCCGCAAAGCTTTTGAAGGCGATGCGGCGGCCGGGCCAATTCTCAGTTTTGTCGGTCAAGGACATCATCTGCTCCGAAATCACCGCCAGTTTCATGGCGGACGCGGCGTTCAAGATAATCCATGTCGGCTTCCGGGTGAAGGCGTAGCAGCGTTTTTGCTTGCGCCAGCATCTCGCGGGCGGTGCCGGAGGCATATTGGCCCATGCGGTCGGCTATCAGATCTTCCACAGAGATAATCGCAAAGGGCGGACCATTTTCAAAATCCTCGACAAGGGCGATATGGTCGCGTGTGACAGCGCCGTCGAGCGGCATGTCGCCAACGACTTCGAAACCGAGGCCGAGATCGGGATGAACCCACCCGCGTGTAGCACGGCCTGGTCCTGAGGGGCGGACGAACCCGTAGCGCTGAAATTCTTCTTCGAGGGCATCCTGCGCCGGTGAGCAGAGATCGAAGTCGCCCGTAGTAATAAATCCCATGCTGTAAAATTCTACTGCCGCGCCTCCCACCAGCACAGGTCGAGTGAAGCCTCGTGCGGCCATTGCATCACAAATCTGTGCGAAGATTTCCAGCGCGGCGGTGAATTCTAAGCGATATTGAGGCATGGTATGATTAGCTGTCAGGCCCGCTTTCTAAAGCCGTGATACGCGCTACGATTAACTCCTCAAGTTTGTATATGTCGGTGAGGGACGAAACGGCATGCCGCGTCTCTACTTTGTCAACGAACGTGCCAACATATCGTGTCGTTGGGCTATTGAAGTGGAGCCGGGCTAGAGATTTCCTATTGTTGTCATCTAGCAATATGGCGCAATATGATTTTGAATCCCGGATGACCACGCGACTAGGATCTACATGTCGTGCAGCTATGGCTTGTACGATACGAAACCCGTTAATCTCATCATCCGTCGTGATGATGCCTGCCGCATCGGACATGTCATCAGACCCACCCTCCTCAATGATTTCGGAAGCCGGATTGGCAACATTCAGTGCCGATGTTAAACGATCGTTGACCCGGTCTCTGATGATCGAGGCGATAGATGCCGTAAGAACAGCATGGTATTGCTCTTTGAGGGATGCTGTTACACGCCCTCCTTGCACCCTTGCAGCCATCATTTTGATGAAGTCATCCGAAGGGTCGGCAAATTCCTTTTCCAATTCAATGCGCATTTGTGATTCAAGCTTCAATCGACCAGCGGCTGCGACAATTGAGTCGATATCAAAATGCTGACGTGTAAATTTCTCTAAGATAGGCGGATCGGTCCGCTTTATCCCATCCATGGAAAAGATGTAAAATGGTTTTTCGTCCATTTTATTGGGTTGTTCTATATCAGAATAAAACTGATATTGAACGCCATTCGTTAGGACCGCGACGCGAGCGTCTGTTGTTGAGAAATAGCGAAATAGTTGAGAAGCATGTTTGAGATCGAGGTCAACAGAGGAAGGTTTGCATTCCATCAAAATTTTTAGCTGACCGTCAATGCAGATTGCGTAATCAACTTTCTCACCTTTCTTTATCCCTACGTCTGCCGTGAACTCGGGTATGACTTCTGCCGGATTGAAGACATCATATCCCAATGATTGGATAAACGGCATCACTAGCGCCGTTTTGGCTGCTTCCTCGGTTAGCAATAGCTCGCGATGTTGGGCTGTTCGTTTTTCGAGTTCGACCAGTTTAGTAGCCAGTTCCATTTAACCCCCCAATTATACCTGCACACCATCTTGCTGAAAAATATTAAAATTTCCAGTTAAGATCGTTCAAGTCAATCACTCCGCCGCCACAGCCTCCATCCCCAACAACGGCGCGAGATAGCGTCCGGTGAAGCTCCGGGCGTTCTTTGCGACCTTTTCGGGCGTGCCTTCGGCGACCACTTCGCCGCCTTTGACGCCCCCCTCTGGTCCCATGTCGATGATCCAATCAGCGGTCTTGATGACATCCAAATTGTGTTCGATCACGACCACGCTGTTGCCCTGTTCGACGAGGGCGTGGAGGACTTCCAGTAGCTTGCGGACGTCCTCGAAATGGAGGCCGGTGGTGGGTTCGTCCAAGATATAGAGCGTGTTGCCGGTGGCGCGGCGGCTGAGTTCCTTGGCGAGTTTGACGCGCTGGGCTTCGCCGCCGGACAGGGTGGTCGCCTGCTGGCCGACCTTGACATAGCCCAGGCCCACTTCGGCCAGCATCGCCATCTTGTCGCGGATCGGGGGGACGGCCTTGAAGAATTCCACCGCGTCCTCGACCGTCATGTCGAGGACGTCGGCGATGGACTTGCCCTTGAACTTCACCTCCAGCGTCTCGCGATTGTAGCGGGCGCCGTGGCAGACGTCGCAGGTGACGTAGACGTCGGGGAGGAAGTGCATCTCTATCTTGAGCACGCCGTCGCCCTGGCAGGCTTCGCAGCGGCCGCCCTTGACGTTGAAGCTGAAGCGGCCGGGCTTGTAGCCGCGCGCCTGCGCTTCGGGGAGGCCGGCGAACCAGTCGCGGATGTTGGTGAAGGCGCCGGTGTAGGTCGCCGGGTTGGAGCGGGGGGTGCGGCCGATGGGCGACTGGTCGATGTCGATCACCTTGTCGCAATGTTCGAGGCCCGTCACCTTGTCATGCGGGCCGGCGACGATGCGCGCGCCGTTGAGGGTGCGGGCGGACGCCGCATAGAGGGTGTCGATGGTGAAGCTGGACTTGCCCGAGCCCGATACGCCGGTGATGCAGGTGAAGGTGCCGAGCGGGATGCTGGCGGTGACATTTTGCAGGTTGTTGGCGCGGGCGTTGTGGACGGTGAGTTTCTTGCCCGATCCCTTGCGGCGGCGGGGCGGGACTTCGATGCGGCGGGTGCCGTTCAGATAGTCGGCGGTCAGGCTGTCCTTGTGCGCGAGCAGTTCGTTCAGGGTGCCCTGCGCGACGATGGTGCCGCCGTGGACGCCCGCGCCCGGCCCCATGTCGACGATATAGTCGGCGGTGCGGATCGCGTCTTCGTCATGTTCCACGACGATGACGGTGTTGCCGAGGTCGCGCAGGCGCTTGAGCGTGATGAGCAGGCGGTCATTGTCGCGCTGGTGCAGGCCGATGGAGGGTTCGTCGAGGACGTAGAGGACGCCCGACAGGCCGCTGCCGATCTGCGAGGCGAGGCGGATGCGCTGGGACTCGCCGCCGGACAGGGTGCCGCTGGTGCGGTCCAGGTTCAGATAGTCGAGGCCGACATTGTTGAGGAAGCCGAGGCGCTCCACGATTTCCTTGAGGATGGCGCGGGCGATCTGGTTCTGCTGATCGTTGAGGCGGCTGGGGAGGGTGGAGAAGAAACCGAGCGCGTCCACCACCGAGCGGCGGGTGGACATGGAGATGTCTTCCCCCGCGATCTTCACCGCCAGCGCCTCCGGCTTGAGGCGGGCGCCGTGGCAGGTCTCGCACGGCATGGCGGTCTGGTATTTGCTGAGTTCCTCCCGCATCCAGGCGGATTCGGTCTGGAGGAGGCGGCGGTTGAGATTGCCGATGACGCCTTCGAAGGGCTTTTTCACCTCATAGCTTTTCTTGCCGTCGACGAAGCGCAGGGTGACGGGCCGGCCGGCGGTGCCGTGGAGGATGATGAGCTTCACCTCCCCCGGCAGGTCGGCCCAGGGGGTGTCGAGGGAGAAGCCGAACTCCTTCGCGAGGGAGCCGAGGACCTGCATATAATAGGGGCTGGGCGGGTTGGACTTGGCCCAGGGGACGACCGCGCCCTTCTTGAGGCTGAGGGCTTCGTTGGGGACGACGAGTTCGGGGTCGAACTCCTGCCGTTCGCCCAGGCCGTCGCAGGCGGGGCAGGCGCCCTGCGGGGCGTTGAAGGAGAAGAGGCGCGGTTCGATCTCCGCTATGGTGAAGCCGCTGACGGGGCAGGCGAACTTCTCGCTGAAGACGATGCGGTTGGCGGGGATGCCTGCGCCCTTGAGGTTGCCGGTGGATTCCGCTTCGACCTCGCGGCCGGGGACGGCGCCGTCCGCGAGGTCGACATAGGCGAGGCCGTCGGCGAGTTTCAGGGCTTGTTCGAAGCTGTCGGCGAGGCGGGTGGCCATGTCGTCGCTGACGGCGAGGCGGTCGACCACCACTTCGATGTCATGCTTGTATTTCTTGTCGAGGGCGGGGGCGTCCTCTATCGCGTAGAGTTCGCCGTCGATGCGGACGCGGGTGAAGCCGGCCTTCTGCCACTCCGCCAGTTCCTTGCGATATTCGCCCTTGCGGCCGCGGACCACGGGGGCGAGGAGGTAGAAGCGCGTCCCTTCGGGCAGCTGCATCACGCGGTCGACCATCTGGCTGACCGTCTGGGCGCTGATGGGGAGGCCCGTGGCGGGCGAATAGGGGATGCCGACGCGCGCCCAGAGGAGGCGCATATAGTCGTAGATCTCCGTCACGGTGGCGACCGTGGAGCGCGGGTTGCGGCTGGTCGTCTTCTGCTCGATGGAGATGGCGGGGGAGAGGCCGTCTATATGTTCGACGTCCGGCTTCTGCATCATCTCCAGGAACTGGCGCGCATAGGCGGAGAGGGATTCGACATAGCGGCGCTGACCCTCGGCATAGATAGTGTCGAAGGCGAGGGAGGACTTGCCCGAGCCGGAAAGGCCGGTGATGACGATCAGGCTGTCGCGCGGAAGGTCGACGTCGACGCCCTTGAGATTATGCTCGCGTGCGCCGCGGACGCTTATGGTGGTCAGCATTCGGCAGACCTCTGCTGAGAAATTTGCGTGAGACTCATGGGGGCGTGTTGTTCCAGATTTGTTCTTGGGAGGCAAGGGCCGGTCGGGCGCAAGATAGGGACTGTGCGGCGAAAGGAAAAGGCGGCGGCTTTGCCCCCGCGCCGGGCTGGGGTAAAGGGCGGGGATGAGCGGGACTTTTGTTCGGATGCGGTTCGGCGCGCTGGGCGTCGCGATGGCGCTGGCGGCCTGTGGCGGGGGGGTGCGCTATCGGCCCGTGAGCGACGTGCCGGTGCGGGTGGGAAAGCCCTATAGCGTCAGGGGCGTGACCTATGTGCCTGCCGCCGATCCGGGCTATGATTATCTGGGCTATGCGAGCTGGTATGGCGGGGAGAGCGGGAACCGGACGGCCAATGGCGAGCGCTTTCGGCCGAAGGCGGTGACGGCGGCGCACGCGACGCTGCCCCTGCCGAGCTATGTCGAGGTGACGGCGCTGGAGACGGGGCGGACGATCCTGGTGCGGATCAACGATCGCGGGCCCTTCGCCGGGCGGGGGCGGATCATCGACCTGTCGCGCGGGGCGGCGGAGCAGCTGGGGATCAGGGCGACGGGCCATGCGCCGGTCAGGGTGCGCGTCGTGGAGCCGCCGGAGAAGGACCGCAGCAAGCTGCGCGAAGGGAAGGAGGCGCCGGAGCGGCCGGTCGTCGATGCGCGGACGCTCGCCAATTTGCGGGCGCAGCTCGCCGCGCAGGGGCGGTGATGTCGTTCGTGGAAGAATGTCGTCCGTTCGTCCACGGCTGATGTTGCCGGGCGTGATGGATGGGCGGATCATCGAATGGGGAAAACGGTCGTTGCGCACCCGCGCTATGATGCGGTTCGACATGGCGACGATCTGGCTATGGATCGACCGGCCCCGGGCCGTATCGCCGCAAGATGATTGAAAGAGATCCCGGAGAGCCCGACAGCTTCCTGGATGCACCCCCGGCCTTTCCCTTGCGCCGGGGGTGTTTTTATGTGCGCGAATTGTTGAACGATTGTAATTTTACGCTACGGAACGGTTGTTTTTCTGTCGTAAAATTGTCGTTCGTCCCCGTGAGACTGTATTTGGTCGACGGGAGCGCCGTTGGCCGACAGGGACAGGCGCCGGTCGAAAGCGAAAAGCGATGCATTTGCAATGCGCCTAAACAAAATGGGCGAAGACAGAGACGATGATCTGTTGAGGCCTTCTCTTCTCTTCGCTTGAGGTCTGCACTGCGCGCCACGCGGCCAGGCCGACAAAAGCATAGCGTTGAGGAGACAATTGCCATGATCGCCATCAAGTTCACCGCTGCTCTCGCCGCCATGGCCGCCATGGGCGCCGCTGGCACGGCTTCCGCCATCGAATTCGAGTCCAACGGAAAGAGTGTCGAGGTCAGCTATCATGATCTGGACCTGTCGAAGACGAGCGACCAACGCGTCCTGAATGCCCGTATACGGCGTGCCGCGGCAAAGGTCTGCCCGCTCAACGATACCACGGCCGCGATCGAGAAGTGCCAGCAGGTTGCAGCCGCGCATGTTCGCGGCGCTGTGGACCTTGCCGTCGCCAAGGCTCAGAATGGGGAGCGCTTTGCCGATCTGGGCAAGTAAAAGCCAGTCAGCGCAGGCGCCTGAGTTATTCAATCGGTTTTTAGAAAAGGGCCCGGAATTCACCGGGCCTTTCCTTTTGTGGGCGCGGAGCGTTGCGGCTGCCCTTGCGGCGTCCCGCGGGCGTTGCCCTCCATCGTCTTTGGCGGTTTCCCTTCCCATCTGCGACGGGAGGACTGAAGGGGTCAGCGGCCTGCCATGGCGCGGGCGTTGGTGAGATAGGTGCGGCCGATGCGGATTTCCGTGCCGTCCGCGAGGCAGGCTGACCAGACGCCGCTGCCGTCGTGGCGCAGCCGGGAGATATGGTCGCGGCGCACGATGTGGGAGCGGTGCAGGCGGACGAACTGCTGCGGGTCCAGCCGGTTTTCCAGCGAACTGATCGTCTGGTGCAGCAGATAGCTGTTGGCCCCCACATGCAGCCGCATATAGTCGCGTTCCGCCTCGATCCGGTCGATCTGGACCGCGCCGATGCGGATCAGTTCGGAACGGTGCGGCACCCAGAATTCCTCCGCCCATTCGGGTTCGTCCTGCGTGCTGGTGGCGGGGGAGGGGACGGTGCGGTTGCCCAGCGCCTGTTCGACGCGGTCGATGGCGCGGGACAGGCGTTCATGGGCCACCGGCTTCAGCAGATAGTCCACGGCGGCAAGGTCGAAGGCCTCCACCGCGAAACCTTCGAAAGCGGTGACGAAGATCACTGCCGGGCAGATGCCCATGCGCGAGGTCGCCCGCGCCACCCCGATGCCGTCGAGCAGCGGCATGGCGATGTCGAGCATCACCAGGTCCGGTTCCAGCCCCTCGATCAGGCGCAGCGCCGCCTCCCCGTCGCTGGCGGTGCCGACCAGCGCGATGCGCGGTTCGCGGGCGCACAGCATCTGGAGGCGTTCGACCGCCAATGGTTCGTCGTCGACGATCAGCGTTCGGATGGGCATGGGTTCGACCTTTCACGGATTGCGCCAAGGATGGGGAAATTCCGTACCCTAGAGCAGATTCCGATCCGATTGCATCGGCTCGACTGCTCTAGGTTTTTGTTTTCTCGCGTTTTCCGAGTCGGCAGATGATTCCATCTGCTTGGAAAACGCTCCAGGCTGCGGCGACAGCATCCATTGTGCCTCTACCCACCTGCGGTTGCTGGGGAGAAATGGATGCTGAAGCAAGTTCAGCATGACGTCGCTTATATTTTCAAGTTGAATGTCGATACGGCCTAGCTCCGGCGGATGATGGGGAGGGTGAGGTCCACCGCGAAGCCGCCGCCGGGGCGCGGGCCATAGTCGATCCGGCCCTGTTCGCCGAAGCGGGCGGTCAGGCGGTCGCGCACATTGGCGAGGCCGATGCCGCTGCCCGCGTCCGCTTCGCTGGGCGGCTTGTCGCCATTGTCGGTGACGCTGATGTGGAGCATGCCCTCCTCCTCCCGCGCTTCGATGGCGATGGTCACCGGGCTGGAGGTGCGCGACACGCCATATTTGATCGCATTTTCCACCAGCGGTTGCAGGATCAGGCCGGGAACGCAGGCATTGAGCAGGGTGTCCGGGATGCGGATGCTGGTCGACAGGCGATCCGGGAAGCGCACCGCTTCGATGTCCAGATAGAGTTTCTGGAGATGCACTTCCTCCTCCAGCGAGACGTCCTCCAGCGGGTCGCCGGTCAGGCTGGTGCGGTAGAAATTGGAGAGGGAGAGGATCATCTGTTCCGCCTCGTCGCGCCGGTCCTTCATGACCAGCGAAGAGAGCGAGTTCAGCGTGTTGAACAGGAAATGGGGGTTCACCTGATAGCGCAGGGAGCGCAGTTCGGCCTGCTGGGCGGCGCGTTCCAGCCGGTCGGCGCGGCGTTCGACGCGATGCGCCTCGCTGGCGTAGGAGAGGGCGAGGTACAGGCCGGCCCAGGCGGCGAGGAAGAAATAGCGGCTGATCGCGTCCTCCACGATCTGCATCAGGGCGAAGCCCTGTTCGCTCGCATATTTCTGATAATCGGCGTCAGGAAACAGTGAGGCCGGGTCGTAGATGTTGAAGACGTAGAAATTGGCCGCCGCCGTCGCCAGCGCGAAGGGCGCGGCGAGCGAGAAGGCGGCGACGATGCGCGTCGTCAGCGGCTGGCGGTCGAAGCGGCGCAGGCAGAGATAGAGGACCCAGGTGACGACGATGCCGATCACCGTCACCACCGCGCGGCGCGCGGCCATGGCCCCCTGCGCCTCGAACCCCATGACGGAGGCGCGCAGCGTCACCAGCACCGCGTAGAAGAACCAGAAACCCAATATCGAATACAGTGCGACCGTCGGCGGCACGCCAGGCTCGCCGTCCTCGTTTTTTATGCTCATGGGCGAAAGTCTAGGACAAGGCGCGGCGTCTGTCGCCCCTTGGCGGCGAAGCTGGTCGAAGGGTTCCATGCGTTGGTCGATAGGGGCGGCGGGCGGAACCCGCCCTTGCCGCCGTCCGTTTCATGGTTCGAGGCGCCGGCGCGCCAAAAAAGGAGAGCATGATGAGCGACAAGACCGATATTCGGCCCAACAGCCGCGAGGAAGCCGACGACAGGCGGCCTACCGACGCGCAGGACCATGCGGTGACGACGGAGGAGAAGCTGGACGAGGGATTGATGGACAGCATGGATGCGTCCGATCCGCCATCGGCGACCGCGCCGGGCGATCATGGCGATCCGGTGCCGTCTTCCGGTTTTCCGGAAGGCAGGGATCGGCCGGACGGCGAGGATCGGAAGGACGGGCGATAGACGATAGGGGAAATCGTGATATGATCGGTCGGGAGGGCAGCCGCGCGTTGCCCTCCGCAGGTGAGAGGAGCCACTTCATATGCCGACTTCCGCCACTCCCGTGATCGAACGCATTGCCCGCGTGCTGGCCGGGCGCCAGCTCAGCCTGAACGGCGAGGGCAACGATCCGCATGCGGCGAGCGCAGTCGATGCCAGTTGGCAGGACCATGTCGACGATGCCTATGCGATCCTGCACACGCTGCGGGAGCCCGATGCGCAAATGGCGCAGGCGGGCGACGTGGCCGTTTGGCGCAGCATGATCGGCGCGGTGTTGGAGCGCAGGGCCGGGTAGGGCATCGCGCAGAAACGCCTGTCCTGAGCCGGTCGTGGGTGGGTGTTTTGCGCTGAAAAGGATGCGGCTGAAAACGATGCGACAGCGGAAAATTCGAGCGCGCGCCCTGCATCCGGTTTAACGCGGCGCTCCATGGCGGCGGCCGGGTTTGGGTTGCCCTTGCCGATCGGCCTGTCCTGCTTGCAGGGATCGGGAGCCGGGCCTCCGCCCTGGCGGATTATCGGGCAGCTTGGTTGTGCGCGCATGAGCCATTCGCCGCATTCGAGCGCCTCGCAGGAATGAAGCCCGTTTGGAGGAAAGCGGCTGCCGCCGGACAATGCCGGCGGCGGCTGGGCGGCGAACCGGCTGATGCTACTCGATTGGGCGCATTCATAAAAATTACATGTTGCGCTGCACAAGGAAAAATGATTCCCTGTGTCTGTCGGCAGAACCGGCGCTTAAGCTTGCAGTAACCATCGGGGGCGCATGTTCTGCTTACGACTTGAAGTCGGAGGGCAAAAGCATGGGCACGAGTGCAAGACCTGCGGACGGGGCGATTACCCTGGCGGAGTTGCGTGAATTCGCCAGTTTCCCGGCCGCCACGCAGCGTTACATCCGAAGATCGCTGGACATCGGACTTCATCGGCGCGACGCCATGAAGCTGTGGTCGCGCGATATGGTGGAGGAAGCCAGCATTCGCGCGCAGGCGCGGATCTACGGGCGGCTGGAGGAGATCAAGGCGCGGGTGCCCGATGACAGCGGCCTGGACCAGATGGAGCCCTTCATGGCGCCGCTGGTGACGGTTTCCGCCTTCGACCTGGGGCAGGACCGGTTGTGCAGCTTTTCCGCCTATCGCTTCCTGTACGAGCGGCTGTTGGGTGCGGGATCGCGGCCATGGCTGCCGGGGGCCTTCTGCGCGGCGGCCAGCCTGCCGCACCTCCACCCCGAAAAGCGCCGGGCGCTGCTCCAGTCGATCAGCGAAGCGGCGGCGACGGCGGTCGGATGGTCGAACCGGGAGCCGACCTTCTATCCCGAATGGGTCGAGAAGGTGGATCTGAGCAAGGCGAACTGAGCGAGCGGTCCGGGCCCGTCCGGGGGGAGGGGCGCGAGGGACGCGGCGATGACGGCGCGGCGGGCCGGACCCGGCGCGCCGTTGCCTTTTTCCGCCGTCATGACCCTCCATGCGCTTGATCCAGGTCTAGATTATCGCAATCGACTTCCCGGCGGAACTATGTCCTATTGCCGTCCGCAGGCATTGGCCTGTGTGCGACCCAACTGAAGCCCCGCCTTCCTTCGCAAGGGGCGGGGCTCCTTTGCCTTTGGCGGAGGGGGATCGGCTCAGCGGCGGGTTTCGAAGGCGGAACTGGCCCGTGGTTGCCGGAGCCGGACGGGGGTTCCCAGTTCGCGCCCCAGCATCGCCAGCATCCAGTTCCGGTGGCGGTCGATGAATTCGGGGAAAGCGTCGGGGCTGGCGGGGTCGAACCTGGGCACGTCCCAGTCCGACGCGATTTCCTGATAGGGCTGGATGGTCTGGCCGGCGCCATCGTCCGGCAGGTCGATATGGCTGCCGAAATAGCTGTTCCGCCGGAAGCGGATCGATTCGGCCGGGGCGAAGCCGGCCCGGATCAGATAGTCGGGGCCGCTGCGCCCGCTCTCGCTGCCGTAGCGGGCGGTGCCCGCCACCTTGAAGACATTGCGCGCGAAGCGGACTCCGCGCGCCCAGCCCTGCCATTCGGTGGCGACGATCATCTGCACGTCCATCGCCGGGCCGACATGGATGACGTTCCTTTCGATCCGGGCGTCCGACACATTGCCGGAAAGCTGGAAGATGCGGGCGCCGTCGTTGCGGCTGACGTTGAAGCGCGCCAGCGTGCCGCGATTGCCCAGATTGTCCTTGTCGTTGCGGCGGGGCGAGCAGATCAGCAGGAAGCCGCCGGCATTGTCGTGGCTGTAATTGTAGAGGAAGGTCGTCCGGCGCGAGTTGAAGTCGGAATCGAAGCCCTGGCCATCATAGCGGGTGCGGGTATGGGCCGCCTCGTTGAGCTGGATCAGGCTGTTGTCGGTGCTCCACTGCCAGATGCCGGCATTGTAGCCGGGCGCGCGGCTGCCGGCGTGGAGGACGATATTATGTTCGATCAGGGCGCCGTCCGTGCCGCGGGGGACGATGCCGTCGCCGCCGATGTCCTCCAGATAATTGTCGCGGATCACCACCTTCCTGCTGGGGAACCAGTCGAGGAAGGACACCCGGTCGCTGATCCCGGCGATGCCGGAGCGGTCGACGCGCCACAGGATGTTCCGCTCGATCGCCAGGTCCTGGAAGCGGGTGGCGACCTGCCGGCCGGTGGCGCGGAACAGGATGCCGCCATTGTCCTTGCGGTCGTTGGTGCCGCGGACATCGTGGACATAATTGTCGCTGATGCGGATGCCCCGCGTCACCCCCCGGTTTTCGGCGCGCACCAATATGCCGATGCGCGGGGCCGGCGAGGGGGCGGCGTTGGTGACTTCCAGCCCGCTGATCGTGACGTGATCGGCGTCGATCACGCCGACGGCATATTCCGAAACGCCGCCCGCATCGATGCGCGGGCGCGGGCCGGAGCCGGTCGCGCCGACCGTGATGGGCGATCCCGCCCTGCCCGAGCGGGCGATCGTCAGCGGTTCCCGCCAGACCGATCCGGCGGCCAGCAGGACACGGTCGCCGGGCCGGAGCGGCCAGCCATTGACCCGCGCAAGCGAGCGCCAGGCCCGGTTGCCGGCCGTGCCGTCCGCATTGTCGTCGCCCTGGCGGGAATCGACATAATAGGTTTCGGCGTGGGCGGCGGTGACGAGGGGGGCGGGAAACAGGAGCGTCGGAAGAAGAAACGCCCAATATGGCTTCGGCACCTGTCGGTCTTTCACGGCGTTGCGATCTGGCCGTGAGATTGATGGAGGGGCGCTGAACGGTCAATGAAGATGTGGCGATTGCGGGGACGATGGCGTGTCGCGGGGAAAGGAGGGCCGGCAAGCCCTTGAATTGCCGGATGGGAGCCCTAGATTGATGTGGTCACTCTTCCCCCTTGGAGTGACACCTCCCTGAACCTTGGCCCCGCCGTGGAGCTTGCTCCGGCGGGGTTTCTTTTTGGAGAGGGCCGGGGCGGCGATCAGTGGCGGCGGTAGCGGAAGTACCAGACTTCATGGCCCAGGCTGCGCGCTTTCGCTTCGTAGCGGGTTTCGGGCCAGCCGCCGGGGCGGCGCTGGAAATCCGTGGGAGAGCCCGCCAGCCATTCGAAATCGGGATGGCCGTTCATCACCATCAGCGCCCAGCGCAGATAGACGGGATGGTCCGTGCCGAAGCGGAATTCGCCGCCCGGCTTCAGCTTGCGCGCGATCATCGCGACCGGGCCGGGGTTCATCATGCGGCGCTTGGCGTGGCGGGCCTTGGGCCAGGGGTCGGGGTGGAGCAGATAGACGAAGCTGAGCGAGCCGTCCGGAATCCGGCTGAGCACGGAGAGGGCGTCGCCCATGTGGAGGCGGACATTGCCCAGCGCCCTGTCGCGGATATGGCCGAGCGCGGTGACGACGCCGTTCAGGAACGGTTCGCAGCCGATGAAGCCGTGATCGGGCAGCAGGTCGGCGCGATAGGCGAGATGTTCGCCGCCGCCGAAGCCGATTTCGAAATGCAGGGGACGGTCGTAGCCGAACAGGCCCGCGGCGGTGACATCCCCTTCCTCAGGCACGGAGAGGGCGGGCAGCAGGGAATCGACCAGTTCCTGTTGCCCCTTGCGGAGCTTGTGCCCGGACTGGCGGCCGTAGAGGCGGTTGAGCGTGGTGGGATCGCCGGATTTATGCGCTGTCATGCGCGGGCGGATAGAGCATTTTCGGTGCGAGTGAAATCACCTGCCGGATCGAAAAATGCGGGAAGGGGATGGTAAGGAGGGAAGCGTCATGGGGCGCCTCCTGTCCCCGTTGTTGAGGAGATGATGCCGGGGACAGGAGGCTCAGGCCCGACGCCGTGGGCGGCGTCGGGCTTGTTCCTTTGGGAGGCGGTGGGTCAGGGCCGATGCGAACCCGTCAGGTCATTTGCACTTGGCGAAGCGGCCCTTGGCGTCCTTGCACGGTCCCTTCTTGGCGACCGGCTTGGGCGGACATTTGACGAACTTGCCCTTGGCGTCCTTGCATGGCGCGGCCAACGCTGGGGCTACGCTGCCGGTCATGAGGGCTAGGCCGAGGAGGGCGGAAGTCAGTGGCCTGGTCATCGCATTCCCCTTGGAAAGAGGTTGCCGGACCCGACAGGGGTGCGGGTCCGACGCCCTGCTTATGGGCGTTTTGCGGGCGGCATGCCAATGAACTTTTCGTCATGTTGCCGCCATGCGGGGGGCCTGTCAGGCCGCCGATTGCCGGTCCGTCAGGCCGATCCGTTCCTGCTGCATCATGGCCGCGGCGCGTTCGGTGGCGATGCGGGTGTCGTCGGCCAGTTTCTTGACCTCGCCCGCGACGACGGCGAAGCCGCGGCCGGCCTCCCCGGCGCGGGCCGCCTCTATCCGGGCGTTGAGGGCGAGCATGTTGGTCTGGGCGGCGATGCCGCGGATGGTCGAGACGATGTCGGCCAATTGGGTCATCGTCTTTTCCAGCGCATTCTTCTGTCGCTCCAGATCGTGCTGGAGGCGATGGCTGTCGGCCAGGCGATGACGCGCCTCCCGTTCCTGCCGGACCTGGCGGGTGATGTCGGTGGCGATCTTCACGACCTTGCGCAATGTGCCGTCGGCTTCGAAGACGGGATTATAGGTGGCCTGCAACCAGATTTCGCGGCCGTTGCGGTCGCGGCGCTCATAGGCGCCGGCGTCGAAGGCGCCGGAACCCAGCTTCTGCCAGAAATCGGCATATTCCTGGGATGCGGCATGGTCCGGCGTGCAGAAGATCCGGTGGTGCTTGCCCGCAATCTCTTCCAGCCCATAGCCCATCAGGGCCAGGAAATTGGCGTTGGCCGTCAGGATCGTGCCGTCCAGCGCGAATTCGATCACCGCCTGGCTGCGGTTGAGGGCTGTCCACGCGGCTTCGGCGCCGTGGGTGCCGTAAGAGAGGGAAGAGGCCAAACCATGTCTCCTTGATCCATCCGGCGCTAGGCGGAGCATGGTTAAGGAAGGGTAAGGGGCCATGGAAAAGGGGCTGCCGGGCGACCGGCAACCCCTGATGCGATTTGCTTTCCCGACCCGGATCGGGTGTGTGGGATTCAGCCCATGGCGGCTGCAAATGGCGGCTTTCCGCGCTTCCGGCGCTTACCTGCCGAACTGCGCTTCGAGCTTTTTTTCGCCTTGCCCTGAACGGAATCCCAGCGCGCCTTAAAGGGCGGCCTTGAGCTTTTCCACCAGGTCGGTGCGTTCCCAGGGGAAGAAGTCGCCCTCCGCCTTGCGTCCGAAATGGCCATAGGCGGCCGAGGGCTGGTAGATCGGCTTGTTGAGGCCGAGATGGGTGCGGATGCCGCGCGGGGTGAGGCCGCCCAGTTCCTTGATGTTCTTGATCGCCTGTTCGATCCTGTCGTCCCCGACCGTCCCGGTGCCGTGGGTGTCGACATAGAGCGACAGCGGTTCGGAAACGCCGATGGCGTAGGCGAGCTGGATCGTGCAGCGGCGGGCGAGGCCGGCGGCGACGATGTTCTTGGCGAGATAGCGGGTGATATAGGCGGCCGAGCGGTCGACCTTGGTCGGGTCCTTGCCGCTGAACGCGCCGCCGCCATGGGGCGAGGCGCCGCCATAGGTGTCGACGATGATCTTGCGGCCGGTAAGGCCGGCGTCGCCGTCCGGGCCGCCGATTTCGAAGCTGCCGGTCGGGTTGATGTGATAGACGGTCTCGTCCGAGAGCAGTTCGCCGGGCAGGATTTCCGCGACGACGCCCTTCACGTAATTTTTGAGTTCGGCTTCCTTTTCGCCCGCGTCATAGCCCGGCGCGTGCTGGGTCGAGACGACGATGGCGGTGGCGGCGGCGGGCTTGCCGTTTTCGAAGCGCAGCGTCACCTGGCTCTTCGCGTCCGGCTCCAGGAAGGGGGCGCGGCCGCTGTGGCGGTCTGCGGCCATCTTCGCCAGGATCTTGTGGCTGTAGTCCAGCGTGGCGGGCATGAGGTCGGGCGTTTCGTCGCAGGCGAAGCCGAACATGATGCCCTGGTCGCCCGCGCCTTCATCCTTGTTCCCGGCGGCGTCGACGCCCTGCGCGATGTGCGCCGACTGGGCGTGGAGGTTGTTTTCGAAGCGGAAAGTTTCCCAGTGGAAGCCGTCCTGTTCGTAGCCGATGCGCTTTACCGTGTCGCGGACGGTGCGTTCGATCTCTTCCTGCGCGCCCGGCGCCCATTCGCCATTTTCATAGACGCCTTTGCAGCGGATTTCCCCGGCGAGGACGACGAGCTGCGTCGTGGTCAGCGTCTCGCAGGCGATGCGGGCTTCGGAGTCCTTCGACAGGAAGAGGTCGACGATGGCGTCGGAAATCTGGTCCGCGACCTTGTCGGGATGGCCTTCGGAAACGGATTCCGAGGTGAAGAGGTAGTTCGAACGCATGGTTGCTCCAGTCTGATGCTGTGTCTGCGTATAAAGAAATCTTTATGTGCAGTGGATGCCTTAGCGGCTGCCGCGCAACCGGGCAAGTGGGATGCAGGCGAGGACGAGCAGCGCTGCAAAGGCGAAGGGGAGAAGATTGCCGAATCGCGCGAAGATCGTCGGCGGCAGCGCGGGGGGGAGCGCGGTGTCGAGAAAACCGGCGCGGTGGTGGCCGATGCTGCCGAGGATATGGCCGCGGGCGTCGACCACCGCGGAGATTCCGGTGGGGGTGGAGCGGATGATGGGGATGCCCTCCTCCAGCGCGCGGAGGCGGGCCTGCGCCAGATGCTGGACCGGGCCCCAACTGCCGAACCAGGCGTCGTTGGAGGGGTTGAACAGGAAGTTGGGGCGGTTGGCTTCGTCCACAACCTGGCCGGAGAAGATGATCTCGTAGCAGATCTGCACGCCCATCCTGAGCGGCGGGCGGCCCAGCGTGGCGGGCAGGGCCAGGCTTTGCGGGCCGGGGCCGGGCCAGAAGTCGACGGCGCCGGGGACGAGGCGGGACAGGCCGAGCGGCTGGAGAATCTGGCGCATCGGCAGATATTCGCCATAGGGGACGAGATGGGACTTGTCGTAGCGGCCGAGCAGGCGGGCCTGTGCGTTCACGACGAACAGGCTGTTGTTCGCGCCGGCCAGCGCGTTTTCCGGGACGCCTTCTTTCCCGACCTGTTTGAAATAGACCTTGGTCGCGCCGGTCATGAGGAGGTCGCCGGGGCCCAGCAATGCAGCGAGGCGGGCGCGCCAGTCGGGCTCCATGTCGAGATAGGCGGGGATGGCGGCTTCGGGCCAGAAGATCAGGCGCGGGGCCGGGCGCCGCGTGCCGGAGAGGGCGGCGAGGGTCTGGAAATGGGCCTGTTCGAGTTCGGGAGAATATTTTTCGTCCTGGCCAATATTGGGCTGGACCACGCGGATTTTGGGGGCGCCTGTGGGAGTGGGCGGGGCGGGGGAGAGATTGCCCCACAGGGTCAGGGCGATGAGGGGTGTAATGAGGGCGGCGGCGGGGCGGAACTGGCGGCGGAGGGCGAGGAGGAGCGCGCCCGACGCCAGTATGGCGAGCGCGCCGAGGCCGTAGGTGCCGATCAGGGTGGAGGCGATCGCCATGCCGGTGGGGAGGAGGGTGACGCCCAGCGGGTTCCAGGCGAAGCCGGTGAAGACGGTGGCGCGGAGATATTCCGAGGCCAGCCAGCAGGCGGCGAAGAGGAGGGTGAAAGGAAGTGTGGCGTGCTCCTGCGGAGGCAGGAGTCCAGTTCTGACGGCGGGACTGGGCTGTCGCGAGTCGCTTGTCTCGTTCCAGTGCCTTCGCAGGAACACGTTGTTCTGTAGATGGTACAGCCACCGCGCCGCCAGCGTGGCCAGGCCGGGATAGACGGCGAGGTAGAGGGACAGGAGGACCACCGCGCCATAGCCGAACCAGTGGGGCATCGCGTCCTGAAAGGTGAAGGCGTGGGCGATCCAGTTGAGGCCGAGGGTGAAATGGCCGACGCCGAACAGCCAGCCGCGCAGGAAAGCGCTGCGGCGGTCGGGAGCCTGTTCGATCAGGAGGATGAGGAGCGCGAAGCAGGCCAGGGTGACAGGCCAGAGCTTCAGCGGTTCGAAGCCGGTGGCCGCCGCGAATCCGGCGAGCAGGGCGGTGAGCTTCGGGAAGCGGGCCGGAATGTCCTTCATGCCGGTGCGGATCAGTGCAGCGTGGCCATGGTGGCGTGGCTGCACTTGTCGCTCTTGTCCCCGCCGCCGGACAGGGCGGAGGCCGCGATGAAGCCGCCGACCAGCAGCACCAGGAAGGCGGCGGAGAGCAGGCCGAGATATTTCTCGATGAACGCCTTGATCGGGCGGCCGAACTTCCAGAACAGGAAACCCACCAGCATGAACTGGAAGGCGCGGCTGAGGACGCTCGCCCAGAGGAAGGTGAAGAGGGAGAGGCCGATGAAGCCCGCCGTGATGGTGATGAGCTTGAACGGGATCGGCGTCGCGCCCTTGATCAGGATGATCTCCGCCCCGTAATCGCGCAAATAGCAGGCGGCGACGGGGAATTTCGCGGCGAGGCCGAGGGCGTGCAATATCTGCTGCCCCACCGTTTCATAGAGGAAATGGCCGATGGCATAGCCGAACAGCCCGCCCAGCACCGAGGCGATGGTGCAGATCAGCCCGAAGCGGATCGCGCGTTCCGGGCGGGCGAGGCACATCAGGCCCAGCAGCGGGTGCGGCGGGATGGGGAAGAAGCTGCTTTCCATGAAGCTGATGGCGAAGAGCCAGCGTTCGGCGTGGGCGTGGGCGGCTTTCGCCAGCGTCCATTGGTAGAGCTTGGTGAGCATCGGGTCGAGGCCCTAGCCCAACTGCTTTCGGGCCGCCAGTGCTTTTGCCAGGACGACCATCTGCTGCGGCGGATCGAGCGGTACGGGATAGGGGCGCGTCTCTCCCGTCGGTCGGTAGCCGCGTCTTCGATAATATCGGATGAGATTGTCGTGGGTGGAGATGACGGTCATTTCCATCCGCCGGGTACCGAAGGCGGTCGCGGCGAGCTGTTCGGCGGCGGCGATGAGGCGGTGGCCGAGGCCCCCCGACTGGAGCGCGGGATCGACGCAGAGCAGGCCGAGACAGGCGCGGCCGTCGCCCCGGTCGGAGATCTGGACGCAGCCGATGGGGGCGTCGTCCGGGTCTGGCGCGACCAGCAGGCGTTCGGCGGGGTCGGCGAGGATCGCCTCCAGCGCCGCGATGCTGGTGCGGGGGGTGGCGGGCGGGGCGGTCTCTATGGCCCAGCTTTGCCGGGCGGTGTCGCCGCGATAGGCGCGCTCTATGATCGGGTGGAGACGGGGGAGGTCCGACGGGCGGGCGAGGCGTATGTCCATGGCCGGCCTGTAACGCCCTTGTGATGGAAGCGACAGGGGTCTTGATCGGTGCGGCGTCGCCACGCTAGCTTTGCCGTGTAGGAGACGCATATGCTTGGCATGGGAGAGGGCGCCTGTCCCTTTGAGTTCAATACCGATCCCGCGACGTTCAAGGTCGGGGATTCGGTCAGCTACCGGGTGACGGGCAGTCTGGAGGGCATGCCCTTTGCCGGCGTGCTGCTGGAGGTGCATGAGGATCATGTCGTGCTGACGTCGGACCCGGACGACAAGGCCAGCCGGATGCGGGCGACCCGGGAAAGCCGTCCTGTCGTCCGGGAGGAGGATATCTGTTGACGCCACGGCGTTGACGGCGCGGCGGCGTCTGGGCATGACCCCTTATGAGTCCGGCCCGGCGCATCCGAGTGAATTTGACCTTATCCCTTCCCTCCCAATGGCGCGAGCGCGGCGGCGGATTGCTGCTGGCGCTGCTGTTCAACGCGCTGCTGCTGGCGTTGCTGACGCTGGCGCCCGATCCGGTGATCCGGCTGCCCGACCTGCGCAATCCGGTGACGTTCGAGATGGCGCCCGCGCCCAAGGCGGAGAAGGCGCAGAGCAAGGCCGAGAAGAGCGAGAAGAAGAAGCAGGAGAAATCGGCGCGGCGGCAGGTGCAGCAGCCGGTGGTCAGGCGCGACCGTCCCGTGGTGAAGCCGACCGAGCAGCAGCCCTCGCCGCTGCCGTTCCTGGTGCTGGACAGCCAGCAGATGGCGTCCGCCGACATCGGCAAGATGGCGAAGAAGGGCGCGGCCGACGGCGCGACGGGGCAGGGCAACAGCGCGGCGGCGGCGGGGCCGGGCGAGGGGCCGGGGGGCGTGCAATTGTTCGATGCGGAATGGTACCGGCGGCCGAGCCATGCGGAACTGGCCGGCTATCTGCCCGCCGATGCGCCGACAAGCGGCTGGGGTCTGGTCGCGTGCAAGACGGTGGATCATTACCATGTCGAGAACTGCCAGGCGCTGGGGGAATCGCCCATGGGGTCCGGCTTTGCCAAGGCGGTTCGGCTGGCGGCGTGGCAATTTCTGGTGCTGCCGCCGCGGGTGAATGGCAAGGTGATGGTCGGAAGCTGGGTTCGGATCAGGATAGACTATACGCGCAGCGTGGCCGGCGGGGACGATGCGGGGCGGTGAACCGGGAGGAGTTTTTAACCCATATGGAACATTTTTGTTGACATCGTCACGCTGTTCTGGCACATAGGTCGACATTGGGAAAATGTGAGTCGCCGATGAGGCGGTGAAGGGCTGGTCCTCGTCAGGGCCGGCCCCTTTGCTTTGCATGCGGGGGATTGGCTGTGGCGGACGGAGAAGGGAAGAGGAGCCGGTTCGGCGGGCGGGCCGATGCGCCCGAGCGGGTGCTGGCGCTGGAGAATGGGCCGCAGGGGGCGTTGGGCGTCGCGCCGCAGATGCGCGCGGTCCGCCGGAATGGCTGGACGCCGGCGCTGCGGCAGAAGTTCCTGGAGACGCTGGCGCTGACCTGCAACGTCAGCGAGGCGGCGCGGGTCGTCGGGCGGAACTTGTCGACCGTCTATTATCTGAAGCGGCGCGATCCGGCATTTGCGCGGGCGTGGAAGCAGGCGCTGAGCATCGGGCATGAGGAATTGCGGGCGCTGATGCTGCGGCAGGCGCTGTTCGGCACGGAGGATGAGGAGATCGTGCTGGACGGGGAAGGGGCGGTCAAGAGCCGGAAGATCAGGCGGGGGCATCCGCACATGATCCAGGCGCTGCTGTTCAGGGCGCATGAGAAGGAGGTGGAGGAGATGCAGCGGCTGGAGAGCGTGGAGCGGCCCGATGGCGAGGATGCGGTGGAGCGGTTGCGGGTGGCGCTGGATGAGGTGCGGAAGCGGAGTGGGGGGTAGGGGATTTTGGGTGGTTGCGGACTGGCAACTGCTGGTTCGCGCATCGCGAAAGCTGACAAAGAGCAGGGACTGTCAGGAATTTCGTGTGCGGCGAGGCGGTTGACCATCAGGCCGTCATGGCCCTGATGAAGCGTTCGCCGAAGAGAACGGCAAATTGAGCCTTCGCCATGTTCCACTCGCGCGGCGGCATTTTCCACTCTTTTTCCGATCGGTTCAAGATCAGATAGAGCAGCTTGGTGGCGGCCTCATCGTTGGGGAAATGACCTCGCGCACGAACGGCGCGGCGGAGCTTTGAATTGAGGGCCTCTATCGAGTTTGTCGTGTAGACGATCCGCCTGACTTCTTCAGGAAACGCGAAAAATGGGATGACTTCGGGCCACGCCCTGCGCCAGCTCTGGCCGATAGCCGGATAGCGTTGCCCCCAGAAGCCCGCTTCGAAGGCCGTCAGCGCTTCCTCGGCGGCTACGGCATCGACGGCGCGGTAGATGGCCTTCAGAGCTGCCCCAAGCGCCTTACGGTCTTTCCATGCCACGAAATCCATCGAGTTCCGCAGCAGATGGACGATGCATGTTTGAACCATCGCTTCGGGGAAGACGGCGGTGATGGCGTCGGGAAAACCCTTCAGGCCATCGACGACGGCCAGCATGATATCCTCGACACCGCGGTTGCGCAGTTCGTTCATGACGCGCAGCCAGAACTTGGCGCCTTCATTCTGCTCCAGCCATAACCCCAGGACCACCTTGGTGCCGTCGGCCATGACGCCCAGGGCAATATGGATCGCCTTGTTGCGGACCATGCCTTCGTCGCGGATCTTGACCCGGATCGCATCGAAGAAAACCAGCGGATAGGCTGGGTCCAGCGGGCGTTGCTGCCAGGCTGTGACCTCCTCCAACACCGCGTCCGTGATCGTGCTGATCAGGTCGGGCGAGGCCTCGATGCCATACAGTTCGCGCAGATGCCCGGTGATCTCCCGGGTGCTCATGCCGCGCGCGTACATCGAAATGATTTTGTCGTCGAAGCCGGGGAAGCGTCGCTGGTATTTGGCAATCAACTGCGGATCGAAGCTGCCAGCCCGATCGCGTGGCACCTCGATCTCGATCCGTCCTCCGTCGGTCGTCACTGTCTTGCGGCCATAGCCGTTCCGGCTGTTGTTCCCTTGCTCCTCCTGGCCAAGATGGTGATCCATCTCCGCATTGAGCGCACGTTCGGCAAAAGCCTTCTTCAGGGAATCAAGCAGGCCGCCCTGGCTGAGCGCTGCCGCCGCGTCAGTGCCGGCAAGCAGCTGATCGAGAATGTCGTTCGGTATCGAGGGTTCTTTGCGTCGTGACATATTGGGTCTCCTTGTTACCCATTATGCCTCGCCACACACGAAATTCCTGACAGTCCCAAAGAGCACGATCATTTGCAGCAATAATTGTAGCATATAGCAAAAATTGCCGTATATCGCCGCCATGGAAATACTGCCTACGCTCGAACTCCAGTTCCAAGACGCCTCGCAAGTCGGAGCAAAAAAATCCCCGCTCGCCTGGCGCGGGTTCAGGGTCGAACATGTGCTCCTCACGACAGATGAAGGCTATGATTTCCGCGCAAAGGGCGACAGTTGCTATCTCGCCTATCATGAGCTGATGCTGACCGACGGTGAGCTGAAGATGGAGGGTTTGCCGACCTTGGCCAAGACGCAGCTTCGCGACACGCTCACCTTCGCGCCCGAAGGATGCGCCATTGAGGGGTGGGCAAAGCCTGCTCGCGGAGAAAACAGCTACACGGCTCTCTATTTCGAACCCGATATCGTTTCCGAAGAATTGGGAGAACGATATGCCTGCGCCAATGCGGCACCTTTTGCATATGTTCGCAATGCCGGCCTGGCATCGACGATGATCAAGCTGCGCGACCTGGCCGTACGTGGTGACGATGACCCCCTCTACGCCGAAGCTCTTTGCCTGAGCGCGACAATCGAATTGCTGGGAATGCGGCCGTCACGGGAGGCCGCGCCCTTGAGCAAGGCGCAACTTGCACGCATTCAGGATTTTATCTTCGCCAATCAGCATCGCGCCATCGGCCTTGATGAGCTTGCAGACGTGGTCGATCTCAGTCGCTCTCACTTCTCCCGCGCGTTCAAGGCGACGACGGGCGTCGGACCATATCGTTTCGTCAGCGACTGGCGCGTTCGCCGCGCGCAAGAGATGCTGCGCGCCGTTCCGGATCAATCGGTCGAATCCATTGCACAGGCGGTCGGCTTCGCGAGCGCCGGCGCATTTCGTCGTGTGTTTCAACAGTTTGCGGGCACGACGCCGAAACAATATCGCAGGCAGCAGCGCTGAAAATCGGCAATTAAATCTTCTCGTGGGGGCGGGATATATGAGCGACTTTGACAATGCATCGAACAGATTTCTGGGCTGGCTCGGTCGGCGCGGCGTTCGTGAACCGGCAGAGCAACAATATGCCAAGGGAAGCGGCGACTTGATCCAGGCGGTGCGGCGGCACCTGCTCGATGAAATTGCGACTTTCCTGGTCAGTCATCGCCTTGACGTGACATCGACCAATCTCGTCACCACGCATGGAATATTCTCCGGAGGCAATCCAGTCCTGGCCCGCAAAATTGCAAAGCGCCATGCGGCTGGCCTTGAGATCACGCAGGAGTGGCTGGATGAAGTGGCAGGGATCGATCAATCCGACAAGCAGCACAACGGCGTCGAGTTGCTGATCGGCCAGATGGAGAACAGCATCGAAATATTCTCCAGAAATACCAATGCGGCGCGCAGCGCCACCTCGGAATATTCCGTCGAGCTGGAGGGCCATGTCGCCGAACTCGCCGCCAGTTCGGAAACGGGGCAGATCATTTCGCACTTCACGAAAATGGCTACCGCCATGTTGGAGCGGACCCGGCAACTCGAAAGCGATATGCACCGCAGCGAGGAGGAAGCGGAATCATTGCGCCGGAGCCTGGAAAAGGCCAAGCGGGAGGCGGAGGTCGATCATCTGACCGGCCTCCCTAACAGGCGTGCCTTTGAAGCCGTGTTGGAACGCGAATATCGCGAAGCGCGCGGCGCGATGGAACCGCTGGCCGTCGCATTTTGCGACATCGATCATTTCAAGCGCGTCAATGACACGCACGGCCACGACACCGGCGACCGCGTTATCCGGTTGATAGCGGAGACACTCGCCAGGATCAGTGACGACAAGTGCCATGTCGCGCGCCATGGTGGCGAGGAATTCGTCATGCTCTTCCGAGGACTGCCAGTCTCCGAAGTGAAGAATCAGCTTGACGATGTGCGGGAAAGCATGGCCGACCGGCGCCTGATCAACCGGAAGACAGACCAGCCCGTCGGGCGGGTCACCTTTTCCGCCGGCATCGCCGACATATTCGATTATCCGGACCCGCGTGCTGCAATGAAAGCCGCTGACGAAGCCCTCTACGCCGCCAAGGAGGCTGGCAGGAACCAAATTCATGTAGCCCGGAATCTTTAATAGGCGCTTGCTATCAGGAAAGCGATGACCGCTTTTGAGACAAAAGATTTCATCTTAGACGGCAAAAACTGGTCGTTTCAGCTATCTCGTCAGGGGGCGTAGCGGAGGTGGATCAGGGGGTAGGGACGGCCCTGGCCGTCCTGGTCGGAGCGGCCGGTGCGGGCGAAGCGCATGGCTTCGTAGAAGCCGATCGCCTGCGCATTCTGTTCGTTGACGTCCGTGGTGAGCGTGGGGTGGAGCGACAGGGCGTGGTCGATCAGGCGGCGCCCGACCCCCTGGCCGCGCCATGCGGGGTCGATGAACAGCGCCTCCATATGCGTGCCGTCGATCAGCATGAAGCCGATGGCGTGGTCGTCCGGGTCGGTGGCGAGCCAGGCGGGCGCGTGGGGGAGGAAGGCGGCGACCTCCGCCTCTATCGCGGTGCGGTCTGCCGGCGTCAGGAAATCATGGGTCGCGTCGACGGCCTTGCGCCAGATGTCGAGCAGGCAGGCGCCGTCGGCGGCGCGGGCGGGGCGGATGGAACTCATGGCGGGCATATAGGGATGTGGGGCTGATCGGCCAAATCGGCCGCCGTGGAAAATCGATGAATGGAGGCGGGCGCATGGCCCTTTCGGATTTCGAACGGCTGGCGCATCTGCCGGAGGCGGCGCGCGAGCGGGTGCTGGCCGGGCTGGGCGCGGCGGCGGCCGATGCGCTGGCGCATGACTGGCGCTGGCTGGCGCGGCCGGAGCAACTGGCGCCCGAAGGGGACTGGCGCATCTGGCTGATGATGGCGGGGCGCGGGTTCGGCAAGACGCGGGCCGGGGCGGAGTGGGTGCGCTCGGTCGCGGAGAGCGATCCGGCGGCGCGCATCGCGCTGGTCGGCGCGACGCTGGGCGAGGCGCGGGCGGTGATGGTGGAGGGGGCGTCGGGCCTGTTGTCCATCGCGCCCTGGTGGAACCGGCCGGTCTTCGCGCCGGCGCTGCGCAAGCTGGTCTGGCCCAATGGCGCGATCGCCACGCTTTACGGCGCGGCGGAGGCGGAGGGGCTGCGCGGGCCGCAGTTCAGCCATGGCTGGGCCGACGAGATCGCCAAATGGGCGGGCGGCGAGGCGGTGTGGGACAATCTGATGATGGGGATGCGGCTGGGCGGCGCGCCGCGCGTGCTGGCGACGACGACGCCGCGGCCCGTCGCCCTGGTGCGGGGGCTGGTGGCGCGCAACGGCGGCGACGTGGTGGTGACGCGGGGGCGGACGGCGGACAATGTCGCGCATCTCGCGGAAGGGTTCCTGGCGGCGATGGAGCGGAGCTATGGCGGGACGCGGCTGGGGCGGCAGGAGCTGGAGGGCGAGCTGATCGAGGAAGTCGAGGGCGCGCTGTGGACCCGCGATCTGCTGGAGCGGTGCCGGGTGGCGCATGTACGCGGCGGGCTGGCGCGGGTGGTGGTGGCGGTCGATCCGCCCGCCTCCGCGCATGGCGACGCCTGCGGGATCGTGGTCGTCGGGCTGGGGGCGGATCGGCGCGCCTATGTGATTGCCGATGCGACGGTGGAGGGCGCGACGCCGGAGGGCTGGGCGCGGGCGGTGGCGGCGGCGGCGCTGGTGCATGGCGCGGACCGGGTGGTGGCCGAGGCGAATAATGGCGGGGCGATGGTCGAGAGCGTGCTGCGCGCCGCCGAGGCCGGGCTGCCCGTGCGGCTGGTGCATGCGAGCCGGGGGAAGGTGGCGCGGGCCGAGCCGGTGGCGGCCCTTTATGAGGCCGGGCGGGTGGCGCATCGGGGCGGCTTTCCCGCGCTGGAGGACCAGATGTGCGGGATGATGCTGGGCGGCGGCTATGAGGGGCCGGGGCGGTCGCCGGATCGGGCCGACGCCCTGGTGTGGGGGTTGACCGAGTTGATGCTGGGGCGGCGCGGGGATGCGCGGGTGCGGGGGATTTGGGGGGATGCCTGATCCTGCGCGGTCCTGCCTTCGCAGGAGCGCTATGGTCATGATCGACGGACATTGCCGGTTCGTAATGGGGGCCTGTTCGTAATGGAGGGCCTGTTCGTAATGGGGGAACAATGACCTGGTGTTTGCGTAGTCCTTTCGTCTGATTTGCAAGGAGATTGGTCATGAAACTGGCCGGATGGACGATGGCTGCGGCGGGGCTGGCTCTGGTGGGTTCGCCGGTGCTGGCGGCTTCGCTGAACGGCAAGGAGCGGGCGCGGGTGGCGCGGGCCGCGCCGCGCGATCGGGATGATGTGCGCTATTGCCTGCTCCAGGCGAAGAAGGGGCGGGACAAGGGCACGGTGATCGGTGCGGCGGGCGGGGCCGGCGTCGGCGCGCTGGCCGGCGGCAGTCTGGGCGAATCCCTGCTGGCCGGCGCGGCGGGCGCCGTGGCGGGGCGCGTGATCGGGAAGAGCGAGGGGACCAATTCCGCCTGCGATCGGGTTTTGGCCCGCAATCCCTGAGAGTTCGGGGACGGGGCAGACCCGTCCGGTTTTCGGTAGGCGGCTGAGCGCCGCAGACCTTCACGATCCTCCCTCCGTTCCCGGGGGGAGGATTTTTTGTCGGTGGGTGGGTCCATGAAATTGTTCGGGGTGAAGGCGGCGCGCGGCGGGGCGCGGCCGGTGTTGGCGCGTGCCTGGGGATCGGGCGGGGTCGCGCTGGGCGAGTGGCCGGCCAGCTATGAGCAGCAGGTGCGGGCCGGGGTGATCGGCAATCCGGTGGCGCAGAGGGCGCTGCGGCTGGTGTCGGAGGGGGCTGGCGGGACCGCGCTGGTCGTCGGGGGCGTCGCGGAGGAGGTTCGGGCGCGGGTGAAGGCGCTGGTGGCGCGCTGTTCGTCCGGACAGTCGCTGGTGGAGACGGTGGCCGGCCATCTGCTGCTGCATGGCAATGCCTATGTGCAGATCATCCTGGGGGCGGACGGGATGCCGGGCGAGCTGTATGCGCTGCGGCCCGAGCGGGTGAGCGTGGAGGCGGATGCGCGGGGATGGCCGGCGGCCTATCTCTATCGCGTCGGGGAAAGCGTGACGCGGCTGTCGCCCGAGGATGGCGCCGGAAGGACCGGGATCGTGCACCTGAAGGCGCTGCATCCGCTGGACGATCATTATGGGCTGGGCTGCGTCGGGGCGGCCGCCGGGGCGGTGGCGATCCACAATGCGGCGACGGTGTGGAACAAGGCGCTGCTGGACAATGCGGCGCGGCCTTCGGGCGCGATGGTCTACGATCCGGGCGACGGGTCGGTGATGAGCCCCGAGCAGTTCGAGCGGGTCAAGCGGGAGATGGAGGTCGCCTTTTCCGGCGCGGCCAATGCCGGGCGGCCGATGCTGCTGGAGGGCGGGCTGGACTGGAAGGCGATGAGCCTGACGCCCGCCGAGATGGATTTCGTGGGGCTGAAGGCGGCGGCGGCGCGGGAGATCGCGCTCGCCTTCGGCGTGCCGCCGATGCTGATGGGGCTGCCGGGGGACAATAGCTACGCCAATTATCGCGAGGCCAATCGGGCGTTGTGGCGGCAGACGATCCTGCCGCTGCTGGCGAAGATCTGGGGTGGGTTGGCGCAGGGTCTGCAGGGCTGGTGGCCGGCGCTGTGTCTGGGCGCCGACCTGGATGCGGTGCCCGCGCTGTTCGAGGAGAGGAGCGCGCTGTGGGACCGGGTGGCGGCCGCGGACTTCCTGTCGGCGGAGGAGAAGAAGGCGATGCTGGGCATGGGGTGAGGCGACGGGCGCGGAGGCAGGTGATGAAATATGATGGGGAGATGCTGGCGCGGCTGGTGGCGCAGGCCGAGGCGCAGCCGGCGGGGGCGGACATGCTGATGATCCGCGCGCTGGTCGAGGAGGCGAGCGAACTGGGCGCGGGGCGGGCGCTGGAGCGGCTGGGGCTGGCGGATCGCGGGGCGGAGGCGGATGTGCGGGAGCTGCGCGAACTGCTGGGCGGCTGGCGCGACGCGAAGAAGGCGGCGCGGGGCGCGGTCGTCGCCTGGGTCGTGCGGATCGTCACCGCGCTGATGCTGCTGGGGATGGCGGTGAAGCTGGGTCTGTTGGGGCTGGCGCATGAGTGACGTGCGGTTCGCCGGCTATGCGGCGGTGTTCGACCGGGTGGACCGGGGCGGCGATGTGGTGCGGGCGGGGGCCTTTGCCGGGGTGGCGGCGGGGGTGCCGCTGCTGTGGCAGCATCGGCCCGGCGAGGTGATCGGGACGGTCGAGAAGGTCGAGGAGGATGCGCGGGGCCTGCGCGTGATCGGGCGGGTTTCCGGGCGGACGGCGGCGGGGCGGGAGGCGGGTCGCGCGCTTCGGGAGAAGGCGGTGGACGGGTTGTCCTTTGGCTATCGGGTGCGGGAGGCGAGAGGGGTTTCGCCCCGGGAATTGCTGGAGCTGGAGGTGGTGGAGGTGAGCGTCGTCACGCATCCGATGCAGGATCTGGCTCGGGTGATTGCGGTGGAATAGGGGGCCTTACCCCTCATCCAACTTCGCCTGGGCGGCTTTGCCGCCAAGGCTTCGTATCCTTCTCCCACAAGGGGAGAAGGAGCTGTTCGGGCGGTCCGGTGGGCCGCCCTTTTTCGTGGGAGTGGTGGATGACGGATCAATTGGAAGCGAGCTTTGACGTGATGGCGCAGGGTGAGCGTATTGCCGGGCTGGAAAGTGAGGTCGCGGCGTTGAGGGGGGCGCTGCTGGTTCAGCAGAGGCCCGCGCTGGATGGCGTGAAGGGCGGGGCGGTCGATCCGCATCGGGCCGCCTTCGTCGAGCGCTATGTGCGGCAGGGGCTGGAGGCCGGGGTCGAGCTCAAGAGCTTTTCCGGCGCTTCGGGCGCGGCGGGCGGCTATGCGGTGCCGCGGGAGATCGACCAGATCATCGGCGCGACGCTGAAGGCGATTTCGCCCATCCGGTCGATCGCCAATGTCGTGCGGACGGGTACGGCGGGCTATCGCAAGCTGGTGACGTCGGGCGGCATCGTGTCCGGCTGGGCCAGCGAAACGGGCGCGCGGGCGGAGACGGCGACGCCGAGCTTCAACGAGATCGTGCCGCCTTCGGGCGAGCTCTACGCCAATCCGGCGGCGAGCCAGGCGATGCTGGACGATGCGCAGTTCGACGTCGAGGGCTGGCTGGCCGGGGAGATCGCCCGCGAGTTCGCGGCGGCGGAGGGCGCGGCCTTCGTCAACGGCAATGGGACGAACAAGCCCAAGGGCTTCCTGACCTATACGACGACCAATGAGGCGGACAGCGTGCGCGCCTTCGGGTCGCTGCAATATGTGGCGTCGGGGGCTTCGGGGGCCTTTGCCGCTTCGGGGCAGGACAGGCTGATCGACCTGGTGCAGGCGTTGCGCGCGCCCTATCGCCAGGGGGCCTGCTTCGTGATGAATTCGGCCACGCTGTCGGTCATCCGCAAGATGAAGACCAGCGACGGGGCGTTCATCTGGCAGCCTTCGCTGAGCGCGGGGCAGCCGGCGACGCTGCTGGGCTATCCGGTGGTCGAGGCCGAGGACATGCCGGACATTGCGGCGGGTTCGCTGTCGATCGCGTTCGGCAATTTCCAGGCGGGCTATGTGATTTCCGAACGCAGCGAGACCAGCATCCTGCGCGATCCGTTCAGCAACAAGCCGTTCGTGCATTTCTATGCGGTGAAGCGGATCGGCGGGGCCGTGGCCAATTCGGAGGCGATCAAGCTGATGAAGTTCGCGGCTTCCTGATCACCCCTCATCCAACTTCGCCTAAGCGGCCTTGCCGCTAAGGCTGCGCATCCTTCTCCCACAAGGGGAGAAGGAAAGACTGGGGGCGTCCTGCGGGGCGTCCCCTTTTTTGGTGGGAGGGGCCATGTTGGCGGATCTCAAGGCCTGGTTGCGGATCGGGTCGGATGATGAGGATGGCGTGCTGGAGCGGCTTTTGGGAAGCGCTTCGGGGCTTTGCGAGCAGTTTATCGGGCAGTGGCTGGTGGTGCGGGAGGCGTCGGAGACGGTCGTCGCGGACGGGAGCTGGCAGAGGCTGACGGCGCGGCCGGTGGTGGCGATCGAGGGGGTGGAGGCGGCCGGCGTGGCGCTGGCGCCGGAGGCCCATGCGATCGACATCGATGCTTCCGGCGATGGCTGGGTGCGGGCGCGGCCGGTCGATGGGCCGGGGGAGGTCGTGGTGCGCTATCGCGCGGGGCTGGCGGTCGATGAGGATGCGCTGCCCGAAGCGATCCGGCAGGGGATCGTGCGGCTGGCGGCGGAGCATTTCGCGGCGCGGGGCGGGGACGTGGCGACGCCGCCCGCCGTGGTGAGCGCGCTGTGGCGGCCATGGCGGCGGATGCGGCTGGCATGAGCATGAGGGGGCGGTGGGCATGAGGGGATGGCTGGGCGCGCTGGTCGAGGCGCGGATGGAGGCGCGGCGGCGGGGGATTGCCGCGGCTCTGGCGGCGACCGGCGTGGAGGCGCAGGTCGAGGGTGAGGCGGTGCGGCTGTCCGGGCGCGGGCTCAAGGCGCGGTGGATGGGCGATCTGGCGCTGCGGGAAGCGGTGCGGCATTCGGGAAAGGGGCGGCGATGAGCGCGGAGGTGGCGGTGCGTGGAGCCGTGGTTGCGGCCCTGCGTGGGGATGCCGTCTTGATGGCGGGGGTGAACGGGCTGTTCGACGGCGCGCCGGGACGGGCCAGCGCGCCCTATGGGGTGGTGGGGGACTGCATCGCGCTGGATTGGGGCGCGAAGGATGTGGAGGGGTGGGAACTGACCGTGGCGGTCAGCCTGTTCGACGTGGGGGAAGCGCCTGCGCGGCTGGGCGGCCTGCTGGAGCGCGTGGATGCGGCGATGCGGGCGATGGGGCCGGTGGAGGGCTGGCGGGTCGTTGGCGCGGGGCTGGTGCGGTCCCGCGTGGCGCGGACGGCGGCGCGGGACGGGTGGCAGGCCCTGGTGGATTATCGGGTGCGGGTGGTGCGGGCTTAGCTGCCCGGCTTCGAATAGTCTTCATATTCTCCGACGATCTTGTCCCGATATTCGCTGATCTGGTCGTCGGCGTCCGATTGCGCGTCCTTGTCCGACATGCCGCTCGACTTGTCGTCGGCGACGATGGCGGCGCGGAAGGCGGCTTCCTTGGCGCCGCATTCGCTCTTCAGCGCGGACTGGAAATCGCCGAGCGACAGTTTCTTGTCGATGGCGGGCTGAATCTGTTTCGACAGGCACTGCGAATAGTCCTTGCGGCCAGTGCCGACATCGACGCCGCCCTGCGGAGCGGCGGCCAGCAACAGCATCAGGGGGGCGGTGACGAACATAGGGGGCCTCTCTCCAAATCCCGAATCTTGCACGGTTTATCGTAGAGGAGAATGCGCCATGGGCGTGGAAAAAGGAAGCGCGTTTCTGTTGAAAATAGGCGATGGCGGGGCGCCTGCGGCCTATGCGACCGTGGCCGGGATGCGGACCACGCAACTGTCCGTCAACGGCGAGGCGGTGAACGTCACGCACAAGGGATCGGGCGGCTGGCGCGAGCTGCTGTCGGGTGCGGGCGTGCGATCCGTCAGCGTGTCGGCGGCGGGCATATTCACCGGATCGGCGGCGGAGGTGCGGCTGCGCAACCATGCGCTGGCCGGGACCATCGAGGATTATGAGCTGAGCTTCGAAAGCGGCGAGAAGATGCGCGGGCGCTTTCTGGTGACGCGGCTGGACTATGCCGGGGATTATAATGGCGAGCGCAACTATGCGCTGAGCCTGGAAAGTTCCGGGCCGGTGGTGTCGCTGTGAGCGGGGGCAATGGCGCCCCGGCTAACGGTGCCCGGGGGGAGGCTGCGCTGGAACTGGGTGGGGAGCGCCTTGTGCTGCGGCCCAGTTTCGCGGCTTTGGTGGCGGCTGAGGAGGAATTGGGACCGTTGTTCGCGCTGGTGGAGCGGGCGGCGGACGGGAAGCTGTCGCTGGGCGAGATGGCCGGGCTGTTCTGGCATTGCCTGGCGGAGCCGCCGGCGGGATTGACGCGAGAGGCTTTGGGCGAGGCGATCGTGGCGGCGGGGCTGGCGAAGCTGACGCCGGTTCTGCGCGGGATACTCGGGCAGATTTTGGGGGGACGATGAGCTTTTTCAAAGCGGCGGCGCGGCTGGCAGGGGTCGCGGGGTGGTTGCTGGGGTGGCGGCCGGAGGAGTTCTGGCGGTCGACGCCCGCGGAACTGGAGAGCGTGTTGCGGGCGGCTCATGGGGATGAGGACGAGGCGCGCGTGGGGATGGATCGCGGGGAGTTGGAGAGGTTGCGGGCTGGGATGCCGGATTGAGGTTGGAATGTGGGGCTTTCCCCTCCCCCAAACCCCTCCCTGAAGGGAGGGGCTTTTTCTTTTCGGTTGCGAGGTGAGAGGGATGGACGAGGAGATCGACAATCTGGTCGTGCGGGTGCGGGCGGACAGGCAGGGTTTTGCGCGGGATGTCGAGGCGATGCGGGGGGAGCTGGAAGGGCCTCTTGCGACGGGAGCGGAGCGGGCCGGGCGGCGGATCGAGCAGGGGTTGTTGCGGGCAGTGCGGACCGGGCGGTTCGGTTTCGAGGAGCTGAAGGCCATTGCGCTGCGGGTGCTGGACGACATTGCGGCCAGCGCCTTGCGGGCCGGGATGAACGGCATCGGCGGCGATGGCGGGCTGATCGGGCTGGCGGCGTCCGCCTTGGGCTTGCCGGGGCGGGCAACCGGCGGGCCGGTGGCGCCGGGGCGGGCCTATGTCGTGGGAGAGCGGGGGCCCGAGGTCTTTGTGCCCACCGCGAGCGGGCAGGTTGTTCCCCATGGCGGTGGTGGCGCGCGGGATGTGCGGGTGAGCATCGCGGTGCAGGGGCAGGGGGCGGATAGCGCCCGATTGCTGGCGCGCAGCGCGCGGCAGGTGGCCCGGGCGGTCAGGGGGGCGATAAGCGGATGAGCAGACTGGCTTACTGGCTGGCCGATGCGCGGCGGGGGCAGGAGGCGCGGTTCATGAAGCGGTTCGCGCCGACGCACTGGACCGTCAATTTTCCCCGGCCGATGATGGCGAGTGTCGTCACCACCGCGCCGGACGCGCTTCGGGTGGATGCCGTCTTTTACGGGTCCGGGGATCTGGCGGGGCTGATCTGGGAGGCGGAGGACAAGTGGAGCCATGCCCTGCTGGCCTATGAGACGGATCGGGATTTTCGCGATTGCGTGCTGCGCTTCCGCTGGCGGAGCGGAGGGCTGCGGCGGCTGGACCAGACGCATGGGCCGACGCTGACCATCGAGGGGAGGGACGCGGCGGGGCATGCGCGGGCCTGGTATGTGCGCTTGTGGAACTATGCGAGCGGCGGGCCGGAAGATGCTGTGATCACACTGGATTTTTCCGCGATCAGGAGCGGATTCCTGTTGAGCGAAGGGGAAGAGGTCTGGGCAGGCGATGTGGACCGGATGTTCATCTCCCTCGCCGCGCCCGGTTACGATGCGGGGAGCGCCGCCTTTGCCGGCGGGGTCGAGGGGTGGTGCGAGCTTTCCGACATGGGCTGCGACGGGGCCGGGTCGGTGCTGCGCGTGGGCGATGCGGTGCTGCCCGAACATGGGCTGTCGATGGCGACCGGCTATGACGACTGCTTCAACCAGACGCCGGAGCGGATCGTCGCGTCGATCCATGCGCTGGGCTATCGCGGGGACATCAACCATTATGTCGGGATGAGCCATTATTTCCGGCTGGAACCGCTGGGCGGCGGATTTTACATCAGCCTGGCCGGCGGGGTGCTGAACGCGCCCTGCGCCGCCTGGCATGCCGATTTCGCGCGGCGGGCGAAGGCGCTGGGGCTGGGGGTGATCTGGTCGCTTTCCTATGAATTGTTCGACGAGCACTGCTGGAACGACTGGAAGCAGCGGGCGGAGGATGGTTCTCCCGCGCTGACGGGCTGGTCGCCGCCCTCCACCCTGCTTTCCCCTGCGCATGACGGGGCGATGAGCTATTTGCGGCTGGTGGCAGGGGCCTTTGTTTTCATCGGGTTGGCGGCTGGACTGGAGATCGGATTTCAGGTGGGCGAGCCCTGGTGGTGGGTGATGCCTGCCGACGGGCGCATCTGCCTGTATGACGATGCGGCGCGGGCGGCGTTCGGGACGGCGCTGGTGTCGATCCCGGATGTGCGGGGGACGCTGAGCGCCGGGCAGAAGGCGTTGCTGAACCGGGCGGGCGAAGTGCTGGCGGCATCGACGGCGGCGCTCTGCGCCTGGGTGAAGGGGGTGGCGCCGGGGGCGGTGACGCATCTGCTCGCCTATCTGCCCACGGTGCTCGATCCGCTGGCGCCGGAAGCCAAGCGGGCGAACATGCCGTTGGGATGGGCGTCGCCCGCCTTCGATGTGCTGCAACTGGAAGATTATGACTGGGTGACGCAGGGACGCGAGCGGCTGACGGCGCGGGGCGTCGAACTGGCGGTGGAGCGGCTCGGCTATCCGGTCGAGGCGCAGCATTATCTTTCGGGCTTCGTGCTGCGCGGGGAGGATGCCGCGCAATGGCGGGAGATCGCGGCGGCGGCGGATGCGGCGGTGCGGCGGGGGACGGCCGCGACCTTCATCTGGGCGCTGCCGCAGGTGGCGCGGGACGGCTTCACCTGCTTCAGATTGAATGGGGAGGAAGATGTGCAAGCCTTTGACGATGTGTCCTTTCCTTTGGGCGTCGGACGGGAGGCGAGTGTCGCGCCGGCCTTTTCGACGCAGGTCGTGGAGAGCGTTTCGGGGCATGAGCGGCGCAGCAGCGACTGGGCGAATGCGCGCCTGTCCTTCGATGCCGGGCCGGGCGTGCGGTCGGAGGCGGACATGGCGGCGCTGATCGCCTTCTTCCGGGCGCGGCGGGGCGCGGCGCGGGGGTTCCGGTTCAGCGATCCCTTCGATGACCGCAGTTGCGGCATGGGGGAGGCGCCGGGGCCGCTGGACCAGCGGCTGGGGCTGGGCGACGGGGTGCGGGCGGAGTTTCCCTTGCAGCGCTTCTACGGCGCGGGCGAGGAGGCGCAGGCGCGGCGGATCACGCGGCCGGTGGCGGGGACCATCCGGGTGGCCGTGGACGGCGTGGAGATGGTGGGCGGCTGGAGCCATGCCGGGCTGGGCATGATCGCCTTCGATGTCGCGCCCGCCGAGGGAGCGGTGCTGACGGCCGGTTTCCGCTTCGACGTGCCGGTGCGCTTTGCCGAGGACCGGCTGGACATCAACCGGGCGACCTTCGCGGCGGGCGAGGCGCCGTCGGTGCCATTGGTGGAGATCAGGGAATGAGCGGGCTGGAAGCGTTGGAGAAGCCGCTGGCGACGCTGGCCTTTTGCTGGCGGATCGAGCGGCGGGACGGGGTGACGATCGGGCTGACGAGCCATGATCGCGATCTGGAGATCGGCCATCTGCTCTATCGCGCGGCGCCGGGGATGACGCCTTCCGCCGTGCGCAGCGGCATCGGGGTGGAGGGCGCGGACAGCGATGTCGAAGGCGCGCTGGTGGCGGATGCGATCAGCGAGGCGGACCTGATAGCGGGGCGCTGGGACGGGGCCGGGCTGGAGTTGCGGCTGACCGAGTGGGAGGCGCCGGGCGATCTGTGGCTGCTGCTGGCGCGGGGGGAGATCGGGGCCGTGACGCGCAAGGCGGGGGCTTTTTCAGCAGAGCTGGTGGGCGCGATGGCGGCGCTGAAGGCTTCTGTCGCGCCGTCCACTTCGCCGGACTGCCGGGCTGCGCTGGGGGACAGGCAGTGCCGGGTCGATCTGGCCGGGCGGCGGCGCGTGGTGGCCGTCGGCGCGGTGGAGGATGCGGTGGCGAGCGTGGCCGGGCTGGAGCCGGGGGCCTACGCCTTCGGGACGCTGCGCTGGCTGACCGGGGCCAATGGCGGGATAGTGCAGGGGGTGATCGACAATGGCGCCGAGGATGTCGGCCTGGCCGATCCGCCGCCCTTTGCGGTGGAGGCGGGCGCGCTGGCGCTGCTGACCGAGGGGTGCGACCGGCGGTTGGCGACGTGCGTCGGCCGGTTCGGCAATGCGGTGAATTTTCGGGGGGAGCCCTATCTGCCGGGGACGGATTTGCTGACGCGCTATCCGGGGGCGGCGTGAGCGGGGTCGTGGCGGCGGCCCGCGCCTTGGTGGGCGTGCGGTTCCGCCTGCACGGGCGGCTGCCCGAGCGGGGGTTGGATTGCGTCGGGCTGGCGGCGCTGGTGCTGGGGCGGGCGGCGCCGGAGGGATATGGGCTGCGGTCCGGGGATGAGGGCCGGGCGGCGGACTGGCTGCGCGCGGCGGGGCTGCGGCGGGTCGATGCGGCGCGCGAGGGCGATCTGGCGCTGGTGCGGCCGGGGCCGTTGCAACTGCACCTGATGATCGTCGTGCCGGGCGGACATGTCCATGCCCATGCGGGCGTGGGGCGCGTCGTGGAGATGCCGGGGCCTTCGCCCTGGCCGGTGCTGGGTTACTGGCGGGCGGAATAGGAGAATCTATGGCGACGATCGTGTTGACCGCCCTTGGCACGGCCATTGGCGGGCCGCTGGGGGGCGCCATCGGCGGGCTGATCGGCAACGCCTTCGACCATGCGGTGCTGTTCAGGCCCAAGGGCGTGGAGGGGCGGCGGCTGAACGAGGTTCAGGTCCAGACGTCGACCTATGGGTCGCAGGTGCCGAGGCTGTTCGGTACGCTGCGGGTGGCGGGAACCGTGATCTGGGCGACGGACCTCAAGGAGACGAGGCACAGGAGCGGCGGAGGCAAGGGGCGGCCCAGCGTCACCAGCTACAGCTATTCGGCGAGCTTTGCCGTGGCGCTGTCGGCGCGGGCCGTGCGGTCGGTGCGGCGCATCTGGGCGGACGGCAACCTGCTGCGCGGGGCGGCGGGGGACTTCAAGACCGAGCTGGGGGCGTTCAGGCTGCATGGCGGAGGCGAGGATCAGGCGGTCGATCCGCTGATCGCGGCAGCGGAGGGCGTGGGAGCGACGCCGGCGCATCGGGGGATCGCCTATGCCGTGTTCGAGGATCTGGCGCTGGCGGATTATGGCAACCGCATTCCTTCACTGACCTTCGAGGTGGAGGCGGACGAGGGGCCGGTCGCGATTGCCGGTCTGGCGGCGGCGTTGAGCGGGGGGATGTTGACCGGCGATGGGCTGGGCGCGGTCGCCGGCATGGCGGCGCGCGGCGCCGATGTGGGCGATGCGCTGGCGCCGCTGGTGGAGGCGTTCGGCCTGGCCTTCGTGGCGGAAGAAGCGGGGTTGCGCCTGCGGGCCGCGGAGGGGGAAGGGACGGCGGGGATCGCGGCGGGGGCGCTGTGCCGGTCGGTCAATGGGCGGGCGCTGGACGGGTTCGAGCATGCGGGCGGCGCGGCGGACAGCGTGCCGGCGGCCTTGTCGGTCCGTTATCATGATCCGGCGCGCGACTATCAGGCGGGTGTGCAGCGTATCGGACGGCCGGGGCCGGGACGGCTGGAGCAGGGGGTGGACCTGCCGATGGTGCTGTCGGGCGAGGAGGCGCGGTCGCTGGCGGCGCGGAAGCTGGGGATGGCCTGGGCGGGGCGATCGACCATGACGCTGCGCTGCGGGTGGGATGCGCTGCGCCATGCGCCGGGCGATGTCGTCGCGGTGGAAGGCGTGCCGGGCCGGTGGCGGATAGAGGAGCGCGAATGGGAGGCGATGGCCGTGCGCCTCGCCTTGAGGCGCTTGCCGGGGGCGGGCGCCGCGATGCCGCCGGGGGCGTCCTCCGGCGCGATGGTGCGGCAGGCCGACACGCCGCATGGCCCGACCACGCTGATGCTGGCCGATTTGCCCATGATCAGGGAAGGGGCGGCGGCCGCTCCCCTGATCGTGGCGGCGGCGAGCGGTGGCGAGGCGTGGCGCGGCGCGGCGCTTTTCGTGGTCGGTGCGACGGGGGAGGCTTCGCCTGCCGGGCGGACGGCCGGCCGCGCCGTGATGGGGCGAACGGACAATGGACTGGCCGCGGGGAGCGTGACGATGATCGACCGGATCAATGCCCTCCATGTCACTCTGCTGTCGGCGGACATGGAATTGGCGGGGGCGGACGAGGCGGCGCTGGGGCTGGGGCGCAATCTGTGCCTTGTCGGGCGGGAACTGGTCCAGTTCAGCCATGTGGTGCAGACCGGGGCCGCCAGTTTCCGGCTGGAAGGGCTGCGGCGGGGATTGTTCGGAACCGAATGGGCGATGGATTCCCATGGCGAGGGCGAGGCCTTCCTGTTGCTGGAGGAGGACCGGCTGGTCGAGCTTGCCGCTTATGGCGGGGTGGAGATTGGCGGCAGCCTCCATGTCTCCGCGATCGGGGTCGGCGACAGCGAGCCGGCCGATGCGCTGTTGACGATAAGGGGGGAGGCCCTGGCGCCGCCTTCCCCGGTGCATGTCACGGCGCGTGCGGACGGGGATGGCGGCTGGATCGTCGGCTGGACCAGGCGCAGCAGGAGCGGGTGGCGCTGGACCGGCGGGGCCGACGTGCCCCTGGGCGAGGATCGGGAGAGCTATGAACTGCGCCTGTGGGCCGGGTCGACGGAACTGCGCAGGATCGTCACCGACCGATCGCCCTGGACCTATGACGCGGCCGCGGTGGCGGAGGATATGGGCCATTCGGGCGGGCTGGCGGTCGAGATCCGTCAGATCGGCACCTATGCGCTGGGGCGTGCGGCGCGGATCGTTCTGGTCGGCTGATGGGCATTTTCTGAAGAAAAGGACAATCGAATCATGGTGATGGACTCGACGCTCCGTTGGGCCTTGCCCCAGCTTTTCGCCGGGCAGGCGCAGAAGGAGCTGTTTCACAACGAGGCGCTGGCGCGGATCGACATGCTGCTGCATGGCGCGGTGGAAAGCGCCGACCGGGATGAGCCGCCCGCGTCGCCGACGGCTGGCGCCTGCTGGATCGTGGCCGCCGGGGCAGGTGGCGCCTGGGAAGGGCAGGATGGGGCCCTGGCCTGCTGGACGGAAGGGGGATGGCGTTTCGCCGCGCCCCGTGCGGGCCTTTCGCTATGGGTCGCGGACCGGGGGCATGTCATGCGGCATGACGGCGCGCGCTGGGAGGATTCCGCCGTGCGGGCAGATGGCTTCTATGTCGGTGGGCAGCGGGTCGTGGGCGCGGCCGTGGCGGCCGTCGCCAATCCGGCGGGCGGCGCCATAGTCGACGTGGAGGCGCGTTCGGCCCTTGCCGCAATTCTGGGCGCGCTGCGGACACATGGACTGATCGCAAGCTGATCCTGCTGTGACTTTCGCTGTGTCCGCCTTTTACCAGAATTGCCCTTTCGAATTAGGAGCCAACGGAAGGCGACAGGGTTAACTGCGTTATTTTTGCAACAGTTTTGCCAATTGTGGACTTGCCATGAAACTTTCTACCCGATACAGGGTTTCAGCAGTCCTTCGTGACACTTTTGAAAGGGGAATTCAGATGCGGAAGCTTGCCCTCGCGGCTGTGCTTGCGACCAGCGCCCTGGCCACCCCGGCCCTGGCGCGTGACAATAGCTGGTATATCGGTATCGATTCCGGCGTTGTTCTCGTCGAAGATCAGGACATCACCTTCACCCCCGGCAATGGCGGCGCTGCCAGCAACACGGTTGCCGGCGTGGACTACCACAAGGGCTTCGACGGTGACGCCAATATCGGTTATGACTTCGGCGGTTTCCGTCTGGAGGCCGAGGCCGCTTACAAGCGCGCCAAGGTGGATCTGGACAAGAGCGGCTTCGGCGGTTCGGCTTCGGCTCTGTCGTTCATGCTGAACGGCTTGCTGGACTTCGGTCCCGATGACGGCCTGCAGGGCTTCGTCGGCGGCGGTGTCGGCGTTTCGCGCGGCAAGCTGGCCAACGATCTGGTGAACGATTCCGACACCGGCTTCGCCTGGCAGGCGCTGGCTGGCGTTCGCTATCCGCTGACCAACAATGTCGACGTCTCGCTGAAGTATCGCTTCTTCAACCAGGACGACATCAAGCTGATCCCGGCCTACACCACCATCGGTGGCCCCGCCGGCTCGTCGGTCGACACCAAGCTGCGCACCCACAGCCTGCTGCTGGGCCTGACCTACAACTTCGGTGGTGAACCGGCTGCTCCGCCGCCGCCCCCGCCGCCTCCGCCGCCCCCGCCGCCTCCGCCCCCGCCGCCTCCGCCGCCGGTGGCTGAGTGCAGCCCTGGGCCGTACATCGTCTTCTTCGAATGGGACAAGTCGGACATCACGCCTGACGCCGCCACCATTCTGGACAATGCGGTTTCGGCCTACAGCAACTGCGGCAGCGCGCAGGTCATGCTGGCGGGTTATGCGGACCGTTCGGGTTCGGCCTCGTACAACGTCGGCCTGTCCCAGCGTCGCGCCGATGCCGTCAAGGCATATATCTCGTCGAAGGGCATTCCTGACGGCGTGATCACGACCCAGGCGTTCGGTGAATCGAACCCTCGCGTCGAAACCGCCGACGGCGTCCGCGAACTGCAGAACCGTCGCGTGGAAATCACCTACGGTCCGGGTTCGGGTCAGTAAGATTTTCCATCCTTCGGGATGGGAAGGGATTGAGGGGCTGGTCGAAAGACCGGCCCCTTTTTCCATGCGGTTTGTACAGGGAGGGCTGCGAACTCGCCTGTAGCGGGCTTCGGACCAAATCGGGGAAGATGCTGTTCAGGCCCGGCCAGCCTCTGGTGCTGCCAATGGCAATGCGGAAGTTGCGTGCAATGGATTGGCCCCTGGCGAACCCCTGTCTTGCTCGAGCGCCCTTGGAGGAGCGGCTTGTGCCCTCCGGCCCAAAGCATGATCGGGATGAAAAGCGGTGACATTTCGGATCGCTTAGGCAACAAAGACCGTCATGTTGCGTTCGCCTAGCAGCGTTCTTCTCGGAGTTGGTTCATCATGAAAATTGCCGCAATTCTTCTGGCATTGCCGATGGCTGCCCTGGCATCGGCCTGTGCGACCGGGTCGTCGGGGACGGCCCCTGCAAGCGACGCCGCCGCGCCCGTGGCCCATGCGAAGCTGCTGGCCGCGGACGGATCGCCGCGCGGAGATGCGACGGTGACGCAGGCGACCGATGGCCTGCATGTGCTGGTGCGCGCGCAAGGGCTGACGCCGGGCATGCATGCCGTGCATATCCACGGCACCGGAACCTGTACGCCGCCCGATTTCACGAGCGCTGGCGGACACTGGAATCCCACGGGTCACAAGCATGGCAAGGATAATCCTGCGGGCATGCACATGGGCGATATGCCGAACATGATCGCCGGCGCCGACGGTTCGGGCGAAATGGAATATGTCATCCCCGGCGGGACCATCAGCGGAGGCGCGACGCCGCTGCTGGACGGCGACGGCGCGGCGTTGGTGATCCATGCGCAGGCGGACGACAACAAGACCGATCCTGCCGGCAATGCGGGTGGACGGGTGGCCTGCGGCGCGCTGTCGACCTGAATTCGCCAGGAACGCTTGCGGCAATCGCGTCTTATTCGGGCTCGTCCCTGTCCGCCCTATAGCGTTCGATCAAATGATAGGTCGAGCCGTTCTGGCTGAGATGGCTTTCATAGAGGGCGAACTCATCGACGGTGAATGGGGCGCTTGCCAGGCCGGCATGAAGGGCGATGAAGGCGTCCATCGGGCCGGCCGTGCGTCCGAAGCGGGCGAGGGTGATGTGCGGCAGATAGCTGCGATCGTCCGGTGACAGGCCCGCGGCGATGCAGGCGCGGTCCACTTTCCGATGAAGCCGGGCGAGGGGTGCGCGTGGCTCCATGCCTGCCCAGAGCGCGTTGACATGGCCCTTGCGGTCGAAGCAGCCCACGCCGGACAGTGCGGTCCGGAAGGGCGAAAAGCGGATATTCGCCAGTGCGTCGGCGATGTCATTGGCCTGGTGGCGGTCGACCTCTCCAATGAAGCGCAGGGTGATGTGCAACTGGTCGTCGTCCTGCCAGCGCGCTCCATTGATCCCGTTCATCAGGGCGATGAGGCCGGCGCGGATGTCGGCGGGCGGGCGTATGGCGACGAACAGGCGGTGCATCGCCTTCCTATAGCTGTTTCGCGGCGATAAGTCAGATTGCGCTCGCGGCTTGAATTGGAAGCGCGATAAGCCGATAATGAGGGAACCGGCCGCATGGATGCCGGTGAAGGAGAATATCTCATGGCCAATTGGTCCGATCCGCGTTCCGACGTTGCGGGTTTTGGCGGCACGACCGTTGCGCGCGGGGAGGCGTATGACGCTGGCCTGCGCAGCTATATGCTGTCGGTTTACAATTATATGGCGAGCGGCGTGCTGCTGACGGGCGTCGTCGCCATGCTGTTCGCCTCCAGCGGGTTTGCTTACCAGATCCTGGCCGGACCCGGCATATTGAAATATGTCATCATGTTCGCGCCGCTGCTGTTCGTGATGACGATGAGCTTTGGCATCAACCGTCTGTCGACCTTCGCGATGCAGGCGATGTTCTGGGCCTATGCCGCGGTGATGGGCCTGTCGCTCTCGTCCATCCTGCTCGTCTATACCGGCACGTCCGTTGCCCAGACCTTCTTCGCGACGGCGGCTGCCTTTGCGGGGCTTAGCCTCTGGGGCTATACGACGAAGCGCGACCTTTCGGGTTTCGGCACCTTCCTCATCATGGGTGTTGTCGGTCTGCTGGTCGCCAGCCTCATCAACCTGTTCCTGCGGTCGAGCGCCATGAATCTGGTGATCAGCTTCGTCGGCGTGCTGCTGTTTGCGGGTCTGACCGCTTATGACACGCAGAAGATCAAGAGCATCTATGCCTATGTCGCCGGCACGGACATGATGGGCAAGTCGGTGGTGATGGGGGCGCTGAACCTCTATCTCGACTTCATCAACATGTTCCTGTTCCTGCTGCGCTTCATGGGCAATCAGCGCAACTGAAGACGGCTTTAGCTGAAATAAGGGAAGGCCCGGCGAAGTGGTTCGCCGGGCCTTTTGCTTTGGGGGTGCTTCAGGCGGGCTTCTGCATCTTTGCGATCAGGGCGTTGTCCAGTTCCTTTTGCCGCTTATAGGCCGGGCGCTCGCGCAGGCGCGCCGCATAGGCTTCGAAGACGGGGCGGCTGGGGATCGAACCGAAGCTGAGGCCCCAATCGACCTGCGCTCCCACATAGACGTCGGCGGCGGTGAACCGGTCGCCGCAAATCCAGGCTGGTCCGGAGACGGCGCGTTCCAGGGCATCGATCGCATGGTCGAACGTGCCATAGCCGGCCAGACGCTCGCGGCCTTCGGGAACGGCAAAACCGAGCGCCTTGTTGGTGATGGCGGCCTCCACCGGGCCGGCGGCGAAGAAGAGCCAGCGATAATAGTCGGCGCGACCATCGGTGGCGGGCGCCAGGCCGGCGGCGGGAAAGGCATCGGCCAGATAGGCGCAGATGGCGGCGCATTCGGTCACCACCTTGCCTGCGTGGACGATGGCGGGAACCTTGCCCATCGGGTTGATCGCGAGGTAATCGGCCGACTTCATGCCGACGTCATAATCCAGCACGACCATGTCGTAGGGCTCTCCCACTTCCTCCAGCATCCAGCGGGCGATCTGCCCGCGCGACATCGGATTGGTGTAGAGGGTGATTTCGTTCGACATCGCGACTCTCCCGCATCTGGCTTGAGCCATCCTTGTGCCCGATGGAGAGCAATCCGCAAGTTCTCGCTTCGGCAGGCGGTCCAGCGGTTCGGGAGGCTTGATGCCGGAGGGAGGATCGGCCGTGCTGATCCGTGGCCGGTTTCTTCGGCGCGCCCGAATGATCAAGGGCGACCCCGAGGGGCAGCCCTTGTCATGATTGCCGATGATGGCGCTGTCTTATTTCGCCCGTTCCGCAGGCTTCGACTTGCCACCCTTCTTCCCCTTCTTGGGGGCGGCGGGGGTGATTTCGAAGGCGAGGGCGTCGTCCTTCAGCCGGACATGGACTTCGCCGCCATGCACCAGCTTGCCGAACAGCAGTTCCTCGGCCAGCGGCTGCTTGATCTTCTCCTGCATCAGGCGGCCCATCGGGCGGGCGCCATAGAGCTTGTCATAGCCGCGCTTGGTGAGCCAGGCCTTCGCCTCGTCGTCCAGGGTGATGTGGACGTCGCGGTCGGCCAGTTGCAGTTCCAGTTGCAGCACGAACTTGTCGATGACCCGCGCCACGATCTCCGGCGGCAGATAGCCGAAGGGTACGATGGCATCGAGGCGATTGCGGAATTCGGGGGTGAAGAGCTTCTTCACCGCGTCCTCCTGCGCATCCTCGCGGGTCAGTTCGCCAAAGCCGATGCTTTCCTTCGCCATGTCCGACGCACCGGCATTGGTGGTCATGATGAGGATGGTGTTGCGGAAATCCACCGTCTTGCCGTGGTGATCGGTGAGGCGGCCATTGTCCATCACCTGGAGCAGGATGTTGAACAGGTCCGGATGGGCCTTCTCGATCTCGTCCAGCAGCAGCACGCTATGCGGATTCTGGTCCACTGCATCGGTCAGCAGGCCGCCCTGGTCATAGCCGACATAGCCCGGAGGAGCGCCGATCAGGCGGCTGACCGAATGGCGTTCCATATATTCGGACATGTCGAACCGCTGGAGCGGAATGCCGAGCAGATGGGCGAGTTGCCGGGCGACCTCCGTCTTGCCGACGCCGGTGGGGCCGGAGAAGAGATAGTTGCCGATCGGCTTGTCGGGATCGCGCAGGCCCGCCCGCGACAGCTTGATCGCGGAGGACAGCACCTCGATCGCCCGGTTCTGGCCGAAGACGACGCGCTTGAGGTCGGTGTCGAGCGTTTCGAGAACCGACTTGTCGTCCGCCGAGACGGTCTTGGGAGGGATGCGGGCCATGGTTGCGATGACCTGCTCGATCTCCCTGGGGGTGATCGTCTTCTTGCGCTTGGACGGCACGACCAGCATCTGCATCGCGCCGACCTCATCGATCACGTCGATCGCCTTGTCCGGCAGCTTGCGGTCGTTGATGTAGCGCGCCGACAGCTCCACCGCCGCCTTGATCGCGTCGGGGGTGTATTTGACGTTGTGATGCTCCTCAAAGGCGCTGCGCAGCCCGGCGAGAATCTTGATCGTGTCCTCGACCGTGGGTTCGTTGACGTCGATCTTCTGGAACCGGCGCAGCAGGGCGCGGTCCTTCTCGAAATGGTTGCGGAACTCCTTGTAGGTGGTGGAGCCGATGCAGCGGATCGTGCCGCCCGACAGGGCAGGCTTCAGCAGGTTGGACGCATCCATCGCGCCGCCGCTGGTCGCGCCCGCGCCGATCACCGTGTGGATCTCGTCGATGAAGAGGACCGCGTGCGGCATCTTCTCCAGCTCGGTGACGACCGCCTTCAGCCGCTCCTCGAAATCGCCGCGATAGCGGGTTCCGGCAAGCAGCGCGCCCATGTCGAGCGAGTAGATCACCGCTTCCTTGAGGACGTCGGGAACCTCGCCCTCCACGATCTTGCGCGCCAAGCCTTCCGCGATGGCGGTCTTGCCCACGCCCGGGTCGCCCACATAGAGCGGGTTGTTCTTCGACCGCCGGCACAGGATCTGGATGGTCCGGTCGACTTCGGAAGCGCGGCCGATCAGCGGGTCAACCTTGCCCCGCGCCGCCTTCTCGTTGAGGTTGACGGTGAACTGCTCCAAGGCACTGTCCTTCTTGCCCTTGCTGTCCTGCGCCTTCTTCTCCTCCTCCTGAGCGCCCTTGGTTTCGCGCGGTTCAGGGGCGGCCGTGCCCTTGCCGACGCCGTGGCTGATGTAGCTGACGGCATCCAGGCGGCTCATATCCTGCTGCTGGAGGAAGTAGACGGCATAACTTTCCCGCTCGGAGAAAAGCGCGACGAGCACATTGGCTCCCGTCACTTCATCCTTTCCGGAGGATTGGACATGCAGGATCGCGCGCTGGACCACCCGCTGGAAGCCGCTGGTGGGGGAGGGGTCGCTTGCCCCCTCCACCTTCAGGCTGTCGAGTTCGGTATCCAGATATTGCGTCACCGCGTCGGACAATTCGCCAAGCTCCACGCCGCAGGCCTGCATCACCTTCGACGCATGTTCGTCGTCGATCAGCGCGAGCAGCAGATGCTCCAGCGTCGCATATTCGTGACGACGCTCCGATGCGTGGGTCAGCGCATTATGCAGGGTGGTTTCAAGGGCGGGTGCGAAAGATGGCATGTCTCTTATACTCCTGACCCCCAATGAGGGGCTGTCTTGAACCATATGTCGGCATTGCTCGACGGCGGATCAAGATGGGCATCCTGACCGCCGGAATTGCCAGACTGCCCATGCCCGGTGAGACCCTTGTCGGAGTCGCGTGGGGCGGGGCGCGGGTTCATCGCTTGAATAACGCCTCGGCGCTTGCTTTGTGGTTAACGGCGTTTTCAATCCTGGATCGGGTGCGGGCGATTTCGCCCTGCAGCGCCGCGATGCGCGCTTCGAGATCGGCAACGGACAGCGGACCCAGATCCTGCCGGATCAGCTGGGCCAGAGGATCATCGGCCTTTCGGGGCAGATCGTCTTCCATGTCCATGAATCGCAATGTTGACCCTGCGGGCCAGTCTGTCAATAAGGCCTGCATTCCGCCCGTCGATTTAGGTGCGGTGCAACATCTGCCGCGAGGGGCCGCAATGGCGATAGAGGGCGTGAAGCCGAACGACCTGCCGACGGAAATGACGGTGATCGGCATAGCGGTTCCCGGTGGGCCTGAGGCCCTGGTGCCGCAGCGGCGGCCGGTTCCCGTGCCGGGGCCGGACGAGGTGCTGATCAAGGTGGCGGCGGCCGGCGTCAACCGGCCCGACATGATGCAGCGGCAGGGGAAATATCCGCCGCCGCCCGGTGCGCCGGACATTCCGGGGCTGGAGGTTTCCGGCATCATCGTCGCCGCGGGCGGTAGCGCGGAACTGTTGATCGGCCGGCGCGTCTGCGCGCTTCTGCCCGGCGGGGGCTATGCCGAATATGCGGTGGCGCCCGCCGGCCAGTGCCTGCCGGTGCCGGACGATTATGATCTGGTCGAGGCGGCGGCCCTGCCGGAAACCCTGTTCACCGTGTGGAGCAACCTGTTCGAGCGCGCCTATGTGGTGGAGGGCGATGTGGTGCTGGTCCATGGCGGCACGAGCGGCATCGGCACCATGGCGATCTCGCTCTGCAAGCTGTTCGACATCGGCGTCATCGTGACCTGTGGCAGCGATGAGAAATGCGAGCAGGCGAAGGCCTGGGGCGCCGATCATGCGATCAATTATCGCAGCCAGGATTTCGTCGAGGAAGTGAAGCGGATCACCGGCGGGCGGGGCGTGCAGGCGGTGCTGGACATGGTCGGCGGGGATTATCTGCCGCGCAACATCCAGTGCCTGGCGGAGGACGGGCGCCATGTGTCCATCGCGGTCATGGGCGGGCCCAAGGCGGAGGTCTTCATTCCCGCGATCATGGGCAAGCGGCTGACGCTGACCGGATCGACGCTGCGCCCGCGCTCTGTGGCCTTCAAGAGTCTGGTGGCGGACGAGTTGATGCGGGTGGTGTGGGCTTTCATCGAGCAGGGCAGGCTGCGGCCGGCGATGGACATGCGCTTTCCGCTCGCGGAGGCGGCCGCCGCGCATGCGCGCATGGATGCGGGGGAGCATTTCGGGAAGATCGTGCTGACGGTTTGACGAGGGGGTGGGTCTGATTGGGGGGTAATCGAACACCCGCTTTATCCCTCTCCCTGAGGGAGAGGGCTGCGCAGACTTGGCAGCTTGCTGCCTAGTCGCAGCTGGGTGAGGGGGTTGCGATCCATGGGATCGCGCGGGCCGCAGGCCCGCTTCCCCCTCATCCAAATCAGCCTAGGCTCCTTCGTCGCCAAGGCTTCCTATCCTTCTCCCTCGAGGGAGAAGGAATGTCCTGCACTGGCAAAGACCGTAGCATTTCCGTCATATTCGCTGCGGAGTTGTAACATAGGGCGGCTATGGATTCGCTCCTGAGGGAAACAGCTCAGGGGTCGCATCATGAACGCCATCACTCGCCTGCCTTTCCTGGCGGAGTTGGACGATGGCGCCGACGACAAGTTCGCCATTCCCGAACGGGAAGGGAAGCGTCGCCGCTATCGCACGATCTGGATTTCGGACATTCACCTCGGCACGCGCGGCTGCAATGCGAGCATGCTGATCGACTTCCTCGACAGCGTCGACAGCGACACCATGTATCTGGTGGGCGACATTATCGACGGCTGGCGGCTGAAGAAGCGCTTCTATTGGCCCGCCGCGCATAACGATGTGGTCTGGCGGGTGATGAAGCGGGCCAAGCGCGGCACCCGCGTCGTCTACATCCCCGGCAATCATGACGAGATGTTCCGCCAGTTCACCGGCCTCAGCTTCGGCGGCGTCGAGATCCGGCGCAAGGCGATCCATGAGACCGCCGACGGCCGCAAGCTGCTGGTGCTGCACGGCGACGAGTTCGACACGATCATGCTCGCGCACCGCTGGCTGGCCTTTGTGGGCGACGCCGCCTATACCATGCTGATGCGCGTCAATGTCGTGGTGAACGCGGTGCGGCAACGCATGGGGCTGCCCTATTGGTCGCTCAGCAAGATGGCGAAGCACAAGGTCAAGAACGCCGTCGAGTTCATCTCCCGCTTCGAGGAGGTGGTGGCGCATGAGGCCGGTTCCCGCGGCGTCGACGGGGTCGTTTGCGGGCATATCCACAATGCGGAAATCCGCGAGATCGCGGGCGTCGAATATTATAATGACGGCGATTGGGTGGAGGGATGCACGGCGCTGGTCGAGCATTTCGACGGGCGCATGGAGGTGCTGCACTGGGCCGACGAGATCGCCGGGCGCGCCGCCGAAGAACCTTCCCGGATCGCGGCCTGACGGGAGGGCGAACGATGCGTGTCGCCATAGTCACCGACGCCTGGAGCCCGCAGGTGAACGGCGTCGTCCGCACGCTCCAGACCATGCAGGCGGAACTGGAGAAGATGGGGCATGAGGTGAAGCTGGTCTCGCCCGATCTCTTCGGCTCCATCCCCTGTCCGACCTATCCGGAAATCCGGCTGGCCTTCGCCCGTTCGAGCGTTGTGGGGCAGATGATCGCGGCTTTCCGTCCCGACGCGATCCATCTGGCGACGGAGGGGCCGCTTTGCCTGGCCGCACGGCGCTGGTGCCTGCGCAGCGGCATCCGCTTCACCACTGCCTATCATACGCATTTTCCGGATTATGTGGCGCAGCGCACCGGGCTGCCGGCGGCGTGGTTCTGGCGCTATATCCGCTGGTTCCATGGACCGGCCGAGGCGGTGCTGGTGTCGACCCGGTCCGTGCGGCGGCAATTGCGCGCCCATGGGCTGGCGCAGGTGCGTGCCTGGGGCAGGGGAGTGGACCTGGCCGCCTTCACGCCCATGGCGACGCCGCCCATCCTCTTTGCCGATCTGCCGCGTCCGATCCAGCTCTATGTCGGCCGTGTCGCGGTCGAGAAGAATCTGGAAGCCTTCCTGGCCAGCGGCCATCCGGGCACGAAGGTCGTCGTCGGGGACGGTCCCGCCCGCGCCATGCTGGAAAGAACCTATCCGCAGGCGCATTTCCTGGGCCCCATGTTCGGGGCGGAACTGGCCGGCGCCTATGCCGGCGCCGACGTCTTCGTCTTTCCCAGCCGCACCGACACCTTCGGCCTGGTCATGATAGAGGCGCTGGCCTGCGGCACGCCGGTGGCGGCCTATCCCGTCACCGGCCCGGTCGACATCGTCACCCCGGAAAGCGGCGCCTTGTCGGACCGGCTGGAGGATGCCATCGCCGCAGCGCTCCTCTGCGACCGTCAGGCATGCGCCGCCTATGGCAAGAGCTTCAGTTGGGAACGCAGCGCGCGGGAATTCCTCACCGGCCTGCACAATATCGATCCCCAGGCGCTCGGCAGCGCGGCCTGACGCTTTTCCTTGCCCGGCGCGGCCGGATGCACTATCTCGGGTCGGGCGTGGCCGCCCTGCTTGGGCGGCCCTTGTCGTTTTTAAGCGCCGTTTCTATGCCGGAGAATTCCCGTGTCCCAGCCTCTCATGCCCCATGCGACAGCCAGTTGGCTGGTCGACAATACCGCGCTGAGCTTCGACCAGATTGCGGAGTTTTGCGGGCTGCATATCCTGGAAGTGCAGGCGATTGCCGACGATACCGCCGGCACCAAATATACCGGCCGCGATCCGGTGCGCGCCCATGAAATCACGATGGAGGAAATCCACAAGGGCGAGGCCAATCCGGACTATCGCCTGAAGATGCTGAAGGGCCCCGAGCCGGTCCGCCGCACCAAGGGACCGCGTTATACGCCGGTCAGCAAGCGTCAGGACAAGCCCGACGGCATCGCCTGGATCCTGCGCAACCATCCGGAAATTTCGGACGGCGCCATCGGCAAGCTGATCGGCACCACGCGCACCACCATCGCCGCGATCCGCGACCGCACGCACTGGAATATCTCCAACATCGTGCCCAAGGACCCGGTGACGCTGGGCCTCTGCTCGCAGCGGGAACTGGACGCGCTGGTGACGAAGGCGGCGAAGAAGGCGGGCATCGAGGCCCCCACCGATTCGCGCCTGGACGGCGATCGCGAGGCGCTGATCAACGAGCTGCGCCGGGAGCGCGAGGACGCCACCCGCCGCGCGGAAGAAGCGCTGAAGAGCGAGTCCGACCTGATTTCGGGCGCCGCGAAAATCCTCGATCCGTTCAGCGACAACAAGGGTCACGTCTGATGCCGTAACGTCAATCCGCCCCGTGCGGAGCGACGACGGCAGAGACCGGGAAAAGGGCCGCGCCTTGCCAAGGGCCGCGGCCCTTTTGCCGTGCTTTACGCTTGCGTAAAGGGAAGGCGTAACTTACACCTGTACAAATGGAGAGCAGCGAAAAAATCTGGAAAACCCGCTATAATCATCCCTCTGCCTGGGAGCAGACATTCCCGCCCCTGTCGATGGTGGAGATGGTGGCGAACAGCGCCGCGGCCAATCCGCAAGCGGTGATGATCGACTTCATGGGCCGCAAGACGAGCTATGGCGAAATGCTCCACAGCATCCGGCGGGTCGCCAGGGGATTGCAGGACATGGGCATAGAAAAGGGGGACCGGGTCGGTCTTTTCCTGCCCAATGTCCCTCATTATGTCGCGGCCTATTATGGCGCGATGATGGCCGGGGCGACGGTCGTCAACTATTCCCCCCTCTACACGGCCGCCGAACTGGAACATCAGGTCGAGGATAGCGGGACGAAGATCCTCTTCACCCTGTCGGCCAAGGCATTGCTGCCCACCGCGCTGGAAGTGCTGGACAACAGCAGCCTGGAACGGCTGGTCGTCGGCTGCGTCGCGGAAGTCCTGCCGCCTGCCAAGTCGGTGCTGTTCCGGCTGTTCAAGCGCAAGGAGACGGTCGCGGTACCGCACGATCCGCGCCTTACCCATTATGCGGACCTGCTGCGCCATGGCGAAGACCCCGTGCCGGTCGCCATCGATCCGGAGCAGGACATCGCCCTACTGCAATATACCGGCGGCACCACCGGCCGGCCCAAGGGCGCAATGCTGACCCATCAGAACCTGACCGCCAATGCGCGGCAGGTCCGCCTGATCGATCCGCATCCCGAAGCGCCCGACCGCATATTGGCGGTGCTGCCCTTCTTCCATGTCTTCGCCAATACATGCGTGCTCAACCGGACGGTGCTGAACGGCGGCGAGATGGTGATGCTGCCCCGTTTCGACGGCACGCAGGTTCTGGCCGCGTTGCAGCGGACCAGGGCGACCTCGCTGCCCGGCGTGCCCACCATGTACCAGGCGCTGCTGGATCATCCCGCGACGCCCAATATCGACTTCTCCTCCCTGCGCCTCTGCATTTCCGGCGGCGCGCCGCTGCCGCTGGAGGTCAAGCAGCGGTTCGAGGCGATGACGGGCTCCAAGCTGGTCGAGGGCTATGGCCTCACCGAAAGCAGCCCGGTCGTCTGCTCCAACCCCTATGAGGGCCTCAACAAGTCCGGCACGGTGGGGCAGCCGGTGCCCGGCACCCGCGTCAAGCTGGTCGACCGCGAGGACCCGACCCGTCCGCCGCCCGAGGGCGAACCGGGCGAACTGGTCTTTTCCGGGCCGCAGATCATGAAGGGCTATTGGCAGCGGCCGGACGCCGACGAGGAGGTTTTCGTCGACGGCTGGCTGCGCACAGGCGATGTCGGGCTGATCGACGAGGACGGCTATGTGAAGATCGTCGACCGGCTGAAGGACATGATCGCCGTCGGCGGGTTCAAGGTCTTCCCCAGCGAGGTCGAGAAGGTCCTCTACCACCATCCGGCGGTCAAGGAAGCGCTGGTGATCGGCATTCCCGACCATTATCGCGGCGAATGCCCGAAGGCCTTCGTCACTCTTCAGGAGGGCTCCGGGATCGACGGGGCCGCGCTCAAGGACTGGCTGAACCCGCAACTGGGCAAGCATGAGAAGGTGTGCGAGGTGGAGGTGCGCCTCAACCTGCCCAAGACGCTGGTCGGCAAGCTGTCCCGCAAGGAACTGGTGGCCGAGGAACGCGCCAAGGCGGAGGCGGCGATGCGGCAGACTGGAACCGCGGGCTGATCCTTCCTATCTCGGCGGCCAATTCAGGATAAGGACTCCCTATATGGCCGAAGAGATCGCAACCCTGGCTGGCGGCTGCTTCTGGTGCACGGAAGCGGTGTATCAGAATCTGAAGGGCGTGAAGGCCGTGGAAAGCGGCTATATCGGCGGCACGCTGCCGAACCCCAGCTATGAGCAGGTCTGCTCCGGCGCGACCGGCCATGCCGAGGCTATCCGCATCACCTATGATCCGGCGGCGATCGGCTATGGCGACCTGCTGGACATTTTCTTCGCCACCCATGATCCGACGACGCTCAACCGGCAGGGCAACGACATCGGCACCCAGTATCGGTCGGCCATCTTCCCCCATTCGCCCGAACAGGCGGCGGAGGCGAAGGCCGGGATCGAGCGCGCTCAGGCGGATCAGGCGAACCCGATCGTCACCGCCATAGAGCCCGACGCGCCCTGGTATCCGGCGGAGGATTATCACCAGAAATATTGGGAGCGGGTGGGGGACCGGAACCCCTATTGCATGGCGGTGATCCCGCCCAAGCTCGCCAAGCTGCGCAAGGGCTTTGCCGAGCGGATCGAAGCGCCCTAACGGTTCGTCGCCCACGGCTTGCCCTGGCCGCCAGCGTCTTTAAGCTGGCGGACATGACAAGCCGGGGAAGAGATATGAACAAGATCGCATGGGTGGCCGCGCCGGCTTTGTTGCTGTTCCTGCCGGGCTGCATCGCGCGGACGGCGGCGAATATCGTGACGGCGCCGGTGCGCGCTGGCAGCCAGGTGGTCGACTGGAGCACCACCAGCCAGGAAGAGGCCGACCGCAATTACGGCCGCAAGATGCGCAAGCAGGAGGCGCGCGAAGCCCGCGAGCGGAAGAAGGAGGAAGAACGCCGTCGCCGCGAATGCCGCGATGCGGGTTATGATAATTGCGGGTGAGTGATTTCTCGCCCTTTTATCCGGCCCATCCCCACGCGTCATGCTGAAATAAGTTCAGCATGACCATATTCATAGGCGGTCCGCATGAATGCGAATGTTAAGCCGCCGCCCGCCGCAACCGGTCATTGATGGCTACACCGATCCCTTCATTGGGTATCGGCGCCACCGCGATCCGCTCCGCCGCGCTGGCATCCGCGATGTGCAGGGCCGCGAACAGATGCGCCGCCGCTTCCCGCATCTCGGCGTCGGGGCTGAGATTCACATGACACGGCATCAGGCCGAAGCCGATCAGATATTCGTCCTTCTCCGCCTTCAGCGCGTTCAGCCGCACCGGCTTGGACGGCGCATAATGGCTTTCCAACTGCCCCGGCGCCTCGATCTTCGCATTGTCAGCGCCCGTCACCACCGGCAGCCTGCTTGCCTCCTCCAGCATGGCCGCCGTGATCGGGCCCGGTCGCAGCAGGCGGATGCAGTCGCTTTCCGGCGCGACGATGGTCGATTCCAGCCCTTCGCTGGTCGGCCCCTCATCCAGGATCATGCGGATCTTGCCGTTGAGGCTCGCCAGCACATGTTCGGCGCGCGTCGGGCTGATCGCGCCGCTGCGATTGGCCGAAGGCGCGGCGAGCGGACGCCCGCTTTCCCGGATCAGCGCCCGCATCGCCGGATGGGCGGGCAGGCGCAGCGCCACGGTCGGCAGTCCCGCCATGACCAGCGGGGACAGCCCACTATCCGGGCGCACCGGCAGGACCATGGTCAGCGCGCCGGGCCAGAACCGCTCCGCCAGCTTGTCGGCCACGGGCGAAAAATCGGCCAGACGCCCGGCCATCTCCCGATCGGCGACATGGACGATCAGCGGATTGAAGCTTGGCCGTCCCTTGGCGGTGTAGATCGCCGCCACCGCGTTGGAGTCCGTGGCGTCCGCCGCCAGGCCATAGACCGTCTCCGTCGGCACGGCGACCGGTTCGCCCGCACGGATCAGCAGCGCCGCCTCGCGCAGCGCTTCGCTGCCATAGCGGCTTATTCGGGTGGAAAAGACTGGATTTGGGATGGTCACGACCCCAGCGATATAAGCCCCGATTTCCGGGAGTAAAAGGCCATTGCTACAGAAGAATGACATGGGCGCCGCGCTTGCCCGTCATGCGGATGCGGGCTAAGCGAGGGCGCCATGAACGATGCCCTGCTGACCCGCATTGCCGAAGCGCTGGAACGGATCGCTCCGCCGCCCGCTTCTTCCGCCGATCTGGCCGCCGCGCCCGCCTATGTGTGGAACGGCGCCACGATCCGGGCTGTGGAGGCCTTCGCGCCGGTGGATTACGCCCTGTTGACCGGCATTGATGCGCAGAAGCAGGCGCTGCTTGAAAACAGCCGCCGCCATGCTGCCGGACATGCGGCGCATGACGTGCTGCTGTGGGGCGCACGCGGAACCGGAAAGTCCGCCGTCGTTGCCGCCGTCATCGGCAAGCTTCAGGCGGAGGGGCAGGACATCGCCCTGCTGCAATGCGCGATCGATGAACTGGCCAGCCTGCCGCAACTCTTCACCCTGTTGCGCGACACGCGCCGGCCCTTCATCCTGTTCCTCGACGATCTTGGCTTCGATGAAAATGGGGTGGGCGACGCCCGTGCGCTTCGATCGCTGCTCCAGGGCGGAACCGCCGCCCGCCCGGCCAATGTTCGCCTCTATGTGACGTCCAACCGCCGTCACATCGTGCCCCGCCACCTGTCGGAGCAGGACGACCCCGTCAATCCCCGCGACGTGGTGGACGACAAGATGGCGCTTTCGGACCGCTTCGGGCTGTCCCTGGGTTTCCACGCGATCGACCAGGATGCCTATGTCGCTATTGTCAGCGGCTATGCGGCCAGCCTCGGCCTCAGCTTCCAGCCGCTGGACGCGATCCAGTGGGCGACGCAGCGGGGTAGCCGCTCAGGCCGCGTGGCCTGGCAATATGTGGTGGAACTGGCCGGGCGGCATGGCCTCAATATCTAGGCCGTAAACCCATCCGGGCGTCCTGCGGTTCGACCAGAAAGGCCCATCACGGCGTCGGCAGGGCTTGAAACATATTCCCGCGCCCTCTCTCCTTGTGCCGGGCCCTTTGCCTCAAATCCTGAGCGCGCCATTCATGGGTTTGCGGCCGGGGCATTTTGGGGAGTGTCCCTCTCTGCCGGCCCTCGACGGGAGAGGATCAAGGGCACACCCCGGCAAGAACCCATCACCTCACTTCGCCGCCGTCACCCGCCAGACGACACCGCCGACATCGTCGCTGACCAGCAACGCGCCCCTGGCGTCCGCCGTCACATCGACCGGGCGCCCATGCGCCTCGCCCTTGCTTCCCAGGAAGCCCGTCAGCACATCGACCGGCTTGGCCTTGCCCGCCTCCCCATTGTCGCCAAAGGGCACGAACACGACCTTGTAGCCCGCGGCAGGCTTGCGATTCCAGCTGCCGTGCAGCCCGACAAAGGCGCCGTTGGCATAGGGCGCGCCCAGCGTCACCTTGTCGGCGAAGCTGAGGCCCAGCGGCGCCACATGATTGCCCAGCGCATAGTCCGGCCGCTTGGTATATTCGCGAACCTCCGGCCGTTGCGGCTGGACACGGCGATCCTCATAACCGCCCCAATAATTCCACGGCCAGCCATAGAAGGCGCCGAATTCCACCCGCGTCAGATAATCGGGCACCAGATCGCTGCCCAGCATGTCGCGCTCGTTCACCACGCCCCACAAGGCGCCGCTCCTGGGCTCGAAAGCCAGCCCCACGGGGTTGCGCAGGCCCGAAGCGTAGATGCGATAGGCGCCCGTATCGGGATTGACCTCCAGCACGGCGGCGCGATTGGCCTCCGTCTCCAGGTCATTTTCCCCGATATTGCTGTTGGAGCCGACGCCCACATAAAGCAGCCCCTGCGGGCTTGCGGCCAGGCTGCGCGTCCAGTGCATGTTGGGCGCCTGCGCGGGAAGGTTCAGGATCTTGCGCCCCCTGGCCGTGATCCTGCTGTCCCCTTCCTTGTAGGGAAAGGCCATCAAGGCATCCGTATTGGCGACGTAGAGCGTGTTCCCCACCAGCGCCATGCCATAGGGGGAGTTGAGCCCGCTGAGGAAAGCGGTCTTGGTTTCCGCCCGCCCGTCGCCATCGGCGTCGCGCAGCAGGGTGATGCGGTTGGCGGACGGCACGCCGGCGCCTGCCTTGTTCATCAGATAGTTCATCACCCGGTTGACGATGCCGCCCGTCGGGCGTGTCGGACTGTTGGTTTCGGCCACCAGCACATCGCCATTGGGCAGGCGCAGCAGCGAGCGGGGATGGTCCAGCCCATCCGCGAAGCGATCGACGTTCAGCCCCTTTGCGGGAACCGGCTTTTCCCCACCCTTCCACGGCACGGCATCCGCGACGTTCATCGTCGGGATCATTTCGCTGCGGGGGCTGGTGAAAACCGGCTCCTTGCCCACATCCGCGCCGGCCGGAAGCCGCGCCGTATCTCCCCGCGCGAAATAGAAGAAAAGGCCGATGAGAACGGCCAGCGTGAGGAGGGTGAGCGCGATCAGATGCTTCTTCATGGCTATCCGTTTATGCTGGCCCACAGATGGTGGCAAGGCGCGCAAGTGCCGGGTGCGGAGCTATTTTCCCCGATCCCGCACCCATAGCAGCACCGCGATCACGATGCCCAGCGCGGTGCCGCCCAGCAGGCCTGCACTTGGCTGGCCCATCAGGCCGCCGACGATTGTTCCGCCCAAAATGGTGAGCGCCAAAATGGCGCCTGCGCCGATCGGTTCTTTTCTGGCATTGGTCATTTCCCGGTCCTTGCCACGCGCGGGGATGCATGGCCAGCGCTTTCCCGCCTGCGCCTTTTCAGGACAGGTCTGTGCCGCAACGGGATGTTTGTGCCATGGCGGGACTTGGCTAACCGGCCGTTCACCCTTCCAGGCCGCGCTGCTCCGTCGATGACCATGGTTGGCATGGGGATTGAACCATGATCCTTACCGTCAGGGTGGGGACTTTGGGGGGCTTCGTCATGAACATGCCATATCTTTCCAATCGAAAGAGCTATGAGGACGCAGCTGAGCTGATGTCGCTGTTTGGCGACAATGCAGGCTATGAAGCCGCGGCGCGCGCCGACCGAAGCCGCGATCTGGGCAACCATATCCGCTTCTGCCATTGGCGGCAGATCGAGCGGCTGATCGTGCTGCTGACCCATGAAGGGCCGCTGGGCACGATCCATTGATCCAGCGCATCTCCGAAGCTTCGCTCGCCCCGACTTCCCATCCGTCATGCTGAAACGAGTCCGGCATGACGGATGGAGCAGATCGAATGTCGGCCTATAGCCGCAGGCCAGCCGTTTCCGGCAGTCCCGCCAATATGTTGAGGTTCTGCACGGCGGCTCCGGCCGCGCCCTTGCCGAGATTGTCGAGCGCCGCCACCAGCCGCGCCTGACCGGCCGCCTCATTGCCGAAGACGAACAGCGCCAGCCGGTCGGTCGCGCCGACATGCTCCAGCCGGACCTGAGTCATCGCCGCGCTGTCCTCCAGCGCTTCCACGCTGACGATGGGCGATCCCGCATAGGCGGCGGCCAACACGCCATGCACATCGGCCACCGAAGGCGCCCCGGGCAGGGCGCGCAACTGCAACGGCACCTCCACGATCATGCCGCGATAGGCATTGGCGACGGCCGGGGCGAACAGGGGCGGGTGCTGCAAGCCGGAATAGCGCAGCATTTCCGGCACATGCTTGTGGGCCAGCCCCAGTCCATAGGGCCGGAACGCGCTCGGCGCGCCCTCCGCGCCTTCATATTCCGCGATCATCGACTTGCCGCCGCCCGAATAGCCGGATGCGCCGGATACCGTCACCGGCCAGTCGCCCGGCAGCAGACCGGCGAGCACCAGCGGTCTCACCAGCGCCAGGAAGCCTGTCGGCCAGCAGCCCGGATTGGCGACGAACCGCGAATTTGCAAGCCTGTCCCGATGCCCCGGTTCCAGTTCGGCAAAGCCATAGGTCCAGCCGTCCGCCACCCGATGGGCCGTCGACGCGTCGATCACCCGCGTCCGGCCATTGTCGATCAGGGCCACCGCCTCCCGCGCTGCATCGTCGGGCAGGCAGAGGATGACGATGTCCGCCGCGTTCAGCGCCTCCCTGCGCGCCGACGCGTCCTTGCGCCTGTCCTCGTCGAGCGTGATGATCGACAGTTCGGGACGACCCGCCAGCCGCTCGTTGATTTCCAGACCCGTGGTGCCGACGCCGCCGTCGATGAATATCCGATGTGTCATGTGCCGATTCTCCGCCTCGCCGTCACGGGTTCCGCATGGTCCGCCGCCAACCGTCCGACGACGTCGGCCAGTGGCTCGATCACCACGCTCATCCAATGGGCGTTGGCATGTATCATGTTGCGCTCGTCGGTCATGATGCCGACATGGCCGGGGAAGAAGACAAAGTCCCCTCGTCGGAGCGGCGCATCCGGCGCGATGAGGGAACCGATCCCCTCCCGCTGCAGATCGGTGTCGCGGGGCGCCTTGATCCCGCACTGGCCGAGCGATACCTGCACCAGGCCGGAACAGTCGACGCCGCGATGCCCGCGCCCGCCCCAGACATAGGGCTGGCCCAGATAACGCTCCGCCACCGAAACCCAGTCGCTTTCCAGCGCGTCGATCTCCGCGACATGGCGCCGATGCACGAAGCCTTCCGCACAGGCGAAGAAATCGCCCCGCGCCTCTGCCGCGAACTGCGCGCCGCGCGGCCAGTAATCGGCAATGGGCGACTTGATGTCGGCGGCGCTGAAGAGCGGCGCCGTGCCGGTGATCACGCGGCTGTTCACCACCTCCCGCACGTCCAGCGCTTCCCGCCGGACATAGCCGACATAGCCGTCATGCCCGCAAAAGCCCCAGGCCCAGTCCGCCGTCACGTCCAGCGCGTGGAAGCTCTCGCCGCGCAGCAATTCGCTGACCGCCTGCGCCTTGGGCGTGTCGGATGCCAGCACCGGCGCGCCGGCGGCGACGCAGGTCAGTTCGACGGCGCGGGCATAATGGGCGGAAAACAGCACGCCGGCCAGCGCCAGGTCGGCCAGGTCGCCGCGCGCCGCGTGGACGCGCGTGTCGAGCCTGACCGATCGGCCGTCCAGCTTGAATCGGATGCGTTCAGGCGGTGCGTTCCGCAGGGGAGAAGTTGAGGCGTTCATCGCGGCCGGTTCCTGCGATGAAATGGTGAAAGGCGTCAAGAAATTCCGCCCCTTTTGGGGTTCGGGTGATGAAAATATTGCGTCGGTCGGTGGAGTCCCGTTCCCGCCGCAGATAGCCGAGCGCCGATAATTTGTTGAGTGCGCGGGTGATGACCGGCTTGGAGACGTTCAGCGCCTCCGCGAGTCCCCGCACCGTATGCGGCCCCGCGCCGATGTAGACGGTCAGCATCAGCGCCATCTGCCGGTTGGTGAGGTCGGGTTTGCCGGACCGCACATAATCGACCAATGTGCGCATCCATTGGCTGAGCGGCTTCAGGCCGGGACGGTTCAGCTCTGCGGCTTCAGTCTGTGCGGAATGGGCATCCATGACCCCGTAACGCACGATAGCCAATCCGGTTGCGTAACGGCCTCGGACAATCGCTTTCTTTTTACTTTTTACGGCCGTAGCGCGCTTGCAGCATATGGAAGACGGCGCGCAGTCCCAGCGCCTCGCCCCCCTTGGGCCGCCCCGGCCGGGAGGCGGGACGCCAGGCAAAGGTGTCGAGATGCAGCCAGGGCACGGCGTCGGGCACGAACCGCCTGAGGAACAGCGCGGCGGTGATCGCCCCGGCAAAGCCGCCTTCGCCCGCATTGTTGATGTCGGCCACATCGGACTTCAGCATTTCCGCATAGCCGTCCCACAGGGGCAGGCGCCAGGTCGGATCGTCGACGGCGGTCCCGGCCGCATCCATGTCTGCGGCGAGCGCCTCGTCATTGGCGAACAGGGCGGGGAGGTCCGGCCCCACGGCCACCCGCGCCGCGCCGGTGAGCGTAGCATAGTCGATGATCAGGTCCGGCTTGTCCTCTCCCGCCAGCGTCAGCGCGTCGCCCAGCACCAGCCGCCCCTCGGCATCGGTATTGCCGATCTCGACCGTCAGCCCCTTGCGCGACCGCAATATGTCGCCGGGCCGGAAGGCATTGCCGGACACCGCATTCTCCGCCGCCGGGATCAGCAGGTGAAGCCTAACCGGCAGGCCCGCGTCCATGACAAGCTGCGCCAGCGCCAGGGCATGGGCCGCGCCGCCCATGTCCTTCTTCATCAGGCGCATGGCGGAAGACGGCTTGATGTCCAGGCCGCCGCTGTCGAAGCAAATGCCCTTGCCGACGACCGCGACCTTCGGGTGCCCGGGATCGCCCCAGCGCAATTCGATGAGGCGCGGCGCGAAGCCCTTGTCCGCGGCCTTGCCCACGGCATGGATCATCGGGAAGCCATGTTCCAGCGCATCCCCCTTCGTCACCTTGCAGTCGGCGCCGAAGCGTTCCGCCACCTTGCGGGTTGCAGCTTCCAGTTCGGCCGGCCCCATGTCGGCGGCGGGCGTGTTGACCAGATCGCGCACCAGCGCCACCGCCTCCGCCAGGCGCGTGGCCGCATCGATCTGCGCCACTTCCGCGGTCAGCAGGACGCGCGCTCCCGATCCATTTTCTTCGCTGCGATAGCGGTCAAAGCGATATTGCGCGGTCAGCCATCCCAGCATCGCCGCGCCGGCCGCGCCTTCGACCAACCGATAAGTCCCCTCGGGCAAGGCCTCGGCCAGCCTGGCAAGGCACCATGGTCCCAGCTTCGTGGCGGAAGCGACGCCCGCCACTACCGACCAGTCCGCCGGATCTTCGCCAGGCAGAATGGCGAATTCATGCGCCTTGCCCTTGAATTTCTGCGCGGCGGCCAGCGCGCGCACACGCTCCGGCTGGCTTCCCAGCCAGCTTTCCAGCCCTGGCGCCTCCACGATCAGGATCGAACGGGCAGGTTGATTGTTGTCGGCTTTCAGCAGGTCGGAAAAATCGCTCATGCCCTATGTTCTGGAGAAAGGCGGCGGGTAAGAAAAGCCCAATCTTTCGTCGTCCGCGCGCCTCCTTCGACCGCGCTATCATTTGCGTCGGGCGGAGCGCAGGCATAGATTGAACGAAGTTAAAAGAAGGAGAGACATGATGATGCACAGCGACGATGGCCGCCTTCAGGCCCTGCGCGCCCGTGCCTATGCGCTGGCGGAAAGCGGGCGTTTCGACGGAGCGCATGCGGTGGAGCAGGCATTGATCGCGGAAGGCTGGCCCAATGCCGGCGCGGCGCTCCAGAGCAGCTATGCGCGCAAGGCGATCAGCGAACGGTGCATGGCGGCAGCCAAGGCCCATTGATGCGCCGGATAAAGGGGAGGGGACTGGCGGGACTGCCCCTGGGGGCGGTCCTGCTGCTTTGCGCCTGTTCGCCGTCGAAAGATGCCCGGAATGCGGGCGAAGCGGCTCTGCCGGGCAACGATGTCGCGGCCAGCAATTTCGCGAACCGCATGTCCGGCCAGCCGGAGCCGCCGCCGCCCGCCCAACCCTTCGAGCAGAAGGAGAAGACCGATCTGCTCGAATTCGCCTATGGCTACCCTGCCCAGGCCGCGCAGATACCCGCCCTGGCGGAGAAGTTCGGCAACGCGCTGAAGGTCGGCAAGGCGGATGCGTTGAAAATGGCGCGCGAAGACCAGAAGGCCGCCAGCGCGTCCGGCTATCCCTTCCGCGCCCATGCGCTTGACGTCCATTGGACGGTCGCCGCCGATACGCCACGCTTCCTTGCGCTCCAATCGGAAAGCTATGTCTATACCGGCGGGGCGCATGGCATGACCGGCTATGACGCATTGCTGTGGGACAAGGCGCGCAAGCGGGAGACGGCGGTCACGGCGTTGATGACTTCGCCTGCCGCCTTCGCGGCCGCCATCCATGACCGCTTCTGCGACGCACTGGACAAGGCTCGCGCCGAAAAGCGCGGCGAGCCGGTGAAGCGGAGCGATGACGACGACTTCACCAAATGCATCGATCCGATGCAGCAGGTGCTGGTGCCGACGTCGAAGGACGGCAAGCTGATCGACGGCGTCACCGTGGTCGTCGGTCCCTACAGCGCCGGGCCCTATGCCGAGGGAAGCTATGAGATCGCGCTGCCTGTGGACGGGGCCATGCGCAAGGCGATCAGGACGGAATATCAGGACGCCTTTGCGGCGGCAGAATGACGCTGCCCCCCCCACAATGCGCCGTGCCCCTGCGAAGGCGGGCGTTCCGTTCTGACGTCGGAACTGGGTTCATGCCCTCGCAGGAACATGGTGCCCTAAACCGACGGCACTCCGTAAAGGTCATGCTCGTCGGCATCCTCGATCAGCACGTTCAGGATGCTGCCCGGCTGCAAGCCTTCGCCCACGTCGCGCAGGAAGACATTGCCGTCGATTTCCGGTGCGTCGGCTTGGCTGCGCGCGGTCGCGCCGATGGAGCCGTCCTCGTCCGCTTCGCCCACCTCGTCGATGATGACGGGCAGCACGCGGCCGACCTTCGCCTGTAACCGTGCGGCGGAAATGGCGGCGGTCTTCTCCATGATCCGCTGATAGCGTTCTTCCTTGACCTCTTCCGGCACGGCGCCGGGCAGGTCGTTGGCCGCCGCGCCCTCCACAGGTTCGAAGCGGAAGGCTCCCACGCGGTCGAGCTGCGCCTCGTCCAGCCACTGGAGAAGATAGTCGAAATCCGCCTCCGTCTCGCCGGGAAAGCCGACGACGAAGGAGGAACGGATCGCGATGTCCGGGCAGATGTCCCGCCATTTGCGGATGCGGTCCAGCACCTTCGCTTCGTTCGCCGGGCGCTTCATGGCCTTGAGGACAGAAGGCGCGGCGTGCTGGAAGGGATTGTCGAGATAGGGGGTCAGCAGCCCATCGGCCATCAGCGGGATCACCTGATCCACATGGGGATAGGGATAGACATAGTGCAGACGGACCCAGGGCGGCGTGCCATCGGCGGTGCGAAGCTGCCCCAGTTCGCGCGCCAGATCGGTCATGTGCGCGCGAACCTCGCGCCCCTTCCACTGGCGCGCCTCATGCCGGGTGTCGACCCCGTAAGCGGAGGTGTCCTGGCTGATGATCAGCAGTTCCCGGGTTCCGGCATGCACCAGCTTTTCCGCCTCGCGCAGCACAGCGTCTATGCGCCGGCTGACCAGATCGCCGCGCAGCGAGGGGATGATGCAGAAGGAGCAGCGATGGTTGCAGCCCTCCGAAATCTTCAGATAGCTGTAGTGGCGCGGGGTCAGCTTGAGCCCACCCTCCGGCACCAGATCGACGAAGGCGTTGGGGATGGGCGGCGACGCCTCATGCACCGCGTTCACCACCGCCTCATATTGATGCGCGCCGGTGACGGCCAGCACCTGCGGGAATTTCTGACGGATCAGTTCCGCTTCATTGCCCATGCAGCCGGTGACGATGACCCGGCCATTCTCCGCAATCGCCTCTCCAATGGCTTCCAGCGATTCTTCCTTGGCCGAATCGAGGAAACCGCAGGTGTTGACCAGCACGACGTCGGCGCCGGCATAGTCGGCGGACATCTGATAGCCGTCGGAACGCAGCTTGGTCAGGATGCGCTCGCTGTCGACCAGCGCCTTGGGACAGCCCAGCGACACCATGCCGACCTTCGGCGCTTCGGGAATTTTGGTTGCCATGATCGGCGCGCACATAGGGATTTTTGCGCGCAATGTCACGGGGGCAGGAAATCAGGGCAGGGACCGGGCTTCCCCGGCGGCCGCGCCCTGCACGATCTCTATGATCAGGTCGCCGGTCTGGAGCCGGGCCGCGCCCTCTTCCCAGAAGCCGATGGCCCGCCCGTCGCGGTAGATGCGTACCCCCAGACCAGTGGCGATGGCGGAAAGCGGTTGCCCGATCTCCTCCGGCAGAACGAAGCGTTCGTTCAGCTTCACCTGACCGCCCGAAGCGGCAAGGTCCGACATATAGTCGGCAATATGCTGGCCGCTGGTGCTGCCCGCCAGCAGCAGCCCGGCGAAGCTGACCGGGTTGATCACGGTGGTCGCGCCCGCCTGCCGCGCGGGCAGTTCGTTATCCTCGTTGCGCACGACGATGCTGATGGGCAGGCGAGGGGCCAGATGCCGCGCCGTCAGGGTGATGAGGATCGAGGTGTCGTCCCGCCCCGCCGACACGATCAGCGTCCGCGCCCGGTGGATCGCGACATCGTTCAGCGTCCGGTCCCGCGTCGAATCGCCGCACAATATGTTGCAGCCCAGCGCTTCGGCCTCGGCCAGCGCCTTCTCTACCGGGTCGACCACCACGATCTCGCGCGGATCGACGCCCCGCGCCAGTAGCTCGCGCACCGCCTCGGCCCCGCTGGTGCCGAAGCCGGTCACGACGATATGATTGTGCAGATCGGCCTGAATGCGAGCCATGCGCCACCTGTAGAGGATGTTGCGGAAAAAGAGATTATAGGCCGTGCCGAGGAAGATCAGCCAGACGAACAGGCGGATCGGCGTCACCAGCAATGCCTCGAACAGCCGGGCTTCCGGGCTGACCGGCACGATGTCGCCATAGCCGACCGTCGTCACGGTGACGGTGGTGAAATAGAGCACGTCGACGAAGCTGATCCTGTCGTCGAGATTGTCCTTCAATCCATCCCGGCCGACCCAGTGGATCAGCAACACCAGCCCGATCAGGCCGAACACCAGTCCCACGCGCCAGGTGAGATCGGCCCAGATCGGCAGCGAAGACCGCCGCCGCAGAAAGCCCGCCGCGCTGGACGGCGGCCTTACCGGAACGATCCTCATCGGACCTTTTCTTCGATGATACGGACGGGAAGCATCGTGGGAATGGTGAAGGCAGGAAGAAGGAATGCGCGCGACATCGCCATGTCTTTAACGCTCTGGCCGCGCCATGGCCAGATTCCGTTCCGGCCGACTGCAAAACCATATCCCCGCCTGGGCAGGAACATGCCGTCAGCCGACCTGCCCTCCGAAGGCCTGCGCCGTCGCCGCGATCGCGCTGTCCTGCGTCAGGTCGTAATGCAGCGGCGTCACCGTCACATAGCCTTCGGCAATGGCGGCCAGATCGCTGCCCTCCGGCACGGAGTCGCTCTTGCCCAGGCCGAACCAGTAATAATCATAGCCGCGCGGATCGGTGCCATGGATGATCTTCGTCCGGTCCACATCGTGAAAGCCCTGCCGCACCACGCTGATGCCCTTGACGGCTTCGGGTTCGACGGCCGGGAAGTTCACGTTGAACAGCAGCCGGGGGCTGGCCGGCATGGCGATCAGCGGGCGCAGCACCCGCTCGCCCCAGGCCCGCGCCGCCGCGAAGGGCACGGCGTCGCCCATCCCCTCCCGCACATAGACCTGGCTGAGCGCGATCGATCTGATGCCCGAGATCGCGCCCTCCATCGCGGCCGATACCGTGCCCGAATAGGTCACGTCCTCCGCCAGGTTGGCGCCGCGATTGACGCCTGACAGCACCAGATCGGGCTTCGCATCCTTCATCAGATGGCCGACCGCCATCATCACCGCGTCGGTCGGCGTTCCCGATACGCTGAAATGCTTCTCGCCATGCTGCCGGACGCGCAACGGCCGCGTCAGCGTCAGGCTGTGGCCGGCGCCGGACTGCTCCTCGCTCGGCGCGACGATCCAGATGTCGTCCGACAGCGTCCGGGCGATCTCCTCCAGCACGGTCAGGCCCGGCGCATGGACCCCGTCGTCATTGGTGAGCAGGATGCGCATATATCTGGAATCCCTTCGCTTGGGGGTCGGCAGCCTATCGGGGCCGCAACCGCGTCACCCCGCCCATATAGGGGGCCAGCACTTCCGGCACGATCACGCTGCCGTCCTCCTGCTGGTAATTTTCCAGAACCGCCACCAGCGTCCGTCCCACGGCCAGTCCCGACCCGTTCAGCGTATGGAGGAAGCGCGTCTGCTTCTCCCCCTCCGGCTTGTAGCGCGCGTTCATCCGCCGCGCCTGGAAATCGCCGCAATTGGAGACGGAACTGATCTCGCGATAGGTCTGCTGGCTAGGCAGCCAGACTTCCAGATCCCATGTCTTCCGCGCGCCAAAGCCCATGTCGCCGGTGCACAGCAGCACCTTCCGATAGGGCAGGCCAAGCGCCTGCAAAACCCCCTCAGCCGCGGCGCACATGCGCTCATGCTCGGCCTCGGATTCCTCGGGCCTGCAGATCGCCACCAGTTCGACCTTCTCGAACTGGTGCTGGCGGATGAAGCCGCGCGTGTCGCGCCCGGCCGATCCGGCTTCCGACCGGAAACAAGGTGTCAGCGCCGTCAGCCGCAGCGGCAGGCTTTCCACCGCCACGATCTGTTCGCGCACCAGATTAGTGAGGGAAACCTCCGCCGTGGGAATCAGCCAGCGCCCATCGGTGGTCCTGAACAGGTCCTCCGCGAATTTCGGCAACTGTCCCGTGCCGAACAGGGCCTCATCCTTCACCAGCAGCGGCGGGTTGACCTCCTCATAGCCGTTTTCGCCCGACTGGCGGTCCAGCATGAACTGCGCCAGCGCGCGGTGCAGCCGCGCCATCTGCCCGCGCAGCGCGGTAAAGCGCGCCCCGGAAAGCGCCGCGCCGCCTTCGAAATCCAGCCCCAGCGCCGGGCCGAAATCGGCATGATCCTTCGGCGTGAAGGGGAAGCTCCGCGGTTCGCCCCACCGTGCCACCTCGACATTCTGGACCTCGTCCTCCCCCGTCGGCACGTCGTCCGCCGGCAGGTTGGGGATCGCCGCCAGCCGCGCCGCCAATGCTTCGCCAATCTCGCGATCCTCCGCCTCCAGGGCGGGCAGACTCTCCTTGAGCGCCGCGACTTCGGTCTTCAGCGCGTCGGCCGTCGCCATGTCCTTCTGCGCCATCGCCTGGCCGATGGCCTTGCTCGCTTCATTGCGGCGCGCCTGACCCTGTTGCAGCGCGGTCTTGATCGCGCGGCTCCGTTCGTCCAGCGCCAGCAACTCCGCGCTCAGCGGTTCAAGCCCGCGCCGGGCCAGCCCCGCGTCGAAAGCGGCGGGATTTTCGCGAATGAAACGAATGTCGTGCATGGGTCAGCCCTATGCCGTTCTGCGACCAGCCGCGCAACCCTGCACACCGCCGTCCGTTGGTGGTAAAATCAGGCGTTGAGAAAAGAGGAACGGGACGATGCAGATAGACCATGACGCGATGGTGCTGGTGGCCGATGGGCGCAAGATGCTGTTCTTTCGCAACAAGGGCAGCCCGGCCTTTCCCAATCTGGAAACGGAGGAGGTGAAGGAGCAGGATAATCCCCCCGATCGCGAGCAGGCCTCCGACGGCACGGGACGCGGGCCCAATTCGGTCGCGAGCCATCGCGGCTCCGTCGAGCAGACCAATTTCCACGATCTGGAGGAAGCGCGCTTCGCCGCGGAAGCGGCAGAATTGCTGAAGCGCCGCGCGCTCGCCAATGATTTCGAAAAGCTGATCGTCGTCGCGCCGCCCGCCGCTCTGGGCGAAATGCGCAAACATTATCACAAGGAAGTGCAGAGCCGGCTGGTGGGTGAGATCGCCAAGGACCTGTCGAACCACCCGGTGCCGGAAATCGAGCGGATCATCGCGACGAGTTGAGACCCGACCCGGCCGGCGCTCCCCCCGGATGCGCCGGCCGGGTCGCCCCGCGGTTAACCCTCGGTGCCCGCCTTGGCGCGCGCGAAACGCTTGCGCGCCAGCAGGGCCGCCGCGCCCGCCCCGAACAGCAGCACCATCGGCGGCGCCGGCACGTCGGTCGGCGGCGGCGGATGATGATGGTCGCCGCCCGACGAACTGGATGAAGAGGACGTCGAGGACGAAGACGACGTCGAGCTGCTGGTCGAGGAACTGGTCGAAGAGGAGCTGGACGTGGAGCTCGACGTCGAGGAGCTGCTGGTCACATTGCCGCTGGAGGTCGAGACGTTGCCCGAAGAGGTCGACACATTACCGGAGGATGTCGACACATTGCCGGATGAGGTGGAAACCCCGCCCGTGGACGTCGAAACCCCGCCGGTCGAGGTGGACACGCCGCCCGTGGTCGAACTGGTGGAACTGGTGATGCCGCCGGTCGAGCTGCTGGTGGAGGAGATCACTACCGATCCGCCCGAACCGCCGCTGCTGCCGCCGAAGAAGCCGCCGAAAAACCCGCCGCCGCCAAAGCCGGGGCCACCCGCCAGCACCACCGGCGCGCCGCCGCCACCGCCGGACATGACCGGCATTTCCGCGGCCGCGACCGGCGCCGGCAGGGGGATGGGCGCCGCCTGGGTGGTCACCGTCACCGTCTGCGGGGCGCAGGAAACCGTCTTCACCACGCGCTGCACCTTGCGCACCGCATAATGCTTGCGGGGCGCCGCCTTGACGCTCTTCGTGCTCTGAACCCCTGCCGGACGCGCGCTTTCCGCGACATGGACGGCGCCGCCGCCGATGATCGCGCCGCCGGCGGCGCAAGCGCATAATTTAGCCAATGCCATCCGTACCGACATAGGTTCCACTCTTGTTTGTCTTCGGCCTGACGATCTCGTCACCGCGTTGCGCAGTAACGGATGCGGGGCCGTTCCCTATTGCTAACAACGCAAAACAAAGCGTTAACTTCAATGGCGTTAACTCTGAATATCGGGGTCAAGTCGAGGAAAAAACTAACAAATTATGAACTCATATGGTTAACGTCCCATTGTGATACGGCGGCCGGCCGCTTGGGCGATACGGCTGGTCTATTTTCTTTTATGATCTGCCGATGGCCGGGAATCGCGAATTTTCTGGGGATAAGCGCGCCGCAATGCGCGGCCGGCGCGCCGGACGACCGATTGCCCGCTTGTCTCAGGCCTTGGCGCTGGCTATTAGGCGCCGTCAACCACAAGTCACGGATACCCCGGCACTTTCAGCATCGGGGGTCCCGCGAGTCGGAGAGCCAGATGGCATCGGTCCTGAATTCCGATAAAGACGGCCAAAATCCGCCGAAATCGGCTGTAACACTCCCACCCGACTATCGTCCTTCCGCAGACGAAGAGTTCATGAACCCGCTCCAGTTGGAATATTTCCGGCAGCGCCTGTGGGACTGGAAGAAGCAGATCCTGGCCGAAGCGGAAGGGACATTGGCCGTCCTGCAGAACGAACCGCTCCGCGAACCCGACCTCAACGACCGCGCATCGAGCGAGACCGACTGGTCGATCGAGCTGCGCACCCGCGACCGCCAGCGCAAGCTCATCTCCAAGATCGACGCCGCGCTCCGCCGCATCGACGAGGGCGAATATGGCTATTGCGAAGTGACTGGCGAACCGATTTCGCTGGGCCGCCTGGAAGCCCGCCCGATCGCGACCATGACGGTCGAAGCGCAGGAACGGCACGAGCGGCAGGAAAAAGTCTCTCGCGACGATTAACCTTTTATCCATGCCGCCATGGCAGGGTCGCCGGGAAATTCCAGTGATCTTGCAGGGCGTTGTCGATGGATAGCAATCAGGATGATGGTGATCGTGGTCCGGCGCGTTCCGGCCCGCGCGACAGCCTTTTCCTGCTCACCAATCTAAGCTCGGCCGACGGGGTTCCGCTCGGCCGCGCCCGCGTCCGCAATCTTTCCGCCACCGGCCTCATGGCCGATTGTGAGCGCGCCGTGCCCAACGGCATCCGCATTCGCTTCGACCTGCGCGGCATCGGTCAGGTCCACGGTTCGGTCGTCTGGTCACGGGAGGATCGCATCGGCATCGCGTTCGACGTGCCGATCGATCCCCAACTCGCGCGCCGCCGGGTTTCCGCGCCGGAAGGACAGCTTGCGGTGCCCGATTATCTGCGCCAGCGCCGCTTCATGCGCTGAGCATCCAAAGCGGATTACAGGGTGGCTCGGATTGCCGCCGCCAACAAAAAAGCCCCGCAAGGCATGGCCCCGGAGCTTCTCCCGGAAGGGCAGGATCAGCGGCAAGGGACCGCCGATCCATGCCTTTCACACAGGCGTCACCGCTGTCAGTGTTGCGCCTCCATTTCCTCCTTCAGCCGAAGCTTCTGCTTCTTGAGCGAGGCCACCAGGATCGCGTCAGGCATGGGACGACTCGTCTCCGCCTTGATTCGAGCCTCAAGCCCGGCATGCTTGGCCGAAAGAGCTGAAATGTGGCTGTTTTCCATGACATTCTCCTTACGAGGGCAATGGATGAACGAGTAGATCACGATTCGCTGGCCGTGTCTTCGGGCGATTCGCGCTTTGCGACGGGCCGCTTTGAAATTTGCGATGGTTCGTGCCGGCCCGCCGGGCTATCAAGGGGCGATGGGACGGCAATGGGTGCGAAAGTAGGTGTATGGTGAGCCGCGAAGACATCATGCGTCGGCTGGAATTGTTGCGAATCGAGCATCGCGACCTGGACAGCGCCATCAGCGCGCTGGTGGACTCCGGTTCGGGCGACCAGATGCAGGTCGCGCGCCTCAAGAAGCGGAAATTGCGCCTGCGCGACGAAATGGCCCTGCTGGAGGATCAGCTCGTCCCCGACATCATCGCTTGAACGGTTGAACGGATTATGGCCAGTGCGGTCCCGACTGATCCCGAATGACACAATTCGGGGTTAACGGGCCCGCATCGGGACTGACAAGGCGCCCGCTCTATGGCACATATCGGCCATGAAACTCGCCGCTTCTCTTGAACAGGGCCTGCATCGCCGCCTTGTCGACGGTCTCTATGTCGAAGCCATGGTGATGGCGGATGAAGCGCGCGCCTATTTCGACGTGCGGGAGGGAGGCGATCCGGAGACGGACGATCCGCTTCGCCGCGTCGCCTTCGCCTGCGAATCGCTCAAGGTCACGACGCGCCTCATGCACATCATCGCCTGGTTGCTGAGCCAGCGCGCCTGGCAACGGGGGGAACTCAGCGATGCGGAAATGCTGGACGAGAAATACCGCCTCGGCCATGCCGCGACCACCGATCCTTCGGTGGCCGGCAACTTCCCCTTCGCCGCCCGCGCATTGATAGAGGCAAGCCAGGACCTTTACGAAAGGGTCGCGCGCCTTCAGGATCGCATGGCGCGTCCGCGGGCGCAGGCGGAACCCAATCCGGCCCGGGCATTGATGGATCGGCTCAACGCCGCCTTCTGACAGGCGGGTTCGCTGGGGCATGTCGGCAGGAGCGGGGTTACACATCTCCACGCCATCCAGCCTTTCAGCCCAAATCCCCGCACAGCCTGTCCCGCCATCATCTTGGGGGCTGGCCATCCGCCCGATTTCTGGTCTAGATCAGCGCTATGAATACCGGTTTGCGGACCTGCCGCCGCATTTCAGGCCTGCCGCAAGCTGCTCTTCTCGTGCCGCTGCTTCTGCTCGCGCCTGTCGCTCATGCGCAGGCGGCGGCGCAGGCCGGCGCCCAGCCGGTTCCCGATCAGCCCGATCTGGATCCCAATCTGGCCCCCATGCCCGACATCGGCGTCGACTGGCCGGACATGGGACAGCCCGACATCGTCACGCCCATGGTCGAACTGCCGCCCCAGTCTTCCGACGTGCCGCAGCAGGCGGTCGCGCCCGAAGCGGCCGAGGAACAGGCTGAGGAGGCCGTCACCTTTGCGGACACGGGCGCGGATACGGGTGAGGAGCGCCGCTACACCGTCGCGCTGACCGGCGTGGAGGAGATTGCCGACGCCCAGTTCACCACCCGCTTCAACGAACTGTCGGTGCTGCATCAGGGCGAGGGGAAGCCCGCAAATCTCGCCCAGATCAACCGCCGGATCAAGGAGGACAGCGACCTGCTCGACCGGTTGCTGCGCGCCAAGGGCTATTATGCCGCGCGCATTCGCGGCGCCGTGACGCCGCCGCCGGCGGGCAGCGACAGGCTGGCGGTCACCTTCCGGATCGTGCCGGGCGCGCGCTATCTGCTGTCGTCCGTCGACCTGAAGGGCCTGGAGAACACCGGCGAGCGCGAACCGGAATTACGGTCCGCCTTTCCGCCCAGGGCGGGCGATCCGGTCGATTCCGACGCCATCCTCGCCGGCCAGCAGTCCCTGGCCGTCGCGCTGCTCGAGAACGGATTTCCCTTCGGCAAGGTCGAGGAACCGGAAGTCCGCATCGACCATGAGGAGCGCAAGGGCGATCTGGACATCGTCGTCAATCCCGGCGCCTACCGCACCTTCGGCAGGATCGTCATGGCCAATGATGCGCTGTTCAGCGCCCGCCATGTCCAGCGCATCGCCCGCTTCCGTCCCGGCGACACCTATATGGCATCCGATGTCGAAGACCTGCGGCAGGCGCTGATCGCCACCGGGCTCGTTTCATCGCTGACCATGACCCCCAGGGATGCGGGAGACGGCGAGCATGTCGACCTGGCCATCGACGCCCGGCCGGCGCCGCTGCGCACCATAGCGGGCGAACTGGGCTATGGCACCGGGGAGGGTTATCGCGCAGAGGTGAGCTGGGCGCACCGCAATTTCTTCCCGCCGGAAGGGGCGGTGACTGTGCGCGGGGTGATCGGCACGCAGGAGCAGACGGCGTCCTTCACCTATCGCCGCAACAATTTCCGCCGTCGCGACAATGTGCTGACGGGCCTGCTCTCCGTCAGCAACATCAAGCGGGACGCCTATGACGCGCGCACCATAACCCTGTCGGGCGCGCTGGAGCGGCAGACCAACATATTGTTCCAGAAGAAATGGGTCTGGCGCATCGGCGGCGAACTGATCGCGTCGGACGAAGCGGATGCGTTCAGCAACGGCAGCCGGCGCACCTTCCTGATCGGCGCCATTCCATTGAGCCTCACCTATGACGGCAGCGACGACCTGCTGAACCCCAGCCGGGGGTTCCGCCTGGGCGGCCGGCTCAGCCCCGAACTGTCCTTCCAGAACAGCACCTTCGGCTATGCCCGCGTGCAGCTTGACGGCAGCGTCTATCAGCCGATGAACGACCGGATCGTGCTCGCGGCCCGTGCGCGTTTCGGCACCATATTGGGGTCCACGGTCGACCGGATCGCGCCCTCGCGGCGCTTCTATGCCGGCGGCGGCGCTTCGGTGCGCGGCTATGGCTATCAGGCGATCGGCCCGCGCTACGGCCCGAACGACGATCCGGTCGGCGGCAAGAGCCTGGCGGAATTCTCGCTGGAATCCCGCATCCGCTTCGGCAATTTCGGCGTCGTGCCCTTTGTCGACGCCGGCAACATCTCGACCAGTTTCCTGCCGCGCTTCCGCGACCTGCGCATTGGTGCGGGGCTGGGCGTGCGCTATTACAGCAGCTTCGGCCCGATCCGCATCGATGTCGGCACGCCGCTCAATCCGCAGTCGGGCGATCCGAAGATCGCCGTCTATGTCTCGCTGGGGCAGGCCTTCTGATGGCCGGGGAGACGCCCGCCGCGCCGCCGCCGCCGCGCCGCCGCCGCGCCTGGGACGGTCGCTGGCAGCGTTGGGTCGCCGGCATTCTCGCCACGCTGCTGCTGATCGCCGCCGGCGCGCTGGCCTGGCTCGACACCGTGCCGGGCCATCGCTTCCTCGTGTCCCGCATTGCGAAGATCAGCCCGCCTTCGGGCCTGCGCATCCATGTCGACCGGATCGATGGCAGCATCTACCGCAAGGCCGTTCTCCATGGCCTGACCCTGTCCGATCCCAAGGGCGCGTTCCTTGACGCCCCGCGCGTGGAACTGGACTGGTGGCCCTTCGCCTGGCTCTCCAACCGGCTTGATATAGACCGCCTGGTCATTCCGCAGGCGACTCTGCACAAGCTGCCCAAGCTCAACCCCAGCGAGCGGGAGGGGCCGATCCTTCCCGGCTTCGACATCCGGCTGATGCAATTTTCGGTCGGGCGCCTCATCATGGAGCGGGGCATCACGGGCAAGGTGCAGCAGGCGACGCTTTCCGGCGATGCGGACATTCGCGGCGGCCGCGCCATTATCGATCTTTCCGCCCGGGTGTTGAACGGAGAGGATGCGCTCAACATCGCGCTCGACAGCCGGCCCGACGATGACAAGTTCGACCTCGACGTCACGGTGAACGCACCCAGGGGCGGCGTCCTGGGAATCATGGCCGGGTTGAAGCAGGACGCCAATCTCCGCATCCAGGGGCAGGGAAGCTGGACAGGCTGGAACGGTCGCCTGGCGGGCACGCTGGACAGCGAACCCGCCATAGACCTGAAGCTGGCGGCCCGCAGCGGCACCTATACGGCCGCCGGCACCGTCGAGGGAGCCGCCATGGCGGGACAGGGCCTTGTCCAGCGCCTTTCCGCGCCGCGCCTCGCCATCCAGGCGAGCGGATCGATGGCCGACCGGGTGGTCGACGGCAAGCTGTCGCTTCGCTCCGCCGCGATCGACCTCAACGCGGACGGCGCCATCGACCTGCGCAACAATGCGCTCGACAATCTGCTGGTCGATGTGAAGCTCGCCCGCCCGCAGGCTTTGCTCAAGTCGATGGGCGGCCGGGATATTGCGGCGCGCATCCGGCTGGATGGCTCGCTCTCGGGCTTCGGCTATGAATATCTGCTCACTGCCAGGCAACTCGCCTTCGGCAAGACCGTGATCCACGATGTGCGCGCCGACGGCAAGGGACGCAGGGCGAAAGGCGGCCCGGCGCTGATCCCCGTCCATCTGCGCGCCCGGCGTCTCGACGGCCAGGGCCCGCTGGTAGAGGGGATCATCCGCAATTTCGACCTGAACGGCGTGTTGCAGCTCAGGAACCAGCAGGTCGTCAGCAATCCGATGACGGTGCGGTCCGACAAGCTGCGCGGCAGGCTGCTTTTCCTCGCCGACCTGAAATCGGGGCGTTACGACATCGGCCTGGACGGCCAGATCAGCGGCTTGGCCATTCGCGGCCTCGGCATCGTCGACCTGACGTCGAAGCTGCGCGCCGTGCCCGGCCCCCGTGGCGCCTTCACCTTGAGCGGCAATGCGATGGCGCGGATGCGGCGGCTGGACAACAGCTTCCTGCGGTCCCTGGGCGGCGGCCTTCCGGTGTTGCGCAGCGGTCTGTCGCTCGGACCGGACGGGCAGCTTCAGTTCACCGGCCTCCGCCTGGAGGCGCCGCTGCTGACGCTGTCGGCCAAGGGCTATCGCCGCCGCGACGGCACGTTCCATTTCGAAGGCAATGGCCAGCATGGAAGCTATGGTCCGCTGCGCCTGATCCTGGATGGCAGGATCGACCGTCCGACCGTCGATGTCGTGCTGCAAAGCCCGCTGAAGGCGCTTGGCGTCACGGACATGCACGCCCATCTGGTCCCCGATGCGGCGGGTTACGCCTTCACGGCGGAGGGGGGATCGACGCTCGGTCCCTTCACCGGCAACGGCGCGATCCTGCTGCCGCCCGGCGGCCAGGCGATCGTCCGCATTGCCCGCGTGGCCGCATCGGGCGTCAGCGCCAGCGGCGACCTGCGCCCGGTGACCGGCGGGCTGGACGGCGTGCTGAACGTCAGCGGCCCTGTGACCGGCACCGTCGCCTTTGCCCCTGTAAACGGCGTTCAGCAGCTGAAGCTCGCCCTCACCGCCACCGACGCCAGTTTCGACGGCCCGACCAGCATCGCCGTGCGCCGGGGCAGGCTGGATGCCACGATCCTGCTCGACCCTTCCGGCACGACGATCGGCGCCACGGCGCAGGCGCGGGGCCTGCGCATCGGTGCGATCCAGATCGGCCGCCTTGCGGCCAATGCCGATCTGGTCGACGGCAGCGGCAAGGTGACGGCCAGCCTCTCCGGCCAGCGCGGCCGCCTCTTCGACCTCAGCGGCGAGGCGCAGGTCACGCCCGACCGCATCCAGCTTCAGGCGGGCGGCACCATCGACAAGCGGCCGATCAAGCTCAATCGCCCCGCCATATTCACCCGCACCCAGGACGGCTGGCGCCTGGACCCCGCATCTATAGGCTTTGCGGGCGGATCGCTCCAGCTTGGCGGCGAACTCAGCGGCCAGACCACCAGCATAGAGGCGCGGCTGCAGAAACTGCCGCTTTCGCTGCTGGACATCGCCTATGACGATCTGGGCCTTGGCGGCACGGCGACCGGCTCGCTCAGCTATGTGCATACGCGCGGCGGCATGCCGACGGGGAAGGCCGAACTGCGCGTGCGCGGCCTTTCCCGCTCCGGCCTGTCGCTGAGTTCCCGTCCCGTGGATGCGGGCGTCAACGCGGTCCTCAGCCATGACCGTCTGGCCACCCGCATGATCTTCGTCGCGAACGGCCAGACCATCGGCCGGGCGCAGGCGCTGCTCATGCCGCTCGGCACCGAAGGCACTCTGGTGGAGCGGCTCAACCGCGCGTCCCTGTTCGCGCAGCTTCGCTACAATGGCACCGCCGACACGCTCTGGCGCCTGACGGGGGTGGAGATCGTGGACATATCCGGCCCGGTCAACGTCACCGCCGACGCGCGCGGCACGCTGGGCGACCCCGTCATCGCGGGGTCTCTCGCGACGGACAATGCCGCGATCAACAGCCCCGTCACGGGCATGCGGCTGCACGGCGTCAAGGCGCGGGGCCGCTTCTCCGGCGCGCAACTCGTCATGACCGGCTTCAGCGCCGCCGCGCAAAATGGCGGCACGGTCACCGGGACGGGCAGCTTCACCTTCAACGGCATAGCGGGGGTCGGCATGGACCTGCGTCTCCAGGCGGAGAATGCCGCGCTCCTCGAACGGGACGACATCGCCGCCACCGTCACCGGCCCGATCACCATCGCCTCCACCGGCAAAGGCGGCACCATCGGCGGCGACCTGATCCTCAACCGCAGCCGCTTCACCATGGGGCGCGCCGCCGCCGTGGCGCAGATTCCCGAACTGCGCGTGATCGAGATCAACCGTCGCGGCGACGAGATAGAGCGGCCCCGCACCAGCATTCCCTGGGACCTTGCGATCAAGGCGCGCGCCCGCAACCGCCTGACCGTCACGGGCCTTGGCCTTGAGAGCGAGTGGCGCGCCAATCTGGACATCGGCGGCACGGTCACGAGCCCGGCCATTGCGGGCACCGCCGATCTCGTCCGCGGCACCTATGACTTTGCCGGCCGCCGCTTCGACCTCAAGGAAGGCAAGATCCAGTTCGACGGCCGCACCCCCGTCAACCCGACGCTCGACATCGATGCGGAGGCGGATGTCAGCGACCTCACCGCCACCATTCATGTCGGCGGCACGGGCCTCAAGCCCGTGATCAGCTTCACCAGCGTGCCCGCGCTGCCGCAGGACGAACTGCTGTCCCGCATCCTCTTCGGCACGTCGATCACCAACCTGTCCGCGCCCGAAGCGCTGCAACTCGCCTCGGCCGTGGGTTCGCTTCAGGGGCAGGGCGGCCTCGACCCGATCAACGCCGTGCGCAAGGCGGCTGGGCTCGACCGGCTGCGCATCATCGCCGCCGATCCGACGCAGGGGCAGGGCACCTCCATCGCGGCGGGCAAATATCTGACCCGCAAGACCTATGTGGAACTGATCACCGACGGGCAGGGCTATTCCGCGACCCGCATCGAATATCAGGTCACGCGCTGGCTCTCGCTGCTCGGCGCTATCTCCACCCTTGGCCGCGAAAGCGCCAACGTCCGTGTCTCAAAGGATTATTGAACGTGACCAAATCCCGCATCAATGCGGCCGCCGCGATCAGCGTGATGGACCTGTTCACCATCGGCATCGGGCCGTCCAGTTCGCACACGGTCGGGCCGATGCGCGCCGCGCTGATGTTCATGGACTCGCTGCCCGCCATCCCGGCCCGCGTGCAATGCGAACTCTATGGATCGCTCGCCCTCACGGGCAGGGGCCACGCTACCGACATGGCGATCCTGCTCGGCCTGTCCGGCCAGCGTCCCGACAGCGTCGATCCCGACGCCATTGCCGACATCCTCGCCACCATCCGCAGCGAGCGCCGCATCCGTGCGGGCAGCGTGGAGGACCGCTTCGTTCCCTTCGAAGAAACGACCGACCTCCTCTTCCGCATGGGAGAGTTTCTGGAGGCGCATAGCAACGGCATGCGCTTTTCAGCCTGGTTAGACGGGCAGGAGGAGCCGCTGGTCCGCGATTATTATTCGGTCGGCGGCGGCGCGGTCCTGCCGGGCGCGGAGGCGATCGCCGCCGACGCGCCGCTCGGCCATAATGTCGTCCAGCCCTATCCCTTCTCCTCCGGCGCGGAAATGCTGGCGCTGGGGGAGAGTACCGGCCTCAGCATCGCCACGCTGGTCCTGCGCAACGAGGGGGCCTGGCGCGCGCCGCGGGAAACCGAAGCCTTCCTCGACAGCGTGATCGACGCGATGAGCGCATCCATCGATCGCGGCCTGAAGGAAGAGGGGTTGCTGCCCGGCGGGCTGAAGGTCCGGCGCCGCGCCCGCGCCATCCATAACCGGCTGGTGCTCCAGCAAAATGCCCTCGGCCCGGCGCAGATCTTCGAATGGGTCAGCCTCTTCGCGCTGGCGGTGAATGAGGAAAATGCCGCCGGCGGGCGCGTCGTCACCGCTCCGACCAACGGGGCGGCGGGCGTCATCCCCGCCGTATTGCATTATTATCGCCGCTTCGTCCCCGGCGCCGACCGGGAGGGGGAGCGCCGCTTCCTGTTGACCGCGGCGGCCATGGGCTTCCTCTACAAGAAGCGCGCCTCCATCTCAGCCGCCGAAATGGGCTGCCAGGGGGAGGTGGGCGTCGCCTGCTCCATGGCTGCCGCAGGTCTTGCCGCCGTGTTGGGCGGCACCAACCAGCAGGTCGAAAATGCCGCGGAGATCGGCATGGAGCATAATCTCGGCCTCACCTGCGATCCCATCGGCGGGCTGGTGCAGATCCCTTGTATCGAGCGCAACACCATGGGCGCCGTGAAGGCGATCAACGCGGCCTATCTCGCGCTCCAGGGCGATGGCCGCCACATCGTCAGCCTGGACGCGGTCATAGAAACCATGCGGCAGACCGGCGAGGACATGGCGAGCCGCTACAAGGAAACGAGCCTTGGCGGACTGGCCGTCAATGTCGTGGAATGTTGATCAACTCACCGCCTGCACGCCTCAGCTACGCGGCGAACCGAGCTGGTTTTGTGGCATAAAGGACACAAATTCAGTTGTTTATCTGAGGTTCATGCAACCTCCAGGGACTTCCATGACTTCACCGTCTCCCCGGCTGACAGGGGATTGAGAAGATAAAGTGGAGTACCCGAATATGCGTAAGATCCTGGCCGCAACCCTCCTGACCGGCGCAGCGGTCGCAAGCCCCGCTCTGGCGCAGGACGTCAATCCTACCTTCACCGGCCCGCGCGTCGAGGCGATACTGGGCTACGACCATACTGGCGCCGGCAGCAGCGTGGACAATGACAATGGCCGCGACGACCAGTCGATCGACGGCCTGCTCTACGGCGTGGGCGCCGGCTATGACGTGAACCTTGGCAGCGCGGTGGTCGGCGTCGAGGGCGAATATACCGACTCCACCTCGAAGAGCGGCCGATCGGACCCCACCGACCAGTTCGGCTTCGGCCGCGTCAAGCAGGGCCGCGACCTCTATATCGGTGCGCGGGCGGGCATATTGGCCAGCCCGAACACGCTGGTCTATGTGAAGGGCGGCTACACCAACACGAAGCTGGACGTGCTGGCCGGCAACACCAATGTCGAAACCGACACCAATTTCAAGCTGGACGGCTGGCGCATCGGTGCGGGCGTGGAGCGCGCCATCAACGCCAATACCTTCGCCAAGCTCGAATATCGCTATTCCAAATATGAGGATGCGCATATCGACTTCGCCAACGGCACGACGACGGACGAATTCGGCATCGACACCGACCGGCACCAGATCGTCGCGAGCCTGGGCTGGCGCTTCTGACGGGAGGGAGGGGCCGGTCGTTCCGGCCCCTTCGCCCCAAGGCATGCCGCGCCGTCCTGTCGCCCTGCCTTCGAACCTGCTATGACGCTGCCCGTGCACAACGCCATTCCCCATCTTTATCCCGTCGGCATAGAGCCGGACGACATCGACTTCATGGGTCATGTCAACAATGCGAGCTATCTGAAATGGGTTCAGGCGGCCGTACTCGACCATTGGCGGGCGCTCGCTCCCACCGAGGCGGTTGCCCAGCATCTATGGGTCGCGCTCAAGCATGAGATCACCTATCGCAAGCCGACCTTCCTCAACGACGACGTCATCGCGACCGTCCTGCTGGAAAAGGTGCAGGGCGCGCGCGCCTTCTACGAAACGGTGATCCGCCCTGGCGAGGAAGTGCTGGCGGAGGTGAAGTCGAGCTGGTGCTGCCTCGACGCCTCCACGCTGCGTCCGGCGCGCCTGGCGCGGGAGGTGATCCAGCATTTCTTCGCGCCGGACGGAACGTGACGTTTCGACCCTGAACGGGCCGCCTAAAGCGTCGCCTCTATCTCCCGCGCTGCAATATCCGGCTTTTCCGCCAGGCTGATCGGCCGTCCGACCACCAGGATCGAGGCGCCCCGGTCCAGCGCCTCGCGCGGCGTCACCGCGCGCTTCTGGTCGCCCATCGCGCCGCCTGCCGGCCGCACGCCCGGAACCACGAAGAACCCGTCAGGCCACGCCTTCTTCGCCAGCGCGACCTCCTCGCCGGAGCAGACGATCCCGTCCAGCCCCGCGCTGCGCGCCAGATCGGCCAGTCGCGCCACCTGATCCTCGGCCTTGCCGCCCACGCCGATGTCGAGCAGGTCTCCATCGTCCAGGCTGGTCAGCACGGTCACGGCGACCACCCGGGTCTTGGCCCCTGCCGCCGCCTTCGCGTCCTCCAGCATGGCGCGCCCGCCGGCGGCATGGACGGTCAGGATCGCAGGCTCCAGCACATGCAGCGCCTGCACCGCCTTGGCGACCGTGTTGGGAATGTCGTGCAGCTTCAGATCGAGGAAGACCGGCAGCCCGAACTTCATCATCTCATGCACGCCATGATGGCCGTGGGCGCAGAAGAATTCGAGGCCCAGCTTCAGCCCGCCCACATGATGACGCACCTGCTGCGCAAGGTCCTGGGCCTTGCGCAGGTCGGGCGTATCGATGGCGACATAGATGGGGCTGGTCATGCTGGTCCTGTGGTGGAGAGGGTAGGGGTCGCGGCCTTGTTGTCCGCGACGGCGAGGGATGGAGGGGTGGAAGACGAGGGGGCGGCGGTCGCCGCGACGAGCGCGCGCTCGGTACTCTCCAGCTTGCGCTTCATGCGCCAGCGGGTTGCCCGCGCCATGATCCAGAAGGGCAGCGCACCCAGCAAATAGGCGCCGATCAGCAGGACCGGCAGTTTCGTTTCCATGACCAGGTCGCCCCAGAGATTCACTTCTACGCGCGTGTAATTGGCGACGCAGAATAGCGCGAGGGCGACGGCGATGACGACCCAGAAGGCAGTCCGCAGAAATTGCATCAACGCTCCTATAGCTGCTGAGCGGGCAGCTTAGGCGATTTTGTCGCGCTGCGGAAGCGCTTCGTCGGACGGAGGGAAGGCGATGCGAAGGGAAAGCGTCTTTTCCGCGCCTGGTTCGATGCTGTCCATGCCCCCCGGACGATTGACGGCATCGGGCATGTGGGTGACAGGTTCCAGGCAGAAATCCGGGGAAAGGGGCGGGCGATAGACATGGAACCATGACGCGCCCACGGCGCTGAGCACGACCCGCGTCCCATCCCCTCGCCGGACGGTGGCGCTGCCGTCCCAGCCGCCATAGGCATTGTCGATCAGGCTGTTTCCCCGCACCCGCGCGCCCGCCGACCAGTCGCCCAGCGCGTCCGCCGCCACCTGCCGCACGGGCAGCATGTCGGCTGTCGCAAGCCACAGCCGGTCCGCCCGGAACTGGAGCGACGTGTCTTCGTCCGCCTGGAAATAGGGGTGGAAGCCAAGGCCCGCCGGCATGGCCTCATCGCTGATGTTGCGCAGCGTCAGCCTCATTTCGATGGCATGGTCGGACAGGGTGAAATGCTGCTGCGCTTCATAGGCCCATGGCCAGCCGCCATCGCCGTCATATCGGTGCGTGAGGTGCGCGCTGTCCTGCGCCGCCGCCGCGACGCTCCATGCCGAGGTCCAGCCGATGCCGTGGAGGCTGTGCGGATGGTCCCCGAAGTTGAGCGGCATCCGCACGTCGCGCCCGGCGAAACGAAAGCGGCCATGGGCGATCCGGTTGGTATAGGGCACCAACGGGAAGCTCGCCATCTGCAACGGATCGCTGCTGTCGACCGGAGCGGTCCGCAATATGTCCGTCCCCGCGAAGCGAAGCGCCGCCAGCGATCCGCCGACGGCGGGGGCGAGCACGGCCTCCACCGCGCCCGCCTTCAGGGCGATCAGGCCGCTCAGCCGACCATGTCCTCAAGCTCGCGGCCTTTCGTCTCATGCACAAGGGCGCGAACGAAGAAGAAGGAGACGGCGGCGAAGAAGGCATAGCCGGTATAGGTGATCGCCAGGCCGGGCGAGACCGCCAGCGCCGGGAAGCTGACGGAGATCAGCGCATTGGCGATCCACTGCGCGAAGCCGGACACGGCAAGCCCCGATCCCCGGATCTGGTTCGGGAACATCTCGCCCAGCATCACCCACATGATCGGACCCCAGCTCATGTTGAAGAAGATCACGTAGAGATTGGCGGCCACCAGCGCGATCACGCCGTTATTGCCGGGCAGCGATACGGCGCCGTCGGCCGCCGTGACCGCCGTGGAGAAGGCATAGGCGACGGTCGCCAGCGTCACCGCCATGCCCGCCGATCCGATCAGCAGCAGCGGTTTGCGCCCGATCCGGTCGACCAGCGCGATGGTGGCAAGGCAGGCGCCGATCGACAGCACGCCCGACAGGATGTTGGTCTGGAGCGCATAATCCTCCGAAAAGCCGACCGCTTCCCACAGGGTAGCGCCATAATAGAAGACGACGTTGATGCCGACCAGCTGCTGGAATACGGCCAGGCCGATGCCGGTCCAGACGATGGGCCGGATCTTGCCGCTGGCCTTGTCGATCAGGTCGCTGAGCTTGGGCCGGTGATGATCGGCGGCCAGACTGTTGCGGATTTCGACCACCTTGCGCGATGCGGCTTCGGCGCCGAACAGGCGGGTGAGCACGGCCTGGGCGCGCTCCTCCTGCCCGCGCGCCACCAGATAGCGGGGGCTTTCCGGGATCACCAGCAGCGCCAGGAAGTAGATCGCGGCCGGAATGGCCTGGAGCCAGAACATCCAGCGCCAGGCGGGAAAGCCCAGCCACAGCTGCGCCGTCGATCCGCCGGCATAGCGCGCCAGCACGAAATTGGCGACGAACGCGCCGGTCAGGCCGGAGATGATCATCACCTGCTGTACGCTGGAGAGACGGCCGCGCACCGCCGCCGGAGTGACTTCGGAAATATAGACCGGGGAGATCACGCTCGCCGCGCCGACCCCCAGGCCGCCGACGATGCGCGCGACGATGAAGATGACGGACGATCCCGCCGCCCCCGCCAATATCGCGCTGACGAGGAACAGCGCAGCCGACAGCATCATCACCCCGCGCCGTCCGATCAGGTCGGCCATGCGCCCGGCCAGGAACGCGCCGATGGAGGAGCCCACCAGGATGGCGCCGACATTGACGCCGATGCCCAGCTTGCCGAGGTCGAAGGCGCTTTCCAGCCCCTTTTGCGTGCCGTTGATGACGCCGCTGTCATAACCGAACATGAACCCGCCGATGGTCGCCACGGCGACGATGGCGGCGATGAAGGCCATATTGACCTTATCGGCACTCCCTTCGGACATTCCTGCTCCTCCGATTTATATTCTAGATGGCTGCAATATAGGATGTTTGCCCGCGCGCGCCGGGATCGAAAGCGAAAAGATCACCGGCACAGGGCTGCGCGAGAAGCTGGTCCCTCGTCAAGCCCTTGCGTGCGGTGGTGGCATAGGCGGTCGACAGGTCCGGTCCGCCAAAGGCGATCTTGGTGACATTGGCGACGGGAAAGCGGACCTCCGCCATCAGCCCGCCCGCCGGATCGTACCGCCGCACGGCCCAGCCGGCGAACAGCCCGGTCCACAGGCAGCCTTCCGCATCGACGGTCGGTCCATCGGGATAGCCGGCGCCATCCTCGATCTCCGCGAACAGCGCCGTATCGTGCAGCGTGCCGTCCGCCGCGATCCGCGTCCGCCAGATCCGCCTGCCCAGCGTGTCGGTGTGATAGAGCAGCGTGCCGTCCGGCGAGACAGCAGGACCATTGGTGATCGAGACCGGAGGCAGACCGCTTTCAGTCAGCCGGCCCTGGTGCAGCCTGTAGAAGCGCCCGCTATCGGCCTCCTCCCCATCGTCCATCGATCCGAACCAGAGACCGCCCGCCGGATCGACCGTGGCGTCGTTCAACCGGTTGCCGGGCCGGTCGGCCTCCGGCGCGTGCAGCAGCGTGAAGCCGGCGGCATCGGGATCGAAGCGGTGCACGCCGGACTGGAGCCCGACGGCGAACGATCCGTCCTGCGCCGGAACGATCCAGCCGACCTGGCCCGGCGCGTCCCAACTGCGCGCGACGCCCAGATCGGGGTCGAAGCGGTGGATGCGCTTCTCCTTGATGTCGACGAACCAGAGCGCTGCATCCCGCGCCACCCAGACGGGCCCTTCGCCCAGGGTCGCGCCGACGCTGAGGACGCTTTCCGGAACCGGGGCCATAGCCTCAGCGCCAGCCCGCATCGATGAAATAATCATGCCCCGTGCACATGCGCGCGTCGTCGGACGCCAGGAACATGGCCAGCGCGGCCACGTCCGCCGGCATGATCCGCCCGTCCAGGCATTGCGCGGCGACGATCTCCGCCTCGCCTTCGGGCGTGTACCATTTCATCTGGCGCGGCGTCTTCACATTGCCGGGAATGATGGTGTTGACGCGGATATTGTCGCGCCCCAGATCGCGGGCCAGACTGCGCGTCAGCCCCTCGATCGCCGCCTTGGCGGTCTGGTACAGCACCAGATCGGGCAGGGCGAGGTGCCAGCTTATCGACCCGAAGTTCAGGATCACCCCGCCGCCCGCGCGCTTCATCGCCGGGGCCACCGCCTGCGCCGCGAAGAAGAGGTGGCGCAGGTTCACCGCCATGCGCTCGTCCCAATAGGCGGGCGTGACATCCTCGATGCCGTGGCGGTCGTCATTGGCCGCATTGTTGATCAATATGTCGACGCCGCCAAGCTGCGCTTCCACCGTGGCGATCATGGCCTGCACGGCTTCGATGTCCCTTAGGTCGCAGGGGTGGAAGACGGGCGCGAAATCCGCGTCCTTCAGCCGTTCCGCGACGGCCCGGCCTTCTTCCTGCGCAATGTCGCAAAAGGCGACCCTGGCTCCCTGCGCGGCAAAGGCTTCGACCAGCCCTTCACCGATTCCGCTGCCGCCGCCGCTGATGAAGACGCGCTTGCCCTTCAGGCTGGGATAGATGGCGCCGCTCATGCGAGCAGGCCCCGCTTGGCGAGATTGGCCATCAGCGCGGCAAGTCCGAATTTCCACGGCGCCGCCTGCTTCGACGTCACGACCCGGTTCACCAGCCGTCCCAGGCGCGGGGTGGAGATGGCGACGATGTCGCCCACCTTGTGGGTGAAGCCGCGTCCCGGTTCGTCGCGATCCTGGACGGGTGCGAACAGCGTGCCCAGGAACAGGGCCAGACCGTCGGGATATTGATGCTCGGAAAGCGTCTGACGCACCAGTTCCAGCGGATCGCGGCTGATCTGGTTCATGCTGCTGGTGCCTTCCAGCCTGTAGCCTTCCGGGCCGTCGATGGTGAGTTCGACCACAGCGTTGCGCACGTCATCGATGGTGAAATCATTGTCGAACAGCCGGACGAGCGGCCCCAGCGAACAGGATGCATTATTGTCCTTGGCCTTGCCCAGCAGCAGGGCGGAACGACCCTCCAGATCGCGCAGATTGACGTCGTTGCCCAACGTCGCGCCGACGGTCCGGCCGCCGGCATCGACGATCAGCACGATCTCCGGCTCCGGATTGTTCCAGTTGGAATCGGAACGGATGCCGATCTCCGCGCCCGCGCCCACCGTCGAGAGCACCGGCGCCTTGGTGAACACCTCCGCATCCGGGCCAATGGCGACCTCCAGATATTGCGACCAGAGCCCGTCTTCGATCAGCGCCTGCTTGAGCGCCGCCGCCTCGGCCGAACCCGGCACGACGGCGCGGATCGACCCGCCGACCCGCTCCTCAAGCCGCGCCCGGATTTCCGCCGCCGCGCCTGCTTCGCCGCGCGCCTGTTCCTCGATCACCCGTTCGATGGCGGAAAAGGCGAAGGTCACGCCGCAGGCCTTGACGCATTGCAGGTCGACCGGGCTCAGCAGCGGCAGGTTCAGCCTATTCAGCGCGCCCAGCGCTACACCATTGGCTGTCCTGGCGGCAGGCAGCATTTCGACCAGTTGCGCGACAGTGGGGGCGACGCGGCTCATGTCATAGGCGACGCCGCCTTCGACCAATATGGGGGTTGGGCCCTCCGCCGTTTCCATGCGGCCAAGGAACAGGCCAGACCGCCAGTCGGCGGGAAGGCAATCGAGCAAAGTGGAGACCCCCGGCATCATCGACTCCTAAGAACGTCCGTTATTGATAGCGCTACCACCACGACTGGCGGTCGAAGTCAAGGGTGCTGGGAGTCGTAGCCGCGGAACCGCCCCATCGCCCGCGCATTTCCTCCTGAAAAAGGAGGCAGCACGCTCATGGCCGCTCGCGCATATTGGCAGGGGCAGATTCGTCTGGCGCTGGTATCCATTCCGGTGGAGATCTATGCCGCCACCAAGTCCGGCGCGCAGATCGCCTTCCACCAGATACACCAGCCCAGCGGCAAGCGCGTCCGTTATGAAAAGACCGTTCCCGGCCTGGGCCCGGTCGATCCGGAGGACATCGTCAAGGGCTATGAGCTGTCCAAGGGCGACTATGTGCTGCTCCAGCCCGACGAGATCGACGCGGTGAAGCTGGAGAGCAAGAAGACGCTCGAACTCACCCAGTTCGTCGACGCCAGCGAGATCGATGTCCTCTATTATGAGCGGCCCTATTATGTCGTGCCCGCCGACGATCTGGCGGAGGAAGCCTTCATCGTCCTGCGGGAGGCGCTGCGGCGGACGAAGAAGGTCGGGCTGGGCCAGCTTGCCATGCGGGGCCGGGAATATATCGTCTCGCTGAAGCCTTGCGGCCGGGGCATGGTTCTGGAAACGCTGCGCTATGCCGATGAGGTGAACCGCGCCCAGAGCTATTTCCGCGACATAGAGGATGCGAAGCCCGATGCGGAGCTGCTCGACCTTGCCGAGACGCTGATCGAGAAGAAGACCGCGCCCTTCAAGCCCGACAGCTTCCACGACCGCTATGTGGACGCGCTGGAAAGGCTGATCGAAAAGAAGAAGAAGTCGAAGGGCCGCCGCGTCATAGAGGAGGAAGAGGAGGGCGCGGCTCCGCGCGGCAGCAATGTGATCGACCTGATGGCGGCGCTCAAGAAGTCGGTCGGTTCCGGCGCGGCTTCTTCCGCCGCGAAACCGGCGGCGAAGAAGGCGCCTGCCGCCAAGGCGCCCGCCAAGGCCACGACGCGAAAGACCCCCGCCAAGCCGGCCAGCCGAAAACGGGCCTGACCCATGGCCGATGCCGATCCGCTCAGCACCTATAACCGCAAGCGCGATTTCACCCGCACCCGCGAGCCGGCGGGCAAGCGCGGACGCAGCCACGGCAATGGCAACGGCTTCATCGTGCAGAAGCACGATGCGACCCGCCTGCATTACGACTTCCGCCTGGAAATGGATGGCGTGCTCAAGAGCTGGGCAGTGACGCGCGGCCCCAGCATCGATCCCGCGGACAAGCGGCTGGCCGTCCGCACGGAGGATCATCCGCTGTCCTATGCGACGTTCGAGGGGACCATTCCCAAGGGGGAATATGGCGGCGGCACCGTGATGCTCTGGGACGAGGGCACATGGGAACCCGTTCCGGGCAAGAGCGCGAGCGACATCGAAAAAGGGCATCTCCATTTCATCCTGCACGGGCAGCGGATGCGGGGCGAATGGCTGCTGATCCGACTGAAGCCGCGGGGCAGGGAAAAGGGAGAAAACTGGCTGCTGCGCAAGATCGAGGATGCCCATGCCGGCAGCGCGGACGAACTGACCGCGCGCGAGCTGACGAGCATCAGGAGCGGTCGCACCATGGCGGAAATCGCCGCCGGCACGCCGCCCATGTCGCTGAAGGGGAAGAGGGGAAAAGCCTTTGACGCGGCGATGGCGCAGGCCGACCGCGCCGTCCCGGCGAAAAGGCGCGCCAAGGCAGGGACGGGCCGCATGCCGGCCTTCCGGCCGCCGCAACTGGCGACGCTGGTCGATGCCGTGCCCACGGGCAATGGCTGGATGCACGAGATCAAATATGACGGGTATCGCTGTCTGGTTTCCGTATCGGGCGGGAAGGTCAAGATCTTTACGCGGTCGGGCCTCGACTGGACGGATCGGTTTGCGCCGTTGCCGGCGGAAATCGGGGCGATGAACCTGCCCGCCGCCCTGATCGATGGCGAAATCGTCGCCCCCGGCAGCGATGGGAATCCGGATTTCTCCACGCTTCAACAGGTGTTGAAGGGAGAGGGAAAGGCGGCGCTGCACCTGTTCGCCTTCGACCTGCTGCATCTGGACGGGCAGGATCTGACCGCCATGCCCAATATCGGCCGCAAGGAAAAGCTGGCCGGCCTGTTGGGGGAGGGTTCCGCCCATGTCCATGTCGGCGATCATGTCGTCGGCGCCGGGGAAAAGCTGTTCCACGCCATGTGCGGCGCCGGGCAGGAGGGGATTATTTCCAAGCGCGCCGACGCCGCCTATCGCGGCGCGCGCACGAAGAACTGGCTGAAGGTCAAATGCACCCGCCGTCAGGAATTCGTCATCGTCGGCTGGACTCCCAGCAGCGCCAGCGGCCGGTCCATCCGCAACCTGCTGCTTGGCCAACGGGAAGGGGATGGCCTGGTCTATGCGGGAAAGGTCGGCACGGGCTTCAACGCGGCCAACAGCGCCGGACTGATCGCCGCCCTGGGCAAGCGCGGGCGCAAGGCCGCCGCGCTCAGCGTGCCGCGCAGCGAAAGCAAAGGCGCCCAATGGGTCCGCCCCGATCTGGTCGCTGAAATCGCCTTTGCCGAATTCACGGCGGAGCATATCGTCCGCCATGCCAGCTTCCTTGGCCTGCGCGAGGACAAGGCAGCCGGCGACGTTCGACGCGAGGAAGCCATGCCGACGCCCGAAGCCCATAGCTCGATCCGGATCAGCAATCCCGACCGGCTGATCTTTCCGGAGGCGAAGATCACCAAGGGCGAGCTGGCCGATTATTACGCCCGCATGGGCGCGGCGATGCTGCCCTGGATCGTCCGCCGGCCGATCAGCCTGGTCCGCTGTCCGCAGGGCCGGGCGAAAAAATGCTTCTTCCAGAAGCATGACAGCGGCAGCTTCGGCGATCATGTCAAACATGTCCCGATCCGCGAGAAGGAAGGGAATGAGGAGGATTATCTCTATATCGAGGATAGCGAGGGATTGTTGGCCTGCGTCCAGATGGGCGCGATCGAATTTCATGGCTGGGGGTCCAGTGTCGCGGATGTGGAGCGGCCGGATCGCATGATCTTCGACCTCGATCCCGACGAGGGGCTGGACTTTGAGGATGTGAAGAAGGCCGCGCGGGACATCCGGCGGGCGCTGGAGGATCTGGGCCTCACCAGCTTCGCCATGCTGTCCGGCGGCAAGGGCATCCACGTCGTCGTGCCGCTGACGCCGCAGGCGCAATGGCCGGAGGTCAAGGATTTCGCGGACCGCTTCGCCCGCGCCCTCGCCACCCAGGAACCGGACCGCTTCACCGCGACGATGAGCAAGGCGAAGCGCAAGGGCCGCATCTTCATCGACTGGCTGCGCAACCAGCGCGGCGCGACGGCTGTGCTGCCCTATGTGGTGCGCGCCCGCGAGCCGGCTTCCGTCGCCGCCCCCGTCACCTGGGAAGAGCTGGACGGGATCGACAGCGCCGCGCACTTCACGGTGAAGGATGCCGCCGTCCTGCTGGACCGCGCCTCTTCGCGGGACCTGCGCGGCTGGGGCGAGGCGCATCAGCCGCTGCCGGCGCATTAGGGCGGCCTGCGTCATCCGACGGGGGCCGCACGCTCCGGATTTTTGCTGTCGCATCGGTGCGAAGGGAGAGTCGGTTCCCGCGTCCCACACGGCGCTTGGGCGGATTTTTGCCGCATTCGCCTTTTCTGCGCCTGTGCTTTGTTGCATATCGGGAATCACCATGACGAAGCCGACCGAAGAAGCGCCCGATAGCGCCGCCGCCGCCCCTGCCTCCACCGCCGAGACGTCCGACATGGCCTCCGCAGCGCGTAAATCGGCGGGCAAGGCGGTCTGGATGGGAACGGCCGTCGGCATAGGATCGGCCGCCATCGTCGCGGCGCTGCTCTACGCGAACAAGAAACGGGGCTGAAGCTCCCTCCGGCAAAGCGGAAAAAAAGGAGGCGGCATGGCCTTCGCTCCATGCCGCCTCATGATGCGACCCTTCCAGGGCTCTGTCCCCGCTCGGACGGGGAATTATCCTATGCCGCGCTGCCGCTCAGATAGGCGATCAGTTCCGGCTTGCTGACCGACATGCTCTTGTCCGCGTCGGCGGTGACGAAGGCGCCGTCGGCCCAGGCGGTCACTTCGGCGGGCGGAAGGGACTGGCCCGTCGCCTTCAGCTCCTGATCCTTGAGCGCCACCATCCAGCGCGAAAATTCCGCCTTGTCGAGCTGCCCGTCATGATTCTGGTCATAGGCCGGAAATTCCGTATCGACGATGGATGCGACCGCATCGCCCGGCGTCGCGGGCTGGGCCTCATTCCCCTGCGGCGAGGCCGGAGCGGCTTCCTGCGGCGCGGCTGCCCCCGCCTGCGCAAGGGCGGGCGTTGCGGCCAGGAGGGCGCCCGTCAGAAGAAATGCGCGGATCATCATCTGCTCCAGAACCGATCGTCCGTATTTCACATGGAGTAATAGCCAGATAAAACATGTGGTTCCTGACTTTTTGTTCATGCCGCTCCACTCATCTTCCGATTCGCGTCGTTTCGCCGCCCGATCCTGCCATTAATGGGATGAAGTACGGGAAAGCGGTGCTTCCTGCCCTGTCCTTGCGGTCGATTTGCCCCGGAAAGGCGGTGCTGCTAGGCGGCGCAGCGACATTCAACTCATGCACGCAGGATTCGCCCGATGGTCCCCCGTTACGCCCGCCCGCAAATGACCGCCCTTTGGGAGCCGGAAGCCCGCTTCAAAATCTGGTTCGAGATTGAGGCGCATGCGACCGAAAAGCTGGGCGAACTGGGCGTCGTGCCGGCATCCGCGGCCAAGGCGCTCTGGGACTGGTGGGCGACCAACCCCGCGATCGACGTGCCGGCCATCGACGCGATCGAGGCCGTGACCAAGCATGACGTCATCGCCTTCCTGACCTGGGTTGCGGAGCAGGTGGGCGACGAAGCCCGCTTCATGCACCAGGGCATGACGTCCAGCGATGTGCTCGATACCTGCCTGGCCGTGCAGTTGAGCCGCGCCGCCGACCTGTTGATCGAGGATCTCGACAAGCTGCTGGAGGTCATCAAGCGCCGGGCCTATGAGCATAAGCTGACCCCGACCATCGGCCGCAGCCATGGCATCCATGCGGAGCCGGTGACCTTCGGCCTTAAAATGGCAGAGGCCTATGCGGAGTTCAGCCGCTGCAAGGCGCGCCTGATCGCCGCCCGTGCCGAAGTCGCGACCTGCGCCATTTCCGGCGCGGTCGGCACCTTCGCCAATATCGACCCCCGCGTCGAGGAACATGTCGCGGAAAAGCTGGGCCTTGCCATCGAGCCGGTGTCGACGCAGGTCATCCCGCGCGACCGCCATGCGATGTTCTTCGCCACGCTGGGCGTGATCGCCTCCTCCATCGAGCGGCTCGCCGTCGAGGTCCGCCACCTTCAGCGCACCGAGGTGCTGGAGGCGGAGGAATATTTCTCGCCCGGCCAGAAGGGCAGTTCCGCCATGCCGCACAAGCGCAATCCGGTGCTGACCGAGAATTTGACCGGCCTTGCCCGCATGGTGCGCAGCTATGCCTTGCCGGCGATGGAGAATGTGGCGCTATGGCATGAGCGCGACATTTCGCACTCGTCGGTCGAGCGCTATATCGGTCCCGACGCCACCATCACGCTCGACTTCGCGCTGGGCCGGCTGACGGGCGTCATCGACAAGCTGCTCGTCTACCCTGAGCGGATGATGAAGAATCTCGACAAGATGGGCGGCCTGGTCCACTCGCAGCGGGTGCTGCTGGCGCTGACGCAGGCGGGCGTCTCGCGGGAGGACAGCTACCGCTATGTCCAGCGCAACGCGATGAAGGTCTGGGAATCGGACGGCCAGCTATCGCTGATGGAATTGCTGAAGGCCGACCCCGACGTCGCGGCCGCCCTCACGGCGGAGCAGATCGAAGAGAAGTTCAACCTCGACTATCACTTCCGCCAGGTCGACACGATCTTCCGCCGGGTATTCGGGGAATAGGATCGAACAGGCCCGGCAAGCCGTGCCGGGCCTGCCGGTTCCGTGATCCTGTGAAAGCAGGAGCACGGTGCAGCCCTGGTGGATCGCTGCCGCGCTAGAACCCGGCCCTCATGACGGAAAAGCCGTCAATGCGGAACGGCGTCCGACTGCCGCCGGATCAGCTCATAATCGAGCAGCAGATGCGAAGGCTTTTCCCCCGACTTGCCCTTGCGCGCCTTGATCTGCCGCACCAGCAATTCGACGGCGGCACGTGACATGGCGCTGATCGGCTGGCGGATCGTCGTCAGTTCAGGCCAGATCGTGGTCGCCAGCGACGTATCGTCGAAGCCGCAGACGGTCAGGTCGCCCGGCACGTCCAGTCCGCTGCGATGGGCGATGGCGACGGCCGCCGCCGCCATGTCGTCATTGCTGGCGAATATCGCGGTCGGCGGCTCGGGCAGCGCCAGAATGCGTTCCGCCGCATCCAGTCCGGAGCGATAGGTGAAATAACCCTGCTCGACCAGCGTCTCGTCCGGCTCGATACCCGCCTCCGCCAGCGCATCGCCATAGCCTTCGAACCGGCGTTGGCTGGCGCTCTGGTTCGGGTGGCCCTTGATGAAGCCGATGCGGCGGTGGCCCAGCGCGATCAGATGGCGCGTCATCGCCAGCGCCGCGGCATGGTCGTCGATGCTGACGGCCGACATGTCTGCGGGCGCTTCCCCGGTGGCGACCGCGACCGCGACGATGTCCGCCGCCTTCAGCGCATCCTTCATGGCCTGATGATCGCACAATGGGGGCGGAAGGATGACTCCGTTGATCCGGCCGCGCAACAGATGGTCGACCACCGTGTCGATGGCGGTTTCCTCATCCCATTTCTCCACCACCAGATCGACCCCGCTGCGGCTCGCCTGGTCCAGGCTGCCGACCAGGAATTCGCTCAGATAGGAGGCCGACGGGTTGCTGTAGAGCAGGCCGATACGGGTTTCGTCCCCGCCCGCCAGACTGCGCGCGGCGGCGCTGGGCGAATAGTTGAGCGCGGCGATGGCCGCTTCCACCTTTTCCTTGGTGGCGCTTCTCACGATCTGTTCGCCGTTGATGACGCGGGACACCGTCATGGGCGACACACCCGCATGTTTCGCAACATCATTGATGGTAGGGGCGTTGCGCTGCCGCCTAGAGCTTCTCGGTTCCATGGGCGTAATGGTAACGGGAAGCTCGCCCGATACTAAGCAAAATCCTCCAACCCGCTTCCGGACCGGTCAGGCGCGGCCCCTGTTCCGGGGATGGCCGCCCGCATCCAGCACGGTTTCCATCGCGACATAGGTGGAGGTGCTGGCGACATGGGGCAGGCTGGAGATCTTCTCGCCCAGCACGGCGCGGTAACGGCGGATGTCGGCGGTCCTCACCTTCAGCAGATAATCGAAGCTGCTGGCGATCATATGGCATTCCTCGACCTCGGGAATGCGGCGGACGGCGGCATTGAACTCATCCAGCGCCTTTTCGCGCGTGTCGGACAGCTTCACCTCCGCAAAGGCGACATGGTCCATGCCCAGCTTCGCGGGATCGACGATGGCGCGAAACCCGCGGATCACCCCGGTGTCGATGAGGCGACGCAGGCGAACCTGACAGGGCGTCTTGGACAGGCCCACCGTCTGGGCAAGATCGGTGACTGTCATGCGGCCATCCTCGACCAGGGCGGCGACGATCTTCCGATCGAACTCGTCCATTTCGATCGTCGTCGGCTGATTTTTCATGGATTGCGCCGTGGGAGCAGGTTGTCGCGAAAAGCCACGCATTTTCCGACAAGGATGATGGTCGGGGAGAGAGGATTCGAACCTCCGGCCCCTGCCTCCCGAAGACAGTGCTCTACCAGGCTGAGCTACTCCCCGACCGATAGCGGGTCCGTTTCGAGGCGATCCCGCTGGGCAGGCCGCAGCCTATAGAGGCGGCTTTTCCGGCTGGCAAGCGGCCGATGCGGTTTTTTTTGGGCAGCCTATAAAAGCCCCGCCTGGCGGAAGCTGAAACGGCCTTTTCCGGTGTGGATCACATGGTCCGCCAGCGCGATCTCGATCGGCCGCAGGCGTTTCGACAGGGTCCGGGTCAGCCGGATGTCGGCCCAGCGGGGAAGGGGGCTGCCCGGCCGTTGCTGTTCGATCGCCAGCCAATGGCTTTCCCATCGCAGCAGCGCGCCCACGGTGCAGTGCCAGTCCTGATCGGCGCGCAGCCGGTGGAGTGGGCGCCATTCCTCGTCCAGGACGAGGAGGTTTAGGGAAACGCATTCACACATGCGCGGCAGAATGGGCTTGCGCCGCGTGAGCGGTAGGGGAAGGCTGATCCCTTTCCGACCGGATGGCGGACAATTTGATCCGTTTCGCAGCATTTGGCGTCGGCGGGCCGCTTCGCTACAGGAGGGGACATTCGCCAGAATCATGAAAGTGTCCGCATGGCATCCTTCCCGCCCCATTATGAGCAGCAATATCTGGACTTGATGCGGCAGATCTGGCGGCATGGGGATGAGCGGATCGACCGGACGGGCGTGGGCACGCGGTCGATATTGGGCGCGACGATGCGCTTCTCCCTGGCCGACGATGCGGTGCCGCTGCTCACCACCAAGCGGGTCTACTGGAAAGTCGCGGCGCGGGAGATGCTCTGGTTCCTGACCGGCGACACCAACATTCGCGAACTGGTGCGGCAGGGCGTGCATATCTGGACCGACTGGCCGCTCGACAGCTATCGCCGGGCCACGGGCGAGGAGATCGACCGCGATGCGTTCGAGGCGCGGATCGTCGAGGATGAGGCCTTCGCGGCGCGTTGGGGCGATCTGGGGCCGGTCTATGGCGCGCAATGGGTGAATTGGCCGCGCTATGAGGAGGTCGGGGACGGGCTCTACCGCCGGGCCGCGCAGGGACATAACCAGATTGCCGATCTGGTCGAGGCGATCCGGACCAGTCCCGGATCGCGGCGTTTGCTGTTCACTGGCTGGAACGTGGCGGAAGTATCGCGCATGGCGCTGCCGCCCTGCCATATGACCTATCAGTTCCAGGTGGCGAACGGGCGCCTGAACGGGCTGCTGTTCCAGCGGAGCTGCGATCTGGGGCTGGGATTCGCCTTCAATATCTTCGGCCTGTCGATGATCACCCGGATGCTGGCGCAGCAATGCGATCTGGAGGCAGGCGAGATCGTCTGGCAGGGCGGGGACGTGCATCTCTACCTCAACCATGCCGCGCTGGTGGAGGAGCAGATCGAGCGAATTCCAGCGGGCAGCCCCAAATTGCGGATCAACCGTCGGCCTTCGAGCATTTTCGACTATCGGATCGAGGATTTCGAAGTGGTCGATTATGCGCCGCAAAGGCATATCGCCGCCCCCGTCGCCGTCTAGCGGAGGACGAGGCGCGGCCAAATGGGTCAGTAAGGCTTGCCTTTGCGGGTGTTGTAATATAATAATTGCACTGAGCAATATTATTGCAATGCACAAAAGGAGGCAGGATGAGCGACCGGATCGATTCGGACGCCGGAATGGAAGGGGCGGGGCGTAATCTGCCGCCGCTTCGGCTGCATGTGCCGGAGCCGAAATTCAGGCCGGGCGACACCGCCGATTTCAGCGATTTCGACATTCCGCCCGCGGGTGCGCAGCCAAGGCCGGACGAGACCGCGCAGCCGGGCGACATGCGCGACCTTGCCTATGGACTGGTCCGGGTGCTGGACGAGGAAGGGGCGGCGGTCGGCCCCTGGGATCCGAAGCTGCCGCCCGAAACGCTGCTGAAGATGCTGCGGGCCATGGCGCTGACCCGGGCGTTCGACGCGCGCATGTTCCGCGCGCAGCGGCAGGGCAAGACCAGCTTCTACATGAAGTCGACGGGTGAGGAAGCCGTGTCGATCGGCGCCGCGGCTGCGCTGGCCAGCGACGACATGTGCTTCCCCAGCTATCGCCAGCAGGGCATATTGATCGCGCGTGGCTGGCCCATCGTCGACATGATGAACCAGATCTATTCGAACAAGGGCGACAGGCTGAAGGGGCGCCAGCTTCCCATCATGTATTCGGCGCGGGAGGCGGGGTTCTTCTCCATTTCCGGCAACCTCACGACCCAATATCCGCAGGCGGTGGGCTGGGCCATGGCCAGCGCGGCGCGGGGCGACACGCGGATCGCGGCGACCTGGTGCGGGGAAGGGTCCACGGCGGAGGGCGACTTCCATTCCGCCTGCACCTTTGCCAGCGTCTATCGCGCGCCTGTGATCATGAATGTCGTGAACAACCAGTGGGCGATCAGCAGCTTTTCGGGCTTTGCGGGCGCCGAAGCGACGACCTTCGCGGCGCGGGCCATCGGCTATGGCATTGCCGGCCTCAGGGTCGACGGCAACGATGCGCTGGCGGTCTATGCTGCGACGCGCTGGGCCGCCGACAGGGCACGGGCCAATGCGGGCCCGACCCTGATCGAACATTTCACCTATCGCGTCGAGGGGCACAGCACGTCGGACGATCCCAGCGCCTATCGTTCCGCCGACGAGGCGAGCCACTGGCCGCTGGGCGACCCCATCGCACGGCTGCGGAAACATTGCATCGCGCTCGGCATCTGGGACGAGGAGCAGCATGCGGCGATGGACAGGGAACTGGCCGAAACGGTCCGCGACGCGGCGCGGGAGGCAGAGAAGAACGGCATCCTCGGCCACGGCCTGCACCACCCGATGGAATCGATGTTCGAGGATGTGTTCGAGGAAATGCCCTGGCACCTGCGCGAGCAGCAGCAGCAGATGCTCGACGAATGGAAGGCAGCCGGCCTGTGAGCGACATGATGAGCGAAGCGGTTACGGAAACCCACGGTGATACGGTCCAGATGAACATGATCCAGGCGATCAACAGCGCTCTGGACGTGATGATGGAGCGCGACCCCGACGTGGTCGTGATGGGCGAGGATGTCGGCTATTTCGGCGGCGTCTTCCGCGCAACGGCGGGCTTGCAGCAGAAATATGGCAAGAATCGCGTGTTCGATACGCCGATCACCGAATGCGGCATTATCGGCGTCGCGGTGGGCATGGGCGCCTATGGCCTGAGGCCAGTGCCGGAGATCCAGTTTGCCGACTATATCTATCCCGCGCTGGACCAGCTTGTGTCGGAAGCGGCGCGGCTCCGCTACCGCTCGGCGGGGGAGTTCATCTCGCCCATGACGGTGCGCTCGCCCTTTGGCGGCGGCATATTCGGCGGGCAGACGCACAGCCAGTCGCCCGAAGGCATCTTCACCCATGTGTCGGGCGTGAAGACGGTGATCCCGTCGACGCCCTATGACGCCAAGGGCCTGTTGATCGCGGCCATAGAGGATAACGATCCCACGATCTTCTTCGAACCCAAACGCATCTACAACGGGCCGTTCAACGGGCATTACGACGCGCCGGCCAAGAGCTGGGCGGGACATGCGCAGGCGCAGGTGCCGACGGGCTATTATCGCATAAGCCTGGGCGAGGCGCGGGTGGCGCGGGCGGGCGAGGCGCTGACCATAATCTGCTATGGCACGATGGTTCATGTGGTCGAGAATATGGTTGCCGAAATGGGCGTGGATGCTGAAATCCTCGACCTGCGCACGCTGGTGCCGCTGGACATCCAGGCGATCGAGCGGTCGGTGCGGAAAACCGGGCGTTGCCTGATCGTGCATGAAGCCACGCGGACAAGCGGCTTTGGCGCGGAATTGATGGCGCAGGTGCAGGAGCGGTGCTTCTACCACCTCGAAGCGCCGATCGAGCGCGTCACCGGCTTCGACACGCCTTATCCGCACAGTCTGGAATGGGCCTATTTCCCCGGCCCGGTGCGAATTCGCGAGGCCATCAACAAGATTTTGAAGGATTGAGGGGCTGTCATGGCGCTTTTTACGTTCAGGTTGCCGGACATCGGTGAAGGCATTGCGGAAGCGGAGATCGTCGGCTGGCATGTGAAGGTCGGCGACCGGGTCGAGGAAGACCAGCCGATCGCCGACATGATGACCGACAAGGCGACGGTGGAAATGGAATCGCCGGTTGCCGGCACGGTGGTCCGGCTGGCCGGGGAGCCGGGACAGCAGATCGCCATCGGTTCCATGCTGGTGGAGATCGAGACGGAAGGAGAGGGCGAAGCCTCTGCTCCCAACGTCGAGGCAGCTCCGCCGCCCGCGATCACGGCGCCCCTGCCTGAAGCGGCGGGGGAGGGCGGCGAGCGGGGCGATCCTGCCCCAGCCGTTGCTGAGGAAAGGCCGGCCGCGCCCATGCCCTCCGCTAACGTCTCCCAGCAGGGGAGGACGGCTGCGAAGGCCGATGTGCTGGCTTCGCCCGCCGTTCGGGCCCGCGCCAGGGAACTGGGCATCGACCTTTCCCAGGTGAAGCCGGGCGGCGATCATATCCGCCATTCCGATCTCGACGCCTTTCTCCTTTACGGATCGGGGCAGGGCTATCGGCCGGCCGGGCGCTCAGGAAGGCGCGCCGACGAGGAGGTCAAGGTCATCGGCCTGCGCCGCCGCATCGCGGAGAACATGGCCGCCTCCAAACGCGCCATCCCGCATTTCTCCTATGTCGAGGAGATCGACGTCACTGCGCTGGAGGAAACCCGCGAGCAACTGAATGCCCATCGCGGCGACAAGCCGAAGCTCACTCTGCTGCCGCTGCTGATCGTGGCGATCTGCCGTGCTCTGCCCGAATTTCCCATGCTGAACGCGCGCTATGACGATGAGGCGGGCGTGGTGACGCGCTATGGCGCCGTGCATATGGGGATTGCGACCCAGACCGACGCTGGACTGATGGTGCCGGTGATCCGCGATGCGCAGGACCGCAATGTCTGGCAGCTCGCGGCGGAGATAAAAAGGCTGGCCGACGCGGCCCGCACGGGCAAGGCGAAGTCGGAGGAACTGTCCGGCTCGACGCTGACCCTCACCTCGCTGGGGCCGCTGGGCGGGGTGGCGACGACGCCGGTCATCAACCGGCCGGAAGTGGCGATCATCGGACCGAATCGCATTATCGAGCGGCCGGTCTTCCGGGGCCGTGAAGTGGTGCCTGCCAAGCTCATGAACCTGTCGATCAGTTGCGACCATCGGGTGGTCGACGGTTGGGACGCGGCGAGCTTCGTCCAGGCGGTGCGGAAGTTGCTGGAAACGCCTGTCCTGCTGTTCGCGGATTAGGCTATTGGTGGTGGTGAGGGATGGCGGAACGCGGCCTTCTCCGGGCTGCCGGCCCCCTTATCGGCCGTTGTCCGCCAGCACGTCCACGCTGGTCGTGCCGTCGGCCGCTTGCGCGAACAGGAGCAGGAAGGCGCTGCCGTCATCCTTGCGCGAGCCGCCCAGTACATGGTCGCCGCCCATAACCTTGTGTTCGGCATCGAAACCCGCGCGGCGCGCCTGGGTATAGTAGAAGTCCATCACGCTCTGCCATGGGACAGGGGTCACGAATGTCGCCGCGCGCAGCGTGCATCCGTCCTTTTCCGCACCCGCCGCTTCCGTCAGCTGCGCGCCCGGATAGACGGTGAATGGTTCCGGCAGACGGCTGGCCCATTGCGCACCATGGATGAGCCGCTCGCGGCAGAAGGCGTTGCCGCCCGGCTTCTTCTGCTCGCTGGCGACGGCGGCGAGCGACGATTCGGATTCCTTGGCCTCCCCCTCGTCCGGCGCAGGCGTGGCGAGCAGCGTGCCGCCGGCGAGCTTGACGGATGCCGCCAGCGCAGCGGCGGCCTCGCCCTTCAGCGCAGGGAGTTTGGCGGTACGCTGCGGCTGGCCGGCGAGCTGCGGATCGACCACGATCTGATTGGCGAGCGCGTCCACCGCATTATTGGTGAGCTGGGCGTCGAGCGCGTTCAGATCATCCTCCTTCTTGCCGCAACCCGCCAGCGGCAGGGCGACAAGTATCGCCAGAACATAGAAAGACCGAACAGGCGGCATGGCTTCACTCCTTCGTAAACAGGGGATGAAGAGCAAAGGTTAATTTTCCGTTAGGGATATTGGTGAATCCGGAAATTCAATCCTGGGGCGGGCCAGTCTCTGCCAACTGGCCCGGCTGTCCGCCTTGCCCTGGGCCTGCCGACACGCCATTTGTGCAACCATGCTCAATATCCTGGCAGCTCTGATCGGCCTCGTCACCCTGATCCTGATGATCCCAGCGGTCTTTCCGCTGCTGGGGGCGCTCAACTGGCTGCTGGTGCCGGTCGCGCTGCTGGGCGCTTTTGTCGGCATGTTCTCGACCAAAAATGGCGGGCGCAATTTCTGTCTGGTCGTGGCGGCCTTCGGTGCGCTGCGGCTGTTCCTGGGCGGAGGCATCCTCTGAATTCCTCCCCGCCATCGGAACAGGCGGCTCGCCGCGGCCTCATCGCGGCGGTGGCCGCCTACTGCGCTTGGGGGCTGCTGCCGATCTATTTCAAGCTGCTGCATCATGTGAATGCAGTGGAGATCGTCAGCCAGCGCGTGCTCTGGTCGCTGCTGTTGATCCTGGCGCTATTGCTGATGCGGCGCAACCTTGTCGAGTTGGTTACGATATTGCGCGACCGGCGGCTTCTTTCGGCCCTCGCCGCATCGGCCGTCCTGATCGGCATGAACTGGCTGACCTATGTCTGGGCGGTGAACGCCGGGCATGTGCTCGCCGCCAGCCTGGGCTATTTCCTCAATCCGCTGGTCACCGTCGGGCTGGGCGTGCTGCTGCTCCACGAAAGACTGCGGCGAGGGCAGTTGGCGGCGGTGGGAATAGCCGCGGTCGGCGTCGCCATCATGGCGGCGACCGCCCTCACGACGCTTTGGATCAGCGTGGCGCTGGCGCTGACCTTCGCCTTTTACGCGCTGATCCGGAAATTGACGCCGGTGGCGCCGATGGTGGGGCTGGGTGTCGAGACATTGCTGTTGATGCCGCCGGCCATGGCCTATCTGTTCTGGCTGTCGGGGCATGGCGGCGTCGGCTTCGGGCAGGACATGCCGACCACCATCCTGCTGATTGCCGCCGGCGCGGTAACGACAGCGCCGCTGCTGCTGTTCGCGACCGCCGCCCACCGGCTGCCCATGGCGACGCTCGGCCTGCTGCAATATCTGGCGCCTTCCCTGCAGTTCCTGTGCGGCATATTGCTGTTCGGGGAAAAGCTGACGGCGGGCCAGATGGCGAGCTTTGCGCTGATCTGGCTCAGCCTCATCCTGTTCGCGGCGGACGGCCTGACCGCTGCCCGCCGCAATCGCCTGGCTACGGTTTAGGCGAACTCGGTCGCTTCGAACCGGACAGGCTCGCCCACCGCCTGGTTGGCCAGTGCGTCCTCCCACATCACGCGATGCCCGCGGATGATGGTGCCGATGGCCTTGCCCGTCAGTTCCATGCCCTCGAAGGGCGACCAGCCGCAGCGCGAAGCCAGCCAGTCGCTGCCGATGGTCCAGCGCTTCTTCAGGTCCACCACGGTGAAGTCGGCATCATAGCCCAGGGCGATGCGGCCCTTGCCCACCAGGCCGAAGACGCGCTGGGGACCGGAGGAGGTCAGTTCGATGAAGCGGCGCAGCGACAGCCGTCCCTCCGCCACATGGTTGAGCAGCAGCGGGACCAGCGTCTGGACGCCGGGCATGCCGCTGGGCGAGCCGGGATAGGGTTTCGCCTTCTCCTCGATCGTGTGGGGGGCATGGTCGCTGCCCAGCACGTCGGGCACGCCCTGGTTCAGCCAGTGCCACAGACCGTCGCGATGCGCGCCGGACCGGATCGGCGGGTTCATCTGCGCATAGGTGCCAAGGCGGGGATAGGCGTCCTCCGCCGCCAGGGTCAGATGCTGGGGCGTCACCTCGCAGGTCGCTATGTCCTTGTGACGGGCGATATATTCCAGTTCGGCGGGCGTCGTCACATGCAGGATATGGATGCGGCGGCGGGCCTTGCGGGCAAGGTCGATGATCCGCTTCGTCGCGATCATCGCGCTTTCATCGTCGCGCCAGACGGGGTGGGAGGACGGGTCGCCCTCCACGCGATGATCCTTGCGGGCGTTCATCCGCGCCTCATCCTCGGCATGGATGGCGACGCGGCGGGTGCCGCTGGCCAGCACGCGCGACAGGGCGTCGTCATCGTCGACCAGCAGGCTGCCGGTCGAGGCGCCCATGAAGATCTTGACCCCCGATGTGCCGGGAATCCGCTCCAGCTCCTTCAACCGCTCGGCATTGTCGGCGGTGGCGCCGACATAGAAGGCATGGTCGCACCACATGCGGTGATGGGCGCGCTTCAGCTTGTCGTGCACGCGATCGGCGGTGTCGGTATTGGGGTTGGTGTTCGGCATTTCGAACACGGCGGTGACGCCGCCCAGCACCGCGGCGCGGCTGCCCGATTCCAGGTCTTCCTTATGCTCCAGCCCCGGTTCGCGAAAATGGACCTGGCTGTCGATGCAGCCGGGCAGCACGTCCAGGCCGGTGCAGTCGATCGCCTCTCCCGCGTCGCCCAGCGCCGTGCCGATGGCGACGATCCTGCCGCCGCGCACGCCCACATCCACGCTTTCCGCCCCGCCGGGGGTGTGCACGGTGCCGTTCTTGAGGAGAAGGTCGAAAGTCATGTCGGTCTCGCCAGCTTGGGGGTGGGCTTGGATATGATGGGCGATTGTCCTACCTAAAGCCGATGACCGGCACCACCCTTACCGACCGCGCTCTCCTCAGAATTTCCGGCGAGGAGGCGAAAAGCTTCCTTCAGGGCCTGCTCACCCGCGATGTGCTGGGGCTGAAGGAGGGCGAACCGCGCTGGACCGCGCTGCTGACGCCACAGGGCAAGGCGCTGTTCGACTTCATCCTGTGGGCGGATGGCGAGGATGTGCTGATCGATTGCGAGGCGAGTCAGGCGGAAGCCTTGGCGAAGCGTCTGACGATTTACCGGCTGCGGCGCAAGGTCGCCATTGCGCGGGCCGATGAACTGGCGGTGCATTGGGCGCTGGAGGCTTCTGGCAAGCCTTTCGACCCACGTCTGTCGCAACTCGGCCATCGCTGGATCGCGCCGCCGGATGAGGGCGATGCTTCGGCGGCATTTCGGGCGCACCGGCTGTCGCTCGGCATATTCGAGGGGGTGGGCGAACTGGGACAGGACCAGATCCTATGGCTGGAAACCAATGCCGGCGAACTGGGCGGGGTCGATTATGACAAGGGATGCTATGTCGGGCAGGAAAACACCGCCCGCATGCATTATCGCAACAAGGTGAACCGGCGCCTGGTCGCGGTGCCGCTGGCCCAGGCCGACGAGAAACGGCAGAAGGCCGCGCTGGCCGATCTTGGCCTCTCCATCGAATTGCGGCGGGTGGAGGATGTCGATCCCGCGTTCCTGCCCGGCTGGCTCGCTGGGGCCGTGGCGGACCAGGCCGCCGGATGAAGCGCGCGCTTTTCGCGCTGCTGGGCGCGTGGCTGCTGATCGTTCCCGCTCAGGCGGAAACGCGCTGGACGCTCGTCCGAAGCTATCCGCACGATCCCGGCGCCTTTACCGAGGGGCTCTTCTACCATGACGGCGCCCTGTACGAGAGCACGGGTCTGGAAGGCGAGTCGGAGATTCGGAAGGTCGATCCCAAAAGCGGCAAGGTGCTGAACCGCCGGATCGTTCCCCGCCCTTATTTCGGGGAAGGCATCGTCAACTGGAAGGATCGGCTGATCAGCCTGACCTGGCGGCATCGGCAGGGTTTCGTCTGGAAGCTCGATGATTTTTCGCCGGTTTCCCAGTTCCGTTATGAAGGGGAAGGCTGGGGGCTGACGCAGGATGGGCGCAGCCTCATCATGAGTGACGGCACCGCGCAATTGCGGTTCCTGGACCCCGAAGGGCTGACCGAAGAGCGCCGGATCACGGTGACATGGAACGGCCGCCCGGTGGAGCGGCTCAATGAACTGGAATATGTGAAGGGCGAGATCTGGGCCAATATCTGGTACGACACCCATATCGTCCGGATCGATCCGCGCACGGGCGCGGTGATCGGCTGGCTCGACATCGCGCCGCTCCTGAAGGCGAGCGGCGCGAAGGACAGCGAGGCGGTGGCGAACGGCATCGCCTATGACGCGAAGGCCGACCGGCTGTTCGTGACAGGCAAGAACTGGGCCAGGCTTTTCGAGATCAGGATCGGGAAATGAATTGGGTGGCGGGCGTATTGGGAGCGGGGCGGTAAGGGCGCCTATTGGCCAATTACACCCGGATCGCCGTACCGCTTAACGAACAGTAGCCCGATAGCTCAGCCGGCCGCTCTCCCCCGGTGAAATCTCGTCCAGCACGGTCCAGCGGACATGGGTGATGTCGGCAGGCACGGCCCGACGGGTTCCGCCCAGCGGAGTTGGCAGCCAGAGGTCGGCAAGGCGCCCCCAATGAGCACCCCCATCCACCGAAACCTGCATGGCCGGATCGCTGAGGTCGAGTTGCGTACCGCGCGGCACGGCATTGGTGACGGCCAGGCCGCGCACCGGACGGTTGCCCTCATTGCGCCAGTTGACGACGAAGATAAGCTGGTCGCCCGATCCTGCACGGTCGGCGCTTTCCAGCACGCGGCGGGCGCGGCCGTTGACGTCGGTGCTGACCCGCTCCACGAACATCTGCCGCTCCAAACGGATCTCCTGCCGTGCCGACGCAAGCTGCGGCGCCGCCGTGCAGGCGAGAGCGACGAGCCAAGCCCCCAATTTCATCCCAGTCCCCCATGCTGTTTCCCGGCCGAATGTGGCAGCAGGTGCCGAAGATTTGGTTAAGACCTTGTTTCCCTTGCTATCCGCCTGTTTCGCTGATGTAAATCGTCGGGCCTAAATTGACGGACCGGTGCCGCCGGTGCAGAAAAAGGGCGGCGGGCAAGGACATTTCAGGCGTGACACCCCAGGAACAGCAGGAGATCAACCGGCGGCGGGACCGCCTGCTGGCGTCGATCGCGCTGACGACCGGGATCGGGCTCGTCCTGGCGCTACCCTTCGCCTTGAGGGAGGGGGCGGAGTTCTTCCTGCCGCTGACCGCCGCGCTGGTGATCGCCATTGCGCTGGTTCCGTTCCTGGAATGGATGGAGCGGCGGCGCGTCCCTTCCGCACTGGCGGCGCTGATGGCGGTGATCGCCTTCCTGCTGGTGGCGAATACCGCCCTCGTGCTGATCGTCGTCCCGGCGGCCGACTGGTTCCGGCTGTTGCCCGAGCGCCTTCCCCAGATACAGAATAATCTCGCCCCGTTGATCGATTTCTATTCGCAGCTTCAGCGCTTCGTCGACGAAACGGTGCAGATGCTGGCGACCGGGCCGGTGGCGGCGGCGCAGACGGCGGCGGTGGATGCGCCCCGATCGCTCCTGCAGTTCGCGGCTACCTCCGCCCCCGCGGCGATCATCCAGATGGTGTTCGCGTTGCTCATCATCTATTTCTTCCTTGCCGGCTGGACGCGACTGCGGCGGCGGACGATCAACAGCCGGGGCAGTTTCGATGGCGCAATGGCGGTGGCGCGGGTGATCCAGAATGTGGTCGACGCGACATCCGCCTATGTCCTCACCATCGCGACGATCAACCTGTGCCTTGGCTTGGCGGTGGCGTTGGCGTTGTGGCTGATCGGCATGCCTTCGCCGCTGATGTGGGGCGGAATTGTCGCGCTGCTGAATTTCGTTCCCTATTTCGGGCCGATGCTGGCGGCCGCCTTGCTGGCGCTCGGCGGGCTCATGGTGTTCGACGATGTGTGGAAGGCGCTGCTGCCCGCGGCCTTGCAGGTCGGATTCCATCTGGTGGAGGCCAATGTCATCACGCCGACGATATTGGGACGGCGGCTCACCATGAACCCCCTGCTGATTCTGGTGTCGCTGACCTTCTGGGGGTGGGTGTGGGGAACCCCGGGCGCCTTGCTGGGCGTGCCGTTGCTGATCATCATCCAGACAGTCGTGTCGGCGGCCGGAACACCGGATATCGCCGGTTTCCTGTTCGAGCGCGGCACGCTGACGGTCGACCCGCGCAAAGAAAATGACGAAAGCCGTGAAACTGATGTTGCAGGCAGTTGACAGGGGGAACGGGGCCGCATAGATGCCCGCCCACACCGAACGCGGGTGTAGCTCAGTTGGTTAGAGCGCCGGCCTGTCACGCCGGAGGTCGCGGGTTCGAGCCCCGTCACTCGCGCCACTTTCCTCAAGGGGGAAGTGGAAGGTTTTCCAGATCAGCATCGTCTGGTGGCCATTGAGGTCATGCCAAGATGCCGCCCTGCGCGGGTGTAGCTCAGTTGGTTAGAGCGCCGGCCTGTCACGCCGGAGGTCGCGGGTTCGAGCCCCGTCACTCGCGCCACTTTCCTTTATAATGGATATGGCTGGAAATGGCCGATTCAGGACATTCCCCTCCCGTAAACGGGAGGGGTTAGGGGTGGGCGCGAGCGTAGCGAGCTTCTGACTTAGCCGTTGCAAAACAGCGCAGATGCCGCGCCAGCCCACCCCCTAACCCCCTCCCGCCTGCGGGAGGGGGAATGTCCGCAATCCATCCATCCCGCCTTCAAAATCCCCGCCAGCGTCCCGTCTCCATCCAGGCAAGCAGGCGCTTCAACGGGAGCACCCAGATCCATATCAGGCCCAGAAAGACATAGACCGGCACCTGCACCATCATCGGCAGCCGTCCGATCAGCGCCGACAGGCTGCCCACAAGCACGGCCCAGAGCGCGATCAGGCCCAGGATCACGAACATGCCCACCGGCTTGCGCCAGCTCGGCTTGTAGGCTGGCCGGGGGTCCGTGCTCATGCTTCATATCCTTCGATCAGTTCGACTTCGGTCAGGATCAGGTGCAGCGGCAGATCCCATGGGTCCGCGGGCAGATCGTCATGTTCCTGCACCGACCAGCCGAGGCCGATCCTCAAGGCATCCGGATAGCGTGCGAACACCCGGTCATAATAGCCGCCCCCTTGCCCCAGCCGGTTCATCGCCCGGTCGAAGCCGATCAGCGGCGCGATGATGACGTCGGGGGTAGCCGGATCGCCCACCGGTTCGGGATGGCTGGTGCCGAACAGGCCGGGGAAAAGCTGTTCCTCCGGGTTCCAGCGCACGAAATCCATGCTGCCAAGCCGATCCAGTACGCGGGGCAGGGCCAGTGTCTTGCCCATGGCCTGCAAGGGCGCGGCCAGCCTTTGCGCGGGGGCTTCATCGTCCAGGCCCATATAGAGAGCCACCACCTCAGCGTCCGCCAGCCGATGCGCAAGGGGGGAAGGGACCACCTTGAACGCCAGCCGGTGCGCCAGCGGATCGAGCGAAGCCACGAAGGCGCGTCGCCTCTGCCGGGCGATGGCACGCAGGGTCGCCTTGTCAGTGTCGTCGCTCATCGGGGGCCTTGAATTGCGGGAGGGGGTGACGGGACCGCCTCGGCCGTGTGCTGGAAAATCCTCTGACGCCTCAACGTCAGGTGGGAACCATGTAGATCGGGCCAGAGCCCGCCCAGGGACAGTCCCCGTGGATGTGATTATCGCCTCAGGGATGTTCGCTAAAGCTCGATACCGCGCAGTGCCCGTCGCCTCTCTATTTAGGCCTGAGGAGCGGCGGCGACAAGTCTCTCGCGCAGCTTTTCTATGCGGGTGGCAAGGGATTCGAGCGCGCGGATGGCAGGCTCGTCCTCCGGCTCCAGCGCCAGGGTCTGTTGCCGCCCTATCGCCTCGCGCTTCAGGTCGTTGAGTTCGTCGGCCAGGAACAGCGCGGCGAACAGCAGCGTGCGCACCTCGGTCAGGCCCGGGGTGTTCTGCTGCGCCAGTCGCGCCTTGCGCTCGATCAGGTTGGCGAGATGCGCCAGATGGGCCTCCTCCCCGTCGCGGCAACGCAGGTCATAGACGCGCCCGGCAATGTGCAATGTGGTTTCAGCCACCGGCCTGTTCCTTCACATCCTGCCCCTTCAATTCGGTGATGAGACTGTCCAGCGACCGCAGCGCCGTGCGGGCGGCGGCGGCGTCGATGCCTGGGGAGGGGCCGGAGGCGGCCGACGCAAGGCCTTCCACATCCTGTTCGAGCCGGTCGATCGCGCGTTCCAGAGCGCGGATCGCCTGCATCATTCGGTCACTTGCCATGCTCCACGCATAGACAAAGTTTTCACCGCGCAAAAGCCGTCATTCGGCGGCTTGGCGCACCCTGGGGGCCACCCGTAGTTGACGCCTTGTCCCTGAGGCGACAAAGGGGGCGCAATTTCGATTCGCTGGCCTTAACAGGGGGCCATAGACAAGCCAGGAAAGACGCCGCTTCGATGACCGTTTCCGAAAAGTCCCTCGCCAATGCCATCCGGGCGCTTTCCATGGACGCGGTGCAGGCCGCTAACAGCGGCCATCCAGGCATGCCGATGGGCATGGCCGACGTCGCCACCGTGCTGTTCAAGGATTATCTGAAGTTCGATCCCAAGGCGCCGAAATGGGCGGACCGCGACCGCTTCGTGCTGTCCGCGGGCCATGGATCGATGCTGATCTACTCGCTGCTGCACCTGACCGGCTATGCGCGTCCGACCATCGAAGACATCGCGAATTTCCGCCAGCTGGGCAGCCCCTGCGCCGGCCATCCGGAGAATTTCGAGCTGGCGGGGGTGGAGGCGACCACCGGGCCCCTGGGTTCCGGCCTTGCCACCGCGGTGGGCATGGCGATTGCCGAGCGGCATCTGAATGCGCAGTTCGGCGACGATCTGGTCGATCACCGCACCTGGGTGCTGGCCGGCGACGGCTGCCTGATGGAGGGCATCAACCATGAGGCCATCGGCCTTGCCGGGCATCTGAACCTGGGCCGCCTGATCGTGCTGTGGGACGATAACAAGATCACCATCGACGGCGCGGTCGACCTTTCGAGCAGCGAGGATGTGCGCGCCCGCTATGCCGCGACCGGCTGGCATGTCGTGTCCTGCGACGGTCATGACATGGCCGATGTGCGCCGCGCCATCGACGAGGCGCTGGCCGATCCGCGCCCCTCGCTGATCGCCTGCGCCACCAAGATCGGTTATGGCGCACCCAACAAGGCGGGCACTTCGGGCGTCCACGGCTCCGCCCTTGGTGAAGCCGAAGTCGCTGCCGCTCGTGAATTCCTTGGCTGGTCGGCCGAACCTTTCGTGATCCCGGAAGACATTGCCGCCGCCTGGCACGCCATCGGCGCAAAGGGCGGCGACGCCCATGTGGCCTGGGCGGATCGTCTTGGTTCCAACGCGCAAAGGGCCGAATTCGAGCGCCGCATGGCCGGCGACCTGCCCGCCGGTTTCTCGCTTGACGCCTATATCGACACGCTGATCGCCAATCCGCAGAAGGTCGCCACCCGCAAGGCGAGCGAACTGACGCTGGGCGCGATCAACGACCTGCTGCCGGAGACGCTGGGCGGCTCGGCGGACCTCACCGGCTCCAACAACACCAAGACCAAGTCGACCGGGCCGCTCACCAAAGACGATTATTCGGGCCGTTACGTCTATTACGGCATTCGCGAGTTCGGCATGGCCTGCGCCATGAACGGCATGGCGCTTCATGGCGGCGTCATTCCCTATGGCGGCACCTTCCTGGTCTTTTCCGACTATATGCGCGCGGGCATCCGTCTGGCGGCGCTCCAGCAGATCCGCGCCATCCATGTGCTGACCCATGACTCCATCGGTCTGGGCGAGGACGGCCCGACCCACCAGCCGATCGAGCATGTCATGTCGCTGCGCATGATCCCGAACCTGGACGTCTATCGCCCGGCCGACATTGTCGAGACGGCTGAGTGCTGGGAACTGGCGCTGAAGGATGCCGACGGCCCGTCGGTGCTGGCGCTGACCCGCCAGAACCTGCCGCAGCTTCGCACCGAGAAGGCGGGTGAAAACCTGTCGGCCAAGGGCGCCTATCGCCTGAAGGCGGCCACGGCCGAGCGCAAGGTGGTGCTGGTCGCCACCGGGTCCGAGGTCGAGATCGCCGTCGCTACCGCCGCGCTGCTGGAAGAGCAGGGCATCGGCGCGGACGTCGTCTCCATGCCGAGCTGGGCGCATTTCGATGCGCAGCCGCAGGCGTATAAGGATGATCTCCTTCCGCACCATGTCCTGCGCGCCTCGATTGAGGCAGGCACCACTTTCGGGTGGGAGCGTTATGTCGGCATCGCCGGCCTGCGTTTCGGCATCGATACGTTCGGCGCCTCGGCTCCGGCGGAAGTGCTCTACGATCATTTCGGCCTGACCGCCGCCAAGATCGCGCCGCAGATCGTGGCCGCGCTCGACTGAAATTCAAACCAACCGGGAGACAAGTGCAGTGGCAACGAAGGTAGCAATCAACGGTTTCGGCCGCATCGGTCGTCTGGTCGCCCGTGCGATTCTCTCGCGCACCGACCATGATCTGGAACTGGTGAGCATCAACGACCTGGGCGACGCCAAGTCGAATGCCCTGCTGTTCAAGCGTGATTCCGTGCACGGCAACTGGGCCGGCGAAGTGAGCGTCGACGGCAATTTCCTGGTCATCGACGGCAAGCGTATCGCCGTGACCGCCGAACGCGACCCCGCCAAGCTGCCCCATGCCGCCCAGGGCGTGGACGTCGCGCTGGAGTGCACCGGCATTTTCGCGGACAAGGAAAAGGCCAGCGCGCACCTGACCGCGGGCGCCAAGCGCGTCGTCATCTCCGCTCCCGCCACCGGCGTCGACAAGACCGTGGTTTTCGGCGTCAATCATGAGACGCTGAGCGCCGGCGACGTCGTCATCTCGAATGCGAGCTGCACCACCAACTGCCTCGCGCCGCTGGCGAAGGTCCTGCATGACGCCATCGGCATCGAAAAGGGCTTCATGACCACGATCCACAGCTACACCAACGACCAGAACACGCTGGATCAGCTTCACAAGGACATGCGCCGCGCCCGCGCCGCCGCCCTGTCGATGATCCCGACCACCACCGGCGCCGCTCGCGCTGTCGGGGAGGTGATGCCGGAACTGAAGGGCAAGCTGGACGGTTCGTCGGTGCGCGTGCCGACCCCGAACGTTTCGGTCGTCGACCTGAAGTTCATCGCCAAGCGCGCCACCACCGTCCAGGAAGTCAACGAACTGCTGAAGGCCGCTTCGGAATCCGGCCCGCTGAAGGGCATTCTTGGCTATTCGGAGGAGCCGCTGGTGTCCATCGACTATAATGGCGATCCGCGCAGCTCGACCGTCGACAGCCTGGAAACGGCGGTGATCGACGGCACGCTGGTCCGCGTGCTGAGCTGGTACGACAATGAATGGGGCTTCTCGAACCGCATGATCGACACCACCGGGGTCGTGGCGAAGTTCCTCTAAAAGACCATCAGCCCCGCCGGACCGTCCGGCGGGGTTTTTCATCACCATCCTTATTTTCGCAGCAGGGAGCGATCATGGCAAAGCCGTTCAAGACACTCGACGACATGGAAGACATCACGGGCAAGGTGGTGCTGGTGCGCGAGGATCTGAACGTGCCGATGCAGGATGGTTCCGTCTCCGACGACACCCGCCTGCGCGCGGCGATGCCCACCGTGCTGGAACTGGCCGATCGGGGCGCCAAGGTTCTGATCCTTGCCCATTTCGGCCGTCCCAAGGGCCAGAAGAACCCCGAATTCTCGCTCTCCAAGATCACTCGCCCGCTGACCGCCGTGCTGGGCCGCGACGTGCAGTTCATCCCCGACTGTCAGGGCGAGGCGGCTGTCGACGGCATCAAGGTGATGCGCAACGGCGACATCGCGATCCTGGAGAACACCCGCTTCCATGCCGGCGAGGAAAAGAACGATCCCGCGCTGGTGGAGGCGATGGCGGCGATTGGCGACCTGTATGTCAACGACGCCTTTTCCGCCGCGCATCGCGCCCATGCCTCGACCGAGGGGCTGGCGCACAAGCTGCCCGCCTTTGCCGGCCGATCGATGGAGAAGGAACTGGACGCGCTGCAGGCCGCGCTGGGCGAACCGGTGAAGCCGGTCGCGGCGGTCGTCGGCGGGGCGAAGGTGTCGACCAAGCTCGACGTGCTCAACAACCTCGTCGCCAAGGTCGATCATCTGATCATCGGCGGCGGCATGGCCAATACCTTCCTGTTCGCGCGCGGCGTGGATGTCGGCAAGTCGCTGTGCGAGAAGGATCTGGCGGAGACCGCGGAGGCGATCTTCGACAAGGCGGAAGCGGCGGGCTGCACCATCCATCTGCCCTATGACGTCGTCGTGGCGAAGGAATTTGCCGCCAACCCGCCCTCCTTGCGCACATGCAACGTGCATGAGGTGGCAGAGGATGAGATGATCCTCGACGTCGGCCCAGCGGCGGTCGAGGCGTTGGGCGATGCGCTGAAGAATTGCCGGACTTTGGTATGGAACGGCCCGCTGGGCGCATTCGAGATCGCGCCCTTCGACAAGGCGACCGTGGCGCTGGCCAAGACCGCGGCGGCGCTCACCAAGGAAGGCGGGCTGACGTCCGTCGCGGGTGGCGGCGATACCGTCGCGGCGCTCAACCATGCGGGCGTGGCGGGCGATTTCAGCTTCGTCTCCACCGCTGGCGGCGCGTTCCTGGAGTGGATGGAAGGCAAGGAGCTGCCCGGCGTCAAGGCGCTGATGGCCTGATTCAGATTGCGGCGCGCGCCTTGGAGAGTGGCGCGCTCCGCTCGACCATGGACGCCGTGCAATGGCGTCCGCCCCCTAGACGCGCTGCCGGGAGGGCGGCGCATCCAACCAAGAGGTATGTGCAGATGCAGTTCGAGGACATGAAGGCGAAGATCGAGGGCGGCAACGGCTTCATCGCGGCGCTCGACCAGAGCGGCGGTTCGACGCCCAAGGCGCTGAAGGGCTATGGCATCGAGGAAGACGCCTGGTCCACCGAAGAGGAAATGTTCGCGCTGATCCACGATATGCGCAGCCGCATCATCACCTCGCCTGTCTTTTCGGGCGAGAAGGTGCTGGGCGCGATCCTGTTCGAGCGCACCATGGACGGCGAAGCGGGCGGCAAATCGGTTCCGCAGGCGCTGATCGAGCGCGGCGTCGTGCCCTTCATCAAGATCGACAAGGGGCTGGAGGATGAAGCGAACGGCGTTCAGTTGATGAAGCCGAACCCCGGCCTCGACACCTTGCTGCACCGCGCCAAGGCGCTGGGCGTGTTCGGCACCAAGGAGCGTTCGGTCATCAACCTCGCCAATCGCGAGGGCATCGCCGCCGTCGTCAGGCAGCAGTTCGAGGTCGGTCGGCAGGTGCTGGCCGCAGGGCTCGTTCCGATCATCGAGCCGGAAGTCAACATCAAGAGCCCGGAACGCGCAGAGGCCGACCAGATCCTGCTGGAGGAAATCCTCAAGAATCTCGACGCGCTGCCGGGAGACGACAAGGTGATGCTGAAGCTGTCGCTGCCGACCAAGGCCGGTCTGTTCGATCCGCTGGTCGACCATCCCCGCGTGCTGCGCGTCGTCGCCTTGTCCGGCGGTTTCTCGCGTTCCGAAGCCTGCGTCGAGCTGGCCAGGAATCGCGGCATCATCGCCAGCTTCAGCCGCGCGCTGCTGAACGACCTGCGCCACCAGATGAGCGACGAGGAGTTCAACGCCTCGCTGGGCGAAGCGATCGACGAGATTCACGGCGCTTCCACCAGCAAGGCGGCCTGATCTGCGGTGACGGTCGTGAGCGCCCGGAAGGCGCTCGCGGCCGGTCCGCCGTGCTCCCGCCTTCGCAGGAGCACGGTTCGGTTCTGACGGGGTGAAACTAGGCCGTAGTGACGATTTAATCATTTGAGCCATAGCATGATGCTGGCGAGTTTGACGAAGCCGAGGAAGTTTGCGGCGAGTTTGTCATAGCGTGTTGCGATACGGCGCCACTGCTTGAGCTTGGCGAAGAAGCCCTCGATGCCCCAACGCTGTTTGTAGGCGATGCGATCATAGTGGTGCTGATATTTGCGATGGCGGCGAGGTGGGATGACCGGCTCGCCGCCTTGCTCGTAGATGAGATCGTGCAAACTGTCGGCGTCATAGGCCCGATCAGCCAGAACCTTGCCAGCCGGGATGCCGCGGATCAGATCGCAGGCGGGCGCCATGTCGTTTTGCTGTCCGGGGCCGAGGATGAAGCGGATCGGCAAGCCCAAGGCATCGACTACGGCATGGATCTTGGTGCCGAACCCGCCTCGCGAGCGCCCGAGAGCCTGGGCTTGAGCGCCCCCCTTTTTACCCGTGCCCCAGCCGCCTGGGCCTGGGCGCGGATCACCGTCGCATCGATCGCCAGCCATTCGATGTCGGGATCATCCGACACAGCCTCGAAGATCCGGTCGATCACGCCTTGCTCGACCCAGCGATAATAACGCCGCTTGGCGGTCTGATAGGGACCGAACTTCTCCGGTAGATCGCGCCAGCGTCCCCCTGAACGCGCCAGCCAGAGCAAGGCGTCAAGAAACAACCGTCCGTCACTGCGAGGACCGCGCTTGCCCTTGCGCCCGCCCGGAACGAACTCCCGCAGCCGCTCCCACTGATCATCCCGCAGCACTTCGCCTTCCACGCCAGCCTCCAAAAGCCAGCCTTGAATCACAAATCCAAACCGTCGTGAATCCCTAAAATGTCACTACTGCCTAGCCTTTCTCCGTCAGCGCCTTCAATATCCGGGCGTCGGCAATTGCCTGCGCGTCATAGTCATTGTTGAAATAGGCCCAGACGGTCCGGCCGTCGCTGCTCTGCGCCTTCATCCATTCGGCCCAGTCCGCCAGCCTTTCACGCGAATAGCCGCCGCGATATTTCCCCGTCGTGCCGTGGAAGCGGACATAGGCGGTCGAGCCGACACCCAGCCGGGGACTGGCCGAGCCGGGCATGTCATGCACGCAGAGAGCCGCTCCGTACCGCTCCAGCAGCGCAAAAAGTTCATCCACATACCAGCTTGAATGGCGGAATTCGAAGACCGGCACGGGATCGCGCGGCGCGATGCGGAGGAATGCCTCCAGCCTTGGCAGGTCGAGCGAGAAATGCGGCGGGAGTTGATAGAGGACCGGCCCCAGCGTCGGGCCGAAATGCGCGAAGGACTCCATCATCCTTGCCAGCGGTTCCTCGCAATCCTTGAGCTTCTTCATCTGCGTCAGATAGCGGTTCGCCTTGGCCGCATAGCAAAAGGCCCCGGGCGCCTGTTCGCGCCATTTGTCGACGGTTTCCGGCCGGGGCAGGCGATAGAAGCTGTTGTTGATCTCTACCGTGTCGAACTGCTGGGCATAGTAAGCGAACCAGTTTTTCGCCGCCAGCTTCTCCGGATAGAAGCGCCCGCGCCAATCCCGGTAATTCCATCCCGAACATCCGATCCTGATCATGCAGGGAGAACGCGGGTGAGGGCCGATCGGCTCCGCCCTTTTCCAACGCCATCAAAAGCGGCTAAGGCGGGACACATGACCGAATTTACCGATGAAGAATTGGCTCTCGACCCGAATTTCGCAGCCCGGTTCGACAGCGATGACCGGCGGCCGCCCTGTCAGCTCTACCTGATCTCCCCGCCGGCGATCGATGCGGGCTTTGTCGACAGTCTCGCCGCCGCCTTCGATGGGGGCGATGTCGCGGCGTTCCAATTGCGGTTGAAGGGCGTGGGTGACGACGCCATCGCCCAAGCCGCCGCGCCGCTGCAAAAGCTCTGCGCGGAACGGGATGTCGCGTTCATCATCAACGACAGCATGAGCCTGGCGAAGCGCCTGGGGGCCGACGGCGTTCATCTGGGGCAGGGCGACGGCGACCCTCGCGAGGCGCGCAAGCTGCTCGGTCCTTCGGTGCAGATCGGCGTCACCTGCCATGACAGCCGCCATCTGGCGATGGAAGCCGGGGAAGCAGGGGCGGACTATGTCGCGTTCGGGGCCTTCTATCCTACGACCACCAAGGAAACGATTCATCGCCCCGACCCATCGATCCTGGGCTGGTGGACGGCATTGTTCGAACTGCCCTGCGTGGCGATTGGCGGGATAACGCCCGGCAATGCCGCGCCGCTGGTGAAGGCCGGGGCGGATTTCCTGGCGGTGAGCGGGGCGGTATGGGGCCATTCGGATGGGCCGCAAGCCGGCGTGGCGGCATTCCGGGCGGTGTTGGCGCAGGAATAACGGTATAAGGCGGCAGGCAGCTTTCCTGCACTTCAGGCGTTTTCCCTTCCACAAATGGGAGAGTATCGCCTTGAAAACCAATCCGCTGATCCTGACGCTGCTCTGTGCGGCCTGCAACATGACGGTGACGGAAGCCAATGAGAGCGCACCGTCGAACCAGGCGACCGGCCAGGCTGCGCGGCCTGCCGGCGATCCCTACGCCTTCACCGTGGTGCCCGAGCCGACAGGCGCGCCTGCGCGGGTGGAATCGGTGCTGCAGGCGCAGGTGGCGCTGGACCGGGCCGGCTTCTCGCCCGGCGTATTGGACGGGAAGGAAGGCATGTCCTTCACCACCGCGCTCAGGGGTTTCCAGGAGGCGAAGGGCCTGCCGACCACCGGGGAATATGATGAGGCGACGGCCAAGGCGCTGCTGGGCGACCGGCCGCAGCCCGCGACCTGGCTGGTGAAGATACCGGCGGATTTCGCCAGGGGACCGTTCTTTGCGGTGCCCAGGGAACTCAACGATCAGGCGAAGCTGCCCGCCCTTGGTTATCGCAACCTGCTGGAGAAGCTGGCCGAACGTTTCCACACCCGGCCGGAGGCGCTGCTCGCGCTCAACCCTCCGAACACGAAGCTCGGCGCGGGAGCCACGATCCGCGTACCTGCCATCGCCAACCAGCCGGTTGCCCGGATCGAAGGCGACGAGCGCGGCTGGGGCGAGACGCTTGCCGGCCTGGGCGTGGCCAAGGAACAGCCGCAGGCCGACCATATCGTCGTGGACAAGTCGGACGGGGTGCTCCGGGCCTATGACGCGCAGAACCGGCTGATCGCGCAATTTCCAGCCACCATGGGGTCGCAGCATGATCCCCTGCCGATCGGAACGTGGGAAATCAAGGGGTTGAGCCGCAATCCCGACTTCCACTATAATCCGGACCTGTTCTGGGATGCGTCCTCCACCGACCAGAAGGCGGTGCTGAAGCCCGGTCCCAACGGCCCGGTCGGCGTGGTGTGGATCGACCTGTCGAAGCCGCATTACGGCATTCACGGCACGCCGGAGCCGCAGACCATTGGCCGGACGGAAAGCCATGGTTGCATCCGGCTCACCAATTGGGACGCGGCGCGGCTCGCCCAGATGGTGAAGTCCGGCGTGAAGGCGGTGTTCCAGCCATGAGGGCGCGCGGTTGGGCCGGCATCGGCCTGGCCGTCCTGATCGGCGCGGCCCTCCTGCGCACCTTCGTGCGGATCGTGCCGGCGGACGCGCCTGAGCCTTCCCGGCCTGCGGCGGCGGAAGCCGGTGCCCTGCTGATCCCGGTCGAGGGCGTGCCGCCCTCCGCGCTGAGCGATACATTCGCCCAGGCGCGGGCGAGCGGCGCGCGCGCCCATGACGCCATCGACATCATGGCGGCGCGGGGCAGGGCGGTGCTGGCGGCGGCGGACGGACGGATCGAAAAGCTGTTCTGGAGCGAGGAAGGCGGGCGCACGATCTATGAACGCTCGCCCGACGGACGGCGCATCTATTATTATGCGCATCTGGACGGCTATGCGCCGGGCCTTGCGGAAGGGCAGGCGGTTCGGCGCGGACAGCGCATCGCGACCGTCGGCAGCACCGGCAATGCCGATCCGGCAGCGCCGCACCTGCACTTCGCGGTGCATGAACTGCGTCCGGGAGAGCCCTGGCATGGCGGGCGGGCGATCAATCCCTATCCTTTGCTGGCGAAACCGCGATAGGCGCCGCCTCTTGCCCTTTCGCCCTCATCCATGTAAGGGCGCGGCCAGCCTCCAGAGGCCGGCTCTTTTCACCTTCAGACATATAGGCAGGCTCTTCCCATGAAGATCAGCGGCGTCGAGATTCGTCCCGGCAACAACATCGAATATGACGGCAGCCTGTGGCGCGCCGTGAAGATCCAGCATACCCAGCCCGGCAAGGGCGGCGCCTATATGCAGGTGGAACTGAAGAACCTGATCGACGGGCGCAAGAACAACGTCCGCTTCCGGTCGGCCGAGACGGTGGAGCGCATCCGCCTCGACACCAAGGATTTCCAATATCTCTATGCAGAGGGCGACATGCTCGTCTTCATGGACACGGAAACCTATGAGCAGATCAATCTGCCGCAGGATCTGGTGGGCGATGCGTCGGCCTTCCTGCAGGACGGCATGATGGTCATGCTGGAAATGTATGAGGAACGCCCGATCTCCGTGCAGCTTCCCGAAACGGTCGAGGCGACCGTGGTGGAAGCCGACGCCGTGGTGAAGGGCCAGACCGCTTCGGCGAGCTACAAGCCCGCCATCCTCGACAATGGCGTGCGCGTCATGGTGCCGCCGCACATCGTCACCGGCACGCGCATCGTCGTCGACGTGTATGAGCGCGAATATGTGAAGCGCGCGGATTGATATTCGATACCCCCTCCCGCAGGCGGAAGGGGGTCAGGGGGTGGGTGGCGAGCATGAGCGAGCTTCCTGCCCTTTCCCTTTTTAGAGTGCCGCTATTGCGGCATGCCCACCCCCGGTCCCTCCCGTTTGCGGGAGGGGGGAGACAAGAAAAATGGTATCGCACTCGGGCCTTTTGACCGTCATGGAACGCGCCGCGCGCAAGGCTGGCTCCAAGCTGCGCCGCGACTTTGGCGAGGTCGAACATCTGCAGGTGTCCCGAAAGGGGCCGGCGGACTTCGTGTCCAAGGCCGACCAGCAGGCGGAAAAGACGCTGGTCGAGGAATTGCAGAAGGCGCGGCCCGATTGGGGTTTCCTGCTGGAGGAAGGCGGCGAGATCGCGGGCGATCCGGGCAAGCCGCGCTGGATCATCGATCCGCTCGACGGCACCAGCAATTTCCTGCACGGCATCCCGCACTTCGCGATCTCCATCGCGGTCGAGGAGCCACTCTACGGCGGCAAGCGGGAGGTGACGACCGGCCTCATCTACCAGCCGGTGACCGACGAAAGCTATTGGGCGGAAAAGAGCCGGGGCGCCTGGCGGCATGACCAGCGGCTGCGCGTTTCGGCGCGGCGCGATCTGGGCGACTGCCTGATCGCCACGGGCATCCCCTTCCTGGGGCATGGCGATTTCGCGCAATGGACGCGCATCTTCGGGGCCGTAGGGCCCTCGGTGGCCGGAATCCGGCGCTTCGGCGCGGCCTCGCTGGACCTCGCCCATGTCGCCTCCGGCCGCTATGACGGCTTTTGGGAAAGCGGCCTGCAACCCTGGGACGTGGCGGCGGGCCTGCTGATGGTGCGGGAAGCGGGCGGCTTCGTGTCGGATTTCCGCGGCGGCGACCAGCCGATCGAGCGCAAGGAAGTCATCGCGGGCAATGATGCGATCCACAGCAAATTACATAAGTTGGTGGCAGGAGCGCTGCGCTGACGGCTTGCTTTTGGTAGCGTGATCAGGTCGCCGCCATTGTTGCGAATCATTCTCATGCCTCCGGGCCTTGCTTCGCATATGCAGCGGGCCTAAAGCGCGCCCGTAAATCATTTTCGCCCAGGGGATTCCGTTGGTCGATCTAGCCCAATATCTGCCGATCCTGATCTTTCTCGGGATCGCCTTGCTGCTTTCGAGCGCATTCGTGTTCCTGCCGATGCTGGTGGGGCGCCTGACCGGCGCGCATCAGCCCGATCCGGCCAAGCTCAGCGAATATGAATGCGGCTTTCCTGCGTTCGAAGAACCGCGCAGCCAGTTCGACGTGCGATTCTACCTCGTCGCGATCCTGTTCATCATCTTCGACCTGGAAGCGGCGTTCCTCTACCCTTGGGCGGTCAGCCTCGACCAGATCGGCTGGGCCGGCTGGGCGACGATGATGATCTTCATAGCGGAGCTGGTGCTCGGCCTCGTCTATGCGTGGAAGAAGGGAGCACTCGATTGGGAGTAGAACTTGAGCGGCCCGCGCCCGGCACCTTGTTGCCCGCGGGGACCCAGCCCGACCAGGATTTCTTCAACGCGCTGAACAGCGAGGTCAGTGACAAGGGCTTCCTCGTCACCTCGACGGAGGAACTGTTCCAGTGGGCCCGCACCGGCTCGCTCTGGTGGATGACCTTCGGCCTGGCCTGCTGCGCGGTGGAGATGATCCACGTCAACATGCCCCGTTACGACATGGAACGCTTCGGCGCCGCGCCGCGCGCCTCGCCGCGCCAGTCCGACGTGATGATCGTCGCGGGGACGCTGTGCAACAAGATGGCTCCGGCGTTGCGCAAGGTTTACGACCAGATGTCCAATCCGAAATATGTGATTTCTATGGGCAGCTGCGCGAATGGCGGTGGCTATTATCACTACAGCTATTCGGTCGTGCGTGGCTGCGACCGCATCGTGCCGGTCGACATCTATGTGCCGGGTTGCCCGCCGACAGCGGAAGCCCTGCTTTATGGCGTGATGCAGTTGCAGCGGAAGATCCGCCGCATCGGAACGGTTGAGCGCTGATATGGGTCATTCTGCTCCTAGGATCGCGGCCATCGATGGGATCGCGCAGGAAATCGCCGGTCTGCTGGGACCGATGCTGGTCGAAACCGTCGACCATGCCGATGAACTGAGCTTCACCGTCGTCCGGGAAAAGCTGGCCGACGCGATGGTGCTGCTGCGGGATCGCGCGCAATATCAGCAGCTCATGGAAATTGCAGGCGTCGATTATCCGGATCGTCCGGAGCGCTTCGAGGTCTGCTACCATCTGCTCAGCGTCACGCGGAACCACCGCGTCCGCGTGAAGGTGCAGACCGACGAGGACATGCCCGTTCCCACCGTCACGCACATCTGGCCGGTCGCCGGTTGGCTGGAGCGGGAGGTGTTCGACATGTACGGCGTCATCTTCGAGGGGAACGCCGATCTGCGCCGCATCCTGACCGACTATGGTTTCAAGGGCCATCCGCAGCGCAAGGACTTCCCGCTGACCGGCTATGTCGAGATGTGGTATTCCGAAGAGGACAAGCGCGTCGTCTACAAGCCGGTGAAGCTGGCGCAGGATTTCCGGCAGTTCGACTTCATGAGCCCGTGGGAAGGCGCGCAATATGTGCTGCCGGGCGACGAAAAGGCGCCGCAGGCGCCGGGAGCGCCGACACCTGTCACAGCCCCGTTGCCGGCCGCTGCGGCTCCCAAGGGCGAACCGGCCGGTGCCACGCCCAAGGTCACCGAAAAGTCCGAGGATACCGGTGCAGGTGAACCCGCCAACAGCAAGGGTGCGGAAAAGTCGCCCAACGCTCCGGTAAAGCCCGAAGAGCACACAGATGAAGGCAAAGGCGCTGCCAAGCCTGAGGATAAGGCCTGATGTCCGACTATCTGGAAAAGCTGGACCATGTGACCGACGCGGCGGACCCGTCCTACGGCGACACGGAAATCCAGAACTACACGATCAACTTCGGTCCGCAGCACCCTGCCGCGCACGGCGTTCTGCGCCTGGTCATGGAACTGGACGGCGAGATCGTCGAGCGCTGCGACCCGCATGTCGGCCTGCTGCATCGCGGCACCGAGAAGCTGATCGAGCACAAGACCTATTTGCAGGCGCTGCCCTATTTCGACCGGCTGGACTATTGCTCGCCGCTCGGCATGGAGCACAGCTATGTCCTCGCCATCGAGAAGCTGCTGAACCTGGAAGTGCCGTTGCGCGCGCAATATCTGCGGGTGTTCTTTGCGGAACTGACGCGCATCTGCAATCACATGCTGAATCTCGGCTCGCACGTGATGGACGTGGGTGCGATGACGCCGAACCTGTGGCTGTTCGAAATCCGGGAGGATTGCCTCAACTTCTTCGAACGGGCATCGGGCGCCCGCATGCATGCGGCCTGGTTCCGGCCGGGCGGCGTGCATCAGGATGTGCCGCTGAAGCTGTTGACCGACATTGGCGACTGGCTCGACACCCGTTTGCCGCGCCTGTTCGAGGACGCGATGAGCCTGGTGGTCGACAACCGCATCTTCAAGCAGCGCAATGTGGACATCGCGGTCGTCAGCAAGGAAGACGCGCTGAAATGGGGCTTCTCCGGCCCCATGATCCGGGGATCGGGCATCCCCTGGGACATCCGCAAGGCGCAGCCCTATGACGTCTATGACCGGATGGAATTCGACGTTCCGGTGGGCACCAATTTCGACTGCTATGACCGCTTCATGGTCCGGGTCGAGGAAGTCCGCCAGTCCGCGCGGATCATGAAGCAGTGCCTCAGCGAAATGCCGGAAGGCCCGGTGGCGAGCTTCGACCGCAAGGTGGTGCCGCCCAAGCGCGGCGAGATGAAGCGCTCGATGGAAGCGCTGATCCACCACTTCAAGCTTTATACCGAGGGCTTCCATGTCCCGGCGGGCGAAGTCTATGTCGCGACCGAAAGCCCCAAGGGCGAATTCGGCGTCTATCTGGTCGCGGACGGCTCCAACAAGCCTTACCGCTGCAAGATTCGCCCGACCGCCTTTAGCCACCTTCAGGCGATGGATTTCATGATGAAAGGCCACATGCTGGCCGACACCACCGCTGTCCTGGGCGCCATGGACATCGTGTTTGGAGAATGTGACCGCTAATGGCTGACGCAGTTCATATCCCGGACGAGGCCGAAACGCGCGCGCGCTGGGGCGCGTTCGCCTGGACGGCCGAAAATGCCGAGCAGGCGAAGAAGGTCATTGCCCGTTATCCCGCCGGGCGTCAGCAGTCGGCGGTGATGCCGCTGCTGGACCTCGCCCAGCGCCAGGTCGGTGCGGAAACGCAGACCCAGGGCTGGCTGCCGGTGCCGGTGATGGAATATATCGCCGACCAACTGGAAATGCCGTATATGCGCGTGTACGAGGTCGCGACCTTCTACACCATGTACAACCTCGCGCCCGTGGGCCGCTATCATGTGCAGGTCTGCGGCACGACGCCCTGCATGCTGCGCGGCTCCGACGATGTGTTCTCCGCCTGCAAGAACAAGGGGCTGGTGAAGGGCGGGACGACGCCCGACGGCCTGTTCACGCTGACCGAGGTCGAGTGTCTGGGCGCCTGCGCCAACGCGCCGATGGTCCAGATCAACGACGATAATTTCGAAGACCTGACCTATGACAGCATGAGCGCGATCCTCGACGATCTCGCCGCTGGCAAGCAGCCCAAGATCGGGCCGCAGATCGATCGTCAGACCAGCTGTCCGGAGGGTGGTCCGACCACGCTCAAGGATATGGTCAACGAAAATCACGACTATCGGGGCGAATGGGCATGAGCGACGTGATCGCGCCTCTCAGCGACAAGGATCGCATCTTCACCAACGTCTATGGCTTCCAGGATTGGGGCATCGACGCGGCGATGAAACGCGGCGATTGGGACAATACCAAGGCCCTGCTGGAAATCGGCCAGGACGACATCATAGAGCGCATCAAGGCCAGCGGCCTGCGCGGCCGTGGCGGCGCCGGCTTCCCGACCGGCATGAAGTGGAGCTTCATGCCCAAGGAGAGCAGGGACGGCCGTCCGAGCTTCCTCGTCATCAACGCCGATGAATCCGAGCCGGGCTCGTGCAAGGACCGCGAGATCATCCGCCACGATCCGCACAAGCTGATCGAGGGCGCGCTGGTCGCCGGTTTCGCGATGCGGGCGCGCGCCGCCTACATCTATATTCGCGGCGAGTTCATCTATGAGGCGAAGGTGCTCTTCGCCGCCGTCGAGCAGGCCTATGAAAAGGGCTTCCTCGGCAAGAATGCCTGCGGGTCCGGCTATGATTTCGACGTCTTCGTCCATCGCGGCGCGGGCGCCTATATCTGCGGAGAGGAAACCGCCCAGATCGAAAGCCTGGAGGGCAAGAAGGGCCAGCCGCGCCTGAAGCCGCCTTTCCCGGCGGGCGCGGGCCTTTATGGCTGCCCCACCACGGTGAACAATGTGGAATCGATCGCGGTCGCGCCGACGATCCTGCGGCGCGGGTCCGAATGGTTCTCCAGCTTCGGCCGGGAGAACAACAAGGGCACGAAGCTCTTCCAGATCAGCGGCCATGTGAACAAGCCCTGCGTCGTCGAAGAATCGATGGGCATCAGCTTCAAGGAACTGATCGACCGGCATTGCGGCGGCATTCGCGGCGGCTGGGACAATCTGTTGGCGGTCATCCCCGGCGGTTCGTCGGTGCCTTTGGTCCCGGCGAAGGAGATCATGGACGCGCCCATGGATTTCGATGGGCTGCGTGCGCTCGGCTCGGGCCTTGGCACCGCCGCCGTCATCGTCATGGACAAGTCGACCGACATCGTCCGCGCCATTTCGCGGCTCAGCTATTTCTACAAGCATGAGAGCTGCGGCCAGTGCACGCCCTGCCGCGAAGGCACCGGCTGGATGTGGCGCGTAATGGAGCGGCTGCGCACCGGCGATGCCGACCAGAGCGAGATCGACATGCTGTTCCAGGTGACCAAGCAGGTCGAAGGCCACACCATCTGCGCGCTTGGCGACGCGGCGGCTTGGCCGATCCAGGGCCTGATCCGGCACTTCCGTCCGGAAATCGAGCGCCGGATCAACGAAAACAAGGGTAGCGCCCCGGTCATGGAGGCAGCGGAGTAACCATGCCGAAGGTCAAAGTAGACGGCGTAGAACTCGAAGTCCCGGCGGGCGCCACGGTCCTCCAGGCCTGCGAACTGGCGGGGAAGGAAATCCCGCGTTTCTGCTATCATGAGCGCCTCAGCATCGCGGGCAATTGCCGCATGTGCCTGGTCGAGGTGAAGCCCGGACCGCCCAAGCCGCAGGCTTCCTGTGCGCTGCCGGCCGCGGAGAATCAGGAAATCTTCACCCAGACCGAGATGGTCAAGAAGGCGCGCGAAGGAGTGATGGAGTTCCTGCTCATCAACCACCCGCTCGACTGCCCGATCTGCGACCAGGGCGGCGAATGCGACCTTCAGGACCAGTCGGTCGCCTACGGCAAGGGCAGCAGCCGCTTCGACGAGAATAAGCGCGCCGTCACCGAGAAATATATGGGCCCGATCGTCAAGACGGTCATGACCCGCTGCATCCAGTGCACCCGCTGCGTGCGCTTTGCCGAGGAAGTCGCGGGCGTGCCGGAAATCGGCGCCATCTATCGCGGCGAGAACATGCAGATCACCACCTATCTCGAACATGCCGCCAAGAGCGAGCTTTCGGGCAATGTGGTCGATCTTTGCCCGGTCGGCGCGCTGACGTCCAAGCCCTATGCGTTCGAAGCGCGTCCCTGGGAACTCAAGAAGACCCACGCGATCGACGTGATGGACGCGGTCGGCACCAACATCCGCCTCGACAGCCGCGGCCGTCAGGTGCTGCGCGCCGTGCCGCGCATCAATGACGACGTGAATGAGGAATGGGCCAGCGACAAGACCCGGCACAATGTCGATGGTCTGGTCCGCAAGCGGCTCGACAAACCTTATGTCCGCAAGGACGGCAAGCTGGTTCCGGCAACCTGGAACGAGGCGTTCGCGACGATTGCCGCCGTCAAGCATGGCGGGTCGGTGGCTGCGCTGGCCGGTGATCTGCTCGATTGCGAGACGATGTTCGCGGGCAAGGTGCTGGTCGAGAGGCTGGGTGGCTCGCTGCTCGAAGGCCGTCAGACCGGGCTCGCCTATGACGTGTCGAGCCTGAGCGCGGTCAACTTCAACACCACGCTCAACGGTCTTGAAACCGCTGACGTGATCCTGCTGGTGGGCACCAATCTGCGCTGGGAAGCGCCGCTGGTGAACACCCGCATCCGCAAGGCGATCAAGAAGGGCGCGAAGGTCTTTGCGCTCGGTCCGCAGGTCGACCTCACCTACAAGGTCGAGTGGCTGGGCAATGACGCGTCGCTGCTTGGCCGTCTGCCCGAAGCGGTGGTGGAAGCCTTCGGCAAGGCCGCGCGTCCGGCGATGATCGTCGGCGGCGGCGTGCTGGCGAAGGACGGCGCCCATGGCGATACGCTGGCGCTGGTCGAGACGCTGGGCCTCGTGAAAGAAGGCTGGAACGGCTATAATGTCCTGCATTTCGCGGCGGCGCGCATGGGCGGGCTGATGCTCGGCTATGCGGCGCAGGGCGGCATCAAGGCGGTGGCTGCGGCGAAGCCCAAGCTGCTCTTCTCGCTGGGCGCGGACGAGGTCGATTATTCGGCCTTCCAGGATAGCTTCAAGGTCTATGTCGGCCACCATGGCGACAAGGGCGCGCATGCGGCGGACGTGATCCTGCCGGGCGCGAGCTATGCCGAGAAGGCCGGCACCTACGTCAATCTGGAAGGCCGGGTGCAGCGCGGCGAAAAGGCCGTATTCGCGCCGGGCGACGCCCGCGAGGATTGGTCGATCCTGCGCGCCCTGTCGGAAGTGCTGGGCGCGACGCTCCCCTTCGACAGCTTCGAGCAGCTTCGCGCCGAAATGGCCAGGGCGGTTCCGGCGCTGGGCGTTGAGGGTCTGGCCGATTATGGCTGGTCCGTTCCGTCGCTGCCGACCGGCGCCAGCGGTGAGTTCGGCTTTCCGATCAAGGATTTCTACCTGACCAACGCCATCTGCCGCGCCAGTCCGACGATGCAGCAATGTTCGGCCGAACTGATCCACGGCGAGACGTATGCGGAGGCCGCAGAGTGACCGCTTTCTTCCAAAATCTCGGCCTGCCGTTCGAGGGCGCCTGGCTGCTTTCGACGATCATCGGCATTCTGGTGATTGCGTTGCCGCTGATGCTGGCGGTGGCGATGATCATCTACGCCGACCGCAAGATCTGGGCGGCGATGGCGCTGCGCCGCGGCCCGAACGTCGTCGGTCCCTTCGGTCTGCTCCAGTCCTTCGCGGACGGCGCCAAGGTCTTCCTGCAGGAAACCATCATCCCTTCGGCGGCCAACCGCACGCTTTTCCTGATCGCCCCGATCATCACCTTCACCGTCGCTCTGATGGCCTGGGCGGTGATTCCGTTCCAGGTGGGCGTGGTGCTGGCCAACATCAATGTCGGCCTGCTCTACATCCTCGCCATCTCGTCGCTCGGCGTCTATGGCGTGGTGCTGTCGGGCTGGGCGTCCAATTCCAAATATCCCTTCTATTCGGCGATCCGCGCCAGCGCGCAGATGATCAGCTATGAAGTCTCCATCGGCTTCATCCTGATCACCGTCGTGCTTTGGGCCGGCAGCTTCAATATCTCGGCCATCGTCGAGAGCCAGAAGGGCTATTATGGCTTCCTGAACGGCAACGGCTTCAACCCGCTGCTCTTCCCGATGGCGATCATGTTCCTGATCTCGGCCATGGCGGAAACGGCGCGTGCGCCCTTCGACCTGACCGAAGCGGAATCGGAACTGGTCGCGGGATATCAGACCGAATATTCGTCCATGGCCTTCGCGCTGTTCTGGCTAGGCGAATATGCGAACGTGATCCTGATGTGCGCCCTGAACGCCATCCTGTTCTGGGGCGGCTATCTGCCGCCGATCGACTGGGCGCCGCTTTATTATGTGCCCGGCATCATCTGGCTGTTCGCCAAGATATTCTTCTTCTTCTTCGTCTTTTCCTGGGTGAAGGCGACGGTGCCCCGTTACCGCTATGACCAGCTTATGCGGCTGGGCTGGAAGATATTCCTGCCGACCTCGCTGCTGTTCGTCTTCCTGGTGTCGGGCTTCCTCATGTTCACGCGTTACGGAGGCGCTCAATGAGCCTCGGCTATTATGTCAAATCCTTCACCCTCTGGGAGTTTGTGAAGGCGCACGCCCTGACCTTGAAATATTTCTTCAAGCCCAAGGCGACGATCAACTACCCCTATGAGAAGAACCCGATTTCGCCGCGGTTCCGGGGGGAGCATGCGTTGCGCCGCTATCCCAATGGGGAAGAACGCTGCATCGCGTGCAAGCTGTGCGAGGCGATCTGCCCCGCCCAGGCGATCACCATCGAAGCGCAGCCGCGCGATGACGGCAGCCGCCGCACGACGCGCTACGACATCGACATGACGAAGTGCATCTATTGCGGCTTCTGCCAGGAAGCGTGCCCGGTGGACGCCATCGTCGAGGGCCCGAATTTCGAGTTCTCCACCGAAACGCGCGAGGAGCTGATCTACGACAAGGCCAAGCTCCTTGAAAATGGGGACAAGTGGGAGCGGGCGATTGCCGCGAACCTTGCCGCCGATGCGCCCTACCGTTAAGCCGCAGCCGCCGAAGGGGAACATGATCCTGTGATTCACGTGCTTGCCTTTTACCTGTTCGCCGCGATCGTGGTGTGCAGCGGCGCGCTTACGATCCTGTCGCGCAATCCGGTTCATTCGGTGCTGTGGCTGATCCTTGCCTTTTTCAACGCGGCGGGGCTGATGGTCCTGCTGGGCGCCGAATTCATCGCGATGCTCCTTGTCATCGTCTATGTCGGCGCCGTTGCCGTGCTGTTCCTGTTCGTCGTGATGATGCTCGACATCGATTTCGCCGAACTGCGCGCCGGTTTCGTCGATTACCTTCCCTTCGGGCTGCTGATTGCGCTGGTGCTGCTGGCGGAGATCGTGCTGGGCATCGGCCTGTGGAGCGCGGGCCCCATAGAACTGGCGCAACGCGCGGCTCCGGTGAACCCGGAACTCAGCAATATCCAGGCGATCGGCGCGCTGCTCTACACCCGCTACATCTTCCTGTTCGAAGCGGCGGGCATCGTCCTGCTGGTCGCGATGATCGGCGCCATCGTGCTGACCCATCGCGCCCGTAGCGGCGTGCGCGGCCAGAACATCGCCCGCCAGAACCGCCGCCGTCCCGAAGACGCGGTGCGCAACGTCAATCAGCCCGTCGGGCAGGGGGTGGAGCTGTGATCGGCCTTCAGCATTATATGGTGGTCAGCGCGATCCTCTTCGTGATGGGCGTGCTGGGCATCTTCATCAATCGCAAGAACGTCATCATCATCCTGATGGCGATCGAGCTGATCCTGCTCAGCGTGAACATCAACCTTGTCGCCTTCAGCGCCTTCCTGGGCGATCTGGTGGGACAGGTGTTCAGCATGTTCGTGCTGACCGTCGCGGCGGGTGAGGCGGCCATCGGCCTTGCCATCCTCGTCATCTACTTCCGCGGTCGCGGCACCATCGCCGTCGACGATGTCAACCGGATGAAGGGCTAAAGCTCGATGATCCAGCTTATCGTCCTTCTCCCGTTGCTGGCTGCTGCCATCGCCGGTCTTGGCAACAAGGCCCTTGGCAAGCTGCCCGCGAAGATCGTCACCACCGGCGCGCTGTTCGCATCCTGTGCGATGAGCTGGCCGATCTTCATCGGCTTCCTGACCGGCCATGCCGAGCCCTATGTGGTCCCGGCCTTCACCTGGATCCAGTCGGGCAGCTTCGATGCGCAATGGGCGCTGCGCGTCGACACCATGACGGCGGTCATGCTGGTGGTCATCACCAGCGTGTCGAGCCTCGTCCATCTCTATAGCTGGGGCTATATGGAGGAGGAGCCGGACCAGCCGCGCTTCTTCGCCTATCTGTCGCTCTTCACCTTCGCGATGCTGATGCTCGTGACGGCGAACAACCTGCTGCAGATGTTCTTCGGCTGGGAAGGCGTCGGCCTTGCTTCCTATCTGCTGATCGGCTTCTGGTTCCGTAAACCCTCCGCAAATGCGGCCGCGATCAAGGCCTTCGTCGTCAACCGCGTCGGCGACCTCGGTTTCATGATGGGCATTTTCGGCACCTATCTGGTGTTCAACACCATCTCGATCCCGGAAATCCTGGCGGCCGCGCCATCGATGGCCGGTTCGACCATCGGCTTCCTGGGCCATCGTTTCGACACCATGACCGTGCTCTGCCTGCTGCTGTTCATCGGCGCGATGGGCAAGTCGGCGCAGCTTGGCCTCCACACCTGGCTGCCGGACGCGATGGAGGGCCCGACCCCGGTGTCGGCGCTGATCCACGCGGCGACCATGGTGACCGCGGGCGTGTTCATGGTGTGCCGCCTGTCGCCGATGTTCGAAACCTCGCCGACGGCGCTTGGCTTCGTGACCTTCACCGGCGCGGCCACCTGCCTTTTCGCGGCGACCGTGGGCACGGTGCAGAACGACATCAAGCGCGTCATCGCCTATTCGACCTGCTCGCAGCTCGGCTACATGTTCTTCGCGGCGGGCGTCGGCGCCTATGGCGCGGCGATGTTCCACCTCTTCACCCACGCCTTCTTCAAGGCGCTGCTGTTCCTTGGCGCGGGCTCGGTCATCCACGCGATGCACCATGAACAGGACATGCGCTACTATGGCGCGCTCCGGAAGGAGATCCCGATCACCTTCTGGACGATGACGCTGGGCACGCTGGCGATCACCGGCGTCGGCATTCCGCTGGTCGGCTATGGCTTTGCAGGCTTCTATTCGAAGGACGGCATTCTCGAAGCAGCCTATGCGTCTGGCGGTGCGGGCGTCGGCGCCTATCTGGTCGGCGTGTTTGCGGCGCTGCTCACCAGCTTCTACAGCTGGCGCCTGGTGTTCCTGACCTTCTTCGGCAAGCCCCGCTGGGCCGCATCGGAGCATATCCAGCATGCCGTCCACGACGCACATGGCCATGGTCATGACGAACATGCCACCCACGGTCATGGCGCGGAGGACGACAACGCACCGGCGCAGGAGCATGCGGGTCACGATCCGCACGGGCATGAAACCGATGCCCATGCCCTGCCGACCGGCACCGGCGGCTATCATCCGCATGAAAGCGGCTGGGTGATGCTGATCCCGCTGGTGGTGCTGAGCCTGGGTGCGGTGTTTGCGGGCTTCCTCTTCCATGACCAGTTCATCGGGCCGGAAGGCGGCATAGAGTTCTGGAAGGGCGCGCTGGCGTTCGACAGTCATCTGATGCACGCCGCGCATGAAGTGCCGACCTGGGTCAAGTTCGGACCGTTCACGGTGATGCTGACCGGCTTGGTCATAGCCCGGCTGGCCTATATCAAGCACACCGACTGGCCGCGGCGCTTCGTCGCCACCTTCGGCGTGCTGTACCAGTTCCTGCTCAACAAATGGTATTTCGACGAGCTGTATCATTTCATCTTCGTCAAGCCTGCCTTCGCCATCGGCCGCTTCTTCTGGAAGTTCGGTGACGTGGGCTTGATCGACCGCTTCGGGCCTAACGGCCTGGCTGCGCTGGTCGTGCAGGGCAACAAAGTCACCCGTCGGCTTCAGTCCGGCTACCTCTACACTTACGCGCTGGTGATGCTGATCGGCCTCGCCGCGGCTGCAACCTGGGCGATGACACGATAATGAGCGGCTTCCCCATCCTTTCCCTGATGATGGCAGTGCCGATGGCGGGGGCCATCGCCTGTCTGTTCGCAGGCGCCAATCAGGCCCGCTGGATCGCGTTGGTCGCAACGCTGGTCGATCTCGTGCTGGGCGTCATCCTCTGGATGAATTTCGACCAGTCGGGGACCGCCGCCCAATGGCAGTTCCAGGAATATGCGCCGATCTTCGGCCGTTTCGCCTGGGCGCTCGGGATCGACGGCATCGCGCTGCTGCTGATCGCGCTCACCGTATTCCTGATGCCGATCTGCATCGGCGCGAGTTGGATCGCGATCGAGAAGCGCGTGCCGGAATATATGGCGGCCTTCCTGTTCATGGAGGTGCTGATGATCGGCGTCTTCACGGCGCAGGATCTCTACCTCTTCTACATCATGTTCGAAGCCGGCCTGATCCCGATGTACCTGATCATCGGCATCTGGGGCGGCGCGGATCGCATCTACGCTTCGTACAAATTCTTCCTCTACACGCTGCTCGGCTCGGTGCTGATGCTGATCGCGATGATGTGGATGGTGCATGAAGCGGGCACGACCGACATCCCGACATTGATGGCCTATCATTTCGATCCGCATATCCAGACATGGCTGTGGCTTGCCTTCTTCGCCAGCTTTGCCGTCAAGATGCCGATGTGGCCGGTCCACACCTGGCTTCCCGACGCGCACGTTCAGGCGCCGACCGCCGGTTCGGTCATCCTGGCGGGCGTGCTGCTGAAAATGGGCGGCTACGGCTTCATCCGCTTCTCGCTGCCGATGTTCCCGGAGGCGTCCGCGCAACTGGCGCCGCTGGTCTGGGGCCTGTCGATGGTCGCGGTGGTCTATACCAGCCTCGTCGCGCTGGTTCAGTCGGACATGAAGAAGCTGATCGCCTATTCATCAGTGGCGCACATGGCCATCGTCACCGTCGGCCTGTTCGCCTTCAACCAGGCGGGCATCGAAGGCGCGATGATGGTGATGCTGGGCCATGGCCTGGTGTCGGGCGCTCTCTTCCTCTGCGTCGGCGTCATCTATGATCGGCTCCATACCCGCGAGATCAGCCGTTATGGCGGCCTCAGCATCAACATGCCGAAATATGCGGTGCTGTTCATGCTGTTCACCATGGCGTCGGTCGGCCTGCCGGGCACCAGCAACTTCGTGGGTGAATTCCTGTCGCTGATGGGCATCTACCAGGCGTCGAGCTGGGTGGCGCTGGTCTGCACCACCGGCATCATCCTGGGCGCGGCCTATATGCTCTATCTCTACCGCCGGATCGCCTATGGCGAGCAGAAGAATGCCGATGCGGCCGCGATGCCGGACCTGTCCGCGCGCGAAATCTGGCTGCTGGCGCCGATCGCGGCGGCGGTGCTGTGGATGGGCGTCTATCCGGAGAGCTTCCTGGCGCCCATGCGTTCCGATATCCGCGCGCTCGAAGCGCGCGTCGCCTCCGCCAGGCCGGCGGGCGATTCCCAGATCAAGATGGGGGCGGCCGTTCCGGCTGCCGAGGCTGCCCATCATGAAGAAGCCCCTGCGCACGGGGAGGCGCACTGATGATTGATTCCGCTTCCCTTCTGGCGGTCTTGCCGGAACTGATCCTGACGGCCGGCGGCCTGATCCTGATGCTGATCGCAGCTTATGGCGGCGATGCGACGGCGCGGCTGGTGAACTGGCTGTCGGTGCTGACGCTGGCTATCGCAGGCCTGGCGCTGTCCACTTCGCTGGCGCATGGGCCCGATGCCTTTGACGGGCTGGTGCGCGCCGATGCCTTCTCCGTCTTCGCCAAGGCGCTAATTTATGGCGCGGGGGCGGCGGCCATCCTGCTTGCGCCGCGCTACTTCCTGGTGGGTGGCGCGCTGCGGGCCGAATATCCGGTGCTGATCCTCTTCTCCTCGATCGGCATGGGCATGATGGTGTCGGCGGGCGACCTGCTGACGCTCTATGTCGGCCTCGAAATGCAGAGCCTTGCCGCCTATGTGCTGGCGAGCTTCATGCGGCAGGACGAGCGGTCGTCCGAAGCGGGCCTTAAATATTTCGTCCTGGGTTCGCTGGCGAGCGGCATCCTGCTCTATGGTTCGGCGCTGCTCTATGGCTTTACCGGCGGCACCAGCTTCGACGGCATCGCGGTCGCGCTGAGCGACGGTGTGTCGAAGGGCGAGCTTTTCGGCCTGGTGTTCGTGCTTGCCGGTCTCGCCTTCAAGATCAGCGCCGTGCCGTTCCACATGTGGACGCCGGACGTCTATGAAGGTGCGCCCACCCCGGTCACGACTTTCTTCGCCAGCGCGCCCAAGGTGGCGGCCATCGGCCTTACCGTCCGCGTCGCGATAGAGGCGCTGGGGCCGGCGGGCCTCGACTGGCAGCAGGTCGTGATCTTCGTTGCGCTCGCCTCGATCCTCTTCGGTGCGGTGGCGGCCATCGGCCAGACCAACATCAAGCGGCTGATGGCCTATTCGTCGATCAACAATGTCGGCTTCGCGTTGATCGGCCTTGCCACCGGCACGCCCGCGGGCGCGGCGGCGACGATGAGCTACATGGCGATCTATGTCGTCATGACCATCGGCGGTTTCGCCTGCATCCTGCAGATGCGCGATGCGGAGGGGCGTCCGGTCGAGACCATCGCCAGCCTTGCGGGCCTTTCGCGCTCGCGCCAGGGTCTGGCGGCGGCGCTGGCGATCTTCATGTTCTCCATGGCCGGCATTCCGCCGCTCTTCGGCTTCTGGGCGAAGTTCCTGGTGTTCGACGCGGCCGTCGCGGCGGGCCTGACGGCGCTGGCGGCCTTCGGTATCGCCATGTCGGTGATCGGCGCCTTCTATTATCTGAAGATCATCAAGACGATGTATTTCGACGAGCCGGCGGCGCCCTATGAAGCGCGTGGCGGTGCGGTTGAGAATATCATCCTGACGGCCTGCGCCGTGGTGATCGTCTTCGGCTATTTCCTCAATCCCGTCCTCGACAAGGCGAGCGCGGCGGCCGCGGCGTCGCTGTTCTGACCGAGCTTCGCTTCGTCGAGGAGACTGGCTCCACCAATGCCGACATGCTGGCGTTGGTGGAGCAAGGCGTTTCTGAAGGCTGCTGGTTGCGCGCGGGGCGGCAGACCGGCGGACGCGGGCGCATGGGGCGCAGCTGGGAAAGTCCCGACGGCAATCTCTATTGTTCGACGCTGATCCGGTTGCGGGGGGGCGACCCGTTGCCGCATACGCTGGCGCTGGTCGCGGGCAACGCCGTGCATGCGTTGGTGGCGCCGCTTTGCAAGGGGCAGGCGCGGATCAAATGGCCCAATGACGTGCTGGTGGACGGCGCGAAGATCGCCGGCATCCTCCTGGAGCGGGCGGGCGATGCCATTGTTGCGGGGATCGGCGTCAACGTGGCCGGGCATCCGACCGGGTTCGACCGGCCGGTGACGAGCCTATTCGCGCAGGGCGCGCCAGAGGCCGACGCGGCTGCTCTGCAGGTGCGGCTTGCGGAATTGTTCGCCCATTGGCTGGCGATCTGGCGCGCGCAGGGGCTGGAGCCGGTGCGGACGCATTGGCTGCTCAATGCCCATCCTGCCGGCACGCCGATGCGCGTGGTGCAGCCCGATGGCGACACGGTGGAAGGCACATTCGACACGCTCGACCGCCATGGGATGCTGATCCTGCGCTTGGCGAATGGCGAGAGCCGTGCCATTCATGCCGGCGACATCCTTCTCATCTGACATCGGGGATCGGCCATGCTTCTCGCGATCGACGCGGGTAACACCAATGTGGTTTTTGCGCTGCTCGAAGGGCGGGAGATTCGCGCCCGCTGGCGGATCGCGACCGATCCGCGGCGCACCGCCGACGAATATGCGGTATGGCTGAACCAGCTCCTGATGCTGGAGGGCTATAAGATTGCCGATGTGGAGGCGGTCATCATCGCGACCGTCGTGCCGCGCGCGCTGCACAATCTTCAGGTGCTGGCCGATAAATATTTCAGGACGACCGCGCTCATCGCCGGTCAGGCGCCGGTGGAGTGGGGCATCGAACTCGACGTGGCCGAACCGGCCTCGGTCGGAGCGGACCGGGTTGTAAACGCCATCGGCGCGCACCATCTCTATCGCGAGGATTTGATCGTCATCGATTTTGGTACGGCGACGACCTTCGACGTCATCGACTATCACGGCGCTTACAAGGGCGGCATCATCGCGCCGGGCATCAACCTGTCGCTGGATGCGCTGGTCGCGGCGGCGGCGAAGCTGCCCAAGATCGCGATTGCGCCGCCGGAGAACCGGTCGGTTATCGGCCGCACCACCGAAGCGCAGATGCATATCGGCGTCTTCTGGGGCTATGTGGCGATGATGGAGGGGCTGGTCGCCCGCATACGTGCGGAAATCGGCCGTCCCGCCAAGGTGATTGCAACGGGGGGCCTGGCGGTCCTCTTCGACGACAATAGCGATATTTTCGATGCGATCGCGCCCGATCTCACGATCCAGGGCCTCGCATTGCTGTATGAACGGAGTTTGAAAACAGAATGATACCCGGAAATGAGCTGATCTTCCTGGCCCTTGGCGGCTCGGGGGAGATCGGCATGAATGTCAATCTCTACGGTTGCCAGGGCAAATGGGTGATGGTCGACTTGGGCCTGACCTTTGCCGATCCCGCCTATCCCGGCGTGGAGCTGGTGCTGCCGGACCTGAGCTTCATCGAGGATCGCAAGGACGATCTGCTGGGCATCGTGCTGACCCACGGGCATGAGGACCATATCGGCGCCATTCCCTATCTCGCGGCCGATCTGGGCGTGCCGCTCTATGCGACGCCCTTCACCGCGGGGCTGATCCGGCTGAAGCTGGAGGAAGAGGGGCTGACCCAGGATGTCGAGCTCAACGTGATCGACAATGAGGGCAGCTTCGCCCTGGGGCCCTTCGGTTTCCGCTATGTGCCGCTGGCGCATTCGATTCCCGAAGGCAATGCGGTGCTGATCGACACGCCCTATGGCAAAATCTTCCATACCGGCGACTGGAAGCTGGACGAAACGCCGCTGCTGGGCCAGCCCTCCACGCCCGAGGAACTGGCGGCCATTGGCGACGAGGGGGTGCTGGCGCTGGTGTGCGACAGCACCAACGTCTTCAATCCCGAAGCCAGCGGCTCCGAAGGCGATGTGCGCGTGGGGCTTATGCAGACCATCGAGGGCGCTAAAGGGCGCGTGCTGGTCACGACCTTCGCGTCCAATGCCGCGCGGTTGCAGACCTTGGGGGAGGTTGCCAATGCCATGGGGCGCAAGCTCTGCGTGGCGGGGCGGTCGCTCGACCGGATCATCTCGACGGCGCGGACGGCGGGTTATCTCAGGGATTTCCCGCCGACCGTCGATTGGGACGATGCGATGGCCTTGCCGCATAATGAGGTGATGATCATCGCCACTGGCGGGCAGGGGGAGGCGCGGGCCGCCTTGTCGCGCATCGCCTTCGACAGCCACCCCATCAAGTTGGACGAGGGCGATCTGGTCGTCTTCTCCTCGAAGCAGATTCCGGGCAATGAGATCGCCATCGGCCGCATCCAGAACGCACTGGCGGCCAAGGGCGTGCTGATGGTGACGGATCGTCAGGCGGAGGTGCATGTTTCCGGCCATCCGGGTCGTCCCGAGTTGGAAGCCATGTATCGCTGGGTACGGCCGCAAATCCTGCTGCCGGTCCATGGCGAGCGGCGGCATATGGCCGAGCAGGCGCGGCTGGGTCTGGCGAGCGGCGTTCCCCATGCGGTGGTGCAGTCCAATGGCGATGTGCTGCGGCTGGCGCCCAACGGGCCGGAGGTCATCGGCAACGAAACGACGGGACGGCTGGTGCTGGATGGCGACGTCATCCTGCCCGCTGACGGAGCGACGATGAACGAGCGGCGCAAGGTTGCGCTGCATGGCCAGATCAGCGTCGCGGTGGCGCTGGACGGCAAGGGCAGGGTGATCGGTTCCCCCGCCTTGCGCACCCAGGGCGTGCCGGTGGAAGAGGACAAGGCCGCCTTTCTGGAGGAGGCGGCCGAGGAGGCTGCGGGCGCTGTACCCAAAGGATCGCAGGAGGAAGAGGCGCTGCGTGAACGGGTCAGGCTGGCGGTACGGCGCACGGCCACCCGCTGGACGGGCAAGAAGCCGGTGGTGGACGTGCTGCTCATTCGCGCCTAAGCCCTTTGCGCATGAATTGGTATGCGATCTTTGCCATTTACGTGCTGTTCTGGGTGATCAGCGCCTTCATCGTGCTGCCCTTCGGCATTCGCACGCCCGATGAAACGGGCGAGGCGCTGCGGCCGGGGCAGGCGGACAGCGCGCCCAGCAATTTTCGTCCGGGCGTCGTTGCCCTTCGGGCGACGGTCCTGTCGGCGGTTCTGTTCGGCCTCTATTATGCCAATTATGTGGAAGGCTGGATCACGCTGGAGCGGTTGACGCATATCGGCTGAGTGTCTGGCCGGAACCGACGGGCAACGCTGTTGCGTAAGCTTGAGTAGGGGCTTCACGACAGAGTTTTGACGTTCGCCCCAGGCCGCATCATGCTCCTGCGAAGGCACTCGAACGAGGCGCGCGACTCGTTTCGACGCAGCGTACTTCAATATGTGGGCACCGGAGGCGCAGAAAGCCGCCATTTGCAGCCCGTCATGGGCCGAATCCCCGCATATTCTGGGCGGGCGAGCCCTCGGGCAGGCTCCGCAGCGAGATGGCTCAGATCCGGGCGACCACCATCATGTGCATCCGCGCCCTTATCCGAAAGCCGAGCGTTTCGTAGAGCGCCACCGTCGCCTCATGTGCGGCATAGGCATGCAGGAACGGCATTTCTCCGCGTTCCAGCATGGCCCTGGCAACGATCTGCATCAGACCCTTCGCATAGCCCCGCCCGCGATGGTCGGGATGAGTGCAGACGCCGCTGACCTCGGCAAAGCCCGGCATACGCATCCGCTCTCCCGCCATGGCGATCAGCCTGCCCCGCTCCTTGATGCCGATGAAGCGACCGAGCCGATGGGTCAGCGGCAGGAAGGGACCAGGCTTCGTCATCAATGCAAGAGCACGCATTTCCGTCGCATCATCATCTGTCAGCACGACGGGTTCCAAGGACGGCGCATCGCCCGGAATCTCCTCCGCCACCATCTGCGCCAGCATCGCTTCGCGGACCAGGCGCGTGCCGGCCGGCGGCGTTTGCGCATCGGGTTCGACGATCCACAGCTCCCCCTGTTCGGGCACAAGCGCAGCCAACGCCGATCGCGCCGCCGGACTGCCGTCCGCCGCAGCGGCAAAGGGCCCGTAGCGAGGATCGATCCGCAGCGCGAGCGCATCCCCTTCGGCCAAGGGCTTCCAGCCGCTGTTGAGGGCGTTCCAGACCGGGCGATGCAGAGGATGATATGACACGATGACGCTATTTTCCGGCTACGATCGGGGAAAGCAAGCCCCTCTTGCCCTGCCTTGCGAGCATAGGTCGCGATGGCCGGTCGATTCCGTAACAATCCGCTAATTCCCGCTTCTTTTGGACGGCGCGATTTACCAAATGGAAATCATGTTTCGGCAATGGTGGCGATGACGTGTCACGCCCTGAACGAAACTTGCTCGCATCCCTGCGAGGGCGCATGACGCCGGACACCCAGCAAAGCGCTGAAGTGCAGGCGAATCTCGTCAAATCCCTTTATGCCTCTCCCGCCTCGCTGATGATCGGTGCGGTTGCCGGCGGCGCGCTGGGGCTGGTGATCGCATGGCATGCGCGGCTACCCGCCATCACCGCGATTGCGGTCCTGATCTGTCTCGTCGGGCTCAGCCGGTCGATCTCGGCCGTTTATTTCGAGCGGCAGCTTGCCCATCAGAACGGTGTAACCCAGCCTATTTGGGGACTGGCTTATGAATTGGGTGCCTGGGCCTATGCCGCGCTCCTCGGAATATTGACCTTCGCGACTCTCCTGCTTTCGGAGGACGCGACGCTCCACGTATTGGCCGTTTGCCTGGTGGCGTCCTATTCCGGCGGTATTTCAGGTCGTAATGCTGGCCGCATTCACGTCGCGGTGGGACAGACATGTCTATCCCTGCTGCCTACCTCGCTGGGCCTCGTCCTCGCGGGTGGACTGAGTTATACGGTTCTGGGAATTCTCTGCTTCCTGATGATCTTCGCCATGGCGGACATTACCAAGACGACGCATCGCATCGTTCTGGAGGCATTGCAGGGCAAATATGAAAAGACGCAGCTCGCCACCAAGTTTGAGCGTTTGGCCCGCTTCGACAGCCTGACGGGTGTCGAAAACCGCATGGCGATGCAGATGCGGCTGCGCGAGATGTTCGATGGACGACGATCCGATCAGGATCCGATGGCGGTGTTCTGGATGGATCTGGACCGCTTCAAGGAAATCAACGACTCCCTGGGACATATGATCGGCGACCAGCTTCTATGCAGGGTCGCTGAAAGGCTGTCTCGCGCGCTGGATGGGCGCGGCCATGTCGCGCGATTCGGAGGAGATGAGTTCGTGCTGATCTGCCCCGGCGCCAGCCGGGCCGAAGCGGAGCGGATCGCGGACGATGTAATGGCCGAATTCACGCATGATTTCGACGTCGGCGGCTATAGTCTCGGCGTGACCGCGTCCATGGGGATCGCGGTTGCGCCGGGGGACGGACAGGACAGCGACGAACTGCTCCAGCATGCCGACATGGCGCTGTATCAGGCGAAGCATGCGGGCCGAAACCGCCATGCGCAATTCGCCTGGTCGATGAAGGAGCGGCAGAACCGCACCTACGATCTGGAAATGGGCCTGCGCGGCGCCATGGCGAATAATGAGCTGGTGCTGCACTACCAGCCGATCTTCGACACGAAAACCGGCAAGATCACGATTTGCGAGGCCCTGATGCGATGGGATCATCCGACGCTCGGCCGCATTTCCCCTGCGGAGTTCATCCCCATCGCGGAGAGCTGCTCGATGATCGAACCGATCACGGCCTGGGCGCTGGAGCAGGCCTGCCAGGATGCGATGGAATGGGATGAGAATGTCCGCGTCGCGGTCAATATCTCCCCGGTGTTGATCAAGAGCGACAGCCTTCCCCGCGCGGTCATCGCGGCGCTGATGCAATCAGGACTGAGGGCGCGTCGGCTGGAACTGGAGGTGACCGAGTCGATCTTCCTGGAGGATAGCGGCCGGACCAACCTGATCCTGTCCGATCTCCAGCGGATCGGCCTGCGACTGGCGCTGGACGATTTCGGGACCGGCTATTCCTCGCTGGGTTATCTGCGCGACTATGCCTTCGACACGATCAAGGTCGACCAGAGCTTCATGCGTGGCGTCGAGGAGAATTCACGCCACAGGGCGATTGCCCAGTCGGTCGCCTATCTGGCCCACGCCCTGGATGTCGAAACCGTGGCGGAGGGGATTGAAACCGACGATCAACTGCGTTGCGCCCGCGAAATGGGCTTCACCAATGTGCAGGGTTTCGTGCTTAGCCGGCCAGTCCCTGCGGTGCAGGTGTTGGAGATGATGCGGCAGATGGATGACGATAGCGGCAGCGTCGCCATGCTCCAGGACCGGCGGCGCGCCTGATCCTATCTATGCAGGCGGGTTTGGGCCGAGGCCAGGCGGCGCATCATCCGCACGTCCTTCAGATCGAGCTTGAGTGCAGTGGCCGCCCAATTCTCGACGATGTCCTTCAGTTCCTCATACTCCAGCGGATCGACGCGTCGGCCTGCCTGGAACACCCCGACATGACCGGCATGATGGGGCAGGCTGGCCGCGATATAGTCGCGGACGGCCTGCTCACCCTCGCCATCCTCCACCAGCGTGTGGATAATGCCCATGTCGTGCATCTCCTGCGCGGTATAGACCTTGCCGGACAGGATCATCCGTTCGGCCGCCAGCCGACCCAGCTTGCGCGCGAGGATGGAATAAGCCCCCATGCCGGGGAAAAGGCCGAACAGCATTTCGGGCAGACCGAAGCGCGCACTGCGTTCGGCAATCACGACATCGAAGCAGAGCAAGGCTTCGAAGCCGCCACCCAACGCATCGCCCTGTGCCAGCGCAATGGAAATAACGGGAAGGTCGCCATTGCGCCAGGTGCGATGAACCACGTCGATACAGGCATGGCCATAGTCGACAAGACCGGGCAGGTCGCCACGCTCGATGCAGCCGGCGAACAGTTCCAGATCGCCGCCCAGGTTGAAAACGCCGGGAAAACGCGATCCGGCCACCATATATTTGACCGGCAGCTTGCCCGCATCGAACAGTCGCTTGGTCTCCACATACCAATAGCGGACGTCACGCAACATGGCGGGGCTGAAATTCGGTCGATTCGATGGCGTCATGAACGCCCAGAGCGTAGCGGCATCCGCCTCCCAGCTTATGTCGATCTGGCCGAGGTCGAACATGGTCGAGGTGCCGACGTCCGGCGTCGAGGCCATGCTTTCCGTAACGGCAGCCACGACATCCTCCTCCGCCGGAAGAGGGGCGGGAGTCAGATCGTCCATATGTTCACGGCCGGAATTAAATCGTCCGGAATCAACCATCTGAGCCCCCAAACTGCAACAGATGTTAAGCAGAACAGGGTTGCCGCGCTTATGCAATCGCGCCGAAAGCTATTGCCCCGCAATTAACCATTTTTAACAGCAACTGTTGCAGGGATGTCGCCTAAAAACTGGCCAATCGCGGAGTTTTGTTGTATTTATGCAACAAATAGCTTCTTTGAAAACTTGTCGCAAATCGGGCGCAGGCCTTTGTTAACCTTTATTAATTACGATCATCGCCATGAACACGCCCCGAACCGACAGGCAGCTTGTGACCCTGCTGCTGCACGACCTGCAAGGTGAGTCATGGCAGCTCAGCCTGGCTGCGGATTGCCTTTGTTTCATCGGCAATTACCGCCGGGTCGAAGGGTTCGATGTCGACGCGATCGTTGCGCTTGACGGGCTGCGCAAGAAGGGCTGAAGCGCGGCTTTGCGGCCTTGTCTGGCGCCTCTTTCGACCGTACAGCGCGCGCTGTGACAAATCCCCGCTTCTCCTTTTCGATCGCCGCGACCGACGGCAAGGCCCGCACGGGCGCCATCCAGATGCGCCGGGGCGAGATTCGCACGCCTGCCTTCATGCCGGTCGGCACCGCCGCCACGGTGAAGGCGATGCGTCCGGCCGAAGTGCGTGCAGCCGGCGCAGACATCATTCTTGGCAACACCTATCATCTGATGCTTCGTCCGGGGGCGGAGCGCGTCGCGCGACTGGGCGGCCTGCACGCCTTCATGGGCTGGGACAGGCCGATCCTGACCGATAGCGGCGGTTATCAGGTGATGAGCCTCAGCGCGCTGACGAAGATGAGCGAGGAGGGGGTCGCCTTTTCCAGCCATATCGACGGCTCCAGGCATATGCTGACGCCCGAGCGTTCGATGGAGATCCAGCGGTTGCTGGACAGCGACATCGTCATGGCTTTCGACGAGTGCACCAGGAACGGCTGCACCCATGACGAGGCGGCGAAGTCCATGGAGCGTTCCATGCGCTGGGCGAAACGCTCCAGAGACGGGTTCGATGCAGGGGCGGAACATGCGGAGCGGGCGGCGCTGTTCGGTATCCAACAGGGATCGCTGGACGAGGGCCTGCGGCGGATTTCGGCGGAAAAGCTGATCGACATCGGCTTCGACGGCTATGCCGTCGGCGGGCTGGCCGTGGGCGAGGGGCAGGAGGCGATGTTCGCCACGCTCGATTTCGCGCCCGGCATGCTGCCGGCCGACAAGCCGCGCTACCTGATGGGAGTGGGCAAGCCGGACGACATTGTCGGCGCGGTGGAACGGGGGATCGACATGTTCGACTGCGTATTGCCCACCCGCAGCGGGCGCAACGGTCAGGCCTTCACCTGGGCCGGGCCGCTCAATATCCGCAATGCGCGCTTTGCGGAGGACAAGGGGCCGCTCGATCCGCGCTGCGGTTGCCCGGTCTGCACGACCTGGAGCCGCGCCTATCTGCACCATCTGGTCAAGGCCGGCGAGATGCTGGGCGCGATGCTGATGACGCAGCATAATATCCATTTCTACCAGGCGCTGATGCAGGGGATTCGGGACAGCATCGCCATCGGGCGCTTTCAAGGTTTCGCAGCGGATTTCCGGCGGGATTATCAGCGGGCCTGAGGGGGTAAGCTCCCCGAACGCCTATTCCAGCACCGTAATGACGATCGCATAGTCGCCCGTCTCCGGATCATGGTCCAGCGGTGCGCGCAACTGGCGTGACAGGCCGGTGAGCACCCGTCCGTAGCGCTCCTCCAGCCGGGCAGTCATGTCCGGCGATCCGCGCAGCGCCGGCGAGAGGATGTGGAGCACCGCCCGGTCGGTGCGGCCCGGTTCCAGTTGCACGGAGATCCGCATCGCCGTGCGCGGATTGGACAGCATGGCAAGTTCCACCAGCTCGGTCAGCAGGAAGGCGATGGGCACGGCGACGTCCTGGCTGATGTGCAGATTGTCGCTGTCGATCTGAATGCCGAAGCGGCGCGCCTCGGCCGGGGCGGTGCCGCGCAGGCTGGCCGACAGTTCGCTGATCAGCGACCGCACGCCGACGCCGCGATGTTCCTCCAACTCGGCATAATGGTTGCGGTGGACGACCGACAGCGCATCGACCCGCCGCTGGATAGTCGCATAGGCCTCGACCGCTTCGGCGTCATGGGCGGATCGCGCGTGCAGGTTGATCAGGCTCGCAATGATCTGGAGGTTGTTCTTGACCCGGTGATGGACCTCCCGCGTCAGCTTTCGCTGGGTTTCCAGGCCCTCCGCCATCTCCGCTTCATGGGTGGCGACATCCTCGCTGATTTCGCGGAAGGTGTCGCCCAGCGCCACGATCTCCTGCGCCGGGGTGCGGATGCGGCGCATCGGTTCCAGCACCTGACCGGGTTCATAGGCCGCCACCGTGCGGCGCAGCAGCACCAGCGGCCGGATCAGAAGGCGGTTGACGACGAACCAGCCAATGGCCGCCGCGGCGAACCACATGACCAGCGGCAGGAACAGCGACAACATGCGCGCGATCGTGACCGGGGGATCGCGCACCGTCATGGTGAGGACGATGTCAGGCGGGTCGAGCCGGGCGGAAAGCGTGGTGCTATGCCCGCCCGAAAGGCCGGCCGGACGGGTGATGAGCAGGCTGCGGCCGCCCTCATTCAAGGTGATCTGCCGGTTCTGCAACGTGCCCGCCGGGTTGGTCATCGCCTCCAGATAGCCGCGCGGATAATAAGCGATGGCGACCACCGCGCCGTTGGCGCTCCGCGCCCGGCTGATGAGATAGGGCGAATCCGTCAACAACTGCGCGGCGGCATCGCCGAAACGTTCCGACCGGGGAAGGCCCGGCGGTTCAGGCAGGGTGGAACCGCAAAGCCGCCGGCCCGAGCGGTCGTAGATATAATAGCGGCCGCCGCCACGGTCGTGAGAGGTCAGGAAGGCCGAAAGGCGCGCGCACATCGCCGGATCGGGGCCGGATGTCGCAAAGGCATTGGCCGTCAGCATCAGCGCCGTTCGGTCGGACGCGAGATCGGCGGACAATTTGCGCGCACTTTGCGTTACCGCCACGCGCAGCAGCGCTTCCTTTTCCAGGTCGGTGGTGCGGATCGCCTGAAGCGAAGCGACCAAGGCGATCAGGCCTAGCGGCAGCAGGGCCAGCGTCAGGATGAGGAACATCTTGACGCCGGTGGAATGGGAAACCGCGTTCAATCTCTGAATGAAGGAAGCGGCCGGGGGAGGCATGCCTTCGGCCGGCGGCGGTGGGGATATTCTGTCCATTTACCTGACGCTGAACATCGAACGCCGATTCTTCGGGGAGAGCGTCGCTCGCCGGCCGGATTTTACCAGATGCGCCATGTCCCCTCCGCTTGTTTCCGGCTCCCCCCGGTCCGGCCGATCAGGGAGAGTCAGTCGAGCTTGCTGAGAAGGTCAAGCATTTCCGCGGGAATATCCTCGTCAACCGCGCGCTGATAGACGGATCGCAGGGCATTAGCGACCTGGCCGTCGTCCTTCGCGGCCGATGTGCGTTTCTTGCGGGCGACACTGCCCTTCACGCCAGAATCCGGAGTGTTGGTGCCGACATCTTTCTTGTCCCCTCCCGTCACATCCCGTTCCGTCGTTGAAGCAACCAAAACACGCCCCTCTGCAGCCATCAATGTCATGCCAGCCTGCTCTTTTTGCGGCTTTCCCCTATGACGTCAATTCGGCGTCAGGGAAATCAAAACACAAAATTCCAAAGATTTTCGAAAAAACCGAACGGCAGTGAAACAAATCCGTTGGTCGTTGGTTCCCTTGGCGAAGCATTTTTTGCCCGCCGCACGAGGTCGGTGGCGAGAATGGAAGGCGACGCGGGCGGTCATGCCCGAAGCATTTCCATTCTGAAAGGGGGTAAGGGGGCTTGCCACATCGGCATCGTCCATCCATCCTCCCATTCCGGCGAATGTTTCGGCATTTTGGTTAAGGCGTGGCTTTAACATAGGACAAGGCGCCCGATGGGCTGGGAGAATTTTTACAGATGTCGCTTGGTCAGCAACTGCACCCCCACCTTCCTTTCCTGCGGCGCTACGCGCGTGCGTTGACGGGCAGCCAGGCGCACGGCGATGCCTATGTGCGCGCCACGCTGGAGGCGATCGTGGCGGCGCCCGACGAATTCCCGTCGAATGTCGATCCGCGCCTTGGCCTCTACAAGACTTTCCATGCGATCTGGTCCTCGTCCCATCTGGAAGACGGGCCGGTGCTGACCGGCGCCGACGGGCAGGAGGCGATCGCGCAGGCACGACTCGCCCGCCTGACGCCGCTGCCGCGCCAGGCGCTGCTGCTGACGGCGCTGGAGGGATTTACCGTCGATGACGTCGGCTATCTGATCGGCCTGGACAGCGACGACGTGGAAGCGCTGGTCAAGGAAGCGCTGAGCGAGATCGAGGCGCAGACCCGCGCCAAGGTGCTGATCATCGAGGATGAGCCGATCATCGCGATGGATATAGAGACCATCGTTCGCGACCTGGGGCATGAAGTCACCGCCATCGCCGTCACGCGCGAGGATGCGGTGCGCGAAGCCATGGCGGAACGGCCCGGGCTGGTGCTGGCGGACATCCAGCTTGCCGACGATTCGAGCGGCATCGATGCGGTGAAGGACATCCTCGCCGAATTCTCCGTTCCGGTGATCTTCATCACCGCCTTCCCCGAACGCCTGCTGACGGGCGAACGGCCGGAGCCGACCTTCCTCATCACCAAGCCTTTCCAGCGTTCGACCGTCAAGGCCGCGATTTCTCAGGCGCTGTTCTTCGACGAAGCGACCGCGCCGGCCTGACGTCGCGCGCGGCTTTCTGAAATTAGGCTGGAAAGAAGGGGAACCCCGGTCCACGACCCGCGTTATTGATGCGTAACGATCGGGAGCGACCCATGGTCGAACAGGAGCAGCATATTGCGACGGAAGAAGCCAGGGCGGGCTCGACGCCGCATATCGTGCGTTACGTGCTCGGCGTTTCACTGACACTCGCGATCATCGTGATGATTGTGATATTGTGGGGCCATTGAACGCGGTTGCGGCAATTGGTCCTTGAGAAGAAAAAGATTGGGATGCGGACGCACATATGGCTTTGACGACTTCCGTTCATGCAGCGAGGGCGACAGCCGGTGAAGGGGTTGTTACCATGAGCGACGGCGTGGGCCAGGATGTTGAGCGCGAAACGCTTTCAGACACCGATTTCAAGCGGGAACTGGCGGCGGTCATCCCCCATCTGCGCGCCTTTGGACGGTCCCTGTCCGGCAATCGCGATGTCGCGGACGATCTGGTGCAGGAAACGCTGCTGAAGGCCTGGGCCGCGCGCAGCCGCTTCCAGGCGGGCACCAACATGCGTGCCTGGACCTTCATCATCCTGCGCAATCATTATCTGTCGCAGATGCGCCGTTCCCGCTTCCGGGGCGATTGGGACGATCTGGCGGCCGACCGCCTGCTTGCCGCGCCCGCCGGGCAGGACAAGCATGTCGAACTGTCCGACATGCAGCGCGCCTTGCTGCAATTGCCGCAGCCCCAGCGAGAGGCGCTGATCCTGGTCGGCGCGGGCGGCTTCGCCTATGAGGAAGCCGCCGAAATCTGCGGCGTCGCCGTGGGCACCATCAAGAGCCGCGTCGCCCGCGGCCGCGCCGCGCTGGAGCAGATATTGGAAAATGGCGAACTGCCATCCCGCCGCAGCCAGGAAAGCAGCGACGCCGCGGTGCTGGACGAGATCATGGACGATGTCGACCGGTTGAGCCGGGGCCGGGAATCCCGGGAAACAGGTGAAGATACCGACTCCGACGTGGAGTGATCTGTGCTATACTCTCCGCCTCGGTATGCGAGGATCGGGAGAAGGAGAATGGACGAAGGTCGTAAGGACGAACCCTTCGAACCGGCTTCCTTGCCGGGCCGGTCGCGGGGAAGCCTGATCATATTCCTTCTGGTCGCCCTGGCGCTGGTGCTGGCGATCGGCTTTTTCTACATGACGAAGGAACGCGACGATAGCCGTGCCGACGCCCTTATGAAGGCAGCCGGTTCCGTCGACAGCGCCGCCCATGTGGTGGGGCACGCGGCGAAGAACGCCGCGGATGCGCTTCGCAACCAGAATTGATCGCCCCTGCCGCTTCGTCGGCATGGTCGGTGGTCCCGTTCAGAAAATCTTTGTGATTGTCGTGCATTGTCCCTGACAGTGTCGGATTTCCTTACAGCGCCTGTAAGCTGATCCGGCTGTCACCTGCCCGCCGGGCGCAGCGGGAACGCGCGACGAATGATAAGATTGTTCAAACATTATGTGCCGCATGCGGTCCTGCTGCTCGGCCTTCTGGACTTCATGCTGCTGATGGCGGCGGCTGAAGGCGGGTGGATTCTGCGCGCCCGCCAGATCGGCATGGAGGTCGATCATGTGTCGACCCGCATCGCGCCGCTGCTCAGCTTCGGCCTGGCCATACAGACAGCGATGATCGCGGTCGGCGTCTATGGGCCGGAGGCGCTGCAATCGATCCGCTACGCGCTGGCGCGGCTGCTGGTCGCGATTTCGCTGGGCGTGCTGTTCCTGTCGGTCATGCATTTCCTGCTGCCGGACATCACGCTCTGGCGGTCCAATTCGCTTTACGCCATGGGACTCGCCATTGCCCTGCTGCTGGCGATCCGCGTCCTTTTGGGATCGATGCTCGGCGGCGAAGCGTTCAAGCGGCGGCTGGTCGTGCTGGGCGCGGGCAATCGCGCCGACCGCATCCGGGAGATCGAGCAGCGCAAGGGATCGGGCTTCCTCGTCGTCGGCTACATCGCGATGAATGACGGCGCGCAGGTGATCCCGGAGGCGATCAACCGCAGCGCCATCTACAATCTCGCCGATTTCGTCGTCCGCCTGGCCGCGAGCGAGGTGGTGCTGGCGCTGGAGGAACGGCGCAACGCCTTGCCGCTGAGCGACCTGCTGCGCATCAAGACCACCGGCGTCCATGTGAACGAGATCTCCACCTTCCTGGAGCGGGAAACCGGCCGTGTCGACCTGGACAGCGTGAATCCGAGCTGGCTGATCTTCTCCGACGGCTTTTCGGCGGGCCGCCGCCTGTCCAGCATCGCCAAGCGGCTGTTCGACGTCCTCGCCAGTTCGATCCTGCTGCTGCTGACCGGCCCCATCATCCTGCTGGCCGCCCTGTTGGTGAAGCTCGACAGCAAGGGCCCCGCATTCTACCGCCAGCAGCGCGTCGGCCTTTATGGCGAGGAATTCTGGATCGTGAAGCTGCGCACCATGCGGCAGGACGCGGAACTGTCCGGCCAGGCGGTCTGGGCGGAAAAGGACGATCCGCGCATCACCCGCCTTGGCTACTGGCTGCGCAAGCTGCGCATCGACGAACTGCCGCAGACATGGACGGTGCTGAAGGGCGAGATGAGCTTCGTCGGCCCGCGCCCCGAACGCCGTCAGTTCGTCGAGGATCTGGAACAGCATCTGCGCTATTATGCGGAGCGGCACATGGTGAAGCCCGGCATCACCGGCTGGGCGCAGATCAACTATCCCTATGGCGCGTCGATAGAGGATGCCCGGAACAAGCTGGAATATGATCTTTATTACGCCAAGAACTACACGCCTTTCCTCGATCTGCTGATCCTCATCCAGACGCTGCGCGTCATCCTCTGGCCGGAGGGGGCGCGGTGAGCGGCCTGCTGCAATTCGTCGGGGACTGGGGCCATGCGCTGGCCGCCGTGCTGTTCGCGGCGCTCGGCATTTTCGTCCTGCGCCGCCGGGAAGAAGCCGCCGAACAGCGCCTGCTGGCCGCGGCGCTGCTGCTGACCGCCTGCTGGTCGCTCTATGTCTCCTTCGGCGGGGTGGGCAAGCCGCTGACCGGCATCGGAGAAAATATCCGAAACGCGGCCTGGCTGCTGCTGCTGTTCGCGATGCTGCGGCGGAACGGCGCGGTGCGGGGAGAATCCCTGCTGGCGATCGGATCGGTCTATGCCGCCGTGGCGGGAATCATCCTGCTTCAGACCTTCACCGACCTCATCTGGCGGCAATTGCCGGAGCCTAGCGACCTGCACCGCGCGCTTCTTCATGCCTCGCTGGTGCTGCACCTGATGACCGCCATCGGCAGCCTGATGCTGGTCCATCATCTCTATATCAGTTGGCCGGTGCGGGAACGGGAGCGGGTGGCGCTGCTGCTGGGGGCGCTGGCGGCGATGTGGACATATGACCTCAATCTCTATGCCATCGCCACCTTCGCCATCGACCGGGCAAGCGATCTCTACGCGCTGCGCGGGCCGATGATGGCGCTGCTGGCCCCGGTGATCGCGGCGGGAATGCGCGCCGACATGGCCGGACGGCTGCAACTGTCCCGCGCCCTGACATTCCAGTCGCTCTCCCTCGCGGCCATCGCGCTCTACATCGTGGTGCTGGCGGCGGCGGCGGTGCTGGTGGAACTGGTCGCCGGGCCCTATGCCCGCGCGGTCGAGATCGGCTGCGTCTTCTTCCTGGCGGTAAGCGCGCTCGTGCTGCTGCCTTCCCGCCGGCTCCGCGCCTTCTGGAAGGTGCAGGTGGCCAAGCATTTCTTCCAGCACCGCTATGACTATCGCACCGAATGGATGCGCTTCGGCGACACCATAGGCCGCCCCGGCGACAATGCCCTGCCTTTGGGGGAGCGCGTGGCGAAGGCGGTGGCCGACATCACCGATTCTCCCGCCGCCCTGCTGATGCTGCGTGCGGACGACGGCGCGCTGGCGTTCGAAACGCACTGGAACTGGCAGGGGGACAGGCCGGACGGATCGGTCGTGCCCGCCCCGCTCGCCGCCCTCATCGAACAGAGCGGCTGGATCATCGACATCGACCGCCCGCCTTCCGGGGCCGGGGAAATCAGTGCGCCGGGCTGGATGAGCCTGGACCGCCGCGCCTGGGCGCTGGTGCCGCTGATCCATTTCGGCCGGCTGATCGGCGCGATCCTGCTTGCCCGCCCGCCGATCGACCGCCGGCTCGACTGGGAGGATTTCGACATGCTGCGCGCCGCCGGACGGCAGGCGGCCAGCTATCTGAGCGAGGCGCAGGGCCAGCAGGCGCTGGACGACGCCCAGCGCTTCGAGGAGTTCAACCGCCGCTTCGCCTTCATCATCCATGACGTCAAGAATCTGGTGAGCCAGCTTTCGCTGCTCGCCCGCAATGCGGAGCGGCACGCCGACAATCCGGATTTCCGCACCGACATGGTGCTGACGCTGAAGGAATCGGTGGGCAAGATGAACGACATGCTCGCCCGCCTGTCGCAGCATAACAAGGGCCGGGCGGAGGAACCCCGGCCCATGGCGCTGCGCGAAGTGGCGGAGCAGGTCGCGCGCACCCGCTCGCGCCAGCACGAAATAGGCGTGACCGGCGACGCGCCGCCCGTGCTGGCCGATCCCGCCAGGGTCGAGCAGATCGTCACCCACCTGCTCCAGAACGCCATCGACGCCAGCCGGCCGGACAGCCCCGTGGAATTGCGCTTGTCCGCCGATGGTGGCTGCGCCCTGCTGGATGTCGTCGATCAGGGCCGGGGGATGACCGCGGAATTCATCCGCCGCGAATTGTTCAAGCCCTTCTCCTCCAGCAAGGCGGGGGGCTTTGGCATCGGTGCGTTCGAGGCGCGGGCCCTGGCCCAGGCGATGGGCGGGCGGATCGATGTGGAAAGCAAGCCCGGCGTGGGGAGCCGGTTCACGCTGCGCCTGCCTTTGGCGCAACAGGATCTTAGGGGGAAGGCCGCCTGATGAGCGACATGCGACCGAAACTGCTGATCGTCGAGGACGATCCGGGCCTGCAACGGCAATTGCGCTGGGCCTATGAGGAATATCAGCTCTTCATCGCGGGCGACCGGGAGGAAGCGATAGAGATGCTGCGCGAGCAGGCGCCCGATGTGGTGACGCTGGACCTGGGCCTGCCGCCCGATCCCGACGGCACCAGCGAAGGGTTCGCGACGCTGGCGGAAATGCTGCGGATCAAGCCGGACACGAAGGTCATCGTCGCGTCCGGCCATGGGGCGCGGGAAAGCGCGCTGCAGGCCATTTCCGGCGGCGCCTATGATTTCTACCAGAAGCCGGTCGACATCGATGAGCTGGGGCTGATCGTCCGCCGCGCCTTCCACGTTCATGCGCTGGAGCGGGAAAATGCCCGGCTGGCCGAAACCGCGCCGGAGGGCGGGCGCGTGCTGGGCCGGCTGATCACCGCCGCGCCGGAAATGATGAAGGTCGCCCGCACCATAGAACGGGTGGCGGCCGCGGACGTCTCCGTCCTGCTGCTGGGCGCAAGCGGCACCGGCAAGGAATTGCTGGCGCAGGGCCTGCACGATGCCAGCCCGCGCCGGGACGGGGCCTTCGTCGCGATCAACTGCGCGGCGATTCCCGAAACATTGCTGGAGGCCGAACTGTTCGGCCATGAGAAGGGCGCCTTCACCGGGGCGATCAAGACCACGCCCGGCAAGATCGAGCAGGCGCAGGGCGGCACGCTCTTCCTGGACGAAGTGGGCGACATACCGCTGGCCTTGCAGGTGAAGCTGCTGCGCTTCCTGCAGGAGCGGGTGATCGAACGGATCGGCGGACGCCAGCCCATATCGGTCAACACGCGGATCGTCTGCGCCACGCATCAGGATCTGGAAGCCATGATCGCGGCGGGCACTTTCCGGGAGGACCTCTATTATCGCCTGGCGGAGATCGTCGTGCGCATTCCCGCTCTCCGGGAGCGGCCGGGCGATCCGGCGCTGCTGGCGCGGCATTTCCTCCACCGCTTCGCCAAGGAGATGAATCCGCAGGTCAAGGGGCTCGCGCCCGATGCGCTGGCGGCGCTCGACGCCTGGGGCTGGCCGGGCAATGTGCGAGAGCTGGAAAACCGCATGAAGCGCGCCGTCATCATGGCCGACGGCAAGCATGTGACCGCGGCCGATCTCGATCTGGACGGAGATCGCGCCGAAGGCGGTGATGTGGTGAACCTGAAGGCGGCGCGGGAAATGGCCGACCGCCGCGCGATCCGCCGGGCGATTGCGCGGACGGACGGGAATATCTCCGGCGCGGCGAAGATGCTGGGGATCAGCCGGCCGACGCTCTACGATCTGCTGAAGCAATATCGGATGCAGAATTGAAGGCCCTGATTGTACCAAAGCGCGCCGCGTCCATTGGAGTGCGGGGAAATGGCCAATCCAAGACATTCCCCTCCCGCAGGCGGGAGGGGTTAGGGGTGGGTGCGAGCGCAGCGAGCTTCCAGCTTAGCCGTTGCAAATTCCCGCTGATGTCGCGCCAGCCCACCCCCTAGCCCCCTCCCGCTTGCGGGAGGGGGGATGGCAGGAAACCACCCAAATCAGCCAGCCCGGCGGCTCACGAACTTATCACGTCACCCGCACCCACTGCACTCATGGAAAAACGCAGCGCGATCCTAGGCTCGTTGCAAATCCAGATCCGCCGCGCTGATTCCCAGCCTCCTGATCTGCTCCGCCACAGGCGGCCATACGGTCTCCATGAAGCGCGCCCGTTCCATTTCCCGCAACCGCCGCGTCGCGCCGTCGGCGACGAACATGCCGACGCCGCGCTTCACCACGATCAGCCCATCGTCCTGAAAGCATTGATAGGCCTTCGCTACCGTCAGCGGATTGGCGCCCTGCTGCGCGGCCAGGGCACGCACCGAAGGCAGCATGTCCCCATCGCGAAACTCCCCGTCCAGAATAGAAGCGGCGATGATCTCCCGAAGGCGGAGATAGACGGGTTTTGAGTCGTCGGCCATGGTGCATCAGTGCCATAATACAGCGTGGCAGGTCAAGCGACGCCCTTGCGCCATATCCGGCTGAACATGTAACTATCTGTCCCAGACAGAAACTATATTGTCATATTCTGGCCGAGGACGCTCTTCCTGTTCCCGTCCCGCAGTGCCGATGAAGACGAAGCCCGCGATCCGCTCCCCGGCCTTCGCAAAGGCGGCGCGCACATCCTCATTATAGCTGGCCCAGCCCGTCAGCCAGCCCGCCGCAAAGCCCAGCGCATGCGCTGCATGGAGCAGATTCATGATCGCCGCGCCCGCCGACAGTTCCTGTTCCCACACAGGGATCTTGCTACCCTCTACCGGCGCGGACAGCGCGACGACCAGCGTGGGCGCCTGATGCGCGAACTGGCGCATTGACTCCATCTCCAGCCGCCCGGCATCGGGCTTTTCGGCGCGATACGCCGTCTCGAGCAATGCCGCGAGAGCGTCCCGCTTCTCCAGCGGCACGATCACGAAGCGCCAGGGCGCCAGCTTGCCATGATCGGGCGTGCGCTGCGCCACCTCCAATATCTTGCGGAGCTGGCCTTCGTCCGGTCCCGGCGCGATCAGGTCGCGCGGCTTGCCCGATCGGCGGGTCTGGAGAAGCGAGAGCGGAGAACTGCGGTCGTTGAACATGGCCGTCCAGATGGCCCGGCGGCGGGCAGGACGCAAGGGCAGGGCCGCTCTTTGACAGACGAATAATTTCGGTTCTAGGCTGGCGGCGACAAGGGATGCGTTTCGCAGGGCCCGCAACAAGATAGGATAAGGGGCCGGATGGCGACCTCCATTTCAACGCCCGCCGGGGCAGGAGCGGGCAGGACCTGGCTCGGCCATCCGCGTGGGCTGTTCCTGCTGTTCTTCGTGGAGATGTGGGAACGCTTCTCCTTCTACGGCATGCGTGCGCTGCTGATCTTCTATCTGACGCAGCATTTCCTCTTTTCCGATCGCGACGCCAGCTACGCCTATGGCGCCTATATGTCGCTGATCTACATCTCGCCGCTGATGGGCGGCTATCTGGCGGACCGCTATCTCGGCCAGCGCAAGGCCGTGCTGTTCGGCGGTGTCGTCATCGCCGCCGGGCACATCATCCTGGGCATGGAAAGCGACGATGCGGGGGCCATGGGCCTTGGCCTGTTCTGGCTCGGCCTGGCGACGGTGATCACGGGTACGGGCTTCCTCAAATCCAGCGTTTCGGCACTGGTGGGGCAGCTCTATCCGCGCGACGACATGCGACGCGACCCGGCCTATACGATCTTCTACATGGGCATCAACCTGGGTGCGACAATAGGCCCGGTCATCTGCGGCTATCTGGGCCAGACATGGGGCTGGCACTGGGGCTTCGGCGCGGCGTCGGTCGGCATGATCGCGGGCGTGATCGGCTTCATGCTGTGCAGGCCGCTGCTTCAGGGCAAGGGCGAGCCGCGCGATCCCGAGCGCCTCAGGCAGCGTGTCGGCGGCATCCTCAGCCGCGAATGGCTGGTCTATCTCTCCAGCCTGGCGTTCATCGCGCTGTGCTGGTTCCTGATCCAGAATCATGTGATCGTCGGCTGGATGCTGGCGGCGGCAAGCGTCGCCGTCGTGCTGTACATCCTCTGGGAAGCGTTCGGCCGGATGGAGCGGATCGGCCGCGACCGGATGCTGGCGGCGCTGTTCCTGCTGGTCATCAACCCGCTCTTCTGGGGCCTGTACGAACAGACGGGATCGTCGCTCAGCCTGTTCACGGATCGCTATACGGACCGGAACATCTGGGGCTTCAACGTGCCTGCCTCGATGTTCCAGTCCGTCAACGCCGCCTATATATTGATGTTCGGACCGGTGATGGCGGGCTTGTGGATCTGGCTGGCGAAGCGGGGGTGGGAACCCTCCACTCCTGCCAAGTTCGGCATTGCGCTGGCGCTGGTGGGCGCGGGCTTCCTGATCCTGGTGGCGGGGACCGGCGCGCCCGGCACGCTGACGCCGGTGCTGTTCATCTTCCTGCTCTATCTTTGCCACACGCTGGGCGAACTCTGCCTGTCCCCTGTCGGCCTGTCCGCCATGTCGAAACTGGCGCCGTCGCGGATGATCGGCCTGATGATGGGCATCTGGTTCCTGGCCATGGCGCTGGGCGAATATGCCGCCGGGCTGATTGCGGCGGCGACGGGCGGAGAGGGCGGCGCGGCCTCCCGCGGCGATGTGCTGGCGGTCTATGGCAGGATCGGCTGGTGGTCGGTCGGTGCGGGGCTGGTCGTCATGGCGCTGGCGCCGCTGGTGAAGCGGCTGATGCACGCCGACCGGTTCGACGAAGAGGGCGAGTGAGCGGCGCTACCCCGTCGCGCCCCATATGTCGCTGGCGCGGATGAAGCCCTTCTGCCCCCCTACGTCGAAGGCGCACCAGCCCTTGCCGCAGGAGGAAAGCCGCCCCACCACGCCCTTCTGCGCGCGGAACAGGGCGCGGGCGTCCTCGCTGGGGGAATCGCGCATCGGAGCGATGTCCGCCGTGACGATGGCGGTGGGGGTGTCGCTCAGCAGGCGGACATGCATCCACCCCTGCGTGCCGGTCGAATCCTCCACCTTGCGCCACAGGCCCAGCACCTGCACCACCTTCACCGGCAGGTCGCGGCGGCGATAGACCCAGTTGGACGGGTAATCGAGGCTGGGGCCCACGCGCATGCGCGCCTCGGCCTGGGTCAGCGACGCCCAATAGGGCACCGGCTTCGCAGGCGCGGCCCATGCCCCGCCCGCCCAGCACAGCGCCGCGATCATGCCCGCGCCCAGATAGCCCTTCATGCCCATATCGTCCCCGTTGCCTGACTGCCGGACCATAGCCGCTCGCAGCCATGACCGACAACCGCTCTCTTGCGGATATGGATAAGCGCTTGACCATCGTCCTCACGGGGAATAGCGGCCAGACATGGCCAAGAAACCGCGCCCCGCCACGCCGCGCGTCATCGTTACGCGCCGCCTGCCTCCCAATGTCGAGGCGCGCATGGCCGATCTGTTCGATACGGTCTTCAACATCGGTGACGTGCCGATGGATCGCGCCGCGCTGACCCGCGCCATGGCGCAATGCGACGTGCTGGTGCCGTCCGTCACCGACCAGATCGACGCCGCGCTGATCGAGGCCGCGCCGGAGAGGCTGCAACTCATCGCCAGCTTCGGCAGCGGCGTCGACCATATCGACCTCAATGCCGCGCGGCAGAAGGGGATCATCGTCACCAACACGCCCGGCGTGCTGACCGAAGACACCGCCGACATGACGATGGCGTTGATCCTGTCGGTGCCGCGCCGTCTGGCGGAGGGGGAGAAGCTGGTGCGCTCTGGCGCGTGGACCGGCTGGAGCCCGTCGGGCATGCTGGGGCACCGCATCGGCGGCAAGAAGCTGGGCATCATCGGCATGGGCCGCATCGGCCGTGCGGTCGCGCGCCGGGCGGCGGCCTTCGGCCTTTCCATCGCCTATCACAACCGCCACCGCCTTCCCTTCGAAGTGGAGCAGGAATTGCAGGCGCACTGGCATGGCGATCTGGAGTCTCTGCTGGCGGGCAGCGACATCGTGTCGATCCACTGCCCGCTCAACGCCGACAGCCGCGGGATGATCGACGCCCGGCGGATCGCGCTGATGCGGTCCGACGCCTATCTGATCAACACCTCGCGAGCCGAGATCACGGATGAACCGGCCTTGATCGGGGCGCTTGCGGAAGGACGGATCGCAGGGGCGGGGCTGGACGTCTATACGCATGAACCGGCGGTCGACGCCCGGTTGCTGGACCTCTCCAATGTGGTGCTGCTGCCGCATATGGGGTCCGCGACAATCGAAGGGCGCGACGCCACCGGGGCACGGGTGATCGCCAATATCCGCAGTTGGGTCGACGGCCACCGGCCGCCCAATCAGGTGCTGGAAGGTTGGGTCTGAAGCAACCGCCGGTGCGACGGGGAAATGGGTGGTAATCTGACGCCCACCTTATCCCTCTCCCTTGAGGGAGAGGGCTGCGCAGACTTGGCAGCTTGCTGCCTGGTCGTAGCTGGGTGAGGGGAGCGCGATCCAACGGATCGCGCGGACCGCAAGCCCGCTTCCCTCCTCTAAATCAGCCCAGGCTCCTTCGTCGCCAAGGCTTCCATCCTTCTCCCTCAAGGAGAAGGAAGGTCTTGAAATCGCCAATCCCAATCCTCCCCTCATCACCCACATTTCAAGCCAGTGGATCCAGGGTCCCAAGCGCCGCGACCAGTCCCAGGATGAGGACCGCCAGGCTGGTTTCCGCCAGCAGCGACAGGCGCAGATGGGCAACGCCTCCGTTCCTCTCCAGCATCGGCGTCAACCACCAGCGATTGGCGGCGGCGAGCAGCAGCATGCCGGCGAACAGCGCCAGCTTGGTGAGAAGCAGCCAGCCATAAAGGCCATGCAGAAGCGCGGGCAGTTGGGCTATACCGACGATCATCACTGCGTTGAATGCGCCGGTCAGGATCAGCGTCGCGACGAAGATCGTGCCGAACAGGGAGAAACGCTCCAGCATATGGGCGGTTCGTCCGCTCTCCCTTCCCGACAGCACGGCATGCAGCAAGGCCAGCAGCGCACCGAACCATCCGGCGGCGGCCAGCATATGCAGCGCGTCCGCGATGCGGTGGGCGCTGCCGGCAAGGCCTTCGCTGGCGGCGGCATGGCCCGACCAGGCCAGGGTTGCGGCGGCGATGGCGGCGGGCAGGGCCAGGGCGGCGTTCCATCCGGCGCCCTGCCGGAGCAGCAGCGGCAGGATCGACAGCAGCGCGACGGCCCGCACCGCCAGCACCATGCCAAGCGGCGTTTCCTTGAGCAATATCCCGACGACGCCCCAGTCGGGGGGCAGGAACGGGGTTCCCGCCATGGCCGCCGCGCTGGCGAGCAGCCACAGGGCGGAGAGCGCAAGCCCGGCCACCGCCAGCGCGCCGATCGCCCCGCGCCGCGCGCTTCCGCCCATGCTCCACCAGAACAGCGGCAGGCCGGCAAGCGCTGCAAGATCGGCGTACAGGGCGAAACGGGCAGTGACGAGAAGCCAGTCCATCGACCTTATTTGACCGAGAAGCTGTATTTGCCCGCGATCTTGTGCTGGTCGGCGCCGACGATGTGCCAGTTGAGGTCGTAGCTGCCGGCCGGCAGCGCCCGGGGCAGGGTGACGATCATGGTCTTCCCGTCCCCGTCGACCGCTGTCTTGAAGCCCTTGATCGGCATCGGCGCATGATCGGCCATGCCCGGCATGCCGGTCATGGTGAGGTCCACGCCGCTCAAGGGCGCGAGCAGCTTTTCGGAAAAGCTGAGCGTCAGCCGGGTGGGTTTGGAGACGGTGGCGTCCGCCGCCGGGCTGGAGGAAAGCAGCTTCGGATGCGCCAGCGCTGCGGAGGGGAGGGCGGCAAGGCCGAAGGCGGCGGCCAGCATGGCGGGGGTGAACAGGTTGCGACGCATGATGATAGGCTCCCGATAGATTGCGGTTACGGACCATTACGCATTGCGCTTTCCGACCCCTCGACTGGAGCGCAGGAATTTTTGCATGAGGGGTCGGTAAGCGCCCTGCGTATTGCAGGCGACAGGACATGGTGTTTGTGGTGATTTCCGGCGTGGCGGATGATGCCCGCCGGCTTGAAGCCGCTATGTGGAGTGAAAGTGATGAGCGACCTCGATCAGCTATTGGGCCAGGTGGCCGCCCAGATGCGGAACGCCCCCGCCGATCCGCGTCTGGAAAGGCTGGAGGACGCGGTGATGGCAGGCGTCGTCTCGCGCCGCGAACGGGCCGTGGCGCGGCGCAGCCTCGCGCTGGCGGGGATCGTCGCGGTCGGCATCGGGTGGATCGGCAGCGTGGTGCCCGGCAGCCCGGCGCAGGCGGCGTCCCGGCCCGCCATCATCGGCATGTCGGATTACGCACCCTCCCGCCTGCTGGGGCAGTGAGTCATGCGGGGGGTAAGGGCATGAGGGGAACCGCACGCTATGGGCTGGTCGCGCTGGTCGCCTTTGCAGCGGCGCTGGCGGCGGTGCTGGTGGCGCGGGCCTGGATCGCGCCGGAACCGCGCGTCGAAAGCGAGGTTCATGCCCTGATCCACCAGAAGCTGGAACTGGATGCGGCGCAGGAACGGCGCATTCACGCGCTGGAGGCTGATTTCGCGAGGCGGCGCGAGGCCATGGAGGCGGAGATGCGCGCCGACAATGCGCGACTGGCGCAGGCGATCGCGGCGGAGCATGGCTATGGCCCGAAAGTGGCCGAGGCCGTCGACCGGTCGCATCACGTCATGGGCATGCTTCAGAAGGAGACGCTGAAGCATATCTTCGCGATGCGCGCCGTGCTGCGGCCGGATCAGGCGGCGCAGTTCGACGCCGCCATCGTCAAGGCGCTGACCCGGCCAGCCCCCGTCCCGCCGGAGCGGTGAGCCCGTCGCTCACCGAACGCGGCGATGCAGAGCTGGCCGCGCTGGCGCTCGCCGGGCAGCAGAGCGCCTATGGCGAGCTGATGCGCCGCCATCGCGACGCCGTGTTCCGTCTGGCGCGGGGACATGCGGGCGATGCGACGGAGGCGCTCGACATCACGCAGGAGACGTTCATCTCCGCCTTCGCCGCGCTTGGCCGCTATGATGGCGCGCGGCCCTTCCGGCTGTGGATCGCGCGGATCGCGGTGAATAAATGCCGTGACTGGGCGCGGCGGCGGGCGGTGCGGCGCTTCTTCACCTTCGCCCGGCCGATCGAGGAAGCAGGCGCCGTGGCGGACGGCATGCCGACGCCGGAGGAGGCTGTCCAGTCCCGGGCGGAGCTGGCGCATATCCATGCAGCCATCGCCGCATTGCCCGGCAATCTCAAGGACGTGCTGGTTCTGCGCGCCATCGAGGGAATGAGCCAGGCGGAGGCGGCGCAGATATTGGGCATCAGCGAGAAAGCCGTCGAAACACGCCTCTACAGGGCGCGCAACAAATTGGCCGAAGGATTGAGGGATGGGGCGACGGGCCGCGTATAGGGGGAAACCGTCCTTATTGCAGAGCTGTCCATGGCCTTCACCCTTCCCGATGTCGATCGCCGCACCCTCGTCCGCAATCTTGGCGGACTGGGCGGCGCGCTGGCGCTGAGCCGGGTTTTCCCCGCCTGGGCGCGGAGCGGAACGGCCGGCCTGACCCCGGCCCCGGCCCCAGCCCCGGAAGTGCTGAGCGGCGAGGCCATCGCCCTGACCGTGGCGGAGGGGCATTTTTCGACCGGCGGGCGTTCGGCGCACGCGGTGATGATCAACGGCACGCTGCCCGCGCCGCTCATCCGCCTCAAGGAAGGGCAGAATGTCCGCCTGTCCGTCACCAACCGGCTGCGGGAGGATACGTCGATCCACTGGCACGGCCTGATCGTGCCCTTCCAGATGGACGGGGTGCCGGGGATCAGCTTTCCCGGCATCCGCCCCGGCGAGACCTTCACCTATGAATTCCCCATCCGGCAGTCCGGCACCTACTGGTATCACAGCCATTCCGGCATGCAGGAGGCCGTCGGCCATTATGGGCCGATCGTGATCGATCCGGCGGGAACCGATCCGGTGGAAGCCACGCGCGAGCATGTCCTCATCCTGTCCGACTGGAGCCCGGTCCACCCGCACGTCCTGCTGAAGCGCCTCAAACAGATGGGCGGCTATTTCAACATGCAGAAGCAGACCTTGGCGGGGCTGCTGGCCGGGAAGGACCAGAACGCGAAGGAGCGCATGGAATGGGGCGCCATGCGGATGGACCCGACCGACATATCCGACATCACCGGATCGACCTACAGCTTTCTGGTGAACGGCCATGGCACGGCGGAGAACTGGACCGGCCTCTTCACGCCGGGCGAGCGGGTGCGGCTGCGCATCATCAATGCGGCGGCCATGACCAACTTCAACCTGCGGCTGCCGGGCCTGCCGATGACGGTGGTGCAGTGCGACGGCCAGCATGTGCAGCCGGTCGAGACCGACGAGTTCCAGATCGGCATCGCGGAAACCTATGATGTGGTGGTGCAGCCCGGGGAAGCGAAGCCCTACGCCCTGATCGCGGAAGCGATAGACCGATCGGGCCTCGTTCGGGCGACCCTGGCGCCGCGCATGGGCCTTGCGGCGGAGGTGCCGCCGCTGCGCGCCCGACCGCTGCTGGGCATGAAGGACATGGGCATGGACATGTCCGGAATGGACATGGGGCAGGGCGGAGTCATCGATCTCAGCCAGCCCGCCAATGAAGGCATGGCCGGCCATTCGATGAAGATGCGCGACAGGTCGGTGGCGCCGCAGGTGAAGATGGGGCCCGGCGTCGCGACGCTCTCGCCCATGCCGGCCGACAGGACCGCCGACCGCCCGACGGGGCTGGAGACCGTCGACCATCGCGTGCTGACCTATGCCGATCTCAAATCGCTGACTCCCCATGCGGACAGGCGTCCGCCGACCCGGACGCTCGACATCCACCTGACCGCGAACATGGAGCGCTATATGTGGTCCTTCGACGGGGTGAAGCTGTCGGATGGGGCGGACCCCATTCCCTTCCGCCATGGGGAGCGGGTGCGCGTCAACCTGATCAACGACACGATGATGCCGCACCCGATCCATCTGCATGGCCATTTCTTCGAACTGGTGACTGGCGCGGGCGACCATAATCCGCTCAAGCACACGGTGAACGTGCTGCCGGGGGGAAAGGTGAGTTTCGACCTTACCGCCGACGCGCTGGGCGATTGGGCCTTTCACTGCCATATGCTGATGCACATGCACACGGGGATGATGCGCGTCGTGACCGTGCGGCACGCGGGGGACGCGGCATGAAGGCGCCGGTTTGCCTGGCCGCGCTGCTGCTCGCTTCCGGCGCCTTGCCGGCCTGGGCGCAGGATCATGGCGGGATGGACCACGGCGCCATGCAGCAGGAGGATCATTCCGACCATCCGCCTGCCGGGGACGCCCATGCCGGTCACGGCCAGCCCGCGCCCGATGACGGCGCGCCCGAGGGGGTAGCCCCTCCCATGCCGTCCGATCATGCCTCGGAAGCCTTTTACAACCCCGCCGAAATGGCGCGCGCCCGTGCCGCCATGCTCAAGGAAAGCGGCGGCATGACCTTCTCCCGGCTGATGCTCGACCGGCTCGAATATCGCATGGGCAGGGGCGCCGACGGCTATCATTGGGAAGGGGAGGGCTGGATAGGCGGCGACATCGACCGTTTCGCCTTCAAGACCGAAGGAGAGGGCGAATTCGGCGGCCCGCTGGAAAGCGCGGAGGTGCAGGCGCTTTACAGCCGCGCCATCGATCCCTGGTTCAACCTGGAAGCCGGCGTCCGCCACGACATTCGCCCCGATCCGCAGCGGACTTATGCGGTGGTGGGGATAGAGGGCCTCGCCCCCTATTGGTTCGAGGTCGGCGCGCAGGCCTTTCTGTCCGACAAGGGCGACGCGCATCTGCGGCTGGAGGGCAGCTACGACCAGCGCATTACCCAGCGCCTGATCCTGCAACCGGCGGTGGAGATCAACCTCGCGGCGCAGGACGTGCCGGAACTCGGCATCGGTTCGGGTCTTTCCGACATCGAGTTGGGATTGCGCCTGCGCTATGAATTCGCGCGTGAATTCGCGCCCTATGTCGGGGTCAACTGGGAACGCAAGCTGGGCGACACCGCCCGCTTCACCCGGCGGGATGGAGAGCGGGCTGCAACGACGAGCCTGGTGATGGGCGTGCGCTTCTGGTTCTGATCGCCTGACCGCGGTCAGGAACCGGCGGTCCCGCCATCCGTTGGAAGGAGCAGGTCTTTCACCGGAAGGAGTGTCGCATGATCCGTCTGGCCATTATTTCGCTCGTGATCGCCGCCGTGCTGGCCATATTGGGCTTCGGCGGCGCGGCGGGCGCCTTCGTGGGTATCGCGAAGTTCCTGTTCGTGCTGGCGATCGCACTGTTCGTCATCTTCCTCGTCCTTGGCCTGATGGCTGGCAAGGGGATCAAGAACGCGATAGACCGATGACCCATGACGGAGATCGGTGCTGGAGTGGATGAAACCGGGCGGCTGGTCCGCGACGAGGCGGGTTTTCTGCTCCAGCGCGATCTGGGCGGCAGTTTCCGCCTGGTGTTGCTGCGGGTGCCCGTCGACCATGTGGAAAAGCGGGTGCGGGTTCAGGGCTATTATGCCGGCGACGGCATAGTGGAGGTGGAGGGGGTGGCCGCGGCCTGACGGCGCGCAGCCCTCCTCCGATCAGGGATTGATCGAGTCGCGCGGATCGCCGGACGCCATGACGTCATGCGTGCTGACGAAACGGGCGCAGGCTCCGAAACCACGGTTGTTCTCCAGGGGCAGGGCGGTTTCGCAATAGGCGCATTCGGCCATCAGCCGGCCGACCATCCACTGGCTGCGGCCGCAACTGGGGCAGTGATTGGCTTCCCCCGGATGATAGTGGATGATGTAACCCCTTAAGGCCGGGTCGAAAGACTTGCCGGTCGCGAGGCTGGAAACTGGGCGCATCGTCTCTTCCTCCTCAGACATATATCTCGGCATCGACGTAAAATTCGGAAATTTCCCCCGAGCTTCACATCAGCATTGATGCAACGACGAACGTCAGAGCGAGCGACCCTTTATCATCTCTGCAAAGCCCGCTCCTTGCACCAGAACGCGGCTGCAACCCAATGTATCCCGCCCCGGAGGACCGCGTCTACAAGAAAGATTATCGAGGACCGTCCCATTTTCGCGCCTTCGCATTTGACTTGAGGCGCGCAGGCGCTATGGCGGCGCGCATCGGGACATATCCGCTTCGGCCGTGAGTTGGGGCGCATCCCGCCACCTTGCCGTCCGGTCTTTTTTCGCCGTCCGGCGAGCCTCTGGTGGAATAGCGTCATCCTGCCTGCTCCTGGCCGGGCAACTGCGAGGAGACGCACGACTCATGACCGCCATCGGACAGGACACACTCGGCACGCGCGACACTTTGAAGGTCGGCGGCAAGGACATCGCCTATTATTCGCTGAAGAAGGCGGCCGCGAAGCTTGGAGACGTTTCGCGCCTGCCCTTCTCGATGAAGGTGCTGCTGGAGAACCTGCTCCGTTTCGAGGACGGCGTCACCGTCACCACCGACGACATCCAGGCGATCGTCGACTGGCAGAATGACAAGGGCAAGGCGGAGCGGGAGATCCAGTATCGCCCCGCCCGCGTGCTGATGCAGGACTTCACTGGCGTCCCCTGCGTGGTCGACCTGGCCGCCATGCGCGACGCGATGACCGCGCTGGGCGCCGACGCCGGCAAGATCAACCCGCAGGTTCCCGTCCACCTCGTCATCGACCACTCGGTCATGGTCGATGAATTCGGCACGCCCAAGGCGTTCGAACAGAATGTGGAAATCGAATATCAGCGCAATATGGAGCGCTACGACTTCCTGAAATGGGGTTCGAAGTCGCTCGCCAACTTCTACGCCGTGCCGCCGGGCACCGGCATCTGCCATCAGGTGAACCTGGAAAATATCGCGCAGGCCGTCTGGTCGAGCGAAGGCCCCGACGGCGTCACCGTCGCCTATCCCGACACCTGCGTCGGCACCGACAGCCACACCACCATGATCAACGGCCTGGGCGTGCTGGGCTGGGGCGTGGGCGGCATCGAGGCTGAGGCCGCGATGCTGGGCCAGCCCGTCTCCATGCTCATTCCCGAAGTCGTCGGCTTCCGCTTCACCGGCGAACTGAAGGAAGGCGTCACCGCCACCGACCTTGTCCTCACCTGCACCCAGATGCTGCGCGCCCGTGGCGTGGTCGGCCGCTTCGTCGAATATTTCGGCCCCGGCCTTGCCACCCTGTCGCTGGCCGACCGTGCGACGCTGGCCAACATGGCGCCGGAATATGGCGCGACCTGCGGCTTTTTCGGCATTGACGACAAGACGCTCGACTATATGCGCCTGACCGGCCGCACCGAAGAGAATATCGCCCTGGTCGAAGCCTATGCCAAGGAGCAGGGCTTCTGGATCGATCCATCGGTCGAACCGGTCTTCACCGACACGCTGGAACTGGACCTCGGCACCGTCGTCCCCAGCCTCGCAGGGCCGAAGCGCCCGCAGGACCGCGTTTCTCTGCCGGAAGTGGACGATGTGTTCAACGCCGACATGGAAAAGGTCTACAAGAAGGCCCAGGCGCGCGTTCCGGTCGAGGGCAAGGATTTCGACATTGGCGACGGCGACGTCACCATCGCCGCGATCACCAGCTGCACCAACACCTCGAACCCCGGCGTCCTGGTCGCCGCGGGCCTCGTCGCCAAGAAGGCGAACGAACTGGGCCTGAAGCCCAAGCCCTGGGTCAAGACCTCGCTGGCGCCTGGCTCGCAGGTGGTCACCGACTATCTGGAAAAGGCAGGGCTCCAGTCGCATCTCGACGCCGTCGGCTTCAACCTCGTCGGCTATGGCTGCACCACCTGCATCGGCAACTCCGGCCCGCTGGCCGAGCCGATCAGCAAGGCGATCAACGAAAACGGCCTGGTCGCCGCCGCCGTCATCTCCGGTAACCGCAATTTCGAGGGCCGCGTGTCGCCCGACGTGCGCGCCAACTTCCTGGCCTCGCCGCCGCTGGTCGTCGCCTATGCGCTGAAGGGCACGGTGGTCGAAGACTTCATCACCACGCCGATCGGGACTGGCAAGGACGGTCAGCAGGTGTTCCTGAAGGACATCTGGCCGACCAACGACGAAGTGGCCTCGACCATGGCGGGCTGCATGGACCGCCAGATGTTCCAGGCGCGCTATGCCAATGTCTACAAGGGCGACGCCCACTGGCAGGCGATCGACGTCACCGGTTCGGACACCTATAGCTGGCGCGCCGGCTCTACCTATGTCGCCAACCCGCCCTATTTCGAGGGCCTGACCATGACCCCGAAGCCGGTCACCGACATCGTGGAGGCCAAGCCGCTGGCGATCTTCGGCGACTCGATCACCACCGACCACATCTCCCCGGCCGGTTCGATCAAGGCGACCAGCCCGGCGGGCAAGTGGCTGCAGGAGCGTCAGGTGGCGCAGGCCGACTTCAACAGCTACGGCGCGCGCCGCGGCCATCACGAGGTCATGATGCGCGGCACCTTCGCCAATATCCGCATCAAGAACCTGATGCTGGACGGCGTCGAGGGCGGCATGACCCGCTATGAAGGCGAAGTCATGCCGATCTACGACGCGGCGATGAAGCACAAGGCCGACGGCACCCCGCTGGTCGTCATCGGCGGCAAGGAATATGGCACCGGTTCGTCGCGCGACTGGGCGGCGAAGGGCACCAACCTGCTGGGCGTGCGCGCCGTCATCGTAGAGAGCTTCGAACGTATCCACCGTTCGAACCTGGTCGGCATGGGCGTGCTGCCGCTCCAGTTCAAGGACGGCCAGAACAAGGACACGTTCGGTCTGACCGGCGACGAAACCTTCACCATCCAGAATGTCGCCGGCCTGAAGCCGCGCCAGGATGTCGAAGTGATCGTGAAGCGCGCGGACGGTTCCACCTTCACCTTCACCGCGCTTTGCCGCATCGATACCGTCAACGAACTGGATTATTTCCTGAACGGCGGCATCCTCCAATATGTGCTGCGCAAGCTCGCCGCCTGACCGGCCAACGCATAAGGATGATGAAAAGGGCTCTCTCCATAAGGAGGGAGCCCTTTTCCTTTGGAGGCAAGGCCGAGATCGCAAGAGCCGCCGCATGGCCGCTTTCAGGTCAATCCCCATCATCGACCGTGTCGGGCTCCTGCGCGGGCAGGGCAGGGTGCGCCCCAGGAAGAGGGCGGCAGGCGGAACGCGCGCTACCCACCCTTCATCGTCATTCACCACCTGTTCAATGGCTCCCGGCTATGCCAAGGTCATGGAAATGAAGCGGTTCAGACTGATAGCAGGCCTGGGGGCCATGGCGGTGCTTTTCGCCGCGAATCCTTCCGCTTATGCCAGCAGCCAGCGCGATGAGCAGGATGCCGCGCGCCGCGCGATGCTGGACGGGCAGGTCATGCCATTTTCCGTCATCAAGCGCCGGGTGGATGCCGCCATGGGCGGCGCCACCTATCTGGGCAGCGAATTCAACCCGTCCACCAATCGATACCGCCTGAAATATGTGAAGGACGGCAAGGTGCTATGGGTTGATGCGGACGGTCGCACGGGCGATATAATCGGCTGGGCGCGCTGACAGGCGCGCGTCGGGCATAACAACAGAAACGGGGCCATATGCGTCTGCTGATCGTCGAAGATGAACCTAGCCTTGGGCAACAGCTCCGCAACACGCTGGAAGGCGCGGGCTATGCCGTGGATCTGGCCGACGATGGCGAGGACGGGCATTTTCTGGGTGCGACCGAAAGCTATGACGCGGTCGTCCTGGATCTCGGCCTGCCCACCATCGACGGCCTTACCGTGCTGGACCGCTGGCGCAAGGAGGGACGCAGCTTCCCGGTGCTGGTGCTGACGGCGCGCGACAGCTGGTCAGACAAGGTGGCCGGGCTGGACGCGGGCGCCGACGATTATCTTGCCAAGCCTTTCCAGAGCGAGGAACTGATCGCCCGCCTGCGCGCGCTGATCCGCCGCGCATCGGGCAATGCGTCGAGCGAACTGACGGCGGGCGACGTAAGGCTGGATACGCGCTCGGGCAAGGTGACGCTGAAGGGCGAGCCGGTGAAGCTCACCGCGCAGGAATATAAGCTGCTGTCCTACCTCCTCCACCACAAGGGCAAGGTGGTGAGCCGCACCGAATTGATCGAGCATATCTACGATCAGGATTTCGACCGCGATTCCAATACGATCGAAGTGTTCGTGACCCGCATCCGCAAGAAGCTGGGCGCGGACGTCATCACGACGATCCGGGGCCTGGGCTACAGCCTGGATGAACCGGGGCGGTAATCGCTCATCTTCCGTTCGGGCTTCGGGCGAACGGAAACAAAGGCTTTTGCGTCTTTGACTGACCAGCCGCAAGTTAGCTCGACCGGATCGCTCAGCCGCCGCATGATCGGCATCGCGGCGCTGTGGATCAGCCTGCTGCTGCTGGGCGGCGGGCTGGCACTGGATCGGGTGCTGTCCGACGCGATCACGCGCAATTTCGACGACGGCATGAACTATGTCCTGACCGCCATGATCGCGTCGGCCGAGATCGGGCCGGACGGAGAGGTGCTGTTCAACCGCGAGCCTGCCGACCAGCGTTTCCTGGAGCCCAATAGCGGCATCTATTACCAGATCAGCGGCAAGGGGCATGAGGATTGGCGGTCGCGTTCGCTGTGGGACCGGGCGCTGAAGGTCAATCCGGAGCATCATGACGACGCCCCGCACATCTATGACAGCAACCAGTTTCCGGGCGAAGACCTGCGCGTGATGGAACGCAGCATCATCCTGCCCGGATCGGACACGCGCTGGATGTTCATGGTGGCGCAGGCGCGCGAGGGACTGGACGCGCAGATCAAGACGCTGCGATCGACCCTGTTCGAGAGCTTTGCCCTGCTGGCGCTGGGGCTGATCGTGCTGGCGACGTTGCAGACCATTTACGGGCTGCGGCCGCTGCGCAAGGTGCGGCATGAAATCGTGCGGATGCGCGCGGGCGAGAAGAATCGCGTGACCGAGCCGATGCCCGCCGAGGTGCTGCCCATGGTCGAGGAACTGAATGCCCTGCTCGCTCATAATGAGCGGCAGGCGGAGGAAGCGCGGACCCATGCGGGCAATCTCGCCCATGCACTCAAGACGCCGCTGACCGTGATCATGAACGCCGCGACCGCGCAATCGCCCGATCTGGGCGATACGGTCATCCGGGAAGCGACGACGATGCGACGGCAGGTCGACCACCATCTGGCGCGGGCGCGCGCGGTCGGACGGCGCGGCGCGGCGCAGAGCCGGGCGGAAGTATGGGCCAGCCTGGATGCGGTGGAAAGGGCCGTCCAGCGGCTCTATCCCGAAGTCCGCATCGACATGGATGGCGACAAGGAAGCCGCCGTGCGGGTCGAACGGCAGGACCTGGACGAGATGCTGGGCAACCTGATCGAGAACGCCGCCAAATATGGCGGGGGCAGCGTGTTCGCGACCGTAGGGCGCAAGGGGGCGATGGTCGAAATCCTGGTGGAGGATGACGGCACGGGCATTCCGCAGGCAGACCGCACGCGCATTTTCGACCGGGGCGTAAGGCTGGATTCGGGGAAGCCGGGAACAGGCCTTGGCCTCGCCATCGTGCGGGACGTCGCGGAAATCTATGGCGGGTCCGTCGCGCTGGAGGAAAGCGACGATCTGGGCGGAGTGCTGGTCCGGCTGCGGCTGCCCGCGGCCTGATGCGGCGGCATCTCTATCTTGCCTGCGGTTTCCTGTCGCTTGGGGTAGGGGCGGTCGGAGCCTTCCTGCCGCTCCTGCCGACAGTGCCGTTCATGATCCTGGCGGCCTTCTGCTTCGCGCGGTCGAGCCCGGCGCTGGAGGCGCGCCTGCTGGAGCACCGCCATTTCGGCCCGCATATCCGGCATTGGCGGGAAAAGGGCGCGATCAGCCGGCGAGGAAAGAAGGCGGCGCTGGCGGCTTTTGCTTTCAGCATGGTGCTGGCGCTCATATTTTCGCCATTTCCGTGGTTCTTGGTCCCTGCGGCGGCCGCTGCGATCGGCGGGACATGGATATGGACGCGGCCCGAAGCTTGAAGCGCGACCTTATCCGCGCAGAAAGCGGGCAGGCCGTTTTTCTTCCCCCGTTCGCCCTGAGCCCGTCAAACCTGTCCTGAGCGCCGGCCTTGCACGCAGTCGAAGGGCGCTTCAGCTCTTCTTGAGAGAGGTCATTTCAGGAGAAAGGCGAAGGGCTTCGACAGGGCTCGCCCCGAACCGTGCTCTTATGTCCGTCCCTGGCCCTCATCCGCCAATCCCGCATTTTCTACAGCAGCGTATCGATGCTATGGATGGCAAGTCCCACCAGCCCGCCCACCAGCGTGCCGTTGACCCGGATATATTGCAGGTCGCGGCCGACCGCATGCTCAAGCCGGCTGGTGACGGTCCCCGCATCCCATCCGCGCACCGTCTCGCTGACCAGCTTGACGATGGCATCGCCATAGGCTGCCGTCGCCCCCACGGCGGCACGCCGCACGAAGCGGTTGATAAGGAACCGTAGCCGCGCGTCCTGTTGCAAGGTCGCGCCAAGCTGATGGAGCGCTTCGCCTAGACGCCCCGCCATCGCCTTGCCGGGATCGCGCACCGCGCGCAACAGCCCGCCGCGCGCCTGTTCCCACAGGCCATCGATCCAGCGCTGCATTGCCGGATTGTCGACAACCTCGTCACGGATGCGCGCCACGCGCGCCTGCATCTCCAGATCGAATTGCAGGTCGGCGGCGAGCTTCGTCAGGCCCTCCTCGGCCTTCAGGCGCAGGCTGTGGGCCGGGTCCTGCGCCATGTCGGCCAGCAGCTTGCGCAGCCCGTCGATGATCGCGTTGGACAGATTTTCGTCAAGGCCGGTCCAGCGCATTATCTTGCCCGACCGGTCATGCACCATCTGCCGGATCAAATGGTCGTTCGCCTCCAGCGTGCGATCCGCCCATAGGATGATGCCGTCCATCACCGGGGCGTGGCGCCCGTCCCGCATCGCGGCTTCCAGCGCTTGCCCGATCAGGGGGGCAAGGTTCATGGCGCGCAGGCGCTGGGCGATGGCGCCCTTCACCATGCCGCCCAGCCGTTCCTGGTCCAGCGCTTCCAATATATCGGCGGCGAGCCGGGACGCGCCCTCGCGCAGCCTGCCGTCGCCGCTGGAGGGACTCGACAGGAAGCGTCCCGCGGCGGCCGCCATGTCCAGCCGCTGCATCCGCCGCGCCACCACGGCGGGCGTAAGGAAATTGTCGCGCAGGAACAAAGCGAGCGTATCCCCGATTCGATCCTTGTTGCGCGGGATGATCGCGGTATGCGGGATCGGCAGGCCCAGCGGGTGGCGGAACAGGGCCGTGACGGCGAACCAGTCGGCCAGTCCGCCGACCATCGCCGCCTCGGCAAAGGCCTGGACGAAGCCGATGGCGGGGTGGAGGTGCGCCGTCGCCCGCGCCGCCAGGAACAGCGCCGCCATGACCAGCAGCATGCCCGTCGCCACCGTCCGCATGCGCCGCGCCGGATGGACAGGGCTGGCGACGGCGGGCCGGGGCGGAGCAAGCATCTTCATGACCAGCTAACGGTTACGCCGCCGTTTCGTTCAGGCAAGCGCTTCTTTTCCGGGGAAGGGGATGGACGGCCGGCAATTGGCCGAAGGGCGCCCCGCCACCTTATCTTTCCAGCGCATATTGCACCGTCAGCGTCACCGAGGACCCAACCTGTCCCGGCTCCACCGGCGTCGCAGGCGCTGAGTCCGCCTTGAACCGGGCCGCTGCCATCACCAGCATGGGCGGCTGCCCGCCGCTGTTGCTCTCCGCCAGCGAGACGAGCCTTGCCGAGCGATAACCTGCCGCCTGGGCATAGAAATCGGCCTGCGCCCTGGCGGTCTTCAACGCCGCCGCCCGGGCCTGCGCCAGCATCGGCGCGGGATCGCTGATCGAGAAGCTCGGCCCGTTCACATTGGTCGCTCCGGCCTCCACCATCGTGTCGAGCAGGGTTCCCACCTTCCTGATGTCGCGCAGCTTCACCGATAGCTGGTTCGAAGCCTCATAGCCGATGAAACGCGGCCCGGCGGGCTGGCCGTCGCGGTTGCTATAGTCATATTGCGCGCTCAGATTGATGCCGCTGGTCTGGATGTCCTTCTTCGGAATGCCCGCCTTCACCAGCGCGGCGACCAGCCTGTCCATCTGCACCGCATTGTCGCGCATCGCCTGCGCGGCGGTCTGGGCGCGCGTCTGGACCCCGGTACCCACCGTCGCCATATCGGGCGCCGCCTCCACGGTCTCGGTGACGTTCAACGTCACGACCGGCGCGGTTTCTGCGATGGTCACGCTGGTCTGCGCAGCGGCCGCGACGGGCAGGGCGGCGGCGGCAACGACAGCGGATGCCATCAGGGCGAACGTGGATTTCACAGGGCTTTCTCCTCAAGAAGCGATGCAGCGACATTGTGACGGCTGCGATGAATGGACGCTGACATGCGTTGAAAGCCGTCAGACAGCTTCCGGTTCCCCCCCTTGCCCCAGGCGCGCCAAAGCCCTAGCTGCACGGCCATGGCGGCTCCCATTCTCTCCTTCGAAAATCTTGGCCTGTCCCAGGGCACCCATTGGCTTTTCCGCAATCTCGACATTTTCGTCGGGGATCGGGATCGGCTGGCGCTGATCGGCCGCAACGGCGCGGGAAAGACCACGCTGCTGAAACTGATCGCCGGCCAGATCGAACCGGACGAGGGCACGCGCTCCGTCCGTCCGGGCGCCCGCGTCATCATGCTGGAGCAGGACCCTGACGTTTCCGGCTTCGCCACGCTGCGCGACTTCGCGCTGGCGGGCCAGTTCGCGCCGCCCGCGCATGAGGTGGACGCCATCGCCAGCCAGCTCGGTACGGACCTCAACCGAGAGGCCGCGACCGCTTCGGGAGGCGAACGCCGCCGCGCCGCCATCGCCCGCGCCCTCGCCAGCGAACCCGATCTGCTGCTGCTGGACGAACCGACCAACCATCTCGACATCGACGCCATCGACTGGCTGGAGGGCTGGCTCGGCCGCTATAATGGCGCGTTCATCGTCATCAGCCACGACCGCGCCTTCCTGACGCGCCTCACGCGCCAGACGCTGTGGCTGGACCGTGGCGGCATCCGCCGCAACGAGATCGGCTTCGGGGGTTTCGAGCAGTGGATGGAAGCGGTCTATGCCGAGGAAGCCCGCGCCGCAGAGAAGCTCGACGCCCGGCTCAAGATCGAGGCGCACTGGCTGGAACGCGGCGTCACCGCCCGGCGCAAGCGCAACCAGGGCCGCCTTGCCAAGCTCCACGAAATGCGGGCCCAGCGCGCCGCCATGGTGGGACCGCAGGGTGTCGCGAAAATCGCCGTCGCCAGCGACGACAACAAGACGAAAAGCGTCATCACCGCTGAGCATGTCACGAAGAATTTCGGCGACCGCACCGTCATCAGGGATTTCTCGCTGCGCATCCAGCGCGGCGACCGGATCGGCATCGTCGGCGGCAATGGCGCGGGCAAGACCACGCTCCTCAAACTGCTGACCGGTGAACTCGCGCCCGACAGCGGACAGGTCCGTCAGGCCAAATCGCTCGACATGATCTTCATCGACCAGCAGCGCAGCCTGATGCAGGCCGACAGGCGCGTGCGCGACGTTCTGGCCGAAGGCGGCGACTGGATCGACGTGCGCGGCACGCGCAAGCATGTCCATGGCTATCTGAAGGAATTCCTCTTCGACCCCTCGCTGGCGGAGGCGCGCGTCGGCACCCTGTCGGGCGGCGAGCGCTCACGGCTGCTGTTCGCCCGCGAATTCGCCCGCGAATCGAACCTGCTGGTGCTGGACGAACCGACCAACGACCTGGACCTCGAAACGCTCGACCTGCTTCAGGAAGTCATTGCCGATTATGAGGGCACCGTCCTGATCGTCAGCCACGACCGCGACTTCCTCGACCGCACGGTGACGGTCACGCTTGGCTTGGACGGCTCCGGCACCGTCGACGTGATCGTTGGCGGCTATGCGGACTGGGCCGCCAAGCGCCAGCCGAAGAACGCGCCCAGGCAAGAGAAGAAGGCTGCGGCGCCGCCCCCGCCGAAAAGCGCGTCGACCAAGCTCAGCTACAAGGACCAGCGCGATTTCGACCTGCTGCCCAAGCGGATAGAGGAGATGGAGGCGGCCATTGCCCGCGATGAGCAAGCGCTGGCCGATCCCGATCTCTACAGCCGCGATCCCGGCAGGTTCGACCTGCTCAGCAAGGCGATCGAAAAGGCTCGCGCCGAAAAGGAAGCCGCAGAGGAACGCTGGCTGGAACTGGCGGAAAAGGCGGAAGGGCTGGGTACCTAGAATGCCTTGCGCCATCCTCCTCATCTGGTAGCCAGATAGCGGAAAAAGGGGACAGGCGCATGGAACAATCCGCGACGATGCAGGACAATGACATGATCGACGGCCATCATGCGGTCCATTATGTCAACCGCGTCGGCTGGCTGCGCGCGGCCGTTCTCGGCGCCAATGACGGCATCGTCTCCACCGCCAGCCTGCTCACCGGCATCGCTGCGTCGGGGGCGTCGCGGGATACCATCCTTCTGTCGGGCATCGCCGCGCTGGTGGCGGGCGCCATGTCGATGGCCGCGGGCGAATATGTGTCCGTCAGCGCCCAGTCCGATACGGAACGCGCCGATCTGGCCAAGGAAAAGAAGGCGCTCGCCCAACAGCCCCATGTGGAATGGGAGGAATTGCGCGACATCTACGTCGATCGCGGCCTGACGGCTGACCTCGCGGGCCAGGTGGCGACGCAGTTGATGAATGTCGACGCGCTCGCCGCCCATGCGCGGGACGAACTGGGCATTTCCGACATCAGCACCGCGCGGCCCGTCCAGGCGGCGCTGACCTCCGCCGCGACCTTCTCCGCAGGCGCGGTCGCCCCTGTGCTGGCCGCCGTCGCCAATCCGTCGCACGCCATCGCGGCCGTCGCCGTCACGTCGCTGCTGTGCCTTGCGGTGCTTGGCTATGTCGGCGCCCGCCTGGGTGGCGGCGGGGTAGCGCGGGCGGTGGCTCGCGTCGTCTTCTGGGGCGTTTTCGCGATGCTTGCGACCTCCGGGGTAGGCAAGCTCTTCGGCGCCGCCATATGATGGGGGAAGCCGTCCATTCGCAAGGAGAGCATGCCATGATCCAGCAAATCCCGCTCAAGACCATCAAGGGTGCCGACGCCAGCCTGGCCGACTATGCGGGCAAGGTGGTTCTGGTGGTCAACGTCGCCTCCCGATGCGGCCTGACTCCGCAATATGAGGGGCTGGAAAAGCTCTATCGCGACTATAGGGACAAGGGGCTGGTCGTCGCCGGCTTCCCCGCCAATGACTTCGGTGCGCAGGAACCGGGCAGCAATGAAGAGATCGCGACCTTCTGCACGACCAATTTCGGCGTCGATTTCCCGATGTTCGAGAAGATCGTCGTCACCGGGCCGGAAAAGCACCCGCTCTACGCAGCGCTGACCGGCGCGCAGCCGAGTTCGCAGGGGGAGGGGGCCGAGTTCCGCGAAAAGCTGATCGGCTATGGCATCACGCCCAATCCCGAACCCGAAGTGCTCTGGAATTTCGAGAAGTTCCTGATCGCGAAGGATGGCAGCGTGGCCGCCCGCTTCGCGCCCTCGACCGCGCCCGACGATGCCGGGCTTATCGCGGCCATAGAGGCGGAACTGGCGAAATAGCGCCCAGCGCCGCCCCATGAACCAGACGCTGCTGCCGCAAATCGGCCCGGTGCTGGAGACGCTCGGCATCGTCGGCACCTTCGTCTTCGCCGCGTCCGGGGCGCTGGCGGCCGCGCGCCTGCGCCAGACGCTCGTCACCTTCGCCTTCTTCGCGCTGGTGACGGGGGTAGGGGGCGGGACTGTCCGAGACCTGCTGATCGGCGCGCCGGTCTTCTGGGTCCGCGACGCCGTGCCCGCCATCGCCTGCATGATGGCGGCGCTGCTCGTCTGGTTCACCCCGCGCCGTTTGTGGAGCGACAGCGCTCTCGACTGGCTGGATGCGGTGGGGCTCGCCGCCTTCGCCGTCTATGGCGCGGCCAAGGCGATGAGCTATGGCGTGCCGCCGCTGGTGGCGGCGATGATGGGCGTCGTCACCGGCTGCGTCGGCGGCATCATGCGCGACCTGCTGGCGGGGGAGCCGTCCATATTGTTGCGGCCGGAACTGTACGTGACGGCGGCGGCGCTCGCGGCGGGCCTGTTCGTCGTCCTGCGCTGGATCGGGCTGGACGTCCCCGTCGCGGGCGTCATCGCCGCGCTGCTCGGTTTCCTGCTGCGGGCCGTCGCGATGCGGAAAGGGCTCGGGCTGCCGCACTACCAGACGGAAGACTGAACCGGCGTCCGCGGATAGCGTCCGCCATCACCCATGCGCCTTTTTCCGCCGGGTTTCCCAACCCTTTCTGGCGGCGGCGGACCGATCGGCGGCCGGACGCCGGGCTGACGCCGCGCCGCCCTCCTTCCCGCCCTTGCGCGAGGAGGCATGGCTGTCCGGCTTGCCCCGGCCGGAGCCGGATTTGTTGCCGCCGCCCGATTCCTTGTTGACGGTCGCCCAGGCGCGCCGTTCCGCTTCCTTGCGGGACACGCCGCGATCCTCATAACCCTGCTCGATATGCTCCGCCTTGCGCTTCTGCTTGTCGGTGTAGCTGCTCTTGTCGCCCTGGGGCATGATCGTCTCCTTTTCCTTGCATTCCAGGCTAACGATCGAACTGGCGGGCCGTTCACATCGCTGCACAGGCGTTACGACGCGGGAACCGAACGACGGGGGAACAGGGCGGTCCGGCCCGCGTTCACCAGCGCATGGAGCAGCGCATTCTTCTCGAACGGCTGGCGCGGCATCTGGCCGCCGGCAATCCCGACCTGGGTCCGGATCGCTGGCAGGAACAGGTGGAAACCGCGGCAGGCCTGCTCGCCATCATCAAGGACCCTGACGATGCCATGCGGCAGGCGGGTGACGAACGGGTCTGGCAGGCGATGATCGACGCCGCGCTGCGCCAGCGCTGGGCCGTCGCCTCCGCGCCGTCCGTGGAACCGCCGGGCGGCACCGACGAGGAAGGCGACATCCCGCTGACGCCGGACACCGTCAGCGGCAACCGGGCCGAATGGGTCCATCTGCACCAAGCACAGGAGAAGCCGAAATGAAGGGGTTGTTGAAACTCGCATTCCTCACCGGACTGGGCGCCGTGGCGTGGAGGGGATGGAAGGAGTGGCAGGCGCAGCGCGACGCGGGCGACTATCGCGGGACCGGCTTCTCCTCCGGCCCGGTGCGCGATGCCGGGCCGGACGAGCAGCATATCGACGCGCGCGAATGGGACATGGTGGACGAGCAGGTCGATGAAAGCTTCCCTGCCAGCGACCCGCCGGGCAATTATCGCGGCCTGCATTGAGCCGCCGGCTCGCCCCCTTATCGATCCGATCGCTTCCCAATCCATTGCACCGCTTGCGCCCCGCCTCTATTGAGGCGGCTGCCGGTCCCATGCCGGGGCCAACAGGGGAATAATATCAATGCCTTCGGGTCTGATCGCGCTGCTCGACGACGTGGCGGGGATTGCCAAGCTTACCGCCAGTTCGCTGGACGATGTCGCCGCCGCCGCGGGCAAGGCGGGCTCGAAGGCGGCGGGCGTCGTGATCGACGACACCGCCGTCACGCCGCGCTATGTCATGGGCCTGACGCCGGACCGCGAACTCCCCATCATCTGGAAGATCGCCAAGGGATCGCTGCGCAACAAGCTGCTGTTCCTGCTCCCTGCCGCGCTGGTTCTGAGCGCCCTCGCACCCTGGCTTCTGCCCCCCTTGCTGATGCTGGGCGGCGCCTTTCTCTGTTTCGAAGCGGCCGAAAAGCTGCTGGAGGCAGTGCAGGGCGGCCATGATCTGGCGGAGGAGGCGCTGGAAACGCACAGTTCGAAGGAGCTGGAGGACCAGAAGGTCTCCGGCGCGATCCGCACCGACTTCATCCTCTCGGGCGAGATCATGGCGATCGCGCTCGGCACCGTGGCGGCGGAACCGATCTGGGAGCAGGCGATCGTCCTGATCGTCGTCGCCTTCCTGATCACCGCCGGCGTCTATGGCGTCGTCGGCTTCATCGTGAAGATGGACGATATCGGCCTGCATCTGGCGGAACGGCGTTCGGCCGGCGCACGGGTGCTGGGCCGGGCGATGGTGAAGGCCATGCCGGTGCTGATGCGGATATTGGGCGTCGTCGGCACGGCGGCCATGCTCTGGGTCGGCGGGGGCCTGATCGTCCACGGGCTGCACGAATTTCACTGGGATCTCATCCCCGGCGCCATCCATCATGTCGCGGAAGCGGCGGGCCGGGGGCTGCCCGCCATCGCGCCGGCGGTGGAATGGGTCGTGAACGCGGCGGGCGCGGCTATCGTCGGGCTGGTCGTCGGCGGCATCGTCGTGGCGGTGCTGCACCTCTTTAAAAAGCACTGATCGATGCGTTCACCCTGGCGTCTGGAGGCCGGGGCGCTGACCGCGCTCGCGCTGCCGATGATCGCGGGCAATATCGCCTGGGCCGGCATCGCGGCGACCGACCTGCTGCTGCTGGGCCGGCTCGGCGCGGGCGCGGTGGCTTCGGGGGCGCTGGCGATCAACCTGTTCAACGCGCTGCTGATCTTCGGCATGGGGCTTGTCACTGCCGCCGCGCCGCTGATCGCCACGGAACGGGGGCGTCGGCGGCATTCGGTGCGCGACGTCAGGCGGACGGTGCACCAGACGCTGCGCGCGGCGACCCTGTTCGTACTGCCCGCCTGGGCGCTGCTCTGGGAAAGCGAATCCATCCTGCTGCTTATGGAGCAGGAGGCGGACCTGGCGGCGCAGGCGGGCGAACTGATGCGCGGCCTGCAATGGGCGCTGCTGCCCTTTCTGGGCTTCACCACGCTGCGCAACTTCATTTCCGCGCTGGAACGGCCGGTCTGGGGCCTGATCATCATGGTCTGCGCCATCCCGTTCAACCTGCTGGCGGGCTGGACCCTGATCTTCGGGCATCTGGGTTTTCCCGCGCTGGGGATTTTCGGCGCGGGCATCGCCAGCACGCTGTCCTCCTCCTTCCTGTTCCTCGGGCTGCTGTCGGTCATCCTGATCGACCGGCGGTTCCGTCGCTATCGCCTGCTGGGGCGATTCTGGACCCATGATCGCGAACGGCACCGGGCCGTCTGGGCGCTGGGCCTGCCGATCGCGATCACCCTGGGGCTGGAAACCACCGTGTTCAACGCCTCCGCCTTCCTGATGGGGCTGATCGACCGCGACTCGCTGGCGGCGCACGCCGTCGCGATTCAGATCGCCGCGCTCGTCTTCATGGTGCCGATGGGCATCGGCCAGGCGGCGACCGTGCGCGTGGGTCTCGCCTATGGAAAGGGCGATCTGGCAGCGGTCGGCCGTGCGGGCTGGCTGGCGCTGGCGATCGGGACCGGATTCGCGCTGATCGCCGCGACGATGCTCATCGCCTTTCCGCGCATGCTGATCTCCGCTTTCCTGAACCTTGCCGATCCCGCCAATGCGCGGACCGCGATGCTGGCGGTCGGTTTCCTGGGCGTCGCGGCGCTGTTCCAGTTGGTGGACGCCGCGCAGGCGGTGGGGGCAGGGGTATTGAGGGGCATACAGGATACCCGCGTGCCGATGATCTTCGCCCTGATCGGCTATTGGGTGATCGGCATCGGAATCGGCATCGTCCTGGCCTTTCCGCTGGGGTTGCAGGGCCTTGGCATCTGGCTGGGACTCGCGAGCGGGCTGGGCGTCGTCGCGCTGCTGCTGGTGGCGCGCTGGGCCTTGCGTGAGCGGCTGCATCTTCTATCGCGCAGGCGAAACGCCTGAATCCATTTGTCGCGGGCATGGGCCGGGTTGCGTCGCCGTGCGATGGTGCGACGCACAAAGCAATTGAACCGGCGCGTCAAATCGGTAATGAAAAACGCATTATGAACGCTCCTACCATGTTCTTCGAGGCGATAGCGCTTCAGAAATGTCTGATGGCGACCTACAACAAGATGGTCGTGAAGCTCGCGCCGCACATCCTCTACACGCGCCATGACGAAATGTTCATCGACGCGGTGACGATAGAGCGCGACGGCCGCCCGCCGCGGGAGCTGAAGCTCGGCACCTTCAAGCTGGCGGGACTGAACGACGTCAGCCTGGTCGATGAAAAGTTCGAGGCGATGCACGGCCTCTATGATCAGGGCGACAGCAAATATAAGGGCGTGACCCTGTTCGCGGTCGAGCCGGAGAGCGCGGCAGCCTGAAACCGCATTGACGGTTGAAGAGGAAAAAGGGGCGGTCCTGCGGGGCCGCCCTTTTTCGTTCACGGTGACGCCGTGGAGGTTGCAGCGCCATCTGCTCCTGCAAGGACAGGAACTCGCGTCAACCTGCGCCGTGGAAGCTTCATCGCAAAGGGGCTCTCACCGCCGATGCTTGCCCCGCTTCGATCCGATGTGGCGGATATTGGTCGGCCGCCCGCGCCTGACGCTGCCGGGCCGCACGCGGTCCTTCTTGAAGCTCGGCCGCTGGGGCAGGGCGTCGGGCAGTTCGAAGCGCAACGAGCCGTTGATCGGGTCCGCTTCGGCCAGCCGCAATTGCAGCCGCTGCCCGACCGTATAGCGGTCCCCGCTCTCCACGCCTTCCAGCGCCCGCCCGGCTTCGTCGAAGAAGAAACGCTCGTCGCCCAGCGTCGACACCGGCACCAGCCCGTCGCCGCCCAGCCCCTCGACCGTGGCGAAGAAGCCGAAGCTCTGCACCCCGGTGATCCGCGCCTCCACCAGATCGCCCACATGCGCCGCCAGGAACGCCGCGACATAGCGGTCGATGGTCTCCCGCTCCGCCTCCATGGCGCGGCGCTCATGCTGGCTGATCATCTCGCCCACGCGGCCCATATTCTCCATATCCTCGCCGCTCAGCGATGATCGGTCGGGAATATCCCCCTTGGGCGCCGGCAGTTCCAGCCCATAGGCGCCCACCAGCGCCCGATGCACCAGCAGGTCCGCATAGCGCCGGATCGGCGACGTGAAATGCGCATAGGACCCCAGCGCCAGCCCGAAATGCCCCATATTGGACGGCGCATAATAGGCCTGTGTCTGGCTGCGCAGGATCTGCTCCATGATCTGGGGCTTCTCCTCCGCTTCCCCGATCCGCGCGATCAGCCGGTTGAAGGTGGCGGGCTTCACCACCTGCCCCAGGGCGAATTCGATGTCGAAGGTCGCCAGATAATCCTTCAGCGCCACCAGCTTGTCCCGACTCGGCGGCTCATGGACACGGTACATGACCGGCGCCTTCTTGGCCTCCAGCGCCTTTGCCGCCGCGACATTGGCGGCGATCATATAATCCTCGATCAGCATATGCGCGTCCAGCCGCTCGCGCACCGCCACGCTGACGATCTTGCCATATTCGTCCAGCACCACCCGCCGCTCCGGCAGGTCCAGCGCCAGCGGCTCCCGCTTGTCCCGCGCCTTGCGCAGCAGCGCCCAGCAGGCCCAGAGGGGCTTTAATGCCGGTTCCAACAGGTCGAGGGGCTTTTCGCCGTCGATTGCCGCCTGCGCATCCTCATAGGCCAGCACCGCCGCCACCCGGATCACCGCGCGGGAAAAGCGCCAGCTCTTCACCTTGCCCGCCGCATCCAGCACGAGGTGACAGGCCATGGCCGCACGATCCTCGCCCGCCCGCAGCGAACACATGTCGGAAGAAAGCTGGTGGGGCAGCATCGGCACGACCAGATCGGGGAAATAGACGCTGTTCCCGCGCTTCCTCGCCTCGCGGTCCAGCGCGCTGCCCGGACGCACATAATAGCTGACGTCCGCGATCGCGACGATCGCCTTGTAGCCGCCCTCATTGGCCGGATCATCATCCGGCGCGGCCCAGACCGCATCGTCATGGTCCCGCGCATCGACCGGATCGATGGCGACGATGGGCAGGTGCCGCAAATCCTCCCGCTTCTCCTCATGCAAGGCGAGGCTGGAAGCCGTCACCGCCTCCTCCTCGACCCGCTCGGAAAAGACGTGGGGAATGCCATGCTTGTGGATGGCGATCAGGCTGAAACTGCGCGGCGCGAAGGGATCGCCCAATATGTCCGTCACCCGCGCCGTGATCCGGGGCGGGCGCCCCACCGGCTCGGCCAGCACCAGATCGCCCTTCTTCGCCGTGCCGGCGTCCGAAATCGGGGTGTCCCGCCGGATGCGCTTGTCGACCGGGCGCAGCCACAACTTGCCGCCATCCGCTTCCTCGACCACGCCCAGCAATTCCTCGCTCGCCTTGGCAAGCTTCTTCATCGGATGCGCGACCCAGCCGCGCCCCGCTTCCTCCGTCCGCGCCAATATGCGGTCGCCGATCGTCAGCGCGCCGCGCTTGCCCCGCTCCATGACGCGCAGCCGGGGCGCGGGCTGTCCCTCCGCCTCCCAGCGTTCCGGCGTGGCGATCAGGGTGGTGTCGTCGACATCCACGATCCGCAGCACCGTGACCTTGGGCACGCCGCCCATCTTGTGGAAGGCCCGCGCCGGGCCGATGTCGATCAGCCCTTCGTCCGCCATGTCCTTGAGCAGCGCCTTGAGCGCGATCTTCTCCTGCCCCTTGAGACCGAAGGCCTTCGCGATCTCCCGCTTTCCGGCCGGCTGGTCGGACGTGGCGATGAAATCCATCACCTGCTCGCGCGTCGGGAAACCTGCGGGCCGCACCTTGGTCCGGGCGGAGTCGGATTTCTTCTTCTTTTCGGTGGATGCCATGGACCAGCTATAGGGAGAGGGGCTCCCCCGCGCCAGTGTTCCATGGCGGAGGGTCGATGCGAAAAGATAGCGGCTGCAGGGAAGGGCCTTTGTGGCGTCTGGGCTGGGTGAATAAGCGGACACCCATTTTATCCCTCTCCCTCGAGGGAGAGGGCTGCGCAGACTTGGCAGCTTGCTGCCTAGTCGTAGCTGGGTGAGGGGGTTGCGATCCAACGGATCGCGCGGGCCGCAGGCCCGCCCCTTCCTCATCCAACCCCGCCCACGCTCCTTCGCCGCCAGGGCTTCCCATCCCCCTCCCTCAAGGAAGAAAGGAATGTCCTGCACTGCCCATCAATCCCCATGCCACATCAAGCAGCACCGCACATCACCGCCACAGCCCAAGCAGCAGCGCCACCATCCCCCGGTCATCCGCCGCCGTCGCCACCCGCGGCGCGCCATAGCCCCGGCACTCCAGGCAATCGGCCCGCACGCCCGCGCCGCTCACCAGCGCGCGCACATCGGCGACGGCCTGCAAAGCCCAGTTCCGCTGCACGATCGCCTGCCGCCCGAGCAGGTCGCGCCCGACCATGGCTGACGGGGCCCCGGCATCGTCCTCATCCTCCCGATCCATGACCGACTGGACGAATTCGGCGAACTTGTCCGGTTCCTTGGCAATGCGATAGGGCCTGGCCTTGGCCGGATCGATCTTCGCCAGCCTCGCCGCTTCGGCAATCGCCTCTTCCAGCCCGCCGAAGCGATCCACCAGGCCGATCTGCCGCGCCGTGCCGCCGTCCCAGACGCGGCCCTGCGCAATGGCATCGATCTGCTGGGGGGTCTTGCGGCGCGATTGCGCGACCAGCCCGACGAATCGGCCGTAAATATCCTCGACCCCCATCTGCATGATCCGGTCGAACTCCGGCGTGGTGCCCCCGGCAATGTCCGGCTGGCCCGACAGCGGCGTCGTCTTCACGCCGTCGGTGGTGACGCCCATCTTCGCCAGAGTGCCCTCGAAGCTGGGTATGATGCCGAACACGCCGATCGAACCGGTGATCGTATCCGGCTCCGCGAAGATCACATCGGCCGGCGTCGACACCCAATAGCCGCCGCTGGCCGCCACATTGCCCATGGACACCACCACCGGCAGACCTTCGGACTTCGCTTCCATGATGGCGCTGCGGATCTTCTCCGACGCCATCACCGATCCGCCCGGCGAATCGACCCGGACCACCAGCGCCTTCAGGTCCTTGTCCGCCAACGCCTTGCGCAGCAGCGCCGAAATCGTGTCGCCCGCCGCCGTGCCCGGCCCGGCCTCGCCATCGACGATGTCGCCCGCAATGGTCAGCACGCCGATCTCGCCGTCATTGGCGGGCTTGTGCGCCCTCATATAGTTTTTAAGATCGATGGCGGCGAAATTCCCGGCCCTGTCGTCCGGCGCATCGCCCGCAACCTCTGCCACCCGCGCGCCGAAGGCGGCTTCGTCGCCCACCCGGTCGACCAGCCCGGCGCCCAAGGCCGCCTTCGCCAGATTGCCGCCAGCCGCCTCCGCCAGAGCCGCCGGATTGCCGACATAGGCCGCCAGCCGCGCCCTGGGCCGCGCCTTGGCCACTTCCTGCCGCCAATCCTCCCACAGCGCATCGGCGAGCGCCTGATTGGCCTGCTTCGCTTCCGGCGACTGGCCGGTCCGCGTGAAGGGCTCGACGAAGCTCTTGTAGGTGCCGACGCGATAGACATGGGTGTTGACCCCCAGCTTGTCGATCAGCCCCTTGTAATAAAGCCCCGATCCGCCGCGCCCGGTGATCGCCACGCCGCCCAGCGGGTCCACCCAGCTTTCGCTCGCATGCGCGGCCAGTTGATAGCTGTCGTCGCTATAGATGGCCGCATAGGCGAAGACCGGCTTCTTCGCCGCGCGCACTGCGTCCAGCGCCTTGCCCACCCGCGCCAGCGCCACCTGACCGCCGCCCATGAAACCGTCCAGGTTCAGCACGACGGCCTTCACCTTCCTGTCGTCCCTGGCGGCATCCAGCGCGGCAACGATGTCGGCCAGCCCATATTCCTTCGCCCGGTCGCTCCCGCCCGACAGCAGCGCCATCGGATCGATTTCCGACGGCTGTTCGACGATGGTCCCGTTCAGTTTCAGCAGCAGCGCGCCGCTGCCGACGCTCTGCGCTGGCTTGGGCGACCAGGACAGGGCGGCATAGAGCGCCCCGAAGAACATCAGCAGGAACAACAGCACCAGCCCGTCCTTGATGGCCACCAATATGCGCCACACGCCCTTCACAAATGCCAAGTTGCCGGTTCCTTCCTTCAGCTTCTGCGTGGGCTATCCCATCGACGGACCGACTGCAATGTGGGGGCAGGCCGGGGCCGCGCAAGCTTGCGTCGGATATTTCCCGCGCTATGGGAGGGCGCAATTCTTGGTTTCTCGTGCAGGAGACACGCTTCATGCCCACGCTCGTCCTCATCCGCCACGGCCAGTCGGCCTGGAACCTCGAAAACCGCTTCACCGGCTGGTGGGACGTCGACGTGACCGAAAAGGGCGCGGAGGAAGCCCGCGCCGCCGGCCGCCTGCTCAGGGAAAAGGGGCTGGACTTCGACCAGTGCTACACCTCCGTCCAGACCCGCGCGATCAAGACGCTGAACCTGGTGCTGGAGGAAATGGGCCGCCTGTGGCTGCCGGTCGAAAAGGACTGGCGCCTGAACGAACGCCATTATGGCGGCCTTACCGGCCTCAACAAGGCGGAGACGGCGGCGAAGCATGGCGACGCGCAGGTGAAGATCTGGCGCCGCAGCTTCGATACGCCCCCGCCGCCGCTGGAGGCGGGCAGCGAGTTCGACCTGTCGAAGGACCGCCGCTATGCCGGCATTCCGATCCCCTCGACGGAATCGCTGAAGGACACGATCGCCCGCGTGCTGCCCTATTGGGAAGAGCGGATCGCCCCCGACCTCAAGGCCGGCAAGCGCGTCGTCATCTCCGCCCACGGCAATTCCCTCCGCGCGCTGGTGAAGCATCTCTCGAACATTCCCGACGACGAGATCACCGAACTGGAAATCCCGACCGGTCAGCCCATCGTCTATGAACTCGCCGACGACCTGACCGCCAGGGACCGCTACTACCTGTCGGAACGCTAGAAAGTTCCCTTCCCGCAGGGGGAAGAAAGAAGCATTGCCCCTCCGCGAACCTCCCGCTAAGGGGCTTTGCTTTCCGCATATCAGGGAAAGTGCGAAGCGAAATGACCGGGGCACTCGAAGCCGTGCAAGTCGGCATCATCATGGGCAGCCGATCCGACTGGGAAACGATGCGCCACGCGGCGGACACGCTGGAGGCCCTCGGCGTCGCCCATGAATGCAAGGTCGTCTCCGCCCACCGCACTCCTCAGCGCCTCTACGACTATGCCACCGGCGCGGTCGGCCGGGGCCTGAAAGTCATCATCGCCGGAGCCGGTGGCGCCGCGCACCTTCCCGGCATGGCCGCCTCCATGACGCGCCTGCCAGTGCTGGGCGTGCCTGTGGAGTCCAAGGCGCTGAAGGGCATGGACAGCCTGCTTTCCATCGTCCAGATGCCCGGCGGCGTTCCGGTCGGCACGCTTGCCATCGGCAAGCCCGGCGCGATCAACGCCGCGCTCTTCGCCGCCTCGATCCTCGCCACCACCGACGAAGCGCTGGCGCAGCGCCTCGACGCCTGGCGGGAAAAGCAGACCAACGACGTAGCGGACACCCCCGAATAAGATGACCATCATCCCGCCCGGCTCCACCATCGGCATATTAGGCGGCGGCCAGTTGGGCCGGATGATCGCCATCGCCGCCGCGCAGCTTGGCTATCGCACGCACATCTACGCCCCGGAATCGAGCGGCCCCGCCGCCGACGTCTCTCCCCGCTGGACGCAGGGCGCCTATGAGGATGCCGACGCACTGGCGGCCTTCGCAGACAGCGTCGACGTCGTCACCTATGAGTTCGAGAATATCGACCCCTCGGCGGTCGAAGTCCTCGCCACCCACGGTCTCGTCCGCCCCGGCGCGGAGGCGCTCCGCGTGGCGCAGGACCGCCTCGCGGAAAAGCGCTTCGTCTGCGACCTGGGCGGCCTCACCGCGCCCTTCGCCCCGGTCGAAAGCCTGGACGATCTCGAAGAGGCGCTGGACCAGATCGGCAGCAGGGCGATCCTCAAGACCAACCGCATGGGCTATGACGGAAAGGGGCAGGCGCGCCTCTCCGATCCCGGCGATGCGGTCGGCGCGTGGAACGCCATTGGCCGCCAGAGCGCCATCCTCGAAGGCTTCGTCACCTTTGCGGAGGAATTCTCCGTCATCCTCGTGCGCGGCGCCCATGGCGACATCCGCTTCTGGGACAGCGCCGCCAACGTCCACAGGGACGGCATTCTCGACAGTTCGACGGTTCCCGCCGGCGCGCGGATCGAAGGCCAGCTTGCCGAAGCCCGCGCCCTGGCGTCGAAAGTCGCAGACGCGCTCGACTATGTCGGCGTCCTGACGCTGGAATATTTCGCCAGCGCCGATGGCCCGGTCTTCAACGAAATGGCCCCGCGCGTCCACAATAGCGGCCACTGGACCATCGAAGGAGCGGTGACGAGCCAGTTCGAAAATCATGTCCGCGCGATCTGCGGCCTGCCGCTGGGCGACACCGGCCTCGCCGCGACGAAGGTGGAGATGCGCAACCTGATCGGCGTCGAGGCCAATGACTGGCTGCAGATCCTGTCCGATCCGGCCAATCACCTGCACCTCTACGGCAAGCATGAAGCCCGCCCCGGGCGCAAGATGGGTCATGTCACCCGCCTGACCCTCTAACCTCTCATCGTTCGCCCTGAGCTTGTCGAAGGGCTTCACTTCTCTTTAAAGGGGAGGCGATGGGGGCTTCGAAAGGCTCCGACCGAACGCAGGATGGGTGTCGTGATCGATCAAATATTGGCCCGAACCGCATGACCAGTCCCACCGCCGAAATCCTCCTCATCCTGGCCCGCGCCGACAATGGCGTGATCGGCCGGGACGGCGACCTGCCCTGGCGCCTGCCCGCCGACCTCCGGCATTTCAAGGCGCTTACCCTCGGCCACCCGATGATCATGGGCCGCAAGACCTTCGACAGCCTTCCCGGCCTGCTGCCCGGCCGCCGCCATATCGTCCTGACCCGCGACAGCGCATGGAGGGGGGAGGGCGCCGAAACCGCCCACAGCCCGCGGGACGCCATAGCCACGGCCGCATCGCCCACCGTCACCGTCATCGGCGGCGCGGAAATCTACAGCCTCTTCCTGCCTTTCGCCCATCGCATCGAACTCACAGAGGTCCATGTGGATGCGGAAGGCGACACCCGTATCGCCTATCCCGATCCCGCCGACTGGCGGGAAGTCGCCCGGCAGGACCATCCCGCCGAAAATGGCCGCCCCGCCTACAGCTTCGTCACTTTCCTCCGCGCCGCCGCGCATTGCCAGCGGCCGGACGCATCCCTATAGCGCCCCTCATGGAGCGGCTGCACAGCGGCGCCCCGATGCCCGCGCATCTGCGCGGCAGCATCATGGCGCTGGGGAATTTCGACGGATTTCATGCCGGGCATCAGGCCGTGGCCCGCCGGGCCATAGAGCTTGCCCGCGCGCAGGGCAGGCCCGCTGTCATCGCCACATTCGACCCGCATCCGATGCGGCTCTTTCGCCCGGAAACCCCCTGGTTCCGCCTGACCACCCTCGACCAGCGGGAACGCCTCTTCGCCCGCGCGGGCGCCGACGCGATGCTGGTGTTCGATTTCACCCGCGAACTGGCCGCGCTGGACCCGCTCTCCTTCGTTCGCCTGCTGGTCGACTGGGGCGTAGCCGGAGTCGTGACGGGGGAGGATTTCACCTTCGGCAAGGACCGCGCGGGCTCCACGCGGAGCCTTGCGCAACTGGGCGCGCCGCTCGGCCTTGCCGCCGAAGCCGTACCCCCGGTCACCGGCGCGGATGGGGAGATCATCTCCTCCACCCGCATCCGCAAGGCGCTCCAGTCCGGCGACTGCGCGACCGCCACCCGCCTGCTGACCCGCCCCTTCGCCATTGAAGGCGTGGTCCAGCATGGCGACAAGCTCGGCCGCACCATCGGCTTTCCAACGGCCAATATCGATCTTGGCCATTATCTGCGCCCGGCCTATGGGATCTACGCCGTGCGCGGGCTGCTGGCCGACGGGCGCGTGCTGGACGGTGCGGCCAATCTCGGCATCCGTCCCAGCTTCGATCCGCCCAAGGAATTGTTGGAGCCACATTTCCTCGACTTCGCCGAAAATCTCTACGACCAGCGGATCGAGGTTCAACTGATCCACTATCTTCGTCCTGAAGCGAAATATGACGGCCTCGACGCGTTGATGGCCGCCATCGCGAAGGATTGCGACGATGCGCGGCAAATCCTTGCGGGAACGCCGCACCTCGCCTAATGCACCGGGCATATTTCTCACCCGTTCGGGCTGAGCCTGTCGAAGCCCTTTTCTTTCCTTGAGGAAGAGCGCGATCGTTCGGCAGGCCGGAACGAACGGATTATTTCACCGCCGGACCCAAAATGACCGATCAGCCTCGCCAAGAAACCCAGGATTACAAGAGCACCGTCTTCCTGCCCGTCACCGACTTCCCGATGAAGGCGGGCCTCGCGCAGAAGGAACCGGCGATCCTGGCCCGCTGGGAGGAAATGGACCTCTACGGCAAGCTGCGGGAACGGCGGAAGGGCCGCCGGCGCTTCATCCTCCACGACGGCCCGCCCTATGCCAATGGCGACATTCATATGGGCCATGCGATGAACAAGGTGCTGAAGGACATCATCGTCCGCAGCCAGTCGCTGCTGGGCTATGACGCGCCCTATATCCCCGGCTGGGACTGCCACGGCCTTCCCATCGAATGGAAGATCGAGGAGGAATATCGCAAGAAGAAGCAGAACAAGGACGAGGTTCCGGCCCAGGAATTCCGCGCCGAATGCCGCGCCTATGCCGACAAGTGGGTCGGCGTGCAGAAGGAACAGTTCAAGCGCCTTGGCGTCATGGGCGACTGGGACGATCCCTATCTCACCATGAAGTTCGACGCGGAGGCGACCATCGCCGGCGAACTGCTGAAATTCGCGGAAAGCGGCCAACTCTATCGCGGCGCGAAGCCCGTCATGTGGTCCCCGGTCGAAAAGACCGCGCTGGCCGAGGCGGAAGTGGAATATGAGGACATCGTATCGACCCAGATCGACGTGGCGTTCGAGATCGTCGAAGCGCCGAATGCGCCGGAAATCCAGACCTTAATTGATAACGCCTTCAAGGTTAGTGCTGTTATCTGGACTACCACGCCATGGACCATTCCAGTGAACCAGGCGCTGGCATATGGTGAGGCCATTGAATATGTCTTGGTGCCGGAGGGCGGGAGCAAAAACGTCTATCTGGTAGCAAAGGAACTTGCTGCCATATTCTTAACTCGGTGTGGCGATCAGGGTAACGTTCCTGGCGTTCTCGCTTATCCCGAAGAAGATTGGGCGAGCCTGCGTGGCACCGACCTCGCCGGAGCCATCGCCCGCCACCCGATGCACCATCTCGGTGGCTTTTTCGCCAAGCCCCGCCCGTTCCTCGCGGGCGATTTCGTTACCACCGACGCGGGCACCGGCCTCGTCCACATGGCCCCCGACCATGGCGAGGACGACTTCGCGCTCTGCAAGGCGAACGGCATCAACCCGGTCTTCGCCGTCGAAAATGACGGCAAATATCGCGAAGACTGGCTCTGGCTGGGCGGCCAGGGCAGCGTCATCAACCCGAAATTCGTCGGCAGGGAAGGGCCCATCTGCACCGACCTGCGCGAAGCAGGCGGGCTTCTGGCTGCGTCCGATGACTTCAAACACAGCTATCCCCATAGCTGGCGCTCCAAGGCGAAGATCATCTTCCGCTGCACCCCGCAATGGTTCATCCCCATGGACCAGAATCCCTCTCCCCTTGCGGGAGAGGGAAGGGCCCCCCTCACGCAAGCGAGTGGGAAGGGTGAGGGCGACAACGCCGCTACCCTGCGCGAACTCGCCCTCAACTCCATCGAACACACCCGCTGGGTGCCGGAACGCTCGATCAACCGCATCCGCTCGATGGTGGAGGGCCGCCCGGATTGGGTGATCAGCCGCCAGCGCGCATGGGGCGTCCCGATCGCCCTCTACGTCCATCGCAAGACCGGCGACTATCTGGTTGATAAATCAGTTAATTCCCGCATCCTCAAAGCGTTCAGGGGTGCGGGAGCCGATGCGTGGTTCGGCGCCGACCACCAGGCGCTGCTCGGCCCCGATTACGACCTCAACGACTATGAGGTGGTGAACGACATTCTCGACGTCTGGTTCGACAGCGGCTCGACCCACAGCTTCGTGGTGGAGGGCCGTTACGGCGAAGGCGTCCGCGCCGACCTCTATCTGGAAGGCTCCGACCAGCATCGCGGCTGGTTCCAGTCCTCGCTGCTGGAAAGCAGCGGCACGCGCGGCCGCGCGCCCTATGACGCCGTCCTCACCCACGGCTTCGCGCTGGACGGGCAGGGCCGCAAAATGTCGAAGAGCCTCGGCAATGTCGTCGATCCGCTGAAGGTCATTGCCGAAAGCGGCTCCGACATCCTGCGCGTCTGGGTCGCCAGCACCGACTATTTCGACGACGTCCGCATCGGCAAGGAAGTGCTGGCCGGTTCGTCCGACGCCTATCGCAAACTCCGTAACACTTTCCGTTACTTGCTGGGCGCGCTTTCCGACTTTTCCGAAGAGGAAAGGCTGCCCGTCGCTGAAATGCCGGAACTGGAGCGCTACATGCTCCATCTGCTGGCAAGGCTGGACGCCGATCTCCGCAGCGTGGTCGACAAGGCGGCCGGCAGTGAGAACTGGCTGGAATTCAGCCGCTACACCCGCGCACTGATGGATTTCGCGAACAGCGACCTTTCGGCCTTCTTCTTCGACATCCGCAAGGACTGCCTCTATTGCGATGCGAAGTCGGACCCGAAGCGCCGCGCCTACCGCACCGTGCTCGACACGCTGTTCCACGCGCTGGTCCGCTACGCCGCGCCGATCATCCCCTTCACCGCTGAGGAAGTGTGGCAAAGCCGCTATCCAAATGCCGAAGAAAGCGTGCATTTCCTGGAATGGCCGACCGTCGATGCGGCCTGGCTCGACCAGAGCCTGGACGACAAATGGGCGGAGATCCGCAACCGGCGCGATCAGGTCAACGAAGCCATCGAACCGCTCCGCCGCGAAAAGGTCATCCGCTCCAGCCTGGAAGCCGATGTCACCATGGGTGAACTGGTCCCCAGTGACGGTGTGAACTTCGCTGAAATCGCCATCGTCGCCCGCATCGAAATGGGCAAGGGCGACGGCATCGTCGTCAAGCCCAGCGACTGGCACAAATGCGGCCGCTGCTGGCGCCTGCTGCCGGAGGTCGAGGAAGACGGCGCGCTCTGCAACCGCTGCGACGAGGTTTTGTCGGCATGAGCATGAAGCGCTTGCCAGTGCACGGGGGGACCAAGTTATGCAGGTTGAGCACTAATTGATGCCAAATCCCGTCAACCACCATCGCCCTCTGGGCCTGATTGTCGCGACCGTCACGCTCGTGCTGGATCAGCTCGTCAAATATACCGTCACCTATCCCCTCGCGCTGAAAAGCCGGATGGACGACGGCATTGAAATCCTGCCGATCTTCCGCCTGCGCTGGCTGGAAAATCGCGGCGTTTCCATGGGCTTCTTCCACGCTGACACGAACATGATGCGCTGGATACTGGTCGGCATGACCATGCTGATCGCGGGTTTCGTGGCCGTGTGGATGTGGCGCGAAAAGGCGCGTCAGGACGTCGCGGCGCTCGGCCTCGTCCTGGGTGGCGCCATCGGCAACATCATCGACCGCATGCGCCTGGGCTATGTGGTCGACTATGCCGACCTGCATTTCGGGGAGTGGCGGCCTTTCCTGATTTTCAACCTGGCCGATGCAGCCATCACTTTCGGCGTGCTGATCCTGCTTGCGCGGGCGCTTCTGCTGCGCGAGAAGGGCGCAAAGACGGAGTCAATGAACTGATGCGTAAACTGATCCTCGCCGCTGGCCTGATTTCCATGCTGTCCGCTTGCGGCGGTGGCGGCGGCCTTTTCAACCGGTCGCGTCCCGACGAATTTGCCGTTTCGCGCCAGGCTCCGCTCGTGATCCCGCCTGATTTCGCGCTGGTTCCGCCCGCGCCCGGCACGCCTGCCGCCGCGTCGGTCGATTCGAGCAAGGCTGCAATGGACGCCATGTTCGGCGGCCCCGCTGCCCGCAGCCCGGGCGAAAGCGCCACTCTGAACGCGGCCGGCCGCGCCAATGCCGCCGCGGGCATTCGTTCCTCCGCCGGCGATCCGGCGACCGAAGTGGTCGAAAAGGGCGCAACCACCCGCGACATCATCGCCGCCCCCGAAGGCGACGGTCAGGACGCCCGCGCGGCCACTCCGCAATAATCGGAAAAACCGGAATTCAGGGCTGGCTTTCGACGAAATCCTTGAGCCGGCCCAAAGTCCCATCCCATTGACTGCCGACCTTGGCGAGCCAGTCCCTGGCCTCTGCGACACCCTCGGGCCGCAGGCTGAACAGCGCCTCGCGCCCGGCCCTGGTCCGCGTGACGAGTCCGGCGCCAAGCAGCACATCCAGATGCTTGGCCACCGCCTGGCGGCTGATCGGCAACCCATGGCCCAACTGACCGATCGAACGCTCTCCGCCATCGGCAAGCCGCCCGATCATGCCCAGCCGCGTCGCATCTCCCAAGGCCGCGAAAAGTCGGGCTGGGGCAGCGTCAATGCTCGGCATAGTCGCGAATATTCTTCACCTGCTCCGCCCAGCCGCCTTCATTATCCCGCATGACATTGCTTCGCCGGGGTTCGGGAACCTTGTCGAAGCCGCTTTCCGTGACCGTCAGCCGGGTGCCCAGGGCGGTCGGCTCCAGCATGAATTCGACCAGCGTCCATTCGGATACGGCCACACCGCTTTCCATCAATTCCTTGTCGCCGCCGGTCGCCGGCCATTCATAGGCGAAGCGCGTCATCGGCTCGATCGCCACGACCCGCGCTTCCCAGCGATAATCCTCATATCCCGGATAGGTCATATATCCGGTCGAAGCCGCCCCCACGGCAAAGGGGTGATCGAGAGCGACCCGGAACCAGCTTCCGAACTTCTCATGATCGATCAGCGCGTCCCACACCCTTTCGACAGGGGCGGCGATCTCGATGGTCTTGGCGATGGAATCAGGCATATAGGCAACCTCCGGATTGCCCATATGCACTCATAACTTCCATCATGCAACCTTTTGGTTGCTTATTATGCCCGGACTTCGGTTCCGATCCCGGCGCTGTTATGACGCAGGGCCGTCAGCACCGTGTCGACTATGGCGCTCGCGTCCAGGCGGGCGTCGGCATATTGCTTTTCCGGCTTGTCCTGATCCTGGAAGATGTCGGGCAGGCGCATGGTGCGCAGCTTGAGACCGTTGTCGATCAACCCCTGATCGCTTGCCAATGTCAGCACATGCGCGCCCAGCCCGCCGACCGAGCCTTCCTCTATGGTGACGGCAACCTCATGCGTGGTCAGCAACCTGCGGATCAGCGCTTCGTCCAGCGGCTTGGCGAAGCGCAGGTCGGCCACGGTCGTGGACAGTCCCTTGGCCTCCAGCGTTTCCGCCGCCTTCAGCGCCTCCTCCAGCCGGGTTCCGAGAGACAGGATCGCGACCTGCCGTCCTTCCCGCACGATCCTGCCCTTGCCGATTTCCAGCCTTTCCGGCGTGGCGGGCAGGGCGACGCCCGTGCCGTTGCCGCGCGGGTAGCGCACCGCAATCGGCCCATCGTCGTGCAGGGCGCAGGTGTGGACCATATGGACCAGTTCCGCCTCGTCCGCTGCCGCCATGACGACGAAATTGGGCAGGCTGGCAAGATAGGTCACATCGAAACTGCCCGCATGGGTCGATCCGTCGGCACCGACGAGCCCGGCCCGGTCTATGGCGAAGCGCACCGGCAGATTCTGGATCGCCACGTCATGGACGACCTGATCATAGGCGCGTTGCAGGAAGGTCGAATAGATGGCGCAGAAGGGGCGCATGCCCTGCGCGGCAAGCCCCGCGGCAAAGGTCACGGCATGCTGTTCCGCAATGCCGACGTCGAACGTCCGGTCGGGAAAGGCGGCGCCGAACTTGTCCAGCCCCGTTCCCGACGGCATGGCGGCGGTGATCGCGCATACCGCCGGGTCGCGTTCCGCCTCCGCGATCAGCGCCTGGGCGAAGACGCCGGTATAGCTGGGCGGACCGGGAGGCGCCTTGGCCTGCGCGCCGGTGATGACGTCGAACTTCTGCACGCCATGATATTTGTCCGCCGCCGCCTCCGCCGGGGCATAGCCCTTGCCCTTCTGCGTCACGACATGGACGAGGCATGGCCCCTCCGCCGCATCGCGGACATTCTCCAGCACCGGGATCAACTGGTCGAGATTATGCCCATCGATGGGGCCGACATAATAGAAGCCCAGTTCCTCGAACAGCGTGCCGCCCATCGCCATGCCGCGCGCGAACTCGTCGGTCTTGCGCGCCGCATTGTGAAGGGGGCGGGGCAGCCGCCGGGCCAGCCGCTTGGCAAGGTCGCGCAGGCCAAGGAACTCCCGGCTCGACACCAGCCGCGCCAGATAGGCCGACAGCCCGCCGACCGGCGGCGCGATCGACATGTCGTTGTCGTTCAGGATCACGATCAGCCGGTTTCCGGCCTCCCGCGCATTGTTCATCGCCTCATAGGCCATGCCCGCCGACATGGAGCCGTCGCCAATGACGGCGATCGCCTTGCCGGGCTGACCCTTCATCCTGTTCGCCACGGCAAAGCCGAGAGCCGCGCTGATCGAGGTCGAGCTATGCGCCGCGCCAAAGGGATCGAACTCGCTCTCCGCCCGCTTGGTGAAGCCGCTGAGGCCGCCGCCCTGACGCAGCGTGCGGATGCGGTCGCGCCGTCCGGTCAGGATCTTGTGCGGATAGCATTGATGGCCGACGTCCCAGACCAGCCTGTCGTTCGGCGTATCGAACACATAATGGATGGCGGTCGTCAGTTCCACCACGCCCAGGCCGGAACCCAGATGACCGCCGGTCACGCCGACGGCGGAAATCACCTCCTGCCGCAGCTCGTCGGCCAGTTGCCGAAGCTGGCCCGGTTGCAGCTTGCGCAGGTCCGCCGGCCAGACGACCTGGTCGAGCAGCGGGGTGGAAGGACGATCGTTCATGAAAGACATAGACTCCCGAACGCAGGAAGTTCCCTGCTTGCCGCATTTTCCGAGTCAGCAGATCGCATCCGCTTCGAAAATGCTCTGGGCCGTTCCGGGCGAAAGCGCAACGCCATCACGCGGCGCATTTGGCGCAGATGCCCAATATCTCAATGACGGGGCGATCCGGCTGAAAACCCTCGCCCCGGGCCACTGCGCGGACCTTGTCGGTCACCTTGTCGTCGTCGACATGCGTCGCCTGCCTGCAGCGGGTGCATACCAGGAAGATGCAGTCGTGATGGCAGCCCGGATGCACATTGGCGATATAGGCATTGGCGCTTTCCACCCGCATCGCGATGTTGTTGTTCACGAACAGGTCGAGGATGCGATAGACGCTGTTGGGCGCCACCCGCTTGCCCCGCGCTTTGGATACGCTGTCGGCTATGTCATAGGCGGATGCGGGGGTTTCCTCCGCCGCCAGCGCATCGAAAATGGCCGCGCGCATCGGCGTCCATTGTTCCTGGCTCGCCTCCAGCGTGGCGCGGGCGGCATCCGCGAGACTGTCGCTCGACGGTTCGTGATGGTCGTGATGATGATGGTCGGCCATGGGTTCAATCTAAGCCTGGGTTAATGCGGGGGCAAGTGGCGGGCGCGGTCCGTCAGCCGCGCCAGTAGATCCACGCCGCCCATATCCAGCCGGCGATCATCAGCGTCCCTCCGACGGGCGTGACCGCGCCCAGCCATTTGGGAGCGCCCAGGGCCATGGCGTAGAGGGTGAAGGCGAAGATCGCCGCTCCGCCAAGATGCAGCGCCGCCGGACCCCGCGCCACCCCCATGATGGCGAGCGCGCCCACCGCATGGACGAGCTGATAGAGCCCGCCGGTGCGCAGCCACTCCGCCGCCTGCGGGCTGGCCGCGCCATGCGCGCCGAAGGCACCCGCCGCTATCGCCACGGCCGCCGATAATGCAGCCAGAACCGCGATCATGCCTCTTCCTCCCCATCGCCGCGCGCCAGCAGGCGCATTTGCCTGCCGGGCCGATACATCAGCTCCTTCGCCGCCATCAGATTGCCATGCTCCATCTGGAGCGCCATGCGCTGTTCGTCATTGCGGCGATATTGACGCTCCACTTCCTCGACCTCTTCCGGCGGAACGCCAAGCGCCTGCATCGCCAGAACGCCCATGCAGATGGCGGATTCGAACACTTCGCGCACGACGCCGGCCAGATCCATGTCCTTGAGCGCCAGCAACTGCCGCCGGTCGAAGGCGCGTACCACCAGCGCCGCCTGCGGAAAAGCCTCGGCTATCGGTTCCAGCACCCGCCCGTCGAGCGAAGGATCGTCGATGCAGAAGGCGATCAGCCGCGCCTCTTCCGCGCCAGAACGGCGCAGCAGGTCGATGCGCGTGCCGTCGCCATAATAGACCTTCATGTCGAAGCGGCTGGACACTTCGATCTGCGACGGCTTCTTGTCGATCAGCACGACGCCGAAGCCATGGCCCATCAGCATCTGCGCGACGGTCTGCCCGAAACGGCCATAGCCGACGATGATCGCCGTGCCGCGCGGCGCCTCCTCGGGCGTGGGCAGGTCCGGCTTCGCCTTGGGCCTGGCGAATTCCAGCTTGCGCGCGAACAGCATCAGGAAGGGCGTCGTCGCCATGGAGAAGGTGACGATGGCGCTGAACAGGCTGGCGGCCTGGGGAGCGATCAGCAGGGCGCTCTGCGCCTGCGCGAACAGCACGAAGCCGAATTCGCCCCCCTGGCTCAGCAGCAGGCCGGAGCCGATGGCCTGGTTCCATTCCATACCGAACAATCGGGCAAGGCCGGTGATCAGCGCCGCCTTGGTCAGCACCAATATCGCCGCCATGCCGATGACGAACAGCGGATTGGCGGCCACCGCATGCAGGTCCAGCACCATGCCGACCGCCAGGAAGAACAGGCCGAGCAGGATCGAGCGAAAGGGTTCGACATCCGCCTCTATCTCATGGCGATAGGGCGAATCGGCCAGCATCACGCCCGCCACGAAGGCGCCGAGGGCGGTCGAAAGATGCAGCGCGTGCATCAGCGCGGCCGCCGCCAGCACGGTGAACAGGCCGACGACGACGAACAGCTCCCGCTCCCCCAGCCGCCCGACCAGATGGAGCAGGGGGCGCAGGATGAAGCGGCCCGTCAGGACCAGCCCGGCGATGGCGGCCACCGTATAGCCCGCCATCAGCCATCCCGGCGGACCGGCCGCATCGGCCGGGTTGCGGGACAGCGCGGCGACGATGGTGATCAGCGGGACGATGGAAAGATCCTGGAACAGCAGGATCGAGAACACCCTTTCACCAAAGGGCGAATTGATCCGGCCGCTGCTCTTGAGGCCGGGCAGCACCTGCGCCGTGGAGGAAAGCGCCAGCGGCAGCCCCAGCGCAATGGCCGCCCCCCAGGTGAAGCCGGTCGTGTAGAAGATGATCGCCGTCAGCGCGCATCCGCACAGCACCACCTGCGCCATGCCGAGCGCGAAGATGTCGCGCTTCAGCCGCCAGAGCCGGGCCGGATGCAGTTCGAGGCCCACCAGGAACAGCAGCAGCACGATGCCGATCTCGGCTATGGCGAGCTTCGATTCCGCTCCGCCAACAAGCCTCAGGCCCTGCGGACCCACAAGAGCGCCCGCAACCAGATAGCCCAGCACGGCGCCCAGCCCAAGGCGACGGAACAGCATGACGAACAGCACTGCCGCGCCCAGCAGGATCACGCCTTCCGACAACAATATATCGGTGGCGGAAACAGGTACCGCAGCAGTTGGCCCAGTCTGCCCCTGCATCAGGCGTCGGCCATGCGCGCGGCTTCGGCAATGGCTTCGAAGCCCAGCCGGATGGAGGCGTGGCGGGCCGGATAATCGCGGGCGGGCGCGAGCACGGCCAGCCCCGGCCAGAAATCCAGCTCATCGCTTTCCCCCGCCAGATAGGCGGTCAGCCGGTCCCGCGCCTCCGCCAGTTCGCCGGCGGTGAGGCCGATCGCCTGCGCGGCCATCAGCGCCGCGGAGGCCTGCCCCAGCGCGCAGGCCTTCACGTCCAGCCCCATATCGGCCAGCCGGCCATCTTCCATCCTGACGTCGGCGGTCACGCGCGACCCGCAAGTGGGCGAGCGCTTCTCGACGCTGGCCTGCGCGTCGGGCAGCCGCTTGTGATGGGGTATGTTCGCGGCCAGCCGCAAAATGTCCTTGTTGTAGAGGGGGGCGCTCATTCCGATCCATGTAGGGCAGGATGCGTTCAGGAGAAAGGGCGGAAGGGGTCGTGCATGGCGCTGCCGGGAAAATATTGCATGTGGCGGCGCAGGCAGGCGCGCATCCATTCCGCCGCCATCAGGGCTGTTGATCGGTGGTCCCGGGACCGGCCGGAACGATCACGCGCGGCGGCGGCGCGCCCGGCTGCGGTGCGCCCGGCTGCGGTCCGGGCACGCCGGGCGGCGGCCCCTGCGGCTGGTCGATGGGCAGGCGAAGCTGGCCGCCGCCGATATTCACCGTCACCCCCTCCGTATCCAGGCCCACGCTCATATTGCCGAGCCCGGCCTCCGTCGCGACATTGGCTATGGCGTTGACCAGATCGCTGTCCCTGCTTTCCTCCGGCGCATCCTCGACCGGCTCGTTGATCGCGCCCGCCATGAAGGTCCGCCAGATGCGGGCGGGCACGCCGCCGCCCGCCGCGCCGCCGGGCAGGGGCGTATTATCGTCATTGCCGATCCACACCGCCGTCACCAGCCCGCCCGCATAGCCGACGAAGATCGCGTCGCGGCTGTCCTGCGTCGTCCCCGTCTTGCCGAAGGTGCTGGTGCGAAGCGCGGCCGCGCTGCCGGTGCCGCGATTGGCGGCGGAGGACAGGAGGTCGCGGATCATCTCCAACTGGTCGTCGCTGAAATGCTTCTGGCGGCTCATCAGCCGGTCGAACCAGCCCTGCTCCTCCGGCGGCAGGCCGTGCGCCAGCACCGGATAGGCGCCCGCCGCCACCGCCGCATAAGCCTCCGTCAGTTCGACGAGCGGTATTTCCGACGTGCCGAGCGCCAGGCTCAAATCCTCCGTCAAGGGGGCCGTCACGCCCAGATCGCGCGCCACCTTGATGACATTGTCGACGCCCACCTTCTGCGTCAGCCGTACCGCGGCAACATTGCTGGACGCGGCGAAGGCCTGCCGCAATGTGATCCGCCCGCGATATTTGCCGCCATGATTGGCCGGGCGATAGCTGCCCGTGGTGATCGGCGTGTCCTCGATGAAGTCGTCGGGCGTCATGCCGGCCCGGAAGGCGGCGAGATAGACGAACAGCTTGAAGGTGGAACCCGGTTGCCGCTTCGCCTGGACGGCGCGGTTGAAGGCGCTTTCGCCGTAATTCCTGCCGCCGACCATCGCGACCACGCTGCCATCGGGCTTCATCGCGACCAGGGCGGCCTGCGCCTTGCCCAGCGGGGCGCGGCGGATCGCGGCCTCCGCCAGCCGCTGGATGCGCCAGTCGAGCGTGGTGGCCACATTCTGCGCGCCATAGACCGCGCCGGCCCTGTCCCGCGCCTGCGGCAGCACCCAGTCCGCAAAATAGGTGCCGCTGGTCGGATCGGGCGCTTCATGCACGTTGAGCCGCGCCGGGGGCAGGGCGTCGCGTTCCGCCTTGGTGATGTAGCCTGCCTCGACCATCGCCTGCGTCACCAGGGCGGCGCGGTCGCGCGCGCCCTTCAAATTGGTGGTCGGCGCAAGGCGGGATGGCGCCTTCAGCAACCCCGCCAGCATCGCCGCCTGGGGGATGGTCAACCGTTCCGGCTGGCGGTTGAAATAGTGCAGGGACGCGGCCCTCAGGCCATAGACATTGTCCCCGAAATAGACGTTGGACAGATAGCGCTCCAATATCTGGTCCTTGGTCAGCCATGCCTCCAGCCAGAAGGCGATCAGCGCCTCCCGCGCCTTGCGCCCGAAGGTCCGGTCGCTGGAGAGGAACACGCCCTTGGCAAGCTGCTGCGTGATCGTGCTGCCGCCCTGGGAGGAGCCGCTGGACCAGAGATTGTGCCAGGCCGCCCGCGCTATGCCTCGTGGATCGACGCCCCAATGGTCATAGAATCGCCGGTCCTCGATCGCCATGAAGGCCTGCGGCACATGCTTGGGCAGGGCCGCGACGGTGACGGGCTTGTCGATGATCGCGCCGCGCCGCGCGATCAGATGGCCGTCCGCCGACATCAGGCTGATGCTGGGGGGCGCGATGGGCTTCAGGGATCGGGACATGGGCGCCGTCACCGCGAGCCAGGCGATGAGGATCATCAACAGCGCCAGCAGCGCCGCGACCACCCATCCGGCTATCTGCACCCGGCGCTTCCATGGCCGCGGCGGCGCGAAGGCGCTGGGCGGTCCGGCGCCGAAGGCGCGGGGCAGGGCGTCAGGGTCGGAAAGGGGCAGGGGATCTTTCATCGCTTCGGTCATGCTGTGTTATTTGCCTGACACGGTCAAGCGTGTCCCGTCGCGGGACAATCGGGGGTTAACTTTAAATCGCGATATTCCAAAAGGTAAAGAATCTCTTAACCTGTGCGTCATGAGAAGCAGACCTCTAGTCCTGACGAGCGAGTCGGCGCGCCATCCGTTCCGCCAGCGGTTGCCGCGCCATGTCCTGCGCGTCGTCGAACCGGCCCCCGCCGCGCGCGAACGCCCGCCGGTTTCCGACGACAATGACTGGAAACTGTTTGTGCTGAGCTTCGGTGCCTTCTTCACGGCCTTCTACAGCTTTATCTTTTAATCGCTTCTTATCAGCCACGCACCGTCAATCGCATGCCTTGTGCAGCGTCCAGGCGATCCATGCGCAGGGCAGGCACAGCGCCGCCACCAGCAGCAACTGGTTCACCACGGAAAGGCCCGCGATGCTGAGGCTGATGGTCAGCAGCGATCCCAGCACCATCGCCCCTGAATTGACGATATTGTTCGCCGCGACGGTTCGCGCCGCCTCGCATTTTTCGACCGTCGTGGTGAGGAAGGCGTAGAGCGGCACCACGAACATCCCGCCGAAGGTCGCCACGCAGAGCAGGCAGAGCGACAGCGGGATCGCCAGCGGGTGATAGAGGAATCCCGCCAGCGAGAGCATCTTCCCATCCGATCCCGCCATCCAGAGGTCGCAAACGATGTGGAAGGCGACGATGCTGATCCCCATGCCGATGACGGAGGCGGGCGCATATCGGGCCGACACATGGCCGCTCAGCAACCGGTTGATCGCCACCGACCCGATGGCGATGCCGATGGAAAAAATGCCCAGGAACAGGCTGGCGACGGATTTGTCGGCGCTCAGCACATTCTTGACCAGCGGCGGGAACTGGATGAACAGCACCGTGCCGACCGCCCAGAAAAAGCTGATCGCCATGATGGCGAGGTAGAGCCGCCGGATGTGCATCGTTCCCCGCACCAGCGCGATCGAGGATCGGATGATGTGGAAATCGATCGGTTGCCGCTCCAGCAGCGACGGCGCGGGGGGCACGTTGCGCCCCGCCAGCCAGCCTATCACCGCCGTCAGGATGATGCAGACCGCCGCCGCCTGCACGGGGATAATCCCGGCCAATATGGTCCCGGCAAGGATGGCGATATAGGTTCCGGCCTCGACCAGGCCGGTTCCGCCCAGCACTTCCTCGTCATGCAGGTGCTGGGGTAGGATCGCATATTTGATCGGCCCGAAGAAGGTCGAATGCACCCCCATGGCGAACAGCGCGACCAGCAGCAGCGGAATGGCGAGCAGGTGGACCGCGATCCCGCTCCAGATCAGCGCCAGCCCGGCCGCGCCGACCGCCATGATGACGATTTCGGCGGCCTTGACGATGCGGATGATCGCCGCCTTGTCCCGCTGGTCGGCCAGCTGGCCCGACAGGGCGGACATCAGGAAGAAGGGCAGGATGAAGACGCCGGTCGCCAGCGCGCTGAACCAGGTTTCCGACTTCTCGTCATTATAGACGGTATAGACGACGAACAGCACCATCGCGTTCTTGAACAGGTTGTCGTTGAAGGCGCCAAGGAGCTGAGTGATGAAAAGCGGCAGAAAACGTCGCTTGTTGAGGAGCCTTAGAGAGGCTTGCATGGGCGAGGGGGTCTTCTTCGCTGTGGATGAGCGTGGCGGGGTCTAGCGATAGAAGACGGGTCAGCACAACCCCTCTGCGCGAAACCTTGCCGTCCGTCCTCTCCCATGTTGCGCATCCGCTTGTGCGCCGGCCCCGACTGTGGCAGTCCGCCGCCATGCTGACGCTGCCCAATCTGCTGACGCTTTCGCGCATCCTGACCGTGCCGCTGCTGGTCGCCCTGTTGTGGCCGGCGGAGATCGGCGCGCGCTGGACGACCGGCTATATGCTGGCCTTCGCGCTATATTGCCTGATGGGGATCACCGATTATTTCGACGGCTACCTCGCCCGCGCTCAGGGCGCCGTATCGAAACTGGGCATCTTCCTCGATCCCATAGCGGACAAGATCATGGTGGGGGCGGTGATCCTGATGCTGTCGGCCACGCGCGACATTTCGGGCATCCATATCGCCGCCGCGATGATCATCCTGCTGCGCGAGATCGCGGTTTCGGGCCTGCGCGAATTCCTGGCCGGGCTCCAGGTTTCCGTGCCGGTGTCGCGCCTCGCCAAATGGAAGACGACCTTCCAGCTCATCGCGCTGGGCGCGCTGATTCTCGCCGGCGCCGTACCGCAATTTCCGTTCGTGCAACTGGTCGGCATCGCCACGCTCTGGGCGGCGGCGATACTGACGCTGGTCACGGGCTGGGACTATCTGCGCGTCGGCATCAAGCATATGGATTGAACCATGGCCGACCTCACGCTCGTCTATTTCGCCTGGGTCCGGGAGGCCATCGGCCGGGATGAGGAGCGGGTGGAGCGGCCTGCCGCCGATGCCACCGTCGCCACGTTGATCGCCGCGCTGGCCGCGCGGGGCGGCGGTTATGCCGAGGCGTTCGCCCGGCCGGACAGGCTGCGCGCGGCGCTGGACCAGCATTTCGTGCCGATGGACAGCCCGATCGGGGACGCGAAGGAACTGGCGATCTTCCCGCCGGTCACGGGCGGATGAACCGCGTCTCCATCCAGGCCGAGGATTTCGATCCGGCGGTGGAACTGGCCGCATTGGAGGCCAGCGGCGGCGGCGGCGTAGCCAGCTTCACCGGCATCGTTCGGGGGGAAGGCGGGTTGGTCGCGCTCGAACTGGAACATTATCCGGCGATGACGATGGCGCAGGTCGAACGCATCGTCGCGGAGGCGAGCGACCGCTGGCCCCTGCTGGGGGTTCGGGTGATCCATCGCTTCGGTCGGCTGGAACCGGGCGAGCGCATCGTGTTCGTCGGCACGGCGTCGCGCCACCGCACCGCCGCGCTGGAGGCTTGCGCCTTCCTCATCGACTGGCTGAAATCCCGGGCGCCCTTCTGGAAGAAGGAACATTTCGCGGACCGGACGGAATGGGTCGAAGCCCGCGTCGAGGATGATGCGAAGGCCGAGAGCTGGAAGCGTTGAGCAAAAATCTGCCCTGTTCCCGCTTTTGCGGGAACAGCATGTTTCTCTCCAGCCATCGCCCGCCAATGGGTCCTGAGCCTAGGCCGCCGCGCTGACCTCCGGCAAGTCCGCCGCGTCGCGCAGCAATTCCGCCAGCAGCCGGAATTCCTTGTCGCGCGGGCTGTTCTTGCGCCACACCAGGGCGATGTCGCGATGGGCCCGTTCCGACCGGAGCGGCCGGGCGGTGATCTGCGTATGGTCGAGCAGGCCGCTCGCAATCGCCATTTCCGGCATGATCGTCATGCCCAGGCCATTGTCCACCATCTGCACCAGCGTATGCAACGACGTGCCCATCATCATGGCGCTCGCCCGGATTTCCGGCCGGTTGCACGCGGCCAGCGCGTGATCCTTCAGGCAGTGCCCATCCTCCAGCAGCAGCAGCTTGGTTTCATCGATCATTTCCGGCGCGATCCATTCGGGCGGATCGCGCGGATCGTCCCGGGGAAAGGCGACATAAAGCCGGTCCTGGAACAGAAATTCGCTGTCCAGCTCGCCGGTGGGAAAGGGCAGGGCGAGCAGCACGCAATCCACATTGCCGTGCCGCAGCGATTCGATGGCGGCCTGCGTCGTTTCCTCCCGCAGGTACAGCTTCAGTTCCGGCCGTTCGCCCCGCAACCTGGGCAGCAGGCGAGGGAGCAGGAAGGGCGCGATGGTGGGAATGACGCTCATCCGCAGTTCGCCGGTCAGCGGCTTTCCCGACGCTTCGGCAATGGCGGCCAGTTCTTCGGCTTCGCGCAGCACCCGGTGCGCCTTTTCCACGATGCGGTCGCCCAGGGCGGTGAACCGCACCACCCGGCGCGTCCGCTCGACCAGCGTGATGCCGATCAGCGATTCCAGCTCGCGAATGCCGGCCGACAGCGTCGACTGGGTGACGAAGCAGCTATCCGCCGCCTTGCCGAAATGGCCATGCTCCTTCAGCGCCACCAGATATTGCAGCTGCTTGAGCGTCGGCATGTAACTCGACATTGATCGCCTTCCTCGATTGGAAAGCCCAATATAATTGTCTTAGCCGATATATCCAAGCCATTTGGCCACGCCGAACAAGGATGTGAGGGTCAGGATCGATCCCACGGCGATGAACAGCGTCCGGGGCGAGACGTGCCGGGCCAGCATCGCGCCGAACGGGGCCGCGATCACGCCGCCGATCAGCAGGCCGACCGTGTAGGTGGTGAAGGTTTCCCACCCCAGATGCAGCAGGAATGTGATGCTGATGGAGGTGGTCAGGATGAATTCGACGCTGTTGACCGTGCCGATGGTGTGCCGGGGGCTAGACCCCTGGATCAGCAGGTTCGACGTCACCACGGGCCCCCAGCCGCCGCCGCCGGTGGCGTCCATGAAGCCGCCGACCAGGCCCAGGGGCCCCACCCATTTGGGGTTGCGCGCCTGGGGCGGATAATGAAAGCCCCGCCACACCAGATAGATGCCGATGGCCGTCAGATAGGCCTGGACGAACGGCTTGATCATCGCCCCGTCCACATTGGACAGGAGATAGGCGCCCGCCACCCCGCCGATCACGCCCGGAATGATGAGGCGCGCGAACAGGCGCCAGTCGACATTGCGATGGATGATGTGGCTGATGGCCGACACCCCGGTGGTGAAGGTTTCCGCCGCATGGACGCTGGCCGATGCCCTGCTGGGCGGCACGCCGAGCGCCAGAAGCAGCGTGCTGGAAATGACGCCATAGGCCATGCCCAAAGCGCCGTCGATCATCTGGGCGCCGAAACCGATGAGAATGAAAGGCAGGATTTCGCCGAAATGGGCGATAAAGATGTCGATCATTCATTGGTTCCTGTTATGATTGTCTACCGCCTTGATTGGTATATCACGGGCCGCCAAGAAACTTTCTGTTTTATCGGGCGAAGCCGAAATAGCCCGCCATCTGGAAAATTCATCCTTTTGCGCTTATGTACCGTCTGGTCGGTTTCATCAGGGGCGCTTCATGCTGCGCAATCTTATTGCTTATCTGGACTCGGTCAAATCACGCGACCCTGCCCCGCGCTCGCGCGCTGAAATCCTGCTCTATCCGGGCGTCTGGTCGCTGGCTTTCCACCGCGTGGCGCACCGCCTCTACCGCGCGCGGCTCTATTTCCTGGCCCGTGCGGTGAATCATTTTTCGCGATTCCTGACCGGCAACGACATTCATCCCGGCGCCCGCATCGGCAAGCGCTTCTTCATCGACCATGGCTTCACCGTGATCGGGGAGACGGCGGAGATCGGGAACGACGTCACCCTCTATCAGAACGTGACGCTGGGCGGGACCGATCCCGCCAACGGCATCGCGGGCAAGCGCCATCCGACACTGGAAGACGGCGTGATCGTCGGTTCCGGCGCTCAGGTTCTGGGCCCCGTCCGCGTCGGCGCCCGCGCCCGCATCGGCGCCAATGCCGTGGTGACCAAGGATGTGAAGGAAGGCGCGACCATGGTCGGCATTCCCGCGCGGCCCATGCTGGTCGACGTGACGGCCTATCAGCGCGAATTCCTGCCCTATGGCACGCCATGCTCCGACTGCGTCGATCCGGAAAAGCAGAAGCTGGAACTGCTCCAGCTTGAAATCGACCAGTTGCAGAAGCGCGTGGCCGAACTGCTTGCCGAACGGGGCGGTGCGCCCGTGGATGACGTTCGCCTGGTCAAGGAGCGTGGCCGCGCCTGATGAGCAACGTGACGCCGTTCCCGTCGCAAGCGGCCCAGGGTGCAAGGGGGGCGGCCAGTCAGACCGGTTTCGATCGTCTCGAACTCCAGCGGATCATGGATCTTTACGGCCGCATGGTCGCGGCGGGCCATTGGCGCGACTATGCCATCGACCTGGGGCGCGAAGCCGCGATCTTCTCCGCCTTCCGCCGCTCCGCCGAGCGGCCGGAATTCCGCATCGAAAAACGCCCCTCCCTGCGCAACCGCCAGGGCATGTGGGCGCTGATCGGGGAGGCCGGGCACGTGTTGAAGCGCGGCGCGGAACTGCAGGGGATACTCGCGCCGGTGGAACGGCGGCTGCTCAAGATCGTGGGGGATTGACGCCCCCGCGCCCCGCCAGGGCATGGCGGGTAGGGGGCGGACGTTGGCGGTCCCGCCATGGCTCCTGCCTTCGCGGGAGCATCATGTGCCTGACGTCCCTTATTGATCCTTCCCGCCAAACCCTGCGATTTCCGGTTCGGCAGGACCGTAATCATCAGAAGAGCGATCATCCTTGACCCTACGGCATTGCGGAAGATGCCGCTCTCCCGCCAACCGCGCCAAGATTCCGCCTTTTTAGCCGCCCGTGTAAATGATAGCGCCGTCCTGGAAATCATGAAGGAGAGGCTTCGCCCATGAGCTTGCCGGCATTTTTGGAAGGCCGTTTGTCCCTGCCGTTGATCGGTTCGCCGATGTTCATCATCTCCCAGCCTGCGCTGGTGATCGCCCAGTGCCGTGCCGGGATCGTGGGTTCCTTTCCCTCGCTCAATGCCCGTCCGTCCGGGGTATTCGAACAATGGCTCCAGCAATTGAACGAGGCGCTGACGGACAGGGACGCCCCCTTCGCGGTCAACCTGATCGTGCACAGGACCAACAGCCGGCTGGAGGAGGATCTCGCCCTCTGCGTCAAATATCGCGTGCCCATCGTGATCACGTCGCTGGGCGCGCGGGAGGATGTGAACCGGGCGGTGCACAGCTATGGGGGCATCGTGCTGCACGACGTCATCAACAATGTCTTCGCGCGCAAGGCGATCGAGAAAGGCGCGGATGGCCTGATCGCCGTCGCGGCGGGGGCGGGCGGGCATGCCGGCACCCTGTCGCCCTTCGCGCTGGTGGAGGAAATCCGGGCCTGGTTCGACGGGCCGCTGGCCTTGTCGGGCGCGATCGCCACGGGCCGGTCGATCGCGGCCGCGCGGATGATGGGGGCTGACTTCGCCTATATGGGTTCCCCCTTCATCGCGACGGAGGAGGCCAATGCCGAACCGGCCTATAAGCAGATGATCGTCGACAGCGGCGCGGCGGACATCGTCTATTCGGATTATTTCACCGGCGTGCTCGGCAATTATCTGCGCCCCAGCATCGCCGCGGCAGGTCTGGACGCCGACAAGCTGCCCAAGGCGTCGGAAATGGATTTCTCCAGCGACGCGGGCGGCGACAAGAAGGCGTGGCGCGATGTCTGGGGCGCGGGTCAGGGGATCGGCGCGATCCGCAAGGTTCAGTCCGCCACGACCTTCATCGCGCAACTGAAATCGGAATATCAGGCAGCCGTCGCCGCCTTCGGAGCCTAGGCAGTAGTGACGATTTAATCATTTGAGCCATAGCATGATGCTGGCGAGTTTGACGAAGCCGAGGAAGTTTGCGGCGAGTTTGTCATAGCGTGTTGCGATACGGCGCCACTGCTTGAGCTTGGCGAAGAAGCCCTCGATGCCCCAACGCTGTTTGTAGGCGATGCGATCATAGTGGTGCTGATATTTGCGATGGCGGCGAGGTGGGATGACCGGCTCGCCGCCTTGCTCGTAGATGAGATCGTGCAAACTGTCGGCGTCATAGGCCCGATCAGCCAGAACCTTGCCAGCCGGGATGCCGCGGATCAGATCGCAGGCGGGCGCCATGTCGTTTTGCTGTCCGGGGCCGAGGATGAAGCGGATCGGCAAGCCCAAGGCATCGACTACGGCATGGATCTTGGTGCCGAACCCGCCTCGCGAGCGCCCGAGAGCCTGGGCTTGAGCGCCCCCCTTTTTACCCGTGCCCCAGCCGCCTGGGCCTGGGCGCGGATCACCGTCGCATCGATCGCCAGCCATTCGATGTCGGGATCATCCGACACAGCCTCGAAGATCCGGTCGATCACGCCTTGCTCGACCCAGCGATAATAACGCCGCTTGGCGGTCTGATAGGGACCGAACTTCTCCGGTAGATCGCGCCAGCGTCCCCCTGAACGCGCCAGCCAGAGCAAGGCGTCAAGAAACAACCGTCCGTCACTGCGAGGACCGCGCTTGCCCTTGCGCCCGCCCGGAACGAACTCCCGCAGCCGCTCCCACTGATCATCCCGCAGCACTTCGCCTTCCACGCCAGCCTCCAAAAGCCAGCCTTGAATCACAAATCCAAACCGTCGTGAATCCCTAAAATGTCACTACGGCCTAGAGCGTTTTCCAAGCAGATGGAATCATCTGCTGACTCGGAAAACGCGACAAAACAAAAACTTAGAGCAGTCGAGCCGATGCAATCGGATCGGAATCTGCTCTAGAGCCAATCGACATTCAGCCCTGACGGCCTGCAAATGACGCTTTTCCGAGCTTCCAGTGCTCACCTACTTTGAGTAGGCTGCGCTCCGGGTCACGGAAAACCACCATTTTACCTTCGGTGGCCTTCGGCTCGGCTCGTCATCTTCTGAATGTCGATTGGCTCCAGGCGGCGCCCTTCATACCCTCATCCCGGCTTTCGCCGGGGTGAGGGTTGAAATTCCGAATGGCCGGGTCACAGGAAGGCGCGCAGTTCCGCGATGAAGCGGTCGAACTGGTCATGGTGCAGCCAATGACCGGCATCCGCGAATTCGACCAGCCGGGCATCCCGGAAATGCGCGGCGCGCCCATCCTTCACCGGATTGGACGCCCAGCTATCCAGCCCAAGGCACAGCAGCGTCGGGCATGTGATCCGCTTCCAGAATTGCGGCAGGTCCATGTCCGACCAGGCCTGGGGCGCCGCATCGTGAAGATAGGGATCGAATTTCCAGCGATAGCTGCCATCCTCGTTGCGATTGACGCCGTGGATGGTGAGGTGCATCGCCTGTTCGACCGACAGATGGTCGTTGCGTTCCCGCATGCGCGCGACGGCTGCCTCCAGGGTCGGATAATGCCGCCGTGCCTGACGCGCCCGGTTCCGCCGCTTCTCGATCCATTGCAGCCATAGGTCGGGCTCGGCCTTTTGCGACTGTTCCTCGATCCGGCCCGGCGACAGGCCCAGTCCCTCTATGGCGACGATCCTGGCGACCTTTTCCGGGAACAGCCCGGCATAGCGCAGCGCGATCGATCCGCCCAGCGAATGGCCGACCAATATCACCGGCTCCCGGCCCAGTTGCTCGATCAACTGCGCCAGGTCGTAGACATAGTTCGCCATCATGTAGGAACCCTCGGCCGACCAGGCGCTGTCGCCATGGCCGCGCAGGTCGGGCGCGACGACGTGATAATCCTTCGCCAGCGCCCGTGCCGTCCAGTCCCAGCTCCGCGAATGGTCGAAGCCGCCATGCACCAGAACCAGCGTCGGCGCGGCGCTGTTGCCCCAGTCCAGATAGTGCAGGCGCATCCGCAGCGACGTGTAGAAATGGGAAGTCGGCGCGGCTTGCGTGTTCATGCGATCCTGCGAGCGGGTGGACAGGGGAGGGACAAGGTTCATGTCTCTTTGGCGAACTCCCCGGCGCATGCAAGGGGCGAGAACAGGAAAATCCCTGTTTTACGCCTGTTTCGTCAAGCTTTGGTAAAGATCGCCGCTCTACAGATCGTCCGGATGGGCGGCCAGCCTGACGAGCTTCTGGTGGTCCTGCGCCACTGCGGTCACGATGCGCGCCAGTTCCGCCTGCTTGAACGGCTTGTCCAGTCGGGGCCGTTGCGTCATGTTCGGCGGCAGTTCGGCAAAACCCGTGATGATGACCACCGGCAGGCCGGGCAGCCTTTGCTCGATCTCGTCGGCCAGCTGCGTGCCGGTCATGCCCGGCATGGCATAGTCGCTGATCACCAGGTCGACGCTGCCCTGTTCCAATATGCGCAGCGCATCCGGTCCCGACGTCGCCTGGAATACCGTGTGCCCCAGTTCCTCCAGCATGCCCGCGGTGTTGGTCAGCACCAGATCGTCATCGTCGACGGCCAGGATCACCAGCGGCTCCGTCAGCGCCAGGGCAAGGGCATCGGGAATGTCGGCCACGGCCACCTCCGCCGGTTCGGCGGGCGCCATCGGCAGCCACAGCGACACCGTGGTTCCCTGGCCCGGTTCGCTGACGATGGTCAGGGAACCGCCGCATTGTTCGGCAAAGCCGTGCACCATCGACAGGCCAAGGCCCGTGCCCTTGCCGACGCCCTTTGTCGTGAAGAAGGGTTCGCGCGCCCGCTCCAGCGTCGCTGCGTCCATGCCCTCGCCCTCATCGATGACGGACAGGCGCACATAGGGGCCGCCCTCCAGTCCGGGGCGTTGCGCCTTGGGCAGAGTGGCCTCCACCCCTTCTATGATGATCCGTCCGTCGCCGGCCATGGCGTCCCTGGCGTTCACCGCCAGATTGAGCAGCGCCAGTTCAAGCTGGGCCGGATCGGCATGGGCGGCGCTCAGATGCAGGGGAAAGCGGGTTTCGATGGCGATCCCGCTGCCCAGCGTCGTCTTCAGGAGGTCGGCCATGTCCCGCACCAGCGCCACGCAATCGACGCTCCGCAACTTCAGTTCCTGCTTGCGCGCAAAGGCCAGCATGCGCTGCGTCAGCGTCGCCCCGCGTTCCGCCGCCGTCATCGCGTTGTCGATATAGCGGGACACGTCCGCCCCGGTCGCCAGCCGCTGCCGCGCCAGGTCCAGACTACCGACGATCACGGCCAGCAGATTGTTGAAATCATGGGCGACACCGCCCGTCAGCTTGCCGATGGCCTCCATCTTCTGCGCCTGGAACACCGCCTCCCGCGCTTCTTCGAGCGCCAGTTGCGTCTCCCGCCGTTCGGTGAGGTCGCGCGTTATCTTGGCGAAGCCGATCAATTCGCCGGCGGCGCTGCGGATCGTATCGATGATGACATGCGCCCAGAAGCGGGAGCCGTCCTTGCGGATGCGCCATCCCTCCGCCTCGAACCGGCCTTCGCGCGCTGCCGTGTCCAGCGCCCGGGATGGCAGGCCGGCCATGCGGTCCTCTTCCGAATAGAAGCGCGCGAAATTCTGGCCCAATATCTCTTCGGTCGTATAGCCCTTGAAGCGTTCGGCCCCCGGATTCCAGCTCGTGATCGTCCCAATGGGGTCCAGCATGTAGATGGCATAGTCGGTCACGCCCTGCACCAGCAGGCGGAACCGTTCCTCGCTGCGGCGCAATTCCTCCTCCGCCGCGCGGCGTTCGGTCAGGTCGCGGGTGACCTTGGCGAAGCCGATAAGCTGGCCGCCGGGTTCGCGGATGGGATCGATGACCACATGCGCCCAGAAGCGGGAGCCGTCCTTGCGCACGCGCCATCCCTCCGCCTCGAACCGGCCGGCATTTTCGGCGGTGTCCAGCGCAAGCGCGGGCAGGCCGGCCGCCTGATCCTCCGGCGTGTAGAAGCGGGAGAAATGCTCACCGATGATCTCATCGGCCTCATAGCCCTTGAAGCGCCGCGCGCCGGCATTCCAACTGACGACGATGCCGTTGGCGGAGAGCATGTAGATGGCATAGTCGGTGACGTTCTGGACCAGCAGCTCGAAGCGGTTTCCAGATCCTTCCGGTGCCGCCGTGCTCATGAGGGGTTCCCGTCGAATTGACATGTTCGTCGTCCACAACGCGCATGCGTTCCGGACGTTCCGCTTGCGAAAGCGATTGTCCGGCGTGCCGGGCCGGGCGCGGCATTGACTTCGCCGTGCCCTCCGCGCCAAGGAGGCGCCTTCGGCAAGGATGGCCAGGAAGACGGAACGCATATGGGCAAGACAGCAGGAATCACCGTCGTGGGCGAAGCGATGCTGGAACTGAGCCGCGCGTCGGACGGGTTCGGTTCGGGCCAGGTTGGATCGGGCCAGGTTGGATCGGGTGGGGGCTGGAACCTGCGCTATGGCGGCGACGTCATCAACACGGCGATCCATCTCGCCCGTTGTGGCGACCATGTGCGCTTTGCGAGCGCGATCGGCGCCGATCCGATGAGCGCTGAACTGCGCGCAGCCTGGGAAGCAGAGGGCGTCGACACGTCGCTGCTGCTCTCCGCCGAGGGAAAGCTGCCGGGCCTTTACGCGATAGAGACCGATGCGCAGGGCGAACGCAGCTTCCACTATTGGCGGGGAGAGGCGGCCGCCAGGCGCATGTTCGACCTGCCGGAAAGCGCCGCCATGGTGGAAGAAGCGGCTGGATCGGAACTGCTCTATTTTTCCCTGATCACGCTTGCGATATTGTCCGAGGAAGCGCGCGAAAAGCTGTTCGCCCTGTGCGCGGCGGTTCGCGCAAAGGGGGGCAAGGTGGCGTTCGACGGCAATTACCGCGCCCGGCTCTGGCCCGATGCCGCGACCGCGCGCCACTGGCGCGACCGTGCCATCGCGCTCAGCGACATGGGTCTGCCCACTTTGGCCGATGAGGTCGAAATGGGCGAGGCGGACGATGTCGAGGATGCGGCCCGCCGCTGGGGCGCTGGCGAAGGCCGCGAGATCGTGGTGAAACTGGGCGCCGACGGCTGTCTGGTGGATGGGCAGATCGTCGCGCCGCCCGCCAGGCTCTCCGTCGTCGATTCGAGCGGCGCTGGCGATGCGTTCAACGGCGGCTATCTCCATGCCCGCCTCGCCGGTCGTTCGGCGCGCGAGGCGGCGCTTGCGGGTCATCGCCTGGCCGGCTGGAATATCGGCCGCCGGGGCGCGATACCGGCCCGCGATGGCGATGCGCCCTATGCCGACCTCTGAAATTCTCCGCTGCGACCTCGTTGACGGCATTGGGATCAAAGGCTAAGCCGCGTTTCACCCCGGCGGGTGTAGCTCAATGGCAGAGCAGAAGCTTCCCAAGCTTACGACGAGGGTTCGATTCCCTTCACCCGCTCCAGATTCCTGACATCATGACGGCTATGTCGAGTTCGCCCCGGGCGCGTTCCTGATGGGCCAGCCGCGAACCGGCCAGTGGCGACCGGCGAATCGCGAACCGGTCAATGGCGGGCATCAACTCCTGTCGCCAACGGCCGCGCCGACCGCCATCCACCCCATATCCTCTTCAACCCACCTGCCGCTTCGCCAGCTTCCTTGCCAGCGTGCGCCGGTGCATGCCCAATCGCCGTGCCGCTTCGGAGATATTGAAGTCGCTGTCCTTCAGCACTTCATGGATATGTTCCCATTCCAGCGTCTTGATCGACGTCGGGCGGGGCGCGAGGGGGGTGGAAGGGTCGCCGGCGGAACGCGCGAAGGCCGCCTCTATGTCGTCGGTGTTGGACGGCTTGGCGAGATAGTTGGACGCGCCGAGCTTGATCGCCTCCACCGCCGTCGCGATGCTGGCGAAGCCGGTCAGGACGACGATCACCATCGCCGGATCATGGGCATGCAATGTCTGCACGCAGACGAGGCCGGATTCCGCGCCCAGCTTCAGGTCGACCACGGCGAAGCCGGGCCTGCTGCCCGCCAGCACCGTTTCCAGCGCCGCATGGCTGTCGGCCGCCAGCACCGTATAGCCGCGCCGTTCGAAGGAGCGCTTGAGCGTTCTGGCGAACGCCTCGTCATCCTCGACAATCACCAGCAGGCGCTCAGTCATCGGGCCGTCTCCTCTTCCAGCGCCACCGTGCCCAGCGGCAGCCGCAGCAGGATCAGCGCCCCGCCGTCCGCGCCGTTGCTCGCGCTGACGCTGCCGCCCAGCTTGCGCACCACATTGACCACAAGGAACAGGCCCAGGCCATGGCCTTCCTTGCCCTTGCTCGATCGATAGGGCTTGCCGAAATCCTCCAGCATCGCCTCCGAAAAGCCGCTGCCATTGTCGCGCACCGCGATGTTGAGCGAACTGCTGTCGCGCCCCGCCAGCAGGTCGATATAGGTCGCGCCCGCCTCCCGCGCATTGTCGAGCAGATTGCCGATCGCCTGCCGGATCACCGGATCGGCCACGATGCGGGGATAGTCATGCGGCCCGAAATCGCAGCGCAGCGGCATGCCGGGATTCGCCCTGCGCCACTCCATGGCGATGCCCTCTATGAAATCGCGCACATTGGTCACTTCCGGCGCCTCGCCCCGCGCCTCGCCGGAGGACAGGAGGATGCCGGTGACGATCTCCTTGCAGCGCTGGACCGCCGCCTGCATCTCCGCCACTTCCTCGACCAGCGGGGGGTGGGCCGTGATCTCCGGCATGTGCCGCCAGTCGCCCAGCACCACCGCAAGCTGGGAGAGGGGGGTGCCCAGTTCATGCGCCGCGCCCGACGCCAACAGGCCCATGCGGACGATATGCTCCTCCTCCGCCGCCTGCTGACGCAACCGGGCGAGATAGGCGTCCCGCGCCTGGAGGTTGCGCGTCACCGGCAGCACGAACAGCACCAGCAGCACGGCGATCATGGTAAGGCATATCCATGTGCCGACGATATGCAGGTCGAACAAATGGCCTTCCAGCGCGCCGTTCAGGTCCAGCGGCCGGTAATGCAGCGCCAGCAGCCCCGCACAGAGCGCAGAGACGAAGACGATGCCCCAGATGCTCCACCGGTCGAGCAGCACCGCCCCCAGCGCCACCTGCACCAGATAGAGCGAGATGAAGGGATTGGTCGCCCCCCCTGAAAGATAGAGCTGCGCCGTCAGCAGCAGCACGTCGAACAGCAGCGACAGGAACAGTTCGGCATGGGACACGTCGGTCCGCTTGCGCAGCGCGCCGAAGCTGAGGCCGTTCATCAATATCGCCATGCCCGCGATCAGCAGCATCGGGGCGATGGGCAGGCGGATGCCCATGATGAAATGCACGGCGAGGATAGTGATGAGCTGCCCCGCGATCGCCAGCCAGCGCAACTGCACCAGCAGCGCCAGATTCTTGCGGCCCGCGGCGTCGGCAGGCCACTGGCTGGGTTGCCAGAGGGTGCTGATCGGCAGGTTCCGGTTCATCCCCGGCGGTCTTTCCGCTCCTGGCGCATCACGAATATGTACGCGCCCGCGACCATTGCCGCCAGTGCGAACCATGTGATCGCATATTGCAGATGATTGTTCGGAAAGGCGACGATGGTGAGGCCGCCGACAGGCAAGGCGCCGGGATCGGCCGCCGCATCGGCGTCGATGAAATAATCGGCCACCGGCCGCCCGATCCCGCGCGCTGCTGCGATGGCGGCCACATCGCGGGAGAACCAGCGGTCGCCTGCCGGATCGTTGGAGCGCAGGAACCCGCCGCCCGGTTCGCTGAGCCGCAGCAGTCCCGAAATCCGCGCTTCGCCCGGAGGACGCATATAGTCCCGTCGCCTGTTGGGCGGCACGAAGCCGCGATTGACGATGACCGTGAAGCCCCGATCGGTGACGAGCGGCGTCAGCACCCAGAAACCGGCGCCGCGCACCGTGACGGCCTGCACCAGCGCGGCCTTGTCATGGAGGAAACGCCCCGAAATCCTGACGCGCCGATATTCGTCGGCCTTTGCGGCCATGCGGGGAGCGGGGACGGGGGCGGCATGGATTCGCGCATCGACGCGGGCGATCAGGTCGCGCTTCCAGGCGAGGCGCTGGACCTGCCAGGCGCCCAGTGCGCAAAATCCGGCAAAAAAGAAGAGGGCGATCAGCGTCAGGCCGATCGGAAAGGCCGGGGAGCGCCGGGAGCGCTCCCCGTCTTGGCCCGTTGTCACGGCATCTCGCTCATATTGTGCATGACGCGCATTTCCTGGGTCGGACCCATGTCCATCTCCATCTGCGCGTGCGGCATCATATTCGCGTTCAGATGATACATGACCCACAGGGAACCGGACAGGACGATGACGACCAGCACCACCGTCAACATCATCGCCATGAACGACCAGCCGCCTTCGACGCGGGTGTTCATGTGCAGGAAGTAGATCATGTGGACGACGACCTGGACCGCGGCGAAGCCCATGATGACGATGCCCGTCAGTTGCGGGTCGTTCAGCGCGCCGCTCATCACCAGCCAGAAGGGAATGGCCGTCAGGATCACCGACAGGCCGAAACCGATCATGTAGCTGCCGAAGCTGCCGTGCGAATGGGCGTCATGATGATCGTCATGATGGTGGTCGTGGCCACCGTGCGGATGGACGGCATCGCTCACCGGAGCACTCCCATCAGATAGACAAAGGTGAAGACGCCGATCCAGATGACGTCCAGGAAGTGCCAGAACATCGACAGGCACATCAGCCGCCGCTTGTTGGCAGGGATCAGGCCCTTCTTCGCGACCTGCACCATCAGCGTGACCAGCCAGATCGAACCGAAGGTGACGTGCAGCCCGTGCGTTCCGACCAGCGTGAAGAAGGAGGACAGGAACGCCGAACGCCACGGACCCGCGCCCTCATGGATGAGGTGCGCGAATTCGTAGAGTTCGATGAACAGGAACGCCCCGCCGAACAGCAGCGTGACGACCAGCCAGCCCTGCGTGGCGCTGACCCTGTTCTTCTCCATCGCCAGCATGGCGAAGCCATAGGTGATCGAGGAGAAGAGCAGCATCGCGGTGTTGAGCGCGACGAGGGGCAGGTCGAACAGGTCCTTTGGCCCCGGCCCGCCGGCATAGCTGCCGCCCAGCACCGCATAGGTGGCGAAGAGGATGGCGAAGATGAGGCAGTCGCTCATCAGATACATCCAGAAGCCCAGCATGGTGCTGTGGCCTTCGTGGAGGTGCGGCTCCTCGGGCAGGTGATAGGCCCGGGGTTCCCTATGTGCAGTTGCGCTGCTCATGCGTGTCAGACTCCCGCCGCGAGGATTTGCGTGCGCTCTTCCTCGGTGCGCGTCACATCCTCCGCAGGGATGTAGAAGTCGCGCTTGTAGTTGAAGGTGTGGCCGATGGCGACGGCGACGATGCCGATGAAGCTCAGCCCCGCAAGCCACCAGATGTACCAGATGAGCGCAAAGCCGCACAGCGTCGCCAGCCCGGCCAGGATCACGCCCGCGCCCGTGCTGCTCGGCATGTGGATCGGCCTGTAGCCGCTCAGCGGACGCTGATAGCCGTTCTTCTTCATGTCCGCCCAGGTGTCGCCATCGTACACCACGGGGGTGAAGGCGAAATTATACTCCGGCGGGGGCGAGCTGGTCGCCCATTCCAGGGTACGGCCGTCCCAGGGGTCGCCGGTCGGATCGCGAAGCTCGTCGCGCTTCCAGATGGACACCGCGAACTGGATCAGCATGGCGCCGATGCCGATGGCGATGATGGCGGCGCCGATCGCCGCGATGACGAACCAGGGTTGCAGCGACGGATCGTCCAGCACCCGCAGGCGGCGCGTGACGCCCATCAGGCCGAGCACGTAGAGCGGACCGAAAGCCAGCCAGAAGCCGATGTTCCAGCACCAGAAGCTGACCTTGCCCCAAAAGACGTTCAGCCTGAAGCCGAAGGCCTTGGGCCACCAGTAGTTGATCGCCGCGAACAGGCCGAACAGCACGCCGCCGATGATCACATTATGGAAATGGGCGATCAGGAACAGCGAGTTGTGCAGCACGAAGTCCGCGGGCGGAACCGCCAGCAGCACGCCGGTCATGCCTCCCACCGTGAAGGTCAGCATGAAGGCGACGGCCCACATCATCGGCAGCTCGAAACGGATCTTGCCGCGATACATGGTGAACAGCCAGTTGAACAGCTTGGCGCCCGTCGGGATCGAGATGATCATCGTCGTGATGCCGAAGAAGCTGTTGACGCTGGCGCCCGAACCCATGGTGAAGAAGTGGTGCAGCCACACCAGGTAGGACAGCACCATGATGGTGCAGGTCGCATAGACCATGGAGGTGTAGCCGAACAGGCGCTTGCCGCAGAAGGTGGAGACCACTTCGGAGAAGACGCCGAACAGCGGCAGGATGAGGATATAGACCTCCGGATGGCCCCAGATCCAGATGAGGTTGACGTACATCATCGGATTGCCGCCGAAATCATTGGTGAAGAAGGCGGTGCCGGCATAGCGGTCGAGCGACAGCAGGACGAGCGTGGCGGTCAGGATCGGGAAGGAGGCGACGATCAGGACGTTCGCGCAGAGCGAGGTCCAGGTGAACACCGGCATCTTCATGAGCGACATGCCCGGCGCGCGCATCTTCACGATGGTCGCGATCAGGTTGATGCCGGACAATGTCGTGCCGACGCCCGCCACCTGCAACGCCCAGATATAATAATCGACGCCTGTCGCGGGACTGTAGGCAAGCCCTGACAGCGGCGGATAGGCAAGCCAGCCGGTCTGCGCGAACTCGCCCAGGAACAGCGACATCATGACCAGCACGGCGCCGCCTGTCGTCATCCAGAAGGAGAAATTGTTGAGGAAGGGAAAGCTGACGTCGCGCGCCCCGATCTGGAGCGGCACGATGTAGTTCATCAGGCCGGTGATGAACGGCATCGCCACGAAGAAGATCATGATGACCCCGTGCGCGGTGAACACCTGGTCATAATGATGGGCGTTCAGATAGCCTTCGGAACCGTTGAAGGCCCAGGCCTGCTGGATGCGCATCATGATCGCGTCGGCAAATCCGCGCAGGAACATGATGAGGCCCAGCACCATGTACATGATGCCGATCTTCTTGTGATCGACGCTGGTGAACCATTCCTTCCAGAGATAGCCCCAGAGCCGGAACCAGGTGAGCGCCGCGACAAGGGCGGCGCCGCCCAGCACCACCGCGACGAAGGTCGCGACGACGATGGGCTCATGCCATGGGAAGCTGTCCCATGTCAGACGACCGAAGATCATCTGTGCGGTTGTCATTGTGCCAGTCATGGGCCTTACCGATGCTGCGCGTGCGCGTCAGCGCCGCTGTGGGAAGAGTGATCGCCCGGCGCCTGCGCGGCGCCCTTCGCGCCGTCCGCGGCCGGTGCGTCGGGAGCAGTCTCCTGCCCCCTGTTCCGGTCCGACTGTTCGATCACATGGCTGTCGGGGAAGTCGTAGCGCAGACCTTTGGTGTCGCGCGCCGATTCCTTGCCCGCGCCGCCCATCATGTTGACGTGCATCAGCTCGCCCATGCAGCGCTGGCCGGGCCGGGGGCACAGATTGACCACGGCATCGAACAGCTTGGGATCGACGGCGGAGAAATAGGCGACCGGCGCCTTTTCGCTGGGCTTGGCCAGGGTCAGATAGACGTCGCGATCGAGATGGGCGCGGCTGGCCTTCACCCCGGCTGCCCAGGCATCGAACCCGGCCCTGTCCAGCGCCCGGTAGGCGAAGCGCATGTGGGTGAAGCCCGCGCCCGAATAGTTGGCGGAAATGCCGGTGCCCGCCACCGGCCGGTTGGCGACGGCGTGCAACTGGGTCTTCATGCCGGGCATGGCATAGATCTGGCCGGCGAGTTCAGGCACGTAGAAGCTGTTCATCACGGTAGAGGCGGTGATGTCGAACCGCACCGGCACATTGACCGGTAGCGCCAGCTCGTTGACCGTCGCGATGCCCAGTTCGGGATAGATGAACAGCCATTTCCAGTCGAGCGCCACGACCTCGACCGTCAGCGGCTTCACCCTGGGATCGATCGCCGTCCTGGCGTCGATGCGGTCGAGCGGCCGATAGGGATCGAGCTTGTGCGTGCTGACCCAGGTCAGCGCGCCAAGGCAGATGATGATCAGCAGCGGCGCGGACCAGATCAGCAGTTCCAGCTTGGTGGAATGGTCCCAGTCCGGGTCATAATCCTTGTCCGCGGCCTTGTTCGCCGCGCGGTAGCGCCAGGCGAAGAAGACGACGAGCGCCATGACGGGAACGACGATGAGGAGCATCAGCGCGGTCGAGATCAGGATCAGGTCGCGCTGCTGCACCGCAATATCGCCCGACGGGTTCATCACGACCCAGTCGCAGGCCGTCAGCGGCAGCGCCAGAATCGGAGCGGACCAGCGGAAAATCCGGGTCCGGTCGAGGGGGATGGGGTGTGGCATGGGGGCCGCCTACCGCTTCCGCAGGGAGTCGAACAGTGGGCAATTTGTCCCATTGTGCGCAGATGCAAAAAATGCTTCAGCGGTGGGATACTGCTTAGACTCTGCGGGTTTTCTGCTATGTTGCCTATCCGTGGCCGCCGGCAGAACAGAAGAGGGTTCCGGTGGCTTAGCCAAGGAGCGGATGCCTATGAGTTCACAGGCCATGACCTTCACCTCCCGATCGCTGGAGGATGATGCGCGCCTGATCAATGCGCGGGACCACAAGATCGCGCCGGGTGATATTTCCATTGGTGTGATCATTGGTCGCACCTCCGAATTCTTCGATTTCTTCGTTTACGCCATCGCCTCGGTCATCGTGTTCCCGAGCCTTGTGTTCCCCTATGTGGATGCCCTGACCGGCACGCTCTATTCCTTCGCGGTCTTCGCCGTCGCCTTCATCACGCGGCCCATCGGTTCGCTGATCTTCATGGCCATCGATCGCCGCTACGGGCGCGGAACGAAGCTGACCGTCGCGCTGTTCCTGCTCGGCGGCTCGACCGCGTCCATCGCCTTCATGCCCGGTTATGCGACGATTGGCCATTATGCTGCGTTAGTCCTGATCATCTTGCGCGCGGCGCAGGGCATGGCGCTGGGCGGCACATGGGACGGGCTGGCGTCGCTGCTGTCGCTCAACGCGCCGCAGCATCAGCGCGGCTGGTACGCCATGGTGCCGCAACTCGGCGCGCCGCTGGCCCTGCTGGTGGCGAGCGGGCTGTTCGCCTTCTTCCTGCTGACGCTGTCGCGTGCGGACTTCCTCGACTGGGGCTGGCGCTATCCCTTCTTCGTGGCCTTCGCGATCAACGTCGTCGCGCTGTTCGCCCGGCTGCGCATCGTGGTGACGCATGAATTCGAACGCCTGTTCGAGCAGAAGGACCTTCAGCCGTCCGAAATCCTGCCGACGGTCAAGGCGGAAGGGCGCAACATCATCATCGGCGCCTTCGCTCCGCTGGCGAGCTTCGCGCTGTTCCACATGGTCACCGTGTTCCCGCTGAGCTGGGTCGCGCTGTTCACCAACCAGCCGCTGGAACGCTTCCTGATCATCGAGATGATCGGCGCGTCCGTGGGCCTGCTGGCCATCGTCGTTTCCGGCTTCATCGCGGACCAGATCGGCCGCCGCTCCCTGTTGGCATGGTCGGCGCTCGGCATCGCGATCTTCAGCATCATGGCGCCGCTGCTGCTGAACGGCGGCGATCTGGGAGAGGTCGCCTTCATGATCCTGGGCTTCATGCTGCTGGGGCTGGCTTTCGGCCAGTCGTCCGGCGTCGTCGCGTCGAATTTCGCGACCGAGGCGCGCTATACCGGGTCGGCCCTGACGTCGGACCTGGCCTGGCTGGTCGGCGCCGGCTTCGCGCCGCTGGTGGCCCTGTTGCTGTCCGTGAAATTCGGCCTGGCCGCCTCGGGCATCTACCTGCTGTCGGGTGCGGTGGCGACGATGGTGGCGCTCTACATCAACAAGGAACTGGCGGCCCGCGACCGTTAAGGGGGCATCCGCCATCTTCGAAAAGGGGCCGGAGGGGGGTGTCCTCTCCGGCCCTTTTCTGTCCCCGACGTGCCCACAGGAGCACGTTAAGCCAAGCTCGGAGCGACGCTCTACTTCCCCCGCGCAAAATCCCGCATGCGCGCCAACGCCTTCCGGTCGAACCATCCCACGGGCAGCGCGCGCGGCGCAAAGCGCGGCAACCATTCCCCATAAACCGCATCCATCCGCACCGGCAGCCCGTCCACGCCATCCCGGCCCATGATGTCGGAAATGATCCGGTTCTGGAAAAAGCGCACCGAATAATTGATCATCCGCCGATATTGCATGCGCAGGGTGGTGGGCCGCAACAGGCTGACCGCCTCACAGCGAAAGCCGGCATCCTCGCAGGCCAGGACCCGCTCCCGCCGCCAGTCGGCATCGCGCCCCAGGTCGGTATGCGCCCATGCCGCCACCAAACCGTCGTCTCCGATCAGGTCCTCGGGCAGCCGCAAGCCCCTGAGCCGGATATCTCCCACGAAGCGCCCCGACAGGGCGTAGAGATCGCCGAACAATCCCCGTTCCTCCCGCAGGGTCCGGCGATAGGGGTCCGCGGACCGCCCGTTCATCGGCATCCCCGCCGCCGCGTTCGCCTCCGGCCGCGCCGCGAGGTCCGATACCAGCGCATCGATCGACCCGGCAAGGATCTCCGCATCGCCATCCATGAAGATCACGGCATCTTCTCCGCCGGTCAGCAGGCGGTGGACGAAATGGTTCCAGGTGCGCGCCTTGCCCCCGGCGGCCAGATCGTGGACGATGACATTCGTCCGTCCTCCGGCCGCTTCGCGCGCCCGTCCTGCCGTGGCATCGGTCGATCCGTTCACCAGCACATGGAAGACGGTGTCGGCCCGGTCTAGCGGCAGCGATGAAAGGCAACGCCCGATCCGCCGTTCCTCCTGATGCGCGAATATGCCGACCGCGACGCCCATGCCTAGCGGAAATCCCAGCCCTGCTGTCCATGGCGGGCGATGTCCAGCCCCTCCGCTTCTTCCCGCGCGCCGATCCGGGCGGGCGTCACGACCGACAGCATCAGCGCGATGATCGCCGCTCCCGCCATCGCCCAGAGCGCCACCGCCGCGATGCCGATGCACTGCGCCAAGAAGGCGCCGGCAAGGCTGATCCCCGCCGCGAAGCCGACGCCGCCCAGCGCGGGCAGCACGAAGGGAAGCAGCAACAGCGCGCCCGTCAGCCCGCCCAGTCCGTGGATCACGAAAATATCCGCCGCGTCGTCGATGCGGTCGCCCAATAATCCCTTTGCCAGTCGGCAGATGACGGCGGCGATCAGCCCGATGGCCATCGCGCCGCCCGGCCCCACCAGAGCGCCGGAGGCGGAGATCGCCACCAGTCCGGCCAATGCGCCCGAAACCAGCCCATTGGCGGTGACATGCCCCTTGTCGATCCGTTCCACCAGCATCCATCCGAAGAGGCCTGCGCAGGCGGCGAAATGGCCGTTCAGAATGGCGGTCGTGGCATTGTCCGTCGCGCCGAAGGACCATCCGCCCACTATGCCTGCCCAGCCGATCCACAGCAGCAGCCCGCCTGATACGCCCAGCACCGGCGCATGTCCGGCAGAAACGCTGCGCCGCCTGCCCACGACCAGCACCAGCGCGAGCGCGGAAAATCCCGCGCTCAAATGAACGACCAGCGCGCCCGCGAAATCCATGACGCCCAGATTGGCGAGCCATCCGCCGCCCCAGACCCAATGGACGACCGGCGCATAGACCAGCAGCAGCCAGAGCAACGCAAACACCGCCATCCACCCCAGGCGCACCCTTTCCGCCACAGCGCCCGGCAGCAGGCCGGCGGCAAGGATCGCAAGGGCCATCTGGAACAGCACGAAGGTGGATTCCGGCACGGTCAGCCCGTCACGCAGCGCGCCCAGATCGGCCAGCAACAGATGCGCCCGGCCGCCCAGCCACCCGCTCCCCGGCGCATAGGCCAGGCTGTAGCCGACAAGGGCCCAGAGCAGCGAAACCCCGGCGGCCACCACCAGCCCCTGCACGCCGATCGACAGGGCGTTGCGCACATGGACCAGACCGGCATGACGCAGCGCGAGTCCCGGCAGCGCCGCCAGCAACACCAGCAGACCGCACAGCATCATCCATGCCGTATCGCCGCTGTCGGCCACGGCCACCTGCGCCGCCGCGGGTTGCGGGGCCACCGACAGGAAAAGAAGGAGAATGGCAAGGAGGCGAGGCATCAGTTAATCCGGCAGTCCATATCCGGGCCGTCGTAACGCATGCGAAGTAAAGACTTGCCTAACCCTGATCGTTTCCCGCCACGCAGCCGATGCATTGGGCAGCGCGGACAAATTCGGGACTCCCCGGACCAGTTGATTTGGGCGGGAAGCGTACACTCGCTTCATCCCTCTCCCTTGAGGGAGAGGGCTGCGCAGACTTGGCAGCTTGCTGCCTAGTCGTAGCTGGATGAGGGGGTGCGATCCAACGGATCGCGCGGACCGCAGGCCCGCTCCCCCTCATCCAGATCAGCCTTAGGTTCCTCCGCCGCCAGGGCTTCCCATCCTTCTCCCTCAAGGGAGAAGGATGGTCTTACACTGGCCACCCCCCGGCATCCCGAACTCATCCACATCGCCTAATAGGCTTCCCCACCGCAACTGATCCGCCCCGTCCCCCGATTGTCGACGCTGCAGGCGGCCTTCCCCGCCACCGTCACATCGCCCGATCCGGATGCGGAAACCCGGGCCGAAACCTCTGCCGTCACCGCCACATTTCCCGGACCGTCATTCGCCACCGCGGCCTGCCGCACCCGCAGGCCTTCCGCCATCACCGCTCCGGGGCCGGTGACGCGGATGGTCGCGACGCCCGCCCGGCCGGACAGGTTCGCCCGTCCGGCTCCGGCCACTCCCAGGCTCAGCTGGTCCAGATCCACCGCCGCCACGCTGACATCGCCATTGCCGCCCAGCACGATCTCACCGCGCAGACCCTTCATCCGGCTGACCGACACCGATCCGCCGCCGGTCAGCACCACGCGGCTGAGGTCGCCGGTCGACAGCCGCAGCACCGCCCGCCCGCCCGATTTCTCGCCGGGCCGCGCCCGCTCCACCGTCACCGCAAGCAGGCGGCCGGATACGTCCACCTTCAGCCGGTCCAGCACCGCCTGATCGCCATCCGCCCGCGCCGAAGCACCCGCGCCGGTGGTGATCGTCACCTCCACCGGCGCATCCACGCGAATGGCGTCGAAACTGGTGATGGTGAACCCGCGCGTCGCCGCCGCCGCCGGGGCGGCCCATAGCATGATGGCGACCGGCAGGGCGAGCGAACGGGGCAGCGGCATGACGATCTCCCAGTCTTTTGCCGATCCTGATAGGGATGGGCCGTAGCGGTTCCAAGCCCCCTTGTTCGTCGCACCGGATCAGGCAAGATCGTCAGGTTTTCAAAAGGGGCATGTGGCTGATGCGCAAATGGATTTCCGGACTCCTCCTGGCTTCGATCAGCATCGCGGCCCCGGCTGCGCCCGACGACCGGGGCGAAGCCTGGTGGAAGCATGTCCGCACCCTTGCCGACGATGGCTATGAAGGGCGGGGAACGGGCAAGCCGGGCTATGACAGGGCGGCTGATTATGTGATCGGACAGCTTCGGGCGCTTGGGCTGAAGCCGGCCGGGACCGACGGCTATAAACAGCCCGTCGCCTTCGTCGAGCAGGTGATCCTGTCGCAGCAGAGCAGCGCTTCGCTGACGGGGCCGGGCGGCCATGCCGCGCTGGCGGCGCCCGCCGACATCATCTTCTCAGGGGGCGGCGGCCCCGCTCCGGAAACCGTCGGCGCCCCGCTGGTCTTCGCCGGCTACGGCCTGCACCTGCCGGAGGCGGGGCATGACGATTTCGCCGGGCTGGACCTCAAGGGCAGGATCGTGGTGGTCGTCTCGGGCGGACCGGCGACCCTCTCCGGCGCGCTGAAGTCCCATGCCCGATCGGAGCGGGCGGCGTGGCTGGCGAAGCAGGGCGCGCTTGGACTGATCCAGCTCGTGACGCCGAAACAGGTTGAAATTCCGTGGGACCGGCGCATGGCGCTGGCCAGCCAGCCGGCCCTGTTCTTCCGCGACCCCGCCCTGCGGGATACGGCGACCCCCTTCCTCAACGCCCAGTTCGACCCGGCCAAATCCGCGCTGCTCTTTGCCGGATCGGGCCATGATTTCGCGCAGATCGCCGCCGCCGCCGACAGTTCCGGCCCGGTGCCGTCCTTCCCGCTCGCCCAGCGGCTGGACGCGAAGGTGGCGGCGAGGCGCGCCGATTTGACCTCGCCCAACATCATCGCGCTCATGCCCGGGACGGACCCGCAGCTCAGCAGGGAATATGTCGTCCTGTCCGCGCATCTCGACGGCTATGGGGTGGGCACGCCGATCGACGGGGACGCGATCTACAATGGGGCGCTCGATAATGCATCGGGCGTGGCGAGCCTGCTGGAAATCGCCCGGACCCTGCGCAACGGGAAGGTGAAGCCCCGGCGGTCGATCCTCTTCGCCATCGTCACGGCGGAGGAGAAGGGGCTGCTCGGGTCCAGCTATTTCGCGCGCCGTCCGACCGTGCCGCAAAGGGCGATGGTGGCCGACCTCAATTTCGACATGGCCCTGCCGATCTTCCCGCTGACCAGCGTGACGCCGATCGGCTATGACCAGAGCAGCCTTGGCAAGGATGCTGAAGCGGTGAGCGCGGCGATGAACCTGCCGATCACGCCCGATCCCTTCCCGGACCGCAACGTCTTCATCCGGTCGGACCAGTACAGCTTCATCCGGGCGGGCATCCCCGCGCTGTTCTTCAAATATGGCTTCAAGGCGGGCACGCCGGAGGCGACGGTCGAAAGGGCCTGGCGCGCCAACATCTACCATTCGCCCAGGGACGACGCGAACCAGCCGGTGATGCCGGCCGAATCGGTGAAGCTCAACGACTATGTCGCCGCCGTCACGCTGCGCGTCGCCAATGCGCCGCAGCGCCCGGCCTGGAACGAGGACAGCTTCTTCCGCCGCTTCGCCAAATAGCGTCCCCTCCTGCTTGATCCGGCGAGGGCAGGGGCCTAAACCCCCGGCCATGACCCATGCCTCCTATCCGGCGCTTCGTCTGCGCCGCACCCGCGCCTCGGCCTGGAGCCGGGCGTTGCACGCCGAAACCCGCCTCACGCCCAGCGACTTCATCTGGCCGCTGTTCGTCACGGAGGGCAGGCAAGTGGAGGAACCGATCGGCTCCCTTCCCGGCGTGTCGCGCTGGTCGGTGGACCTGATGGTGGAGCGTGCGAGGGAAGCGCAGGCGGCGGGCATTCCCTGCCTCGCGCTTTTCCCCAATACGCAGGCCGACCGCCGCAGCGATGACGGTGCTGAGGCGCTCAATCCCGATAACCTGATGTGCCGCGCCATCCGCGCCATCAAGGATGCGGTGCCCGACATCGGCATCCTGACCGACGTGGCGCTCGATCCCTATACGGCGCACGGCCAGGACGGCCTGCTGGACGAGGCGGGCTATGTCGTCAACGACGCGACCATCGACGTGCTGATCGGCCAGTCCCTGAACCAGGCGGCGGCGGGCGCGGACATCATCGCCCCCAGCGACATGATGGATGGCCGCGTCGGCGCCATCCGCGAGGCGCTGGAGCAGGAAGGCCATGCCAATGTGCAGATCATGGCCTATGCCGCCAAATATGCGAGCGCCTTCTACGGCCCGTTCCGCGATGCGGTCGGATCGAGCGGGCTGCTGAAGGGCAACAAGAAGACCTATCAGATGGACCCCGCCAACAGCGAGGAAGCGCTGCGCGAAGTCGCGCTGGACATTGCCGAAGGCGCCGACAGCGTGATGGTGAAGCCGGGCCTGCCCTATCTCGACATCATCGCCCGGGTGAAGGACCGGTTCGAAGTGCCCGTCTTCGCCTATCAGGTGTCGGGCGAATATGCGATGCTGGAGGCCGCCGCCGCCGCGGGGGCGGGGGAGCGCGACGCGCTGGTGCTGGAAACGCTGCTGGCGTTCAAGCGGGCAGGCTGCTCGGGCGTCCTCACCTATCATGCGCTCCATGCGGCGCGGCTGCTGGGAGCCTGAACATGACCGATCATCCCGAAGTCTCCATCATCCCCTTCAACGGCAAGACGCCGAAGATCCACCCCAGCGCCTTCATCGCGCCGGGATGCCGCATCATCGGGGATGTGGAGATCGGCCCGGACGTCAGCATCTGGTATAATTGCGTGATCCGGGCGGACGTGAACTTCATCCATATCGGCGCCCGCACCAATATCCAGGACGGCTCGATCGTGCATTGCGACAGCCCCGGCGACCATATCGACGGTCGCCCGTCCGAAGGCTGGCCCACGATCATCGGGGAAGACGTGCTGATCGGACATCTTGCGATGGTCCATGGCTGCATATTGAAGGACCGCGCCTTCGTGGGGCTGGGCGCCATCGTCATGAGCGGCGGGACGGTGGAAAGCGACGCCATGCTCGCGGCCGGGGCCCTGCTTTCTCCGGGGAAGACGGTGCCTCACAGGCAGCTTTGGGCCGGCCGCCCCGCCAAATATATGCGCGACCTGTCGGACGAAGTGCTGATCGACATGCGGGAGGGCGTCGACCATTATGTCCATAATGGAAAGGCGCACAAGGGCGCGGTGAAGGCGGCGCTTTCGCCCGATTGAATCGGCAGGGCTGCAGGCGGATCAGGGCTGCGCCAGACGCCCCTTGAGCACGTCCAGCCGGTCGTTCTGCCCATCGACAATCGCCAGCGCGGAAGCCCGCGCCGCATCGATCGCCTCGATCCCGCCGCTGGCCTTCCCCTCGGCCGCCGCGTTGCTGCGCTCGACAAAGAGCACGTCCAGGCTCGCCAGCGCCGATACGCTGTCGTTGCGCGCCGATTCCAATGCGCTGAGCGCCGTCTGCGCCGCCACCCAGGCCTCGCTGGAGACCGCCGCGCCGGATGCTGCCCGCGTCGCCCTGTCCGCCGCCGGCCAGGCCTTGTCGAATGCCGTGCCGCCCGCCTGAGCCTGCGCCGTCAGCCGGTCGACATTCTGGACCAGCTCCGGTTCGGGCGCGACGGGGGAGGGCGCGGGCGCCGCCTCCGCGATGGGGGCGTCCTCGATCGCCCGCTTGGCGAGGGACGGATAGCCCTGAAAGGTGCTGGCGCAACCGGACAGGAACAGGGCCAGGGAAGGAAGCAGCCGACGCGGATTCATGCTTCGCATCTAGGATGAGCCGCGCCGGGAGGCAAGTTCAGCGTGGCAGCGCGGCGGCTTCCCGTGCAAGCGCCTCTATCTTCGCCGGATCGACCGGCCCCTTGGGCACGACCCAGCTTCCGCCGACGCATTTGACGACGGGTTCCGCCAGCCATCTGGGCGCGCTTTCCGCCGTGATCCCGCCGGTCGGGCAGAAGCGCGCCATGTGCAGCGGCGCGGCCAGGGCCTTCAGCGCGGGCAGCCCGCCCGAAGTCTCCGCCGGGAAGAATTTGAAGTGCGACAGCCCCATGTCCAGCCCGCGCATGATGTCGCCCGCCGTCGCCGTGCCCGGCAGGAAGGGAATGCCCGCGGCGATCGCGGCCCTGCCCAGCGGCTCGGTCAGGCCGGGGCTGACGATGAAGCGCGCCCCCGCCTCCATCGCGGCGTCCAGTTGCGCCGGGTTCAGCACCGTGCCCGCTCCGACGACGGCGCCCTCGACCTTCGCCATCTCCCTGATCACGTCCAGCGCCGCCGGCGTCCGAAGCGTCACTTCCAATGCAGGAAGCCCGCCCTTCACCAGCGCCCGCGCGATCGGCAGCGCATCCTCGACCCGGTCCACCACCAGTACCGGGATCACCGGGGCCAGTTCCACCACCTGTTCAACGCTCAACGCCATCATTTCTTCTCCCGAAAGGCCGCGGCGGCGCCGTACAGCCCGATTTCGTCATGCAGGGCCAGCCGGATCGGCACCGACTTCATCAGGCTTTCGAACCGTCCCTTGGCGGTGAAGCGCTGGTGGAAACCGCATTGCGGCAATATGTCCTTCATCCGCTGGGTCAGGCCGCCCGCCAGCACCACCGTATGCGGTCCCTGCGCCAGCGCCAGGTCGCCCGCGACCGAACCGTAGGACATGCAGAACCGCGCCAGCGCCCTGCGCGCAAATTCGTCGGTCCCGTCGATGGCGGCCTGCCAAAGCTCGGCATCCTCCATCAGCACGACCCGATCATGGCCGATGGTCGCCATCGCCTTGTAGATGTTGTTGAGCCCCGGTCCCGATACGATGCGCTCGGTCGACACGCGCAGGAATTTGTCGCGCAGATAGGCGAGGATCTTCTCTTCCAGCGGGTCCAGCGGCGCGAAGTCCAGATGCCCCCCCTCCGTCGCGATCACATGCGGCTCGCCATCGTCGAAGGCGATCATCGCCACGCCCAGCCCGGTGCCCGGTCCCAATATCGTCACCCCGCCGTCGCGCGGAAAGGGCCTGTCCTCCCCGAACAGCAGCGGCAGATTCTCCTTCGGCAGGCGCGCCACGGCATGGGCGACCGCCTCGAAATCATTGACCAGCCGCAGATGCCTGAGGCCCAGTTCCTCGTCCAGCGTATCGGGCCGGATGACCCATGCGCTGTTGGTGAGCTTGATGACTTCGCGCCCGATCGCGGTGGCAAAGGCGATGGAGGCGGATGTGGGCAGATGGCCGCCCTCATCCTTGACGAAGGCCGCCCAGCAGGCCTGGAGGGTCGGATAATCGGCCACCTTATATTTGCGCACCTTGCCCAGCGTGGGCACATTGCGCGCATTCAGTCTGGCACGGGCGAAGCGGGCGTTTGTGCCGCCAATGTCGGCTGCGATGATCTCGGTCATGCTACTCTCCTCCCGTCCGGGCCGAGCCTGTCGAAGTCCTTCACTCTTCCTCAGGAAAAGCGCTCCTCCGAAAATCTTGGGCGGACGGGAATGTTTCGGTTCTAAACTTCGGTTTCCATGGCCGCCAGAATGGGCGATGCGCCGCTTTCCGCCAGATCGCTATGATGGCGGAACAGCGCGAACAGCTCGCGGCCCGTATCATAGGGGGCGGGGGGCGGCGCGGGCGTGTCGCGGCCGTCCCATTCCGCCGCGTCGACCAGCGCTTCGATCAGGCCCGTCTCCGCGCAGACCCGCACCATGTCGCCGTCGCGCAGCTTGGCGATGGGGCCGCCTCCCAACGCTTCCGGCGACAGGTGGATCGCCGCGGGCACCTTGCCCGATGCGCCGGACATGCGCCCGTCCGTCACCAGCGCGACGCGGAAGCCGCGATCCTGCAACACGCCCAGCGCCGGGGTCAGCTTGTGCAGTTCGGGCATGCCGTTCGCCCTTGGTCCCTGGAACCGCACCACGACCACGACATCGCGCTCCAGTTCGCCGGCCTTGAAGGCGCGCAGCACATCGTCCTGATCGTGGAAGACCGCCGCGGGCGCTTCGATGGTCCAGCGCTCCCGGTCGACCGCGCTCACCTTCATGACGCAGCGGCCAAGATTGCCGGCCAGCAATCGCATCCCGCCGTCGGGATTGAAGGCGTCGGACACCGGCCGGAGGATCGACAGGTCCCGCGATTCGGGCACATCCTTCCAGGCCAGCGCGTCATTCTCCAGCACCGGTTCCTTGCCATAATCGGCCAGTCCCTGCCGCGCGACGGTGAGGATGTCGCCATGCAGCAGCCCGTTGCCGAGCAGTTCGCGGATCACATAGCTGATGCCGCCTGCCGCATGGAAATTGTTCACATCGCCCGATCCATTGGGATAGACCCGCGCCAGCAGCGGCACGACATCGGAAATTTCCGCGAAATCGGTCCAGTCGACGACGATCCCCGCCGCCCGGGCGATGGCCGGCAGATGGATCGCATGGTTGGTCGATCCGCCGGTCGCCATCAGGCCGATGATGGCGTTGACGATCGCCTTTTCATCCACGCAATGCCCCAGCGGCCGATAATCGTCATTGGGTTGTCCGTCCCTGTCCCAGCCGATGCGCGACAATTGATGCACCGCCGCCCGCGTCAGTTCCTGCCGAAGCCTCGTGCCCGGATGCACGAAGGAGGCGGCGGGCATGTGGAGCCCCATCATCTCCATCATCATCTGGTTCGAATTGGCCGTGCCATAGAAGGTGCAGGTCCCTGCGCCGTGATAGCTGGCGCTTTCGGACTCCAGCAGTTCCTCCCGGCCGACCTTGCCTTCGGCATAGAGCTGGCGGATGCGCACCTTTTCCTTGTTGGCGAGGCCGGACGGCATCGGCCCGGCGGGGATCAATATGGTCGGCAGATGCCCGAAACGCAGCGCCCCGATCAGCAGCCCCGGCACGATCTTGTCGCAGATGCCCAGCAGCAGCGCGCCCTCGAACATGGCGTGGGACAGGGCGATGGCGGTGCCCAGCGCGATGGTGTCGCGGGAAAAGAGCGACAGGTCCATGCCCGCCTGCCCCTGGGTCACGCCGTCGCACATCGCCGGAACGCCGCCCGCGACCTGAGCGGTGCAGCCCACCTCCCGCGCCGCCAGCTTGATCTGCTCGGGATAGCGGCCATAGGGCTGATGCGCCGACAGCATGTCGTTATAGGCGGTGACGATGCCGAAATTCATTGCCGCGCCGGTGCGGATGACAGCCTTGTCTTCGCCGCTCGCGGCAAAGCCATGGGCCAGGTTCCCGCATGAAAGCTGGGCGCGGTTGGTGCCCGCGTCCCGCCCGCGCTCGATCAGGCTCAGATATTTGAGGCGCGAAGCCGCGCTGCGCTTCACGATGCGTTCGGTGACCTTTTCGATCACCGGATGAAGGTCAGTCATTCCAGCTCGCTCCGTCTCGTTCGATAAGGGCAATGGCTGAGGATGGCCCCCAGTTCCCGGAAGAATAGGAGGATGGCTTCACCCCGGCCTCCTTCCACCCGTCGATGATCGAATCGATCCAGGTCCATTGCGCCTCGACCTCGTCCCGGCGCACGAACAGGGTGGCGTCGCCCGCCAGCAGGTCCAGGATCAGCCGTTCATAGGCGATCCGGCGGCGCTGCCCGGCGAAGGCGGCGGTCAGCGACACGTCCAGCGTCACCTCCTCCAGATGCACCTCGCGCTCCAGCCCCGGCCTTTTGCTCATGATGAGCAGGCGGATATATTCCTCCGGCTGCAACCGGATGATGAGCGTATTCGGCTCCAGACCCGACCCGCCATTGCGTCCGAAGATCGAATGGCGCACCGGCTTGAACTGGATCAGGATTTCCGACTGGCGCGTCGGCATGCGCTTGCCGGTGCGCAGGTAGAAGGGCACGCCCTGCCAGCGCCAGTTGTCGATATGGGCCTTCAGCGCCACGAAGGTCTCGGTGTCGGACGGCCTGCCCAGTTCGTCGGCATAGCCGGTGACGATCTGCCCGCCGACCGCGCCGGGCGTATATTGCCCGCGCACGCTATGCGTCTTCACCGTCTCGGCCGTCATCGGGCGCAGCGAACGGAGCGCCTTCACCTTCTCGTCGCGCACGGCGGTCGGGTCCATCCGCGCGGGCGGCTCCATGGCGATGATCGACAGGATCTGGAGGACGTGGTTCTGCACCATGTCGCGCAGCGCGCCGACGCCGTCATAATAGGAAACCCGGCCTTCCAGGCCCACCGTCTCGGCCACGGTGATCTGCACATGATCGATGGCGGTGGCGTTCCACAGCGGTTCGAACATCACATTGCCGAAGCGCAGGGCGAGCAGGTTCTGGACCGTTTCCTTGCCCAGATAATGGTCGACGCGGAAAATCTGCTCCTCCGCGAACAGCGCGCCGATGCCGTCATTGACCTCTTTGGAAGAGGCCAGATCCTTGCCGATCGGCTTTTCCATCGCGATTCGCGTCTTCGGCGTGATCAGCCCCGCCTCGGCCAGCCCCTGGGCGGTCGGCGCGAAGAGGGAAGGGGGCGTGGAGAGATAGACGGACACGCCCTTGTCGAGTCGCCCGTCCAGCCGTTCCGCCAGCGCCCTGAACTGGGCGGCGTTGCCCGCCTCCACCGGCTGATAGACGATGATGTCGCGCAGCCGCTCCGCGATGTCCGCGTCATAACGGTCTGCGGCCAGGAATTTCCGCAGCGCCTTGTCGATGTCCGCGCGAAACTGCTCGTCGGTGAATTCGGAACGCCCTGACGCGATGATCAGGAAATCCTCCGGCAGCAGGCCATCGGCCAGCAGATTGTAGAGCGAGGGAAAGATCATCCTGTGCGCCAGGTCGCCGGTGGCGCCGAACAACAGGAACGTGGCAGACGGTTCGGTCAAAGGTTGTCCCTTTTCCGTTAGTGTTATCAGGTCTGCACGAAGCCGCCCTTATACCCAGCGGCACTCGTTACGCAAGCAGGCTATCCCTGTGGGGCCCATCCCGCAACCGCGAGAGGATGAAAGCGTCGATTTTTGGCTGGACGCTGGCCGCCGATTTTGCCATTGGCGCTCCACCCTGGCGTTTTTGGCGGAAGATGGAATCATCCTCCGTCCGGAACGCGGCTGAAGGGCATGCGGGCGTGGTGAAACTGGTAGACGCGCCGGACTCAAAATCCGGTTCCGAAAGGAGTGTCGGTTCGATTCCGACCGCCCGCACCATCTTATTTTGCCTCAAGCGCCGGGCGGCCGCATCCGCGGCCTTGGCTATCCTCGCATAAGCTCGGGCAGCCGTTCGGTTCGCCCTTGCGAACCCCGCCGGGTTCGATGCCCTCTTTCCAGACATGGCCATGCACTAAAAAGCCCGGCAGCATGGCTGCCGGGCAGGCGAGCTTTTACAGGGTAAAAGCTTCGGGTCGCACCCCAGCGATTAACCGCAAATATTTAAGATACCAGAGGAATTTGCCGATCCAGCCGGAATGGATCAATCCCTTGCCCCGCCGCCCTGCGCGTTGAACCAGGGGATCATCCGGGCGATGGCATCCTCCACCCGATCGGTGGAAACCGCGAAACTGAAGCGGATATGCCGGTGCCCGTCGACCGGATCGAAATCGATCCCCGGCGCCGTCGCCACACCCGTTTCGCGGAGCAGCCTCTGACAGAAGGACAGGCTGTCATTGGTCAGATGCCCCACATCCGCATAGATGTAGAAGGCCCCGTCCGGCGGCGCGATCTCCTTCAACCCCAGCGCGGGCAGGGCGGCCAGCAGCAACTCCCGGTTGCGCCGATAGGTGGCGACATGCCCCTCCAGCTCATCGATGCAGTCGAACGCCTTCAACCCCGCATGCTGCGCCAGGGAAGGCGGCGTCAGGAACAGATTGCCCATCCGCGCCCGAGCGGTTTCGATCAGGCCGGGCGGAAACACCACCCAGCCCAGCCGCCACCCGGCCATGGAAAAATATTTGGAGAAGCTGTTCACGACGATGGCGTCCGGCGCGAATTCCAGCATCGACCGCGCCGGTTCGCCATAGCTGAGCCCGTGGTAAATCTCGTCGGAGACGATGCGAATGCCCCGCACCCGGCAAACCTCCGCGATGCGCGCCATCTCCTCGGCGGGAATGATGGTCCCTGTGGGATTGGCCGGGCTGGCGATGATCGCCCCATCCGGCGCGGGTTCCAGGGCCTTCAGCGCCGCCGCGCCGATCTGGTAACGCTCCGCCGGCCCGCAATCGACCTCCAGCGGCTCCAGATAGAGCGCCTTCAACGTATTGCGATAGGCGACATAGCCCGGCCGCGCCGTCGCCACCCGCGCTCCGGGCGCGAACAGGCTGGTCAGCGCCAGCACCAGCCCCGGCGAAGCGCCGCAGGTGAGCAATATCTGCTCCGCTTCCACGGCCACGCCATAGCGCTCCCGATAATGGAGCGCGATCCGCTCCTTCAGCGCCGGACTTTCCCAATAGCCCATGGGGTCGCGATCCAGCACGGCATGCGCTTCCATAATCGCAGCAGAGGGCGCCCCCGTGGACGGTTGCCCGAATTCCATATGCAGGATGGATCGCCCCTCGGCCTCCAGCCTGTGGGCTTCCCGGCTGATGGCGATGGCGTGAAAAGGATCGATATTGGCAACCATGCGTCGCCTCTTACCCGCGCCGCAACCTTGTCACAATTGCCGCGTTGGCGATGGATGAACGAAACCATGCTCGACGCGCTGCAATATTATGGCGCAGGCGCCGCCACCATCGCCGCTTTCATCGTCTCCCTCAATCTCGGCCGCCGCATCACGGGCTGGGCTTTCGTCCTCTTCGTGACATCCTCCATCGCCCTGATCGGCTGGGGTTTTCTGTCGGAAGACAGCGAAGGCATAGGCTTCCAGAATATCGCGCTGCTCCTGATCAATCTCGTCGGCGTCTGGCGCTATCTCATCTCCAGGCACAAGCCGCGCGACTGAACCTATTCCGAAATCCAAACCTCCACCGAAACCGCATGCTGGCACAGCGCCACCCGGACGGGCAGTTCCTCCACCGGCCCCCCCGCCAAGGCCCGGTCATAGACCGCCTTCTTCGCCGCCCCGCCGATCTGGAGGAAGATATGCCGGCTCGCAAGGATCGCCCGGGCGCTCATCGACATGCGCTGATGCGGCGCAGCGGGCGGCGTGACCGCGATCGTCAGGGCATGGGTGGAAAGCCCCTCCGCCAGTTCCTTCGCCCCCGGAAACAGCGAAGCGGTATGCCCATCCTCCCCCATCCCCAACAGCACGATGTCGAGCGGCCAGGGCAGGGCCGCGAACGCCGCCTCGCACTCTGCCTGCCCGGCATAGGCGTCCGCCGCCTCATTCTTCATCGGCACGAACCGCGCCGCCCCGGCCTTCCCCTGCAACAAAGTCTCGCGCACCAGCCGCTCATTGCTGTCCGCATGGTCCGGCGCCACCCAGCGCTCGTCGACCAGCGTCACGATCACCTTGCTCCAGTCGAGCGCCATCCCCGACAAAGCCTCCAGCACGGGCCTTGGCGACCGCCCGCCCGACAGCGCGATCGTCGCCACCCCCCGCGCCGCGATGGCATCCCCCAGCACCGTGGCGATCCGCCGCGCCATGTCCGCCGCCGCCAGCGCGCCATCGACGAAAAGATGTTCGGTAGGCATGTCGTTCAATTCTCTTCGGCCAGATTGTCTTCAGGGATCGTGCAGATGTCGATCCATCGCGCGGCGGTCAGCTCGGCCAGCCGCTCCGGCGTCAACTCCACCGAAGTCGTCCGCGATCCCGCCGCCGGAAACACCGTCTCGAAATCCCGCAGCGAAATATCGCAATAAACGGGCAGGGGAGAGGTCAGCCCAAAGGGACATACGCCCCCCACCGGATGCCCGGTCAGTCCCTCCACCTCCTCCAGCCCCAGCATGCGCGGCCTGGCGCCCAGCGCCGCCTTCGCCTTCCCGTTGTTCAGCCGCGCATCGCCCCGCGCCACCACCAGCGCGACCTCGTTCCCGACCCGCAACGACAGCGTCTTGGCGATCCGCGCCGGAACCACGCCCAGGGCCTCCGCCGCCTCATTGACCGTGGCGGTGCTCACCCCCTGGTCGATGATGGCGACATCCGGCGCATGGGCGGAGAAGAAGGCCCGGACCGACTCCGCGCTCATTCCCCTCCATTCCCCCTTTGCTGTATCTCGGTCAGCTTGCGCTCCCAGGCGAGGGCATGGGTGACGATCTGATCCAGATCGGCATAAAGCGGCTTCCATGGGAATTCCCCCATGATCGCCCGATTGTCGGAAATGAGCGCATCCGGATCGCCCGCGCGCCGCCCCTCCATCCGCCGGTCGATCTTCAGGTTCGTCACCCGGTCGACCGCGTCCAGCACCTCCAGCACGGAAAAGCCCCGGCCATAGCCGCAGTTGAGCAGATAATTCTGCTCCGGCCTGGCCATCAGCGCCTCCAGCGCCAGCACATGCGCCGCCGCCAGATCGGTGACATGGATATAGTCGCGCACCCCGGTCCCGTCCGGCGTGTCGAAATCGGTCCCGAACACCGAAACATGGCTCCGCTTGCCCAGGGCCGCCTCGACCGCGACCTTGATCAGATGCGTCGCCCCCGCCGTCGACTGCCCCGTCCGCCCGGCCGGATCGGCGCCCGCCACGTTGAAATAGCGCAGCGCGCAGAAGTTCATCGCATGCGCCGCGCTGACGTCGCGCAGCATATATTCGGTCATCAGCTTCGACATGCCATAGGGATTGATCGGCCGCTGCGGCGTCGTCTCCCTGACCGGGCTTTCCTCCGGAATGCCGTAGGTCGCCGCCGTCGAGGAGAAGATGAAATGCGGCACGCCGACCGTGACGACGCTCTCGATCAGGTCGCGGGTCTTGGCGCTGTTGTTATGATAATATTTGAGCGGGTTCTCGACCGATTCCGGCACCACCACCGATCCGGCAAAGTGCATCACCGCCTTCACGCCATGATCGCGCAGGGCCTTCTGCACCAGCGGCTGATCGGAAATATCGCCCTCGACGAACGCCACATCGTCCGGCACCGCCCAACGGAACCCCGTCACCAGATTGTCGATCACCACGACGCCATAGCCCGCGTCGTGCAACGCCAATACGGCATGGCTGCCAATATAGCCGGCCCCGCCCGTGACCAGAACCGTCGGCTTTTCGCTCATAAGATGAAGGTCTCCCGATAGATCAGGGCCGCCGCCATTCTCCCCCGTCATGCTGAACCTGTTTCAGCATCCATCGCGCCTCCGGACTCAGGTCTTGCCGAGGGCGAAACGGATGCTGAAACAAGTCCAGCATGACGAATGAGAAGGTTACAGCCCTTTGCCTGTCAGGACTAGATCAGCTTCGTGACGATTCCCACCCCATTCATGCCGCGGCGCGGGACGAAACGGGGCGATAGAAAGTCGCGCCGCTTGCCGCCATGTCCTGCAACTGGACCGTGGGCGCGAAGCGATCGCCATGCGTCGCCGCCAGCCGCTCCAGCACCGCGACGACATGGCCGATGCCGACCGTGTCCATATGGCTGAACGGTCCGCCGGTATAGGGCGCGAAGCCCCAGCCGAATATCGCCCCGATGTCGCCATCCTCCGGCGTCTCCAGCACGCCTTCCTCGAAGCAGCGCGCGCATTCGATCAACTGGCGGTAGAGCAGCCGCTCCTTCACTTCCTCGACATCGGGCTGCACGGCGGCGCGCGGGAACATCTCCTCCAGACCGGCCCAGAGATGCTTCTTCCCGCCCTCGGGATAGTCATACCAGCCCTTGGCGCTTTTCCGCCCCAGCCGCCCCAGTTCGACCATCCGCGCCATCACCGCGTCGGACGGCTGCGCGACATAGGCGTCGCCCAGCTCCTTCTGCGCGGCGACGACGATCTTGTGGCCCAGCTCGATGGAAACCTCGTCGCCCACCGCCAGCGGCCCCACCGGCATGCCCAGTTGCCGCCCGGCATTTTCGATCAGCGCGGGATTGATCCCCTCCGCGACCATCTCCACGCCCTCCTGCACATAGGTGCCGAAGCAGCGCGAGGTATAGAAGCCGCGCGAGTCATTGACGACGATCGGCGTCTTCCTGATCTGGGCCACGAAATCCAGCGCCTTGGCGATGGCGGCCGGCCCGGTTTCCTTGCCCAGGATGATCTCCACCAGCGGCATCTTCTCGACCGGCGAGAAGAAGTGGATGCCGATGAAATTCTCCGGCTTGCTCCACGCCTTCGCCAGCTTGGTGATCGGCAAAGTGGAGGTGTTCGACCCGAAGATCGTATCCGCGCCCAGCACCTCCTCGACCTTCTTGGTCACTTCGGCCTTGATCGCGACATCCTCGAACACCGCCTCGATCACGAAGTCCGCTCCGGCCAGCGCGGCATAATCCGTCGTCGGCGTCACGCGGGCCAGCGTCTCCGCCATCTTCTCCGGCGTCATGCCCCGGCCCAGCCGCTTCTTCAGCACCTCCTCGACATGCGCCTTGCCCTTTTCGGCATAGGCCTGATCGCGGTCGAACAGCACCACCTCGATCCCCGCCTGCGCGGCCACGGTGGCTATCCCTGCGCCCATCATGCCCGCGCCCAGCATGGCCAGCTTCTTCGTCGGCGCCTTGGGCTGGTCCTTGGGCCGCCTTGCGCCGCGCTCGGCCGCCTGCTTGTTGACGAACAGGCTGCGGATCATGTTCGCCGCCTGCGGGTCGGCCGCGACCTTGGCGAAATATTTGCTCTCCACCCGGATCGCCCGGTCGATGGGCAGGAAAGCCCCCTCATAGACCGCCGAAAGCAGCGCGATCGGCGCGTTCATGTTGCGCTGGGTCTGCTTGAGCGTCATCGGCAGGGCGCCCGCCATGGTCTGGACGAAGGCCGGATTGAAGCCGCCCGCGCCGCCGGGGAATTTGAAGCCCTTGACGTCCCAGGGCTGCACGAAGGCGTTGGGATTGGCCTTCACCCATTCGCGCGCGGCTTCGACCGCCGTGCCCTGCGGCACGACCTGATCGACCACCTTCATCATCGCCGCGTCGGCGGGACGGAACAGCTTGCCCTGCAACATATACATCAGCGACGCCTGCACCCCCATGATGCGCGGCAGGCGCTGCGACCCGCCGCCGCCGGGGAACAGGCCGATCAGGATTTCGGGCAGGCCCAACTGCGTCTTCGGGCTGTCCCCGACGATCCGGCGATGACAGGCCAGCGCCAGTTCGAACCCGCCGCCGACGCAGGTGCCCTCGATGGCGCAGGCGACCGGCTTGCCGCAGGTCTCCAGCCGCCGGAACAACTGGTTCAGCACGAAAACCTTGTCGAAGATCGCGGCGGGGGAGGGGCGTTTCCCATTCTCGCTGACCAGCATCGACCCGAAATATTTGAGGTCCATGCCCGCCATGAAGCCGCTGCTCTTGCCCGACGCGATGACCGCGCCCTTGATCGCCTCCTCGGAGGAAATGCGCGTGATCGCCGCGTCCAGATCGGCCAGGAAATCCGGGCCGATGACGTTCATCGACTGATCGGGAACATCAATGGTGAGGGTGGCGATGCCGTCGGCGTCGATGTCGAAATTGATGGTCTGCATTTTGGGCAACCTTTCCTACCTCCGTTCGTGCTGAGTAGGGGCTGAGCTTGTCGAAGACCCGTATCGAAGCATTGATCCTTCGATACGCCATTTCGACGGGCTCAATGGCTACTCAGGACGAACGGGTCCACTGTTCAAACGCGCTCGATGATGATGCCCGTGCCCATGCCCGCGCCGACGCACAGGTTGATGAGCGCGGTGCCCTTGCCGGTCCGTTCCAGCTCGTCCAGCGCCGTGCCCAGCACCATCGCCCCGGTCGCGCCCAGCGGATGGCCCATGGCGATCGCGCCGCCATTGACGTTGATCTGCCCATGGTCGAGGTCCATCGCCTGCATGTAGCGCAGGACGACGCTGGCAAAGGCCTCGTTCAGTTCCCACAGGTCGATGTCGGCCTTGCTCATCCCCGCCCGATTGAGCAGCTTGCCCGCCACGAACTCAGGCCCTGTCAACATGATCAGCGGCTCCGACCCGATGGACGCCATCGCCTTGATCCGGGCGCGGGGCTTCAACCCATATTTCTCGCCCATCTCCCTGTTGCCGACCAGCACCGCGGCGGCGCCGTCGACGATGCCGCTGCTGTTGCCGGCATGGTGGACATGCTTGACCTTCTCCAGTTCGGGATAGCGGAGCAGGGCAATGGCGTCGAAGCCCGGCATCTCCTCGCCCAGCGCGGCGAAGCTCGGCTTCAGGCTGGCGAGCGACTGCATCGTCGCGTCGGGCCGCATATGCTCGTCATGGTCCAGGACGACCGATCCGATGACGTCCTTCACCGGCACGATGGATTTGGCGAAGCGCTTCTCGTCCCAGGCGGCCTTGGCGCGCCGCTGGCTTTCGACGGCATAAGCGTCGACATCGTCGCGGCTGATCCCGAACTTGGTCGCGATCACATCGGCGCCGATGCCCTGCGGCGCGAAATAGGTCTTGTAGGCGACCGCCGGGTCCATCGCCCACGCGCCGCCGTCCGAAGCCATGGGCACGCGGCTCATCGACTCGACGCCGCCGCCGATGGCAAGGCCCGCTTCGCCGGAATAGACCTTGGCGGCGGCCATGTTCACGGCCTCCAGCCCCGAAGCGCAGAAACGGTTGATCTGCACGCCGGGCACGGTCTGGGCGTAATCGGCGTTCAGCACCGCCACGCGGGCGATGTCCGCGCCCTGTTCGCCCACCGGGCTGACGCAGCCCAGTATGACGTCATCGACATCGGCGGTGTCGATCTCCGTCCGGTCCCGCACCGCCTGCAGCATCTGCGTCGCCAGCTGGATCGGGGTGATTTCGTGCAGTGACCCGTCGGCCTTGCCCCGGCCCCGGGGCGTCCTGACGGCATCGTAAATAAAGGCTTCCATTGCTTTCCATTCCTCTCCGCTGGGCGCCGGATGTTCGCTGCGAATGTATTTACGTTTACGTAAAGTGCAAGCCTCAATCGTCAGCCCGCCCGACCGTAACGTCATCCCGCCAAAGGGGCCCCGCCTCGTCCTCCGGCGGACGTTTCAACCCTTTTCAATTCTTTTAATGATTCGCGGATTTGACCCGCCCGCCTTATTCCGCTTCATGGAAAGCGTGTCAGAGTCGGACCCCTCCCAAGCGCCGTCGCCCTTGTCGATCCCGATCTTCCGCGCGATCTGGTGGGCCAGCCTCGCCTCCAACTTCGGCGGGCTGATCCAGTCCGTCGGCGCGCAGTGGATGATGACCTCGCTCTCCGCCTCGCCCCAGATGATCGCGCTGGTTCCGGCGGCGACGACCCTGCCGATCATGCTGCTGTCGCTCTGGGCAGGCGCGGTGGCGGACAATAGCGACAGGCGGGTGGTCATGCTGATCTGCCAGCTGTTCATGCTCATCGTCTCCGCCCTGCTGGCGCTGTTCGCCTGGATGGGTTGGGTGACGCCCTGGGCCCTGCTGGGCTTCACCTTCCTGGTCGGCTGCGCCACCGCGATCAACGGGCCGGCCTGGCAGGCGTCGGTCGGGGACATGGTGCCGCGCGCCGCCTTGCCCCATGCCGTCTCGCTCAATTCCATGGGCTTCAACATGGCGCGCAGCATCGGCCCGGCGCTGGGCGGCGTCATCGTCGCGGCCGCCGGTGCGGCGACGGCCTTTCTGGTCAACGCCATCAGCTATGTGGGGCTGGTCGCCGTGCTTGCCCGCTGGCGTCCCGAACGGCCGCCTCAACTCCTCCCGCGCGAACGCATAGGCCTCGCGATGCGCGCTGGGGTTCGTTACGTCGCCATGTCGCCCAACATCCAGGTCGTGCTGCTCCGAAGCGCGGCATTCGGCATCGGGGCAAGCGCCGTTTCAGCGATGATGCCGCTGGTGGCGCGCGACCTGCTGGGCGGCGGCGCGCTGACATTCGGCGCGCTCAGCGGCGCCTTCGGCATCGGCGCGGTGCTGGGGGCGCTGTCGACGGGGCAATTGCGCCGCCGCTTTTCGGTCGAGACCATCGTGCGCTCAGCCGCCATGGCGCTTGCGGCCGGGACGGTGCTGATGGCGGTCAGCGACTGGCTGGTCGTTGCGTTGCTGGGGCTGCTGATGGCGGGCGCGGGCTGGGTGATCGCCCTCTCGACCTTCAACGTTTCGGTCCAGATGTCGGCGCCTCGCTGGGTCGTGGCGCGGGCCGTTGCCCTGTATCAGATGGTCGCCTTCGGCGGCATGGCCGGGGGTGCATGGCTGTTCGGCACCATGGCGGAGGATCATGGCGTCGTCATCGCCCTCTATGGCGCGGCAGCCGTCCAGTTCGCCTCGGCCCTGATCGGCTATGCGCGTCCGCTGGCGCAGACGGGCGAGGAGAATCTCGACCTCCAGAACCTGTGGCGCGAGCCGCAGACCGCCGTTCCGATCGAGCCCCGCAGCGGCCCGGTGGTCGTCACCATAGAATATCGCATAGCCGCCGGATCTGTCGTCCCCTTCCTGGCGGCGATGAGCGAACGCCGCCGCATCCGTCGCCGCGACGGCGCCCATGGCTGGTCGCTGCTGCGCGATCTGGGCGATCCGGAATTGTGGGTGGAGCGCTATCATGTGTCGACCTGGCTGGACTATGTCCGCCACAACAGCCGCCGGACCGTTGCCGACATGGCGAACAGCGAAGCCATCCACGCGCTGCACAGCGGCCCCAATCCGCCGGTCGTGCATCGCATGCTGGAGCGGCAGACGGGTTCTCTGCCGCTGGGCCGCTCGGCCGACCCGCGCGAGATGGGCGATCCCATGACCGATCCCACCCGGTCGAGCTGATGCGCTATTCGGGCCGCCGTTCGGCAAGATCCTCTGGCGTGTCGATGTCGCGCAGGCTGGCGCCCATGGTTTCGATCTGCACGCCATGGCTGAGCAGCGCCCGCGCCCCCTGGTCTCCCCGCAGCGCCAGCAGTTCGGGGAAATGCTTCCGCCCGATGAAGGCGGGCGGCGAAGAGGAAAATCCGTCGGTGCTGGCGACGACGGAGCGGATGTCCTCCGCCGCCATGCAGATGCGGTTGTAATGCGTCTGCGGCACGTCGGGCATGTCGGCCAGGCAGATCAATATGCCGCGGCATTTCCGCATCGGCATGACATGCTCCACGGCGCGGATGATGCTGCCCGATATGCCGTCTTCCGGACGATCGTTGACCAGGATCGAATAGCCGCGCCGTTCCAGCCGGCGATGCAGGACCGGCGCCTGGCCGACAGGACGCACCACCGCAACCAGTTCCGCAAAGATCATGGAGGCGATGGTTTCCAGCGCATGCACCGCGACGGGCTTGCCCCGCCAATCGGCCATCAGCTTGTCTTCTTCCCCGAATCGTGAGGATGTGCCCGCTGCAAGGAGGACGGCGGCGATCTGTTCGGTCCGCATGGTTCCGCTGTGATGATTTGAGGCGACCCGGTTGACCCGGTTTCCCCTGCATGTGCCACCGCCAGCATGTCCTGTCCAGCAGGGCGAAGGGGCTGGCGTTCCTGTAAATCAGTCGCCATATGCCCGGAAGCAACAAAGGAGTGGTGCCGTCCATGGAATATGATCCCGATGCCGAAACTGCGGGCGAGTCGATCAAGATTCCGGTTCCGGCGGACGTGGCCGACGCGATCCGTACGCTGATCCGCTGGTCGGGCGACGATCCGGAACGGGAAGGGCTGGTGGAAACGCCCCAGCGCGTGGCGCGGGCGTGGAAGGAATATTGCCGCGGCTATGACGACGATCCGGCCTATCATCTTTCGCGCATCTTCCATGAAGTCGGCGGCTATGACGACATCGTGCTGTTGAAGGACATACCGTTCCAGTCGCACTGCGAGCACCATATGGCGCCCATCGTGGGCGTCGCGCACATCGCCTATCTGCCCGGCCAATATGTCGTCGGCATATCGAAGCTGGCGCGCGTGCTGCACGCCTTCGCCCACCGGCTTCAGGTGCAGGAACGGCTGACTTCGGAAGTCGCCAACTGCATCTGGGAACATCTGAAGCCCCAGGGCGTCGCGGTCGTGGTCGAGGCGACCCATGGCTGCATGACGGGCCGTGGCGTGCGCACGCCCAATGTCGTCATGAAGACCAGCCGCATGCTCGGCGTCTTCCGCGACGATGAGAAGAGCCGTGAAGAAGTGCTGAAGCTGATCGGATCGTGAGCGAAGAGGAAGCTCCCGCCTATCGGCCCCTCGGGGGCACTGGGAAGCGCGCCGAACAGGCGGGCGCACGGCCGCTGGCGCAAAAGCGGCTGGCGCTGGTGACGGGCGGTCATCGGCGGCTGGGCGGCATCATCGCCGCTGCCTTCGCGCGGGCAGGCTATTCGCTGGCGATCCATGGCAGCCACGATACCCGGCTCGATTCCCATCTGGCGCTGACGCTGGAGGAGAATGGGACCGAATGGGACGGCTTCACCGTCGATTTCAGCGATCCGGAAGGGGCGGAGGAACTGGTGGCGCTGGTCGCAGAGCGTTTCGGCCGTCCGCCCGATGTCCTGGTCAACAGCGCGGCGATCTTCGGCCAGGATCGGCTCGACAGCGTCAATGCCGACGACCTGATGCGCCATTATGCGGTCAATTGCGCCGCGCCCACCTTGCTCACCAAGTCCTTTGCCACCATTCCGGCCGGCACAGGCGACCGGTGCATCGTCAATATACTGGATCAGCGGATCGACCATCCGCATGGCGACCAATTGGCCTATACCTTGTCGAAGATGGCGCTGGCGGGGCTGACGCGGCTGTCCGCATCCACCCTGGCGCCGCAGATCAGGGTCAATGCGGTCGCCCCCGGACTCACCATCGCGACGCCCGATTATGACGAAGGCCAAATGGAAAGGCTGTCCGCGATGATGCCGCTGGCGCGTCTGCCGCAGGCGGAGCAGATTGCCGAAGCCGTGCTGTATCTGGCGGGCGCCAGTGCGGTGACGGGTCAGACGCTCTATATCGATGGCGGCGCGCATCTGCGCAGCTATGACCGGGACTTCATGCATCTGTGCCGATAGCGGCTGCGAAGATGCGGCTTGCCGGGGCTGGCCAAGGGCCGTCGCGCTGCATAGAGCGGATCGCAATGGGTCAATGAAGGGAGACGGCAATGGCATATGAAACGATCCTGGTGGAACAGCGCGATGCGGTGACGCTGGTCACGCTCAACCGCCCGCAGGCGTTGAATGCGCTGAACAGCCAGGTGCTGAGGGATCTGGGCGAGGTCTTTGCTGCCTATGATGCCGATCCGTCGCAGCGTTGCCTGGTCCTGACCGGCAGCGAGAAGGCCTTTGCCGCCGGCGCCGACATCAAGGAAATGGTGGAGAAGGATTCGGCGGACTTCTTCCTGGAGGATTTCTTCTCCGGCTGGCAGAGCAAGGTCGTCGCCACCCGCAAGCCGTGGATTGCGGCGGTCGCCGGCTTCGCGCTGGGCGGCGGATGCGAGCTGGCGATGATGGCGGATTTCATCCTGGCCGCCGACACCGCGAAATTCGGCCAGCCCGAAATAAAGCTGGGCGTCGCGCCGGGCATGGGCGGATCGCAACGCCTGACCCGCGCCGTCGGCAAGGCGAAGGCGATGGAAATGTGCCTGACCGGCCGCATGATGGGCGCCGAAGAAGCGGAAAGCGCCGGTCTGGTCGCGCGGATCGTTCCGGCGGCTGATCTGCTGGAGGACGCGCTCAAGACGGCCGCGACCATAGCGGGGATGCCGCCCATGGCCGCGATGGTGAACAAGGAAATGGTCAATCTGGCTTTCGAGACCGGGCTGGCTCAGGGCATCCTGACCGAACGCCGCCTGTTCCAGATCCTGACCGCGACCGAGGACAAGAAGGAAGGCATGGAAGCCTTCGTCGCCAAGCGTCCGGGGGTTTGGAAAGGCCGCTGATTGGTAAGCGGGTGGAGGCTGATGATAGCCGATTCAGGACATTCCCCTCCCGTAAACGGGAGGGGTTAGGGGTGGGCGCGAGCGTAGCGAGCTTCTGACTTAGCCGTTGCAAAACAGCGCAGATGCCGCGCCAGCCCACCCCCTAACCCCCTCCCGCCTGCGGGAGGGGGAATGTCCGCAATCCACCCATTTACGAGACGCTTGGAGATGGAAACCCCTTACTTCCCCTCCAACATCTCGATCATCAGCGAAAAGTCGCGCCCCGCTTCACCCTGATTGGCGAGCAGCTGGTAAAGCGACTCCGCCGCATTTCCCATCGGCACGCTCGCTCCGACCGAAGCGGCGGCTTCCGTCGCCAGCTTCAAATCCTTCAGCATCAGCCCCACGGCGAAACCGCCCTGATAGCCATTGTCCGACGGGCTTTGCGGCCCGACGCCCGGCACCGGGCAATAGCTGGTCATGGACCAGCTTTGCCCCGACGATACGCTGGAAATATCGTAGAAGGTCTGCGGGTCGAGGCCCAGCTTCTTCGCCATGGCGAAGGTCTCGCAGGTCGCCACCATGGTCGCGCCCAGCAGCATGTTGTTGCAGATCTTGGCGGCCTGACCATTGCCCGCGCCGCCGGCATGGATCACCGCCTTGCCCATGGCCGACAGGATCGGCCTGGCCCGGCCGAAAGCCTGGTCCGAGCCGCCGACCATGAAGGTCAGCGTACCGCCATTGGCCGCCGCGATGCCGCCTGAAACGGGTGCATCGACCATCTCGAAGCCCTTGCCCGCAGCGGCTTCCTCCACCCGGCGCGCCGTCGCGACGTCAATGGTCGAACAGTCGAGGAACAGCGCATCCGCCTTGGCCGCTCCGAAGACCTCGCCTGTATAGACGGCTTCCACATGCTTTCCCGCTGGCAGCATCGTGACCACCGCATCGGCGCCTGAGACCGCCTCCGCCGCGCTGGCGCAGCGCACGGCGCCCGCTTCGGCCGCCTTGGCCAGCGCCTCTTCCGAAAGGTCGAAGGCCCGCACGGCAAAGCCGTTCTTCAGCAGATTTGCGGCCATCCCACCGCCCATATTGCCCAGGCCGATGAAGGCGATGGTCTGGCTCATTTCAGGCACTCCTCTAGAGCGATTTCATGTCAGATAGGCCATCTGACGGCTTGGAAATCACGGAAAACAAAGCATGTTCAGCCGCGCAGTTCGGGCAGCGGCGTCCATTCCCTTTCCGGCGGCAAGGGCGCGAACAGGCTGTCCACCAGCTCGTCCGTCACATCCTCCGGCCGCGCGGGATTCCATCGCGGCGCATTGTCCTTGTCGAAGATCACCGCGCGCACGCCCTCCACGAAATCGGGACGGCGGATGACATGATGGCCGATGCGATATTCGTTGCGCATATTGTCGGCAAAATCGGTGAAGGCAGCGCCCTCGACCATCTGGCGCAGCGCCACCTTGATCGTCTGCGGCGATTTGGTGGCGAGCGTCGCCAGTTGCTCGCGCGCCCAGTCCGATCCGTCGGCTTCCAATGCAGCCAGAATATCCTCGAAGCGGTCCGAAGCGAACAGCCGGTCGATCTCCTCCCGATGCGCTTGCCAGGCCGATGGCGGCGGCGCATCGGCCATTTCGTCCAGTATTTCCGCCAATCCGTCGGGATCGGCAATGATCCGCGCCTTGACGGCATCCAGCTTGTCCGACGCCATATAATGGGTTGCGATGCCGATGGCGGCGCAATCCGCGCCCTTGATCCGCGCGCCCGTCGTTGCCAGCCATGCTCCGGTTCGCCCCGGCATGCGCGGCAGGAACCAGCCGCCGCCCACATCGGGAAACAGCCCAATGCCCGTCTCCGGCATGGCATAGGTGGTCCGCTCTGTCGCCACGCGATAGCGCGCCGGATCGGAAATCCCCACGCCCCCGCCCATGACGATGCCATCGATGAAGGCAATAATCGGCTTTTCATAGACGAACAGCAGATGGTTCATCCGATATTCGGTGAAGAAGAATTGCTCCGCCTCCGAACAGTCGCCCCTGGCGCTGTCGGCGATCATGGCGATGTCCCCGCCCGCGCAGAAACCGCGCCCTTCGGCATGATCCAGCATCACCGCAACGACGCTCTCATCCTCCCGCCAGGCCAGCAGCGCATCAATGATCGCGCCGCACATTTCGGTGGTCAGCGCATGGATCGCCTTGGGCCGGTTCAGCCTTATCCGCCCCACGCCATTGTCGACGGAAATCAGCACCTGATCGGTCATAAAATCTCCTGCGCATTCTCTCTCGGGCTTAGGGCCGCAGCATGTCGCGGGCGATGATCATGCGCATCACCTGATTGGTGCCTTCCAGGATCGAATGCACGCGCAGATCGCGCCAGAAGCGCTCGATCGGATAGTCCATCAGATAGCCATAGCCGCCATGCAGTTGCAGCGCCCGGTCGACCACCGACGATCCGGTGTCGGTCGCCAGCCGCTTGGCCATGGCGGCGAAGCGCGTCTTGTCCGGCGCATTCTCCGTCACCTTGACCGCCGCCGCATAGAGCAGCGTACGGGCGGCCTGAAGCTCTGTCTCCATATCCGCCAGCGTGAACTGCGTGTTCTGGAAATCCGCGATGCTCTGCCCGAACTGCTTGCGATCCTTGGTGTAAGTGAGCGCTTCGTCGATGCAGCGCTGCGCTCCGCCCAGCGAGCAGGCGCCGATGTTGAGCCGCCCGCCGTCCAGCCCCATCATCGCGATGCGAAAGCCTTCGCCTTCGCCGCCGACCAGATTCTCGACCGGAACCTGCACGCCGTCGAAATTGACCTGAGCCGTCGGCTGCGAATGCCAGCCGAGCTTGCGTTCCTGCGCGCCGAAGCTGACGCCGGGCATGTCCTTCTCGATGACGAGGCAGGATATGCCCTTCGGCCCGTCGTCGCCGGTACGGACCATGACGACATAGATTTCATTCTCCCCGCCGCCGGAGATGAACTGCTTGGAGCCGGTGACGACATAATGATCGCCTTGCCTGATCGCCCGCGTCTTGAGCGCCGCCGCGTCGGACCCCGATCCCGCTTCGGTCAGGCAATAGCTGCCGATCCGCTCCATCGGCACCATGGAGGGCAGATATTTGTCCTTCACGGCCTGCGATCCGAACCGGTCGATCATCCAGGCGGCCATATTGTGGATCGAGATGAACGCGCTGGTCGACGGACAGCCATAGGCCATCGCCTCCATGACCAGCGCCGCCTCCAGCCGCCCAAGGCCGATGCCGCCCGATTCCTCCGACACATAGATGCCGCCGAAGCCCAGTTCCGCCGCGGCGCGGATGGTGTCGCGGGGGAAGATATGCTTTTCGTCCCACTCCGCCGCAAAAGGGGTGATCGCATCGGCGGTGAACCGGCGCGTCATCTCCTGAATGGCCAACTGGTCCTCGGTGAGATCGAACTGGCTCACAAACTCTCCTGACGTTCGCTTTGGGTTGCTTCTAGATACGATGCGGAATTGCACGCAACAACGCAGTTCTGCATAGCATTGCAGCGATTTTGCAGATTTGGCGAGTGATGAATGTTCGATTGGGACGATCTCAGGGTCTTTCTGGCGGTGGCGCGCACGCGAAAGATCGCGCCCGCCGCGCGAGCCCTGGGGATCGATGCGACGACCATAGCGCGGCGGCTTGCCCGGCTGGAGAAGGCGCTGGGGCCCGAACTGTTCGAAGTGGGGGCGGGGGAGCGCACGCTGACCGCCCATGGCCAGGCGTTGCTGAGCCATGCCGAAAGCATCGAGAGCGCAGCGCTCGCCGCGATGGAGGAGGCCACCGGGCGGGAGCATCATCTGAACGGCCAGGTGCGCCTTTCGGTGGCCGAGGGTTTTGGCACCTGGGTGCTGGCGCCGGGGCTTGCCGACTTCGCCAGGCGCCATCCCGCCATCAGGCTGGACCTCATCACCGCATCCGGTTTCCTCAATCCGTCCAAGAGGGAGGCCGACATGGCGGTCATGCTGGCCCGGCCGCAGCGGGGGCGGCTGTCGGTTCGCCGGATGGGCGATTACCGGCTGCACCTTTATGCCGCGCCCCACTATCTGGCGGAGGCGGGCGTGCCCGAAGGCACCGCTGACCTGCGCGATCATGTGCTGATCGGCTATGTGCCGGAATTCATCTTCTCGCCCGAACTCGACTATCTGGACGAGGTGGAGGCGGGGCTGGAAGCCAGTCTGCGCGCCACCAGCATCAATATGCAGCATCGCATGATCGCGGAAGGGGCGGGGATCGGCGTGCTGCCTGATTTCATCGCGGGCGGCGATCCTTCGCTGGTGCCGGTGATGGCCGGCGAGGTGGAGATCATGCGCAGTTTCTGGCTGGTGACGCATGGCGACCTTAAGAAGCTGCCCCGCATCGCGGCCGTGGCGCTATGGTTGCAGGAGCGTATCGAAACCCTGAAAAGCGCCGCCGAGGTCGACCAGACGACGGGAAATCGCCTCTAGGCCATATCGACGCGGCCCGTCGGGGCCGCTAAGGGAGTCGGCATGACAGTGAAATGGTCGCAGTTCGCTCATGCAGCATAAGTCCAAGCGCAGCCGGGCGATGGCCCTGCCCAACAGCGAGTTTCGTACCCGGGCGACCGAATATCTGGATTTCCTGGCCGCCTGGGTGAAGAAACCGCGCCAGACCGCATCCGTGGTGCCCAGCAGCCGTTATCTCGCGCGGTTGATGGTCGCGCATATCGATCCGGAGGATGGCCGGGTAATCGAACTGGGCGGCGGCACGGGCGTCTTCACGCGAGCGATCCTGGGCACCGGCCTTCCCCCGGACAAGCTGGAGGTGGTGGAGATCAACCCAGCCTTTGCGCGCGGGCTGCGGCGTCATTTTCCCCATGTTTCGGTGCTGGAGACTCCGGCGCAGATCGTTTCCACCGCAACCGCCGGAGAGGCCGGGGAATATCAGACGGTCATCAGCGGCTTGCCCCTGCTGGCGATGGATCGGCAGATGCATGCCGACATTCTTTCCGAAAGCTTCCGCATGCTGCGGCCGGGCGGCGCCTTCATCCAGTTCACTTATTCCATGCGTCCGCCCGTGAGCCGGGAGATTCTCGACGCGCTCGGCCTGGAGGTCGTCAGGGCTGGCCAGACCGTCCGCAACTTCCCGCCCGCCACGGTCTTCCGCTTTTTCCGCAAGGGCGAATAGACTGCGGTTGCGCCGCGCGGGCGGCACCCTATCTTTGCGCTTCAGAAAAAAGGGGGCACTGCCGCGCATGGCGTCCATCATCACCGTTTCGGGCCTGACCAAAAGCTATGCTTCGGGTTTCCAGGCGCTCAGGGGCGTCGACCTGGAGATCGAGGAGGGCGAGATATTCGCGCTGCTTGGGCCGAATGGCGCCGGCAAGACCACCATGATCTCCATCATTTGCGGCAATGTCCGGCCGACGGGCGGCAGCGTCACCGTCGCCGGGCATGACATCGTCCGCGACTATCGCGGATCGCGTTCCGCCATCGGCCTGGTGCCGCAGGAACTGCATACCGATGCGTTCGAAAGGGTGATCGACACGGTCACCTTCTCTCGCGGATTGTTCGGCAAGCCGCGCAACGACGCCTATATCGAGAAGATCCTGCGCGACCTGTCGCTCTGGGACAAGCGCCACAGCAAGATATTGGAGCTGTCGGGTGGCATGAAGCGCCGTGTGATGATCGCCAAGGCGCTGTCGCACGAACCGCGGGTGCTGTTCCTGGACGAGCCGACCGCCGGGGTGGACGTCGAACTGCGCCGGGACATGTGGAAGCTGATCGGGGAACTGCGCCAGACCGGCGTCACCATCATCCTCACCACCCATTATATCGAGGAAGCGGAGGAAATGGCCGACCGGGTCGGCGTCATCAACAGGGGCGAACTGGTGCTGGTGGAGGAAAAGACCGCCCTCATGAAGAAGCTCGGCAAGAAGACGCTGACCATCGTGCTGGCGGAACCGCTGTCCGCCGTGCCGCCGGAGCTTGGCGAATGGCAGGTCGCGCTGAAGGCGGACGGCCATGAGATCGAATATGTGTTCGACACCCAGGCGGAACGGACCGGCGTATCGTCGCTGCTGCGCAAGCTGGGCGATCTTGGCATCGGCTATAAGGACCTCAATACCGAGCAGAGCAGCCTGGAGGATATTTTCGTCTCCCTGGTCCATCGGGAGAAGGCGGCATGAGCGGGTTCAATTATCGGGCCATATGGGCGATCTATAAGTTCGAACTGCATCGCTTCCGCCGCACGCTGCTGACCGGGCTGCTGGTGCCGGTGATCACCACCTCGCTCTATTTCGTGGTGTTCGGCGGCGCGATCGGTTCGCGCATGACGCAGATCGACGGGATACCCTATGCGGCCTTCATCGTGCCCGGCCTGATCATGATGTCGATGTTCACCGAAAGCATCTTCAACGCCAGCTTCGGCATCTATATGCCCAAATTCACCGGCACCATCTATGAACTGCTGTCGGCGCCGGTATCGGCGGTGGAGACGATCATCGCCTATGTCGGCGCGGCGGCGACCAAATCCCTGATCGTCGGCACCATCATCTTCGTGACCGCGCATCTGTTCGTGGACATCCGGGTCGCCCATCCGCTCGCGATGGTCGCCTTCATGGTGCTGATCGCGGTCAGCTTCTGCCTGTTCGGCTTCATATTGGGGATATGGGCGCAGAGTTTCGAGCAGTTGCAGGTGATCCCGCTACTGCTGATCATGCCGATGACCTTTCTGGGCGGCGCCTTCTATTCGATCCACATGCTGGCGGAGCCGTGGCGGACGATCACGCTGTTCAACCCGATCGTCTATCTGATCTCCGGTTTCCGCTGGACCTTCTTCGGGCGGGGCGATGTGGGCATCGAGTTCAGCCTGCTGTTCGTTGCGGCCATGCTGGCGCTTTGCCTTGCCATCATCGGCTGGATGTTCCGGACGGGCTATCGCCTCAAGAAATAAGGCGCAAGGCGTCCGGGTCCGGCTACAAACCTTGCTCCTGTGTAGGCAGGGGCCCGGTCCTGCCGTTCGAACCGGATTCCTTTCCGCGCAGGATGCCCCTAGAGCAGATTCCGATCCGATTGCATCGGCTCGACTGCTCTAGGTCTTTGTTTTGTCGCGCTTTCCGAGTCAGCAGCTGATTTCATCTGCTTGGAAAAGCGCTAGCTCAACCGGTCGATGGCCTCGGCATCCAGGCCGCCGGGGATGACCATGATAGGGCAGGGCAGCTTGCCCGCGTCGGCGCCCGCGAAGTGCGAGACGAGGACGCCGGGGTGCCCGCTGGCGGCGGCCCCCAGCACCAATGCCGCGACATCGTCCATCTCCTCCAGCGTGTGGCGCACGACCGTCACCGGATCGCCCTGCCGGACGGTGATGCTGGGGCGGATGCCGGACTCGTCGGTCAGCGTGCCCGCCGCGCTCGTCACCAGCGCTTCGGCCCGTTGCAGGGCTTCATCCTCCATCGTCGCCTGCACGCCGCCCCATTGGACGAACTCGGCGGGAGGGATGAGGGCCAGGATGCGGATCGCGCCCGCCGTCTTGGCGGCGCGCCGCGCAGCGAAACGAAGCGCCGTCTCCGCCTCCGGCGATTCGTCCACGACAACCAGATATGTCCGCATCTGCCGCGTCCTTACAGGGTAACGACCTTTTGGTCTTCATCGTCACAGGCGCCGGCTGAACCCATATGGTTAGCCGTGAACCAGAGTGGTGAAATGTGGCCGATTATCGGCGGGTGCGCAAGGCTTGGCCTTGACCGTTCCGGCCAAAGCGCCGAAACGAACTTCATTGCCCCATGCCCGATAAAGATGAGAGGCCTTCCACCCATGAGCAAGACGATCCAGATGCCGGCCCTTTCCCCGACCATGGAAGAAGGGACGCTGGCAAAGTGGCTGGTGAAGGAGGGCGATGCCGTCTCCTCCGGCGACCTGCTCGCAGAGATCGAGACCGACAAGGCGACGATGGAATTCGAAGCCGTCGATGAAGGCATAGTGGCCAAGATACTGGTGGCCGAAGGGGCGGAGGGCGTGAAGGTGGGCACGGTCATCGCCATCATCGCGGAGGAGGGCGAGGATGTATCGCAGGCCGCTGCTGGAAATGCCGCGCCCAAGGCGGCTGCTCCCGCAGAGAGTGCAGAGAGTCCTGCGCCCAAGGCCGACCCCGTTCCCGCCAAAGCGCCCGCACCTGCCGCCAAGGCTGATCCCGCGCCGGCCCAGGGGACCGATGGCAGGGTGAAGGCCAGCCCGCTCGCTCGCCGTCTGGCCGAGGCCAAGGGGCTCGATCTTGCCGCCGTCACCGGTTCCGGCCCCAATGGCCGCATCGTGAAAGCGGACCTCGACGGTGCTGCGCCGGCCGCCAAGGCCGCTGCTCCGGCGCCTGCCTCCGCGCCTGCGGCCGCACCCGCCGCCGCTCCGGCTGCGGCGCAGGACTTCGGCATCCCGCATGAGGTCATCAAGCTCAGCGGCATGCGCAAGACGATCGCGCGCCGCCTGACCGAATCCAAGCAGCAGGTGCCCCATATCTACCTGACCGTGGACGTTCGGCTCGACAAGCTGTTGAAGCTGCGCGGAGAACTCAATGCCGGCCTTGGTTCGCGAGGCGTCAAGCTGTCGGTGAATGACCTGCTGATCAAGGCGCTGGGCGTCGCGCTGGTCCAGGTGCCGGAATGCAATGTGCAGTTCGCCGGCGACCAGATGCTGAAATTCCAGCGCGCCGACATTTCGGTCGCCGTGTCGATTCCCGGCGGGCTCATCACGCCGATCGTGACCGAAGCGGACAGCAAGGGCGTCGCCGCCATCTCGACCGCGATGAAGGATCTCGCCAGCCGCGCCAAGGACGGCAAGCTGAAGCCGGAGGAGTATCAGGGCGGCACGGCCTCGCTCTCCAACATGGGCATGTTCGGCATCAAGCAGTTCGAGGCCGTCATCAACCCGCCGCAGGGCATGATCATGGCCATCGGCGCGGGCGAGAAGCGGCCCTATGTCATCGACGACGCCCTCCAGATCGCGACGGTCATGTCGGCCACCGGCAGCTTCGACCATCGCGCCATTGACGGCGCCGACGGCGCCCGCTTGATGCAGGTCTTCAGGGAGCTGGTCGAAAATCCGATCGGCCTGCTGGCCTGATGAGCCGGATGGACGAGCAGCCGCCGGCAGACCACCCGGCGGTGCGCGTCATCGCGATGCCCGCCGACACCAATCCCTATGGGGATATTTTCGGCGGCTGGTTGATGAGCCTGATGGATTCCGCGGCGGGTTCCGTCGCCGCCAGACACAGCCATGGCCGTGCCGTGACCATCGCGGTGGAGGGCATGACTTTCCTGCGCCCGGTCGTTGTGGGCGATGAGGTGTCGGTGTTTGCGACGCTGAAATCGGTCGGGCGCACGTCCATGAAGATCGACGTGGAAGCATGGCGCCGTGCCCGGCACGACGACCGCAGCTATCGCGTCACCCGCGCGACCTTCACATTCGTGGCGATCGGTGAGGATCGCCAGCCCCGTTCCGTGCCGCCCTTGGCGGACCAAGACTAGAGAGACCGATATGGCTGAGAATTACGACCTCATCGTTCTGGGCTCCGGCCCCGGCGGCTATGTGGCCGCGATCCGCGCCGCCCAACTGGGCCTGAAGACCGCCATTGTCGAGCGGGAGAATCTGGGCGGCATCTGCCTCAACTGGGGCTGCATTCCGACCAAGGCGTTGCTGCGTTCCGCGGAAATCTACCATTATATGCAGCATGCCGGGGACTATGGACTGGCGGCCGATAAGATCAGCGCCGACATCGCGGCGGTGGTGAAGCGTTCGCGCGGCGTCGCCAAGCAACTGAACCAGGGCGTCACGCACCTGATGAAGAAGAACAAGATCGCCGTTCATATGGGCGAGGGCAAGCTGACCGGGAAGGGCAGGCTCAGCGTCACCAGGGACGGCAAGACGGAGGAACTGACGGCGAAGAACATCATCGTCGCCACCGGTGCGCGGGCGCGCGACCTGCCGGGCAGCCCGGCCGACGGCAAGCGCGTCTGGACCTATCGCCACGCCATGACCCCGCCGGAAATGCCGGGCAAGCTGCTGGTCATCGGATCGGGCGCGATCGGCATCGAGTTCGCCAGCTTCTACAATGACATGGGCGCCGACGTGACCGTGGTCGAGATGATGGACCGCATCGTGCCGGTCGAGGATGCGGATGTTTCCGCCTTTCTCGAAAAGGCGCTGAAGAAGCAGGGCATGACCATCCTGACCGGTGCCGGCGTCAGCGACATCCAGGTCGGCGCCAATGGCGTCAAGGCGAAGCTGAAGGACAAGGCGGGCAAGGAGAGCGTCGCCGAATTCAGCCACATGATCGTCGCCATCGGCATCGTCCCCAATACGGAGAATATCGGCCTCAAGGAACTGGGCGTCGCCATGGACGAGCGCGGTTTCCTGAAGACCGACGCGATGTGCCGCACCAATGTCGACGGCCTCTGGGCGATCGGTGACATCACTGCCCCGCCGTGGCTGGCGCACAAGGCGAGCCATGAGGGCGTGATCGCGGCGGAAGCCATTGCCGGCAAGCATCCCCATGCCATGGACCCGCGCAATATTCCGGGCTGCACCTATTGCCATCCGCAGATCGCCTCCGTTGGCCTGACTGAAGCCAAGGCGAAGGAAGCCGGCTATGAGGTGAAGGTCGGCATGTTCCCCTTCATCGGCAATGGCAAGGCCATCGCGCTGGGCGAGGCGGAAGGCTTCACCAAGACGGTGTTCGATGCCAAGACCGGCGAGTTGCTTGGCGCGCATATGGTCGGTGCGGAAGTGACCGAGATGATCCAGGGCTATACCATCGGCAAGACGCTGGAGACGACCGAGGCGGAACTGATGCACACCGTCTTCCCGCATCCGACCATCTCGGAATCGATGCATGAAAGCGTGCTCGCCGCTTATGGGCGCGCACTCCATATCTGATCGGCGCAAAGCCGTGGCTAAAGGCGCGGGGGCGTTTGTCCTCGCGCTTTTTTGCGTCCTGGGGATTGCGCTGGTCCAGCGGCAGGGATGGCTGGATGGGCTGAATGCCGGGTTGATGGGAATGGCGGGGCGCGCGCGGGACAGCGGCGCCGGAACCATCGTCACCTGGATCATGCAACTGGCGTCGGCCGTGGGCGGTACGGCCGGGCGCTTCGCTCTGCTGGGCGCCTGCTTCGTCGCGCTTTGGCGGATGGCGCGTGCGCGTGCCCTCTGGCTGTTCTGGGTGGCGTTCGGCGGGACATTGCTCAACCTGGCGCTCAAGCAGATATTTGCCGCGCCCCGGCCCGATCTGTTGCCGCATCTTGACCTGGTGAACAGCTATAGTTTTCCAAGCGGCCATGCGGCGGGAAACATGGTCTTCTTCGGGGCACTGGCCATGCTGGGCGGGGGGCGCTCCGCCTATGTCGCCATGGGACTGGCGATTGCGCTGATCGGGATCAGCCGGGTCTGGCTGGGCGTGCATTGGCCGAGCGACGTGCTGGCGGGTTGGATCGAAGGACTGGGCTGGCTGGCGCTGTGCGGTGCCTGGCTACCAGCGCGGAGAGGGCAGGAAGAGTCGGCGGATAGGGTCATGGTGCGGGGGCATGCCGTCGGCGGTGACGAAGCCATGAACCCAGAAGCTGTCGAAAACCGTGGCGGCGGCAATGGCGAGTAGCAGCAGGGCCGATCCGGCGAACAAGGGCCGGGCGCCGCGCAGCGGGGCCGCCGGCATAAGGGCGAGCAATGCGAGTGGCAGAACGGGCAGGAAATAGCGACCCTGCGTCCCCTGGATATAGTCGGCGCCAAGCGGCGTGCCCGTCAGATACATGGCGGTTTCGATCAGCAGCGCCACCCCGGCCGCGATGGCGAGCCACCAGAGCCTTTGCCCCCATGAGACGCGCATGGCCGATCCGCTGCCAATCGCCGCGCCGAGCATTGCCAGCGCCAGCGGATAGGCGAGAAGAGGCAGCAAAATCGCATTCCAGCCGAAACGGCCGACGATCTGGAGCGCATAGACCGGCGTGCGTTCGGTGACGCTGGTGACAAGGATATGGAGATAGGCAAGCGGATCGTGCAGGATAACCGCCAATTGCTGACCGAGAGGCGCGGTCATGACCGTCTCGCCCGTCTTGCGCGACACGATATGGTAGAGCGCCTGGGTGCCGCCGGAGAGCTTCATCCACAGAAGAAAGGCGAAAGCGCCGATGACCATTGCGGCAAGGAGCGGCAGGGGTCGAAGATCGCGGCGGCTTTCCGGCCAGCGCAATCCGGCCGCCATCAACGGCAGATAGACGCCCTTGGCAAGCGCCAGCACGGGAGCGATCAGGTAGAGCGCCAGGCCGCGTTTCGCCGTCCACCCCATGAAGCCGACCCGCAGCGCCAAGGCAAGGCCGAGAAAGCCCGTGCCGTTGATGACCGCATCGGGGGAGAGCGAAGCATTTTGATAGCAGAAGGTCGGCAGCAGCGCCGTGGCGAGCAGGGCATTGCGGCCGAACGGAACAAGGCCGAGCGCCGCGGCCAGCATGGCCAGTGCGAACAGGGCGTTGACGATCCGGCCACTGTAGAAAGCTCCCAGATGCGGCAGGCCCAGGCTCTTGCCGATCGCCAGACCGGCCGCTCCGGGCAAATAGAGGGTGGGCGCATAGTTCGCCACATTGGGGAAATCGGCAAAGCGCCGCTCATCGGCACGGGATTTCCCGGCATCCCACGCGGTCATCAGCATGGACGGCCGGAACAGGCGGGCATCGGGTGATGCGCGCGTCGGGAAATGGGCGTCGTGCAGGTCGATGGCGGCGCGGGGAAGCTCCGCGCCGATCATCGCGCCCTGCTGCTTGGTCAGCATGCCGCCTTCGGAAAGGAGGAGCGCCTTCATAAAATGCTGATTCTCGTCGGGAGCCTGAAAGGGCGGCGTGACGCAGGCAAAGAAGAGGGTTGCGATGCAGATCAGGGCGTAGAGCCGCTTTTCCAGGCTGGTCCATGGCATATGGCCCGCCGTCGGCGGATTCGCCCGGCCGGATGTCCGTCTTTCCTGTCGCATCGATCGCCCCCTGTCTGGGCATGATGACCTAGCGGCAAGCTCTTAATATTTCGCGCCTATTTCTGATCTGCATCAACATATCGGGTGGGGATCGCGTAAGTCTTCCGTAATATTTCCGCGCCAGTGTCGTCAGGCTCGGGACCCAATGCTGGCTGGTTCGAGGTTTGAGGCAAAATGGCTCAGGGCCAGAAGGCAAGTCGCAGGAATATGTTGATATTTCCAGCCTTGCCGACGCAGCACTGGGGTCATTTTGGTCAAATTTCTGCGGGACGCCGAAATGGCTTCCATCTCGAACCGAAATGCGCTGACAAAGGCAATGAGCCTTCGCGGCGCGCATTTCGATGCCTCGACCCCTCCAGTAACGGGTCCTGAGCCTAGCGGAGAACCCCATGTATATCATTGATTTCCGGCATGATCTGAACCTGCTCGACATCCGATGGCGCGGCATCTTCACCGATGGGGCGATTGCGGAATATGCGCGCATATTGAAGCGCCAGTTCGTTGAGCAGGGGTTCCAGCCGGGCTATCTGCTGCGCATGGACATGACCGACAGCGCTGTCCAGACACAGGATGCGGTCGCATCCTTCGGTCGCCATCTCGGCGATTTTCCCAAGGCGAGGCGGATCGCCATCGTCACCCCCAGCGCCATTGCAAGCATGCAGGTGCGCCGGGTGATGACCCAATCCTATCTGCGGATATTTCCATGGGCTGAGCCGGCACTGGAGTGGCTGCTGGAGGATGAAGCAGCGGTGGCTGGGCTATAGCGGGCCATCCTGAGACCTTCGCATCACCTGCTCAGGTCAGATTCCTACGCTTCAACCCAGCTCAAAGCAAAATCAGCCCTCTTCCTCGATTTCCCGTTCCGCCGGAGGGTGAAGGCGCAGACGGCTGACGCGGCGTCCGTCGCTGTCCAGGATTTCCAGTTTCCAGCCGCTTTGCGCATGTTCGACGATCTCGCCGGGCTCGGGAACGCGGCCCGCGATCACGAAGGCCAGGCCGCCCAGCGTGTCGACATCTTCCTCTATGTCCGCCAGCTTTTCGTCGATTTCCTTCGCCACATCCTCCAGTTCGGCGCGGGCGTCGGCTTCCCAAAGGCCGCCATCCAGCGGAACCAGCATCGCTTCCGGTTCCTCGTCATGCTCGTCCTCCACCTCTCCGACGATTTCCTCGACCAGATCCTCGAAGGTGAGCAGCCCTTCCGTACCCGAATATTCGTCGAGCACGATGGCGAGATGGGTGCGCTTGGCGCGCATTTCCGCGAGCAGGTCCAGCGCCCCCATGCTTTCGGGAACATAGAGCGGCTGGCGGATCAGCGGTTCCAGCGTATCGGGCGCCGGCGCCTTGCCCGCTAATATGGCGAAGGCGTCGCGGATGTGGATCATGCCGACGATAGTGTCCAGATTTTCGCGATAGACGGGGATGCGGCTGTGTCCCGCCTCCGCGAACAGGGCGGCCAGATCGGCAAAGCTGGCCTTTTCCTCTATGGCGATGATGTCCGCGCGAGGGACCGCCACGTCATCGACCGTATGTTCGGAAAAGTGCAGCAGGTTGCGGACCATCTGGCGTTCGATGGCAGACAGGTCGCCCTTGGCAGGGGGCGCCGCGCCTTCCTCCTGCTCCTCCTCATCATATTCGTCGAGCGCATCCTCCAGCTCGCGCCGAAGGCTGTGGCTTTCCTCATCTCCGAAGAGCAGCGATTTCAGGCCGCTCCATAAACCGCCCTCATGGCTGCTACTGTCCGATTCCTTCGAACCGTTGCCGTCCTTGGGACTGCCTTCCGCCATCGTAGTTCCCGTTTCCCTGTTCACGGCATCGCCCGAGAAAGCCTGTCCTGAACCCGTTTGACGGTGGGCGCCGGCTTTCCGCTAAAAGCGATGCCACAAAATATTATCGATCCCCATAGGGATCGGAAATGCCCAGGCTGATCAGCGACTGCGTCTCCAGCGCTTCCATCGCTTCGGCCTCGGCGTCCTCCATATGATCATATCCCAGCAAATGAAAAGTCCCATGGACGATCAGATGCGTGGCATGATCGGCTATGGAGATGCCCTTTTCCGCGGCCTCGCTGGCGCAGACCCCTTCCGCCAGTACGATGTCGCCCAACAGCACCTCGCCATCGTCGGTGTTGGCGGTGGTTTCCAGCAAGTCCGACTGCACCATCGGGAAGGACAGGACGTTGGTCGGCCTGTCCTTGTCCCGATAGGCGCGGTTGAGCTGGTGGACCTCCTCGTCGGTGGTGAGTTTGACCGCGACCTCGTACAAGGCTTCGTCCGCGGCGAACGCGGCATAGGGGCTGTGCATGATGGCCGCGACGACGGCCCGCTGGGCCAGTAATTCCCAGTCGGTATCGGGCCAGCCCTGTTCGTGGAGAACGGCGACTTCAATCATTATGACGGTTTCCGTTCGCGCCGGGGGTAGTCGAGACATGGTGAAGGTCGAAATGTCGTTCCTCGACCCTGGGCTGTCCCGGACGCCTGCCTTGGCAGGCGGTCGAAGGGCTCGAAACGACCGGGTGCCGGGCGTGCATCTCAGGCATCCGGGCCCTCATAAGCCTGGACGATGCGGCCCACGACCGGGTGACGCACCACGTCGCTGATGCCGAAGGGCACGACGGAGATGCCCTCCACCCCCTCCAGCCGCGCGACGGCGTCCGCCAGACCGGAAATGCCCGGTTGCGGCAGATCCACCTGACGCGGGTCGCCACAGATGACCATGCGGCTGCCTTCACCGAAGCGGGTCAGGAACATCTTCATCTGGGCGACGGTGGTGTTCTGCGCTTCGTCCAGCACGATGAACGCGTTGGACAGGGTGCGGCCGCGCATGAAGGCGAGGGGGGCGATCTCGATCTCCCCCGACGCGATGCGGCGTTCGACCTGCTCTGCGGGGAGCGTGTCGTAGAGCGCGTCGTAGATCGGGCGGAGATAGGGGTCGACCTTCTCCTTCATGTCGCCGGGCAGGAAGCCAAGGCGCTCGCCCGCTTCCACGGCGGGGCGGGAGAGGATCAGGCGGTCGACGCTGCCGGTGATGAGCTGGCTCACGGCCTGCGCGACGGCGAGGTAGGTCTTGCCGGTGCCCGCCGGGCCCAGCGCGAAGATGATGTCGTTGCGGGTGAGCGCCTCCATATAGGTCACCTGCGTTGCGGAACGCGGGACGATGGTCTTCTTGCGCGTGCGGATCATGACCTTGGGCGGTTCGGCCACGTCATGGCGGATGATGCCGTCCAGCGTGGGCTCCGCGGACATGGCGATCACCGCCTCCACCGCGCCGGCATCGATTTCCTGGCCGGCGACGATACGGTTGTAGAGGCCTGTCATGACATCGCGCGCGCGGGCGGCCGCCTCGGCGTCTCCCTCGATCTGGAGCTTGTTGCCGCGCGCCGCGATATAGACGCCCAGGCGGTTTTCGATGGCCACCAGATTCTGGTCATATTGGCCGAACAGCGCGCCCAGCAGGTGCGGACGGTCGAAAGTGACTTCCAGCCGGGCGCGTTCTGCGACCTCGGTGCGGTGGTTATGATTGGGTTTCTTGGACATTCAGCAGCCTCCCTGTTCGTCAGTCACACTCGCGCGGGCGAGTATCCATCTCCTGTCGTTTGAGCCTGGTGGACAGGGCTGGAGATGGGTTCCCGTTGCCACGGGAACGACTGTGATTAGGTTCAAGCGGCCTTCCTCCTGCTGGGTTGTCCGGCCAGACTGTTCGGGCCGGCGCTGATGATATCGACTTCTACCATGTCCCCGATGGAAAGTTCCGGCGCGGTGACGTGGACGGACTGAAGCCAGGGCGTCTTGCCGATGAGCTGGCCGGGATGGCGGCCCTTGCGCTCCAGCAGGATGCCGGTGCGGCGGCCGACGGTGGCCGCGTTGAATTCCACCTGATGGCGGTTGATCAGCGCCTGCAGGCGGGCGAGCCGTTCGTCCATGACCTCCGCGGGGATCTGTCCGTCCATGTCGGCGGCGGGCGTGCCGGGGCGCGAACTATATTTGAAGCTGTAGCATTGGGCGTAGCGGACCTGCTCCACGATCTTCAGCGTATCCTCGAACTCGGCGTCGGTCTCACCGGGGAAGCCCACGATGAAGTCGCCGGAGAGCGCGATGTCCGGTCGGGCTTCGCGCACGCGTTCGATGATGCGCAGATAGCTGTCGGCGTCATGGCTTCGGTTCATCGCCTTCAGCACGCGGTCGTTCCCCGACTGCACCGGCAGGTGGAGGAAGGGCATCAGCTTGGGTTCGTCGCCATGGGCCGCGATCAGCCCGTCGCTCATGTCGTTGGGATGGCTGGTGGTGTAGCGGATGCGCTTGAGGGCGTCGATCTTCGCCAGTTCGCGGACCAGCCCGTCCATGCCCTGCGTCCGGCCCCTGTCGTCCTCGCCGGTCCAGGCATTGACGTTCTGGCCGAGCAGGGTGATCTCCCGCACGCCGCCGTCGACCAGCGCCTTCGCCTCGTCCAGGATCGCGGACCAACTGCGGCTGATTTCCGCGCCGCGTGTATAGGGGACCACGCAATAGGTGCAGAATTTGTCGCAGCCTTCCATGATCGTCAGGAAGGCGGTGGGGCGCGCCTGCTTCGTGCGCGCGGGAAGCGCGCCGAACTTCGACGCCAGCGGCATGTCCGTGTCGACGGCCTGTTCGCCACGGCCCGCCTTGTCGATCAGGTCGGGCAGGCGGTGATAGGCCTGTGGGCCGACGACGATGTCGACATTGCGGGCGCGCCGCTGGATTTCGCCGCCCTCCGCCTGAGCCACGCAGCCGGCGACCGCGATCATCGGGCGGCTGCCGTCCTCGCGGGTCATGCGGCCGATGTCGGAATAGACCTTGTCCACCGCCTTTTCGCGGATGTGGCAGGTGTTGAGGATGACCAGATCCGCCTCGGCGCCGTCGGCCGCGGCGGTCATGCCGCGCTCGCCCAGCATTTCGGCCATGCGCTCGCCATCATAGACGTTCATCTGGCAGCCGAAGGATTTGACGTGGAAGGTCGCTGGAGTCTTTTGGGCGTCGTACCGATTCATGCGGTCCAGCTATACAAGGGGTGCGCCGCAAGTAAAAGGCGGCAGGTGCGCGACGATGCTCGCGGCTATTCTTTCGCGGGCCGTCGCGGCCAAGGCCTTGCGATCAGGGCAGATTGCCGGATCGAACGGTTCCAGAAAGCGCAGGGTGACCTCCAGCCTGCCCTTGCGTTCCAGCAACCTCCTGACGTTCGCACCCGCCGGCTCGGCACTGTGCCAGCTGATTTCGGCGGTGGCCGGACCATAGTCGATATGGACAGGCTGAATCCGCACCGAGCGCGGAGGAGGCAGCAGGACCGAGAGCAGGGATGGCTTGAACGGCAGGAGGCCGGTGCCGTCGCTGGTGGTGCCCTCCGGGAAAAGCGCCACCGGCTGATGCCCCGCCAGCGCGGCGCGCAAGGCGTCGAGTTGCGAAGAGAGCGCGCCGCGGCGCTCGCGGGCGACGAAGAGCGTATTGTTCTGCGCGGCCAGCCAGCCGATGACGGGCCAGCGCGCGATGCCGTCATGCGCGACGAAGGCCGCACCCGTCGCACCGCCCAGCGCCAATATGTCCACCCAACTGACATGATTGGCGATGATGAAGCTGTCCCCTTGAAAGGGATGGCCGTCGATCCGCACCCGGGCGCCGACGGAACGCGCCGCCAGCGCCAGAAAACGCGGCGGCCAGGGCGACCGGCGCCGGGCCGCGCGCCAGAGCAGATGCGGGATGAGGCAGAGCAGCAGGCTGGCGGCCAAAGCCGTCAGGCGCATGAAGCGTCGAAGTGCGGCCAAGCTGTCTCAGCTCTTGCGGTCGAGCGCGACGCCGTAAAGTTCCATCCGGTGGTCGACCAGGCGGAAGCCAAGCTTTTCCGCGATCTGCTTCTGAAGCTGCTCCAGTTCGGGATCGACGAATTCGATGACATTGCCCGTCTCGACATCGATCAGATGGTCGTGATGGGATTCGGGCGCCGCCTCATATCGGGCGCGGCCGTCACCGAAATCGTGACGATCCAATATGCCCGCCTCCTCGAAGAGGCGGACCGTGCGGTACACGGTGGCGATGGAAATGCCCGGATCGATGGCAGCGGAGCGCCTGTGCAGTTCCTCCACATCCGGGTGATCCGTGGCGTCGCTCAGCACCTGGGCGATGACGCGGCGCTGTTCGGTGATGCGCAGGCCCTTTTCATGGCAAAGGGCTTCGACGTCGATCTTGCGGTTCATGCAGGCTCACTTGGCTGGAATGTGCGTAAGTTCGGAAAAGAGCCTAGCGGCTTTCGTCCTAGTATAAAAGGGGCGCGCGATACGCGCACCCCTTGCATGGGCGTTTGCCTGCGGTTTGCGCTGTTATTTGGGAGCGCGGACGCGACGGCGCTTGGTGCCGAGGCCGATCTTCTTGGCCAGGCTGCGGCGCTGTTCGGCATAGTTGGGCGCGACCATCGGATAATCGGCCGGCAGGCCCCATTTGGCGCGATAATCTTCGGGCGTCATCTGATAATGAGTCATCAGGTGGCGCTTCAGCATCTTCAGCTTCTTGCCGTCTTCCAGGCAGATGATGTAGTCGGGCTTGATCGACGAGCGGACCGAGACGGCGGGTTCGGGCTTCACCTCCGGCGCGGCGGCGGGAGTGGCCAGACCGGAAAGCGCGGCGTGCACATTCTGGATCAGGGTAGATACGTCAGAGACGGCAACGCTGTTGTTCGAGACATGGGCCGCGACAATATCCGACGTCAAAGTAATGAGCAGTTCGCTCTGCGCTGATTCAGTTTCCATTTCTTTTCCCTGCGAAGGCTATTGGTTGCGCGACCCGCCCGAGGAAAATCATTTCAGGAGCGGTATGGGTCAGCTATACCGATGGTTTCTGTTTTGCAAGGGCGGATTTAAATCATCTAAGCATGTCGATACGAAAGCTTAGCGCGTCGTGAAGTTGTCCATCGTTGCCGCGATAGTAACCGGGACGGCGGTGTACATATTCGAACCCGGCTTTTTCATATAGCCTTATTGCCGTATTCGACGCACGAACTTCCAGATTCATCGACGTAATGCCCCGCTTGCGCGCCGTCCTGAGGCTGTCGAGCAGCAGGTCCTCGCCAATGCCCCTCCCGCGCCAGAGCGGGCTGACGGCCAACAGCAGCAATTCGCATTCGTCAAGCACGGAACGGACCAGCGCGAAGCCGACCGGCGCGGCGTCGATCCGGGCGATGGTGAGCCAGGTTCCCGGCATGGTCATCACCCCGGCGAGCTGCGGCAATGTCCATGCTTCGCCAAAGGCCGGGTCGAAGGCGCGCACCATGACGTCCATGGCATCGCTCATCGCGTTGCGTTCGCCATCCTCATAGGTCTGGAGCGTCAGGCCCGGCGTCATGACGCTGCCCGTTCCGCCATCGGACGCGCATCCGCGCCACGGCAATAAAGGGGGGAGGGGGGGAGCGGCGGGAGCCCGGCGACCAGCGGATAGTCCGCGGCATCGGGATACAGGCTCACCGCCGTGCCATGGCCGCGCGCCGTCACCAGCGCTTCGGCGCCGGTGCCGTAGAGCGTGGGCTGCGTCAATTGCTTCGCCAGTTCGGCAATCGGCGTGGAGGCGGGCGGGCCGAGGGGCGCAAGCCCGTCAGTGGAGAAGGCCTGCCAGAACAACTCGCCATGACCGCCGGTAATGGTGACGGCCAGGGTCTCGTCCTTATGATCCCCTGCCGCCGCCCTGGCCGCGATCATGGCGAGCGCGCCATAGCCATGCAGCGGAATGTTCCAGGCCAGCGCCAGCGCCCGCGCGGCGGCGATCCCGATGCGCACGCCGGTGAAGCTGCCGGGGCCGACATCGACGGCGATCGCATCGGCCCGGCCGCCGTCGGGCAGGGCAGCGATGGCGGGCAGCAGCGCTTCGGCATGGCCACGCCCGACGATTTCATGAAAATGGCCCAGGGGCGCTCCGTCATCGAGCAGCGCCACGGACAGCGCCTGTGTCGCGGTGTCGATGACCAATATGCGCAAAGAAAACCCCTGTTGACCGCTCGCCCGATGCGATGCCCGGCTCTGCGGTTAATCGATCGGCACGGGTTTGCCAATTGTTCCCGGCCAACTGTTTCGCCGCTCAGACGGCGCGGACCTCCGTCACTTCGGGCACATAATGTTTGAGCAGTTGTTCGATCCCGTTCTTCAGCGTCGCCGTGGAGGAGGGGCAGCCGGAACAGGCGCCCTGCATGCGCAGATAGACGGTTCCCTTGTCGAAGCCGCGATAGATGATGTCGCCGCCGTCATTGGCCACGGCCGGCCGGACACGGGTGTCGATCAGCTCGCGAATCTGGGCGATGATCTCCTCATCTTCCGGATCGTCCGCAAATTCCTCCTCCTCGGGAACAAAGATTTCGCCTGCCGAGCCGGGCGCGAACAGCGGCATGTTGGCGGAAAAATGTTCGAGCAGGATCGAAAGGATGTCCGGCTTCACATCGCTCCACTGTGCGCCGGGCGCGATGGTGACGGAAATGAAGTCCCCGCCGAAAAAGACCCCCGTCACGTCGCCCAGGCCGAACAGCGCATCGGCCAGCGGCGAAGCCTCCGCTTCTTCCGGTGTGGCGAAATCGCGGGTGCCCATGCCCATGACCACGCGGCCGGGAATGAACTTGACGGTTGCCGGATTGGGCGTCGCTTCGGTCTCGATCAACATGCGCGCTATGTGGAGAGAAGACTGCGCAAGATCAAGCTTTCGTGCTAAATTGACTCCCGCAAATCGCTTGGCGCCGTCGATTGAGTCCCGCCTGAGATCGAAGGGAGAGAGAAGATGAGCAATGAGGCCGACATCCGCCATCGCTTCTGGACGGAATTGTCGCAAAGCCCGTTCCTGATGGTCGGGTTGAGAGGGTCGCCCGATCACAGTATGCCCATGACGGCGCAGCTCGATCCCGGCGCGAACCATTGCTTCTGGTTCTATACGACGCGGGAGAACCGGCTGGCCAGGGGCGGACCGGCCATGGCCCAGTTCGCAGGCAAGGGACATTTCCTGTTCGCCTGCATCGACGGCACCCTGGTCGAGGAGACGGACCCGGCGGTGATCGACCGGTACTGGACCCATGATGTGGCGAGCTGGTATCCCGGCGGACGGCAGGACCCGCATCTGACGATGCTCCGTTTCGATCTTGGCCGCGCGGAAATCTGGCGTGCCGACATGTCGCTTGGCGGCATGTTTCGGCAAATGTTCGGCGGAGACGTGCGCGAAGAGATGCGGAGCAAGCATGTGGAGGTGACGTTGTAGGGGGAGGCGAACGCCGCCACTTGCTTTTTCCCGCCATTCCCGCCATATGCGCTGCAACGCAGCAGCGGGCTTCACGCCCCTTCCAGCGATTGGCAGCGTGATCGCTTCGGCCCGAACGGGCATCGGGGCCGGCCAATGAAAGTCTGCGCCAAGCTTTGAGGCTTCCCTTTTCACGCGGGTCGTTTCGTAACCCGCCTTGCGTCCCGGCCCTGCCGGAAGACGCCGGGGCCCATTCGTGAGTTATCATCCATGCAATTTACCGACCTTGGCCTTGCCGAGCCGATCCTGAAGGCGCTGGCCGCCAAGAAATATGCCTCGCCGACGCCGATCCAGGCGCAGGCCATTCCCGTGCTGCTGAAGGGCAAGGACCTGTGCGGCATCGCGCAGACCGGCACCGGCAAGACCGCTGCCTTCGCGCTGCCCAGCCTTGACCATTTCGCCCGCAATCCCAAGCCGACGCCGCTCCAGGGCTGCCGCATGCTGGTGCTGTCGCCGACGCGCGAACTCGCCGCGCAGATCGCGCAGAGCTTCCGCGACTATGGCCGCTTCCTGAAGCTGTCCGTGGAGGTGGTGTTCGGCGGCGTGCCGATCAACCGGCAGATCCGGGCGCTGGGGCGCGGCGTCGACATCGTCGTGGCGACGCCGGGCCGTCTGCTCGACCTGATCGACCAGCGCGCCTTCACCATCAAGGACACCGAGATATTCGTCCTCGACGAAGCCGACCAGATGATGGACATGGGCTTCATCCACCCGTTGAAGCGCATCGCCAAGCTGCTGCCGAAGGAGCGGCAGAACCTCTTCTTCTCCGCCACCATGCCGGGCGAGATCGAGGCGCTGGCCAGCCAGTTCCTGCACGATCCGGTCAAGGTGAGCGTCGCGCCGCAGTCGACCACGGCGGAGCGGGTCCGGCAGCAGGCGACCTTCGTCAACCAGATGGAGAAGCAGGCGCTGCTCAACCTGACGATCCAGAAGGAAGACATCGACCGCGCGCTGATCTTCACCCGGACCAAGCATGGCGCCGACCGGGTCGTGCGCTTTCTGGAGGGCGCGGGCATCCAGGCCGTGGCGATCCATGGCAACAAGAGCCAGGCGCAGCGGACCACCGCGCTCCAGGCCTTCCGCCATGGCCATGTGAAGCTGCTGGTGGCGACCGACATCGCCGCGCGCGGCATCGACGTGTCGGGCGTCAGCCATGTCATCAATTTCGAACTGCCCAATGTGCCGGAACAATATGTCCACCGCATCGGCCGCACGGCGCGGGCAGGGGCGGAGGGCGTTGCGATCAGCTTCGTGGCGGACGACGAGCGGCCTTATCTGAAGGCCATCGAGCGGACGACCAAGGTGAAGCTGGACGTCGTCCCGCTGCCGGAGAATTTCGTCGAGGTGGTGCGCAATCTTCCCAAGGCCGCGCCGCAGCGCAAGGGTCGGGAGCAGACCCCGGAGCAGAAGACGCGGCGCGCCGACGGGCAACGCCGCTATCAGGACCAGCAGAAGCAGCAGCGCGGCAATACCGAACGGGCGCATCGGCCGGATGGCGAAGCTGCGAAGCCGGCAAAGAAGAATTTCCGGCGCCGTCGCGGCGGCAGCAATGTCGGCGCGCATAAGGGCGCGGTGCAGAAGACCGGCGGGCGGTAATCCTGGATATGATGGGCTCCTGCGAAGGCAGGAGCCCAGTCCTGCCGTTTGACCGGATTCCCGTCTTCGCGGGAAGATGAGGTTCCTTCCTCTTTGTCAGTGGCCATTCAGGAAAATCTCTTTAGGCTGCGCGGCCATGAGCTTTTCCTTCCGGCGTTCCGCCGCTTCGCTGTCCGTCCTTGCCCTGCTGCTTTCGGGAACGCCCGCGCCTCTGTGGGCGAAGACGGACCCGACTGCCACGTCCACGGCGCCGGGCTCTACCAAGGCGCAGGTCAGGCCATGGCTCTACGAGAACAGCGATGTTCCGATCGATCCGGCCTGGCGCTTCGGCACCCTGTCCAATGGCGTGCGCTATGCCGTCCGCCGCAATGGCGTGCCGCCGGGTCAGGTGTCGGTCCGGCTGCGGATCGACGCCGGCTCGCTGATGGAGCAGTCCGATGAGCTGGGATATGCCCATTTCATGGAGCATCTGACCTTCCGCGGCTCCCGCCATGTGCCCGACGGGGAATCCAAGCGCATCTGGCAGCGGCTGGGCGTCACCTTCGGCAGCGACAGCAATGCGCAGACGACGCCGACCGGGACCACCTATGCGCTCGACCTGCCGCAGGCGACGCAGGCCAGCCTGGGCGAAAGCATGAAGATACTCGCCGGCATGATGGCCGACCCCAATATCGTCGAGAGCGCCGTGAATGCCGAGCGGGCCGTGGTCCTTGCGGAAAAGCGGGAGAGCGACGGGCCGCAGATGCGGATTTCCGATGCGACCAGACGGCATTTCTTCGCTGGCCAGCCGCTGGCCGATCATAGCCCCATCGGCACGGTGGCAACGTTGAATGCCGTCACGGCGGCGAAGATGGAAGCTTTTCACCAGCGCTGGTACCGCCCGGAAAATGCCGTGATCTCGATTGCGGGCGACATCGACCCGGCCATGGCCGAGCAATTGATCAAGGATAATTTCGGCTCCTGGACCGTCCCCGGAAAGGGCGCGCCGCTACCCGATTTCGGGGAGCCCGACCCCAGGGCCCCTGCCACCAGGGTGACGGTGGAGCCCGGCGCGCCCACCGGCCTTACCATGGCCTGGCTGCGCCCGTGGAAGCCGCATGCCGACACCATCGTCTACAATCAGGACAAGCTGACCGACATGCTGGCCCTGCAGATCATCAGCCGCCGTCTGGAACAGGCTGCGCGCAGCGGCGGCAGCTTCCTGCAGGCAAGCGTGGATCAGCAGGATGTCAGCCGGTCCGCCGATGGCACCTTCGTCACCATCGTGCCCACGGGCGAGAATTGGGAAAAGGCGTTGGGCGACGTGCGCGCAATCATAGAGGATGCCAAGGCCGCGCCGCCAAGCCAGATAGAGATCGACCGCGAATATGCGCAGATGGACACCGCACTCGCGATTCAGGTCGAGAATGCCGATACGGAGGCGGGCGCCAAGCAGGCGAGCGACCTGGTGAGCGCGGTCGACATTCGCGAAACCACGGTCAGCCCGCAGGCGGCGCTGGACATCTTCCGCTCCGGCAAGACGGGCATGACGCCGCAGAAGATATTGGATTCGACCCGGCGGCTCTTCTCCGCCGGCGTCTTCCGCGCGCACCTGATCACTGGCAAGGTCCAGCCCGGCGTCGACGCGAAGCTGGCCGCCGCTGTCGCCGCGCCGGTCAAGGCGGCGACCAACGCGCGGCTGGCGGACAAGGTTGTGACCATGGCCGACCTGCCGAAGCTCGGCGCGCCGGGGAAGGTCGTTTCGCGTACGCCCATCGGCCTGCCGGGGATGGAAAGCATTGTCTTCTCCAACGGCGTCAAGCTGACCCTGTTCGCCAATGATGCGGAAACGGAGAAGGTGCGGATCAACGTCCGCTTCGGTCATGGCCAGCAGGCCTTTTCCCCGACCCGGCCCGTGCCGGGCTGGGCGGCGGATTATGCGCTGGTGGCGAGTGGAATAGGGAAGCTGGGCCAGCGGGAACTCGATGACCTGACCAATGGCCGCCGCATGGGGATGGATTTCGCCATCGACGACGACGCCTTTGAAATGCAGGCCGTAACGCGTCCGGCGGATTATAAGGACCAATTGCTGCTGTTCGCGACCAAGCTGTTTGCGCCGGGATGGGACCCCGCGCCGATCGCGCGCGTGAAGACGGGGGCAGGGGTCGCCTATGACGCGATGGAGCGGGCGCCGGATTCCGTGCTGGCGCGGGACCTCAACTGGTTGCTGCACGACAGGGATGTGCGGTTCCGCACGCCTTCGCGGGCGGAGATCGACGCGCTGACTCCGCAAGCCTTTCGCGCCACATGGGAACCGCTGCTGGCATCCGGGCCCGTCGAGATACAGATTTTCGGACAGGTGAAGGCGGACGATGCCATTGCAGCCGTGGCGGCGACCTTCGGTGCGCTGCCGCAGCGGGCGGATGTCCCGGTTCCCGCCGCCAACAAGCTGATGCGCTTTCCCGCCCATGTCGAAAGCCCGGTGATCCTGCGGCACAAGGGCGACAAGGAGCAAGCGGCGGCGGTCATGGCATGGCCCACGGCAGGCGGGTTCGCACTGACGAAGGAAGCGCGGCAGCTTGAGATCCTGACGCAGATTTTCAACGATCGGCTGTTCGACAAGCTGCGTTCGACCGAAGGCGCGGCTTATTCGCCCAGCGTCCAGAACAACTGGCCATTTTCCTATGAAAGCGGCGGTTACATATTGGTGACGAGCCAGGTGCGCCCGGATCGCGTCCGTTATTTCTACGGCGTGGTGAAGGACACGGCGGCGGACCTCGTCAAAAATCTAGTGAGCGAGGACGAATTGCAGCGCGCCGTCGCGCCGATGCGGCAATTGCTGATGCGGGCAGGGACAGGCAATGCCTTCTGGATGAACCAGATGGAGGGCGCTACCCACGACCCGCGCTATGTACAGGCGATGCAGACCATGGCGCAGGACATGCTGACCGTCACGCCAACCGATATTCGGGCGCTGGCGGCCAAATATCTGGTGCTCGGCAAGAGCTGGTCTGCGGTGGTGCTGCCCGATGGCGTCGCCGCCAAATAGGCGGACCGGCGGCTCAGGCCGGGACGCGCTCCGTCTGTTCCAGCAATTGGCTGTAGAGCCGCACATATTCCATGTGGATCGCGCGGATTTCCGGATTGCGGGAGCGGGCGGCCAGCCTGCGATTGCGGTCCAGCCGCGCCTCGAAATAGCTGCGGTCGAACGACATGTTGATACCCATTTCTTGCCTCCCGGGGGAACGATTTGGGGGCAGGAATGTTTCCGGCGGCCGAAAGTTGCGGCTGATTTCAGGCATTTCTGCTGCAACGCGGCAGACTGACCGGAAGCCGAGCCGGACCGAAGCCCGCGCCTTCAGTCCATGGCGCGAAGCGCGGCGACGATCATGAAGGCCGCGCATTTGGCGGTACGCTCAGCGCTGATGGTCGGTGCCGACAGGCTGCGATGGCCCAACCCGAACAAACAGGCCAGGATCATTTCTTCGGCGCTTTTCAGCGCTTCGCCTGACAATCCGGGGTTTGCGACGCAGGCGAAATCCCCCAGGGATTTCCGCAGGCCGTTGCACATGTCGGCAATCGTGCCCGCGACCCGCGCGTTGCGGAATCCCTCGGCCAGAATATCGAAGGACAGGGCCTCGTGCGGGTTGTCCATCACCTCCAGCAGCAGCAGTTCGAAGGTCCGCTCTATGCTGATCTCCCCTGCCTCGAGACGGTTCTGCAAGCTCAGGATCGTCGCTTCGCGTTCGCGCGTATCGCTATTCACGATCGCTTCGATAATGTCTTCCTTGCCCTTGAACAGCCGGTAGATCTGGCCGACGGACACATGCGCCGCGGCAGCCAGTTCGGCCATCGCGCTCTGATGAAAACCGTTGGCGGCGAACAGATCGCGGGCCGCATCCAATATGCGGTCCCTGGCATTCCGTTCATGTTGCAATGCAGCCAAAAATCTTCGTCCCGTCTTTTTTACTCTTGAACAAATTGTGGCATGTTCCTACCTGCCGCGCAAGCGGAATGAACGTTCATTCCAATTGAAGCCACCAGTGGAAACGGAGCATCGACCGATGCAAAAGGGGATTTTTGTCGGACTGTTCGCCTGCGCGTCGGCCCTTGCGCTGGGCGCCTGTGGCCAGCAGCAGCAGCCTGCGCCGCCGCCGCCCGCGGTCGGTGTGGTGAAATTGACGGTGGAAAACGCTCCGTTGACGACCGAGCTTCCCGGCCGCATCGCCGCAGTGGAAACGGCAGAGGTCCGGCCCCAGATCAGCGGCGTCATCCGCCGCCGGCTGTTCACCGAAGGCGCCGTGGTGCGTGCGGGCCAATTGCTCTACGAGATCGAGGATGCGCCCTATCGCGCCGCCCTGGGGCAGGCGCAGGGCGCGCTCTCTCGGGCGCAGGCATCGATCCGGGCGACGGGACTGCAGGCGCAGCGTTACAAGGAACTGGTCGGCATCAACGCCGTCAGCCGGCAGGAGGCCGACAATGCCGCCGCCTCGGCGCAGCAGGCGCGCGCCGATGTCGCCGCGCAGCGGGCGGCGGTGCAGGCCGCGCAGGTGAACCAGGATTTCACCCGCATAAGGGCCCCCATTTCCGGGCGGATCGGCCGTTCCCTGTTCACGCCGGGCGCGTTGGTGCAGGCAGGACAGGCCGACCCGCTGGCGACGATCCAGCGGACCGACGTCGTCTATGTCGACGTGACCCAGTCGGCCGCGCAGATCATCGACCTCAAACAGGCGATGAAGGCAGGCGGCGTAAGTGCCGCTAACGGCGCGCGGGTCCAGTTGCTGCTGCCCAATGGCAGCGTCTATCCGATCGAGGGGCGTCTGCAATTTTCCGAGGTGACGGTGGATCCCAGTTCGGGCGCGGTGACGCTGCGTGCGACCTTCGCCAATCCGGACGGCCTGTTGCTGCCCGGCATGTATGTGCGGGCCAGGCTGGTCGAGGGCCAACGCAGCCAGGCGATCCTTGCGCCGCAGCAGGGCATCACCCGTGATGCGCGGGGCCGGGCCACCGCCATGGTGGTGGGTGCGGACAACAAGGTCGAACTGCGTCAGGTCGAAACGGACCGGGCCATTGGCGACAAGTGGATCGTCACCAAGGGGCTGAAGGCGGGAGACAGGCTGGTCGTGGAGGGCCTGGTGAACCTGCGGCCCGGAACGGTCGTGAAGCCGGGCGCGCCGCAGCAGGTGACGGCGGGCAGGCAGGCGAATGCCGGCGGGGCGAACTAAGTCATGGCCCGCTATTTCATCGACAGGCCCATCTTCGCATGGGTCATCGCCATCGTCATCATGCTGGCCGGCATTCTGGCCCTGCGCTCGCTGGCCGTGGCGCAGTTTCCGGAGATCGCGCCGCCCGCGGTGACGATCGCCACCACCTATCCGGGCGCGAATGCGGAAACGCTGGAAAGCACGACGACGCAGATCATAGAGCAGCAGCTCAAGGGCATCGACAATCTCCGCTACTTCTCGTCCAGCAGCGATTCGGCGGGCAACCTCACCATCACCCTGACCTTCGAGCAGGGAACGGATGCCGACATCGCGCAGGTCCAGGTTCAGAACAAGCTGGCCCAGGCCACCCCCCTGTTGCCGCAGGAAGTGCAGCAACAGGGGCTGCGCGTCACCAAATCCACCTCGACCTTCCTGATGATCATGGCCGTCTATGCCGATGACGGCATTCATGATCAGCAGGATGCGGGCGATTTCGTCGCTTCCGCCCTGCAGGATCCGATCAGCCGCGTCGACGGCGTGGGGGATACCCAGTTGCTGGGCGCGCAATATGCGATGCGCATCTGGCTCGATCCCTATAAGATGGCCAATCTGGGCGTCACCACCGGCGACGTCAAATCCGCCATACGCGCCCAGAATGCGCAGGTTTCCGCAGGCCAGATCGGCGGCACGCCGTCGCCCCGCGGCCAGGCGCTGAACGCAACCGTGACGGCGCAGTCGCGCCTCAGGACCCCCGAAGAGTTCCGGCAGATCCGGCTGCGCAGCAACAGCAACGGATCGGTCGTCTATCTGGCGGATGTCGCCAGGGTCGAGTTGGGTGCGGAAAGCTACAGCTTCGGCGCGAGGTTCAATGGCCATCCGGCCGCCGGCTTCGGCGTAAGGCTGGCGCCGGGCGCCAATGCGCTCGATACGGTGGAAGGCGTGAAGAACCGGGTCAACGAACTGTCGAAAACCTTCCCGAGCTGGGTCAAATACGACTTCCCGGTAGACAATTCGACCTTCGTGAAACTGTCGGTGGAGCAGGTCATCCACACGCTGTTCGAAGCGACGCTGCTCGTCTTCGTGGTGATGTTCCTGTTCCTTCAGAACTGGCGCGCCACGCTGATCCCCACCATTGCGGTGCCGGTGGTGCTGTTGGGATCGCTGGCGATCCTCTATGCGGCGGGATTCACCATCAACACGCTGACGCTGTTCGGCATGGTGCTGGCGATCGGCCTGCTGGTCGACGACGCCATCGTCGTGGTCGAGAATGTCGAGCGCATCATACAGGAAGAAGGGCTTAGCCCAAAGGAAGCCGCGAAGAAGTCGATGGACGAGATCAGCGGCGCGTTGATCGGCATCGGCCTGGTGCTGTCGGCGGTGTTCCTGCCCATGGCGTTCTTCGGCGGGTCGACGGGCGTGATCTTCCGCCAGTTCTCCATCACCATCGTGTCCGCCATGGTGTTGTCGGTGCTGGTCGCGTTGATCCTGACGCCCGCGCTCTGCGCGACGATCCTGCGTCCCCGGGGGCACAGCCATGTCTGGACCGGCCCGCTGGGGTCGCGCTTCGGCCGCTTCTTCGACTGGTTCAACCGGACCTTCGACCGCAATGTCGTGCGATACGGCGCGACCGTGGAGAAGGTCGAGCGGCGCTGGGGCCGCACGATGCTGGTCTATGCATTGATCGTCGCGGGGATGGCGCTGGTCTTCCTGCGCCTGCCTGGCGGTTTCCTGCCCGATGAAGATCAGGGCATCATCATCAACCAGGTGTCGCTCCCGACCGGGTCGACGCTGGAGGAGACCGAACGGACGCTGGCGAAGGTGCGCGATCACTATATGACGGACGAGAAGCGGAATGTTGCCGCCGTCTTCACCATCTCCGGCTTCGGTTTCGTGGGCCAGGGCCAGAATGTCGGCCTCGCCTTTGTCAGGATGAAGGACTGGTCGCAGCGCGAGGGCGCCGACAACAAGGTGTCCGCCATCGCTTTGCGCGCCAATGGCGCGTTCCAGCGGATTTCCGCAGGCATGGCGATCGCCTTCGTGCCGCCCGCCGTGCAGGAACTGGGCAATGCCACCGGCTTCGACTTTCAGCTCGTGGACCGCGCCGGGCTGGGCCATGACAGGATGCTGGAGGCGCGCAACCAGTTGCTGGGCATGGCCATGGCCGACAAGCGGCTGGCGCAGGTGCGCCCCAACGGGCTGGAGGATACGCCGCAGCTCAAGCTCAACGTCGATCAGGCGGCAGCGGGCGCGCTGGGCATCGCCCAGTCCGACGTCAACGATACGATCAGCACGGCGATGGGCAGCAGCTACGTCAACGACTTCATCGACCGCGACCGGGTGAAGCGCGTCTATGTGCAGGCCGATGCGCCGTTCCGGACCACGCCGGATTCGATCGGCGTGCTGCATGTGCGGGGAAGCGGCGGCGCGATGGCGCCGATCTCTTCCTTTGCGACGACCGAATGGACCCATGGCCCGGCGAAGCTGGAGCGGTTCAACGGCGTGCCGTCGATGCAGATCATGGGTGCGCCCGCGCCGGGCGTTTCGACCGGCGAGGCGATGAAGGCGATGGAGGAAATGGCGGCCAAGCTGCCGGCAGGCGTCGGTTATGAATGGAACGGCATTTCCTATGAGGAGAAGACCTCCGGCGGGCAGGCGCCGGCGCTTTATGCGTTGTCGATGCTGATCGTGTTCCTGTGCCTCGCCGCGCTTTATGAAAGCTGGTCCGTGCCCATCGCCGTGATGCTGGTGGTGCCGCTGGGCGTGTTCGGCGCGGTGGTCGCCGCGATGCTGGTCGGCCTCAACAACGACATCTACCTTCAGGTCGGCCTGATCACGACCATCGGCGTGTCGGCCAAGAACGCCATCCTGATCGTCGAATTCGCCGAGGAGAAGATGCGCGAGGGGCTGCCACCTGCGCGGGCGGCGTTGGAGGCGGGCAAGCTGCGCCTGCGGCCGATCCTGATGACCAGCTTCGCCTTCGTCTTCGGCGTGCTGCCGCTGGCGGTGGCGAAGGGCGCGGGCGCAGGCGGCCAGAACGCCATAGGCTGGGCCGTGGTCGGCGGCATGCTGTCCGCGACGGTGCTCGCCATCTTCTTCGTGCCGGTCTTCTTCACCGTCGTGAAGCGGCTGTTCCGCGAACATCATGGCAAGGATCAAGGCGGGCATGAGGGCGGCGCCCGGCTGGGTCCGCAGGAGGCATGAGGATAATGAACAAGATGAAGCCGTTCTCGGCGGCTGCTCTGGCGCTGACGCTCGCGGCCTGCGACATGGCGCCCAAATATGTGCGCCCTGCCTTGCCGGTGCCGGGGGGGAGCCCGCAGGGGCCGGCCTATCCGGCTGGGCAAGGGCCGGCGATCGTTCCGGCGGATACGGCCTGGAAGGATTTCTTCGTCGATCCCCGCCTGGCGCGGGTGATCGAGACGTCGCTGGCCAATAATCGCGACCTGCGTGTCGCCCTTGCCAATGTCGAGCAGGCGCGGGCGCAATATCGCGTGCGGCGGGCGGACATATTTCCCACTGTGAACGCCAGCGGCAGCGCCACCTATCAGGACACGCCCTTCTCGCAGGTCGGGACGGGCCGGATGGACATCTATTCGGCGTCCGTGGGCGTGTCGGCCTGGGAAATCGACCTGTTCGGCCGGGTGCGCAACCTCAGCAGGGCGGCGCAGGAACAATATTTCGCATCGGTCGAGAACCGGAATGCGGCGCAGACCGCGCTGGTCGCAGAGGTCGCTAACGCCTGGCTCGCCATGGCGGCGGATCAGGAGCGGTTGAGGATTGCGCGCGATCTGGAAAAAGCCTTCGGCCAGACGCTGGACCTCACCAAGGCCCGCTTCGCCAAGGGGATCGCGTCGGAACTGGAAGTGCGGCAGGCGCAGACCAGCCATGACCGGGCGCGGTCCGACATTGCCGAGGCGACGACCCTGGTGGCGCAGGACCAGAATGCGCTGAACCTGCTTACCGGTATGACGGTGGCGGCGGAGGACTTGCCGGCGGCGATGCCGGATGGCGACGTCACCCTCTCCAACCTGCCGGCCGACCTGCCTTCCACGGCTTTGCTGCGACGCCCGGACATCATGGCGGCCGAACATCAGTTGCTGGCGGCCAATGCCAATATCGGCGCGGCGCGAGCGGCCTTCTTCCCGAATATCTCCCTGACTGCGGCGTTCGGGACGTTGAGCCTTGGCCTGTCCAATCTGTTCAAGTCGGGCAGCGACACATGGTCGGTGGTGCCGTCCGCCAGCCTGCCGATCTTCGATTTCGGCCGGAACAGGGGCAATCTGCGCTATGCGCGGGCCACCTATGACGCGATGGTCGCCACCTATGAGAAGAGCGTGCAGGCGGGTTTCCGCGAAGTCGCCGATGCGCTTGCCCGGCGCGGCACGATGACGGAGCAAATGGAGGCGCAGACATCCCTGCGGGATGCGGCGCGGGTAAGCTATCGCCTGTCGGAAGCGCGGTTCCGCGCCGGCGTCGATCCCTTCCTGACCACGCTGGATGCGCAGCGGACGCTCTATAATGCCGAACAGAGCCTGCTGGCGACACGGCTGGCGCGCGCCGCGAACATGGTCGAACTGTATCGCGCGATGGGTGGCGGCCTGAAATGATCTTTGACCGCAAGCGGCGGGAAGGCGGCCATGCATGTCATGCCCCATGCTGGCGTCGGCAAAGGGTTGAAAGGACAGGGCATGACTTATGCATATCGGACGCTGGCATCGCCCGTCGGTGAACTGACGCTGGTCGCGTGCGAGGCGGGGCTGGCGGCGGTCCTGTGGCAGGATGACGATCCCCGGCGGGTGCCCATGGGGCAGCGGACCGAAAGGGGCGATCATCCGGTGCTGGAGGAAGCGGGACGGCAACTGAATGAATATTTCGCCGGGCAGCGGGAGACGTTCGACCTGCCGCTGCATTTCAACGGCACGGATTTTCAGAAAAGCGTCTGGACCGCGCTGCTGACCATCCCCTTTGGACAAACGCGCAGCTATGCCGATATTGCCCGTCAGATCGGGAGACCGTCCGCTTGCCGCGCAGTGGGTGCCGCCAATGGGCGCAACCCGATTTCCATCATTGCGCCCTGCCACCGGGTAGTGGGCGCCAACGGCGCACTGACGGGCTTTGCAGGCGGCTTGAAGGCCAAAAGCTATCTGCTTGGTCTGGAGAGAAAATTTCTCTGACATCCATTCGAAAATGGCGCACCCAAGAGGATTCGAACCTCTGGCCTTTGCCTTCGGAGGGCAACGCTCTATCCAGCTGAGCTATGGGTGCGTGTCGCTGGTGCGAAGGGCCGCTTAGCAAAGCCCAATCGCTCGCGCCAGCATCAAAATCGCCTCAGGCCAAAGTTATTTCGCCATTTTCTGCATCGGCTGGAATTTCCCGAGGCCGCAGCTCGGTCCACGCTGCAATCCGCCAGTCTGATAGAGCACCGTGATGATGTCCACCGAGCAGAGCTGGGACAGGCTGGTCTTGTAGAGGAAGCGCCGCTCGAAACCCAGGCTGGGGCAACTCATCGGCAGGATATTCCGATAGACCTTGTTACCGTTCATGATGAAATCGATGGTCCTGTCGTCGCGGACCTCGGTGGAGCGGATCGCATTCAGTTGAACGCAATCGACCGGCTTGCCGGCGGGGACCAGATTGTCCGGAGCCTTCCCGGCGAGGGCGGGGGCAGCCGTGCAGGCGAGTGCCGCGGACAGGGCGAATTGGCGGATAAGGGGGGCAGACATATCGTCTCTCCTGTTGACTGTCCGGATGACGTCGCGGGAGCCTGTCATCCGTCCTGTCGATCCTTCTACCGCGCGGCGGCTGAACCGCGCAATAATCAGGGGCTGGTGCCGGGCGCGGGAGTCTTGGGCTTGAAGCGGCAGAGGTCGGCCACGATGCAGCGCCAGCATTCGGGCTTGCGCGCCTTGCAGACATAGCGGCCATGCAGGATCAGCCAGTGATGGGCATCGCGGCGGAAGGGGCCGGGAACGTTTTTCTCGAGCTTCAGTTCGACGGCAAGCGGCGTCTTGCCCGGCGCTAGGCCGGTACGGTTGCCGACACGGAAGATGTGGGTGTCGACCGCGAACGTTTCCTGCCCGAACGCGGTGTTGACCACGACATTGGCGGTCTTTCGCCCGACGCCGGGCAGGGTGGTCAGGACATCGCGATCCTGCGGCACCTCTCCGCCGAAATCGCGCAGGAGGATTTCGGACAGGGCGATGACGTTCTTCGCCTTGGCGTTGAAGAGGCCGATGGTCTTGATATGCTGTTTCAGGCCTTCTTCGCCCAGTTCCACCATCTGCTGTGGCGTGTGGACATCGCGGAAGAGCGCGCGGGTCGCCTTGTTGACGCCCACGTCCGTCGCCTGCGCGGAAAGCACCACCGCGACCAGCAACTGATAGACATTGCCATATTCCAGCTCCGTTCGGGGCGCCGGATTGGCTTCAGCGAGGCGGCTGAAGAAATCGAAGATCTGGTCCTTCTTCATCGGCGTTTACAGGCCCAGCACGCCCTTCATGTCGTAGCGGCCGACGGGTTGGCCGATCAGCCATTGGGCCCCCTTCACCGCGCCCCGCGCGAAGATGACGCGGTTTTCGGCGCGATGGCCGATTTCGATTCGCTCGCCCTCGGCCGCGAGGATCACCTGATGGTCGCCCGCCACCGATCCGCCGCGCAATGCCGCAAAGCCGATCGCACCCCTGGCCCGTGCGCCGGTGATGCCGTCGCGCCCGCGTTCGCTATGGTCGGCAAGAGCGATACCGCGCCCGCGCGCGGCGGCTTCGCCCAGCAACAGCGCAGTGCCGGAAGGCGCATCGACCTTATGACGATGGTGCATTTCGACGATCTCTATGTCCCAATCGTCGTTGAGGCGCGCCGCAGCCTGTTCCACCAGCGCCGCCAGCAGGTTGACGCCCAGAGAGGTATTGCCGGTCTGGAGGATCGGGACTTGCCTTGACGCTTCGTCGATCAGCGCATGGTGCGCGGATTCCAGTCCGGTGGTGCCGATGAGGATCGGCTTCTTTGCCGCAATGCAGGCGTCCAGATGGGCCGACAGGGCGGCGGGCACGGAAAAGTCGATCAGCACGTCGCTTTGCTCGGCCAGGGCAAGCGGATCGGCAGTGATGGCGATGCCGGGGGCAAGCTCTCCCGCGCCACCGCGGTCGGTGCCTCCGGCGATTTCCAGCCCAGCCTCCTGAGCGACCTGCGCGATGGCGCGTCCCATGCGGCCAGCCGCTCCGAAAATCCCGATCCTTGTCATCAGCCTCATTCCCTGGAAGGTCGGATGGCCGATGCCAGAACGGGCCGGGCTTGTCATCCCCGCGGTACGGAAATGGACGATAAATGGCTGGTTGGGCCAAGCCAATGATCCGTTCTGCAAAAACGATGTCCGGATGATCCCGAATGCGGCATAGCCATGACATGCAACCATGGCGCCGGAAGAAGAGATGGACGACATTCGCAATATCGTGATCCTGACCGGTGCGGGAATTTCGGCGGAAAGCGGCCTTGCCACCTTTCGCGGGCCCGATGGCCTGTGGGAGGGGCATCGGGTCGAGGATGTGTGCACGCCCGAAGCTCTGGCGCGGAATGCCGCGCTGGTGCATCGCTTCTATGACGAGCGGCGGGCCAGGCTGGATGAGGTGAAGCCCAATGCCGCGCATGAGGCGCTGGCGGCGCTGGATGCGGCATGGCCGGGCGAGCTGCTGATCGTCACGCAGAATGTGGACGATCTGCACGAGCGGGCCGGGGCGAAGCGGCTGGTTCACATGCATGGCGAGTTGCGGTCGGCGCTCTGTGCGGCTTGCGGCAAGGCGGTGCCATGGACGCCGGCTCTGCCCCCCGGCTCGGCCTGCGACGGGTGCGGGCGTCCGGCCCTGCGCCCCGACATCGTTTTCTTCGGGGAGATGCCCTATCGGATGAATCTGATCGACGATGCCTTGCGGCGGTCCGACCTGTTCGTTTCGGTGGGCACTTCCGGGGCGGTGTATCCGGCGGCGGGATTCGTGCAGACCGCGCGCCATGTGGGCGCCCGGACGCTGGAGTTGAATCTGGAGCCATCGGCGGGCAGCTTCTATTTCGAGGAAAGCCGTATTGGGGCGGCGAGTATCCTGGTGCCGGAATTGGTGCGCGAATTATTGGGGTAGTCCGGAACGGGCCGTTTCGCATGGCCATCGGACCGAAAGCGGATTCTTCTACGGTCCGTTCGTGCCATCTCGCCTGAGATCCCGGCGTTCGCCCGGATGACGGGGTGAGAGGTCGGGGACCATGGCGATAATGCCTGGGGATGAGGGGGAGTGTTTTGCTTCCCGCTCCTATTCGCCGGCGGCGTTGTCCGCTGGCTCCGGTTCATCCTGATAGAGCAGCATGACCGAGCCGTCCTGTCCGGCGACCACCCGGATGGGCAGGCTGAGTTGCAGGGCGGAGAGGAATTCCTTGCTGTCGGTGATACGGAAGCGGCCGCCGATGCGGAGCGATGAGACCCGGGTGTCCCCGATCAGGATCGGCGCCGCACGGTAGCGGTTGAACTCGCTCGCGGCCTGTTCGATGGTCTCTCCGTCCAGTTCCACCATCTGTTCGCGCCAGGCGGTCCGCTGGCCGATGAGGCGCGAGTCGAGATGGGTGAGCGACACGCTGCGCGGCTGGATGACGGCGCCGCTGCCGGCGCTGATCTGCTGGGCCAGATCGTTGCCGGAATGCACCGTGACGGTGCCCTGCGTGACGGTCAGTTCGACCAATGAAGGGCGCAACCGCACGTTGAAGGCGGTGCCGACGGCGCGGATGACGGCGGAGCGGGCCTCTACGTCGAAGGGGCGGGAGCGGTCGTGGGCGACGTCGAAAGAGGCTTCGCCCTTCAGGATGCGGACCTTGCGGCCATGATCGGTGAAGCGGACCTCGGCGGCGCTGTCGCTGTTGAGATGCAGGGTCGAGCCGTCGTCCAGCGCGATGTCGCTGATCTGGCCGATCCGCGTTTCATAATGGTCGACGCCGCTGAAGGTGCGGACCGTGACGATGGCAGCGACGATGAACAGCATCACCGCAACGGCGGCGGCGATCATGATGTTGCGCGACAGGCGGCGCTGCTGCTCCTCGCTGACGATGGCTTCCAGCGGGGGCAGGTTGACTTCGGCGGCCGCGCTCTTCAGCCGTTCGGCCGCTTCCCAAGCGGCTTCGGCCCGCGCGAACGCTACGGCATGACGGGGATCGGCTTCGACCCAGCGACAGATTTCCGCTTCGACCTCGGGACGAGGATCGCCATTAAGCCTTGCCAGCAGGCGCGCGGCTTCCGCCTCGATCTTGTCCCTGCTTTCGTAGCCCGAATCTGGTCCCGACGCCTGCACGTTCGAAATCCGTTTCCTCACGTTCCGCCCAGGCCCGCATAACTATTGCGATCGCTTTGGCCAGATGTTTTTCAACTGTAGAAACGGACAGGGACATTTCCTCCGCTATTTCCAGCATGGATTTTTCATGGATACGGCGGAGAATGAAGACCCGGCGGCATTGTGTCGGAAGCGAATCGACGATCGTCTCGACCTGTCGCAGGGCCTCGCGGGCGTGAAGCTGAGCCTCCACATTATTTTCGCCCTGCAGCAGTTCCAGGTCGGCAATGGTTTCGAAACTCACCACCTTGTTACGGCGTGCGGTGTCGATCACCAGATTGCGGGCTATGGTGAAGAGATAAGCCCGACCGGTCGTCACATTTTCCCAATTTTCAGTGGCATAGGCGCGGGCGAGTACCTCCGCGACCATGTCTTCCAGTTCCTGATTGGCAGGCAGGATCCTCCGGAGGCGCCCTCTGAGAGCAGCTTCCTGTGGTAGGATCACTGTCTTGAACCATTCCAGCTTAGCGCGAACCCTGTGCACGATGACCCCCTTGCTGTCAGCCGCGCCTCTCCCGAATTCATCTGTTTGTCATAGTTCAATCATGGATGCAGGGGCCTGTCCAGCGATTGCGCAGGCATTATTTCCCGTTTCTGTGGAAAACCCACGGTCTGTGACCAAAATGTCGATCAGACGGGAGGGAGTTCGGGCGGCGCGCTGTCCGGCTGGTCGAAATCGGGACCATTGGGCACGATTTCCGGCGGCTCGCCGGCGGGGGTTTCGTCGGGCGTGAGGGGTGCAGGGGTTTCCGGCGGCGATTGAGGGTCGATCCTGTCGGGGGGCGGCACGCCGTCGGGCGCCGGGTCGGGGTGGGTGGCCATGGCTGTCTCTCCTTGATATGAGGGGTTACGCCCGGCCGGGCGGATGGGTTCCGTTCGGACTTATCCACCGGTTATCCACAGGCTGGACCTCTGGGCCTTGCTTCATGGGTCGCTTTTCTCTATGCCGCGCCGACCGGCGACCGATGCGGGCGTGGCGAAATTGGTAGACGCGCCAGATTTAGGTTCTGGTATCGCAAGATGTGGGGGTTCGAGTCCCTTCGCCCGCACCAGTGCGCCAGACTCTATAGGATGCGCAGGCGCCAACGAAATTCAGCTTTAGAAAGCGTTTGAGAGAAGAGATGCAGACTGTCGAGACGTTGAACGAGGGCCTGAAGCGCGCCTACACCGTGACCATCACGTCGAAGGACATCGACGCCCGCGTGGAAAAGGAAGTGGCCGCCATCGCGCCGCAGGTCCGCATGCCCGGCTTCCGCCCCGGCAAGGTGCCCGCCAACCTCGTCAAGAAGATGCATGGCGAATCGCTGCAGCGCGATGCGCTCAACAGCTCGATCCAGGACAGCATCCAGAAGCTGATCGCTGACCAGAAGCTGCGCCCCGCGATGCAGCCTTCGGTCGAGCTGGACGAGGCCTTCGAATTCGGCAAGGACGCCGAGGTGAAGGTCGAGCTGGAAGTGCTGCCCGAGATCGCGGCGCCGAGCATCGAAGGGCTGAAGCTGGAGCGTCTGACCGTCGAGGTGGCTGATGCGCAGGTGGATGAAGCCGCCGGCCGCATCGCGACCCAGCAGGGCGCGCTGGAAGAGCATGCCGCCAGCCACAAGGCGAAGGACGGCGATACGCTGACCATCGATTTCGTCGGCAAGATCGACGGCGAGGCCTTTGAGGGCGGTTCGGCCGAGGACGTGAAGCTCAAGATCGGCTCGGGCCAGTTCATCCCGGGCTTCGAGGAGCAGCTTGCCGGCGTCAAGAAGGGTGACGAGAAGACCATCACCGTGACCTTCCCGGAAGATTATGGCGCGGCGCACCTCGCCGGCAAGGAAGCGACCTTCGACATCACCGTCAAGGCGATCCTGAATGCCGACAAGCCCAAGCTGGACGATGATTTCGCCAAGTCGCTGGGCCTGGAGGGTCTGGACAAGCTCAAGGAACTGCTGAAGGGCCAGATCGAGCAGGAACATAATGGCCTGACCCGCACCCATATGAAGCGCAAGCTGCTCGACCAGCTCGCCGCTGCCCACGATTTCGACGTGCCGCCGAGCATGGTCGAGGCCGAGTTCAACCAGATCTGGGCGCAGCTCCAGCACGAAGCCAGCCATGAGGAAGACCCCGAAGCGGCCCTCAAGGAGATGGAAGCGGAGAAGGAAGACTATCGCGCCATCGCCGTGCGCCGCGTCCGCCTGGGCCTGCTGCTTTCGGAAATCGGCCAGGCCAATGGCGTTGTCGTCAGCGATCAGGAAATGAACCGCCTGATCATGCAGGCAGCCCAGCAGTACAGCCCGCAGGACCGCGAGCGCTTCGTGCAATATGTGCGTCAGGACCCGATGGCGGCCGCGCAGCTCCGTGCGCCGCTCTATGAGGACAAGGTGGTGGACTTCCTGTTCGAGAAGGCGGAGATCACCGACCGGGCCGTCAGCCGGGAAGAGCTGGAAGCCGCGATCGAGGCTGAGGACGGCGATCTGAAGCCGCACGTCCATGGTCCGGGCTGTGGCCATGATCATGACCATGATCATGACGAAAAGCCCAAGGCGAAGAAGGCTGCGCCGAAGAAGAAGGCTGCCGAGGCCGAGGAAGCGGCTCCGGCCGAGGCTTCCGCCGAAGAGGCCCCAGCCAAGAAGGCTCCGGCCAAGAAGGCCGCCGCCAAGAAGGATGAGGCCGTGGCTGAGGAAGCCGCTGCCGAGGAGAAGCCCAAGGCCAAGAAAGCTCCGGCCAAGAAGGCTGCCGCCAAGGCTGAATAAGGCCTTTTCGGTCTGACTGGACAAGCGCCCGGCTTCGCAAGGAAGCCCGGGCGCTTTTCATTTCGGGCGCGGCATGGCAGACGAAATGTTAATGAGGTCCGTTCATGTCGAGAGGGGGCAGGATCGGGGGAGTCGAACTCCTGCCAAGGCAGGATTCCAGTCCCGCCGTTTGAATTTGGGTCCTGCCTTCGCAGGAACATGCCGTGTTTCCGAGGTGATGCGGCGGCGCTAAAAAGGTTTCAGGTCGATGAAGGAATTTCCGGCAGTGGAAAGCGGGGAGGGCGTTGCCACGCCGAGGATCGCCGTCATCCTGCCCTGCTATAATGAGGCCGGCGCGATCGTTCGGACGGTGGGGGATTTCCGCCGGGCGCTCCCCTCCGCCGAAATTTACGTGTTCGACAACAACAGCACGGACGGCAGCCGCGAACTGGCAGCTGGGGCTGGGGCAATCGTCCGCCGCGTGGCGCAGCAGGGCAAGGGTCATGTGGTGCGCCGCATGTTCGCGGACGTGGATGCCGACATCTACATCATGGCGGATGGCGATGCGACCTATGAGGCTGCGGCCGCTCCAAAGATGGTGGCGGCAATGCTGGAAGACAATCTCGACATGGTCGTGGGCGCAAGGCGGAGCGAGATTGAGGAGGCCTATCGGCGCGGGCATCGCTTCGGCAATTGGGCGCTGACCAGCCTGCTCAAGCGGCTGTTCGGACGCAGCTTCACGGACATACTCTCCGGATACCGTGTCTTCTCCCGACGGTTCGTCAAGAGCTTCCCCGTCCTTTCCGCCGGGTTCGAGATCGAGACGGAGATCAGCGTCCACGCGCTGGAACTCGCCATGCCCGTGTCGGAGGTGGTCACCGCCTATGGCGCGCGGCCGGAAGGATCGGTCAGCAAGCTCAGCACCTATCGCGACGGCTGGCGCATCCTGCGGACGATCATCACCCTTTATCGCATCGAACGGCCGATCCTCTTCTTCGGCATCATCGCTGCCCTGCTGGCATTGACGGGACTGGTCCTGGCGGCGCCGCTGATCCTCACCTATATGAAAACGGGGCTTGTGCCGCGCTTTCCGACCGCCATATTGGTGACGGGCCTCATGATCCTCGCCACGCTTTCGGGCATGTGCGGCCTTATATTGGACACCGTGGTGCGCGGGCGGCGGGAGGTTCGCCGGCTTGCCTATCTCGCCTTCAAGGCGCCATCCGACTTCGCCCGGCGCGACTGATTGCGCCCCGTTCGGCCGGGCAAACAGACCGCGTTTCACGCGACCCCTTGAACAGTCCGCTTTTTGTGCCGATGTAGAGAACGGGCAAAAGCAACACACCCTGAAAGAGCAAAATGACCGATATCATGTCCGATCCCATGGCCGCTCTGGTCCCTATCGTCATCGAACAGTCGAACCGGGGCGAGCGCAGCTTCGACATCTATTCGCGCCTGCTGCGGGAGCGGATCATCTTCGTCACCGGCCAGGTCGAGGATCATATGGCCTCGCTGATCGTCGCCCAGTTGCTGTTCCTTGAGTCGGAAAATCCGAAGAAGGACATCTGGATGTACATCAACTCGCCCGGCGGGGTGGTGACGTCCGGCATGGCGATCCACGATACGATGAAATATATCCGTCCACAGGTGGGCACCGTGTGCATCGGCCAGGCGGCCTCCATGGGCAGCTTCCTGCTCGCGGCGGGCGAGCCGGGCAAGCGCATCGCGCTCAGCAACGCGCGCATCATGGTGCACCAGCCATCGGGCGGCGCGCAGGGCATGGCGTCGGACATCGAAATCCAGGCCAAGGAAATCCTGCGCATCCGCAGCCGCCTCAACAACCTCTACGTCCAATATACCGGGCGTTCGCTGGAGGAAGTGGAGCGTGCCATGGACCGCGATACCTTCCTGGAGGCGGAGGAAGCCAAGGCCTTCGGTCTGGTCGACGAAGTGTTCGACCGCCGGCCGGCCATGGCGGAAACCCCCGAGGGCTAAAACCTATGTTTACCGCACGCGCCCTTTTCTCCCCTTGTGAAACGGGCGCGTCGCGGTCTAGGATGATCCTAGGACCAGAATATCCCTCGGCATGGGGCGGCTGTTCGCCTCAAAAGAGGGAAGAGAGATTGGCGAATGACTAAGCTTACGGGCTCCGATTCTAAAAGCACGCTTTACTGCTCCTTCTGCGGCAAGTCGCAGCATGAGGTGCGTAAGCTGATCGCGGGGCCGACCGTGTTCATCTGCGACGAGTGCGTGGAACTGTGCAACGACATCATCCGGGAGGAGACCAAGGGCGGTCTCGTCGGCAAGAAGGATGGCGGCGTGCCGACCCCGCAGGAAATCTGCGATGTGCTGGACGATTATGTGATCGGCCAGAACCGGGCGAAGCGCGTCCTGTCGGTTGCCGTCCACAACCATTACAAGCGCCTCAACCACGGCACCAAGCCGGGCGAGGTGGAACTGGCCAAGTCCAACATCCTGCTGGTCGGTCCGACCGGCTGCGGCAAGACGCTGCTGGCGCAGACGCTGGCCAAGACGTTCGACGTGCCCTTCACCATGGCCGACGCGACCACGCTGACCGAGGCGGGTTATGTGGGCGAGGATGTGGAGAACATCATCCTCAAGCTGCTCCAGGCGTCGGACTATAATGTCGAGAAGGCGCAGCGCGGCATCGTCTATATCGACGAGATCGACAAGATCAGCCGCAAGGCCGAAAATCCGTCGATCACGCGCGACGTGTCGGGTGAGGGCGTGCAGCAGGCGCTTCTGAAGCTGATGGAAGGTACGACGGCTTCGGTTCCGCCGCAGGGCGGGCGCAAGCATCCGCAGCAGGAGTTCCTCCAGGTCGATACGACCAACATCCTTTTCATCTGCGGTGGCGCGTTCGCAGGCCTGGAAAAGATCATCGGCGACCGTCTGGAGGCCAAGTCGATCGGCTTCGGTGCTCATGTCGCCGCGCCCGAGGAGCGAAAGACCGGCGAACTGCTGCGCCAGAGCGAGCCGGAGGATCTGCTGAAATTCGGGCTCATTCCTGAGTTCGTCGGCCGTCTGCCGGTGATAGCGACGCTGGAAGATCTGGACGTGGCTGCGCTGGTCAAGATCCTGGTTGAGCCGAAGAACGCACTGGTGAAGCAATATGCCAAGCTGTTCGACATGGAGAATGTCGAACTCAGCTTCACCGACGATGCCCTGACCGCCATTGCCAAGAAGGCCATCGAGCGGAAGACGGGCGCGCGCGGGCTTCGCTCGATCCTGGAGGCCATCCTGCTCGACACCATGTTCGACCTGCCTTCGATGGAGGGCGTGGGAGAAGTGGTGGTCGACAAGGATGTGGTCGCCGGCAGCAAGGAGCCGATTCGCGTGTTCAGCGAAAAGGACAAGCGGGCCGAAGACGCGGCCTGACTTTCGCGCGCTGCAACAGCTTAAATCAGGGAGAGGCCAGCGAGTTTCGCTGGCCTTTTTCGCGTCTTAATATTGGCTCGGTAAAAATTCTTGCTGCGTTGCAAAATTGCACCACTGTCAAATAGCTGCTTCGAGAGCTCGATAAGTCTATATAAATCAATAGCTTGATATCATCTTGCAACGTCCCTTGTAAGCATTGTCCATGCTGCATGCGCGGCCGTCACGTGAATGCTGTTATATTGTAGTAAAATTGCAATCAGAGCATCACAGGGCCGTCGCCATCGGCCGCCACAGGCGGCGCCAGCTCCACAGAGCAAAATAAAGCAGGCGCGACGCGCCAAACTTTCAAAGGGACAAAAATCAGATGAAACAGCTTCTTATGTGTAGCGCTGCGCTTGTCGCCGTGGCTGCGCCCATTGCCGCGTTTGCGCAGTCGACGGGGTCGATCGACTTTGAAAATGAAATCGTTGTGACTGGCGCTAGTGTTGACAAGGGCCTAGGCGGCGTAATCGTACCTGATACCAGCAAGGCCAAGGCCGTGCTCGGCGCTGAGTTCATCCAAGCCCAGACACCCGGCCAGTCGATCAACGAGGTGATCAACCAGCTTCCGGGCGTTAGCTTCCAGAATAACGATCCCTTTGGTTCTGCTGGCGGCACCATGACAATCCGCGGCTTCGACGACAGCCGTATTTCCCAAACCTTCGACGGTCTTCCCCTCAACGACACGGGCGGTTACTCGATCTATTCGAACCAGCAGCTCGATCCTGAAATCATCGACCAAGTGAACGTGAACTTAGGTTCTACCGATGTGGACAGCCCAACGGCTGCTGCCAGCGGTTCAACGGTAAATTACCGTTCGATCACGCCAAGCGAAGATTTTGGCGCGAAGATGGTCGCTTCCGTTGGGGATTTCAGCTTCTTTCGTCTGTTTGGCATGGTTCAGACGGGCAATCTCACGCCGTGGGGCACTCGTGCATTCGTTTCTGCCAGCCGTGCGACAAACAATGCCATCTACGGCGGTATAGGTGAAATCGACAAGCAGCAATATAACGCCAAAATTTACCAGCCGATCGGCAGCAATGGCGACTTCATCTCCCTCGCCGGGCACTATAATGAAAATCGGAACAATTTTTTTGGCTCAGTTCCCTTGCGGGTAGACGGCGGGCGAGTGGCTGGCAGCGCGAGCGCCAACCGTTTTCCAATCACGAAGGATGAAAGCTTTTACGAAACCGCTCGTTGTACCATTCCGGCCGGAGTTACTGGTGCAGTCGATACCGCCAGTTCCTGTGGTTCCGATTATGAGTATCGATACAACCCGTCCAATACAGGCAACATCCGCATCAATTCACGCTTTACGTTGGCGGACGGACTGATCCTTACCGTCGATCCCAGCTACCAATATACAAAGGCGAACGGCGGCGGTACCAGCATCGCTTCTGAAGGTCTTACCCCGGCAAGCTCGGGCATTGCAGGCGCGGTCGGCTTCATTCAGGGTTCGTCGAGCTCAACCCAATATTATTTCGGGCGCGACCTGAATGGCGATGGTGATATGCGCGACACCGTTCGTGTTCATTCGCCCAGCCAGACGCAGACCCATCGCTATGGGTTGATCGCTTCGCTGCGCTACGATCTGGATGACAACAACACGTTGCGCGTGGCCTACAGCTATGATCGTGGCCGGCATCGGCAGACCGGCGAAGCGGGCTATCTTCAGACGATCGGCTTCGGCGCCGAACCTTTTCCCGTCAATCATCCGATCAAGGACGTAAACGGTGCGGCGGTGGAGAAGCGCAATCGCTTGTCCTATGCCATCCTGCATCAGGTTTCGGGTGAATATCGCGGCAAATTCAATGCCTTCACTGTCAATGTCGGGTTGCGGGCGCCTTTCTTCAAGCGCGACCTTAACAACTACTGCTTCACTCAGAGTGCGTCGGGCAACCTTCGCTGTTTCGAGCCGGGATCGTCGATCGAGGCTGCCTATGCGGTTGCGAACCCAACAGTGCAGGGACCGCAGCAGCGCATCTTCAAATATGACAAACTGCTGCCGAACGCTGGTTTCGTTTTCAACGCCAACCAGGCGCTGGACATTTTCGGCAACTATTCAAAGGGCCTCCAGGTCCCGGGGACCGACAACCTCTATCAGTCCTTCTATTACGATCCGGCAAATCCCAACGCCAATCCTTCGCCTGAAACAACGGACAATTTCGACCTTGGCATTCGTTATCGGACGGCTACGCTACAGGCGCAGCTGTCGGGTTGGTACACGATCTATAAGGATCGCCTCGCATCGGCTTATGATCGCGATCTGGACACCACCATCTATCGCAACCTGGGTCGTGTCGATAAATATGGCATAGATGGCAGCATTACATATCAGCCGATGCCGGAGCTGATGTTCTATGTCTTCGGTTCCTACCTAAAGTCGAAGATCAAGGATGATGTCGAACTGACGGCGACCACCCAGGCGCAAACCTCGGGGAAGCGTGAATCGGGTGCTCCCATCTATACGCTTGGCGGCCGCATTCAGGGCGAGATCGAAGGAGTTCGTCTGGGTGTTCAGGCGAAGCGCACCGGCTCACGTTATGTGAACGACCAGAACCTGCCGGTATTCCAGAACGGAGCGCAGGTCTATGGTGCCAAGGCGCCCGGCTATACGCTCGTCGATCTCGACGCGCGCTATTCGTTGGAGAAATTCGGTGCGCCCGGCGTCGCGGTTCAGTTGAACGTGACCAATGTGTTCGACAAGCTCTATGTGGGCGGTTTCGATGGCACCCTGTCGAATACGAGCATCACCTTCGCGCAGATTGGCGCGCCGCGGACCTTCGTGGGATCGCTGGTCGTCAGCTTCTAAGGTTTGGTACCTTATGGAAGAAAGGGCGCGGAGAGATCCGCGCCCTTTTCATTTCAGGCAGCTATCCAGCCCGTCGCGCTGGACAATACCGATGCGGGCGGTGATGCTGTTGCCATAGCGGCGGGTGAAGCCATGGGGGTCGATGGCTTCGCGCTTCTTGGGAAGAGGCAGGACTGCGGCGATGCGGGCGGCCTCTGCACGGGTCAGTCGCTGGGCGCCGTGGTGGAAATAGCGGATCGCGCCAGCCTGCGCGCCATAAGTGCCGATGCCGGTTTCCGCGACATTCAGATACACCTCCATGATCCGGCGCTTGCCCCAGATCGCTTCGATCAGGAGCGTGAACCAGGCCTCCAGCCCCTTGCGGACGAAACCGCCGCCCTGGAACAGGAAAACATTCTTTGCGGTCTGCTGGCTGATGGTCGATCCGCCGCGGATGCGGCCGCCGCTCGCATTGTGCCGCATGGCCTGAGCGATGGCGACGGCGTCGAAGCCATGATGGCTGCAAAAGCGGCTATCCTCCGCAGCGATGGCGGCGCGCGCCATGTCCGGGTCCATCTTGTCCAGGCTCATCCAATCCTTGGTGATGCCGTTGTGGTCCAGCAACATCGTCCATGTCACGGGCGGCGGCACGAAGCGATAAATCACCACCATCAACAGAGAGAGGGCAAGGAAACCACCGATGATCTTGAGGATGATCCCGATCCAGCGGGAGCGGCGGCGAGGGAAAGCGGACTTGGCGTTCATACTGCCGTGGTAGCGCGGATGCCGGGCGGTTCAAGATGGGAGAAGGCCACTCTTCGTGCCGACGAAAGCCGGGCTCATGACGCCAGGTGCACTTTTGCTGCCTGAGATCCCGGTTTCGCGCGGATCACGAATGATTATTGAGTGGGTAAGCGAAAAAAAGCCCCGGATTTCACTCCGGGGCTCCTTTGCGTTTTGCCATCCGGTCAGACAGCGGCGAGGCGGGAGATTTTGCCCAGCTTGTCGCCTGCAATCCGCATCATCGCCTTTTGCAGCTTCTCGAAAGCGCGGACCTCGATCTGGCGGACGCGCTCGCGGCTGACGCCATAGACCTGCGAGAGTTCCTCGAGCGTCTTGGGTTCCTCCGCCAGGCGCCGTTCGGCCAGGATATGCTTCTCCCGATCGTTGAGGTCGTCCATCGCCTCCACCAGCATGTCGTGGCGCAGTTCGCTCTCCTGCCGGTCGGCGACGCGTTCGTCCTGGAGCGGATCGGTGTCAGCCAACCAATCCTGCCATTGGCCCTCGCCATCCTCGCGCATCGGCACGTTGAGCGACGTGTCGCCGCCCATCGCCATGCGGCGGTTCATGGAGATGACATCCTCCTCCGTAACGCCCAGATCGGTCGCGATCTTCCTGACGTCGTCGGGGTGTAGGTCTCCATCTTCGAACGCTTCGATATTGTTCTTCATCCGGCGCAGGTTGAAGAACAGCTTCTTCTGCGCAGCGGTGGTGCCCATCTTCACGAGGCTCCAGGACCGCAGGATGAATTCCTGGATTGATGCGCGAATCCACCACATGGCATAGGTCGCCAGACGGAAGCCGCGATCCGGCTCGAACTTCTTCACGCCCTGCATCAAGCCGATATTGCCTTCGCTGATCAGCTCGCTGACCGGCAGGCCATAGCCGCGATAGCCCATGGCGATCTTCGCCACGAGACGCAGATGCGAGGTCACGAGCTGGGCAGCGGCCTCGGAATCCGCATGCTCGGCATAGCGCTTCGCGAGCATATATTCCTGCTCGGGCGTCAGAATCGGAAATTTGCGGATTTCCGACAGATAGCGGTTGAGGCTGGCTTCACCGCCCAGCGCCGGAACCGCGGGGACATTGCTTTTATCAGCCATGTCGTCACCTTTCCCTTTCATGCGCGGCGGGACCCAGAAGAGGCGTCCAAGGCGCCGTCGCAAACTTGTCCAAAACTATACGTGAAGCTCGCTTAACAGTTCCTGCATATCGACAGGGAGTTTGCTGTCGAAGCTGAGCGCCTCACCCGTTAACGGATGTATGAACCCCAGCCTTTTCGCGTGCAATGCCTGCCTTTCGAAACCCAGCGTTTCCAGTATCGATTTGAAACCTTTTCTCTCTCTACCGTAAACCGGGTCGCCGATCAAGGGGTGTCCCAGATGCGCCATATGGACGCGGACCTGATGGGTTCGTCCGGTTTCCAGCCTGCATTCAACCATGGCCGCGCTGCGCAGCCTTTCCATCGTCCGGTAATGCGTCACGGCATGTTTGCCGCGCCCTTCCCGATGAACCGCCATCTTCTTTCGATCGGCGTCGGACCGGCCGATCCATGTGTCGATGGTGCCCGTCGCCGGCTGCGGCACGCCATAGACGATCGCGGCGTAGAGCCGATCGATCGAATGTGCCTTGAACTGCTGCGCGAGCCCTTCATGCGCGCGGTCGGATTTGGCAACGACCAACAGCCCCGAAGTATCCTTGTCGATGCGATGGACGATGCCTGGCCGCGCCACCCCGCCGATGCCGGAAAGCTGGCCCTGGCAATGATGGAGCAGCGCGTTGACAAGCGTGCCGTCCAGATTGCCCGCCGCCGGGTGGACGACCAGGCCCGCCGGCTTGTCGATGACGATCAGGTCTGCGTCTTCATACACCACGACCAGCGGGATGTCCTGCGCCACGGCCTCGGCTTCGACGGGTGGCGGAAGGGCGATGGCGAAAGCCTGTCCCGCGGCGACCTTCATGGAAGGATTGGGAGATCGCGCACCCCCCTTGCCCGGGTCTTCCGTCACTTGGCCCTCGACGATCAGCGCCTTCAGCCGCTCGCGCGAAAGATCGGGAACCAGCTCGGCAAGCGCCTTGTCTAGCCGCATGCCAGCCTGCGCCTCACCGATTGTCGCTTCAATGATGGAAACCCCCGAACCCATTGGGTAGGAATGTAGGAATGAGGGTTGGGATTTCAAGAGGGCTACTGGAACAAATCATGTCCGAAGCGGCGGCGCACAGGCATGAGGTCTGCGGGCTGCTGCTGGGGAAGACGGGCCGGATCGAGGCGGTTCGGCCCGCCGCCAATGTCGCCGGCGATCCGGCGCGGCATTTCGAACTGGACCCGGTCGAACTGATCGCCGCCCATCGCGCGGCGCGGGCGGGCGGGGCGGCGATCGTCGGCCATTATCATTCGCATCCGGGCGGTCAGGCGGTGCCATCCGAAACCGACGCGGCCTGCGCGACGCCCGACGGCAGCCTCTGGCTGATCGTCGGGGGCGGCGCGGCCCGCCTGTGGCTTGCCAAGGCGGGGAGAGACGGACAGGTGCAATTTGTCGAGGCTTTGCTCGACATCATGTGAGTGAGGGTTGCATCGCGATGCAGGGCAGCGCATTAGCCGTTCATTCCTTCCTGTTCATTTCTCCGGCGGCAGCGAACCTTCATGACCAATCCGATCGACAGCATCGATTTTGCCAGCCTGCTCTGCTCGCGCCTTTGTCATGACCTTTTGAGCCCGGTCGGCGCGCTCAACAACGGGCTCGAGCTGATGGCGGACGAAACGGACCCGGAAATGCGGCAGCGTTGTCTGGACCTGCTGGCGGACAGCGCGAAGACCTCTGCGAACAAGCTGAAATTCTTCCGCCTGGCCTTCGGTTCGGCGGGCGGCTTTGGCGATGCCGTGCCGACGCATGAGGCGCGGGTCGCGATCGAGGGTATGTTCGCGGCTTCGGGCCGGGTGAAGATCGGCTGGCTGGTCGAGGACGACATGCTGGAAAAGCTGCCGGTGAAGGTGTTGCTGAACCTGGCGCTGATCGCGGGCGATGCGCTCGTGCGGGGCGGCCAGCTCGACATCGGGGCGGAAAAGCGGCCGGGCGTGACGGAGATCGTCGTGCGGGCGGAAGGGCCGAAACTGGTGCTTGATCCCGACCTGCGGGCCGCGCTGGCGGGGACTTTGCCGCCGGAGGGGCTGGCTTCGCGCACGTCGGCGGCTTGGATGGTGCGCACCCTGGTGACGAGCGTCGGCGGGGAGATTGCGCTGTCGCCTGCTGGCGAGCCGATCCTGCTGTTCGGGGCGTCCATTCCCGACGCGCGCTAAGCGCTTTCCTGCATTTCCCTCGCCAGAAGGCTGATCAGCTCGGCGGCGGGCAGGGCGCGAGCCAGCGGTGCACCCTGGCCGGCCCATTGCGCGCCAAAGCCGCCTTCGCCCTTGGCTTTTGCCGCGGCGTTCAGCGCTTTGCCCGCATCATAGGCGATGGGGTAGGCGGGCGGCTGCAATGCTGCCTCGGCGCCCCAGGCGGTGAAGCGATTGGCAAGGCAGCGGGCCAGGCGACCTGAAATGGCGCGGGTCATCGCGGTGTGATGGGCAGCGGGGCTCGTGAGGGCGGCGCGATAGGCTGCGTCGGCGCTGCTTTCCGTGCAGGCGATGAAGGTTGTGCCCAGTTGTGCTGCGACCGCGCCGAGGGCGAGTGCGGCACGAATGCCTTGCCCGTCCATGATGCCGCCCGCTGCGATCACGGGCAGGTCGCATTGGACTGCAAGCAGGCGAGTGAGGGCGAAGGTGCCGAGCTGGTCGTCAGGCGCTTCGGGATTAAAGGCGCCTCGATGGCCTCCTGCCTCATATCCCTGTGCGACTATGGCGTCGATTCCTGCTTCCCGCGCAGCCCGCGCTTCGGCCGGACTGGTGGCGGTTGCGAGGAGGAGGCATCCGGCTCGCTTGAGCGCTGCGATGCTGGTTGGATCGGGCAATCCGAAATGGAAGCTGACGACCGGCGGCGCAAGTTCGACCAAGGTGGCGAGCATTGCGTCGTCCTCCACGAAGCTGCGGTAGATTTCGCGCAGGCCGGTCGGAGGCTGGGCATCATAGGCCTGGAACAGTGGCGTCAGTGCAGCGAGCCAGGCCCCTTCCCTGACGGGGTCGCTGCGCGCGGGCCGATGGGTGAAAAGGTTGACGTTGAAGGGACCGCTGGTCTGGGCGCGGACGGCTTCTATCATGGCGCGGGCACCCGCCGCGTCGGTGGCGCCCACGGCAATGGAGCCAAGCGCTCCTGCATTGGAGACGGCTGCCGCCATGGCGGGCGTAGAGACACCGGCCATCGGCGCCTGGATGATGGGATGGGACAGGCCCAGCGATTCGATGATCGACATGGGATCGATTGTCGGAGTTTTGCGGCGGGCGGGCAATGGGCGGATCTGGGCTGAAGCTGAATTCGCTAATTGTCGCCATCAAGCGCATCATGCTTCTGCAAAGGCAGCGGAATGAGGCAAGTGGCTCATGAGGGCCCTGTCCGGCGCTTGAACACCGTTTGAGCTGTGCGTCGGCCTTCGGAGGAGCATGGCCCGGTTGGATCGGATAATGGCGTTCTGATTCCGTCCACATCCCAAATGAAAAGGGCCCGGTCGCCTGTGCGACCGAGCCCCTTTTTCAACAGTCCCGAATGGATCAGGCGCTGTAGTACATGTCGAATTCCACCGGCGAGGGAGCCATTTCCCAGCGGTACACTTCGGGCCACTTCAGTTCGAGATAGGCCTCGATCTGGTCCTTGGTGAACACGTCGCCCTTCAGCAGGAAGTCGTAGTCGGCGGCCAGCGAGTTCAGCGCTTCACGCAGCGAACCGCAAACGGTCGGCACCTGGCTCAGTTCTTCCGGCGGCAGGTCGTACAGGTTCTTGTCCATCGCGGCGCCGGGATGAATCTTGTTCTCGATGCCGTCAAGGCCGGCCATCAGCAGCGCCGAATAGCACAGATAGGGGTTGGCCATCGCGTCGGGGAAGCGGAATTCGACGCGCTTCGCCTTGGCGCCCGCGCCGTAGGGAATACGGCAGGAGGCCGAGCGGTTGCGGGCCGAATAGGCCAGCAGAACCGGGGCTTCGAAGCCGGGCACCAGACGCTTGTAGCTGTTGGTGGTCGGGTTGGTGAAGGCATTCAGGGCCTTGGCGTGCTTGATGACGCCGCCGATGAAGTAGAGGCAGGTTTCCGAAAGACCGGCATAGCCTTCGCCCGCGAAGAGCGGCTTGCCGCCTTCCCAGATCGACATGTGGGTGTGCATGCCGGAACCGTTGTCCTGCGCGATCGGCTTCGGCATGAAGGTCGCCGTCTTGCCATAGGCCTGGGCGACCATCTGCACGACATATTTGTAAATCTGCATGCGGTCGGCGGTCTGGACCAGCGTACCGAAGGTCAGGCCGAGTTCGTGCTGGGCAGCGGCCACTTCATGGTGGTGCTTGTCGCAGGGCAGGCCCATTTCCAGCATGGTCGACACCATCTCGGCGCGGATGTCGGTGCAGGGATCGACCGGCGCGACGGGGAAATAGCCGCCCTTGGCGCGCGGACGGTGGGCAAGGTTGCCGCCTTCATATTCCTTGCCGGTGTTCGTCGGCAACTCGACATCGTCGATCTTGAAGAAGGATTCATTATAGTCCGAGTTGAAGCGGACATCGTCGAACATGAAGAATTCGGCTTCCGGGCCGACATAGACGGTGTCGCCGAAACCGGCCGACTTGACGAAGGCTTCGGCGCGCTTCGCGGTCGAACGCGGGTCGCGGCTGTAGAGTTCGCCGGTGTCGGGTTCCACGATGTCGCAGAAGATGATGAGCATCGGCGTGGCGCTGAACGGATCGACATAGACGGCGTCCAGGTCGGGCTTCAGGATCATGTCCGACTCGTTGATCGCCTTCCAGCCTTCGATCGACGAACCGTCGAACATCAGGCCCTGGGTCAGTTCATCCTCGCCCAGCACCGAAGACACCATGGTCAGGTGCTGCCACTTGCCCTTGGGATCGGTGAAACGGACATCGACCCATTCGATCTCCTTTTCCTCGATCATCTTCAGGATGTCTTTAGGCGTGTTAGCCATGTGAACCTTGCCCTTCTTTCATGATACCCCCCCGAAGGGGTAAGTTGATGTGGTCAGCCGCCAGACCGCTGAAGCCGGCGAGAAGTTTGGTGAAAATCAGATGGCGTCGCTGTCGCGCTCGCCGGTGCGGATGCGCACCGCACCCTCGATATTGGAAATGAAGATCTTGCCGTCGCCAATGCGGCCGGTCTGCGCCGCGGCAGAGATCGCTTCCACCACCCGTTCGGCGAGCGAATCGTCCACCACGACCTCCAGCTTCACCTTGGGCAGGAAATCCACCACATATTCGGCGCCGCGATAAAGTTCCGTATGGCCCTTCTGGCGGCCGAAACCCTTGGCTTCGGTGACGGTGATGCCCGACACGCCTACTTCGTGCAGCGCTTCCTTCACTTCGTCGAGCTTGAACGGTTTGATGATCGCTTCGATCTTCTTCATCTCTAGATATCCCAACTCAAACGCGCGCCAAGTGGCGGGTATGATCCCGCCCTTCGTCCTGATCGAGCGACGACCGTCATGCCCCCCGAAGGCAAGAGCCGCCTCTCTTCCTAATCAATTACCGTGCCAAATAGCGAATCGCTGGAAACTGCTTTCTGCGATGCAGCAACTTTTGTCCATATTGCCCGGATTTCGGGCAATATCATGATGTGCTGCCCATTTTTTAGGCATGGCTGATATGATCAACGCTGATAGGGCGGCGCGTCGAGACCCGCAGGGCTCCTGGTGAATATCTCGCAACCGGTTTCAGTGATGCCGATGCTGTGTTCGAACTGCGCGGACAGGGTACGGTCGCGCGTGACCGCCGTCCAGCCATCCTCCAGCATCTTCACGCCCGGCTTGCCGATATTGATCATCGGTTCGATGGTGAAGAACATGCCGGGCTTGAGTTCCGGGCCGGTGCCGGGGCGGCCGACATGGACCACCTCCGGGCTGTCATGGAACACGCGGCCCAGGCCGTGGCCGCAGAAATCGCGCACGACGCCATAGCGGTGCTTTTCCGCATGGCGCTGGATGGCATGGCCGATGTCGCCCAGCATATTGCCGGGCTTAGCCTGCTCAATACCCAGCATCAGGCATTCATAGGTGACTTCGACCAGGCGCCGCGCTTTGATCGGGGCTTCGCCGCAAATATACATACGGCTGCTGTCGCCGTGCCAGCCATCGACCAGCGGCGTCACATCGATATTCAATATGTCGCCTTCCTTCAGCTTCTGATCGCCGGGAATGCCGTGGCAGATGACATTGTTGAGCGAGATGCAACAGCTATGGGTGTAGCCGCGATAGCCCAAAGTCGCGGGCACGCCGCCGCCGTCCAGCGTCATGCGGCGGACGATGTCGTCCAGCTCTCCGGTCGTGACGCCCGGCACGACGTGGGGCACCAGCGCGTCCAGTATCTCCGCGGCCAGCCGCCCGGCCTTGCGCATGCCTTCGAAACCGGCCGCGTCATAGAGCTTGATCGCGGTCGAGCGGGAAATCGGCGCGTCCGCCGTCATCGTCATATATTCGGTCATGGACGTGATTATAGGCGGGGATGCCGCATAATGCGAGAGGGCGGCTAGGCAGGGCGCGCGGCAGAAGCTATGGCCAGCCTATGGCCGACCCGACCCGCATATGGACCGCAGCGCTGATCGTGATCGGCGACGAGATTCTCTCGGGCAGGACCCAGGACAAGAATGTGTCGCAGATTGCGACATGGCTGAATGTGCAGGGCATCCGCCTGCGCGAAGTGCGGGTGGTCGCCGATGACAGCGACGCGATCGTGGAAGCGGTGAATGCGCTTCGCGCACGCAACGATTATCTGTTCACGACCGGCGGCATCGGGCCGACCCACGACGATATTACCGTGGACGCCATCGCCGCGGCGCTGGGCGTCGACGTTGAAATCCACCCCGAGGCGCAGGCGATGCTGTCGGCCTATTATGAAACGCGCGGAGGCTTGACCGAGGCGCGTCTGCGCATGGCCCGCGCACCTGCCGGATCAAGCCTGATCGAAAATCGCATGTCGGGCGCTCCGGGCATTCGGCATGGCAATATCTTCATCATGGCCGGCGTGCCGCATATCACCGCCGGGATGCTGGATAGCCTGACGGGGAAGCTGGAGGGGGGGCTGCCGGTGCTGTCCGCCACCATCGGTTGCTGGGTGGCGGAAAGCGAGATCGCCGACCTTCTCGGCGCGACGGAACGGGCGCATGAGGGTTGCCAGATCGGCAGCTATCCCTTCTTCCGCGAGGGGAGGACGGGCGCTAATTTCGTGATCCGCTCAGTCGACGCGGAAGGGCTGGATCGGTGCGTGGCGGACTTGAGCGCCGGGTTGGAGCAGGGCGGCTGGCCGGTGGTGGCCGGGGGAATTTGAGCCGCGCCCCATAGGTGCTTCGGATGGGGAGCGGACATTGACGCTCCCCCTTGGGCGGCCATGCTCCTTTGTCAGGCTCGCTCGAATATGGCGGCCAGACCCTGGCCGCCGCCAATGCACATCGTCTCCAGTCCATAGCGTCCATCGCGTCGCTGCAATTCCCGCAGCAGATTGGCGAGAATCCGTCCGCCCGTAGCCCCGATGGGATGGCCCAGCGAAATGCCCGAGCCATTGACGTTCAGCTTGTCCCGGTCGTCCCAGTTCCAGCCCTTGAGGCAGGCGAGCACCTGTGGCGCGAAGGCTTCGTTGAGTTCGACCAGATCGATGTCTTTCCACCCGAGGCCGGTGCGTGCGAACAGCCGTTCGACCGCCGGAACCGGCCCGATGCCCATGCGCGAGGGGTCGCAGCCCGCCGCCGACCAGCTATGCAGATAGCCCATGGGCGCCAGGCCGAGTTCGCTGAGCTTGTCTTCCGCCACCACGAGGCAGGCCGCCGCCGCGTCATTCTGCTGGCTGGCATTGCCGGCGGTGACGACGCCGTCCTTCTCGATGGGCTTCAGCAGGGCCAGCGATTCCGGCGTGGCGTCGGCGCGGATGCCCTCATCCTTCACGAACATCAGGGGCTCGCCCTTGCGCTGCGGCACTGGGACGGGAACCAGTTCGTCGTCGAACTTGCCCGCTTCCCATGCGGCGGCGGCGCGCTGGTGGCTCATCGCGGCATATTCGTCGCAGGCTTCCCGCGAGATGTCATAATCCCTGGCGAGATTGTTCGCCGTCTCGATCATGCCGCTGATGATGCCATAGCGTTCGATCGGCTGGGACATCACCCGGCCCCGCGTCAGGCGGTCGTGGAACTGGGTCGAGCCGGACCGGGCGCCCCAGCGATGATCGATCGAATAATATTCGACGTTCGACATGCTTTCCACGCCGCCCGCGATCACCATGTCCGCGGCGCCGGTCTGGATACGCATGGCGGCGTCGATCACCGCCTGAAGTCCGGAGCCGCAGCGCCGGTCGAGCTGCACGCCGGGAATGGATTCGGGCAGCCCCGCCGCCAGCGCCGACCAGCGGCCGATGCAGGGCGCCTCGCCATTGCCATAGCCCTGGCTGAACACCACGTCGTCGATCCGCTCGGGGTCGATCCTGGTGCGATCCACCAGCGCCTTGATGATGATGGCGCCCAGATCGCCCGCCGTCATCGACTTGAGCGACCCGCCATATTTGCCGACGGCGGTGCGGATGGGGGCGACGATGGCGGCTCTGCGCATGGGGATAAGTCCTTCGGATGAAAAATCAGCGGGCGGATTCGGCCTGGCGGATCATCTGCCTGGCGATGATGGTCTGCTGGATCTGGCTGGTGCCTTCATAGATGCGCAGCAGACGGACATCGCGATAGAAGCGCTCCACCTTATATTCGGCCATATAGCCGGCGCCGCCATAGATTTGCACGGCGCGGTCCGCGATCCGGCCCACAGCTTCAGATGCATGATATTTGAGCGCGGCGCATTCCAGGCTGACGGGCTCGCCCGCGTCGAACTGCGCCGCGACCGACTGCATCAGCGCTTCGGTGGTCAGCATGTCGACCTTCATGTCGGCCAGCATGCCCTGGACAAGCTGGAAGTCGGCGATGCGCTGGCCGAACTGCTTGCGCTCCAGCGCATAGGAGAGCGCCATGTCGATCAGCCGCTGGCACATGCCGAGCGAGACGGCCGCGATATGGATGCGTCCGCGATCCAGCACCTTCATCGCGGTCTTGAAGCCGCGCCCGGGAACGCCGCCGATGATGGCGCTCGCTGGCACGACCACATCGTCCAGGATGACGTCCGTGGTGATCGACCCCTTCTGCCCCATTTTCTTTTCGGGCTTGCCGAAGCTGATGCCGGGCGTGCTGGCGGGCAGGATGAAGGCGGAGATGCCCGCCGCGCCCTTCACATCGGGCTCCGTGCGCGCCATCAGCGTGAAGACGCTCGCGCGGGGGGCATTGGTGATGTAGCGCTTGGTGCCGCTGATGCGGTAATTGTCGCCGTCCCTGATCGCGACCGTGCGCAGCGAACCCGCGTCGGAACCCGCCTCCGGCTCTGTCAGGCCGAAGCTGGCGATGGCTTCGCCGGTCGCGAATTTGGGCAGCCATTCGCGCTTCTGCTCCTCGGTGCCGTCCATGACGATGCCCTGGCTGCCGATGCCGACCGTGGTGCCGATGACGGAGCGGAACACGACCGAGGCGCGGGTGATCTCCCGGATGATCGCCGCTTCCTCCGCCATGGTGCAGCCAAGGCCGCCAAATTCCTCCGGCACGGAAAGGCCGAACAGGCCCATGTCGCGCATCTGCTGGATGATGCTTTCGGGGACGGCGTCGGCCTCCTCGACCGCATCTTCGGCGGGGATCAGCTTTTCCGCGACGAAGCGCTGGACGGTGGTGCGGAACAGGTCGAACGTCTCGGCGTCCATCTCGAAAAACTCCTCTCTCAGAACTTCAATAAGCGACGTCCGCCACCATGGCGTCCATGCCGTCGCAGCGAATGGCGCGGAAGCGACCGCCCTCATCCTCGCGCAGCAGCACGCTCTGGCCGCAAAAGACCGGGGCGACGGCGCGGAAGGAGAAGCGGCTGGGCATGCGCCCTCCGTTGCGGGCTTGGCCGAACAGCTTGGCGGCGGTGAAGGGACCGTGGATCACCAGCCCCGGATAACCTTCGTCCGCGCAAGCATAGGGCAGGTCGTAATGGATGCGATGGCTGTTGAAGGTCACGGCGGAAAAGCGGAACAGATCGACCGTGGACGGCGTCCAGACAGCGTCCTTCTCCTCCGAGGGGAATGGGGCCGGAACGATGGCGGGAGTCGCGCCGCCTGCATCGCGATAGACGATGGTCTGGGTCTCGCGCACGCATTCATCGCCCCCCTGGACGATGCGATGGTCCACGGTCAGCAGGATCAGCTCGCCGCTGCGTCCCGATTTATGCGCGACATCGCGCACGGTGGAGATGCGGGTCGCCTCCCTGTCGAGCAGCAGAGAGGGACCGAATGCCATGTCCGATGCCGCGAACATGCGGCGGGGCAGGCTGACCGGGGGCAGGAAGCCTCCGCGTCTGGGGTGGCCGTCGGGACCGATCCGGTCCGCTGCGGCGACGGGCAGGAAGAAGGCCCAATGGGCGAGGGACGGCTGGATTTCCCCGACGTTCAGCGGTTCGCCTATGGCGGCTGCAAAGCGGGTGAGCGCCTGACTATCCAGAATTTCAGTGCGGCTTTCTGTCTTGCCGATCCAGCTGCGCCAATGGGCGATGTCGGCTTCGGTCACGGTCATGCCACCAGCCCTTCATCATGCAGCCGTCCGATCGCGCCGCTGTCCAGGCCCAGTACGGTGGCGAGCACTTCGTCGGTATGTTGCCCCAGTTTCGGCGCGATGGCGACGGGACCGCGCGCTTCGTTCGCCAGCGTGCCGGCCGGACCGGATGTCGGATAGCTGAGGCCGCTCGGATGGGTCAGTGTTTCGAACAGCGGATTGGCGGTGAACAGGCGCGCGTCGGTCGTCACCGCCCGATGCAGCGTCTGATATTCGCCCCAGGTGACGCCGCCCGCGTCGAAGGCGGGTTTCAGCGCTTCGGCCGTGCGGCCTGCGAAGGCAACCTCGAACAGCGGGAAGAGGCGGGCGCGGTGGGTGAAGCGGGCGCCTTCATCCCTGGCGAAGCTGGTCCCAAGTTCCGTTTCGATGGCGGCCACCGCATCGCTGAGGTCCAGCGTCTTGAGCAGGCCGCTCCACTGGCGCGGCGTGATGGCGACGACGATCAGCCGCTTGCCGTCAGCCGTGATGAAATCGCGTCCGAAGGCGCCGAACAGGTCATTGCCCATGCGGGGGCGGTCTCCGGCGGACAGCACTTCCGCCACCGAACCCAGATGCGACAGGCTGGACGCCGCCAGATCGGACAGGGGAACGCGGATTTCCGCGCCCTGGCCGCTGGTCCTGCGGCGGAGGAGGGCCGACGTCAGCGCGAAGGCGGCATAGGCTCCGCCCAGCAAATCCCACGCCGGCAGCACATGGTTGACGGGCCGTTCGTCATCGGCCGGCCCCGTCATCTGCGGCACGCCGACCGCCGCGTTGATCGTATAGTCGACCGCTGGCGATCCGTCAGCCCAGCCCATCACCCGGACGGTGATGATGTCGGCGCGCCTCGCCGCCAGCGCTTCGTGGCTGAGGAAACCCTTCACCGGATAGTTGGTGAGGAACAGCCCGGCATTGTCGCCCGGCGCCGTCGCCAGCGCCACGGCCAGTTCGCGGCCTTCGGGACGGCCAAGGTCGATGGCGATGGATTTCTTGCCCTTGTTCAGCCCCTCCCAATAGAGGCTGTCCCCACTGGCCGCGACCGGCCAGCGGCGGTAGTCCGGACCGCCGCCAATGGCGTCGAAGCGGATCACTTCCGCGCCCATCTGAGCGAGGTGCAGGCCACAGGATGGCCCAGCTATGAAGGCGGCGCCTTCGACGACGCGCAGGCCTTTCAGCAAATCATACATGCAGTTTCACCCCAGGAATCCGACAAGGGTCCGACCGATATTCGCGCCGGTGAACAGACCCCAAAAGGCATCCAGCGCCTTGTCGATCCCTTCATAGACCGTTTCCGCCGAAGCCATTTGCCCCGCGGCGTTCCAGGCCGTCATCCGCTCCACCATCTCGCTCTCAAGGTCCATATGGTCGAGTGCGATGAAGCCTTCCATGCGGATGCGCTTGGTCATGATCATGGTCAGGTTGCGCGGTACGGTCGGCGCATCGGTGACGTTATATTGGGAGATCATCCCGCACACCGCGAAACGGGCGAAATTATGAGCCAGCGACAGCGCGGCCTGCAAATGATCGCCGCCGACATTTTCGAAATAAACGTCGATGCCCGTCGCGCCGATCGCCTTGACCTCACGGGCGAGCGCTTTGGTGAGGTTCGGCTCCGCCTTGTAATCGATGGCGGCGTCGACCTTCAGCACATCGCGCAGGAAGGCGGTCTTTTCCGGGCCGCCCGCCGATCCGATTACCTTGCATCCGGTGTTGCGGGCGATCTGGCAGGCTATCGAGCCGACCGCACCGGACGCTGCCGAGACGAATACGACCTCGTCAGGTTGCAGCCGTGCGATCCGCATCAGCCCGGCATAGGCCGTCAGGCCCGGCATCCCGGCGAAACAGAGCCAGGCCTGGGTGGGGAGGGCGCTCCTGTCCCGCTGCTGAAGCGCACTGGCAGGGGCGTTGAAAACCTCCCGCCATCCAAGGCGGGAGAAGACGAGATCGCCCGGCGCGAAGACCGGATCATTGGAAGCGATGACCTCTCCGATCGCCGGCCCCTCCATCGGCGCATCGAGCGCGAAGGGCGGGACATAGCTCTTGGCGTCGCTCATCCGCCCGCGCATGGCGGGATCGACCGCCATCCACAGGTTGCGGACCTGCACTTCGCCCGGACCGGGCGGCGGTGCGTCGACCGTGACCATGGCGAAGTCTTCCGCGACCGGCGTGCCGATCGGGCGGCGCTTCAGGTGGATTTCACGCGATTGCATGCCGGTCGCCTCAATAGCCGTTGAGCCGCGCCCAGCGCTCGCGATGCCAGGCGGTCGAGCCATAGCATTGCGCCGCCACCCGCGCCCGCTTCAGATAAAGTCCCGCATCATGCTCATGGGTCATGCCGATGCCGCCGTGAAGCTGGACCATCTGGGATGAAATACCGTGCAGCGTTTCCCCAACGGTCGCCTTGGCCAGGGAGGCGAGGGCGGGGAGGGCGGGATCGTTCGCGTCCATGGCGTCCAGCGCCGCCTCCACAGCCGATCGGGCGAGCTGCAGTTCCCCGAACATCTCCGCCGCGCGATGCTGCAAGGCCTGGAAGGAGCCGATGACTGCGCCGAACTGCACCCGCGTCTTGAGATAATCGAGCGTGGTGTCGAAGGCCTGGGACGCATTGCCCAGCATTTCCGCCGCTAGGCCGATGGCCGCCCGGTCGAACAAACTGTCGAGCAGGTCGATACCCTTGCCCACTTCGCCCAATACGGCGTCAGCGCTCACCGTCACATTGTCGAAGCTGAAGAGAGCGGGCCGCCGCGCGTCGATCTGGTCCAGCGCTTCCCGCGAGAGGCCGGGCGTATCGCTTTCCACCAGGAACAGGGTGATCCCGTCCCTGTCGCCAGGGAGGCCATGGGTGCGCGCCGCGACGATGGCGAAGGTCGCCGCCATGCCATCCTGCACGGGCCGCTTGATGCCGTTCAGCACCCACCCGTCGCCCACCGCCATGGCGGCGAGCGCGATCTTCTCGCGCTCATGCTGCGACCCTTCCTCCGCCGCGAGCGTGCCTATGGCCGATCCGTCGGCAATGCCCGGCAGCCAGCGCGCCTGTTGCGCCTCCGTCCCGCCCAGCCGCAGCGCCGATGCCGCCACCAGCGCCGAACTCAGCAGCGGCGAAGCGCCTAATGTCCGACCCAGTTCTTCCAGCACCAGTCCCATGCTGCGACAGCCGAAATCGGAGCCGCCCTGCGCCTCCGGCACCAAAATGCCCGTCCAGCCCATCTGGGCCATTTCCGTCCAGGCCGCCGGATCGAAACCCTCCGCATCCGGCCGGCCGCCACCATCATGGCCATAGAGCGACCGCAGCGCCGTCACGGGCAGGCGATCACGCACCCATTCCGCCGCCATGTCCCTCAGCATCTGCTGTTCTTCGTTCAGCATCCTCCCGATCCCATCCTTATTCGTCTCTTTTGTCAGGCCGGCAGATCCAGCGTGCGCTTCGCCGTGATGTTGTTCTGGACTTCATAACTGCCGCCGTAGATCGAGAAGGCCTTGCTATGCAGCCAGGCGCGCGTCGCTTCCCGTTCCGCGTCGGTATAATGTTCGCCCGACCAGCCGAGTCCGTTCGCGCCCATCAGTTCGACCAGAAGTTCCGCCCTTTCCTGGATGATACCGGACCAGAGATTCTTTAGAGCCGAGACCCCATTGCTGGGACCGCCGCTTTTCGCCTCCCGCGTCAGGCGCGCAACCGTCGCCAGATAGGCTTCGTGCCGCATGGCGTTGCGGACCATGCGCACCCTGAGGTCGGGATTGTCGATCCGTCCCATGCTGTCCGTGCCGCAATATTCATGAGCTAGCGGCGCCAGCGGCGTAATCTCCGCCTTCACATCCGACAGGCTGTTGCGTTCGAACTGGAGCAGGCGCTTGGCGATAGCCCAGCCCTGATTGACTTCGCCAACCAGATTGCCCTTGGGCACTTTCACATCGTTGAAGAAGACTTCGCAGAAATGGGTCGATCCGCTGATGAGGACGATAGGGCGGGTTTCGATCCCCTCGGATTTCATGTCGATCAGCAGGAAGCTGATGCCGCCCTGCTTTCGGCTGGTGTCGGTGCGGACGAGGGCGAAGCACCAGTCGGCCTGGTCGGCGCCCGATGTCCAGATCTTCTGCCCGTTGACCAGCCAATGATCGCCCATGTCGATGCATTTGGTCTGGAGCGAAGCAAGGTCGGACCCTGCGCCCGGTTCCGAAAATCCCTGGCACCAGCGCCGTTCATTGGTGGCGATGAAGGGCAGATGCTCCAGCTTCTGTTCCTCGCTGCCATATTCCAGCAGCGTCGGGCCCAGCATCATCGTGCCGTAGCTGCGGATCGGATTGAAACCGCCGATCGCAGCCAGTTCCTGCCCGATGATCTTGGCCTGCGCCTCGCTAAGGCCGGCGCCTCCATAGCGCGGTTCCCAGGTGGGCACGCCCCACCGCTTTTCCGCCATGCGTTCGCGCCACAGGCGCCAGTCGGCATTGGATTCCGCCGCATGCCGGTCGCTGACGAAGTGAATGGATGGAGCATTGGTCAGCGAAGGCGGGAAATTCGCCCGCAGCCATGCGCGCGCTTCCTGCCGGAACGACTGCGCTTCCATTCCATCCCACTCGGCCATGCACCCTGTCCCTGTTTCCCGCAAAAGCCACGCGGCCTTCCGATGGAGCATCCCGCCTCCATGACCGAATCCTTATGCCAATTCTGCACCGCTGGCTAGGTATAAATTGCACAGGTGGGTAAAATTAGTCGCATCTTCATTGATCATGACCGTGATGGTTGACAGCTTTGCCACAGGTCATAAACTATACTCAAATGCAAAATTGATAAGATCAGCCGCAGCCTTGCGATTCGGCGGCGGGCGGCTCGTACATAGGAGAGCGCGCATATGGAGACCTTCGCGGCCCGACCCATTCCGGCGCATGTTCCGCCCGATATGGTCGGCGATTTCAGCCTGTTTTCCTCGCCCGGCATGCAGCCGACGCCCAATGGCGATCCGCAGGCGGCCGCCGCCGTCGTGCATCAGGGTCCGCGCATCTTCTATTCGCCGGTCAACACCCGCGACGGGCGCGGCACATGGGTCATCACCCGCGCGCAGGATCAGCGGAAGGTGTTGCAGGACCCGGAAACCTTCTCCAGCCATCGCAGCATCTTCGCCTCCGCCCTGGGGGAAAGCTGGCCGATGATCCCGCTGGAACTGGACCCCCCGGACCATGGCAAGTTCCGCTCGCTGCTCAACCCGCTGCTCTCGCCCAAGCGGGTGATGGCACTTGAAAGCGCCGTGCGGGAACGGGCGATCTTCCTGATCGACAGGATCGCGGCGGCGGGCACCAGTTGCCATGTCATGGAGGATTTCGCCTTTCCCTTCGCGGTGAACATCTTCCTGCGCTTCCTTGGGCTGTCCGACGATCGGCTGGATGAATTCGTCCGCTGGGCGAACGCACTGCTGCATGGCGACAATGTCCAGCGTCCCGCCGCCGCGCGGACCATCATCGGCTTCATCGACGAATTGTCCGCCGAACGGCGCAGGCGGCCGGTCGATGACTTCATGTCCTTCCTGGTGCAGTCGAAGATCGATGACCGGCCGCTGACCGACATGGAAATTCGCGGTACCGGCGTGCTGCTGTTCATCGCAGGGCTGGATACGGTGGCGGCCGCCATAGGCTTCGACCTCAACTATCTGGCGCGGCATATGGACGACCAGCAATTGCTGCGCAGCGATCCGTCACGGATCGTGCTGGCGGCGGAGGAACTGCTGCGCGCCTATCCCACCGTGCAGATGATCCGCGTGGCGACCCGGGACATCGATTTCGAAGGCGCGCCGATCCGCCGGGGCGACTATGTGTCCTGCGCGACGATGATCGCCAATCGCGACCCGCTGGAATTCCCGCATCCCGAAAGGATCGACCTTGCGCGGGAGGATAATCGCCACACCGCCTTCGCCTATGGCCCGCACCGCTGCCTGGGATCGCATCTCGCCCGGCGGGAGATCGTGGTCGGGCTGGAGGAATGGCTGAAGCGCATTCCGCCCTTCCGCATCAAGCAAGGCACGGCGCCGGTCACTTTCGGCGGGCATGTGTTCGGCATCGAAAATCTGGTCCTCGACTGGTCCTGAGGAGGGACTTTCCATGAAAATCATCGTGCACAATGACAAATGCCAGGGCCATGCGCGTTGCTGGGCCATGGCGCCGAATATCTTCGAGCTGGACGATGAGGGCTATATCAAGCCCGGCGACATCGACGTGGCGGAGGCGGATGAGAAGCTTGCCTGGAAGGGTGCGAAATCCTGCCCGGAAAGGGCGCTGGAAATCGGCAAGTGAACCGGAGGCAGGGAAGGGGGCGCTCCTGCTGAGGCAGGGGGCGGTTCCGGCGACAGGACTGGGCTGCCGCGAGCCCCCCATCTCGCTCCAATGCCTTCGCGGGAGCGGGAAGGGGCTCCAGCTTATGTCCTGATCCACACGCCCTTGGTCTGCAAATAGGCGTCGATATGTTCGGCGCCGCCCTCCCGTCCGAAACCGCTCATCTTGTAGCCGCCAAAGGGGACGGACGGGTCCATCGCGAAATAATGGTTGACCCAGATCGACCCCGCCCGGATGCGCTTCACCGCCGTCATGGCCTTGCCGATGTCCTTCGTCCACACGCCGCCCGCCAGGCCGAAGCGCGTCGCATTGGCGCGAGCGATCACCTCGTCGAAATCGTCGAACGGCATGATGCAGGAGACAGGGCCGAAAATCTCCTCCCGCGCGATCCGCATCTCATCCTTCACATCGGCAAAGATGGTGGGCGCGACCCAATGGCCCTTGTCGAAGGCGCCGCCCGTCACGCGCTCGCCGCCCGTCACGAGCCGCGCGCCTTCCATCGGCCCCAGTTCGAGATAGGAGGAGACGCGGGCATATTGCCTGGCCGACACCAGCGGACCGATCTGGGTGTCGGTGTCGAGGCTGGGGCCGATCTTCAGAGCCTTCGCGAAGGCGGCGATGCGCTGGACCATGTCCTCATAGACAGGACGTTCCACGAACAGTCGCGTGCCGGCCGCACAGACCTGACCCGAATTGTTGAATACCCCCATCGCCGCTGCTGGCGTAGCCATGTCGAGATCGGCATCGGCGAAGATGATGTTGGGCGACTTGCCGCCCAGTTCCATCGTCACCTTTTTCACGGTCCCGGCGGAAGCGGCGATGATCCTCTGGCCGGTCTCGCAGGAGCCGGTGAAGGCGATCTTGTCCACATCGGGATGCGCGGACAGGGCGCCTCCGGTTTCGCCCGCGCCGGTCACGACATTGACGACGCCCGGCGGCACACCCGCCTCCAGGCACAGTTCCCCGAAGCGGAGCGGGCTGAGCGATGCATCTTCTGCGGGTTTCAGGACGATGGCGCAGCCGGTCGCGAGTACAGGCCCGACCTTCCACGCCGCGCTGAACAGCGGGCCGTTCCATGGGATGATCGCACCCACCACGCCCACCGGCTCGCGCAGCGTGTAGGACAGCAGGTCCACCGGGAAGCTGTTGGACAACGTCTCCCCATGGATCGCCGTTGCGGCCCCCGCAAAATGACGCAGCGAACGTTGCAGCATGCCCCGCAATCCACGAGCAGCCGTGATCGGGCGGCCCATTTCGATGCAGTCGAGCAAAGCGAGATCGTCGAACTCCGCATCCACCAGATCGGCCAGCTTCAACAGCACAGCCTGCCGCTCGGCCGGTTTGAAACGGCTCCATGGCCCTTCAAAGGCGGCGCGGGCGGCGCGGACGGCGCGGTCCACATCTTCCGCGCCCGCCAGCGCCAGTTCGGCCACCAGTTCGCCGGTCGATGGGCTGAAACTCTGGAACGTCTCGCCGGACAGGGCGTCGACAGGCCTGCCGTCGATCAGCAGCTTTTTGGGCTTGCCGTCGATGAAGGTGGGGCGGCGTGTCTCTATCATCGGATCATCCTCAAGCAATGGCTTCATGGGCGCGCCGCATCGAGGCGCGACCGAAGGCGAAAAGAAGCGCGGCGGGCAGCAGCACGCAGAACACGCTGATGACGAGCGACAGGCCGACCTTCATCTCGTCGCCCAGCAGCTTGTCGGTGACAAGGCCGATGAAGGCAGGCCCGCCCGCCATGGCGATCAGGCCGGACGCCAGCACATAGAGCGCCGACACGCGCCCGCGCAGATATTGCGGCGTCACCACCTGCACCGTGGCAGGCCCCATGCTGGAGGTGGAGAGGATCAGCGCCATGAAGCACCAGTAGCAGGCGACGGTCGTCCAGGGGCTGCTGACCAGAAAGGCGGCGATGCCGAAGGGCGCCGAGGCCAGCACCGTCAGCAGGCACCAGAACAGATGGGCGTCGCGCTTCCCCCGGCGATAGAGCCGGTCGACTGTCCAGCCATGCAGCGGGATCATCGCCGCCGCCCCGATCTGGGCGAGGCCGATGACCGGCCCGATCCGTCCCGGTTCCCAGCCATGAACCCGCGCAAGATAGACCGGCGTCCACAGCTGGAAACCGATGGTGGCGGCATAGGCCAGGCCGAAGCCGACAAAGGTCGCCAGATAGAGCGGCATATATTCGCGCATGAAGGCCCATGCCTCGCCATAGCCCGCGCCCGCGCTGATCGCCCTGCGCCGGGGCGGTTCGCGAAAGGCGAAGACCAGGAAGGCGAGCGCTATGCCGGGCGCGCCGGTCATGATGAACACCTGTTGCCAGGGTTGCAGCAACCCGAAGACCGGCCAATCGGCGGGGCCGGCCTTCATCGCGGCGGCGACGATCGGGCCGCCGAACAGGAACACGATGCCCGCGCCCATCACCCCGCCCATGATGAAGACGGACATGGCGAGCGAAACCTTGTGCGGCGGGAAGCTGTCCCCGACCACCGAATAGCTGCCGGTGCCGAAGCCCGACTCGCCCGCGCCGACGCCTGCCCGTGCCATGGCGAGCGCCGCGAAGCTGCCGGCAAGGCCGCAACTCGCCGCCGCGATACTCCACACCGTCACCGACAGATAAAGGACGACTCGGCGGCTGAAGCGGTCCAGCGCCATGCCCAGCGGAATCGCGCACAGACAGAAGAGAATGGCGAAGGCCGGTCCTTGCAACAGGCTGATCTGGAGGTCCGACAGGCCCAGGTCCTTTTTGATCGGCCCGACCATGAGGGCCATGATGTTTCGGTCGGTCAGTGATAATATGTACAGCAGGAACAGGATCGCCACGGTCAGCCAGCCCATCAGGGGCGAAGGATAGGCGGCCTGTTCGGGGAGAGGTGAGGCGATGTTGGCTTCGACATCTCCGTGCGCGCCGCCTGATCCTGACGATGACGCCATCGTCGCGGAAATCTGCGTCATGGTTGCGCTGCCCCGTCGCAAATGGCGCTGTCTGACTGACGATCATGCGGCAAGGCCACTCTCCCTATCTCTCGGCCCTGTAGCGCCCGGCACGGTCTGCCGGCGCACTGCCGCTCCAGCCATTATAACGCACATTTCTGCACAGTGGGTCAATATATGTTCGTGGCATGTGCGCGGAAACAGCGGACCGCCGGGGCGGCGCGGGGAAATTATGCCGGGGGATTCCGGTGAAGGGAGTGTGGAATATCTGCAATTAACTTTTCCCACTGGTGCAAAATTTATTGACATCGGCGTTGGCTGGGATAACTATAAAAGTGCACACGGGGATAATAATGATCGCGCCCGGTGACGTTGCCGGACAAAGATCGTGCAGGGAGAGGAAAAGGAAAGATGACGAAGGACAGGCTGTTCATATCGTCGCTGGCCGTCGGCGCCAGCATCATCGCAATGGCAGTGCCCGCCTGGGCGCAGGAAATGGCCGCGGCGGCGCCCGCGCAGGAAGATGCCGTGCCCCAGGCCGCGGCGCCGGCGAGCAATGCCGACATCGTCGTGACGGGGTCGCGCATCGTGCGCGACGGTTATACCGCGCCGACTCCGGTGACGGTCGCATCGACGGAGGAACTGGCCAAGACGACGCCCTCGGGCGTGGCCGACGCGCTCAACAAGCTGCCCCAGTTCAACAATTCGCTGAGCCCATCCAAGTCGGCGAATAATTTCTCCAACCTGCCGATCCACGGCAATGTTCTGAACCTGCGCGGCCTCGGCACGCCCAGCAACAATCCGAAGGGGCCGTTGCGTACGCTGATCCTGTTCGACGGGATGCGGGTTTCGCCCACCGAATATGTCGGCACCATCGATACCAACGTCCTGCCGCAACTGCTGATGCAGCGTGTCGACGTGGTGACGGGGGGCGCTTCGGCCCAATGGGGTTCCGATGCGGTCGCGGGTGTCGTCAACTTCATCCTCGACAAGAAGTTCACGGGCTTCAAGGGCGTGGCCCAGGCAGGCGTGGACCAGCGCGGCAATAACGGCAACCAGCGGCTGGGCGGCGCATTCGGCGCGGATTTCGCCGGCGGCCGCGGCCATGTCCTGCTGAGCGCGGAATATTCCAACAGCGACGGCATGTTGCGGCAGGACCGCGACTTCGCGACGCAGGGCTATAATTTCGTCGGCAGCGTGACATCCACCTGCGCTCTTTCCGCCAACGGCCAGTCGCGCACCTGCACGGCGGCGCCGGGCACGGTTGCCAATCCCTATGTGGTTGCGCCGGACATCCGCATCTCCGCCCTGGCCGCCAACGGCCGTATCGTGGGGTCCAGCGTGGCCGGCAATCCGTTCGTCGGACGGGTCATCAACAATGACGGCTCCACCCGCCCGTTCAACCTGGGGACCGTCGTCGGTACCACCGGCTTCCAGCAGGGCGGCGACGGCTACAAGATTCCCGACGACACCAATGCGATCTCGCCGCTCACCAACTATAACGGTTTCGGCCGGGTCAGCTACGACCTGACGGACGACATCAATTTCTTCGTCCAGGGGCTCTACGCCCGCAGCAAATATCATTATTTCACACAGGGCAATTCGCTGATTCCGGCGACGCAATCGGCGCGCATCTACAAGGGCAATCCCTATCTCTCCACTGCGCTCGACGGCGCGCTGACAGGCGCGAACGATTATTATGTCGTCGGTCAGCAGGATGCAGGCCAGCCCAAGCCGATCGCCTATGAAAAGACCGATTATTGGACGGCGACGACCGGCCTTGCGGGCAAGTTCGACGACTTCAACTGGCAGGTGACCTACAGCCACGGCGATTCGAAGCATTCGATGGACAATGTGGGGCTGTACGACAACCAGAAGCTCTATGCCGCGCTCGACGCCGTGCGCGATCCCTCGACCGGGCAGGTCACCTGCCGCGTGCTGCTGAACCCGACCTATGCCAGCCAATATGCCGGGTGCAAGCCGATCGACGTGATGCATGGCGATCCGTCGAAATCGACGCCGGAGGGCTACGCCTATGCGACCGGCACCTCCAGCTATCGGGCGCGCTTCAAGCAGGATGCGATCGCCGCCAATATCAGCGGCAGCCTGTTCGAACTGCCGGCAGGCCCGGTCGACATCGCGGTGGGCGTGGAATATCGGCGCCAGTCCCTGCGCCTAACCAGCAATGCCGATCCGTCGCTGCTGGACACGGATGCGGAGCGGGAAGCCTATTTCGCCGGCTTGCGCGGCGTCCCTCGGGCGGAATCGGCGACGGTTCCCTATCCCACCGGCTCGATCAACACGCTCTTCTATTGGCTGACCAATGTCGGATCGGCGGCGGGCAAGCTGAACGTCAAGGAAGCCTATGCCGAACTTGCGGTGCCGATCCTGAAGGACACGCCCTTCTTCCGCGAATTGAGCGTGAACGGCGCGATCCGTGTGACCGATTACTCCACCTCCGGCACGGTCAAGACCTGGAAGGTGGGCGGCACCTGGAAGCCAGTGGACGACCTGCTGCTGCGCGGCACCTATTCGCATGACATCCGCGCGCCCAATCTGTTCGAACTTTATGCCGGCGCGCAGAGCGGCATCGGCATCGTCAATGACGTCAGGAGTGCGGACGGGAGCTATGGCAGCGGCCAGAACGTCAATGCCAACACGGTGACGTCGGGCAATCCCAATCTGAAGCCGGAAGTGGCGGACACCTACACCTTCGGCGCGGTGTTCTCGCCCAGCTTCCTGCGCGGTTTCTCGGCCTCGATCGACTATTACAACATCAAGGTCGACAAGCTGATCGACTCCCTGTCGGCGCAGCAGATCCTGACCAACTGCCTCAATGCCGGCGGATCGGGCGTTGCGGAATGCAATCTGATCGAGCGCGCCAGCCCGACCAGCTTCCCGTCGCTGATTCGTCTGACCCCTGCGAACATCGCCTTCCTGAAGACGGCGGGCATCGATTTCGACTTCACCTATCGCACGGCGGTCGGCAATGGCGGGCTGGGCCTGCGGCTCTACCTCAACTATCTCGACAAGTTCGATGCCCAGCAATATGCGGGCGCGCCGATCGCCCATTATGCGGGCGTCAGCGTCGTCACCAGCAACCCGCAGGGTTTTCCGCGCTGGCGCGGCAACCTGACGGTGGACTATACCAATGGCCCCTTCGGCCTCACCATTGGCGAACAATATATCGGCAAGATGCGGCTCGATATTCCGGGCGGCGCGACGCCGATCCAGTTCGTCAATCCCAAGGTGAAGCCGGTCTGGTACACCGACCTGACGATGCGCTACACCATTCCGCATGGCGATGGCGGCAATTTCGAATTCTTCGCGACGGTCAACAACCTGTTCGACAAGAAGCCGCCGCTGATTCCCGGCACCGTGCCGGGCGTCAACCCGCCGACCAATATCGCGGTGTACGATATTGTCGGCCGCGCCTTCACGGCCGGCGTGCGCGTCAAATTCTGACCGGTTCCTCAGGGCGAGGGCGAGGGGCGGGAGCAGCGATGCTCCCGCCCTTTTCCATGGGCTAAGCGCCTGATCCGCGCCCATATGTGTGCGAAGAGCGGCAGGCTGCGTTGCATCCAGCCCGCGCAGGACGGTATGCTGCGCTGCGTCAATCGCCGGCTGGTTCCGGCCAATTGGGCATCGGGCTCGGTCGCCTGGCGCCCAACCCATGATGAGGGATGAGGGTCCGTGCATCCGGGGTTTCCCGGAATGGATTCCTGCGTCCTTTCATGATCGGTTGGCCGTCGGTCGAAAGCCGTTTGAAGAAGGAGAATAGTGATGCGGATCGTTATGACCGGCTCGGGCTATGTCGGCCTGGTATCCGGCGCGTGTCTCGCGGATTTCGGCCATGATGTCATCTGCGTGGACAAGGACGCGCGCAAGATCGAGTTGTTGCAGGGCGGCGGCGTTCCGATCTACGAGCCGGGCCTTGCCGATCTGATCGCGCGCAATGTGAAGGCGGGTCGCCTGACATTCACCACCGATCTTGCCGGATCGGTTAGCCAGGCCGATGTGGTGTTCATCGCCGTCGGCACCCCCGCGCGGCGAGGCGATGGGCATGCGGACCTGAGCTATGTCTATGCCGCCGCGCAGGAGATCGCTTCCAACCTGAGCGGGTTCACCGTCATCGTCACCAAGTCCACCGTTCCGGTCGGTACGGGGGACGAGGTCGACCGCATTGTCCGCGAAACCAATCCCGATGCGCAGTTCGCCGTCGCCTCCAACCCCGAATTCCTCCGCGAGGGTGCGGCGATCCAGGATTTCAAGCGCCCTGACCGCATCGTCGTCGGCATAGAGGATGAGCGCGCCCGCCCCGTGATGGAGGAGGTCTATCGCCCCCTCTACCTCAACCAGGCGCCGATCCAGTTCACCGGCCGCCGGACAAGCGAACTCATCAAATATGCCGCCAACGCCTTCCTGGCGATGAAGATCACCTATATCAACGAAATTGCCGAACTGTGCGAGAATGTCGGCGCGGACGTCCAGCAGGTGGCGCGCGGCATCGGTCTCGATAACCGGATCGGTTCGAAATTCCTTCATGCCGGGCCGGGCTATGGCGGCTCCTGCTTCCCGAAGGATACGCTGGCGCTGGTCAAGACGGCCGAAGACGCCGGCGCGCCGATCCGCCTGATCGAAACGACCGTGGCGATCAACGAAAGCCGCAAGCGGGCCATGGCGCGGAAGGTGGTCGCGGTCTGCAACGGGTCGGTGCGCGGCAAGACCATCGCCGTGCTGGGCTTGACCTTCAAGCCCAATACCGACGACATGCGCGATGCACCGTCGATCGCCATCATCCAGGCCCTGCAGGACGGAGGCGCGCAGGTGCGGGCCTATGATCCGGAGGGGATGGATGCCGCCCGTACGATGATGGCGAATGTCGAATTCTGCGATAATCCCTATGTCGCGGCGCAGGGGGCTGCGGCGGTCGTCATCGTCACGGAATGGGATGCGCTGCGGGCGCTCGATCTGCCGCGCCTCAAGGGCATCATGAGCGGCGACGGTCTGGTCGACCTGCGCAACATCTATCGTCCGGCCGATGCCGAGGCGGCCGGCTTCGCCTATGTCAGCGTCGGCCGCGGCGCCACGCCCGAGATAGAAGAGTTGGTTCAGGCGGCGGAATAAGCCGCGACCGAAATCCCTTCCCTCGCGGTAAGGGCTGGAACAGGCGCGCTCCCGGCCTTGTGTCGGGAGCGCTTTTCATTTCCGGCGTGGAAATCCCGGGTCATATCGATTCTGAAAACATGGCCAGGTTCAGCCAGTTTTCAGCATGTCCACCAACAACTCGTCGCAAATTCCGAAAGGATACGACGAGTCGTCGTTGACCCGAAGTTTTTGTTAACCTTCTTGGGGGACCCTATTGGGGTTAACTGCGGGGGTCGCAACCATGCCTGTCAAAATGACTGGCTCCATTTTTGGAGCCGGAATGCTTTGTATTTTCGCAGCGGGAGCCGCTACGATCATGACTGGGGGGTCGACATCGAATATGACGTCGACTGCAACCAGTACCAGTTCGCAGCTTCTTTCCGCCACGAACTCCACAACGATAACGTCGTCGACGATCAGCGGTTCCACGACGATGAACATTGTCTCTGATTTTTCCGATTTCGACTTCGCCAATGGGACGAAGCTGCCGGCAAAGGCGACGCTGTCGCTGGGCAATGCGAGCTTTCGTCCGGGCAGCAGCGTGGCCTATGTGCCGGTGACGCTGGATCGGCCGACGCCCAATACGGTGATCGCGCGGATCATCACGGTCAACGGATCGGGCACCTATCGCGCACTGTCGGGCTATAATTACCAGACGGTCGACACGGTGGTGATCTTCCGCCCCGGCGATCCGCTGGTGCAGACCGTCGCGGTGCCGATCATCGGCGCCACGGAAGGCCAGCAGTTCCAGGTCAAGCTGCGGGAGGCGCCCTGGGGCGGCCTTCAGGGTCAATCGACCGCGACGATCATGGCCAGCAGCACGGCCATCGCAACCGCTAGGGCGACGGGTATGTTTCGCGAGCCGCGAAGCTTCGCGGCGACCGGCACGCTTCAGTTCGAACTGCTCAAGGACACGCATAGGCGGTCCCCCGATGGCGGTTGGGACCGCTGGGCGACTTCGCTTGCCCATGGCCGGACGCAGATCGCCAATGGGGAAACCGGCCTCTATCTCGATTCCAGCATTTTCCCCGGCATCGAAGGGCCGGTCTATTGGGGGACGAACGGACTAGTCCTGCATACGCAAAAGCTGAAGACGCCGATCAGCTATGGCGGCCAGACATGGTATTATGGGTCGTCGGTGCTCGACGGGCGCAATTTCCTGGCGACGCAGATCGGCTATGGCCAATATGAATGGGAAGCCAAAATGCCCAGCCGGCGCGGGTCATGGCCTGCCTTCTGGCTGGTGTCGACCAGCGGCTGGCCGCCCGAGATCGATATTTATGAAGGGTTCGGCTATCAAAGCTATTGGGGTTTCGACCGCCATGTCGCCCATACCCTGCATATCGGGGCCAACGGCACCCGTTACGATCAGCGGGGCGTCACGATCCAGACGCAGCAGGCCTATGGCCTCAGCGGCTATTCCCAGGGTTTCCATCGTTTCGCCGTGGACATCCAGCGCGATTACATCACCTGGTTCGTGGATGGGGTGGAAACCTATCAGTCGGTCAATCCCTTCCGGGGCTTCCGCTTCTATCCCATCATGGACGTCGCGGTGAAGACCGATGGCGCTTATGATGACGGGTCGGGCGACATGGTCGTCAAGAGCTTCAAAATCTACAGCGCGCCATAATGGCTCGCCCCGTAATAGCTGCGCGCGCCTCCTGCCAGGGCATAGAGGCGCGCCCAGCTCTTGACCCACTGTCCGGCGATGTCCACCCGACGCGCGCCGGGCAGCAACAGGGCCGCCAGTCCCGCGGTCCGCAGTCCCAATATCGCAATCGACCGGGCCAGCAGCTTCGCGCCGCCGATGCGGCCGGGCAGGGCCTTGCGCCGCGCCATGGTTTCAGTGCAGCCGATGCGCCACATGCGTTTCAGCACCCATGAAAGGCGCGCCCGCTCCGCCGGCACCCATTCGCTGACCCGTGCATCGGGCGACCAGCCGAAGCGGGCGCCTGCCTCATGCAGCCGGGCCAGGAAATCCAGATCCTCTCCGCCGCTGCGGTTGAAGCGCGGATCGAAGAAGGGCGCGCCGATCATTGCAAAGGCGCGCCGGCCGACCAGCAGGTTGTTGCTTGCCCAGAGCATGCCGGTCGCCCCCCATGGGCGTTCCTCCGCGCGGAAGACCAGCGTTTCGCGCGCCCATCGCGGCGGCTGCCCCACGAAGCAACTGCCCACCGGCCCGGCAACGACATCCGCGCCCACCTGCGCCTGACAGATCAGCAGCGCGTCCAGCCAGCCGGGTTGCGGCCACTCATCATCGTCGATCATCGCCAGGAAACGCATCGCCGGGTCGTCCAGAGCGGCGGCGGCGATGGCATTGCGAACTGCGCAGAGCCCCGGCTGCGTCACCGTCAGCAGCGTCACGGGCAGGCCATATCCCTCCGCCAGCAGGGACCGGACCACGGCTGCTCCCTCCTGCCGGACCGGATCATTGTCCGCCACCAGCACCATCACATCATGGCGGTCGGTTACGCCGGGCAGGGCCTCCAACAGGTGGCGGAGCTGTTCGGGCCGGCGGAAGGTGGGAATGGCGATCCAGACCGCGGGCATCAGGCGGCCGCCTCGACCACGGGCTTGCGGCTCCGTCCGCCGCGCTGGAGCCATTTGATGAAGCGGTGCCCGCGCACCTCCACCAGCGCATAGCTCGCCCAGCAGAGCAGCCAGGTCGCCACCAGCATGGCGAGGACGATCAGTCCGTCGAAGCCGGTGATTCCATGCCTGTGCGCCACGCCCATGCCGCGGGCGAACACGTCGCGCACCAGCGGATGCCAGAGATAGATGGAATAGCTGATCAGGCCCAGATGGAAGCTGACCGGATTGGCCATCACCGCCCGCGCCGCCGCGCCGTTATAATAGCAGCTCAGCACCAGCGCCGGCATCAGGCAGACCACCAGCAGATCGGCCTTTCCAGGCAGCAGCAGCGCGAGCGCGATGAGCCCGCAGATCATGGCGAATGCGCCCGTCCGGTCGATGAGCCGCCGGCACCACGCCTTCTCTGCGCAGCGATAGCTGAGAACGCCCAGCGAGAAACCGGCGAGGCAGCGCAGCAGCGTCAGCACGCTGTCGCTGTCATTGACGTCCAGCGGACCGCTGGAACCCCGGCCCGACAGCGCCACCAGGCCCAATATTCCGACGCACAGCAACCCCTGCACCCATGCCCATCGCGAGAAGGCGATGATGGCGATCAGCGGGTAGATGAGATAGGCCGCGACCTCCGTGCTGACGGACCAGCTGTTGCCCGCGATCGGCTCCGTTCCCCAACCCCAGCTCTGCACCATCAGCAGGTTGGTGAGGATGTTCGGCGCATCGAGCGCGATCGCCTGGCTGCCGGAGATGTTCAGGACGATGCGCGCCATGAACACCAGCGTCACGATCAGGTGCAGCGGCCATACGCGCGCCATGCGGTTGACGAGGAAGTCGACATAGCTCGCCCACCCCAGATGGTTCACCACCCGGTCGTGATAGCCGAAGGAGATGACGAAGCCGCTCAGGATGAAGAACAGGTCGACCGCCAGATAGGCGCGGGAAAAAAGCGGCAGGCGAAACGCCTCGAACGCCGGATTATGCGGGATGTGGTACAGCAGCACCGACACCGCCGCCACGCCGCGAAGGCCGGTCAGCGAGGAAATTCTCATGCGCCTGCGCTCCTCATGGCGGGGGCCGCGTCGAAGGCGGCGGCTATGGCGTCCCACAGCGGCTTGCGGCGCATCCCGCCGTCCAGAGGCAGGCCGCGCGACAACTGGCCGTCGGGCCACTTGTAATCCTTGAAACTGGACAGCCAGCTATAGCGGTCCGACAGCCCCCAGCAGAGCACCGAACGCATCGCCGGATTGTCCAGCGCCACGTCCAGAAAGGCCTTGGCGACGGAGGCGACCTCCTTGTCCCGCTTGTCCGGATTGGGTGGCCCACCCCGGTCCGCGACGTCGAATTCCGTGATGGAGAGGGCCAGCCCATAGCCGCTGAGCTGCTCCAGAAAGCGCGCGAACAGGGCCTGGTTGAAACCTTCCCTATAGGGCTTCAGATGCCCTTGTATGCCGACCGCGTCCACCGGCACGTTGCGCGCCATCAACCGGTCGAGCAGCTTCAGCAGAGCAGTGCGGCGGCGCTCGCAGCGGGGGGAGTCATGTTCTATCCCGAAATCGGTCAGGAACCGCATGGGCCGGGGATCGACTTCCCGCGCGTGGTGGAAGGCGATGTCGATATAATCCTCGCCCAGCGCATCCATCCACATGCTTTTGGCGCGCATGCCGTCGGCGCGGCCGTCATTGGGCTCGATGGCTTCATTGACGACGTCCCATTCGCGGATTTTGCCTGCGTAACGGCGCATGGCGGTGTCGATATAGCTGGTCATCAGCGTTTCGCGTTCGGCACGGCCGGCGGCCTTCAACGCCGGTTCCAGCCAAGGCGGTTGCGCGGCGTACCAGACCAGCGCATGCCCCCTCGCGCGCATGCCATGCTGCTGTGCGAAGGCGATGATCTGGTCGGCGCCGCTGAAATCATATTTGCCGGGTTTCGGCTCGGTCGTGCCGCGCTTCAGTTCATATTCCTGGACCACCATGTCGCACTCCCGGGCGACGGCGGCGGTGAAATCGGGGTCTTCGCGCAACTGGCGCGACTTGATCGCCGCGCCGAAATAGCGGCCCGACTTGCGGGCATGGGCTGAAAGCCCTGCCGTGCCGCCGACCTGTGCGGCGCTCGGCTGGATGGGGGAGCAGGCGGAAAGCGCCGCCGCGCCCGCCAGGAATTCACGCCGCCTCACAGCCTCTGCCCCTTGCCGGCGAGCATGTGGGACAGGTCGATCCAGCGGTCGGAAATGCGGCGATAGACCGGGTCGGGCATCACGATCTGCAACAGCACGGTCGCCGCCAGGCGGGGACCGAAGGCGCCCCGGCAGACGGCCCCCAGATAGTAGCGCATCGCCTGCCGCCTGCTGGTCGGCCAGATGCTTTTCGCGGCGTGCCAGCCCATATAGGCGGAAAAGGCGCGCGGGCTGATATGGGGGCGCAGGTCCCGCAGCCAGGTCAGGCTGCCGATGCTGCCGCGCACCTGCGAAAGCCGGTCGTCGGCATCGCGGTCGGCCCATATGGTGCCGGGCCGTTCCGTCATCAGGAAGCGCGCCCCGGCCAGCGACAGGCGCAGGGCGAAGTCGGTATCGTCGCCGAATTTCACATCCTCGCGATAGCGCACCTTCTCCGCCAGCGTCCGGCTGAGGGCCATGCTGCTGGTCTGGATGAAGCCGCGATCGCACATCAGATAGCGGTCCATGGTTTCGCCATGGGCGATGGCGCGCGGCGGCTTGAGGAAATTGCGTCCTTCGCCACGGTCGGCCAGCACCTGGCCATAGGCGACGACATCCTCGCTCTCCTGCAACAGGGGCAGCAGGTCGGCAAGATGGTGCGGCAGGAACCGGTCGTCGCAGTCGAGAAAGGCGATATAGCGTCCGCGGGCATGGTCGATGCCCTTGTTCCTCGCGGCCGCCGCACCGCGATTTTCCTGCACGATGACCTTGAGACGCGGATCGTTGATCGCGCCCAGGGCAACTTCCGTCCCGTCCGTCGATCCGTCCACGACCACGATCACCTCGATGATCGCGACCGTCTGTTCAAGGGCGGACATGACGGCGGCCACCGCCGCGTCGCGCCGCTGATAGGTGGGGATCACCACGGAAAACAGCGGCGCGGCGGTGGCAGCCTTCAGGCTGGACGGAGGTTGCCAGGCGGTCATCACGAACCGGCTCCACTTGTGGCGGCCTCGGCCTTGCCGAAGCGCAGGACGAAGCCGTTGACCAGCGATCGGTAGAGCGGCTTGGGCAGATAGGATCGCAGCACCTGCCGGGCGATCACGCGGGGAGGAACGCCGCCCGCCACCATGCCCACCGCCAGATCCTTGATCGCCACCACCGGCCTGATCGGCGCCATATGATAGGCCAGCACGGTTGCGCGATAGCCCCGCCGCGCCCGGTTGGTGAGCATGTGGCCGCAGCGGTCGAGCCAGTCGAGCGAGGTTTCATAGCCCTTCACATAGGATGTCCGGCCCGCCTCCGTCGCGTCGAGCCAGATGGTCAGCGGCTGGTCGATCATCCGGAACCGGGCCCCCGCGCCCTGGAGCCGGACGCAGAAGTCGAGATCCTGTCCCTTCTTCAAAGCCGGGTCGAACAGCACATGCTGCGCCATGCCGGTCGGCACGACCATGGTGCTGGTCTGCATGAACTGATTGGCGCAGAACAGATATTCCCCGACATCCTCGCCCTCGCGAATGCCGCGGTCGGGCCTGATCCAGTAGCGGTCGACGCCCCGGTCCACCTTCATGCGGGAATAGAGCACCGTTCGCCCGTCATCTCCCGCCAGCGCCTTCGCCATGATGGAAAGCTTGCCGGGAAGGAACAGGTCGTCGGAGTCCAGAAAGGCGATATAGCGCCCGTCGGCCGCCATGATGCCGGCATTGCGCGCCGCGCCGCCGCCGGCGTTATCCTGCCGGATATAGCGGACGCGCGGATCGCCTATCGCGTCGATCACGGGGCCGGGATTGTCCCGCGAACCGTCGTCGATCACGACGATCTCGAAATCCTGCCAGTCCTGCGCCAGCACGGACCGGATGGTGTCGCCGACGATTTCCGCCCGGTTGTAGAGCGGGATGACGACGGAGAAAAAGGGTTGCTTGCCCAGCGCGGCATCGCTCATGCGCCATGCACCTTTCGATATTCTTCATAGTGGAATCCGGCGAGCCCGGCGATCTTGCCGGCCGCGCGATAAAGCTTGCCGAGCCGTTCGACCCGCTTGCCCCGGTCGAACGTCGCGACAGCGCCCAGCGATCCGACGAGGAATCCCGCGACGATGCGCGGCGCTTCGCCCAACAGGGCGCGCAGCCGGCCCCTGTGGAAACGCTCCACCATCATGTCGGTCATACCGACGCGATAGCCGCGCATCAGCAGCCATCGGGCGGTGACGCGGCTGGCGGGGATGAGTTCGGTCACGACCGCCTCCTCCGACCAGGCGAAGCGGAAGCCGGCGCGCTGCATGCGGGTGAACAGTTGCTTGTCCGACCCGCCGGTCAGCGCCATGCGCTCGTCAAAGGGGCGCTCCCCCATGGCGCGCAGGGCCGTGGCGGCGATCAGCACATTGGCGGTGCTGTCCACCAGCGCGACCGGGCCGGACTGCCCGCGTTGCTTGGGGGCGAGCAGGGGATGGCGCGCCGCCCAGGGAGCGATGGCGCTGTCCATCTCCCGCAGCACGGCGCCGCCGACCACGTCCGCCTCCCAGCGCTGCGCCGTATCGGCCATGGCGTCGATCCACCCGGGGGAGGCTGCCTCGTCATCGTCCAGCATGGCGACATGGGTCGCGCCGGGCCGCGCCAGCGCGGCGGCGACGAGCGCGTTGCGCACCAGCGGAATGCCGCGTTCCGCAACCAGCAGGGCTTCGATCGGCCAGCGATAGCCTTGGGAAGCGAGCTGCTCGACCACGGCGAGCCCTTCCTGATGGGCCGCGTCATTGTCGGCCACCAGCACTTCCAGATGGTGCCGCGTTTGTTGCGCAGCGAGAGATTCCAGGGTCCGGCGCAATCCCTGTGGCCGGTTGCAGGTGGCGATGCAGACGATGATATTAGCCATGGACGCTCTCCTGCTGGAGATGGTGGCGCCGGGTCCATTGCGGGCGCGGCTTGGCCTTGAAAGTGGCGTGGGCGGCCGCGATGGCCGCGAGGAAGATCACCCAGACCTGGCGATCCTTGTCGAAAAAGCTGGTTTCGAGCAGGTTCTGGTACATGACGAACACCCAGATGGCGAAGGCGGGCACCATCAGCGCCTGGTTCTCCCTGGTCGAGCCGGTCAGGAACCAATAGGCGGGCAAGGCAAGGAAGCTGACCAGCAGCATGATGAGGCCCAGCGGCCCGGTCGTCACCCAGATTTCCAGATAGCCGTCATGCGAATGGGCGGTCAGCATCTGGAATTGCTGGTTCAGATAGTCATGCGCGGGGCTGTTTACGCCCACCTGCCAGAAGCCGCCGAAGCCCGCGCCCAGATAGGGATGATCGGCCAGATAATCGAACACCACCCGCCAGATCGATACCCGCCCGGTGAAGCTGGTCGGATCGGCGAACAGCCGCTCGATGGTCGGTTGATAGGCGATGTAGAGCGCCAGGAAGCCCACCATGCCGAAACCCAGCATCAGCAGCAATATCGCGCGCTTCTGCGTGTTGTCGCTCAGCGCCCGATAGATGTTGCTGATCGCCAGCATGCCGACGCACAGCGCGAGCGAAGTCTTGCTCTTAGTCCCGATCACGAAGACGAACGCCATGACCGCGAACAGCGCATAATACCATTTGCGCCGGTCGATCCATGCATTGCCGCAGACGATGAAGGTCAACGCCATGACGGCCCCGGCGATATTCTTGTGGAAGAAGAAACCGCGCCATGCGCCGATCAGCGCCTTGTCGCTTTCGGTCGGTGGATGGACGGCGGCGGGTGTCAGCGGCAGCGACACCCAGCAGATGATCAGCGAGACGATCAGCGCCGCGCGCAGCGCGTCGAACAGCCGCTGCGGCCCTATCAGGGACAGCGCGCAGAAGGTGATGTAGATCACGATGAGCTGCTGCATCGCCCGCTTGAAGGACACGAACGGGTCCACGCCCCAGGTGCAGGAAATGAAGAACCAGACCAGCATGATCGCCAGCGGCCAGAAGGTGAATCTATATTGCAGCGGATGCTTGCGGATGATCTGCACGCCGGTCAGCAGCAGGGCGAAGCCGATGAACAGCATCTGCTTGAACAGGTCCGACCCGTCATTTTCCTGCGCCATCGCCACCAGCTCGTCCTGCGTGCGGGAGGCGAAGGGTTGCTGGCCGATGAAGACCATCATCAGGAAGACGAAATAGAAGATCTGGGTGATCCAGATCATGCGCATGCTCTGGCCGCCGCCCGTCTGTGCGGGGATGGCGGCGACACCGCCGCGATGCCAGCTTGTCGCCATGGTCAGGCGGCTCCCCGCTGATCGCGCCGCCATTTGCGGTCGAGTTGCCAGATGCCGAGCATCATGACGAGCTGCGACAGCACGACCCCGCCGATGGAGAAGACGGGCGCGGTGCCCAGCACCAGCAGCGTCACGGCGACCAGCCCGACGCCGCAGCTGCGCATGCTCTGCGCGGCGAGTGGGCGGAAGGCCTTGCGCGCCTGGGTCATCACGCTCATCGGCGTCTGCACGCACTGGACGAGGGAGAGGAGGGCGCACAGGCCCACCGCGACCATCACCAGCCGGTGGTCCAGCGTGGGCTTCAGGATCAGGCCTGGAAAGGCATAGAGGGCAATCGCCGCCACGGCGCAGGTCGCCAGCCACAGCATGACCAGCGCGGCCATGAAGACCCGTTCCGACCTGATCGCCGCGTCATGATCGCCGCGCGCCACGGCCCGGGTCATGCGGGGCCGCTCCAACTGTGTGAGGGCGGTGATGCAGACATTGACCGGGCGGAAGAACAGCATCCCCACGGCGATCGGCGCGAAGGCGGTCGGCCCGGCGAGCAGCGTCACGATATAGCTGTGCGAATTGGAGGTCGCCTCCGTCGACAGCACGCCGACCAGCGTCCAGGCCGACTGCTCCTTCCACACCGGGCGATAGGCGCCCATCGCGCGGGCGGGCGCCATGGCGAAGTGCCGCCGCAGATAGGCGAGACCGAAGGGGAGCAGTCCGACCAGGCTGGCCGCCACCAGCATGCCGCCGATGGCGGGCATGTCCGCGCCGGTCCGCATCGCGATCAGCAGTCCGGCGAGGATCGTCCCTGCATAGGCGAGGTCCGATCGTGCAGCCCTTGCCGGAGCATGATGCGCATAGGCATTGGAGCGCCCGAACCAGCGGATCAGCGACAGCATGCCCGCCATCCCGAACAGCAGGGCGGCGGCGGGAGAGGCGGTTGCCCAGGCGATGGCGGCGCAGATCAGTCCCTGGCTGGCCGCCAGCATCAGGTTGACCGGGAAGAAGAAGTCGAAGCTCCGGGCATCGGCATCGTCTCCCTGGTTCACCGCGATGGTGTAGGGCGTCGACACCAGCGCATTGGACAGGCCATAGCCGAACTGGATGATCACCAGCAGGAATGCCAGCGTGCCGATGGCCGCCGTTTCCAGATGGTGGATGGAAAAGAGCTGGACCAGCAGATGGCTGACCGAGACGATCGCCGACGACAGGCTCGCCAGCCCGAAGCGGCCGAACAGGCTGCCAAGGCGCCGGACGCGGCCCGTCGGAAGATTTTCAGCCACCTGGGCTTCAGCCATGGCGATGTTTCCAGATCAGCCAGAGGGCGTGCGGATTGGTGGTGATGTAGCGCCAGGCCAGTTCTTTGGGCCGCGTCGCCATGCGGTGCAGCCATTCGAAACCGGACTTCTGCATCCAGAGCGGCGCGCGCGGATAGTCGCCGGTGATATAGTTGAACAGGCCGCCGCAGGTGACGATCCAGCCGGCCTTGATCCGGTCGCGATTGCGCACGCAAAAGGCCTGCTCGCGCGGCTTGCCGGTGCCGACCCAGAGGACGTCGGGCGCGGCGGCATTGATCGCGTCGATCACCGCATCCTCTTCCTCCGGCTTCCAGAAGCCGTTGCGCCGTCCGGCGAGCTGAAGACCCGGCGCCAGCGCAAGGATCTCCTTCGCGCAGGCGGCGTTCACCTTCTCCTCGCCGCCGAGCAGATAATAGCTGACCTGAGCCTCCGCCGCCGGTTTCAGGCTGTCGATGAACATGTCCGTCGTGCTGGAGCGGTCCGCGATCTGCGGTCCGCCGAACCAGCGGGAGGCCGCGACGATGATCTGTCCGTCGGCATGGATCAGGTCCGCCTGCGCCAGATTGGCGCGGAAGTCCGGATCGGTGGCGTTCATCGACAGGCCCTGGCCGTTGGCGTCGAACACCAGCGACGGCTGCTGTTCCAGGCTACGGCGCAGGGGCGCTTCCACCAGCATCTTCGCGATCAGCGCATCCAGCGACAGGGTGGATACGGGCAGGCCGCCGACATGCGCGACGGGGGCTTCATTCCCTATGCCCGGACCGATTCCGGGAGAAGGAAGGGGCTGGGGACGCGCCAGCGCTTGTTCGGCGCTCATGCAATCACCGTCCCGGCGATCGGTACGCCATGCCGGTCCAGATCGTCGATGACCCGGCGCATGTCGGCAATGGCGGTATCGCCGCGCCGCGCGACGATCACGACGGCGTCGAAGCCCGCCAATATGCTGCCATAGGGCGTCTGGTCGCCCTTCCGCTCCGCAAGGTAGAACAGCATCGACGTGTCGCGCAGGCCCCAGCCATTGGCCGTTTCCGCCAGCGGGCCGCGCGTCACGAGGCTCGCCGCGCTGCCGGATGCGCGACCGGCGGTCATCAGCCACAGGCCCTCCACCGCCGTCCTGGCCGCGGGCAGCAGCGCGGCGCTGCCCATTAATTGTTCGGCCAGTCCTGCCTTGTTCGCGATGCGGAACAGCCGGTCGAGCGAAGGCCGGCCCATGTCGACGTCGATCAACATCGTCTGCCCGTCCATCTGGGCCAGCACGACGGCAAGGTTCGCCGCCATGATCGCAGCCTCGTCGCCTGCCTCTATGGCCAGCACCGCCAGCCGCAGGGCAGCGGGATCGCCCTCCTTGGCCGCGGCGCGCATCTTGGCGCGGATCGTCCGCACCTTGGCGGCATAGGCATTGGCGGGGTCGAAGGCCGCGACCACCAGCGGATCGACCCGCTGGTCGCCCTCCGGCAGCAGGGCGAAGCCGCCCTGCAAGGCCGCGAGCATGCCCGCATCCTCCGGGTTCAGCAGCCCCAGGTCAACCGCCGCGTCATGCAGCGCCAGCCCTTGGGATCGGGCATGCGCCTCGACCTTGTGCACATCGGCTTCGGCCAGGAAACCGTGCTCCACCGCCAGTCGGGCGAAATTATGGCTGTCGCGGGCGCGGGGACGCAGCGCGGCGCCGCCGCCTGCCCTGCCGCCCGAGGCCAGTTGATGCGGGGCGCCCGCCGTGGAACGCAGTCTCATGCGGCCTCCTGTTGCTTGAAGAACTTGGCCTGGCGCGCAGGGACCGGCACCAGTTCGGTGATGACATCGACCTCGGTGGCGCGGGCGACGCCGGCCGCGGAACGAACGCGGGGATGGACGATCTCCATCAGGATGACGGCAGCCACGCCGCCGACCAGGCCAAGCGCGATCCCGCCGATCAGCCACAGCATGATATTGGGCTTGGCAGGCAGCAGGGGCACGGTGGCCTCATCCAGCGGACTGGCATTGGGTTGGGATATCTGGCTCTTCAGCACCGCCTCGTTGAAGCGCTGCCGCACCGTGTCATAGGTCTGCCGCGCGGCATCCACGTCGCGCTGGAGGACCATGAGCTGATCCTGAACGTCCGACATGCGGATCATGCGATCCTCCTGCCCCGCCATGTTGGACTTGAGGTCGCCCTCCCGCCGGCTGGCCGCCACGCTGTTGGCGCTGACCGCGCCGGCCTGGCTGGCGCGCGCCGCCGCCAGCTTGGACTGGAGTTCGGACAGTTGGGCGGCCGCCGCCGCCATGGTCGGATGATTGGGGCCCAGGGTCTTTTGCAGTTCGGATACCCTGGCGGACTGCGCCGCCACCTGTTCCTGCAAATTCTGGACGATCAGCGATCCTTCGATGTCGGAAACGCTGCCCGCACCGGCCTTGGACCGTGCGGCCGCCGCTTCCGCCTGCGCCTGGGTAAGCTGATAGGACAGGTTCTTCAGCTTCTCCGCCTCAAGGTCCATGCGGTTGATGCCGATGATGTCGTGCGCCCGCTGGAAGTCCGACAGCTTCTTTTGCGCGATCTCATAGCGACGGCGCACTTCCTCCGTCTGCTCGTCGAACCATTTGGCCGATCCGCGCGCCGGGGAGGCGCGCAGTTCCACCTGTTCGCGCATGTAGATCCGGGCGATCAGGTTGGCGACCTTTGCGGCGACCTGCGGATCGGCGTCCAGATACTGGATCTGGAGCACGTTGCTCTGCCGGCCGGTGGTGATGGTCATGTTCTTCGCGACCGTGGCGGCTGCCGCCTGCACCCGTGCATCGGCGGGCATGTCCGTCGGCATCGCATTGACGAAGCCCGCTTCCCTTGCCACGGCGTTCATCACCTTGCCGCTGCGGATGATGTCCGTCTGCGTGCCCAGGATGGAATCCGTGTCGGGCTTGGGCCCCTGCGCCGTATTGGTGTCGGTCGGATCGGTCTGCGAAAGGTCGAGCAGCAGCGACGCCGTGCCCATATATTGCCGCGGTTGCAGAAAAGCGGTGATCGCGACGAGCAGGAACAATATGCCCCCGATCATCGCCGCCGTGCGCCAGCGCGCCTGAAGCGCGGCCAGCAAATCCATCGGGTTCATGGTCATAGCCCGTCCACTCCCTTGAGCAGCGCGCGCATCTCCTCCGCGGGCGATTGCACAGGCGGTGCGCTCTGCACCGGCTGCTTCGCCATCAGCAGCAGAAATTGCGGCGCCAGCGTATCCTCGAACATCCAGAGCTCGCCATTGGGCGTCGCCACCAGCGCGGGCTGCAGCCGCATCATCGCGTCGCGTGCCTGGCCTTCGTTCACCGACCCGCCACCCAGCACCTCATGGCCGAGCTTCACGAGCCGCTCATAGCTGATGGCGGACATTTGGGAGGCGACGACGGCGGCAAGAGCGATCATCCGCCGCGTGGAACCCGCTTCCCACAGGATGCGGCGGAACAGCGCATGGGTCTGGCCGCTCATTTCCTGCCAATCCTCCAGCGCGGAGAGCAGCCCCTGCTCGACATCGGACAGCAGCATCCGGTCGCGCGCGGCCGATTCCGTCACCAGCGCGGCCGACATGCCGAACAGCCGCGCATGATAGGGCGATCCCATGGCCGCGCTCGACAATGCGTCGAGCGCATCCTCGTCGATGGAAAGCCGGGCGTTGGAGGCGCAGGACAGCAGCAGCCGCTCCAGCTCCGGCTTGGGGATCGGCGCGACCCGCTGCGGCACCAGATGGCGGCGCAGCGAGGGGTGGGCGGCAATCAGCCCGTCAATGTCGCTGGCGATGCCGACCAGCACGACCTGTACCGGCGAGTGGATGTCGGTCAGCAGCTTCAGCAGCGTCGCGACGTCCTGCTTGGCCGTTTCCGACTGCACCCGGTCATATTCGTCGATGATGAGGATGGAACGCTCCCGCACTTCCTCCACCAGCAGGGCGGAGAGGCGGGACACGTCCAGCGGCTCGCTCATCATCTTGCGCGCCCGTTCCTGTCCCGCGCTGCTCATCGGCAATTCGGTCAGGAAGGGACGGAAGAGGGAGTCGAAATCCGCTTCGCCATTGGCGGATGCATAAAGCGCGACGCATCCCGCCTCGTCCGCCAGATCCCCGAACACGCGGGCGAGCGAGGTCTTGCCCGATCCGCGCGTGCCGAAGATCACGGCATGCTTGCGTTGCACGACGATCGCCTCGACCAGCTTTTCCAGTTCGCTGTTGCGCCCTGCCAGTCCATGGCGGTCGGTCACCGGCATGGCGGTGTTGAACGCCGCATAGATGCTGTCGCGGCGCAGGCTGATGGGTTTGATCGGCGCGGCCATGGCGCTCATGGAGAGCGGCCGGTGCGCCGCTTCCTCCGGCTGCGCTTCCGGCGCGTCATGCCGGAAGCCGGGCAGGGCGGGCACGTCCAGATGCAACGGCACGTCGTCGGGTATGACGCGCTCGTTGCGCTTTTCGCCGCTGCGCGTAAGGGACAGAAACCTGTCGAAAATACCGGATTTCTGGCTGGAGCGTGAGTGCGCGAAGCCTTGATCGAGTGTCGTCAAAACAGCTTCTCCCGGATGATGAGGACGTCTTCAGGCTTGACCGGATCGTCCAGCTTGGCCTGTATTTCCTTCCCCTCCCGCCGGACTTTTATCCTTTTGGTCGAACCCGCCAGCGTCGGTCCGCCCGCCAACGCCAATGCCTGCCGGAAGCTTTGCCCCGGCACATAGGAGAAGGCGCCGGGCTGCTGGACCTGGCCGTAGACATAGACTTTTTCCGCGGGCGGCACGAACAGTGTGTCGCCCGCCTTCAGCGGCCGCATCGCGCCCGCGCCCATATCGGCCAGCGAAATGCGTACTGGCCCGCTGCCGTCCGCAGGCGTCAGGATGACGGCATTGGCGCCGTCCTTGGTCGAACCGCCGGCCTTGGCGAGCATCGACGCCACCGTATAATCCCGGTCGAGCGGATAATTGCCCGCTTCCGGCACATTGCCGAGCACGGTGACGAACCGGCTGACATAATTGCTGACCTCCACGCTGACGGACGGCTTGGTCAGATAGCCGCCGCTGGCATAGCCGGCCGCAATGTCCTGCGCCAGTTGCGAGGTCGTCTTCCCCTTGGCGGAAACCGGCCCGACCAGCGCAAGCAGGACGGTGCCGTCCTCCTTGATGCGCGTGGTCGTCGACAGGTCGGGCTGTCCGAAGACGGAGATTTTCAGCTCGTCATTCGGACCGAGCTGATAGCCTGCGCTTGCCGCCTGCGCGGCAGTTGCAGTCGCCGCCGCGTTTCCGGCGGCGGTCTGGGCAGTCGCGGCCATCGGACCTGCAATGATGAGCAGGGTCGAGATGGATTTCAGGAGAGTATCGGCTTTCACAGCTCATGCTCCCAATATATTGAGGGTCTAGAAATGCAGGGCAGCGCCCAACGTTACTTGCGTGCCGCTATAGTTGGAGACGCTGGTGTCCGTTCTGCGGGTGTAATGCTGGGCATCCAGCGTAAGATCGAAACGATCCGAAAGTTTCCTGGTCAACAGCCCGCCAAAGCGACGATTGCGGTCGGCCGTTATCGAATAGGGACGAAGCGCCGCATCCTGACGGAACTTTCTGCGGTCCCATTCCGCATAAAGGCCGGCGGACGTCAGTTCGGAGATCGAAAATTCGCCCTGGATGCGGTAGCTGGTATCGATGGCGAAACCACTGGCGATCAGGCTGTCGTTAACGATGGCGCGCTCTGTCATGGCCGTCAGCTTCAGGCGCGGAATGGCTTGCGTCGACAGGCTGACTTTCCAGCCCAGCCCGTCATAGCCGCCCACCGCCGCGCTGTCGCTGCTGACGTCGAGCCAACGGACATCCGCGTCGATCTGCGTGATCGGCGTCACCGCGCGCTGGAACCGCAGCCCGTAGCTGTTGATGCGGTTCTCTATGCCCAGCGTGTCGCGTTTGCTGTTCACCCGCTCATAATAAACGGTCAGCGTGCCCAGGCTGGGCATGGCATAGCCGATCCCGCCCATGAACATATCGCTGGTCTGGTCGGCATAGTCGAACTGGTCGGCATTGCGCGTCCTGTCATGCTCATAGCTCGCCACAGGGAACAGCCCCGGGCGCTCGCAGGTGAAATCCGCGCCGACCGTGGCGAACTTCTGGAGGTTTTCGGTCGCGGAATTGATGTCGCCATAATCAGCGCGCTGTTGGCGATAGGAGGCGCGGGGGGTGATCAGGCAGGTCGCGCCGAAGCGGATATTGGCCTTCGCCTCCGTATCCAGACGCAACTTGCTCCGCTGTCCTTCGGAAATGAAACGGTCATAGCCGATCTTCCCCCGCAGCAGGATGTCGTGACGGCCCACCGGCATGCCATAGGTCGCCTCCAGAGAGGGCGTGACGATCAGGTCGTCGGTGGGGTTTTCGACGCGGTCGTCCACGCGATAGACGTTGTCGTCATAGAGTAGATCGAGGCCGGCCGTCAGATGAAGACCGTAATCCCTGATCCGCTTCTGCTCCATGGCATTGTTGATGCGCTTTGGCTCAGTCGTACCGTCATTATCCTGCGCCTGCGAAACTGTCGGCATGGCCGCGACCATTGCGGCACCACTTAGCGCTGCCGCAAAACAGGTGCGCGACCATGAAGTCTGTCGATCGCAGGGCGCAGAAATGCGGCCCCGCAATCGCGGATTATTATATTTGTTCAAAACCAATCGACCCTTATTGCATTGCAGCAATCAGGGCATGCTAGAAGTATTTCTACGTAAAACCACTGCCCGAAAAGCAGCTTGTCGCGTCAAAACAACGGCTCGGTTCATCGCAAACAGGGCGCGGCGGGACCAGTCCCGGCGCACCCTGCAGCTGTTAATCTGGGAGAAAGCTTGAGCCTTGCGAGTCCGGTCAGAAGATCAGCCAGGCGATGGCCGCGACCGCGCCGACAAAGGCCACGATGCCGGCCCAACGCGACAGGAGCTGTACGCCGCTTTCGGCGTGATCGGCAAACGTCATGCCGTCGATGCGAGCGGGAAGCTCACGGCGCACCTCCGCCGTTTCGATCAAAGAGGGTGCCGTCGCAACTGCTGCAAATTCTTCCGCCACGTCGATGTTCCCGCCGCCCGATTGGTGATGGCGTTAATATCCGATTTTGCGGTTAACAAATAGTTGGGAAGGAAGGCCTACTGACATCGATTCGTCGCATATGACCATGCGACGGCGCTCAATTCTTAATCTGGGATAAGATCTTTTGCGACGAAGCGTTTTCAGCAACATTTCGTCGCAAATATCATTTTCTCGGCGGAACCTTTTTCGCTTTCCCGCGTCTTGGCCGCTCCGCCGATTCGCGCTCCAGATTTGGCATTCGGCGGGCGCTAATAAGCGTTCTTGTGGACCAGCACGTTCAGCGTTCCGAACAGGATCGCAATGTCGCGGGTCAGGCTCCAGCCATGCAGATATTCCAGATCCGCCTCGACCCGGTTCAATATGTCGCGGCGCGTTTCCGTCGCACCCCGGAAGCCGCGGATCTGCGCCAGGCCGGTGATCCCCGGCTTCAGTGCATGGCGGTGCCAATATTGCCGGTCCACCTGCCAGAATAGCTGTTCCTCCGCCGTCGATCCCAGGGCGTGGGGGCGGGGGCCGACCAGGCTCATCTCTCCCAGCAATACGTTGATGAGCTGCGGCAGTTCATCGATGCTGGTCTTGCGGATGAATGCGCCGACGCGCGTGATGCGATTGTCGTCCCGCTGCGTCGAAGTCGCGCCCGCGCTGTCGCACTGCTCCACCTTCATGCTGCGGAATTTCAGGATATGGAACAGCATGTTGCCGCGTCCGATCCGTTCCTGCTTGAAGAAGACGGGGCCCGGGGAGTCCAGCTTGATGAGGATCGCCACCACCGCCATCAGCGGCGCGAGAAGGATCAGCACCGGTACGGTCAAAGCGATGTCCAGCAGGCGCTTCTTGGCTCGGTTGGCGAGGTTCAACGGCCCGCGCGACACCACCAGCGTGGGCGTGCCGCGGTAAGACTGGACCGCCAGCGGCGCCATCGGGTCCAGTTCGGGCACGATGATCTCGCCCAATATGTTGCCGCCTTTCAGCATCTGGGCCCAATCCGCCTTGCGTTCGGCTGGGCAGGAGATCACCGCGCGATCATAGTCGCGGAGCAGGGTGCCCAGGCGATGCAGCATATAGGGATCGTCCAGATCGGCCTTCAGCCCGATGGCCGCCGCATCGACGATCACCATGCCGCTGACGTCGTCGGGAATGGCGCCGTCATCGATGATCAGGAGCTGGGCGAACAGGCCGTCGGCAAAGTTGCGGCGCACCATATGCACGATCATCAGCCGCTGTAGGACGAGCAAAGTGCCGCTACACAAGATACCGGCCGAAATGCCAAGCCGCGACAATTGTCCTGTCGCCTTCAGCGAAAAGACAACCAGCAGGAAGATCAGCAATGTTCCTGCGAAAGCCATGGTGGCGCTGCGGCAGGACTGCGTCATGCGCATCAGGCAATGGGGATTATAGGCCTGGTTATGGAAAGCCAGGACCGCGTAAACGATCATGCCGCCCGCCAGCGGCTGCCACTGCCCGTCCGCCAGCCATTGCAGGCCGGCGGCGCGCAGCCCGAAGGCGAAGCCCGTGGCAAGCGCGGCCATATCGGCAACCAGCAGGAGCAGGCACAGCCAAAGCCGCGCATTCCGCTGCCCTGAGGCCGTAGCGGGCTGGCGACTGGGAACACCTTCGATCGCCAGATCAATTTTCGACATCTGCAACCCTTTTTATGTCTTGACGTCAAGCCGGGCACCGCCGCGCGGCAGTGTGTTAACCATCAGACATCCGCAGCGTTTTGATTTATGTTGCGCAGCAGCAGGGCATAAATGCCGTGGACTGACAATCGGGCTTGGGGTGCGCGGACCCGCTTTTCCGATGATCCGTTTGTCCTGGAAGATGCTCTGCCCCAGATTTGCGACGACCTGAAATGGCGAGCGTTGCCATGCGGCGCTTCCGGGGCGCGCAGAACGCCGCCCGATCCGAATCACCAGCAGGATCAGCCTATTATCCACCACCCCAGCAAAAACAGCGTGGCGAGCAGCGCGAAGGGGCCTGCCCAGCGCGACAGGCGCTGGATCGCGCCCTCCATCTGCTCTTGCGGAACATGCCACCATGAAGCGGGATTTCCATCCTCCCGGCTGTTCGTCTGCACAGGATCATGCTGAGGCGCGGCAGGAGCGGCTTTTGCGCCGCTGCCCTTGTCCTGTGGTTGGGGAGAAAGGTCGATCATGTCCGCAGTCCCAACCATCCCTGATGCGACCTGTCGACAGAATAGCCCGGCTGGCCGAAAAGGAAAGCGGATTCAGGCTTTTCGTTTCGGCAAAATCATCCGCGTCGGATCGTTCAACTGGACCCTTGGATGAAAGGGATGCGGCGATTATCCTGCTCCTCATGAAACAGGACCGACAGATCGATGCCGTCGACCGAAAGATCATCGCAGCCCTGCAGGAGGATGCGACGCTCAGCCATGCCGAGCTGGCGGAGCGGGTCGGGGCTTCCAGCGCTTCCTGCTGGCGTCGGATCAAGGCGCTGGAGGCTGCGGGCGTCCTCGCCGGGACGGTCAGGCTGGTCGATCCGGAAAGGGTCGGGCGGGGCGTCAACGTCCTTTGCAACATCCGCATGCGAAGCCACGCGCAGGAGGCCCGCCGCGCCTTCGAGCAGTTTGTCGAGGGTCGCCCGGAAATCGTCGAATGCTTTTCGATGTCGGGGGAATGGGACTATCTGATGCGCATCGTGGTCGCGGATGTCGCGGACTACAATCGCTTCCTGATGATGACCCTTTTGGGGCATCCCTCGGTCGCCGGTGCTGCGTCGCACTTCGCCCTGTCCATGACGAAGTTCACCACCGCCCTGCCGGTCTGACCTTGAGGGCGACGGGAGAAGCCGTGCGGCGATGCATCAAGGGTGGGGAGGATCTGGTGGACGCAGTTTTTTGGTGGACGCACTAGGGCTCGAACCTAGGACCCGCTGATTAAGAGCCATGATCAGAGGGTCCTAGCACGTCCGCATGTGTCCAAAAATGGCGGAAAACTACGATTCATAGTCCGCATTGTTCTTGAAATGTTCGCCAGTATCCACTACAAAAAGCTACCTAAGGTAGCAGGTACATATGGCGAACAAAGTAGGTTTGACGGACGCAAAGATCGCAGGGCTGAAGGCGCCGACTGCGGGTCAGATTGAGCTCGCCGATGGTATCGTACCCGGCCTTAGGCTCCGCATGGGTGCCAGTGGTATCAAGACGTACATTCTGCGCAAGCGGGCTCAGGGCAAATGGTTGAATGTGACAATCGGACGCCATGGGCCGAGCTTTACACTGGCCCATGCCCGCAAGAAGGCGCGCGATCTGCTTGTCGATGTCGAGCAGGGCAAGAGCATCGCCAGAAAAGCGGGCGCAAAGAGGAAGGTGTCAAAAGGCGTAGGGACAGTCGCGGAGCTCTACGAGACGTACCTTGCTCAGCAGATCGAGGGCAAAAAGCGGAGCGCGAGGGAGTTCGATCGGGTCTTCCGAAAGTACATTGAGCCCGAGATTGGAGACCGGCTCGCAGACTCCATAACCCGAAGTGACGTGAGCCGCTTCGTTGAGAAAATTGCGTTCGAGAGGGGCAAGGAAACCCTGACGATGGCGCGGATCGTATATCGCCATCTTTCGACCTTCTACACGTGGGCGCTCACCAGACTTGAGCATATGCCCGCCAATCCTTGCCGGGATGCGTGGCGCCCGAAGCGGAATGAACCTCGCGACCGTGTACTCAGCGACCGTGAGCTTGCTGCACTGTGGCAATCTGCGGTCGAGGATGGCTATCCGTTCGGTCATCTCGTGCAGATGCTTATCCTTACGGCTCAGCGCCGGGGCGAGGTGCTCGATGCAGCGTGCGACGAGTTCGATTTCAAGGCGAAAGTCTGGACAGTTCCGGGCGACCGAGCAAAAAACGGCAAGGCGAATGTGGTGCCGCTATCCGCGCAGGCCCTGGCAGTCATCACCGAGATATTCATGGCGGCTGGCATCGACCCCGACGAGGCCCACAAGCAATCCCAGATCCTGTTGGCATCGAAGGTCACCAATACGAACAGCGTCAGCGGACTATCGAAGGCCTGGAAGCGGATCAGAGCAAGCGTGGACGAGAAGCTCGGCTATGAGGCCGGTCACTTCACAATGCATGATATTCGACGGACGGTGGCAACCGGTCTCCAGCGTCTTGGCATACCCCTGGTGGTTTCTGAGGCGGTCCTCAATCACCAGTCAGGATCAGCTATGGCTGGCGTCGCTGGGGTCTATCACCGTCACCAATATACCAACGAGAAACGAGAGGCGTTGGCGTTGTGGGGAAAGGAGGTAATGCAGATCGCAGCCAAGTACCCATCCGAGGCCAAAGACGGCTAATTTCAGAGGGGATCGAATCCGCTACAAATCAGCCCAGCCAGAAGCCGCTGGATGATGGACTCTGCTCTGGCCATCGTGGATCGATCTCTAGAAACGCCAATGTCGAAGGACCTCTCGGACATATCCGGGCGTCTCGCCATTGCGGGGAATGCCGCCTGCGCGCTCGACCGCCCCTGGACCGGCATTGTAGGCAGCCACTGCGAGGTGAACCACGCCGAACCTGTCGAGCATCTGCCTTAGGTACCGCGCCGCGCCGAAGATGTTGGCCATCGGGTCAAAACGGTTGAAGACCCCGAGTTCCTTTGCTGTTGCGGGCATCAGCTGCCCAAGGCCCGCGGCACCCGCCGGACTGACGGCCAAAGGGTTGTAGCGAGATTCCGTCCATACGAGAGCATCGAGCAGGCCCTCGGGCAATGAGTACTTCGCTTCCGCCGCATAGATGTGGGGCAGGTAGCTTGTTCGCCTGAAGTCGGACGGGCCACGTTTTTTGGCCTTGGGGTCGTAACTGTAGGGCAGGTAGACCCGCCCAGTTTGCTGCACAGTAAGAACAGATGCCGGGCCTTCCTGGGTGGACCGCCACAGCCCATGCTCGACCAGCTGGAAGCCGTTCGATGTTTCAGCAATCCGAATGCCGTCGGAGTGGCTGGCGGGTGCTTCGATTGTTGCTGGCGTTGGCAACTCCTGGGCAGTGGCGGGGATAGCAGAGGTGATCGCGATGCCTGCGATCAAGAGAGTTTTGATTGTCATTTCTCGATCCTTGTCTAGCCGAATCGAGTCAGAACATATAAAGAACAAACGACGTAGGAAATTGGTTTGGCGCGAGTGCAGAGCGGAGGCTGCGCGGGGAGGGCACCTCAACCGGAGTAGGTCGATGCCCCCGTTAGACAAAGCTCATCAACTCGAACGCCGCGCCCGCACCATCGTTGAAAGCCTTCAAGGTACATGGAGCCGGGGCAAAGGAATGTGCTGCTGCCCGGCGCATGACGACCGAACTCCGTCGCTGAGTGTGACCTTGGGGCGCAAAGCTATCCTGTTTCACTGCTTTGCGGGATGCCTGAATGAGGACGTCATCGCGGCGTTGGATCGCCAGGGCGTTCGCAGCCGCGACCTTTTCAACGCTTCAGACGCTGAGACCATCGAAAAGCATAGATATGGCGACTTCAGTCCCAATGCGCGGCGCTTGTGGCAATCGGCGACGGCGATCTCCGACAGCCCTGCCGTACAATACCTTGCGCAGCGCGGTCTTCTGCGCGGATCCGATCAACTCCGCTACCTGGCGCGCACGCCGCTTGGGCCGCGCGGCGCTGTTCAATTTCTGCCCGCGATGCTGGCCGCAGTAACAACCGACATTGGCATAATCGCGGTACACCGAACGTTTCTCGACTTGGCGAGCGGCAAGCTCGCCGCTTTCGAGCGGCCCAAGCGTGCGCTTGGCACCCTTGGTTGTGGTGCCGTCAGACTGGCGCCGCCGGTACAAGGGCGTCTTGGACTTGCCGAAGGTATCGAGAACGCCCTCTCAGCCATGCAGCTGTTCGACATCCCTTGCTGGGCAACGCTCGGGAATGAGCGCTTCGGCCTTGTTGCGATCCCGGAGAGCGTGGGTGAACTCCATCTGTTCATCGACAATGATGCCGGAGGCGCTCTCGCGGAACAGCGAGCGCTGAAGGCTTACGCTGCGCCTAATCGTGTCATCCACTCACGAGCACCGGCCTCGCCCGGCTTTGACTGGAACGATGAGCTGATGTCTCGGCTTGCCCGTAAACCTGATCCGTTGGGCAGAGGGGAGGGGGCCTTTGGCTGATTGAGGCCTGCCCGCCGCAGGACCTCGTCAGGAGGTTCCCATGTCCAATTCTGCCCTCGCTTTTGCATTCGATGAACCATCACCGCCCGCTGTTGCGACGGCGGCCCAGATCATCGCTTCAGAGCTTGCAGCAGGCCGCGCGCTTTCGCGTAGCGACATCAACCGCATTATGACGGACCACTTCGAGGGCAGCGATGCTCTCGGGCGTTGGTCGGTGCGTGACGCCCACGCAGCTCTAGAGCTGGCACAGGTTCAATACCTGCAAGCGTTCGATCAGATCCAGCTCTCGAGCCCGATCGACGAGGCGGAACAGTTCTTCTTCTCCCTCGATGACCGAATTCCGACCCAGACCAATCGCAGCGACGAGCAGATCGAATGGCAACAATTCGCAACGCCGCCGCGCCTTGCTTGGCTCGCTGCCCGGGCTTGCTCGCTGGTCGCCGACGAACTCGTGCTCGAACCCTCGGCCGGTACCGGTATGCTCGCAGTCTGGGCTACCAAAGCCGGCACGCACCTTGCCTTGAACGAAATCTCGCCGCTGCGCCGCGACTGCCTGACTGCTGCGTTCCCGGCTGCCCGCGTGACCGGGCATGATGCCGAGCTCATCGACGAATTGCTCGATCCGGTCATCGCACCGAGCGTCGTGCTGATGAACCCGCCATATTCTCATGGGATCGAGCGGGGCCACGATAGCCGCACCGGAGCGAGGCATCTGCGCTCGGCCTGGAACCGGCTTGCCCCCGGCGGGCGGCTGGTCGCGATCATGCCTGAATGGTTCGATTGCGCGCGGTTTCTGGCCGGGGCGAAGGGGCCAGTGTCGATGCGGCTCAATGCCGCGGTTGAACGTGCCTTTATCAAGAATGGCACCGGGATCACCACGCGGCTGCTGGTTCTCGATAAGGTGGAAGGTGCCAACGAGCCCATCGCTATTCGCACGAACGAGTTCCGCCAGCTGGTCGATCTTGTTGATGCCTTGCCGGCTCGCGCCAGCCCGGAGGCTGCTCCCCAGAAGTTGAGCCTTCCGGCTCGTGCCCCGTTCCTTCTGGTCGCCGCGCCGCGCAGGCCGCTGCCGACACCAGCAAGGATCACTCCTGCAGCCTCCGCCATTGGGTCGCTCACCTACCAGTCGCTCGAAGCCCCTGCGCCGCTTGACCATCAGGTCGGCCACTATCTTCCCTATCGTCCGAGCAGGATCGTCATTGATGGTGCATCAGGGCATCCGACGCCGCTCGTCGAGTCCGTTGCCATGGGGTCGATTTCGGCACCCAAGCCCGACGCGGTGCCGCAGCTGCCTGACGGGCTTATCGCCAAGGGACTGCTGTCTGCTGCGCAGGCAGAAACCCTGATCTACGCCGCAAGTGCCCATGCGCGCGATTTGCCGGGCAGGTTCGAACCCGAGGACAAGGGCTGTTCGCTCAAGGCCTCGGCGGAAGGTCAGGTGTACCGGCAGGGCTATTTCCTGGGTGATGGAACGGGCGCCGGCAAGGGCCGACAGGTTGCGAGCGTCATTCTCGACCGCTGGGTGCGCGGCGAACGACGCCATATCTGGATCTCGAAGAATGAGGCACTGCTGGAAGATGCGCGGCGCGACTGGGCTGCGCTTGGCGGCCTCCCGATCGACATCCAGCCTCTGGCGTCCTGGAAGCTGGGCACCCCCATCGCGATGCGCGACGGAATCCTCTTCGTCACCTATCCGACACTGCGTTCGGGCCGAAGCGACGCAACGCGGCTTGACCAGATCCTCGCCTGGGCCGGTGAGGAGTTCGATGGCGTGATCGTATTCGACGAAGCGCACGCCATGGCCAACGCCGCCGGCGGTGAAGGATCACGAGGCAAGGTCAAGGGATCGGAGCAAGGCATTGCCGGGGTGCGCCTGCAGAACCTCCTGCCCCGGGCAAGGGTGCTCTACGCCTCGGCCACTGGCGCATCCGACGTTAACAACCTGGCCTATGCCACGCGCCTTGGGCTCTGGGGTCCGGAGACCGCCTTTGCCAATCGCGAGGCTTTCGTTGCCGACATTCGTGACGGCGGAATCGCAGCGATGGAGCTGGTCGCCCGGGACCTCAAGTCGCTCGGCCTCTACACCGCGCGAGCATTGTCCTTCGCCGGCGTCGAATACGAGATTCTCGAGCATTGCCTGAGCGAGGATCAGATCGCCGTCTATGATGCCTATGCCGAGGCCTGGGCGATCATTCACGCCAACCTGCACGAAGCGCTGGAGGCCACGCGGATCGTCGACAGCGAGACCGGCGGCACTCTCAACTCGGGCGCCAAGTCTGCAGCGCTGTCGATCTTCGAGGGAACCAAGCAGCGCTTCTTCGCACAGCTGCTTCTGTCTATGAAGCTCCCGAGCCTGCTGCCTGCGATCGATACGGCGATTGCCGACGGTCACGCTGTTGTCGTCCAGCTGGTCTCGACGGCAGAAGCCATGCTCGACCGCCGACTTGCCGACCTGTCAGACGAGGAGCGCGAAACTCTGGAGATCGACCTGTCCCCGCGGGAATATGTGATCGACTATCTCGCCAAGAGCTTTCCTGTTCGCCTGATGGCGCTGTTCACCGACGAAAACGGCAATCCGCGCTCCGAGCCGATGAGCGACGAGCAAGGCGCACCGGTACTGTGCCGCTCCGCACTCGCCGCACGCGACCGGATGATCGAGCAGCTTTGTGCCCTGCCGCCGATCGCGACCGCGCTTGATGCCATCATCGAACGCTTCGGCGTTGACCAAGTGGCCGAAGTCACCGGTCGCACGCGTCGGCTCATCGTCGGCCGCGATGGTCGTCAGAAGCTCCAATCGCGGTCGCCGCGCGCCAATGTCGCTGAAACCCAGGCCTTCATGGACGGCGCCAAGCGCATCCTCGTCTTTTCCGACGCTGGGGGAACCGGGCGCAGCTACCATGCCGATCTGGCAGCGAGAAACCAGGCCCGCCGCGTCCACTTTCTTCTTGAGCCGGGCTGGCGGGCTGACGCCGCAATCCAGGGGCTTGGCCGGACCAATCGTACCAACCAGGCATCGGCTCCGCTGTTCAGACCAGTGACCACCGATGTGCGCGGCGAGCGCCGGTTCATATCGACGATCGCGCGGCGTCTAGACAGTCTTGGCGCTCTGACGCGCGGGCAGCGCCAGACTGGCGGGCAGAACCTGTTTGATCCGGCCGACAATCTCGAAAGCATCTACGCCAAGGAAGCGCTCCATCGCTGGTTCGGGTTGTTGTTCACCGGCAAGCTTGAAGCGGTTAGCGTGGGGCGCTTTCAGGAACTGACGGGCCTCCGGATCGAAGCGCCCGATGGTTCAATGGTCGATGACCTGCCTTCAATCCAGCGCTGGCTCAATCGCATCCTGGCGCTTCCCATCGCGCTGCAGAACGCGATCTTCGATGAGTTCATGGGGCTGGTCGAAGCCCGCATCGATGCCGCCCGGCTAGCCGGTACACTTGATCTCGGCCTAGAGACGATCGCAGTCGAGCACTTCGCGGTCCTGTCTGACACGCTGCTGCGCACAGATCCGGCCTCGGGCGCGACTACCCATCTGCTGGAACTGGAAATTGCCAGAGCCCTGAAGCCGCTCACGCTGAAACGGCTCGAGGAGCTTCACGGCATCACTGGGCAGCGACAGCGGCCCGTTCGGAACGCCCGCTCAAGTCGGGTCGCTTTGCTGGTGCCCGCCCGAAGCATCCTTGCCGATGACGGTACGCGCGTGGCCCGCTTCGAATTACTGCGCCCGCTGAAGCGCAGCCATATCACCGAGGACCAGCTCGCTGAGAGCAGCTGGGAGGATATCTCCATCGACGCTTTTCGCGAAGCCTGGGCAGCCGAGGTCGAGGAAGCGCGGACTAGCCACAAGTGCGAGCGCCTCTATCTTGCGACGGGCCTCCTACTGCCGGTCTGGGACAAGCTCCCTTCGGATTTCGTGAGGGTCAGCCGCATCTCGGCGGCGGATGGTCGCTCGCTCCTTGGCCGTGAGGTTCCCGTCCATTGCGTTCCGGAGTTGTGCCGGGCCCTTGGTTTCGAGCGCGAGCAGGCGCTGTCCGCCGATGACATTGTCCAGACCGTCCTGGCAACGGGACGGGCCATGGAATTCGCCGGCCGCGAGCAGCTCATGGTCAAGCGCAGCCTGGTAAATGGCTCACAGCGAATTGAGCTCACCGGTTGGAGCGTAGCCCGCCTCGACTGGTACAAAGCCCAAGGCTGCTTTACCGAGATCATCCGCTATCAGACCCGGCTCTTCGTGCCGATCGAGGGCGCGGCGAGCGTGATTGCCCGACTGATATCATCGGCATAGCTCCTTGCCAAATGGCATTGAACCCCATATATGATGCCATATGGAGAAGTGCTATGCTGGCTTTGCAACCTGTTGATACCGCCGTTGCCGCCTTCCGGCCCGATCCCATCACCCAAGACGAGGCAGCTGCCATGTTCCGGGCAGTCCTCAACCTGTTCGGCAAATGGGAACTGACCGACGAGCAGGCGGCAACCTTGCTCGACATGCCGGTTCGCACCTATCGGCGCTGGAAGGCGGAAGGCCCCGGGCGCGTCTCGCGCGATGGGCGTGCGCGCCTATCCAACCTCATGGGCATCCACAAGGCGCTCCGGATCATCTTCTCGGAGGCGACCCGTGGTGTTGCCTGGATCAGGGCGGCCAACGATGCGTTCGGCGGAGCGAGTGCGCTCGACGTGATGCTTGGAGGCGAAATCACCGACATCATGCGGGTGCGCCGCTACCTCGACGCCGAGCGCAGTGGCTGGTGAGCGAAGCGGCGGACATCCCAATCTCTAGGGTGTGTGGGGATTCATCGTGAGTTGATGATGGCTGCGGCGAGATAGATCATTGCAGAGAAGCTCTGGTCGGTTTTGCAGGCACGCATAGCGATGCGTTTGAATTCCTTAAGTTTGGAGAAGAAGTTTTCGATCAGGTGACGCCATTTGTACATCTCGACGTCGATCTTGAGCTTTTGGGCGCGGCCGGGATGTTGTGAAATGACAACCTTCGCCCCACGCTGATCAAGATCCTGTACAATCCAGTTGGAATCGAAGGCCTTGTCGCCCAGCAGGGCACCGAACTCAATACCGTCGATCAACGGTGCGACGCCTATGGTGTCGTAGCGGTTGCCCGGCAGCAACTCGAAGCGCACCAGATTGCCCAAGGCATCGGTCAGCGCCAGAATCTTGGTCGTCATGCCGCCTTTTGAGCGACCAATGGCCTGGCCCTGAGTCCCCCTTTTGCGCCCTGGCCATGCCGGTGAACCTTGACGATGGTCGCATCGACCATGGCGTATTCCATGTCGGGTTCCTCCGACAGCACATCGAAAATACGCTTGAAAATATCGGCTTCCCGCCAATCGCGAAACCGCCTGAACGCCGTACTCCAGTTGCCGAACATGGCGGGCAGATCACGCCATGGACTGCCCGTGCGAACAATCCACAGCACCGCCTCCATGAATAGCCGGTTGTCCCTTCCGCTCCGCCCAGGGTCAGTCGGCTTACCCAGACAATGTGGCTCCATCTTTGCCCATTGGGCGTCGGTCAGTACGAAACGGTCCATCCAGAGCGTGAATCACATCTCCCAACAAATGGGAATCCTAAATCCCCACAACCCCTAGAGTTGATTGGAAGGGTGCTGTCAGGATCATCCGCAGCGCCTTCCCGCCGATTGACCTGTTCGAAGACATCGCTGATCCAGCCGACTGGCCGCTGCTGATTTCGGCGGAGCAGAAAAGCAATCCCCGCATCATGGCCACGATCGGCAATCTCGACCTCGTTCCTGTCGGCCGGCGCGTCGGCGGCAACGGGGCCTCCTACCTCATGGCGGCATTCACCCACGTCAGCACTGACCGGCCAAGCCGCTTTACCGATGGCAGCTTTGGCGTGCTCTACGTTGGCGACCGGTTTGAAACCGCGCTGTTCGAGACGATCCACCACCATGCCCGCTTCATGGCACGGACAAAGGAAGCGGCTGGCTGGACTTCGCAGTTCCGGGAGATCGTCATGGCGGTCGATGCAGACCTACATGATCTTAGATCCGCAGCTGCGGAACCGGCCCCGATGCTGGACCCTGACAGCTACGCGGCATCTCAAGCTCTCGCTGCGAATCTCAGGGGCGCAGAATCCGACGGAATTATCTACCCGAGCATCCGGCATCCCGGTGGGGAGTGCGTCGCACTCTTCTACCCGGACTGCGCGTCAAACCCCTTGCAGGGGCGCCACCTCGATTATCACTGGGATGGCCAGCGAGTTGACCTCGTGCGTGATGCCGGATCAGGGGCGGTTTTCCGTATCGTCGATTTGCCGCTCGACCCTGTCTGACCGCATAGACTGGGTTTCCGGCAGAGTGCTGTAGGGTCTCCGAGCGCAGTTGACGGCCAGAGGGTTCATGCCTGCGCACCAGCCCTCACGAGTTCATGAAGGGCTCTGTCTGGTGAGACCGGGCCCTTGTAGAGCGGGCTACACGGTGTCTCTGCTAGCTTGGCGGAAATCGCCAGAAGGTCGTCGTCATCACCCTTTTCATAGGCATAGGCGGCCAGCCAGAATTCGGCCTGCTTAACGAACTCATTTAGGATGCCTACGACGCTCCGGTTCGCCGTCTTGGCGTACTGGACCTTGTCCATTCGCCAGACTTCTTGCGCGATGAATTCGCTTGGGGCACCGTGCTCTTTCAGGACAAGCGCCAGCTGCGCCGGGAAGCGTCGAGCAAGCGTGGCCGCTGGAGCCAGCGGCATTAGCACGGGAAGAAGCGTGCGCTCAGAAACCAGCAAAGCTAATTGCGGCTTCCAGAACAGGACGGTGGCGTACCAGTTGCCCAGCGCTGTGTCGTTTTGCCCAGGCACAGCGACTTCCGGTTTGATCCGATCGAGTAGCTTTTTCGTGCAATGGAGGTGGAACATCACGGCAGACGATAGTTTTCGGCGATCAGTGAGTCCATCGACGCTAATGGCCTTGCCATGTGGATGGCAATCCCCGCGACAGTAGCGGTTGCTCAGCCACATTTTTTGGGTCGTGTGAAACCTTCCCGTCTTTCATTCGCACCTCGGCCCCCGGGCGTTCGCAGCGGACCGAGTGGGCAAGCGAGCTTATGGCATGGGTCAAGATCTCGTCCGCCACTCCTGATCACAAGAGCGCAGTTGGCTCATAGTGCCTTTCGCTCGTCACATATTCGTGAAGCTGGGTGGGCGGCATCGCGTTCCAGCGGTGGCCAAGCGCGACGGCGAAGGCTGCGGGGCCGGCCAGATAGAGCCGTATTTGTCGTGCACCGAGCCGCGCGACCGCCATATCTACCGTCCGCTTGACTAGCGAAACACTCGCCTGCGCCGCTCTCCCCGAGGCTATCGCCTCTGGTAAATGAAGGCCTAGCACCGCCTCCGCCGCAATTCCCGCTGAGGCCTCAAGGTCGGCAGACGGGTCGCGCAGTACCCCGACCGTGACGATGAGAGCGTCGCCTTCCAGTCGAGAGGGCTGATGGATACGCCACGGTGGAGCAGGCTCGCCAGTCGTAGGGCGATCGTCGGTCCACCAGCTGCCAGCGCGTGTCTGGATTTCGAGCTCGAAACCATGAGCGGACCGTAACGACCAGCCGACCGCTAACGCTGTGCTGAGCCGGTAGGAACCACTCAACGCGACTCTCGACATAGTATGTGCGCGCAGCCATCGCGCCGTGCGGTCAAGCGGACCAAGCAGCTGCTCGGCCCAGATGTCCGGGGGCGGGAAGCCGCCGTCGCCGCCCGAGAACTGGCTCGCGTCCAATTCCAGCGCGGTCTCATCGGCTTCGTTGCGATCGGATCGGATGTGGAGCGCACAAACTTGCCCGAGTGGAAGCGGTTTGCCCAACGTCTGCTCCATCGCTCTTCTTAGGTCTGAACGGCCGAGCGGGGTGCCAAGCGAATGGCGTGCGAGGGAGGATAGCACCTCGAACGTGTCGGCAACTTTGCGGGACGGTGCTTCCAGTGCCGGGAAGGCTTGGTCAAGCGCGGCGCCGAAGGTGGCGAGCGCGGTGGCGGCGTCGGGCAGGCTCCGCTCACTCACTTCGACCGCGGACGCGACGAATTCACCGAGTTCCAGGCCATAAGTTTCGACAAGACTATGACGTAGTGCTGCATCGCTCGCCGCCATGATGTCCGCGAAAGGCGCATAGAAGGGCCGTGCACGGCGTACGCGAAGCGGGTCCCGAGCGAGCCAAGCGAGTGTTGGCGGCAACCGCGGCGTGACCAACGCGTGGATGCGCGTCGCGTTGGGAAATTGCTCTTCAAAGCCGTGGAAGGTCTTGAGTACGTCGCGGACCTCGCCTGGCGAAAGCGCGCCGGCCTTAGCCTGATAGCGTTCGAGCAGACGATGGCGGGGAGACTGGGGTGCGAAGAAGCGGGCTTCCAGATCTTCAAGTCCTTCGAAGATTATTTCCTCGAAGGCCGGGTTGGCGAGCCATGCGGGTAACCGCGCGAGGCCGTCCCAAAGCTGATAGTCGAAACCGCCTTGGGCGATCACGCCCCCCATGCCGCGGGCATCGGTCAGGGCCGACGCGGGAGGTTTATCAGACAACATCCATCTCCAGATTGGCCTCGAATTCATTGCCCTGAGGATCAAACACCCAGCTGGCCGCCGAAAGTGTGCCGCCGTCAAGCCGAACGATCATTAGCACCGCGAAGCTGCCGGCGAAGCGGGCATCACCCACCAGCGCCCGCATCGTCGCGATGTCCGTGCCGCTTGGATGCACCGCGAAGCTCGGATGGCTGTGCCATTCGCCAATGTAATTGTAGCGTGTGTAGCGATGCTCGGTGCGATCGAAAAAGTGCATCGCATCGCGTGCGGCCTGCAGCAGATCGACCATAAAGCGCGCGAAGCTCCCGCGACGCGCCTGGATGGTGAGCTCGGTCACGTCGAAATCGGACGGCGCAAGCTGCTCACCAAACAGCTGTCCGCCGATCTCGCGCTTGCCGGCCTTCTCCAGCGCCGCGACGAGCCTGGCGGTCTGATCAACCGCCAGCCTTAGCCGCATCGAGCCATTCCTTGAATAAATCGAGTGCGAAGGCCCGGGCCTCGACATCCTCTCCGCTGGTGCCCGGACACCGTTCGCCGACGCTCAGCCGGATCGTGTGACCATGGCCGTCGAACAGCCAGTGCCTGCTGTAACCGAGAAGGAGCCAAGCGGAGTCCGACGGAGCGGGCGTTCCGTCGACGATGTCTAGGACGACGCGCGCCGCATGTCCGGCGGTCATGGTGACTGCGGCATCGTCCGCAACGATCGGCGCACCGTCGCCGGCGAGCATCTCGTAGCGCCGGGGACCGGGCTCTGGCGGGGCCACGCCTTGCTCATCACACCAGGCAAGAAAGGTCGCCCGCCCATCGACGAACGGCGGATCTCGTTCGGGCAGCGCCGTCGCCACAAGCGCGCCAAGCCCGCCCTCGAAGACCTCGACCGACACGAACGGGCGCTCGTTCGCGTCGGCAAGAGCACCGAGGAAGAGCGCAGTTGCCGGATCGCCGGTGGCGTCGACGATGACACTGCAGTCGGCAACGGCCTCGACCTGCCAAGCGTGTGATTTGGCCGATCGCTGCCAGTTGAGATTGTTGTCGACCACGCGGATGTCGGCGCCGGGCGCGATGGCAAGAAGGCGGCGCTTGAGGCCATTGACTTTGCGGAACCCTACGTCGCGCCACTCGAGCGCGTGCCGCTCGAGATTGTCAGGGAGGAGTACGTCGCCGTCGATTAGCGTCAGGAGGCCGAGGCCGGATCGGACCAGCGATTCGGCGAGCTTGGAACCGATAGAACCCGCGCCAACGATCGCGACGCGCTTGCACTCAGCCGCTGTCGATCTCGCGGACCGCGCACCGCTCTCGTCCGGAAGCACAAGAATCCGGCGACGGTGTGTGGCGCCATCCGCCATCAGGTGGAACCCGGCAATGTCCGCCTCGCCCGTGAAGAGAATAATGGCAGCGTTCGTTTCGAGGGCCAAGCTGGCCATATCCGGCTGCAGGTCGGCAGCTGCCACCAGCGCGGCCCGATCTGGCACGCCTGCGGGCGCAGACCGGGCAGAGACAAATACCGGAATATCGAAGCGCCAGTTGTGGATGTCTGCGCCTGGCGGCCGGCGAAGCAAGAGCCGGTCCTCGGCGTCATGGACGAGAATCGGCCAGACTTCGTCAGCCGCCATCCAGCGCAGTCCCACCAAGTCCGAGGCGATCCCCGCTTCTATCCGCTCGGCGCACCGTTGGCCGATCAGGACGGGATTGAGGCCCCAGTCATAGGCCTGGACCTGTCCAATCCGATGATCCGAAGGCGCGCGTTCGCCGCCTTCGCCCAGCGGGTCCTCGGTCACTAGCAAATTGTGTGCGCTACGTAGCACATCGGACCCGGTCGCTTCTGCCGTCCAATTGTCCGGTCGCAGCTCAAGGCAGAGCACGCCCTTGCCATATTGATGAGTGGACCAGCGCACCTCATCCTGCGGCTCGACCCAGGGCGGGACCTGCGGAAACTGGTCAGGATAGATCAGCTGGACCGGATAGCGCCGCCCGTGGGCCGAGATGATGGCTTCGGCAGCGAACCGCGCGTCGTCGAACTTCCATCGGGTGAACTCCAGCCAGTCCTCGTCGCGCGCCAGCGCTTCGACCGCCGCGCGCTCGGCAGCGAGCCGGGCAGAGTCGGTGAGCCACCAGAACCTCAAGCGAAGCCGCGCGGCTTGGCAGGAGGCGCAGCCATCGCATCGGGGAAGGTGTATCCGGCGGCCACCGGCGCCGCTGCGGCGAACCCGCCATAGGTCGAGGCCTTGGCTGGCGTCGCAGTGGCCTTGAAGCGATCGCCGAACACCCGGCGCCACTGCCGTGTTGCTTCCTCGATATCGTCGGCGTCCTGCGCCCGGCGGGCGATGCCGGCATAGACGCGAACCTTCTCGATGAATTCCGTCCACTGGGCGACCGACACCTTTCCCAAGATGTCGTTCGAGCCATCCGCGGGGTCGGCGATGAATGGCTTCTGGCCGATCGAGGCATGATAGCCATAGGCGTCGTAGATATTCTCAAGCAGTTGAGCGAATGCCTCGCCGTAATGCGTCTCGCCGGTGGGCGCGTGCAGCCCGACGAGCACTTCGAGGACGAAACCCTTGGGGCGCCGACCGGTTAGCGGGTTGATTCGCCGCCACCATTTGAACAGCTTCACGAGCGGCTTGAACCGGCCACCGAACCGCGTGTTCTGCGCCGAACTCCAGCTGGTGTGGACCGGGGGATTGGTAAACTTCCAAGTGCCCGTGTCGCGGTCGGGAATCATGTAGCCGTTCCATGTCGATGCGACCGGAACGATGTCCATCTCCGCCTGCCAGGTCTCGACCCGCACCGAGCGTTTGTTGATTCGCTCGACCTCATAGCCGTCGCCGCCGTCTTCGAGGGCCTTGCAGACCTCCTTCAGCACCGTGTCGGGATGGTCGTCGGTCGAAAAGTTCGTCACGATGATGATGTCGACATCGGGCCGCTCCTGCCCATTCGACGTCGAGCGCGGGCGGATGGCAGAGTCGCGAGCATAGCTTCCTGAAAGGAAGCTGGTCACATATCGGTCCTTGAACTTCGCCTGCGTGCGCAGATGGTCGCGGATGCCGGTGTGGCCGCCGGACGCACGCGTTTTGGTCGTCGTGCTCGGCTCTATATCCTGCAGCAGTTCGCTGAATCGCGTATTCGGAACGGGCATGAATCCCCCCAAGGTGTTCCCTATTCGTTTCAATATGGGAGTGCTCCTTTGGTCGCGCAAGATGCACGCTTCAAGCTTGGTGGAAAGCTGTCGTGCACAATGGGGTAGAAGTTTCGGCTCAAGATTTTGATTTGCGGCATCGCCCGACGGAGCAGTCGCGCATCGACGAAATTAGGTCAGCTGAACGATTGGCGCGAAAAACCTACAATGTTCCAGAGTCCGCAACCATGATCATTCGTCATTGCCCGCTGCCATCGGCAGGTTTGCTGCGAACGTATTAAGAGTGGAGTGGGCTTTGCCCTGATCGAGCCAGTTGGGCGTCGAAGGTCGATGCACAAGGCTCTCAGTCAGGAGTGTGTCCCATGATCAAGTCGATCCCGCTGAACAAGCTTGTCCAGTCTCCCCGCAATGTCCGTCGCCACAATGACCCGGCAGCAGATGCTGAGCTCAAGGCCAGCATCGCCGCCCGCGGCCTGCTGCAGAACCTCATCGTCAGACCTGCTGCCAAGGGCAAGTTCGAGGTCGAAGCCGGCGAGCGCCGCCGCCGCGCGATGCTGGCGCTCGCGGACGACAAAATCCTCGAGCGTGATCATGAAGTCACGTGCCTCGTGCTCGAAGACAGCGCCGAAGCCGCGGTCGAGACCAGCCTCGCGGAAAACTTCCATCGATTGGCCATGAACCCTGCCGATGAAGCCCAGGCCTTTGCCGCGCTTGTGACTGGCGGTGCGACTGTGGAGGATGTTGCGCGCCGCTTCGGTCTGACCGTCCGTTTCGTCGAGGGGCGTCTGCGTCTCGCGACGCTCGCGCCTGTCGTGTTCGAGGCACTGGCCTCGGGCCAAATCACGCTCGACATCGCCAAGGCCTTCGGCGCGACCTCGGATCAGGACATTCAGACCCGCGTCTTCGAGCAAGTGTCCTCGGCCTACTATGCCCCCACTCCCGACAGCATCCGGCGCATGGTTCTTTCCGGCACAGTCCGGGGCAGCGATCCGCGCGCCCGTCTCGTTGGCCGCGATGCCTACATTGCCGCCGGCGGCCGGATCGAGCGTGAGCTGTTCGACAACGACGACAGCGAATCCTGGGTCGATGTTGCGCTGCTCGAAAGCCTTGCCGCCGCGAAGATGGAAGAGCAGGCCAAAGCTCTCGCCGCCGAGCAGGGTCTTGCCTGGGTCAAGCCCACGCTCGATCCCTATGCCAGCCACGATCTGGTCGCAGGGCTCGTCAGGCTTCCTGCCGAACCGGCGCCATTGACCGACGCAGAATTGGCGAGGCTCGACGAACTCGATGCCTCCTATGACGAGCATGCGGCGATCCTCGAGGATGAGGATAGCGCCAAGGAAGCTGTGGCAGCCGCCGAAGCGGCGATCGAGGCGATCGAACGCGAATGCCAGGAAATCCGAGTTCGCCCGCCCGTCATCGCACCCGAGCTCAAGGCCGAAGCAGGTATGGTGCTGGTGCTCTCGCGCGATGGCACGCCGGTTCTCCAGCCGGTGTTCTACGGCGAGCGTCAGGCTGAACCCGCTGAAGGCGACAGCGGAATCGAAGTCATTGCTGGCGAGGAGGGTTCGGACAACCGCAGGACCACCTTGTCCAAGCGCCTGGTCGATGAGCTCGCCATGCAGCGTCGCGACGTCCTTGCGCTCCATGTTGCCTCTGACCCGGGGCTTGCGCTCGACGTCATGGTCTTCACGCTGGCTGATGCCGATACGCACGACTGGCGGGCGCGGGCCGCAACCACACTGCGTGCGCCACTTCCGGCAGGGCCGATCATTGGCTTCGAAGCCAAGGACGCTCCGGCCAGCAGCGCGCTCGCTGAGCTCAGGTCCAATCTCGACGAAAGCTGGCGCGCGGGCACCGATGTGACTGCCCGCTTCGATCTGTTTCGGGCGCTGCCCGATGAAAGCCGAGCCGCATGGCTTGGCTTTGTCGTTGCCCGGTCGCTCGAGGCAAGCCTCAACATGTCCGGTGAGCGCCAGCTTCCGTTCCAGGATCACCTTGGCAGCCTGATCGGCATCGACATGGCGCAGTGGTGGCGTCCGACAACCGCCAACTACTTTGACCGGGTGTCGAAGCAGGTGATCCTCGATGCGCTGACCGATGTCGGCGGTCTCGAACTCTCTTCGCGCTTTGCCTCGGTCAAGAAGGGTGACCTCGCGATGAGCGCCGAGCGCGTCTTCGCCGGCACCTACATCACCGAGGTCGAGGTCCGCGAAAAGGCTCTGGCCTGGGTGCCTGAGGTCATGCGGTTTGCCTCCGCTGCCCCGGAGGCTGGCGAAGCCGAGATCGACGCAAGCGACGCTGCGCCTGGTGTCGAAGACGAAATTCATACCCCCCGCGAGCTGGCCGCCTGACCTCCTCCTGACAGGCTAGGTCACTCGCAACTCGAGAAGCGGTCCTTCGGCTCATGCCGGAGGGCCGCTTCTCTTTTGGAAGGAGAGCAGAGGGGGCTCGCGAACCTCAGGCACTGACCGGCGAGCCTGTCGCCGACTGTCCGGATGCCTCAATCAGGAGAACCATCATGGCATATCGCAAGGGGCAGAGCGGCGGCTTGTCGCCCGCTACCCGCATCACCCAGGAAATCATCGCTCGTCTGGAAGCGGGCACCAAGCCGTGGATCAAGCCGTGGCGCGGTGTCCCGGTCTCGCGGCCCTTGCGGGCCTGCGGGATTCCGTACCGGGGCATGAACGTGTTCTGGCTCTGGATGGTTGCCGACATGTGCGGCTACGCCTCGCCGTTCTGGATGACCTACAACCAGGCAAAATCGCTCGGAGCCCAGGTCCGCAAGGGCGAGAAGTCGACCATCGCGATCTTCTACAAGAGCTACACCAAGGAGGTGGAAGCCCCCGATACCGGTGAAAAGACCGATGAAGCACGCCGGGTGCTCAAGGCCTATCCAGTCTTCAATGCCGATCAGGTTGAAGGTCTGCCGGAACGCTTTCATCCGGCTGCAACGCTGGAGCTGGTCGAGCCAGAAGGGCGCGAGGTCGAGCTCGACACCTTTTTCGCCGCCATCCCCGTCAACCTGCGTCACCAGGGCTGCGAAGCCTACTACGAACCGACGGCGGATCGCGTCACGATGCCGCCGGTCAGCCTGTTTAGCGGGTTCGATCACTATTACGCCACGCTCGCCCATGAGCTGTCGCACTGGACCGGCCATGCGAGCCGTCTGGGACGTGATCTCAAGAACCGCTTCGGCACTTCCGCCTACGCCGCCGAGGAACTCGTCGCCGAACTCTCCAGCGCCATGCTGGGGGCTGAGCTGGGATTGCCGGTCACACATCTCGACAGCCACGCGAGCTACATCGAGCATTGGCTCAAGCTTCTGAAGGATGACGATCGCGCCATCCTGACCGCTGCCGCCAAGGCTGAGGAGGCGTCGACCCTGCTGCTGAAGCTTGGCGGAAGGGGCATTCCCGAACAGTTTGACGACGCGTCAGACGAAGCTGCGCTTGCGGCCTGAGGGAGGATGCCATGGGCCGATCGGTCAGCTATCCCAGCGGCGCAATCGTCGCCTTCACTGTGCTCGACGTGGAGTGCGACGACGACTGGGAATTCGAGTACGAATGGCTGCGCGAAGACTTGCGCGAGCGGGCGGCCAATGCTTTCCCGTCCCTTATCCCGCATGACGGATGGCGCGGCCGGGAGGACCGGATCCTCATGCGCAATGCCTATGCGGATTTCGGCGTGTCGGTCTACGGCGGGCTGGTGGCCGTCTGGATCGCCGAACGCGATGACGGGGCCTATTGGGACGCCGATTGGCGCACGGCCCGGTCACCGCGGGCACAACGCTGGCTGTCCCAGATTGCATCCCGCTTCGATGCCTTGTTCGGCGACTACGATTGCCTCGGGCACATGTCGAATGGCGAGGGGGTCTACACCAAGCGCGCAGCTTGAGCTCCGCGAGTTGGTTGGTCGCGGCGCTGGATTGCCTTCCCTGACTGAGCATTGCCCGCCGTTCACGGTCTGTCGCCATGCGAGAGAGGCCCTGGGCCAGCCGCCAGTCTTGCGCAACCCGGCTTGGGCGGGCCCGTGTTGGCCTTCGCCCTTCGGGCTCACGGCCTGCCCGCGCCAGCCCGCCAAGCCGGGTTTCCCCTCGCGGGTGCGCAATCCTGCCTGAATGCTGGCCCTGACGGGCTCTCGCTGGCGCAGCCATGAACGGATGCGCCGGCCTCACGTCAGTCAGGAGGAAATCCCATGCACACGTCATTTGCCGACCAACTCGCCGGGCTCGATCTCGCCGGCTTCTCGATCGGTCCTGCTCCCGTATCGACAAGCGATTTCCCGGTCCGGGAGGCGGTCGTCCAAACCCTCGAGGCGGTCTGGTCCGATCTTTTCGCCATGGTGTCCGGGACCGCTCTTGAAGCCGATGCCGAGGATCTTGGCTGGGCATTCGTCAACATCTTCCACCGCTCGGCCGAACGCAAATCGACCGCCCTCGACCGGGCGACCGACGAGGTCCGCGCGCTGATTGCTACGGCTGACGGATCGGAGGTCCACACCCATGACCTCGAGACCCAGGTCGAGCGGGCACAATGTGCCGAAAGTGCGATGCTGGCACTCGAAGAGATGCGCGAAGTCGCAGCAGGCCTATACCTCAACGAGTTCGGTTCATCGTGGAAGCCAGTCTCCAGTTCTCGCTTCAATCACAGTGCAATGCTGACCTCGGCGCTCGTCGAAGGTCGCGACTTCCTGCGCGCCCGCGCCGAGGCCAAACGCCGTGCGACCGTGCCCGAAGGAACCCCGGTCGTGTTCGCCGGAGGGCGCACACGTCATGCTACCGAAGACGATGCGCTGACCTTCGGCAACAATGTCTGGGCCACGCTCGACAAGGTCCGCAACCGCGTGCCGGATATGGTCTTGATCCATGGCGGCGACACCAAGGGCGTCGATCGTCTGGCTTCGAGCTGGGCTGAACGTCGAGGCATCCCGCAAGTGACATTCTCGCTGGATATGCGCCTGGGCGCCCGTGCTGGCTTCAAGCGCAACGAGCGGATGCTCTCCCTCGATCCGCGCTACGTCATTGCCTTTCCGGGCAATGGCGTACTCGAACGCCTGGTCATCGAGGCCAAGGCTCGGCGGATCACCGTTGTCGATCGCCGCGGGCCCCTCGGTACCAATCCGAAGAACACTTCGGTCAGGACCGACTAAGGCCCTGTCGGTCTTCGCGCCAGCGCCCGATCGGCGCTGGCGTCGCCCATCAGAGGAAAGGCGCGCGCCTGTCAGTTTGAGCCAGCGGAGGTCGTTGGCTCCTTTCTACAGGAGGCAGTTCATGATCGATATCGAGGCTGTAATGGCCGATTTTGCCGTTCGCCAGGCCGAGCGGCAGACCCAGGTGGCCGAAGAGATTCAGCAGCTCAAGACCGTCATTCTCCCGCGCTTGCAGGAAGCCGGCATCGCCCGCGTCGAGATCCGCTTTGACGGCTGCGGCGACAGCGGTGCTGTTGAGGAATGCGCGTGCCTCGATACCGCTGGTGCCGCGATCGCGTGCCCCGATGTCACCATTCTGGAAGACGAAGCAGGCCACTCGGATGGTGACGGTTCCGCGGAGCTGCACTCACTCGGGCAAGCTCTCGAGCAGCTGACCTATCTCGCGCTCGAACGTCACCATCCTGGCTGGGAGATCAACGACGGTGCCTGCGGCGAACTGGTGATCGATGTGGCTGAAGCGACCTTCGTGCTCGATTGCAGTCTGCGCTTCATCGCGACCGATGATCACAGGGTCGAGCTCTAGGAGAATTGGCATGGCCCACTGCTACTACCACGCCCTCTCGTCGGTCCGGAAATGGGGCGGCACGGTCGATGACTATCTGCCGCTCCACCAGTGGTTCGACCAGTCGAAGGCAATCCTGGCAGACCCAAGGCACCGCGCGCTGCGGCACCATGCCGAAGGGATATTCATGCTCGAAACACTCTTCGGCGAGACCCTCGTCAATGCCGATGGTCGGGTCGTTCCGGTGCGTCTGGTCGGCGAGCAGCACGTGCGCGAAGACTTGGGCTCGATCCCGTCGTTTGCTGACTGGGCGCGCTTGATCACGCCGCAGGCCTGGATGCTGCGAGGCAACCCTCTGGACGGCACTGAAGGGGTGACGATCGATACGCCTCTCCCCGGCGAAGCAGTTTCGTTCAGGAATGAGCCACCGGTTGGAGGACCGGTCAGTACCGTGATCTAGGAAGGAGTTCTCCGGTGGCAAGTCGGGAGGGATGATCCGGCCAGGACCGGAGGGAAACGAGTCAGGGCAAACCTGTTCAAGGCATCCAGCTCCACCCGGCTTCGATGCAAACCTGTCCCTGAATCACCCCCCGTCGAGACGCGCAACCCGGATCAGGTCCGGCCGAGTTGCCGGGCTGTGCCCGGCTGCCCGCACCACCCGAACCAGTTCCGGGTTCCCCTTCGGTGCGCTTCGCCATGGGGCGCTTCTGCTCGGGTTTGCAGCCGGGATGGTCCCGGAATGCTCGATCAGGAGAAAGCCCATGACCAATCTCGTTATCCTCGTTGGCCGCATCGCTCGCGACCCCGAAACCCGCACCACCCAGGGTGGAACCAGCATCACCTCGATCTCGGTCGTGACCGACCGTCCCGCCCGCAAGGACGGCAAAACCTACAAGGACGAAAACGGCTACACCGCCAAGGACAGCGAATTCCACCGGATCACCTGCTTCAACGGCCTCGGCCAAAACGTCGCCAAGTACTGCACCAAGGGCCAGCTCGTGACGGTCGAAGGGCGCATCCACTACACCCAGTGGGAGGACCAGAGCGGCGCCAAGCGCTACGGCTGCGAGATCATCGCCGACAAGGTCGACTTCCTCACCAAGGGCCGCTCGGGCAGCAACGAAGGCGCTCCCGATATCGACGAGGACTGAATGTCCTCACCCTACGACAAGGCCCCGGTGGCAGACGCCATCGGGGCCTTTCTTTTGTACGCCAGCGATGCGGCGGCACGGGGCATCGAACCCCTTGCCGCCGCGGAGTGGACTTTACGCCGGAGCAATCCGCTTCAGCGTTTCCTCGATCCCGAGGGCCATCGATGCGCGTACGATCTGGCGCAACTGTGCTGGTTCGATCGTCTCCGCGCCGCACTCGATCAGCAGCTTTCCGAGTTCGGTCGCTGCCTCTTCGCGGAGACGAGCTTCCTCGTTCTCGAGTTGGGCACGCTGTTCACGCAGCTTCTTCAGCGCATCTCGTGCAGTAGGTTTGGACCTGGCCATAGTGCTTCCTTCTTGCTGGCCGTTGGTCCCCTCCGCTCCCGATCTTGGCACTGCGGGGGCGTGTAGGAAAATGGTTTGTGGGCACGCGTCGCGCTTCTGCGCAGGCGTTGGAGAGGTCTCTCTCGCAGAAAGTCCAAGTCTGATGCGGGCTTTGGGGCTGCGTCAAGGACGACGGGGCCCCACCATTTTTACCGGGCAAGCCCGGCAAAAATCGTTGCCCCCATCGCCGCTTCGCGGCCGCTATCGCGGTCCCTGACCCAGCCCGTCACCCACATCCTTCGCAGCTCCTGATGCGACGCATCAAACATCAGGAGGAAAGATCATGTACGCTTCACTGAACATTGCCGCTGCTGGTCCCGCCGCCGATCAGGCAGCCTTCGTTGCAGCCCTGGATCAGGCCCATGCCCGGTCCTTTCACAGCTACTTCACGCAGTACGTCCTGACCGATGACGAGGCAGGATACATCGCGGTCGATGAAGGAGATTACGGTGCCTTGCCCAAGGCCATGCTGGACCGTGTCATCGACACCGTGCCGGGCCGTCTCAGCGATGAATTCTGATCCGTCGGCTTGGGAGGAAGTCCGTCAGGGCGTCCTCCTTTCTTTTTGCTCGCAGACCGTTTCGGCATCACTCAGCCGGGACGGGAAGGCGGGTCGCAAGCGTCAGTCGGGGGTATCGGGACGGTCGAGATCGGTGAGCCGCTCTGGCATATCCAGGACCTTCAATGCCGCCGCCTCGATTGCCTCTGCCTGCGTCGGGAAAGCCTCGGAAGAACTGATCGACACCCCGTTCGGGTAAGTGACTGTCGCCTGGAAGCCGTTGCCCTTCGGTGTCGCACTCAATGTGACTTGGCCCATGCCGCGCTTCCTTGCTGCCCTCAATAATGCCCCCATCATAGGCATCGATCCCGTCTGTGCCTATCGCGATCCGAGGGGCGGCAACCTGCCCAGCGCCCCAGAGATTGGGGTTTGCAAACCGCATCATCCGTTACAAGCTCAATAACTGGTTCCTGTCCTCGCAGTTAGGGACGGTTGAGCACACCCTACGCGACGGGTCGCAGGAAAGGAGGCGAAAAAATCTGTTAATCACAGTGGTATAGACCGAACTTTGTGAAATGGCAGCTTCTCCGTCAAAAGTGACGGGAGCAAGCGGAGTTACGTGGATTTGACCAAGGCCAGGTCGGAAATGGCGGAATTCCGCAGCGCTCGATGTTCTTGACATGTTCTTAAATCTGACTTAGCTTCGCTCTCGCCTTTCGCAGTGTGAACCGGGCTCCTGACCACAAGGAGTCCGTGCATGACACGGCCAATCTGTCTCCAGGTTTACATCTCCAGTGAGCTCAGCTCGCTGATCCGCAAGGCTGCCAAGGCCAAGGGGATCAGCATGAGCGAGTGGGTTCGCGCCTTGCTCGCCAATGCCTGCACCGAGGACGAGCTTGCCTCTCGGCTCGACGCCTCCATTGAACGAATTTCTCGCCGCTCGGTGTTCCTGATGGTCGGTGTGGATGCGTTGCTGGCAGGGCACCCCGACCACGCGCTGCGCGGTCGCGCGCACCAGGCTTACGTCCGCAAATGCAAGGAGCTCGGTCTTTCCACAGCTGTTGGCGATGGAGGCTCCGATGAAGCGTAATCTCGTCAACTTCACGCGCGGCAGCCAGCTGCTCGGACACTTCAGCTTCATGTTCGCGGCGGGTCTCAAGGGCCCGTTGATCGTTGCCGCGCTCGTGATCTCATGGACCTCATGGTGGACCATTTCGGCAGGCCTCACCGATCATGAAGTCTACCTTGTCTGGATGCGGATCTATGCCGCCATCTACGGCTTCATGGAGTTCGATCCCGCCAAGCGTATCACTCTTCAAACCGCCTTTGGCGCGACCATCCAGTTTCCGATTGCCCAGCTCGACCACTACCCACCGGTGGTCCATGCGTGGGAGAAGCTGATCGCGCTTCTGACCAGCGCCTTGTGGCGATCGGGGTTCCTGCTGGTCCCCGCTTTTGCCGCCTTCTACTGGTTCGCCGAGCGGTTCGGCGGTCGTTCCAAGGAGCGCAAACACGAGCGCGGCGCGATGCTGGTTGCGCTTCCTGAGCTGGTTGATGAACTGACCACCCACAACCGGCGCGAACGAACCCGCGAGCTCGATTCCGCGCTGGGATGGAAATGGCGGCTCAGCCTGCCGCGAGAGATCGCCCGGGTCTTTCCCTATCGGCCATCGCATATCGCCACGGTGGCCTATCCTTGGCGGCTCGAACAGAGCCACGCAATGCTCATTGGCACCACCGGTATGGGCAAGACCGTAGCGATCTCCGACATGATTGCGGAAGCCAGAGCCAAGGGCCAGCGCTGCGTGGTCTTCGATCTGACCGGCGCCTTTATCGAGCACTTCCATGCTGCCCATTGCGACATCATTCTGAACCCACTCGATGCGCGCTGCCCCCAGTGGAGCCTCTTCGATGAATGCCGTTCCGAAGGCGAGTTCTGGGCCGCCGCGGACGCCCTCGTCCCTCATGATGGCGGCGGTGAAGCCCAGTTCTGGGTGATCGCTGCCCGCGCCCTGTTCGTCGAATTCTGCCTCAAACTCGTGGCCGAGGGCAGGGCGACCAATGACGCTCTCGCGCGTGAGCTGATGACCGCGGACCTGTCGCGCGTTCATGCCATGATGCGCGGCACGATCGCCGATCCACTGACCGCGCCGGAAGCCGCGCGGATGGCGGAATCGATCCGGGCCGTGTTCAACGTCAACGCCAAGGCGCTCAAGCTGCTGCCGGCTGCCGGTCCTCGTTTCTCAGTACGCCAGTGGATCGAGAACGGGTCCGATTGCGTCCGAAGCGAAGGCTCGATCCTGTTCATTTCGGCCCGCTATGTCGACATGAGTGTCTGCGCGCAGTTGCTCACGCTCTGGCTCGACACGGCCATGAACACGTTGATGACGATGCCCCGTACCCGCGATCTCAAGTGCTGGTTCTTCGTCGATGAGCTCGGCGCATTGCACCGCCTGCCGGCCCTCGAGAAAGGCTTGCAGACCGCGCGCAATTTCGGCGGCGCGATTGTCCTTGGCCTTCACGCTTATGCCAAGCTCAAGGAGGTCTACGGCGAGAACATGGCGATGACGCTGGCATCGCTTGCCCGGACCAAGCTGATCCTTGGAACCGCCGACCGCGAAACGGCCACCTGGTGTTCCGACTTCATCGGCCATCGCCAGGTCAGGGACATGGAGGAGGGCTACACCTACGGCTACAACAATGCGCGCGATGCGGTCAGCCTCACCCCGCGCAAGCACATCGAGCCGCTCTTGCTGCCCGACCAGCTGATGAACCTGCCGCGCCTGTCAGGGTACATCAAGTTCCCCGACGGCTTTCCCGCCGCACCGATCAAGCTGAAGCCCGTCGACCGACCCAAGCGGGCGGAGACATTCATTGCCAGGGTCAAGGAAAGCCCGAAGGCAAGGGTCACGGTGCCCCATTCTGCGGCGGAGCAGGCCGAGCAGAAGGCAGCGCCAACAGGTAGCGAGCATCCCTCGTCCAACGATGACGGAGCGGGCAAGCCGGTCGTTCCAAAGCAGGGAGAACTGGCCCTGGATCAGGGACCGAAAGCCGCGCCGAGACAGGAGCCTCACGCGCCTGCCAAGGATCTTGGGCGAGCAGTGGAACGCACACCCGGCAAGACGTCGAAGGAGCGAGAACCGGCAACTCGTTCCGGGCAAGACAAGGCGGGCAAGGCCAAGACGGACCGGTCGAATACCAGAACTGATGCTCCGCCGCGAAAGGCTGGACCTTCCGCCCGCCCACTTCTCCCGACAGGCGAAGCCGCAGCGGCGCGGGATCAGTCGGTTTCGCCTAAGGGCACGCCTCAGGCCAGCACGCCCGGAACGGAAGGGCTGCAACAGGGCAAGCCAGATAACCCGAAGAGCCAAAGCTCGAGTGATGCTACCGCGCGCAAGCTGATGATCGAGGATGGTTTGCGGGAGCACGAGCCTCCGCCGATCACTGGTCCCGATCTTGGCGACATGGAGATGTGAGCATGTCGCCAACTGCCTTGGCGTTGGGCACCGATCGATGCTGTCGGTAGCCAATGTCCGCACCGCCGGCGGCGCGGCCAACTACTTCGCTGCCGACAATTACTACACGCGGGCGGATGCCGATCGCTCGGGTGAATGGCTGGGGAAGGGCGCTGCCGCGCTCGGGCTTACTGGTTCCGTAGACGCACGGCAATTCGAGGCGGTCCTTAAGGGACTGCTGCCCGATGGTAGCCGCGTGGGCAGTGACAACCGGGCGCACCGGGCGGGGACCGACCTCACCTTTTCGATGCCGAAAAGCTGGTCGGTCCTGGCTCTGGTGGGCGGCGACAAACGGATCCTCGATGCCTACGGGTCGGCCGTCCGGGAAACCCTGCGTTGGGCCGAAAAGAACCTAGCCGAAACCCGGATGGAGGTTCGCGGAAAGGAGCGTACCGTCCAGACCGGCAACCTTGCGATCGCGCTGTTCCAGCACGACACCAATCGCAACCAGGAGCCCAACGCGCACTTTCATGCCGTCATTGCCAATGTGACGCGAGGGGGCGACGGCAAATGGCGGGCGCTACGCAATGACAAGCTCTGGCAGCACAATACCTTGCTCAATGCCATGACGATGGCGCGATTTCGTCTGAGCGTCGAAAAGCTTGGCTATGAGGTCGGTGAGTTCGGCAAGCACGGTAATTTTGAGGCCGTAGGTGTGCCCAAGGTGGTCCGCGATGCCTTCAGTTCCCGGCGAGCGGAAATCCTGGAAGCGGCCGCCCAGATGAACTTCTCAGGGCCAGGCGTGCTCGATGCTGCAACCTTGATGACCCGGGCCGACAAAGGGCGCATCGAAGATCGCGATGCGCTTACGCAGCAGTGGCAGGAAGCGTCTGCGAGGCTGGGCTTTGATCCCGCCACGGTGATTGCCAGAGCCAATTCTCGCAGTGCGCAGGATCTTGGCAATGTGACCGGCTTGGGACCAACCATGCGCGCGCTCGTCCGCAATGTTCAGGCCCTCGCAACCACCTTTGCCGAGCGCCTTGGCCTGCGCGAAGGTGACCCGCTGATACCTTCCCGGCTGACCAACCGCAGTGTCGAGCAGGTCGCCGCAATTCATGCAGTCGCCTCGGCTGTGCGGCATCTGGGCGAGCGGGAGGCGGCTTTCACCCGGGCCGACATCTACCTTGCAGCGCTTAGCTTTGCGCTCCCAACCTCGCTCGCTGACATCGAGCAGCGCGTCGACCAGCTGCTCCGCCAGGGACATCTGGAGAAGGGCCGGGGTGCTGACCGGGAACTGCTGACGACACGCGACGCCATAAGCCTCGAACAGCGCATCATCGCCGGGGTTGAAGAGGGGCGCGGCGTCGCCCCGGCGATAGTCGCTCCCGACCTTGCCGGGACCCGTCTGCAAGCCCTGTCCCAGATCAAATACGGCCTGACCTTGAACGCGGGACAGGAAGGGGCAGGGCGCCTGCTGCTTGGCTCGAACAACCGCATCGTCGCAATTCAGGGCGTTGCGGGCGCAGGCAAGAGCACGGTCCTCAAACCCGTCGCTGATATCCTGCGCGAGGAGGGCAGAGCTGTGCTCGGTCTCGCGGTACAGAACACGCTGGTCCAGATGCTCGAGCGCGATACGGGTATTCCATCGATGACGGTGTCGCGGTTTCTCGCGCGGCACCGCGATCTCCTGGAAGGGGCCGATGCGGACCGTCTCGCCGAGGCGCGGGCCGACATGCGCGGCACTGTCGTGCTGCTCGATGAGGCATCAATGGTCGGCAATGCCGACAAGGAAAAGCTGGTGCGGCTCGCAAACCTGCTCGAGCTCGGCCGCTTTGCGAGCATTGGTGACCGCAAGCAGCTGGGTGCCGTCGATGCCGGAAAGCCGTTCGATGTGATGCAGCAAGCCGGCATTGAGACGGCCGTCATGAGCACCAATCTCCGCGCACGGACAGAGGGCCTTCGAGCTGCACAGCAGGCAGCGCAAGAGGGGCGCATCGAGGATGCCATGCGCCATCTGGCACCCCAAGTGATCGAGGTGGGGAATGACGCGGCTGTCGAAGCCGCCGCAGCCTGGCTGTCGCTCTCGTCAGTCGAGCGCGAGGCAAACGCAATCTATGCCTCAGGCCGAGACCTGCGCACCGCGGTGAACGATGCGGTGCAGACCGGCCTAAAAGCGAGCGGCGAGCTTGGTCCTGAAACCATGCGGCTCCAGACCCTGTCGCGCGTCAATGTGACCCGCGAGGAGATGCGCTATGCGAGCACCTACGCCCCCGGCATGGTGGTCGATGTGGCGCGGCGTCAGCGCAGCCAGGGTCTTGCAGCAGGCGAATACCGGGTGGTCGGAACCGATGTGGCGCGCGAGCGGGTCACGCTGGAGAACGAGCGTGGCCGCCAGTTCGAGTTTCGTCCCGGTCAGATCAGGCCGCAAGGTGAGCAGGATCCGCTGCGCCTTTTTGAAGTCCGCGGCCTCGACATTTACACCGGCGACAAGATCCGGTGGACCGAGACCGATCACCAACGGGGCCTGCTCAATGCCGACCAGGCCCGGATTGTTGCTATCGACCACGAGGCTGTCGTGGTGAAGACATCCTTGGGCGCAGAGCACAGGTTGGAGCAGGGCGATCCGATGCTCCGCCGTCTCGATCTTGCCTATGCGCTCAACGCCCATATGGCTCAGGGCCTGACCTCCGATCGCGGCATTGCGGTGATGGACAGCCGCGAGCGCAATCTGGCCAACCAGCAGACGTTCCTGGTGACAGTCACGCGGCTGCGCGATGGCCTCACCCTGTATGTCGATAATGCTGGCAAGCTCAAGGCGGCGGTCGAGCGCAATGCCGGCATGAAGCGTTCGGCGCTTGAAACGGTCGATCTCCTCCGCGATGCGGCAGCCAAAGGGCAGGCCAAGGATCGTGTGGCTCCTGCGCCGGAACGCAAGCCGCCAGAGCTTGACCGTTCGATCACGAAGCCGTTCGAGATCGGCATCTAGCGTCCCACTGTCCCCATGCGTCCGCACATGGCCGGTTGACGCGAAGTTCTTTATTTGTTCTCATTGACCCATGCCCCGAATCTCCGACGATATCCTCCTTACCCATCTCGAAGTCGCGCTGGCCGTTGCGCCAGAGCACACGCTCATTCGTCTCAATGCGGATGATCCGCGCGCCCAGCGCAGCGCCAGGGTCGATCTGGCTCGTCATCTTGTCGAGCGCATGCGCGGTTTCAGGATTGAAGGCAATGCCAGTGGCCCATCCAGCGCGCAGGCATGTCTGTTTCCGGGCGATCTATCGCCGATCGGATGAACGAGACGGCAGCGTCGAAGACGGCTACTGCAGCCGGGCGCCATCACGGTTGGAGGTCAGCTGGACAATCCGCTCAGCGATGGCCTGCCACGCCCGAATTCCTGCGTGATCACCCGCGAGAGCGAGTGCGCCAATCTGTTCGGCGACGTGGAACGGTGCCTTGTCGCCATGGGTTTCCAGGACATGGTTGGCACAGGCCCAGAGTTCCCAATCGCTGAGCATCAAGAAAGCTGTCCGGCAAGCCCGGCCAGGGTCGCCAGAAGTCCGTAGATCACGAAGCCACCAGCCAGCAGGCGTTCGATTGGAAGCTGCATTCGGCGAGGTTGGGCTGTCCCTGCCGGCCAGACCTGCTTGCAGATCAAGCCGTTGAAGCCCGCACGCTGGCCAGTGACCTCGACCTCGCGGCCGACAAGGCGCCGAGCTGACCTCGGCGCATCCAGTTCCCAGTGGCCGCCGCCTGCCTGGAGCACGAGGCCAAACGGCCCTTCGACGAGCTCGCCACGAAGGTGTAGGTCGGGGCTTACCGGCACGCTGGCCCTTTCCAGTAACGGTCCCATCGCAGCACCGTTCGCGTACGGATCATTGCGCAGGAGAGATCTGCGCCGGAGGGCAGGCGGCACCAGGCGGCCGTGCGGCTTCCGCCTGCAGAACCCTCCGAGCGGCACGACAGCCGCGGACCTCGAACCACAATGTGACCCGTCGAAATCGTTCCGCGCGCGCCGCCCATCAGCTGGACGAGCGCATCGCGTGCCTCAATCGCCGTGGCATCGGGGCAGGGCTGATTGGTGCGGCAGCTGCCATCCATTTCTCGGGCAGCGATGCCAGCGATGCGAATGCGGGGCCCTTCCGCACACCAGACCAGGCCATCGCCATCCCAGACATGGGTTGGTGTGCATGTGAAGGTCTGACTGGAGGCGACGATCGAGGCGGCAAGGAGGGCAAGCATAAGATGACTCCTTAAAGCGCCCGTCCGAACCAGAGAACCCGTCCGACGATGTTGAGCGTCCGCTTTTCCAGGCCGCGCCAGCTCGGATAGGCCGGGTTGTCGCTCAAAACCGAAGCGCGCTTACCCTGCGGTTCGAGGGCAATCCGCTTGACGCTCAGCATGTCATCCATCCGCAGGACATAGATCCCGTCTCTCAGGCGCGCCTGGCCATCGGCAAGATCGACCATGACCTCGTCGCCATCGTGGAGGGTGGGCTCCATCGAGTCGCCATGCACGGCGATGATCGACAGGCTCGATGCCTTGCTGGCGGTCAGCCGGCGCAGCCACTTCTCATCGAAGCCGAATTGCGCGGATTTGGATTCCATTTCGGCCAGAGCGCCGTGGCCAGCCGATGCCTCGACATCGAGAACGGGCACATGGACCAGTTCGACGACCGGACCTGAGCGACGGGCAGGGGCACCAAGCACCTTCTCGTCTACCCCGAAAAAGCGGGCGAGCACCGAGCGATCCTGCTCATCCAGGTGTCTCGGGCTGCCGCGGCGAATGTACTGCTGGATATAGGCTGCGTTGCGCCCGAGCAGTCGCGAAACCGAGGAATAATTGCAGCCTCGTTGCTGGATCAGTTCGTCCAGGGCTCTGCGTGCGTCATCCATGACTGCCAGTCCTATCGCGGGTTCCTAGGAAAATCGATCCTAGACTCTAGGAAGCCTTCCTAGTAAGAACATAACAGGAACACAAGTGCAAAACGAGTCTGGACTATGGAGCTTCTGGAGCAGATCGAGGAATATCTAGCGCGAACCCAGACGTCGCCAAGCACCTTCGGCAGGTTGGCAGTTGGAGACCCACGGCTGGTCGCCGATCTGAAGTCCGGCAGGCGGCCGCGTCGACGGACCGAAGAGCGTTTGCGCGGTTATATGAATGAAGTCGGAGCAATTGCTGAAATTTGCCGAACTGGCCATAGCGTTCGCAGCCCAATGGGATCGCGTGAGGTTAGTAGGATGAACGGGTGATTGAAGACTGTCCGTTGTCAGAATATTCGGCACAACTCGTGGCGTAAATTAGCGGATTGTTGGTCTCGTCGTCTCGCCGAAGCTGGGGATTTTTCATCCCTAAGAAGGGCCGTCTAATTGATTGGCAATAAGATAGTGGCGGTGGGAGGGAACCTATGAGCGAACGGTCCTAACTCTCCGCCTCAGCGTCCGTGACGCCTCAATGTACGAAGCCGTCAACCTCAGATTGCAGGGCTCAAATCGGTTCAAATGCACCGCCGCCGATCAAAGCCCTCAGACACAACACTTCGCCCATCACAAATTGGTAACTGAGACCAACATATGGTGGGACAGTTCGCCCTTGTAAGCGGGCAAGGTTTCTATCTAGGATGAGCTGCAATCAAGGCTGATGAGCGGAGTGGGCATGAACGGAACAGGCGATGAGGATAGCCCCGGCGGAAAAGAAGGATTTGATGTCAGGGAGTTAGACAAGCTCATTCGTCAAATCGTCGATAAAGTCAGAGGAAATTACTTCCTCAATGGGGAAACCGCGCGAGGGATTCCTGGGGAAGTAAAGAAGATCATAGACAATAATGTGGACCGCCTCTGATCATGCAAATAGAATATATTCGTATCGAAAATTGGCGTAGCTTTTACGGCGAGAACTCGTTTCTCGTCTCCACCGACCCTGAGAGGAACGTTACGCTCATTAGGGCTGAAAACGGTGTAGGCAAAACGAGTCTATTAGCAGCCATCAATTGGTGCTTTTTCGACATTTTACCAGCCCCAAGCGAATTTGAGGACCCCGAACGGCTGGTCAACAAATTTGCAGCGCAAAAAGACGGCGCTACCACAACGACCGTTGAGATAGATTTCAGGCACGAGGGGAGAACTTATCGCGCCTCCAGAACCTACGATCAGCCACGTAGAGAAACCAAGCCGCTTCGCCTGAGTGAAATCGATAACGGCGCCGAGGTTCCGAGCGCCAAAGACCGGCCTGATCGCTTTATCAACTCGGTCATTCCTAAAGAGATGGCCCCACATTTCTTTTTCTACGGAGAGGCCACTAGTCGATACACCGGTGCCTCCGGGGCCAAAAAATTTGGTGAGGCAGTGAAGGGCATCCTTGGCTCGACGGTTGCCAGAATGGCCCTCGATGACTTGTCCAAGGTAATGGGCGACTATAAGCGACAAGCATCTGATAACACTAGTGAAGATGCGCAAGCCGCCGAAGCAGCCATTGAAAAGACCGACGCAAGGATCTCTCAATACCGAGAGCAGATCACAAAGTTTGAACAAGAGATTGAGACTGCAGAAGACCGCATTCAGCGCCTCAATCAAGAACTTGCAGGGGCTAAACCTGCGAAAGAGGCCCAAGCGCGCAGAGCCCGCATTGAGGCCGACATTCGACAGAAAGAGGCCGAAAAGGCGAAGGCTGCACAGCGAGCTGACAGCTGGATGCGTACCTTCGCGACCTCAGTACTGGCTGAGGAGCTCGTCGCGGAAGCCGGCAATGTCATCCGAAACGAAGACACGCGCGGACGGCTACCTGCACCTTATGATCAGAAGTTCGTGGATGAACTTTTAGAAGATGAAATGTGCGTGTGCGGTCGTCCAATCGCTCAGGGCAGCCCTGAATACGAGAAGATCAAGGCACTCCTTGAAACCGCCGGGGACCAGGTGGTCATGTCACGCGTGATGACCACCAGCACGGCCCTCGGAACCCTTGTCGAGAAAAGTAAGCGCGCATGGAGCGACTTTGAACGAAATCAGGAAGACTTGCGCCGACTCGAGGGTGAGATTCAGAGACTTGATGCAGATCTCCAAGAGATATCGAAAGAGCTGGCAAGCAATCCCATCGACGACATCGCGGCCAAGGAAGCTTCTCGAGAGAGGGCAAAAGAGCAAAAGCGGCAAGCGGAACGCCAGCGCAATGACTGCCAGGGATCAATCATCGCCTTTGAAAGGCAGAAGAAGGATTTTGAATCTCAGCGAGATCAACTTGTTCAAAAATCGGAAGCCGCCAAAAGGTATGTTAGGCGCGCACAACTAGCGGCAGCATTAACCACTCGCCTGCAAGGGCGCCTGCAGCAGGAAGAGGAAGCAGCGCGAGCTAGCATCGAAAAAGAGATCGACGGGATCGTTCAAAGCGTCATGCGCAAATCGGTCAAGGTTACACTGGATAAGAATTATCAGCTTAAACTGACCGATGAGCGCGGCACTGAAGCTGCGAAGAGTACGGGCGAAAATCAGCTTCTAGGACTGGCCTTTACTGGGGCAATTGCGAAATACGCCAAGGAAAGGGCGGATTTAGTCGATGACATCCTCCTTCCAGGCACTGTGGCCCCGCTAGTGGTCGACTCCCCGTTTGGTCACCTCGATCCGGTCTATCGGCGCGGCGTAGCTGAGTTCCTACCGAAGCTTGCGTCGCAGGTGATCTTGTTTGTCTCAACATCGCAGGCTTCAGATGTGGTGATGGAAATGCTCGGTCCGAAGATACAGCACGAGTATGTTTTGACGCGGCATAACCAGATTGATGGCGCAGGAAAACCTCGCGAAGACATCGTGATAAACGGAAAGACGTACGACCTTACTATTTATAATAGTGATATCGACGGAACAAAAATAACCGAGGTTATGTGAAATGCGTCTTATTCAAACGCCAGTAAAGCGAAGCCGGGAATTTGAGGAGACCCTTCAAAAGCTTGGCGGAAAAGATGCCACCATGTTTCCGACCTTGAGGGAGGCGCTTACTTTTTGCGCGGTCCTTGGCTTTAAAGAGCGGAGAAAGAAACCTCTGAGCAGCTCGATCGGGACGGAGGACATCGCGGGCGCGCAATATCAGACCAATGATGCCGTGGATTTGATGTTTGCACTTGCATTGGCCGACGCAGGCAACTCCGATATTCTTCGCCCCGACAGAGAGGCCGATTGCGTCAAAATTTATGAAGAGTACGCAAACGGCGGCCTCGAGCTCGTGCAATCATGGATTGACCGCCATGCCAACATTGACGTTGAGGACGCAGTTTGGCGAGGCCTCCAGTCCATTGGGGTCAGGCCACATGACAAAAGCTCTACCCCCGAAGTCGTAGTCCCAGACTTCTGATGCTCAGAAAAGTTCAATTAAAAACGAGCTACACATCGGAAGTCGACGATATTTACGCCGACTTTTTCGTACCTTCGTTGTCCGCGTGCGTTAGCTACCAAAGAGCTGTGGGGTATTTCTCACTCGCTGTGCTGCTCAATGCACCGACAGCCCTATCTCAAATCATTGAGAGCGATGGGAAGGTTGAACTCATATTTGGAAAGCTGGTATCGCCTTCTGATTTTGAGGCCATCCGAGACAGTGCGATGGATCCCTGGGAAGATGCAGAGCTTCCCTCGTTTGCAGCCATAATCGATGATCACAAAGGAAGCCTTCTAGAATACCGTGTTCGCTTGCTTGCCTGGCTGTTCAAGGCTGGGAAGCTGGAAATGAAGGTTGCCATACGTCCAGAAGGACTTTTCCATCAGAAGATTGGCATTCTTCGTGATCGCTTCGGCGACGCTGTTAGCTTCAGTGGTTCCATGAATGAAACGATGAGTGCACTAGACCCTCGGTATAATTCCGAGGAGATAACTGTATTTAAGTCGTGGAAGGATGGACAACGAGAGTACGTCGAAAATCATCAGAGAATTTTTGATAAGCTCTGGTCGGGGCAGACTGAAAGCTCCACTATAATAACGTCTATACCCGAGGCTATAGAAGCAGGGTTAAATTTTGTTTCGGAGCAATTTCCTGAAAAGCCGACCATTAAGTCCGAAGACGAAAAGGTGAAGGACTTTTTTGCGCGTCGTTCGGGCGTGCTGCGCTCGCGCCCGCGCGTTCCAGAGCAATTCAATGGCAAGCCTTTCGAGATGCGTCCGCACCAGATGGCCGCGATACGTTCTTGGGCGGCGAACTCATACAACGGCATCCTAGAACTCGCGACCGGTGCTGGTAAGACTGTGACTGCCTTGTACGCAGCTACACGCTTGATCGAGCAGAATGATGGAATGGCGCTCGTAGTCGCAGTTCCTTATCAGGACTTAGCAGATCAATGGTGTAAAGAGCTTGCAATATTCAATATTCGCGCATTGCAATGCTATGGATCCCGCTCTGAATGGGAAGATGAGTTTAAGGCGTACCTCAATCGTAACAGAGGGCAGCAAAAAGAGTTTTTAGCTATCGTAGTGGTCAATAAGACCCTGAAAACAGAGCACTTTCAAACTCTGGCCACGCAGCTTGACCCATCGAGACTCATCTTCATTGGTGATGAATGCCATCACCATAGCGCTGAGGGCTTTGCTGGGAAGATGCTGCCGGGTGCAAAATTCAGAATTGGCCTATCTGCAACGCCTTTTCACTACCTCGATGAGGAGCGGAATGAGAGGTTGCGAGCCATCTATGATAAATCCGTATTCACTTACACCTTAGCTGATGCCGTTCGTGATGGCGTCCTGACGCCCTACGAATATCACCCCATTCCCGTAGAACTCACATTGTCAGAGGCAACTGAATATCTAGAACTCAGTGATCAGATTGCTCGACTTTTTGCCCAGTCGAAAGGCACAAAGGACAAGCAGAGCAACCAAAAAATGACCGCACTCTTGATGCGGCGGTCTCGGCTGATTGGGTCAGCTGCAAACAAGCTTCCTGCGTTGAATGATTTGCTGGATAATCATGGTAAGGTTGAACCCTATTCGCTTTTTTATTGCGGGGATGGCCGAACACAGATTGAATTTGATGATATCGATGATGCGTCGGATGATGCTGACAATTTTTTAGTCAAACAGCGCCACGCCGTTTCACAGATACTTGCTGCGCGAGGTGTTAGGGTTTCTCCTTTCACGTCGGAGGAAAATCGCTCACAAAGACGCGAAATCCTTCGAAGGTTCAAGGACGGAGAAACTGAAGCCCTGGTGGCGATAAGATGTTTAGACGAGGGCATTGATGTTCCCGCTTGCAGGACGGCCTATCTGTTGGCGAGCTCTAGAAACCCTCGTCAATTCGTTCAAAGGCGCGGCCGCATTTTGCGAAAATCCGAAGAAAAGGATTACGCAAAGATATTCGACTTTGTCGTTGTCCTCCCGGAAAATTACGTTTCGTCTTCACAAGACGCGAGTGACTTTCTCAGGAACGAGCTTGGAAGAGTCGCCGATTTTGCCCGAAATTCTCTATATCCGAGCAGCTCGGTTCAGCCACTAATGCCATGGCTTCGTCGCTATCGATTGGAGCATCTGGCAGTCTAATTTTCAGCCGCCCGGGTCCACGTAAATGGATCTCGGGCGCCTAATTTCCTCCTAGTGATTACGGGAGGTGAGTAGCCCCTAGATTTCTGGACGCCTTCGATCCTAATTTTGAGGACAGGAGGCGACGATGGGGAAGCCCAATTTCAGCGATGAGTTCAAGCGTGATGCAGTGGCCCAGATCACCGAGCGAGGGTATCCGGTAGCCGAGGTCTCCCAGCGGCTCGGGGTCAGCCCGCACTCGCTTTATGCGTGGAAGCGGCAACTGGCGAAGATCGTGTCCGGCGATGCCGGCAAGGATGCCGAGATCCGTCAGTTGAAGCGCGAGCTGGCCCGGGTGACGGAGGAGCGCGACATTCTAAAAAAAGCCACCGCGTATTTCGCCAGGGATGCAAAGTGAGATACGCGTTTGTTGCCGAGCATCGTGGCGAGTTCCCGGTTCGGTCGATGTGTCGGTGCCTGCGCATCCAGCCCAGCGGTTTCTATGCCTGGCAGAAGAGCCCGCTGAGTGAGCGGGCTCGGGAAGATGCTCGGCAGACGGAGTTGATCCGGCGGGCCTGGAAGGACAGCGGCAAGGTCTATGGCTACCGCAAGCTGCACGATGATCTGCTGGATCACGGCGAGACCTGCTGCCCCAACCGCGTCGCTCGGCTGACCAGGCTGGCGGGCATCAGGGCGCAGATCGGCTACAAGCGGCGGCCGGGCAGCTATGGCGGCAAGCCGTCCCTGGCGATCGACAACACTCTGGATCGCCAGTTCAACGTAGCGGCGCCCGATCGGGCCTGGGTGACAGACATCACCTACATCCGCACCTTGGAAGGCTTTGCCTATCTGGCTGTCGTGATCGACCTGTATTCCCGCCGCGTGGTGGGTTGGTCGATGCAGAGCCGGCAGACTACCGATGTGGTGCTGCAGGCTCTGCACATGGCGGTATGGCGGCGCAAACCGAAGCACCGGGTGCTGATCCACTCGGATCAGGGCTCGCAGTTCACCAGCATGGACTGGGCGGCCTTCATCCGGGCTCACAATCTCGAGCACTCAATGAGCCGGCGCGGCAACTGCCATGATAACGCTGTTGCCGAGAGCTTCTTCTCCTCGCTCAAACGCGAGCGCATCCGGTGCCGAACCTACAAAACCCGCGAGGAAGCCCGGCAAGACGTGTTCGATTACGTCGAGATGTTCTACAACCCGGTGCGCAAGCAGGTCAGGAACGGGATGCTGTCGCCCGTAGAGTTCGAACGACAGCAGATTTTGAAAGCGGAAGGCGTCTAGAAAACTAGGGGCTACTCAAGGGCTATTTATGACAAGTTACGCAAAGTTTGGACGTGCCATAAACCTCGTCTAAATCCTCCGCAATTTCGCCGGCAAGGATGTTTACAGGTTTGCGGGCTCTCAGGCGCTCAACCCGCTTAGCATGATCTCGCCGAATCTGAGCGAGACGTTCTGGCTCCGAGAGCTGATCCAAAGACTCTCCGTGACTCCATGTGAATGGGGAGCCATGCTCCAATGCGTTCTTTTCGTAACGTTTTGCTTCATCAAAAGCCTCAGGATGCTCCTCCAAAAGACGCGCCCATTCAATTTTCTGCTGATAAAAACAGAACGTGCACCCACTTCTGGAACGCCATCGATAATAATCGGGCAAGCCCAAGCCCGCCGCATCGAGAATTTCGTGAACTCCCGCTTTGTCGATCCCGGCCTGGCGGAAGGGTAGATGAACCTTCAGGTTTTCCTGCCCTGACACATAACCTTCGCGGTAGTCCTCGTCGGACCGGATGGCTACGTAGCTGTTGATGATGTCGCCAGCCGCTAGTGCGGGCCGCAACCACTCTTCAAATGGCTTGATTTTGAGCTGCCGCGTGCACCAGCGTGTTTGAGGCGATGGAAGAAAGTTATTATACTCCTGAAGCCAAAAATCAAAATCACGATCAGGGTTGAGCCTCAAGATCGGTTTCCCGAGGAATCCCTCTAGACGGCCCAAAAATTCATATACTTCCGGGAGCTCTTTCCCAGTGTCAGTGAAGAAATACTCGATATCGAGCTCTGGAGCCGTCTGCCGCATATATACTGCTAAGGCAGCACTGTCTTTTCCTCCAGAAATACCGAGAACATGCCGCTCGTTCATATCGTTTCCTCGGAAATCAATCCATGATCAGCAAGATCGCTAGAAAGCGACATTCCCAAGCGGGCAATGGCCCCAAAAGCGATGTTCGGGCTAGCCTGCGATTGCCTGATCAATTCCTCGATGCGGGCCGCCAATAGATCTGCACTCTCACGCTCTTCATCACTTAATTCCACAGAGGGGGATGCCGGCGAAGGGAAGTTGGGGTCGCTAATGTAGACCGCCATGCTAGTCCGACGATCCCCACGCCCTTTGAGGTGTGCAAGCCCCTCAGCGCGCAGAAACTGCTGCGCAAGCGCCGCAAGCTCAATTTTCGCGGCATCGATATCCCTGTCCACCCAATCTCGAGCAGGTTTGTTAGCGGCAAGACTAGCAATGCCTTCGATTTCAGCAATTGTACCACTGAATGAGCTTAGCCTTGTTGCAAGGGCATCCAGTCGAAAATTGCCTGAAAGGCCACGAACAGTTGCACACCTCTCATGCAACTTCTCATGGTTTCCTGTCACATCGTCTTTACAGCGAAGCTCGCGCAGAAGGGTCGAGGCAAGATCGCGCAACATGTTGGGATACGCCACCTCGAGCTCGAAGAGCGCTTCAGCAGTCGCAGCACCAGCTTTTATCGGATTCTCACCGAAGGAGCTAGGTATGTCTTCGAAAAGCAACTTGTTCGGGTCGTGAGATTTCAATCCGAGCTGCCTCAGTGCAAGGGCTTCAGGCGAAAGCATCGCTGTCCGTTGAACCCAATTGGGCAGTGATCGAACCCGCCCTACAACGACCTTCGCGACCTCCAGAGCGGTTGGATCGATGCTGCTCTCATTTTGCAGTGTTCTGGCGAGTTCAATGACTAGGGCTGCATGCTGCGTTGTAAGTTCGACATGGCGGGCCTGGATGGCGCGAGGATCCTGCAGCAGCCGATCCACGAGATACGTATCAAGCTGAGGCCGGAAAATCCCATCTAGATAAAGCGATGTTCGTGCGGCCCGCGCGAGTAGATAGGCCAGCCCGAGGACCGGCAAAAGGCCATCACGAACTCCGAATGGAGGCTGCCGCCACAAGTCGTAAATCTCTGCGAGACTGAGGCCAGAGACCGAGGACTCTAGAGCGGTGTCTGCTGCGTGCCACATAGGATACAGGCAGTGAGTATCGCCTTCGCCGGGCGGCAAAAATCCGAACTCACCGCCTCCTGTATCTCCATAGAGGCCGGTTCCAACCAACAAACTGAAAAACAGCCCCGCCTCTGGAGGATAGCCTTGAAAACCAAGCCGTTCCTGACCGCGGTTTTCGACCATAGCATGCAGAAGCAGACGAGTTGCACCTGCTGCGTTTGAGGACGGTTTTGTGCGGTTGATCAGTTCGTTATGAAGCTTGGGTGTGCTGGGAAATCTCAGATCAGCCAACCGTGAAGCCAGCAAGCTCAGGCCCGCTGGGCCTGTATTCCCGCGAAGGTCGCGAGCAAGATCATCACTCGGGCCATACCAATCGACCTGGTCGATTGCGTCGCGCAACCGATCATCTAAATCGGCCGATAAACGCGCCAAACGCGCATCAATTTCACGTCTAGCAACAGCATCGCCCTCGAGCGCGGGCTGCTGAGCCCGCACATACTCGAGCGCTGCCAAGTCTGAAGTAAGCTCGCGCAATCTAAAGCTGTCTCTCGTCCACCCCACCATGACTAGATGCTTTTGAGCCAAGGCCGCAGCCGAGCGCGCAACGCGCTTTGCGGTCTGTTTTGTCTCTTGGTTCGCACTCACCAAAATCAGGAAGAGGCCTGCCGAACCTGGCGCAGGGACATAGCTTCGAACTCGCTCTTCGGCCTCATGCAGAGGAGCAATGCCTACCTCAAACCAGCGGAGAGCACCGGTTGATTCATAATGCCTTTTTGCGAGAACTGGACTGAGAGCCGGCTGCTCTTCAAGGCGCTTGAAGTCGGTTCCAACTCCTCGCGCCCGAGCGTCATCAAGAGCCTTCTCAATGTCGAAATCGCTACCCGCGTAGATAGCGAACGACCCAGTATGCTTTCTAAATACGATAACCGACCATTTTATCAGGTCATCTGCAATTATCTGCCAGTGAGATGAGGGAATATTCCCAATTCCATGCCTTATTATCTCAGGCGTTGGCTGTAGTCCCGATCGGTCCTTAAAGAGATCGAGCAAGGCGATAGTTTTAATTGCGGCTAAATGCGTGTCGGTTCCGCCACGCGTTTCGCAACGCTCTATGGCATCGACAGCTGTCGACCAACGATGCCCGTCTGGTGAAGCCAAAATAGCCGATTCCAGGTTAGCTCGCAGGTAATCCCACAACTGATCCGCCCCAAACCTCGAACCATCGGCGCTAGTTGCAGAGAGATAATCCTGGAATCCGTATGGTTCGGCCGATGTAAGGAAGCCAAAAATGCTCCTCTGGCTTTGCCCAAATCGCCGCCGCGAAATGGGACCCAGCAAAGCTGCTGTCAGAGGATGCAGTGGCCAGCAGTTATTGAGCTTTGCGGCCAAGCGCTCGGCGTCACTTGCACGTCCACCTCGCATTGCAGAGGCTACGAGCAATTCACCCTCATGCGAGGCAACATCACCGCCAGGCCCTTCAATGGCGCGGGCAATCAGTTCGATCTGCTCATCGGAAGCAAGGTTTATGGGGAGGTCGAGGTAGCGGCCTTGGATTTTAAGCCACTCGTCCCTCCCTTCACGAGAAAGCCGTTGCGCATACTCATCAAATGCTTGGTGCAGAATGCCGACTATCAGCAGCCGCCCGCCACTTCGCGACGAAATTTCTGCTAGCTCTTGGAAGACGTGGATATCACCTTGCTCAAGCGCGGCGTTCTCAAGGAACTTACCCATTTCGTCGATTATGATCGCAAGCCCAGGTCCTTCTATCGAGGCGGCTATGCGACCCACCCAGCTTGCGAACGGCTCGTCCTTCGGACGGCGCAGAGGTCGATCGATGGTCGCCTTAATCGCGTCGCCAATCACAGCTTCCGCGTTAGCGCGCAGGCCTACAACAGCACAGACTTTCCAAGGATCTGAATTCGGCCGAAAATGAGATTTAATCTCATCCACCTCGTCGTGTGCGGCTTGGCGATCAAATGTCTTGTCCAGTTGCGCTGGATCACCTTGCAGCAAGGCGGCGAGTGCAACGGCTAAGCTCGATTTGCCGCTTCCATAAGGGCCTGTCCATGTGAAGGCGCTGTGACCAGTAACCATTCGGTGGCGAGCCATGGCATGCAGCGTATCAACAGCTGACTGGGGGCAAATATAACCCTGCAATGCCGCCGGATCGCCAATGTCCGTGTCCACTCTGACAGAGCGCGTAAACCGCCGCGAGACATGAACGATATCAGATAATTTTTTGGTCATGCTGCGATGGCCTGCAAATCTTGCTTGTACATCTCACGAAGGATCTCCCAGCGATCCACATTCACCGCATCATGCATGTAGAGCTGGCGCATCCCCGAGGACTCATCCCACCTGAGCCGCTCTCCAGATAATGACTCAAGACGCGCCAACCGATCAGCGACCGCCTCCTCGTCCATCAGGAAGACCTGCCCCGGCGCCCCCCTTTCAAAGGTCAAAAATTCAACCGAGAAAGAACGCCTATCGGGATAAATGTTTTCCCAAAAGTCCAACACAGAGAACAGGAATACTGCATCCGGGAGAGAAGCCTTAGGGCCACGACGAAATCGGAAGAGCTCGCCCACGCCGGCCGCTTGGATCAAACCAAGCTCAGCAAGGGGGCACTCAATGCTATCTTCTGGCGCACGACGCGAGCCCTTAGACCCGGCATAATACGTGCGAATTAGGCAATCGATGTCCCGCTTAATAGTCGACGTACTGACCGAACGACCTTTACCCATGCGCCCGGCTTCGACGAGCTCCTCACAGCGCTGCGTCAGCCTCCGACGCAGCAACTCCCTATCAAAACTAGGCTCATGAAACTCATTGAACGCCCAATGCCAGGCGGTCGCCCGTCCAGGCCTTGACGCAAGCATCCAGTGCAAGAGCCACAGAGACCCCGGATGCTCGAGGTAGGGATCCAAACCCTCGCCGAATAAAATATCCCCCAACATTCCAGTCGAAATTCTCGAATTTCTTTCGCCGGGAATCTCTCGTGAAATAAGAACGCTAGTCGCAATCGCCCAATGCTTCATGGACAAAACCATGTTGCGGCCAACACCGAATGTGGCAATTGACTTTTCGTCGTTAAAAATAGATCCGGGAGATATCCCGGATTTTTCCTCTTCGACTACTGCATCATATGCCTTTTTCAGCCAGCCATAACGCAGAGGGAAAGTCTCGTGCCCAGCGAAATGCAGCTTTTCCTCGCTGCTGTCGATGATGCTTTTTGCCATTGAATCCTCACTGGAACGCTGTTCCAGTTGATTGCCCCGCGGAGGGGGGGTAAGTCAACCGCCTGGTCTCACAAGCCAGGCCGAAGAAGGGCGTAATGACAATCTATCTCGACTATCAAGCCTCCACGCCAATCGATCCACGGGTAAAGACGGAGATGCTCGATGCGTTAGAGGAGGATTTTGCAAACCCGAGCTCGGCAAGCCACAGCGCAGGTTGGGCAGCACGTAAGCGGGTCGAGGATTCGCGAGCCACCATCGCGCAGATGCTTGGCTGTGACGCAACCGAAATTATCTTCACTTCCGGCGCAACTGAGGCCGACAACATTGGCGTGCTTGGCGCAGCTCTCGGCGCTCCCGAAGAGCGCCGGCGCATTTTGATCGGATCGACTGAACACAAGGCTGTAATTGAGCCCGCACAAGCCGCGGAGCGCTATGGTTTTACAGTAGAATATATCCCCGTCGATGAAAATGGATCTATTAGCCTTAGTTTACTAGAGAGCCACCTCGGCAATGATGTCGCTGTAGTTTCGCTTATGCTGGCAAACAACGAGATTGGCACAATCCATCCGATCAAGCGCATCGCGGAAATATCTGCCAAATTTGGCGCCTTTGTGCATACAGACGCCACCCAAGCGCCTACTGCCGTTGATCTGGACATGTTAGAGCTCGGCGTCGATGCAGCGAGCTTCTCCAGCCATAAAATTTACGGCCCTAAAGGTGTAGGTGCCCTCTACCTGTCCTCAGCCGCCCCTTGGCGCCCTCAGCCAGTAATGTTCGGAGGCGGTCAAGAGAACGGCTTAAGGCCAGGAACACTGCCGACCCACCTGTGCGTTGGCTTTGCAAAAGCGTTTTCTATTATCGCAGAAGAGGGTGAGTCCGAACGTAAACACCTTAAAAGGTTGAGGGACCTTTTCTTTAGTACACTTGAAATGCAAATTTCAGGCTGCCATCTAACTGCGAATCCCGCGCAGTGTCATCCTGGCAACTTGCACGTTAGCTTCAGCGGGGTCGATGCGGGCGACTTGCTTGACAGATTACAGCCTCACGTTGCTGCCGCGACAGGTTCCGCATGCACGAGTAGTCAAGCGAACTACTCACATGTTCTCAGAGCTATTGGCAAGGGCTTTCACGAAGCTCGTGAAGGCCTTCGACTGTCGGTTGGCCGCTTCACAACGATTGACCAGGTCCAAGAGGCGGCAGAGCGTATCAAAGCTGCAGTCGAAGATATCAGGCATTCCAGCCCAACGGAGAGGCGCAGATAGATCAAAGACCAGATCTGAGAATCACACAATCCGCGCCTTGGCCGTCTTCCGGAACACCACGCTGCCGATACCAGTCAGCGCCAGAACTACGGTCAGGACATCGGCTTGGGTAAGGCATCCGAAGCGAGATGATGCTCTTGCCGGATCAAGACGCCGATACGTGACGGCCTAGACCGAGTTGGAGAAGAGGCTGCGCACTCTCCGATGCAGGGCATGTTTTGCTGGTTACCATCCTCGTTTCTGCTATGTTCTAAGGAGCGGCGAGATGAATGCAATCATGAGCAACTTTGACATCGATACTGGCAACCGACCTGCATCCCGAAATTGGGATGGGCTGTCGGAGCTTGATCAGGCGCTCCACGAGAATCGCCTGATGGAGTATCGCATCAAGAAGTCATGGGCTGACCCCTGGGGACGGAAGCTGACGATAGTCGGCTTCATCTTAATTGGCGCAGTTTTCGCATTCCTAGCTGGAGCGTCATTCGGACTGTGGTGACCGTTGCAGGTCACCACTCCTTCACATCATCCGCTGCCTCGGCGCTGGCACCTTGCGCTCCCTTGGTTATCGCGTCCAGACGTCCCCTGGAGCCGCTGATCCTTTGGCGACCGGAAGCCTGAGCCCTCTGAACCTCTTCATGGAGATCGCCGGCGCCCACTTGGGGCACTGAACCGGAGCCGCTTCCGCCGGTCTGTGCGTTCCGGCGCACTGGCCCTGCGCCAGAGATGGACGGACGGGATACGGACTGTCCGGGGGCCAGGACTAGGCGATCTTCGATGCCGTCACGAAGCTCCTCGGCATAACTTTCAATGAACTTAGCCTGCATTGCCTGACCTTCCGGGCTGAGCTGGAAGGACACGTCATCGAACCGGGCATTTCCATAGAAGTCACGATTGCTCTCGATCTCGGCCAATCCCCATTCGCGGTATGCTTGCGATAGATTGAGGCTGCCTGCAGCGCTGTTGCCCTCGAAGAATGACGCCTGGCTCTCGAGCCGATTGGCGAGCTCTTCAGCTCGCCGTGCCTCCATCGTGTAGCTCTGGGCTTCTGTCAGAGAGGCATTCATGCCGCTTGCCGTGCTCGAGATCGAAGAGCTTGAAGAGGTACTGACCGAGCGCATGAATCCATCGCGGGTGCTCGACCAGTTTCGGCTATCCGACATCTGGGATAGGCTCCCAAAGATTCGTGAACGATCTTCCGAAGCGATGCCGATGTCGCTGTCGGTCCACGTGCGTGTCCCACCGCCCTTCGCTCCGATGCTCCCAGAGAGCACGCCATTTGAAATTCCGGCTTTTGCCCCGGCTTCACCACCGAGGAACCAGGCCGTCGAGATGTCATCGGCCGCTCTGCGCGAAAGCCCGAATTGCCGCTGCAGACTGGTCGATGCCTGATCGACCTCGCTGAATGCCGTCTGGATGCTGTCGGAGTTCGAAGTGCCGGTCGCGCTCTCGAAGTATGCGCCTTGGCTGAATTGGTCCCTGAGCTCGCGGAACTTGGTGACGGCGCTGGTCGTCGATTCCGTCGCGACATTGGCATAGGTCTCACTGTTGGCGCGGGCCTGCGATGCCATGGTTGAAAGGCGCGCCGTGAACTCCTGGCCCAGCGTCGGCGTGAAGGGGTAGCTGGAGTTCGGGATCTGGTCGTAGCTGCCATCCGGGAAGCTTGTGGTCATCGAGCCGGTGTCGCTGAAAGTCCGCGTCTGCGGCGCGCCGTAGGTAAAGCTCGGAGCAATCGTGCCTTGGGCGAACTGACGTGTGAGGACGCTAGAGTTTTCGAAGCTGGTGTTGCCGAGCGAGACATTGCCGGTGCTCGCCTCTCGGGCCGCTTCTTCCGCCGCGTTCTGGCTCGGGTTGAGGTAGCTCGTCGCGTGGTGCGAGATTGCCATGGCGCCCTTGGCCACACCCCCTGCGAGGAACGGCACCGAGGCGATGAGGTAGCCTGCCAGCAGGCCAATATCGCTGTTCACGTCAGCCATGCCGGTGAAGCTTGCAAGGCTGAGGCCGTTGCTGCCCGTGACCGCGCTCATGTCAGCCGCGCCCTTGTACATCAGCATCATGTGGAGGATTACGAACAGCGGTCCCCAGGCCGCGAGATAGAAGAAGCCCGTCACATAGCCCTTGAGTGCGACCGGCCCCGTCTTGGGAAGCAGGAACAGCGGGAAAAGCACCGGGAAGAGGGCGTAGAACAGCACGGTCAGCACTACGTTCAGGAGCGGGACCCACTTCATCGCGTTGCTCGCGATCGAACCATAAGTCCGCTCGGTCTGGATGTCGGCGCGGGTCTGGGCATAGACGTCGACATTGCCAGCGCCGCTGCTGCCGGACATCGAGTGCATGGCCTGGCTCATCGCATTGATCGTCAGCGTCTGCTTGAAGATCTCGGTCGCATTCGCTGAGACCCCGGTCAGGTACTGGTAGGCCACCGGCAGGTCGGCGAAGAGCTTGGCCTTGGCGAGGGCGGCGGTCTGGTTGGGGTAGAGCTGGCGGCCAAACACCGAACCCATCGCGTCAACAAGCCCGGCCCATTGCGCATTGAGCGTGTCGTAGGCGTCGCGGCAGGTCACGATGTTCGAGCTCACCTGACCAGTTGTCGCATCACGGGTCAGGAACCGTTGCGCCCGAGCTTGGCTTCCCGGCGCGATCGTCGCCCAGATGTCGCCTGTCTCCGCCAGCTCCTTCATCGAGTAGCGGCCGAGCAAGACGTCGTAGAACACACATTGCCGGAAATGCTCATCGAGATTGGCGGCGAACTCGGGATCGGAAATCCGCAAGGACCGGGTCGCATCGTAGAGCCGCGCGCCATAGATCATGCCGTTCTTTGAATAGTTGAGATCGCCCGGCAGGCCGAAAACCACTTCGGCCGAGCCCGTCAGATAGTCGCCCACCTGGCTGGTAAAGCTCGCCATGAGTGCCAGGCCCAGTGGCACATTGCTGACATTGGCAGGCGCAAGGCTGGGGTTGAGCCGGTCGGTCACATGGACATCGAGCCGCGGCACCATCAGGCAGGAGTAGATGAGCGTGGCGCCCAGGAACCAGTTGATCCACGCCCGCCAGTCCTGATTGAACGCCAGGGTCAGGGCGGACAGGCCAAGGCCCATAACCATGACCACCTGGAGCAGGCTTTTATAGCCGCCGTTACCGGTCCAGGCAGCGACTGCCTGGAAGACGTTGACCAGATAGTCGCCGCCGCCGACCGTGAAAATCTCGACCATGTCTATTGTCCCGCCTGGATGTGGTTGGGCCGGTCAGTGGGTGAGGGCGCGGCTCTGGACGCCGCGCGACCAGTCGAGCGATGCGGCCATTCCGGGTGACATCGAAGCCGCCAGCACGTTCTCGATGAACGCCGTCTTCTCGATGATCTGCAGCACCGCATTGACCTTGAGATGCGTGTTGGCCTGCCGGTCAGCGAGCGCTTGACGCACGACATTGACCTGGCTCTGCCACATCGCGATCTTCGCTTCGTCGGCCCCGATGAAGCTCGACATTGAGCGGCCCGCCTCGCTGACAATGCGGTCGAGCACGGCAAACAGCAGATCGACACTGGCGATCTCGGCCAGGGTCTCCCGGTCGTCGGTCGGCATGCCGCGGCCATAGGCCGCCTGGACGGTCAGGATCTTGTAAAGCGGGATCGAGGCGACCTGCAGCAGTTCCTTCTGCTCCTCGCTGATCGCAGTGTCGTCGCGGATGGCCTGAACCATCCCGCCAATGAGCGCCGCCACGCGTGGCCGCAGGGCTTTCGATGCCGGCAGGCTCAGCGACTTGAAGCCCGGATCGAGGCACTTTTCGGTTTCGTCGCAGTCGAAGATCAGGACATTGCCATTGGTGGTGCCATCCAGCAGCGAGGTGACGAGCGTCGACGAGGCTTCGCCGACGATCGGCACGAACTTGCCCGGCTCATTGTCCTTGGGCGGCACGTAGATGATCGTGCCCAGCAGCGTCATCGCATATTCGGCGAGCTCCTCGTCGAACTGGCCGCCGGGCGAGAAGAACGCCGACTTCTTGAGGATCGTCCAGGTGTAGTTTCGCGGCACGCCGGGATTGACGTCATCGTATTTGCCCGAACCCTGTGCGGTCGTGCTCGAACGCTGCCCCTTGGTGCCGCAGCCGTGCTTGGCTGCGGCATAATCGGTGAAGATGCCTTCGGAGTTGCCGATGGCTTCGCAGATCGCCTTGTCGGCAAGGTCGCCCTTCGGCCAGATCCCGCCCACCAACCCCTGCGCCATCTCGCAGGAGTTGATGTTAAGGTTGTTCATGAGCTGAGCCTTCTGGCTGAACTCCTGCATGATCTTCGAGCATTCCGGGCAGACCGTGTCGATCGCGAGGCTGAAGGCGAAGCCGACGGCATTGTTGGCGACTGCCTTCAGCATCGCCACGATCTCACTCGCGTTGATGAAGCTGAACGAGCCGGCGAAGATGTCGATGCCGCCGCATCCAGCGCGGGCGCGCGGCAGCTGTAGGTTGGCGATGTTGGTGGTCTTCTGTGGGAAGCGCGTCCAGACATTGCCGAGGCTGTAATAGCCGGCCGACTGCCCCTGGAACGCGGTTGGCCCGTTGACGTTGGCTGCGCCGCCGACGTCGTTCAGGAACGAGTCCATCGAACTGCCGACGTCCGCCGATGCGCCAGATAGCGGGAGGGTGAGGGGGAGGGTGGCTGCAAGGATCGCAGCGACGACTCTTTTCATCCTAGTAGTCACGTCCAGCTTCCTTCGATGTGAGGAGGTAAATCCGGTCCTGAAGCTCGTCGGCGCTCATGACGCCGTAGCCGATCGGAATGGGGCGGCCGGTCAGGGCGTCCCAGAGCACGACCGCTGGCGTGATCTTGGGCTCCAGGCCCATGCGGCTGCGCTGGTTGGTCTCGACCGTGTAGTTCGGGAAATGGCGCGATGGGCCGCCATCGGTCGAAATTGCGCGCACGGCGATGTGCCAGGTCGAGGCAACGCTCTGCACGATTGGCGACATGACCTCACAGGCGCCGCAGCTCTGGGCGAAGAAGTAGAAGAGGCCGTAGCGCTCGGAGAGCTGGGCCATTGCCGCGTTCCGTTCCGCGCTGCGCGCATCCTGCCACTGGCGCTTGCCGAGCGTCGAGACCGGGCGCTGCAGCGTGTAGTCGAGCTCGGGATCCTGCCAGATGGCCCGTTGCCAGACGTCGCTGAAGAGCGACGCCCGGTCGAGCTGGGCCCGCTGGAACCGGATGTAGGCCGTCACATTGGCAGGCGTGGGCTCGAGGATCGCCTTGGCCTTGAGCTCCCGCAATGTCGCCGTGATCGCGTCAAGCTGGCTCGTGGCGCTCGCCGCCGGCGCGGGTGCCTGCTGTTCCGGCGGTTTGGGCCGGGTGCAGTAGAACCAGTACCCAAGCCGGCGCTCCTCGCAGTAGAAGCTGTCCTGCCGCTCGCTCGTCTCCGCGCGTGGCAGCGCATCGGTTTGGGTGGTGGTCGTCTGCGCGGTCGCTGGCGAAAGGAAACAGGCGGCATTGGCGATCACGCAGGCGGCGAGCAGCCGCCACGCGGCCTTACTGGCGTGCGCGGGCATAGTAGTCCTCGATCTTCTGTTGGATGTCCTGGGTGGCCTGCAGTTCGTCAGGCAGACGGGCGGCGTCGGTGAACTCGGCATAGACTTCGCTGAAGTCCATTCGGCTCAGATCAAGCCGGGCGAACTCGTCGATGGTGAAGCCCTGGCATTGCTCGGTCTTGGGCTTGCCCCAAGGCTTTTTCAGCTGCTGGCGGCCCTGCTCCTGCAGGATCCGGGAAAGCTTGGATTCGAAGCAGCAGTAGACTTTCTTCTTGGTCAGGCAGACGCCAAGGAAGCTGTCCGAGCAATAGGTGCCGACATAGGCGCACAGGCCCTGCGCATCGCGCTGGTGGAGTAGCATCTCCTCGCGGCTGCAGCCGAGCGCGACGAGCAGCTGGATGCCGGGGATGAGCGGGAAGCCCTTGCCCTTGCAGCAGTTGAGCACACCGAAGACCTTGGACGAGCAAGTGTTGCGCGTGCCCTTGAACAGGGTGAGATTGTCCGGATCGAATTCGCGGCGCGCCTGGTTCATCGCATTCAAGGCGACAGCCGCGTCCTTGAACTCGTCGTTGGCTTCTCGCTGGATGGTCTCGCACGAGCCATCGATGCAGTAGACGTCGCCGTCGCAGATGAACTGGTTGGTGCTCGCGGGCTGGTCCGGGACCGGGCAATCAAAGACCCGCTCCCATGTGCGACAGGGTTCGCCAGCGAGACAGTCTTCGCGCACCAGCTTGCAGCCTGGGTTGGCTTCAAGCGTCTGGCAGTCCTGAGCTTCGGTGAACTGTGCGCAGCTGTAACTGCGGCTCCATGCCCAGCAAGGCTGCGTCACGGCGATGCCATCGACAATGCGGGTCACCGGATCGCTGTCGGTGCACGTCTCGGTGTCCTGCTGGCAGGAGCTGTCGGCCGCGAGACTTGCACATTGGCTCTCGTCGCGCGTGGTCGTGACGACGTTCTCGCCGGTCACCGTATAGGGCGTGGCGCCATCAACTGGCGACGTGCAACTGACGAGATCAACCCTGAGATCGCCGGAGTTGCAGCCCCAGTAGATCCCGAAATAGGGATCGCACAGGTTGATCGGATAGGACTGCGTGACCGTGCATTGGGGGGCGGGGTAGCGGTTGCAGTTGTAGACCGAAGCCGGGTCAACCCCGCTGCCGCCAACGCAATAGTAGCCGTAGACCTGACGCTGCTCGACCCGCGCGGTCAATGATACAGGACAGGTTCGTGTTTCCTGTGTCGCGGTGTAGCCGACATTGCAGGTCGCCATGTAGCGGGCCGCGGTTCCGCTGGCCGGCGGCAAGGGCACGCAGCGCCCCTGCGAGCCGCTAATGGCCGTCCCGCTCGTGTAGGCGAGCGGGTCTTCGCTGATCACATTGCTTCGCGCGATCGTCGCATCGAGATCCTGCGGCGCAAACCGGGCCCTCCTGTCCATGGAGTCCCGCATGGCCTTGTAGCCGGTATTGGTCGTGGCCTGGCTTGCCGCTTCGCGGCTCATCCGGTCCGGATCGTCGAAATAACCCGACTGACTTGGCGTGCCGCCGAAATTGGGGATGCGGCTGGCGTCAGGGTTTGTCGTCGCCGCGCTTTGCGCCGAGGCCGCCTTGTCTCGCCCGAACGCCTTGCCGTCGGCCTTGGCAGCATCGGTTGTGGTCTGGGCGTGAAGCGGTCCGGTCAGGGTGAGCAGGAGCGCACACACGCCAGTGAGAGAGAGGACTGGTCGTTTCATGGAACCTGCCTTTCGAGACGGGCAAGGTGCTGGGCTGCGAGCAAGGCTCCGGGGCCGCCGCCGCGCGCGAAGGTCTCAAGCGCGTAAGCTGCGCTGACATTGCCGCTCATCCGGTCGTGGGGCGGAACTTGCGTGTGGCAGTCGAAACCATCGCAGAGGTCAAAGTCGCTGCTGGTCACGACGTAGGCAGGAACCGCCTCAATTCCGAAGGCGCGGAACAGGCGCGGGTCGATGCCAACGCCGTCCAGCTGCTCGCCCGGCTTTGCCACTTTGGCCAATGCGTCCGTGAGAGCCTTGGCGCTGTTACCAGGCAACCCGCGCAGGGCGACGATGCCGCCCGCCTTGGCCACGTCGTCGATCATCGCGCGCAGCGCCGCTGGCGGCATCGAAAGCGAAGCGAAGGCGATGAACCTTGGGGCCTCGCCCATGCCTTCGCTGGTCATGGTGCCAGCATCGGCAACCATCCGGTCAAAATCGAACGTGCTAGCCGCATCGGGCTTCGCACTTGCGGCGGCCTCGCGGGTGTAGCGGCGGCCATGCGCCTCAGCCTCGTCGGCGCTTGTTCTGGCTTCCCGCGCGAGAGCCTCGGCCCTTGCGCGAGCGTTGGCAGAGAGCGCGTCGGCATCGCTGGCGCCAGCGCTGGCTCGTGCCCGGATGGCCGCCAGATCAAGGCCTGGCTCGGCTGTCTGTGCGGACGCGCCAGCCAGAGCGGCAAGGCTCGAAAGCGAAGCGACTACAATGAGATGAGGAAGGGTTTTCATAGCGCACAGCAGTTCCGCTTGCGCCAGACCAGGTAGCCCATATCCTCGCCAATGGCGGGATAGACCTGGCCTGCCGACATGAAGGTGGTGGAGGCACCAATGGGCGCGCAGGCGTAGCGGCCCTTGGTTTGCGGATTGGGATTGGTGGCCTGGAAGCGGTACTGCTGCTTACGCATCACCGGCATCAGGTACTTGCCGCAAAGCCCCTTGCTGCCCATCGTCCCCCAGGCGACGAGCTCGCGGTGGAGCTTGTAGGAGAAGCGGGCGAGCGCGAGCCGCGAGGCCTGGACATGGCCAATGGTCGCCGAGACGTTGCCGTTGAGCGGATACATCGTGCCCTGGCAGCCTGCGCACCAGAACAGTTCATCGGTCGGCAGTTTGGCCGTTGCCGCCACGCAGTCGGCCGCGCAGGCTGCAAGCGCCAAGGGATTGGCGAACAGGACCGCCTCGGGATTGATGATCGCGGTGAGTTCGCTGTCCTGCCAGAGCGGATCAATCTCGGTGATGTAGAGAATGTCGATCGAGCCGGATTCGAGGCAGAGAAAATCGGCAACGATCTCCATCCAGTAGATCAGCGGATAGGCATACCAGTGGACATGCCACTGCGAGTTGTACTGGGTGTTGCCGCCGACCGCCGATGGCCCGGCCATCGACTTGAAGCCGATGTCGAAGCCCGGATCGAGCTTCATCCCGCCCAGATTGACGAAACACCACGGCTTCATGCTGACATCGGCAAGCCGGACCGGCTCCCAGAACCCCATGGCAATCCCGGGCCGCAGCCCGCACAGGCACACCGGCAGAGCGGGGTTGTTGGTGTCGGGCCGGCTGGACGGCCAGATCTTCAGGCCTCCGATCGAAATCGGGAAAAGGCACGACCAGCAGATGTCCGTGATGGGATTGACGAACTTGCCGGTGCAGCGGCCCGGACCGGCCGCAGCCTGGGCGGGGGCGCTGGAGATGACGCTCAGGCTGGTGAGCAGAAGTGCTCCGCAAAGCCATGAGAAAAGGCGATTTTTTCTGCTCATGATGGCGCCCGCTCTTTGGGAGTAACCGGCTGTTCGGTGATCAGGAGCGCGCGGCCCTGCTGCTCGACGGTTGCGGGCACCGCACGAATGCCGAAGTGCTTCACCAGCGTGCCGCCCTGATCGAAGTAGAAGCGCCGCTGGCGGGCTTTCATGAGTTCGAGCGGCGCACCCCGCACGAGGATGAGCTTGGCTTTCGTGCTGGCATAGCGACGGGTGGCCCAGGCAAGCTGTGCCGGGTCGTCGCCATCGAGGAAGACGAGCGGAGCCCGCAGCGGCACGGTTTCGAGCGGATTGACGCGTGTGCCTGCGGCAATGATGAGCCGGCCCTTATCGTCAGCAATGTCGCGCTCGACGGTGATCGTCGGATCGAAACGCCAGCTGCGTATTGCCGAGGCGGGGGAGATGCCTGCGACAGGCTCAGGCCGGTTGACCCGGGCGATCGTTCGCCGCTTCAGCTCTTCATTGAGACGGGCGGTCTCGCCGCTCTTCTCGAGTTGCGTAAGCCTGGCATGGATCTGCTGGAGCAGGTCCGGCTCGACCACTGGCCAAACCGTGCCGTGCTGGCCGTAGTCGCGAGCCATTGCCTGGGGTGCTATGGCCAGCGCAAGCGCAGTCGCGCAAACGGGCAAGGTGATGAGCCTCACAGGATTGGCCTCCCGACCCCGAGAATGCGTGGGCCGCAGATCCAACCGATCGCGGCATAGCGGCTGTCGAAACCGTCCTTGTGTTCGCTGGTGACGAAGTAGCAGCCTTGCGGAACGCGCCCCGTCGGGCCGAGCGCGAGGGGTTCACCGAGGCGGCTCCTAAGCTTGGCCTGGGCGACAGCCTGCCCGTTGACGAAGTAGGTGCGGTCACGCTCGGTGACGATGTCGCCCGGCACACCGCTCACCCGCTTGCCGAACGGTTTCGGCTTCGCCCCGAAATGCTTCACCAGCAACGGCGAGGCAGGCGGGTCAAACAAGATGATATCCCCGCGGTGCACGGCCGCCCCGCGCGTCACCCAGAGGGCCCAGTAGGGCAGGCTGGGGCTCACGTTGATCATGAGCGCATGGCCCTGCGCGAAGGCAGCAAGCGAGGAGAGGGCCAGCGCCCCGGCGCCAAGCCCGCCCCAGAGCGCGAGCCGGCGTGCGGGCGCAGAGCGGATCAGGCGATCAGCGGGCTGCATCGGGAATGGCTCCCATCCGGCGCACAACATCGGCGCGCACAGATTGCGTCAGGTCCGGTGTGCTCCCGGCGACCACGGCTTCGGCAACGAGGACCGTGCGGCCTTCGCGTCCGAGCTTCTGTACCGAGGCTTCCACGGCCTTGAGGTAGGCCTGGACGCGCAGCCTGGTCTCTTCGGGCGGCCGGCCGCCACGCGCTTCGGCTTCGATGAAGTCGCCCATGATCCGGCTCAGCTGGACCGTGACGACCTCACGCTTCTCCAGGGTGAGCAGCTTGTCGGTCGCCCAGACACCCCACAGCACCTGACCAACCATGCCGACGCCGACAGCAACAGCGGTGAGATTAATCGATGCAAGCCGTCCGCGCAGGCTCGATGTTGCCAGAATGTTCTTCACAGCTTTTCTCCGGAGAGTTCGCGGTCGAGATCACGGATGAAGCGCGGCATGCGTGCCATCACGATCAGCGTCGCGAGAGCGACAGCAACGAACTTGAATTCGCCGAGGAACGTCACGCGCCGCGCGAGGTCGGCCGCCAGGAAGCGGTCTGCGAGATTGGCGACATGGGCAAAGAAGGCATCGGGATTGCCGCCCGACAGGGCGAGAAAGAAGAGCAGCGGCAGGCCCAGGGCCATCAGATAGGACGAGCCCAGAAACAGGCTGCCGCGAAGCACGATGTAGCAGCCATCGGCCATGCGCGAGCGCCAGGTGGGCACTCGATGGCTGGCGGGCTGCTCGACTTCGGACGGGGCGGTCCGGTCGAAAGGGGTGACGAGATGGAGAGGCATGGAGATAGGGATCCTTTGGTGATGGGGTGTCAGCGGTTGGGATGAGCGATGCGCTCGATGGCATCGGCGAGCTGGTGGCCGCGCGCGATCTCCGCATCGATCGCGGCGAAGGTCTGGGGCGAACTCGAGAAGAGCGTTGCCGAGTAGTCGTCGAGCACGAGCCGCCCGATCGCCTCGGTCTCCGGCCCCTTGATGAACACCTCGGAATAGTCGCTCCCGGAGCGCTTGAGGCTGCGGATCAGCGTTTCGGTGCGATCGTCCATATCGAGGCGCTTGCTCGCCTTGAAATCGGCGATCGTCTCCGGCTTCTGCTGCAGGATCAGCATCCAGTCGCTATTCTCCAGCGCCGCTGTCGCCCCGTCGGACTTGTAATAGTCGTTGAGCGACTGGGTGGCGGTCGCGAGGGCGCCGCCATATTTCCGGCAAGTGCGGGCATAGGTTTCGACGAATTCACCCATCGAACCGCCCTTCAGCATCGACCAGGCTTCATCGATCAGCAGGAGTTTGCGCAGCGACCGCGGGCTGCGCGTCATCGCCTGGCTGGTCATGAACATGATCGCGGAGAGCACCACGCTGCGCAGGTCTTCCCGGCTCGCGAGGTCGGACATCTCGAAGACCGTGAAGTCCGCATCGAGGTCGAGACTGGCCTGGCCTTCGAAGAAGGCGCCGTAGGTTCCGCCAGCCATGTAGGGGGCAAGCGCGGTCGCGATATCGGCGGCGGTGTCATGGCCAAGACTGGCCAGCATCTCGCCGACGGTGGTGACCGTCGCAGCCGCGCCATGTCCCGCCCAGACCATGTTGACCGCCCGGTCGATCAGCCCGCGTTCGGTGTCGGTCAGCTTCGCGCTGTGGCGGGCCATTTGCCCGACGATCGCCTTGATCATCCCGAAGCAGTCCAAGCGATAATCCTCGTCCTCGGCCGCGCGTTCAGAATCGATCATCGAGAAGGGGTTGAGGCAGAAGCCCGCTTTAATCGTGAACTCGACAAAACGGCCGCCCTGCAGCTTGACCGAGTGCTCGAAGCTGCGGCCATCGTCGATCACGACCACCTGCGCGCCGGCGCCGCGCAGGGCTGCGCACATCTCCTGGAGCAGCACCGACTTGCCCGATCCCGACTTGCCGCAGATCGCGACGTTGTGGTTGCCCGCCTCGTTCTCGAACGGCGACCAGAAGAACGGCTGGCCGCGCCGACCGACGAACAGCAGGTGAGGGTGGGCGCTTCCGAGATATTCGCCCTGCATGGGCGCGATATTGGCGGCGGTCGTCGACAACACGGTCTTGAACCGCTTCAGCCGCTCCATGTCGGCACCGAGCCCGTCGGCGAGCGTCAGCGGCATCGCCGCGAGAAGCCCCTGGATTTGCAGATAGCGCTCGTCGGTGAGATCCCAGCCTGCTGCCTTGTAGATCGACTTGATCGCGCGTTCGTGGCGGTCGCCTTGGCCCAGCGGCGAATAGGTCGTCACGCCGTAGAATACCCGCACGAGGCGGCGGCCTTCCTGGAGCTCGGCCTGTACATGTTGCCACTCGGCGGCCTGCTCCCCGATCTGCGGCAGGAACCGGGCGCTGCGGGTTCCGGCGAGGCTGGTCGTGCGCATGAACTTGAAGCCGGCTTTGGCCGATGCCGCCTCCTGGTCTGGATAGACAAGGCAGAGCATGGTTGCGGCCGGGCAGGGGAAGCGCAGCTTGTCGGTGAACAGGTCGCCGATCAGCCGCGCGCATTCCCACGGGGCCCAGCGCGACGGCATGTTGCGGACGGCAAAGTGCCGCACATCAAAAGCGTCGGGGTAGACGGCGCCAATCTCGGGCACCCCGTCATTGACCTTGCCGGTGGGACGGAACCGCTCGGTCACCAGGCGCATGCGGTCTTCTGCCACGACCAGTTCGATGTCGTGGCGGATCGCCTGGGAGGCGATCGGATCGTTGGGGTTGTAGGGCATCGCGTCGTCCTGCGGCGCGGTGGTGGGTGAAGTCAGATCATCGATGACCGCGATCAGCGCTTCGGGCCCGACTTCGACCACGCCGAGGTTTAGCGACTTGAGCATCGCCATCAGCCCCTCGCGGGTCTGCTTCAGATCCTCGTTGCTGACCGCCTTCGATGTCGGCACGCCGACCGAGACGATGACCTGGTGGTGACGGGCGTGGAACGGCGCGTCCGCAGAGCCGGACTCCCAGACGAGTGAATAGAGCCGCCGCGCCCGGTGACGGGCAATCGCCTCGTACACCCCGCCCTGAATGTACCGTGGCGCAAACCACGGGGCGATGATTCTGCTGATGCGCGGGCTTGCAAGGTGGAGCACCTGAAGGCACGCGCCGGCTGGCAAGCCTTCCGAAAAGAATTGCCCGAGGATTTCGCCGGTGCGCTCGTCCGCGCCGATCAGCGGCGTGACCGAGAGGACAAAGCCCTTCGAGCGTGCATTGAAGTACAGCCGGGTCGCCGGGTCATAGACACGGTAGGGCAGCCAGTCTGAGAGCATGTCGACCATGAGCTGGGGACGGGCCTTTTCGGCGTGCTCGGCATCCCCCAGCAATCCGCTGAGCAACCGATCAACGACGGACTTGAGTTGCTCGGCCATCACTTGGGTTCCTTCGACTGCGAGGTGGTGTCTGTCGGCTGAGCGCTGGTCCGGATTGCCGGGCGGATTGCAGCTTTCGCGGCTTCAATCGCCGCCGCGCTCGGGAACACCGGGGCGCTGTGCTCCGCCTCAGGCCGAGGGGCTCGATCACGCGGGGGAGGCGACGTTTCGAACCCCTCGACCGCCGGTGCCTTGGCACCGGCAACGGCCTCGCGCGCCGTGGAGGGGAGGACCAGCGGCGAGGCATCCGAAGTTTCGTTGAAGGGACTGGGGGCATCGGCGCCCCAGATGCCGCCAGCCTGACCCGCGTCGTCGCGTGCAGACGAGAAGGGCGACGCCTCGTCAGCTACGTTCGGGTCTCCTTCCGCACCGTCCGGTGCTGGGGCTCTCTGGGCGGCTTTCAGCTGCCGATGGACCTGGCGCATCAGGGATCCGCCCTGGCCCTCGCCCACCTTGCGGCGCAGCTCGGTGGCCCAGCGCGGATTTTCGACGACGGTCCAGGCGACCGCTTCGTCATGCAGCGTTCCAGCTTCATCGACATGGGCGGGGAAGACGACGCGCAAGGTGCGTTCCGCTGTGCGGCTGGTGTCGGCATCCACGACGCCTGACCTCTGCCGCGCGTCAGCATGGAACAGCGCGCCGTTCGACATATTGTCCGTCGCCTTGGCATCGATGATGTGAGCCGGTGCGCAGTCGCCCTTCGGCGCGCGGCAGGTGAAATCGCCCTCTACGTTGGTGCCGAACGTGGCGCAGCCACTGGCAAGACCGGCCAGACAGGCGCAAGCAAGGAGACGTGTTGGAAACCGCATGGGTCTATCCTTTGGGAGCAGGGGTGGGGGCCGATGTGGAGCCAGCGCGCAGGAAGTCCCGGAGCACAGCGGCAGGCCGGAAGCCTTCGAGAACGGCGCCATCGGCGGGGCGCACGATCACAGGGGTGCCGCCAAAACCGTGAGCCCGCGCGAAGGCCTCGTTGGCATCGAGACCGCTTGTGTCGCAGGGTTTGGGATTAGCGAGCGCCAGACCCGAATAGGCCATATGTAGCGCCAGCTCAGGCCGCGGCGAGCACAGAACCCGTTCGGCATCGCGCCGGCTTTCCGCCCCGAAGATCGAGATCGGCCGCTCTTCAACCCGCGCCCCGATCGCCTTCAATTCGGCCTCGAGCTTCTTGCAATAGCCGCAGTGGAAGTCCGAAAAGACGACGACACGTGGACCATCGGCCGGTCCCCAGGTGATCGCGCCTTTGGCGGGAAGCTTGCCGAGCGGGACATGGCGCGGCGGGGTGTTCCGGGCTGACGCTGCGGCTGCGCTCGGACTGCCTTCCGCTTGTGTTTCAGGATTGCTGCGCCGCGCTGCGCCTGCTGCCAGCAAATCCGGATTGAGGGCGAGCAGCCGCGCAGCCGTCAGATCCTGACGGGCTTCCATGTCGTAGACCCGGCCGATTACCAGATATTTTGCGGCCCGGTCGACGTAGAAGAGCGTCGATTTGGACGCGACCTCGCACAGGCCGCCAAGGCCCTTGCAGTTGATTGCGTCGATCGGCGTCTTGGGCAGGCGCAGCTTGAGCGCCTCCCGAACTTTCGCCGTGTCCGGAGCGGCAGCGGGGGCAGCAAGGCTTGCCACACCCCATCCCGTCGCAGCCGACACGGCGATGATGGCCGCCAGTCCGGCCGCCGTGCGCAACCAGCGGCGCCGACGATTGTCCTGCTCGAGGAGAGTGTTTTCGATCATTGGGAGTTCCTCACGTAGACGCCGTCGAGGAACACGATCTCGACATCGATGCCGGTCGGCATCTCGACGACGGGTTGGTACTGTTCGGCGCGCTCGATCAGGTATTTGCTGACCGTGTCGGCCGCATCGGCGGCGCCCTGGCCAAGCCCGCCGCCGAGAATGTCGCCCGCCGATAGCTTGGAGCGACTGCCGTCGGGGTTGGTCGTGACGCCGGAAAAGACGCTGTTGGCATTGGCCGAGAAGCCGCGCCCGAAGCCGCCGACAATTCCTGCGAGCAGCGCCTGGCTGACGAGGCTGCCTTCGCGGCTTACGACGCGGCCGCGGACCCCGGACTTGCCAGCGAAGCTGATGAAGCCTTTGACCTCACTCACCGCGACCCTGCCCCCAGGTTGATCGCAGGTCATGCGGGCGAGCTTCACATAGACCTTCTCGCTGCTGAGATCCCCGCGTGCAGCGCCGTTGACAACGCAGCCCTGGACCCGGGTGGTCAGAACCCTTCCGTTCTGCATGACCGAACGAGCAGGGCCGGTAATCCGAAGCACCACAGGCAGCGGATCGGTCTGGCTGGCGACGCCTGCCGAGGCATCGACGCCGACGATTACGCGTGCCGGAGCGTAGGAATTGGGCGGCAGATAATCGGGTGAATCCTCGACGACGACCGGTGGCGCATCGGGCCGGCCCACACGGAGGCCATTGGTCGCTGCCTTGTCGGAGCTGAAGCTCATCAGCTTCACCTCGCCAGGCGACGAGATCATGCCGCCCTGCGGATCACCCCCTGTGGGCGCAGCTCCTGACTGGGACGAGCGGGCTCGCGCGTCGTAGCCGCCTGCCTGCGGCCCATAAGCCGGTGGCAGAACAGCCGGTGCCGGTGATGCAGGCTGCGCGGCAAGCCGGGTCTTGAGCTCGGCGTTCTCTGCCGAGATGGCATCGATCGCGGCCTGTCCATCGACCCGCATGGCCTGGTTTTCGGCCTTGAGAGCCGCGAGCTGCGCCTCGATCTCCGTCCGCGGTACGCTCCCATCCTTCAGCGCCTTCTGCTCGCGGGTGACCGCATCGAGCCTGTTGCCGTAGGTCGCGACGAACTCGCGCTGCGACAGGTCGCGGTTGACCAGTCCTGCCGTGTCGATCGTCTGCGCCGCATTGGGATCGCCGGTCTTGTCCTTGTCGTCGCCGCCAAGGATGAACCAGCTTCCGCCGATGAGGGCGAGTGCTCCCAGCGACCCCAGCAGCAGCTTCTGACGGCGCGCGGTGCGGGCGTTGAGCCCGGAAAGTTCGGAATGTGTCGCGCTCTCGGCCTGAAGAGGGGGCGTGCCGTTCGCATTGACTGGATCAGTCATGGCCGGTCTCCCCGCTTGCGCCGACAACAAAGGCCGTGGTGCTGGCCCCGGGTTCGAGCTTTGGCTCGGCGATCGAGACGGCGAGCGTGTCGCGCGGTGCGAGATCGCGTTCGGCGAGCGTCACGCTCTTCGCTCCGCGATTGTGGATGCGGACGACCTTCCCAGTGAGGCTGGCGCCGCGATAATCAGCGATGAGCTGGACTTCGAGATCGCCGACCCGTGCGGGTATGGCAGTCGATTGGCGGACCTCGAAACCGTCGACCGTCCGGTCATTGGCCATCGCCTGGATGAGCCTGACGGCGCTTGTCTCGATCGGGGTCTGGCTTTCCCAATCCGCCGCCCGGTTCTTGGCGGTGGCGGGGTTGGTGATGAATACCTGGGTCGCCGGAATCTGCTCAACCCGGCACGCGACCTTGTAGACGAAGCCCTTCTTGGTGGTGGTGAAGAAGCTGATCGACCGTGCCGCGTAAGTTTCCGGCACCGACACATAGATGTCGCCGCGCACCGGCTCGTTGGTCACTGCAAAGTCGTTGTAGGGTGTGCCGGTCGAGATCTTCGAGACGCTGGCGAACTGGTCGTCGACCAATGCGAAGCGGGTCAGCTCGCGCGCTGAAACGCTGCACTCGATTCCGGCGCCGTCAGCCGTTTGCTTGAACTGGTCGGCGGCATGAGCGGGGGATGCTGCGGTGAGCAGAGCGGCCGCGCTCAGAAATAGACCCCGTGTATGGGTCCCTTTTCGGTAAGCCATCACTTGGCCTCCTTCGATTTGTCCTGCGGGGGGAGCTGGGCAAACCCGGCGAGCGCCAGGCGCAGGCCGCGGTAAGTCCAGCTGAAACGGAAGCGGCGTTCGTCACTCGCGATCACCTGCGCGCCGACGAAGGTCTTGAGCGTGCCGGTCACATCCGATGTCAGACCCTTGGGATCGACCGTCATCGACCGGATCACGAATGCCTGGGTGACATCCGAGCCCCGCTGCTCTTCGACGATCCGGACGAGCTCGGCCTTGAGGCGGCCATAGCTTGCGGGATCTGCCAGCTTCAGGATTTCGTTCATCCAGTAATCGAGGCCTTCCGGACTGCGATTGAGAAGAACAAGGGCCGCATCGCGGGTGACGAGCTCGAGGTAATCGGCCTCGACCCCGGCACTGCTCACGGTGAGCGCTTTGGGAACAGTCGGAACCAGCACCACTTCGCGGTCGCGGGTGGCGGCAAGGCTCCCGGCGACGACCAGTGCAAGGCCAAGGCCGGCGCTGGTGAGCGCAAAGAGGTTCCGCTGGCGCAGCAGCGATTGCTGCCGTTCGTGGGATATGTCGGAATACATGGAAGTGCCCCTCAACCGGCGAGTAGTCGGCAGTGGGAAGGCGGCGTTGCCTTTAGGCCCAGAAATCCTGCAGGCAGATACCAGTATGCGGCGTGGGCTACCCAGGAGCTGGCGCGTCCTGCTTTTGCCTTTCGCAATGCGAACCAGGCGCCGAAGGCGACTATGATGCCGATAAAGATATGCTGGGTGAGGATCCCCCAGGTGAAGGGGGCCAGCATTCCCGCGAACTCGTCGATGGTCCAGAAGCCGATAAGCTCCGGGTCATCGAGCCGTCGAGGAATGATGTATGGGTCTGCCATGGCGACGCCGCCTTCCCTTGTCGCGCTCAGATGACCGCGGTCACAACCGAGGTGACGATCGGAACACCCGTGCCGACACCGATGCCGACACCCACCGGAACGGCGACCTGGCCGAGCGAAAAACGCCCGGATGCCAGACCGATCAGGCCGCCAGCGAGGCTGAGAACCGTGATGATCTTGCCGCCCGAGCCTTCCAGAAAGTCGGTGAACTTCGTGAGGGCAGGGGTGAAGGTCGTGTCAGCGCCGGCATAGGCGGCGCTCGCTGCAAGCGCCGCGATTGCGACCGGGATGGCAATGTTGAGGGTCTTGCCGAGACCATTGACGCTGGCGCGCCGGGGGAGGGTGAGAGACTGCATGTGAAGCTCCGGTTGGAGGGGTGGTCACAGCGTTCTTGCGTTCGCTGTGTGTTCCACATGCATCTAGGAAATGTTCGTAGGAAAGTGTTCAGCGGCAATACCGTCTGGAGGTGGAAGGATGCGGACGCATCTTTTCCAGCTCAACGCATAAAATCGACGATAAGGACGTAAATTCAGTATTTGTGTGTCGGTGAACGCCGTCACGGCAGCCGGGATTTGGCGACGACTCGGATAGAGGAACTGATTCGCCTCTAAACGAGATGTTCCATGTATGTTCTTTTCATTTTCCTACATGGGATGCTTCGCGATATGCCTGCGACTCGAACCAGTGCAGATGCAAGGAGACAACCATGCACCATCCAACCGCCGCGGCCAGACCGGCCAATCAAAGTCTGGCGCGCGTGCTTGCCCATGCGATCGATGCCGCCGGCAAGCCCCGCCATAGGATTGCCAGTGAATGCGGGATGCACCGCGAGACCCTGCTTCGCGTAGCGCGTGGCGAGCGGCCTATCGGGCTCGACGAAGCGGCACTTGTGCTCGCCGCCTGTGGTGCGCACCCCCGCGCGACCATGATCCTTGCTCTTGCAGGGCAGGAAGACCTCGCCTGCGATTGGATGCATGGCGAGATGGGCGAATTTCTCGAAGAGTTCTTCACCAGCCTCCCAGTCCATCTTCAGCGGACCCTGGGACGGCGGATTGAGGATCTGCGGCCTCGGTGGGCCAACGGCACCTCACAGCTCGTGGCACGAATGCTTGCCAAGCACATCGATGATTTCGTGGGCCGAGACATCACGATGTCACTGCCACGGTAGCCTGAGAGTTCGGAGGGGACCGAACCCAAGCAAATGAGATCAACAATGCCACATGCAATGCCAGATGAAATGCAAACGCCGCAACCGCCCGAAGCTGCGCCGCCGGCGAGGCTTTTGCGCCTGCCGGAAGTGATCGCCCGCGTCGGACTGCGCCGTTCCGCCATCTATCAGCGTATGAGCGAGGGGCGGTTCCCAAGATCGCGATCGCTGGGGCCGAAATGCGCAGTTTGGGTTGAAGCCGAAATCGACGAGTGGATCCGCGAAGTATCGCGAATTCCAAACTGATTGCGCCGTGATCTATTCCGTTAGGATTCCTCGCGCTAAGCTGCGCGCATGGTTTATCGATATCCGCTGGGCAATACTCTCCATCCCGAAGCCCTGAAGGAGAAGCAGCGTTCGCTGCGGGACGGATTCCAGAAGCCTTTGGGACTTCGGGTGCACCGTGCGCTGTCTTGGCTTCGACGAGCCGAAGCTGAGGATGAAGACCATGATGTCCGCTTCATTCTTCTCTGGATTGGATTTAACGCGGCCTATGCCGGTGATGTCGAGGCATCGGCCAGCAGCTCAGCGCCGGAGGGGGAGCGCGGCCTCTTCCAGGCGTTTTTCTCGACCTTGGTGAAGTTCGACGCCCGCCACCGGGTCTACGATGCCGTCTGGCAACGGTTCAGCCAGGAAATCCGGCTGCTACTGGAAAATAGGTATGTCTATCACCCGTTCTGGCAGCACCAGAACGGGGTCCCGGGCTATGCGGATTGGGAGCAAAAGCTTGAGCGGAGTCGGACTGCGATCAATCATGCGTTGCGCGAGCATGATACAGCCCGGATCCTCTCCATCCTGTTTGATCGGCTGTACGTTCTGAGGAACCAGTTGGTGCATGGCGGCGCAACCTGGAACAGCGACGTCAACCGTGACCAAGTCAGGGATGGCGCATCTCTTCTGGGGTGCCTGCTGCCCATCTTCGTCGATCTGATGATGGATAACCCGGACCACGCTTGGCCGATGCCGAATTACCCTGTGGTCGACTAGCTCGGCTGTTCCGGGGTGAGTTCACGCAGCCTCGTGCAAGTCTTCTGCGCGTTGACGTGGCGCAGGGGGCGAATGGATGTGAAAGCCCATCGTACCCCGTACCTGGTCGCCACGCGCATCGATCTCGTCACGCAGCCACCTCACCAGGACAGCTGGATCCTTTTCCGCCAGCAGATTTGCTCGGTGCGCAACGACCGCAAAGTCACCTGGCGTTTGGCCATGGTGGACGGGCCACTCTGATGGCCAGTCGAGGCCAAACCGGGCTTTGAAAAGCTTGCCTGCCTGAGCTGGCGTCATGGCATCGAATACAGCGCGGATCGTGAAGCGACGCTGGGTGGCTGGATCGAGATTGTCTGCCAGATTGGTCGTTGCGATGAAGGGAGTGCGGAGGTGCTCGAGCTGTACCAGCATCTCGTTGACCTGGCTGACCTCCCAGCTCCGTTGACCGGCTTCCCGGCGGTAAAGGAAGCTGTCGACCTCATCGATCAATAGCAGCGCGCCGCGTTCGGCAGCCTTGGCAAAGGCTTCAGCGATGTTCTGTTCAGTCTCGCCTACATAGGGACTCATCAGGTCCGAGCACCGCCGCTCTTCAATCTCCAATCCCATGGTCTCGGCGAGGTGCCGCGCAAAGGCGGATTTACCTGTACCTGAAGGGCCCGACAGCAACAGGCTCCAGCCCCGGTCTGGGGTCGCGGCCAGACGTTCAGCGAGACGAGACAAATCAGTGTCCGCCCGCGACAGATTCGGATCATAAATCGAACTGCCTGGTGCATCGGGGGCGCAGGACTGGCCAAGAGCACGCATCACGCTGTGGATGGCGGTCGTCGCAACGTCGGCCCCGCCGCTGGCGAGATGGGCGGCCTTCAGGCCGGCCGCAACGACTGCAGGCGGCGCCTTCAGACTCGCGATCTCACGCAGTTCAGCCGTGCTGAGGGAAACCGATGCTGTCTGAGCGGACCTTTGGGCAACCCGCTCTCGCACTGCAAAGCGCGGCCTATCGAAGCCAATCGCGAGGGTCATGCGCCGCAAGACGGCAGGGTCCAGTCGCGAACGCTGATTGACGATCCAGATCGTGGAAACCTGGGGAGCCTCAACGAGGCGGTTGATCCATTGCTTGGAACTGCCCTTACGCTCGCTCATCATCAGAACATCGTCGGCTTCGTCGACGACGATAACCCGGTCCCGGTGATGGCGGCACATGGCGCGCAGGATCATGAGATGATCGAGACGCTCGGAGCGATCGGGCTCGTTGCCGAAGTCGTCGCTCAAGCCGGCAAAGATCGCGCCGCTGCCGGCCTCGCTCGCGAGTGAGCGGGCAAACTCGGTCTTTCCCGTGCCGGGCTCGCCGAACAACAGAATGCTGACGGGTTCCTTGCTCACAAGGACCTTGAGTGCGACGCTCCGCAAAGGATCGAGGTGCTCGAAATCATCCCATAGCAATCCCCCTTGCTCCGGTTCAGGCATGAGCCAGCGCAACATGTCCTCCCGGGTTTCCGCATGAACCCGAATGAGGCGCCTGAGCAGCGGGCTCAGGCTGTATTCCCCATCGCGGTCATCATGAAGGAGACGGGACGCGAAGAGCGGGGCGCCGGGCATCAATTTCTGCTCGACGGTATTGTTGGCAAGGCCAGATAGCTGAGCAACGGCACTGGGGGTGAGGTTGCTGCATGACAGGGGCGCACGGCGTACGAGCTCCCGCCAGCACTCAAATTTTCCCCAACGAGCGAAAATTGTCAGGATGGTGATTTCAGCGGGATCGAGACCGAACAGTTCGCCAACCCATGCAAAGACAGTGTCCAACTGGGCTTGCTCGGCACGCTTCGCTGCCAATTGCCGAGCTACCGCTCGGATTTCGACCACGGAGGGCTTTTCCCGATTGGCGAGCTTTTGCAGCGCAGCAACCGGCACCTCCCGGTCAATGAGATCAATCAGATCCTCACCGCACCGCTTCACCTGGTTGACGCTCAACCCCTGCAATACGCGCGCAGCAGCATGCGCGAAATGCGCTGTTTCGCCCTGCTCGTTCTGGCCGAACTCCGCTTGTGCTGCCCTTTGACGTGCCATGTTGTGCGCAATCTCCCTAAGCTCGAGTTCCATGAGGAGCCTTCAAACATACGAGTGCGACAATAATGGTCGTATAATGTGGGGGTTACGCGTGATCCGACTTGCGCTTGAAGAGCAGGCAGTTAGCAATGGCTCTAATGACCAAGCGCCTCAGTAATCTCGATCGCACGCTAAAACTCGTGCATGCGTTGACGCAAAGCATCGAAGGCTTGTCGCTCGATGAGATGGCTGCATTGCTTGAGGTGAACCGCAGAACTGTTGAGCGTCTGCGCAACGTCATACTCATTCACTTCGATCTGGAAGAAACAATTGATGGCCGCATCAAACGGTTCAGGATCAAAGATAGCCCCGGCAGGGCCTATGCAAGGCCAAACGCTGCCGAAGTCGCCGCCCTCCAGGCCGTGGTTGAAGCCGGACGCATTGAAGGCACGGCCAACACAGAAGCACTTGAGAAGCTGCTGTCGAAGATCAAGATCGCCTTCGACAGCGCCGAGCGGCGTCGGCTCGACAATGATCTCGATCTGCTCACCCGGCTGCAGCGATCGCGAGTTGCCGCGGGGCCGGCGGTCATCGCTTCGCCCGAGGATCTGACAACGATGCAGTCCGCGATCCTTGCCGCCCACTGTGTCGATTTCGACTATCAGCCCGATTGGGCGGCTGAGCCTTCTTGGCGGCGCGTCATCCCGTATGGATTGATCCACGGCCCGATCACCTATCTTCTGGGCAAGATGCCGGATCGGGATGATCCGCCATTCACCTTTCGGCTCGACCGTATGAGCAACGTTCGAGACAGCGGGATCGTCGGCTGCCCACCGGATGATTGGGATCTCGACGCCTGGATGGCCCGGAGTTTCGGCATCTGGCAAGAAGAAGACCATGACATTGTGCTGAGAGTCCTCCCGCATGCGGTGGAGCGTGCGCGCGCATGGCGATTCCACCCGCATCAGCAGTTCGAAGATGATGGCGAGGAGCTGCTGGTGCGGTTTCGTTCTGGCGGCCTGTTCGAACTCGCCAATCATCTGTTCGGATGGGCGGGCGACTTGGTCATCGAAGGGCCCGCTGCATTGAAGGAAACGATGGAGAAGCGTCTCTCCGCTGCTCAGGAAATGCTGCGACCGAATATGTCGTAATGGTTTGGCAGGGATAGGGCAGGGCATAGTGCGACGATTGTCGGGGGGATTCGTTTGAATGTTTGAGAATTGCCATCTTCGGATCGGCGACGCGCCATTTGCGAGCTGCATGCCGCTCAGCCCGCAGCTTCTGGCGAGCCTCTATGCCTTGCCTCACTGTACCGAGGAGCCCCTGCGCGAGGTCCTGGAAACGCTGGGCGACAATGTGCCCTGGGCGGAAAGCTTCGCGGTCGCGCCCGAACAGACTGCCTCGGCCATTGCGACCATGCTGCGCCATCTGTTGATGGCCACGCGAGACCTAGAGCCAGGGGCCATAACGACCGATGCTTTGCCGTCGGATGGGCGGGCGCGTATACACATCGATGCGCTACGGGATCTTTGGCTTGGTAATACCGCCATTGTGCCATCCGACCTGGCAACTCTGAAGGCATTCCTGGCCTGTGAAGCGGGCGAGGCATTGCAGCCGCTTCAAGTCATTTGGGATCGGAACTTCACCCAGCTGACCTCTCTCGAGCGCGCTGTGCTTGAGCACCTTGAAAGTCACCACGGCAAGCTCGACGAGGCCGACATTGACCACGTGCGGTTGATCTCGGATCGCAAGATTTGCCGCGCGCCTGCCTCGCTCCTCGCCGGTCATGTCCAACGGCATCTTCTGGACCCGTCGGCACCTGTCGCGCCCATGGACGACAGCCTCGCGGTTCTCTCCGTCCGGGACGCATTGACTGAATGCGAAGCGGCCGCAGCCATCGTCCAGCGCTGGCTTGCCGAAGATCAGACTCTGGTCGCCAGTGAGATCTGCATCATTTTGCCATTCGGTCCGGAATACAGTCACTACCTCTCCGAAGCTTTCGGGCAGGCCGGCCTTACGACATCGTCCTTGCCCGGTGTGCCGGACCGCAGAAATGTTGGGGGTGAGACGCTCCTGCATTTTCTGCAATGCCGGCGGCGCCCAGCGCCTGCCATGGCGCTCGCCTCGCTCTATTGCTCCCCGATCCTTTGCTGGGCCCCGGACGTAGGAACGGCCCTGGCCAGTGCTGTCATGGCCGGCGATTTTCAGCCGATGCTGGTGCAGAGCTTTAGCGGGAAACAGGCAGCGCTCTTCTCGCTCATTCGGTCAGCATCACCTGCTACGAACGGTCAGCTCAAGGAGCAGATACGCTCCTTCCGAAGGCTGCTCAGTGATGACGAACTCTTCGCGCCAGATGTAGCCGAGGCGAAGCAGCTGGCATCGCGCCTCCTGGCTGCTCTCGGCAATGCCAATGATGCCGCCGAAGCAGAACTGGAAAAGGCCATTCAAGTGGCCGCTGCTTATCAGGCGCCGCCTTGCCCACGGGGGGACTACTTCCTTGGCGGAATTTCGGTGATTCTGGCCCATGAATCGCCCAAGCGGCAGTTCCGCAAGCTTCTCGTCCTGGGCTTCAACGATGGTGCTTATCCGCCGTCTCCGTCGGGCAATCCGTTCTTCCTCGATAGCGAGGTTGTGGCGATTGCCGGGGCTACTGGCTTGCAGCTACCATCGCAGGCTAAGCAGCTTGATGCTGCGCTCGAGCTGTTCGCGCACCAGATTGGAGCTGCCAGTGAACAGGTGATCTTTCTCCTGTCAGAACGCGATCGTGGCGGCAGCTTTCTTTCCGTCTCGTCGAGCTTGCCTCTCATCGCGCGTCTCGTCGCAGGCTTGGAAGACCCAGAATCACTGGTCGTGCCGCTGACGCATAGCGAAGGAACGATCTGGGACAGGCTGGTGGCCTGGAAACCACGTCCCGTGATGGAACCGCTCCAGCCGCTTGAGGTGCCGAGCCATTACGAGTTCGATCTCGATCTCCTTGGTCTGCGCAAGAAGGATGATGGCAGCCCGAGGGCGCAGAGCCCGAGCCGTCTCGAGAAGCTGCTTATCAGCCCATTGGCCTGGGTTTTGGCCGAACTCGGCGCCGAGCATGTTTCGTGGCAGCCGGAGGCGCTTGACGTCATGCTGCGTGGCTCGCTCGCGCACGAGGTGTTTGAGCGCTTGTTCCCACCAGGCAAGGATCACCCTTCGAACGAAGTCATCGAAGAGAAGGTGCCTGAGCTGCTGCTGGAACGGATTCGTGCGATTGCGCCGTTTCTGCAGACGTCGGTCTGGGCTGTCGAACGCAATACGCTCGAGGCGGAGATTACCAAGGCGGCCAAGAACTGGTCGATGGTCCTCAGATCCCTCGATGCCGAGATCGTGGGCAACGAATTCTGGCTCTCAGGCACCCTGTTCGGCCATCCCGTGCACGGCAAAGCTGACTGCCTGCTTCGCCTTCCCGATGGTCAGCCGATTGTCGTCGATTACAAGAAGAGCAGCTCGGGAACACGGCGTCAGCGCCTTCAAAAAGGCTGGGATCTGCAGGTTGACCTCTATCGACGCATGACCGTGCGGATCGATGAGCGCAGCCATGAAGGCGTTGTCCGAATTGGTGAGACTCTGAGCGGTTGGTCCAAGCTCCCGGCCGTTGCCTATCATACGCTGAACGACGGGAACGTCCTCCTCAACGGTATTGAGGTCTTCGATAGCACGGAGGTCGAACTCGTTGCCGGCGACATCGCTGCGAATGCACTTGCGCTGATTTCGGCTCGGTTCGAGGCTCTCAAGGCTGGCCGACTGGAAACAAACACCACGGCCGATGCCAAATTCTTCCAGAAGGCAGCATCCCTTAACACCTACGCCTTGGAGGACAGTCCGTTGATCACCGCCTTCATGCGCGACGACACCGCTCCCTCCGTAACCCTTCTGGACGATCACGATGACTGAACTTTCGATTGTACCCGCAGGGGCAGGGGCGGGCAAAACCCACCATATCCAGGAAACCCTCACCCAATGGGTCAGGGACGGCAAGGTGCGGCCCGAGAAGATCCTCGCGGTTACCTTTACCGAAGCCGCCGCCGGGGAACTGCGGCAGCGGATCAGGGTCGCGCTGCTTGCGGACAGCAATCTTGCAGCAGCGCTGGCTGTCGAGCGAGCCTATGTCTCTACCATCCACGGGCTGGGCCGCCGTTTGCTGATCGAGCATGCCTTCGCATCGGGGTCATCCCCGCAGCAGCGCCTGATCGCCGAAGACGAGCAAGACTTGCTGATCCGCCGCTCGATCGAAGAAAATCCAGGACTGAGCGAGCTCACCCGGAACCTGGCCGCTCTTGGCTATCAAGGAAGCTTCTCCTCCGACGAAACCGCCGAGGACAGCTTCCGCAAGAGGTTGCTCGGCGTCATAGCCTTGTTGCGAACGCTTGGACCGCGGGGCAGCGATCCGGCCATGGCGGACTTTGTCGAGGCATCCATCCGAGCCGGGTACGGAGCGCCGATCGGCAAATCCGATACCCTGGCAGCAGGGCTGAAGAAGGCTGTCGATGCCTTGCTTACCGCCTTTCCGCGATCGCTCGCTGACGAGGCAGGCGGTGCCGCCGCCAAGACTGCATTCCGCGAGAATTTTCGTGCTCTGAAGCAGGCGCAGCAGCTCCTCGCCGCTAATGGTAAGGACTGGCGGCTGTGGCAAAGGCTGCGCGACCTCCGTCTGTCGAAGCGCGGCAGTCCGACCCCTGATGGCTACGATGATCTTGCAACGGCGGTGATGCTGGCGGCCGACAGCCTGATTTCTCATCCCGGACCGCTTGAGGATGCGGTCTCGCATGCGCGCGCTTTGGTGGAAGGCGCACAGTCAGCGATGACGGACTACGAGACCCGCAAGCGTGAGCTGGGCGTCATCGACTTTAGCGACATGGTGACGAACGCCGCCCGGATCCTTGATGAAAAGCCAGCCGTGCTTGGCGCCATCATGGACGAGGTCGACTGCGTCATTGTCGACGAGTTCCAGGACACCAACCCAATCCAGTTCACCTTTCTGTGGGCACTTGCGCGCAGGGCCAAACGGGCGCTGATCGTTGGGGACACCAAGCAGGCGATCATGGGCTTCCAGGGCGCGGATCCACGGCTAACCGTCGCGCTTACACAGCAATTTGAAACCAGCCCACTCGACCGGAACTGGCGCTCCGATCCGCGCATCATGGATTTCGTGAACGCGCTGGGCCCGTGCCTATTCGGAGAGGATTATACTGCACTTGCCGCGCAGAACGCCGCCGGACACGACACCGCCCTGGAGGTCATCGAGCTGCCCAACAAACGCGGCGCACGCTCTGGCGGAAAGCCCCAGCATTTCATCGCTGATCGGCTCCTGTCTTTGCTGACGGATGATCAAGTCACCATCATCGACAGGCATTCCAAGGCCCTGCGCGATCTGGAGCCGCGGGACGTCGCAATCCTGTGTCCGACGCACAACCACTGCGCGAACTACGCGGCTGCGCTGCGTGCACTGGGTTTGCCAGTCCGCGTCGCAGAAGGTGGCTGGTGGCAAAGCAAGATCGTCCAAGCAGCTTGCTTTGCTCTCCGCTTCGCCGTCGATCCTGCAGACAATCACGCAGCTATCTGCACCGCCACGCTCGGGCCTGGTGCGACACCTCTCACAGAAGCCCTCGGCGCGCTTGCCCGCAATGGCCGACTCGAGACGCCCGAGCTAGCGGCTTTGCAGGGACTTTGGCCGGACTCCCTTGCGACGCCCGTGGACAGACTGGTCCACCAGGTGATCCAGGTCGCCGGACTGCGGGACTGGTGCGACCGGCTTGACGACCCTGCCCAGATGAGAGCGGATCTCCTTCGCTTCGAGGCTGAAGCGGCGGCTTTCATGGAGGCACACCGCGATATGCGGGAAGCCTCCGGTTTCTATGGTCAAAGCGCCAACGTTTTCCTTGGCTGGCTTGAGAACAAGGTGGGATTGAAGGGCGAGGATTTGCGCCCCAATCCTGCCGGCGCCGAGGCCGATGGCATCGAGATCGTGACCTGGCACGCATCGAAGGGGCGCGAGTGGCCGGTCGTGGTCGTATGCGGTCTGGACCATAAGCTTGATCCTCGTGCTGGAACATTCAGCACAAAGTTTCCCGGCTTCGACGATCTCGATCATGTGATCGAAGAGGCGACACTTGCCTATGCTCCTGATTTTGCTGCTCCAGAGGCGACGGCGCGCTTTCTCCACGAGCTCTATCCCGAGAGTGAAGAAACAGCGCGCCGATTGCTTTACGTCGCTCTGACCCGTGCGCGTGATCGTCTGATAATCGAATGGCCGCAGGATGACGACAAGGTTGAGCCGCCCTTGCCGATCACGGCGCGTCGTCTTTTGAACGACGTCTGTGGCATCAAATTGCAGGGCAATCAGATCACTGTCGGTTCGGCGAACTTCCCGTCGCGCATGACGATCTGTGACAAGGAGATCCCGGCATCGTTCGATACGGAAGGCCGCGTCTGCTTGGCGAGCAGCAACCGCGAACCCAGATTTGCCATTGAAAAGCGAGCGGTCGGCTCGCTGGTTTTGGTGGTCAGTCCCTCGCAGGCCGTCGCCACCGCGCGGCCACTGCCTCGTCAAATCGAGACCCGGGCGATTGCCGCAGGTGTCCGGCTCTCTGGATCGGATCTTGCCCAGGCAACCGATAAGGGAACTGCAGTCCACGAGGCATTGCGGATTTTGCTGTCCAGGCCAGATCTGCGGGACAGGGTAGGCCAGCATTGCCGGGTCTCCGACGCTGAGGTCCAGCTTCTCGAGCAACAGGCGCAAGCACTTCGCCAGACCCTCGCGGAGCTTGGCTATACGCGCCTGCATATCGAACAGCCAATCGAGCTCGAACTGGCCGACGGAGGACGTCAGAGCATCATTGTCGATCTCATCGCCGAGGGAACGGATGGCTTCATGATCGTGGACCACAAGAGTGGCCCGGTTGCTGATCACGCAGCCCGCTTCGAGAGCTATTGGCCGCAGCTAGCAGCCTACATCGATGCAGTTGAGTTTAAGGCTGGCAAGGCCGTCCGAAGCGCTGCTGTGTTCTGGACCGAGACTGGCGAGTTGACATTAGGACAAGTATTGTGTGGCACTAACGAACGCAGCAATCTTACTACGCCTGACTGGGGGATGCGATGAGCGTCCAGTGGGGTACGTTTGCTCCCGACTCAGCTCCGTCATACCGTCGCCTGCAGACGCTCGGACTGACGGTCGCAATCCGGCACTATAACGACCGATCCGTCCCAGGGCTTGGTGGGCTGAGCTTCGGCATGCCCATCGCGTGGTCGTTACTCGGCGTCTGGTTAGCTGAGGAGATTGGCAATCAGGTTCGGCCGCTCTCGTGCGCCAATGCGATCGAAGCTTCAGTTATGGTCCAGGCGCTGAAAGAACGGCGCAAACGAGCGCGCGGCCACCGCAAGCTTGCCGGTGTTTCTGATACAAGCTTCAAAGCTTTGAGCGGACGCGGGGCTTATGTGACACAGCCCTACCGGATGGGAACAGTCGAGCCGCTGCTGCGGCTGGGGCTCGTTGTTGGCGCGAGCCAGCGGTTTAATCTGTATCGCCTAGCGCCGCCAGGCGAACGCATCCTCCAAAACCTGAAGGCGGAACAGAACAAATTGAGAGCTTGGGCCACTGGCTCAAGCCTGACGCGAATCGGGCGCTTGGCTCCGGACTCCCCCTTGCCGGCAGCTTCCGCCAAGCTCCTCGAACGTCAACTGCGTGATTATGGTGACGCCCATCGGCGCAGAGCCCTTCTTGATCTTCCAGAAGAGGTTCTGCGCGAGGCAAACATGACGAGCGCCGAGCCGCCTACAGGCATCGAGCAGGCCCACTGGAATGACATGCGTAGCGGTGTGGCTCTGATTCAGCTTCGCAAGGCTGCACTCGACGCAATTACCCTAATCGAGGAACAGCTTACGTCAAGCGGACGAGCTGGGCTGACCGTGCACCAAGCAGCGGAGGCGGCTGGCAGCAAGCTGGAGCAAACTGCGGTACTGGCGAGTACAATGCTCGCTCGCGACGATACCAGCCCGGGCCAGCTAGCCCACGAATTCGCCCGAGTCTGCCGATCATCGGCGGAGGTCGTCATCGCTGAGCTCGCCAGGCGCGACGGAACCGTGATCAGGCTGTTGCCGAATGGGCAGGTGGGCCTCGGCCCAGCCGGAGGACAGCTCGCTACGGGAATGGACGACGAGGCGGACCAAGAAGGTCTTGGGGAGACCGCCACGGTCATTCCTGAGCTTCCCAGGATCCATAACCTGTACGCGCTCAAGCGCGACCTGCAGCTGAGCATGGCGGATCATTGAGTGGAACGGACAACCATAATCAGTTGCTTCACGCCGCCCGAAGGGTTTGAGGGCAATTTCGGCTGGGTTTGCGGCTTCACCGCGAATGCAACAGTCTTGGAGGAAATGGCCGATCGGTTCACCTCCGGCGTGCGGCGGCCGCGTCCGTCACTCGCCGCCTTTTTGCATCCCACATCTTTCCACTATCCGGTCCTGCGCGGTGTCTCAGTTCCCTTCAGGCGCTCGAGTGCCGACTGGTCATTCAACCTGCTTCACGCAAAGGTGGCCCTGCTCCATTTTGTGGGTCCGCATGGCTCTCGGCTGCGCCTAGTCGTTTCTACCGGGAATTGGACCTACGATCCGATGTCGACCAGCCTCGACCTGTTCTGGATCGTCGAATGGGATGAAGCTACTCCCGATCGCCAAGCTGCCTCTGACATCAGAGCCGCAGCGGCGATGTTTGTATGGCTTAGGCAGCTGTTTGATACCTCGGTCCTCGAGGCCGATTGGGGCCATGGAACTCCTGAAAACGGACTGCGACGGGCTGTCGAACTCCTTCCCGCTAAACGCCTCCCTCCCAGCCGCTTTTTAGACTCGCGCAAGGGGTCGTTGCAGGAGCAAGTTTTGCAGGGGCTCGCCCAAGCGCCACACAAGCGCAACCGCGTACTCATGGGATCGGGCTATTTCGAAACTGGAGAGCACGCCGATAGCGGAGTGCTGTCCGAGTTTGTTCGACAGCTCTCGGAGCGCGGATTTGCCACCGTTAGACCGCGCGTCGACGTCATATTGAACCACGACGCCTGTCAGGGGCTCGCCGCGCAGCGTCCGGAATTGGAGAAGCTTGAGTGGCAGTTCAGGCGCCCGTTCAGTCGCGAGCTGCCGGGAGCTAAACTCCACGCTAAGTTCATTTTTAGCGCGGGAGGGTCCCAGAACTGCTCAAATCCCTGGTGCTACATCGGATCGGGAAATCTTAGTCGCATTGGGTTCACGCGCAGCGTCCGGAACGGCGGCAATTTGGAAGCAGGTGTCCTCTTCTTTCCTGAGGAACATCTAGGGTTGAGACTCAATCACAGCCAGAAGGCCACGGCGGCTGCGAGGCTTACGGCTGACAGGAAGTTTCTGGCGAGCTTGTCGTAGCGGGTTGCGATACGGCGAAAATCCTTGAGGCGGCAGAACATGGCCTCGACCCTCCAACGGTCCTTGTAACGGCGTTCGTCATACTGGATCGGGCGCTTGCGGTTGCGTCGACCGGGGATCACGGGGATTGTGCCCTGTTCGCGCAAGGCGGCCCGGATGCGGTTGGCGTCGTAGCCCCGGTCGGCGATCACCCGCTTCATGCCGATGGTCTCGCCAATCAGTAGGTCTGCGCCCTTCACATCCGACGTGTTGCCGGGCGTCAGGACGAGGCGGAGTGGTCGCCCGAGGACATCGACGAGCGCGTGGATCTTCGTTGTCCTGCCGCCACGCGAAATGCCAATGGCATTGGCCCGCGCCCCCCTTTTGCACCACCGGCAGAGCGGTGGGCCTTGATGTAGCTGCTGTCGATCTGGCCAGTCTCCGCGATCCAGCCTTCCTCGGTCAGCGCCGCCAGGATACGGGTCCAGATGCCCCGGCGGCTCCACCGGTTCCAGCGATTGTAGACCGTCGTCGAAGGGCCGTATTCAGAAGGGCAATCCGCCCAGCGGCCACCGCACTTGAGCATGTGAATGATGCCCGAGATCACCCTGCGATCATCGACCCTTCGCGCTCCGGGCTGGTTCTTCGGCAAGTGCGGCTCAATCGCTGTCCACGCTTCATCCGACAACCAGAACAACGAACGCGACATTCCAAACAGCCTCCAGCTTCAGCGGAGACCCCCTGAATCAAAGTGAACGCAGATTTTCAATAGGCTGATTGGGTTTGGACCCTAACCTGGCACGGGGATGACAAGGCCGCATTGTCTCGCCGATTGCCGATCGATTTGAGCAGCACTGTGGCGGTCACCGAGCTTTCAGACGGCGATCCCTATGAGGCGCCAGCACCTGCCATCACTCCCCCACCGGTTAGTTATCTCGTGTGGCGCGATGCCACTTTACAGCTGCCCGATGGGGCGCCGAGCGACATCGCCGTTACCGTTCGCATGGGGAGCGAATGGCTTCCCCTGCCACTCGCGATGCCTGAACCTCTCGTAACGGCAGTGCTTGGCCCTTCGGGTGCAGAGGTGCCGATCCTCACCGACGGAGGCTTCATTCTTCCTCCCCCGGCGCCGAAACGAATTGAGGATGTCCTGCACGAACTTGCGATTTTCCCGCAAAAAACACCCCGTGAGCGCGATCGTGACCTCGCACCCGACGATGCGGGTGATGAGGATGATCCCAGTCCTGAGAATGCAGCGACAGACTACCCGCTAAGGCGCGCCATGAGGCTGGTCGTTAAGCTCACCGAATATCAAGGCGTGCGAACTCCTGCTGAGTGGGAGCGATGGGCCAACCGGCTGGATGAGCTCCTCGAAGCGGTGACCGAACCTGAAAGCGAAATGATCGCTGCCCTGCGTCTGTGCGGCATTGACCCCCTTTCCGCGCTGCTTGAGCCCATGTTCCAGCCGGCCGACCTGTCCGCAGAGCAGCGAAACCGGCTCATCCCGGTCATCGCGCGAATCCGCAAGCTCTGGGAGCTGGATCAATGCGCATCGCTCGTACCGGGCCAAGGCGGAGCTACATGAAGCTACAATGGACTGACGTTGCCGATCGCCTCGAGGAGACCGCCCTTGGTGATACCTTAGCCGATGGAACGAGACTGCAGGATGGTCAGCGCGCGGCGCTCCTGGCCATCTGCGAGCGACTGCGCGGTGGTCAACGGGCGCTATTACTCGCCGACGAAGTGGGCATGGGCAAAACTCTCATCGCTGCTGCGCTGATCAAAGCTGTGCAACGCAGCGGCGGGCGAGCCGCGATCATCATCCCGCCAGGCCTTGGAGCTCAGTGGCAGGCTGAGCTGAGACGATTTGACACAGCCGATCACACGTTATCTCCGCTACGGTCCTATTGGGGCTTCATTCAGGCATATGCCCGCGCAGAACACCTTTCAGATCGACAGCTTTTGCGCGAACGGCGTGAGCGAGAGTTGGCGGATCGGCGCCTGCAACTGCAGCTGCCTTCCGGGACCTGGGCACAGGAGCCTCTGCTCTTGCTGTCGCACACCCTTGGCCGTCTCGTGCAAACGGAGGGTACTCAGACCGAGTATCAGGCGCTACTTGACGCTATCTTGAAGGTGCACGCAGGGACGCGCGCTTATCGCCGCGATCCGGCCAAAGCAGCCTATCAGAACGTTGCTCGAGCAGCCGCTGAACGTATCCTCGCCGGGCTCTCCTCTCGCGAGCAGCGGCAGCTTTGCGAAGGCCTCACGCATCGAACGCCCGACCTTCGCAAGGCTATCTGCCTTGCCATGGGACGTGCTCTGGGCAAGTTTGATCTGATTGTCATTGACGAAGCGCATAAGACTCGCGGTGCCGAGAGCTCTTTGTCACGCGTGCTGGACACACTGGTTTGGAAGTCAGAGACCGCGTTCCACCTTGGCATGACGGCCACGCCGGTTGAACTCGACCCTGATCAATGGACGCACACGCTCGCTCGGTTGAGTGTTCGAAGTGAATATCTGACGGAAATGGCTGTTGCGATCCAGCGTTACGATCGCGAGGTTCTGAACATTCAGGTTGACGAGGCCCTTACTTGGGATTTGGTCAACCGATATGCTGAAGCTTCCCGCATTTTACATTCTGCACTTGCGCCATGGGTGTTGCGGCGAGACAAGCGAGAGGATGACCTTCTCAAGCGCTTCCAAAAAGCCTGTGGCTCGCATCGCGAGATTGTTCCGATCGAAGTGCCAATCTCAAATATGCCCCTCGCATGGCGACGGATCTTCCTAACCAGCGAAGCGCTCTCCCAACTGCACGAAGAGCGCCTGAGTCCTCAAGATCGGCGGATGCGGCTGTCGTTGCCCAGCGGTCGCTCTCTGCTGGACGGGGCTGAGGAAATGGTTCGATTGCAGGCATGCGATGACGAGATAACGCAGTTAGATTCACCAGGCGAGCCGATTGGTCCCTGGCAACGCCTTAGCCGCGAACTGCTTGGTGAGGATGGCATCAGTCTGTTCGATCACCCAGCGGTAATCCGTACTGTTGAGGAAATCGAGCTCGCCGTACGCGCGGGGCACAAGGTTCTCGTATTTGGCAGGTTCATCAAACCGATGCGCGCGCTAACGTTCTTGCTCGATGCGCGTGAGATGGTTCGACGCCTCTGCGCCGAAGACAAAGTCGAAAACAGATGGCCTCAGGCTGGACTTGGCGAGCTCGACAGCGAACGAGAAGCTGCGCTGAAGGTGGCGCTGAGTGACCCGGCCGTGAACACGCGCGGGCTCGATCGTGATGCGGTGGATAAGGCCCTTCGCAAGCGCGCCAGCCGCTTTGAGACAGCGCGCCGAGCCAATCTTGAAGCTATGCGCCGCGAACTTGCCGATGACCCGGCAACAGCCGACCTCAGAGAGTTCTGGCTGGCAGACGGCAGACGACATGATGGCAACTCAGGGCTTCTAGCTGCGCTTGAAGACCAGCGCAGCTTCTCCGAACGACATCAGCCTTGGACCAAAAAAGCCATGTTGGCGGCTTTTCGTTCTCTCGTTAACGAAGTCACGAGTGGGGACCCAGCGGACGATTCTGACCTTGACGTGAAGGCGCGTCTCGCTGAGCATCTGTTCGACTTCGCGGGCCGTGAAGGGCACTTCGCCCGTTTAATGTATGGCAGTACGGCACCACAAACGCGGCGGCTCTTGCAGGCAGCATTCAATCGCGAAGGAAGCTGGCCGCAAGTTCTGGTGGCACAATCACTGGTAGGACGAGAAGGGCTAAATCTCCATAAGTCGTGCCGAATGGTTGTGCTGCTTCACCTCGAATGGAACCCGGCCCACGTCGAGCAGCAAATTGGCCGAGTCGACCGGATCGACAGTAAGTGGGCGTGCGAGGCGGAGGCATATTTGGGCGCGGGGGACGTTTCAAGCTCACCCCCCAGGATTGTCGTTCGCCCGGTCATCATTTCCGGCTCCTACGACGACTACCATTGGTCCGTGCTCAAGCGAAGATGGGATAGCATGAGAGCCCAGCTTAACGGTGATATCATACCTGAGGCAGATGCTGATTCATCGGAACCAGAGCGACAGGTACTGTTTGACAAGATCAGAGCTGCAACGCCTACCTTCGCACCACCTCCGCTGGCGAACTGCCAAAGGAGATTGTGAGAATGCTACTATCGCGATCAACCTCCTAAACCGGTCTGCTTGGGCGTCTGGTAGCGGACCTTCATCGACTTTGACAGGCGGCGGGGAATGAATGATGCGAGGATCTGGATGAAGGAGCATCCGGCGTGAGGGCTCAAGGCCAGCTAATCACCGCTGTCGATATGGCCATTGCGAGTGGAATAGATCCGAAGCGCTTTCGAGCTGCCCTTCGAGCCGCAAGTCTCGATTGGCATCCGAACAACGGACGTTGGGAGGTCGTGCGAGGGAGCGATGAGCACCAAGACATGGAACGGGTCATGGCGCAGCTAAGTGAAGGGAGTGTCAGGCTCCGATCGACTCCAAAGGCTGTACAAGGCACTGCCGATGCCGGAATTCGTGACGAGCATTACGTGCTCGATCTTTGCGACGCAGTTCTCGGGCTGAAGGCCGTGCGACAGCATTGCTTCCCGTTTCTGACCGGAGATCCAGATCGGCGCGGTCACCGGAAGCCATTGCCTGTCGATGGCTTTTATCCTGCTCTTGGCCTTGTAGTGGAATATCATGAGCGCCAACACCGTGAACGTGTCGGATTCTTCGACGATAAACCAACGGTTTCCGGGGTGCCTCGAGGCGAACAGCGCCGACTATATGATGAGCGGCGCGCCGATTTTCTGCCGAGGCATGGCTACAGTTTAGTAGTTCTCGAGGTGGATGAATTCGCACATGATAGAGCCAAGCGCTTGCTCAGGATCCCTGAAGACCAGGCCGTTGTTAGCCGGCGCCTTCAAAGTTTTATAGGCTGATTAATGAATATCAAGGCAATGGTGCAGAATGGCCAATGAACCTCGCACCCCACGTCTTGCTGTCTTGATTGACGCAGACAATGCATCTTCCCGGATCGCACCGCGCCTCTTCGAAGAGATTGCAAAGATCGGTGAGGCAAGTGTCCGCCGCATTTATGGCGATTTCTCCGGAACCAGGCTTAAATCCTGGGCCGACGTTCTCGCCACTCATGCGATCAAGGCCCACCAGAACTTTGCGTACACCAGCGGAAAGAATGCCTCGGATATTGCTTTGGTCATCGACGCGATGGATCTTTTGCACACCGGTCGTTTTGACGGGTTTTGCCTTGTCTCCTCCGACAGTGATTTTACCGGCTTGGCGTCGCGTATCCGTGAGCAGGGCATAGATGTCTACGGCTTCGGAGAGCAGAAAACTCCAGAGAGCTTTCGACAAGCTTGTCGCCGCTTCATCTACACTGAGAACCTGCTGCCAGAGGCGCCAACGTCAGATGAGCCAGGCCGACAGGATGCCCGTCCGGCTAGTGCAAAGAAGTCGCCCACTGCTGCTGCCCCTTTGATCCGAACTGCCATCTCACAGCTCGATGATGAAGGGGGCTGGGTGCCTCTTGGGCGGGTGGGCCAACGCCTTGCAGCGCTCGCTTCAGACTTTGACCCCCGAACCTATGGTGAAAGCAAGCTGAGCGATCTGGTCGAGAAGGCAGGCAGCTTTGAATCTCGCAGAACCGAGACCGGGCATTTGCAAATCCGGGTCTCTCCGTCTGGGAAGGCGGGCCAACCTAAACCCAAAAAGGCAACAGCCGGATGAAAGCCGGGCTTCGCCCCGGCGCCACCAATACCTGTCAGGTGCCTTAGGTATATACGACCGATAATGTCGTACATGGGTCATATCAAAGCGCGATGAGCAGAAATCTTCGAACAAGCACCACTGATCCGATCCAGATCCCTACACTTCCGGCCGCATCAGGACGCATCGGCATATCCTTCTGTCCAGGGAAGCAAGGGCCTGCGCTCGCTGGCTTTACCTGGAAGCGTGATCTTGCGACCGATCTAGACGCGGTGCGTGGGTGGGGGGCTGCTGCCGTCGTCTCTTTGATTGAAAAGCACGAGATGGGTCTGCTGGGAGTCGCGGATCTAGAAGCTGCGGTTGTTGCGCGAGGGATGGAATGGCTTCATCTGCCGATCCCAGACGTTACGGCTCCGGGCGAAGATTTCGAGCAAAGATGGCGGACGGCCGGAGCGCGGCTGCGCGGCTTGCTCATCAACGGGAACGGCATTTTCATCCACTGCCGCGGCGGGCTCGGTCGGGCCGGTACTGTGGCAGCGAGGCTGCTAGTCGAACTTGGCCTTGCTGACGCTAGCGGTGCAATCGCTCACGTTCGCCGCGTCAGGCCTGGCGCCATTGAGACGAAGGCACAAGAAGATCACTTGCGAGAGATCGAGCGTATCTATGATCGGTCATATGGCTGTTTGGTTGGACTGGCGGTCGGAGATGCTGTGGGGACGACGCTCGAGTTCAAGCCGCGCGACAGCTATGCCCACATTACGGACATGGTCGGGGGAGGGCCATTCGGCTTGGATGCCGGGACCTGGACCGATGACACCTCCATGGCCCTGGCGCTGGGAGAAGCTCTGCTCGCCAGCGCGGCGAAGGGCTCGGCTTTTGAGCCGGAAGAAGCACAACGGCGCTTTGTCGATTGGTGGAGGAACGGCGCCTTCAGTCCCACGGGCAGTTGTTTCGATATCGGGATCGCAACCCGGCAGGCCCTTTCTCGGTTCGAGGAAACGAGCGACCCGATTGCCGGCTCGACCGATCCGTACTCAGCAGGCAACGGCTCACTAATGAGGCTCGCGCCAGTCGCGATCTGGGGGATACAGCAAGATCCCGCAGTAGTGACACGAGTAGCCCGGCGACAGAGCATGACCACGCACGCTGCAGATGCGTGCCTCGATGCCTGTGAAGCATATGCACTGGTCTTGCGGGCGGCTATCCTAGGTGCCAGCTTTGAGGATGCACTGGCGGTTCCCTTGGGCGAATATGGACCTGAGGTCGGTCCAATCATGGCTGGTAGCTGGCGCGGGAAAGCACGCGATCAGATTGCGAGCAGCGGATTCGTAGCGCACAGCCTCGAAGCAGCGATCTGGTCCGTGGCAAACACGACGAGCTTCGATGACGCAGTGCTGTTGGCAGCCAACCTCGGTGACGATGCCGACACTACTGCCGCAATTGCGGGGCAGTTGGCCGGCGCAATTTACGGCGCGTCGTCGATCCGCCGATCATGGCTAGAAAAGCTGGCATGGCGCGACAAAATTGAGAATCTCGCGCGTAATCTGGCGTTCCCGGCAGTCGCGCCATCAAGCTAGCGTCGCGGCCGGGACACGGCATCGATCGGAAGCGTTGCTGCCCGGTCCGCATTGAATCCCGTGGGCGCCTAAGGTGTCATTCTTGATGCCCTAAGGCCGAATTGGCGGATAATGGGTCAGCTTTGACGCTTTACGGAAGGCCGCCGGCAGCGGGATCAGACGGCAGGCTTGGCCCAATTACCTACAACGGGATCTAGGTCCCAGAAATACGTACGGGGTCCAAGCCTGCCTCCTCCGTCTGGAGGAACCGCGGTTTCGATTTGCCCGGATCAAACGATGCGCCCGTCTTCCACATTGCCATCATGATCACAGAGAGCTTCCTTGCGACGGCAACGCGAGCCTTGAGAAATCCGACCTTGGTTGCCAGTTGCAGGCCCCAAGTGCGCAACGTACTTTCGGTTTTGATTGTGCGAAGCAGCACGGTGGCTGCTGTGATTAGGTGCGACCTGGTCAGCTTGTTTCCGTATCGGCTGATTCGGCCACGGCGCGCAGTGACGCCGGATTGATACAGATTGGGCGTTAAGCCGAGATAAGGCCCGACATCTCGATTGCTTCTAAAGCGGTACGGGTCTCCGACGGCGCTGTAAAATGACAGCGCCGTGATCGTCCCAACGCCAGGAATCGTCTGAAATCTGGCGCAAACCGGGATGCTGGCAGCCATTGTGCGCATCTTTCGGTCCATATCCAAGATATGAGAGCGCAGATCTTCTCCCATCCTGACCAGAGGATCCAAATCGACGCGGATCGTCACGCCGTTGGTGCTCAAAAGCCGGAGTTGGTTCGCGACTTCAGCCGCGAGCGATCCTCGCCCATTCAGGAGCTTGATGCTGGCACCGTGCAATCTGAAAATGGACTGGAGCAGCGCATCTGTCCTGGCTCGATGCTTTAGCAGGGTTCGACGGATGTTGATCATTATCCGGATGTCCTGGTGCTCCACCGGTTTGATGAAAACATGGGGACCGAAGGACTGCGCCAGTCGGCCAAGCTCAGCGAGACCTTTGGCATCGTTTGCATCGGTCTTTTGACGTCGGATCGCCAGGAATTTGCTTGATTTGCGAACGTCGACGACTTGAACGGGAAGCCCGAACGAACGGAGATCCCGAACCATTTGAGTGCCGACACCGGCCTCGATCGTAACGGACTGGACTGGCTCAACGCCGAACCGTCGAAGGATGTCTCTGATCGGAGCGGCACGGGTCTCAGTCATGGCTTCGAAGAATGCGTGGCCTTCGGCATCGACGAGGCAGACCGCAGTCTCCAGGTGGCCGGCGTCGAGGCCGACCCAATAGCGCTGGTGCCGTGGCATTTATGCTCCCGTGCGGCGTTTGCTTCCTTCGCTTGCCCTACTGACCTTGTGGGGTCTGTCCGACTAGGATTCGTCCTCAGGCATGTGATAGACGGGTAGGAAATCGAAGGAGATGATAGGATGGAGCCGCGGGAGGCGTTGGATGGCCTAATCAGCGAGCGAGGAGAGACCTACGCATCGATCTCGCGCCTCCTTGGGAGAAACTCGGCATACATCCAGCAGTTCATTAAACGAGGTTCTCCAGCCCGCCTTGACCAAAGCGACATAGCGCTGCTGGCATTGCATTTTGACGTTCCCGTAGAGGTGCTGGGTGGAAAGGAGGGGCCGACAGTCGGGCAGCGTTCGATAGTCAAAGTGCCCCTACTGAACGGGACAGGTAACGATTCACGCTCACAATGGCGGCTGGTTGATGCGGCTTGGCTAGGTCGGCTGTGTGATCAGCCCGCCAGTGTCGCAATCTTGCCAATTGTTGGTGAGGCGATGGAGCCGACCCTCTGCAATGGCGACGAGGTTATGATTAGCCGAGTTCGCACCCAGGAGAGCGTGCACGAAGGCCTTTATGCCATCCGTGGGTCTTCTGAAATCTTCGTGAGGCGGATAGCGATCGACCCAACGAGGAACCGTCTGACCGTTCTTACCGACCACCCCGCATATCCGAGTTGGCAGGGCATCCAGCGCAAGGGCGTCGATATTGTCGGCCGGGTGATCTGGATCGGAGCTCGGGTGGCCTAGCTGTCATTATGACACCGCGCTGCCTGAGGCTCTAAGCGGCCATCCCAGCGTGCGATGCTGGAGCGGAGCAAGATGGGATTAGCAGTCGCGCTGGCTGGGAGGTGAAACGACGACTCGTTCAAGCGCAGTCGGACAAAGCACAGGCCATGAATCGTTCACCGTGAACGCTGATGTGTGGAGGCTGAGCAGCCGCAGCGCCGAATTAGCGCGCTGCTACCTAGAGAGCTACCTAGCACAAAAACGCTCTCAACCGCCCGATCAGGCGATCTTCGTATCTGACTGAAAAGTAAAGGGAAAGTGGTGGACGCACTAGGGCTCGAACCTAGGACCCGCTGATTAAGAGGACTCTTTCGTCCATATGCGTGTGCATGTGTCCGTTATCATATGGATAGGTTCAAGCTTTTCGTGAACCTTGGCATCGAAATTTCCTGAACCCGACGCTGGGGCGGGCGTCTGCTTGCGTCGTGCATAAGCGAGAGTGACCGACTTTTCGATAGACGTGCTACCGTGCTGCCAATTGTGATCGTGCTGACGGAGCTATGCATTGTTTTTGAAACGTTTCTCGGTCTTTGGCTGCGCCCTTCTTGCGGCTGTTGTCTCTGGTGCTTTTCTCCCTGCGGCTTGGGCCGTCTCCGTCTTCGCAATTTCGGGGGTCTTGGCGCTGATCGGTCTGTTTGACCTCGCACAGCCGGTCCATTCGATCCGACGCAATTACCCGATCATTGGTCGTATGCGCTGGTTTTTCGAGGATATTCGTCCGGAGATACGCCAGTATCTGATCGAGGATGACCATGAGCAGCTGCCCTTTTCCCGCAGTCAGCGGTCACTGGTCTACGCGAGGTCGAAGAACGAAAGCAGCGAGCGCGCATTTGGCACCCAGCTCGATGTCTATGAAAGCGGCTATGAATTTATCGGGCATTCGAACCGCCCGGTGCCCCCCGGTGATCCCGCTACGTTCCGCATCGACATTGGTGGCGGCGATTGCAGGCAACCCTACCGAGCATCCATCCTGAACATCTCGGCGATGAGCTTCGGATCGCTGAGTGCTAACGCCATCCTAGCCTTGAACCAGGGCGCAAAGCTGGGGGGCTTTGCCCATGACACCGGCGAGGGGAGTATCAGTCCGCACCACAGGCACCATGGCGGCGATCTGATCTGGGAAATCGGCAGCGGGTATTTTGGCTGCAGGAACGCCGATGGTGGTTTTGACTCACGGGCCTTTCAGGAGAAAGCCACAGATCCGCAGGTCAGGATGATCGAGATCAAGCTCAGCCAGGGCGCCAAACCTGGCCACGGCGGAATTCTGCCGGCCAGCAAGATCACCGAAGAAATCGCCCAGACCCGCGGTGTGCCAATGGGCCAGGACTGCGTTTCTCCTGCCCGGCACAGTGCCTTTTCCACGCCGAACGAGTTGATGGCCTTCATCGCGGAGCTCAGGCAGCTTTCCGGCGGCAAGCCTGTCGGGTTCAAGCTGTGCATTGGCCAGCCGTGGGAATTCATGGGTATGGTCAAGGCCATGATGGACACAGGCATCCTGCCTGATTTCGTCGTGGTCGATGGCGCAGAAGGCGGGACAGGCGCGTCGCCTCTCGAGTTTTCAGATCATCTCGGCATGCCCATGCGGGAAGGCCTGCTCTTTGTGCACAACACCTTGGTCGGCACGGGCCTGCGCGACAGGATCAGGATCGGCGCTGCGGGAAAGATAGTCAGCGCCTTCGACATCGCTGCGACGCTCGCCCTGGGCGCCGACTGGGTGAATGCCGCGAGAGGGTTCATGTTCGCCCTGGGGTGCATTCAATCACTGTCCTGCAACACCAACCGGTGTCCCGTAGGCGTCGCGACGCAGGATCCACTGCTCCAGCGTGCCCTTGTGGTGCCGGAAAAGGCCGAGCGCGTGTTCAATTTTCACAGGAATACCCTTCATGCGCTGGCGGAAATGCTGGCCGCCGCAGGTCTCGATCACCCCAGCCAGATCGGCCCGCATCATCTCGTGCGCCGGGTCAGTCAGACTGAGATCCGCCTGTTTTCGCAACTTCATACCTTCCTGGCTGAAGGAGAATTGCTCGGTGGAAGCTGTCACTTCAGCTTCTACAAGACCATGTGGGACATAGCCCGTGCCGACAGCTTCGAGCTGTTGTGACATTCCTTCCGGCGCGGTGCAAAGCCTTGGGAACTGATAGTCCGACTTTGCAGCGGCGTGGAGGAGGACGAAGGCAGGGATAGGAGTGGGCCCGCGACAGGAGGTTTAAGCTCCTCTGGAGACTTCCCCTGTGGCAACTGCTATCGCGCCGTGATGAGAAGACTCTTTCACGGCGCTGGCAAGGCCGATTTCGCGATTGATTTTGGCACGGCTAATACGCGGGTGGTGTCGGCGGATGGCGGTGTCCTGTTCGATGAGCCGTCCCTGTGCTGCTTCGCGGGGCGCGTCGATGCCGGTGAACTGGTTGCCGCCGGAGCTGCCGTCGGCCCCATGCAGGAGCGTGCATCCGGAGACCTGCGGATCGTGCGCCCTCTGCATCGCGGGGTGCTTTGCGATATCGCGGCGGCCCGCGACTATCTGGCCTATGCCGTGCGATCGAGTGTCGGCCAGCGCAGGCTCCGCTCCTTTCGCGCAATCATCGGAGTGCCAGCTGACGCTACCAACGCAGAGCGTGGCGCGCTGCTCACCGCGGCAAACGATGCTGGTCTGGGGGCTGTCGAACTGTTGACGGAACCATTAGCTGCCGCATGGGGAGCGGGCCTCCAGGTCGATCATCCCCGCGGCTCCATGATCGTGGAATGCGGTGCCGGCACGACGGAGGCGGCCGTCCTGTCGCTGGGCGGGATCTGCGCGACTGCATCCGTACGCGGCGGAGGCGATGCGTTTGATGCCGCGATTGCCGATCATCTCCATTTTCAGCACAAGTTTCTCATCGGCATGAACACTGCTGAGAATGCGAAGCGCGACATCGTCAGGATGCTCCAGGATCGGGCGGCCCCCGCCGCCAGGATCCAGTTCAAGGGGCGCGACCTCGTGAACGGATTGCCCGCAGCCCTGGAACTGCCCATCGGTGATCTGCTTCCGGTGGTGGACAAACATATTGCAGGCATCACCAGGATGGTTGTGAACCTGCTGGGCCAGATATCGCCCGAACTGAGCCGCGATATCCACGATGACGGCATTGTCCTGACCGGCGGCAGTGCAGCCATCAATCTTGTCCGGCCGGCATTGGCCCAGGCCACCGGGCTGCATGTCGCCCTTGCTTCGAACAGCGCTTATTGCGTGGCAAGCGGCCTGCAAAAGGCGCTCCTGCACTGATCGGGGCGTGACACCTGGTTTGACTTGAGGATCGCTTGCGGCCATCATCGTGTCATGTTCCGGATTGCCACACGTCAGCGTCAGCGCTGCCATGCGAGTTCGCTTCTCGTGGGCCAATAGCCCCGGACAGCGAGAGCCACGTCCGGCGCAGTCCGGGGCAAAACCGACCATCAGCCTTTACATCGCGCTTTTCCAGCGCACCGCGCCTGCATAACCGGCGCTGACGGAGAACACCATGACCACCCATCGCAAGGCCCGGGCCCGGCCACCGATCCAGATTCGTGAAACCGACGCGGAACGGATCGGAAATCTTGCCATCGAGGCGGAGGAACGGCTGCCGCAGGTGGCCGAACTGCTCCTCGCCGAGATCAACCGCGCCAGGATTGTGCAGGATTCCCGGCTGCCGGGGGATGTCGTCGCCATGCAATCGACGGTAAAGTTTGTTGACGAGGCGAGTGGCGCCGAGCGTACGCTGCAACTTGTCTACCCTCAAGCTGCCGACATCGAAGCGGGACGCATTTCGATCCTTTCGCTGGTTGGGGCTGGATTGCTCGGCCTGAGACCGGGGCAGTCAATTTCATGGCCCGATCGTGCCGGAAAGCAGCGGGCCTTGCGGATCATCGAAGTAAATCAGGAATAAGGTAAGGGCGGCACATCGCCCACCCGCACAATCGCAGGCATTCGGGCTCAGCCGGAAAACGTGACAGTTTTCGGGTGAGGCGCACCCCACCCGAAAGTCCGCTTGGCTCAGCGGATATTCCTGCGCTGCACCATGTTGACGATCCCGAGCAGGATCACGGCGCCGACGAAGGCAATGATCAGCCCGGTCAGCGAAAACTCCTGCACACTGCCGCTGATGCCGAGCAGTGGCCCGGCAACCGCATTGCCGATCAACGAGCCGATGCAGCCGACAACGATATTCCAGAAAATGCCCATCGACGCATCACGGTTCATCACCTTGCTGGCGAGCCAGCCGGCGATGCCGCCCACGATCAGTGCAATGATCCAACCCATAGTCTCTTCCTCCTCAGTTGCGGATTTCCAGGTGCGTCACGCTGACGTCCACGAATTGATCGTTGCCGATGTTTTCCGGCGCTTCGCCAGGTGACAGCATGACCCGCCAGATCAAGGCGCCGATCGCCGCACCCGCGAGCGGGGCAACCCAGAACAGCCACAATTGTCCCAGCGCCGCGGTGTCGGCGAAGAGGGCGACGCCTGTGGACCGGGCCGGATTGACCGAGGTATTGGTGACGGGAATCGAGATCAGGTGGATCAGGGTCAGCGCCAGCCCGATCGCGATCGGCGCAAAGCCTGAAGGGGCTGCCTTTGATGTCGCCCCCAAGATGACGATCAGGAACCCTGCCGTCAGCACGATCTCGATCAGCAGGGCTGCTTGCATCGAGTAGCCGCCGGGGGACAGGTCGCCAAAGCCGTTCGATGCAAAACCGCCGGCGCTCCACCCGGTCTTGCCCGAGGCAATGGCGTAGAGCACGACTGCGGCGGCAACCGCGCCTACCACCTGGGCGATCCAGTACGGGATCAGCTCCTTCCACGAGAACCGATTGGCCAGCGCCAGCCCGAGCGAAACTGCGGGATTGAAATGACCGCCGGAAATCCCGCCGACTGCATAGGCCATCGTCAGAACCGTCAGGCCGAAGGCCAGCGAGACACCGGTGAAACCGATGCCGAGCTCCGGAAATCCGGCGGCCAGGACGGCCGAACCGCAGCCTCCGAATACCAGCCAGAATGTGCCGAAAAGTTCGGCAGACAATTTGCGTATCATCATATTTCCCCTTTGCGTTTGCCTGGCCCTCCAGATCAGTTGGCTATGCCGCGGGTGTCAGCGGCCCAGGCGTCCCGCCATGCCCAGGATGTCGTCGAGTGGATTGCCATCGCCGTCGAGGTCGATCAGCGAGGCAAGACCGCCAAGACCGCCGCTTTGCGCCGCTCCGCCTTGACCGCCGCCCATCACGCCGCCGAGAACCTGGCCCAGCATGCCGCCAAGGCCGCCGCCCTGTCCGGTGTCACTGGCCCCGCCGCCCGCTTTCTGGCTGGCCAGATACCCGGTGACGGCCATGGCCAGCAGCGGCAGCATCTTCTTGAGCAGCGTAGGATCGATGCCGGTCGATTGCGAGGCCTGGCCAGCAACAGTCCGGCTGACCTCCTTCGAGCCAAAGATCTGGCCCAGGATTTCATTGCCAGGTGCTGCGGGGGTCGGAGCACTGCCGGTCACTACCTCCAGCAGGCCGCCGCCACCGGCACCGCCCAGCATGTCGATCAGTCCGCCAAGACCGCCCGGCGCGGGCTGCGCCTGCTTCTTGAAGCCGCCGAGGATTGCGGGAAGCAGCGCCTCTGCTCCGGTGCGCGCGGTCGCAGAATCAACGCCCAGTTCACGCGAAATTGAATCGAGTGCGCCTGTCTGCTTCATGATGTCTGCGATGTTCACTGCGGTCTCCTTGTTTAAAACAACGCCAGACGTGTCCGACAGGCGTCATGATCATCGCGCATGACTTGCCAAAGCAACATGGCTCCCACACACTCGTTTCGGGATGATGTCAGAGAGCAAGGAGAAGCGCGATGAGTTTTTTCGGTAAGATCAAGGACGCCATTTTCGGCAAGAAGGCGCAGGCGGCTCCGGCTGCTCCTGCACAGACCACGGCGGCTCCCGCGGCACCGACACCAGTCGCACCGCAGCCGGTTTCCGAAGTCGACGTGGAAGCCATCCTCAGTGGCCTTGCGGCAAAGTCGGACCAGAAACTCAACTGGCGAAACTCGATTGTCGACCTGATGAAGCTGCTCGGCCTCGATTCCAGCCTCACTGAGCGCAAGGGCCTCGCCCAGGAACTCGGTTACACCGGCGCCCTCGACGGTAGCGCTGAAATGAACATCTGGCTGCACAAGCAGGTCATGCGGGAACTGGCGGCCAATGGCGGCAAGGTTCCGGCCGAACTTCTGGATTGATCGTCAGGCTGGGGGCGACCCAAACAGGGGATTTGCAGGAGAAGCACCATGGCTATCGCCAAAGTAATCGAAGTGATTTCCAGTTCGACGACAGGGTTTGAGGATGCGGTTTCCAGCGGCATCGCCAAGGCGGCAGAGACCATCGATAACATCGAAGGCGCCTGGGTCAAGGACACCAAGGTCACCGTCAACGATGGCAAAGTCAGCGAATGGCGGGTGATCCTCTCGATCACCTTCATCGTCAAATGACGCACCTTGGATACTGTCGCCGCTGACGACGGTTGCCGATGATGCACGATAAAGCCGAGGATCTGCCCTTCAGGCCCTCGGCTTTGTTCATATCTTGCCGGCTTGTCTGCGTAAGGGCGAGCCGGAGTTCGCCTTCAACGATCGACGATCGCGCTCAGCCGATGGTAGAAGGGGCGGTGCGGGGTTTCCCCGCGCGTGAGGTCGTGAAAGGTGCCGCCGCCCAGGATCGGCAGGATCCCCTCGACTTTGAGCAGGTCTTCGAAGCTGTGCACGTCGACATGAACATGTAGCCTGCCATCGAAATCGAAGCTGATGATCGCGCCTTCGGGGCATGCGCCCTGCAGCATGGCAAGGATCTTGTTCAGTTCGTCCGTGATCAACGAGGACCGCTGGTCAGGCAGGCGTTCGACACTTTGCTTTTGAGCCGGATTCTCGCTCATGGCCTCTCCCGATTTCCTGGTGTCCGGATGCAATGCCCCTCGATCAATGGCTGATCGCGGGATCCATGGTCTTGGCCTGATCGACCCATTTCTGGACCTGCGATGCAGCAGGCACTGCTCGGGTGAGCTTCTTCGCCTCGTTCACCTCTTTCATCTTCGCTGCCAGATTCTCGGCATTGCGGGTGGCCAGTTCCTTGACCGTGTCAACGCCGGCGGCCTCGAGCAGTTCGGAGTACTCTTCGCCTACGCCTGAAATCCGCATCAGGTCGGCCATGTTGGCCCACTTGAGCAGCTGGCTGGCAGAAAATCCGGTTTGCGTGGCAACGTCGTCGCGGCCTTTGCGGCTGCTGCAGGCGCTGAGCAAATCGTCCGTGGTCTTGATGCCCGCTTCCTGCAGGCGTTCGGCGTACTTCGCTCCAATGCCTTCGATTTCATCGATCTTGTACGCCATCATCCACTCCTTGCATTACGCCTTGTCTATTCTGCGACTGACAGCCTAACCGGACAGATCAGGCCATGCAAACGCCGGTCAATATTTCTGCTGGCGCTCATAGAGGTCACGGTAGTGTTGCAGCCTCGTGACCCGCAGCCCCTGCATACCAGACCGGTCGACGGCGCGCTGCCAAGCGGCAAACTCCTCGATGGTCAGGTCATAGCGCTCGCAGGCTTCGTCGATGGTCAGCAATCCGCCGTTGACGGCAGCAACAACTTCGGCCTTGCGCCGGACGACCCAGCGTCGGGTGTCTCTTGGCGGCAGGGAATCGAGGGTGAGCGGTTCGCCGAGCGGCCCGATGACCGCAGCGGGACGGATTTTCTGGTTTTCAATCATTGAGCATATCGATCGCCTGCCACCTATGCCGGCGCCGCCTCCTTTGTCAGCTATGCGCGATCGATGATCCATGGCCGGTGGAGGTTAACATTGCGTGAGAGAAGGGGGCTTTGGGAACATCATGCGCCCGCTGTCCCGGATGCCGGAAGAAGCTGTGGGCTGTTGGGAGGGCGCGAGGTAAACGGGCCTGCTGACAATCCCGTGATCCTCAGCTGCGCGAACAAGAGCGGCATAACCAAGGTCAACAACGGTGCCGCCATTCCATGGTGCAGACTCTTGATGGCCGTCGTCACACACGAACCCTGGCGTAGTGGCTCGACGGTTCATCGGCAGTTGACCTGCATCCCCGACGATCTACGCTGGCGGTCCCATAAGACAAAAAGAACAGGAGAACGTCATGAAAGCACCAGCCACAACTGTGCTTGCCCTCAGCCTGATGTTGGCTGCCTGCAACTCCAAACCGGAAGAGCCTGCAGATGCTTCGACAGAAACGGCACAAACGACAGCCAACGTGACCGCACCTGCAGCGCCCGCTGCGGCGATGAAGCCGGCTCCGGAAGGATTGCCCTCGCGCATCGCGCGTGAAGTCATCACGGCTAGCGGCCAGAAGTGCGACGGCATAGCGAAGGCTGAACGTCAGGCCAGCGATGGTACAATCGTCGCCAACTGCACCGGAGGTGAAACTTACCGGATTTATACCGAGGACGGCAAAGGGCCTCTCGCATCAGCAATGTGATGCAGGGCTGCACGCGCTGGCTTGCCGCATACCAGTCTCCGCGCCGCCCGAGCGCGAAGACTGGATGATGGCTTTGAGATAATCGTCCTGCGGTGACGATACTGAATCGCCTCATCACCTTGCGATTGCCATCGTATTTCTCTGCGATCCTGTTCTGAAAACGGGCATGAACCTTAATCTAGCAATGGCGGGCTGATCCCTCTCTTCGAGCCCAAGCAGGGATGACCGGGATGAGTGCAGTAGAAATCATCAGCATTGCCGCAAGCATCTGCCTGCTTGCCGGTTGGCGGCTCTATCTCTGCATTTTCGCCGTGGGACTGGGCATGCGACTCGGGTGGATCGCCATGCCGGGGCACCTCCAGTCTCTCGATGCACTGGCCAGCTATTGGGTCCTCGGAATTGCCGGAGCCGGCGCAATCGTCGAATTCTTCGCGGACAAGATCAGCTGGCTCGATAGCGCCTGGGATATGGTCCACACGCTTGTTCGTCCCGTGGGCGGAGCCTTGCTTGCCCTCGCGATTGTCGATGCCGGAAATCCGGTCTGGCAGATCGTCATCCTGCTCCTTGGCGGAGGAGCCACCCTGCTTGGGCATGGAGCCAAGGCGGGGACCAGGGCGCTCGTCAATACGAGCCCCGAGCCGGTCAGCAATATCGTTGTTTCGAGCGGGGAGGATGTCGTGACAGGCGGCGCCTTGATCGCAACTTTGGCCAGCCCGATGGCTGCGGGCATCATTGCAATCGCGTTGCTGGCAAGCACGATTCTCATCCTGGTCTGGCTGCGCCGCTTGCTGAGAAGCGGATCTGGTCGGCCGGCGTCTTGAAGCGCCCATGGTCGTGAGCTGATTACCGCAGATTTTTCTGAAGCGAGACTTTCAGGCATCCCGTGACGCATGCCGAAAGCAAAAGGGAGTGGTTCGCCTCCTGCATCATGCCCGTGGCCGTGCGGGAGGCGAACTTTCAAACCCGGATCAGGCGGCGTCGGCCAGAGCCTGGGCAATCTGATCCTTGAGCGCGAGGCGCTGCTTGCGCAGTTCGGTTTCGCGATCCTGCGACACCGGCGCGATGTTGGTTTCTGCGCGATGGATCTCGTCGTTAACTGCGTCATAGTCCGCCAGAAGCTTGGCGAACCGGGTGTTCGACACCTTCAGAGCGTGGATCTGGTCCATCTGATCAGGAAATTCATCGCCCAGAGTGTGGGGGGTATTCGACATTCAAATTCTCCAATCGCAATCACGGCCCGGTTTCAAATGCGGCAAGATGAATCCCTCGCGCCGCGCCGGAGCTGGCCGTTCCCTAACCCTAGGGATGGCGAGCACAACTGTCGACGTCGCTTGAACGCCGGAAGAAATCCTGCAGGCCGGCATAGACAACGAATCCTTGCATGCCGGTTTTGCGCCGAAGGACTTCTCGTTGTCAGACAGCGGCGGCACTTGCTACCAAAGGGCAGGAGACTTGAAAGGATAATTGTCCATGCCGAATGCCGACGCCGCCCGAGCACGCCTTTCGCAACAACTCACCGAACTCGAAGGCCGGCAGCAGCGCCTGGCTCAGGATCTTTCAGAACCCTTGAACCCGGATTCGTCCGAACAGGCGGTCGAGATGGAGGATGACGCCTCTCTCGAAGCGCAGGCCGCGCTGGTCGCCCGCGAAATCGCGTCGATAAACCGGGCCTTGTTGCGCATTGAGAATGGCACCTACGGCGAATGCGTTCGCTGCGGCGATGCCATCACCCCCAAGCGCCTTGAAGCGCGTCCAGAAGCGGCGCTCTGCATTTCCTGCGCAAGCAGGGAACAATGACCCGATCCGATTGAAACCACATGATCGCAAGTCCTGCTCAGCCATGGCGTGACGTTCTGGATTTCTGGTTTCCGGAAGGGCCCACTGCTGTTGTGGACGCAGAGACTCATCGCAAGCATTGGGTCTGGCGCATGCAGGGCGGTGCAGACCAGGCGATCGTCGCCAGGTTTGCGGAACTGACGGTGCGCGGGGCAGAAGGCGCGCTCGATCATTGGGCAGACGAACCAGAGGGCCGGCTCTCGCTCATTGTCGTGCTGGATCAGTTTTCGAGGTCACTCTGGCGAGGCACGCCCCGGGCATTTGCGCAGGATGCCGCGGCCTTGGCGCTGGCCATGGAAGGTCTGAAGAACGGGCACTTTCAGGCCCTTGTGACACCCTGGTTCAAGATCGCCCACACCCAGCCACTCGGTCACTGCGAGGGCCCCGATCTCCTCGAGCGTATCGACCTCCTCATCCGCCTTCGCCAGGAAATCGCTTCATCTGCGCAGGATCAGTTGGGCCCAATTTATCGATCCTTGGTGAAGCAGGCCGAAGACGTCCGCCAGGTCATTGCCATCTTTGGCCGCCACCCGCACCGCAATGAGAGCCTTGGCAGGCAATCGACGCCTGCGGAAAAGGAATACCTTGAAAAGGGCGATTTCCCGCACCTGCGCGCATTCAGGCCCACACGCCAGTGACGGCAAGCCGAGGCTGAAATCGACCGGTGCAACCTTAACGGCAATCGAGTGGCATTTTGTCAGACAGCTCGAGAAACGACCTGCTATGGTCACAGCATAGGGAGACTTTCTTTGAGTACAGGCACGACCACAGCGCACATCGTCGAGACCGGTGAAAGTGCTTTTGCCGTCAGCATCGACGTGTCCGGCCATCACCTCATCGGCGATGAGCCCGCCGAACAGGGTGGCGGGGACTTGGGACCGGCGCCCTATGACCTGTTGCTGGCAGCACTGGGCGAATGCACGGCCATGACGGTGCGCTGGTATGCCCGTCAGCAAAACTGGCCGCTCGAACGCGTGGAAGTCACCCTGACCCACGCCAAGGGCACGGTCGAGGGGAAGTCGGCAAAGACGGATCATTTTGCCAAAACAATCCGTGTCATCGGCCAGGATCTGTCCGATGAGCAGCGGGAAAAGCTCATTGCGGTCGCGGCCCGCTGTCCGGTGCAGCGCACGCTGGAGGGCACACCGGTGATCACTACGGTTGCGGCAAGCTGACGAAACCCGCACCCCGACAGGAGAAGGCAGGCGATGAGCTACTATATTTCCGCCAGGTTGAAGGTCCCCTTCGATGACGCCATCGCGCGCACGGAGGCAGCGCTCAAGACTGAAGGGTTCGGCGTGATCAGCCGGATCGACATCCAGCAGACCCTCAAATCCAAGATCGACGTCGACTTCCGCCCCTATACGATCCTTGGGGCCTGCAATCCGAAATTGGCTCATGAGGCGCTGCAGCTGGAAGACAAGGTTGGCCTGATGCTGCCCTGCAATGTCATCGTGCAGCAGTCTGATTCCGGTGAAGTCGAAGTCGCAGCGATCGACCCGGTGGCGTCCATGCAGGCCATCAGCAATCCTGAATTGGTAAAGGCGGCCGGGGTAGTCCGAGACAAGCTCGCTCGCGCGATCGACCGGCTGCGGCAATCCGAAATGTAGACCAGCGAAAATCAGCACAGGAGGAAGAGGATGAGCGCATTGGAAAACCTGAAGTCGGAACTCGCTGCGTTGCGCGATGAGGCCAAGGTGCAAGCCCATCTGGGCAGCATGGAAGCCCAGCAGGAATGGGAGGCGGCGGAAGCCAAATGGAACCATTTCGTGGCCGAATCGCGCCTTCACGACAGCGGGCAGAACATCAAGTCTGCCCTGGAGATTCTTGGCGACGAACTGCGTGCGTCCTACGAGCGGCTGAAGAAGGCGCTCTGAGTTTCAATTCAACGTATAGACAGATCCTTGCCAAGTCGGGCCTATGTGCACCGAGACGGCAGACGCGTCGGCGATCCGTTCGCGAACCAAGGAGGGTGCCTCAGACGCTGGCGAGGCGGAATTGGCTAATTTTCAATTTATTGGCTGATCCTTTTCGGTTCTTTGTCGTGAGGATCAGTGCTGGGGCTTTCCCTAATTGTTTTCGACGATTGCGATCGATGCATCCTTTCTGCGCGAACGCCAATATTGACTGGCGCCCGCTCCAGCACGATAGGCGTAGACCATGCGAAAATTGCTCACTCTTGCCCAGCCGTGCTGACCATAGGCTTGTCGATATCGTCCAGTGCGGCGGATGCACCAACTACTTAAAATCATGTGGCCATTACAGGAATGAGCGGAAACCACTCTATTACATAAATTCATCCCCGGCTGGTGTCGGAGACGGAGCCTTGTGCCATTGTAGACCCGTTCAGGCGTGGATGCCCTTGGCCACGTCAAACCGGTCGGCGGTCATCACCTTGGTCCAGGCCCTGACGAAGTCGCGGACGAATTTGGACGGTTCGAAAAACTCTGGAGTTTGGTGATCTGACCTGATTCACTGCCCTTGCGGATGAGCGGAGGCGATGATGGCGGGACAGCCCGGTTTCTTTGATCTTTCGAACCGGTACGAGGCCTTGAGCGCAGCGGGTGATCCGTTGGAGCGTCTGTCCGGGGTGGTCGACTTTGAGGTTTTCCGGGGGCCATTGATTGCCGCTCTGCGCCGCAGTGTTCGTGGCAAAGGCGGGCGGCCGCCGTTTGACCCGGTGATGATGTTCAAAATTCTGGTGCTGCAGGCGCTCTATTCGCTGTCGGACGAAGCGACGGAATTCCAGATCAAGGATCGCTTGTCGTTCCAGCGCTTCCTGGGCCTTGGGCTCGATGGCACGGTGCCGGATGCAACGACGGTGTGGCTGTTCCGCGAGCGCCTGGTGCAAGCCAAGGCAATCGACAAGCTCTTCGCCCGCTTCGATGCCGCACTGACCGACCGGGGCTATCTCGCCATGGGCGGCCAGATCATCGATGCTACCGTTGTGCCTGCCCCCAAGCAGCGGAACACCGAGGAGGAAAAGGCAGCGATCAAGGACGGCCGGATCCCGGAAGCATGGAAGGCAAAGCCAGCCCGGCTCCGTCAGAAGGATCGCGATGCCCGCTGGAGCGTGAAGTACACCAAGGCCAAGGTGAAGGAGGGTGCCGATCCCAAGGCCTTCAAGCCGGTCGATCTCGCCATCCCGATGTTCGGTTACAAGAACCACGTGGGCATCGACCGGGCTCACGGGTTGATCCGGACCTGGGATGCCAGCGCCGCCAATGCCCATGACGGTGCCCGGTTGCCGAATCTGATCAGCACGAGCAACACCGGCTCGGGCGTCTGGGCCGATACCGCCTACCGTTCGAAGAAGAACGAGGCCTTCCTTGAGAAGGGCATGTTCAAGAGCCACATCCACCAGCGCAAGCCGAACCGCCGTGCCATGCCCGAGCGTGTCGCCAGAGCCAATGCGAAGCGCTCAGCCATCCGCTCGGCAGTCGAACACGTCTTTGCCGGGCAAAAGCACCGCATGGGCCTGATCGTACGCACCATTGGCATTGCCCGCGCCCGCATCAAGATCGGCATGGCCAACCTTGCCTATAACTTCCAGAGGCTCGCCTGGCTTGAGGGGCGTAGTGCGCCTGCATAACGCGAAAACCTCGGTCGGAAGTCGGATCCAACAAGGAAATCAGCGGATCAGCCAACCAGCACCGAGGCTCACCATCCCCTCGCGGGCCATCACGTCCCTATCATGCCGAAATCAGACGGTTCTTCGAACCGTCCATTTCTCTTCGCAGCCGCGCTCGGCATAGACCTCGGCGACGGCTCGCAATTCTGAGTTGGAGCCGAAAACTAGGTCTGCCCGGGTGGCGCGCCAGCTCTCACCGCCGTTGCTGCGATCGGTGGCAACAAACTCTTCCTCGTCGCTGCCTTCGACCGACTTCCAGGCATGAGTCATGTCGAGCAGGTTGACGAAGAAGTCGGTGGTCAGTTGGCCAGGACGATGCCAGGGGATTGTGGCTTGTGAAAATGCCCTGTTCAGGGGGGTGGCGCGAATCCTTGCCAGCGTTAAGTCTTGCTTGCTAGGCAGTAATACGGGGCCAGATAACTTACATGAGATCGCGACTGTCGCCAGCGACTGTAATGATCGGGCTGGTTCTCGCCGGACTTCTGGCCGGGGCTGTCCTGATTCAAGTGGCACTCAGTCGGCCATGGCTTGGCCTTGCCTTTGCCGTAGATGATTCCAGCGTCATCCATGTCGCGCCGGCACCCGGCGCTGATGGCTCCGCGATCGTTTCCGGGCCGATCGCTGCCATCCGCGGGAGCGACGGCAGAAGAGTTGCGATCGAGGCTGGCGATCTGATCGAAGAGCCGGACACGCTGGCGACCTATGCCGAAATGCGGCGCTTCTTTGCGCGACAGTCGATGCTTGCGGGGGTGGTGAGCGGCCCGAGTGTTTCGATCGAAACGGCAGGTGCCAGGCCCGCGCAGCAGACGACCCTTGCACCGGCGCGAATGCGGCCCATCAGCAATCTTCCTGCCGCCTTCTGGGTGCAGATGCTGGTTGGACTGGCAAGTTTCCTCATCGGCGGCTGGGTCTGGGCGCTGCGGCGCAGCGATACGGCGGCGCGCCTGTTCGCTCTTGCCAGCCTTGGCATTCTTGTTTTCACCTTTCCCGCCGCGCTTTACAGCACCCGCGAACTCGCCATCGACGGCGACCTGTTCCGCGCCCTTTCGGTGATGAACCACGGCGGCGCGTTGCTGTTCGGCGCAGCGATGATTGCCCTGCTGCTGCGTTATCCAAGGCCTCTGGTTCCGGCCCGTTGGCTATGGGCGCCGTTCGCGTTGTTCGGGGCATGGTGGCTGGGTGACAGCCTGCAGGTGTTCGATGGCCCCCCTGCCGGTTCGCACCTGCCAACGATGCTGGAGATGCTCGGCATCTTTTTTGCAGCGGCGGGACAATATTGGCGCTCGCGCGGTGATCCGGCGGCGCGGGCGGTAGTGCGCTGGTTTGGCCTGTCGGTCGCGGTCGGGGCAGGGGCATTCGTCTTCACGGTCATTGCGCCCAGCCTGGTCGGGCTGACGCCGGGCTTGCCGCAGGGTTATGCCTTTGCCTTCTTCCTCCTGATCCACATCGGCATGGCCATCGGGGTCGCGCGTTACCGGCTGTTCGATCTCGATCGCTGGGCCTTCCGCATCCTGTTCTACATGACCGGCGCCGCACTGCTGATCGCGGTGGACGCGGCGCTGATTTCGTGGATCGCGCTTGAGCGTGCGCCGGCTTTCGGGCTGGCGCTTGTAATGGTCGGCTTCCTTTACCTGCCGCTGCGCGACATCATCGCGCGCAAGCTGTTCCGGCGTGACGGAGAGATCGAGGCAAGTTTTCAGGACATACTCGCCATTGCGCTTGCAGAGGGCGAGGTCGAGCGCATGGACCGCTGGCGCGGCTTGCTCGAGCGGGTGTTCCAGCCGCTGAAGATCGTAGCCGGTCAAGCGGTTGAAGCATCTACGGTGATTGAAGACGGCGCAGCCCTGGCGATCCCCGCTACCGGACCGCTGCCACCGCTGCGCCTGGAACATGCCATGCACGGCCGGCGCCTGTTCGGTTCGCGCGAACAGGCCAGGGCGAGCGAGTTGTGTGCGATGCTGTCCCAAGCCATCGCCAGCCGCTTCGCCCACGAACAAGGCGCGGCCGAAGAGCGCCAGCGCATCACCAGCGACATGCACGACAATATCGGGGTGCAACTGCTCGGCGCGCTGCACAGCCGCGACCCGGTCCGCAAGGACGAGCTGATCCGCGACACGCTCGCCGACTTGCGCGAGATCATCAACAACAGCGCTGGCGAGCGGCTGACCCTGGCCGAACTGATGGCTGATCTCAGGGTGGAGATCGCCGACCTGCTGTCATCGGTCGGTATTGGGCTGGTCTGGCAGGTGGACACCCAGGCCGAACTTCCGCCGCAAGCGGTAGCCGCCATGCGCTCGATCCTGCGCGAGGCCGTGGGCAATGCCCTGCGCCATGCGGAGGCCACCACGGTCGGCATACGGCTGGGTGACGTGGCGAGCGGCCTTGTCCTGATGGTTGCCGATGACGGCAACGGCTTCGATCCCGAAACCGCGCCAGCGGGCAACGGCCTGCGCAACATGCGCTCACGGGCCACGGCGCTCCACGGCACGATGACGGTTTCGCGGGGCGCTGCCATGGGGATGCGCGGAACGGTGATCGAGGTTCGCTTTCCGCGCGAAGGCGTCGCGGCGTGAAATCCGTGCTGATCCTCGAAGATGTATCGGAAACGCTGCAGTGGCTGGGCGAGATCGCGGCCGAGGCATTTCCGGGTTGCGGGGTGACGGGTGCCTCCACCGTGCGCGATGCGCTGGCCGCAATGGACTGGCACGTGTTTGACCTTGCCTTGATCGACCTGCGCCTGCCCGACGGATCGGGGCTGGATGTGCTGCGCCAGTTACGAGTAAATTCTCCCGATACGATCTGCGTCGTCACCACCGCGATGGCCGATGACAGCTCGATCGTCGGCGCGCTTTCGGCTGGCGCCTCGGGCTACCTGTTGAAGGAGCAGATGCGCGAAGGGATCATCCGCCATTTGCAGCAGATCAAGGAAGGGGTGCCGGCGCTGTCGCCCTCGATTGCCCGGCGGATCATGGAGCATTTCCGGCGGACCGGGCCGGCAGCAGGCGAAACCGGCAACCTGACAGCGCGCGAGCTGGAAGTGCTCACCCTGATCGGACGCGGCATGCGCAATGCCGAAGTCGCCGCGCAGCTCATGCTCAGTGAGAATACGGTCTCGGGCTATATCAAGGCGATCTACCGCAAACTGGGGATTTCCAGCCGGGCCGAAGCGTCGTGGCATGCCGCGCAGCTTGGTTTGTCCTATGGCGGAAAAGAAGGGAAGTGACTGCCTCGAAGATCGCAGGTGTCATGTATTTTCAAGGAATTGTCTCCGCCGCGTTAGCCCCCTGAACAGGGGGTGCATGATGTCCCGAAGGCCAGTTAGGCGGGGATCGCTCGCGGTACTGCGCGCGCGGGCGTTTAACGGGGACAGTTTCAGAGATGACTGGCACGTTTGCGACCAACGCTGTATTGAAGACCACGACCGTCATTGTGGGCACGCTGGGTTCTGTTGCCCTGCTGGTGGGATTGCCTGAACCTGCGTTCGGACAAGTCACCGGTTCGGAGCAGATACCGGGAAGTCCGGACGGCGCCGAGAACGGGTCGAACTCCGACGGCACTTCCGTCGAATTCGTGGACATCTCCGGCGACGGCACGTCGATCATCGGCTTTCACAACAAGGTGGTCGGCAACAAGTCTGTTCTCGAAGCCTGGGTATTCACCCCGACCGGCGCGACGAAACTCGCAGCGCCGACCGGCTACCTTCACTACGTTGGCTATGGCATATCCGATGATGCCTCAGTGATCGTCGGCGAGGCCAAGCCGACCGCACGCACGGATTTCACCGGCATGGTGGGCGTAAAATGGCTGAACGGCACGCCCACGATCCTGGCACAACCTACCGGCGCTGGAAACTACAAGACAGTCGCTGTCAGCGGTGACGGCAATGTGATCGGTGGTCTGGCAATCATATCGGGCTTTAATATCCCGTTTCTGTGGACAGGAACTGCTGCCCCCGAACAACTGCTGCAAGCCGGCAAGACCAGTCCGGTGCAGAACGGCGTGACCTTCAACGCGGAAATCACCGGCATCTCGCGGGATGGCTCGGTCATCGCCGCTATCGGCGGGCGCGGCCAGCAGTGGGGCGCAAATGGAACCATCGTCGGGCCAAACGTCCAGGCGCTGCGGTGAACCCGCGCCACGGGCTTTGTCGAACTGGGCGTTCTTGCCAGCCATTCCGCCGCCGGCGCGAGCAGTTGGGCGAACGACCTTTCGGCGGATGGCGGAACGATCGTCGGCTGGTCGCAACAGAGCGGCGTCATGAGCAACGACCTGTTCAAGAACGATAACCAGATCGCCAGCAAATGGACCCAGGCGAGCGGTATGGTCGCCCGCCAAAGCTGACGAACCAGGTCTCTTCCGTCGCAAACGGGGTGAATGCTGACGGCAGCGTGATTGTCGGTGAAGCTCTTGTTCCCGGACAGCCTATCGGCACGTTTGTGATCAACGAATCCCATGCCGTGCGCTGGACTGGCGCCAACGCGCAAACGGTTGCGGCATGGTTGGCCGCCAATGGCGTGGCCATCTCAAGCGCTGGCTCAAGGAATGAGGGCGTGGAGACCCAGGGCATTGTCATTATCGGCGGCGGCCAGATGGGGTTGTCGCTGGGCTACTACCTCTACCGCGCCAAGGCAGATTTCCTGATCCACGATGTCGAAGACGGGCCGGGAGGTGCGTGGCGGCAAAGTTGGAATTCACTGCGCCTGTTTTTATCTGCGGGTTACAGCGCGCTATCGGCCTGGCTGATGCCGCGGCCTACGCATGAATGTATACAACCTGCGATGATTTGCTCGACTTGACTGACAGCACCCTCCCAAACAATCACCAGATTTCCATTATGGCCAAGTACAGGAGAAAACCGCCCGTCACGACCATCAAGGCAAACACCCCTGTCATCACCCAGAAGTAGAGGGGCTGTCTTTCCGCTCGGACGTATATCCATCCCGACTTATCGCGCAGGTGCCTGTTCCGGAGCGCCGAACAAAAACCTTCCATTCCGATAATGACGGACAGTATTCCGAGCAAACACTTCATGATAAAGTACGTCCGGAGGTCAATTCATCCGCAGCAGCGGGAAAGTTTTCCGCCTGGGACAGGGTGAGGTAGGTATCTCGACAGACCTCTTCCATTACCAGGCCGTCCATCTCGAGCCAGTGTGGGGACCGGAGCCCTGCTTCAGAGTCCCGCGTGTCGAATAGGTCGCCCTCCCGAAAGCGCTCCTGCCGAAGCCTCCGGAATTGCGACCTATCGCAATCATACTCATTGAGAAAGGCGTCGATCAGCAGGGAACCGTCCAGCGTCAACCAGACAGACCATGACCAAGCCGTACTGACGTTCAGCGCGGTCTGGTCTGGCGCTGAGAGATAAGCTCCCCAGCGGTAATCCTGGCTGACGAATACCCGCCCGTCGAGCGGCGCCGACTGCAGCCCGGGGGAAATCAGGAGGGCCGTCGCAAGAACTACCGCCGGGCTCATAAATCACTCCACGCTGCGGCTCCGGGACCGCCGAGGGCGGCTGTAGCCATGTTTCACAGGCGTCAAGGGCGGGACGACAAGCTCTCCGTTGAGGCCGGCCTGAATACACGGGCGGCGCGGTTCCATTCGAGGGGGGCGGTTTCGCACATCTCGCCAGTAAGACAGGGCCGAGCGTCGAGCAGCCCTGCAGGAGTGCGGTCTACCTGAAATGCCGGCCAGCGACCGGGCGCCGCGACGAAAGCGCGGGAAGCACCGTCCGTCTCGTCGGAGATCCAGACTTCGTAGCCATAATCGGCAGCCGCCTGCTCCGCACAGGCGCCGGGCGCCTCGATAACCCAGTCCCGCTGGCCGTCGCCGTTCAGATCCGGTGTCGAAGCGACGGCTGGGTAGGAGACGGTGAATGCATCGGCGTCATCCGGGTTGCCACAGGCGCGACGCCCGGCGAGATACCTGTCAAAGACAGCCGCCGGAATATCATCCGGCAACTTCGGCCTTCCATCGACCTCGCCGAGATCCACGGTCCCCTCGCCAAAGCCGCTTACGACAGCTTCGCCATCGGAACTCGGGCGCTCGGAAAGGCTGCGGGTTGTCGGGTCCCAGGCCCAGGCGAGGCGACAAACTTCCCGGGGGGGCAAGCAGTTCAGGTGGTGAAACGAAGCCTCGACCCGGACCTCGTCGCCAACTGTTCGGATGTCCGGATCCCAAGCCTGTCGGTCGAACACGCGCAGGTAGTGATCGCCGTCGCTCACGTACAGGCTGAGACGACAACCTCCGGTTCCGCATAGCCGTTGGTCTTCCGGCCATCGAATCAGCCAGTCCACGACCCCGTCCCGGCTGACGTCAACTGGCAGGAGCACCCCGGCAGGCGGTTCCGACAACGGGATGGGACGGTTGGTGGGGTCCTCGATATCGAAGCCGGTATGGTTCAGTTCGTCCAGAACATACCAAACGAGGCCGGGTGGGGGTTCTTGCGAAAGAACGCCGACCGGGGTCAGGGCAAGCCAGAGGCCTGCGAACACAACCCTTCCCGGTACGCCTAAGACCATTGAGTTCGTCATCCCCTTAAACACGCGTCTGTTTCTGGGGTGGGTGATGCCCCCGCAGCCATATTGTCAACTGATCGGTTCGTCACCTCTTGGGCTTGCTGCCCATGCGCACTTTAGGTCCGGACGCTGGCGTAACCGTCTGCGCGATGCCCAGACGGCGCATGGCCTGCTGTACCTCGTCCATGGCTAAAGTTTCGATGGCGTCCTGGTCGCCCAGCGCCGCGGCCGCCTGGAGCAGCTCGATCCCTCGCCGCTCATCGCTGGTAATGCCGCCTTCGCCGACGAAGGTCATCTTGCCCAGCACGGTCAAGGCTTGCGGATCGTTCCGCGCGGCTCCCAAGCGGATGTAACGCAGACCTTCGGGGACGTTTTTTGCCACGCCCTGACCCAGCATCAGGGAGAGGCCATACACGCCCTGCGCTCCGGGATGGCCCAGATCGGCCGCGCGGCGAAATAATTCGAGGCCCGCTGCTATGTCGTTGGGCACTCCTTGGCCGGTCATGTATAGTTGCCCCAGGAACGACATGCCTCCCGGATCGCCGGCTTCGGCCGCACGACGGAACATGGCAACGGCCCCCCGCTGGTCCTGCGCCACGCCCCGGCCGACGAACATCATCCGCGCCAGTTCGGTCATCGACGGACCGTGGCCCTGTTCAGCGGCGAGGCGGGCGTAGTGTGCCGCGCGTTCCCAGTTCTCCGCCGTGCCTACTCCCAGTGCGTAGACAATGGTACCGAGAGCTGCCTGAGCAAACAGTTCGCCCGCATCGGCTGCCCGCTCCAGGTTGGCGACGGCAACAGGATCCAACTGCCCGTCGGCCAGGCCGCTCAGCCGATAGAGCCCGTTCAGCCCTGCGCCGTAAGTGCTGCCTGCAGCCGCAGCCCGGGCCGTGGCGTCAAGTGCCAGCGCCGGGTCCTGCGGACCTGCGATCCCCTCGTGCGCAAAGTAGCCTAGGTTGGCCAGCGCCTCGGCATGGCCGCGTTCGCCCGCGGTGGCAAACCATCGGCGCGCCTGGGCATCGTCCCGTGGGACGCCGGCATATCCGGTGTAATAGAGTCGGCCGAGGTTCCACGCACTTACGGGATTGCCGCCTTCAGCCTCGGCGATCAGCCGAGCCACCACTTGTTTGGACGTTTCCTGCTGATAGATGATGTACGTGCGGCGATCGACCACGGACTGCGGTCCCCCGCGTGACTGACTGCCGCTGCCAAGCGCAGCCGCCAGCCCGTCCAATGGGGTGCCCATGCCCCCCGATCCTGACGAGGAAGACGAGGAGGACGAGCCGCTGCCCAGCGAACTCTGCTGCTCCAGCCCGGCCTGGAAGGCCCGGTCGGCTGCGGCGCGATCATTGGCAGCATCTTGCGCCCGCATCGATGCCATCATGCGCTGGCGGTTGGCCTCGTCGTTGGCGGCGCTCCACTGCGCCTGCGCGGCCTGCGACACGGCGAGTAGGCCGACTGTCAGCAGCGCATGCAAAAATCGACTGCTAGCCACTGAAGGGCACTCCTGGGCCTACCGGGCCGTTGTGGTTCCGACGGATACTCGTGATGAACTCCATCGCGTCCTTCTGCTGCACAAAGAATTTGCAATATTCGGACAATTCGGGGTCGGATGCATAGCTCTTGTCTCGCAGCGTCGCGGCGAATTTCGCGGCAAGCGTCGCCATCGACGAGTCTTCGGCGGCAACCGGATTCGTCCACAGAAGGCGGTTCTTGCTCGGCTGGATCGCCACGCACGCGGCGTAGCCCGACCGGGCCTGGGCAGGGGTTGCCGCGAGCGCGATCGCGAAGGTGGCGGCGGCTAGTAGGACGCGCATTTGAGTTCTCCCAATCAGCGATGCTACGTGGCCCTTCAGACCGGGGTTTGCCGACATGAAAAAGCCACACGAAAGTAAAAAATGGCGGTGAGACGGACTCCCACCGCCAGAGTTACCTTCAAGAAACTCCATTACCGGAGCGACTTGGAGGCCGGGTCGCCCCTTCCTTATGAGCTGTCCGCTGATCGCCGCACACCCCCCGAACGGGGGAGGGCAAAGATAATCTCCGACGCATCGGGCGCTATCTGGGCACTACAACAGCCCTTCGCCAATGGCGGTTTGATTTGATTCAGCGCTGCTGACGGAGGTGAGGATGCGTCAGGGGGGTGAGTAGCCCCTAGATTTCTGGACGCCTTCGATCCTAATCTTGAGGACAGGAGGCGACCATGGGGAAGCCCAATTTCAGCGATGAGTTCAATCGCGGTGCGGTACCCCAGATCACCGAGCGTGGTTACCCGCCTGCGACCGGAATATCCCGCGATGTGTGGTCTTACGACTTCGTCTATGGGCGCAGGGACGATGGCCGCAAGTCCCGCATCCAAAGGTGCCATGCTGATTTAAAGCAGTATGGGATTAGCCGTCGCACAGATTGGCCAGTGATCTACCCCACCGTGTCGCGCGACGATCAGGGTGTGAAAGCGCGACAAACAAGATGAGAACCCGGTGTGTCGGGAACGGCGGAGGGCGTAGCCCGTAGCCGTTCCCGACACACCGGAGGCGCTCTTTGCGGGGTGCCTATGATGGTCGTGGTGGGCGCTATGCATCGGGTTTTCCGGGAGGAGGACCTGGCGTGTGGCCGGCCGACACATCAACGATCATCAGGTGAGACTTTTCATGACCAACAGACGTAATGACCCCGTCGCTTTGGCGGCGGCGAAGGCCGGGTTCGGCCCGGCGACGGGCTATCGGATTCTGCAGGACGCCCGGTTGCCATCCCAGCGGCAAACACCGCAGCCGGCGCCGGCCCGATCCCCTTGCCGGTATCTTCGATGAATTGGTCGTGCCGATGTTGGAGGCTGCTCCGGGCCTTCGGCCCATAGCGATCTTCGAGGAACTGCGGCGTCGATATCCCGAGACGGTGTTCGGCTCCCGGCGAACGCTGGAGAGGCGCATTCGCGACTGGCGCGCCATGAACGGGCAGGATCGCGAAGTCATTTTCCGGCAAGTGCACGAGGCGGGGCGGCTCGGTCTGTCCGATTTTACGTGCATGGACGATCTGGCAGTTTCGATCGCCGGACGCCGCGCCAGCCCAGACACCGCGATCGAGCAGGTGACGGCCCTTACCCGGCAGGGAGAGTGGCCCCAAGTGCGCCTTGACGGCAACTGACTCGTTCTATCGCCGCTCAAGGCGCTCATGCACGCGGTCAGCCGTGACATGTTCTCCAGATGCAAGATTGAGAGCACATCTATGATACGCTCTACTGCGCTCGCGGTCAGGCAGAGAACCTGGTCAACTGCCAGCGCCGCGTCGTCGTCCGGATCGAGGCCGGCGCGATGGGCATGCGCTCAAAGGTGATCTTCTGGATCGGATGTTCAGTGGCCGAATTCATAATGGCAGTAACGTTGCTCATCGCCGCAACGAAACCGAGAGGAGTCGCTTTCCGGCTACGGTTCGACCGCAGGTTGGTCCGTCCGGGAAATACGACACCTCTCCAAATATTCCCGGTAGTCCACCCAGGACTCAATCGATGGGGGATAATCGGTTGATAAAGGGCGTGCTACCTAGATAGCTACCTAGCGCAAATGACGCCACTAGGGCCCGCTGAAGGCAGTGTTGTAAGTGACTGAATTTACTGGTGAAAATGGTGGACGCACTAGGGCTCGAACCTAGGACCCGCTGATTAAGAGTCAGCTGCTCTACCAACTGAGCTATGCGTCCACGCCCGCTTTCGGCTTGCGCCTCGATCGCCAGGAATTTGGTGGACGCACTAGGGCTCGAACCTAGGACCCGCTGATTAAGAGTCAGCTGCTCTACCAACTGAGCTATGCGTCCACATCCGCTTTCGGCTAGTCCCGGATGGGCCGTCGCTTTGGCGTGGGCGGGCTGTTAGCAGCCGCATCGGACTTTGCAAACAGGAAATCGCGTCTGCCGGCAAATTTTTGCGCTCAGGCCTGTTTCATCCCCAGTTTCCCGGCCTGCTGCGCCGCCGGCCCGAACGCTCAATGGCCATGATGATTCCGACGCACAGCATGACCGTCAGCATGGACGACCCGCCATAGGACATGAAGGGCAGGGGAATGCCGACCACCGGCGCCAGTCCCATGACCATCATCAGGTTGATCGCGACATAGAAGAAGATCGTCGTGGTCAGCCCCGCCGCCACCAGCCGCGCATATTTGTCCTGCGCGCGGAGAGACACGCCGATGCCCCAGCGGAACAGCAGCATGAAGGCCCCGATCAGCAGCACGCCGCCCATCAGCCCCCATTCCTCCGCCATGGTGGCGAAGACGAAATCGGTATGCCCCTCCGGCAGATAGTCCAGATGGCTCTGCGTCCCCTTGAGGAATCCCTTGCCGAAAATGCCTCCGGACCCGATGGCGATCTTCGATTGGCTGATATGATAGCCGGCGCCCAGCGGATCGCTTTCCGGGTCCAGGAAGATGAGGACGCGGTTCTTCTGATAATCGTGCAGGAAGCTGAAGGCGATGGGCACGATGGCGGCCAGCGTCAGTCCCGATCCCACGAACAGCCGCAGCGGCAGACCGGCGAGGAACATCACCGTCACCCCGCCCGCGGCGATCATGGTCGCGGTGCCGAGGTCGGGCTGCACCAGCACCAGCGCCCAGGGAATGCCGATCAGCACCAGCGCCGGCCAGATCGCGTTCCAGCGCCTGATCTCCCCCACCGGAAGCAGCGCGTAGAAGCGCGCGACCGCCAGCACGATCACCGGCTTCATGAACTCGGAAGGCTGCAACTGCATGAAGCCCAGGTTGATCCATCGCTGGCTGCCACCCGCCACCCCGCCGATCAGTTCGACCAGGAACAGAGCGGTCAGCACGACGCCATAGGCCGGGAAGGCAAGGCGCGCGAAGGTCTCCAGCGGTATCCGGCTCAGCACCAGCGCCATGCCCGAAAAGATTACGAAGCGAACGCCCTGGTTGATCGCCCAGGGGGTGATGCTGCCGCCGGCGGCGCTGTAGAGCACCAAGGTCCCGAACCCGGCGATGGCGAGCAATATGCCCAGCACGCGCCAGGGGAATTCGGTCAGGGGTTCGGGAACGATGCTCATGGCGCGCTGTCCGCCGGGGGCGGGGCGTCGTCCGCTTCGGCAGCCGGTGCCGGAGGCGGGGCGGCGGTCGCGGTCGCGCCATTGCCGGCGGATGCGTTCATCGCATTGGCCGCTTCGGGAAGAGGCGCCTCGCCCTTCTCGATCGCCTTCGCCAGCCTGTAGGCCGCCATCTGCCGCGCCAGCCGTTCGGCCGGCGGACCGCCCCAGTCCTTTTCGATGGTCTCCAGCTTCTCGATCGCCTTCGCCTGGTCGAACAGGAAAGTCATGGTGTCCGCCGCGATCATGGGCGCGTCCTCGATGCGGTTGACGTGGCCGCCATGCTCGATGATGCAGGCAATGGCATAGCGGGGATTGTCGAACGGCGCGAAGCCCTGGAACAGCGCATGGTCGCGCAGCTTGAACGGCAGCGATGCGTTGCTGCGCACGCCGCCCCCGCGTTCGGCCATGGTGATACGGCGGACCTGCGCCGTGCCGGTCTTGCCGGCCATCATCACGCCGGGCAGCGGGATGCGGGCCGCGCCGCCCGTGCCGCCGCCGTTCACCACCGCGCTCATCGCGTCGCGGATGGTCACCAGATGCTCCTCATTCACCCCCACGGACGCAGGCGTGGGCCGCTGCGCGCCGAAGATGAAGTTGGGCATCAACTGCCGGCCCGTCGCCAGCCGCGCCGCCATTACAGCCATCTGCAACGGGTTGATGAGCATATAGCCCTGGCCGATGGTCGCGTTGACCGTGTCGTAGACCTGCCATTTCTGGTTGTATTTCTTGAGCTTCCACGCCGGATCGGGAACGGTGCCGAAACTCTGGCTGGGGAAGGGAAGGGCGAATTTCTGCCCCATGCCCACGCGCCGCGCCATGCTGGCGATCCGGTCCATGCCGATCCGCTGCGCCATCTGGTAGAAGTAGATGTCGCAGCTTTGGGCGATGGCGCCCCGCATGTTGAGCCCGCCATGGCCCCGCCGTTTATGGCAGTGGAACAGCGTGTTGCCGACCCGGATCGCACCCGCGCAGTTCACCGTCTCCATGGGTGAAACTCCCGCCTCCAGCAGCGCGAGCGCCACCATCGGCTTCACCGTCGATCCCGGCGGGTACAGCCCCTGCAACGTCTTGTTGCGCAACGGGACATGGTCGTCCTTCGACAGCATGTCCCATTCCAGATGGCTGATGCCATCGGAAAAGCTGTTCGGATCGAAACTAGGCATGGACGCCATGGCCAACACGTCGCCATTATGGCAGTCGATCACCACCACCGACCCGCTCTGCGTCGCCAGCCGCCGCCCGGCATATTCCTGGAGGCCCGCGTCGATGGTCAGCTTGATCGCGTTGCCCGGCGTGTCGGGCCGGGTGGTGAGTTCCCGCACGATCTTGCCCCGCGCCGTCACCTCCACCCGTTTCGCGCCGGGCTTGCCCGTCAGTTCCTTGTCGAAAGACCGCTCCAGCCCATCCTTGCCGACCTTGAAGCCGGGCGTGATCAGCAGCGGGTCCTTGCGCTCCTCATAGTCCTTGGCCGAAGCTGCGCCGACATAGCCGAGCAGGTGCCCGACGGTCGCACCTGCCGGATAATTGCGGGAAAAGCCCTGGCTCGGGGCCACGCCCGGCAGGTCGGGCAGCCGGACGCTGACCGCCGCGAACTGATCGTAGGTCAACTTTTCCGCCACCTGCACCGGGCGGAAACCTGCCGACTTGTCCAGTTCCTCCTTGATCCGATCCACTTCGTCATCGCTGAGCGCCAGCAGATGGGCGAGGCTGCGGATGGTGTTCTCCGCGTCCGTCGCCCGCTCCGGGATCAGGTCGACGCGGAAGTCCGTGCGATTGTTCGCCAGCGGCCGTCCGTTGCGGTCGATGATCCACCCGCGCCGCGGCGGAATCAGCGTCAGGTTGACGCGATTGCTTTCCGACAGCAGATTATATTTCTCATTCTCGGCGACGCTGATCCAGCCCATGCGCCCGACCAGCAGCGCCCCGATCGCCCCTTGCAGGCCCCCCACCACCATCGCCCGGCGCGTGAAGGTGAAGGACAGGGAGGCTTCGGTGACGGTCTTCTTCTTGAGCAGGGGCAGCTTCATGCCATCACGCGCCAACGGTCGATCCGGGCGCATTGCCGGACGACAAAGGGAAAGAGCAGGACCGTCCAGAGAATTTGCGGCGCGACCAACAGCAGCTTGATGTCTCCTCCGCCGGTGATCCGCGCGAAGAAAACGCCGCCGGCGATGCAGAAGATAATCGCGAAGGAGGCGATTAACCAGTCCTGCCGATAGCTGCGCCAGACCATGCGATGTTCGATGGCGTCTATGCCGATCAGCGTGACGGTCCACAGGCACATGGCCGATCCGATGGGTTGGCCGCTGGCGATGTCGTCGAACAGGCCGAGCGGCACGCCGATCCAGGTGCGCCATAATTCGGGGCGCAGCAGCCGCCAGGACAGAAGCAGCAACAGGCCGAAGGGCGGCATGACCGGCGATTGCGCGATCACCGGCAGCGTCGTCACCAGAGATCCCAGCATCACCGTGATGACCGGGGTTCCCGCCAGCCGAAATCGCGAAGGATGACGGCCAAGGCGCGGCACATGCTGCAAATGGGGATCGATCATGGCGTGACCGAATTCTGCGCGGCGCCCGGTTCGACAGGAGCCGGCGGGCCATTGCCCTCCGGCCGGGTCACAGCCTCCTCGAAGGAGCGCTCCACCACAACCGCATCCACTCTGGAGGGGTTGGCGAGCGGCACGCCATAGGCGATCTCGCCCGCGATGCGCACGATCACCGCCACGGGAATATTGGGTTGATAGACCCCGCCGACGCCGGAGGTGACGAGCAGGTCGCCCGGCTTGAACGGATTACGCCCGGCCGCCAGCGCGCGGACCTCCAGCGTGCCGTCGCCAAGTCCCGTCGAAATCGCGGGTACGCTGTCATTGGCCCGCCGCACCGGCACGATATTGCTGGTGTCGGTCAGCAGCAGCACTTCGGCCGTGTTGGGCGTGGTGGTATGGATGCGCCCGATCAGCCCTTCCGGCGCGCGCACCGGCATGCCCGGGCGCACGCCCTGCCAGCGTCCCGCGTTCAGTCGCGCCAGCCGACGCGTGCTGGTGGAGGAGGACGCGATCAGCCGCGCGGTCAGCAATTCGCTGCCGTCATCCTCGACCAGCTTCAGCAGCTTCTTGAGGCGCAGATTTTCCTGCGCCACCGCCTTCGCCTCTATGATGCGGTTGCGGTCGGCCTCCACCTGCCGCCGCAGCGCGACGTTCTGGGAACCGGCACGCCAGTAGCTCGCCAGCACTTCGTCGATGGAGGCGACGCCGCTCACCATATTCTTGAGCGTCACCGACGCGGGGCGCGTAATCTCCGCCGTCGCGATGCGGATCGCGGCGAAGCCGGTGGGATCGAAAATGGCGACGACCACCAGAAGCAGGCCCACGGCGGCGCCCGTCATCGCCACGACATAGCTGGCGAAGAGGCTATATTGCGCCTTCCGGTTATGCCCGGGGCGTCGGCTGGGTGGCCGCGCCATCTTGTCCCCTTAAGCGGTTTGCAGCACGCCCCGGAAGATCGGATCCTCCATTGCGCGGCCGGTGCCGATCGCAACGCAGGTCAACGGATCTTCAGCGATGGTGACGGGCAGGCCGGTCTCGTCGCGCAGCTCGTCGTCCAGCCCCTTGAGCAGCGCGCCGCCGCCGGTCAGAACGATGCCCTGGTCGACAATGTCCGCCGCCAGTTCCGGCGCGGTATTCTCCAGCGCGATGCGCACGCCCTCGACAATGGTGCTGATCGGCTCCGCCAGCGCGTCGGCAATCTGGCCCTGGTTGATCGAGATTTCCTTGGGAACCCCGTTCACCAGGTCGCGGCCCTTGATATGGATCGTCTCGCCCACGCCGTCTTCGGGCGGTTGGGCGACGCCGAACTGCTTCTTGATCCGCTCGGCGGTCGCTTCACCGATGAGCAGATTATGATGACGGCGCACGAAGGAGACGATCGCCTCGTCCATCTTGTCGCCGCCGACGCGAACCGAAGTGGTGTAGGCCAGACCGCGCAGCGACAGCACCGCGACCTCGGTCGTGCCGCCGCCGATGTCGACCACCATCGAACCGATGGGCTCCGTCACCGGCATGTCGGCGCCGATGGCGGCCGCCATGGGTTCCTCGATCAGGAAGACCTGGGATGCGCCGGCATTGCTCGCCGCATCGCGAATCGCGCGGCGCTCGACGCTGGTCGAACCCGAAGGCACGCAGATCACGATCTCCGGGAAGCGCCACGGCCGCGACTTGCCGCCGTGCACCTTGGTGATGAAATGCTTGATCATCTGCTCCGCCACGTCGATGTCCGCGATCACGCCGTCCCGCAGCGGACGGATCGCCTCGATCGAATCGGGGGTCTTGCCCATCATCAGCTTGGCGTCGTCGCCGACCGCCTTCACCCGCTTCACGCCGTTCAGCGTCTCGACCGCCACCACGGACGGTTCGTTGAGCACGATGCCGCGCCCCCGCACATAGACCACGGTGTTGGCCGTGCCGAGGTCGATGGCCATGTCCTGGGAGGAGAGTTTGAAGAGACGCGAGAAGATCGACATGCCTGTTCCTGTTCAGCCCGCATGCCCCGGCGAAGCGAACCGGGACAGTCGGAAAGTTCGCCCCACGTTCCACCCGCCCCCTGGATGTCAATTTTTATAAGGCTTGTGTCTCGCGGAAAGCGCTCGCTTGGGCTAGTCACTAATCAATGTCAATACGCCGTCTGCCCGAACATCTGGTCAATCGCATCGCCGCGGGCGAAGTGGTCGAAAGGCCCGCCAGCGCGCTCAAGGAAATCGTGGAAAATGCGCTGGATGCCGGATCTCTCCGGATCGCCATCCGCATCTCCAATGGCGGGCTCGACCGGATGGAGGTGAGCGACGACGGCTGCGGCATGACCCGGGATGATATGGCGCTGGCGCTGGAACGCCACGCCACGTCCAAACTGCCCGACGACGCCATCGAAAATGTCGCGACGCTGGGTTTCCGGGGCGAAGCGCTGCCCTCCATCGCCAGCGTCGCGCGTCTTTCCATCGACAGCCGGCCGCAGGGGCAGGACGGTTGGAACCGAACAGTCGACAATGGCGTGGTGGTGAGCGAAGGCCCCGCCGCGCTGCCCCCCGGCACGCGCGTCACGGTCGAACAGCTTTTCGCCCGCGTCCCCGCCCGTCGCAAGTTCCTGCGCTCCGCCAAGGCGGAATATGCCGCCTGCCTCGATGTCATCCGTCGCCTTGCCATGGCGCATCCGTCCGTGGCCTTCAGCATGGAGCATGACGGTCGGCGCGTGCTGGGCGTGCAGGCGGGGGAGGCGCGGGAGGATCGCGTCGCCGCGCTCACCGACCGGGCGCTGGCCGACAATCATGTCATCGTGGCGCTGGAAAGAGAGGGGGTGCGCCTGTCTGGCGTGGCCTCGCTGCCGACCTATAATCGGGGGGTGGGCGATCATCAGTTCCTGTTCGTGAACGGCCGTCCGGTGCGCGACCGGCTGCTGGTCGGGGCGGTGAGGGGCGCCTATGCCGACATGCTGGCGCGGGATCGGCATCCGGTGGTGGCGCTGTTCCTTGACGTTCCGCCGCTGGAGGTGGATGTCAACGTCCATCCCGCCAAGACGGAGGTCCGCTTTCGCGATCCGGCGCTGATCCGGGGCATGATCGTCTCCGGTCTGCGCCGCGCGCTGGATGCGGAGGGTTTCCGCGCTGTCCAGCATGCCGACCCCGCCGGCCTTTCGGCGTGGAAGCCCGAACCGGTTTCCCCCACGCCGATCGGCGCCATGCCGATATTCGAAGCCGCCGGCGCGTCCGTTCCGGCCTATTCTGTGGCCGAGCGCCGTCCCGGCTTCCTGACGCCCCCGCCGCAGGCCCGCGCCGAACCTGCCGCCGCACCCGCGCCTGAAGGAACCAGCTTCCCGCTGGGCGTCGCCCGTGGGCAGGTCGCCCGCACCTATATCGTCGCGGAAGCAGAGGATGGGCTGGTCATCGTCGACCAGCATGCCGCGCACGAACGGCTGACCCTCGAACGCATGCGCCGCGCCATGGAAGGGCAGGGCGTCGCCGCCCAAACGCTGTTGCTGCCCGAAGTGGTCGAACTGGACGAGCCCGCCTGCGACCGGCTGGAGGCGCGGATCGAGGAACTGAAGGAATTCGGGCTGGAACTGGAGCGCTTCGGTCCCGCCGCCATGCTGGTGCGCGCAACGCCCGCGATGCTGGGGCAGGGAGATGTGCAGGGACTGGTGTCCGATCTGGCCGACGATCTCGCCGCCTATGACAGTGCGCTCTCCCTGAAGGAACGGCTGGATCTGGTAGCTGCCACCATGGCGTGTCATGGCTCCGTCCGCGCCGGGCGGGTGCTGAGCGTCACGGAGATGAACGCCCTGCTCCGCGAGATGGAGATCACCCCCCGCAGCGGCCAATGCAATCATGGCCGCCCGACCTGGGTGAAGCTGGGCCATGGCGACATAGAAAAGCTGTTCGGGAGGAAATAGGATGACGGGGATCGACCATTCAGCGCAATGCGTGCGCGCGATAAATCCGGTCCGGACGCCATCCCATCGCCTGTGAAGGAAGCACCGATGAAGCGGCTTCTCCTCCTTCTTGCCCTCGCCCCGCTACACGCCCAAGCCGCGGCTGATCCCTGCGCCGGTGCGCCATCCCTGCCCGAACCCTGGACAAGCTGGACCCAGAGCGGCACCGTGACCGCGGGCGCGACGGCATCCACCGCGCCGCGCATCATCCTGGGCAAGCCTGTCGTCGCAGAGTTGCGACCCGGTCCGCAGGTTCAGTTCATCGTCCCGCCCGGCAAGTCCCTTCCGAAAAGCCATGCGGGCCTCTTCACCCTGGCCGTGAAGGATACGGCGCGCATCGGCATCGCTCTGTCGGAAGGCGCCTGGGTGGACGCCGCCACCGGCACGACCGCGCTGACCTCCGTCGCCCATGAGCATGGGCCGTCCTGTTCCGGCATCCGCAAGATCCTGTGGTTCGACCTGTCGCCGGGCCTTCACACCATCCAGATCGCCAGCGCCTTAAAGCCTTCGATCCGCATCATGGCCGCCGACGCCCGCGCCAACCAGCCCCGTTGACTCAAGCCGGGCGCGTCCGGAACATGGCGATGGGCTTCATCGACAGCACCGGTTCGTCGCGTTGGTTGAAGAGCGTGATGTGGGTCTTCACGATCCCCATTTCGGGGCGGCTGCGCGACGCCTTGACCTCTATCACCTCGGAAACGCCGCGCAGCGTGTCGCCCGGACGAACCGGCTGCAACCAGCGCAGTTCATCCACGCCCATCGCACCCAGGCTGGCGGCCTGAATGCCCGGATTGCGCTGCCATTCCGCCACCATCATCTTCATCGACAGAGCCGTGGTATGCCACCCGCTGGAGGCCAGGCTGCCGAAATGCGTGCCCGCCGCGGCCTCGTCGGACAGATGGAAGGGCTGAGGGTCGAATTCGCTGGCAAAGGCGACGATCTCCTCCCGGCTGATGGTGAGCGGACCGAATTCGTTCCTGTCACCTACCTGCACATCTTCGAAATAGACGATCTCGCTCATACCCGTTTCCTTCCGCAACGGGTGAAGGAGTAGTTTCCGTTTACGCGAACGTCAATGCCTGACAAGACCTGCCAATGTGGCGGAATTGCCGTCGCCCGGGCGGGGCGCGATTCCCAGCAGCGTTGCGAGCAGCGGATAGATGTCGACATTGTCGAAACCCGAAGGTGGCGTGAACCCTCTGTCGAAAGCCGGGCCATTGGCGATGAACAGGGCCTGCATTTCCGGCGCCTGATTGTCCCAGCCATGATCGCCGCCGACGAACGGTTTGACGGGACCGCTCGGCTGTATCATCCAGCCGGTTTCGGCAAGGCAGAAATAAGGCGGGATGCGCGGATGCGCGCCATAATGGAAACGCGCTGGGATCGCGCTTTTCCGCCAGCATTGCATATGCGCATGGGGCTTCAGCAGGTCCGTCTCCAGCGCCGCTTCATGCCCCGGTTGCGCAGCCAGGCTGGCATAAGGTCCGCTTTCGACGATGCGGTAGTCAGCCGGGTCCGCCACCTTGTCCAGCGCGACCACCCGCTCGCTCGATTTCTGCGCCATGCCATGGTCGGACAGGATCACGAGATTGGCCGGCTGGCCCATGGCCTCCAACCCGTCGACCAGCATGCCGATCTCGCCATCGATCTCCGCCGCCGCCTGCGTCGTCTCGGCCGCTTCCGGTCCGGCTGCATGGCCCGCCGTGTCCACCGCATCGAAATAGAGCGTCAGGAAGCGCGGGCGGATCGCCGCCGGCCGCCGCAACAGGTCCAGCACGCCGTTCACCCGCTGCGTCCCCGAAATCTCCTGGTTGAACTGTGCCCAGTCGCCCGGCCGGGTGCCGCCGCTGATCCTGTGCGGCCACTCCGCCGCTTCCGTCCCGCCCCAGGCCACGTTGGACCCGGGCCAGAACAATGTCCCCGTCCGTACGCCGGCCTTCTCCGCCGTCACCCAGATCGGCTCGGCCCCGTTCCACCAGAAGGGATCGTCGGTCGCCATGGTGAAGGTCTCACCGGGGCGCGCCGTATCCTCCATCCTGTTGGCGACGATGCCGCTGCGGTCGGGACGCTGGCCGGTCACTATGGCCCAATGATTGGGGAAGGTCTTGGTGGGGAAGGAGGGGCGCATCGCTGCCTCGACCCCGCTCGCGGCCAGCGCGGATAAATGCGGCGTCACGCCTCGTTTCAGATAATCCGGGCGGAAGCCGTCGATGGATATCAATATCGTGACCGGTTCGCGCCGCTCGGCCGGTGCGGAACTGGACACCGGCCGCTCGTCCGGTCGCGCGCAGCCGCCGAGCACCTGAAGAAGGAGAAGGCCGGCGAAGGAAAAGCGGCGGAAAAACATGCCCCTGCCTTAGCAGAAGGACCATGACGGTAAAGTGACGAGCGCCCTATGCCCCGCTCACATAGGGCATCATCGCCATCCAGGCGTTCCGCTTCGCCTCCCGCGACATGCTGGCGAAAGCGCCGCTGGAGGAGGGGAGGTCGATCAGAGCCAGTCCCGGCCGCGCCCCGATCTGGCGCCGCCCATGCAGCGCGGCGGTCTTGCCGTTGAAGGCCACAGCCTCCAGCGCGGGAAGCCGATCCACGAAGGCCGACAGGTCGCGCAACTCCGCGCCCCGGATCGCGCTGTCCAGGCTGCCCTCCCGATCGGCGCTTTCGATCACGTCCCAAAGGCCCACTGCCCTTGCCTTCAGCCGCTTCAACCGCATCGCATAGGGCTGGCCGCGCAGATCCTCGCCCAGCACATCGCCCATCAGCGCCCAGAAGGCGTTGCCCCGATGCGCATAATATTCGCCCTGCCTGATCGATACGTCACCCGGCAGGCTGCCCAGGATCAGCAGCCGCGTCGCTTCGTCTACGCTGGGGGGAAAGGCCGCCTTGCGTCGCGCAGCCATCTGTCCCGGACGCAGCATCGGCCCTCAGACGTTGAACCGGAACAGCATGATGTCGCCATCCTGCGTCACATATTCCTTGCCTTCGGAACGCCACTTGCCCGCTTCCTTGGCCCCGGCCTCGCCATTATACTGGACGTAATCCGCATAGGCCATGGTTTCCGCCCGGATGAAGCCCTTTTCGAAATCGGTATGGATCGCCCCTGCCGCCTGGGGCGCCTTCGATCCCTTGGCCACTGTCCAGGCGCGCGCCTCCTTCGGTCCAACGGTGAAGAAGGTGATGAGGCCAAGCAGTTCATAACCGGCGCGGATGATGCGGGCGAGGCCGGCTTCCTCCAGCCCCAGAGCCTCCAGATATTCAGCCCGCTCCTCGACCGGCATGGTGATGAGTTCGGCTTCGATCGCGGCTGAGACGATCACTGCCTTCGCACCTTCCGCCGCCGCCTTTTCGAACACGCGGGCCGAATGGGCGTTGCCTTGTGCCGCGCTTTCTTCCTCGACATTGCAGACGTAGAGCACAGGCTTGGCCGTCAGCAGTTGCGCCTGGCGGAAGATGCGTTCCTCCTCATCGTCGCCCGGCCGGGTCAGCCGCGCCGGCTTGCCCTCGCGCAGCAGGTCCAGCGCCTTGCCCAGCACGGACGCCGCGGCCTTCGCCTCCTTGTCGCCCTGCGCCGCCTTCTTGGCGAAGTTCGGCACGCGCTTTTCAAGGGATTCGAGGTCCGCCAGCATCAACTCGGTCTCGACCGTCTCGGCGTCGGCAATGGGGTCCACCTTGCCCTCGACATGGGTGATGTCGTCATCCTCGAAGCAGCGCAGCACATGGACGATGGCGTCCACCTCGCGGATGTTCGCCAGGAACTGGTTGCCCAGGCCTTCGCCCTTGGACGCGCCGCGCACCAGCCCTGCAATGTCGACGAAGGCAAGCTGCGTCTCGATGATCTTGGCCGAACCGCCGATCTTCGCGATCGTCTGCAGGCGCTGGTCGGGCACGGCGACCTGCCCGACATTGGGCTCGATCGTGCAGAAGGGATAGTTCGCCGCCTGCGCCGCCTGCGTCTCCGTCAGCGCATTGAACAGGGTGGACTTGCCCACATTGGGAAGCCCGACGATACCGCAACGAAAACCCATGATACTGCCTTCACGTCAAATCCGATGGCCGCGCCGATAGCGCTTTCCCGGCGGCTTGGCCAGAGTCCGTGCGGCCTCAATGACGGAAGAAGAGCGTGACGGAAGCGACATGGTTCACGCGCGCATTGCCGCCGCGCCGGTCGATCCACTGGTTGAGATAGCCGATCTCGGCCGTCGATGCGCCGCCCAGCGCGATCTCGGCCCCGATGAAGCTGCGCAACTGATCGAACCCGCCCTTCGCGCCCCAGTCGGTGCTGTTGAGCGCCACGAAGCCCTCGCCATAGACGAGAGCGCTCACCGCCTTGCTGCCCAGCGGCTTTTCGTAGCGCAGCATCTCCCGCAGTCGCCAGCCCATGTCGTCGCCGTCGGAACGCCAGCGCTGCTCCAGCCGGGTCCGCGACGAAAGCTCGCCGCCCCAGGGCTTGCCGATGGTCCAGTTGACCTGCTGGAAGCTTCGCTCCTCATTCACGTCGCGCCCATTGTCGACCGGCAGCACGACATGGGCATAGCCCTGATAGACGGTCACGCTGGGGGACAGTTTCCAGCCCAGGCCACCGCGCAGGATGGTCTGGTCGACCCCTGAAACGCCATCCCCGAAGCGTGGCTGAATCTCCGCGAAATAGACGAGATCGCCGGAGATCGGGCCCATGGCGGTGAGGTTCAGCCAGAATTGCTCATCTTCCGCCGTCCGGGCCTGGGCAGGGGCGGCCATGGCGATCAGCGCGCAGGAGAGGGCAGGCAACAGGCGACGCATCACGTCCTCGCAAACAAAAGCGCCGCTCTTGATGATGCTGCTCCTGTGGAGGCAGGAGCCCAGTTCAGACGTTTATTCGTCTTCCAAATGGCCGGACTGGGCTACTGCCTTCGCAGAAGCACGAAGAGCGTCGGTCGATTGCCCGCCCTTTAGCGTGCCCTCATTTCCGGTCCATTTCCCCATGGTAAGCTTTGGCGACTGTCCTCAGGTAATCACGCTCGGCCGTTCCATCCCGGTAAAGCCCGAAATGTCCGCAATTTCCTGCGCCGCCTTCACCAGCGGTGCGAGCGCCTCGCTCGTCTCCAGCGCCAGATCGCCATCCGCGCCCACATAGCGCTCGATATAGACGCGCAGGGTCGCGCCCTCCGTACCCGTCCCCGAAAGCCGGAACACCACCCGTGAACCATCCTCGAACAGCACGCGCACGCCCTGGTTGCGGCTGACGGATTGGTCGGTCGGATCGCTATAGGCGAAATCGTCGGCGCTCTGCACCGTGCCGCCGCTGTTTGTCGTGCCCGGCAGCGCCTCCAGTCGGTCCCGCAACGCCGCCATCAGCGCATCGGCCCTGTCCTTGGCAATCGCTTCATAATCATGCCGCGCATAATAGTTGCGGCCATAGGTCGCCCAATGTTCGGCCATGATCTGCGCCACGCTTTGCCGCCGGACGGCCAGGATGTTGAGCCACAGCAGCACCGCCCAGATGCCGTCCTTTTCCCGCACATGGTCGGACCCGGTGCCGGCGCTTTCCTCCCCGCAGATGGTTGCCATGCCGGCATCCAGCAGATTGCCGAAGAATTTCCATCCCGTCGGCGTTTCATAGAGTGGAATGCCCAGCTTTTCCGCGACGCGATCGGCCGCGCCGCTGGTCGGCATCGAGCGCGCAATGCCCTTGAGGCCCGCCGCATAGCCCGGCGCCAGATGCGCATTGGCCGCCAGCACGGCGAGCGAATCCGAAGGGGTGACGTAACAATGTCGCCCGATGATCAGGTTGCGGTCGCCATCGCCATCCGAAGCGGCGCCGAAATCCGGCGCGTCCGGCGCCATCATCCGGTCGTACAGCTCCCTGGCGTGAACCAGATTGGGATCGGGATGATGATGGCCGAAGTCGGTCAGCGGGGTGGCGTTGCGCACGGTTCCCGCAGGCGCGCCCAGCCGCTTTTCGAAAATCTCGACGGCATAGGGGCCCGTCACCGCGCTCATCGAATCGAAGGAAAGGCTGAAGCCGTCCGCGATCATCGCCCGGATCGCGGTAAAGTCGAACAGCTTCTCCATCAGTTCGGCATAGCCCGCGACCGGATCGACCACCTCGACGGTCATGTCGCCCAGGGTCGTGCTGCCCAGCGTGTCGATGTCGACATCGTTCGCCTCGAAAAAGCGATAGCTGTCGATGGCCAGGGTCCGCGCATGAATGGCGTCGGTCACCTTCTCCGGCGCCGGGCCGCCGTTCGAGACATTATATTTGATCCCGAAATCCTCGTCCGGCCCGCCCGGATTGTGGCTGGCGGACAGAACCAGTCCGCCAAAGGCCCCCGACGACCGGATCAGATGCGAGGCCGCCGGAGTGGAGAGAATTCCGCCCCGCCCCACCAGAACACGGCCGAAACCATTGGCCGCCGCCATCTTCAAAACGGTCTGGATAACCTCCCGATTGAGGTAGCGGCCATCGCCGCCGACCACCAGCGTCTGGTCCTCGAACCCTTCAAGGCTGTCGAAGACCGACTGGACGAAATTTTCGGCATAATGGGGCTGCTGGAAGACCCGCACCTTCTTGCGCAGGCCGGACGTGCCCGGCTTCTGGTCGTCGAAAGGCTGCGTCGCGAAGGTCTGTATCACCCGGATCCCCTTGGTCAGTGGAAAGTCAGGCCTACTCTATGGCGTGGGACTGCGACAGTCCGCAATCCACCCTGGCCATTTCACCGTGAGGGCAGGGCGGACGGACGCGCAATTCGCCCGTCTCAGTCCGCCAGCCGCAGCGCCACCTCATTCATGAACCGCGCATCCTCTCCCTTGGCGAGCCACTCCGCTTCCGCTCCGATCGCGCCCAGCATGTCGGCCAGCGCGTCCATCTCGCTCTTGTGATAATTGCCCAGCACATAGCCGTGCACCCGGTCCTTGTGCCCCGGATGGCCGATGCCGATCCTCACCCGGCGAAACTCCGCCCCTATATGCGCATCGGTCGAACGCAGGCCGTTATGTCCCGCATTGCCGCCGCCGCGCTTCACCTTGACCTTCATGGGCGCAAGGTCCAGTTCGTCGTGAAAGACCGTCACATCCTGCGGCGTCAGTTTGTAGAAGCGCATGGCTTCCCCAACCGAGCGTCCGCTCTCGTTCATGAAGGTTGCCGGTTTCAGCAGGACGATCTTCTCAGGACCGATGCGTCCTTCCTGCACCCAGCCCTGGAACTGCTTCTTCGGCGGAGAGAAGCGATGCATGTCCGCGATCAGGTCGACCGCCATGAAACCGACATTATGCCGGTTCATCGCATATTGGGTTCCGGGATTGCCCAGGCCCACCCAGATCTGCATCGCGTCGATACTCCCGATAAGACAAACCCCCGTTCGTCCTGAACCTGTCGAACGGCCTCACTTCTTCGAAAAGAACGGGGCTTCGACAAGCTCAGCCCGAACGGGGGTTGAGCGAACCGATAAACGGCCAGCCAGACTAGGGGCTTATTCGCCCTGAGCCGGCGTCTCATTGTCGCCTTCGGCGCTCTTCAGAGCCGAGGGGGCAACGATGGTCGCGACGGTGAAGTCGGTTTCGTCATGGGCGGCCTTGGCGCCCTTGGGCAGCTTCACGGCGCCAATGTGGATCGACTCACCGACATCCAGGCCGGTCAGGTCGACGACGACATCGTCCGGAATCTCGGCCGCATCGACGATCAGTTCGATCTCGTGCGCGACGATGTTGAGCACGCCGCCCTTCTTCAGGCCGGGCGAAGCGTCTTCATTGCTGAAGACAACCGGCACGTTGACGTGGACGGTGGCATGTTCCGAAACGCGCAGGAAATCGGCGTGCAGCGGACGGTCGGTCACGGGGTGGAAAGCCACATCCTTGGCGAGGGTGCGGACCTTCTTGCCGCCCACTTCGACGAAGACGACCGAATTGAAGAAATGGCCGGTGCCGAGCAGCTTGTTGAGAAGCTTTTCCTCGACGTGGATCGACTGCGGTTCTTCATTGTTACCATAGATGACGGCGGGTACGCGGCCCTCACGGCGGAGAGCGCGGGAGGCTCCCTTGCCTGCCCGATCGCGTGCCTCTGCCGACAGCGTAAGCTGCTCGCTCATTGCGTGTCTCCAAAAGCAAATTGATGTAGGTGCCCGCCACGCCTCCAGGGATGACCATGTCGGGACCGCGGCCCAATAGCAGAAAGGCGCTGGAAAGCAAGGGCCGGGAAGCGGGATGGGTGCTACTGCATCCGCGTCACCCTGTATCCACCGGCCCGAAGCAGGTCGACCAGATTGTCCTTGCCCGCCAGATGTCCCGCGCCCACCGCGATGAAGGGCCGCCCCTCGAGCGTCTCCACCGACTTCACCCAGTCACGGTTCCGGTCCACCAGCACCGCCTGTTCCACCACCGGATCGGGCGTCTCGCCCAACCTGCCGTCCCGCGCAAGGGTGGCGAGATCGCCCCTGATCCAGGCGTTGAGGATATGGTCGTAAAGCCGCCGCATCTCCTTCGCCTCGCGCACCGTATCGACCAGCAGCCGCCGCTGCGCATCCGGGGGGAGCGTATCGAAGGCCCGAAACTGCCGCTCCACAGTCTCCAGCCCGCTTATGGGCTTGCCCGCCTTTCCGAATGTCGCGATCAGCGCGGGTTCGACGCCATGATCCTGGCTGACATGCAGGGCCTGTTGCGCCGCCGCCGAAAGCAGCATCGCCGCCGCCCAATCCTTATAAGCGGAGAGAGTTTGCGTATTGGTGCCGCCATTCTCGACGATCTCCTCCAGCGCCGCCTTGTCTCCCGCCGGAACGCGCGTCTCCAGCAGGGGCAGCCCCGGACTGCGCCCCATCCTCTCGAACTGCGCCAAAGTGCCCGCCTGATCCTGTATCCCGGCCGATTCCAGCACCAGCCTGTCCGCTCGTCCGATCGCCTCCTTGATCGGCCCGGTCCGCCATTCCACGCCGTCCGGCAATATATGGATGGTGCCGAACAGCCAGCCGTCGACGCCCTTGCCCTCCACCCGCCAAAGCGCGGGCCCTCCACCGGGCGGTGGGGCAGGGGGATTCTCCCCGCAAGCGGCAATCAGGCATAGGACGGCCAGCCCCAGCCAGCGCGCCAGAAGGCCGATCATCCTATTGTTTCACCCGTGCCGACGCGATGCCCAGCGCCGCCAACTGGTCCTGCACGCTGCCCTTGCCCGCCAGATGCCCGGCGCCGACGGCAATGAACAGCGTGCCCGGCTGGTTGAGCCGCCGCTTGATCCATTTCGCCCAGTTGGCGTTGCGCTGGATCAGCAGCACCTGGGCCAGTTCCGGCGTCGCCTCCAGCGATTCGTTCATCTCCGCCGCCAGCTTGTCCGGCTCCCCGCCCTGCCAGTGCGCGACCAAGCTGGCGAACTCCCGGTCCATGTCCGGCAGGCCCTCTATGGTCGCGGTCAGGAAGTTCACCTGCTGCTCCATCGGCAGGCCGGCGAAATAGCCGAGCTGCTGCTCCACCGTCTCCAGCGCGCCGACCTTCTTGCCCGAAGCCCTGGCCGCCGCCGTCAGCACCTTCTCCGCGCCCAGGTCCGACTTGTAGCCCAGCGCTTCCAGGGGCTTCACCGACAGCGCCATGCCCGCCATCCAGGGATTGAACATCTCGAAGGCCTGCCAGGGAAGCCCGTTCGTGCTCATCGCCGCCTGATATTTGGCGCGGTCGTCCGCGCCCAGGCGGTCCGACAGCTTCACGCCGTCCCGCGCAAGCGCCGCGCCCGCCATGGTGGACGCCAGCCCATTGGGATCTTCCGGCTCGACGATCTCCAGCACCAGCTCGTCCGACTGATCGAAGGCCGATCTGACCCAGCCCTTGAACCAGTCGACCCCCGGCTTCATCACATGGACGGTGCCGAACAGATAGATGGTGGTGTCGGCGTCCTTCACCTCCCACAGGGCCGGCGTCACATAGGCGGAGCGCGTCGCCGCACCGCGGGCGGCGGCGGGCTGTTCCAGCGCGCATCCGCCAAGCAGCATTATGGCGGGGGCCAGCCAGCGGAAAGAGGGCCATCTCATCTGAATTGCGGGTCCGTTTCCTTAAGGGTTTTCCCTTCCATGCGGGCCACCGGCCGCCAGAGCAAGCGGATTTACGGTTAAGCCCGCCCTCTTTCCCTTGACCCTGCGCCCTCGCTGCGCCAAGGCGCGCCGCAATCGATCCGTCATTTTCTTAAAGCCGTGATTTCTGGGGACCACCGGTGGCGACAAGTAAAGCGCTTTCCTTTCAGGACCTGATCCTGACCCTGCATGCCTATTGGGGACGGCAGGGCTGCGTGATCCTGCAGCCCTATGACATGGAAATGGGCGCCGGGACATTTCATACTGCGACGACCTTGCGCGCGCTTGGTCCGGACAATTGGAACGCCGCCTTCGTACAACCGAGCAGGCGGCCGACCGATGGTCGCTATGGCCAAAACCCCAACAGGCTTCAGCATTATTATCAATATCAGGTTATCATGAAGCCCAGTCCTGCCAATTTACAGGAACTGTACTTGGGCAGCTTGGCGGCGATCGGCATCGATCCGCTGGTTCACGACATACGCTTCGTCGAGGATGATTGGGAAAGTCCGACGCTGGGCGCATGGGGATTGGGTTGGGAAGTTTGGTGCGACGGCATGGAGATCAGCCAGTTTACCTATTTCCAGCAAATGGGTGGTTTCGACTGCAAGCCGGTCTCAGGCGAACTGACTTATGGGTTGGAACGCCTCGCCCTTTATATTCAGGGTAAAGACAGCATTTACGATCTGGCGTTCAACGATGCCGGTGTCACCTATGGCGACGTCTTTTTGGAAAACGAACGACAGATGTCGGTTTGGAACTTTGAAGTGGCCAATACCGACAGCCTTTTCGATGCTTTCCGAAAGGCTGTCGCGGAATGCGAAAACTGCCTTGTAGCGGAATTACCGATCCCCGCTTATGAACAGGCCATCAAAGCTTCACACATCTTCAACCTGTTGCAAGCGCGGGGCGTGATCTCAGTGCAGGAGCGCGCCAGTTACATCGGCCGCGTTCGCGATCTTGCTAAGGGAAGCTGCGAAGCATGGATGGCGAAGAACCGGTGGGTCGCATAATGACTGATTTCCTCCTCGAACTGCGCTGCGAGGAAATCCCCGCGCGCATGCAGATCAAGGCATCGGAAGACCTTGCCCGCCTCTTCACCGAGGAACTGGCAAGGTCCGGCCTGCAGCCCGAAAGCATCGACAGCTTCGTCACCCCCCGCCGCCTGGCCCTGATAGCCCGCAACCTGCCGCTGGAAACCGCCGCTGTCAGCGAAGAATTCAAGGGGCCCCGCACTTCGGCGCCCGCGCAGGCGCTGGAGGGCTTCCTTCGCAAGACCGGCCTGACCCAGGATCAGCTTGAGGAACGTGACGGCGTCTGGTTCGCCACGGTGAACAAGCCCGGCCGCGCCACTGCCGAGGTTCTGGCCGAAGCCGTCCCTGCCATTATCCGCAGCTTCCCCTGGCCCAAGTCGATGCGCTGGGGCGCCGCATCGCAGACCACGGAAAGCCTGCGCTGGGTTCGCCCGCTGCAAGGCATCGTCGCGATCCTGGGCGAAGACCTGGTCGACATCGAAATCGAAGGCATCCGCAGCGGTTACGCAACGCTGGGGCACCGCTTCCACCATCCCGGCGAGATCACCATCGGCGGCGCGCATGACTATGCCGAAAAGCTGCGCGCATGCCATGTGATCGCCAGCCACCAGGAACGCCAGTCGATCATCGAGGCAAAGGCTGCCGAAGCCGCGGCAGCCCGCGGCTACGCGGTGATCGAGGACAAGGGCCTCATCGCGGAGAATGCGGGGCTGACAGAGTGGCCGGTCCCGCTCTTGGGCGATTTCGACCCGGCCTTCCTTGAGGTGCCGCCTGAAGTCATTCAGCTAACCCTGCGCATCAACCAGAAATATTTCGTCCTGCGCGACGCGAACGGCAAGCTGGCCCCCGCCTTCATCTGCACCGCCAATATCGAGGCGAAGGATGGCGGCGCGGCGATCGTGGCGGGCAACCGCAAGGTTCTCGCCGCCCGCCTGTCGGATGCCCGCTTCTTCTGGGAGCAGGATCGCAGGACGAAGCTGGAGGATCACGCAAAGAAGCTGGAACGCATCACCTTCCACGAAAAGCTCGGCACCGTGGCCGATAAGGTGGAGCGTGTCGCAAAGCTGGCGCGCCGGTTGGTGGAAGAAGGCATCGTCGCCCCTGCGAAGGCAGGACCCCATCCCCAGATCTCTCACCCGGACGCAACATCGGCGATGGATTCCCGCTATGGGAATGACGAGGGGAAAAAGGCGCTGGCGGACTTGGCCGAACAGGCTGCCCGTCTCGCCAAGGCCGACCTCGTCACCGAAATGGTAGGCGAGTTCCCCGAGCTTCAAGGCATCATGGGCGGCTACTATGCCCGGGCTGAAGGCCTGCCCGATGGCGTGGCGGATGCCATCCGCGATCATTACAAGCCGGTCGGGCAGGGAGATGAGGTCCCGACCGCGCCGCTGACCGTGGCGCTATCGCTGGCCGACAAACTGGATACGCTCCGCTCCTTCTTCGGCATCGATGAGAAGCCTACCGGCTCGCGCGATCCTTTCGCCCTCCGCAGGGCAGCGCTGGGCGTCATCCAGATCGTCACCGCCAATAATTTGCGTCTGTCCGTGGCGGAGGGTGAATTGCTCGACTTCTTCGCGGACCGTCTGAAGGTCCAGCAGCGTGAAGCCGGCGTCCGCCATGACCTGATCGACGCCATATTCGCGCTGGGCGGGGAAGACGATCTGGTCCGCCTGCTCGCCCGCGTGAAGGCGCTCCAGTCCTTCATCGCCACCGACGATGGCGCCAACCTCCTCGCCGGCTACAAGCGCGCGGCAAACATCCTCAAGAAGGAAGGCGCCGAAACAGCCGGGCAGGTCGAACTCTCCCATGCCCCCGAACAGGCGGAGGCGGACCTGATCGCCGCGCTGGACGCCGCGGAGCCTCGCGCTGACGCCTCTCTGGCGGCGGAAGATTTCGAAGGGGCCATGGCAGCACTTGCAACATTGCGGGCGCCGATCGACGCCTTTTTCGAAACCGTCACCGTCAACGATGCCGATCCGGCGAAACGTTCCGCTCGCCTCGCGCTGCTTGCGCGGGTGCGGAACGCCGTCCACGCGGTGGCCGACTTCTCGAAAATTACGGGCTAATACCAAAACATACCCGCACAAGCGGGAAAATCAGTGGAATCGGAGAGCAATCGTCGTAAAAGCGGGTGCGTTTGTCGCCCGCCTGTTGTTTAAGTTTTGTTGCATCGCACAAATACACGGCAATCAGTGCAGGAGAGCCGCGATTATGTTGACAATGGAAGAGGCCAGCATGAGCACGACCGCAACCCGTTATGTTTATCGTTTCGGCGGCGGCGTCGATGATGGCGGCAAAGGGGACAAGAATCTTCTCGGCGGCAAGGGTGCGAATCTGGACGGCATGGCTGCGATCGGCCTGCCGGTGCCCCCGGGCTTCACCATCACCACGGAGATGTGCACCCGCTATTATCAGGACGGCGGGGTCTATCCTGAAAGCCTGAAAGCGGAAGTCGCCAACGGCATCGCCCATATCGAGGGCATCACCGGCAAGAAGTTCGGTGACAAGGCCGACCCGCTGCTGGTTTCCGTTCGTTCCGGCGCGCGTATCTCGATGCCCGGCATGATGGACACGGTCTTGAACCTCGGCCTCAACGACGAAACCGTGCTGGGTCTGGCTGCCGCTTCCGGCGACGAACGTTTCGCCTGGGACAGCTATCGCCGTTTCATCCAGATGTATTCGGACGTGGTGCTGGAACTCGACCATGGCGCGTTCGAGGAAGCGCTGGAAGTCGCCAAGGAAGACCAGGGCTACACGCTCGACACGGAAATGACCGCCGACGACTGGAAGGCGCTCGTCACCGAATATAAGGGCCTTGTTTCAAAACTTTGGAACAAGCCCTTCCCGCAGGATGTGAACGACCAGCTCTGGGGCGCGATCAGCGCCGTCTTCGGCAGCTGGCAGGCTGACCGCGCCAAGGTCTATCGCCGCCTGAACTCGATTCCCCATGATTGGGGCACGGCCGTCAACGTGCAGGCAATGGTGTTCGGCAATATGGGCGATACTTCCGCCACCGGCGTCGCTTTCACCCGCGACCCGGCGACCGGCGAGAATGCCTATTATGGCGAATATCTGATCAATGCGCAGGGCGAGGATGTGGTTGCGGGCATTCGCACGCCGCAATACCTTACCAGGCAGGCGCGCGAGCGGGCAGGGGCCAAGCCGCTGTCGATGGAAGAGGCGATGCCGGAAACCTATGCCGAACTGGCGCGGGTGTTCCAGATCCTCGAAACCCATTATCGCGACATGCAGGACATCGAGTTCACGGTGCAGCAGGGCAAGCTCTGGATGCTCCAGACCCGTTCGGGCAAGCGCACCGCCAAGGCCGCGCTCAAGATCGCGGTCGACATGGCGAATGAGGGCCTGATCACCGAGGAAGAAGCCGTCGCCCGCGTCGATCCCGCCGCGCTCGACCAGCTTCTGCATCCGACGCTCGATCCCAAGGCGCCGCGCGACGTGCTGACCAAGGGCCTGCCCGCCTCTCCGGGCGCGGCTTCGGGCGCCATCGTGTTCGACGCCGACACTGCGGAGCGCCGCAACGAACTGGGCGATTCGGTGATCCTCGTTCGCGTGGAAACCTCTCCCGAGGACATTCACGGCATGCATGCGGCCAAGGGCATCCTGACCGCGCGCGGCGGCATGACCAGCCACGCGGCCGTGGTGGCGCGCGGCATGGGCCGTCCCTGCGTTTCCGGCGCGGGCAGCCTGTCGATCGACAACGCCGCCAAGACGCTGCGCATCGAAGGCCGCACGCTCAAGGAAGGCGACATCCTCACCATCGACGGTTCGACCGGCGAGGTGATGGCGGGCGAAGTGCCGACCGTGCAGCCGGAACTGGCGGGGGACTTCGGCACGCTGATGGGCTGGGCCGACAAGGTCCGCCGCCTCAAGGTCCGGGCCAATGCCGAAACGCCGCTGGATTGCCAGACCGCCCGCGATTTCGGCGCTGAAGGCGTGGGCCTCTGCCGTACCGAGCATATGTTCTTCGACGCGGCCCGCATCACCGCCGTGCGCGAGATGATCCTCGCGGACACGGAAAAGGGCCGCCGCATCGCGCTCGACAAGCTGCTGCCGGAACAGCGCGACGACTTCGCGCAGATCTTCATGGTGATGGCGGGCCTGCCCGTCACCATTCGCCTGCTCGATCCGCCGCTGCACGAATTCCTGCCGCATGGCGAAGCGGAGTTCGAGGAAGTGGCCAAGGCTGCGGGCGTCGGCGTGGAAGCATTGAAGCGCCGCGCTGCCGAACTGCACGAATTCAACCCGATGCTCGGCCATCGCGGTTGCCGTCTGGGCGTCACCTATCCTGAAATCTACGAGATGCAGGCCCGCGCCATCTTCGAAGCCGCGCTGATCATCAAGCAGCGCAGCGGCGAGGCGCCGATCCCCGAAATCATGATCCCGCTCGTTGCGACGAAGAAAGAGCTGGAACTGATGAAGGCGATCGTCGACAGCGTGGCCAAGCAGGTTTTCGAGGAGCAGGGCGCCAGCGTCGACTATCTGGTCGGCACGATGATCGAACTGCCGCGCGCCGCGCTGAAGGCGGGCGAGATCGCGGAAGTGGGCGAATTCTTCTCCTTCGGCACCAACGACCTGACGCAGACCACCATCGGCATCAGCCGCGACGATGCCGGGCGCTTCCTGACGCAATATGTGGACAAGGGCATCTTCGCCCGCGACCCGTTCGTCAGCATCGACGTGGAAGGCGTTGGCGAACTGATCGAACTGGCCGCCGAACGCGGTCGAGCGACCCGCGAGGGCATCAAGCTCGGCATTTGCGGGGAACATGGCGGCGACCCGGCCTCCATCGCCTTCTGCGAGAAGACCGGCCTCGATTATGTGTCGGCCTCGCCCTATCGCGTGCCGATCGCGCGACTGGCGGCGGCTCAGGCGGCGCTGGCGAACCGGAAATGACAGGAAGGGGGCGGGAGATTATCCCGCCCCCTTCCTTTTCAGACAGGCGTGGCGCGCTGGTCGTAGAGCCGCGCATGTTCATGATCCTGACGCGCATCCAGCAGGCGGGCCTGTTTCCGCCATTCCTCCCGGGAAATCACGCCGCTTCGCAGGCCGAGGCGCGTTTCAAGCGCTGCCTCCTGCTCGCTGCTGATCGCCGCGATCTGATCGTAGCGATGATAGCCCGCCTGATTGAGCGCGATCTCGTCCTGAGGGGTGATGCCCCGGATGCGGCTGAAATCATCCCGTTCATGCGTGCTTTCGGCGGTCCCAAGGGTGGCGGAGCGTGGAGGAACCGACTGACGTTCCAGTTCGGCAATCCGCTCCTGCGCCGCCGTCAGGCGGGCGTCGCGGTCCTTAACCGCCTGGGCGTGGGCAAGCTGCTCATCACGCCAGTAGCGCTTATATTTGCCGCGTCCGCTCATGATGAGGCCCAGAAGCAGCCCGATCAGCAGCGCGATCACCAGCAGCGCGATTTCGTTGGGAGTGAAGGTCATCTCAGCATCCTTTCCTGCCTCTCGAACGACCGGAGCGGGACAAGGTTGCGGTACGGCGCCTTCGATCAGGCAGTCCGCCAAAAAAGTGCAAAAAGGGCTTGCCCAAATGTCTGGCCGCTTCTATCTGCGCCACTCCAACGCACCCGTAGCTCAGCTGGATAGAGCATCAGACTACGAATCTGAGGGTCGGACGTTCGAATCGTTCCGGGTGCGCCATTTCCCCAAATTCCGTTTTCCCTTGCTTGCACGGGCGTGAAGCCGCTTGTCCTCAGGCTCGGTCGCACGGCATCTTTTAAATTCAAGATTGTCCAGTTTAGGGGTTGCCAGACTGCCCGCCCCCTTCTATCTGCCCCTCCACAACGCACCCGTAGCTCAGCTGGATAGAGCATCAGACTACGAATCTGAGGGTCGGACGTTCGAATCGTTCCGGGTGCGCCATTCCCTTCACATTCCTGCGAAGCCCGTTTCAAGGAACGCAGCGGTCCGGTGCGGGCCTGTCCAGGTCCACGACGGTGATGATCGTGGAGACGGTGGCGCTGGCGGACACGCTGCATGTTCTGGCGCGGTCGAAGGTTCCGGCGGGCCATTCCTCCGGATATTCGGCATTGAACGCCGGCTTGCCCGCCGTAACATAGGGCGCGCTGTCGGCACAGAAATCGCCCAGCACGCATCCTTCGAACAATATGGCATCGAACAGCGGCACCAGCGCCGCGGACGAACCGCTGGCGTTCTTCTGCACCGGTTTCAGTCCATAGCCGCGCGCCCGGGCGGACAGGGCGGTCACATAGGCGATCATGTCCTGTTCGGTCAGGTTGAACCCCGTCGTCGCGGCTCCATCCTCGAACGCATCCATCACGTCGAATTCGACATAGTCGAAACCCTTGTCCCGGCACATGCGCAGCCGGTCGTCCATGATCTGGATGAATTCGGGGTAGCGGCGAATGTCGATATAACGTTCGCCCGCAAAGCCGGGATAGCTGTTGCCCAATAGTCCGGATATGGCCGAGAGGCTGGCATAGTCGGGCCGGTTGCTCTCCGCCGATCCGACATCGAGATAGCAGATCGTCCTGGTTCCACGGGATTTGGCCAGCGCCACATAGGATGCGGCCGTGTCGAACCCGTCGACGTCGAGATAGGCAACGGGAGGCGGCGCCGGGGGTAGGCCCTGGCTCTGCAATATCCAGTCCCAACTGGAAAGCGTCGCGGGTGCCGGAGTGGGGGTGGGGGAAGGGCTGGGGGAGGGTGATGGTGTCGGGACCGGGGTCGGCGTGGGTGCGGGGGTTGGCGAACCTTCATCTCCGCCTCCACATGCAGCCAGCATCAGCGTTGCGACGGCAAGAAGGCCGATCGACGATAGTTTTTCGCACGCCCCAAGCACAATCCCAGTCCCTTCTCGCGGAACATCGATCCCGATCTGATGAACGGCCTCCGGCGGGACAGGTGGTCGAAGCGGAAGCGGTATAAAGTAAAATAAAGAAGGTAGGGATATGGCTATGGATATAAACCGTCAGCTATACTTAACGAAATGACATCGTTAATTGTCGGCATATTTGCCGTTATTTTGGATTTTTCGGGAGATTCTGTTCATTGAAGTTGACATTGGAACATGCCTAACCGCAAATTAACCATGGGTAAAAACTTCAAAAACCGAGTCGCCCCAGATAGATGCGCGGTGTGACTGTAGCCTTGGGCGGAATCCCGGTCATGGGAACTGCTACGGGCATGAGAAGATGACTTCTATACCCTGATACAGCCTCATCGACATGGATAATGGCTGGGCATGTCCCGGAACGGCATCCTTTGTCTTCGGTGTCGGGCAAAAGCGTTGTGCTTCATGGCCCAATATGCAGGACGTGACTGGTTTTTACTTGGAAAAACCAAAAGATATTCGGTCGCAAACTTATGAAATGATTTCGGCATCCATAAGTTTGGGGGTTTGCCATGACCTATGGCCACAGCGTCACCATCGACGGCTCTCTGAATGACTGGCTCGCAACCGACCGGATCGACGACAACAGCGCCCCCGGCTATCAGGTTTATGCGACCCTGGACAATGACGCCTTCGTCTTCGCCCTGACGGCCCCGGTCGCCATAGGCGCGGACACCACCGTCTGGCTGAACACGGACGGCAGGACCGCCACGGGCTATCAGATTTTCGGCTTTGCCGGCGGCGCCGAATATAATGTGAACTTCGCGGCGGACGGCACGGTGAACCTCTACACCGGCGCAGCGGGGGAGACGCTGGTGCTGTCCGGGCTGCAGACGGCCTGGTCGGCTGACCGGACCACGGTCGAATTCCGCCTCCCCACTTCGGCGGTGGGCAATCCGGCGGCGATGTACACCTATTACGACATCAACAACCTGTCGAACAGCTTCATGCCGTCCAATTATCTGTCGGCGCCGTTCACGGTCTTCAACCAGACGATCGCAACCCAGGCGCCTGACATGCGGATCGGCATCGTCTTTTCCGAGACGACAGCCGACGCCTATTTCAGCCCCACAGCCTATTCGCAGCTTTTCATGTCGGTTCAGGCGCAGGCGATCCAGGCCGGCATCCCCTTCGACATATTGACGGAAGCGGACCTGACCGACCTTGCCAAGCTGTCCCATTACGATGCGCTGGTGTTCCCGTCCTTCCGCAACGTGCCCGTCGACAAGGTGGAGGCGATTTCCCACACGCTGGAAATGGCGAGCAAACAACTGGGCATCGGCCTGGTCACGGCGGGCGAGTTCATGACGAACCAGCCCCATGTGCAGGGCGGTACGATCGGCGGCGATCCGCTGCCCGGCGATCCCTATGCGCAGATGAAGCTGCTGTTCGACGCAACCCGCGTCACCGGGGGCACCGGCAATGTGGTGGTGAACGCGACCGACGCGACGGGCCTCGTCCTCGACCATTATGCCAATGGCCAGCAGGTGAACAGCTACACCGGCGTCGGCTGGAACGCCTTTACCAGCGTCAGCGGCACGGGCCACCAGATCGCGACCGAGACCATCGATGGCGGCTCCGTCTATTCGGCCGCGCTGGCGACGCAGACCGGGGCGGCGCGCAACATTCTGTTCTCCAGCGAAGGCATCATGGCCGACGCCAATATGCTGCAGCAGGCGATCTCCTATGCGGCGAACGGCACCGGCCTGTCGGTCGGCCTGCACCTGTCGCGAGATTCCGGCATCGTCGCGGCCCGCGTCGACATGGACCAGAGCCAGGAACTGGAAGACGTCAATCCCGCGGGCAGCACGCCCGGCATCTACGACAAGCTGTTGCCCATCCTGACGCAGTGGAAGGCGGATTATAATTTCGTCGGCAGCTTTTATCTGAACGTCGGCGACGGCACGAACGGCACCGGTACCGACTGGGCGGTGTCCCTGCCTTATTACAAGGCGCTGCTGGACCTTGGCAATGAGATCGGCACGCACAGCCTGACGCATCCGGAAAACACCAACCTGCTCAGCGCGCAGCAGATCCAGACCGAATTCCAGAACAGCATCACGATCCTCAACCAGCAGATCGGCGCCTATCTGAACCAGCCGTTCCAGATCACGGGCGCGGCCGTGCCGGGCGCGCCGGAACTGCTGCCGACCTCGCAGGAGATCATGAAATATGTGTCGGACTATTTGACCGGCGGCTATGCGGCGCAGGGGGCGGGCTATCCCAATGCCTTCGGCTATCTGACGCCGGACAATCAGAACCAGATCTATTTCGCGCCCAACACCTCCTTCGACTACACACTCATCGAATTTCAGAAGAAGACCGTGGCGGAGGCGACAGCCGCCTGGATCGGGGAGTTCGACAAGCTGGTCGCCAATGCGCAGACGCCGGTGATCGTCTGGCCCTGGCATGATTATGGCGCTGCGGATTTCCTGTCGGGCAGCCCGACGGTGGACAGTCCCTATGATATTTCGATGTTCACGAGCTGGTTGCAGCATGCGGTGGCGGCGAACATGGAGTTCGTCACCCTGGACGATCTGGCCGCGCGCATGACGGCGGTCAGGAATGCGACGATCACGACCACGGTGGCGGGCAACAGCATCACCGCCAGCGTCGGCGGCGCCAATGTCGGCAATCTGTCGCTGGACGTCGACCGCCAAGGCGCTCTGGTCATCCAGAATGTGGCCGGCTGGTACGCCTATGACAGCGACAGCGTCTTCCTTCCCCAGAGCGGCGGAACCTTCAGGATCAATCTGGGAGCAGCGGCGGACGATGTGACGCACATCACCGACCTGCCGATGCGGGCCGTGCTGCTGAGCGTCGCCGGCGACGGTCACAATCTTGCCTTTTCCGTTCAGGGGGAGGGGAAGGTCGTCATCGACATCGCCAATCCGGGCACGGACGGGATCGTCGTCACCGGAGCCTTGGGCTATAGCCGGGTCGGGGAGATCGTGACGGTCGATCTGGGCGGCTATGGCCTGCACAATGTCACGCTGGAATATAAGAATCCGCCGGTGATCGTCTCCGGTGGCGGCGGTCCGACAGCGGCGCTTTCCATGGCAGAGAACGGCACCGCGGTGACGACCGTTGTCGCGACCGACGCGGATGTCGGAACGGTGATCGGCTATTCCATCTCCGGCGGAGCGGACGCCGCGAAATTCAAGATCGACAGCGCGACGGGCGCCTTGGCTTTCCTCACCGCGCCGAATTTCGAGGCGGCTACCGACGCCGGGACGAACAATGTCTATGACGTCGTGGTGCGTGCGTCCGACGGCACGCTGTACGATGATCAGGCGATCGCAGTCACGATCACCAATGTGAACGAGGCGCCGGTCATAACCTCCAACGGCGGCGGCGCGTCCGCGGCTATTTCCGTCGCCGAAAACACAACCGCCGTGACCAGCGTGACCGCGACCGATCCCGATGCGGCTACGGTTCTCGCCTATTCTATCGTCGGCGGACCCGATCGCGCGCTTTTCTCTATCGATGCATCGACCGGCGCGCTCGCCTTCCTCAGCCCGCCCAATTACGACCTGCCCGGCGATGCGAACGCGAACAATGTCTATAGCCTGACGGTAAGGGTGTCCGACGGAGCGCTGTTCGACGATCAGGCCATCAACGTCACCGTCACCAATGCGAACGAGCATGCGCCGGTGATCACTTCCGGCGGCGGCGGCGATACGGCTGCCGTTTCCGTCTCCACCGGCACGCGGCCGGTGATGAAGGTGACGGCGGTCGATCCGGATGCCAACACGACGCTGGCCTATTCCATTGCGGGCGGCGTGGATGCGAGCAAATTCACGATCAACGCTTCGACAGGGCAGCTCAACTTCGTCAACACGCCCAATTATCTGCTGCCGACGGACACGGGCAAGGACAATGTCTATGACGTCATCGTCCGCGCGTCCGACGGAACATTCTATGACGACCAGGCCATCGCCGTCACCGTCACCATCCTCAACGCCGCGCCGATCATCATCTCGAATGGCGGGGGGGCTTCCGCAACCATCCGAATGGCCGAAAATGGTACGGCCGTGACGAAGGTCGTGGCGACGGACGTCAATCTGGGCCAGACAATCACCTATTCGCTGGGGTCAGCCGTTGATGGCGCGCTCTTTTCCATCGATCCTCAGACCGGCGTCCTGACCTTCAAGAGCGCTCCGGATTTCGAGGCGCCCGCAGATTCCAACCTGGACAATCGCTATCAGGTGCAGGTGCTGGCCACGGACAGCCTGGGCGCGCAGGATTTCCAGAACCTGACGGTCGTCGTCAACAATGTGTCCGGCCTGTCGCTGACGGCGGCAAGCGGTGGATCGACACTCATCGGTCAGGGAGAGGAAGACACGCTGAGGGGCGCCGGCGGCAACGACACGCTGATCGGCAATGGCGGGTCCGACACGCTGAACGGCGCGGGCGGCAACGACATCATCGATGGAGGGGCAGGCGCCGACCGCATCACAGGAGGGGCGGGCGCGGACATATTGACCGGCGGCGCCGATGCCGACCTGTTCATCTATAACGCCACAGGCAACAGCACGCCCGCGATCATGGACCGGATCATGGATTTCCAGCAGGGGATCGACCGGATCGACCTGTCCGCAATCGACGCCATGCCGGCGCTGTCGGGAAACCAGGCCTTCAGCTTCATCGGCAATGCGGCCTTTTCCGGGCCGGGCCAGCTTCATGTCTATTCCAACGGTACGGACAGCTTTGTCGAGGCGAATGTCGACAATAATCCGGCGACGGTGGATTTCGCGATCAGGCTGATCGGGGTGCACAACCTGACCGCGAGTGACTTCCTGCTTTAGCGACGGGGCCGGGGGAATGGCTGGCATCGGCTTCAGACTGGACCGGATAGCCCGGGAGGACGGCTTGGGCGGGATCGCCAATGCCGCCTTCCACGGGGCCGTGGTCAGTTCCGGCCCGTGGCTGATGACCGCGCTCGCGGTCTTCCTGCTACAGGGCTGGACGCGGTCCACCATGGTTGCGGCCGACCATGCGATCATCCAGACCAGCCTGGTCTATGCCTTCGGCGTTTCGACGGTGATCACCGCGCCATTGGCGATGATCGCGACCCGCATGGCGTCCGATCGCTTCTACCTGGGGGAACGCGACGCGATCCCCGCCATCCTGCTGGCGGCGCTGGTCTGGGCGACGCTGGCGTCGCTGATCGCGGGGGGCCTGCTGTTCGGCCTTGCCGGCGGGATGCGGCCGGACCTGTTCCTGCTGGCCACCGCGATCCTGACGCTGTTCTCGCAAATCTGGATCGCCAGTCCCTTCCTGCACGCGACATGGCGGCACCGGCCGATATTCCTGGCCTATCTTTGCGGGATCGCGATGGTGGCCCTGTGCCTGGCGCTGGTCCGGCCGACCGCGCCCGCCGCTGTTCTTGCGGCGATCGCGGCGGGTCTGATCGTGACGCTGGCGCTGCTGATCGCCGCGATCCGGGATGATTTTCCCAACAGTCCCGAATGGCGGCCGGGCTGGATCGGCAGGACGCCCGGCGTCCTGGCGCTGGGCGCGGCGGGGTTGACCAACGCGCTGGCGATCTGGATCGACAAATGGCTGCTCTGGTGGGCGCCGGGCAGCGTTCAGGCCGTTGGCGCCCTGCGGGTCAATCCGGTCAACGATCAGGCCAGCTTCCTCGGCCTGCTCACGATGATTCCCGGCCTGACGCTGATCCTCGTCACGACGGAGACGCGGTTCGACCGGGCCTTTGCGGCGCTGATGAGCCATTGCATGGGCACGGCCAACCGGCGCCGGATCGAAAAGGCGCGGCAGAAGGTCGGCATGACGATCCGGCTGGACTTGCGCCTGCTGATGGTCGAGCAGGCGATCCTGGCCGGCTTCTGCTGGGTTCTCGCGCCGGAGATCATCCGCCTGCTCGACATGAACGCGCGCGGCATATTCGGCTTTCGGCTGACGGCGGTGGGCGTCGTCTTCCACCTCGTCGCGATCCAGATGAGCATCATCCTGTCCTATTATGACCTTGCCGGCCGGATTGTGGCGGTCTGGGGCAGCTTCCTGCTGGCGAGCGCGGCGGGCACGCTGCTGTTTCGCGACAGCGGCTTCGCGGGCTTCGGCTTCGGCTATCTGGCGGGCGCGGTGACGGCAGCCTCGCTCGCCGTCGCGCTGGTGGCGGAGGCGACGGGCAAGCTCACCTATCTGCTCTTCGTCGGCAATAATCCGGCGGTGGCGGGCAATAGCGGCCTGTGGGCGAGGTTCTGGCCATGAGCGTTCTTCCCTTCCGCCGCCGCGATCTGCTGGCGCTGTCCCTCATGGTGTTCGGCCTTTCGGCCCGCGCCCTGCCCGAAATCGGCGGGGCCAACGCCTGGGGGGTGGATTATGGCGAAGCGACCGATCCCGCCATCGCCCGCCGCTTCGGCCTTCTGGTGCTGGAACCCGACTTCGCCCGCCCGCTTGCCCCGCTGCGTGGCCCCGGCAGCCGCCTGCTGGGCTATATCAGCCTGGGGGAGGTCCATGACGGTCGTCCCTTCGCCGCAGAACTGGAAAAGGCGGGCGCGCTGCGGCAGGCCAATCCGAACTGGCCGCAGGCGCGGCTTGTCGACCTGCGCGATCCGGCCTGGACCGCCCTTGTGGTCGATCGCCTGATCCCCGCCATATTGCGCAAGGGCTATGACGGCATCTTCATGGACACGCTCGACAATGCGGAGGCATTGGAGCGGCAGGATGCCGACCGCAACAAGGGCATGGTGGCCGGCGCCGCGCGGCTGGTGCAGGCCATTCGCACGCGCTTTCCGGACATGGCGATCATGATAAACCGGGGCTATGCCCTGCTGCCGCAGGTCGCGGGTCAGATCGACCTCGTGCTGGCGGAAGCCATGGCTTCGCGCTGGAACTTCGCGGAGGGGCGCTATGAGATGACCTCCGCCGACGACTGGCAATGGCAGGCGGACCATCTTTTCGCGGCCCGGCGGATCAATCCCCGTCTGGGGCTTGCCACGCTCGACTATTGGGACCCGCGCGACAAGGCCACCATCGCCAGCCTCTATGCGCGGGAGCGCGCCGCCGGATTCCAGCCCTATGTGTCCACCCTGGCTCTCGACCGGCTCATACCGGAGCCCCTGTCATGAAGATCGAAGCGCTGCGCCACCCGAACATGGCGGTCATCGGACCGATCGCGGGGGGTGGGTTGCTGCTCGCCGCTGCGGTGCTGTTGATGCCCAGCCACTGGCAGATTGCCGATGCGATCCGGCGAGCGACATTCGCGCCGCCGCCGGTCGCCATCCCCTTGCCTCCACCCGATGCGGCCATGCTGATGCAGCGCTTCGCGCAAGGGAAAAGGCTTTCTCCTCCGGACCTTCAACGGTTGTTGAACGCTTCCGTGACGACGGCCGACGCTAAGGTTCTGGGGCAGCTTGCGGATGCGCTGGCGGGGAAGGGCGCGCCGGTTCCGAGCGCAAGGCTGACCTATGACATCATGGCGGGCGGCCGTCCGGAGGTCGCGCTTGCCTTTCTGGAGGGCCGTCCGGATCACGCCGCCCCCGCCCATTGGCGCCTCCGCCTCGACCTGCGTCGCAAGGCCGGCGACGCGCAGGGTGCCGCCGACATGGTTCGGGCGGCGGCCATGAATCCCGGAACGGCTCCGGCCAAGGATCTGGTCGAGGCCAGCTATGCGCTCGGCCAGCCCGATCTGCTGATCCTGGCCGCGGAGCATGGCGCCATAGCGCCGCTCGACCCGGCACAGTCGCTCGATCTGGCGTCCTGGGCGAGTGGGGCGGGGCGCTATGACCTCATTGCTCGGATCGACCGGTCCGGGACGCCGGGCTGGCGCGACCGGAACCCCTGGCTTGCCATGACGCTGGCGCAGCGGTCCGGCGACATCCGTTCGGCGCTTCGCTATGCCGCCATGCTGCCGACGGGGCGCGATGCTGTGCGGGAAAGCATCATCATGGGGTCCGGAAACAGGGATGCAATACGGCAATGGCTGCTGGGTCGGGCGGCCGAGACAGGCGCCGACCGCCCCGCCATCGCGCAACGCCTGCTGGAAAGGGGTTTCCGGTCGGACGCTATCGCGCTGCTTCGGCAGCAATCGACGGTTAAAAGCGATGACCCGTCCGACGCGCGCATGCTGTACCTCATGGGGCCGCGCCCTGTCGCGCAGGACCTTGCCTGGTTGAAGGCGCGGGCATTGGCCGATCCGAAATGGGCGCAGGCCTATGTCGAGCGGGCAAGGCCTGCGGACGCGCTGGCGTTTCTGGAAGCGACTGACGCCGCCGACAGCAGCGACATGCTGGTCCAGCGCATCGCACTGGCCAATGCGGCGCGCGACAGGGCGGCGGCGGCGCGGGCGCTCGACCGGCTGCTGGACGGCCGCACCCTTTCCGCCCTGCAGTTGAAGGCGGCAGCCGGCGCGCAGGTTCCGCCCGATAGAGCGGCCTATTATGATCTGGCGCTTGCGAACGCCCGCGTCGCCAATAGCGCCGCCGAGCCGTCGGATCACCTTCGCCTTGCCTGGGACGGCTGGAACAGGGGGGATGCGCGGGCTACCGCCGACCAGTTGAATTTCTATCTTCGCGAACGTCCCGACGACCGGGCAGCGCTGAGCCTGATGGCCGATGCGCAGAAGAAGCTGAAGGGCGAAGCCGGGGCCCGTCCCTGGATCGAAAGATCGCTGGCGCTCACCTCGCCGCTTTCGGTGGAGCGGGCGGAACTGCTGACCCGGCTGGGCCGGATGTCGGAGGCGACGGCCATGGTCGAGGCACTGCGCCGGGCCACTCCGGCAGACCGCAAGCTCGACATCATGCTGGCCCGCTTGCTTATCGCCTCGGGTGATCCGGGACGTGCGCGCAAGGTGTTGCGGCCATGACGCCACTGGCCGCCGCCTTGCTGCTGATGGGGCCGCCGCCGCTCATGGTCGCGGCATTGCCGCCCGACACGGATGTGACGGCATCGGAAGTCAGGACGGTGGACCTGCAATGGAGCGGGGACGTGCATCTCGAACTGGAAGACAGCGGCTATGAGCTGGTCGTCCGGTTCGACCGGCCGATTGCCGATGCCGTCCTCAAGGACTTTGCCGCCGCCGCCGGGGCGGACCTGGCGGATTTGCGCTGGAATGACGAGAGTCTGGTTCTGCGCGCCGCCGAGGGGCGGAAGCTGGAGGCGGTGGCGGACAAGCATGGGCTGCACGTCCGTTTCCTGCCCGATGGAGAGCCGGCGCCTGCCCCCCCCATCGCAGGCGAACCGCAAACGTCGGATCTGGGCGTCGAACTCGCCATCGCCCGGGCGCAAGCCGATGCCGCCGCCGGCTATCCCGATCTGGCGCGGCGGCGGCTTGCTCCGCTGGCGGCGGCATATCCCGGCGACAAGCGAATCCAGCGCCTGCTGGGCGACATGGAGGTTGCGGAGGGCGCGCTGGCCCTTGGCGCGGCCCGTTATCGCAATCTCGCCGCGGACGATCCCTTTGCCCGGCAGACATTGGCCGAATCGGGCGGCAATGTCGCCGGGGCCGTGACGGCGCGCGGCGGCAAGGTCTTCTGGCAGGCGGAGGCGGGCCTCAATGCGCTGGTGCCGTTCAACAACCGCCTCTCGCTCGGCGCTGGCGTCCGCTGGTTCCGCTCCGAAGCGGACACCGTCCATGGCGCCAACGGCATTCTTGCCAACCGCACGTCCCGCTCCGCCATCGGGGACCTGTTCGCGACCGTCGATCTCGGCGCGGTTTCCCGCATCGAGTTTCAGGGCAGTGCCCAGTTGGACCAAAAGGTGGCGGGCGCCGGCCTTCGGCTGTTCGCCGGTCCTCCCGAAAAGCAGGGAAGGCTGGTCCTCGCCTACCGCCTGCCGGATCTCGCCACGCCTGAGCAATCGACCTTCGGCGGTCATATCAGCCGCGCGGGGATCGGGGGGACGATCCGCCTGACGCCGGAACTGGCGGTGCAGGCGGATGGCGGCTGGAATGGCTATGGATTGACCGGCACCGGTGTTCGGACGCGCAGCATCACCGTGGCGGGCGGCCTCGATTATCTGCTCCGCCGCGGATCGCCATCGCTGGCGGTCAGCTACCGGCTGGATGCGGAATATGTCGGCCGCAGGGCGCTGCGGCCCAATGGCCTTGCCTATATCCCTCTCAGCGACCGGGAAAATCACAGCTTCCAACTGCTGTCCGGCATGTCCTGGACAGGTTGGCAGCTCAGCGGCGCGGCAGGCTGGACCTTCGACCGCAAGGGCAAGACCGACGGCCCCACCGCGAACGTCAGCGCGACCGGGCGGCTGAGCGAGGGCTGGCGCCTTCAGGCGAGCGGCGGGATCAGTTCGATCAGCCGGCCGGGCATTTCGGGACGCCAACTCTATCTGCGCGTGGCGCTCACTCGCTTTCTTGGGAGGCATTGATGCTGAAGAAGCGGCCCATCCTGCTGCAATGCGCGGAAATGCTGATCCTGTTCGCTACGCTGATGGCGATCGACCAGGGATTGATGAGCGGCAATGCCTTTTGCGACATCAACCCCAATCCCTATTGGCTGCCGGTGCTGGTCATGGCGACGACCTATGGCACCGGATCGGGGCTGGCCGCCGCCGCAATCGCCTCCGCCATCTGGTTCCGCTGGTCGAACCCATGGTCGGGCGCGACGGATCATATCGAACAGCAGCTGCGCCTCTCCATCCAGCCCATGCTGTGGATGGTGACGGCCCTGGTGACGGGCGAGGTGACCGCCAGCCGCAGGAACCGCATTGCCGATCAGGAACGGCAGCATCAGGCGATGGATCGCAACTGGAAGAAGCTGGCGGAAATCATCGCCCGTCTCACCGACACCAACCGCAAGCTGCAGGTCCGGATCGCCACCGGGCAGCGCACGATCGTACAGGCCATGGCTGCCGGCCTCGACCTTTCCAAACCCGATCCGGAAAGCCAGGCCGACGCGGTCGCCCGCCTGATCGCGCTCGCCGCGCAGACGGAGGATTTCACCTTCTACGATGTGCGCGGCGCCCAGGTGACGGCGCGCTTCGGCGGCAAGACGGCCCAGGGGCAGGCCCCGGACCTTTCGCGCTCGCCGATGGCGCAGGCGATGCTGGCGACGCCCAGGCCGTTGCGGGCCGATCGTGCCGCCGACCGGCCGCTGCTGTCGGAATGGGGTCTTCTGGCCGTGCCGGTCGCGGGGGCGGAGGAAGGATTGGCGGCCATCATTCTCGTCCACAGCGCCGCCGGGATCAGGATCACGGAGGCCTATGTGGCGCAACTGCTACAGGTTGCGGACCTGCTCGGCAAATGCCCGGCGCTGTTCGGCCGCGAACAGGCCTTTGCGCCGAAATGGCTGGTCCCGGAAGGAAAAGTGGCTTGATCGCCCTGCTCATCCTGTTTTCGGCTGCCGATCTGTTCCTGCTGTTCACCGGTTTGGCGGTGGGAGAGGGGAGCATCCTCTGGTTCGCGCCCATCCATCTGGCGCTCTCCTGCGCCGCGCTGCTGGTCATGATGAAAGGGCTGGATGGGCTGGGCGTGCGCCAGCGTTTCGCCCTGCCGATCGGTGCCGCCATTGGGCCTGCCGGGATGCTGGTCTGCCTGATTCTGGCGCCGCTGGTCCGGCCGTCGAGGCGGAAAAGGCAGATCGCCTATCGGGACGTCCGAACGGGCAAGCGGCGGGACGTCAACGACCTGTCGCCGGTAGAGCGGCTTGGCCGGATACTCGACGATCGTGTGCGTTATCCCGAAAGCGACGAGATCGGTTCACTGGCCACCATGCTCCGCTACGGAAATCTGCAGGCCCGCTACCGGGCCCTGGAAACCGCCGTGATCTCTTTCGAGCCGCGATTGTCCCCCCTCATCGTCATGGCCCTGTCGGACGAGGACCAGACCATCCGGGCGCTCGCCGCCGCTGCGGCCGCGCAGGTCAGCTATAATCTGGCGCAGCAACGCAGCGAATTGCAGGCGAGGATCGCCCCCGCCCAGCATCTGGACGATCGCTATGCCCTTGCCATGCTGCTGGCCGATCATGGCTGCTTCAACCAGTTGCTGCCGCAGGGGCAGAGGCTTCGGCTCTGTCAGGACGCGAACAGGAAGCTGGATGAGATTGCCGGCTTGCTGAAGAGCGGTGACATAAGGCGCCGGTCATTGCAGGCGGCGCGCGCCCGGATAAGGCGCGCGCTGGAACGGCATCCGGCAGGCAAGGCCCGGCCCACGCGCAGGGGGGACGTGGAGCCGGCGTCATGATGTCCGACGGGCAGGACAGCGACATATGCCTGATCGTCGAAGGCGCTTATCCGTTTGTGGTCGGGGGCGTTTCCAGCTGGTTGCAGGACCTGATCCTCAGCATGCCCGACCTGCGATTTTCGCTCGTCGCCATCAAGGCGGGCAATGGCGCGCAGCCCTGGCGCATGGCGCCGCCGCCCAATGTCGTGGAGGTGGTGGAAATCCCGCTGCTGATCGAACCCTGCCTGCCGCGCCGCTATCCGGCGTCGCAGATGAAGCGGATCGGCCGCCTGCTGCTCGCCTTCCTGTCGACGGGCGGCAGGGATGAACTGATCCGTCTGCGGCAGGCGCTGGAAGGATTGAAGCCGTGCCCCGGCGCAGGCGATCTCCTCTCCAATCCGGAGATATTTGACCTCTTCACCCATTATTACGACACGGCTTTCCGCTCGGCCTCCTTCCATCATTTCTTCTGGGCGATGCGGGTGCTGCTGGGCGGGCTGCTCAAGATGCTGCTCGCGCCCTTGCCGAAAGCGCGTGTCTATCACACCATATCCACCGGCTTTGCGGGCCTGCTGGCTGCACGGGCCGCTTATGAGACCGGCCATCCCGCCTTCATCACCGAACATGGAATCTACATGCTGGAACGGCAGATAGAGATCATGATGGCCGACTGGATCGGGGACCAGATCGAAACCGGGCTGACGCTCGACCGGGAAGGGCATGATCTGCGCGACCTGTGGCTGGCGGTCTTCCAGACCTATACCCGCGCCTGCTACGACGCCTGCGACCCGATCATCGCGCTGTACGGGGCCAACAACCAGACGCAGCGCCGCCTGGGCGCCCGGCAGGAACGGCTGCGCGTCATTCCCAACGGCATCGATGCGGAGCGCTTCGCGTCGATGGAGCGCGCCTGCGATCCCGCCCGGCCGCTGGTGACGCTGATCGGCCGGGTGGTGCCGATCAAGGACGTCAAGACCTTCATCAGGGCGGCGGCGCTGGTCCTGACGGACATGCCCGAAGTCCGCTTCGCCATATTGGGGCCGCTCGATGAGGATGCGGACTATGCCGCGGATTGCGAGGCGCTGGTCGCTGAACTGGGCATCGGCAATGCGGTGCAATTTGCCGGGCGGGTCAATGTCGCGGAATGGCTGCCCCGGATCGACCTGATCGTCCTCACCAGCCTGTCGGAAGCCCAGCCGCTCGTCATATTGGAAGGGGGCGCGTGCGGGGTGCCGGTGGTCGCGCCAGATGTCGGCAGTTGCCGGGAAATGATCGAGGGGCGGGCGCCTGGGATCGACCGGCCGGGCGGCATCGTCACCGAACTGGTCAACCCGGAGGGCACGGCGGCGGCGATCCTGCACCTGCTGCGCTCGCCTTCCTTGCGCCGGGCGATGGGCGAAGCGCTGTGCGAGCGTGTCGTGCGGGATTATGACCGCAGCGCCATCATCGCGGAATATCGGCACATCTACGAGGCGCTGGGCGCGCGGGTCCGCTTTTCCGAACTGCAATGACCGTCTGGCTCAATGCTCCCGGAAGGACAGCCAGAGCGACTGGGTCAGCGGTTCCAGCGCATATTGGAGCGCAGTCCGCCGCCGCAGCGGCACCAGGACCTGCACCGGCATCCCTGCCTTCAGGCTGAAATCCTTCCCCCGCACGCTCCTGATCCTGTCCAGTTCCTTCGGCGGCACCATCACCTCTGCGGTGTAGAAGGAGACCCCCGCCTTTTCATCCTGGAAGCTGTCGGCCGAAAGCCGCGTGATCCGGCCGTCCATGATCGGCAGGTCGCGTTCATGCAGGCTGCTGAACTTGATCTGCGCCTGCTGCCCCACTTTCAGGTCGTCAATGTCTTCGGGCGAAATCCGCGCCTCTATGACGAGACCCGCCCGGTCGGGAACGATGTCCATCAGCTTCTGGCCGGCGGAAATGACGCCGCCGACAGTGAAGACGTTGAGGCCGACGATGGTGCCGGTGGCGGGTGCGCGGATTTGCAGCCGGGCAAGCTGATCCCTGGCGGCGCGATATTTGGGCAGCACTTCGTTGAGCGAGAATTCGACGTCGCGCAATTCCGATGAGGCGCGTTCCTTATAGGCCTTTTCCGCTTCGAGCGCCTTCAGCCGGTTTTCCCCCGCTTCCGCCCCGGACCGGGCGATGCTGGCGGAAAATTGCCCCTCCTGTCCCTGAAGATCGGCCCTTGCGCGTTCCAGGGCCCTGATCCGGGATTGGGACACAAACCCCTTTTCCGCCACGCCGCGCAGGCTCTCCAGTTCCTCTCCGATCAGGCGGGCCTGCTCTGAAGAGGCCGCCAGTTGCGAACGATAGCCGCGCGCCGTCTGCTGCACCTGACTGGCCTGCTGGCGCAGCACGCCGGTCTGCGCCGCCAGTACGGAGCTACGCGCGTTGAACTGGGTCAGCTGAAGGCGGATCGCCTCCTCCGCATCCGCCTTCTCCCGCCCCTTCAGCATCGCAAATTCGGCAGGCCACAGGACATGGCTTGCGCCAAGCTGCTCGGCAATCAGCCTTGCCCGCTGCGCCTTCAACTCGATATATTGCGCGCCGAAGATGCGCGCCTGCGCCCGCACCTCGGCGGAGGCCAGTTCCATCAGCGGCTGGCCTTGGCTGACATGCTGGCCTTCCTTCACGAAGATCGCGCCCACCACGCCGCCGTCGCGATGCTGCACCGATTGCCGCTGGCCTGACACGGTGAGCCGCCCTGGCGCATAGGCGGCCGCATCGAGCCGCGCAAAGGCCGCCCAGCCGAGAAACAGGACGAAGAACAGCGCCGCGATGATCATGCCGGCGCGCATGTCGCGCTCAGGCCGGTCGTCGATGATCTCCGCGCCGCTTCCGGCGGGATAGTAAAGCTCGACGGCGCCGGCCGCATCCCTGATCTGAATAGTTCCCATGGCGCCTTACCCCTCCGCCGTCTGGGGAGCGGGACGTTCTTCCGACCGGATCGCCTTCAAACGGCCCAGCACGTCGTCGCGTGCGCCAAAGGCCTCGACCCTTCCGTCGCGCATCACCATGATCTTGTCGACCACGCCCAATATCCCCATGCGATGGGCGACGATGATGACGGAGGCATTCCTCTTCTTGAGGTCGGCCAGCGTCGCGACCAGCCGCACCTCTCCCTCAGCGTCGAGATGCGCATTGGGTTCGTCCAGAAAGACCAGCGGCGGCGCACCGTAGAGCGCCCGCGCAAGACCGACGCGCTGCGCCTGCCCGGCGGAAAGGCCACGTCCGCCCCAACCGAGCGTCAGATTATAGCCGCCCGGCAGATGCTGGATCATGTCATGCGCGCCGCTCAGCCGGGCGGCTTCGATGGCGGCATTGTCTATCGCTTCCTCATCGTCCGACAGGAAATTGCCGAAGCGGGCGATATTCTCCTTGATCGTCCCGGCGAACAGGGACGTGTCCTGCGGCAGATAGCCGACGAAGCTCGCCAGTCGTTCCGATTCCCAGTCCTGGATGTCCGCGCCGTCATAGCGGATCGATCCGCGCAGCGGCCGCGCCGCGCCGGACAGCATGCTCAGCAGGGTCGATTTGCCCGCGCCGCTGGGTCCGACAATGGCGATGACCTCCCCCGGCTCCACCGTGAAGCTGATGTCGGCCAGCACAGGTCTTTCCTGGCCTGGGTTGAAACAGGTCAGATGTTCGACCGCGATATGGCCGTTCGGCGCAGGCAACCGGGTGAGGGCGATGTCGGCATCCCTCGCGGCCAGCAGATCGTTGAGCGTCGCATAGCTCGCCCGCGCATGGACGACGCTGCGCCACGCGCCCAGCAATTGGTCGATCGGCGCCAGCGCCCTTCCGACCAGAAAGGAGGAAGCGAAGATCGCGCCCGCCGAAATCTGGTCGTTGATCGCCAGCCACGCGCCCAGGCCCAGCGCCAGCGATTGCAGGGCGAGGCGGATGAACTTGCTGATGGCGACATAATGCCCGCCCGCGAAGCTGGCATGGGCCTGGAGGTTCAGCATCGCCCGGCGTTCGAGCAGGTGCCGCCGAACCAGCGCGTTCCGCATGCCGAGCGCGCGGATCACCTCCGCGCCCGCGATCGTCTGTTCCTGGCTGACATAGGCCTTGTTGGCGGCGTCATTGGCCTGCTTCAGCGGCGCATTTGTCCGCCTTTCATTGCAAAGCGCGATGAAGAGGAGCGCGCCGCCGCCGGCCATCGCCATGGCCGCAATGGCCGGATGGATCAGGAAGCAGACGACGACATAGATGGGGCTCCAGGGAAAATCGAAGATCGACAGGATCGTCGGCCCGGTCAGCGTCTGGCGGAGCGTGTCGAACTCCCGAAGGGCCTGTCGGTTCATCGCCTCGCCCGTCGAGCCGCGTCCACTGAGCGTCGTATCGAGCAGCAGCCCCGAAAGCTGCCGGTCGAAGCGGATGCTGGCCCGCACCAGCAGGCGGGAGCGCACCTGCTCCAGCAGCGCGAGCGTGCCGATCACGAAGATGATGATGATTGTCAGGAAGAACAGGGTAAGTCTGCCCTGTCCCGTCACGACCCGGTCATAGATTTGCAGCATGTAGAGAACGGGTCCGATATAAAGGACGTTCATCAATGCGCTGAATATCAAGGAAGAAAGAAAGTGGCGCCTGCACGATGACAGGGCAGCCTTCATCGGAGCGGATGGTTTATGAAGGTCACGCAACATAAGTTCCGCCTCGCCCCCATGTCGCGCCATGCTGTCGGCGCTATGTCCTATGCTTTGCTTATACTATCCTGCTGATTTTCGGTAAATATAACCAATAGCATAGGTGCGCATGCGTGCCGTAATGGCCCGGCCCGCCGGCAAGGCTCCAACCGGGTCAGGCGGTGGCGATCCGGATCAGCGCCTGCACATCGACATGCTCTTCCAACTGCATTGCGATCTGGTCCAGCGCTTCATGCACCGAAGCCTGATAATCCTCCGATGCGGCTTCATGCCCCAGGCGGGACAGAAAGGCGGCGCGCAGCGCGGTGCTGGCGAACAGGCCGTGGACATAGGTGCCCATCACCGTGCCGTCTCCGCTCGATGCGCCATCGGGACGACCGCCCTCCAGCATGGCGAACGGGCGCGCGCAATCGGCGCCGTCCGTCCGTCCGACATGCATCTCATAGCCGGAAAAGGCCTGGCCCATTGCGGTTCCGCCGGTTCTTTCCAATGTCTTGACCTGCGTCAGCCGGGTTTCCACGTCCAGCAGGCCAAGCCCCTCGATGCCGCCGGGCGGCCCCTCGATCCCGTCCGGATCGTCTATCCTGCGGCCCAGCATCTGGTAACCGCCGCATATCCCCAATATCGGCCGCCCGCGCCGGCGATGGGCGAGAATGTCGATGTCCCATCCCTGATCGCGGACCGCCTGCAGGTCGGCGATCGTCGCCTTGGAACCCGGCAGGATGATGAGCGCGGCCTCCGCCGGAATGGGCTGGCCCGGCGGCACCATCATGACTTCGACGCCCGGCTCCAGTTTCAGGGGGTCCAGATCGTCGAAATTGGCGATCCGGGGCAGGATGGGGCAGGCGATCAGCAGCTTTTCGTGGCCGACGCCCTGCCGGCGTTCGAGCACCACGGCATCCTCGCTGGGTAAGCGGCTGGCCTGGCCGAGCCAGGGGATGACGCCAAAGCCCTTCCAGCCGGTCAACTGCTCGATATGGCGATAACCATCCTCGAACAGCGCGGGGTCGCCCCGGAACTTGTTGATCAGGAATCCACGGATCATCGCCGCATCGGCGGGATCGATGACTGCCCTTGTTCCGGCGACGGCCGCAATCACGCCGCCGCGATCGATGTCGCCCACCAGGATCACCGGCACATTCGCGGCCCGCGCAAAGCCCATATTGGCGATGTCGCCGGCGCGCAGGTTCACCTCTGCGGGCGATCCGGCGCCCTCCACCACGACAATGTCGCATTGCGCCTGCAAGCGGCGGTAGCTGGTCAGTACGGCCTCCAGCAATTCGCCGCGCGCGGACCGGAAATTTTCGCTGCCCAGCTTGCCGCGCACCTGGCCATGGACGACAAGCTGGGACGTGCGGTCGGCCTGCGGCTTCAGCAGCACCGGGTTCATGTCCGTATGCGGCTCGATTCCTGCCGCCATGGCCTGAAGAGCCTGCGCCCGCCCGATTTCTCCGCCATCGGCGGTGACGGCGGCATTGTTGGACATGTTCTGCGGCTTGAAGGGCCGGACGCTGTATCCGCGCCGCACCAGCGCGCGGCAAAGGCCCGCCACCAGCAAGGATTTGCCGACGTCCGAACCCGTTCCCTGAAGCATGATCGCAGCCATGACGCCGCTCCTGCATGGAGCGGGCGGCAGATACAAGTTAAATGGCGCTGTGCCGCATCTCCACGGCGTCCAGGATCATGCCGCCGGCCATGAAGACGCTGCCGGTGCAGGCCAGCGCCAGCAAATGCCCCCCGGTGCCGGGATATTGCTGCATGTAGACGAAGCCGCGCTCGGTCGCGCCAAGGGCCAGGGCGTAAATCACCAGAAACGCCTCGAACTTGGTCTTGATCGTGAAGAGGCGCTTGATCCGTTCCATCCGGTCCCACTCGGCTTGCCCGCCGTCAGGGGATTAGATCGCCTGAAAGTTGCAAATGGTCAACAACCGTTAACCATGATTGTTCGATGCGGGCGATCAGCCGGGTATCGGCCAGATCCTCTGGCGCTATGGCTTCTGGCCAATAGTTGCGGACGATGTCGGCAATGCCGTCCAGCTTCGCCTCGTCCACCAGGAAGCGGGGATCGATATTGGCAGGATCGGCCACCACGCGCAGGCGCAGGCAGGCAGGACCGCCGCCATTGGCCATGGACTGGCGCACGTCGACAGGCACGAGCTTGCGAATGGGGCCGTTGCCCGCGACCATCTCCTCCAGCCAGTTCCAGATGGCGGGCATATCCCGCGCCTCCGTCGGCAGGATCAGCGCCATGCCTGTCCCGGGCGAATTCGAAGGGTCGCCCGTGGGCAAGGTGACGAGCTGCGCATTGAAGATATAGCTGCGGATCGCGTCTGACAGGCTGATGGCGCTGGCGGGAACCTCCACGATCTCCACCGACGGCAGCCTGGCGCGGAGAGCGGCGTAGAAGCGCTCCTTGTCCGCAAAGGCATGTTCATGCGTGAAGAGCACGCGTTCGTTGGCGACGGCGACCACGTCATTGTGGAAGGCGCCCGCCGCGATCGCTTCCTCCGACTGCATGACGAACAGCGTCCGATCCGGATCGAGCCGGTGCAGCCGGGCGACGGCCTTGCTCGCCTCGACATGCTGGCGGGCGGGAAAGGGGCCGCCGGACTGGCCATAGACGAACACCTCGACGCCTGCCTCGCCATGGCTGTCGCACAGGCGCATGTGATTGGCCGCGCCCTCGTCGCCGAAGGGGGCGGGGACAGGGCCATGCACGGCGAAGGCGTTCCGGTCGGAAAAGGCAAGGCGCAACTGGGCGAGCGTCTGCGGCCATTCATGGCTGCGATGCGGCATGGTGACGAGATTGGCGACGGTCAGGTGCGTGCGCCCATCGGCCGTATCGGCGGCCGGCGAAACGGTCGCGGCATTGGCGGCCCACATGGAGGAGGCCGACATGGCGGCGGCGCGGATATGCGCCTCCGCATTGCCGACATCGGTCCCGAGGGCTGACAGCCAGGCGCCATCCGGCCGCCACTGGGGCAGGAACAGCCCCTGCGGCAGCCCGAGGCGAAGGTTGGACCGCATCTTCTCTATCCCCTGAAGCGCCGCCGCGCGGGGATAGGAGATGGCGCCCGCGTTGCGCGCGGAGGCAAGGTTGCCCAGGCTGAGGCCCGCATAATTGTGGCTGGGACCCACCAGGCCGTCGAAATTGATCTCCCTTGCCGTCATGCCCGTTCCGCCATGGTGAATGTCTGTCCCGGTTCCACCCCCAGCAGTTCCGCGGAAGCCCGGTCGAGCGATATGCCGCCATCCTCCCGTTCCGTCACCAAGGCATAGGTGCAGCGGAAATCCGCGAGCCGTCCGGTGGTCACCAGCATCTTGTCTCCGCCCTTTTCGTGCACCGCGCCCAGCACCGCGTCGGAGGCATGGGCGATGGTGCGCAGCGAATTGATTTGCCCCACCATCGTCGGTCCGCCGTCGAATATGTCGACATAGCCGGGATTGGTGAAGCCCTCCGTCTCCAGCATGCGCATGGCCGCGCGGCCATTGGGGTGGGGCATGCCGATGACGCCGCGCGCGGTGTCGGTCAGCATGGCGGTGTAGATCGGCGTCTTTGGCATCAGGTCGGCGATGAACTGGTTGCCGTTCACCGCGTTGAACTCGTCCGCCTCCTGAAAGCTCATGCCGAAGAAGCGCCCCGCGAGGCCGTCCCAGAAGGGGGAACCGCCCGCCTCGTCGATCACGCCCCGCAGTTCCGCGATGATCCGCTCTCCGAAGCGGGCGCGATGGTTGCGGATATAGAGATAGCGGCTGCGCGCCAGCAGCAGACCCAGCCCCTCCGCGCGCTCGCGGGGGTGAAGGAACAGGCCGCCCACTTCCGTCGACCCTTCCAGATCGGTGACGAGCGAAAGCATCTCCGCCCTGAAGGTGCGCGAAAGCTCCCGGCTATGTTGGGTGAGAACGCCCAGCCGATAGGAATAGAAGGGCCAGCTTTGCCCGACCTTGCTGAATATCTGGCAGGTGCCGCGGACCTGACCCGTCTGGCTGTTTTCCAGCACCATGACGATCAGTTCGTCCTCGACCCCTTCGCCTTGCCGGGCCAGCGCCTGTCCCGTCCGCTCCAGCTTGGCGGCAAGCGACTTCCGGTCCGGCGGCAGGTTGGTGAACCCGCCCCCGGTCAGCTTCGCCATTTCATAAAGGGTCTGCAAATCGTCGGCGCGCGCCGTGCGCATGAAAAAACTCACGCCTTCATCCCCCCGGTGAAATGCCCCTGGGCGATGCGGAGCAGCGCCAGGGCCGATAGTTGCGCCCGTTCGGCCAGGCTGTCGACGATCAGATATTCCGAATCGCTGTGGATATTGCCGCCCCGCACGCCCATGGTGTCGACCACGGGCACGCCGCAGGCCGCGATATTATTGCCGTCGCACACCCCGCCGGTATCCCGCCAGGCGATGGAAAGGCCCAGGTCCGCGCCGCATTGCCGGACGAGCCCGAACAAGGCTTCCGCCCGCCCATCCATCGGCTTGGGCGGCCGGCCGAAGCCGCCATGCCGGTGAAGCGTCACCTCATGCTCCAGGGCGATCCGCGCCATGGCGTCCTTCAGCAGTTCGTCCGCGGCCTGCTCGTCGGCAGGCGTCTTCGGCCGGAAATTGACGTGCAGAACCGCATGGTCCGGCACGACATTATTGGGACTGCCGCCCTCGATCCGCGCGGGATTGCAGGAAAAGCCGCCGCCGCTCGCCGCCTTCAGCCGCAACGCCAGGTCGGCGGCCGCCAGCAATGCGTTGCGGCCATCCTGCGGATTGCGCCCGGCATGCGCGCTTCGTCCGGTGACGACGATGGCGAAGTTGCCGCTGCCGGCGCGCGCCCCGGCCAGTGTGCCGTCGGGCAGGGCCGGTTCATAGGTGAAGGCCGCGATCTTGCCCGTCGCGACCTGCCGCAACAGCGCCGCCGAGGAAGGGCTGCCGACCTCCTCATCGCTGTTGATGATGACGTCATAGCCCAGCCGCCTTGCATCCGGTGCGGTTTCCACCGCGCGCAAGGCGGCGAGCATGACAGCGATCCCGCCCTTCATGTCCGCGACGCCCGGTCCGTTCAGCGTCGACGGATCGACCCACCGCAGCGCCTGAAAGCCATGGTCGGCGGGGAAGACCGTATCCATGTGCCCGGTGAGCAGGATTTGCACCGGAGCCTCCGGCCTGACCGAGAGGCGCAGGTGGCTGCCATGCGCGACCATCGCCAGACGACCGTCGGGGCGCACGGTTTCAACCGGCTCTGGATCGACAAGGGACATCGCGCCCGGCAGGCCGGCGAAGGCATCGGCAAGCATGGCCGCCATGGCCGCAAGGCCGGGAAGATTGCGCGACCCGCTGTTCACCGCCGCCCATTTTTCAGTCTGGGCGAGCATGGGCGCGTCGGCGGCGCTTTCCATGACGCTCCGTTCGAACGACGAAATGCCTCTCATCCTGACGACCCTATCAGAGCGGAGGGCGCGCCTCCACCCCTGGTCCTGAAAGTCGGCGACCGCCTAGAAATCATAGGTGAGGGTCAGGCGACTCATCGTGTCCGAATCCCGCGCCGAAAGCAGCGTCTCCGATTCATATTGCACATTGTAGGAAAAGGCGGCCGACCAGCGTGTTCCCACTTTCGTCACCAGCGAGGTCAGCGAATTCAGCGTATAGACGTCGCTTTCGGCATAGCCGGAGGCTGTCTGCCTGAAGGTCAGCGCAGGGGTCAGGCGCCAGGCGAAGTCCATGGAGGCACGGGCGCCCAATTTGGTCTCCCGCTCTCCGGTCACATATTTGGCATGGCGGATCGAAGGACCGGCATCCAGCGAGAGGTCGACCGGATCGCTGACGATCAGCTTGTAGCCGATGCCGGCCGAGGCGGTGTAGCGCGCGTCATAGCCGATCGACGTATCCCGCTCGAACTGCGTCAATCCATAGGCGAAGCCCCGTGGATCGAATTCATAGCGCGGCTCATAGCTGGCGGTATAGCGTTCGCGCGAGGTCACGCCGTTGGCGCGCCGGTAATCGACGCTGGCGGCCAGCTTGTGCGACCATTGGATACCGGTGCGCTTGACCGCTGCGCTGGCGCTGATGCCGATTTCGCTGGTGGAACCGGTGGAGCGGAAGCCGCCCGCTTCGATCTTGCCCGTCCACAATTCCGTGAAGCGCGCCTCGCGGATCACGGTTTCCTGCGTCGCCCTGGTCCGTTCCTTCCAACTGTTGACCATGCGCTGAATCTCGTCGGCGGAACCGGGATTGGTCTGCTTGGCGATCTTCGCGACGGTCGCGATCTCGGTCTCATTGCCGTTGGCGATGGCCGCCTCCAGCATTTCCCGCACCGATGGCGGCAGGAGCACGGGGTAATCGGCGAGCGCCGGGGTGGAGAGGAAGAGGGGCAGAACGGCCAGCCAGTAACGCATGCGCCTTCTCATACCGGCATGGCGGCGGATTTTAACCCTTGTTTTCAGATCAAATCCCTGAATTCCTGGAGAATATCCCGATACAGCTTGCGCTTGAACGGCACGATCAGGTCAGGCAGGCTCTCCGGCTCCGTCCATTTCCATTCGCGGAATTCAGGATGCGCCGTCTGGATGTCGATGTCCTCATCCGACCCCAGGAAACGCGCAAGGAACCAATATTGCCGCTGGCCGCGATATTTGCCGCCCCACAGCTTGCCGATCAGTTCCGGCGGCAGGTCGTAGAAATGCTCTTCGCGCGCCTTGGCGATGATCTCCACATGCTCGCGAACGATGCCGGTCTCCTCGTTCAGCTCCCGAAGGGCGGCCGCCTTCATATCTTCGCCGTCGTCGATGCCCCCCTGTGGCATTTGCCAGGCTTCCACCGCATTATCGATCCGCTGACCGACGAAAACCTTGCCATCCATGTTGACGAGCATGACACCGACGCATGGCCGGTAGGCGAGTTCTGAATCATTCGGCATCGAAGCCATCATAGTCCCTGGTCGTTAATCCCGACAAGCCATCCGGAGGCTCCAGCCCGCCCGTCGCTTTGTGCAGTGCAGAATAAGCGGGGCGGGGCGGCGCGTCCATGCCGGAAAAATCCTGACGCGGCGATTTGTGCTGTGCATCGCTTCAAATGGGCGGGGGCTTGGAACATCGGGCGGCCCATGGCATGCCCGATCGCATGTCAGACCCCGTAATTCTCTGGTTTCGTCAGGACCTGCGCCTTGCCGATCAGGCCGCACTGGCAGCCGCCGTGCAGGAAGGGCCGGTGATTCCCGTCTATGTGCTGGACGATCAGGCGCCGCGCCAATGGAAGATGGGCGGAGCGTCGCGCTGGTGGCTGCACCATAGCCTGAAGAGCCTGGACGAAAATCTTCGGGAGAAGGGATCGCGCCTGATCCTGAGGCAGGGAAACTGCATCGATCAGATCGTCCAGATCGCTGAGGAAACGGGCGCCCGGCGCGTGCATGCCCTGCATCATTACGAACCCTGGTGGCGCAATGCGGAGAAGTCGCTCGTCAAAAGGCTGGAGCTGTGCCTGCATGACGGCGCATTGCTGCTGCCGCCCGGCGCGGTGCGGACGGGCGAAGGAAACAGCTATCGGATCTATACCCCCTTCGCCCGCGCCGTGATGGAGCATATGCCGCCGGCCGAACCGGTTCGCGCGCCTTCGCGCATCGATGCGCCAGGACGTTGGCCGAAAAGCGATTCGCTGGACCGATGGGGCCTTTTGCCGACCAAGCCGGATTGGGCCAGGGCCTTTTCACGCGACTGGACTCCTGGGGAAGCGGGGGCGCGGGCCAATGTCGCCGCCTTTCTCGACCAGGTGGCGGATTATGACAGGGCCAGGAACCTGCCCTCGCAGGAGGGGAGCTCTCGCCTGTCGCCGCACCTCCATTTCGGGGAGGTCTCCCCCGCCTATGTCTGGCGCCGGGTTGCCGGAGCGCCCGGCGATGCGACGACCTTCCTCAAGGAACTGATCTGGCGCGACTATGCCCATACGCAGATATGGGCCATGCCCGCCTATGGATCGGAAAATGCGCGGCCAGCCTTCGACGCGATGCCCTGGCGCGATCTTCGCGAGGCTGGTGCCGATTTCAAGGCGTGGAAGACAGGGCGCACGGGCTATCCCATTGTCGATGCCGGCATGCGGCAGCTCTGGACGACGGGCTGGATGCATAATCGGGTGCGCATGATCGCGGCCAGCTTCCTGATCAAGCATCTGCTGATCGACTGGCGGCATGGGGCGCGCTGGTTCTGGGATACGCTGGTCGATGCGAGCTACGCCAATAATAGCGTCAACTGGCAATGGGTTGCAGGCAGCGGCGTCGATGCCAATATCTTCTCGCGGATCATGGCGCCCCTGACCCAGTCGGGAAAGTTCGACGCCGCAGACTATATCAGGGCCTGGGTGCCGGAACTGGCGCATCTGAACGATGACATCATTCACGACCCCGAAGCGCATGACGCGCGTTCGTCCGATTATCCGGCCAAGTGCATCGGTCATCGGGAGGGGCGTGAACGGGCTCTCGCCGCATGGCGCGGGATCAGGCCATGATTGCGACGCGTTAAACCATCGGGCAGAGTGGAAGCATGAACGCCATTGAACCCCGTCGTGGCCGGGCCGCAGTGCCGGTCAGGCGACCGCTGGAGCGCCGGAGCCATGGCTGGCCGGATCGTCTCGCCGCCCGGCAGTTCCACAAATTGCTCGACCGCATCGACCTTGGGCTCGAACAGGGTTCTTTGCTCGCCATTCTGCCGGACGGCAGCCGGCGCCTGCTCGGCGGCCGCGCAGCGGGACCGGAATGCGAGGTTCATCTGCTGCGCTGGCGGGCGCTGATTCGCCTGATCGCCGGGGGATCGGCCGGCTGGTACAGGGCCTGGGCGCGTGGAGAGTGGACCAGTCCCGATCCGGTTCCGCTCTTCGCCCTGTTCATGGCCAATGCCGCCAACCTGGGCAATGTCGCCCGGCCGCATGGGCCGGCACGCTGGATCGGGCGCGCGTTCCATTGGGCGCGCCGCAACAGCCGCAAGGGTTCGCGGCGCAACATCGCCTATCATTATGATCTGGGGAATGATTTCTACCAGCCATGGCTCGACAAGGGCATGCATTATTCCAGCGGCCTGTTCCGCGACCCGGACGACCGGATCGAAAGCCTGGAGCGGGCGCAGCAGCGGAAGGTCGACGCCATTCTCGACCGGCTCGACATCGGCGATGGCGATTCGCTGCTGGAAATCGGCTGCGGCTGGGGCGGCTTGGCCGAACAGGCGATGGCGCGTTGCCCGATCCGTTATGACGGGCTGACCCTGTCTGTGGAACAGGCGCATTTCGCACGTGACCGCCTGGGGTCGGGAGCGAACATCATATTGCGCGACTATCGCGACGCGCAGGGGCAATATGACGCCATTGCCAGCGTGGAAATGGTGGAGGCAGTCGGGCAACGTTACTGGCCGGCCTATGTCGGGGCGATCGAGCGTCTGCTCAGGCCCGGTGGGCGGGCAGCCATACAATATATATTGATCGATGATGCGATCTTCGAAGGCTACGCCCGGGGCGCGGATTTCATCCAGACCTATATCTTCCCCGGTGGCATGCTGATTTCGGAAAGCCGTTTCCGGGCCTTGGCCGAAGCAAACGGTTTGGAGTGGCGTGATGTACGCCGCTTCGGTCTGCACTATGCCGAAACGCTGCGGCGGTGGCGCGAACGCTTCGACCGGGCGGTCGACAGGGGATGGTTGCCGGCCGGTTTCGACCAGCATTTCGTCGATCTATGGCGCTATTATCTGATGTATTGCGAAGGCGGCTTTCGCGGCGGCACCATCGATGTCGCGCAGGTCACGCTGGTGAAGCCGGCTTAGGGCGGGAGGAATTCGGTTCGGCTAGAGTATCCGTGATGATCAAGCCGGAGATTGCGTCCAGCATCGATCGGCTTTGAGCAGGGCATTCGCGGTGACGACGAGCTTTCGCATGACGGCGGTGATGGCGATCTTGGCGGGCTTCCCGGCAGTAACGAGCTGCTGATATTTTGCCTTGAGATCGGGATTGTACCGGGCGGCGACGAGGGCCGGCATATAGAGAGCCTGCCGCACGTTGGCGCGTCCGCCACGGATGAAGCTCTTGCCTTTCCATTGTCCGGACTGTCGAGCGACGGGGGCGAGACCGGCGAGGGATGCGGCCTGCTTGTTCTCGAGGCTGCCGAGTTCGGGCATGGTGGCGATGAGCTGGTTGGCGGTCAGCGTTCCGACGCCGGCGATGCTGGTGAGGATCTCATGCCGGCGGGCGAGCGCAGCATCGGCGGCGATCAGGTTGGCGATCTCGGTATCGAGCGCCTCGATATGCCGATCGATCTGCTCGAGCCGCTGCCGGCACTGGCGCTTGAGGAAGGCGATGGTGAGGTTCTTCTCGCGATTCTTGAGCGCGGTGCGATCGCGCACGAGGCCGTCTCGGGCATTGATGAGCTCCGCCATCTGCGCCTGCTGTGCGCTTCGAGCGGGTCTGACCGGCGGCTGCAAGGTGGCCGCCATACGGGCCAGCAACATGGCATCGATGCGATCGGTCTTGGCCAGAGTGCCAGTCGCTTGGGCGAAGCGCCGGGCGCGCTCTGGGTTGAGCTTAACGCAGGGCCAGTCGGCCAGAGCCGCCTCCAGCGCTCGATGGTAGGTTGCGGTTGCCTCATAGGCGATCCGCTCGACCGGCCATTGTCGCAGCCAGGCGATCAGCGCCTTGTGGCCCTTGGCGGTGTTGGCGAACTGGCGTTCGGCGCCGGCAGGGTGGACATGGCAGTCGAGGCTCGCTTTGGAGATGTCGATGCCGATCGTCTGTGGTAGATTGTCGCTCATCTTTTCCGCTGTCCCATGCTTGTCATCCGGGTCCAAAACCCCGGTATCCGTTCGGGTCTGATGGAAAAGAAAGGGGCGATCCTACTCTAACCCGGTCCCACAACGACCGGCGCTTTCACGATCCGTCCCCTTCCGCCCGGGCCGGGGTGGCCACCCCGGCCCGGGCAATCCAGCATGACCCAAACGGACCGCAATGTCATAAGACAAGCGTTTTCCAAGCAGATGGAATCATCTGCTGACTCGGAAAACGCGACAAAACAAAAATTTAGAGCAGTCGAGCCGATGCAATCGGATCGGAATCTGCTCTAGCGGCCTTGGCGGGTGGATAGGGGAAGTGCCATGCCCGCAACCGGCCAGTCCAGTCATCCCCAAGGCTCAGCCTCTAATCGATACGCGTCCGGTATCCGTCGGGCGTGTCCGCAATCACCAGATCGAGAATCGCCTGGCCCACGGCAGCCGGTTCCTTGAGCGTCGCCGGGTCTTCACCCGGAAAGGCCCGCGCCCGCATCGCTGTACGGGTGGCGCCCGGATCGACGATATGGGTTCGGATGGCGGAGATGTTCTTCACTTCCTCGCCATAGGCGCCGACCAGGGTTTCGAGCGCCGCCTTCGAAGCGCCATAGGCGCCCCAATAAGCGCGCGGCGTCGCGCTGACCGAAGAGGTGATCGCCACCACGCGCGCATCGCCGCTCGCCCGCAGCATGCCGTCGAACGCCGCGATCAGCGCCTGGGGCGCGGCGACGTTGAGCGTCAGCAACCGGGCGAATTCCTTGGCGTCGATGGCTGGAACCGAAGCCAGGCTGCCCAGCGTCGCCGCGTTCAGGACCAATATGTCCAGCGCCTGCCAGCGACCCGAAATGGCATGCGCCAATCGTCCGATGCTTTCGCCGTCGATGAGGTCCAGCGGCGCGATGGTCGCATTGCCGCCGCCCTCGTGAATGCGATCCTCCACCTCTTCCAGCCCGCCCGTGGTGCGGGCGGTCAGGATGACATGGGCGCCGGCGGCGGCGAGCGCTTCCGCCGTGGCGGCGCCGATGCCGCGGCTCGCTCCGGTGACGAGGGCGAGCTTACCGGAAAGGGGTTGGCTGGAAAGGGGTTGGATCGACATGAATATCCCTCATGGGGTCAGGAAGGAACAAGCCCGAGGCCGCATAGCGTCGGGCTGTCCGTCCAGCGGTAGGAAAGGCGTTCAGACCACTCGTTCGGCCAGCAGTTCGAGCTGGTTCTGAACCACGGCTTCGTCCTGGTCGGTCAGAGTGGTGGGATAGTCGCCGGTGAAGCAGGCGTCGCAATATTGCGGCCGTATGTCGGCGCGCTTCGCCTCGCCCAAGGCCTTGTACAGGCCGTCGATCGAGATGAAGGACAGGCTGTCGGCATGAATGAAGTCCTGCATCCCGCCAATGTCCAGACGGTGCGCCAGCAGCTTGGTCCGTTCTGGCGTGTCGACGCCATAGAAGCAGCTATGCTTGGTCGGCGGACTGGCGATGCGCATGTGCACTTCCTTGGCGCCTGCCTCGCGCATCATCTGCACGATCTTGAGCGAAGTGGTGCCGCGCACGATCGAATCGTCGATCAGGACGATCCGCTTGCCCTCGATCAGGGCGCGATTGGCGTTATGCTTCAGCTTCACGCCCAGATGGCGGACCTTGTCGCCCGGCTGGATGAAGGTGCGCCCGATATAGTGCGAGCGGATGATGCCCAGCTCGAAGGGAATGCCCGATTGCTGGGCATAGCCGATTGCTGCCGGAACGCCGCTGTCGGGCACGGGGATGACGAAGTCCGCCTCGACCGGATTTTCGATGGCCAGTTGCGCGCCGATCGCCTTGCGGACCGAATAGACGCTGGAGCCGTCCACGACCGAATCGGGACGGCTGAAATAGACATGTTCGAAGATGCAGGGCCGGGCATGGGTGTCGCCGAAGGGACGGTGGCTGCGCACCTCGCCGTCATGGGTGACGATGACCAGTTCGCCCGGTTCGATGGAGCGGACATGCTCCGCGCCCACCACGTCGAAGGCGACGGTTTCCGAAGCGAAGATGATCGAATCGCCCAGCTTGCCCATGACCAGCGGCCGGATGCCCAGCGGGTCGCGGCAGGCGACCATGCCTTCGGGCGTCATGACGATCAGCGAATACGCGCCCTCGACCTGCTTCAGCGCATCGATGAACTTGTCGAGCAGCGTGCGATAGGTGGACGTGGCGACCAGATGGATGATGACTTCCGTGTCCGACGTCGACTGGAAGATGGAACCGCGGCGGATCAGTTCCCGCCGCAGCTTCATGGCGTTGGAGATGTTGCCGTTATGCGCGACGGCGAAACCGCCCGAACTCAGTTCCGCATAAAGCGGCTGGACATTGCGGAGCGATGTCTCGCCGGTGGTGGAATAGCGGACATGGCCGCAGGCGGCGGTGCCGGGAAGGCCCCGAATCACTTCGTCGCGGTCGAAATTCCCGGCCACATGCCCCATCGCCCGATGGGTGTGGAAATCATGGCCGTCCCAACTGGTGATGCCCGCGGCTTCCTGGCCGCGATGCTGGAGCGCGTGAAGGCCAAGTGCCACCATGGCGGAGGCGGTTTCAGCGTTGAAGACGCCGAAAATGCCGCATTCCTCACGCAATTTGTCGTCGTCGAACGGGTTGGTCGTAAACATGGGTTTTTGATGGTCCACTGCCGATCCTGTGCGCCCTCATCGGGACGGCTTTCGCGCGCATATAGTGCGTTGAGGACGATTTGTCGCCTGCCTGTCACAAAAAAGGGATGCAATACCTACCGGCCGCTATTTTCCAGCGATGAAATTGGGAAAAAGGCCTACTGGCCTTGAGCCATTGGGGAGGCTAATAGCCTCTTCTCATGCATCGTTTCGCCAATCCTGCACGCTTCCTCAAAATTGCCCGGCCGTTGACCGCCTGGCTGTTCTGGCCGGGGCTGATCCTGCTGCTGGCCGGCGCCGGCTGCGGCCTGTTCGTGACCCCGGCGGACTATCTTCAGGGGGATACGGTGCGCATCCTATACATCCATGTGCCGGCCGCGTGGCTGGGCATGGGCGGATGGACCGGGATCGCCGTCGCTGCCCTCATGCAGCTCGTCTGGCGCCATCCGCTCGCGGCCGTCGCGGGCCGGGCCATCGCCATGCCGGGCGCTTTCTTCACGGCGATCTGCCTTGTCACCGGATCGATCTGGGGCCGGCCGACCTGGGGTACATGGTGGGAATGGGACGGACGCATGACCTCCATGCTGGTGCTGTTCTTCCTCTATCTCGGCTACATCGCGCTCGCCAATGCCAGCGCGCGGCAGGGCAGCGGCGGGGTGAGCCCGGTGACAGCCATTTTCGGGCTGGTGGGCGCGATCAACATCCCGATCATCAACCGCTCCGTCGTCTGGTGGAACAGCCTGCATCAGGGGCCCAGCATCACGCTGCGCGGGTCCAGCATCGATACCGCGCTGCTTTGGCCGCTCGGCTTCACCCTCGCCGGATTTACCTTGCTTTTCGCCGCGATCGTGCTGATGCGCATGCGCGCCATATTGGCGCAGAACAAGATCGAAGCGCGCATGCAAAGGCTGGCGCGGGGGTGAGGATATGAACCAGTGGGCTTTCGTCATCGGCGCCTATGCGCTGACCTTGTCGGGCACCGGCCTCATCAGCCTGTTCAGTTGGCGCGCGATGCGCAACGCTGAACGCAGGGCGTCGGCGGACAGGGTATCGGCGGACAGGGCATGAAGGCAAAGCATCAAAGGCTGATCCTGGCCGTGGTGGCCCTGCTCGCGCTGATCGGCGCGGGATTGCTGGCCGCTTCCGCGCTGAAGGACGAGGCGGCTTATTTCTACGCGCCCAATGACGTTAAGACCAAGGGCGTCGAGCCGGGCAAGGCGATCCGGCTGGGCGGCATGGTGGTCAAGGGCAGCCTGAAGCGCGCCAGCGACGGCGTCACCATCCATTTCGACGTCACCGACGGCAAGGCGACCGTTCCGGCGAGCTTCAAGGGCATCACGCCCGACCTTTTCCGCGAAGGTTCAGGTGTGGTGGCAGAAGGTGCTTTCGATGCGGGCGGCACATTCCAGGCCACCAACCTGTTGGCCAAGCACGACGAACGCTACATGCCGCGTGAACTGGAAGGCATGAGCTATGATGAAAAAACCCACAAGATGAAGGCCGAAAGGTGAGCGAGAGCCAGCTTCATTGGCAAGGTCATGCTGGGGTTGGTTCAGTATCCATCAGGCCCCGCGCTCCGCAACTCGAAGGGGCGGAGCAGGCCCGGCATCTGGTTCATGGCCATGAAGCATTCGGGAGGAAAGCGGCAGCATGATCGCTGAGGCCGGCCTTGCCGCATTATGGCTCGCCGCGTCCTTGGCGCTGCTCCAATTGGCGCTGGCCGCTGTCGGCCTGGCGGGCGGCAAGAGCGAGCTGCTGGGCGCCGTCCGTCCGGTGGCGGTCGCGCAGGGGGTGCTGACCGCGACGGCCTTCGCCTTGCTGATCATGCTGTTCCTGCGATCCGACATGTCGGTCCTGCTCGTCGCCACCAACAGCCATTCGATGAAGCCGTGGCTCTACAAATTCGCTGGAACCTGGGGCAATCATGAAGGGTCGATGCTGCTTTGGGTGACGGTGATGGGCGTCGCCGGATCGGCCGTCGCCTTATTCGAGCGGGCCTTGCGGCGTGAAACCCATATGGCGACGCTGGGCGGACAGGCGGCGATCAGCCTTGGTTTTTACGCTTTCCTGCTTTTCGCCTCCAATCCCTTCGCGCGGATCGACCCGCCGGCCCCGGACGGGCAGGGTCTCAATCCGCTGCTGCAGGACCCTGGGCTCGCCTTCCATCCGCCGACCCTCTATCTCGGCTATGTCGGCCTGTCCGTCGCCTTTTCCTTTGCCGTGGGGGCGCTTTTGACCCGGCAGGTCGACGCAGCCTTTGCGCGCGCCATGCGGCCCTGGGTATTGGGGGCGTGGATATTGCTGACGCTCGGCATCACGGCGGGCAGCTATTGGGCCTATTATGAGCTGGGCTGGGGCGGCTGGTGGTTCTGGGACCCGGTGGAGAACGCCTCGCTCATGCCGTGGCTGGCGGCGACGGCGCTGCTGCATAGCGTGACCGTGCTGGCCACCCGCGACGCCCTGCGCGCCTGGACGGTGATGCTGGCGGTCGTCGCCTTCTCCATGTCGATGGTCGGCACTTTCCTCGTCCGGTCGGGCATCCTGACCAGCGTCCATGCCTTTGCCGTCGATCCGGAGCGCGGAACCTTCATCCTGGCGTTGCTCGGCATCTATATCGGCGGGGCGCTGGCGCTGTTCGGCTGGCGCGTGGGCGCGGTCCGCGAGGGCGCGCCGTTCGAGCTGGTCAGCCGGGAAACCATGCTGGTCGTCAACAATCTGCTGCTGTCGGTCATATTGGGGCTGGTGCTGATCGGCACGCTTTATCCGCTGCTGACCGAGGCCTTCGGCCATAAGGTGTCGGTCGGCGCGCCCTATTTCGACCGCATCGCCGGGCCTGTCGCACTTGCCTTGATGATCGTCATGGTCCTTGGGCCGCTGACCCGCTGGCGGCGCGACCGGATGCGGGAGGTGAGCCGGCGCATAGCCGTCCCGCTGATAATGGCGGGATTGGTTTTCCTCGCCTTATCGGCATTCGCCTGGGGACGGATCGGCATATTGCCTTTCCTCGGCCTGGTGATCGCCCTGGCCGTCGCTGTGGGGAGTGTCGCGCCGCTCTGGAAGCGCAATCTGCGTCGCACGCCGCTTTTCACCTGGGGCATGGTGATCGCGCATCTGGGCTGCGCGGTCAGCCTGGCGGGCATGGCCTACGATTCGGCCTTCACGGTGGAAAAGCTGGTGGCCGCCCGCCCCGGCGATACTGTGGAGACGGCGGGCTGGACGATCCGGTTCAAGCAGATTCTGCCGATAGCGGGCGATAACTGGACCGCGCTCCAGGCGGATATGGAAGCCAGCCGGGGCGGTGGGGAGCCGGTCCTGATCCACCCGCAGTCCCGCTTCTTCGCCTCGCCGCCCACGACGACGACGGAGGCCGCTCTGCTGACCCGCTGGAATGGCCAGCTCTATGTCGTGCTGGGGCAGGAGGCGGATGAAGGCCGCTGGCAGCTCCGCATCTGGTGGAAGCCTTTCGTGACGCTGATCTGGCTGGGCGGTTTCCTGATCGCTGTGGGCGGCGCACTGGCGCTGGTCGGGCGGGAACGGCGCGGATGGCTGCTCAAATGGCGGGCGCGCAGGGCCGTGGAGGCCGGCGCATGAGGAAGCTGCTGATCTGGCTGCCGCTGGCGCTGTTCCTTGGTTTTTTCGGGCTGTTTGCCAGCGGGCTGCTGCGTCCGGACGACCGGATCATCAATTCGAAACTGGTGGGCAAGGCGCTGCCTGCCTTTGTCCTGCCTGCCGCCGCGAGCGACCGGCCGCCGCTGGCAAGTTCGGAACTCGCGACCGGCAAGCCGCGCCTGCTCAATATCTTCGCGAGCTGGTGCGTGCCCTGCGCGGCCGAGGCGCCGCAGTTGCTGGCGCTCAGGCAGGCGGGCGTGGAGATCGACGCCATCGCCATCCGCGATGCCCGGCCCGATGTCGACGCCTTCCTCAAGCGCTATGGCAATCCCTATTCCCGCATCGGCCTGGATGCGCGGAGCGAGGTGCAGATCGCCATGGGTTCGTCGGGCGTGCCCGAAAGCTTCATCATCGATGGAAGGGGCCGCATCGCCTATCAGCATGTCGGCGACATCCGTCAGGATGATGTGCCGATGATCCTGGACCGGCTGAGGAATGCGCAATGAGGATGCTGGTCGCCCTGCTGGCGCTGATGCTGAGCGTGCCGGTCTTCGCGCAGTCCGCGCTGCCGCCGGCGCCCTATGCCGACCGCCAGATCGAAGACCCGGCCCTGGAGAAGAAGGCGCGGACGCTGATGGAGACGATCCGCTGCCTCACCTGCCAGAGTCAGTCGATTGCCGACAGCAATGCCAGCATGGCCGGCGACATGCGCTCCCAGATTCGCGAACGCATCATGGCGGGGGAAGAGCCCGAGCATATCCGCGCCTGGCTGATCGAGCGCTATGGCGACTGGGTCAGCTATGAGCCGACAGCCGATCCGATCCTCTGGCCGCTCTGGGCCGCGCCCCTGATCCTGCTGGGATTGGGGCTGCTGCTGCTGCGCGGTCGGATCAAGCGGGGGAGGCGGGCATGACCGGCTGGATCATTGCCGGCGCCCAGCTGGTCCTGGTGAGCGTGGCGCTCGTCCTTGTCGGGCGGGTGCCGAGGTCGGCCTGGGAAATCACGGCCGCTGCGCTGTTGCTGGGTTTGGCCGGCTATGCGTGGCAGGGCCGTCCCGGACTGGCTGGCTCGCCCCGGCAGGCGGCCGACAGGGGCGGCGCCGCGTTCGACGAGAAGCTGGCCGAGCAACGCCGGGGCCTTGCCGAGCGCTATGGCAAGGCGGGCCAATGGCTGATGCTTTCGGACGGCCTTGGCCGACAGGGGAAGACGAAGGAAGCGGCGAACGTCCTTTTGTCCGGACTTCGCGAGACTCCGGACGATCCCAATTTGTGGCTGGGCTTCGGCAATGCGCTGGTCGCGCATGCAGGCGGAGTGCTGTCTCCCGCCGCCGATTTCGCCTATCGCCGGTCGATGGCGATCGATCCCGAAGGTCCGGCGCCCCGCTATTTCTACGGACTGGCCCTCGCCCGGGCGGGGCAACTCAAGGAAGCACGCGCCCTTTGGGGCCCGCTGGCCGCCAGCGCCCCCGAAGGCAGCGAGGTCAAGAAGGAACTCGAAGGCAATATCGCGCGTATCGATGCCATGCTCGGGTCCGAAGGCCGATAGACGGTCGAAGCCGCAGCGGCATCATTGCCACCACCCGGGAGCCGTGATAGGGCGCGGCGGTTTGCGGGGGCTTATGGAATGACAAGACGGGCCGCTTCCCCGTTCGGGTGTCCAAAGATCATGACAATTCGGCATTTTCTTCATGGCTGACGAGATCACCAACGGCGCCGTGCGCGTCGATGACGAGAGCGCCCATGATCACGGTCATGCCGGACAGAAGGCCACGCTGAAGCTGGTCGTCGGTGCGATCGGCATCGTCTTCGGGGACATCGGCACCAGCCCGCTTTATGCCTTCCGCGAAACATTCGCCGGACATCATCATCTGGACCTCGATCCGGATCATATATTGGGCGTCATCAGCCTGATGTTCTGGTCGATGATGCTGGTCGTGACGCTGAAATATGTCACCGTCATCATGCGTGCGGACAACAAGGGGGAGGGAGGCAGTCTCGCCCTGCTCGCCCTGATCAACGGCCAGACCAGGACGCAGCGATGGTCGCGCGGCATCGTCCTGCTCGGCGTGTTCGCGACGTCCCTTTTCTACGGCGACTCGATGATCACGCCCGCCGTGTCGGTGCTGTCGGCGGTCGAGGGACTGGCGGTCTACAACAGCAGCCTTGCGCCGCTGATCCTGCCGGCCGCGATCGTCATCCTGCTCGGCCTGTTCTGGATACAGGGACTGGGGACCAACCGGGTCGCATCGCTGTTCGGCCCGATCATGCTGTTCTATTTCCTGACCATCGCGGTTCTGGGCATCATCAGCATCGTCAAGACGCCGGGCATCCTCCACGCCTTCAATCCCTATTGGGCGGTCATGTTCTTCGTCACCGATCCGCTGCCGGCATTCCTCGCCCTGGGCGCGGTCGTGCTGGCCGTGACCGGCGCGGAAGCGCTCTACGCCGATATGGGGCATTTCGGACGCAGTCCGATCCGCGTGTCCTGGCTGACCTTCGTCCTGCCCGCCTTGATGATGAACTATATGGGGCAGGGCGCGCTGCTGTTCCGGGAGGGCGCGGCCGCCCTTCACAGCCCCTTTTATTATCTGGCGCCGCAATGGGCGCAATTGCCGCTGGTCGGGCTGGCCACGCTGGCCGCGATCATCGCCAGCCAGGCGGTGATCTCCGGCGCTTTTTCCGTCACGCAGCAGGCAATCCAGCTCGGCTTCATGCCGCGCCTGCGGATTGCGCATACCAGCGCGTCGACGGCCGGCCAGATCTACATCCCCCTCATCAACTGGGGGCTGATGGTCATGGTGATCCTGTTGGTGCTGGTGTTCCAGACCTCGTCGAACCTCACGGCCGCCTATGGCATCGCCGTCACGGGCGCGATGTTCATCGACAATGTGTTGCTGACGGTGCTGCTCTACCGGCTATGGAAATGGCGCTGGTATTATTCGGCGCCGCTGCTGTCGGTGCTGTTCCTGGTGGACGGCGCCTATCTGGCCGCCAATTTCACCAAGGTGCCCGATGGCGGCTGGTTCCCGCTGCTGATCGGCTTCGTGATCTTCACCCTGCTCACCACCTGGTCGCGCGGGCGCCGTCTGGTTCAGGACCGGCTGCGCGAAGCGGCCATGCCGATTCCCGTCTTCGTCGCGTCCGCCGCGAACAGCGCGGTTCGGGTGCCCGGTACGGCGGTTTTCATGACCTCCACGCCCGATGGCGTTCCCCATGCGCTGCTGCATAATCTCAAGCACAACAAGGTGTTGCATGAGCGCGTCATCCTCTTGACCGTCAAGATCAAGGATGTGCCGGTTGTAGAAGATGACGGGCGCTTCAAGCTGGAGGATCTGGGCCGCGGATTCTTCCGGCTGGTGCTGCAATATGGCTTCATGCAGGAACCGGACGTCCCCGCCGCGCTCAAGAATGTGACTGGCTGCGGTCAGGCGTTCAGGATGATGGACACCAGCTTCTTCCTTGCCCGGCAGACGCTGCTGCCGTCGGCCAAGCCGGGGATGCCGCTGTGGCGCGAGAAGATTTTCGCCTGGATGCTGCGCAATGCGGAAAGTGCAATGGAATTCTTCCGGCTGCCGACCAATCGCGTGGTCGAACTGGGCAGCCAGGTCGAGATCTGATCCATATAAAAGGGCGCGGCAGGACCGCCGCGCCCCATCTTCCATCCAAGCGGATCAGGCCGCGTCGCGATCGGCATTGATCTCGACGAGCTGACCGCCGTTGATCGCGATCTTCTTCGGCTTCATCGCCTCCGGAACCTCACGCACCAGTTCGATCGTCAGCAGACCATCGGCCAGGTCGGCCTTTTCGACCCGCACGAAATCGGCGAGTTCGAAGCGGCGTTCGAAGCTGCGGTTGGCGATGCCGACATGCAGGAAGCGAGAGCGGTCGCCGCCCTGCGATTCTTCCTTGCGCCCGGTGACCTGGAGCAGGTTCTGCTGGGCAGTGATGTCGATCTCGTCCGTCCGGAAGCCCGCGACGGCCAGCGTGACGCGATAGCGATCTTCGGAAATCCGTTCGATGTTGAACGGGGGATAATTGTCGCCTTGCTGCAACCGGGCGTTGTTCTCGATCAGGTCGAAGAGACGATCGAAGCCCACGGTCGAGCGGCGATAGGGGGTAAGGTCAAAACCACGCATTGTCATAATCTCCCAAAGAGCAAAATGAACATGCCGGACCCAGAACAAGGCATCCGGCGGTACCATGCCCAACCCCATATGGCGGCTGGACGGCTTTGATATGGTTCGATGGAAAAGCGTTTCAAGTGGTCTGGCGACGGGATTTTGGATGCGTGGCGGGCGCCATGCGCAGCCTTGTTCACATGCCCGGAGGCGGCCCAATGGCTGGTCGTTCAAGCCCGAAAAGAAAAGTACCCGGGCCGTGTTTCCACGACCCGGGTACTAATGGACGATTGCTCGTCTCCCCCTTGGCCTGCCTCGACCGCTTCTCAGCCCCCTAAGCTCGAAGCGGGATGCAGTATCCCTGAACCACGGCCATTTACCTGTGCTTCGTCGCCTGTGCTATGTATAGAGCAGGCCGCTGTCACGGGCTATTTCCCAGCCTTGTGATTTTCCCCGCGAGGCTGTGGCTCCGGTGCAACAATCCGGCAATGCTTGCCGTCGTTCGATAGCATGCTAGACGGGCTGCCTGTCCAATCGAGAGGCCATTCGCGCCGTCATGATTCTATCCCGATACGAACGCATGATTGCCAAGCGTTACCTGCTGCCCGGCAAGGGGGAGGGGTTCATATTCCTGGTTGCCGGCATCAGCCTGGCCGCCGTGATGCTGGGGGTGGCGGCGCTGATCATCGTGATGAGCGTGATGAACGGCTTTCGCGCCGAACTGTTCGACAAGATCGTGGGCCTTAACGGTCATGCCGTCGTCCAGGGCTATGGCGGACGCCTGCCGGACTGGAAGGCGGTGTTGAGGGAGGCGAAGGCGACGCCCGGCGTGACCAGCGCCACGCCATTGATCGAGCAGCCCCTGCTGGGCAGCTTTCAGGGGCGGGTGGAAGCGGTGCTGGTGCGCGGCATGACGGTGAACGACATCCGCAACAATGCAACGCTGAAGGCGAAGGTCGTGGCCGGCAGCCTGAGCGCGCTGACCCCCAATGGCGGCAAGGTGGCGATAGGGTCGCGGCTGGCGGAAAATCTGGGAATCCAGTTGGGCGACAGCCTTACCATCATCAATCCCGCGGGCCGTTCGACGCCCTTCGGCACGGTGCCGCGGCAGGTATCCTATCAAGTGGCCGCCATTTTCGAGGTCGGCATCTACGATTATGACAAGGCCTTCGTCGTCATGCCGGTGGAGGACGCCCAGACATTGCTGCTGTTGGGCGATGTCGTCAGCATGATCGAGGTGGAGACCGTCAACGCCGACCAGGTGGCCGCCATATTGGAACCCTTGGCCGGCAAGGTCGCGGGCCGCGCGATCGTCACCGACTGGCGGCAGATGAATGCCTCGCTGTTCGAGGCGCTGGCGGTCGAGCGCGTCGCCATGTTCGTCGTGCTGTCGATCATCGTGCTGGTGGCGGTTTTCAACATCCTCTCCTCGCTCATCATGCTGGTGCGCGCGAAGACGCGCGACATCGCCATCCTGCGGACCATGGGTGCGAGCCGGGCCGGGCTGGTGAAGATATTCATGACCGTGGGCGTGACGATCGGCGCGCTGGGCATGGCGGCGGGCATGGTGCTGGGCTTCACCTTCCTGTTCTTCCGTCAGAGCGTGGTGAACGCGATCCAGTTCATGACGGGGCAGAATCTCTGGGACCCGTCGATCCGCTTCCTCACCGAATTACCGGCCAAGCCCGATCCGGTGGAGATCGCCATCATCTGCCTGATGGCGTTGATCTTCAGCTTCCTGGCGACGCTCTATCCCGCGTTCAAGGCCGCCAATACCGATCCTGTGCAGGTGCTGCGTTATGAATGAGATATTGAAGGTCGCAGGCCTCAAGCGCAGCTTCACCCAGGGCGGCGTCACCATAGAGGTGTTGCGCGGTGTCGAGTTGTCGGTGGCGCCGGGAGAAATCGTGGCGTTGCTCGGTCCGTCGGGATCGGGGAAATCGACGCTGCTCCAGGCGGTAGGACTGTTGGAGGGCGGCTTCGACGGATCGATCCGCATCGCGGGCGAGGAAGCGGCGAAGCTCGACAATGACGGACGGACGCGGCTTCGCAGGGATGCGCTGGGCTTCGTCTATCAATTCCACCATCTGCTTCCCGACTTCAATGCGGTGGAGAATGTCATCCTGCCGCAGGTGATCCGCGATGAGGAGATGGCAACGGCCCGCGCTCGCGCCGAATCCCTGCTCGGGTCATTGGGGCTTGGCCATCGGCTGGAACATCGGCCCAGCCAGCTTTCCGGCGGCGAGCAGCAGCGCGTGGCCGTGGCGCGGGCGCTCGCCAACCGGCCTGCGCTGGTCCTTGCGGACGAGCCCACCGGCAATCTGGACGAGCGGACCGCCGACGTCGTGCTGGCCGAATTCCTGCGGCTGGTGCGCGAGGAAGGTTCCGCCGCGCTGGTGGCGACGCATAATGAAAGACTGGCGGAGAAGATGGACCGGGTTGTCCGCCTTCATGAAGGACTGCTGGAGGAAAGTTCAGGCGGAATGTGACGCCGCATCCCGGACCGTCGCGATGACGATCTGGTTCCTTCCCTGATTCTTCGCCCGAAGCAGCGCGGCGTCCGCCGTCCGGACCAGTGTTTCCGCCCTGCCATGGTCGGGGAAGACGGCAAGGCCGAAGGAGGCTGTGATCGGCCCCAGTTCTTCGCCCCGATGCTCGACTCGCAGTTCCTGCAATTTCTGCTGCACCTGAATGGCGCGGTCGATGGCCTGATCCTGCGCGAAGCCGGGCATCAACAGCACGAACTCCTCCCCGCCCAGACGGAAAGCGCAATCCTTTTCCCGCAACGCTTCGTCCAGCACGCCGCCCACGGCGCGCAGCACGGCATCGCCCGCATCATGGCCATGGGCGTCGTTGAACCGCTTGAAATGATCGATGTCGACCATCAGGCAGGCCAGCGGCGTCAGGGCGCTTTCGGCATGGGCCACCTGTTCGTTGAACACCGCATCGAAGCGGCGACGATTGGCCAGCCCGGTCAGCGGATCGGCCATGGCCATCTGCCGCAACGCATCGCGCAGCCGCAGATTGGCAAGAGCCAGGCCGATATTTTCCGCCAGCATCTCCAGATATTTCTCGGTGCGGCCGATCTGGTCGGCGGTACGATCCTCGGGCTGCTCGACATAGAGCAGGCCGATGCTCTCCCCCTGCGCCGTCAGCGGTATGCAGATGGTGCGGACCTGCGCATTTCCCGTCAGATGCTCGCAGGGAATGTCGACCAGATCGCCGGCCGGCTTGTGAATCTGCCCCCGCCGCAGCGCCCAACAGGTGGCGGGCGTAAAATCGCCGCCCGACTGCCGGGGCGACAGCCAGTCGCAGGCCTGCACCATCATGTTGCGGCGCGTGTCGTGAATGTAGAGCCGCCCGGCAAAACCCGGCGCGATCTCAGGCGCGAAACGCCGGACGACCTCGACCAGATCGCTGGTGCTGTCGCATCCCTGCAGGCGTTGCGTCATGCGGGAAAGCTGGTCGCGCGTGATCCGGTCCGCATCGCGTTCCTGCTCCAGCCTTTGCCTTTCCAGGCCGTTTTCCCGGAAAATGCGGATGGCCTGCGCCATGTCGCCAATCTCGTCCACCTGGGGAAAGTCGGGCGGCACAGCGGCGTAGTCCTGCGCGGCAAGGCGCGTCACAACATCGCTCAGCCTCACAACCGGACGCAATATGCGCTGCTTCAGGATGAAGTAGAGCACGCACAGGAACAGCAGGGCGGTAGCACCCAGCATGATTTCCGACATGATGCGCCACTGCCGGGCCGCTTCGGTCGCCTGCTGGACGGTGTTTTCCGCCCGCTGATCCAGCATATACTGGAACTTGCCGATCTGGGCGGCGACGCGATCGAGTTCCCGGCCATATTCGTCCCCGAAGACTATGGTGCGCGCGGTCTCCCGGTCTCCCTTTTCGGCGGCGTTGATGGCGGCTTCCTGCTCATCGGTCAGCGCGTCGGCCCAGTGCAACCCCTGCCGCAACGCCGCCAGTTCGCTGATGCTTGCCCCCCGGTCGCGCAGATGCAGGATACGCTGCTCGACAGAGCGGAGCGCCGCCTTCTCCCGCCGATAGGCGATGATATGCGACGGATCGCCCGTAATCACATAGGCGCGCGCCTGCTCGGTCAGCCGATAGGTGTCTTCCTCCAGCGTGGCGGTCATCTGGTCGAACACGGCCCGCTGCTCGACGGCGGCCCGCTCCTTTTCTTCCGCGCTGGAGGCCATCAGCATGACCGCCCCCGAAGCGAGGGTAAGGGCCACGGTGGCGCCATAGGCATAGTTGGTGATGGTGGATAGACGCATGATCCGCTCAGGCTAGAACTCAATAGTTGGAGATGTGTTAACCATCGGCCAGTGACGGTGCAATTTTACCCACGACTTTCTGCGTCCGGGGGCTGGCGCCGAATCGGTGGGAATGCCTAGATGAGGTCATGCCTCATGCCGGTTTCGTCCCCCTTCGCGTCTTTTCATCCTTCACCATGCTGGAGGGGGCGATCGACCCCAAGAAGATCGCGAAGCAGGCCAGGGCTCTGGGCTTTCCCGCCGCGGCCATCACCGACCGTAACGGCCTGTATGGCTCCATGGCCTTTTCCGACGCCTGCAAGGGGGAGGGGGTGCAGCCGATCATCGGCGCGATGATCGGCATTTCGCGCCCCGACCGCCCGGCCAATGCGGCGCCCGTGCACGACTGGATCGCCCTCTATGCGCAGGATGCGGTCGGCTATGACAATCTCTGTGCGCTGGTATCCATGGCGCATCTCGACCGGCCCGTCGAAGAGGTGCCGCATATCAGCCTAAACATGCTGGAGGGGCGGACCGATGGCCTGATCGCCTTGACCGCCGGAGGGGAAGGCGCGCTGGCGCGGCTCTTCGCCGAGGATCAGCCTGCTGCTGCGCTGGCCTATGCCAGTCGGCTGGAAGCGCTGTTTCCCGGAAGGCTCTATATCGAAATCTGCCGCCGTTTCGACCCCATCGAAGGGAAGGCGGAACCGGAACTGCTCGACCTTGCCTATGCCCGCGACCTGCCTCTGGTGGCGACCAACCCGACCTGCTTTGCCGAGCCGCATTTCCACGAAGCGCATGACGTGATGCTCTGCATTGCCGACAGCGCCTATGTCGAGACGCCCGACCGTCGCACCAGTTCGCCGGACGCCTGGATGAAACCGGCGGCGGAGATGAGGCGGCTGTTCGAGGATTTGCCCGAAGCGCTCGCCAATACGCTGGTGGTCGCCCAGCGCTGCGCCATTGCCGCCCCCAAGCGCAAGCCCATCCTCCCCAGCCTGGCCGGCGACATAGAGGGCGAGGCGAAGATGCTGCGCGAGCAGGCGACGGCAGGGCTGGAAGCCCGGCTGGCCAAGGCCGGCATCACCGACGAGGAAGCGCGAAAGCCCTATTTCGACCGGCTGCGGTTCGAAGCCGACATCATCATCCAGATGGGATTTCCGGGCTACTTCCTGATCGTGGCCGACTTCATCAAATGGGCGAAGGATCATGACATTCCGGTGGGGCCGGGACGTGGTTCGGGCGCTGGATCGGTCGTCGCCTGGGCGCTGACGATCACCGATCTGGACCCGCTGCAACTGGGATTGCTGTTCGAGCGCTTCCTGAACCCGGAACGCGTCTCCATGCCGGACTTCGACATCGACTTCTGTGAAACCCGGCGAGGCGAGGTGATCCGCTACGTCCAGCAGAAATATGGCACGGACCATGTCGCGCAGATCATCACCTTCGGAAAGCTGAAGGCGCGCGCCGTTCTGAAGGACACGGGCCGCGTCCTGCAGATGAGCTATGGGCAGGTCGACCGCCTGGCCAAGCTGGTGCCCAACCATCCGACCGATCCCTGGACGCTGGAACGCTCGCTGAACGGCGTGGCGGAGTTCAGGGCGGAATATGACAATGACGCGCAGGTCAGGCGACTGATCGACTATGCGATGAAGCTGGAGGGCTTTCCGCGCCACAGCTCCACCCATGCGGCGGGCGTGGTGATCGGCGACAGGCCGCTGTCGCAACTGGTGCCGCTCTATCGCGATCCGCGCTCCGACATGCCGGTGACGCAGTTCGACATGAAATATGTCGAGGGCGCGGGGCTGGTGAAGTTCGACTTCCTTGGCCTCAAGACGCTGTCCGTCTTGCAGAAGGCGGTGCAACTGCTTGCGGGCCGGGGGGTGGAGGTCGACCTCAATTCGCTCGGCTGGGACGATCCGGCGGTCTATGAACTGCTCCAGCGGGGCGATACGGTCGGCGTGTTCCAGTTGGAATCGGAGGGCATGCGCAAGACGCTGGCCGCCGTGCGTCCAACCAATTTCGGGGACATCATCGCGCTGGTGTCGCTCTACCGCCCTGGGCCGATGGATAACATCCCGATGTTCGGCCGTCGCAAGAACGGTCAGGAAGAGATTGAATATCCACATATATTGCTGAAACCGATCCTGGAAGAGACCTATGGCATCTTCGTCTATCAGGAACAGGTGATGCAGGCCGCGCAGATATTGGCGGGCTATTCGCTGGGCGATGCCGACCTTCTGCGCCGCGCCATGGGCAAGAAGATCAAGGCGGAGATGGATGCGCAACGCGCCCGCTTCGTCGAGGGGTGCGCGAACAGCGGCATCGCGGCGGGCAAGGCGAACGATCTGTTCGACTTGATCGACAAGTTCGCGGGCTATGGCTTCAACAAGTCGCACGCCGCCGCCTATGCTCTGCTTGCCTATCAGACCGCCTGGCTGAAGGCGCATTATCCGGCGGAATTCTATGCCGCGTCCATGGCCTTCGACATCCACCTGACGGACAAGCTGACCGTGTTCGTGGACGACATGCGGCGCATGGGGCTGAGCTGCCTGGCGCCGGACATCAACCGCAGCCTGGCGGATTTTTCGGTCGAGCCGGTCCAATATGAAGGCGACGACCCGCGCCTGGGCTTTGCCGTGCGCTATGCGCTGGGCGGGCTGAAAGGCGTGGGCGAGAAGGCGATGGAACAGCTTGTGGCCGAGCGGGAGGTTGGCGGCCCGTTCAAGTCGCTGGACGATTTTGCCGACCGGATCGAGCCGCGTCTGCTCAACCGGCGGCAATTGGAAAGCCTGGCGGCGGCTGGCGCCTTCGACGGCGTGCATGCCGACCGGGCCGGCGTCCATGCAGCGGCGGAAACGATCCTCAGCGTCGCCTCCAGCGCTGCGGAGGCAAGGGAAAGCGGTCAGGGCGGTCTGTTCGGAGATGTCGAAACGCCGCATGCGGATGTCCGCATCCCGCCGCACCAGACCTGGTCGACGGCGGACCGCATGGCGCAGGAAAAGGATGCCTTCGGCTTCTATTTCTCCGCGCATCCGGTGGACCGCTACCGCCATCTGGCAGAGGCGCGCGGCGCGAAAAGCTATGGCGCGATTTGCGCCGAACCGGTGGCGGAGGGCGGACGTGCCACCGGCGTGATGGCGGCCATGGTTGAGGATGTGCGCTGGCGTGAAACCAAGCGCGGTGCGCGCTATGCCGCCGCAACATTCTCCGACAGCAGCGGTCAGTTTCAGGCAAGCTGCTTCGATGAGGATGCCTGCAAGGCTATCGAGGATATGGCGCGCGAAGGCGATTGCGCGTTGCTGATGGTTGAACTGGACCGCTTGCCGGGCGAAGAAACGCCGCGGGTGACGGTCCGCGGGGTGGAACCTTTCCGCCAATTGGCCAATAGTTCCCGCATGGAACTGGTGGTCGATGTGAGCGATGCAGCCGCAATCGGGACGTTGGCGCAGCTTCTGGCGCGCGCGAAGGGAGGACGGAGCGAAGTCTTCCTGCGTGCGCCCGTGGGGGGAGGCAAGGCGGCGCGGCTGTTCCTGGGCGACGATTATCTGATCGGTGCGGACCAGGTCGACAGCATCGCGACGATTGCCGGCCTGCGCATTGGGTCGTTCGAACGGATGGAAGCCAAAGCGGACGGCTATCGCGCACGCAATCGGCGTTCGGGCTTGCGCTTGGTGGCTGGTTGAGCTTCCTCCGGTCGAGGACAGCTTGCCCTCACCGTCGCCATGTGCAGGAACCCCAGTTCCGAAGCTCGATCTGGAGCCTGAACCCCTAGAATAGGCTCATCTGGTCACCCTCCGGCCTTCGGAACAGATCGGTGCGCAGAGTCACCCGTTCTCCAGTGAAGCCCGCCCGTTTACGTGCCTTTTGAAAGCGCGTGCGGATCAGGTCGGCCCATACTCCCTGCCCGCGCATCCGGCTGCCGAAATTCGCGTCATTGTCGCGACCGCCCCTTATGTCATGGATGATTGCCATCACCTTGGCCGCGCGGTCGGGATAATGTTCTTCCAGCCAGGCGCGGAACAGCGGGGCGACTTCATGGGGCAGGCGGACGGGAATATAGCTGGCGTCCCGTGCGCCAGCCGATGCGACGCGAGCGACAATATCCTCTATCTCATGATCGGTGATAGCGGGAACTATGGGCGATATGCTGGCGACGACCGGTATGCCCGCATCCGCCAACCGCCGGATCGCCTCCACCCGGCGAAGCGGATGCGGCGCGCGCGGTTCCAGCGTTCTGGCCGTGGCGGGATTCAGCGAGGTCACCGAAATCATCACCGCGACCAGCCTTTCCCGCGCCATGCAGGTCAGCAGGTCGATGTCGCGCAATATCCGGTCGGATTTGGTCGTGATATAGACCGGATGACGGCATTCCCACAATATTTCAAGGCATTGTCTGGTGATCCTCCAGTCCCGTTCGATCGGCTGATAGGGATCGGTATTGGTGCCCATCGCGATCGGGTTGACCTGATGGGATTTCTTGGAAAGCTCCTTGCGAAGCAACGTTGCCGCGTCGGGCTTGGCAAACAGCCGGGTTTCGAAATCCAGGCCGGGCGACAGGTCGTGATAGGCATGGGTCGGACGGGCGAAGCAATAGATGCAGCCATGTTCGCAGCCCCGATAGGCGTTGATCGACTGGCTGAAGGCAATGTCGGGAGAGTTGTTGCGGCTGATGATGGTTCGAGGGCTTTCTACCGTCACCTCCGTACGCCGCCGCGGCGGGACGCCGTCAATGTCGGCCAGGGCATCCAGCCAATCGCCGTCGGACGTTCGTTCGGGCATGTTGAAACGCCGGCTTTCGCCGTTTACCGTCGCACCTCTGCCTTTCTCAACCGCCATCTCGGAATTAGAACATAAAGGGAACATATTGACAAGGCCGTATCCGCCGGTTCATCTGAAGCCCATTCGAAAAGGGGGACATCATGCGGAAGATCATCGCCGTGGCAGGTTTGTGGATGGCGGCTTTGGCAACGCCCGGCCTGGCTGCCGACGCTGGGGCCTGCGGTGCGGGCCTGATATGCGCGAGCGATCCGCAAACCGTGGTGCAGGCGCTTCAGGCCGCCGGATACAAGGCGCTGTTGGGCAAGAGCAAGCAGACCGGCAATCCGAAGATCGAAAGCGCGGCGAGCGGCTATGATTACTCGATCTTCTTCTATGAATGCGAGCAGACGCGGCATTGCGGGTCGCTGCAATTTCAGGTGAGCTTTGAGGATGACGGCGGCAATACGCCGGAGCTTGCCAATAAATGGAACAAGGACAAGAGGTTCGCGCAGATGTCCGTCTGGGACGACGGATCGCTGGCGGTCGCCTATGACGTGACGACCGTCGGCGGGCTTAACCAGAAGAATTTCGCGGATGTGATCGACTGGTGGACGGTCATGCTGGGTGAGGCCAGCAAATTCTTCAAGGAAAACCCTGCGCCGACCAAATGAGGCCGCAAATTGTGGCGATGTCTCAGCGTTCGGTCAGGCGCGGCATGAGTTCCACGAAATTGCAGGGCCGGAAACGATTGTCGAGTTGGCTGACGAGGATGCCGTCCCAGGCATCCTTCACCGCGCCCGTCGATCCAGGCAGCGCGAAGATATAGGTGCCCCGTGCGACGCAGGCGGTCGCCCGCGACTGGATGGTGGACGTGCCGATGCTTTGATAGCTGAGCCAGCGGAACAACTCTCCAAAGCCCGGAATTTCCTTGTCCTGCACCTGCGCCAAAGCCTCCGGGGTGACGTCGCGGCCCGTGACTCCCGTTCCGCCTGTCGTGATGATGCAGTCGATCTGCGGATCGTCGATCCAGCCATGCAGACGCGCGACGATGGCCGAGCGTTCGTCCCGCTCGATATGACGGTCGGCCAGGACATGGCCGGCGGCGGCAATGCGATCCGCCAGAATGTCGCCCGACCTGTCGTCGGCGGCCGTGCGGCTGTCCGACACTGTCAGCAATGCAATCCGAACCGGCAGGAAGGGCCGGCCTTCGTCGATCGGCATCAGTCGGAACCGCCGGCAATACTGGCGGCGATGCTTGCGCTGGCCATCGGCTTCCTGGGAGCCAGGCGCACCAGGCGCGTGCCCTTCGTTCCCGGAAAGGTCGGCCAAAGTCCCTGCGCCATGCCGGCCAGCGATTCCGCACTGCCCTTCGCCTGGATCTGATACATCCAATAGTTGCGCATCACGATGTTCACATAGGCGCGCGTTTCGTAATAGGGCAGGGATTCGATGAACAGCAGCGGGTCGCCATTGTCCTTCACTTCGCTGTTCCAACGCTCGACGGGCATCGGCCCGGCATTATAGGCGGCCATCACCTTGGGCAGCAGCCCGCCGGTCGCGCCCATGTCGCGCAGATTTTCGAGGTAGCGCTGGCCATATTCCATATTGGTCGACGGCACGAACAGTTGATCGGACGCGGAAAGCCCCATCAGGCTGCCCGTGCTGGGCAGCACCTGCATCAGTCCGCGCGCGCCTGCGCTGCTCACGACATCCCGGCGGAAACCGGATTCCTGGAGCGCATGGGCATAGATCAGCGCCGGGTCGACCCGCCATCCACCATCCGGCCGCCAATCGGGCGCGGGGAAGCGCGCGAAACTGCCCGGCTGCTTGCCCGCAGGACCGTTATGAGCGAGCCAGAGCTGGGTTTCCGGCAGGCTCAGCGCGCCCGCCAGCCGGATCAGCGCATCATATTGGCCGGTCCCGCCGATCTTCGCCTGATAGCGCAGGATCTGGTCCGCTCGTGCCGTTTCACCAATGGCTGACAGGGTGACGGCCGCCCGCACATTAGGGCTGTCCTTGAGCTGCTGCCATTCCGTAGCGCCGAAGCGAGGTGCGGCAGGCGCGCCGCCCAAGGGCACGGCCAGCGTTTCGCGGGCGAGCAGGCCGTAGAAGCTCTCTTCCGAGCGCGCAGCGGTCTTCAGCAGGGCTTCGACCCGCTCCGGTTCTCCGCACACCATATAGGCGCGCGCCGCCCAATAGGCGCCTGCTGCGCGCATGTCGCTATTGCCGGCCAGCGTCGCGACATTGCCGAAAGCAGGCGCAGCGGCCCGGCAGTCATTCTGGCGCCAGGCCGCAAGGCCGGTGGTCCAATAGGCCTGAACAGCCCAATCGCCGCCGCTGCGGCCTTCAAGGGCCTTCGCCGCCATGCGCCGGGCGTTGGCGTCGTCGCTTTCGATATAATAGGCCCAGGCGATGCGCTGCCGCACTTCGGTCAGGCCCTCCGGCGTCAGCCCCGCCTCACCGGTGGAAAGCAGGGCTTCGGCGCCGGCCGGATCGTCATTCTTGATGAAGGGCTGGATTTGACCGACCAGTGCCTGAGCCAGCGCATCGGTCTTCACCGCCGACACATATTCGCGGCGGGGCGCGCCACCCAGCCAGACCATCTTCTGCACCTGGGGCAGGGCGGGCAGGATCGTGGCGCCACGCTTCTGCGCCAGCCGGGAAAGCTGATCGGCCTTGTCCAGCCATGGCGCCTTGTTGATGAGGTCGAGCAGTTCGAACAGCTCGACCCTGGGGGAATTCCTTGCGAGGTAGAGTTCGGCCAGGGCGACCGGGCGGAAAGCGTCCTGTGCGTCCAGCGCGCCGATCATCGCCTTCGCATCCATCCATTTCTGGTCCCGCAAGGCGGCGTAAATGGCGCTGTACCGGCCCTTGTCGGCCTCGCTCAGCTGGAGAGGCGATGAGGGCAATTCCCTGGCAATCGCGGGAACAGTAACCGCCGTGTCGGCGTTTGCCGGCATGGCCGTCGCGGCGAAAGCCAGCGCTGCCAGGCATGATGAAAGGGTGGTTGCGCGAATCACTCAGTCATTTCCTCGATCAGACCTTGCAGCACACGCCAACATTCTGCCTTTGCTGCGGGTTGGCCAAGCAGCAAACGCGGGTGAAATGTGGCGAAGGCGGGTAAGGTGCCGCCATCATGGTTAAAATTCCGTAAACCTGTCTCCGGCGTTGGCAGAAGGGTGCGGATCGTCCGGTCGCCCAACAACAATAATCTTCGGGGGGAGGCAAGCATCACATGTGTGCGCATGCGCGCTGCGGCGGCCGCCAGGTCCGACGCCTCCACCATCGCGCCCGGCGGACGCGACAGGAAGAGCGACCCCAGATGGATGTCCTGCCGCTTGAGGCCGATCGTCCGCAACATGGCATCGAACAATTGACCCGCACGCTCGCTGAGCAGGGCTCCTGCCCCGATGTCTGCGGGATCGGGCATGTCGGTGATGACCATGAGAGGTGCGTTGACGGGCCCTGCGGGCATCAGCGCGGCGCCCGGCCAGCGCCGCTCCGGCTGGGCGGCGTCCTCCGCAAGCCAAGTCAGGAAGGAGTCGAAAGACTGGGGCTTCGCCTGGGCGGGAGCATCGTCGGACGCGGCGATCCGCTTTCGCGGCGGCTCCTGAACGGGGCGCAACCAGTTGGTCGGTTCCTCCCCGATGGCGCAATCCACGCCGGCCAGCCTCCACCACGCCATATAGGCATTGGCGGTCTCCGCCAGATTTTCCTGCAATAATCCCCGCATCGATTGTCTTGGGCCAGAGGTTGACGCCGTGGTCAAGTTTCTTCATCGCGCTCAGTGGCAAAACGTTTGGGTAGCGCGGCGACCGGATCAGGAAGGAAAACCGGCGGCGTCGACGAAATGGAGGGAATATGAGCGAACGGGATTCGATGCCCTATGACATCGTCATCGTCGGCGGGGGACCGGCGGGGCTGTCTTCGGCCATCAGGCTGAAGCAACTCGCGAACGAGGCTGGGCAGGAATTGTCGGTTTGCGTGCTGGAAAAGGGCTCGGAAATCGGCGCCCATATCCTGTCGGGCGCGGTGGTCGATCCCAAGGCGCTGGATGAGTTGTTCCCCGAATGGCGCGACATGGGCTGCCCGATGGCCGAAGTGCCGGTGACGGACAATCAGCACTGGTTCCTCAGCAAGGGCGGCAAGATGAGCATGCCGCACATCATGACGCCGGGCTGGATGCACAACAAGGGCACCTATACCGGATCGCTGGGCAATCTCTGCCGCTGGCTGGCCGAACAAGCCGAGGGGCTGGGCGTCGAAATCTTCCCCGGCTTCGCGGCGGCGGAAATCCTCTACAATGAGGACGGGTCGGTGAAGGGCGTCGCGACCGGCGACATGGGTATCGACCGGGAGGGCAATCGCAAGCCTGACTATCAACCTGGGCTGGAACTGCATGCGCGCTACACCTTCTTTGCGGAGGGCGCGCGGGGCCATCTCACCAAGATATTGAAGCGCCAGTTCGCGCTAGATGCCGACAGCGAGCCGCAGGTCTATGGCCTGGGCATGAAGGAATTGTGGGACATCGATCCCGCCAAGCACAAGCCCGGCCTCGTCATCCATACCCAGGGCTGGCCGCTGACCGACGCCTATGGCGGCGGCTTCCTCTACCACCAGGCCAATGGGCAGGTGGCGCTGGGCTTCGTCGTGGGGCTGGGCTATCGCAACCCCTATCTCTACCCGTTCGAGGAATTCCAGCGCTGGAAGCAGCATCCGGAAATCCGCAAATATCTGGAGGGCGGCCGTCGCGTCTCCTATGGCGCGCGGGCGATCAACGAGGGCGGCTGGCAGTCGATCCCCAAGCTCGCCTTCCCGGGCGGCGCGTTGATCGGTTGCTCGGCGGGCTTCGTCAACGTGCCCCGCATCAAGGGTACGCATACCGCGATGAAGTCGGGCATGCTGGCGGCGGAAGCGGCCTTCGCTGCGATCCGGGCCGAACGGTCGAGCGATGTGCTGGACGATTATGAGGCCAATCTGCGGTCGAGCTGGATCGCGACCGAACTGCAACTGGTCAAGAATGCCGAGCCGCTGCTGTCGAAGTTCGGCAACACCATCGGCACGGTGCTGGCGGGCATCGACATGTGGATGCGCACGCTGAAGATCGGCCTGCCCTTCACGATGAAGCACAAGCCCGATGCGGAGAAGCTGTGGCGCAAGGACGTGTCGAGGAAGATCGACTATCCCAAGCCCGATGGCGTGATCAGCTTCGACCGGCTGTCGTCGGTGTTCCTCAGCAACACCAATCATGAGGAGGATCAGCCGGTCCATCTCCAGCTCAAGGACCCGTCCATCCCGATTTCCTACAACCTGCCCCTTTATGACGAGCCGGCGCAACGCTATTGTCCGGCGGGCGTCTATGAAGTGGTCGGGCTGGAAGAAGGCGAACCCCGCTTCCAGATCAATGCGCAGAACTGCGTCCACTGCAAGACGTGCGACATCAAGGACCCGACCCAGAACATCAACTGGGTGGTGCCCGAGGGCGGTGGAGGACCGAACTATCCGAACATGTAGGCGCCTACCTCAACAGGCATTTGCTGCAATCATGCTGGTGCTGCCCGCCGCGGCGGGCGCATCGGTGGACCCCGGCAGCGCATTGCATGCCTATATGCGGGGGCGCCTGGCCGATGACGACGGCGCTCCCGGCCTTGCGCTGACCAGCTACCGGCAAGCGCTGGCGGGCGATCCCGCCAGTCTGGAGGTTGCACGCCGATCCTATTTCCAGGCGGTGATCAGCGGCGATATGGGGCTGGCGCTGCGCTCCGCCGCCGTACTGGAAAGCGACGGAATCCTGCCGCGCGACGGCACTCTGCTCCAGATCGCGGATGCGCTGAACCGGAAGGATTGGGCAGGTGCAAGGCTGATCGTCGACCGCATGGTGGCGGAAGGCAATTTCGCCTTTCTGGCGCCGATCATGCGCAGCTGGATATCGGTGGGGGAGGGGCGCTATGCGGCGCCCGTCATCGATCCCACGGATCGTTTCGCCTCCCTCGCGAAACGTTATCTGGACGAACATCTGGCGCTGCAGGCGCTGCGTAACGGCGACCTTCAGACTGCCCGGCCATCGATCAACCAGGCGCTTGCATTGCGGACCGCGGAGGCGGACGAACTGCGGCTGCTCTTCGCCGGACAATTGGCGGCGCGGGGCGCCAGGGCGGATGCGCTGGCGCTTCTGCCCGAAACCCACGCCAATTTCGCGCAGGCCCGCGAGGATATTGCCAGGGGCAAGGCGCTTTCGTTCCATGGCAAGGCCCTGACGGCGGGGCAGGGGTTCGCCCGGCTGCTTACCCGGCTGGCAGCCGACATATCCTCGGACGGCAGCACGGGGTCGCTGGGGATCAGGCTTGCGCGCATCGCCGCCTTTGCCGATCCTGCCGGGGCCGCGCCCCGCATCGTCGCCGCCGATTTGCTGAGCCGGGGCGGCTATGCGGCCTATGCGGTCGAGGAAGCCCGCAAGGTCCCCGGCGCCGGCTGGTACGGCGCGCTGGGGCAGGCCGAACTGGTCGAGGCATTGGCGGCGGCGGGCCAGCGGCCGGAGGCGATCACCCTTGCCCATGCGCTCGCAGCCGTCCCCAATGCGGAGCCCGAACGCCATGTCCGGCTGGGTCAGTTGCTGATGCAGGAAAAGGATTACCGGGCGGCCGCATCGGCCTTCCGCGCGGCGCAGGCAGGCTATTCGGACGATGCTGTTCCCTGGGCGCTGCTGCTGTTCGAAGGCAGCGCGTTGGAACAGGGCGCGCAATGGGACGAGGCGAGGGCGGTGCTGGAGAGGGCGGCCAGGCTGGCGCCGAACGAACCCGCCATACTCAATTATCTGGGCTATGCGCAGATCGAGCGGCGGCAGAACATGGATGCGGCGCTGGAATTGCTGAAGAAGGCGAGCGCGCTGAAGCCGCAGGATGCATCGATCACCGACTCCCTGGGCTGGGCGCAGTTCGTGACCGGCGACATCGATGCCGCCGTGCCGATATTGGAGCGGGCAGCGGCGGGCGCACCCTCAGACGCGACCATCAACGAACATCTGGGCGATGCGCTCTGGGCAGCCGGACGACGATATGAGGCGCGCTATGCCTGGCGCGCCGCGGCCGTCTTTGCTGAGGGAGAGACGGCGCAGCGACTGGCCGCCAAGACGAAAGAGGGGATGAAGCCGGAATATGCCGCACGTTGAAGCGGAGGATGTCGCCGCCCGCCCCGTGGACGCGGGCGAACTGGTCGAAACCGCCTTTGCCAAGATCAATCTGGCGCTCCATGTCCGGGGCAAGCGGGCAGACGGCTATCATGCGCTGGAGAGCCTGTTCGTCTTCGCCGAGTTGGGCGACCGGCTGACGGGCCGCATCCGCGCGGACGGAGAAATCAGGCTGGAGATGGATGGCCCGTTCGGCCCCTTGCTGGATGGCGGCCCGGACAATCTGGTGGTGAAGGCCGCCCGCGCGTTGCAGGCCCATCTGGGGGGAAGTCCCGGCGCCGATCTGAGGCTGACCAAGATATTGCCTGTCGCCTCGGGCATTGGCGGCGGTTCCGCCGATGCCGCGGCTGCGCTGCGTTTGCTGACCAGGCTCTGGAATGCGCCGATGGCTCCGCAGGCTCTGGAGCGCATCGCCCTGTCATTGGGATCGGACGTTCCCGCCTGCATCGGCAGCATCCCGCAAATGGTGCGTGGACGCGGCGAGCTATTGCAGCCCCAGGCTGTCGAAGGCCTTACCGCCATGCCGATCCTGCTCGTCAATCCCGGCGTCGCCCTGTCGACCGCGGAAGTCTTCGGACTTTGGGATCGACTAGACCGGGGTCCGCTTGCGGCAGAGGGGCTGGAACAGTTGATCAGCGAGGGGCGCAACGACCTGGAGCAGGCCGCCATGGCGGCAGCGCCGGTCGTCGCGGATGTACTGGCGGCGCTGGGAGCCTGCGCCGGATCGCGCCTTGTCCGCATGTCCGGGTCGGGCGCGACCTGCTTCGCCCTCTTCGATACGGATCGGCAGATGGCGGAGGCGGCGGCAGCCTTGCGCGCTGGTTGGAACGGATGGTGGGTCGCGGAAACGAGGATCAGGGCGGCATGAGCGAGGCTTTCACACAGATCGATGGAGGCGACCTCAACATCCTGATCATTGCCGATCATGCCTCGGCGCATGTTCCGGCGGACATTGATCTTGGGATCGATGCCGCCTTGCTGAGCGATCATATCGCCATAGACATCGGCGTGGCGGAGGTCAGCACGCTGCTGGCGCGGCAACTGGGCTGCACGGCGGTGCTCGGCGGCGTTTCGCGCCTCGTCATCGACCTCAACCGGGAAGAGGATGCACCCGGCCTGCTGCCCGTCATGAGCGATGGCCATGCCATTGCGGGAAACCGCCATGCCGACCTCGCCGACCGGATGATGCGGTTCCACCACCCCTATCATCATCATGTCGCGCGGCTGCTGGACGGCATGGCTTCGCCGTTCATCCTGTCCGTCCACAGCTTCACGCCGCGCCTCGCCAGCGATCCCGATCAGAAGCGGCCCTGGGACATCGGCGTGCTCTACAACCAGGATGACAGGGCCGCGCGGATCGCCATTCCCATGTTGGAGGCGGCGGGGCTCAAGGTGGGTGACCAACTGCCCTATTCGGGCAAGGTGCTGAACGCCACGATGAACCGTCATGCGGAGAGGAACGGCATTCCCTATCTGGGCATAGAGATGCGGCAGGATCTGGTCGGCGATGCGGAAGGGCAAAGGCGATTTGCCGCAATATTGGCTCCGGTGGTTCTCGAATGCCGCAGCCGGCTCGCATGACGGGCAGCGGGCAGGAATGATGAAATCCCGCTCGTTGATGCAAGATGCGCTTCTGTGTCTGGCGCTGGCCGGATGCAGCCCTCGCCCGGAGTCCGGCGAACTTGCGGGGAAAGGGCGGGAAATAATTTTCTGCGCAATCGGACCGGGCGCGGAGTGGAGCGAGGATTGTGCGGTCGAGCGGGATGGGAAGATGCTGACGGTGCGCCATGCGGACGGCGGCTTCCGGCGCTTCCGGATAGTCCATGACGGACGCGGAATCGCGCCGGCGGACGGGGCGGAACAGGCCGGTATTCAGGTCGCCGGCAAGGGGGCAATCGCGTTGAGCGTCGGGCAGGACCGCTATCGCCTTCCGGCCCGCTTCTCCGAAGGGAAGAAATGATGCGGATGCATGCGATCCTGACGGCGGCCGAGATGCGGCGGGCGGAGCAGGCCGTGATCGCAGCCGGCATCCCCGAATATATGCTGATGGAGCGCGCGGGGGCCGCCGCTGCGGAGATCATCTGGCGGGCAGGTGGAAAGCGTGATTTGCTGGTCCTCTGCGGTCCCGGCAATAATGGCGGCGACGGCTTCGTGATCGCGCGGCTCCTTCGGGCGCGAGGCGTGCCGGTGCGCGTCGCCGCCCTTGGCGAAAGCCGAACGGATTCTAGCATGAAGGCGCGGGAGGCATGGGGTGGCCCCGTCGAAGCTTTCCTGGACGCGGCGCCGGCGACGCAGATCGTGGACGCGCTGTTCGGGACCGGCCTCTCTCGTGGGCTGGACGGGGCGATCGCGGCGAAGCTGCGCGCCCTTACCGAACAGGCGAGCTTCAGCTATGCCGTGGACCTGCCGAGCGGCGTGCAGACGGATAGGGGCGAACTGCTTTCCGATGTGCCTGACATGGGCGTCTGCATTGCCCTAGGTGCGCTAAAGCCGGCGCATATGTTGCAACCGGCCGCAGGATGCTGGCGGCGGCTGGTTTGTGCCGACATCGGCATTGATGCGTCCGGCGCGAAGATTCACCGGCTGGCGCCGCCGCAATTGCATCCGCCGGCCCCCGAGGCGCATAAATATAGCCGGGGATTGGTTGCCGTGGTGGGCGGCGAAATGGCAGGCGCCGGACTGCTCGCCAGCCAGGCCGCGGCACGCGCGGGATCGGGCATGGTTCGGCATCTGGTGCAGGGTTCGGTGCACTTGGGGCCGGGCGCCATCGTTACGCAGCAGGCCGATAAGGCGGGGGATGTAGCGCGTTCGCTGAACGACGATCGGTTCAGGGCCATATTGGTAGGGCCGGGACTGGGACGTGGGAGCGAGGCTTCGGATCGGTGGAAAGCCGTACTTGCCGCCGGGCATCCGCTCGTTCTGGACGCCGATGCGCTGGTCTTGCTGGGAGAAGAGGGGGTGGACGCCATTCCGCAGGGCTCGGTCCTGACGCCCCATGAAGGCGAATTTGTCCGCCTGTTCGGAAATCTGCCGGGCAGCAAGGTGGAACGGGCGCTGGAGGCGGCGAAGCGGACGCGCGCGACGCTGATCTACAAGGGAAGCGACAGCATTGTCGCCTCGCCGGATGGGCGCGCTGTCCTTTCGCCGCCGGGTTCATCCTGGCTGTCGACGGCGGGGACGGGCGATGTTCTGGCGGGGCTGGTCGCTGCTCGGCTCGCTGTCACGGGGGACGGATTCCAGGCGGCATGTGAAGCGCTGTGGCTGCATGGAGAGGCGGCGAGGCGGGCGGGCGCGGCGTTCATCGCGGACGATTTGCTTGCGGAGCTGCCAGCGGCTATCGCCTCCCGCCTGTGACCGACCCTGATACCGACATCATCGTCCGCATCGCCGCGAAGGGCGATGGCGTGACCGCCCTTGGCCGCCATGTTCCGTTGACCGCGCCTGGAGACAGGATTGCGGCGGACGGCGGCATATTGCAGGGGCCGCATCATGTCGACGCGCCATGCGTTCACTTTCCGACCTGCGGCGGATGCGAGTTGCAGCATATCGACGATGCGAGCTACGCGGAGTTCGTGACGGCGCGCGTTGCAGGAGCCCTGGCAGGGCAGGGCGTGGAACCCGGCATGCTTCTGCCGCCGCATATCTCGCCGCCGAAGGTCCGTCGCCGTGCATCGCTGCGCGCGAGCAGGCAGGGGCGGAAGGTCGTCATCGGCTTTGCCGAATCGGGCAGCCATATGCTGGTCGACCTCGCGATGTGCGAGATCCTCGATCCCCGGCTGTTCGCGCTGGTGGCGCCGCTGAGGAGCCTGTGCGCGGTCATCCTGCCCGAGAAGCGCGCTGCGCATGTCCGCATGTCGCTGACCGATCAGGGCGTCGACCTTTTGCTGGAGGGCGTGCGGATCGAGGGGCTTGCCGCCGACGAGGCGCTTCTAACTTTTGCGCAGGACCATGGGCTGGCTCGCCTGACCATCGATGAAGGGGAGGGTCCGCAGACGCGGTGGGAACCGGAGCCGGTCACGGTCCGCTTCGGCGGCGTGCCGGTTGCCTTTCCGCCCTTCGCATTTCTTCAGGCGACCCCCGATGGCGAAGCCGCGCTGGCGCGGGAAGCGCAGGCCGCCATGCCGGCGGAGGGCGCCGTTGCGGATCTCTTTTGCGGGCTTGGCACATTCGCCCTGGCTTTGGGGGATGAGCGGCCCGTCTATGCGGCGGAGGCGGCGCGTGATCTTGTCCTCTCCCTCCAATCGGCGGCGAATAGGGCGCGGCGGCGCATGGTGGCGGATCATCGCGATCTGTTCAGGCGACCGCTGACGCCTGCGGAGATTGACCGGTTCGCGGGGATTGTCATCGATCCGCCGCGCGCAGGGGCGCGCGAGCAGGCGATGCAGCTCGCCGCATCGCGGGTGCCGGTGATCGCCTATATTTCGTGCAACCCTGCCAGTTTCGCGCGGGATGCCGCGCATCTGATCGCCGGCGGCTATCGGCTGGAGCGGGTTCGGCCGGTGGGGCAGTTCCGCTGGTCCACCCATGTGGAACTGGTCGGCATCTTCCGGCGCTGAAAGATTAGCCCCTCGCCGCGGGGGAGTGCGGCGAGGGGCCTTGCATCCTCTCCTCAAGGGGGAGGCCCAAGCCTCTACCCCAGCTTGATGACAGTTGCGCGACGGCGGACCGGAATCGCATCGACATAGAGGCTAGCCATCGGCTCATCCTCCACCTCCACCACGGCTTCGGATGTGAAGCCGTTGAAGCCGGTGCGCATCGCAGCGCCATAGGCGCCGAGCATCCCGATTTCGATATAGTCGCCCGCCTGCACGTCGTCCGGCAGCATGAAGGGGCCGACCATATGGTCCATGTCGTCGCAGGTGGGGCCATAGAAGGAGAAGCCGGTCAGTTCCGCCTCGCTCTCTTCCTCGCGCAGCAGGGCCACAGGGAAGCGCCAGCCGATATGCGCCGCGTCGAACAGCGCGCCATAGGCGCCGTCGTTGATATAGAGTTCCGTGCCGCGGCGGCGTTCGACGCGCACGACGACCGAACTGTATTCGGCGGAAAGGGCGCGGCCGGGCTCGCACCATAGTTCGGCCGAATAGCTGATCGGCAGGCTCTCGAAACCGCGGTGGATCGCGTCGAAATAATTTTCGAGCGCGACCGGCTCCATGCCGGGATAGATGGACGGGAAGCCGCCGCCGACATCGATGATGTCGACCGTGACAGCCGCGTCGACAATGGCGGCGCGCACGCGTTCGATGGCGTCGCTATAGGCCTGCGGGCTCATCGCCTGGCTGCCGACATGGAAGCAGATGCCCAGCGCATCGGCCGCCTGGCGGGTCGCCATCAGCAGTTCGCGGGTCTCGCCCAGTTCCGCGCCGAATTTGGACGCAAGGCTGAGTTCCGAATGTTCGGAGGAAACGCGCAGGCGCACGCACAGTTCAAGATCGGTCGCATCATTCGTGGCGCGCATGATCTTCGCCAGCTCGTCCAGCGTGTCGAGCGAGAAGGTGCGCACGCCATGGATGTGATAGGCCTCTGCAATCGCTTCCTCGGCCTTGACCGGGTGCATGAAGCAAAGCTTGCCTTCGCCCTGCAGCGTCTCCGCCACCAGGCGCACCTCCGCAATGGACGCCACGTCGAAATGCGTGATGCCGGAAGCGAAGAGGGTGCGGATCAGATCGGGAGACGGATTCGCCTTGACTGCATAGAGCGAGCGCCCCGGAAACTTCTCAGAGAAGAATCGGGCGGCCCGGGCCGCAGCCTGGGGACGGATCAGCGTTACCGGTGCTGCCGGTTTGAGGGCGGTCGCTACCCCCAGCGCGCTATGATGCTTGTGCAACTCAAGGGACCTCCAGGGTAGTCGTTGGCAAAGAAGCTGCCTTGCGGTGGAAGTCCCATGGGGCAGCGGAAGGGCGATATATGCGGCAGGGGTCCCCCTGTAAAGCGCATGCGTAAATTTTGTTGCGCGACCGGCTATGAAATGTGCGTCAGGAGAGACGGGACTTGAAATCCTGGTAGGAAAACTCGCGGATTTGCTTGAGTTCGTCGGTTTCCGAGTTCCACAGCCAGATGGCCGGCAGCGGCACGCCGTTGAATGTGTTGGTCTTTACCATCGAATAATGGGCCTGGTCGAGGAAGGCGATCCGCCGCCCCGGAGTCGCGCCGCCCGGGACTCGATAGTCCCCTATGATGTCCCCGGCGAGGCAGGATGGACCACCGAGTCGGGTGACGGGGCCGTCCGCTTCCTCATGCAGCATGGCCGGGCGGTAGGGCGCCTCGATCACGTCGGGCATGTGGCAGGTGGCGGAGATGTCGGTGATTGCCACGGGCATGCCGTTGTCGATCACGTCGAGGATTTCGCCGACCAATATGCCCGCGTCCAGCGCCATCGCCTCGCCCGGCTCGATATAGAGTTCGAGGCCGGTTTGCGCTTTTATCGCCTGGAGGAAGGCGATCAGGTCGTCGATCTGGTAATCCGCGCGCGTGACATGATGTCCGCCGCCGAAGTTCAGCCATTTGAGGCGGCCGACATGGGGCATGACGCGGGATTCGATGGCGGCCCAGGTACGCTGAAGCGGCAGGAAATCCTGTTCGCACAGATTGTGGATGTGGAGGCCGTCGACGCCCTCCAGATGTTCGGGGCGCAGCTGGTCGATGGGAAAGCCGAGGCGGCTGTGCGGTTGGGACGGGTCATATTTGGGCACCTCCCCCTCCGCATGGAGGGGGTTGAGGCGCAGGCCGATGTCGAAGTTCACACCGTTCATCCGGGCATCGTCGATGACCGGGCGCAGGCGGGCGATCTGGCCGGGGCTGTTGAAGATGACATGGTCCGAAATCCTGAGGATTTCGGCCAGATCTTCAGGCTTGTAGGCGGCGCAATAGGTGGCGACTTCGCCGCGATATTCTTCCCGGCCGAGGCGCGCTTCATATATGCCCGAGGCGCAGACGCCGTCGAGATATTCGCCGATCACGCCCCCAAGCGACCACATGGAGAAGGCCTTGAGCGCACCCAGCACCCTGATCCCCGCGCGGTCGCGGATGTCGCGCAGGACCGACAGGTTGCGGCGCACCGCGGCCTCGTCCACCACGAAGGCGGGCGAAGGGACGCGGCGCAGGTCGAAATGGGCGAAGGCGGCGGGATCGCCGGCTTTGGTTTCCATCGGTTCATCCACGCCGCCCTGAGCCTGTTGAGGTGCGGCTTACTTTGAAGAAAAGTAAGGGGCTTCGACAGGCTCAGCCCGAACGGCGTCAGGAACGAAGCTTTTTTAGAAATCCAGTTTAGAAATCCAGCGGCGCGGGCAGTTCCTTCACCTGCCAGGGCAGGCCGTGCCGGTTCAGCATGTCCATGAAGGGATCGGGATCGAACTGTTCGATGTTGAACACGCCTTCACCCCGCCATGCGCCGGTCAGCATCAGCGCCGCGCCGATCATCGCGGGGACGCCGGTGGTGTAGCTGACCGCCTGGTTGCCGGTTTCGGCATAGGCGTCCTCATGGTCGCAGACATTATAGACATAGACCGTCTTCTGGCTTCCATCCTTGAGGCCGGTGGCGATGTCGCCGATATTGGTCTTGCCCCTGGTGGTCGAACCCAGGCTGGACGGTTCGGGCAGCACGGCCTTCAGGAACTGGAGCGGGATGATTTCCTGCCCATTGTACATCACGGGATCGATGCGGGTCATGCCGACATTCTGGAGCACTTCCAGATGCTTGAGATAAGCGTCGCCAAAGGTCATCCAGAAACGGATGCGCTTGATTTCGGGGTAGAATTTGGCGAGCGATTCCAGTTCCTCATGATACATGAGGTACATGTTCTTCTGCCCCACCTGGTCGAAGTCGAAGACCTGCTTGTGTTTCAGCGCCGGGCCCTCCACCCACTTGCCGCCTTCCCAGTGGCGCGAGGGCGCGGTGACTTCGCGGATGTTGATTTCCGGGTTGAAGTTGGTGGCGAAATGCTGGCCATGGTCGCCGCCATTGCAGTCGAGTATGTCGAGCGTGTCGATCCGGTCGAGCAGATGCTTCCTGATATAGCTGGCGAAGACGCTGGTGACGCCGGGGTCGAAGCCCGAGCCCAGCAGCGCCATGATGCCGGCTTCCTTGAAGCGCTCCTGATAGGCCCACTGCCAGCTATATTCGAACTTCGCCGTGTCGCGCGGTTCGTAATTGGCGGTGTCGAGATAGTCGGTTTTGGTCGCGAGGCAGGCGTCCATGATCGCCAGGTCCTGATAGGGCAGGGCAAGGTTCACGACCAGTTTGGGCTGCACCCTTTCGATGAGGGCGACGGTTTCGGCGACATTGTCGGCGTCGACCTGCGCCACGTCGATGGTGACGCCGGTACGGGCCTTCACCGATTCGGCCACCTTCTCGCAGGAGACGATGCGGCGGCTGGCGAGTGTGATATGGCTGAAAATGTCAGAGTTCATCGCCATTTTGTGAACCGCGACAGACCCGACGCCACCCGCACCAATGACCAGAACCTTGCTCAATTCAACTGCTCCATAGCTGTGCCGCGCGATCCGCGCGAAAGCGCCCATATAGGGAGTTGGCGTTACAGCGCAAAGTCAGTCTGTCGAGAGGGAGCCCGGGCAGCCCCCCTCCCGCACGCCATGGGCTGAATATCGACCGGTCCTAGAAACTCGCCCCATCCACCTTGCTGATCCTGAGCGCGTCGAGATCGACGGAGGGAACGCAGCGCAGATTGATGGCCTGCATGGCCGAGCCATCGGGGCCCTGGCCCTGTGCGAAGGCCTGCGTGCCGCAGTCGGTGCAGAACTGGTGCGTGATCCTGTGCCTGTAGAATTGATAGTCGCTCAGCTTGTCCGCGCCGCTGTCGAGGGTGAACTGGTCCGCGGGGACGAAGGTCAGCATGAAGCCCTTGCGGCGGCAGTGGGAGCAGTTGCAGGTCATCGCCTCGCCGGGCGCATCGGCGGCTACGGTGAAGGTGACGGCGCCGCAATGGCAGCTTCCGGTGTAGGGCATTGGAATCTCCTTTTTTGGAGAGCCTAGAGGCATTGGGACTGGAAGGGAATTGGGGGAATCGGGTGATTTTCCGCCATAGGCCCGTCCTCTTCAGGTTCAGGCGAGGCGCGCGTCAGTTCACCAACCGTCTTAATCCCTCCACCGTATCCGCCTCATGCGCAGGCTTGTCCTTCCGAATGCGCGCGATCCGGGGGAAGCGCATGGCCAGCCCCGATTTATGCCGCTTGCTTTCGTGGATGCTGTCGAAGGCGACCTCCAGCACCAGCGACTTTTCCACCTCCCGCACCGGGCCGAAGCGGTTGACCGTGTTGGTCCGCACGAAGCGGTCGAGCCATTTCAGCTCCTCGTCGGTGAAGCCGCTATAGGCTTTGCCGACGGGCAGCAGTTCGCCATCCGCCGTCCAGCAGCCGAAGGTATAGTCGGAATAGAAGGAGGAGCGTTTGCCATGGCCCCGCTGCGCGTACATCATCACGCAGTCGGCGGTCAGCGGATCGCGTTTCCATTTATACCAGAGCGCGGCCTTGCGCCCCGCGACATAGGGGCTGTCGCGGCGCTTGAGCATCACGCCCTCGATCGCGGCGTCGCGGGCGCCGGCGCGTATTTCCGCCAGGCTGTCGAAATCGGGTGCTTCGATGAGGGCCGAGATGTCGAAGCGGTGCGGGTCCAGCTGGGGCACGGTGGCTTCGAGGCGGAGGCGGCGCTGTTCCCAGGGGAGCGGCCGAAGGTCCTCCTCCGCGTCGAGCAATATGTCGTAGAGGCGGACGAAGGCGGGATAATCGTCCATCATCTTCGCCGTCACCGCCTTGCGGCCGAGGCGTTGCTGGAGGGCGTTGAAGCTGGCAGCCTCTCCGCCCTGAAACTCCCCTTTCACGAGCAGTTCTCCGTCCAGCACCGCATGATGGCGGAAGGCTTCGGCTATGTCGGGGAAGCTGCCGGTGATGTCGTCTCCGGCGCGGCTGTAGAGGCGGGTCTGCGCGCCCGTGCCGACGATCTGGATGCGGATGCCGTCCCATTTCCATTCGGCGGCATAGTCGGAAAGGTCGACGCTTTCGGCCTCCAGCGGATGAGCGAGCATGAAGGGGCGGAAGAAGGGCGTGCCGGCGGGATCCGGGCGGTCCGACCTGCCCTCCGCCCAGGCGAACAGGTCGGCATAGGGTGGGGCCAGTGCGTGCCAGCATTCCTCGACATCGTCGACGTCGAGCCCGAAGGCCTGGGCGAAGCCGGTCTTGGCGAGCCGGGCGGAGATGCCGACGCGCAGGCCGCCGGTCGCGAGCTTCAGCAGGGCGAAGCGGCCGGAGGCGTCGAGATGGTCCATCATCCTGGCCAGGGTCGTCGGGGCGGCGGCGCGGCTGGTGGCGTGGAGGCGGTCGACTATGGCGGATAGGGTGAGGGAGCCGTCGTCCACCTCCGGCGGCTGGTCCTCCGCCTTGGGCCAGAGGAGGGCCACGGTTTCGGCGAGGTCGCCCACATAGTCCCGGCTCATTTCGAAAAGGACCGGATCGACGCGGGCGCGGGTCATTTCCGCTATGGTGGAAGCCTTGACCGCTTTCAGGTCGAGATTGCCGGTGAGGGCGGCGAGCGCCCAGCCCCGGTCCGGGTCGGGGGCGCTGCGCATGTAGCTGGCGATAAGGTCCAGCTTGCCGTTGCGGGAGCGGGTGTAGACGAGGCCGTCGAGAAGCCGGGAGAAGGCGCGCATCAGCCTTCATCCTCGTCTTCGCGGCCCACCAGGGCAAGGGCGCGGGCGCGCATCTGGTGGGTCATGCACCAGTGGAGCAGGGCTTCCTCCCGCCCGTGGGTGATCCAGGTTTCCGACGGGGCCACCTCGCGGATGGTGTCGGTCAGCTCGTCCCAGTCGGCATGGTCGGAAATGATGAGCGGAAGTTCGACATTGCGCTGGCGGGCGCGCTGGCGGACGCGCATCCAGCCCGACGCCATGGCGGTGATCGGGTCGGGCAGGCGGCGGCTCCAGCGGTCGTTGAGGGCGGATGGGGGCGAGACGACGATGCGGCCGCGCATGTCCCCGGCGGGGAGGCCGGTCGCCGGGCGCAGCTCTCCCAGGGCGACGCCGAATTGTTCGTAGAGCGCGCACATCCTCTCCAGCGCGCCATGGATGTGGATGGGGTCGTGATGGCCCCGGGCGCGCAGTTCGCAGATCAGGCGCTGCGCCTTGCCCAGGGCGTAGGCGCCGACCAGGACGCAGCGGTCGGGATGGGCGTGCAGGGCGGCGAGCAGGCGGTCGACCTCGCTGCCCGTGTCGGGATGGCGGAAGACCGGCAGGCCGAATGTGGCTTCGGTGACGAAGATGTCGCAGGGGACGGGTTCGAAGGCTTTGCAGGTGGGATCGGGGCGGCGCTTGTAGTCGCCGGTGACGACCACGCGCTCGCCGGCGTGGGACAGCAGGATCTGGGCGGAACCGAGGACATGGCCGGCGGGCACATAGCTGATCGTGACTCCGTTCATGCGGATTTCTTCGCCATAGGGCACCGCCGTGCCCGACGCGGTGCCGTAGCGCAGGGCCATGATCGCCAGCGTTTCCTCCGTCGCCCAGACATGGCCGTGGCCGCCGCGCGCATGATCGGCATGGCCATGGGTGACGAGCGCGCGTTCCCGCGGGACGGAGGGATCGATCCAGGCATCGGCCGGGCGGACATAGATGCCGGTGGGGTGGGGTTCGATCCAGTGAGGCATTGCTGTGGAAGAAGGTGGAATGCGCCGCTTGGTTCCGCAAGGGCCTTCATATTGCCGTAACCCGATCGTCATGGGTACGACATGCCGTTGCCCTATGCGCCGCCGGACGACCGGCAGCGAGGAGGCGCGGCACATGGCATCTACGGCTCACCAGAATGTTACCCGCGCGGTGCACCGGCATCGGCATCTGTCGAAACAGGGCCTGCTGGAACGGGCCTTCACCTTTGCGTTCCGGGGCCTTGTCTATGCGCAGATCTGGGAAGATCCGGAGGTCGACATGGAAGCGCTGGCGATCGGGCCGGACAGCCATGTCGTCACCATCGCTTCGGGCGGGTGCAATGTGCTGAGCTATCTGACGGCCGATCCGGCGAAGATCACGGCGGTCGACCTCAACACCGCGCATATCGCGCTCAACCGGCTGAAGCTGGCGGCGGCACAGGCATTGCCGGACCATCGGGCCTTCCATCGCTTCTTCGCCAGGGCGGATTGCAGGGAGAATGTGGCGGCCTATCGCACCTTCGTGGCGCCGGTGCTGGACGACGCCACGCGGCGCTATTGGGAGGGGCGGGACTTCATCGGGCGGCGGCGGATCGGCGGCTTTGCGCGGGGGATTTACAGGCATGGGCTGCTGGGGCGCTTCATCGGCGCGGCGCATCTGCTGGCGCGGTTGCATGGCGTCGATCCGCGGCGGATGCTGGATGCGAAATCGCGGGAGGAGCAGCGGGCGATCTTCGAAACGGAGCTGGCGCCGGTGTTCGACAGCGCCTTCATGCGGTGGCTGACGAGCCAGCCGGCTTCGCTCTTCGGCCTGGGCATCCCGCCCGCGCAATATGAGGCGCTGGCCGGGGACGCGCGGATGGACGGCGTGCTGAAGGCGCGGCTGGAAAAGCTGGCCTGCGGCTTCGACCTCAAGGACAATTATTTCGCGGTGCAGGCTTTCGGGCGCGGTTATGCCGGCGGCGAGGGGCCATTGCCGCCCTATTTGCAGGCCGCGAACCATGCGGCCGTGGTGGAACGCGCCGGGCGGGTGGATGTCCGGCATGTGAACTTCACCGACTTCCTGGCGTCGCAGGAGGCGGGGTCCGTCGATCGCTACATCCTGCTCGACGCGCAAGACTGGATGGACGATGCGCAGTTGAACGCGCTCTGGGCCCAGATCACGCGAACGGCGAAACGGGGTGCGCGGGTGCTGTTCCGGACGGCGGGCGAACCGAGCATCCTGCCGGGGCGGGTCGACGATACGCTGCTGTCGCGCTGGGACTATCGGGCGGAGGAATCGCGGGAATATACGGCGCGGGACCGCTCGGCCATTTATGGCGGCGTCCACCTCTATGTGCTGGGGAGCGCGTGATGACGGGCGGGCATGGCGGGCTGATGGACAGCGTCTATCGGCATCAGCGGCACATTTACGACCTGTCGCGGAAATTCTACCTGCTGGGGCGGGATGGGCTTATTGCCGATCTGGCGCCGCCGCGCGGTGGGGCGGTGCTGGAGATCGGCTGCGGCACGGGACGCAATCTGATCGCCGTGGGCAAGGCCTGGCCGGAGGCGCGGCTCTATGGCGTCGATATTTCCGAGGCGATGCTGGGGACGGCGCGCAAAGCCGTGGCGAAGGCGGGCCTGGCGGATCGCGTCGTGCTGGCGCAGGGGGATGCCTGTGCGTTCGATGCAGGGGCGCTGTTCGGGCGCGAACGGTTCGAGCGGGTGTTCATCAGCTATGCGCTGTCCATGATCCCGGACTGGGAAGCGGCTCTGGGGCAGGCGGCGGGTTGCGTCGCGCATGGCGGCAAGCTGGAGATTGTCGACTTCGGGCAGCAGGATGGTCTGCCGGGCTTGTGGAAGCGGGCGCTGTTCGGGTGGCTGGCGCGCTTTCATGTGTCGCCGCGGGCGGAATTCAGGCAGGCGATCGGCAGGGTGGCGGCGGACATGGGGGGCTTTGCGCATAGCCGGAGCCTGTATCGGGGCTATGCAGTCAGGGGTGGGTTGATCCGGCTGTGAGTTTTTGGCCGGTTCCCGGATCGGGGTTGCGAATTCCGGCCTGACCGCTGGAAATTGCCGCTGATTTGCGCCGATCCATCCCAGCCCCCCGCCTGTGGGAGGGGGAATGAGGACAGCGCCTCCAGCGGAATTCGCGCAGGCGCCGGTCAGGCCGCTTTCTTGAATTCCAGTTCGAGCCGGTCCCAGATTTCCACCAGAGCATCGACCAGTTCGCGCATCATTTCTTCGGTATGCGCCGGTCCGGGCGTGAAGCGCAGGCGTTCCGTGCCGCGCGGGACGGTGGGATAGTTGATGGGCTGCACATAGGCGCCATATTCCGCCAGCAATATGTCGCTGATCCGCTTGGCCTTCACCGGGTCGCCCACCATCAGGGGGACGATGTGCGTCACCGACGGCATCACCGGCAGGCCGGCTTCCGCCATCAGGCGCTTCAGGGTCGCGGCGGACGCCTGCTGGCCCTCCCGTTCCTCGCTCGACTGCTTGAGGTGACGGACGCTGGCCAGCACGCCGGCGACCAGCACGGGGGACAGGGAGGTGGTGAAGATGAAGCCGGGCGCATAGCTGCGGATCACGTCGACGATCATCTGGTCGGCGGCGATATAGCCGCCCATCACGCCGAACGCCTTGCCCAGCGTGCCTTCGATGATGGTCACGCGATCGGCCACCTCGTCCCGTTCGGAAATGCCGCCGCCGCGCGCGCCGTACATGCCGACTGCATGAACCTCGTCCAGATAGGTGAGGGCATTATATTCGTCGGCCAGGTCGCAGATCGCGGCGATGGGGGCGATGTCGCCGTCCATCGAATAGACGCTTTCGAAGGCGATCAGCTTGGGCGCTTCCGGGTCTTCGGCGGCCAGCAGTTCGCGCAGATGATCGACGTCATTGTGGCGGAAGACGCGCTTCTCGCAGCCCGAATTGCGGATGCCCGCGATCATCGAGGCATGGTTCAGCTCGTCGGAGAAGATGATGCAGCCGGGCAGGATCTTGGCGAGGGTCGAGAGCGTCGCTTCGTTCGAGACATAGCCCGAGGTGAAGAGCAGCGCGCCTTCCTTGCCGTGCAGGTCGGCCAGTTCGGCCTCCAGATCGACATGATAATGGGTGTTGCCGCCGATATTGCGGGTGCCGCCCGAGCCCGCGCCGACATCGTGCAGCGCCTCTTCCATCGCGGCGACGACCTTGGGATGCTGGCCCATGGCGAGATAGTCGTTGGAGCACCAGACGGTGATGGGCTTGGGCCCGTTATGACCGTGGAAGCAGCGGGCGTTGGGGAAGGCGCCCTTGTTGCGCAGGATGTCGATGAACACGCGATAGCGGCCTTCGCTATGGAGCCGGTCGATCGCCTGCGTGAAGATGTGCTTGTAGTTCACTTGAACGCCCTGTCCCTATTCCCGCATCCCCTCTTTGAGGGGCATTTATCCGCTGTTTTGGCCTATTACCAGTGATAAACGCTCGCAGCCTTAGGGAGAATTACCTATCACACTGATAGAAGGACTTGCGATTGGACCAAAGGTCCACCCCTTCAAAGTCCTTCGATCCGTTGCAAGCCATAGCCTTCCAGCGCTGGGCGGAGTGGCTCCACGCTCTCGTCCAGGCGAGTGAAGACCGCGGTTCCGGGCTGCGGTTCGGACGGCCATGGCTGCCCCTGGGTGAGATAGGCGATGCGGCGCGCAATTCCTTCACCGCCGTGCACGAATCTGAGCGGACGGGGCGAAGCGGCGGCCAGTTCGGCCTCCACCAGCGGAAAATGCGTGCAGGCGAGGACCACTATGTCCATCCGATCGCCGCCCGGCTGGTCGAACAGGCCGGCCAGCGCGTCCCGCGCAATGGCGGGATCGAGCGGTTCGCCGCGCAGTTTCGCCTCGGCAAGCTGGACGAGCGCGGCCGACCCATGGCGCAGGACCGTGCAGTCGGCGCCATGTTCGGCCGCGAGCCTGTCGACATAGGGCTGGCGCACCGTGGCGTCGGTGCCGAGCACGCCGAATACCCGGCTTTGCGAGAGCAGGGCGGCAGGCTTGATTGCCGGTACCGTGCCGACAACGGGGATGTCGAGCGCGGCGCGGACCGCCGGCAGGGCGATGGTGGAGGCGGTGTTGCAGGCGATGACGGCGAGGCGCGGGCGGTAGCGCTCCACCAGCCGCCCGAGCAGGGCGGGCACGCGGGCGGCGATCTCCGCCTCGCTCTTGGTGCCATAGGGGAAGCCCGCGCTGTCCGCGGCATAGACGACCGGCGCGTTGGGCAGGGCGCTTCGTGCCGGGCCAAGGATGGAAAGCCCGCCGACGCCGGAATCGAAGAAAAGAAGGGGGGCATGGGGTGCGACTGTCATCGGGCAGACATGTCGCGGCATGGGGCGGGCCTGTCAACTTCCCTCAAGAGCCCTCCCCTTGAGAGGAAGGGCTTGATGGCGGGAACCCCCATCCCCGATATTCCGACCCATATTTCGTCACCTTCGCCATTGCCCGGTTTGCCGGGAACGCTATGGTCGCGCCGCAACCAATTTGGCGAGATCATGACTCCTCCCTGGCTACTTCCCGCATTCGTCCTGCTGATCGGTTATCTGCTGGGTTCCATCCCGTTCGGGCTGCTGCTGACGCGCCTCACCGGGGCGGGCGACCTGCGCAAGATCGGGTCGGGGAATATCGGCGCGACCAATGTGCTGCGGACGGGGCGAAAGGGGCTGGCGGCGGCGACGCTGCTGCTCGATCTGCTGAAGGGCGCGGCGGCGGTGCTGGTCGGCGCGGCGCTGGTCGATGGTGGCGGGCCGATGGCCGGGGCCATGGCCTTTATCGGACATTGCTATCCGGTCTGGCTGCGCTTTGCCGGGGGCAAGGGCGTGGCGACCATGATGGGCGTGGTGACGGCGCTGTACTGGCCGGCGGGGATCGTCTTCGCGGCCGTGTGGCTGGGGGCGCTGTTCGGGACCAGATGGTCGTCGGTCGGCGGCATGTCCGCGGCGGTCAGCGCGCCTGTCGCCATGTGGTGCTTCGGCCGGATCGAGCTGGTCCCCGTCGCGCTGGCGCTCGCATTGATCGTGCTGTGGCGGCACCGGGAGAATATCGCGCGGCTCGCCAGGGGAACCGAACCGAAGGTGGGCGCTTCGAAAAAGGCGGCGGCCGGGGAATGAGCGAGCAGGAGCGGTTCAACCGCCTGCGCCTGATCCGTTCGCCGCGCATCGGCCCTGTCACCTTCCGCCAGTTGATGGCGCGTTTCGGCACGGCGGGCGAGGCCTTGCGCGCGGTGCCCGATCTGGCGGCGCGCGGCGGCGGCAAGGCCAGCATCGTGGACGCGAAGATCGTCGAGCAGGAGATCGCGCGCAGCCGGGCGGCTGGCGCCCGCTACCTGATCATGGGCGATGCCGATTACCCCTTTCTGCTGGAGCAGATGGAGGGCGCGCCGCCGGCCCTGATCGTGCGCGGGGACGTATCGCTGGCGGCGCGGGATTGCGTGGCGATGGTGGGGGCGCGCAACGCCTCCGCCGCGGCGTGCCGCTTCGCCCGGATGCTGGCGCAGGATCTGGGACAGCATGGGGCGGTCGTGGTGTCGGGGCTGGCGCGGGGGATCGATACGGCCGCGCATCAGGGCGCGCTGGAGAGCGGCACCATCGCCGTCATCGCCTGCGGCATCGACATCGCCTTCCCGCCCGAAAATGCGGAATTGCAGGAGCGGCTGGCCGAGGAAGGGCTGCTGGTCACGGAGCATCCGCCGGGCACGCAGCCGCTGGCCCGGCAGTTCCCGGCGCGCAACAGGATCATCGCCGGGCTGGCGCGGGGGACCGTCGTCGTGGAAGCCGCGCCCCGGTCCGGTTCGCTGATCACGGCGCGGCTGGCGGGGGAGGCGGGACGGGAGGTGATGGCGGTGCCCGGCTCTCCGCTCGATCCCCGCGCCCAGGGGTGCAACCAGTTGATCCGGGAGGGCGCGGTGCTGGTCCAGAGCGCCGCCGACGTGATCGAGGCGATCGGCGCCATCGACCCGCGCATGGTTCGGCAGCCCGGCGGCCACTTCGCGGGCGAGCCGCCGTCCGGCGACGTGGCCGAGCGGGAGCGGGCGTCGGTCGTCGCGCTGCTGGGACCGGCGCCCGTGCCGGTGGATGAACTGATAAGGCTGTCGGGCCTTGGCCCCGCCGTGGTGCAGACCGTGCTGCTGGAACTGGAACTCGCCGCCCGGCTGGAGCGGCATGCGGGTGGGAAGGTCAGCCCGTCGTGACGGGGCGTCCTGACCGTGCGGAATGCGGCCTGCATCGCTGCGGCTTGACGGGGAGCGGAAACAGCTTTCAGACTCGCGCGTGTACGTGAGAGACAATTTGAACCGGGGCATGAATGCAGCTTGTCATCGTTGAATCGCCGGCCAAGGCGAAGACCATCGAAAAATATCTGGGCGGCGATTTCCATGTGCTGGCCAGCTATGGGCATATCCGCGACCTGCCGCCCAAGGACGGGTCGGTGGACCCCGACAACGGCTTTGCCATGAGTTGGGAAAATTATGGCGACAAGGGCAAGCAGCTCAAGGCCATAGCCGACGAAGCCAAGAAGGCGACCCGGCTGATCCTGGCGACCGACCCCGATCGCGAGGGGGAGGCGATAAGCTGGCATGTGCAGGAGGTGCTGCGGGCGAAGAAGGCGCTGCCGCAGAAGGTGGACCGCGTGACCTTCAACGCGATCACCAAGCAGGCGGTGACCGAGGCGATGGCCCAGCCGCGCGCGCTGGACGAGGATCTGATCGACGCCTATCGGGCGCGGCGGGCGCTGGATTATCTGGTGGGCTTCACCCTGTCGCCGGTGCTGTGGCGCAAGCTGCCCGGCGCCAAGTCGGCGGGGCGGGTGCAGTCCGTGGCGTTGCGGCTGGTCGTGGACCGGGAGCGCGAGATCGAAAGCTTCGTGCCGCAGGAATATTGGTCGGTCGCGGCCGAGATGGAGCAGGGCGGACAGGGGTTCGTCGCGCGGCTGGTGCGCTGGCGCGGCGAGAAGATCGAGCGGCTGACCATCGGCAGGGAAGGCGACGCCATGGCCGCGAAGGCGGACGTGGAGGCCGGGCGCTTCACCGTCGAGAAGGTCGAGACCAAGCCGGTTTCGCGCAATCCTCCGCCGCCATTCACGACCTCGACGCTTCAGCAGGAGGCGGCGCGCAAGCTCGGCTTCTCCGCCAGCCATACGATGCGGATCGCGCAGCAGCTTTATGAGGATGGCGCGATCACCTATATGCGGACCGACGGCGTGCAGATGGACGGCAGCGCCATCTCCGCCGCGCGAAAGGCGATCGCGGAGCGCTATGACGGCGGCTATCTGCCCGAAAAGCCGCGCCAGTACCAGACCAAGGCCAAGAATGCGCAGGAAGCGCATGAGGCCATTCGTCCGACCGAGTTTTCGCGCGACAAGGTGGGGTCGGGCGACCATGCGCGGCTGTACGACCTGATCTTCAAGCGGGCGCTGGCGAGCCAGATGGCTTCGGCGCGGCTGGAGCGGACGACCGTCGATCTGGTCGATGCGACCGGGCAGCATGGGCTGCGCGCCACGGGACAGGTGGTGATCTTTCCGGGGTTCCTGGCGCTCTATGAGGAAGGGCGCGACGATGCGGAAGACGATGATTCGAGGCTGTTGCCGCGCTTGGGCGTGGGCGACGCTCCCGCCAAGAAGAGAGTGACGGCGGAGCAGCATTTCACCCAGCCGCCGCCGCGCTATTCGGAAGCGTCGCTGGTCAAGAAGCTGGAGGAACTGGGGATCGGGCGGCCTTCCACCTATGCCTCGACTTTGCAGGTGCTGAAGGACCGCGACTATGTGCGGATCGAGAAGAACCGCTTCTTCGCGGAGGAGAGCGGGCGGCTGGTGACGGCCTTTCTGGAGCGTTTCTTCGAGCGGTATGTGTCCTACGACTTCACGGCGGGGCTGGAGGAGGAGCTGGACGATATTTCCGGCGGGCGGGCCCAGTGGCAGGCGGTGCTGGAAGCGTTCTGGCGCGACTTCAAGCCCAAGACCGCCGAGGTGATGGAGCAGAAGCCTTCCGACATCACGGCCGAGCTGGACAAATTCCTGGAGCCGATGCTGTTCCCGCCCAAGGCGGACGGGTCCAATCCGCGTGCCTGCCCGATGTGCGGCGATGGGCAATTGTCGCTGCGCGGCGGGCGGTTCGGCGCGTTCATCGCCTGCTCCAACTATCCGGAGTGCAAATATACGCGCAAGTTCGGGCAGCCGGGCGGTGACAAGGATGGCGAGGACAAGGGACCGGAGGTGCTGGGCCAGCATCCCGAGACCGGGCAGGACATCGTCCGGAAATCCGGGCGGTTCGGGCCCTATATCGAGATGGGCGAGGGCAAGGAGGCGAAGCGCGGCTCCATTCCCAAGGATCTGCCCGATGGCGAGTTGACGCTGGACTGGGCGGTGAAGCTGCTGAGCCTGCCGCGCGAGATCGGGCTGCATCCTGAAACGGGGAAGCCCATCGTGGCGAATATTGGGCGGTTCGGGCCCTATCTGCTGCATGACGGCAAATATGGGCGGCTGTCCTCCACCGCGGAGATTTTCGAGGTGGGGATGAACAGCGCCGTGGCCAAGCTGGCCGATGCGGCGAACAAGGGCGGGCGTGGCGCTTCGTCGCGGGAGCCGCTGAAGGTGCTGGGCAAGCATCCGCGCACTGAGGCCGAGATCAAGCTGATGGCGGGGCGCTATGGTCCCTATGTGACCGACGGCACGACCAATGCGACGCTGCCCAAGACCATCGAGCAGGATGCCCTGACGCTGGAGGAGGCTGCGCAACTGATCGATGCGCGGGCTGCGGCGGCGCCTGCGAAGAAGGGGAAGAAGGCGCCGGCGAAAAAGGGTGCGGCGAAGAAGCCTGCCGCGAAGAAGGCGTCTGCCAAGAAGAAGGTGGCGGCGGAGTAATTATGCTCGTCATTCCCGCGCAGGCGGGAATCCATCTCCCATAAATTGTGCCTGGCGCAAGGTCAGGCGATGGATTCCCGCCTGCGCGGGAATGACGATGATTGATAAGCGGGTTGGCTTACTCCACCCAATCCAGGCCGATGTCGCGGTAGATGAAGCGGTCGTCTTCCCAATCTTCCTTCACCTTGACGTGGAGGTAGAGATGGACCTTGACCCCAAGCAGGCTGGCCAGTTCGGCGCGGGCCTTTGAGCCGATTTCCTTGAGGCGCTGGCCGCCCTTGCCCAGCACGATGGCGCGCTGGCTGGAGCGGCCGACGAGGATCTGCTGGTGGATTTCGACCGATCCGTCCTCGCGCTCGCTATATTTTTCCGTGTCGACGGCGGCGGCATAGGGGAGTTCGGCGTGGAGCTGGTGATAGAGCTGTTCGCGCGTGATCTCCGCCGCCAGCATGCGGTCGGTGGCGTCGGAGACCTGATCCTCCGGGAAGTGCCAGGGGCCTTCGGGCATGGCCCTGGCGAAGGCGGTCTTGAGTTCGGGAAGGCCGTCGCCGGTCGCCGCGCTGACGAAGAAGGTCTCCGCTATGTCGAGCTGTTCGTAGAGCCGCTGGGTGTGGACCAGCAGCTTTTCCTTGATGGCGATGTCGACCTTGTTGAGGATCAGCCATTTCCTCTCCGGCCGGGCGGCGAGGGCGCTGATGATCGGTTCCATCTTGGCGCCGAGGCCCGCCTTGCCGTCGACGACCAGCGCGATCAGGTCGGCCCCTTGCGCGCCGCCCCATGCGGCCTGCACCATGGCGCGGTCAAGGCGGCGCTTGGGGGCGAAGATGCCGGGGGTGTCGACCAGCACCATCTGCGCGTCACCCTCGATCGCCACGCCCATGACGCGGGTGCGGGTGGTCTGCGCCTTGGGGCTGGTGATCGCCACCTTCTGGCCTACCAGCGCGTTGACCAGCGTGGATTTGCCTGCGTTCGGGGCGCCGACTATGGCGATGACGCCGCAGCGTTGGGATTCAGGATTTAGGCTCAAAAAATCACTCCGTTCGCCCTGAGCTTGTCGAAGGGCTTTCCTTTTCTTGGTTCGAGCGCGCCAAGGTAGAGATGAGTGTCCAATCCTCGCGAATGAGAGCGAGTTTCTTGGCCCGGCTCCAGCCTTTGATTTGGCGCTCTGCTTCAAGCGCCTCCATACGGGTTCCGAACTCCTGCGACCAGACCAGTTTTATAGGGCGGCGGTTTTGGGTGTGGCCGGGGATTGCGCCTGCCTCATGTTGGGCGATGCGAGTTTCGAGATTGTCAGTGTGGCCTGTGTAGAAGCTGCGGTCGGCGCAGTGGAGCATGTAGGTCCAGAAGGGCAATGTCGTTCCAGAAGAAAGAAAAGCCCTTCGACAGGCTCAGGGCGAACGGGGTGGGGTTGTGTGCCAGTTGCGGGCGCGGGGCGGTTAAGCGGTGAGTTGGTCCAGCAATGCCTTTGCCGCCGCGGTTTCGGCTTCCTGTTTGGAGCCGCCGGTGGCACTCGCTTCGCCTGCGCCCTTGATGCTGACCGTTACCGTGAATTTCAGGGCGTGGTGGGGGCCGGAGCGGTCGGTCATCGCATATTCCGGCGGTTTGCGCTTGTTGGCCGCCGCCCATTCCTGGAGCGCGGACTTGGGGTGTTTGGGCGCGCTGGACTGGGTGTCGACGCGGTCGGCCCAGAGACGGCGGACGAGGGTGCGGGCCTCCTCCAGGCCGCCCTCCAGATAGAGCGCGCCGATCAGCGCCTCCATGACGTCGCCCAGCACATTGTCGCTGTCGGCGGCGCCGTCGTCGCGGGCCTGCTTGCCGAGCACCAGATGAGCCGGAACTCCGGCGCTGCGGGCGACTTCGGCGCAGGTCTCGCCGGAAACCAGCGCGTTGAAGCGGCGGGAAAGCTTGCCTTCGGGTTCGCCCGAAAAGCGGTCGTAGAGCCACTCCGCGATCAGCAGGCCGAGGATGCGGTCGCCCAGGAATTCCAGCCGTTCATAATTCACCGCATGGGCGCTGCCATGGGTTAGCGCCTGGTTGAAGGCGGCCGGGTCCTTCGGCGCGCGGCCGATCAGGGCGCTCAGCCAGCCTTCGGTGTCGGGTTTCGTCAAAAGCCTTCCCCGATGCGGCTCCAGCGCGCGGCGGACACCCATGTCCAGGGCAGCAGCCAGTTGGCGCTGCCGTCGGTCGAGAAGACGGAGATCATCGCCTTGCCGACCAGATTTTCCTCAGGAACAAGGCCGATGCCGCCGCCGTCGACCGCCGGGAAGCGGCTGTCGGCGCTGCGGTCGCGATTGTCGCCCATCATGAAGAGATGGCCTTCGGGCACCACCACCGTGTCGCGGTCGTCGGCCGCGCCGTCCGGCACCAGGTCGAGGACATTGTAGCTTTTGCCGCCCGGCAGCGTCTCCCGATATTGGGGGTAGCGGCACTGGCGGCCGCCGGGCACGGCCTCCTCGAACTTCGGGCGGTAGCAGGGGGATGGACTGCCTTCCTTCGCCGCCGCATCCTCCATATTGGGCGTCACGGGTATGACGAGGTCGGCCACCTTCTGCTTCGGAATGGCCTGACCGTTCAGATAGACGGTGCCCCCGCGCACGGAGATCATGTCGCCGGGCAGGCCGATGACGCGCTTGATATAGTCGTTCTTCTGGTTCGGCGGCGCCTTGAACACCACCACGTCGCCGCGCTGCGGCGTCGAGGCGAAGATGCGGCCGGGGATCAGCGGTATGCCGAAGGGCAGCGAATAGCGCGAATAGCCATAGGGCCATTTCGCCACCAGCAGATAATCCCCGATCAGCAGGCGCGGCTGCATCGATTCCGACGGGATGTTGAAGGGCGACACGATGAAGCTGCGAAGGACGAAGACGAACACCGCCAGCTTTGCGAGAAACCAGAGGAAATCCCGCGTTTCGGATTTTGCGCTCATGCTTGGTCGTCTTTTCCTTCAATTCGCCCTGAAAACAGGCCGTCGCGGCTTTTGCGGGTTAGTAAAGCCGCCGTCAAGCGGGCTAGAGACCAACGGGTTGTCACTTCATGCTGCCCCGCAGCCCGATTTTTCCCCTCGAACGGTGCAATAGCGGAACGACTTGGCTAGGATGGGCAAGAATCGACAGGTGCAGCGTCGGTATCGATCAACGGCAAAACAAGAGGATATGTCCCAATGTCCAGCCCTGCACTGGCAGCGCTCGCGGCTCTTCCCCAGGCCGATCTCAAGTCCATCTTCACCACCGATCCCGACCGGCTGAGCAAGTTCACCCTGCGTCAGGGGCCCGTGCGCTTCGACTGGTCGAAAACGCATCTGACCGACGAGCTGTTCGAGGGATTTCTGGCGCTGACCGAGGAAAAGGGCTTTGCCGCGCAGCGGGACGCCCTGTTCGCGGGCGAGGCGGTGAACAACACCGAGGGCCGCGCCGCCGAGCATCCCGCCGAGCGGGGCGAGGGCAATGCCGACAGCGTGGCGCGGGCCAAGATGTTCCATGCGCGGATGCGGGCGTTGATCGACGCCATAGAGGGCGAGGCGCTGGGGCCGATCCGGCATATCCTGCATATCGGCATTGGCGGGTCGGCGCTGGGGCCCGACCTGATCGTCGATGCATTGGGCGGCGACGGAGCGCGCTATGACGTCGCCATCGTGTCCAATGTCGACGGCACGGCGCTGGAGCGGGCGATTTCCCGCTTCGATCCGGAGGCGACTTTGATCGCCGTGGCTTCGAAGACCTTCACCACCACGGAGACCATGCTGAACGCGGCGAGCGCGATCAACTGGATGGTCGAGGCGGGGGTGGAAGACCCCTATGGCCGGGTGATCGCGCTGACCGCATCGCCCGACAAGGCGATCGAGTGGGGCGTGGATGAGACGCGGGTGCTGCCCTTCGCGGAGAGCGTAGGCGGGCGTTATTCGCTCTGGTCCTCCATCGGGTTTCCGGCGGCGCTGGCGCTGGGATGGGATGCGTTCGAGAGCCTGCTGGAAGGCGCGGCGGCGATGGACCGGCATTTCCGGCTGAGCGACCCCAGGCAGAACGCGCCGCTGATCGCCGCCTTTGTCGACCAATATTATGCGCGGGTGCTGGGATGCCAGACGCGGGCGCTGTTCGCCTATGACGAAAGGCTGCGGCTGCTGCCCTCCTATCTCCAGCAACTGGAGATGGAGAGCAACGGCAAGAGCGTGACGCGCGACGGCAAGCCCGTCGATGGACCGACGGCGGCGATCACCTGGGGCGGCGTCGGCACGGACGCGCAGCATGCCGTGTTCCAGCTGCTGCATCAGGGGACGATCCTGACGCCGGTGGAGTTCATCGCCTCCATCGAGCCGGGCCATGCGCTCGATCCGGCGCATCATCGGGCCTTGCTGGTGAACTGCTTCGCGCAGGGCGCGGCTTTGCTGCGGGGCAAGGATAATGAGGCCGATCCGGCGCGGGCCTATCCGGGGAACCGGCCTTCGACCACCATATTGCTGGACGATGTGACGCCGGAGGTTCTGGGGGCGCTGATCGCTTTCTACGAGCATCGGACCTTTGCCAATGCGGTGCTGATGGGGATCAATCCGTTCGATCAGTTCGGTGTCGAGCTGGGCAAGGAAATCGCCAGGTCCATCGAGGCGGAGGGGCCGAAGGGGTTCGATCCTTCGACCATGGCTTTGATCGATCTGGCTTTGGGCGGGGTTTGACGAATGAATCCCTCCCGTTTGTGGGAGGGGGGTGGCGTTGGGAGGCGCGCTTTGCTCGCGCCCACCCCCGGCCCCTCCCGCCTGCGGGAGGGGAGAAAGAAGATTCTGGTTTGTAACTCCGCTGGGGACGCTCCATATGCGGGCGCAATCTAGCGGAGGGATGGATGAGCAATTACGACTTCGACCTTTTCGTCATCGGGGCGGGATCCGGTGGCGTGCGGGCTTCGCGCGTGGCGGCGGCGCATGGCGCGAAGGTGGCGGTGGCCGAGGAATATCGGGTCGGCGGCACCTGCGTCATTCGCGGCTGCGTGCCCAAGAAGCTGCTCATCTATGGCGCGCATTTTGCCGAGGATCTGAAGGATGCGCGGCGCTTCGGCTGGAATGTGCCCGATTGCGGCTTCGAATGGACGACGCTGCGCGACAATGTGCTGGCCGATGTCGACCGGCTGGAGGGCCTCTACAAGAACACGCTGGACAGCCATGAGGTCGAACTGATCCCCGAGCGGGCGACGATCACCGGGCCGCATGGCGTGAAGCTGGCCAGCGGGCGCGAGGTCACGGCCAGATATATCCTGGTTTCGACCGGCGCCTGGCCCATCGTTCCCGACATCGAGGGGGCGGAGCATGGCGTGACGTCCAATGAACTGTTTCACCTGGAGGAATGCCCGAAGCGGATCGTGATTGTCGGCGGCGGCTATATCGCCAATGAATTTGCGGGCATCTTCCACCAGTTCGGCAGCCATGTGACGATCGTCAACCGGTCCAACACCCTGCTGCGCGGCTATGATGAGCAGATCCGCGACCGGCTGCTCCAGATTTCGACGATGAAGGGGATCAATTTCCGCTTCAACGCCGAGATGGAGAAGATCGAGAAGAATGAGGACGGCACGCTGTGCGTCCGGTTCAGGAGCGGCGATCCGATCGCCTGCGACCTGCTGGTCTTCGCGACCGGGCGCAAGCCGCATGTCGATGGGCTGGGGCTGGAGAATGCCGGGGTCGAACTGAGCGACAAGGGCGCGATCAAGGTCGATGAATATAGCCGCACGAGCTGCGAGAGCATCTATGCGGTGGGCGACGTCACCGACCGGATGCAGCTCACCCCGGTCGCGATCCGCGAGGGGCACGCCTTTGCGGATACGGTGTTCGGGGACAATCCGCGCACGGTCGATTATGATTGCGTGCCCTCCGCCGTGTTCAGCCATCCGCCGCTGGCGGGCGTGGGGCTGACCGAGGCGCAGGCGAAGAACAAATATGGGACGGTGAAGGTCTATACCTCCGACTTCCGGCCGATGAAGAATGTGCTGGCCGGGCGGGACGAGCGGGCGCTCTACAAGATGGTGGTGGACGCGACGACCAATCGCGTGGTCGGGCTGCACATGATCGGGCCGGATGCGCCGGAAATCCTTCAGGCGGCCGCGATTGCGGTGAAGGCCGGCCTCACCAAGCAGGAGTTCGACGACACCGTCGCCCTCCATCCCAGCATGGCCGAGGAGCTGGTGCTGTTGAAATAAGGATCAGGCGCCGGCCGCGAAGGTGAGGACGAGAGCGTCGCGCCAGGCGGGTTGCGCCGGGTCGACCGCATGGATTTCGGTGACGCCGTGCATGATGCGGTGGTCGTCGATCAGCACCGCGTCGCCGGGGCGGGCAAGGGTGAATTCGCCCAATGCGCCGCCCTCCGGCGTGCCGATGCGGGTGACGCCTTCGCGGACGTTGCGGCGTTCGACCAGCATGACGAAGACCCAGTCCACGCCGTCGCGGTGCATGCCTTCCGGCGTGGGGCGGCCCAGTTCCCCGGTGCGGGCCTCTATGCGGAACTGGTGGAGTTCGACATGCTGCCGTCCGGCCAGGGGGAAGCTGCGCGCGCAGAAGGCGAAGATCGCCTGCATCGCGCTATTGTCGATGGTGCCTTGCTCGACGGGATCGAACCAGCGCTGCACATCGCCATTCAGGGGATTATAGTCGCGGCTCTGGAAATGCGGCTGGTGCGGTTGGCGCGTGAAGACGCCCTGTTCGCAGGCGAAGGTCGCGTGGCGGCGGCGGCGATAGCGCCCTCCGTCCGCCATATAGAGGTCGGGGCCGAGATCGTCCCAGCTTCGCGCGAGCGCGTTCCAGCCGGCGGAGGGGAGCCGTTCGAACAGGTCTGCCCCGGACAGGCGGGCATAGCCGGCTTCCGCCAGTTCGTGCCGGAGGGGCGTGTCCATGAGAATGTCCGTGTCGCTCATCCGTCCTTCCTATCCGGAGAGACAGACGAGCGACAGGGCCAGTTCCCGCAAGCAGGATATGGATCGGGCGCCCATATCGGGCGCCCCTATCAGGCTATGGTGGGGACGATCCCGCCCTCCGCCCGGATCGCCGCGCCATTGGTGACGGCGGCGAGCGGGCTGGCGAGATAGGCGACCATCGACCCGATCTCGTCCGCCTCGATCAGCCGGCGGACGAGGGAGAGCGGGCGCAGCGTCCGGAAGAATTCCGCCTCGCGTTCGGCCTCCGGCGCGTCCTTGTTTTCGACCACCGACTGGATGAAGTCGACGATCCCCTCCGAACGGGTGGGGCCGGGCAACACCGAATTCACCGTCACGCCGGTGCCGCGCGTCTGTTCGGCCAGTCCGCGGGCGATGGCGAGCTGGGCGGTCTTGGTCATGCCGTAGTGGATCATCTCGCCGGGGATCACCAGCGCGCTTTCGCTGGCGATGAAGATGATGCGGCCCCAGTTCTTCGCGATCATGCGCGGGAAATAATGACGGGCGAGGCGGGCGCCGCTGACGACGTTGACCTCGAAGAAATGATGCCAGTCCTCGTCGGAGATTTCGGTGAAGGGCTTCGCTTCGTAGATGCCGAGATTGTTGACGAGGATGTCGACGTCCGGAGCGGCTTCGATGAGCGTGGCCGCGCCCTGCGCCGTCGCGGGATCGGCCAGGATCGGGCGGACCCTGCCTGACTGGGCAAGCTGCGCGGCCGCATCGTCGAGCTTGGCCTGATTGCGGCCGGTGATCACGACCTCCACACCTTCTTCGGCAAGGCGCCTGGCGATGGCAAAGCCGATCCCGGCGGTCGATCCGGTGACGAGCGCGGTCCTGCCGTTGAGTTTCAGATCCATGGGGCAACTCCTGTTCTGCGTGAGTGAACGCAGAAATAGGAGAAGGGATCATTGATGATTAGAATGATCGTCGTCACTATAGAAGTGATTTCAGATCATGAGCGATGCATGGACAACCGCTTTGGGGATATAGAGACGTTTCTGGCGGTGGCGCAGGAGGGCAGCCTTGCCTCCGCCGCCAGGGCCTTGCGGCTGACGCCGTCCGCCGTCAGCCGCAGCATCGCCCGGCTGGAGCAGCGGCTGGGCGTAACCCTGCTGCGGCGGACCACGCGGTCGCTGGCGCTGACGATGGAAGGGGCCGCCTATCGCGACCGGATGTCGGCGCTGATGGCGGAAATGACCGATGTCGAAAGCAGGCTGGGGCAGGAGGAGCAGGGACCGCGAGGGCTGTTGCGGGTGAATGCCTCCGTATCCTTCGGCATCCACTGCCTGTTGCCGATCCTGCCCCGCTTTCTGGCCCGGCATCCGGCCGTGACGGTCGATCTGGCGTTATCCGATGCGGTGGTGGACCTGGTGGAGGAGAGGGCCGACATCGCCATCCGGATCGGGCCGCTGCGCGATACGCGGCTGCGCGCCAAGAAGCTGGGGCGCAGCCGCATGGTGCTGGTCGCCAGTCCCGCCTATCTGGCTGCGCGGGGCATGCCGCTCAGGCCGGACGATCTGGACGGGCATGACTGCCTGCAGTTCAGCTTTCGTCGATCGGTGGACAGCTGGGCCTTCCGGATCGGCGGGCGGACGGTGCAGCGTCCGGTGCAGGGGCGTTTCTTCGGCAATTCGGGCGAGGTCGTGCGGCAGATGGCGATCGCGGGCGGCGGCATAGCGCGGCACGGGCGCTTTCACGTCGCCGCCGACGTGCGGGAAGGGCGGCTGGTCGAGGTGCTGGGCGATTTCAGCACGGGGGAGGGCGAGGATATTCACGCGCTCTATTCCGCGCAGGACCGGCTGGCGGCGCGGGTGCGGGCTTTTCTCGATTTTCTGGAGGAGGAGCTGGAATTGCCGGATTAGCCCAGCGGTCTGGGCGCAGCGAGGAAAGCGGTGTGCCTTAGCCGATCCAATAGGGCACGATCTGGCGATTGTCGGGATCGACGCGGATCGGGCGGTCCGCGGGCGGGAAGGCGCGTTGGTCGCAGCTCTGGCGGGGGCAGAGGCGGCAGGTGATGCCGATCGGGGTTGCCGCGCCCTCCACCTCCAGTTGCAGGCCGTCGGCATAGACGAAATTGGCGGCATGCGCGATTTCGCAGCCCAGCACGACGGCGAAGCGGCGCGGCGTGCGGCTGTAGCTGCCGGAGGGTTTAACCAGACCCTTCGCCATGGACACATAGCGGACGCCGTCGGGCGTTTCGCCCAGTTGCACGTTGATCCGGTCGGGGACCGCGACCGCTTCATGGACGTTCCATAAGGGGCAGGCGCCGCCGAAGCGGGCGAATTGCAGGCGGGTGGCGCTGTGGCGCTTGGTGATGTTGCCCGCCATGTCGACGCGGCAGAAGAAGAAGGGGATGCCGCGCAGGCCGGGCCTTTGCAGCGTCGAGAGGCGGTGGCAGGCCTGTTCGAAGCTGACGCCGAAGCGGCGCGCGAGACGGTCTATGTCATGGCGGACTTCGCGGGCGGCTTCGCGGAAGGGGGCATAGGGCATCAGCAGCGCCCCCGCCGCATAATTGGCGAGGCCGATGGCGAGCAGCCGGTCCGCGCCGGGCACGGGCAGCGCCGCCCTGTTGACCACGTCCGCGATCACGGCCTGCCCCTCCAGCATCATCAACTGGTGGGCGAGCATGAATTTGCGGCTTTCGGTGGGCAGGGCCGCGTTCACGAACAGGCGCTTTTCGCTGCTGGTATAGGAGCGGAGCGCGGAATCCGGCGTTTCCGCGATCAGCGTTTCGATGCCGTGGCGGCGGGCCAGCGCCTCCACCAGCATGCCTTCGTCCAGCGTCTGGCCGGCGGTGAAGCTGGCGGCCATGTCCTCCGCCAGGCAGTCAAGGACATGGACGTAATTGCCCGCTTCGTGGAACCAGTCGCGCGCCGCTTCCCAGGGCAGGCGGGCCTGCACCGCATGATCGTTGGCAATGGCCTCCTCGATCATGTTGATGCGTTCATTGGCGCGCATATGGGCATTGTAGAGGTCGACATAGCGCGCCGCGAATTCGGGGAAATGCAGGTGCAGCTTCTCGATCCGTTCCGGCTCCATCGGCACGCCGGGCAGTTCGGGATGGGCGAGGGCGAAGGTGAAGGCGCCCAGAAGCTGTTCCTCCTCCCGGCTGTCGAAGCTGGCCCAGTCGGTGGGAAAGGCGCTGGCGACGGCCGCCTTGACCTTGGCCGTCAGGGGGCGGTCGTCATTCTCAAGCTGGCTGAGATAGGATACCGATATGCCAAGGGCCTGGGCCATGGTCGCCTGGTCCATGCGATGGTCGAGACGGAGTTGGCGCAGGCGCGGTCCTGCGAAGATTCGATTGCCACGAGCCATGGATCGTCCATAATTTGCAAAATCGCGATTTGCAAATTGGCAAAATTGCATTTGCGAAAATGCGGAAAGATTGGGAAGGGGCGGACATAGACGTCCGCGACAAGCCGGAGAAAAGCCTGATATGTCGAAGCTCGCCATCATCGAACAGCTCGAAGCCAAGCGGGAGGCCGCGCGTCTGGGCGGCGGACAGCGCCGCATCGACGCGCAGCATGCCAAGGGCAAGCTGACCGCGCGGGAGCGGCTGGACGTGCTGCTGGACGAGGACAGCTTCGAGGAGCTGGACATGTATGTCGAGCACAACTGCATCGACTTCGGCATGGACGGGCAGCATATCCCCGGCGACGGCGTCGTCACCGGATCGGGCACCATCAACGGCCGGCTGGTCTATGTCTTCAGCCAGGACTTCACCGTCTATGGCGGCGCGGTGTCGGAACGGCACGCGATGAAGATCTGCAAGATCATGGACATGGCGCTGAAGGTGGGCGCTCCCGTGATCGGCCTCAATGACTCGGGCGGCGCGCGCATCCAGGAAGGCGTGGCTTCGCTGGCGGGCTATGCCGAGATTTTCCAGCGCAATGTGCTGGCGTCGGGCGTGGTGCCGCAGATCAGCGTGATCATGGGGCCGTGCGCGGGCGGCGCGGTCTATTCGCCGGCGATGACCGACTTCATCTTCATGGTGAAGGATTCGAGCTTCATGTTCGTGACCGGCCCGGACGTGGTGAAGACCGTCACCAACGAGGTCGTGACGCAGGAGGAACTGGGCGGGGCGGTGACGCATACCACCAAATCGGGCGTGGCCGACCTTGCGTTCGAGAACGACATCGAGGCGCTGCTGGCGGTGCGCGATTTCGTGGACTTCCTGCCGGCGTCCAACAAGGAGCCGGTGCCGGAGCGGCCGAGCGCCGATCCGTGGGACCGGATCGAGGACAGCCTGGACACTTTGGTCCCCGCCAATGCGAACCAGCCCTATGACATGCATGAGCTGATCCGCAAGGTGGTGGACGAGGGCGACTTCTTCGAGGTGCAGCCCGCCCATGCGGGCAACATCATCTGCGGCTTCGGCCGGGTCGAGGGCAAGACGGTGGGCGTCATCGCGAACCAGCCGATGGTGCTTGCCGGGGTGCTGGACATCAACTCGTCCAAGAAGGCCGGGCGCTTCGTGCGCTTCTGCGATGCGTTCGAGATTCCGATCGTGACCTTCGTCGACGTGCCCGGCTTCCTTCCCGGGACGGCGCAGGAGCATTCGGGCATCATCAAGCATGGCGCGAAGCTGCTGTTCGCCTATGCGGAGGCGACCGTGCCGAAGATCACCGTGATCACGCGCAAGGCCTATGGCGGGGCCTATGACGTCATGTCCTCCAAGCATCTGCGGGGCGACCTCAACTATGCCTGGCCCACCGCCGAAATCGCGGTGATGGGGGCCAAGGGCGCGGTGGAGATCATCTTCCGCGGCAAGACGCCCGAAGAGATCGCGGAAAAGACCAAGGAATATGAGGACCGCTTCGCCAACCCCTTCGTGGCAGCGGGCAAGGGCTTCATCGACGAGGTGATCCAGCCGCATTCGACCCGGAAGCGGATCGCCCTGGGGCTGCGCAAGCTGCGGAACAAGGCTTTGGAGAACCCCTGGAAGAAGCACGACAATATTCCGCTCTAAGGTGAATCCGTCATCCCCGCGCGGGCGGGGAACCCTCTCCGGACATCATATCCGGGGAGAGGGCGGGAGATGGATTCCCGCCGTCGCGGGAATGACGAAGTTGGGAATGACGTTATGAAACTCGGCCGTCTCAATCATATCGGCGTGGCGACGCCCTCGCTGGAAGCATCGATTGCCTATTATCGCGACGTCATGGGCGCGACCATCGCGCATGAGCCGTTCGACCTTCCGGCGCAGGGGGTGAAGGTCTGCTTCGTGGATACGCCGGGCGAGAACGGCACCGCCGGCACGCAGATCGAGCTGATCGAACCCTTGGGCGAAAACTCGCCCATTCACGGCTTCATCGCCAAGAACCCGGCGGGCGGGCAGCATCATATGTGCTATGAAGTGCCCGACATTCATGAAGCCAAGGCGTGGTTCGAGGGGCTGGGCAAGAAGGTGCTGGGCGAGCCCCGCATCGGGGCGCATGGGACGCTGATCTTCTTCGTCCATCCCAGGGACATGAATGGGGTGCTGACCGAAATCATGGAAACGCCCAAGGAAGGCGCGCATTGATATGACAGAGAAGCCGACGCTGGACCAGTGGGCCGCCGCCGCCGCCAAGGAGGTGAAGGGCAAGGACCTGAACTGGGAAACCCCGGAAGGGATCACGGTCAAGCCGCTCTACACGGCGGAGGATGTCACCCCGGATAAAGTTGGCGATCCGGGCCTGCCCGGCTTCGCGCCGTTCACGCGGGGCGTGCGCGCGTCCATGTATGCGGGGCGTCCCTGGACCATCCGGCAATATGCGGGCTTTTCGACCGCGGAGGAATCCAACGCCTTCTATCGCCGCAATCTGGCGGCGGGACAGAAGGGGCTGAGCGTCGCTTTCGACTTGGCCACCCATCGCGGCTATGACAGCGACCATCCGCGTGTCGTGGGTGACGTCGGCAAGGCGGGCGTCGCCATCGACACCATCGAGGACATGAAGATCCTGTTCGACGGCATTCCGCTCGACCAGATGTCGGTTTCCATGACCATGAACGGCGCGGTGATCCCGATCCTCGCCTTCTTCATCGTCGCGGGCGAGGAGCAGGGGGTTGAGCGCAGGCTGCTCGACGGGACCATCCAGAACGACATTCTGAAGGAGTTCATGGTCCGCAACACCTATATCTACCCGCCCGAACCCTCGATGCGGATCATCAGCGACATTTTCGGCTATACCAGCCGGGAGATGCCCAGGTTCAACAGCATCTCCATCTCCGGCTATCATATGCAGGAAGCCGGGGCGACGCAGGTGCAGGAACTGGCCTTCACCATCGCGGACGGCGCGGAATATGTGCGCTATGGCGTGGCGTCGGGCCTGGACATCGACAAGTTCGCGGGGCGGCTGAGCTTCTTCTTCGCCATCGGCATGAACTTCTTCATGGAGATCGCCAAGCTGCGCGCTGCCCGCGTGCTCTGGCATCGGGTGATGACGAAGCTCGGCGCGAAGGACGAACGCTCCAAGATGCTGCGCACCCATTGCCAGACGTCGGGCGTGTCGCTGACCGAGCAGGACCCCTATAACAATGTCATGCGCACCACCATCGAGGCGATGGCGGCGATGCTGGGCGGCACGCAGTCGCTGCACACCAACGCGCTGGACGAGGCAATCGCGCTCCCAACCGATTTTTCGGCCCGTATCGCGCGCAACACGCAGATCGTCATCCAGGAAGAGACGGGCATGTGCAATGTCGTCGATCCGCTGGGCGGCAGCTATTATATCGAGGCGCTGACCCAGCAACTGGTCGACGCCGCGCAGGAGATCATCGACCGCGTCGAGGCCGAAGGCGGCATGGCCAAGGCGGTGGCCGCCGGCTGGCCCAAGGCGATGATCGAGACCGCCGCCGCCGCCCGTCAGGCGCGGGTCGACCGGGGCGAGGACGTGATCGTCGGCGTGAACAAATATCGTCTGGCGAACGAGGACCTGCTCGAGACGCTGGAAGTCGACAACAGCAAGGTCCGTGAAGCGCAGATCGCCCGCATCAACAAGGTGAAGGCGGAGCGTGACGAGGCCGCCTGTCAGGCCGCGCTGGATGCGCTGCGCCGGGCGGCAGCGGGCGAGCAGTCGATCGAGAACAACCTTCTCGCCCATGCGGTCGAAGCGGCGCGTGCCCGCGCCACGCTGGGCGAAATCTCCTCCGCCATGGAGGACAGCTTCAACCGATACGGCACGGTGCCGACGCCGGTGAAGGGCGTCTATTCCAAGCCCTATTCGCGGGATGCCCGCTGGCAACAGGTTCTTGACGGGGTGCAGGCCGTCGAGCGGCGCCTCGGTCGCAAGCCGAAGATCCTTATCGCCAAGATGGGGCAGGACGGCCACGACCGGGGCGCCAACGTGATCGCGTCCGCGTTCGGGGACATGGGTTTCGACATCGTGTCGGGCCCGCTGTTCCAGACGCCGGAGGAAACGGTGGTGCTGGCGCTCGACAGCGGCGCGGACGTGGTCGGCGCCTCGTCGCTGGCCGCCGGGCACAAGACGCTTATTCCCGAACTCATCAGGCAGCTTCGGGAACAGGGGCGCAACGACGTCAAGGTGGTGGCGGGTGGGGTCATTCCGCCGCAGGATTACGACTTCCTCCGTGACGCAGGCGTCCAAGGGATTTATGGACCGGGCTCCAACGTCGTGGAATGCGCCGCCGATGTGCTGCGCCTCCTCGGCCACAACATGCCCCCGGCGGGGCTGGAGGAAGCCGCATAATGACTAAGACGCCTCGCACTGACTGGACCCGCGACGAAATCGCCGCGCTGTTCGACCTGCCCTTCAACGACTTGATGTTCGAGGCGCAGTCGATCCATCGTGCGAACTTCCCGCGCAATGAGGTGCAGCTTTCGACCCTGCTGTCGATCAAGACGGGCGGTTGTCCGGAGGATTGCGGCTATTGCAGCCAGTCGACCGACGCGGAAAGCGGCCTCAAGGCCACCAAGCTGATGGACGTGCAGGCGGTGCTTCAGGCGGCGGCGCAGGCGAAGGACCATGGTTCGGGCCGTTTCTGCATGGGCGCGGCGTGGCGCAATCCCAAGGAACGGGACATGCCCAAGCTCATCGAAATGGTGAAGGGCGTTCGCCAGATGGGCATGGAAACCTGCATGACGCTGGGCATGCTGTCGGCTGGTCAGGCCAAGCAGTTGGCCGATGCGGGGCTGGATTATTACAACCACAATATCGACACCTCGCCGGAAAATTACGCCAACGTCATCACCACCCGGACCTTCGCGGACCGGATCGAGACGCTGGAAAATGTCCGGGACGCGGGCATCAATGTGTGCTGCGGCGGAATCGTCGGCATGGGGGAGACGCGATCGGATCGCATCGGCTTCCTGCATGCGCTCGCCACCATGCCGCATCCCGAAAGCGTGCCGATCAATGCGCTGGTGCCGGTCGAGGGCACGGTGCTGGGCGATATGCTGAAGGACACGCCGCTCGCGAAGATCGATGAGGTGGAGTTCGTCCGCACGGTCGCCGTGGCGCGGATCGTCATGCCGCGGTCGATGGTGCGGCTTTCCGCCGGGCGCGAGAGCATGAGCGAGGCTTGTCAGGCGCTCTGCTTCATGGCGGGGGCGAACAGCATCTTCACCGGCGACAAACTGCTGACCGCGGCCAATGCCGGGGACGACAAGGATAGCGCGTTGCTCGGGAAGCTCGGGCTGACGCCGATGATGGCTCAGCCGCATGGGCATCTGGAGGCGGCTGAGTGAAATTCGGCCGAAAATGATGACGGTGATAGTCGTTGTGCTGGCCGTGATCTTCTGGGGTTTGTTCTCGTCGGGCGCCTTCATGCACGGCGATTAGCATCAACCACCACCTCCGTTCGCCCTGAGCTTGTCGAAGGGCTGCACTTCTCTTCGAAAGGGAAGGAGGGGGCTTCGACAAGCTCAGCCCGAACGGGGTGAGAGGAACTGAATAAGGACTGGGGCAAGGATAGATAATGGCAATCACCAAGATCCTGATCGCGAACCGTGGCGAAATTGCGTGCCGCGTCATCCGCACCGCGCGGAAGATGGGCATCAAGACCGTTGCGGTCTATTCCGACGCGGATGCGCGCAGCCCCCATGTGCTGATGGCGGACGAGGCCGTGCATCTGGGCCCGCCGCCTGCCGCCCAGTCCTATCTGCTGGCCGACAAGATCATCGAGGCGTGCAGGGCGACCGGCGCCGACGCGGTTCACCCCGGCTACGGCTTTCTCTCCGAGCGGGAGAGCTTCCGCAAGGCGCTGGACGAAGCGGGCATCGTCTTCGTCGGTCCTCCCGCCAACGCAATCGCCGCCATGGGCGACAAGATCGAATCGAAGAAGCTCGCCAAGGCGGCGGGCGTCAATGTGGTCCCCGGCTATGTCGGCGTGATCGAGGATACCGAACATGCCGTCCGCATCTCGAACGAGATCGGCTATCCGGTGATGATGAAGGCATCGGCCGGCGGCGGCGGCAAGGGGATGCGCCTTGCCTATTCCGAGCAGGACGTTCGCGAAGGCTTCGAGGCGACCAAGCGCGAGGGGCTGAACAGCTTCGGCGATGACCGCGTGTTCATCGAGAAGTTCATCGAAAGCCCGCGCCATATCGAAATCCAGATATTGGGCGATCAGCACGGCAACATCGTCTATCTCAATGAGCGCGAATGTTCGATCCAGCGCCGCCACCAGAAGGTGGTGGAGGAAGCGCCGTCGCCCTTCGTATCTCCCGAAATGCGCAGGAAGATGGGCGAGCAGTGCGTCGCCCTGGCGCGGGCGGTCGGCTATTTCAGCGCGGGCACGGTCGAGTTGATCGTGTCGGGCGCGGACAAGACGGGCGACGGTTTCTACTTCCTGGAGATGAACACCCGTTTGCAGGTGGAGCATCCGGTTACGGAAGAGATCACTGGCCTCGATCTGGTCGAGCAGATGATCCGCGTTGCCAATGGCGAGGAACTGGGCTTCGCCCAGGAAGATGTGAAGATCAACGGCTGGGCAATCGAGAACCGCGTCTATGCCGAGGACCCCTATCGTGGCTTCCTGCCCTCCACGGGCCGCCTGATCCGCTACAATCCGCCCGAAACCGGCGCTGATGAAACGGGGGCGCTGGTGCGTGTCGATGACGGCGTGGTCGAGGGCGGCGAGGTCAGCATGTTCTACGACCCGATGATCGCCAAGCTGATCACCTGGGCGCCGACCCGGCTGGAAGCCATAGACAAGCAGATCGCGGCGCTCGACCAGTTCGAGATCGAGGGGCCGGGGCATAATATCGATTTCGTCTCCGCGCTGATGCAGCATGAGCGCTTCCGTTCGGGCAACATCACCACCGGCTTCATCGCGGAGGAATATCCGGAGGGCTTTACCGGCGCGCCGGCTTCGGAGACGCTGCTGAAGCGTCTGTCGGCCATCGGCGCCTTTGCAGCCATGGCGCAGGCGGACCGGGCGCGCCGCATCGACGGGCAGCTTGGCAAGCGCCTCGCTCCGCCGACCGACTGGCAGGTGAAGATCGGCGATGCGGTCCATGATGTCGTGATCAATGGCGATGACGTCACGGTGGATGGCGAAGCCATCGAACTGGCGCTGGAATATACGCCCGGCGACCGGCTGATCGAGGCGGAGTTCGGTGAGGAGCAACTGGCGGTGAAGATCGCGCCGGTGCGTTCGGGCTTCGTGCTGACCGCCCATGGCGCCAGCCACAAGCTGCGCATCCTGCCCGCCCATGCGGCGGTGCATGCCAGGCATATGATCGAGAAGATTCCGCCAGACCTGTCGCGCTTCCTGATCTGCCCGATGCCGGGCCTGCTGGTGGCGCTGAATGTGAAGGAAGGCGACAAGGTCGAGATCGGCCAGCCGCTGGCCGTGATCGAGGCGATGAAGATGGAGAATATCCTGCGCGCGCAGAAGGCGGGCGTGGTGAAGAGCGTGTCCGCCGCGCAAGGGGAAAGCCTGCCGGTCGACGCGATCATTCTGGAACTGGAATAAGCGCTTGCCTGGGGCGAGGTCGGGGAACGGCCTTCCCGACCTTGCCATGGGACCGGTTCTTGAGCGGGCTGCTTTGGAATTGAATCGGATCGCCGTTCCAGATTCCTTGTTTTTCCGTGATTCTTGACCGGCGGTCGGTTCCGATCGCCTGGAAATCGCTCTCGCGTTTTCCGATTCAGCAGATGATTCCATCTGCTTGGAAAACTCTCTAGCATGCCGCCATGCATCTGTATCATGATTCCGCTTCGGCCGCCGCCGACATCATCGGTTTCGACGATTTTCTGAAGGTCGACATTCGCGTCGGCACGATCCTTTCGGCGGAGCCATATCCGGAGGCGCGCAAGCCAGCCTATAAGCTGGTGATCGATTTCGGTCAGGGCATCGGCAAGAAGAGATCGAGCGCGCAGATCACGGAACATTATGCGGTGGAGGACCTGCCGGGCCGACAGGTTGCGGCCGTCGTCAATTTTCCGCCGCGGCAGATCGGGAAGTTCCTGTCCGAGGTGCTGACGCTTGGCTTTGCCGATGAGGCCGGGGCCGTGGTGCTGTTTGCGCCGGATCGGGCGGTGCCGAATGGGGCGCGGCTGTTTTGAAGGGGCTGATCTGGATGAAGGAGGAGCGGGCCTGCGGCCCGCGCGATCCCCTGTGGATCGCAACCCCCTCACCCAGCTACGACTAAGGCAGCAAGCTGCCAAGTCTGCGCAGCCCTCTCCCTTAAGGGAGAGGGATAAAGCGGGTGTCCGCTTCCCACGCATATCGCGTCCATTCGCACGTCGCGCTTGCCGGAGTTCGGCACTTCATTAGAACGTAGGCGAACAATCAGTCAGGCAAGCGGGGGCGGAATGGGTGGAAGTGCGGTCGGCACCGACTATGTGATGGATGCGAAGCGTGACCGGCTGGTCATCACCGCTTCGGCGCTCGGCACATTGTTCGAATGGTATGACTTCTACATCTACGGCGTCCTCGCCCCGATCATCGGGCGTACATTCTTCCCGACGGACAATCCGACCGTGGAACTCCTCTATTCGCTGGCAGGCTTCGCCATCGGTTTCGGGTTCAGGCCGCTCGGCGCGGCGTTGTTCGGCTATCTGGGCGACAGGCTGGGGCGCAAATATACCTTTCTGGCGACCATCGTGCTGATGGGAGCGGCGACGGCGGGCGTCGGGCTGACCCCGTCCGCCGCGAGCATCGGCATCGCCGCGCCGGTCATCCTGATCCTGCTGCGGATCGCGCAGGGACTGGCGCTGGGCGGGGAATATGGCGGGGCGGCGATCTATGTCGCGGAACATGCGCCGCCGGGGCGGAGGGGTTTCTTCACCAGCTTCATCCAGGCGGGGGTGATCGGCGGCTTCATCCTGTCGCTGATCGTCGTGGTCGGCACGCAATGGGTCGTCGGCAAGGCGGTGTGGGACGATTGGGGCTGGCGCCTGCCCTTCATCTTCTCGCTGGCGTTGCTGGCGATTTCGCTCTGGATGCGGCTGATGCTGCGCGAAAGCCCGATCTTCGCGGCGATGAAGGCGGCGGGCGAGCAATCGCGCAACCCGCTGAAGGAGGCGTTCACCTATCCCGGCAACAGGCGGCGGATGCTGGTGGCGATGATCGGCATCGCGGCGGGCTTCACCGTCATCGCTTATACGGTGATGTTCCAGGCGCTCTATTTCCTGCAGAACGGCCTGCATGTCGCGCCGGGCATGGCGCAGTTGCTGGTAGGCGGCAGCGCCTTTGCGGGCGTGGCGGCCTTCATCTTCTTCGGCTGGCTGTCCGACCGGGTGGGGCGGAAGAAGCCCATCGTCATCGGCTATGCGCTGGTGTTGTTGCTGCTCATGCCGCTCTATCAATTCATGGGGAGCGTGGCGAACCCGGCCCTCTACCGGGCGGCGGAGCGCGCGCCGGTGATCGTCAGCGGCCCCGATTGCAGCTTCGATCCCTTCGCCAAGGTGCAGCCGACCGTCTGCGGCAAGCTGCTCGACCATTTTTCCAAGCGCGGCATCGCCTATGAAAAGCGGGAGGCGGCGACGCCTTCGGTCAGCGTCGGTTCCGTGGCGGTCGCGGATCTGAGCGCGGAAGGGCTGGATGCGGCGCTGCATGCGGCCGGATATGAATCGGCCCCCGTCACGCCGGACTGGCCGCGCGCCTTGTTGCTGTTCATGGCGCTGCTGCTGCTCTGGACGCTGTCGGGGGCGACCTATGGTCCCGTTGCGGCGCTGCTGTCGGAATATTTTCCGGCGCGGATACGCTATAGCTCGCTGTCGATCCCCTATCATATCGGGACCGGTTATTTCGGCGGATTCCTGCCGCTGGTCAGCCAATATATCGTGGCGCGGACGGGCGATCCCTATGCGGGGCTGTGGTACACCATCGCGGTGGTGGCGGTTGCGCTGCTGACCTGCATGGTCGCCCTGCCGGAGACGCGCGGGGCCGCGATGGATGCCTGATCCCTCGACGCTTGCGTCGCGGAGCGCTATCGGACAGGCGATGGCTGATTTTTCCGCACCTTTGCGCCTGCGTCTGGATGGAGGCGCTTTGCTCGCCAACTGGCGCTGGTTGAAGCGGCAGGGCGGCGCGGCGGCATGCGGGGCGGCGATCAAGGCCAATGGCTATGGGCTGGGCAGCGGGGAAGTGATGCGGCGCTTGCTGGCTGCGGGATGCCGGGACTTCTTCGTGTCCAACTGGGCCGAGGCGATGGCGCTGGAACCTTTGATCGGCGAGGGCGTGTCGCTTTCCGTGCTGCATGGCGTGCGGGAGGAGGACATGGCGGTGGCGCTCGCCTCCCGCGCAAGGCCGGTGCTGTGCACGGAAGGGCAGATTGCGCGCTGGAAGGAGGCGGGCGGCGGGCTTTGCGACGTCATGGTCGATACCGGCATGAACCGCCTGGGGCTGGATTGGCGGGGCGATGTTTCGGCGCAGGTCGCGGGGCTGGAGGTGGCGACATTGCTCAGCCATCTGGCTTCCGCCGATGAGGATGTGCCGCTGAGCCAGGTGCAGTTGGAACGGTTTTCGGTGCTGCGGGGCGCAGTCAGGGCGGCGCGTTACAGCCTGTCGAACAGCGCTGGGATTTGCCTGGGCGCTGCCTATGCCTTCGACATGACGCGGCCGGGGATCGCGCTTTACGGCGGCGTGCCGCGCACGGAAGCGGCGGGGCGGATCGGGCAGGTCGTCTTTCCGGAGGCGCAGGTGCTGCAACGCCGCCGCGTCCGGGCGGGCGACACCATCGGTTATAATGCGACCCATCGCGCAGCGGCGGACATGGAGATCGCCGTGGTGAATCTGGGCTATGCGGACGGCTATTTGCGCGGCTTTTCCGGGCGGGGGTCCATGACTGTCGGGGACAGGCATCTGCCGGTGGTGGGAAGGGTCTCAATGGATTTGACCGCCGTCGACGTGTCGGGTCTGCCCGAGGTCGCGGAGGGGGATTGGCTGGGCGTCGACTATGCGCTGGCGGAGGCGGCGGCGGTTTCCGGACTGTCGCAATATGAGTTGCTGACAGGGCTGGGCGCGCGTTTCGACCGCATCTGGCGCTGATTGCAGAAGGCCGCCGATCCGGATTGGGTCGGCGGCCTTTTCGTTGCTTTACCGCCGGCTTAGCGCTCGACGCACATGGCGACGCCCATGCCGCCGCCGATGCAGAGGGTCGCGAGGCCCTTCCTGGCGTCGCGCTTCTGCATCTCGTAGAGCAGGGTGGTGAGGACGCGGGCGCCCGAAGCGCCGATCGGATGGCCGATGGCGATCGCGCCGCCGTTCACATTGACCTTCTCCGGGTCCCAGCCCAGTTCCTGACCGACCGCCAGCGCCTGCGCGGCGAAGGCTTCATTGGCTTCGATCAGGTCCAGATCGGCCAGCGACCAGCCCGCCTTGGCCAGCGCCTGACGGCTCGCCGGAGCCGGGCCGATGCCCATGATCGAGGGATCGACGCCGCAGGTGGCGAAGCCGGCGATGCGCGCCAGCACGGTCGCGTTGCGCCTGGCGGCCTCATCGGCGCTCATCAGCACGAGGGCGGCGGCGCCGTCGTTGATGCCGCTAGCATTGGCGGCGGTGACGGTGCCGTCCTTCTTGAAGGCCGGACGCAGGCCCTGCATCGCCTCCAGCGTGGCGCCGGCGCGGATATATTCGTCGGCGTCGACGACGGTGTCGCCCTTGCGGCCCTTGATCGTCACGGGAACGATCTCATCCTTGAAGCGGCCCGATGCGCGGGCGGCTTCGGCCTTGTTCTGGCTGCCGACGGCGAATTCATCCTGCGCCTCGCGGCTGATCTGGTACTTCTCGGCCAGATTTTCCGCCGTGATGCCCATGTGATAATTGTTGAAGGCGTCGGTCAGGCCGTCATGCGTCATCGTGTCGATGAAGGAAATCGGCCCCATCTTCGCGCCGCCGCGCAGATATTGCGCATGGGGCGCCATCGACATGCTTTCCTGACCGCCCGCGACCATGATGCGGGCGTCGCCCGCGCGGATCGCCTGAGCCGCCAGAGCGACCGCGCGCAGGCCAGAGCCGCAAAGCTGGTTGAGGCCGATGGCGGTGCGCTCCACCGGAATGCCGGCGTTGACGGCGGCCTGACGGGCGGGGTTCTGGCCCTGCGCCGCGGTCAGGACCTGACCCAATATGACTTCGTCCACTTCCTCCGGCGCGACGCCGGCCTGGGCGAGAGCGGCGACGATGGCGGTGCGGCCCAGCTCATGCGCGGGGGTCGACCCGAAGGCGCCCATGAAGCTGCCGACGGCGGTACGCTTGGCAGCGGTGATGACGATGTCTGACAAAGCCTTGATCCTCAGTTCCGGGGTGATTGTTTTCGCAGGCGCACATATCATCATCCGCCATGACTGGAAAGCCATTGGGACAAAGGCTCCCACAGCATCGCCCGTCCGTTGCCGCTCACGATCATGCCGACATGGCCAAGGCTCAAGGTCGTGTTCTCGCCCATTTCCGGGGCGGCGGCGGCGGGAACGATGCGGTCAGTTGCGGAACGGATTGAAAGCGTTGGACAAGTCAGCCGGCGGGGATCGACCGTCCGTCCGTCGATATGCCATTCCCCCCGTCCGCTCGCATTTGCGGCATAGAATTGCTCGAAAAGGTCACGCCCCGCAGCATAGCTGAGCGGTGGGCCGCCATTGGCCCAATCCTCCACCGCCAGAAAGGCATGCTCTTCGTCCGAACCCGGCTCCATGCCGACAAAGGCCGCATATTTGCGAATCGTCCGGGCGGGGTCCATCGCCCAGAAGCCCGATTGCAGCACCTCCATCGGGACATAGTCCAACCGTTGGCACATGGGCCTGGAACTGCGCCAGAGCGCGCCGATCTGTTCCCGGTCTGCCGCAGGGAACCCGTCGAAGTTCCAGGGCGCGGCAATCGTCGCCAACGCCCTTGCGGGTTGCAGCGCCGCAGCGCCGATGGCCAGATTTCCGCCGAGGCAATATCCCACCAATATGGGTGGCCGGGGAAGGGCGGCCAGCATCGGCAACAGACGGTCCATCACATGCCGGTCCAGCCCCAGCGCGCCGTCGTCCGCCGCGGGCGTGCCCCAGTCGACCAGATAGGCGTCATGTCCTGCTGCACGCATGTGGCGCAGCATGGACCGGCTGCCGGACAGGTCCAGCACTTGCGGCGGGTTGATCAGCGAAGGCACGAAAACCACGGGATGACGGCCGTTTTCCGTCCCATATCGAAGCAGCCTGGCGCTGCCTTCGCGAGCCACGACGGGAACGGCGGGGGGCGGGGCGGGGCGAATAGCCTCCTGATATTTCCGCAAACCCTGGAACGCCCGTTTGCGCAGTTCGGGATCATCCTCCGTCTCGCGCCATAAAATATTGAGAAAAAGGGGCAGGGGCCGCGGCCCATGTTGCGGCGCGGCATTCCCTTGTGCTAATGCGGAAAATGCAGGTGTGGGAGAGGTATCCATGGCCAAATCTAAGACCGCGAACGAATCCGAACCGGTCGTCATCAAGAAGTACGCTAACAGGCGGCTCTATAACACAGAAACGTCGAGCTACATCACGCTGGATCTTTTGTCGCAGATGACTCGTGAGGGGCGCGAGTTCGTCGTCGTCGATGCGAAGACCGGAGAGGACATCACGCATAATGTCCTGACCCAAATCATCATGGAGGAGGAGCAGCGGGGCAAGAACATGCTGCCCGTCAACTTCCTGCGTCAGTTGATCGCCATGTACGGCGATTCCATGCAGTCCATGGTGCCGCAATATCTGGAAGCGTCGATGGACGCCTTTCGCAAGAACCAGCAGCAGTTCCAGGAAGCCATGAAGGGCGCCTTCGGCGGCGGCCCGCTGGCCGAGATCGCCAAGCGCAACATGCAGATGTTCGAGGCGGCGGCGAGCGCCTTTGGCACGGGGATGCCAGGCATGCCTGGAATGGCGGCGCCGACATCTTCGCCCACGCCGTCCGCTGCCGAAGAGGCGAAGGACGATGAGATCGCGGAACTCAAGGCCCAGCTTGCCGCGCTCAACGCGAAGATCGACAAGCTTTCCTGATTTCCGTCATCCCAGCGTAAGCTGGGATCTCAGGCGGTACGACACAGCCTGGCCTTACGAGATCCCAGCTTTCGCTGGGATGACGATATTGTCGATGTTCGCCCTTTACTTGGGCTGGTTGCTCATTGGGGCGACGGCCCTTTGGGGTCGACAGGGGCGGCGCGCTTGGCCTATGGCGCGCCATCCACTCGAATTTTAAGGTCGATCCCGTGAAGCACGCCCTTTCCGTTACCCGCGAACAGGATTTCGCCGCCTGGTATCAGGCCGTCATTTCCGAAGCCGACATGGCCGAGGAAAGCGGTGTGCGCGGGTGCATGGTCATCCGGCCATGGGGTTACGGCATCTGGGAACGGATGCAGAAATTGCTGGACGAGCGCATCAAGGCGACCGGCCATGAGAATTGCTATTTCCCGCTGTTCATTCCGCTTTCCTATTTCGAGAAGGAGGCGGAGCATGTCGACGGCTTTGCCAAGGAAATGGCGGTCGTCACGCATCACCGGCTGATCCAGAAGGACGGGAAGATGATCCCCGATCCCGAAGCGAAGCTGGAGGAGCCGTTGGTGGTTCGTCCGACGTCGGAGACGGTGATCGGCGCGGCCTTCTCTCGCTGGGTGCAGAGCTGGCGCGACCTGCCGGTGCTGATCAACCAGTGGGCGAATGTCGTGCGTTGGGAAATGCGCACGCGGATGTTCCTGCGCACGGCGGAATTTCTCTGGCAGGAGGGGCATACCGCTCACGCCAGCGTCGATGAGGCGATGGAAGAGACGCTCAAGATGCTGGAAGTCTATCGCGGCTTTGCCGAGGAATGCGTGGCGCTGCCGGTGATCGCGGGTGAGAAGCCCGAGAATGAGCGCTTTCCGGGGGCCGTCGCGACCTATTCCATCGAGGCGATGATGCAGGATGGGAAGGCGTTGCAGGCAGGCACGTCGCATTTCCTGGGGACCACCTTCTCGCAGGCGCAGAATATCAAGTTCCAGAATGCCGAGGGGCAGCAGGAACTGGCGCAGACGACCAGTTGGGGCGTGTCGACGCGGATGATCGGCGGGCTGATCATGGTGCATGGCGATGATGACGGGCTGCGCGTGCCGCCGCGGGTCGCGCCTTATCAGGTGGTCGTCGTGCCGATGCTGCGCGATACGGATGAGGATGCGGCAATCCTGGATTATTGCGGCGAGCTGGTGGCGGAGCTGAACAGGCAGGATGTGTTCCGGGAGCCGGTGCGCGCCTTGCTGGACCGGCGGCCGGCCAAGGCGGCGAACAAGCGCTGGGGCTGGGTCAAGAAGGGGGCGCCGGTCGTGATCGAAGTCGGCGGGCGCGACGTGGCCGGGGGCAATGTGTCCATAATCCGGCGTGATCGGCTTTATCGTGAGGACGGGAAGCTCGATAGCCGGATTGTGGCGAAGGCGGACTTCCTTGGCGCGGCTACGGGGATGCTGGAGGATATTCAGCAGGCTTTGTTTGCGGATGCGCAGGCGCGGCTGCTGGGGAATATCGACAGGTCGGTGACGTCGCTGGATGGGCTGAAGGCTTATTTCGGGGCTAGCAAGAAGCCGGGCTGGGCGCTGGTGCAGTGGGCCAAGCCGACTGGGGCTGCGCTCGACAAGGTGATCGAGTGGTTGAAGGGTGAGAAGCTGACGTTGCGCAATGTGCCGACGGATGCGGAAGCGGCTGATGGGCTGTGCGTGTTCACCGGCGAGAAGGCGGTGGAGCGGGTGTTGGTGGGGCGTTCTTACTGAGCCTCTAAAATTCCCTCCCGTTTACGTTCAAACAAGGCACGTAACTCGTTTGAAGGGTTGGGCTGTATCGACATTCAGTTCGATATGGGAGGTTTCCAACATAATTGACGTCATGCTGAACTTGTTTCAGCATCCATCGTGCCTCCAGGCGCCGTTCTCCTGTGGGGAGAAATGGATGCTGAAACAAGTTCAGCATGACGATTTGGAATGAGGGCTAATGCCTATCGTTCGAAATAGCTGAATGCCGATACAGCGCAGGGGAGGGCATGTCACAGCACTCTCCTCACAATCTCTTCCCCGACCCCTCCCGCAAGCGGAAGGGGAGCTATAAGGGCAATTACAGCACATATTTGCTGAGGTCGGTGTTGCGCGCCACTGCGCTCAACTGCTTCTCCACATAGGCCGCATCGACCACCAGCGTTTCGCCCTGGCGGTCTTCCGCGTCGAAGCTCACATCCTCCAGCAGCTTTTCCATAACCGTCTGGAGGCGGCGGGCGCCGATATTCTCGACCTCGCTGTTCACCTCCGCCGCGATCTTCGCGACGGCGCGGATGCCGTCGGGCGTCAGGTCGATGGTCACGCCCTCGGTCGCCAGCAGCGCGCGATATTGCGCAACAAGGCTCGCCTTGGTGTCGGAGAGGATCGACACGAAATCATCCTCGGTCAGCGCCTTCAGTTCGACGCGGATCGGCAGGCGGCCCTGCAATTCCGGCAGCAGGTCGCTGGGCTTCGCCACATGAAAAGCGCCCGATGCGATGAACAATATATGGTCCGTCTTGAGCGGGCCATATTTGGTCGAGACCGTCGTGCCCTCGATCAGCGGCAGCAGGTCGCGCTGCACGCCTTCGCGGCTGACGGAGCCGCCGCGCACGTCGCTCACCGCGATCTTGTCGATCTCGTCGAGGAAGACGATGCCGTTCTGCTCCGCGCTGGAGATGGCGACGCGGGCGACGTCGTCCTGGTCCAGCCTCTTGTCCTGCTCCTCCTCGACCAGCTTGTCCCAGGCTTCCGCGACGCGCAGCTTGCGGCGCTTCTTCTGCTGTTGACCGAAGGCCTTGGACATCATGTCGCTGAGGTTGATCATGCCGATCTGGCCGCCCATGCCGGGGATTTCCATCGGCATGGAGGGGCTGTCGGTGACTTCCACCTCAACCTCGACATCGTTCATCTGGTTGTTCTCGATCCGCTGGCGGAAGGAGAGGCGGGTCGCCTCGCTCGCTTCCTTGCCGGTGAGGGCGTCGAGCAGGCGGGCCATGGCGGCTTCGGATGCGGCTTCGCGCACGGCTTCGCGGCGGCGGTCGCGTTCCAGGCGGACGGCTTCCTCGACCAGATCGCGGACGATCTGCTCCACGTCGCGGCCGACATAGCCGACTTCGGTGAATTTGGTCGCTTCCACCTTGACGAAGGGCGCGTCGGCCAGCTTGGCGAGACGGCGGCTGATCTCCGTCTTGCCGCAGCCGGTGGGGCCGATCATCAGGATGTTCTTCGGCGTCACCTCGTCGCGCAGGTCGGCGGAGAGGCGTTGACGGCGCCAGCGGTTGCGCAGGGCGACGGCTACGGCGCGCTTGGCGTCGGCCTGGCCGATGATGTGGGCGTCGAGGGCGGAGACGATGGCTTTGGGTGTCAGATTGTCGTTCATGGGATCTCTAAAAATCCGTTCGCCCTGTTTTCATGAGCCGCCTGGCCCATTCAAATGTCAAAGGGCGTTGCTTCTGAAGAAAGGAGGGGGCTTCGACAGGCTCAGCCCGAACGGGGTTCAAGCTACAGATTCCAGCTCTTCGACCACGAGCTGGTCGTTGGTGTAGACGCAGATGTCCGCCGCCACCTTCATCGCCTTGCGGGCCAGGGTTTCGGCATCTTCCTCATATTCCACCAGCGCCCGCGCCGCGGCGAGGGCGAAATTGCCGCCCGAACCGATGGCCGCGACGCCGCCAACCGGTTCCAGCACGTCGCCATTGCCGGTCAGGATCAGCGTCACTTCCCTGTCCGCGACGATCATCATCGCTTCCAGGTTGCGAAGATATTTGTCGGTCCGCCAGTCCTTGGCGAGTTCCACGGCGGCGCGCATCAACTGGCCGTTATGGCGCTCCAGCTTGGCCTCCAGCCGTTCGAACAGGGTGAAGGCGTCCGCCGTGGCGCCGGCGAAGCCGCCGATGACCGATCCGTCGTGGAGACGGCGGACCTTGCGGGCGTTGGGCTTCATCACCGTCTGGCCCATGGAGACCTGGCCGTCGCCGGCCACGATCACCTTCCCGTTCTTGCGTACCGACATGATGGTCGTGCCATGCCAGACCGGCATGGAATGGGAGCGTTGGTCGTTCATGGCCGGCATATGGGAGCGATGGTGACGGCGCGCAAGCATCCGCTGCATAAGCGCCGGATCGTGTCATTTTCTGGACAGATTTATTTCAATTCGTTCAGGAACCAATCTGGCGCAATTGACATTGTGCAACGCAGCAACAATCATTCGGGCATGTTGCAGAGAGGCAGGATCATGACCCTCAAGGCCAGAGCGCAGGAAAAGGTCGAACGTGCGGGAATATCGAACTATTCCTTCGATCAGGACGTACTGGTGATGTGCGGCGTGCGCTATACGATCGCCGCCTGCGATTGTGGCGAGCCGGAATGCGACGGCGTCCGCCTGGAGAAGGATGCGGCCGTTGCGGGCCGCATCCTCCAGTAACCGGCGATCCCGCCGGATCAGTTGATGGCTTTTTCCCCGGCGCGGCCGACGGATTCGATGTCCCGGCCCGCACCCTTCACGGTGTTGCAGGCGGCCAAAGAGGTGAGAAGCAGCCCAGCAATGACCAGGGCGACGGTTTGACGCATGAATATGCACTCCTTCTGAAAGCGTATCGACTATAACGCGGATGAAGCGGATAAGTCCATTTTCGGAAAATAGCTTGTTCGATATGCTTGACAGGCGGCGCGGTGGATGCCAATGGCCGCCTCCTCCTTACAGGGGGCGCGTAGCTCAGCGGTAGAGCACACCCTTCACACGGGTGGGGTCACAGGTTCAATCCCTGTCGCGCCCACCATGATCCGGGCGATCATGGCGGAGAAATATTATTTCCCAACATTGATCTTTTCATCTGCTTGGCGCTAATTCTCTGCGCCATGTGATGCGGAGGTTTCGCCGCGAGGCAAGGGATGAAAATGTCGCCATATCTGAAAAGCGGCGCGGCTGTCGGCGCGCTGTTGCTTTCCGTGATGTCCGCCCAGGCGCAGGAAAAGCTGACCCTGGAGCGGGTGTTCGCCAGTCCGGACCTCTCCGGCCCGCAACCAAGGGCATTGAAGCTGTCGCCCGACGGCAAGCTGGTGACGCTGCTGAAGCCACGGACGGACGAGAAGGAACGGCTCGACCTTTGGGCGGTGGATACGTCCACGGGCGCGGAGCGGATGCTGGTCGATTCGAAGAAGACAGGCAGCGGCGCGGCGCTTTCCGAGGCGGAGAAGATGCAGCGGGAGCGGGATCGTTCCGTCGCGGGCAGCACCGGCATCGTCAGCTATGACTGGGCGCCGGACGGCAAGTCCATCCTCGTGCCGGTCGACGGCGATCTTTATCTGGCCGCGCTGGACGGGAAGGTCACGCGTCTCACCGACACGCCCGATGGCGAGTTGAACGGCGTGGTCAGCCCCAGGGGCGGCTATGTGTCCTTCGTGCGCGGCGGCAATTTCTTCGTTCAGCCGATGGGCGGCGCGGAGAAGCAGTTGACCCAGGGCGCCAGCGACACGGTGAGCTGGGGCGTGGCGGAGTTCGTCGCGCAGGAGGAAATGGACCGGCGCACCGGCTATTGGTGGTCGCCCGACGACAGGCTGATCGCGGTTGCGCGCGTGGACGAAAGCCCGGTCGGCATCGTCACGCGCACGGCCATCGGGGGCGAGGGCACCAAGGTCTATGAGCAGCGCTATCCGGCGGCCGGAACGCCCAATGCGCTGATCGAGCTGTATGTGATGAAGCCGGAGGGCGGGGAGCCCGTCAAGGTCGATCTCGGCACGGAGAAGGATGTTTATCTCGCCCGCGTCGACTGGTCCAAGGATGGCAGAACACTTTACGTCCAGCGCGAGAGCCGGGACCAGAAGACGCTCGACCTGCTGGCCGTCGATCCGGCGACCGGCAAGGCGCGGGTGATCCTGACCGAAAGGGCGAAGAGCTGGATCAACCTCAGCAACAATTTCACGCCGCTCAAGGATGGCAGCTTCCTCTGGTGGTCGGAAAAGACCGGCCATGGACATCTCTACCATGTGCGGGGCGGCCGGCGGACGCCGCTCACCAGCGGTGAATGGGAAGTGCGCGATGTGGTGAGCGTGGATGAGGGCAAGGGCCTTGTCTATTTCACCGGCAACAGGGAAACGCCGCTGGAGCAGCAGCTTTATGCCGCGCCGATCGCCAAGGCGGGGCCGCTGCGGCAGCTGACCTCGGCGGGCTGGTGGAACGACGCCGTGATGGACGGCGCGGCGAGCCGCATCGTGGTCGCGCGCAGCAATAGCGACCAGCCCAGGCAGGTCTATCTGGCCGATAGCGGGGGCAAGCAGTTGAACTGGCTGTCGGAGAATGCGGTTCGGGGCAGCCACCCCTATGCGCCCTATTGGGCCAGCCATGTGAAGACCCGGTTCGGCACGATCAAGGCGGCGGACGGCTCGACGCTCTACACCCGGATCATGACGCCGCCGCTGGAGGCAGGGAAGCGCTATCCGGTCTTCATGCTCCATTATGGCGGGCCCGGCGCCGGACGGCAGGTCACCAATTCATGGGGATCGCCCATCTACCAATATCTGGTGGACAGGGGCTGGATCGTCTTTGCCGTCGACAATCGGGGCACGCCCGATCGCGGCAAGGCGTTCGAGGACCAGATCTACCACGCCATGGGTACGGTCGAGGTGGAGGATCAGCTTGCGGGCGTGAACTGGCTCAAGACCCAGCCCTATGTCGATCCCAAGCGGATCGCGACCTATGGTTGGTCCTATGGCGGCTATATGTCGCTCAAGCTGCTGGAGAAGGCGCCGGGGGTGTTCTCTGCGGCGGTGGCGGGCGCGCCGGTCACGAAATGGGAACTATACGACACCCATTATACCGAGCGCTATCTGGGCCAGCCGCAGGAGAAGCCCAGCGCCTATCCCGGTTCCGGCGCGGTGGATGAGGCGGTGAAGATCAGGGACCCGCTGCTACTGATCCACGGCATGTCGGACGACAATGTGGTGTTCGACAATTCGACGGCGCTGGTGGCGAAGATGCAGGGCGCCGCCGTGCCGTTCGAGATGATGGTCTATCCGGGACAGACCCATCGCGTCGGAGGGCCGGGGATCAGCGTGCATCTGTGGCGGACCATCGAGGATTTCCTGGCGCGGCATGGGACGGGGCCTCAATCTCGATAATTCTGAACCCTGTCCTTCGTTCGCTCCAAGCCTGTCGAAGGGCTTTCTCTGAGAAGAAAGTGAAGGGCTTCGACAGGCTCAGCCCGAACGGAGGGAGGGCGTAAGGGAAGGGGGCAGGGCAAGGTCCGCCATGCAAGCCAAGCTTTGACGCAATAAACGGCTTGTCACTGGACAAACGGCGCAATGCCGCTATGGCGCCCACTCCGCAATTTTGCATGGAGTGGAGTGTTAAGTCATGGGCTACAAGGTCGTCGTCGTTGGTGCCACCGGTAATGTGGGCCGCGAGATGCTGACCATTCTCGCCGAGCGCGAGTTCCCTATTGACGAGATCGCGGCGGTCGCCTCGCCCCGGTCGCAGGGCACCGAAATCGATTTCGGTGACACCGGCAAGACGCTCAAATGCAAGAATATCGAGCATTTCGACTTCACCGGCTGGGACATCGCCCTGTTTGCCGCAGGCTCCGGCCCGACGGCGGAATATGCGCCCAAGGCGGCGGCGGCGGGCTGCGTCGTGATCGACAATTCGTCGCTCTACCGCATGGACCCGGACGTGCCGCTGATCGTGCCGGAAGTGAATCCGGATGCGATTGACGGATACAAGAAGAAGAACATCATCGCGAACCCCAACTGCTCGACCGCGCAGATGGTCGTGGCGCTCAAGCCCTTGCACGATGCCGCGACGATCAAGCGCGTCGTCGTCGCCACCTACCAGTCGGTTTCCGGCGCGGGCAAGGCGGGCATGGACGAGCTGTTCGAGCAGTCGCGCAACATCTTCGTCGGCGATCCGGCCGAACCGAAGAAGTTCACCAAGCAGATCGCCTTCAACGTGATCCCGCATATCGACGTCTTCCTGGACGACGGCTCGACCAAGGAAGAGTGGAAGATGGTCGCGGAAACCAAGAAGATTCTCGATCCCAAGGTGAAGGTCACGGCGACCTGCGTGCGCGTGCCGGTGTTCGTCGGGCATTCCGAGGCGATCAATCTCGAGTTCGAGAATGAGATTTCGGCGGAGCAGGCCCAGAATATCCTGCGTGAAGCGCCCGGCGTGATGCTGGTCGACAAGCGCGAGGACGGCGGTTACGTCACCCCCGTCGAGTGCGTGGGCGACTATGCCACCTTCATCAGCCGCGTGCGTGAGGATTCGACCATCGACAATGGCCTGAACCTCTGGTGCGTCAGCGACAATCTGCGCAAGGGCGCGGCTCTGAACGCGGTGCAGATCGCGGAACTGCTGGGCCGCCGTCACCTGAAGAAGGGCTGAGGCCCTTCCCATGATCTCCGGCGCTGCTGTCTGGAAAGCCGTTCCAGCCGCGCAGCGCCGGATGATCGTTCTGCTGGTCGCGGCCATTGTCGCCGCGAATGTCGATCAGCCCTATCCCGAACTGGCGCCGCTCCAGCATGGGCCGACGGCGCTGCTCATCCTTGTCTCGCCCTGGCTGTTGCGCCGATGGCCGCTGTCTAACGGATCGGTGGCGTGCGTCCTGCTGTTCCTGCTGCTGCATACGCTGGGCGGGCGGTACATCTATTCCTATGTACCTTATGACATCTGGGCGCGGGCGATCAGCGGCCATGATATTTCCGGCACTTTCGGCTTGGCGCGCAACGGCTATGACCGGCTGGTGCATTTCGCCTTCGGCGCCCTCCTGACCGCGCCCTTCGCGGAAGCGGCGCGGCGTCATGGCGTCATGCGGACGGGCTGGAGCCTTGTTTTCGCCTTTGTCTCCGTTGGGTTCGTGGGCGCTGTCTACGAGATTTTCGAATGGCTGCTGAGCGTGGTGGCCGCCGGCCAGACGGCGGACTGGTATAATGGCCAGCAGGGCGACATGTGGGACCCGCAAAAGGACATGGCGGCCGCGCAGATCGGAAGCGTCCTCGCACTTGTCTGGCTTCTCTCTACTCGACAAGGAGAGGGCAAGGCCATATCGCCGCACGCGCATTCATCCAAGGAGTAGCTCGCTCATGTCCGGCCCCACGTCCGACCTGCCCATCGAGAAGCTGGAGATCAAGGGGTTGGGCGGGCTTCCCCTTGCCGTGCATGTGGTGGGGGAGGGCCGCGATCTGGTTCTGATCCATGGCTATTTCTCCAATGCATACACCAACTGGATACGTTACGGCCATGCCGCGAAGCTGGTGGAGGCGGGATTCCGCCTCATCCTGCCCGACCTTCGGGGGCATGGCGAAAGCGGCAAGCCCCATGATGCCGCCGCTTATCCGCCCGACGCGCTGACCGAGGACGGGCTTGCGCTGGTCGAGCAGCTTGGGCTGACCGAGTATGATCTGGGCGGCTATTCGCTGGGGGCGCGGACGACGGTGCGGATGCTGGCGCGGGGCGCGACGCCGCGCAGGGTGATCCTGGCCGGCATGGGGCTGCGCGGTCTGGTCCAGACGCTCGACAATGGCGGCTATTATCGCAATGTCCTCACCAACCTCGGCACGTTCGAGCGGGGGACGTCGGAATGGATGACGGAAGCCTTTCTGAAGACCACCAAGGGCGATCCGGTCGCGATGCTGCACATCCTCAACACCTTCGTCGATACGCCCAGGGAGGTCATCGCCGGGTTCCAGCAGCCCATAGAGGTGATTTGCGGAGCCGATGACCGGGACAATGGCGTCGCGCAGGAACTGGCGGAACTGCTGCCCCACGGCCGCTATGTCGAAGTTCCGGGGAACCACATGAATGCGGTGACGCGGAAGGAGCTGGGGCAGGCGATGGTGGATTTCCTGACGGATTGAGCCATGCGCATGCTCCTGCCCATGCAGGAGCATGGCAAGCTTCAGCGGAACGGCGGCTCGTTGAAGGCGCGCAGTTTGCGGCTGTGGAGCTTCGGCCCCTCCTGCCGCAGCAGTTCGCAGGTCATAAGACCCACGCGCAGGTGCCCCGCAATGGCTTCCTCATAGAAGCGATTGGCCTGTCCCGGCAATTTCAGTTCGCCATGGATCGGCTTGTCCGAAACGCAGAGCAGCGTTCCATAGGGCACGCGGAAGCGATAGCCCTGCGCCGCGATAGTGGCCGACTCCATGTCGATGCCGACGGCGCGCGACAGGCTGAACCGCAGCGCCGAACTGGAATAGCGCAGTTCCCAGTTGCGGTCGTCGGTCGTCACGACCGTGCCCGTGCGCAGGCGGCGCTTGAAATCCTCCCGATCGTCGCCGCCCAGCACGGCCTCCGCCGCCTTCGCCAGCGCCACCTGTACTTCCGCGATGGCGGGAACCGGGATTTCGGGCGGCAGCATTTCATCCAGAACATGATCGTCGCGCAGATAGGCGTGGGCCAGCACATAGTCGCCTATCCGCTGGCTCGGGCGCAGGCCGCCGCAATGGCCGATCATCAGCCAGGCTTCCGGCCGCACGACGGCCAGATGATCGCAGATCGTCTTGGCGTTGGAGGGCCCGACCCCGATGTTGACCAGCGTGATGCCACTGCGGTCCGGAGCGATCAGGTGATAGGCGGGCATCTGATGCTTGCGCCAGGCGCTGTCCGCGATCATCTGCGCCGGGTCGGCGGTTTCCGGCGTTACATAGACCCCACCGGCCCCTGACAGCGCGGTGTAGCGACTGCCCTCCCGCTGCAATTCGGCGCAGGCCCATGCCACGAACTCGTCGACATAGCGGTGATAATTGGTGAACAGGATGTAGCGCTGCACATGCTCTGCCGGGGTGCCGGTATAATGCTTCAGGCGGGCCAGTGAAAAATCGGTGCGAAGCCCGTCGAACAGCGCGAGCGGCCTTTCGCCCTCCGCATCCTGCATGAACAGGCCGTCCGCGATCTCGTCCCCGATTTCCGCCAGTTCGGTGGCCGGGAAGTGGCGGGCCAGTTCGGTCGGCGGGGTGCCATCGAGCGCGCTCATGTCCAGCCCGTCCAGAACATAGGGGAAGGGAATGGGCTGGTCGCTGATGCCGGTTTCCACCATCACGCCATAGTCGCGGACGAGAAGGTCGACCTGTTCGGCCAGATAGTCACCGAACATGGCGGGGCGGGTGACGGTGGTCACATAGCGTCCGGGCTTGGACAGCCGGGCGAAGGAGCGGCCGGGGGGCGGCGCGTCCGACTCGCCATGATGGGTGATCCGCAATTCCGGATAGCAGAAACGCCGGTCCGTCCTGGCTTCCGGTGGCGGTACGCTGCCGTCGCGAGCGTAGGCGCGCATCGCCTCGCGAAGATTTTCGATGGAGTTCCGATAGATGTCGTCGAGTTCAGCGACGATCGCACTTCCGATGCTTCTTGTCATCGAGCCTTGGTAACGCACTTATATGACCGAAGGAAGATGCGCGCCCGGATAGCGGGCGCACATCCCCCGGAAATCAGATCTGGTCGAGCAGATATTCGGCTGACGACACCTTGAAATCACCCGGCGCTTCGACATTCAGCTCCGTAACGACGCCGTCCTTGACGATCATGGAGAAGCGCTGCCCGCGCGTGCCCATGCCGAACTTGCTGCCGTCCATGGTAAGGCCGACGGCCTGCGCGAAGTCGCCATTGCCGTCGGCCAGCATCGTCACCTTGCCGTCGGCGCTGGCGGACTTGCCCCAGGCGCCCATGACGAAGGCGTCGTTGACCGCGGTGCAGGCGATTTCATCCACGCCCTTGCCCTTCAGTTCCTCCGCCTTATCGACGAAGCCGGGCAGATGGCGCGCGGAGCAGGTGGGGGTGAAGGCCCCCGGCACGGAGAAGAGCGCGACGGTGCGGCCCGCGAAGAAATCGTCCGAAGCAACCTGCTCGGGACCGTTTTCGGTCATCTTGACGAAAGTGGTGCTGGGGATGCGTTCGCCCTTCGAAATGGTCATCGTCTGCCTCCTGGCCTTGTTGGGGTTCGCGGCACGTTGGCCCTGCCGCCCTGTCTGTCAAGGGGGAGCCATGGAATATGGCGCGCTGCCCCGCCCAAGCGACGGCCCGCCATTGGCAAAGGCGACAAGGGGCGTATAGTCGCGCCATGACCACAGCACGCTCCTATGCCGGACAGTTCCTGCTTGCCCTGCCGGGAATGGAGGACATGCGGTTCGATCATTCCGTCATCGCCATGTGCGTGCATGACGAGAATGGATCGTTGGGGATCGCGGTCAGCGATGAGATCGACGGGGTCAGCCTGCACGACCTGCTGGAGAGCTTCGACATCGAACCCGGCGACGTTCCGGATTCTCCCGTGCTGCGCGGCGGGCCGGTCGAACCCCGGCGCGGCTTCGTCCTGCATTCCCTGGACTGGAGCGGTCATGACATGGTCGCCGTGGGCGAAGGATGGGGCCTGTCCGGCTCGCTGGAGATACTGAAGGCGATTGCGGAAGGGAAGGGGCCGAGTCGCTATCTGGTCGCGCTTGGCTATGCCGGGTGGGGCGCGGGGCAACTGGATGAGGAAATGAACGGGGAAAGCTGGTTTCCGACCGACTGCACCCCTGAGCTTCTGTTCGACGTGCCGGCGGCGCGGAAATGGTCGGCCGCCTATGCCGCGGCCGGAGTCGATGCCTCCCATCTGGTCAGCGGCGCGGGATCGGCCTGACCGGCCTTTCGGAACGTCACCGTAAGCATGGCTGCATTGGGGGCTTGTTGCCTTGGCGTAACTGAACCCTTTACGGTAAAATCCGGCTAACCTTCGCCGTTGAGAGTCCGGCAACCGGATGAGCGCACCCTGATCCTCGGGCAATTGGACGGGGGTTCAACTCATGAGGATATTGATCGCAGCGGCGCTTGCCGCGACGATGCCGCTTGCGCCGGCCACGGCGGCGACCTGCTGGAAGCAGACCGCCGTGGAAGCAGCGCAAATCCGGGATTTCGAGATGATGCTGATGGTATCTGCGCTGCGGTGCCGGGCGACGGGACATGACTTCCTTGCCAGCTATAACCGCTTCATCCGGGAAAAGCGCGAGACGCTGACGCAGGTGAATGACGAGCTGCGCGAGCATTTCCGCTCGGCCGCCGGGGCGGTTGGCGCGCTGGGGGCTTATGACAATTACGTCACGGGCCTCGCCAATGTCTATGGCGCGGGCGCGGACGGGCTGGACTGCCGCGACCTCCAGTCGATCACGGACGCCGCCAACGCCCTGCCGCCCAGCCGGTCGGCCTTGTTGGAACTGGCCGATGCGGCGGCGATCAGCCCGCATCTGTCCGGCGCGCGGTGCGACATCGTCACGGCGGTGGCGGAGAAGGTGCGGAAAACGGACGGGACCTCATCCGGCGCGCCGGTGAAGGTCGCGGTGCGCGGTCCTGCCGAATAAGACATAAAGAAAACTTTATATTGAGTTGCCTTGGATGGCGGCGATTGGTAAAGCCCAGCCCATCGTCGCCGTTCGTTCAATCGGGCGGCGGCCTCAATCTTAACGATATGGAGACAGGCTCGTGGCCACCGCACCCGCCACCCAGGCGCAGGATTATGTGATCCGCGACATCGGCCTTGCCGCTTTCGGCCGCAAGGAAATCGAAATCGCGGAAACCGAAATGCCGGGCCTGATGGCCCTGCGCGCCGAATTCGGCGCCGCCAAGCCGCTGAAGGGCGCGCGCATCACCGGGTCGCTGCACATGACGATCCAGACCGCCGTGCTGATCGAGACGCTGGCGGAACTGGGCGCCGAAATCCGCTGGGCGTCGTGCAACATCTTCTCGACCCAGGATCATGCCGCCGCCGCCATCGCCGCGCGGGGCATCCCGGTGTTCGCCGTCAAGGGCGAGACGCTGGAGGAATATTGGGACTATGTCATCCGCATCTTCGACTGGGGCGATACGGTCTGCAACATGATCCTGGACGATGGCGGCGACGCCACCATGTTCGCGCTGTGGGGCGCCCGCGTCGAGGCCGGGGAAGAACTGTTCACCCCCGGCAACGAGGAAGAGGAAATCTTCGTCGCGACGCTGAAGCGCTTCCTGGCCGAGCGTCCGGGCTATCTGACCGAGACGGTCAAGGCCATCAAGGGCGTGTCGGAAGAGACCACGACCGGCGTCCACCGCCTTTATGAACTGGCGAAGAAGGGCAAGCTGCCCTTCCCGGCGATCAACGTCAACGACAGCGTCACCAAGTCGAAGTTCGACAATCTCTATGGCTGCAAGGAATCGTTGGTCGACGCCATCCGTCGCGCCACCGACGTCATGCTGGCCGGCAAGGTCGCCGTGGTCGCCGGCTTCGGTGACGTGGGCAAGGGTTCGGCCGCTTCGCTCCGCAATGGCGGTGCGCGCGTGCTGGTGACGGAGATCGATCCGATCTGCGCGTTGCAGGCGGCAATGGAGGGCTATGAAGTCGTCACCATGGAAGAGGCGGCCACCCGCGCCGACATCTTCGTCACCGCGACCGGCAATGAGGACGTCATCACCGTCGACCATATGCGCGCCATGAAGAACATGGCGATCGTGTGCAATATCGGCCATTTCGACAGCGAGATCCAGATCGCGGGCCTCAACAACATGAAGTGGACCGAGATCAAGCCGCAGGTCGACGAGGTCGAGTTCCCCGACGGCAAGAAGATCATCGTGCTGGCGAAGGGCCGGCTGGTGAACCTGGGCTGCGCCACCGGCCATCCGAGCTTTGTCATGTCATCGTCCTTCACCAACCAGGTGCTGGCGCAGATCGAGCTTTGGACCAAGTCGGATGAGTATAAGAACGACGTCTATGTGCTGCCCAAGCATCTGGACGAGAAGGTGGCGGCGCTCCACCTGGAGAAGCTGGGCGTGAAGCTGTCGAAGCTGACGCCCAAGCAGGCCGCCTATATCGGTGTGACCCAGGAAGGGCCATTCAAGCCGGATCATTACCGCTACTGAGCGGGATGGGAAGGGGAGGCATCGAGCCTCCCCTTTTTTTTGGGCTTGGGCGGTACGTGCTTTTGTGCCGGGTCAGGTTGCCGTGAGCCGGTCGTGCAGTTCCATTCCTTCTTGCAGAGAGCCAGGCACTCAGCCCTGTTGCTGTCGGGTCTGGACCGGATCACCCAATATCCGTCTCTTTGGGCTTGCCGTGGAGCGCTTCTCTTCGAGAAAGAAGCGGGGCTTCGACAGGCGCAAGCTGAACGGGTGGGAGAGCGACTCCGTCCTTCCGGGTAGAAGGAGGGCGCCGCTCACCCCGCGGTGCATGGCCTGCGGTCGAATATCGGGCCGGCCGCGCGGTTATGCAGGCCCGCTGGCGAGGGCTGCCCTGACCGCTTCGATCGCCGCCTGCGCTTTGTCGCCTTCCGGACCGCCGCCCTGGGCCATGTCGGGACGGCCTCCGCCGCCCTTGCCGCCCAAGGCTTCGACGCCTGCGCGGACCAGATCCACGGCGCTGATCGTGTTCACAAGGTCGTCGGTGACGCCGACGGCAATGCTGGCGCGGCCATCGACCACCGCCAGGACGGCGGAGACGCCGCTGCCGAGCGTTGCCTTGTTCTGATCGACCAATCCGCGCAGTTCCTTGGGATCGAGCCCCTCGATCACCTGACCGATGAAGTTGACCGAGCCCACCTTCTCCGGACCCGCCGCCTGTGCGGAACCCCCGCCGCCCAGCGCCAGCGCCTTCTTCGCTTCGGCGAGCTCGCGTTCCAGCTTGCGGCTCTGTTCGACCAGCGCGGCGATGCGGGCAGGGACTTCCTCCGGCGTCGTCTTGAGTGCGGCGGCGGACTGGCGCAGCCGGTCTTCGCGGTCGGAGAGCCAGAGGCGCGCAGCTTCGCCGGTCAGCGCTTCGATGCGGCGGACGCCAGACGAAACGGCGCTTTCCGAGATGATCTTGAAGATCGCGATGTCGCCGGTTGCGCGGACATGGGTGCCGCCGCACAATTCGACCGAATAGCTGTTCGCATCGCCCTTGCCCATGGAGAGGACGCGGACCTCGTCCCCATATTTCTCACCGAACAGGGCCATGGCGCCGGCGGCGATGGCGTCGTCCGGCGTCATCAGGCGCGTCGTCACCGCTTCATTGTGGCGGATCTGTTCGTTCACATCGGCTTCGATGGCGGCGATCTGGCTGTGGGTCAGCGCCTCGGGATGGGAGAAGTCGAAGCGCAGACGATCGGGTGCGACGAGGCTGCCCTTCTGCGTGACGTGGGCGCCGAGCTGGTTACGGAGCGCGGCATGAAGCAAATGGGTGGCGCTGTGATTGGCGCGGATGCGGTCGCGGCGGCCGACGTCGACGCTGAGGTGAACCGTGTCGCCCAGCTTGACGCTGCCCGCGCCGACCTTCGCCCGGTGCGCATGGAGGCGGCCCAGCGGCTTCGCGGTGTCCTCGACATCCGCGACCAGGCCGGACTGCGCGCTGATCGTGCCCGCATCGCCCATCTGGCCGCCGCTTTCGCCGTAGAACGGCGTCTGGTTGGTGATGATCGTGACCGTCTCGCCAGCGCTCGCGCTGTCGAAGTTCACACCGTCCTTGACGATCGCCAGCACCTCGCCCTCGCCCTCGGTCGAGCTATAGCCGATGAACTCGGTATTGCCGGCCTTTTCGGCAATGTCGAACCAGATTTCGTCCGAGGCCTTTTCGCCTGAGCCCTTCCACGCGGCGCGGGCGGCGGCCTTCTGTTCGGCCATCGCCTTGTCGAAGCCTTCGCGGTCGACGCTGAGGCCGCGCGAGCGAAGCGCGTCTTCGGTCAGGTCATAGGGGAAGCCATAGGTGTCGTAGAGCTTGAACGCGGTCTCCCCAGGCAGCGTGCCGCCTTCCGACAAGTCGCCGGTCGCTTCGTCGAGCAGCTTCAGTCCCTTTTCCAGCGTCTGGCGGAACCGGGTTTCCTCGCGCAGGAGGGTTTCCTCGATCAGCGGCTGGGCGCGGACCAGTTCCTGATAGGCGCCGCCCATTTCGGAGACGAGGCTGCCGACCAGACGGTGCATCAACGGCTCCTTGGCGCCGATGATATGGGCGTGGCGCATGGCGCGGCGCATGATGCGGCGCAGCACATAGCCGCGGCCTTCATTGGCGGGCAGCACGCCGTCCGCGATCAGGAAGCTGGTGGAGCGGAGATGATCCGCGATGACGCGGTGGCTGGCCTTATACTCGCCATCGGTGGCGGTTTTCGTCAGTGCGCCCGATTCCTCTATCAGCGCCTTGAAGGTATCGGTGTCGTAATTGTCGTGGACGCCTTGCAGGACCGCCGCGATGCGTTCCAGACCCATGCCGGTGTCGATGCTGGGCTTGGGAAGTTCGGAGACGATCTCGTTCGCTTCCTGCTCATATTGCATGAAGACGAGGTTCCAGATCTCGACGAAACGGTCGCCATCTTCCTCCGGGCTTCCGGGAGGACCGCCCCAGATATGGTCGCCATGGTCGTAGAAGATTTCCGAGCAGGGGCCGCAGGGGCCGCTGTCGCCCATGGCCCAGAAATTATCCTTGGTGGGGATGCGGATGATCCGCTCCTCCGGCAGGCCGGCGATCTTCTTCCACAGGTCGAAGGCTTCGTCGTCGGTGTGATAGACCGTCGCCGTCAGCTTTTCGGGCGAAAGGCCCCATTCCTTCGTCAGCAGGGTCCAGGCATGGGTAATCGCCTGTTCCTTGAAATAATCACCGAAGCTGAAATTGCCCAGCATTTCGAAGAAGGTATGGTGGCGCGCGGTATAGCCGACATTGTCGAGGTCGTTATGCTTGCCGCCGGCGCGGACCGACTTCTGGCTGCTCGTCGCCTTGGTGTAGGGGCGGGATTCAAGGCCGGTGAAGACATTCTTGAACGGCACCATGCCCGCATTGACGAACATCAGCGTCGGGTCGTTGTGCGGCACGAGAGGCGCGGACGGAACGATGGTGTGGCCGTTGGCCCCGAAATAGTCGAGGAAGGAGCGGCGAATGTCGTTGGTCGATGTCATGCGGGCGATTTAGTGGGAAGCGCTCCAACGCACAAGCGGGGCTTTTCGTCGTTCATGGGAATATCGGCCGATGGGGTTGCCCGCTGAGACAGGCGGGCCGGAAAAGCGGACGGGGCCGCTCGCCTCGGCCCAAGGACGCGATTTTCCTTTCCGCCCGTCCGCCCGCCCGGCGAAGTCAGGCGGTCGGCCGCTTCTGAAATGATTCATGTCCCCCGACCGCGACATCCTTGGCCTCTATCCGCGCGACCTGCGCGGCGGGCGGGCCTTGTCGCGCCAGCAGGACGAACCGCTCCACCGCATCCCGCGGTCCTTCCACCAGCGCCTCCACGCTGCCGTCCATGCGGTTGCGTACCCAGCCTGTCAGGTTGAGACCCCGGGCCGTTTCGACGGCCCAGTTGCGGTAGAACACGCCCTGCACCCGGCCGAGGATCGTCAGGTGGCGGGCGAGGATGGTCATCAGTGCACCCGCTTGATCCAGGTCTGGCCGTCGCGGCTCTCCACCTTGAAATTATTGATCGAGCGGACAAGGTCGGACAGCCGCTTGAACCCATAGTTGCGCGTGTCGAAACTGGAGCGGTTCCCGGCGAGCTGGCCCACTTCGCTGAGGCGGGCGAAGCCCTGATCGTCGCGTTTGACGGCATTATAGGCGTCGATCAACAGCTTGACGAGATCGGGCGCGACTTCGGGCGCGTCGGGGGAGGCGGGTTCCGCCGCCGACTCCTCCAGTTCGGCGGGCGCCGTTCTTGCGCTGGCGAGCGCCCCGACGTCGATGAAGCGGGTGCAGGCGCTGCGGAAGGCCTGCGGCGTCTTGTCCGTTCCGAAGCCATAGACCGGCAGGCCTTCCTGCCGGATGCGGGTGACGAGCGGCGTGAAATCGCTGTCGCTCGACATCAGGCCGAAGCCGGTGACCCGGCCCGACGCCATCAGGTCCATGGCGTCGATCGTCATCTTCATGTCGGTGGCGTTCTTGCCCCGGGTGAGGTCGAACTGCTGCTGCGTTTCGATGGCCTGCGTCACGGCCTGCCGCGCCCATCCCTTGAGCGCGGGCTTGCTCCAATTGCCATAGGCGCGCCGGATATTGACGGTGCCCAGTTCCGCCAGGACCGTCAGCACCGGGTCGAAATGGTCGGCGGAGACATTGTCGGCATCGATCAGCAGGGCGATATTGCCGCTGGGGATCGGCGCGGTCATCAGGCTTCCAGCGCCGCCGGGCTGAACTGGCCGCTCGCCTCGTCCAGCAGGTGGAGCTGGCCGTCGGCAATGGCGAAGAAGGCGCCGATCAGCCTGATCTCGCCGCTCCGTTCCTTAGTGCGGACGCAGGGGAAGGTGCGCAGATTGGCCAGGCTGACCTTGACGCCTTCCTGCTCCATGGCGCGTTCGGCGTCGCGGCCGTCATCCGCGCCAAAGCGTTGGACCACCTTTTCCCGCGCTTCGTCCAGCAGTTCGATCCAGTTGTGGATGAAGCCGCCCTCGCCGGGAGGCGCGTCTTTCAGCGAATGGCTGAGCGCCGCCTTGCAGCCGCCGCATTTGCCATGGCCCATGACGACGATCTCGCCCACCTTGAGCACCTGGACCGCGAATTCCAGCGCCGCGGAGACGCCGTGGCGGCCGGGATTGGTTTCAAAGGGGGGCACCAGCGCCGCGACATTGCGGACCACGAAGATCTCGCCGGGGCTGGTGTCGAATATCTGTGCGGGATCGACTCGGCTGTCGGAACAGGCGATGACCATGACGCGGGGGCTCTGCCCCTCGCTCAGTTCATCCCATCGCTCCCGCTGCTGGGTCCAACCGGTGTTGCGGAAGCGGCGATAGCCGGCGAGCATATCAGCGAAATCGGTCATGCGCCGGTCTGTGCCGAACAATGATGGGGCTGGCAAGAGCGCTCTCGCATCGCTATCTGGGGCGCATGACCGACATCGTCCCGATCCCCGCGCCCGCCACTCGTCCCGAGCGCGCCCGCAAGCCCGACTGGATTCGCGTGAAGGCGCCGACCAGCCCCGGCTATCACGAGACGCGCAAGCTGATGCGGACCAAGGGGCTGGCGACGGTGTGCGAGGAGGCGGCCTGCCCGAACATCGGGGAGTGCTGGACCAAGAAGCATGCGACCGTGATGATCCTGGGCGATGTCTGTACGCGGGCCTGCGCCTTCTGCAACGTCAAGACCGGCATGCCGCGCAAGGTCGATCCCAACGAGCCGCAGAATCTGGCCGATGCCTGCGCGGAAATGGGGCTGGAGCATATCGTCATCACCTCCGTCGACCGCGACGACCTGCCCGATGGCGGCGCGTCGCAGTTCGTGAAGGTGATCGAGGCGCTGCGCCGCACGACCCCGGACACGACCATCGAAATCCTGACGCCGGACTTCCGCAACAAGCATGAACGCGCCGTCGAGATGATCGTCGCGGCGCGACCGGACGTCTATAACCATAATCTGGAGACGGTGCCGCGCCTCTATCCGACCATTCGCCCGGGCGCGCGCTATTATGCGTCGCTGCGGCTGCTGGAGACGGTGAAGAAGCTCGATCCGTCGATCTTCACCAAGTCGGGCATCATGCTGGGTCTGGGGGAGGAGCGGCTGGAGGTCCATCAGGTGATGGACGACATGCGCTCCGCCGACATCGACTTCCTGACCATGGGGCAATATCTCCAGCCGACGCCCAAGCACGCCAAGGTGATGGAGTTCGTCACTCCGGCGGCGTTCAACGCCTATGCGGCGATTGCGCGGGCCAAGGGCTTCCTGCAGGTGGCGTCGAGCCCGCTGACCCGCTCGAGCTATCATGCGGGCAAGGATTTCGCGGAAATGCGCGCGGCCCGCGAGGCGCAACTGGCGAAGGCCGGCCAATAAGCCGATGCCAAAGCATAACGAAACGAGGCCGCTTCCCTATACGCCCGAACAGATGTTCGACCTGGTGGCGAATGTGGAGGCCTATCCCGAATTCCTGCCCTGGGTCAGCGCGATCCGGGTGCGGTCCGACAGCGATTCGGAAATGGTCGCGGACATGATCGTCGGGTTCAAGGGGATCAAGGAGAGCTTCACGTCCCGCGTGCACAAGCATAGGCCGGATCATGTGCGGGTCGATTATCTGGATGGGCCCTTGAAGCATCTCCACAATGAATGGAGCTTTCGCGACGACGGCAAGGGCGGCGTTCTGGTGGATTTCGAGGTCGAGTTCGAATTCAAGAGCAAGCTGTTCGAGATGCTGGCCGGCCAGGTGTTCGACAAGGCGCTGCGCAAGATGATCGGCGCGTTCGAAACCCGCGCGGCGGAGCTTTATGGCGCGGGCGAGTCGGGCAGCAGCAGTTCGAGCGCGCACAGCGCCGCCTGAAGGCGGACGCCGCCCCGGCCCGTATCCCCGAAATAATGCATGTCGGCCACGATCTTGTCGGGGCTGGCGCCGCGTTCGGCGCGGGCGAAGACGACGGTGCCGACAGGTTTCTGCTCCGATCCGCCGCCGGGGCCGGCTATGCCGGTGATGGCGACGGCGACATTGGCGTGGCTCTTGTTCAGCGCGCCCTGCGCCATGGCCCAGGCGGTGGCGATGGAAACCGCGCCGAAGGTTTCGATGACATCCTGCGATACTTTGAGAAGCTCGCTCTTCATGTCATTGGAATAGGTGACGAAACCAGCTTCGAACACTTCGGACGATCCGGCGATTTCGGTCAGTGCGGCGGAGACAAGGCCGCCGGTGCAGCTTTCCGCCACGGCGATGGTGCGGCCGGCGCGACGGTTGGCGGCGACGACGCGCTCGGCCAGTTCGACAAGCGACGCGGGAAGGATGCTATCGGGCATGGCGATCAGATTAGCGCGGGGAGGGAGAGCGTGGCAACAGCCTGTGCGGCAATACCCTCCCGCCGACCGGCGAAGCCCAGCCGTTCGGTGGTGGTCGCCTTTATGCTGACCCGGTCGGGAGGAAGGTGCAGGATTTCCGCGATCCGGGCGCGCATGGCGTCCCTGTGCGGACCGATTTTCGGCGCCTCGCAGATCAGCGTCAGGTCGACATGCTCGATAAAGCCGTCCCGTTTTGCGACGCGCTCCGCCGCATATTCCAGGAAACGGGAGGAGGCGACTCCCCGCCATTGCTGGTCGGAGGGCGGGAAATGGCTGCCGATGTCGCCCTCCGCCAGTGCGCCCAGCAGCGCATCCACCAGCGCGTGGATCGCCACGTCCGCGTCGCTGTGCCCAGCGAGGCCCCGGTCGTGCGGAACGCGGACCCCGCAGAGCCAGAGCTCCTCATCGGGGGCTAGCCGGTGGACGTCATAACCCATGCCGGTCCGGACGCTGCGGGCAGCGCCCAGCCGAGCTTCGGCGCGGAGGAAATCCTCGGCATAGGTCAATTTTTCCAGCCTTTCATCGCCAGCGACCAGTGTGACGTCATGGCCCGAATGCCGCAATATCTGGGCATCGTCGGTTGCTTCCCGATTGCCGTCCCAGCTTCTGTGCGCGGCCAGCAGGGCATCGAAGCGGAAGGCCTGCGGCGTCTGGACCCGGAACAGGCCATCGCGGTCGACGACGTCCCCGGCCTTGTCATGGTCGCTCTTGTCATGTTCGCTTCTGACCAATGTGTCTGCGACCGGTAAGGCGGGAATGGCGCCGGGCGCACCCTCCAGCGCGGCGAGCAGCCGGTCAATCACCGTCGCGGGGAGAAAGGGACGGGCAGCGTCGTGCACCAATATGCGCGCCGCGCCGCCAGCGGACGCTATATGCTCAAGACCGGCGCGGACGGACCCGCGGCGGCTGTCGGCGCCTTGAACGATGGCGGAGACGGTGCAGCTTTCCAGTGCGGCGCGTGCATCCTCCTCCTGCCCCGCGCCGACGACCAGGACAACAGAACCGATGGCGGGATGTCCGGCCAGCGCGTCGACGGCGTGGGCGAGGACCGGCTTGCCGCCGATGCGCCGGAATTGCTTGGGAATGTCGCCGCCCGCGCGGCTGCCCTGACCTGCTGCGACCAGCAAAGCGACGGTTCTGTCTGTCATGGCCGCGCCTGTATCGCAGTGCCGGGCCAACCGCCAGCCCCGCCTCGCTTGCCGATGATGCGGATTTCCGCTAAGGGCTGCCTGTTTTTTAGGCAGTGTTGGAATGATGCAGAGGCTTTCCCCGATTTCCATAGGTCCGGTGACGATTGACATGCCGGTCGTGCTGGCGCCGATGACGGGCGTGACGGACATGCCGTTCCGGACACTGGTCCGCCGCTATGGCTCCGGCCTCAACGTGACCGAGATGATCGCCACGGCGGCGATGATTCGCGAGACGCGCCAGTCGCTGCAGAAGGCGGCCTGGCATCCGCTGGAGGAGCCCGTATCGATGCAGTTGGCCGGCTGTTCGCCCACGGAAATGGCGGAGGCTGCCAAGCTGAACGCGGATCGCGGCGCGGCGATCATCGACATCAACATGGGCTGCCCGGTTAAAAAGGTCGTGAATGGCGATGCGGGCAGCGCGTTGATGCGCGACCTGCCGCTGGCCGCTTCGCTGATCGAAGCGACGGTGAAGGCCGTCGATGTGCCCGTCACGGTCAAGATGCGCATGGGTTGGGATCATGCCAGCCTGAACGCGCCCGAACTGGCCCGGATCGCGGAGGATCTGGGCGCGAAGCTGATCACCGTTCATGGCCGCACGCGCTGCCAGATGTACAAGGGGTCGGCCGACTGGGCCTTCGTGCGCAGCGTGAAGGATGCGGTGTCGCTGCCCGTCATCGTCAACGGCGACATCTGCTCCATCGACGATGCCGAGACGGCGCTGAAGCAGAGCGGCGCCGACGGCGTGATGATCGGGCGGGGCGCCTATGGGCGGCCCTGGCTGATCGGGCAGGTGATGCACTGGTTCCGCACGGGGGAACGGCTGGCCGATCCTGCGCTGGAGGAACAATATCGCGTGATTACGGAACATTATCGCGCGATGCTGGAGCATTATGACAATCATACCGGCGTCAACATGGCCCGCAAGCATATCGGCTGGTACACCAAGGGGCTGCCGGGTTCGGCCGAGTTCCGCAATGCGGTGAACCAGGAGCCGGACGGCGATGTCGTGCTGGACATGCTGGCGCGCTTCTACGAACCGCTGATCGCCGACGAGGGGCCGGTCGAGACGCGCAAGGCGGCATGACGGCGGCCATGACGACCATCCCGTCGCTTCGACCGCAACAGGATGGGCCTTCGCTTTCCGAACTGATGACGGCGTTGCCGGTCGCGACCCTGGTGGTGCGGCCGGACAACAGCATCGCCGATGCCAATGTCCGCGCCGAAACGCTGCTCAACATGGCGCGATCGGCCATTGTCGGCAGCGACATAGCGCGGACCATCCGCATGGCGGAAATGGGCGCGCGCTTCGACATCTGGCACAGCAACAAGCCGATCGCCGCCTATGACATCCGCGTGCATGCGGGGCGCACGGCGGAAATGGAGGTCGACCTGATGATCGCGCCCATCGTCGATCATGAAGGCTGGCGCGTCGTATCGATCCACACCCAGAGCCAGGCGCGCAAGATCGGCCATCGCGGTACGGCGGGCGGCGCGCGATCGGCCATCGGCGCGGCGGCGATCCTGGCGCATGAGATCAAGAATCCGCTGTCGGGCATCAGGGGCGCGGCCCAGTTGCTGGAATCGGGCAATGACGGACGGGACGCCGCGCTGACGCAACTCATCTGCAATGAGGTGGACAGAATCGCCGCGCTGATCGACCGGATGCAGGACTTCACGACGGACCGGACCCTGGAGTGCCGCAGCGGCAACATCTATCCGCTGATCGACCGGGCGGCGAATATCGCCGCCGCCGGATTCGCAAAGGATATAAGGATCGTAAAGAGTTATGATCCATCCCTGCCATTCGCCAATATCAACGAGGATGCGCTGGTGCAGGTGATGATCAACCTGCTCAAAAATGCCGCCGAGGCGCTGGAGCACAGCAGGAAGCCCCGGATAAGGGTGGAGACGGCGTTTCGCCATGGCGTTTCCGTAGTGGTCGGCAAGGGGAAGGGCAGCGCGGTGCTGCCCATCGAAATCCTGGTGGTCGACAATGGGCCGGGCGTGCCGGAGCATATATTGGATCACCTGTTCAATCCCTTCATCACCGGCAGGCGGGACGGAACGGGGCTGGGGCTGGCGCTGGTGGACAAGCTGGTGCGCGACATGAACGGGTTCGTGCAATATTCGCGCGATCATGAGGCAGGGGAATCGACCTTCCGCATCCTGCTGCCGATGGGAACGGGTTGATGGCGGCGAGATGATGGCGGTGACGGGCTCGATTTTGGTGGTGGACGACGATCCGGCGATCTGCGTGGTCGTGGGGGAAGCGCTGCGGCGGCAGGGATACAGGGTCAAGACGGCTGCATCGATCCGGGAGCGGAGCGCCCTGCTGGAAAGCTTTTCGCCGGACGTCCTGATCACCGACGTCATGCTGCCGGACGGCGACGGGCTGGATGGGGTCGCGGAGATTCTGGAACGGCGCCCGGCGCTCAGCATCATCATCCTGTCGGCGCAGAACACATTGAATACGGCGATCCGCGCCACCGAAAAAGGCGCGTTCGAATATCTGCCCAAGCCCTTCGATCTCAATGAGCTGACGCGGGCCGTGTCGGATGCGCTGGGATCGGGGAAGGGGGCGGACGAGGAAGCGGCCGATGCCGGCCTGCCGCATGACGGATTGCCGCTGGTGGGTCGTTCCCCGGCGATGCAGGAGGTGTATCGGACCATCGCCCGGGTCCTGTCGAACGACCTCAGCATATTGGTGCTGGGCGAATCCGGGACCGGCAAGGAACTGGTGGCAGAGGCGATCCATAGCCTGGGGCAGAGGCGGACCAAGCCGTTCGTGCCGATCAACATGGCCGCCATCCCCCGCGAACTGATCGAGGCGGAACTGTTCGGTTATGAAAAAGGGGCCTTCACCGGCGCCCATGCCCGCACCGCAGGCAAGTTCGAGCAGGCGCAGGGCGGCACGCTGTTCCTGGACGAGATCGGGGACATGCCGATGGAAGCGCAGACGCGGCTGCTGCGCGTCCTTCAGTCCGGAGAGGTCACGACCGTCGGCGGCTCCAAATCGGTCAAGGTGAATGTCCGCATCATCGCGGCCACCAACAAGGATCTGCCCAGGCTGATCGAGGAGAACCGCTTCCGGCAGGACCTCTATTACCGGTTGAACGTGGTCCCCATCGCGCTTCCGGCGCTGCGTGAGCGGCGGGAGGACGTGATCCTGCTCGCCCGGCATTTCCTGGACCGCGCGGCGCAGGAGGGGCTGCCGCGCAAGTCGCTGTCCGACGATGCGGCGCAATTGCTGATGGCCTATCACTGGCCCGGCAATGTGCGCGAACTGCAGAATCTGATGCAGCGGCTGGCGGTTCTGAGCCGTGAGAACATGATCACCGCCGACATGCTGCGCAACAGCCTGCCGCTGGAAGCCGTGCCCGCCGATTATGCCGCCCCCGGCGACCTGCTGGGCCAGGCGGTGCGGGAATGGGCGAAGCGGCAACTGGGCATCGGCCTGACCCAGCCGAACCGCAGCCTGCATGACGACCTGCTGGCGGTGGTGGAGCCGATCCTGTTCCAGGAGACGCTGGCCAGCGTCGACGGAAACCAGATACGCGCCGCGGGACTGTTGGGCATCAACCGCAACACGCTGCGCAAGAAGCTGACCGACTATGGGCTCGATCCCTTGCAGCTTCGGATCGGCGATTAGAATATTCGGCGGGGAAGATCGGCCAAGCCGATGCGTTCGGATCGACCGTTCCGGGCGGCGGCGACGAACCGACCGCTCTTTTCGACCGGAAGCGCCATGCCCATCAATTACTGTGTTTGATCGGGCACATTAATGTTGTAACCAAGCCACTATGGAAGGCGCAGTGACTCTGCCGGCGCGGGGCCGGGCATGGAAAAGGCATTTCCCCCTTTTCCTGCGCCGCCGCCTTGCCGCGGTGGTGGAGGCGGTGACGCTTGTCCTGTTCCTGGGCATGGCGGGCATCACCTATTTCCTGCTGACGGGACAGGGGCAATCCTACACATTGCTGACCCCGCCCATCGTGGCGTTGCTGCTGGTCGCCAATCTGGTGCCGGCGATTGCGCTGCTGGTGCTGCTGGGACGGCGGGTGGCGAAGCGGCGCGCGGCCCAGTCCGCCATAGGGAGCGACGGGCAGTTGCACGTCCGTCTGGTGGCGATATTCTCCATCGTCGCCAGCGTGCCCATGCTGCTGGTGGTGATCTTCGCCTCCCTGCTGTTCCAATATGGCGTGCAGTTCTGGTTTTCCGACAGCGCGCGGGGCATGCTGCAAAATGCGAGCGACCTGGCGCGGGGCTATTATGAGCAGAACCTGCGCGACGTGCGTGACGAAACCGTCACCATGGCGAGCGACCTGCGCGATTATCTGAGCCAGTCGAAAGTCTCCAGCCCGCGCTTTGCCGAAGGTTATATCTATCAGGTCGTCACGCGGAAGCTGAACCGTTCCGCGATCATCGAGATCGGCAAGGACGGCGTGGCGCGCACGGCGGCGACGGTCGATCCGGAAAGCCGGCCGGCGTCGGAGATGCTGACGCCCGACGTGGTGAAGCGGCTGGAAGCCGGCGAGGATGTGGTGGTCGCCGCCAAGCCCAACCAGATCGAGGCGGTGACGCTGCTCTATCCCAACGCGAAAATCTATCTCTACGCCACCCGCGATTCCGGTTCGACGGCGTTCAGCAATGTCGAGCGGGCGCAGAAGGTGTTGTCGGATTACGACATTTTCGCCGCACAGTCCCGCGCCTTGCAGTTGCGCTTCAACATATTGCTGTTCGTGGGATCGCTGCTGCTGGTGGGCGTGGCGGTCTATATCGCGCTGAAGGTCGCCGACTGGATGGTGCGGCCCGTGAACGAACTGGTCATGGCTGCCCGGCGGATCACGGCGGGCGACCTGTCGGCCCGCGTGACCAGCCCCCAGGCGCGGGATGAGATCGGCACATTGGCCGCCGCGTTCAACCGGATGACGCAGAGGCTGGAAGCGCAGACCGGCGCGCTGGTCGCGGCGAACAGCCAGCTCGATGAACGCCGCGCCTTCATCGAGGCGATCCTGTCGGGCGTGTCGGCCGGCGTGCTGTCGGTGGACCGCGACGGCATCATCCTGCTGCTCAACAGTTCGGCGGCCGCCATATTGGTGCGGGAGGGGGACGATCCGGTGGGCTGTCCGCTGACTGAAGTGTCGCCCGAACTGGCGGCGCTGATCGCTTCGGAGGAGGATGCGGGCATCGTCCAGATCCGCGCCCATGGCGACGTGCGGACGCTGGCGGTCAAGGTTTCGGAGGATGCGTCGCGCCACATCCTGACCTTCGACGACATCACGCAGCAGCTTTCCGACCAGCGGCGGGCGGCATGGTCCGACGTGGCGCGGCGGATCGCGCATGAGATCAAGAACCCGCTGACCCCGATCCAGCTTGCCGCCGAGCGGCTGCAACGCCGCTATGCCGAGGAGGTGACGAGCGACAAGGCCACCTTTACGCGCCTGACGGGCACCATCGTGCGGCAGGTGGGCGACCTGCGGCGGATCGTCGACGAATTCTCCTCCTTCGCGCGCATGCCCAAGCCGGTGTTCCGGCGCGAGCGGATCGACGACATCGCCCGCCACGCGCTGTTCCTGCACGAAGTCGCCCATCCCGATATTCGCTTCGAATATCATTCGATGGATGGCGATGCGGAAATGGTCTGCGACCGCCGGCAATTGGGTCAGGCACTCACCAACATCGTCAAGAACGCCGTCGAGGCGATCGAGCCCAAGCCCGCCGCGGAAGGCGACCATTGGCGCGGGCAGGTGTCCATGACGGTGGAGCATGACGGCGGCAACCTGCTGATCGCGGTGCAGGACAATGGCATCGGCCTGCCGCCGGAACGGGAACGCATATTGGAGCCTTATATGACCACCCGGACCAAGGGCACGGGCCTGGGCCTCGCCATCGTGAAGAAGATTGTCGAGGAGCATATGGGCGAAATCCGCTTCGACGACGCCGATGGCGGGGGGGCGCGCGTGACGTTGCGCTTCCCGGTGGCGGCGCTCGAGAAATTGGAAGAGGGGCAGGTCATCGCCTTGCCCCATGGAAAAACGACTGGAAAAGTGACAGCCAATGGCGCTTGATATTCTGATAGTCGACGATGAGGAGGACATTCGCGATCTGGTCGCGGGCGTCCTGGAGGATGAGGGCTTCACCACCCGCACCGCCGCCAACAGCGACAGCGCGATCGAGGCGCTGGACGCCCGGCGGCCTTCGCTGGTGTTGCTGGACGTGTGGTTGCAGGGATCGAAGCTGGACGGGCTGGAACTGCTGGACGAGATCAAGCGGCGGGATGCGACCATTCCGGTGCTCATGATCTCCGGCCATGGCAATATCGATACCGCCGTGGCCGCCATCCGGAAGGGAGCGGCGGACTTCATCGAAAAGCCGTTCGAGGCGGACCGGCTGCTGCATCTGGTTTCCAGGGCGACCGAGACGGAGCGGCTGCGGCGCGAAAATCAGGTGCTGCGCGCCCGTTTCGGGCAGGATGACGAACTGACCGGCACTTCGGCGGCGATCAATGCCGTCCGCGCCACGATCAAGAAGGTGGCGGGGACGGGCAGCCGGGTGCTGATTTCCGGGCCGGCGGGCGTCGGCAAGGAAGTCGCCGCGCGCATGCTGCATAGCTGGAGCGGGCGGGCGGACGCGCCCTTCATCATCGTCGCCGCCGCGCGGATGGACCCGGATCGTGTCGAGGAAGAGCTGTTCGGCGTCGAGGACCCGAGCGGGCTGGTGCGTCCCGGCTATCTGGAGCAGGCGCATGGCGGCACGCTCTATCTCGACGAAATCGCGGACATGCCGCTTACGACGCAGGCGAAGATCCTGCGCGTGCTGACGGATCAGAGCTTCACCCGCGTCGGCGGGCAGCGGCAGGTAAAGGTGGATGTCCGCGTCATTTCCTCGACCGCGCTCAACCTGGCGACGGAGATCGAGGAGCGGCGTTTCCGCGAGGACCTATTCTACCGGCTCAACGTCGTGCCCCTCATCATCCCGCCGCTGGCCGAGCGCCGGGATGACATTCCACCGCTGGTCGAACATTATCTCGCCCGTTTCGCGGCGGAGCGCCGGGTGCCGCCGCCGGAGATCGCCAGTGACGCTATGGCCGCCTTGCAGGCCAATGAATGGCCGGGCAACGTCCGTCAGCTTCGCAACGTCATCGAGCGGACGATGATCCTGGCGCCGGGCGAGCGGATCGGGCGGATCGAGTTGGACATGCTGCCGGCCGAACTGACGAGCAACGGCGGTTCGGAGGGGATGGGGCAGTCAGCGATCATGGGCGCGCCGCTCCGCGAGGCGCGGGAAAGCTTTGAGCGGGAATATCTGCGCATCCAGATCCGCCGCTTTTCGGGCAATATTTCCCGTACCGCCACCTTCATCGGCATGGAGCGTTCGGCCCTGCACCGGAAGTTGAAGCTGCTGGGAATTACGGATGGCAAGGATGGTTGAGGTAAACTGAACGATCTTCAGCCAAACAGGGCATGGACGGCCCTTCGCAATTGCGGTAGGCTTGCCTCGCTTCCGACAGGCGGGGGCGGGCAAGACACTCTGCTTAAGGGTGCGAGAGCGGGTAACGTCCCGCCAATAAAGGACTGGTGAAGACCATGGCCGACAAAGTGAACAACCTTCAAGACATCTTCCTGAACAGCCTGCGCAAGAGCAAGACGCCCGTGACCATGTTCCTGGTCAAGGGTGTGAAGCTGCAGGGCATCATCACCTGGTTCGACAATTTTTCCGTGCTGCTGCGGCGGGACGGACAGTCGCAGCTGGTGTACAAGCATGCGATTTCGACCGTCATGCCCGCGCAATCCATGGATCTGACCGAATTGCGGAAGGCCAGCGACGGCAATGGCAAGTCGAAGCTGCTCCAGGAAATCTTCCTGAGCGCGGTGCGCAAGTCCGGCAGCCCGGTGACGATGTTCCTGGTGAACGGCGTCATGTTGCAGGGCGAAATCGCCGCCTTCGACCTCTTCTGCATGCTGCTGGAGCGGGACGGCATGGTCCAGCTTGTCTACAAGCATGCGATTTCCACCGTGCAGCCGCTGCACGCGCTGGACCTCACCGGCGAGGGTGAGGGCGAGGATTGAACGCTTTTTCTTGTCCCCGCCCGGTTTCCGATGAAGCCGGCGGGGGCCGGAAGCGTTAAGCCACCATGGCTGTCTTCAACCGAGATTCCGATGACGAGGTGTCGCGCGGCGCGCGCGCCATTGTCGTGCGCGCCGATGTCCATGGTCCGGAACGTCGCGACAGCGATGCGCGGCTGGAGGAGGCGAGGGGCCTTGCCCTTGCCATCGGCATCGACGTGCGCGCGGCGCAGGCCTTCCGCGTGCGCGACCGCAAGCCCGCAACCCTGTTCGGCAGCGGTCAGGTGGACCAGATCGCGACGCTGGCGCGGGCCGAAGAGGCGGAACTGGTCATCGTCGACAATGCGCTCAGCCCCGTGCAGCAGAGCAATCTGGAAAAGGCGACCGAAACCAAGGTCATCGACCGGACCGGCCTGATCCTGGAGATATTCGGTGAGCGCGCCGCGACCAATGAGGGGCGCCTGCAGGTCGAACTGGCGCATCTGGATTACCAGGCTGGGCGGCTGGTGCGAAGCTGGACCCACCTTGAGCGGCAGCGCGGCGGCTTCGGTTTCCTGGGCGGTCCCGGCGAAACGCAGATCGAGGCTGACCGGCGGATGATCCGCGACCGGATGGCGAAGATCAGGCGGGAGCTGGATCAGGTGACGAAGACGCGCGGCCTGCACCGGGCGCGGCGGCAGCGGGCACCCTGGCCGGTGATCGCGCTGGTGGGCTATACCAATGCGGGCAAGTCCACGCTGTTCAACCGGCTGACCGGGGCTGACGTCATGGCGGAGGATTTGCTGTTCGCGACGCTCGATCCCACGATGCGGCAGATCGCCTTGCCGGGACTGGACAAGGCCATTCTTTCCGACACCGTCGGGTTCGTTTCGGACCTGCCGACGCAGTTGATCGCGGCGTTCCGCGCGACGTTGGAGGAAGTGCTGTCGGCCGATCTGATCGTCCACGTCCGCGACATAGCGCATCCCGACAGCGACGCCCAGCGCGACGACGTCATGGACGTGCTGGGCGAGCTTGGCGTCGCGGGGGAAGGGGCTCTGGAAGCGGACGAGGGCGATGAACCGCCGCCGATCATCGAAGCGTGGAACAAGCTGGACCTGCTGGACGAGGATGCGGCGACGCTGGCGCGGGAGACGGCGGCGCGGCGGAACGATGTGGTGATCCTGTCCGCCCTGACCGGCGAAGGAGTCGATGACCTCCAGCGCGCGATCAGCACCCGGTTGACCGCCGGGGCGCAGGTCCATCACTTGCATGTGCCGCTGGCGGACGGTGCGGCGATGGCATGGCTGCACGAACATGGCGAGGTGATCGGCAGCAGGGCGGAGGGCGAGGATATGCTGGTGGATGTCCGGCTGTCCGATTCCGCGCTGGCGCGGTTCCTCAAGCGCCGGGGAAATTAACCTTACTGGACGAAATGCTGGAACCGGGTTCCGGCCTGTCCAGGACCATCTCGCCTATCAGGCCTGTCGCAACTGCCGCTTCGCCTGTTGCCACAGGCCTTCCTTCTCATCGAGCGGGAGCGTGGGGAAATCCTCGCCGGCCAGTCCCTCCATGATGCGGAAACGCTTGTCGAACTTGCCATTGGCGGCGCGCAGGGCGACTTCCGGATCGACTTTCAGATGACGGGCGAGGTTGACCACCGCAAAGAGAAGGTCGCCCACTTCCTCCTCCCGTTCGGCCTGGGTAGTCGCCGCCTGCACCTCGTCCAATTCTTCTTCGATCTTGTCGATGACGCCGCCGATGTCGGGCCAGTCGAACCCCGTGCGGGCTGCGCGTTTCTGAAGCTTTTCGGCGCGGAGCAGGGCAGGCAGCGCAATGGCGACACCTGCCAGCGCGCTTGGATCGGGTTCCTTCTCGGCGCGCTCGGCGGCCTTGATGGCTTCCCATTGGGCATGGCCATCCGTGCGCCCGGTTCCTTCGCCAAAGACGTGGGGATGACGGCGGATCATTTTTTCCGTGATGCCGTCGATGACCTCCTGCAATGTGAAATGGCCGGCCTGCTCCGCCATGCGGCTATGGAAGGCGACCTGCAGCAGCAGATCGCCAAGTTCGTCCCGCAGGGCGGCCATATCGTCGCGCTCTATGGCGTCGGCGACTTCATAGGCTTCCTCGATCGTATAGGGCGCGATGCTGGCGAAGTCCTGTTCGACATCCCAGGGGCAACCGGTGTCAGGATCGCGCAGCCGTGCCATGACTTTGGCGAGCGGCATGATGTCGGCGGGACTCGCCTTGCTGTTGGATGACATGCAGGACTCTGGATCAAGTGGGTGGGATTGAAAGGATGATAGGGTACCGGATGGGCCAAGGCCAGCTTTCGGCAATGAATATCTGTTCCTGCTACTTAGAGAAGTCACAATCTCTGCCAAATAGAAATGACACTCTTTCGATCAGCAGGGGCTGCGTGGAGCCCTCGAGATAGCGCAGCGCAGACCCTGCTGGAAGCGCGACTTAGATGGGGAAGGGCATGGACCCGCTGCGCACGCAGCGGGCTCGGTCAGCGCGGCCTTAGCGCGCTTTCACAAATTCCAGCGTGCCGCGCGCCCGTAACTCCGCCTGGCTGAGACGGGGACGACGTTTGAGCTTGGCTCCGCCCAACCTGCGTCCATCGATCTTCACCGGCACCTCCGGTTCGGGGAACAGATGCGTGGGCTGGTCATGCCGGGCGGGAGCATTGTTGTTCCGTTGCCGGTGATGCGGTGCGATCGCTTGGATCTCCTTCGCCAGCAGCAGCGCCGCATCGAGATGGCGGTTCTCCACGATCGTCGGCTGCCTCACCTGCCGCATCTTGTCGAAATGCCGGTAGGGGAGGATATGCCCCTCATGCTGGATCTCCAGCCGGCCATCGGGATATTCACACACCATCACCCGCTTGCGCACCAGTTTCCGGGCGATCTCGGTCGGTTCCAAGATGAACATCGCCTTGTTGTAATGCAATGTCAGCGCCGAGGTAACGCTGCGCTGTTCCCGCCACACCATGATCGCGCGCAGATCGTCATGCGGGGCGAGCGGGCGGTGGAGATCCCGACTGTCAAAAGCGGGGCGGGCAAACCGCGCATTATGCCGAACCATATAGCCTGGCAGGAAGGCATTCGCGCCTTCGATCGACGATATGCCCTCCAGGCGCATTGCCTTGACCAGCCGATCTTGCAACGTGCCGTTGGCCCGTTCGACCCGGCCCTTGGCCTGCGGTGAGTTGGCGCAGATGATCTCGATGTTCAGCGCATCAAGCGCGCGGCCGAAATGCGTCATGCCGTCGCCGCGCGCCGCGCTGGCGCGGGAATTGCGGAAGACGCTGTGCTGATCGGAGTAGAAAGCCACCGGCTTGCCGTGCCGCTCAATATAGGCCCGGGTCGCTTCCATGTAGGAAAAGGTGCTCTCGCTCTCGACCATCTGGAGATGCATCAACTCACTGGTTGCATCGTCGATATAGACGAGCAGGGTGCATTGCGGGCCGCGATCCTCGAACCACCAATGCTTCGAACCGTCGATCTGGACCAGTTCGCCGCGGCAATCCCGGCGGTAACGCGGCTGATACGGGCGCGGACGACGCGCTGCACGATCCTTCCACAGACCAGCCTCGATCATCAGCTTGCGCAGCGTCTCGCGGGAAATGTGCACATCATGGCGCTCCGCCAGATACTCAGCCGCCAGCGTCGGCCCAAAATCATGATAATGCTCTCGGACCAACGCAATCGCATGGTCGCGAAAGCCATCGCCAAGCCAACGGTTGCTACGGCGCCCGCGACGACGCGAAACCAGGCCTGGCGCACCGTCTGCACGCATGCGTATCAGCAACCGATAAACCTGCCGCCGGGACAAGCCGAGTAGCGTCGCTGCATCCTCGGCTCGCAACTCGCGACGTTCAACCCGTAGCAGCGTATCGAAGCGTGTAAGCTCGCCATGGCTCATGGACACCACCATCATCCGCGCACTCCCTGCATCCAGGGAGCACCATGCCACCAGTGACATCTCTATTTTGCAGAGGGTGACATTTCTATCCGGCGCTGGCGGTTTCCATTTGAAGCGCGACACCCGAGGTGATGCGTAGCATTTCATCCGGGGTGGGGCGAGCCCCACCCCGGATGGCAAAATTTATCCGGCCTTGAGGAGGGCGATCTGTTCTCCCAGGACCTCGTGCGGGGTGCGATAGCCCAGGCACTTGCGGGGTGTGCTGTTGAGGCGATCGGCGACGGCCTGGATCTCTTTGTCCGACAGGAGCGCAATGTCGGTGTTGGAGGGCAGGAAGCGCCGTATTCGGCCATTGCAATTTTCCACGCCGCCTTTCTGCCAGGGCGCGGACGGTAAGCAGAAATAACTGGTGACGCCGAGCCTGTTTCGCAGTGTCGCAAAAGCCGCAAATTCCGTGCCGCGATCAAAGGTGATGCTACGCCGGAGGGAAGGGGGGATGCCGCGCAAATGCCGATCGATCCCGGCCATGACACCGGCAGAATGTCGGCTCGGATTACGCGCGAGGAAGGTGAAGCGGCTGCAGCGTTCGACCAGCGAGGTGAGGTTGGCTTTGCCATATTCTCTCCGGAAGATCAGGAGATCGCCTTCCCAATGTCCGAAGCTGCTGCGATCCGCAATTTCCTGCGGACGTGCGCCGATCGTATTGGCCACAGGAATATGGAGACCGCGTGGCTTACGAGCGTAGCGCTGCCGTCGAGAACGGCGGGCAACGGGAAGATGGCGCCACAGCTTCTGGTGGCGTCCATCAGGTCCATAGACATATTGGTAAATGGTCTCGTGGCACACCGCCTCCCGGTTGCCCCGATGACGCCGCAGGTAACCCGCAATCTGTTCTGGCGACCAGGCGGCCGACAAGCGATCAGCGATATAAGCGGCGAGTTCCGGTTGGCGAGCGATCTTCCCGCCACGAACTCGACGCCCGCGCGCCATGGTCTGTGCGACAGTCGGAAAATAGCCGCGAAACAGCGGATTCTCATCCAGATGGCGGTTGCGCTTGAGCTCTCGATAAATCGTCGAAGGATGCCGACACAGCGCGTCAGCAATTTGCTGTGCTGACCGTCCGGTTGCTGCCAATCGATAAATGTCGCGCCGCTCGTCCAAACCCAGATGCTGATAGCCGTTCATTGCGTGCCTTCCTGGAAAAGGGATCAAACCCTTATAAAACCTAGGATTTCGCACTTCGAAATAGAATCCACCCGCTTACAGGCTCTGTTCCTGCCGGTTAGAGAAGTCACAATCTCTGCCATTTAGAAATGACACCCTTTGAGGGCAGCAGGGGCTGCGTGGAGCCCTCGGGATAGCGCAGCGCAGACCCTGCTGGTGGCGTGACAGTGGTGGGGAAGGGCATGGACCCGCTGCGCAGGCAGCGGGCCCGGTCAACGCCGGTCGGACAGTCTTTAACGGGCCTTCACAAATTCCAGCGTGCCGCGCGCCCGTAACTCCGCCTGGCTGAGACGGGGACGACGTTTGAGCTTGGCTCCGCCCAACCTGCGTCCATCGATCTTCACCGGCACCTCCGGTTCGGGGAACAGATGCGTGGGCTGGTCATGCCGGGCGGGAGCATTGTTGTTCCGTTGCCGGTGATGCGGTGCGATCGCTTGGATCTCCTTCGCCAGCAGCAGCGCCGCATCGAGATGGCGGTTCTCCACGATCGTCGGCTGCCTCACCTGCCGCATCTTGTCGAAATGCCGGTAGGGGAGGATATGCCCCTCATGCTGGATCTCCAGCCGGCCATCGGGATATTCACACACCATCACCCGCTTGCGCACCAGTTTCCGGGCGATCTCGGTCGGTTCCAAGATGAACATCGCCTTGTTGTAATGCAATGTCAGCGCCGAGGTAACGCTGCGCTGTTCCCGCCACACCATGATCGCGCGCAGATCGTCATGCGGGGCGAGCGGGCGGTGGAGATCCCGACTGTCAAAAGCGGGGCGGGCAAACCGCGCATTATGCCGAACCATATAGCCTGGCAGGAAGGCATTCGCGCCTTCGATCGACGATATGCCCTCCAGGCGCATTGCCTTGACCAGCCGATCTTGCAACGTGCCGTTGGCCCGTTCGACCCGGCCCTTGGCCTGCGGTGAGTTGGCGCAGATGATCTCGATGTTCAGCGCATCAAGCGCGCGGCCGAAATGCGTCATGCCGTCGCCGCGCGCCGCGCTGGCGCGGGAATTGCGGAAGACGCTGTGCTGATCGGAGTAGAAAGCCACCGGCTTGCCGTGCCGCTCAATATAGGCCCGGGTCGCTTCCATGTAGGAAAAGGTGCTCTCGCTCTCGACCATCTGGAGATGCATCAACTCACTGGTTGCATCGTCGATATAGACGAGCAGGGTGCATTGCGGGCCGCGATCCTCGAACCACCAATGCTTCGAACCGTCGATCTGGACCAGTTCGCCGCGGCAATCCCGGCGGTAACGCGGCTGATACGGGCGCGGACGACGCGCTGCACGATCCTTCCACAGACCAGCCTCGATCATCAGCTTGCGCAGCGTCTCGCGGGAAATGTGCACATCATGGCGCTCCGCCAGATACTCAGCCGCCAGCGTCGGCCCAAAATCATGATAATGCTCTCGGACCAACGCAATCGCATGGTCGCGAAAGCCATCGCCAAGCCAACGGTTGCTACGGCGCCCGCGACGACGCGAAACCAGGCCTGGCGCACCGTCTGCACGCATGCGTATCAGCAACCGATAAACCTGCCGCCGGGACAAGCCGAGTAGCGTCGCTGCATCCTCGGCTCGCAACTCGCGACGTTCAACCCGTAGCAGCGTATCGAAGCGTGTAAGCTCGCCATGGCTCATGGATACCACCGTCATCCGCGCACTCCCTGCATCCAGGGAGCACCATGCCACCAGTGACATCTCTAATTTGCAGAGGGTGACATTTCTAAATGGCGCTTACAATATCTTAGTTCGATAATAAGGATTATGTTAAATATGTGATGATCCTTGCATCCTCAATCTTCCACTATCCGGCTATGCTGCCGCGTATCGGGCATGCGGATATAGACGATCAGGGAGATGCCGATCATCACCGTCACATAGATGTAGAATGCCTGTTCTGTGCCGATCTGCTTGAACCAGAGCGCGACGAATTCCGCGGTGCCGCCGAACAAGGTGTTGGCCAGCGCATAAGGCAAAGCCACTCCCAATGCGCGGATATGGGCGGGAAACAATTCCGCCTTCACCACCGCGTTTATCGAAGTGTAGCCGGTCACGATCACCAGGCCGGCCATTACGAGCAGCCCCGCCGCCCACGGGTCCTTGGTGACGGCCAGCGTCGCGAAGATGGGATAGGTGCACAGGACGCCGAGCAGGCCGAAGCCGATCATCAGCGGCTTGCGCCCGATGCGGTCGGAAAGCGCCCCCGCGACAGGCTGAAGCAGCATGAAAAGAAAAAGCGTTATGCCATTGATTTGCGATGCTGTTTCCCGGCTGAGCCCGCTGGTGTTGACCAGGAATTTCTGCATGTAGATGGAATAGGCGTAAAAGGCGATCGTGCCGCCTGCCGTCAGCAGCATCACCGTCAGCGTCTCGCGCGGATGCCGGGTCACGAGTTCCATGAATCCGGATTTGGGGGCGCCCTCCGCCTTGGCCACGGCAAAGCTCTGGGTTTCGGCCAGGCCGCGCCGCAGCCAGAAGACGATGGTCGCCAGCGCTCCGCCGATCAGGAACGGAATGCGCCAGCCCCAGGCATCCAATTCGGCCTCGGTCAGCATGGCCTGGAGCGCCAGCAGGACGCAGATGGCGACAAGTTGCCCCGCGATCAGGGTCACATATTGGAAGCTGGAGAAAAAGCCGCGGCGGTTGCGCCCCGCCATTTCGGACAGATAGGTCGCGCTGGCGCCATATTCGCCGCCGATCGACAGTCCCTGCATCAGGCGCGCAAGCACCAACAACAAGGGCGCGGCGACGCCGACGCTATCATAGGAGGGCGTGACGGCGATCAGCAAGGAGCCGGCGCACATCAGGGCCACGGACAGCGTCAGGCCGCTTTTCCGGCCATGGCGATCGGCATAGACGCCCATCAGCCAGGCGCCGATGGGTCGCATCAGAAAGCCCACGGCGAAAATGCCCGCGGCACTCAGCAATTGCGCCGTGCGGTCCTCGCTCGGGAAGAAATGCTGGGCGAAATAGAGGGTGAAGGCGGAATAGGCGTACCAGTCATACCATTCGACCAGATTGCCGGTGGAGCCGCCGATAATGGCCTTCAGGCGCTGACGCTGATCGGGTGCCGCGGTCGATGACGTCATGGGGTCAGCACCATCTCTCCATTTTGCACGGACCAGCTTTTCAGGCGCGACAGCATGTTCATGCCGATCACATTGACCTCTCCGAAAGCCGGGGAAACGACGATGTCGAGATCGCTGGCCCGGATCGGGCCGACCACCAGCGTGGCGATGGTCGAGCGCTTGGCGTCGATCTTGCCGTTGGCGGTCATCATGCTGACGCCGGGCGCGTTCAGGTCGAAGTTCAGGCCGGAACTGCGGGCCGCCTCCACCGACAGGGCGGTGACGCTGGCGCCGCTGTCGATCAGAAAGCGCGTCGGGTTCCCGTTGACCATTCCCTCCACCCAATAATGGCCGTCGGGCGCGACCGGGATTCGCAAGGCCTGCCCCTCCACATGCGCGGACGGCAAGGCAGCCGGCGCGGCATTGGTCGACAATGAAGGGGATTCGTCCCCTGCCCCATATATGCGGCTGGAAAACAGACCGAACTTATCGCCAGCCTTGAACAGCCCGAGGAGGACGGCGAAGATGACGATCCAGAGCATGGCCATGCGCATGAGCCCGCCCATCGGGGCGCGCCGGGCAATCAAGGCCGATCCGACCAGGACAAGCGCCAGCACATACCAGAGACTGGACATTGCCTGATCGCCATCCATCCCTGCCCCGCCCCCTATGTCGCGCCCAGTTCGGCCACCAGTCCGTCATAGCCCGGTTCGACGCCTTCGGGGAGTGTCCGGCGGAGCGTCGCATAATCCATGCTCTGGTCCATATGGATCAATATGGCACGGCGGGGCCTTACGGCCTGCACGGCATCCAGGGTAAGCGCCAGATGCGCGTGGGTCGGATGCGGCTTTTCCCGCAGGGCATCGACAACCCAGATGTCCAGCCCATCGTACAGCGCCAGCATGTCGACCGTTATGTCGTGGAAATCAGTCGCATAGCCAATGGAATGACCATCATGTGTGAAGCGGAAGCCGGTGGAGAATATCTCGCCATGGGGCTGATCCGTGCAGGCGATGCCGATGTCCCCGATGCGCAGGCCATCCGGCAGCGCATGGGGTTCGATCGTCGGATGATAACCGTGACGCCCTTCGAAGGCATAGCCGAAGCGTTCCCGGAGCAGGCGGAGCGTCTGGGGGCGCGCATAGCCGGGCACGGGCGTGCCGCGATGATGGTAAAGCTGACGGACATCGTCCAGGCCGTGGCTGTGGTCGGCATGGTCATGCGTCCACAATATGGCGTCGATCTGCACGACATCGGCCGCCAGCAACTGGGCGCGCATATCCGGTGATGTGTCGATCAGCAGCCGGGTCGTGGGGCTTTCGATCAGGATCGATGCCCGGGTGCGGCGGTTCTTCGGCTCCTGCGGGTCGCATGCGCCCCAGTCATTGCCGATCCGGGGAACGCCCGAAGAGGTGCCGCTGCCCAGGATGGTGAGCTTGAGGCTCATGCCGCCTTGCTGAACAGCTTGCGGAAATTGGCTGAGGTCGCCTCGGCCAGCTGCTCGACACTCTCGCCCCGCAAATTCGCCAGGAAACGGGCAGTGTCCGCCACGAACGCCGGTTCGCAGGGCTTGCCGCGATGGGGAACCGGCGCGAGGAACGGGGAGTCGGTCTCGATCAGCAGGCTTTCGAGCGGCAGGCGGGCGGCCGTTTCCTGCAAATCCCTGGCGTTCCTGAAGGTCACGATACCTGAAATGCTGATAAGGAAACCCAGTTCCATCGCCGCATCGGCAAAGGCGCCGCTGGCGGTGAAACAGTGGATGACCCCGCCATAGGCGCCCTTCCCCATTTCATCGCGCATGATCGCGAGCGTGTCCTCCTCCGCATCGCGGGTGTGGACGATCAGCGGCAGGCCGGTTTCGCGGGAAGCGGCGATGTGGGCGCGGAAGCTGCGTTGCTGCCGCTCGCGGTCGCTATGGTCGTAATAATAATCGAGGCCGGTCTCGCCTATGCCGACGATGCGCGGGTGGGAAGCGCGTTCGACGAGCTTCGCCGTATCGACATGCGGATGCTCGTCCGCCTCATGGGGATGAATGCCGACGGTCGCCCAGACATCGGGTTCGCGCAACGCGGTGTCCAGCACATCGTCCCACTCGCTTTCGCGCGTGGCGATGTTGAGCATCAGGCCGATGCCGGCGCCACGCGCCCGTTCGAGCACATTCTGCTGATCCTCGATCAACCCTTTGTAATTCAAGTGGCAATGGCTGTCGATGAACATGGCCTATGCCTCTTCGACGGGCAGTTCGAGCCGCGGGAAAAGCGGCTTCGGCGGCGTGAGCGTAAAGCTTTGTTCCACGAGCGCCTGATACCACTGAGAGCGGAGACCCTGATAGTTGCGGATATTCGGCGGGATACCCAACTGATCAAGTAGCGCGTTCGCACTCGTCGGGATAACTGGCAAAATGGCTACAGCAAGTTCTCCTATAGCTACATAGAGGACAGCTAGAACTGCTTCCATGCGTGCAGGATCAGTCTTGCGCAACGACCAAGGCGCTTGCGCATCTATGTAGGCGTTGCAAGCAAAGACCGCGCGCATCCAAGATTGAATACCGTCCGAAGGAGCAAGACTTGCAAATTCGCTCTCCAGCGAAACGATCTCCCTGCGAACGGTTGAAAGCAGTTCGATATCTTCGCGCGTTTCAGAACTACCGCCCCAAGGCAGACGGCCTTCGAGATTTTTCGCGATGAAGCTCAGTGTCCGCTGGGCGAGATTGCCGAAACTATTGGCGAGGTCGCTGTTCGAACGGGCGACGATCGCCTCCGCGCTGTAGCTGCCGTCATTGCCGAAGGTGACTTCCGACAGCAGGAAATAGCGAAGCTGGTCCACGCCGAAGCGCTCCGCCAGTTCCATCGGATCGGCCACATTGCCGAGCGACTTCGACATCTTCTCCCCCCGGTTGAGGAGGAAGCCGTGGCCGAACACCTGCTTGGGCAAAGGCAGCCTCGCGCTCATCAGGAAGGCCGGCCAGTAAACGGTATGAAAACGCACGATATCCTTGCCGATGATATGCGTGATGTCGCCCCCTTCGGACCAGTAACGGGCCATGCGTTCGGCATCGTCGGGATAGCCGCAGCCGGTGATGTAATTGGTGAGCGCGTCCACCCACACATACATGACATGGCCGTCGCTGCCCGGCACCTTCACGCCCCAGTCGAAGCTGGTGCGTGACACGCTGAGGTCGGACAGTCCCCCCTCGACGAAGCGCATGATCTCATTGCGGCGGCTGTCGGGCTGGATGAAGTCAGGCTGGCTGGCGTAGAGGTCCAGCAGCTTCTGCTGATAGGCGGACAGGCGGAAGAACCAGCTTTCCTCCACCGTCCATTCCACCGGCGTGCCCTGGGGCGAGAGCTTCTGCCCGCCCTCCCCTTCGGTCAGTTCCTTTTCGTCGTAAAAGGCTTCGTCGCGCACCGAATACCAGCCTTCATACCGGCCGAGATAGAGGTCGCCATTGGCCTCCATCGCCTGCCATATGGCCTGGCTGGCGCGATGGTGATCCGGCTCGCTGGTGCGGATGAAACGATCATAGCTGATATTCAGACCGTCGTTCATCGCCTTGAAATATCCGGACATTTCATCAGCAAGCGCGCGTGGCTCCATGTTCCGGCCGCGGGCGGTCTGGGCCATTTTAAGGCCATGTTCGTCCGTGCCGGTCTGGAAGAAGACGTCGCGGCCCATCATCCGCTGGAAACGGGCGATCGCATCGGTGGCGATCACTTCATAGGCGTGGCCGATATGCGGGCGGCCATTGGGGTAGCTGATGGCGGTCGTGATGGTATAGGGCTTGGACATGGGCCCTCCCTAGCGGGTGTTAGCCCTTGCGCAAAGCCGCTTTTCAGCGGGCAAGGGCCGCAACATGCCCCGCCAGTTCGAAAACCACCGCCCCCGGTTCGAGCGACAGGATGATGGCTCCGCCTGCAAGCTGACGGGCGGCTTCCCAATGGTCCAGCGCCTTGCCGAGATCGTCCCCCTGCCGCTGGCGCGCCGCCGCCGCGATGAAGGCCGGGGCACGCTCCAGAAAGGCCTCATAACGGGGCCGTGCGCTCTTTGATGAAAGCATCTTGGCCAGGATCAGCCGATGGCGATTGCCGGGGTCGCCGTCGGCGGCGATCGCCGCCAGCGAATGCTCGATGTCCGCTATGTTGAGGCCGGCATAGCGCAATGCCTTGCCCGGAGACCCCTCGCCTGCGCGGACCAGCGCCGTCAGTTCGTCCGAAGACAGGCCTGCGTCCGCCTTGTGCAGGATGCTCCGCATGGCATCCTCGCCCAAGCTGTCGAAGCGCAGGGTGCGGCAGCGGGAGCGGATGGTCGGCAGCAGGCGGCCGGGCGCATGGCTGACCAGCAGGAACAGCATGTCGGCTGGCGGCTCTTCCAGATTCTTGAGCAGCGCATTGGCCGCGCCGCGCTCCAGATCGTCGGCGCTATCGATGACGACGATCCGCCGCGAGGACATGGAGGGAGCCGACTGGATCAGGCGCTGCAGGCCCCGGACCTGATCGACCGTGATGTTGCGCGCTGTGCCGCTTTCCCTTTCCAGGCAGAAAAGCTCCGCATAGTCGGGGTGGGCGTCGGCCTCGAACAGACGGCGGATCGGGTGGTCGTGCGGCACGTCCAGCCCGTCGGCCGCGATGGCCGGGCCCGCTGCCTCCGCCAGCAGGCGCAGCGCCATGGCGCGGGCGAAGCTTGCCTTGCCGATGCCGCGTGGGCCGGCCAATATCCAGCCATGGTGCAGGCGGCCGCTTCGCGCCGCGCCGATCAGAGTGCGGGCCTGCCCGTCATGGCCGAGCAGCGGCGTCATGGCAGCAGGTCCTGCAAGGCATGCAGCAGCCTTGCCGTCACGGCTTCGGCTTCGCCAGAGGCATCGACGGTCAGGAAGCGCGCCGGTTCCTGCTGCGCGAACCGATGGAAGGCCGTCGAGACGGCCCGGTGAAAGTCCCTGTCACGCCCACCGATCCTGTCCGCAGCATCCCCATCGCGGGATTGGGCGCGAGCGCTCGCCTCCTCCTCCGCCAGGGTGAGGAAGAGCGTCCGGTCGGGCAGGAAACCGTCGCTGCCGATCCGGTGAAGCGCCAATATGTCCGCGTCGGTCAGCGAACCCATGCCCTGATAGGCCCGGCTGCTGTCCAGGAAGCGGTCGGAAAGCACCCATGCGCCGCGCTCCAGCGCCGGGCGGATCGTCTTTTCGACATGATCGGCACGGGCCGCGGCGAACAGCAGCGCTTCGGCGCGAGGGCTCCAGCGGTCAGCGCCGCCGGTCAGCAGGAGGGCGCGAATGGCCTCCGCCCCTTCGCTGCCGCCGGGTTCGCGGGTTTCCACCACTTCCAGGCCGCGCGCGCGCAGGACCGCGGCAAGCGCGCTCAACTGGGTCGACTTGCCCGCGCCCTCCCCGCCTTCCAGAGAGATGAAGCGCCCCCCTGTCGTCCGGGCGTCTGTCACCCGAAGAACGACTTCAGCCCGTTCCACAGGCGGCCGAAAATGCCGGCTTCGGAGACATCCTCGCCGGCGACCAGCGGCAGGATCTGCGGCGGGGTATCGGGGGTGGAAACGATCAGTTGCGCGATCCTCTGCCCCTTGGCGATGGGCGCCTTGATCGGGCCGGTATAGGCGACCTTGACCGAGATGTTGGACGATGCGGCGCGAGGCAGGGTCACGGCCATGTCCTGCGGCGCCACCAGCGGCACGCTGGTCGCGCTGCCCAGCTGCACTTCGGCGGTCTCGACGGTCTGACCCTTCCTGAACAGCGGCTGCGCCTTCCATGCGCGGAAGCCCCAATCCATGAAGCGCACGGATTCAGCAATCCGCTGATTGAAGCTGGTCAGGCCCGCGACGACCATGACCAGACGACGCCCCTCCTGCTCGGCCGATCCGGTGAAGCCGAAACCCGCTTCCTGGGTATGCCCGGTCTTGAGCCCGTCGGCCCCGGCCACCTTGCCCAATATGGGATTGCGGTTGCCCTGCTCGATGTCCGCGCCGCCCATCGTCTTGCCCCAGGTGAAGCTGCGCGTGGCGTAAAATTTCTTGTAGAGGTTGGGCGTTTCCTCGATCGTCGCTTCGGCCAGCGTCGCCAGGTCGGCGGCGGTGACATAGGTGACGCCTTCGTCCGGCCAGCCATTGCTGGTGCCGAAATTGCTGTTCTTGAGGCCCAGACGCTTCGCCTCCTGATTCATCAGCGCGACGAAGGCCTGCTCGGTCCCGGCGATGCCCTCCGCCAGCACGACGCAGGCATCATTGCCGGAAAGGGTGACGATGCCGTGCAGCAGATTTTCCACCGACACCTGCTCGCCCGGCGACAGGAACATGGTCGAACCGGCCTGCGGGCCATGCCATTGCTGCCAGGTTTCCGGGCGGACGGTGAATTTCTGGTCGAGCTTCAGGTCGCCCTTCTGGATCAGGCGGAAGGCGACATGGGCCGTCATCATCTTCGCCATGGAGGCAGGCGGCATCCGCGTGTCGCCACCCTTGTTATAGAGCACCGCGCCTGACGACAGGTCCTTCATATAGGCGATCGGCGCTTCGCTGCTATAGGGGGGCGCGGCGGCGGTCAGCGGCGTGGAGAGCAACCCGACGAACAGGAGGGCGGCGATGGACTTCTTCATGCAGGATTGCCTTCGGACTGGTGGATTCTTCGAGTGCCTAGCGCATTCATTAGCCATGGCAGGACCAATAGCAAAGCGCTCTATTGCTTCACCGCGTCGGCGAGCAGGCCGACCGACAATGCGTAGAAATTCGAACAATTATAGTCGAGGATCGCCCGGTAGTTGCTGGTGAGCAGATAAGCCGTCTTGCCCGGCCCATCGGGTTCCAGCAGCGTCGCCATCACCCGGTCGGCGGGCCAGCCGCCCCCGCTGGGCACGATCCCCATGCGCCGCCATTCGGCCATGCTGAGCCAGCGGCTGTGGCGGTTGAACACGCGCGGGCAGCGGGCGGGGCTGGTGCGGGCGGCAAGGCCGGAGCGGTCGAGGCCGGCGGGCACGGACACCGCAATGCCCCACGGCTGGCCGCGCCGCCATCCGGCATGGACGAAATAATTGGCGATGGAGGCGAGCGCATCGGCTTCGCTGTTCCAGATGTCGACCCGTCCGTCGCCGTCGCCGTCCTTGCCCAACCGCAAATAGACGCTGGGCAGGAACTGGGGATAACCGGTCGCGCCCGCCCAACTGCCCACCAGGCGGCTGCGCGGCACGCCATTGTCCAGCATCTTGAGCGTCGCCAGCAGTTCCGGTTCGAACAATGTCCGGCGGCGCCCCTCATAGGAAAGGGTCGCGAGTGAGCGGATCAGGTCGAAATCGCCGGTATAGGCGCCGTAATTTGTCTCATGGCCGTAAATGGCGACCATGACCTCCTCCGGCACGCCGGTCTCCGCCTCGATCCGGGCGAGCCGGGCGCGGTTGGCGAGATAGGCGGTGCGGCCCCGGCCGATGCGCGCCGCGTCGACATGCTGGCGGCGATATGGCTCGAAATTGGGAATGGGGGCGTAGGCGCCGCCGCCAGGCTGGTTCTGGTCGAGCTGAACCACGCGGGGATTGGGGGTCAGGCCCGGGAAAACGCTGTCCAGCGTCGTATCCCGGATGCCCATGGTCCGCGCCTTCGGGCGGAGCGATTCCAGATAGGCGCGAAAGGCGACATCCTCCTGCGCGTTGACGCTGTCCGCCGTCAGACCGCCCGCCATGACGGCGGCGAGCCCCAGCAACAGCGACATGATCGACGAACGCATTGAAGAATCTCCTTAAGCCCTTTTGTTGCACAGGGATGGCGTGGCGTGAATCCCCTTAATGGCGCACGGCGCCATTCGGGCGATGAAACCGCCTTCCCGCCATTTTTACGCTTGGCAAGGCCGCCGGGTTCGCTAGAGCGGGTTTCGATCTGACTGAATCGGATCGTTGCGCTGTTTTCCGCGATTTCCCGACCAGCGACCGGTTCGATCGGCTGGAAATCGCTCCCGGAAGCGTGGCGACGGACAGGTGGCCGAGTGGTTTAAGGCAGCGGTCTTGAAAACCGCCGTGGGTTCACGCTCACCGTGGGTTCGAATCCCACCCTGTCCGCCATCCAATTTGATCCCCGTTAAAGCGCGGCGGTTTTCTTCATGCTAGAAGCGGTCGACAATCATCGGAGGTGACGATGTCTGCCGATAGCGATGCGCGCTACATGTTCCGGCGCGCAAGAGAAGAAGCCGCGAAAGCCGATGCTGCCGAAAGGCGCCGCGCTTCGTCGCAGGAGGTTGCGGTCCATCGCGAACTTGCGCTGCGCTACAAGGTCAGGGCGCTTGCCATGTCCTGTCCCGATCAGGTCCTTCATGATGCGATGGAGCGGGAGCCCTGATCGGCTTCATGCTCATTATCCGTGGTCTATCGGCCATCAGGCTGCGGGAACTTTTGTCGTCGCAATGAATTGCAAATAAAAAAGCGCTCCCGGGCAAGGGAAAGCCGGGAGCGCGATTTGTTTGCTGTCGGGCATCCAAATCCTCCCCGGATTAGCAGGTGCAGATGTTCTTGGCAATCTACCCAAAGGTAGAGTGTCGCTTTCCGTAGCGTCAATTCGGTGAGCGGGGGCAGGCTGCCCTGGGGCAAAAAGCCCAATTGAAAATCCGCAGGATATGACGACATTTCTGCGACAGGCAGAATGGCATGACGATGAGCGACACGGACAGGATATCAACGATGCAACCGGCGGCGGAAATGGAAGGTCGCTGGAAGCGGCTTTCTCCAATGGAGACCGGCCCCTTCGGCCGTTGTCCCCGATGCGGCGAGGGACATATCTTCCGCGGCTTCCTTACGGTGCGCGATCATTGCGAGATTTGCGGGCTGAATTATGATTTTGCCGATCCGGCGGACGGGCCGGCCGTATTCGTGCAGCTATTCGCCTGCGTTCCGGGCGTGGTCTTCATCATCATGCTGGAGATTTTGGCGCGGCCGGGCCTTTGGGTGCATCTGGCCGTCGGCGTCCCGGTGCTGATCCTGACGACAGTGCTTCCGTTGCGACCGATCAAGGGTTGGCTGATCGCCGCGCAATATGTGAACAAGGCGCAGGAAGCGGGTACAGCCCAATTATGGGCGAAACTGCATGGGGACGGGGCCGGCGATTAGGCTGTATCGGCATTCAGCCATATCGCGCGATTGCCCCAGCGTTATTCCCTTCGTCCTGCTGAAGCCGGTTCAGCATGCCCATTGTTGAAACGACGGGCTTGTTCCGGAGCGCGCTGCGTCAAATCGGGCGCCGGTCGCGCCGCTCCGGGCTTCCTGTTGTCGCATTCTTCCAAGCAGAAAGCCGCCATTTGCCGCCCGCCATGGGCTGAATGCCCACACAGCCTAGCTGAGCGCGCCGTGGCAATGCTTGTATTTCTGGCCCGAGCCGCAGGGGCATGGCGCATTGCGGCTGATGTCCAGATTGGCGAACTCCCCGCCCTGTCCGCCTACCGGCGGACGCGGCAGGGTGGTCGTGATTCCGCTGATCTGCCCGCCGTCGATGTCGCCGCTATTATCCTCGCCCGAAAAGGGGTCGATATGGGTGGTGATGAAGTCGGGCAGCACCGGCAGGTCGAATTCCGGCAGCGGCTCCTCCATGCGGAACTGGACGCGCGCGATGGAGCCGGTCACATCCTCGCGGATATTGCCCAGCATGCGTTCGAACAGGGCAAAGGCTTCCTGCTTATATTCGTTGATCGGAGTCTTTTGCGCATAAGCGCGCAGATGGACGACCTGGCGGAGCGCGTCGAGGGTCGACAGATGCTCCTTCCAGTGATGGTCGAGGCTCTGGAGCAGGATCGACTTCTCGATCATGTGCCAGTTTTCTGGATCGAGTTCCTTGACCTTGTCGGCCACTGCCTCGTCGGCCAGGGCCCTCAGCCGTTCCTCGATCATTTCCGGATCGACATGGTCCTCAGCCAGCCAGCCGTCGAAATCGGGTTCCAGGTTCAGCACTTCGGCCGTGCGGGCCTTCAGCCGCTCCATGTCCCACTGTTCGGGGTAGGTGCCCGGCGGGCAGGACGCGCCGACCAGATCGTTGACCGTCTCATGCCGCATGTCGGTGACGACATCGTCCACCGTCTCCGCGTCCATGATGTCGCTGCGCTGCTCGTAAATGACCTTGCGCTGGTCGTTCATGACGTCGTCATATTCGACGACCTGCTTGCGGATGTCGTAGTTGCGCGCCTCGACCTTCTTCTGCGCGGTCTCGATCGCCTTGCTGAGCCATTTCGAGGGCGGCAGCGCCTCCCCATCCTCCAGGTTGGAGCGGATCATCTTCGCGAACATCGTGTCTGGGCCGAAGATGCGCATCAGGTCGTCGTCGAGGCTCAGATAAAAGCGCGACAGGCCGGGGTCGCCCTGACGGCCTGAGCGGCCGCGAAGCTGATTGTCGATGCGGCGGCTTTCATGGCGTTCCGTACCCAGCACGAACAGGCCGCCGGCGGCGAGCACTTCCTGCTTCTCCGCCTCGATCTCAGCGTCGATGCGGGCGATGGCGGCTTCGCGTTCCGGGCCTTCCGGCATGTCCCGCAGCTCGTCCTCGACGCGGAATTCCAGGTTGCCGCCCAGCTTGATGTCGGTGCCGCGCCCCGCCATGTTGGTGGCGATGGTGACGGCGCCCTTGCGGCCCGCCTGCGCCACGATATGCGCTTCGCTCTCATGGAAGCGGGCATTGAGGACGGCGTGCTTCACCCCCTCCTGCGTCAGGAATTCGGACAGCATTTCCGACTTTTCGATCGACACGGTGCCGACGAGGACCGGCTGGCCCTGCTCCGCATGGACCTTGATGGTCTTGGCGATGCCGCGGAACTTGTCCTCCAGATTCTTGTAGAAGCTGTCTTCCTCATCGACACGCTGCACCGGCCGGTTGGTCGGGATGGTGACGACGTTCATCTTGTAGATTTCGTAGAATTCGGTCGCTTCGGTCGCGGCCGTGCCCGTCATGCCGCCCAGCTTGGGGTACATGCGGAAATAATTCTGGAAGGTGATGGAGGCGAGCGTCTGGTTCTCCGGCTCGATATTCACGCCTTCCTTGGCTTCCACCGCCTGGTGCAGGCCGTCCGACCAGCGGCGGCCGTCCATCATGCGGCCGGTGAATTCATCGATGATGATGACCTTGCCGTCCTTGACGATGTAATCGATGTCGCGGCGGAACATGACGTTCGCGCGCAGCGCCTGGTTGACGTGATGGACGACGGCGGTGTTCTCGAAATCATAGAGGTTGGCGCCTTGCAGCAGCCCGGCCTCCTCCAGCATGCGCTCGATCTTCTCGGTGCCGTCCTCCGTCAGGGTGACGGTGCGCTGCTTCTCGTCCTTCTCATAGTCGCTGTCGTCCAGCCGCTTCACGATGGCGTCGACGGCGACATAGAGTTCCGACTTGTCGTCGGTGGGGCCGGAGATGATCAGCGGCGTGCGCGCTTCGTCGATCAGGATCGAGTCCACCTCGTCGACGATGGCGAAGTTGAACGGCCGCTGCACCATCGATGCGCGGTCATATTTCATGTTGTCGCGCAGATAGTCGAAGCCGAGTTCGTTGTTCGTCGCATAGGTGATGTCGGCGTTATAGGCCTCGCGCCGCTGGTCTTCCGACAGGTTCGGCACGATGACGCCCGTGGTAAGGCCCAGGAAGCGATAGACCTGCCCCATCCATTCGCAGTCGCGGCTGGCCAGATAGTCGTTCACCGTGACGACGTGGACGCCCTTGCCCTCCAGCGCGTTCAGATAGGTGGCGAGCGTCGCGACCAGCGTCTTGCCCTCACCCGTGCGCATTTCCGCGATCTCGCCGCGATGAAGCACGATGCCGCCCACCATCTGCACGTCATAATGGCGCTGGCCCAGCGTCCGCCTGGCGGCCTCGCGCACCGTGGCGAAAGCTTCGGGCAGCAGGTCGTCCAGCGTCTCGCCCTGCGCCAGCCGTTCCCGGAACCGCAGGGTCTGCGCCGTCAGTTCCTCGTCCGTCATGGCCGAGATGGTGGGTTCGAAAGAGGCGATCTGTTCGACGGTCTTGCCCAGCGACTTCACGTAGCGGTCGTTGGAGGAGCCGAAAATAGACTTGGCGAGTGCGCCGAACATGCAAGTTCCTGACAAAAGGGGACGCGCACGCCTTTGGGGCGATGCACGCGGACATGCGCGGCGATTTAGGGCGCGCACGGGCGTTAGTCAATCAGAGCGGGTATGTCGCGAGGGCGTAATAATGAGCGATCAAGCGGATTTTTCCGTGCCGGACATGGGCGGAAGCAGGATATGGGCGGATCGCGGCGTCCAGTGACGGCGCCGGTGCCGAAGCCTGAGGAATGAGAGCGATTTGACGATGATCCCTAGCCCTGCCCGCGTGGAACCGCGCGGCGCGACCTTGCCTGTGGCGGCGACGGCCGCGGCTTTACTGTGGTTCGGGATCACGGCGCTTGCGACGCCGTTCGATCATGACGAGAGCCAATATATAGCAGGCGCATGGTTCAGCTCGCACCTGCTGATCTATCGCGACTTCCTGTACCTGCAACCGCCGCTTCATGCCTGGCTGTTCGCGCCCCTGGCCCTCGGTTTCCCGGGCAGGATGCTGGTCGCCATGCGGCTTGCCACGGCAGCCTGCGCCCTGATCACGCTGCTGCTGCTCCATTTCGCGCAACGGCGCGCGGGCATATCGCGCGCCAGCGCGGCCCTTGCGACTGCCTTCATCGCCGCGACCGCCGCCTTTCAATTCACCGCGAGCGTGACCCGCAACGACATGCTGCCCACCATGCTGGCCACATTGGCGATGCTTCTTTCGGTGATTGCGCTGCAAGCCGGTGGGCGACGCCATTGGTTCGGAGCGGGGCTGTTCTTCGGGCTGGCCGTCGCCGCCAAGCTCAATTTCATCCCATTGGGGGCGGCGATCGGCGGCTTTGCATTGCTGGCCCGTCCGCGCCATGCCGCCTGGCTGGCCCTTGGCGCGCTGGCGGGGCTTGCGCTCATGCTCGTCGCCTGCGCCCTTGCGCCGGCCGCCTTTTTCTATGGAGTCGTCACCTTTGCGGCAAGCGGCCCCTTTGCCTGGTATGCAGCCAATGGCGCGGGCGACGAACTGTCATGGGGCGAGAAGTTCGGGGATCTCGCCAAATATCTTTGGCGGGGGCCGGCGCTGCTCAGCCTGGCAGCCATCATCGCCCATGGATGGGCAAGTCGCGGCCGGGCCGGTCCGCCCGAAAGGCGCCTTGCCTGTTGGATGATCGGCGGCGGACTGATCGGGGCCGCGCTGCCGACGCCGTCCCAGCTTCAATATGTGATGCCGTTGCTGCCGCCGCTGGGCCTGGCGCTCGGCTTCATGCTGGACGACGCACGGGCCTGGCCCCGTCGCGCCCGTCCGGTCCTGATCGCATCGCTCTGCCTGTCCGCCGTGCCGGGGCTGCTGCCGGCGACCCGCCATGTCATCGCCATGGCGGGTCATGGATCGCCGATATTGGCGGCGAGCGACCATGCGCGCTGGGCCGGCGCGCAGGTGCGCAGGCTGACCGGCGACGACGAGATCGTCACCCTTTCGCCCCAGCAACTGGTCGACAGCGGGCTCAACATCGACCGGCGGTTCGCGCCGGGCCCCTTCGTGTACCGGACGGGATGGACGATGGAGGGCGCGGAAGCCCGGCGCATCCATGCCATGATACCGGCGACCCTGGCCGATCTGGACCGCGATCCGCCCGAGGCGATCCTGGTCGGATATGAAATGGGGACTCGCAAACTGCCGCTGCGGCCCGACGACAGCCTGATCGCCTATGCGAAGCGGCGCGCCTACCGGATGCTGGCCATGCCGGACGGCGTCGGAAAGCTCTATATCCGCCCATCTCGCCGTTGACGGGCGGGCATATTGCGCTAAGCGACGGGCATGACTGAACGCTCCCCCCTCGCCCCCGCCGCTTTCCCCGACCTTCCGCCCGTTGCAGGCGTCACGGCTCGCGTATCGCGCGCGCGATACAAGAATTGGGATCGCTGCGACCTCACCTATGTGGAACTGAGCGAAGGCACGGCGGTCGCGGGCGTCACGACGCAGAGCAAATGCCCTTCCCCGGAAGTCGAATGGTGCCGGGACGCCATTCCGCTCGGTTCCGCACGGGCTCTGGTGGTGAATGCCGGCAATGCCAATGCCTTCACCGGGCACCGGGGCCGCGCGGCGGTGGAGGCGATTGCCGCCAAGGTCGCGAACCATCTGGACTGCCAGCCGTCGGACGTCTTCATCTCCTCCACAGGGGTGATCGGCGTTCCGCTGCCGGTGGACAAGGCAGAGGCGGGGCTGGAAGCCGCCTTTGCCGCCGCGCCCTGCGGCTGGGAGGATGCGGCGACCACCATCGGCACGACCGACACCTATGCCAAGGGCGCCCGCGCCTCCGCCATGATCGGCGGCACGCGGGTCGAGCTTGTCGGGATCATCAAGGGGTCCGGCATGATCGCGCCGGACATGGCGACGATGCTGGGCTATATCTTCACCGACGCGGCCATCGATCCCAAGCTGTTGCAGCAGATGCTGTCCGCCGCCAACCGGACGAGCTTTTCCTGCATCACCGTCGACAGCGACACCTCCACCAGCGATACGGTGCTGGCCTTCGCCACCGGCAAGGCGGGCAATGCGCCGCTCGCCTCCATGGAGGATGCCGGGGCGGACGCCTTCGCGGCGGCCTTGGACGATCTCTGCCGCCAGCTTGCGCATCTGGTGGTGCGCGACGGGGAAGGCGCGACGAAATTCGTCGAGATCGCCGTCGAGGGCGCGGAAAGCGACGCCAGCGCGCATCGCATCGCCCTTTCCATCGCCAACTCGCCGCTGGTGAAGACCGCCATTGCGGGCGAGGACGCCAATTGGGGCCGCGTGGTCATGGCGATCGGCAAGGCGGGAGAGCCTGCGGATCGCGACAGGCTTTCCATCCGTTTCGGCGCGACCCAGGTGGCGTCGGGCGGTCTGGCGGTCGAGGGCTATGACGAGGCGCCGGTGGCCGCGCATCTCAAGGGGCAGGACATAGCGATCGGCGTCGATCTGGGGCTGGGCGACGGCCGGGCGACGGTTTGGACCTGCGACCTGACCCATGGCTATATTTCGATCAACGCGGATTATCGCAGTTGAGAAAAGGACGGCCCTGATGCCGACGGAATTGCATGAACCGGTCGTAGCGCTGATGCGCCAGGTGGGGCGGGACGTTGTCATGCCGCGCTACCGCAACCTCGCCAGTCATGAGATCAGCGAGAAGGCGGCCGACGATTTCGTCACCATCGCGGACAGGGAAAGCGAAATCCGGCTGGCGGAAGGATTGGCGGCGATCCTGCCGGAAGCCGGCATCATCGGGGAGGAAGCCTGCGCCGCCGACCCCGCCATATTGGACCGTGCCGGCGAAGGGCTGAACTGGATCATCGACCCGATCGACGGGACCGGGAATTTCGCCGCCGGAAGGCCGCCCTTCGGCATCATGGTCGCGCTGGCGGACGCAGGAACGATCCTGGCCGGGTGGATATTGGACCCACTGACCGGACGCCTGTGCCACGCCATATTGGGCGCCGGCAGCCATATCGACGGGGAGCAGGTCTATGCGCGGGAGAGCGGCGAACCGCTGCCGATCGCGGCGCTTGCCGTCTATTTCATGACGGAGGAGGAGCGCGCCGACGTCAGACGCCGGTCGGAGGCCATTTTCCGGCTGGTGGATATTCCCCGCTGCGCCGCCGAGCAATATCCGCGCCTGGTGCTGGGACAGAATGACCTGTCGGTCTTTGCCCGCACCCTGCCCTGGGATCATGCGGCGGGAACGCTGTTCGTGAACGAAGCGGGCGGCCTGTGCCAGCGGCTGGACGGATCGCCTTATGTCGTGGGCGATTTGCGGCGCGGGCTGCTGGGGGCTTCATCCCCGCGCCTCTGGGATCTGGCGGCGGACCGGTTGTTCCGCTGAAGAAGGGAAGGATGGGCATGCTGACGATCTGGGGACGCCTGAACTCGCATAATGTGAAGAAGGTCGCCTGGTTCGCCGGTGAAATCGGCCTGCCCTATGTCCGGCACGATGTCGGCGGCCAGTTCGGGATGAGCGACGCCTATGTCGCGATGAACCCCAACCGGCTGGTCCCGACGATCCAGGACGGCGACATGGTGCTGTGGGAATCCAATGCGATCCTGCGCTATCTGGCGGCACGCCATGCCCCGGAAGGCATGTGGCCCACCGATCCGGCGATACGGGCCCAGGGCGACAAATGGATGGACTGGCAGTTCAGCTTTGCCGATGCGCAGCGAGGCGCCTTCCTGAACCTCGTCCGCAGGAAAGTGGAAGATCGCGACATGGAGGCAGTGGCTGAGTCGGCGCGGCAATCGGGAGAGGCGATGCTGATCCTCGACCGCGCCCTGGCTGGGCAGCGCTGGCTGTCGGGCGAAAGCTTCGGCGTCGCGGACGTGCCGATGGGCGTCTATGCGCACAGCTTCTTCACGCTGGACATGGAACGGCCGGACGTGCCCCATGTGCGGGACTGGTATGACAGGCTGCGCGAAAGACCCGCCTATGCCGGGACGGTCATGATCCCGCTGACTTGAGGCAAAATGCCCCTGCCTTTGCAGGGGCACCTTGCGGGAAGGCTATCAAAGAACGCTTTCGATCCAGCCCTTGAGCGCGCTCTTGGGCGCGGCGCCGACCTTGGTGGCGGCGGCTTCACCATTTTTGAAGAGGATCATCGTCGGAATGCCGCGCACGCCATAGCGGCCGGGCGCATCGGGATTCTCATCGATATTGATCTTCGCGATGGTGACCTTGTCAGCCAGCTCGTCCGAAATCTCTTCCAGCGCGGGGCCGATCATCTTGCACGGACCGCACCATTCCGCCCAGAAATCGACGAGCACGGGCTTGTCCGCGTTGATGACGTCCTGCTGGAAGCTGAGGTCGGTGACTGCCTTGGTAGCCATTTTGGGTATCTCCTTCGGTTGCCGGATATTTAGGATGGCGACGCATCCGCCTCAACGGTCGGAAGCGGCAAATTCTCCTGCGCGGGCGGAAAGCCGGGCTTGTGCCGCTCCAACAGTTCCGGCGGCAGGGTGATCAGCCTCGGCGCGGATGTGTAGAGCAGGCCGGCCTCTATCCTGCGGCCCGGAAAGATCACCTGGAGCGCGGCTGCATAGGCGGCCATCTGCCGCACATGGGCCAATGGCACCTCCTCCACCACCAGCGGCGATATGCGGCCGGTCTTGAAATCAACCAGTTGCACCACATCGTCACCGATGCGCAGCCGGTCGACCGTGCCGGCGATCACCGCCTCGCCCACCACGGCGGCGATGGGCGCTTCGGCCAGCGCATCGGGGCCGAACAGCGGGGCAAATCGCGGGTCTTCGATCACTCGCAATGCCTGTTCCATGACGTCATGCCGCCGCGCCGGATCGCCAAGGCCCTGTTGCGCCAGCCAGTTGTCGGCGCGGGAGCGGCGGGCATCCGGCGGCACATCGGCCAGCCTTTCGAACAGCCGGTGCAGCCAGCGCCCGCGTTCGGCCGCGTCCCGCATCGCGGGGGTCGGCGGCGGATAGGGCACATCGTCCTCCACCGCAGCGGAGGGCGCCAGAGGACGCGGAGGGCGCGCCTCGGCAGGGGCGCGGCGGCGGAGCCAATCCGGTTCGTCATGCGCCGTCCGGTTTTCCGCAACAGCCGTCTCCAGGGGTCTGGCGGGCAGGATTTCGCTTCCGCGCCAGCTCCGCCGCGCGCCCCAGAGCGGATCGGCCTCCCATTCCGCGTCCAGCGAAATGAGCGCCGCTTCAACGGCGGCATACCAGCTTTCGGGCTTGACCTCGCCCCTGGCGCGGGGACCGAGCGAGCCGGCGACGACCAGCCTTTCCTCCGCCCGGGTGAGGGCGACATAGAGCAGGCGCCAATGTTCGGCGCGCTCGACGGCGCTGGCCTCCTCGGCCACCTGGCCGATTGCCCCCTGCCTCTCCCCCTTGCGCGGCGCGATGATCGGCAAGCCGTTCCACTCCAGCGAATCGGCGCGATTGCCTGCGTCCGGATCGAGGCATGCGTCGGCCAGGATGACGATGGGCGCCTGCAGTCCCTTCGCCCCGTGCACCGTCAGCAGGCGGAGCGAGTCGCCCTGCGCGGCGGCATCGCGCACGATCTCCACCTCGCCCCTGTCGAACCAGTCGATGAAGCGCTGGAGCGAGGGATGATCGTCATTCTCGAAGGCGAGCGCGGCGTTCAGCAATTCCTCTATCGGATCGGCCGCTTCCGACCCCAGACGCTCGATCAGGCGGCGGCGGCCATCCATCGGGCCGGACAATATCGCCTCCAGATAACGATAGGGGGTGGTGAAGTCCGCCTGCGCCAGCAACTGCCGCAAGGGGTGCAGCAGTGCGTCGTCCAACGTCGCTGTCAGATGCTGCCACAACCCCAAGCGGCGGCCGATGAGGCGGGTCATCAGTTCATCCTGCGTCCAGCCGATCAGCGGCGACACCAGCAGCGCTGCCAGGTTCAGGTCATCCTCCGGCTGCACGGCGAAACGCAGTGCCGCGAGCAGGTCGCGCACGGCGAGCGGCGCGTTCAGGCGCAGGCGGTCGATGCCCGCCACAGCCACCTTCTCCTCATAGAGGCGCGCGACGATCAGCCGCGCCAGTTCGGACCGGCGGCGGACCAGGATCATGATGTCGCCCGCCGTCACGGGGCGGCCCCGGCTCTCCAGCATCAGCCCGTCATCGATCCACTGCCTGATCTGGCGCGCGATGCTCTGGGCCAGCACCCGCTCCTGATCGGCGGCCCAATCCTCCTCCCCCTCCGCATCGTCGGACAGGCCGGCGATGACGGGTTTCCAGAGCAGCACTTCTCCCGGAAAGCGGTTGGCGCTGATGTGCCGGACTTCGCCCGGCTCCAGGCCGAAGCGTTCGGCACGCAGGGTCGCTATGGTGCGGTCGACCACATCCAGCACGGCCGGCGTCGAGCGGAAGCTGTGCTGAAGCGAGAGGTCGTGGAATATATGGCTTGCGTCCTCCGCATGGCGTTGGAAGACGATCTGCGCGGCGCGGAAGGCTTCGGGGCTCGTCCCCTGAAATCCGAAGATCGCCTGCTTGAAGTCGCCCACCGTGAAGATGGTGCGCACCCTGTCGCCCTTGGCGCCCTCGCCCGCGAAGAACTCCGCCGCCAGCGCGCCGACGATCTGCCATTGGCTGACATTGGTATCCTGCGCCTCGTCCACCAATATATGGTCGATTTGCTGGTCGAGCTTGTAGCGAATCCAGTCGGCAATGCCCGGCTGGGACAGAAGTTGCGCCGTATTGGCGATCAGGTCGTCGAAATCCACGGCTCCTGCAAGGCGCTTGGCTTCCGCATAGGCCCGCGCATAGACGCGGCCGGCATGCAAAGCCCTGGCGAGCAGGGCGGCATAGGCTGCGCGGGTCCGAAGGCCCAGCAGCCCGGAACAGCATTCGTGCATCCGCGCAATCGCATCGCCATAGCCGTCCACCGAAGGCGCCCAGCCCCGGGCGGTCGAGATCGGCTCGCCGTCCGCCTTTGCCCAGACCGCGTGGAGATCGGCCAGCGCAGCGGCCCGCCCCGCTGGATCGAGAGCCCGCCAGCGCGCGATCCTGTCGCAGCGTTCCAGCGCCCGTCCAGTGCCCCAGTCCGCATTGGCCTGCGCGATCCAGATGAGCGTGCGCATATCGAACAGCTCGTCCGCGCATCGTTCGGCAATATGCGCGTCGATGTCGCCTTCTGGCAGGTCCAGTTCCCGCAGCAGCCAGGGCGCGATGTCCTCCGGCAAGGCGTCCAGCGCGTCCAGCCGGGCCGCGCAGCGCAGCAGGAAATTCTCGGCCCCGCCCTCCCCCAGGCGCAGGCTCAGCGCCTGCAACGCCTCCATCAGGGCCTCGTCCCCCTGCTCCTGCGCGACCACCACCATGTCGGCCAGCGTCTGCCGCGCCAGCGTCGCCTGCTCGCGCTGGTCGAGCGGACGGAAACCGGGGGGCAGGCCGGCCTCCAAAGGGAAGGCCGTCAGCAACTGCTGGCAGAAGCCGTGGATCGTCTGGATGCGCAGCCCGCCGCCGGTTGATTCCAGCACCTCGGCAAAAAGGCGGCGGGCGCGGTCGCGGGCTTCCGGTCCGGACTCCTCGCCCAGCGCATCCAGATCGTGGAAAAGGTCGGCCTCGTCCATCAGCACCCAGGCGGCGAGTCGATCGTGCACGCGATCCGCCATTTCCGCCGCACCCGCCTTGGTGAAGGTGAGGCAGAGGATATTTTCCGGCTGCACCCCCTGAAGCAGCAGGCGGAAGACGCGGGCGGTCAGCACATGGGTCTTGCCCGTGCCCGCCGATGCGGACAGCCACACATGCGCATCGGGCGCGGCGGCCTGCGCCTGCGCGCCCGCCAGCGGTTGCAGAGCGTTGTGCTTTCTAGCCATCGTCCCGGCCATACCATTCCTCCAGCCGCATGAGCTGGTCATAATCGCCATAATTGGCGACTTCCGGGTTCACCTGCGCATCGAAGGGCGCCGATCCGTTGAGCCAGGCGGCGGCGATTTCCTCGAACTGCGCATGAACCTGGGAGGTGAAGTCGGCGGTGACGATCTTATCCCGCTTGCCCAGCGGGTCGACGGGGCTTTCGCGATAGCCGAATGCGTCGCCCTTCTTCGCGAGCGACCAATATTCGAAACTGCCCGCCACGGGTGCGGAATCGGTGCCGGGGAAGCCGCCATGCTCCGCGATCAGGCCCAGCAGGCCGAGTTGCAGCGCATAGCCCGCCTTCACCTGCCGCGCGCTGGGCGGCTTGCCGGTCTTGTAGTCGACTATGCCCAGCCTCCCGTCCGGCAGCAGGTCGATGCGGTCGGCCTTCCCGGTCAGCGTCACCCCGGCAATCTCCGCCCGGCCTTCCGTTTCCACCGAAAGGATCTTCCGCCCGGCGGCAAGATCGCTCGCCACCTCCGCCGCGATCCATCGTATCGCTTCGATAAGGCGCGGTTGCCAGAGCGCCTTGAGCAAGGGATGGACGTCCGGCCGGTCGAACATCGCCCGCGCACGCGCTTCCAGATCGGCCAGATCGCCGTCGCCCTCCTCCGCCCATCGCTGGAGGATCTCATGCACGGCCGTGCCGCGCCAGGCGGGTCCGGCATCGGCGTCCACCGGCTCGAGCCGCGCCAGTCGCAGGATGCGCTTGGCATAGAAGGCGTAGGGATCGGCCTTCAGCCGGTCGACGTCAGTGACCGGAATGACCTTCGGACGCACTGACGAAGGCGGCGCCGGCGCGGGGCGTCGGGCGGGCCTGTGCTCCTCCGCATGGTCGATCGCCTGCGCCAGAGCGGCATAGCGGTCGGCGCTCTTCCATTGCGGCCCCGCCATAGCCTTCAGCCGCAGCCAGAAGCGGGAGGCGACCGCCGGACCGCCAGCCCCGCGCCGGGCGCGCGTGATCAGCACCTGCGGCGCGCCAAGGGCGCTGGCGAAATCATGGGCGGCAAGGCCGATGCGGCTTTCCAGGCCGGGCAGCCCGATCTCCCGCCGAATGCGCGGGGCGAGCCATGGATCGGGCGCGGGCAGGCCCGGCCATGTGCCCTCGTTGAGGCCGCCCAATATCATGAGGTCGGTCTGCACCAGCCGGGCTTCGATCAGGCCGAGAATGCTGATCCGGGGGTGGCCGCCCTGCGGCGGGCGAACCGAAAGGCCGCCCAGAAGATGGTCGAACAGGGCAGGCAGCGCGCGTATGTCGGCCTGACGCGGCCCTTCGCTCGCCGCCTCCTCCATCTCCGCGAAAAGGTCTGCGGCGGCATGACCCTGATGCCCGGCCCAGACCGCATCATGGGAGAGACGGCCGGCATGTTCCCGGATGGCCGCCAACTGCCCGGCAAGGTCCGGCGCAGCCATGAAGGCCTGCTCCAGCGGTTCCAGCAGCGCGCGGGCTTCGCCCCACCACTGCCGCGTGCGGGCGCGCAAGGCGCTTTGCCGGTCTTCGCCCTCCCGTTCGGCCAGCAACAGGTCGATCCCATGGATGCCCGCCCGCGGCCTTGGTCCGCGCAGCAACAGGTCGAGCCCGCGCACGCCCTCCAGCCAGGCAAGCCGCCCTTCCCCCCGCATGACGAGCGGATGCTTGAGCAGGGTCAGCAGCGCGACGGGGGCAAAGCGCTCCGCCAGCGCCTCGGCCATGGCGATCAGCAGCGTTCCGGGCGGCAGGCGCGACAGCGGCTGACCCGCCGAATCGTCCGCCTCCATGCCCCAGCGGCGCAGGTGCGCGGACACGCGGGTCGCCAATTGCCGGTCAGGCGTCACCAGCGCGGCGGTGCGGCCCGGCGTCTCGACCGCTTCGCGCAGGGCGATGGCGATCGCCTGCGCCTCTTCGCCCGGCGTCGCGACTTCCAGCGCCTCCACCCCGGCGAGCGAACGGTCTGCGGTCCTGAGGTCGCGCCAGCGGCTCGTCAGGCGCGGCGGCAGCATGGCGTTGGAGATGTTGCGCCCCCGGACGGCGCGGGCGTCATGCTCGCTGCCCCAGCGCCAGAGCGCCACATCGTCGCGCGTGACGCTCATCCGGTCGAGCAGGCGTTTCAGGGCATATTGGGGATGGGTCTCATGCCCCGCAGGTGCGCGGCCGGTCAGAGGGTCGGCATCGAAGGGGCCGATGGCATCCCAGGCATCGCCGTCCATCTCCTGATCCAGACCGGCAAAGACCACCGCCCCCTGCGGCAGCATCGCGATCCGCCGGAGCAGCATGGCCACTGCCGGCGCCGTGGTGGACATGCCCGCCGCGATGACGAAACCCTCCGGCGGCGCCTTGGTCCAGCGCGCCGTCATGCGGTCCAGCAGGCGATTGCGGCGGTCCGCGAGGTCGATGCACCCCAGCCGCGCCAGCTCCTGCGGCCATTGCGCCAGCAACAGGCCGAACAGCCTTAGCGAGGTCTGCCAATGCTGCGACAGATCGTCCGACAGGCTGAGTTCCGCCAGCGCGCGCATGGGAACGCGCTCCACCTGCATCTGGTCGAGGACCGCGCCCAGCGCCTGGGCGAGCTTCAACGCCTGGCCCGCATCGACGGGGTGCGCCGATGCCTGTTGCACCATGCGCGCCAGGATCATCTGGCGGCGCATCGGCGCGATGGCGGGCGCTATGGGGTCATCCTCCCCCAACGGATCGAGCGCGCCGCCCACCTGTTCGCCCAGATCGGGATCGCCCAGCGCGACGAGGCGCGGCAACAGCAGGCCACCGCCCGACTTGCGGACGAAGGCATCGCTGACCGACCGGATGGCGCGGTTGTTGGGCAGCAGGATCATGCCCTGCGCCAGCCGCATCGGATCATCGCCATGCCGGGCGAGGATGCCCGTTACCAGCGCGTCGGAAAAGGCGCGGTGCGCGGGTATGTTGAACAGCGCCGGGCGGGTGCGTTCACCCATGGGCCAACATCGACTCCACGACCGGAATGGCCTGCGGCGTGCCGACATCGAACCAAAGCCCCTGATGCGAGACGCCGTAGAGACGACCCGTTTCTATCGCCCGGTTCCAGAAGACATTGGTGGAAAAGACATCCGACGGCGGATCGACCAGCAGCGCGGGCGACATGATCTGGACGCCGGTGAAGACGAACGGCGCGACATGGGCGGTCTTGCGCCGTGTCAGCCGTCCGTTCGCGTCCATGTGAAAATCGCCCGGCCCCCGGTGGCAATGGGCGCGTGCGAGCGGCACCAGCAGCAGCAGCGCGTCCATCCGGTCCGGGTTCCAGATCCTGCGCATCATCCCCAGCGTTTCCTGCGGGCCATCGATCCACAGATTGTCGCTATTGGCGCAGAAGAAGGGCGCGTCGCCCAACTGCTCCCTGGCGTGGATCAGCCCGCCGCCCGTTTCCAGCAGCTTCCTGCGTTCGTCCGAAATCGCGATCTGCATGCCTTCATTATGCGCGGCCAGATGCGCCTCGACCGTATCCGCCAGATAGTGGACATTGACGACCACCTTCCGGATGCCGCCAGCCGCCAGCCGGTCCAGCGCATGGTCCATCAGCGGCTTGCCGGCCACCTTGACCAGCGGCTTGGGGCGGGTGGCCGTCAACGGCCGCATGCGCTTGCCCAGTCCAGCCGCCATCAGCATCGCGGTGTCGATCATGCCGGGGCGTAATCCTCTAGCGCGTGGTGCCGCTTCCCGGCAGGGATATTGGCCGCGAACCATGCCGCCACGGGCCCCAGCGCCGGGTGGGCGAGGTCGCGTTCCAGCAAGTCCCACATGCGGGGCAGATAGGAGAGGTAACGCGGCTTTCCGTCGCGCTTCCACAGGCGGGTGAAGATGCCGATGATCTTCGCGTTGCGCTGCGCGCCCAGCACGGCATAGGCGGCGTCGAAGTCAGCCGGGGGATGGGCGATGGCGCGATAATGGTCGAGCATCGCCGCCTCCAGCGCGGGCGGCACGTCCCGGCGCGCATCCTGCAGCAGCGAGACGAGGTCATAGGCCGGATGCCCCGCCAGCGCATCCTGGAAGTCGAGCAGGCCCAGGCCATGCGACGCCGCCCGGTCGATCAGCATGATATTTTCCGCATGATAATCGCGCAGCACCGTGACGACCGGGCTGGACGACCGCTCGACCATCGGCAGCACGGCGTCCCATGCCGCGACATAGCCCGCCTCATCCACCGGCAGGCCAATGGCGGGACAATACCATTCGGTCAGCAATCCCGCTTCCCGCTGATAGACGGCGCGGTCATAGGGCGGCACGTCGGCCGCCGGCAGGCGATGCAGCGCCGCCAGCAGGTCCACGGCGCGGCGATAGACATCCCGTTCGGCTTCGGGCTGCTCCTCGACATGCTCCTTGACGCGCAGATCGCCGAAATCCTCGATCAGGACCAGCCCTTCCTCCAGGTCGCGCGCCAATATCCGGGGCGCGGCAAAGCCATTCTCCGTCAGATGCTCAGCAATGGCGATAAAGGGCCTCGGGTCCTCATGCGGCGGGGGCGCGTCCATCAGCACGGCGCGGCGAGGCCCGTCGATCACCCGGAAATAACGCCGGAAGGATGCATCGCCGGCGAGCGGCACGATGGCGGCCTGCCCCCACCCCGCCTGCGCGAGAAAGGCGGGAGCGGCGGCGGGCGGGATCATATCTGTGACCATCGCTCCGTCCAAGCGTCCGGCACGTCCGCTGTCAAGCGCCGAGCGCCGTCGGGTTCCATCGCGATGTGGAAGCGCAGGGCATCGGGCCATGCGCCCTCGCCCATCCGGTCGGGCCATTCGACGATCAGCAGGCTGTCCGTCAGATAGTCGTCGAGCGCCAGTTCCCCAGCCTCTTCAGGCCCGTCGAGCCGGTAGAGATCGACATGGGCGACGGGCAGCTTCACATCGGGAATGTCATAGGGCTGGACGATGGCGAAGCTGGGGCTTGGCGCTTCCTCCTCAAGCCCCAGTCCTTCCAATATCCCACGGGCAAGCGTCGTCTTGCCCGCGCCCAGCCCGCCTTCCAGCGCAATGACGTCGCCGATGCGGGCCAGCGCGGCCAGCCGATGCCCGAATGCCAGCATGTCGGCCTCCCCGGCCAGCACGATCTCATCCTCAGCCACGGGGCAGCTCGATCACGACCATGGTCCCCTGCCCCGGCTCCGACACCAGTTCCAGCGTCCCGCCATGCGCCTGCGCCAATTGTCTGGCGAGTGGCAGGCCGATGCCTGCCTTGCTGCCGTTGCGCGCCTGCTCGGTCCGGGAAGACGCGTCGAAGATCGTCGCCTGTCGCCTGGCGCTGATGCCCGGGCCATTGTCCGATACGACGAGGCGGGCGAAGTCGCTCGTCCCATCGCCGTGCAGCAGCACCCGGCCGCCCCGGTTGCAATAGCGCACGGCATTTTCCAGCAGATGATCCAGCGCCTGACCGATCCGCCGCTTGTCGACCTGCACCGTGCCAAGGCTCGATTGGAGCGACATGGCAAGGTCGATCCCCTTGCCCGTCGCGTCCGCCTTGATCCGCGCCACGGCGTCCCGCGCTTCCGCCGCCAGATCGACATCTGCCTTTTCGATGGGCAGCATCCCCGCCTCGCCCTGCGTCAGGTCCAGCACATTGTCGATCAGCATGGAAAGGCGGTTGGTGCTTTGCAGGATGCCGTCGACATATTCCCGGGCGGAAGTGCTCAGTTCGCCCGCATAGCCCGCGCTCATCATCTCCGCGAAACCGGCGATGGTGGTGAGCGGCGTGCGCAGTTCGTAGCTCATATTGGTGACGAAGGCGGTCTTCACCTTGTCGGCCTGCTCCAGCGCGTCGTTGCGGTCGCGCAGCACCTGTTCCACGCGGCGGCTGTCAGTGACGTCGAGCATGGTGAACAGCGCATTGCCGTCGGGCAGCGGGATCGCCGCGAATTCGAAGATGCGTCCGTCCGCAAAGCCGACATGGCCGACGCGCTGCTTGCGCTCCACCGTGGCGGCGCGCACCAGTTCGCGGACGAGGTTCGCCTGCTGCGGCTTGGCGAGGCGCGACTGGACGGCGCGCATCAGTTCGTCGATCCGGGGATGCCTGGCCAGCAAATCCTCCGGCACGTCCCAGATCGACCGGAAACGGCTGTTCCAAAGGTGCAGGCGTCCGTCCGAGGAAAAGACGCCGATCGATTCGAACAGATTGTCGAAGGTCGCGGTACGGACGCGGAGCAGGGTGTCGCGGGCGCTGGACAACTGGACCTGCTCCGTCCGGTCCTCGAAGATCAGCAGCAACCCGCCGTCGGGCAGCGGCTGCGCATAGACGCGCAAATGGGTGCCGTCGGCCAGCAGCCAATTTTCCTCCCGCGGGTCGGGCGAGAGGAACCAGTCGCGCCGTTCCGCGCGCCACGCCGGAAAATCCCTGTTCTCGGGCAATCTGCGTGCTTCACGCATCTGGTCCAGAACCCGCTCGAACGGCGGATTGTCGGCCAGCCGCTCCTGATCCAGCCCGAACAGGCTCATGAAGGGCTGGTTCCAGAAGCGCAGCGCCCGGTCCGACCCGAAACGCGCCACGCCGGCGGACAGGCGATCCAGCAGGTCGCGCTGCGCCGCCTCCAGCCGCCGATGTTCGACGCGCGCCTGTTCCAGCTCATTCTGGTCCATGGCGAAACCGGCGACGCCTGCCCCGCCGAGGGGAACATCGACCACGCGCATGGTCCGCCTCTCGCCGTCGATGGTCGCGGGAACCATGCGCTCCACCGGCGCGCCGTCGGCAAGGGTCTGCGCGGCGGCCGCCTGCGGCGTCAATCCGCCGACCGTCTCGACCAGTTCGGTGCCGTTGGCGATGACCTCTCGAGCGTTCTCTCCGTCCACAGCACGGACATAGGCCGTGTTGACCAGGCTGAGCCGCATGTCCGCCGTGCGGTGCCACATGGGAAAGGGCGCCGCTTCCACCAGGCCTGCCAGCGCTTCCAGCGCTTCCCGAAGCTGTTCCACCCTGCCCTTCAGGGTCTGGATTTCCGACTGGCTGTCGGTCGCGTCGAATATCCAGAGGACAACGCCGCCGCTTTCGGCCAGCACCGGCCCTGCGGGCGCGCCGCGAACCAGCAGCAGGCGAGACGAATCGACGCCCCGCACCGGCAGCGCGAAGCTGCGCCCCGCGCGCTGGGCCGCCTCGATCTCCCGAGCCAGCGCGGCGGCATCATCGGGTTCCAGGCCGCCGTCGGGCGCGGTCAGTTCGGACACGAAAGTCGGCACCCGATCCTTGCCCAGCCATTTGGCGAGGCGGTCTGCCGCCTCCAGCCGCCCGTCGGGATGAATGACGATGGGCGCGGCCGGCGCGGAGGCGAGCAGGACCGACAGCCGGTCGAGCTTTCCCTGCGCCTGCATGCCTTCGCGGCGCCGGCGCTGGCCGCTCGACAGCGCCCAGACCGCCGCACCGAGCCAGAGGGCCAGGACGACGCCCAGTATCACGGCAGCAAGAGGGGTCAACGCCATTAAACCTGCTTCGCCCTCATCGCCGAATGTCTGCCCCCGTCCTTGGTTCTGAGGGGACTAACCCAAGTCAGATGCAGGGTGAAGCACCGAGATGGAAAGAATCATGCTTTGCGGTGAAATCATTGTCGGGGAACATCGCGGAAGGGATCGCGGCGGTGTCGGAAGATCGCCCACATGGGTGAGCAGGCGCCAACAAGGCGCTTTACACCAAAAAAAAGGCCGATCCCGAAGGACCGGCCTGAAAGTTTTAGGAGAGGATGCCTGAAAGGCCCCTCCTATGTGCAGTGCAGCACGTCATTTTGCAAGTGCGAAAAACATGCCCATCGTTGCAATGATTGCAATCCCTTGGGCATTTTCGCGCTGCATCGCCGGGCTCAGCGCGTCAGCTTCTTGTAGGCAAGCCGCGTCGGACGATCCGCCGCATCGCCCAGACGGCGCCGCTTGTCCTCCTCATACATTTCGAAATTGCCCTCGAACCATTCGACATGACTGTCGCCTTCGAACGCCAGAATGTGAGTCGCCAGACGGTCGAGGAAGAAGCGGTCGTGGCTGATGACCACCGCGCATCCCGCGAAATTCTCGATCGCCTCTTCCAGCGCCGCCAACGTTTCGACGTCGAGGTCGTTGGTCGGTTCGTCGAGCAGCAGCACGTTGCCGCCCTTCTTCAGCATCTTGGCGATGTGCACGCGGTTGCGCTCACCGCCGGACAGCTTGCCGACATTTTTCTGCTGGTCCTGCCCCTTGAAGTTGAAGGCGCCCACATAGGCGCGCGTCGACATGTCGTGGCCGTTGACCTTCACATAATCGTGGCCGTCGGAAACCTCTTCCCACACATTCTTCGACGGGTCGAGATGGTCGCGGCTCTGGTCGACATAGCCGAGGCGGACCGTCGAACCGATGTCGATCTCACCCGAATCAGGCTGCTCCTGCCCGGTGATGATCTTGAAAAGGGTCGACTTGCCCGCGCCGTTCGGCCCGATCACGCCGACGATGCCGCCCGGCGGCAGCATGAATGAGAGATTCTCGAACAGCAGCTTGTCGCCATAGGCCTTTGAGATATTCTTCGCCTCGATCACCTTGCCGCCCAGACGCTCGGGCACCTGGATGACGATCTGCGCCTTGCCGGGGGTACGGTTCTCCTGGCTGGCGACCAGTTCCTCGAACTTCTTGATGCGCGCCTTGGACTTGGTCTGGCGGCCCTTCGTGCCGGCCCTGATCCATTCCAGCTCGTCGTTGATCGCCTTCTGACGCCCGGTCGCCTCGCGGTCTTCCTGCTCCAGACGCTTGGACTTCTTCTCCAGATAGGTGGAGTAGTTGCCCTCGTAGGGGAAATATTTCCCGCGATCGAGTTCGAGAATCCAGCCCACCACATTGTCGAGGAAGTAGCGGTCGTGGGTGATCATCAGCACCGCGCCCGCATATTCCTTCAGGTGGTTTTCCAGCCATTCGACGCTCTCGGCATCCAGATGGTTGGTCGGTTCGTCTAGCAGCAGGATGTCCGGCTTCTGGATCAGCAGGCGGGTGAGCGCGATGCGGCGCTTCTCACCGCCCGACAGGCTGTCGACCGGCCAGTCCGAAGGCGGGCAGCGCAGCGCTTCCATCGCGATCTCAAGCTGGTTGTCGAGCGTCCAGCCGTCCACGGCGTCAATCTGCTCCTGCAACGTGCCCATTTCCTCCATCAGCGCGTCGAAATCGACGTCCTCCGGCGGATCGGCCATGATCATGCTGATCTCGTTGAAGCGGTCCAGCTTGTCCGCGATCTCCCGCGCGCCGTCCTTGACGTTTTCCAAGACCGTCTTGTTCGGGTCGAGCTGAGGCTCCTGCGGCAGGTAGCCGACCGAGATATTCTCGCCCGGCCATGCCTCGCCGCTGAAATCCGTGTCGATGCCGGCCATGATCTTCATCAGGGTCGACTTGCCCGCGCCGTTGGGGCCGACGATGCCGATCTTCGCGCCGCGATAGAATTGCAGGTTGATCTGGTTGAGCACCGGCTTGGCGGCGCCGGGAAAGCTCTTGGTCATGCTCTTCATGACGAAGGCGTATTGGGAGGAGGCGGACATGGCTTGAAGCAGCTCCGAAAGGACAATCGTTGGAAATTGGCGCCGGGTTAGCGGAGGCGGAACGCGTTGGCAAATGGGGGATGTCCCGCTAAGCCTTGATCCATGCAGAAAATCCGATCGGGCACGCTTGCCGCCCTTTTCCTCGGCAGCATATCCACCCCTGTCCTTCCTCTTGCCGCGGCGCCGGCCGGGCTGGAGGCGATTCGCGCGTCGGCCCTGACGGACGAGGTCGCGATGGACTTCACCGAAGGCCTGACCACCGAGGTCGGACCCCGCCCCGCCGGCACCCCACAGGAAGCACGGGCCCGCGATTGGGCCGTGGCGAAGCTCAAGGGCCTTGGCTTCTCCAACGTCCGGGCCGAACCCTACACCATGCCCGTATGGCTGCGTGGCCATGACGAGGCCCGCGTGATCGCCCCCTTCCCGCAGACCCTGGTTCTCGCCGCCCTCGGCAACAGCGCCTCCACCCCAGACAAAGGGATCGAGGGAGAGGTCGTCTATTTCCCCACGCTGGCCGATCTGGAGGCCGCGCCCGAAGGCAGCCTGAAGGGCAGGATCGCCTTTGTCAGCCATGCCATGCACGCGACGCAGGACGGCAGTTCCTATGGCTATTTCGGCGCGACCCGCCGCCAGGGTCCCAGCATCGCCTCTAAAAAGGGCGCCATAGCCATCCTGATCCGCTCGATCGGCACCGACAATCATCGCCAGCCCCATACAGGCGTTCAGATGTGGGCGGATGGCGTGAAACCCATTCCCGCCGCCGCGCTCAGCGTGCCCGATGCCGAACAGCTTGTCCGGATTGTCTCCCGCGGGCAGCCGGTGCGGCTTCACCTCACGCTCAGTTCGAAGATGCTGAAGGACCAGCCCTCGGGCAATGTCCTGGCCGAAATCCCCGGCAGCGATCCCAAGGCGGGCGTGGTCGTCGCCGCATGCCATCTCGATAGCTGGGATCAGGGCACGGGGGCGATAGACGATGGCGCAGGCTGCGGCATCGTGGCCGCTGCGGCGCTTCAGGCGGCCAAGGCCGGGCCGCTCCGCCGCACCATCCGCGTGCTGATGGCCGGTGCGGAGGAAGTGGGCGGCAATGGCGGCCGCGCCTATTACGACGCCCATGGCAAGGAAGCACATGCCATGGCGATGGAATCGGACTTCGGGGCAGATCGCGTCTGGCGGGCGGATTTCAAGCTGCCGCAAGGCCATGATGCGCTTGCCCGCCGGGTCGTGGCCGGGCTGGCGCCGCTCGGCATCGGGGCCAGCCGATTGCCCGCGGGCGGAGGTTCCGACATCGAACCGCTGGTGAAGGCCGGCGTTCCGGTGATCGATCTCCAGCAGGACGGCACCCGGTATTTCGACATTCATCACACGCCGGACGACACGCTGGACAAGATCGATCCCACGCAGCTTCGCCAGAATGTCGCCGCCTGGGCAGTTGCACTTTTCGAAATCGCAAATGCGCCGGAATCGCTAGGCGTTAACTGAACTTTTATTGTAGACAACACCCTGTCGCGTGATTCTGTCGCTTCACCGACGCAGAAAAGCATTGATTTGTGCAGCGCACACGTTAATGCGGGTCGCTCGCGTAAGTCACGATTTTGGTGTGACGACGCGGCAAAATGCTATGGGAGCCGTACACAATGAAGAAGATCGCTGTTGTTTTCGCTTCGGCCGGCCTGATGGCCCTCGCCGCTTGCGGTGAGAAGCCGGCCAACGAGACCGCGAACGCTTCGAACGCTGTTGTTGAGAACGTTGTCGAAAACGCCACCAACGCTGCCGACAACGCCGCGAACGCTGCCGACAACGCCGCCAACGCTGCGAACGTCGCCGGCAACGCCGCGAACGCCGAATAATCTTCGCTCCAGCGAGATTTTCGAAAGGGCGGATCGTCTTGGTACGATCCGCCCTTTTTCTATGCGGGCGGGATTGGGGCCAAAAGCGCGATTGACGTGCGGCCTGCTTCGCCGCTAAGGCCCGCGAGCGCCGGGGAGTAGCGCAGTCTGGTAGCGCGCCTGCTTTGGGAGCAGGATGTCGCAGGTTCGAATCCTGTCTCCCCGACCATTACCCTGGATACCGGGCTCTTCCGGCAGGCTGAGCGACGGCCTGTTCAGCGGAACAGCAGCCACAGGATAATGATGATGGGAATGGGCACGCCCAGCAACCACAGCAAAATGCCCTTGCCCATCCTGTCGATCCTCCATCGCCTGCTATTGCTTTCGCAGGCTCAACGAGCAGGGAAGCCAGGAGGTTCCGCCGATGCCGCGCCCTTGCCCATGCGGCCCGGAGCAGCCCGGCAGCGGGCGGTGGCAACAGGCGTTGGCAACAGGTGAAGGCCACCGCCGCCGGTCCCTTGATCCGGCAGCGATGGCCCGCCACGGCGGCCCTGGAGCCGCAGGCAAATGTCAGAGCGCGTAGTCGATCTGCGCCCAGAACTTCCTGGTATCGGCATCGCCGGTGTAGCTGGCGATCCCCTTGCGATCATAATCCGCATATTTGACGAGCGCGCTCAGATGCTTGTTCAGCTTCAGCGTCACCTGCGCATCATATTCGTCGCCATAATGGATCGACAGCCGGTCGCTGCTGAACCGGTGGTAGATGAAGGAAGCGACCAGCGGTCCGGCCTTGCCCACCTTAGGCACGGTATAGGCGACGCCGGCATAATAATCCTGAATGCCGGTGCCGGGCGTGGTCAGGAACTTGTCGGCCCAGCCGTTGAACTTGTGCAGCGTGGCAAAGGGCGTCTGGAAGGCGAAACCGCCCGCGATGCCGGTCGCGCCCGCATCCGACCCCAGCAATTCATAGCCCGCCGTCAACTTGAAGGCGGCAATGTCCAGCCCCAGTTCCGCCGTGACGAAATCCGCCGAATAATCGACAGGATTGGTCGCATGGTCGCTCTGCCGCGCATAGCTGGCGAGGTAGCTGAGCTTCACCTTCTTCGCCAGCGGCTGCGCACCGGTGAAGCGCAGGCCATAGGTCTGGCTGCTGTTGCGCCTCAGCGCGGCCACCGCCTCATCCTCGTCCACCAGATAGGCGAAGCCGGTCAGAGTCCCGAGCTTGGTCTTGTAGGAGATGTTGGCGAAGACATCGTCGCCCTTGATGTCCGTCGGCCGGTTGGCCGAACCGAACTTGCCGCCGTCCATGCCCCAGATCGTCCGCGCCGCTATCGCGTAGCTGAGGTCGACCTTCAGGTTCTTGATCCCCATATATTCGATGCGCACGGCATCGAAGGTCTGCTCATTCTGCCGCCAGGCGACGGAGCCGACGAAGCGCTGGTCGTCCAGGTTGATCCGCTGACGGCCCATGGTCACGACCAGCGGCTTTGTGCGGTACTGGATCTGCACCCGGTTGGCCTCGACTGTCTCCGGATCGGCTACGATGGGATAGAGCGTCTTTCCGTTGACGCCGCTATTATAGTCCTCATCGATCGCCAGCGTGCCTTCGGCTTCGGCCAGGAAGGCCCAGGGACCCTTCGAAACCTCCCCGCCCGCGCGCAGCCGCATCGTCACGGAATGGGCATCGCGGCTGGTGCTGAGCGGCGCCGGGCCCGCCTGATCGACCGTTTCGTACCGCAGGCGGGCCTCCACGATCGGCTTGAAAACGACATCCTGCGCCAGCGCCGGCCCCGCGATCGCGGACAGTCCCATTATTGGGGCCGACGCCGAAAACAGGAAAGAAACCTTCTTCATAAATCCCCCTTCATTTGCTCCCGATGGCCTTTCCGGGCCTGTTCAGGGCGTCCTCTCCAAACCGGATTTCAGGCGGCAAGCGTCGCCGGATTGCGGTAGCGCTCGTGCAGGAAGTGGATGACGGCGGAACGCGCTTCGGCATATTGGGCCGTGTCGACAGCCTCCAGCCGGTTCCGGGGACGGGCCAGCGCCACGGCAAGGTCCTCCCCGATCCGCGCCGCCGGGCCGTTGGTCATCATGACGACCCGGTCAGCCAGCAGCACCGCTTCGTCGACATCATGGGTGATCATCAGCACGGTGTTGTTCAGCCGCGCCTGCAAATCCATGACCACGTCCTGAAGCGCCGCCCGTGTCAGCGCGTCGAGCGCGCCGAAAGGTTCGTCCATCAGCAGGACGCGTGGGTTCATGGCGATGGCGCGGGCGATGCCGACGCGCTGCTTCATGCCGCCCGACAGTTCGCCGGGCCGCCTGCCCGCGGCATGGGCCATCTGGACCAGTTCCAGATTGTGCATGACCCAATCCCTGCGTTCGACCCTGTTCCTGCCGCCCGCCGTCTTGTCGACGGCCAGACGCACATTCTCCTCGACCGTCAGCCAGGGCAGCAGGCTATGGTCCTGAAAGACGACCGCCCGATCCGGCCCCGGCGCGTCGACCAGTTCGCCGTCGAGGAAGATCGCTCCCCGCGTCGGCTCGACCAGCCCGGCGACCGCATTGAGCAGCGTCGACTTGCCGCAGCCGGAATGGCCGATCAGCGCCACGAACTGGCCCTTTTCAACCTCCAGATCGATCCCGTCGAGCGCGCAGAAGCGCCCTGCCCTGGTCGGAAATTCGACGGTGACGCCCTCAAGCGCGAGATAGCTGCGCTGTTTCATGAAAATGCCCTCCCCTGTCAGCCTGCGCGGCCGATGATGCGGCCTGCAAAGGCGACGATGCGGTCCAGCGCGAAGCCCACCATGCCGATCCAGATCAGCGCGACGATGGTGTCGGTCAGCAGCGAACTGTTGTAGCTGTCCCAGATGAAGAAGCCGACGCCGGTGCCGCCCTGCACCATCTCGGCCGCGACGATGGCCAGCCAGCTCATGCCGACGCCGATGCGAAGACCGGTGAACATGTGCGGCACGGTGGCGGGCAGCATGATGCGCACGAAATATTCGATCGGATTGAGCGCCAGCACCTTGGCGACGTTGCGATAGGCGGCCGGAATGGTCTGCACCCCTGCCGCCGTGTTCAATATGATCGGCCAGATCGCGGTGATGAAGATCAGGAAGATGGCGGAGGGCTGCGCCTGCTGGAAGATGGCGAGGCTGATCGGCAGCCATGCCAGCGGCGGCACGGTGCGCAGCACCTGGAACAGCGGGTCGAGCGCGCGGAAGGCGAAGACGCTCTGCCCGATCAGGATGCCCAGCGCCACGCCGATGACCGCCGCGATGCTGTAGCCGATCAGCACGCGGCTGAGGCTGGTCAGCACATGGCCGGCAATGCCGACGTCGCCGCCGTCCTGGATGCTGAAATGGGTAAGGCCGATCTCCACGCCCTTGAACGGATGCATGATGACGTCATGGCTTTCCTGCCAGACGGCGAGCGGACTGGGGAACGTCGCGCTCGGCGATCCGCAGAGCAACTGCCAGAAGGCCAGCAGCCCCGCGATCATCACCATGGTCGGCAGCATGCTGGCCGCCCCGGATCGCGCTGCGCGGATCAGCGGATGCTCGGGCGCTGCCACCGGCTCGAAACTGCGGCGGGCGATGGCTTGCTCGGGATAGGGCAGGATGACACCCAATTCGGTGCTGGACCCGCCGGTCGAAGCCGACGGCCCACTCATCCTGCCGGGCGATGGCGATGCCATGCTGATCTCCTTCATCATACGCGCTTGATCGCCAGGCTGGCGAGATAGGCCTTGGGGTTGGCGGGATCGAAGGTCTTGCCGTCGAAGAATTTCTCGACGCCGCGGCTGTCGCTGGCCGGGCCCTTGCCGCCCAGCATCGCGGCGGCCTTGCGCCAGATGTCGGACCGGTTGACCTTCGCGATCACGCCCTTGCTATCCAACGTCATGGGCAGCTTGCCCCAGCGCTGGTTCTCCGTGAGGAACCAGAGATCGTGGCTCTTGTAGGGGAAGGAGGCGTAACCCGCGAAAAACTTCATCCTGAACGCCGCGTTCGGGAATTTCCGTCCGTCGCCCATGGTGAAATTGCCCTGCAGGCGGTCGGCAATGTCGGTGATCGGGCACTTCAGATAGTCGCGCCCCGCAATCGTCCCGGCCAGTCGCGCGATATTCCCGGGATTGTCCGCCCATCGCTGCGCCTCGATGATCGCCGCCGTGATCGCCAGCGCCGCCCTGGGATATTTCGTCACCCAGTCGGACCGCATGGCGAAGCTCTTTTCGGGGTGGTTCATCCACATCTGGCCGGTCGAAACGGCGGTGTAGCCCAGTTGCTGCGCGACGAGCTGGTCGTTCCACGGCTCGCCCACGCAGAAGGCGTCCATCGTGTCGGCCTTCATGTTCGCCACCATCTGCGGCGGCGGCACGGTGATCAGTTCGACATCCTTGTCCGGATCGATCCCGCCGGCCGCCAGCCAATAGCGCAGCCACATGTCATGCGTGCCGCCGGGGAAAGTCATCGCCATGGAGATCTTCTTGCCGGCCGCCTTGCGCTGGGCGATCACGCCTTTCATCTTTCCGGCGTTGAGGTCCGCCCTGGCCCCCAGATATTCCTTGGATACGGAGATCGCCTGGCCGTTGACATTAAGGCGGGCGAGGATGCTCATCGGCGTCGCCTTGCCGATCGCGCCCAGCGTCAGCAGATAGGGCATGGGCGTCAGGATATGCGCCCCGTCGATGCCGCCGCCCGCGCTTCCCAGCACCAGATTGTCGCGGGTCGCGCCCCAGCTCGCCTGCTTCGCCACCTGCACGTCGGGCATGCCATATTTGGCGAAGAAGCCCAGTTCCCTGGCGATGATCAGCGGCGCCGCATCGGTCAGCGCGATGAAGCCCAGCTTGGCGCCCGTGACTTCCGGTCCTGCCCCGGCTGCGAACGCCCCCGATGGAAATGCCTGCTGCACCGCAGCGAGCAGCGCCGCCGTTCCGCTCCTCTTCAGCAGCCCGCGCCGGCTGACGCCATGCTGATTATCCCCCTCTGCCATTCCCTGATGTCCTTTCCTTGTTGCCCGTGACCGCCGGAAGCAGCGCGCAACCAGCCATCGCCGGAAGCGATCCAGCGCACGAAAATCGATGCCGAAAGCCGCCCGGCAGCATCCATGCCGCCAGCGAAAACCCAATAAAAAAGCCGCCGGAACGAAGGTCATCGGACCTTGTCCAGGCGGCGTCATTGCCATGTCGGTCTTTTCATCAACCGAAGCTGAACCCTGACCGTCATCGGCAGGCCCAACCTATGTGCCGAAGCGCCCCTGCTTCGACGGGAGGGAAGCTGTCACCGATTCATCCGAGTCGCAAGCGAAATTTTTGCGTTGCACAAATTATAACCGCCCTGCGCTTTTCCAGATCGGGCGGCAGGCGTCATGAACCCTGCACGCTTGCGCAAGATATGTCTGGCCAAGCAGATCGACGGTGTGAAGAAATTGGTGGGCCCGGCATCTCCTTAAAATAACAAATAACCATTTAAAACTATTACATATTATTCATCTCCTTGCCGACGGTACCCCAATGGATACCCCTATCACCACGTGACTGGCTTTAATGCTTTTTTTCATTATGCTTCACTCTTCTCCATTCAGTAAGTACAGCATGGCCAACAAATGGACCTTATACGGTCGTGTCCCCGGTGATGGTGTAGCTCGACGGTTAGCGAAGCTGACCGGACGCGCGCTCATCGATTAAGCGCAGTAGCGGCCGGTCAGTTTCGCGGGTGGCCATCGGCGATCTCGGATAGATTTGGGTTACCACACTCAAAGCTACGGAGATTCCGATGACCAAGGAGATGATGGACGTTCAGGCACTTCTGGGGAAGAGTGCCGACAGCGATTTTCTGCGCGAGATGATTGGCTTTGCCGCGCAACGGCTGATGGAGCTGGAGGTCGGTGGGCTGACCGGCGCCGCCTATGGCGAGAAGAGCGCGGAGCGGCAGGCGCAGCGTAATGGCTACCGCGATCGGGATTGGGAGACGCGCGCGGGCACCGTCGAGCTGCGCATCCCCAAGCTGCGCACCGGCAGCTATTTTCCCGGCTTTCTGGAACCCCGCCGGCTGGCCGAGAAGGCGCTGACGGCGGTGATCCAGGAGGCGTATATTCAGGGCATCTCGACGCGCTCGGTCGATGATCTGGTCAAGGCGCTTGGCATGAGCGGCATCTCCAAGAGCCAGGTCAGCCGCCTTTGCCAGGAGATCGACCAGCGGGTGAAGGCATTCCTCGATCGGCCCATCGAAGGCGACTGGCCTTATCTCTGGGTCGATGCCACCTACCTCAAGGTCCGGCAGGCGGGGCGGATCGTCTCGGTGGCGGTCACCATCGCGGTCGGCGTCAACAGCGATGGCCGCCGCGAGGTGCTGGGCATGGCGATCGGTGCTTCTGAAGCCGAGACTTTCTGGACCGACTTCCTGCGCAATCTGGCGCGGCGGGGCCTGCGCGGCGTGAAGCTCGTCATCTCCGACGCCCATGAGGGTATCAAGGCGGCGGTGTCCCGCGTCTTCAATGCCACCTGGCAGCGCTGCCGCGTGCATTTTGCCCGCAATGCCATCGCTCATGCCGGGCGGAGCCGGAACCGTGTCGTCTCCGCGCTGATCGCCACTGCGTACGCCCAGGAAACCGCCGAGGCCGCCACGATCCAGTGGCGCAAGGTCGCTGATCAGCTTCGACCGGCGGTGCCCAAGCTGGCCAAACTGATGGACGACGCCGAGCAGGACGTGCTGGCTTACATGTCCTTCCCGCCGCAGCATCGCACGAAGTTGCACTCGACCAACCCGCTCGAGCGCCTCAACGGCGAAATCAAGCGGCGCACAGAGGTGGTCGGCATCTTCCCCAACGAGGATGCCATCACCCGCCTCGTGGGCGCTATCCTGCTGGAACAGAATGACGAATGGGCGGTCCAGCGCTCCCGCTACATGACACTGGAAAGCGTCGCCCAAATCGGCGATGATCCGCTCGTCACGCTGCCCCCCATGGCCGCGTGATCAACCCGGCTCTAGCCGGAGATCGCTATGGCTACGCCGGAGAACCTACACCACGCAGTGGGACACGATCCCTTATACAGGAGTGAAGTAATTGAGCATGAGGGTGATGAAGGCCGATTAGTTACGAGCAAAGGCACGGAGGAAAATATCCCGTACCTCATTCACATCGGAATCAATAACTTCAGCGCGATAGATTTCGGTTGCCCCAGACAGCAAGAAATCCTCGACTTTTGATATGCAAAGACCTCTCAATGCCTGGGCTAATCTTAGCGGGTTGCCTTCGCGTAATGAACCACAGCTCATGGCTTTGGCGAAATAATGGGCGAGTATCTTGTTGGTAACTGACTGTACTCGGGCATGATAAATTTGACCAATCTCCGGAAATCGGGCTCCCTCGCCTACGACCAATCGGTATAAGGATAAGGCATCTGCCGACGTTACCGTTTTCAGGAAATTAAAGCAAAAGCGTTCGACCGCCGTGGCGACATCCTCAGAGGGATCAAGTATCAAGCAAAGCCGTTTGTGATACTCGGAGGTTGCTTGGTCCAGGACGGCGGTAAACAGCTCTTCTTTCGAAGGAAAATAACGCCACAAGGTGCTCTTTGAGCCACCGAGCGTTGCAGCTATTCCTGACATGGTAGTCCGGGCATAGCCATCCTGCAGAAAGGATCGGCGAGCCACGGCAATGATGAACTGCCGTCGATCGGACTGACGCTCTTCCCTTCGAGAAGGCACCCCCTTAATCTTGGACGGCATAACCACAACTACAAGTTCGCCCTGGGATCAGAAAGGATAGGTCGCGGGTAGTGGGATAATCAATACAAAATCGCGCCCGTAAAGCTTTGTCCTCGAAACCTTATTTTCTGCGAATTTTTGACAATCTAGCTCTCACAGATTGCGAGCAGCGTTTTCTTGATCAGTGTCTTGGTATGGCTGGTGATTGGCGACGGGGCATCGGCACCAGCCGCCAGCTCTTCGGCCAGCGCAAGGTCCTTTTCGCCGATGCCGGCCTGGCTGGCGAAAAAGGCGCGACGGGCGGCGTCTCCCGGATTATTGCGAAAATCGATGAAACCCGCCATGGGCGGGGTGAGATTGCCGTTGCGCTTCATCACGGTCAGCAGCTTGTCCATCGGCACGCCGGACGCCTCCGCCACATTGGCGACTTCGACACCTAGCATGATACCACACCAAGATACGAGATTGTTGCAGATCTTGAGGGCCATCGCCGATCCGAGCGGGCCGATATGCATCGTGTTCGTCGAAAAGGCGTCCAGTACAATCTGGACGCGCGCGGCGACGGCTTCATCGCCACCCGTCATGCAAAAGACGAACGGGCCGTTCTTGGTCATTTCAGTGCGCGTAACTGGCGCATCGATGACATCGACACCCACGGTGGCAGCTCGTTCGGCTATCTGCTGTGCAGTTTTGGGCTTGATCGTGCTGTGGATGAGCAGGCTCGCCCCCCGCTTCATTACAGGCAGCAGCGCATCAACACATTCCAGCACCTGCGTGTCGTCCCGGACACAAATCCCGACGGCGTCGGCGTCCTCGCCTACCTCCGCTATGGAGGCGGCGAGCTTCGCGCGGCCCTCGAATTTCGCCAGCGCATCGGGAAACACATCGTAAACAGTCAGGTCGAGCGGCAATTTGGCCAACTCCCGCGCCTGATCGCCGCCCATGCTGCCGAGGCCGATGAACCCAATTTTCCTGATACTATCTGTCATGAAATATCCCTCAGGCTTCGTCCAAGTTCGCGAATGAGCTAATCACTCCGAACGTCTTTCGTAAATCCCCGACGGGGTCCGCCTGACCGCCAAACTATTGCGGGAGCGCCAAGGCCGACAGGTCACGCCTAGCTTTTCGGCCCGAAACGAAAGGTGGCGCCGATGCCCCATGTGAAGGGATCGCCAATATAGTCGATCGCCGTGCCCAGTGTCGGCAACTGATCGGCGAATGCGCGGGTCACATATTTCTTGCCGCCGATGTTGCGGCCGAATACCGACAACTCAAGATTGGGATCTTCGATCTGCAGGGCGATACGCCCATTAAAGAGCCCGTATCCCGAAATGGTGTTGATCCGGTTGGCGATGGCGACCGCATCACGATAAGCCTGCGGACGACGCGGATCGGCGGTGAACAGACCGAAATTCTGTCGACCGATATAGGCGTAGTTCGCGTGGATCGAGAGTTCCCCGACCGAAGTGACGAGTTTCTGGGTCACCGAGATGCCGAACTGCTTTTTGGGCATCTGCGGCAGAGCCTCGCCGCTGCGGACGACCGAACAGCGGACTGAACCCACAGCGGTGCCAGCGGCGCAATCGGACACATTGGCGCCGGCGACGGGAACGAACTGCTGCTGCTCAACGAAGGTACCGGCGACATATTTGCCGTCGAGCAAGGCAAGATTGCCGGAGACCAGCATTCCTCCCCAAGGAACAGCGCTTATTTCGAGTTCGCCGCCATAGACACGCGCGTCACCCGAGTTGCGGAGGAATTGCGTGGTTGTACAAGCGAGCGCACCCGGTGGAGTGATGCAGTCGGAAGCATTGCGCTGCACCTCAGACTGCCAGGAATGGAAAGCCGCGGCATTGATACGCAAACGGTTATCCGATGTACTGAACTTGACGCCGAGTTCAACGTCCCTGACCTTCTCCGGCTTGAACGGCGGCGTCGCGGCCGAACCATTACGCATGTTGAAGCCGCCGGCCTTCGATGCGGCGCTCGTTTTCACATAAGCAAACAGGCCGTCGGTGATCTCCACATCGATGCCTGCCGTCCAGGCGGGATAATCATATTTGACCGAACGCGGTAGGCTGCAAGGCGCAATGAAATCCGGATTTGAGAGCAGTTCAGGCGCGCAGCTATTAGCGGCCAGATTCGTTCTGTTCAGCAGAACAACCTCTCGCTTATCCCATGTCCAACGGACGCCTCCTGTAAGACGGATCGTGTCGGTCAGACGGTAATAGCCCTGGCCGAACAGGCCGACCGAGATATTCTTCACTGTGCCGTAATTCAGGCTGAAACCGAAATTGGGTGCCGGGGCTGCGGGGGTAAAGGAGCCGAACGTCTGCGCCACCGACGATTCACGGCCGCTTTCTGTCGAATAATAGCCGCCGAGAATATAACTGAACCGATCGCCAAGCTCTCCGGACAACTGAAGTTCCTGGGAATATTGATCGGACTTGTAGGCACTTTCGGCCGCCAGAATCTGAGCAGGCGTACCATCGAGTTCGTTCAGACCTATTGCGTTGCTGTAGCGATAGGCAGAGATGGATTTCACCGTAACAGAACCGATTTCGCCATCTATCGTGAGATTGCCGCCATAAGCTTCCAGCCTGTTATAGGCACTCCGGCTGCCTGCGGTCAGAAACCCATAATTGGACCCGACCGGCGGATTGGTGCTGAATGGAACGCCATAGGCATTATACCAATGGGCGTTGTTGTGCAGATATGCCGCAAGAGGGGTTGCGGCGTTGATCGCGCCGATTGCCGCGCTGGCGCCCGGATTGACCCCAGCGAGGCCGACGAACTGACCATGATCCTTGATGATATTGTAGTCGCCGCTGAGCGTCGCGGACCAGCTGCTGCCGGCGGGCGCCCAACGCAATTTAGCACGGGCATAATGGCTGTTACGGTCCTTCAATTCGCTGTTCGAGGTCACATTGCGGGCGTAGCCGTCGTGATCCACGAAATCATAGACGAAGCGCGCCGCCAATTCATCGCCCACCAATGGTACGTTGAGCACCGCGTCGATATTGCGATAATCATAGTTGCCGCCTTGAATGCGGAACTGTCCTTCGAAATCGCCCGTAGGATTGACCGTGACGATGTTGAGCGCGCCGCCGGTGGTGTTGCGACCGAACAACGTGCCCTGGGGGCCGCGCAGGACCTCGACCCGCTGGAGGTCGATGAGATCGGCCGAACCCTGCGAAGGACGCGGAATATAGACCCCGTCAACATAGGTCGCGACCGAAGGGTCGTTGGCGACGCCCGGGTTCAATGCCGGCATGCCGCGAATGGAGATATAGACGAAACCCGAACCGCCCGGGGCGCCGGTCGCGATCGACAGGCTGGGCGCGGTGCGCTGCAGACCAGCCACATCGCCGACCTGCGCCTGTTTAATCATTTCAGTCGAAAGAGCGGTGACGGCGACCGGCGTCGTCTGGATATTTTCCTCGGTCCGCCGGGCGGTGACCACGATGTCCTCTATTCCCACAGAACCGGTCTGATCCGCCGCCACCGCCGGCGCAGCGGCCGTGACAAAAACCGACAAGCTCGCCAAGGCGCTTGTCCGAAACCATTTCTCTGAAGCCATATTATCCCCTCCCAGAGCCATTGCATACGGGCAGGACGTTTTTCTATCTCTACCCATCCCCATCGACCGCTAGCATTGGCAAGGAGCCCGGAAAACCGGCTTCCGCGCCATGTCCTGTCTGCGATCAAACCAATGTCCGCTTCGCGATGCTTTGGAATTTTTCGACCGTCGGGTCATGAACATGATGACGGTTTCGCGATGGGATGTCCGGTTTGCGCAATATGATGAGCATCGACCTGTTTTGGATGAGGCCCCATAACATCGCTTATAAAAAGGGTCGACAGTAGGCTTTGAAAAGGGGGAGCGGACAATGGCGATGGCGAGCGAACGATCCAAGATTCAGCCGACTGGCACCATTCTCCCATGCCAACCGCTAACAACCGCCTATTTCCATGTCGAGGACAGCATCATTGCCAACGGCATTCGGGCCGACATCCGACATTTTGCCTGGGATCGCAGTTGTGACGCAATATTCGAGCCGAACAGTCACTATCTCGACTATTCGCTTGGCCCGCGCGCGCGCGGCTCACGCCTGTTCCCCGACGGGCGTCGTCATGCGCCGCCCTTTGGCGAAGTGTCCTATCTGCCCAAGGGGAGCCAATTTGCGGCGCGCTGCGAACCCAGCGAATATCGCATTTTCTGTTTGACGTTTGAAAGCCACGCAGCAGATCAACTCTTCGAGAATGACACGCTACCTTCCTCATTGCCCCCCTGTTTCGATGTGAAGGCACCGTGGATACTGAACGGTATGTCTCGGCTTGCACACGAGGTGCGCCATCCCGGCTTCGCTCCCGCCATCATGGTCGAGACCATTGCGTTGTCACTGGTCATCGACCTCTGTCGACACCTTCAAATTCCACACAAATCCGATGTTGAAACCGATCAACGCATGGCGGACTGGCACCTGCGCCGTCTTCAGGAACGGATCGAGGCGGAACTGGCGGGACCATTGTCGATCGTCGACCTTGCGACAGAATGCGGTGTCAGCTCACGGCATCTGGCGCGGATCTTCAAGAACACGGTCGGAAAGACGCTCGGCAGCTACATTGCCGATGCGCGGATTGCGCGGGCCAAACGGGAATTGGCGCAGGATGGCGCTCTCATCAAGGTCATCGCGGGCAATTGCGGCTTCCAAAGCGTTGCAGCCTTCAGTGCCGCCTTCCGGAAGGCGACAGGCCTCAGCCCGCGGGCATTCCGGAAGGATATATTATACAGCTAGACAGCACCAGAGCAGGGGCCGACGCTATCGACCCCGCTCCAGATTCCCGTTTCAGGCACTCACTCCCCATATCGGTGAGCGTGAGAGCGTTGGGAATATTCAGCCCCATTGCAGGTGGAGGTCCGGCACATGCAGGATATTGCCTACATAATATGGCACCCGGAAACCGTCCTTGATCCGGAATTCCGGTATGGCCTTGACGAATTCCTCGACCGCGATCTGCAGTTCCAGCCGTGCCAGGTGCATCCCCAGGCATTTGTGGATGCCACTGCCCAGCGACATGTGCGGCGCCTTGCGATCGAAGCGGATCGCCTGGGGATCTTCATAGAAAGCCGGGTCGCGTCCCACCACGGGGGAACTAAACGCCACATAATCGCCGGGCATTATTTTCTGCCCATGAATCTCGATGACCTTGGTTGCGATACGGAAGGCCGTAACCGGCGCGAAGGCGCGCAGGAATTCTTCGACTGCCAGGACGATCAGCGATGGATCAGCGCGCAGCTCGTTCTGTTTGTCCGGGTGCGACGCCAGATAGTTGAAGATGTTGCCGAGCAGGGACGTAACCGTGTCGAGGCCACCAATGTACAGATTGAAGCAATGGCCGAACACCTCGTCATCATTCCACAAACGGCCATCGACCTCGAAGGTCAGCACCTTGCTGATATAGTCGTCGCGCGGCTGCTGGCGGCGTGCCTCAATCTCTTCCAGCAGATAATCCTTCACGCAGCGTACGGCGTTACCGCGCACTTGCCAGTCGTTGGAATGGAGCATTTCCTTTTCCCATTTAAGGAATTGCGTCATTCTTTCCTGCGGAAGGCCCAGCAGATCGAGGACGATGAAGATCGGGAATTTTTCCGAAAACTCATCGATGAAATCGCATTGGCCGCGATCCTTGAAGGCATCGATCAAGGCCTGCGCTCGCTCGCGCACCTGTTCCTTCATCGCGAACATCTTCTGGGGTGCGAAATGACTGTTCAGCGCCTTGCGATAGCCGGTGTGGATTGGCGGGTCGGCCTCGGTCGGAATGACTAGCCAGTTCTCGCCGATATTCTGCGCCCATTTGCCCATGCCATTCTTGGTGAAATTGTCGGCATCGCGCAGCATCGCCTGTACATCCTCGGCATTTTTGAGCAGCCAGCCAGGTTGATCGCCCGGGAAGATGTTGGTGACATAGGTGATCGGCGGCAGCTCCGCATGCATCGCGGGGATCAGCACTTCCTGCGGGTTGTCATAGATCACCGTCCGCGAAAAGAGCGGCAGCGCCATCGCCAGTTCGGGCGGCACGTGATCCGGCAGGGATTGTTGTGCGACTTGGGTCATCATAGTCTCCGAAGCAAAAAGAGATAAATTCCACCCCTGCCAAAGACAGGTGCGATCGTGGCCGTCCGTCTGAGACTGACGAGCATGCGGACGATCCGCAATGACAGGAGACGATGCACATGAGTGAGGCAGACGTGCTGGATCTGGAACAGGCGATCCGGGACAATTACCGGCTGTGGAATGAAGGGAAGCGCGACGAACTCGATCGCCTTTTCCGGGCGTTGGGGCCAGAGGGGTTTACGATCGAATATGTCGGATCGCCCCCCGTGGACGGCGACGCCGCGATGGCCGACATGTGGGCGGAGTATGGCGGAAAATGCACGACAGAACCGCTGGAAGTGATCGTCAACGGATCCGAGGGCGCCGCCTATGTCGCCAACCGCCTGCAAACCAAGGAGGGCATCGTGACGCTGCCAAGCCTCGAAACCTACAAGGTCGCCGACGGCCGGCTGACGATCCGCTATTTTCATCGAACCGCCCATTAACCTTCCATGTTCCGACGTGCAGGCGCTGGACACGGCTCAGTCCTTCGCCTGCATGAAGGCCAGCAGGTCGGCATAATGGGGTTGGTGGACGAGGCCGCCGCCCGAAATCGAGATATTTTCGCCCGTGATGTAGCGCGCTTCGTCAGAAGCCAGGAAGGCGACCAACGCCGCGATATCATCCGGCGTTCCGAATTCCGGCGTCAGTATATGCCGCTGGATGATTTCCTTGAGCCCCGGCACGGTCTTTTCGAGGGCTTCGGTCAGCACGACACCCGGCGCGATGCTGTTGCAGCGGATATTCTGCCGCCCATGCTGGGTCGCCACATATTTGGTGAGTCCGATGATCGCTGCCTTCGACGAACCATAGGCGATCCGCGCCAGATCTCCCGCACTGCCCGAATTGGAGGCAGTGTTGATGATCGAACCGCCGCCGCCCGCGACCATATGCGGGATGGCATATTTGCATCCGAGCAGATAGCCGGTGAGATTGACGTCGAGAATTTCGCGCCAGATGCCGATCGGGATATCGACGGCTGTGGTATCCTGCGGGCTTTTGTCCGGATCGGTCATTGCCGCGTTGTTGTGCAATATGTCCAGCCTGCCGAAATGGTCTACGGTGCGATCGACCATCGCCTTTACCGATTGCGGATCGGCAGCATCGAACTGTACCGGCAGTGCCTTGTCGCCCAGCGGTTCCGCCGCGCGAACGGCGGCAGCTTCGAACAGGTCGGCGATCACGACGCGCGCGCCCTCCGCGACCAGACGTCGGGCGACCGCGGTACCGATACCGCCGCCGCCGCCCGTGACGATCCCTACCCTGTCTACCAACCTCGTCATCATGCGCCCGTCCCCGGTGATGGCTGGCGAGAGAGAGCTGCATGGATTGCAGATTGTCCCGCCAGCCGCTTATCGATCAAAATTTAAACGTTGTTTCAACGCCATAGGTAGCCGGCTGGCCAACATAGGCGGCTGTGATTCCCAATGTCCGATAGAGATCGGGGAAGCGGCGCAGCAGATATTTCTTGTTCGTGATGTTACGGCCATAGACCGCCACTTCGACATTGGGATTTTCAAGCTGGAACGCGATACGCCCGTTGAAAATGCCATAGCCAGGTACGAAGCCGAGGCGGTTTTCCGTCTCGTAGGCCGCCTTTGTCGCCGCCGACGCCTGATCCGCCGCCCGGACCGCATCGAAATGCTGACCCCCGACATAGGAATAGGCGCCAGTGACGGCGAGCGTGCCGCCGCCGACAGGAATCTTCTGCGTGGCGCTGACGTTAAGCTGCTTCTTGGGCAATTGCAGCAGCGGCAAGCCGCTCAGATCGACGACGCAGCCGTTGGCGACCCCGGCGCTGTTGGTGCAGCCGCTGCCGGCCACCACCTGGATTTCGCTGAAGCTGCCCTTCGCATATTTGCCATCCTGCAGCGAGCCGTTGACGCTGAGCGTCATGCCTTCCCAGGGCACGGCGGTGATTTCATTTTCTATGCCCCAGATACGGACCTTGCCGTTGTTCTGGATATATTGGGTAACACCGATACCGGTCACGAAGCTGTTGACGATCGCCTGATTGTCATCCTTCCAGGTATGGAAGACCGCCGAGTTGAAGCGCAAGCGTCGGTCGAAGAGATCGACCTTCAGACCGGCCTCCACATCCTTCACCTTTTCAGGAGAGAAGGCAGGCAGGCCGCCTGCACGCAGGTTCCAGCCGCCAGCCTTGGCCGCGCCGCGGGTCGCGGCATAAAGGAAGAGATTGTCGCTCGCCTGCCAGTCAAGACCCAGGTTCCAGGCCGGATAGTTGAACTTGGCATTCTGCTCCTGATTGCAGGTGGTGGCTGTCACGGGGCTCGTTGGCGTGACGGTGCAGTTGATGCCGGTCGGCGTGCCCGCCACGGCGACGTTATAGGGCAGACCATATACCTGTGCATTGTGCAGCACGCTGTTGCGGGTGTCCCAAGTATAACGGAAGCCGCCGACCGCACGCAGCTTTGGGGTCAGTTCATAGTAGGCCTGCGCGAACAAACCGAAGGTCTTGTTGGTGACGTCGGCGTTGGAATCGCGGATGAGTCCGCCAAAAATCTGCGAGCGACTGAATTCATAGCCGCTTTCCTTGCCGGCATAAGCGCCCGTGATGAAGCTGAGGCTGTCGGTGATATTCCCGGAAAGCTGGAATTCCTGAGAAATATAATAGGATCCAGACCCTGCAAAGGTCGCCAGCAACGGGACGGCCGTACCGTCCGTATCATTCTGGCCATAGTTCATCGAATGGCGATAGCCCGTGATCGACTTGAAGTTCAGCCCGCCCAGTTCGACGTTGAGCGTACCGGAAAACCCATATACTTCCAGCGTATTGAATGGCTTCACACCGTAGAGAGCCTGCGCTTCCGGAGTCAGCGCACCGATCGTGGCCGGGGTCGATGTCCCGGTCGCGGTGTTGCCCCACCAATGATCCTTGGTCAGCAGACCGGCCGTGAGGCCCGGCTGAAAGGCGGCGGGGACGATCGCCGGATTGAAGGCCCAGAGCGCGATCTGCTGACCATGGTTGGACTGGCGGTTCCAGTCGCCCGAAAGCGTCAGGTCCCAGCCATTGCCTTCATATTTAAGCTTGCCGCGTAAGAATTTGCTGTTGTTGTCGGAAAAGTCGCGGTGGGTGGCGAGATTGTCGCCATAGCCGTCCCGCTCGTTGATCGCGCCGCTCAGGCGGATCGCGAGCCCCTCTGCGAGCGGCACATTGATATTGGCCTGCGCACCTAGCGTACTGTAATTGCCAAACTCCGCCTTGAAGGTGCCGCTGAGCTGGTCGTTTGGATCGTTGGTGACGATGTTGATCGCGCCGCCGGTCGTATTGCGGCCGAAGAGCGTACCCTGCGGCCCGCGCAGAACCTCCAGCCGCTGCACGTCCTGAATGTCGGTCATGCCCGTCGAGGGCCGTGGGATGTAGATCCCGTCAATATAAGTGGCGACCGCCGGATCGTTGGCGAGAATGGGCTGGAGATTGCCCTGACCGCGGATGGCGACGAAGACGATGCCGTCGCCGCCCGCGGAACCGCGGCCGATGACCAAGCCCGGCGCGGTGCGCTGAAGATCGACGACATTTTCCACCTTGGCCGTCGTCAAAGCTTCGGGGGTGAGCGCCGTGACAGCGATCGGTGTCGTCTGAAGACTTTCTTCAGTGCGGCGCGCAGTGACGACGATATCCTGAATACCTTCGCTCGCACCCGATTGCGGCTGCTGCGCATAAGCGGGCTGCGCCATGGCGGCGACGAGCGCACCCATGCCGATCGCACCCTGAGTGACGGCCTTCTTGCTCATATCTTCCTCCCCATCATTGTATCTTGCCTCGATTTGCACATATGAGCCCGTCTAGCTTGGAGCCGATCTGCTCCATAGTGGCCGGTCCACGGTTGACTGTGCGGCGATAGAATTTGGCCGCTCATCGACATTTTCCTGCTTGCCCGATCAGTGGACCTGCGCTGATGTTGACCGGAAAGCCTTGGGCGTTTGACCCGTCGCGGATCGGAAAGCGGCGGAAAAGGCCGACGTGCTGTTGAAGCCGCATCGCCAGCTGATTTCCTTGATGCGGGCGCCATCGCTGCGCAGCAGTTCCTTTGCCAGGGCGATCCGGCTGCGCGCGACAAATTCACCCAGGCTGACGCCGGTCCCTTCCTTGAAAACGCGGGCGACATGACGCACGCTCATGTTGCAGTCGCGCGCGATATCGGCGACGCCAAGAGGCGCGGAGAGATTTTCCAACACATAGTCGATAATGTTTTGGACCTGGCGTGGGCTACGCGAATGCTGGCTGCCCCGTTCGCGCGAACCCATGTGCCGGGCCAGTTCGACCGCAAGCCCCATGAGCATCGATTCGACGAGCGTCTGGCTGGCAAATCCGGGCGTCCGCAATTCCGCAGCCAGTCCCGCAAAGAGTCGGCGCATGGAGATATTTTGAATGTCTGCGCACGGCTCTACCTTGTTCAGCGGCTGCTCCCCGTCGAACAATTCCTCCAGAAATTCTTCCCCAAGCGCCACGCAGACGAGATGCCGCTCCTGAAGCGCCGGCTCGCCGAAATATTGGCGGTGCGGCGGCATGTAGAGGATGTCCCCCGACGCGGCGCGCCGGTCCGGGCGGCCCATGCTGACCATGCTGCGCCGCGGCTGACCGTCGAGCGAATAATCCAGATAATGTTTCTCTGGACTAAAGACGCCGCTGCTAGGCTGGACCCAATCGAAATGCCGCACATCCACATGCGCGTCGCGAACTCTCGCCGCCGCTTCGATGTAGAAATTCTGGACGCCAGCTCTACCCTGACCGGTCCAATCGCTCTCCGGACGAAACATCTCTACCTCTGCCAGGTTCTATTCTCTCGATGCCCCGAATAGGCGCACCAATGCGCTTTTACTTCTATCTTCGGATAGGTGGTCAAGGCTCCATGCGCGGGCACATCCCTGCCTGTGCTCGATCGAGGCGCGGCATGGGAACAGGGGCGACAGGTTTCGCCATGCACCCGGTTCGATATTCAAAAACAGGAGGCGCTCAATGTCCATCGCACCGCTCTTGCAGCCGGGGACGTCATGAGAGCGCTGTCGGACAAACCAGCGGCCATCGGCCATTATCCCTGGTATGTGCTAGGTATATTGACGCTGGCGCAGACCTGCCATGGCATTGATCGCGCCATCATCGGGCTGGTGCTGGCGCCGGTCGGGCATGAATTTGCACTCTCGGATGGGCAATTGGGAATATTGGCCGGATTTGCCTATGGCATATTCTTTGCCCTTGCAGCCCTCCCCTTCGGCATAGCCGTAGATAGCTGGAACCGACGCAACCTGATGGCGGCCGCGTTGACGCTGTGGAGCGGTGCGACCGCCCTGTGTAGCCTGGCGACAGGGTTCTGGACATTGCTCATAGGCCGCGCCGCCGTAGGGACCGCCGAAGCGGGCGGATCACCGACCGGCATGTCGCTGCTGAGCGATTATTTCGGCGAAGACCGGCGCGCGACCGCCATCGGTATCTGGTATCTGAGTTCGGGAATCGGCCTCGCCATCGCGTTCATCGTAGGCGGCGCGATCGTGCAGAGCGCCGGATGGCGCTGGGCGTTCGTGGCCGCCGGCGTGCCGGGACTGGTGCTGGCGCCGCTGCTGCTGCTCACGGTAAGGGAACCCGTGCGCGGCGCACATGACGGGCCGGCCCCGCAGCAGGAAGAAACGCTGAGACTGGGGCAACGCATCCGCCTGCTCGCCGCGCAGCCCGGACTGCTGTATTGCATCTTCGCCATCGTCCTGATCGCGGCGGGCATTTACGGCATGAGCACATGGCTCACCACTTTCCTGATCCGGGTCCACGGCATGCCCATTGCGAAGGCGGGCATCCTCATCGCCATCGCCTATGGCGGCCTCGGTTCGCTGGGCGGATTCCTCGCGGGCTGGGTGATCGACCTCGTCAATCGGCGGCGGGGTGGCTTTGATCCGGCAAGGACATCCCTGTTCGGCGCGGTGATACCCTTGCTGACGGCTGTGACCGGGGTCGGTACGGTCCTGTTCCACGACGTCGATCTGATGCTGGCGCTGCTGATGGCTTGCGGCTTCCTCAGTGCGTCCTATAATGGCCCAATTTACGCCGTCATCGTGACAATCGCCGGACCGCGCCTGCGGGGCCTTGCGGTATCGCTGGTGCAGCTGGGCGCGAACCTGATCGGCGTAGGCGCGGGCACTTATCTGATCGGTGCGGTCAGCGACTTTGTCGGAGGCACGGCCGGTGTCGCTTGGGGGATCGGCACTGCAATGCTGTTCACATTCGCTGGGGGCATATTGCTGCTGCTGGCCTCGCGCGCGATCCGGCGTCGGGGTAGCGGCGAAGCATAAGAAAAGGGCGGCCCGGTCTTTCGACCAGACCGCCCTTCATTATGCGCACCCTGTCATTTCGCGGCGTTGCGTTCCTTGCGTCGGGCCTTGGCTGCTTCGATCCCCCGAAACACGGTAGTCGTATTGCCCGCCCCGGCATAGAACAGCACGAACAGCGGCAGGAAATCCAGCTCCTCATCAGTGAATTCCTCATTGATGAGGGCGCCGTTCATCTGGATTTCGACCAGATCTGCGCGGCCCAGCATAGCCGTGGCGCCCAGCACCAGCAGGCGCTTCTCCCGCATCGAGAAGATGTCGCTCGCCCACAGATTGGCGAACTGATTACCGACGATTTCTTGGTTGAAGGATGATTCCCGATACGGGAGGGTCATTTCCGACGATCCCGGTCCGTAGACCTTGTCGAAGACTTCCAGCCCCTTCTGCCACTGCGCTTCGTCGATGCTCATGCCTTTTCTCCCATTACATTTTCCAAGCCCACGACCGTCTGATCGGTTCGGCGCGTCAATTCGACCAAGGGCAGCGCGATGCCGTAGCTGCGCGCCAGATCGATGGCGGCGTCCAGATCCTTGACCATCAGGCTGCGGGTATATTCGCGCACCGCCGCTTCCTGCTCGCTGGACGACGGATCGTCGCGCACCGCCAGCATCAACGGGCCGCCCACGCTGTCCGAACTGGCGTCGATCACATGCGCAAGCTGGCGGACATCCACCCCGGCATTGCGGCACAATACCGACGCTTCATAGCCGGCGCGCAGGCAGCCGAAGACGATGACGTTGCGGGCGATCTTCGCGGCCATGCCCGCGCCTGGGCCACCCATATGCGCCACCAGCTTGGCAAAGCCGTCCAGAACCGGACGCACCTTTGCGATTGTTTCATCCGTACCGCCGACGAGGCAAACGAGGCCATGCTCGCGGGATTTGGGGCCACCCGTCACGCCGCAATCGACCAGTTCCACGCCCGCCGCGTCGGTCAGGACGCGAATGGCGTCCAGATCCTCGATCGAGACGGTCGCGACCAGCACCACGATCATGCCCGGCCGCGCGCGCGCAAGCACGCCGTCGGGGCCTGACAGCACATCGATCGTCTGTTTTGCGTTGACGACGGCGATGATGACGACGTCGGACTGCGCGGCCAGCTCCGCCGGGCTAGCGACGACGGGCGGCACGCCCTCCAGCGCGTCAGCAGCATCGGCGCGAATGTCATAGACCGCAGCCAATTGCTGTGTCCGCGCGAGGCATATGGCGACGCCCGCGCCGATCTGCCCCAGGCCGATAACCCCTGCTCTTCCCATCCTCATCTTCCTTTCTGCCGCTTGCTCGCGGTCCTGTCATAGCCAGGCCGCAAGGATGGCATGGCCGGGGCCGCGGCGTCATCCCATCCGGCGCTTCGTGGCCGAACGTCGACAGCTTTCCCGTCCTTCACGATGCATTTGCCTCCAGCGGCAGATTTTTCGCAGCCAGGCTATAATGGATAACCGCGATCAGGAGCACAGATGCCGACAATTGCATACTCAGTTGCAGGCCGCTTGCCGATGCCGAGAGACAAGCGGCTGGCAGCGATGCCTTGCCCGAGACGAGGCAGTCTGCGGCATAATTGCCCTTATAGAGAAAGACAGCGAGGCGATCGCTGAGATAGCCCAGCACAACCGATCCCAACCCCAGCCCGGCGACGGTCTGGCCGAAGGAGTGAAGCGCGGCGGCGGACGCCCGCATACGGGGTTCAACCAGTGACTGCGTGATGGTCATGATCGCGGGCGTGAACGCATAGAGCAAGGTCGTCGCGACGAAGAGAAAGGCGACCAGCCACCACCAGTCGGATTGATGGATCGCCAGCAGATAGAATGGCAGAGCCAGCCCCACCGCGATCGCGGGCGCCCAGCCGCCCCAGCGTATATCCCGCCGGATCAGCCGGCCGATCAGATAACCGCCGCTGACTTGTCCCACCATCGTCGCGAGACTGAACGACAGCGCGAACACCAGACCCGCCTGCGCCAGCGGGAGATCGAAGCGGCGAACCAACAAGGGAATGAGGAACAGGTTGGTGCCGAACCCCACCAGCCCGACGAAGCCGCTGCCAAAGGTCAGGTGCAGGAAGGAAGGCGAACGGGCGAGCCGCCGAAGCACCATGGCGAAGGGGGGCGTATCCGCACTCTGCCCGGCATCCTTCCGTTCAGGTTCGGGAATGGTCGCAAGCAGTAGCAGCGCCAGCAACAGGCCGGGCGCGCCAACCGCCACGAGCGCAAGCCGCCAACCAAATGCCTGCGCCACCGCGCCGCCCGCAATCGCAGCGATGGCGCCGCCCAGGGGCACCCCCATCGCAATCAGCGAAAAGACCACCGCCCGGCGCCCGGCATCGAACCGATCGGAAATCATCGAAACGAGCGCCGGTGTGAAGCCGGCTTCGCCGACGCCGACGCCCATGCGGCAGAGCAGGAGCTGGACATAGCTTGCCGCCGCACCGGACAACGCCGTCATCAGCGACCAGAGCATCGTCACCATGGCAATGATCCGCACCCGGCTGTAGCGTTCGGCGAGTCGCGCCAGCGGGATACCCAGCACGGCATAGAAGATCGAGAAGGCGAGCCCACCGAGCATACCGAGTTGGAGATCGCTCAGGCGCAGGTCGTGACGAATCGCCTCGCCAACTACGGCGATGATCGTGCGATCGATGAAATTGAACATGTAGATCGCGCCCAGCAGCAGCAGGAACCATTTGTCGTGGAGCCGAAACCCGCCTGCGCCCTTCATTGCCTCTCCCCCCACCATCCGGCAGCTTTCATTTTCCATATGGGACAGATAGAACAGATTCTTTTCGATGTGTATCGATTTTCCCTTGAAACCATCTTGGGACTGCGCCAACAGATCGTCATCTTCGACAAAGGAATCTCAGCATATGAAGACGATCATCATCGCGCTCGCCGCTCTGGGCCTGACCGCACCTGCTTTTGCCCAGGCGCCTGCGGTGGATCGCAACGAGACGATCTACTCCGCAGACGGCACCAAGATCGGCAAGGTCGATCGCGTGCTGACGGCTGCCGACGGCGCCGTATCTGCCATTCGCGTTATCTATCGCGGCAAGTTCATCGCCATCCCCGCCGCCACGCTGAGCGCGGGTGAGAAGGGCGTGACGACCAGCCTGTCGAATGCCGAACTGAAGAAGCTGTAATCTCTTGCTCCACGGTCTTGCGGCACCGTGGGGCATGGACCAGTGCCGTTCCTGCGCTTAAAGCAGACGCATGAGGGCAGACCAGCAACCGCTTGCACGGATTTCGCGGCGCGGCCGACCGCCGCAATGCGAAGGGCCTGCGCTTGACCGCGCGAGGCTGGTCGCAACGTTGCTGGACATGGCCCGGTCGGGCGGGATCGACGCGCTCAATATCCGCCCGGTCGCACAGCGTCTGGGCGTGTCGCCACGCCTGCTCTACCACCATGTCCGCGACAAAGAGGCGATGCTCGCCCTGCTGACCGACGAGATATTGCGCGGCCGGATGCCCGATTTGTCGGCGCCCGACTGGGAAAGCCGCCTGCGCAGCATCGCCCGCGCGGTCCATATGGCCTACAGGGATTTTCCCGGGTCCGCCGCCTTTATCCTGTCGCGCAGCGCCAATCGGCTGGAGTTGCCCAATGCCTTGGCGATCCGGCGCGCCATCTTCACCGCGTTGGAAGAGGCCGGGCTGTCGCGCCGACAAAGCGAAGAGGTGCTCGTGATCTTCTCGGTCATCGTGCTGGGCAATGTCGTCGTGGCGGAAAGCCTGGACGACAATGACGACCGGCTGGCGATGCAGCGCAATGTCGTGGAAGCCGCCCTCACCCGCGCGACCGACATGCTGCTGACCGCGATCCGTGCCATCGCGGAAGCGGCCTGAGCTCCAGCCTCGGATTCAGCCGAGCTCGGCGATGGACCGGATGGGGCGGTCGATCCCGTCCCATGTGCAATGGGCGGCGTGCATCCGGTGGAGCGACGCCTCCATCGCGGGCGAAATCTCCATGAGTTCGACATAGCCGCCATTGCCTGCGCGGGTATCGAACAGCGCGAAACGTTCGCCCGACGGCATCTGGCCGCTGAAGGCCATGGCATAGCCTTCGCTGGACAGCCGCTCCACGCCGTCATCATAGGGGATGCGCAGCATGACATGATGATAGCCCTCGCCATGACGGTCGAGCATTTCGGTGAAGACCGAAGGCCCGTCATTGGTCTGCTGGAGCAGTTCGATCAGCAGTCCGCCGGAAAAGCCGAACGCGACCTTCAGCGCCACCTGCGTCGGCGCGCCGCGATAGATCTGGCCCGGCAGCACGGGCACGTCGAAGACGAAAAACGGCCCCGCGCCCATGACCCGTGTCCAGTGATCCAAGGCGCGCTCCATGTCGCGGACCACCTGACACAATTCCAGTATAGAGCCCTTGGGCTGCATCATGCATCTCCCCAGGTCGCGGCGTGGGTCCGCAGGTCATGCTGACGCGCGCGGTCGCGCAACTGCTGCCCCCGCGCGGCTAGATCGACGCGGGGAACCCTCGCGTCCACCTCGCGGTCGATGGCCGCCAGATCGACGACGCGCACGTCGCGGATGAAGCAGGCAGGATCGGCGCCGTCGGGTACGCCCTGCCAGCGCAGCAGCACCCAGCCTTCTTCGAGGCCTGCCGTATCGATCCAGTTGGCGATGCCCGGATCGACGCCCGCCACCACATAGCTGATCATGCCATCGGCCGCTGGCGTGACCTGAGCGCTGTTGAGGCTGACCAGGCGCAGCATCGGATCGGGGGAGATGGTCCACGGATCGGCAATCTGGATGCCGGTATAATAGCTGCCCGCCGGATCGATCGTCACCAGCAACCCCTGCCCTTCTCCAAGGGCGAAACGCCCGCCAGCCAGATAGCCCCAGCCCCCGTCGCGGCCATTGGGTCCGATGAGCCGGTTGGGTTCGGGATGACCGAGAAAATCATTCTTGAACCCCGACCAGAAGGCGACCCAGGCTGGCAGGTCGGCGACGACGGTCCGGGCGATCTCCTCCTCGTCGCGCGGGCGGTGGCCGGATGGCGGATCGACGCGACGGACGCTGACCTGTGCCGGCACCTGCCGCCAGTCGCGCTGACTGTCGCGGATATAGACCTGAATCCGCGCGCCCGGCTCGGTCCGTAAATGGGTCGCGCCGCCCTCCTGCGGGCCGACCGTCACAGTCACCTGCCCGTCGGCATCGCAGAACGGCAGAAGTTGCTGAAGCGTCAGCGCTCCCAGATTGCGGCCAAGTCCCGCATGATGCGCCGGCTCCACCTCGGCAACGATGCTGAACTGCGGTGGATCGGCGGAAAAGCGGATGTCGACAGCATAGTGCCCATCGCCATCGATCGGAATTTCGCGGTTGAAATTGTCGGGATTGTCTATCGCCACCGCCGCGCCCGGATAGATGTGGCCGAACCAGCGCCGCGGGGCGTTGCTGATATTCCAGACGACCCTGGGATCGGCGGGATCGCCATTGGCTTCGCGCATGGCCAGTCCCAGCACCCACTGATCCAGCGCCCGATCCAGCCCCAGCCGTCCATCGAGCGTGCCCGCGAGCGAGTCGGCGAGCAGCATGAGGCGCGCTTCTTCGCGTGCGGCACGGATGTCGGCCCGTTCGAGGAGGCGCAGCGCCAGCTTTTCCGCCGCTGCCTGATCGTCGGTCCAGAGAGGGTTGACGGTCATGAAATCGTCCCCACCCGGCCGCCTTCGGTGAAGATGGTGCTGCCGGTCGTATAGCTGGAGCCGTCTCCCGCCAGCAATACCGCCGCGCCGACCGCTTCGTCCGCTGCACCGAAGCGCTTGATCGCGTTGCGCTCGGCAAGACCCAGCCCCTTGTGGATGGCGGCCTCCTGCCCGTCCGGGCTCATCGATCCGACGCACAGGCAGTTGATCCTGGTGTGTGGCGCCTGCGTCTTGGCCAGCTCGCGCACCAGGAAAAGCAGCGCCGCCTTCGACACGCCATAGGCGACGGCGGGCGGAATCGGCGTGAAGCCGCCGCAGCTCTGGACCGAAATGATGCTGCCCTTGCCATGCGCCTTCATATCGGCCTCTGTCAGTTCGGTCAGACGCCAGGTCGCCATGACGTTGACGTCCATCGCCGTCTTCCAGACGTCGTCCGTGTTCGCCCAGAGCCCGCCGTCTGCGGCATAGACCACGCCCGCCGCCGCATTGTTGAACACGATATGGATGGGACCGAAGGCGGCGCGCGCGCCCGCCACCAGCCGTTCAAGATCGGCCTTCTCGCCCGCGTCGGCGGCGATGGCGATCGCCCGGCCGCCGTCGGCCGCGTTAATCTCTGCCGCGATACGGTCGAGCCGATCCTGCGAGCGGGCGGAGAGGACCACATTGGCGCCCAATTCAGCATAGGCCTTGGCGATATGTTCGCCCACGCCCGGCCCTACCCCGGTCAGGATGGCGGTGCGCCCATCGAGGCGGAAACGGTCGAGAACACTCATGCTGGATACTCCAGAAGATCGGGGTCAGGCGCGGTCGAACAGATGGCCGTAGCGCGTATAATAGCCGGCGAGCCGCTCGTGCACCTCGTCCGGATCGATGCCGAACTGGCCGGGGCTGTGCCTGTGCTTGCCGAGGCGGCTGGCGGCGGGGTTATCGGCCAGAAAAGCGGCGATGCGCGCGCGATGCGTCTCGGTGAAGGGCAGGCCGAAGCGGTCGTAGATGCGTCCGATTGTCGCCATCGGATCGGCGACGATATCCCGATGGGCGAGGTCGATAATGCGGCCCTCGATCGCGGAATCGCTTGCGCGCGCTTGCGTCGCCCGCGCCATCGCCGCGCACCAGGTGTCGACCACCGACCGGCCGATCGCCTGAAGATCATTGGCGCCGCCCACAGCCGCCAGGAAGCCGGCGATCATGCTCGATAGCGACGAGAGGGTCAGCACCGGATCGCGATGCGTCCACACCAGCATCGCGCCCGGATAGGCCTCCACCAGACCCGGCAGGTCCATGAGATGCTGCGGCGATTTCAGCGTCCAGCGGCCCCTGGGGCCTTTCCACTGGAAATGCTGGAGCATCCGCTTGTGGGTGCGATATTGCCCTTCCGGCACAATGTCCTGCAGCCATCGGGCGAAGGCAGGAACCCCCAGTTCGGCCGGGAAATTTGTGCTGGCGAAATGCAGCATCATGCCATGATTGCACTCGCCCGGCTGGGTGCAGTCCATCCGCTGGATGTCAGCCAGTTGCGGCGCATGTTTCAACCAGTTTTCATAGACGGCCTGCACCTGCGCGATGCGCGGATCGCTGTCGAAACTGGATATTTCCGGGGCCGGCCAGGGGATATACCATTCCCATTCGCGCGGCGCCCGGGCCGCCGGATCGAGGCAAAGCAGATCGTAGGTAATCGTTGTTCCGGTGCGCGGCAGGCCGCAGACGATCAGCGGGTCGCCCACATCCTGCGCGACGATGTCCGGATGCAGCCGTTCGTCTTCGGCGAAGCGCAGCCGGGTCGCGAGCAGGCCGACGATTTTGTGATGCGCGGTCTCGCGCAACTGGGCGGGCGGGTCCATCGCCTCGACTGCATCGACCAGACGGCGAAAGCCGGTCATGAAGGACATATCCGGCCCGAAGTCCGACAGTCCGGTCACGGCGCGCGCTTCCGCGATCAGTGCATCGGCGGAAAGCGGCGCGCGCTCTGCGACAGCGCTTTTCATGAATGCCCTTCGACCGGCCGCTGCCGCATGACTCACCTCTCCATTTTATTATTCCACACTGTATATTTATTGATTGAGGCATCGGTCAAGCGGGCAATTCGCTTTTACACGCAGCGGCCCGGTTTTAGGCCGTCTTGTCTTCCACCGGCGTCAGATTCTTCATGAAGGCTACGAAATCCGGTCCGAGTTCGGGGATAGGCAGCCCCAGCTTTTCAGCCAGATACAGGGTCATGAAATTGTCGTTGAGCGATTTGTTGGTCCCGGGGATATTGCCGATGCCGACCTGCCGGTCGAAGGCGCCCACGGCGACCAGCGCCATACGGAGCGCCGCAACGATGTCATAATAATCGAGATGCCCGGCCTTCTGGCCGCTTGCCGCTTCCCAGATGGCGATCGTCTCGTCCTTGGTCGGCAGGCCTTCCAGCCGGGTGATGCCGAAGCGACGGCCGAACAGATCGTCGAAATAGAGCCACCAGGCGAGGTCAAGCTCGGCAGGTCCCAGCGCCGCGAGTTCCCAGTCGATCAGCGCGTTGACCTGACCATCGGCGGAAAACATCACGTTCGATGGTGTGGGATCGCCCCACAGCACATTCACCCCCGCATCGGCCGGCATGTTGGCGCGCACATAGGCCATGGCTGCATCCACGATGGGCATGGCGCGGCCCCGGCCGGCCGCCTTGTGCCACGCTTCGAGGGCACCGACATATTGATCAAGCCCTGGCTGCCCATTTTCAGGCTGGGCGAGAAATTCAAAGCCATCGCGCCAGTCGATCTTCGCCAGGCTGGCAAAGGCGTTGATGGCGTTCGTGAAGCTTTGCCGTCGCTGCGCGGGGCTCATCTCGACCAGCCAGCCCTCCAGATTATAGTTGGGCTTCTGCTTGGCGCATTCCCCATCGACCTTACCCATCACGAGGAAAGGCAGGCCGAGAATATCCGGATCGAGATGCATGCCGATCCAGGGCGGCACGGGCAGGTCGCCGCGCGCATCGAGCGCCGCCATCATCTTGCCCTGCAGCGCCAGGCTGCTGCCGAACACCACTTCCAGATCCATCGGCTGACGGCGGACCACGAGCGTCTGGCTCTGGGGACCAGCTGGATCGACATAGTCGACGTCGACGAAGAAGATGTCGGCCGAAAAGCCAGCGCCCAGCGTCACATCGAGCGGGCGAACGCGGATGTCGCGCCATTCGGGCTTTTCGCCCGCCAGCCAGTCCTGCAGCTGGACGGTGATTCGATCGGGGGTCAGCAATTCCATGATTACAGCCCCTTCGCTGCCAGGGCGCGCTTCAGTTCGATGGTGAGCGGCCCCATATCCTTGGGCGACGAACCATGGAGCAGAATTTCATCGGCGCCGGCGTCCAGATAGGCCATTAACTGGTCGGCGCACTGGGCTGCGGTCCCCACCGCGGCGCCTTCATCCAGCCATTGCTGCGGAATGAGGCGGCTCACATCGACCAGTTCCTGCCGTGTATAGGCCTGATCCGCCGGCTTGCCGTTGAGGCCGGCGATTTTGGGATGGGCGCGGATATCCTCCAGCACCTTCTTGTCCCATCCATTGATGTCGACGATCAGGTCGCCAAAGCCGGGCAGTTCGAAATAAGTGATGGCGCGGCCGCCGACGACGGCCTCCTCCTCCTCCTTGGGCAGGTCCGGGGCGACGATGATATTGTGATAGATGCGCACGGACATGGGATCACGGCCGGCCTTTTCGGCCGCGTCGCGGACAATCTTCGCGCTGTTCTTCACCCCCTGCGCCGACACGAAGGGATGCAGCAGCACGCCGTCGCAATGTTCGCCGGCAAATTCCAGGCTCTTGGGACCGATCGCGGTAAAGATGATCGGCGGCGGCGTGCCGCCATGACGATCGGTGAGGCTGATGGCGGGGAATTTGCCCAGCACGCCCTCATAATTGATCTTCTCGCCCGCCCAGAGACGCCGACAGATCGAGATCAGATCGGCCAGCCGTTCCATGGTGATCGGCGGCGAACCGAGCATTTTCATATAGGCCGGCACGGCCCGCGCGAACATCAGGCGGAACCGATCCCCGCTCATCGCCTGCATCATGTCGGCAACGCTGGCGGTGACGAGCGGATGGCGCATCGTCGCATACATGGTGCCGGTGATGCGAATCTTCGACGTGGCCTCGGCCACCGCGCCCGCCAGCACCGCCGGCTCCTTGAGCGCATAGCGTTCGGAAATCCACACGCAACCAAGGCCGATGCGCTCCGCTTCCTTCGCTTCGTCGATGCCGCGACGCGGATCGTTCACGCGGCCGGGCAGGATATAGGTGCCGAACTTATCGAAAAGTGCCCGTGCGCCCGGTTCCACCGCTTCCGTCATTCCCTTGTCCTCTCAAATATATGCCACTGCATTGCCGTTGGGAGGAGCATTGGCAACCTGTCAAACGGCAGGTCCGGGATGCACCTCGACATAGAGGCGGGTGAGCTTGAGCGCCGCGATTTTCCACTGTCCGTCCCGACGCACATAGCGTTCGGTATAATGGCCGAAACCGGTGATCGACTGGCCGCCGGGGATAGGGCATTTGCCCGGCGCCCAGACCACCCGGTCCTGCATCGCCGTGATCATGTCCGCCTCATCGCCGCGCAGGTCGATCTCCGACGAGTGGATCTGATGCGCCGACCGCGCATCGATGACCGCAGAGCGCACCTGCTCCAATATGGCGGCATGTCCGCTCATCGGCGGGTTGCCGGTATCCTCCTCGACATCCAGCACCGCATCGGGCGTGAACAGGGAGAGAAAGCCGTCCCAGTCCTTCGTGTCGAGAAAGCGGCAATAGCGCGCCTTCACGTTGCGGATCGCCTCATAGTCGAGCAGCCTGGCCAGATCGTCGCTCATTTAATCCTCCATCACCAGATGATACGCGTGTGCGCGCGGAGCGTACGTTCGCGGATCGCTTGCGCGCGCGCATCCGGTGTCACCAGCACGGTGTCAGCGGGTAGATGGCTGCGCACGTCGGCCAGCTTGACCTTCTTCGTCGTCGGCGTGGGCCGCTCGTCGGTGTTGAACCAGCGCCCCTGCACCGCGCCGCTGGCATAGCCCGACGTGTCGAGCCAGTTGTGGACGCCCGGGTCGCGCGCGGAAATGACGGCGCGGAAATAGCCGTCGCCGTCGAGCACGGCCTGCGCCGCGTTGAGACTGGACTGGTTATGATACCAGTCGGTCGTCTCATAAAGTTCGTTGGTCAGGATCAGCGACCAGTAGTCGACTTCCTTCGGGATCTGCACCTCGGTAATCAGCGCCTCGTCATCAGCCAGCTCGTAGGCGCCCTCATAATAGGACTGCCGGGCAAGACCGGTCATCTGCGAGAAGTCGACGACTTTCAGCATATTGATCAGCCCTTCGTCGCGCAACTTCTGCACCTTGTCGGGAAAGGCCAGAGCGCAGACGGTCGCCGTGGCCGGAATCTCGGCGAAACGGTGCGCCAGTTGCGCCAGCGTGGGGCGCCCCTTGGCGGCGCGATCGGCGTCCAAACGCACGATGCCGAAGCGCGGCTCGCGCTCGACGCCCCAGTCGCAGGCGACGATCCGCACCATCAGCTTCTCGGTCGCGGGTTTCAGTTCCCACCAGTCGCCCTCATAGCCGGTAGGCCGGGTCGGCGAGAGGATGACATCGAAGGTTCCGTCGGCACCGATATGCAGGTCGTTGAAATCATTTGCATCCTGCGCGGGATGATGCTGCCCGGTGCGCAGCGTGTCCGGGCCGAGCTGCGCCAGGATCATCATCCGCGTCGTGCCGCGATCCCCCCGGATGCGATAGGTCCCGCCCTTTTCGATCAACGCCGCCTTGTAGATGGTGTCCGCATTGGGCTGAAAGATATTCTGGCAGATATTGAGTTCGGGCACGAAGATCGGGTGACTGCGATCATGCATGATCGCGTCATTGGTCGTGCGCAGCACGCCCGACAGCAACAGCCGCATCGATTCCTGCATGACGCGGGGATCGCTGCGCAGCCTTTCCGGGATACGATCGCGCATCAACTGGCCCAGTGGACGAAGCTGGTCGAGCAGATCTTCCCATTCGAAAATGCCGTTGTCGCTCATCTCATTCTCCACCATAGTCTTCCGGTTGACGACGGAGGCACCGGCGATCCCGCCCGGCAGCAGAAGCCCGGCGAGGACGGTCGGCACGCCCGCGCAGATTTCCCGCCTAGTCTGTGGCAAGCAATTGCCTCAGCGCAGTACGCCGCTCCGCGTCGACGCCTGCCGCCTCGAAATACCCTTCAATCCCGCCCCATCGCGTCGCGACCATATCGAGCGCGCTCAGAAGGAAATCATCCTGTACGCCGATCAGGATGGCCACCATGTCGTCGGGCGGCACGAAGCCGAAGGTCTTTTGCAGATCGCGCTTGAGATGACCCGACACGCGCAGATTCTGGCCGAATATATCGGATTTGCGATAATCCTCCATGATCACGGGACGCGGCACGGCGAGCAGGTCGAGGAACAGGGCGACGACGACGCCGGTTCGATCCTTGCCGGCGGTACAATGGACCAGCATCGGCGTGTCCTGCGCCAGCAGCGCATCGACCATCCGCGACAGATGCGGCAGAAAGGCCTGCGGCATGAGACCGTAATTATGCGACATAACCTCGATGGCGCGCGCGGCGGTCGGCTCGCGACCGAGCGACAGCCACATGTCCTCCCCCTGCGCGCGCAGGTCGGTGTTCATGTCGAGGTCGAGAATCCGGCAGTCCGGGCCGCACCAGCCATGCGGCGCCGCGTCCCTTTCGATCGTCGATCGGAGGTCCGCCACCGAGCGGAAGCCCAGCTCCGACAGCTCCGCATGATGATCCTCGAAGAAACTCGCCGGCCCTTCGGAGCGGAACAGGATGCCGGACCGGACCTGCCCTCCACCCGCGGTCGGCAGGCCGCCTATGTCGCGGAAATTGAGGCGGGACAGGGCGATGGTCATGCAGTCAGTCCTTCAACGGGCGGATAGGTAGGGATGACGGCACGCATCTGCGCCAGAAGGTCGGGCGCCATCCAGACATGCTCGACATAATGGCCCAGCGTCGCGCGCTCGTCGGTGTAGATATAGCGCAGCGCGTCGCCCAGCGCGCCTTCGAACACGACCGGGTGCCGCATGAGGTCGAGCGAAGCGACATGGGCGTCCCAATGGGCAAGCGGTCCGTCGATCCGGGTCGCGACATGATGAAAGCGAATGGCCAGATCGTCGCCCTCGGGCAGAAAATCGCTGAACAAGGGGGCCGTGTCGCCCACCGGCTCGATCAGTTCGACCTCGACGCCGCCGACCACCGCCAGCGCGATCTTGAGCACCGGCTTGCCGGTCGGATCTTCGCCGGGCTGGATGTTCGATAATTCGAAGAAGCCGGGCGTGCCATAAGCGTCCTTGAGCGCGGCCATCGCCGCGTCGAGATCGTTGGTGACATAGGCGACCTGGCAATGCTGGCTGTTGGGCCGGGCGAACATGCATATCTCCTGCTAATATCGACAGTCAGGCCGTAAAAGCCCGGCGCGGCACCTGCCGTTTGGTCAGTTGGCGGACATCTTGCCGCCGTCCACGACCAGCGTGTCGCCGGTGTGGTAGGCCGCCATATCGCTCGCGAGATAGACGACCGCGCCTTCCAGATCGGACGGCTTGCCCGCCCGCCCGAGCGGGGCCTTCGCTGCGACCACGTCTGCGATCATCCTGCCGACCTCCGGATCGGCAAATGTCATTTCGGTTTCGATGAAACCCGGCGCGATGACGTTGCAGCGCACGCCGATCGGACCGAGTTCGGCCGCCAGCGCCTTGCCAAGGGCGTTGAGCGCGCCCTTGGCGATGCCGTAATGCGCCATGGTCGGCACGCCCTGGAAGATCGAGCCGCTGCCGCAGATGATCAGCGAACCGCCCGGGTCGCCGGCTTCCGCGCGCGCCTTCATGTGCCGCGCACCCTCCCGCAGGGTGAAGACGGCGCCATCGAGATTGACGTCGATCAGCTTGCGATAGGTGGCGACGTCCATGTCGGTGAACGGCACCCGGCTGGCGACGCCGGCATTGGCGACCACCGTGTCGACCCGGCCCATGGCATCGAGCGCGCGGGCGAAGCCGGCGACGATCGCGGGCTCGCTGGACACATCGACGACATCGGCGAAGACCCGCACCCCATGCGCGCGCAATGCGGCCGCCGCCTCTTCATTCTTGTCGGCGCGCCGTCCCCAGAGGACGACGTCGCTGCCGGCACGGGCAAGACCGCGGGCAAAGCCGAAACCCAGCCCCGAATTGGCGCCCGTGATCAGCGCCACCTTGCCGCTCAGATCGAACAGATTTTCCGGCACGTCCATTCTCCCGATGGCCGCTCGAACGGCGGCGGCGCTTTGGCGCAACATTGCTGGCGACCGGGCCGATGAACAAGCGGCCCCAGTTTCGCGATCGTGCCAATGCCATCGCGAAACGGCCCTGGCTTCAATGCATCACGCCCTCTCGGAATTGCCGCGGCGTCAGTCCGGTCGCCTTGCGGAAGGCCGCCGAAAAGGCGGCCGCGCTGTCGAAGCCGCAATCCCAGGCGATGACCTTGATCGCCGGACCGGCCTGACGCAGCAACTGCTTCGCCCGGCCGATCTTGCGGTCGGCGACGTAGCGGGTGAGCGTCTGTCCCGTGGCGATCTTGAACTGGCGGAAGAAATGGCGGGTGGAAAGGCCGCATTCGGCCGCCAGTTCGGCGACGGACGGGGGTTTCCCCGGCTGTTCGACGCGATCCTCGATGCGTTGAAGCTGGGTTCGGGACATGCCGCCTCCTCCCGTTCCGCCATCGCGCGCCGAACCACGCAGATAGCGCTGCAATTCGATCGCAGCCTGAAGCCATATCGCCTGCGTTAGCATCTCGCTGCAAAAGCCGGGTTGCGCAATCTCGCCGGCGATACGCCGCAGCGCCTCGCGCACAGTCGGACTGCGCACGTCGAGCGAAGCCTGCAATGCGTCGCTCGACAGGTCCGGCCCGTCATGATCGAAGCCCATCCCGTCGAAGCCGCAGCATATGGATGTCTGCTCACCCTCGCCCCACTCGGTATGCAGTTCGCTTCGCGCCGGAACGAACAGCACGTCGCCCAGGGCGCTGGCCCTGCCCTGTTCCATCCCGCCATAACCGCCGCAAGGACGACCCGGGCGAGGGGATAGCGCAAGATCGAGAAAGCTGCGCGGCGACGAAAAGACCCCGCCCTGCTGGCCGCGGAAGCGATAATGATGCAATTCCATCACCACGCCGGGCAGCGCGATCCGACCCCGGACCGTGCATTCCATGGCCGGCGTGACGGGCAGATCATAGACGTGGGAAACAGCGTGCATCCAACCTCTCCGAACAGTTTCGCCTGCCGCGACGCCATCGCTGCCTAGCATGGCGCTTTTGCGGAGTATTTGGCGCGGCGGCGATGGCTGCGCACCTTGCGGAAGAAAGGGTCCGCGCTTTTAGATGGCGCATCGAAAAGAGGAGAGCGACATGGGCAGTGCCGGGCAGGAAGAGGCCGCGCGCCGGAACATCATCGACATTACCGACCTGCATCACCCCGTGCTGACCGATGTCCAGAAGCAGGTGATCGCCGGGGCCGAGGCGGCGGCGGACCAGATCGTCCTGAAGCCGGAGGTCATCCTGGCCGCAGCGCAGGCGCAGACCGGGCTGTCGGATTTCGGCGCGGAGGATTTTCGCGAACGGCTGGCCGTCTGGTGCCAGGCGGTGGACGAGGATGCCAACGCCTCTGCGGTCACGCGCGCCAATCTGTTCCAGATGATGATCCGCTTTGCCGCGACGCGCCTGCGAATCGAGGACATAGTGAAGCGCCACCCGGAGATATTGGACATTCAGATCGACCGGCCGATCATCGTCGCGGGCCTTCCCCGATCGGGCACGACGCATCTGCTCGGCCTGCTGTCGGCAGACCGCCGCTTCCGCTCGTTGCCCTGGTGGGAAGCGATCGCGCCGGTTCCCGCCCCGGACGAAACCCCGACGGAAGAGGATAGCAATCCGCGCTGGACCAAGGCCGAACAGGGCTGGCGGATGATGGAATCCATCCTGCCCTATATGGCGATCATGCACGAATTTTCGCCCGATCATATCAGCGAGGATATCGAGCTTCAGGCGGTCGATTTCTCCTCCTATCTGATCGAGTGGCTGGCGCGTGTGCCGCGCTGGCGGGACTATTATCTGAGCCACGACCAGTCGGGCACCTATGCCTATCTGAAGAAGGGCCTCCAGGTCCTGACCTTCCTGAACGGACCGAACCGCTGGGTCATCAAATGCCCCCAGCATATGGAGCAGTTGCCCGCCCTCTATAAGACCTTTCCCGACGCCACCTTCGTCCTGACCCATCGCGATCCGGTCGGGTCGATCCGGTCCCAGCTCACCATGTACAGCTATGCGGCGCGCATGTTCCGCAAGACGATCGATATTCAGGAGCCGCTCGGCTACTGGCCCGACCGCTATGAAAAGCTGCTCCGCGCCTGCGTGCGGGATCGCGACATCCTGCCCCCCGACCAGACGATCGACGTCTATTTTCATGACTGGATCAAAAATCCCGATCCGATTCTGAAAGAGATTTATCGCATTGCCGGCATCCCGCTGACCGATGAGGCTCTGGCCGACCTGCACGACTATCTGGCCGAACATGGCGAGCAGGCCAAGGGCAAGATCGTTTACGATTTGGAGCGCGATTTCCGTGTGACCGGCGAGGAGTTGCGCCGCCCTTTCGCTTTCTATTTCGATCGGTTCCCGGTGCAGGTCGAGGTGAAATAGCCCATCTCACAACCTGCCTTTCGACAGGATGGAAATCCGCGCACCCTGATTAGCAGGGGCATTACTTTCGATTCCACCAGAGGAATGCCATGCCCGAATTGAATGTCATTACCCGTGACGGCGCACAGCAGACGATCAATGCATCCGCCGATACCTCGGTAATGGAAGCCATAAGAGATTCCGGTTTCGATGAGTTGCTGGCGCTGTGTGGCGGCTGCTGTTCCTGCGCGACATGCCATGTCTATGTCGACCCGGCCTTCGCTCAATCCCTGCCCCCGGTATCGGACGACGAAAGCGATCTGCTGGATGGATCGCCGCACCGCAACGACTATTCACGCCTGTCCTGTCAGGTCATGATGACGGAAGCCCTGTCGGGCCTTACGATCACCATCGCTCCTGAAGACTGAGCACAACACCAATCCTGAATGTATGAGAGAGGACTATCGTGGCCTGGAAAGAAGATATTCGTGAACAGCTGGACGTGTCGGATTCGACCGTACTGACCGACAAGCAGAAGCAGATGGTCAAGCATTGGACCGACCTGCAGGAAACCCTGAACGCCGGCGATTTTGACGGCATGGATCGGTTTTTCCATCCCGATTTCCGGTACGGCAACCCCAACCGGCCGGATCTGGGCACCTATGAAGAGTGGAAGACCTCGCCGGTCGCGCTCTACAAGACCTTCTTCCCCGCCGCCTACAAGACCATCGACGCGGTGGGCAAGGGCGACGACGAGATCTGGATCTACGCCACCCACTACTGCAAGCATGTCGGCGGTCCCTATATGGGCGTGCAGCCGACCGGCAACGAGTTTCAGGTTAACTGGTTCTCGATCGTCAAGTTCAAGGACGACAAGATCGTCAGCATCTTCAGCATTTCCGACGTGCTGACCATGCTGAAAGACATCGGCGTGGTGGAAGTCCCCCAGCCGGTCGATCCCTACAAGTAAACGGATGTGCTACTGTTCTTCTTCCGCTCCGGTCAGGCGACCGGCGGAAGGAGGGCAGCGAGCAGGAAGGCGGCCAGCCTGTCCGCATGTTCGGCGGCATGGACATCATCCACTTCCCGCCCAGCCCCCAGCCGTTCCTGCATCGGCACGGCGCAGAAATAATAGCCGACCCCCTGCACCAGCAGCGCCATCAATGCGGCCGTCGACAAGCCATGAACCGGCCGCTGGAGCCGCACCGCGTCGAGCAGGCCGTCGAGCCGTTTCTGGAACGGCAGCACGAAATGTTCGACGATATGATCCAGCCGCCAGGTCGAACGGCAACCTTCCACATTGGTCAGCGACACGATATCGCCATTGTTCGTCGCCCAGAGGCAGAAACGCTGGATCAGATGGCGCAGCCGAACTTCCGGATCGGCCGGTTCGTCAAAGGCGGCTTCGACGAAGGGCGAGGCCTGCGCCATCCGCCAGTCGACCGCGCGTACCCACAAATCTTCCTTCCGGCCAAAACGGACATTCAGGAGATTGTGACTGACCCCCAGCCGCTTCGACAGATCACGCAGCGTCGTACCCTCATAGCCGCGTTCCGCGAAGGTCGCGAAGGCCAGACCCAGTAACTTGTCCTCGTCCACGGCTTGGGCGGCATTGAGCGCGGGGCGACCGCGTGTGCGCTGGGGGCGATCGAGCATCAGCAAATCCATAGCGAAAAGACGTTGACATATAAATTGTCATCCGTCAATTTAATGGAAAGGAGAGTGGATAGCGCTATGAGTCTCGATTCTGATCTTTGGTGGGCTGTCGCACGGTCCGAGGAAGTGACCTCTCAAAAGCCCCTGTCCGTCGACATCGGCGATCAGCCAGTCGTGCTGTGGCGCGACAATCAGGGTATCGCCCGCGCGCTGGAGGATCGCTGCCCGCATCGTCGCGCGCCTCTGTCGCTCGGCTGCATCCGGGACAATGGCCAGATCCAGTGCGGCTATCATGGCTGGAGCTATGACGGCGAGACGGGGCGCCTCAAAGAAATCCCGAACATGAAGGATCAGCAGAAATTCCCGCCGATCTACAAGGCCAATGCCTTTGCGGTGACCGAACAGGCCGGCTTCGTGCGGGTCTGCCTCAATCCCAAGGCGCAGGCACCGCTCAGCGCCGACCCGAAATATACCTATGTCGGCACTGTCAACGTCAGTTGCAGCCATCAGGAATATCTGAACGCTCTCTATGATGACCCCAGCCTGATCCTGTCGATCCGCGGCGTCCGCTTCAGCCCCTATCTGATGTCGGAATTGCACGAGGAAAACGGCCTGCTGGTGATGGAGCGCAACTGCCAATGGCATCCGCTGCACTGGCCGTCCCATTTCGTGGCCGAATTCCCGCTCACCCTGCTGACGCGCACCCATCCGCTGACCGGCGAAACGCAACTGACACTGCGCGACGACCAATTCAACGATCTGCTCCACGCCGTCCTATCGCCCGTGCCCTCGGCGCGGGGGGTGACAGCCGTCCGCTGGCGGGCCGAACTGGGCGTGCGCCGTCCAGGCGTGCGCGGCGCCGTGCTGCGCGGTATCAATCCGCTGTCGGTGCTCGCGTCGGTCGACGGATCGAAATTGCGCGCCACCAAGCCCACCGTCTCGCTGCACGGCGAGGATTTGCGCAAGGTGATGCTGGAAACCACGCCCGCGCCCCACGATCAGACCGTAGCGGCCTGAAGGAGGATTTGAAGATGCTCGAAACCGCCGATCGTCCCGTCTCGCACGACGATATTTCCGCCGCGCCATCGGGTGGCAGCCCGATCGCGCTGAATGCCATCAACCGCTGGGTGCCGCATAATCTGGTGATGCGCGACAGCTGGTTTCCGGTAGCGCATGATTATTCCGTGACCGGCAAGCCCGTCCGTCGCGCCGTCTATTCACACCCCATCTTCCTGTGGCGCGACAATGGCGTCGCCGTGGCGAGCGAGTTCCATCCCAATGAGCGAATCGCCCGCGACAAGAGCGAGTTCACCAACGCCCAGGGCCGCTATCCGGTTATGGAACATTATGGCGTCGTCTGGGTATGGTTCGGCAATCCGCTGGCCGCCGATCCCCGCCATTTGCCCAGCCTGCCCTTCCTCCCGCCCAAGGGGGGGCTGCCGCGCCACATGACCGCGACCGTCCGTTTCGAAAGCTCAGCGCCGATCAGCCTGGAAAATCTGATCGACCTGACCCATGCCGACTTCCTGCACGCCGATGTCGTCGGCGACGAACGGTCGGACAGCGAGACAGTGGAAACCTTCTACGACAGCGAGACCGTCACGATGGTCCGCACCTGCGTCAACAAGTCGGTCGCGCCGGTGATGAAGTTTTTCAGCGGCATCAAGCAGCCGACCCAGAATGTGCGGCAGGTGATCCGCATCTATCTGCGTTCGCACTGCGCCATCGCCTATGGCCGGTTCAGCCCCGGCGACGATGTGCCGCTGTTCCACCCCTGCACGCCTGAAACGCGGGACCGCACGCGGATGGAAATGGTCATGAACACGTCCAACGCGGGACTGATGTTCCGTCATGTCATGCCCAAGGCAGGCTACAAGGTGTCGCGGCAGGACAGCTACATGACGTCCCCGCAAAGCCCGCGCTACATGCGCCATACCGACCGCAAGGACCTGCACAGCAAGTTCGACCAGGCTGGGCAGCGCTATCGCATGGCGATGATGGAGCTTGCGGACCGGCAGGCGAATGGCGATTTCGCCTATCGTGACAATGTCAGCGCCGATTGCAGCGACATCATTGGCCTGCGCAAGGAACTGTTCCAGTTCTGATCTGATCTCTCCCCATGGGCGGACGGCAGCGTCCGCTCTTTTTTCTTTTCGGAGACGCCATGTCCACGCTCGTCAATGCCGTCGGCGGCGAACGCCGCTGGTGGGCCGTCATGCCTACCCTGCCAGCCCCCGCCATGGCGGGTATCGGCCAGCAGATGGAACAGGCGGGTTTCGAGGGCTGCTTTTCGCTGCAGATTTACGGGCCGCCCTTCGTGCCGATGGCCGCCACCGCCGCACTGACAAACAGCCTGAAGGTCGGCACGGGCGTCGCCATCGCGGGAACGCGCAGTCCGGTGGAGACCGCCTATGCGGCGATGGACGTCGATCGCATTTCCAATGGCCGTTTCGTGCTGGGGCTGGGCTCCAGCATCAAGAGCTGCGTCACGGGCATGTATGGGGAGCCGGAACGCAAGCTGCTGTCGCACCTGCGCGAAAGCGTCAAGGTCATCCGCTACGTCATCGCCAACGCGCATAAGGGGCTCGATCCGGTCGCAGGGGAATATTTCTCCGCCGATTTCGAGGAAATGATGCTGACCGCCCCGCCGGTGCGGGAGGAAATCCCGATCTGGATCGCAGCGCTGCAGGACAAGATGACCGCGCTGGCGCTGGAGGTCGGCGACGGCCTGATGGTCCATGCCCTCTGGTCGGCAGCCTATACCAAGAGCCGCCTGCCTTTCATCACCGACACGCTGGCCCAATATGGCCGCAAGCGCGGGGATATCGAAATCAACGCCTGGCCGTGGATCGCGGTCAATGACGACAAGCAGAGGGCGATCGACGACAGCCGCGCCACCGTTGCGGCCTATTCGGGCTACAAGGAATATGAGCCCTTCTTCGAGGCGATCGGCTTCGGCGATCAGGCCCGCGCCTGCCAGCTCAGCCTGGGCGAGCATGGCGATATCGGCAAGGTCATCGGCAATGTTTCCGACGATATGGTCGAAGCCTTCGTGACCTGCGGGCCGGTGGACGAAGTGCTCGAAAAGATCGAGCCGTTCTGGGATGTTGTGGATTCGCTTTGCCCGATGACGCCCTATCGGGACCTGACCATGGAGCAGTTGACCGACTATAATGCGGGCCTGTTCAAGCTGGTGGCGACCGCCCGGACGCGGGCGGGCATGGTTGCCGAACCGGCGTAGCAGCCCACAGCCATCTCAGAAATTGAAACGGCAGAAGCCGGGATCAGGGATAACCCGATCCCGGCTTCTGCCGTTTCGCCTCATTCAAAAAGGGTCAGGCCGGCACCAGTGACTCGGCCATGGCTTTGCCCGCGATGAATCCGGTCACCATGGCCGGGCCGACATTGCAGCCGTGGGCCGGCGACTTGCCGCGCCAAATGGAATTGGCGTCGAGTCCTGCGGCGAACAATCCCTCCACCGGCGCGCCATCGGTGCCGATCACGCGGCACTGCGCGTCGATCTTGAGGCCCACGGTCGTCGACCCGTCGCCCGGATGGATTTTGATGGCATAGAAGGGCGCGGTTTCCACCCGGCCCAGGCACGGGTTGGGCTTGTGCTTGGGATCGCCGATCTCGATGTCGATCTGCGTGTCGCCCTTGCCGAAATCCGGATCCTTGCCGGTCTCGGCATAGCGGTTCATCTTCGCTACCGTCGCCAACAGGCCATCGGCATCGACCCCGATCTTGCCGGCCAGTTCGCGCAGGCTGGGCGCTTCCGTGACATAGCCCGCCGCGATCAGCTTTTTCAGGCCGCCACCGCCGGGATAGACCATGCCCATGCCATATTTCTTGATGAAGGCGGCGTCGCCGATGATGTGGGCGGGCACGGTGCCGCTCTTGTGCATGGCCTCCACGAAATGGACCGAAGCCTCGTTCCCGAACCGCTCGCCCTTGGCATCGACCGCGATGCAGCCGGGCTTCGACATGTCGATCAGATGGGCGTAGCGCGCGACATAGCCGTCTGGCCGCGTCATCTTCGACACGACGGCCCAGACGGCATTGACCAGATTGTCGCCGTCCAGCGAAGCCCCGGCCTCCAGCCCCATATTCATCCCGTCGCCGGTATTTTCATAGGGGAGGATCGAGACATGCTCCTCGGCATATGGAATATACGCCTTGCGCAACTGCTCGCTGGCCGAAAAACCGCCGGACGCCAGAAGAACACCCACCCTTGCGTCAATTTCCTCACCATTGACGCGCACGCCGGTCACCCGGCCGGCCTTCACCAGCAGCCGGTCGACGGCCGCATCCTTGCGGAGCGTGACGCCGGCATCGATCGCCGACCGGATCAGCCGCGCCGCCAGCGCATTGCCCATGGTCAGCCGCGTGCCGCGCGGATAGCGACGAACCTTATCCAGGCCGAATTTCGCGGCCAGCTTGCCGAAATGGAACAGCGACTTGGGTGAGGGCATTTCGGCCAGATAGGGGAGATCGAACAGATCGATCATGAAGCCGCCCGGCGCGTTGAACTCTTCGCGCGCTGGACGAAGATCGGCGAAATGATCGCCCAGCTTCTTGCCGTCATATTCCTGCGGCGAAAGCAGGCGGCCATGATCGGCCGCGCCGGGGACTTCCGGATACCAGTCGCTGCTGGGCGGCGAGAGCAGGAAATGCACCTGGCTGTTCTGGTCCAGCCATTCCACCATCTCCGGACCGGCATCGAGATAAGCGTCGATCAGCGCGGGATCGGCCGTCGGTCCGATGACGTCCAGCACATATTGGCGCGCCACGGCGCGACTGTCTTGGACACCGGCCGCCCTGGCCTGCGGGCTGTCGGGGATCCAGATGCCGCCGCCCGAAACCGATGTCGTACCGCCGAAATGTTCGGCCTTTTCCAGCACGAGAACCGACAGCCCGGCAGACGCGGCCCTGATCGCCGCCGTCATCCCGGCCGCGCCCGATCCGACCACCACAACATCATATTGGACCATCACGTCCTCCCGATCCTTCTTTCGATATCCTGGGGGAAAAAGCGCAGCCGTCCGCGACTTTCCCCCGGCAGGTTTCAGATTTTGGGCATGATTTCCTCGGCCACCCACTGGAGCCGATCGAGATATTCGGTCAGCCCGGATATCCCCGGCGGCAGCGGAACGATGGTTTCATTGACCCCCAACTCCTTCAGCCAGCCCACCTGATCGATGACCTTTTGCGCATCCCGCGTTCCGGGCGCGCGCGGGTCGTCCATGATCTCATGATGGGCGCCGACATTGAGCATTTCCAGCGCAAAGAACAGGTCGATCGGCCGCCCGTCATATTCCGGCTGCGAACGGATGAAATCGAGGCATTCGGGGAATTTTTCCGGTGGAGTGCGGAAGGGCGACCAGCCATCGCCGAATTTCGCAACCCGCCTGAGCACCGGTTCGGCGTCGCCCCCAAGCCAGATCGGCAAGCGCGGCTGCTGCACCGGCTTGGGCGCGAAACCGACATTCCTGAACTGAACGAATTCGCCTTCGAATTCGGGCTTTTCCGACGTCCACAATTCGATGATCGCGGCGATATACTCATCGGCCATGCGTCCGCGCTGGTGGAAATCGACATTCAGCATGTCGAACTCTTCCTTCAGCCAGCCGACCCCGAACAGGGCCGTGGCCCGTCCGCCGCTCAGCCAGTCGAGGGTCGACCAGGCCTTGGCCTGGACGATCGGACTCTGCAGCGGCAGGATCGACACCGAAGAACTTAATTTCATCGTCTTGGTGCGGCCGGCCAGAAAGGAGAGGGCAACCGTGCCATGGACATAATGGTCGCCCGACAGGCCAATATGCTCCTGCGGAATGATGAAATGTTCACCCAACATGCACTTGTTGAAGCCCAGTCGATCGGCCGTCGCCATCGCCTGTCCGATGTCGTCCCCGGTCAGGCTATATTCCCAAGCTTGCGTCATAGCCGCGACATGCATGCTGTTGGGCACGCCCACGTTCAGTTTCATCGACCGATCCTCCCTGATTTCCAGATTGGCTGGCAGAATGGCCGGGATCGTTTCGACCACACCTTCCCTTGGGAAGGATAGCGCAGGTCAAGATTTCAGTCTTGCCCTGCCCAAAACATATTATGAAGCGCGCGCCCTCCAACTCTGGATTAAGGCCTCTGCCGCTGTCGGGCAACCAATGCGACGGCCATTCGGATACTTCCGTCGGCGCAAGAAGATATAAGGAATTGATCGCATTCACATCGGACAGACAGGTCATGCCTCGCGCGGCCATCGCCGACGCCACCGCCATGCGAATCTTGTCACCCTGGGTCGTCATCAGGGTCGTGCAACGCCCAACGACGATGTCCGGGGGCTCGCAACGGTCTCCGCCATCGATCAAGATGGCGGTTATCAGCCCGCATAATGCCGTGCGATGCTATCATTATCGACCGCCATGCTCAATTCCTGCATCAGCTTGGCGGTTGGGCCCTTGACCGCCGTGCCGCCAACGAGCGGAGACACGGCGATGAGGGGTGCCTTCGTCTGTTTGATCGCCGAGCCTATGCCGGGCACCGCGAGCAACGGATCGATACTGAGAAATGGGTTGGATGGAGCGAACAATATCGCGTCGGCCGACTCGATAGCATCAAAGACGCCGGGGGCTGGAACGGCGTGCGTCGCGCCCTCGAACATGATGTGCCGCACGGCCGGCGCGCAACGCTGTTCGACGAAATAGCGTTGAAACTCCAGCCGTCCCTGGGCCGTATCCAATATCGTGGCTACCGCCTGGTCGCTCATGGGCAGTATCCGAGTGGCGATGCCCCATTGGTCGGCAAATCGCGCCGTGATCTGCGACAGACATCGCCCTCCGCGTCACGGCATGGGTCCGCGCCACATGGAGCGCCAAGTCGCCGTCGCCGAGCTGAAACCAGTCCTCCCCGCCTAATTCGCGAAGGGCCGCCATGAAGCTCCAGCTTTCGCCTTATCCAGCACCAGTTGCGCCAACCGCGCATCCTTGCGCGTGATATTGGCCAGGCGCCGCGCCTCTTCACGGGCTCTACGTCAGCCAGGGACATAAACCGCCCTATGCCTTGGACACGATCTTTTGCGTCACGACCAGGAGGTCGCCGGCGCGGGGTTCGACACGGCACCGGTCCAACGCCACATGCAGGATGTCCGCCAGATCATCGCCCGGTTTGACCTTCCCAATTCCGGTCAACGGTACGATTTCGATCATCGAATACACCTCAAGCCTCGGGCGGGATCAAATCTCCTGTGATACGGATGCCCGCGCCGTCAACCTTATAGGTCTTGTTCATGAAAATGAGGATCGACGTGAGTGCTTCAGCGGCCGCCGAGTTTACAAGCGCGCCGCCGTGGAGTCCCCTCAATCCCATGGCATCGGCCAGCGCCACGATGCGACTCCGGGCATCCTTGTCGTCGCCGAAGACCAGCACGTCGCAGCCGACATCGATGTCTTTGGCCAGCTTGTGCGCGGCGACATTGTGGAACGCGGACACGAGTGTCACGCCCTCTCCCAGCACCGCCTGCGCCTTTTGGGCGGCGGAGCCTTCATCGGGCAACTGGACCCGCATCACCTTGGGCGGAACGAGGGGAACGGTCGTATCCACGACCAACTTGCCAACGACATGCGGTGCGATGTCGCGAAGCGTCGCCTCCTGCGCGCCAAAGGGCACCGTCACGATGATGATGTCCGCATTCGCGACGACATCCACATTGGCGCCAGCCCGCAGGCCATGCCCCAATTCCGCGGCGGCCTTTTCCGCGCTTTCGGCGTTGCGCGATCCGATCGTCACGGGATAGCCGGCACGCGCCAGCCGCCAGGCGATCGCAGCGCCCAGATTACCGGTGCCGCCGACGACGGCAATGGCGGGAAGAGTCATATATTGTCCTTCAATGGAACTGGCGAACGATGTGGCAGATCGTTCACGATGGTTCAGCCAAGACGGCGCGACGAGGTCGCACCGGCTCGTAAAGCGTGGTGCGTTGGCGCACAGGTCGCCCGACAGATGCCGCCAGGGCCTGCATTTCCCTGGGGCCGAATTCCTGCCCGTTGACGCCGCCGGCAGCCCTGGTGATCGATTCATCCATCAGCGTACCGCCCATGTCATTGGCGCCCGCCTTCAGAATCGCCGCGGCTCCCTCCGGCCCCATCTTCACCCAGGACACCTGGATATTGGGGATCACCGGATGCAGCACGATGCGCGCCACGGCGTGCATCAGCACCGCTTCGCGATAGCTCGGCCCCGATCGCGCCAGCCCTTTGCGCCATATCGGCGATTCCATATGGACGAAGGGCAGCGGCACGAATTCGGTGAAGCCGCCCGTCTCCTCCTGCAATCCGCGAATGCGCAGCAGATGGCGCGCCCAATGCTTATATTCCTCGACATGGCCGAACATGATCGTGGCCGTGCTGCGCAGGCCCACCCCATGGGCCACGCGCATCACCTCGATCCATTCGTCCGCTGTCACCTTGTCCGGGCAGATGATATCGCGAACTTCGGGGTCCAGTATCTCCGCCGCCGTACCGGGCAGCGTGGACAGCCCCGCTTCCTTAAGCCGCGCCAGATAATCCTCCAGCGGCAGGCCGAGCGTGCGGGCGCCATGCGTCACTTCGAGCGGCGAAAAGGCATGGATATGGATATCCGGCGCGGCCTCGCGCACCGTCTTGAGGACATTGAGATAGGTATGCCCGTCATAATCGGGATGAATCCCGCCCTGCAGGCAGACTTCGGTCGCACCGCGATCCCAGGCTTCGGCCGCACGGCGTCCGACCTCTTCCATATCGAGCCTGTAGGCCGGACCGCGCATGGCCTTGGTGCTGCCCTTGGAAAAGGCGCAGAAGCCGCATTTATAGAGGCAGATATTGGTATAGTTGATGTTGCGGTTGACCGCATAGGTCAGCGTGTCGCCCACGGCCTGCCGCCGCAACCGGTCGGCCCGGTCGACGATGGCGGCGAAATCATCCTGTTCGGCATCGAACAGGGTCACAATGTCCGATTCGCTCAGCCGTTCACCCTCCTCCGCAGCGTCAAGGATGGACAGGATCGATCGGGAGGCGAGAACCGGCTCCATCACCATGATGTCGGGCGCGGGATCGCCATGTCCCGCGGACCATTCGTCCACCTTGGGCAAGCCCCGCCCGTCGATGGCGCGCAGGATCTGGGTGGCGATGGCTGGCGCAGCCCAATTCCGCGCGGCAAGGGCATGACGCGGGCCGATGGCGAGCCGCTGCATCAATATGTGGCCTGCGGCTTTGGTAGCGTCCTCCAATATCTCCAGATGCGGCCAGGGCGCCTCCGGGTTCACATGATCGGGCGTCACGGGGGACACCCCGCCCCAGTCATTGACGCCGGCCCGGATCAGCGGCGTCAGATCGACGCGATCGTGGAGATTGGGCGGCGCCTGGATCGTCATCTCAGGCCCCAGGATGATCCGCGCGGCGGCGATGGCCCAGAGATGATCGTCGAGCGACGGTTCGGCATGATCCGCCATGCGCGTTCCCGGCTTTGCCCGGAAATTCTGGATGATGACTTCCTGAATATGCCCGTAGCGGCGATGCAGATCGCGAATGGCGACCAGCGCCTCCACCTGATCGTCGCGGGTTTCGCCGATACCGATCAGCAGGCCGGTCGTGAACGGCACGCGCGCGCGTCCCGCATCTTCGATGGCAGCCAATCGCAGGGCCGGTTGCTTGTCGGGCGAGCCGAAATGCGGGGCGCCGCGCACGCACAAACGATTCGAGCTGCTTTCCAGCATGATTCCCATGGAGGCGGCATGAGGCCGTAACTGCGCATAGTCCTCGCTGTTCATCAGACCGGGATTGAGATGCGGCAGCAAGCCCGTCTCGCGGAACACCAGTTCCGCCATTTCGGCCAGATAGGACAGGGTCGAGTCATGCCCAAGCCCCGCGAGCGCTTCGCGCGCAGCGGCATAGCGGGCCTCCGGCCGATCGCCGAGCGTGAAGAGGGCTTCCCGGCAACCGGCGCCCGCGCCCGCGCGGGCGATGGCCAGAACCTCGTCTCTGCCAAGATAGGCATCACCCGCGCGGGCCGGCGTGGTGGCGAAGGTGCAATAGTGGCACACGTCGCGGCACAATTTGGTGAGGGGAATGAAAACCTTGCGGGAATAGGTCACGCGATGGCCATGCGCCGCCACCGTCATCGCCTCCGCCGTCGCCATCATGTCGTCAAGCGACCGGGATCGCAGCACCGTCGCTATGCCCGCCGCTTCGTCTTCGCTGAGATGCAGTAGATCCAGTGTCACATCATACTCCGCGCTTGGGCAAGCCCGCGAATGGTTTCTAGCGGCGCGGCGTGCCCGGGCAAGGCCGCGATGAAGGTCGAGACGCCCATCGCCTCCATGCGCCGCAACATGTCCACCGCCGCATCGACCGGTCCCGCCAGCGTATCGAAGTCCGCCAGAAACTCGGTCAAACCCAATTCCTCCATCAGGGCCACATTCCTGCCGCCCACGACCACATGCTCGGTCGGATCATAGCGCGCGTGCAAGGCGTCGATCTTGCCGCGAAACTGCGTCGGGACACGCGCCAGGGTTTCGGGCGTGCGGAAGGCCATGCCGTTGACGACGATGAACGCCTTGAGATCGTCTATGGCCTCGGCCCGGGTGGGGCGGATCGAGGCGAAGGAAACGACCCAGATATCGATCGACAGGGGATCGCGGCCCGCCGCCTGCGCCGCGGCCCGGACGGTGTCGATCCGGTCCTTCAGCGCGTCGAGATGGCGTTCGCCCGCGAACAATATGACGCCGTCGGCCTGTTCGCCCGCCAGCGCCAGCGCCTTGGGACCGAAAGCGGAATAATAGATCGGAATCGGGCGGGCGAAACGAAGCGGCGTGATCTGCGCGCCGTTCATCTGCGTCGGCCGTCCGGCGAACAGGTCCCGCAACACAGCCAGTTCCGTGCGGATCTCTCGCTGCGTCGCGGGCGACCGGCCGATCGCCATGACCGTGCTACCGCCAGTCGCCAGGCCTAGCGCCACGCGCCCGCCAGAGAGATCGTCGATAGTGCTGAGGGCGGAGGCCGTCACCAGCGGATGCCGCATGAAAGGCGAGGTAACCAGCGGCGCCAAAGTCGCCTTCGGCGCGTCAAGCGCAGCGAGCGTCAGCGACACATAGAGTTCGTGCCAACCCGCCGGCGAATCGCCCACGCTGATCAGCTCAAAACCGAGATCGGCGGCAAGACGGACCTCTTCGCGAAATCCGTCCAGCCGGTCCCCCCACATGCTGCATATGCCCAGCTTCATGGTCATCCTCTCCGGAACTTCCTACGCCCTGCCGTCTCGCTGCAAACCTGTCCTTGTAGAGGGGGGAGGCGGCCAGGTCGCTCACCCCTCCCCTCTCACGGGCGCGTCAGAACGTATATTTGGCCGTGATGCCCCACGTCCGCGGATCGCCGGCATAGACCGAACTGGTTGGGAAGGACGGCAGAAGAACGCTGGAAGCCGAGAAATATTTCTCGTTGAAGAGGTTCTTCACATAAATGCCCAGATCAAGGCCCGTGCCGCCTATTCCACGCCAGTCCAGACGCGCGTTGGCGAGTTGGTAACCCGGCAGCTTTTCGCCATTCTGACCGCCAAAATCGTCGGTCATGAACAGGTCGGCGTTGACCACCACATCGCCGTCAGCCGGGCGAATCGGCAGGGTCCAGCTCACGCTGGCCGTGCCGGAGAAACTGGGCGAATATTTGTTGATCTGGCCCTCGCCCAGCACGATGGTCGAAGGCAGTCCTGCGGGAACGGTCAGGCTTTCCACCTTCACATTGGTATAGGCGGCATTGAAACCGACGGTGAGGCTGCGCACGGGGCTGATGGACGCCTCCAGTTCGACGCCCCAGATCCGCAGATCGGCGACATTGGCGGCCAGGGAGCCGTTGGTCGGCGAATCCGGCGCGCCGTTCGGGACAGTCGTCTGCGTATTCAGGAACTGAAGCGCATTCTTATATTTGCTGTAATAGGCGGCCAGATTCAGGCGCCCACGTGCGGACCCGACATGATAGTCATATTTGGAGCCGATCTCCACGTCGGTGATTGTTTCCTCCCCCGTCTTCTGGAAGGGACGAAGGTCTGCGCAGACGCCTCCGGTCGCCACGCAGGCCGGATTCGTGCCGCCCGTGGTAAAGGGCGTTTCGAACAGCGGCGTGTTCACATTGACGCCCCGATAGCCCCGCCGCGACACGATATAGAGTAGCCAGTCCGGGGTCGCCTTATAGTCGAGGCCGATGGTCCAGCTCGGCTCCTCGCCCTTGTTGGATACGGTGCCGACGCCGTCGGCCAGACCCAGGGCGGCCGTGCTGAGGCAGGTGGATTCGTCGACATAGGTCGTGCCGATGGTGCCGCCGCAGGCCGACACCTTGTCCCAGCTGTAGCGCGCGCCGAGATTGAGCTTCAGCTTGTCGGTGAATTCATACCCGATCTGACCATAGACCGCCCAGTTCTTGTTGCGGACGTGGGCTGTCACCGCAGGCGCCGGGACTCCGCCCACCGAAAATGCCGTGAACTGCGATCCACTGGGGCCGTCGGGCTTATCATTATTATAGAAGGCGCCGACGATGAAGTTGAACGAGCCAAAATCGCCCAGCAACTGGGTTTCATTCGTCAGATATTGCCGATCCAGCACGGAAGACGCCGTGAACAGGGTAAACGGCACGGCCGAGGGCGCGGGAGATGGCAGACCCGTGGGAATTTGCAGTTGCGGCAGCCCGCCGGTGTTGATCAACTGATAGCTGTAATTCTTCCGGTAGCCGAAAATGTTGCGTAGCGTCAGATCGCCGAAGCTGAAGGAGGTATCATTGGTGATCGACGTGGTCTTGCGATAGGCCGCGCCGCCGTTGATGCCGCCGTCGAACGACCCGCGGCGATTGGCTTTCTGTGCCTGCAAAGCCGCCTGCACCTGTGGTTCGACGACGCCCAGACCCAGCACCGCAAAGGGGAAATTCTCGCGCAGCAAATAGAGACCGCCAGCGAGTTCGTCGCCTTTGAAATATTCATAGATGGTGGTGCTCTTGAGGCCCTCGAACGGCTCGACCAGCAGCGAGAGACGGTAGGCGTCCTGATGGATATTGTCGAATCCCGGACCGCCGTCGAAGGCGATCGTTCGGGGGTCCTGACGACGGATCTGGCCTGCAGCGCGGAAAGCGACCTTGTCCTCGATGATCGGGATATTCACCGCGCCTTCCAGTTCGCGATAATCGAAGCGTCCATAGGTGCCCTCAACATAGCCTTCGAAGGCGTAGCTCGGCTTCTGGCTGCCGATCACGACCGCGCCGCCCAAAGTGTTGCGGCCGAACAGCGTGCCCTGCGGCCCCTTGAGCACCTGAATGCTGCCAATGTCATAGGTCGGGACGTTCGAGCCGACCGACGGCAAAGGGGTGTCGTTGAGATAGATGACGACGCCGGGCGTCACCTCGCCCAGGGGCAACTGGCCGATGCCGCGCAGGGTCAGCGCGACATTGTCCTTGCCCCCTTCGGACGAGAAGGTGAAGCCGGGCGCGATCGTCTTGACGTCGCTTACCGTCTGGACGGTGCTGCGTTCCAGCGCCTCTGATGAAAAAGCGGAAATGGAAACCGAAACGTCCTGCAGTCGTTCTTCCCGGCGGCGAGCCGTGACAACTATGTCACCGGCATTCGCACCATCCGCCTGCGGCGCGGCCGAAGCGACGGACTGCGCCCATGAGGGAAATGCCACCGCTGCGGCGCTCGCAACCAATGCCAACTTCAGTGCGGTCAATCGCATAAAAATCCTCCCATTTAACCAATTTTTCGGTGCGACCTGCGCGTAACGCAGGCCTGATCGCGTGTGGCAAAATCGACATTGGTCGCGATTTACCACCTATCGCTGGACAGGATTTATATGGATCAGACATAATTGGTCTCGATGTGGCATTTGCGCCGCAGCGGCGCGACAAGCCGCCGCGCACCGGTCTTGCCGTTCGACACGGCAAGCGACCCGGCGAACGCCCCGCCCTGATCCAAGCAAGTTTCCTACGGAGGTGAATGCCGCTGTCCTGGCGCGATCCGCGCCTTAAGACCAAGCCGCGATCAGGTCCGCGGCGGGCGCGACGGACGGCTCGCCAATGACACCCGCGTCGAGGGACAAGCGGGGCGCCGGCGATGGCTGGACCACTCCATGACGCCGTACGAAAGTCCCCCGCGCTTCATTATGCGCGTGCCGGGGCGCTTCCTCCATTGACAGAACCGGCGTCACGCAAGCGTCGCTCGCAGCAAACAGAGCGGCCCACTCATCCCGGCTCCTGGTCAGAAATGCCGCGGCAAATTCAACCTGCATCGCGGACCAGCCTTCACGGTCGTTCTGGTCATAACATTTGTCGGAGAGACCCAATCCGTCCACCATCTGGGCAAAGAATTTCGGTTCCAGACATCCCACCGCGACATGCCGTCCGTCCGCGCATTCATAACAGCGGTAGAAGGGTGCCGCACCGTCCAGCAGATTGGAGCCGGGCGCATCTTCCCACAAACCCTTGGGCTGCCATGCGTAGAACAGGCTCATCAACGACGCGACGCCGTCCGTGATACAGGCGTCGACGACCTGCCCCCGGCCCGTCCGTTGCGCCGCCAGCAATGCGCTCAACAGACCGAAGATCAGGAACATGGCGCCACCGCCATAATCGCCCACCAAATTGAGCGGCACTGGCGGCGTACCCTGTCGCTCTCCCATCGCGTGGAGCGCGCCGGTGATCGACAGATAATTGATGTCATGGCCCGCCCGCAGCGCAAGCGGCCCGGACTGGCCCCAGCCTGTCATTCGTCCGAACACGAACCGCGGATTGCGCGCCAGGCAGACATCGGGACCGACGCCGAGGCGTTCCATGACGCCGGGCCTGTATCCCTCGATCAGCCCGTCCGCCCGCTCGATCAATCAATGCGAGCAACTGTTCGCGATCCGCGTTCTGCTTGAGATCCAGATAGGTCACGACCCGGCTGCGGTGCAGGATGTCCCCACCGACATCATCCCAATCTCCCGCCGCGGCCGATGGCGGCCGGGCGATGCGGACGATCTCGGCGCCCATATCGGCCAACAGCATCGCCGCGAGCGGTACGGGGCCGATCGCGTCGATCTCCAGCAGGCGAATACCGGCCAGCGGCCCGCTTTTTTCCGTCATCAGATATTCGTCCGGTCCGCGCCCTTGAGGTCCAGCATGGCGCGCGCCTCATCGGGCGTGGCGATTTCAAGACCCATGCCTTCAACGATCTGCCGCGCAGTCTTCACCTGCTCCGCATTGGTCTCGGCGAGCCTACCCGGGCCGCCCCACAGCGAATCCTCCAGACCGATACGGACATTACCACCCATGGATGCCGCCATCGCGACAATGCTCATCTGGCGCGCGCCGGCCCCCAGCACGGACCATTCATATTGATCGCCGAACAGCCGGTCGGCCGTCCGCTTCATATGCATGATATCGTCGGGGTGGCTGCCGATGCCGCCCAATATGCCGAAGCAGGTCTGGATGAACAACGGCGCCTTGACGAGGCCGCGATCGAGAAAATATTTCAGATTATAGAGATGGCTGGTGTCATAGCATTCGAATTCGAAGCGCGTGCCCAGCGGCGACAAGGTGGTCAGTAGATGTTCGATGTCGGCATAGGTGTTCTTGAACACCAGGTCGCGCGATGCTTCGAGCGCGGCGGGTTCCCAGTCATGCTTGAACGACTTGTAGCGATCCAGCATCGGGAACAGACCAAAGCCCATAGTCCCCATATTGAGGCTGGCCACTTCCGGCGCGAAAGTCTGGGCGGGACGAATCCGTTCCTGCACCGTCATGGAGGGGTGCCCGCCCGTAGTCAGGTTCAATACGGCGTCGGTACGCTGCCTGATGACCTTAAGGAAAGGTTCGAACAGGTCGGGATTCTGGTCCGGGCGCCCATCGACGGGATTGCGCGCATGGAGATGGATGATAGCGGCGCCCGCCTCCGCCGCGCCGACCGCCGATGCCGCAATCTCCTCCGCCGTCACGGGCAGATAGGGCGACATCGAGGGCGTGTGGATTGCGCCTGTAATCGCGCAGCTGATGATGACCTTGCGTTTTGCCATGATATTTCCTTTCGCGCAGATTGCGCCGGTCGCAGGTTGCGCGAACGGCGCAATCTATCCTTCGATAGGAAGCGGCGCGCGCTTCAGGGCAAGATGCCGAGCTGCCGCGCCCGCAGAACCGCCTGCGGCCGACGGCGCACGCCCAGCTTGTCGTAGATTTGCTGCATATACCATTTGACGGTGCCTTCGGTCAGGCCGAGACGGTCGCCGATTTCCCGGTTGCGCAGGCCTCCGCTCACCATCGTTAAAATGTCGACTTCCCGGTTGGCGAGGCGCCCGGTCAGGCCGAAATCATCCTCCTCTTCTTCATCCGCTTCGATCTGCGGTCCCCGCCGCAGCATCGACACAAGGCGGACGGCGAAGCGATCAGCGGGCGTTTCCAGTTCCGGCCCCTGCGAATAGGCTTCGATGATGAGAGACGCGATGACTTCCCCCTCATCGACGAAGACCCGCACCCAGCCGGCCGGTTCGGCCATCTCTACGGCAGCGCGAACGGCCCTGCGCGCCTCGGACCGGTTGCCCTGAAGCACCGCGATTTCCGCCAGCAGCAATTCGAAGATCACGGCGGACCGGACCGCTCCCGCGCGTTTGACGAATTCCAGCCACCGATAGGCGACCTTGCGCGCTCGGCCCAGCCGATGGCGCTGCATCTCGATCCTGAGCCAGGCGATCGCGATATTCTCATTGCGCCGCGTCGGGTGCAGGGTGGGAATGGGTTCGCCGTCCAGTTGCGGATCGCCCGCCAGGAAATGCTGCTCCGCCTCGTCGATCTGCCCCGCCTTGATCAAAAGCCGCACCTCTTCGGCCACGATGAAGGAGCGCAGACGATCAAGCCCGCATTCGATCGCCACGAGATGGGCATCGTTAAGCGTCGAAAGCGCGCTGGGCAGATCGCCCCTTGCCGCCCGCAGGCGCGCGCTGACCAAATAGCCGGACGCCATCTGATCGGAAAATCCCCATTGCCGCACGACTGGCAGATACTGGTCCGCCAGTTCCGCCGCCTGTTCAAGGTCGCCTGCATCATAAAGAAGTTCGGCCAACGGCAACGCGGGCAGCGCGGCCAGACCGGAACCTGCGCCATGGATTTCAACAGCTAACGCGAAGGCCTCTTCCAGAAAGCGTCGCGCCAAGGGAATCTTGCCCTGCGCCATCATGGTCGGCGCGACCGAGGCCTTCAGGGCGATGGATGCGAAGGCCGAGCCGGGACGCGACAGAGCGCGGCTGGTTTCCGCCTCCAGCTTGAGCATGTCCTGAAAATGATAAAGTTCGCGCCGCGCCGACATGAGCTGCGCCAGCAAGGTGCAGCTGAGATAGGCATGGCTGTCGGCCAGTTCGGCGAGCAGCGGCTCCGAATCGGCCTCGACCCTGACCATGTCGTCTCGCGCCGCCGCAAGCATGACGAAGCGATGGCGGATCAGCAGGTCCAGTTGCTCAATTTCGTGCGCGGGCAGGGACTGGGCCTCGCGCTTCGCTTCATAGGCCTGCCGCGCAGCGGAAATCAGCCTGTCAGCCGATGAAAAGGCCAGTTGGCGGATGCGTCTCCAGGCCAGAGCCAGGAGCAGATTAGGCCGTTCGGCCAGGATCGGCCAGGGCAGTTCCGCGCCGAGTTCGTCGATGCGGTAGAGATAGCCCGAATAGGTCAGCCCCTCGGCCAAGCGATCCAACTGGTCGGCGAGAAACGCCTTGTCCCCGCTCAGCCGCGCATGTTCGATCGCCAGGGCAAGCTGGCCGGCTTCGGCAAAATATTCGCTCGCCCGTCGATGCATGACGGCAGCGCGGTCCGGTGCCCGATCGATCAGCCGGCCCAACACCATTTCGCGGAACAGCCGGTGATAGGCATAGCGGCTATGTTCCTGATCAATCGCGTTCAGAAACAAGCCTTCACGAAAGACATGGTCCAGCATCGCGCGCGCATTTTCGTCGCCGGTTACCGCGGCGCAGGCGGAAGGCGTCAATTCATCGAGGATCGAAGTGTCGACGAGGAAGCGGCGGACGTCGTCCGGTTGCAAACTTAACACTTCATCATGAAAATACTCGGCAAATTCGGGGCGCAGGCCAGTCAGCCGGAGCTTGACCGCGCTGTCGCTGGTGCGGCGATAGAGATCGCAGGCAATAACGATACCGGAAACCCAGCCTTGGGTATCGCCCACAATGTCCTGAAGGTCTCGCGAATCCACCGGCGTCCCGATTGACCGCGTGACCAGTTCCGTCGCTTCCGCCAAGGTGAAGGACAGATCGGCGACGCCCACTTCGACCAGAAATCCGAGCGCACGCATACGCGCCAGCGACAGGCCGACCGTCCCGCGTGCGGCGATGATGATCGTCAATGCGTCGCGCGCGCTCGATGATAGTTGCGCCAGGAATTCCAGAATCGGTTTCGCCAGAAGTTGCGCGTCGTCAACGATGATAACCGGCCTTACACTGCCCATCGTCGCAAGCACGGATAGCCAGCTTGCGTCAGACGCGTTACTGTCCAGTGCATCCCAGGGCATACCGGCCGCAATACCTGCGGCCTTGAGCGCCTGGAGGAATGACCGCTTGCTTTCAATGCCGGCCCTTGCCGCGAGCCACAAAACGGGGCGCCCCTGCGCCCTGAGTTCATCCGCCCAGAACAGCATTGCGGTCGTTTTTCCGCTCCCAGCCGGCGCAGACACCACGGTCATGCGCGACTGCGCCACTCTTTCCGTCAGCGCCACCAATGCAGCACGCCGGATCGGCATATGAGTCGAACGCGGCGGCAAGATAGCTGTGGGCACAACGGTCATGCTCTTCTCTCCTAGCGCGGGTGGCGCGATTCGTTTGTTATGCGAAATATATTCTGCGCGATGAATCTATAACGCAATCCCTTTTTCCTATCGGCAGATAGGTTCCCAATGAGATGGAAAAATGTCCAGCTTTCCACCCAGGAAGCCAAGGTCGTTATGCAGCCAGCGTTGCCATACAGACCGCGGCGCGAGCAGGATTTTAGGAAAGGTTGACCATGAAGGCCCTTTATCTCGAACGGATCGACGGCCCTGAATCCGTCGTGGTGGCGGAAGTCGACACGCCAGTGCCCGGTCCGGGAGAGGTGCGTGTCGCGCTGCGGGCCGCATCCATAAACCATCGCGAACTGTTCATCACCCACGGGCAATATCCCGGCATGACCGTGCCGATCACGCTGGGCTGCGATGGTGCGGGCGTCGTCGACATGATCGGCGAGGGCGTGACCGGCGTCCGCGAGGGCGATGAGGTCGTGCTGTATCCTGCACGCAACTGGGGGCCGAACCGCCACGCGCCGGCCGCCGATTTCGGCCTGCTCGGCATGCCCTTCGCCGGCACGATCGCCGAATATATCTGCGTGCCGGTCGACAATCTGGCGCCCAAGCCGGCCTTCATGAGTTTCGAGGAAGCCGGGGCCATGCCGCTGACGGCGCTGACCTCCTGGCGCGCGCTTATGTTCAAGGGACGGCTGGAAGCGGGAGAAACGCTGCTCATCAGCGGCATAGGCGGCGGCGTGGCCACGTTCGGCCTGGCCTTTGCCGTGGCCAAGGGCGCCAATGTCTATGTCACCGGCGAAAACCAGGGCGTGATCGATCGTGCCGTGGCAATGGGGGCCAAGGGCGGCCTGCTCTACACCGACCCCGACTGGCGCAAGCAGGTCGGCAAACTCACCGGCGGCATCGACGTGGTGCTGGACGGGGCGCCCTCGCCCAGCTTCGCCAATTATGTTCGCGCCGTCAATCCGGGCGCGCGGATCGTCATCTACGGGTCTACCGCCGGCAACGAGATCAAGTTCAACGCCACCGACATCTTCCTCAAGAGCGCCAGCATCGTCGGCAGCCAGGTCGGCGATGCGCAGGACTTCAAGGAAATGCTCGCCTTTGCCGAGCAACATGCAATCAAGCCGGTCATCGAGGCGACCTATCCGCTTGCCCGGGCCAAAGAGGCGCTTCTGCATCTGCGCGACCAGCACAAGTTCGGCAAAGTCGTGGTGACGATGTGAGCGATCTGTTCAGCCTGGCCGGCAAGAAGGCGCTGGTCACCGGCGGCGCGCAAGGTCTGGGCCGCATGATCGCCGAAGGTCTGCTGCGGGCTGGCGCTACAGTCGCGATCACATCCCGCAAGGCCGACATCTGCGAAGAGGCCGCCCGGGAGATGGCCACGCTGGGGTCGTGCATCCCCCTCCCCGCCGACCTGTCGACGCCCGAGGCGGCGGTCGACCTCGTCGCCCGTTATCGCGAAGCGGTCGGCGAATGCCATATATTGGTCAACAATGCGGGTAAGACCTGGGGCGGGCCGATCGACAGCTTCCCCGACAAGGCCTGGCCGGGCGTGATGGCCGTGAATGTCCAGACGCCGTTCACCATGGTCCGGGAACTGCTGCCCGAACTCGGCGCGTCCGGAACGCCCGGCGATCCGGCGCGAGTGATCAACATCGGTTCGGTCGCAGGCATGAAGACAGAGCGGCTCAGCGCGTACAGCTATGCCGCGAGCAAGGCCGCGGTCCATATGATGACACGCGATCTGGCCGGCGATTTGGCGGCGCGTAACATCACCGTCAATGCGGTCATTCCCGGCTTCTTCCCAACCAAGATGACGGCGCATATGCGGGATGAGGATCAGGTCGATCCTGCCCTGCTGGCACATATTCCGCTCCAACGTCTGGGTTCGTCGGACGATATTGCAGGCATCGTCATTTTCCTGTGTTCGCGCGCGGGCGCTTATGTCACCGGCGCACAGATCCCGGTTGACGGCGGGGTCGTTGGCTGCGGCTGAGATAAGCCCCTACCCTCGCGGCCGGTAAAGAAAGGTATTCGCCATGATGATCGACCTCGCCATGCTGGCGGACCGCCTCGCGATCGAGGAATGCCTCTATCGTTACGCCCATCTGGTAGATTCGATGCAGTTTCACCGCATTGCGGAGGAAGTGTTCACGGAAGATGGATCGATCGACTTTGGCGGCGCGCGTTCCGTGGGGCGGGAGGCCATCCATGCCCAGTGCATGGGTTATCAGGGCGCTCTAATGGGCTGTTCGCACAACATCACCAATGTGGTGATAGAGGTGAACGGCGACGAAGCCCGCGCAGCCAGCCGCGTCATGGCCTGGCAGTGGTTCGATATCCCCGGTGCCGATCCGCTGCGCCCGACGGACCTTCTGGCCGTGGGCGGCTATGAGGACAGGCTGCGGCGCACGGCCGAGGGATGGCGGATATATGAACGGCGGGGGATCAATTTCGGCACTGGCATCGGCGCCGGATCCGTACCCGATCCCATGCGTCCTATCTTTCAGGCCATGCAGGGCCGCACGCCTGGCTGGCCCGCCTGATCGAGGGCGGGCGCCAAGGCCCGCCCATCATATCGTCAGAGTTTCCAGCCCCCGCCCGCGACGATCACCTCGCCGGTGATATAATCGGCTTCGGGCAGGCAGAGCAGGTAGACGGCGCCGGCGGCTTCTTCCGGCGTGCCGGCACGGCCCAGCGGAATGCCCTTTTCCATGGCTTCCAATATTTCGTCGCTAACGCCGGCCTTGATGTCCCGGCCCTTGACGCTGATGGTCGAGCTGCCCGCCTCGCCCGCGGTCATGCGCGTCATGATGGCCCCGAAAGCCACGGCATTGACGGTGACATTATATCGCCCCCATTCCTTCATCACCGTCTTGGTGAGACCGACGATCCCCGCCTTGCCCGCCGCATAGCCCGACTGACCGGCATTGCCGCCGAGACCCGCCACGGACGATATATTGATGACTGTCCGGCGTGTGGCCCGACCATGTTCGGCGGTCTCCTTCTTCGCCGCGGCGGCGATCACCGGTTGCGCGGCGCGCAAAATGCGGAAAGGGGCATTGAGATGAACGTCGAGCATGGCCATCCACTGCTCGTCGCTCGTCTTTTGAAGCACCGAATCCCAAGCATAGCCCGCATTGTTCACGATGATGTCGATCGTGCCGAAATGCGCGACCGCCGCTCCCACGAATTTGTCGCCGAAATCGGCATCCGTCACGTCGCCCACGCACACCACGGCATGGACGCCAAGGCTTTCGATTTCACTCGCCGTCGCCTTTGCCACATCCTCGTCCAGGTCGTTCACCACGACATGGGCGCCGGCGCTTGCCAGTTTCAGCGCGATAGCCTTCCCGATGCCCCGTCCGGAGCCGGACACCAGTGCGACCTTGCCATCCAATATATTCACTTCAATATGTCCCGTTCTTTCTTGAAACCACCGACGCGGGCCTCGCCGCCATCGATGACGATGCTATTCCTGTCAGGCACGCTAGCCCGAAACGATACGGTGTCGCCCCTGCGCCAGATTTCCGCCCGAACTGTTTCGCCCGGCCAGACCGGCGCGGTAAAACGTAGCCGCATGTCGGTCAACAAAACGGGATCGCCACCGCAGCACAGATGGATCAACGCGCGACCGACCAGACCCATGGTGGCGAGGCCATGCAGTATCGGCCGATCGAAACCCGCCGCCTGCGCCGTGCCCTGATCGATATGCAGGGGGTTGCGATCGCCGGTCAGACGATAGAGCATCGCCTGATTGGAGGCCGTCGGAAGGTCAAGGCAGGCGTCCGCGGGCGCATCCGGCATGACGACCGGCGCCGGCCCGTCAAGATCACGCGGCCCACCAAAACCGCCCGCTCCTCGCAAGACCCACACTTCCTCCATCTCAGCGATCGGCCGGTCCGTCGGCGTGGTGATCACGCGTTTTGCCCGCACGAGGGCAGGCTTGCCTACCCCCTTGTCGGCGAGACCGACAATCTCGATCCGGCCGTTGACCAGTTGGCCCAGTTCGAGCGGCCGGAACAGTTTCAGCGTCTGCTCGCCATGCAGGATGCGCGGCCAGTCCCAGCCCAGTTCCGGCGCCATCGGCCAGAAGCCGGGTGTTCCCAGAACCAGCGCCATGGTCGGCAACACGGCCTGATCGCGTTCGAAGACCAGATGCCGTTCATCGATCGCGCCCAGCCCGGCGCCGACACCCAGCGCGTAGAGAATAGCGGATCGCGGATCGCAGGCATCCTGTGCTTCCGGCACCCGGAAGCCGCGCAATCGTTCGACGTCAAGCATTCGACTCATCCCCGGTTTTGCGGTCAGGACAGCTTGCGCTCGTCCAGGCCCAGTCCGCGACCGATGATTTCGCGCATGATTTCCGACGTTCCGGCGAAGATGCGGCTGATGCGGGCGTCAGTATACATGCGGCTGATGCGATATTCTTCCATATAGCCCGCGCCGCCATGAAGCTGGACGCATTCGTCCATCACCCTGCCTTCCAGCTCGCTGGTCAGAAGCTTGGCCGCCGACGCGTCCTCGGCGGTCAGCTCGCCCGCGTTGAGCAGCATCACGCACTGGTCGACATAGGTCTGAAGCGCGTCAAGTTCGGCCCGCATCGAAGCCATCTTGAACCGCGTATTCTGGAACGCGCCGATCGGCTTTCCGAAGGCCCGGCGTTCCTTCACATAGTCGAGCGTGATGTCGAAGGCGGTCTGCGCCGTCGCCATGAAGCCGATGGCCGCGACCAGCCGCTCCTGCGCCAGGAAGCGTGCGAGATATTTGAAGCCCTGGGCAGGGTCCCCCAGCACATTCTCTTTGGGCACCTTGACGTCGTTGAAGAAGAGCTCGGCCGTGTCCTGCGCCTTGAGCCCCATCTTCGCCAGCTTGCGCCCGCGTTCGAACCCTTCCATGCCGCGTTCGATGACCATAAGGCCCAGGCCGTGGCGGCTATTGGGGTCGGTCCGCGCCGCAACAACCACCAGATCGCCCAGAATGCCATTGGAAATATAGGTCTTGGCGCCGTTCAGCAGCCAATGGTCGCCCTTGTCCACCGCGCTGGTGCGCATGCCTGCCAGGTCGCTGCCGGTCGAGGGTTCGGTCATCGCAACGGCCAGGATCTTTTCGCCGCTGACGATGCCGGGCATCCACCGATCCTTCTGCTCGTCGGTTCCCAGCTTGGCGATATAGGGCGCGACCAGATCATTATGCAGATTGATGTAGAAGCCTATGTCACCGTGGCGCATATTCTCTTCGATGATGATCTGCTCGAAGCGGAAATCGTCGATCCCCGCCCCGCCATATTTCTCGTCCGCCCAGGTGCAGAGCAGGCCCTGTTCGCCCGCCTTAAGAAACAGTTCACGGTCGACCATGCCCTGTTCGCGAAAGCGTTGGGAATGGGCACCGACTTCCGTCGTCATGAATTTGACGACGGAATCGCGGAACTGCTCATGTTCCGGCTCGAAGATCAGGCGCTTCATGCCGGCATGGGCTCCTTGACCGTGGTTTCGCTCGCAGGCGTGTAGAAATCCTCACCCTTTGCCGCCTTGTCGCGCAGCCATGCGGACGGCAGGAAGCGCGGGCCATAAAGCTGCGCGAGCCGATCGGATTCCTCAACGAACTTCTTAATGCCGATCGTGTCAATGTAGCTGATCGTCCCGCCGGTCCATGCCGGGAAACCCCAGCCGTAGATCGCGCCCAGGTCGGCGTCCTGCGGGGTTTCCAGCACATTTTCCTCCAAACAACGGGCGGTTTCCATCGCCTGCGCGTAGAGATAGCGCTTCTTCAGTTCTTCGACATCCCAGCCCTGCTTGACCGGGAAATGATCGGTCAGGCCCTTCCACAGATGCTTCTTGCCGCCTTCGGGATAGTCGTAGAAGGCGCCGCCCGCCTTGCGGCTGGATCGGCCGATCTCGTCCTTCATCCGACGCATGACGGCAGTGCCGGCAGGCGGCGTATATTTGTCGCCTTCCTCCGCGATCGCCTGGTCGACGATCTTGAGCGGCAGGTCGAGCGTCAGCTCGTCCAGCAGCGCCAGCGGCCCGACCGGCATGCCGACAGCCTTGGCGGCGTTTTCGATCACCGCCGGGGGAACGCCCTCCGCCAGCATCGCCGCGCCTTCGTGGATCAGCATCTGGAACACGCGGCTGGTGTAGAAGCCACGGCTGTCGTTGACGACGATCGGCGTCTTGCGCAGCTGCGCGATGAAGTCGAGGCTCTTGGCCAGCGTTGCCTTGCTGGTCTGCTTGCCCATGATCACCTCGACCAGGCCCATACGGTCGACCGGCGAGAAGAAGTGCAGGCCGATGAACTGATCCGGGCTCCGCGATGCCTGCGCGAGCTGCGAGATCGGCAGGGTCGAGGTGTTGGACGCGAAAATGGCTTGTGCCGGCAGCACCGCTTCGGCCTTCTTCGTGGTTTCGGCCTTGATCGCCGTATCCTCGAACACCGCTTCGACCACCATGTCGCAGCCATCGAGCAGCGCGAAGTCGTCGGTCGGGGTGATGCGGGCGAGGACGGCGTCCGCCTTGTCCTGCGTCAGCTTGCCCTTTTCGACCAGCTTGCCCAGCACCTTGGCCGAATAGTCCTTGCCCTTCTGCGCGGTCGCTGTGTCGCGGTCGATCAGCACGACGTCGATATTTGCATTGGCGGAGACGAACGCGATGCCCGCGCCCATCATGCCCGCGCCCAGCACGCCCACTTTCTTCGCTTCGAACTTCGGGAAGCCTTCGGGACGACGCGCGCCTTTTTCGGCCGCCTGCTTCGAAATGAAGGTGGTACGGATGATGTTGCGCGCAACCGGATCGGTCAGCAGCCTGGCGAAATATTTACCCTCGACCGCGAGCGCCTTGTCGAAGGGCAACTGCAAGCCGTGGAACACCGAGTTCAGGATCGCGGCCGGCGCGGGTTGATTATAACCCACCTTGGCGAGACCGCCCGTATACATCATGTAGGCGGCCGAATCCTCAGGAACGGTCAGGCCCTTCTTCTGCGGCGGCGTCCAACCCTTGACGTCCCAGGGCTTGACCGGATCAGGCCCGGTCGCAAGCCACGCCTTCGCCGCGTCGATCAGCTTGTCCGCCGGGACGACCTCGTCCACGATCTTGAGCTTGAGCGCTTCCTGCGGCCCCACCGAGCGGCCCGACAGCAGCAGGTCGAGCGCGATCTTCATGCCCGCGATAATGCCCAACCGCACCGTGCCGCCCGATCCGGGCAGCAGACCGACATTGACTTCGGGCAAACCCACCTGCGCCTTGGCATCATCCACCAGGATGCGCCGGTGGCAGGCCAGCGCCAGCTCGAAACCGCCGCCCAGCGCCAGGCCGTTGATCGCCGCCACCCAAGGCTTGCCCGATTGTTCGATGGCGCGGTGCATGTCGGTGGCGCGCTTCGAAAAGGCATAGGCTTCCTGCGGCGTCAGCGTGCCGAACCCATTCACGAGCTGCTTGAGGTCCGCACCGGCCATGAACGTCTTCTTGGCGGACGTCAGGATGACGCCCTTGATGCTTTCGTCCGCGGCAATCTGCTTCGCCGCCGCTTCCATGTCAGCGATGAAAGCATCGTTGACGACGTTCATCGAGCCTTCGGCATCGAGGGTCAGGATCGCAAAGCCGTCCTCGGCCTTTTCCAGTCGCATAGTCTTCATGGGATGTCCCGCTCTATAGTTCGGTATGCGCGTTCAAACGCGCTCGATGATGGCAGCCGTGCCCAGGCCGTTGGCCGCGCACAAGGTGATGAGGCCGGTTTCCGCGTTGCGCCGCTCCAGTTCGTCCAGCACGGTGCCCAGGATCATCGCGCCGGTCGCGCCAAGCGGATGACCCATCGCGATCGCCCCGCCATTGACGTTGATCTTGTCGTCGGGAACGTTCAGCTCCCGCTGGAAGCGCATCACCACGCTGGCGAAGGCTTCGTTCAGTTCCCAGAGATCAATGTCCTTCTCGGTCATGCCGGCCGCCTTGAGCGCCTTGCGCGACACCGCCGCCGGCGCCGTCAGCATGATCGTCGGCTCAGACCCGATATTGGCATAGGACCGGATACGACCGCGCGGCTTGAGGCCGGCCTTTTCCCCAAATTCCTTCGACCCGACAAGAACCAGGCCGGCGCCGTCGACGATACCGGAGCTATTGCCGCCATGATGGACATAGTTCAGCTCTTCGATTTCTGGATATTTGGCCTTCGCGACCGCTTCGAACCCGGCCTTGCCGAACCCTTCGAAGGCGGGCTTGAGCTTGGCGAGGCTTTCCAGCGTGGTGTCGGGTCGCATATGCTCATCATGATCTAGCACCACGTCGCCCAGCACATCCTTGATCGGCACGATCGCCTTTTTGAAATAGCCGTTTTCCCAGGCATGGGCGGCCTTGCGCTGGCTCTCGACGGCGAAATTGTCGACATCCTCGCGCGTGTAGCCGTCCAGCGTCGCGATGAGGTCGGCGCCGATGCCCTGCGGCGCGTAATAATTGCTGAAGGCGACCGACGGATCGGACGTCCAGGCGCCCGAGTCATAACCCATTACCGTGCGGCTCATCGACTCGACGCCACCGCCGATGCCGGCCTGGATCATGCCCGAATGGACCTGCGCCGCGATCAGGCTGACAGCGTCCAGCCCGGTGGCGCAGAAGCGATGGATCTGCTGGCCCGCGACCGTCTGGGCATAGCCGGCCTGCAACACCGCCGCGCGCGCCAGCACGCCGCCCTGTTCACCGACGGGCTGGGCCATGCCGATGATCACATCGTCGAGCAGTCCAGTGTCGAGATCATTGCGGCTCTGGAGCGCCTTCAAAAGCTGCGTCGCCATTTCGACAGAGGTGATCTCGTGCAGCGCGCCATCGGGGCGGCCCTTCCCGCGCGGCGTCCGGACATGATCGTAGACATAGGCTTCCATCGTGAATTCCCGACCAGTGATACAAAATCTCTGCCCTTGCTCTTGGACCCGGAAGGCAAGGCTGCACCTATCCAACGAAAGGCGCAGACAGAGGCGATGGCTGCAATCTGATCATCATCGATAGCTGACCGGCATTTTAGGAGCGGACATCCGTGGTCACACCAGGCGAAGATTGCGCCCCATTCCGTATTTCTGCAACCACTCTGGGCGATCTGCTTCTCAAAGGGTGGGACAAGGCATCCGACAAGGAAGCATTGGTATTCCCGGGAGAACGCAAGACATATGACGATGTCGTACAGAGCGTCCTGAAGCGCGCGCGCGGCCTGAAGGCGCTGGGCATCCGGCGCGGCGACCATGTCGGCATCCTGTTGCCGTCCAGCATCGAATTTGTCGAAACCCTGTTCGCCAATGCGATGTGCGGGGCCGTGTCAGTGCTGATGAACGCGCGGTACAAGGCGCCCGAAATGGCCTACGTCGCGCAAAATGCCGATCTGACAGCGATCATCACCAATGATATGGTCAGTGAGCATATCGATTTCGGTCGACGGCTGGAGGAGGCTTTCCCCGACCTGCCCGATGCCGCCGACTCCTCCTCACTCACGCTTGCGGGCGCGCCTCTGCTCAAGCGGATCGTGATGCTGGGCGGCCGTTCTGTCCCCGGTTTCGTCGATCAGGCGACCTTCGACGCGGCGGTGCAGCAGGTGGAGGAAGCGGAGATTCACGCATCCCGTCTGACCGTCAGGGTCCGCGACACCGCGATGATCCTCTATACGTCAGGGACGTCGGCCAATCCCAAAGGGTGCCTGCTCAGCCACGAGGCCGTCACCCGGGAGGCATCGAATCTCGCCCGCTATCGCTGGTCGTTCCAGCCCGACGAGCGCGCTTGGTCGCCGCTGCCTTTATTCCATATCGCCGCGATGCTCTGCATGCTGGGCGCGATCGACGTGGGCGGCACCTTCATCGGCCAGCCGCATTTCGATGCCGGAGAGAGTCTGCGGCAGATCGAGGATGAACGGGTAACGATGATGTTCCTGCCCTTCGTCACTTTCCATCAGGCCATGATCACCCATCCCGACTGGGCCAAGACCGACATGTCGTCGGTGCGCCTGCAAAATAGCTGCTTCGCCTTCATGCCGGATCGCGTAGGCCAGGCCTATCGGGAGAAGGCCCCGAACATGCTCCAGGTGGGCACCATGGGCATGACCGAGGCGACCGGCATCGTCACGACCGGCGGCTATGCGATGGACCCGGAAATGGGCTTCAAGAAGCTCGGCTTCCCCCTGGCCGGCATAGAGATGAAGATCGTCGACCCCGAAACCGGTGCGGAAAAGGGCGTGGACGAACGCGGCGAAATTCTCATTCGCGGCTACAATCTGTTCGACGGCTATTACAAGGATCCTGAGAAGACGGCGCAGGCGCTGGATGCCGACGGCTGGTATCATAGCGCCGACATCGGCTCGATCGACGAACAGGGCCATGTCATGTTCCATGGCCGGTTCAAGGACATGCTGAAGGTGGGAGGAGAGAACGTCGCCGCGGCCGAGGTCGAGGCCGTATTGGCGACCCATCCGGCGGTCCGCCTGGCGCAGGTGGTCGGGCTTCCGGACGAGCGGCTGGCGGAAATCCCCGCCGCCTACATCGAACGCGAAGGCGATGTGGAGGTCGAGGCGGAGGAACTCATCGCCTATACCAGGCAGCGCCTCGCTTCCTTCAAGGTTCCGCGCCATATCCGTTTCATCGACGAATGGCCGATGTCAGCATCGAAAATCCAGAAGTTCAAGCTGCGCGGCGCGTTGATGGACGAACTGGGCCTGAAGGACTGAAACACGGCGCATCGACGCCATGAAAGTGTAGGGAGAGTGACATGCGGGTGATCATCACGGGTGCCGCAAGCGGCATCGGCAGGGCCTGCGCCGAACTTCTGGCGGCCGGGTCGATGATTCCGGGCGAACATCAAATGCTGCTCGCGGATCGCGATGCCGCCAATCTGCAGGTGGTGGCCGATGCGGTCGGCCCCGCCGCCGCGGCCTGCGTGGTCGATCTGGCCGAACCCGATTGCGGCGACCGGATTGTCGCGGCGGCGCTCGCCCACATGCACGGCATCGACGCCGTCATCAGTAATGCCGGCATCATCATGGGCGGCGCGCTGGTCGAACTGCCGATCAGCGATTTCGATCGCATCTTCGCCATCAACACCCGCTCGTCCTGGCTGCTGGGCAAGGCGGCCCATCCTCACCTCAGGGAGAGCAAGGGCGCCTTCGTCGCGACCGCGTCCATGTCGGCCACCCAGCCTACGCCCGGGCTTGGCTTTTATTCCTCCAGCAAGGCCGCCTTGCTGATGATGATACGCCAGCTCAGTATCGAATGGGGTCCGGACGGTATCCGATGCAATACGGTGTCGCCCGGCCCCACCTACACGCCGATGACCGCTGCAGGATATAAGGACCAGTCGCGACGCGACCAGCGGGAAGCCAATATTCCCCTGCGCAAACTCGGCGTGGCCGAGGATGTCGCACAGGCGATCCTGTTTCTGATCAGCCCTCATGCCGGCCACATCAGCGGTGTCGACCTGCTGGTCGATGGCGGCATGAGCAACATGCTGATGCCCGCCAGCGGCGGTGGCACCGGTCAGAACCGGCAGAGCTGACATGAGATCAAAAGGTCCGATCCGCGCCAGCCGCCCATTCGGCGTCGGTTCCGCCCCCCGCATTTTGCGGGTCGATCAGCAGCCGCGCCGTCGCCATCAAATGGTCCGTCAGCAGCGCCTCGGCGCGGTCGGCATCCCGTGCCAACGCGGCGTCGACGATCTGCGCATGTTCGTGAACCAGATTCCGGTCGCCATGGGCCAAGGGCACGGTGAGATAGCGATAGCGTTCCGACTGGGCATAGAGCCAGTCGCGCATCTTGAGCAGCCATGGACTGTCGCACGCTGCGACCAGGGCGTGGTGGAAGGCCGCATGGGCGTCCGCATAATCCTCGTTCAGACGGGCCGCCTCCCGCGGGTCGCGGGTCGGAGTCTTGCTCAACCTATGGGCTGCGCTAACGATCGAGGCTTCCCAGTCCAGGCCTCCCTTCTCGATGGCGCGCCGGAGGCATTGCCCTTCAATATCGCTGCGGACCCTGACCAGATCGGTCAGATCGCCGATCGATATCGGCGTCACCCGAAATCCCCGCGCGTCGTCCTGCGTCACAAAGCCCTCGGACGTGAGCCGCGACAGGGCTTCGCGCACCGCCCCGAGACTGAAGCCCTGCGTTTCCGTGATATCCTTGATGTTGATTTTGGCGCCGGGCACCAGCCGACAGGTCAGGAGATCGTCGCGCAATTGCCGGTAGGCGCGTTCGGTCAGGCTCAGCTTCTTGGTCATCGGAACAACTATATCAGCTCCGCCACCCATGGCAATTCAACAAGATGTATTTTATAGCTTGAAATATATTTCATTCAATTCCATGCCGTCGGTTCAGCGGGTTGGACAGATTCTCAGGAGGTTTGCATATGCGGTTGGCCAAGGTAACGAAGAACGGCGCAGTCGGTCTGGCAGTAGACACGGGCGCGGGCGTCAAGGCGCTGTTCGGCGATGCTGCCCTCTATGATCTGGATGCGCTGATCGCCAGCGGCGGCACCGCCCTGACGGATGCCGGCGCGAAAGTCAGCGCAGAGGGCGAGGAAGTGCAGGTTGAAGACCTCACTTTCCTCCCGCCCCTCGTCAAGGCGCCCAAGATCCTCTGCCTGGGTCTCAACTACAAGGATCACGCGGCTGAAGGCGGATTCACCGTGCCCGAATTCCCGACGATATTCGGCCGTTTCAATTCGAGCCTCATCGGCCATGGCGCACCGATCATCAAACCGACCTGTTCCGATCAACTCGATTATGAGGCGGAAATGGTCGCGGTCGTCGGCAAGGGCGGCAAGAATATCAGCGAGGACGACGCGCTGTCGCATATCGTCGCCTATTCGGTGTTCAACGACGGTTCGATCCGCGACTATCAGCTCAAGACGCCGCAGTGGACGGTCGGCAAGAATTTCGACGATACTGGCGCCTTCGGCCCCTGGCTGGTAACGGCCGACGAACTGCCTGCGGGCGGTGCCGGCCTCAAGATCGAAACCCGCCTCAACGGCCAGGTGGTGCAGAGCGCGAACACCTCCGACATGGTGTTCGATGTCGTCGACACGGTCGCCCTCCTCTCCACCTGCTTCACGCTGGAAGCGGGCGACGTCCTGGTCATGGGAACCCCGTCGGGCATCGGCCTTGCCCGCAAGCCTCCGCTGTTCATGAAGGATGGCGATGTGTGCGAAGTGGAAATCGAGAAGATCGGCCTGTTGGTGAACCCCATCAAGGCAGCATGATCGAAAGGCCGGGCGCCGTTCTGTCGGCGCCCGGCCAGCCAAGGAGGGAAGGATGAACCAGAACAGCCCGTCGGGACGCCGCGCCAATAGTTTGGGCGTCCATTCCATCGATCATTTCGCGGTCGAAGTGCCCGATCTGGAAGCCGCGCGGACATTCTACACGCTCTTCGGGCTCGACGTCCGCGAGCGGGATGACACGCTGGAATTATATGCGGTCGGCAATCCGCATCGCTGGGCCGTGCTGAGCCAGGGCGGCGACGCCAAGCGGCTGCGCTATCTGAGCTTCGGCATCTATCCGGACGAAGCGGATGCCTTTGCCGCCCATCTCGACGGCTGCGGCGTCACCCGGATCGAAGCCCCCGAAGGCGCGGAAGCCGACGGCATCTGGTTCGCAGGCTTCGATGGCCTGCCGATCAACGTCCGTGTCGCAGACAAGGCGACGCCATCGGAAAAGAGCCATTTCACCTTCGTCAGCGCGGCGCCGGGCCAATCCGGCGCGATCCCTAACAGCAAAGCGCCCAAGGTTCATCCGCGCCGCCTTTCGCATTTCGCGATCTTCACGACCGACGTGAATGCCGCGATCGACTTCTATGAAAAGACGCTCGGCCTGCGCCTGTCCGACAAGAGCGAACCGGCCGTCGCCTTCCTGCACGGCGCCCATGGCAGCGATCATCATCTGCTTGCCCTCGTCCTTTCCGATCGACGGGGCATGCATCACAATAGCTGGGATGTCGGATCGGTAATGGAAGTGGGTCTGGGCGGCGCGACCATGGCCCGGGCGGGCTATGGCCCCAACTGGGGCGTGGGCCAGCATGTGCTGGGCGCCAATTATTTCTATTATGTGCGTGATCCCTGGGGCAGTTTCAGCGAATATTCGGCCGATATCGACTTCATTCCGCATGATGTCGACTGGCCGGCCGCCAACCATGCACCGGAGGACAGCATGTTCCTGTGGGGACCCGATCCGTTCCCCGAATTCATCCAGAACACAGAACCGGCGGAGGCCTGATCGTCATGACCACATTCCTACTTCTCCATGGCGGCGGCATGGGCGGCTGGACCTGGAAATATGTCCGCGAAATTCTGGAGGCCGGGGGCCACAAGGTCTACACTCCGACCTTCACAGGCTTTGGCGAGCGCGAACATCTGATCGGCCGCGACGTGGGCAATGCGACTCATGTGCGCGACATCGTGAATGTCTTCAAATATGAGGATCTGCGCGACGTTGTGCTGGTCGCGCACAGCTATGCGGGCACGGTCGCGCCTGGCGTGATCGCAGAGGTGGGCGACCGCATCGCATCCATCATCTATCTCGACGCCATCGTGCCCCGGTCGGGGGAACGGATCGCGTCCCTCATGGGCTATGTCCACGAAGACCAACTCGCTGCGCTGGATGCGATGCTCGAAGCGGGCGAAGGCCCGGTGGGGTCGGGCGTGCATGAAATGCAGCGCGCGGCGGCCAAGGAGCACCCCCATCTCATGGACCCGGCGCGGGAGAAATGGCTGCTCGACAATTTGTCGGACCAGCCGATGAAGGCGACCGCCTGCGTCATCCCCGTGGGCGCCGAAGTGATCGACCGGCCCGTCGACTATATCGCGGCGGCCGTCACGGTGATGACGGCGATGCACGACCGGGCGCGCGAACTGGGCTGGACCATCCATGACCATCCGGGCGATCACGCCCTGCTGGTGGGCGATCCGGAGGGAACGACCGACCTTATTCTGAAGATTTCCGGCGCGGGAACTCCGGCATGAATGCGGCTGAGCTGTTCTCGGTACAGGACCGCGTCGCCGTCGTCACCGGCGGGTCGACCGGCATCGGCCGCCATATCGCGACCGGTCTGACCGCGGCGGGCGCCACCGTCTATATCTGTGCCCGCACGCAGGCCAAGGTGACGGCGGCCGCGGCGGAGATTTCCGCCACGACCGGCGGTCGCTGCACCGGCCTGGTCGCCGATCTGTCGACGCTCGCGGGGATCGAAACTCTGGTCGCGGCGGTGTCCACCCGGGAACAGGCCGTGCATGTCCTAGTGAACAATGCCGGAACCATGGCCGACGCGCCCATCGACGATTATGGCGAGGACGAATGGGATCCGGTCATCGACCTGAACCTGAAGGCCCCTTTCTTCACGCTTCGGAAATTTCTGCCCCTGCTCCGCGCGGGCGGCACGGCGGAGCGCCCCGCGTCGATCATCAACATCGGTTCGGTCGGCGCGCTCAAGGTCGGGCCCAAGGAAAATTATGCCTATCAAGCCTCGAAAAGCGCCATCCACTGGATGGCGAAAGGCCTCGCCAAGCGGCTGGGCCGCGACAACATCACCGTCAACGTCATAGCGCCCGGTTTCTTCGAATCCGAGATGACCGTCATCACCTCCGACGAGATGCGCACGATGGTGGAATCGATGGTGCCCCGCGGCCGCGTCGGTACGCCGGAGGATCTGGCAGGCGCAGCCATCTATCTCGCCTCGCGCGCGGGCGCCTATGTCACCGGATCGGTCATCCCTGTCGAGGGAGGATTGTCGATCTGATATGACCCAACTTCATTTCGTCGCCATTGGCGGCACAATGCGCGCCTATTCCTCCACCGAGCGGGCGCTTCGCAAGGCGCTTGCCATTGCAGAGGAACGCGGCGCACGCACGACGCTGCTTGCCGGGGCGGATATCGACTTCCCGTCTTACGCGCCCGACAATCCGGATCGTCCGGATGCGGCACGACGCTATGTCGACATCCTGCGGTCGGCGGATGCCGTGATCATCGGATCACCTGGTTATCATGGCGCGATCTCCGGCTTTGTGAAGAATGCGCTCGATTATGTCGAGGATATGAGCCGCGACGAGCGTTGCTATTTCGACGGTCTTCCCGTGGGCTGCGTGGCGACGGCGGCCGGCTGGCAGGCCGCGGTCGCCACGCTCCAGCAACTGCGGGTGATTACCCACGCGCTGCGGGGCTGGCCGACACCGCTGGGCATCGCCATCAACACCATAGGCGGCGAAGGCGATCCGATCGACAACGCGCCTATCCCCGACCAGTTGGGGATGATGGTGGACCAATTGTTCAGTTTCTGCCGACGGCCTGCCCTATAGTTGGATAGGTTCGCAATGCATCTGCCGGGCGCTTAGTCGCAGTGCCACTAACGGGAATGACGATGGATTTTTCACTCACCGAGGAACAGCGGGCGTTCAGGGACATTGTCCGCCGCTGGGTCGATGCGGAAGCGCCCAAGGACTGGATGCGCGCGCTGGAAGCCGACGAAGAAAATTATCCCTATGCGCTGTGGGACAAGATCGCTGAGCAGGGATTTTTCGGGATAGGCATTCCCGAGGAATATGACGGGCTGGGCGGCGACGTCATGATTCAGATGATCTTCGCCCGTGAATTCGCGCGAACGGCCGGCGGCCTGCTGTGGGTCTGGGGCCTCACCTCCTTCGGCGGCGCGAAGACGATCGGTGCGGTCGGCACGGAGGAGCAGAAGAATCGCTGGCTGCGCCCCATGGCGCAGGGCAAGCTGCGCGTCTCGCTGTCGATGACCGAACCCGACGGGGGCACCGACGTCCTGGGCGCGATGAAGACCCATGCCGAAAAGGTCGACGGCGGCTGGAAGCTGAACGGCGCCAAGATGTGGACCACCGGGGCAAAGGCCGCCGACAGGCTGCTCGTACTCGCTCGAACTGATAAGAACGCGGAAAAGAAGCATCATGGCCTCACCATGTTCTTCGTCGACGCCAAATCGCCCGGCATCACCGCTTCCCTCCTGCCCAAGCTCGGCATGCGCGCCATGGGATCGTGCGAGGTTCATTATGAGGACGTCTTCGTTCCCGACGAGGACGTACTGGGTGAGCCTGGACAGGCCTGGTATGCGATGTTGCCCACACTCAATAATGAGCGGATCATGGTCGGCGCGCAATGTCTGGGCGCGATCGACGGGGTGCTGGAAGACGCGCTGGAATATATGCTGCAGCGCAAGGCGTTCGGCGGCATTATCGGCCGCTTCCAGATTTTGCAGCATTATGTCGCAGACATCGCGACATGGCAGAAGCTGACCGAGCTGTTGCTTTACAACGTCGCCTGGATGCAGAGCAACGGCATGCCGTGCGGTACCGAGGCCAATATGCTCAAGATGGTCGCCACGGAGAATGCCGTGAAGGCCGCGGACCTTGGCATCCAGATATTGGGCGGCATGGGCTATTCGGCGGAAACCGACATGCAGCGTTACTGGCGCGACCATCGGATCCTGCGGATGACGCCGATCAGCAACGAAATGGTGCGCAACACGATTGCCGAGAGCCTCGGCCTGCCGCGTTCTTTCTAAGGACCGACCATGAGCGATCTTGACGATCTTCCCCCTGCCCCCGACGCCGCCGGCACATCGCTCGATGGCGACAAGGTCTTCACCATCACGGCGGAAGAGAATGCCGCCCTGTGCCGGTCGACCGGCGTCGAACCAGCCACTGACGGTAGCGCTCATCCCATCTATTATTATATCGCCACCCAGGTCGCGATGGGCAAGACGGTGGCGGGCGTCTGCGAAGCGTGTGAATTCGATGTCGAGGATGGCCCGATGATGGGCAGCAGCGGCGTACGGTTCGATGCGCCGCTGAAGGTGGGCGAAAGCTACAAGGTAACGGGGGAGATACTCAGCCTGGTCCGCAAGCGCAGTCGTAAGCTGGGCGTCATGGACGTGCTGACCTATCGCCTCCGCCTGCACCTGCTCGATGGAACGCGGGTGCTGGAAACCGATAATGTGTGGGTATTGCCCCGCAAGGAGTTCGCCGCATGAGCCATGCCGTCGGAGACACGCTGCCGCCCTTCACGATCGAGAGCGTTAGCCCGCAAGCCATGAAGCAGTGGGCGGGGTTCCTCGCCGATCCCAATCCCATCCATCTCGATGTCGAGGTGGTGAAGGCCAAGGGGTTGGGCGACCGGGTCATCAACCAGGGCCCAATCAACGTCGCCTATATGATGAACATGCTGATGCGCGCCTTCCCGGGCGGACGGATCAAAGCGATGGATTCGCGCTTTCTGGACAATGTCTATGGCGGCGACCGGGCGGTGGTGACGGGCAGGATCGCTGCGATCGAAGGCAATGCCGTGACCTGCGAATTCTCGCTGGATGTCGATGGCCGCGGCACGGTCAATTCCGGCACGGCGACGGTGGAAATCTAAAAGATCAGAGGAGAATAGCAATGCCTAGCGGACCTTTTGCCCATGTGTGCATGGTCGTGCGCGATCTGGACAAGGCGATCGAGGATTGGACCAAAATCCTGCGCGTGCTAGATCCTGCGTCGCTGGAAGAACGCCTCGTCAAATATGACGAATTTTCCAGCGGCGACGACGCCGGCATGAAGTGGGCGACCTTCGTCAACAATGGCGGCACGGAAATCCAGTTCATTCAGCCGGCCCCGGGCACCCCCATGGGCGATCGCCTCGAAAAGGTGGGCGAGCATGTCCATCACCTCTGCTACGCGACCGACGATGTGCCGGGCGCGATGGAAAAGCTGAAGGCGGAGGGGCTGCACCTGCCCGGCGGCGGTCAGACCTTCAACGATCCGGACATGACATGGCAGAAATGGAGCTGGGTTGGCCATAAGAGCACCCATGGCTGCCTGATCGAGGTCGCCTCGCCCTATGAGAGCCGCAACGACGGCAAGTGGCACCATGCACCCGGCAAATTCGCCTATAAGGGCCCCGGTGAGCATCCGTCATTCGCGGAAATCGTCCCGCCGGTCGCCGCCGAGTAATGCAGGCGCCCGGTATGACTGTTCCCACGCGGATAAGCGTGCCGGGTGACGGGCTGGAGATGGTTGCGGACGCCTATGGCGACCCTGCCGCGCCGCCCGTCTGCTTCTTCCATGGCGGCGGCCAGAGCCGCCGTTCCTGGGCCGGGTCTGCCAGGCGGGTGGCGCGGGCCGGCTATTACGGCCTGACCTTCGATCTGCGCGGCCATGGCGACAGCGGATGGGCCGCCGACGGCGACTATCTGCTGGAAGCCTATGGTCGCGATGTCGAGTCCATCATCCAGGCCTTCGACAGGCCGATCGCGCTGGTGGGGGCCTCGCGCGGAGGCCAATCCGCGCTGGTCGGTGGGTCGCGCCATGCCGATCTGGTGCGCCTTATCATGCTCGCCGACGTCGCGCCCTATATGGTGGATGACGGCGTTGATGACATTCGTGGCTTTTTCCGCGCCAGCGACTCCGGTTTCGCATCGCTGGAGGAAGCGGCCGACGCCCTTCACACCCATCTGGGCCAGCCCCGCCTGCCTGACGTTTCCGGTCTCGCCAAATCGATGCGCAAAGCGGATGGGCGGCTGTTCTGGCACTGGGATCCCCGCACGACGGCGCCGGAATTTCTGCATCCCCCGTCGGAAGGGGAAGCGCTCATCGCCGCAGCGCGCCGCGCGCAATCGCCTCTCGTGCTTGTGAAAGCAGAGCTGAGCGAGATCGTCTCGGACGAAAGCGTCCGGCAATTTCGGGCGCTCGCCCCGCAACTTGAGGTTGAGATCGCCCACGGCGTCGGCCATATGTTCACCGGCGACCGCAATGACGCCTTTGCCGATCGCCTGCTCCACCACCTCGCACTTCATCTGCCGCTATGACGAAGGGCGCGGCTTTCGTCGTCGGCGGGACAGGCGGCCTTGGCAGCACGATCTGCCGACGCCTTTCGACCGAATGGGATCAACTCGCCATCGGCTATCGGTCCAGCCGGGAAAAGGCGTCGGCGGTTGCGGCGTCCCTGCCAAACAGCTCATGCGAGACGCTGTCCGTTGCCTGCGATCTTTCCGATCGCGCCTCGATAGAGACCGGCATCCGCGAGACGGTCGAGCAATTCGGCGCCATCGGCACGATGGTCTTCGCCAGCGGGGTCGACATCGCCCAGCCCTTCGTCAGCCAGATCAGCGAGGAGCAATGGCGTGAAGTCATAGAGATCGAACTGGTCGGCTTCACCCGTATCGTGTCCGCCACCCTGCCATATTTCCGCGCTCAGGGCTTCGGCAATTTCGTCACCGTCGTTTCGGTCGCGAATTACTGCTTCCCCCCCGGCGACGCCCTCTCCTCCGTGCCCAAGGCGGGAATGGAAGCGCTGGGCCGCGCCATCGCCAAGGAGGAAGGCCGTTACGGCATCAGGGCGAACATGGTCGCTCCGGGAATCATCGACGCCGGGCTTGGCGCAGAGTTCCTCACATCGCTCTATTCGCCGGAAATCTGGGAAACGCAGCGCAAACGCATTGCCCTGCAACGCTTCGGCAGCGGCGAGGATATTGCCGAGGCCGTAGCCTTCCTGGCTTCGGCCAAGGCGCAATATATGACTGGCCAGACCCTGATCGTCGATGGCGGCTTCAGTCTCTGAAGCCAACGGCCGCGCTCAACCCAGCCGCCGCTGCGCCGCGACGCCATCGCCCCAATTGTGAATGCGCTCCCAGAAGCGGACGCGGGTCGGCGCGAAATTATGCATGTGCGCCATCCGGGGACAAATGAAGAGCTGGATGTCTTCCGCGCTTTTATAGGCCCGGGGCTCGCCCAATGGATCCGGGACAACGTCGCGCTCGCCCACCGCGATCAGCACGGGGACGCGTACGACCGCTGCTTCGAGCGCCACCGCGCCCGGCGCGACCATATATACGCCGCAAGGCGGCGTGGTCGCCGAACGCCATTCGGGCAGCGGATCGACCAGTCCTGCGGACGCCATCATGTCGAGCGTGACGATATCCGCAGGCTCGTCATCATGGTGGAAGGACCATTGGAAAGGATGCTCGCCTGCCCTTGCCGCCGCCTGGAGCGCTTCGGCGTCGCCCAGCTTCACGCCCGGAGCTTGAGCCAGCGCCGCCGCGTTCAGGACATGCGGGGCATCGAGCGATGAACGGCGCGAAATCCAGGGCCACGCGGCGGGCGGCTGGCGCGGCCGGGTCGGCACGACAGTATGGACGCCGCTATAGCCCAGCACGCCGATGCCGTGGAATGTCTGGTGATTGCCCTGCGCGACGACCGTGAAGCATCCGCCCATCGACTGGCCTATGCCAAGGCATGTGGCGTCGACGATCGGGTCCAGTCCATCGACGAGCGTGCCCGCTTCCAGCCGGGCCATGACCTGGCGCACCATCGCGTCGTTGGCCGCCGCCACATTATCGAGATTGAGGGCATTGCCTTCCGGGATGGTGGACTCGCCAAATCCCAGATGATCGCAGGCGACAAAAATCCATCCGCGCTTGCAATGGAAACCCGCTTCCCCGCCGCCCGACCCATCCGGCATGTCGAAGCTGTAATAGCGCCGGCAATAGCCCCCGCCGGGAAAAGCGAAGCAGACGGTCGTGGGATTGGCCAATGCCGTCATATCCGGAAGATGAACCGTGATCGCCACATGGGCGGCAATGCCGAGGGCCGCCGCCTCGCTGACATCGATCTTCAGTTCGACTGAGCGCTTCATGCCCTTGCTCATCCTTCCATTCCAAACACCGACGCCCTCCTTCGCCGGACCGGCGCGCCCTCGCCGCGCCGGTCCGGCCTGTCGGTCACTTATAGGGGTCGACGGGCTGGGGAACGTCGATGACTTCCAGATCCTTCAGCATCGTCAGCACGTCGGAGATCGAATAGATATGATCGATCTTGTCGCCCCGGAAGCGCAGCCACGAGAACCACAGGACGTTGAGGTCGTTGCCGGTGGGTTGAACGCCCATATAGGGACCGCCGGTATGTTTGCCATGATGATGGCACAGTACGCAGATCTCGTCCTCGCCGCGGCCCCAGGCCTTCAGCGTGCGATAGATGCTGGGCGGGAAGGTCTTGTAGAGGCCCTGCGGCGAGGTCTTCCACACATGATAGGTGCCAAGGTCGGGCCGGTTCGGGTTGTCGTAGGTCATCGTGTCGGTATTGAAGAATGCGTCCATTCCGTCCCAATCGCCGCGATTGATGACTTCATGCAGGTCCATCCAGTGATTGACCATGAACGCCTGCCGCTCGGTCAGCCCGGCTGTGATGTCTGCCCGCTTCTCCTTGGACAGGACGAAATCGGCTTCCGTGAACGGGGCGAGGCCCATAATAGTCTCCTTGATCAAAAACGGTCCGCGGGATCGGTCCCGAGGGCTGTGGTTTCTTCCCCATAGCCACCGCGCTCGGCACCTACCTAATGGAAGGCGGCGAACCTCCTCCTCTGTGCCAGCGGAGATTCTATAGAATGAGTGAGACGGAGGAGAGGCCATGACACTGACCCTGCAGGAGATGTCGGACCGGTTCGAAATTCAGGACCTGATCGTAGGCTATTGCTACGCAGTGGATACGCGCGACTGGGACGCGCTGGACCGCTATTTTACCGACGATGCGGTGATCGACTATTCCGAAATGGTGGGCGTGGTCGGAAGCCTTGCGGAAATCAAGGCATTTCTCTCTGCAAGCCTGACGCCGATCCTGGCCTTTCAACATGCCGTGTCCACCACCCAATATCAGATCACGGGCGACCGGGCGAAGACCAAAACCGCCTGCTACAATCCGATGACGGTCAGCAATGGCGAAATGACCGATACTTTGGTCTTCGGTCTCTGGTATCATCATGAATTCGTCCGCACCGCGCAGGGCTGGAAGATCAGCCGCCTCTATGAACAGAAGTGCTACCGGATCAATGTGCCGGACTGGCTCGCGGCCCAATTGCCCGCCTGATTGCTTTCCAAGCCTTTTGGGATTTCGAGGGGAGCCGATGCGCCGCTTTCTGAACATGCTGTTCGTTCTGGTTCTGCTCCTCGCGGGCCTGTCGCTGCTCTGGCTTGGCGGGCAGCTCGCGCTGCTCGGCGGGTCGATCTGGTATTGCGTGTCCGGCCTCGTCATGACGGTCACCGCGTTTCTCGGCTGGCGTCGTTCGCCGCTCTCGATCACCCTCTTTTGGACCTTTCTCGTCGCCAATCTGGGCTGGTCGCTCTGGGAAGTTGGACTGGACGGCTGGGCGCTGGCGCCTCGGTTGGCCATGCCCGTCGCCATGGGCTTCTACATGCTCACCCCCTTTTATCGGCAGCATGTCGGGCTTGGCCGTCCCCTGCCCGCCGCCCGCGCGCTGTGGCCGGCTCTTCTCCTGCTCGTCATAGGCGGCATCGGCAGCGCTTTCTGGGCGGATCGTTCGCCGTCAGCGCCCAGCACGCTCTGGGGCGCCGCACCTGCACGAGCAGCCGATGGCGACTGGGTCGCCTATGGCAACGACCGGGGCGGGTCGCGCTACTCGCCACTTGCGCAGATCACGCCCGCGAATGTCGGCAATCTGGAAAGGGCGTGGACCTACCACACCGGCAAGCTGACAGACGGCAAGCAAGGCACCGCCTTTCAGGCCAATCCGCTCAAAGTGGGCAATCGCCTTTTCCTGTGCGCGGGCAATAATGATGTGATCGCGCTCGACCCCGAAACGGGCCGACAATTATGGCGGCACCAGCCCAAGACCGATCTGGCCGGCGTCTATGGCCTCGTCTGCCGCGGCGTCACTTATTATCGCATCCCGCAAGCCCAGGGCGACTGCGCCGAACGCATCTACACCGCGACACTCGACGCGCGGCTGATCGCACTCGATGCCGCCACCGGCAGGCTATGCCCCGGCTTCGGGCAGGGCGGACAGGTCGATCTGAAAACGGGACTGGGCACGATCGACAAGGGCTATTATTTCGTCACCTCGCCCCCCGCCCTCGTGCGCGGCCGCCTCGTCCTGGGCGGCTGGGTGATGGATGGTCAGAAAATCCGGGAGCCTTCGGGCGTGATCCGGGCGTTCGATGCCGTCACGGGCGATTTTTCCTGGGCCTTCGACATCGGCCGCCCCGACGATCACGGCCCGCCGCCGCCCGGCGGCGTCTTCACGCCGGGCACACCCAATAGCTGGGCGCCGATGAGTTCAGACGACAGGCTGGGCCTCGTCTATGTGCCCACGGGGAACGCTACGCCCGACTATTTCGGGGGACATCGCACCGCCAATGACGATCGCTATTCCAGCGCCGTGCTGGCGCTCGACGCGGAAAGCGGGGCGGTGCGCTGGTCCTTCCAGACGACCCATCATGACCTGTGGGACTATGACGTGCCCGCCCAGCCCACGCTGGTCGACCTCCCGGGCGGCGTGCGCGGCCTGCTCCAGCCGACCAAGCGTGGGGAGATTTTCTTCCTCGACCGGGCGACTGGCAAGCCCATTCTGCCGGTGGAGGAACGCCCCGTCCCGCAGGGCGCCGTTCCCGGCGAACGCCTTTCGAAAACCCAGCCCTATTCGGTCGGCATGCCCAGTTTCGGCGGTCCGCGTCCGACGGAAAAGGGCATGTGGGGCCTGACACCGATCGACCAGGCGATGTGCCGCATCCGCTTCCGCCAGGCCCGCTTCGACGGGGACATGACCCCGCTGTCCACCGAGCATCCAACCCTCACCTGGCCCGGCTATCTGGGCGGCATCGACTGGGGCGGCGTATCGGTCGATCCCGGGCGCGGCCTGATGATCGTCAACAACAATCAGGTCGGCAACTATAACCGCCTGATCCCCCGCGCCGTTGCGGACCGGCAGGGCATCAGGCCGATGACCGCCGCCCATATGAGCGATGTCGGTGGCCCCGTCGCCCAGATGGGCGTGGCCTATGCCGCCCATATCGCGCCCTTCCTCTCCCCCCTCGCCATTCCGTGCCAGCAGCCCCCCTATGGCCGAATCAACGCGGTAGACCTGAAGACCGGCAAGCTGGTGTGGAGCCGACTGTTCGGCACCTCGCGCGACAGCGGCCCGCTGGCCCTGCCGACCTTCGTGCCGATTCCCATGGGTGTGCCCAATATCGGCGGATCGGTGGCGACCGCGAGCGGCCTCACCTTCATCGGTGCGACGCAGGAGCATATGTTCCGCGCCTATGAAACCACGACCGGCCGGTTGCTGTGGAAGGCGCGCTTGCCGGCGGGTGGCAACGCCTCCCCCACCACCTATTGGTCGAATGCCAGCGGACGCCAGTTCGTGGTGATCGCCTCGGGCGGACACGGCGCCATGCTGTCAGGTGCGAGCGATGCGTTGATCGCCTATGCCCTGCCCAAGCAATAGCGGGGAGCGAGAAACGGGCGCCTCAGCACTAGCCAAGTAAACGCGACGAGTCGCGGGAAGATGCCGCCCGATCCTATCCTTTGGCGGGCAAGATTGGCCTAAGGGGCTTTATGTTTCTTCGGGAAACAAGGGGAGGAAAACATGTCTGCACATGGCGGTCTGGTGAGACGCTTGCCCGTCGGCGCCGACGATGAACGCGAGATCAAACATGTGCTGCTGCGTTACGCCACCAGCATCGACACGCGGGACTGGCCGCTTTTCCGGACCTGCTTCGCCCAGGATTGCGAGACCGATTACGGCAGCTTCGGACATTGGCGCGGGCCGCGTGAAATCGCCGAATATATGGCCGATGCGCACCGCCACATGGGGCCGACGCTGCACCGCATCACCAATATCGTGATAGAGAAGCGCGACGACCAGGTGCACGCGCGCAGCTATGTCGACGCAATCCTGCCGGAGGCGGCCCAAGGCGGCGTCACCCATCGCGCGGCCGGCTATTATGACGATTGCCTGGTCCGCACATCGGACGGCTGGAAGATTTCCCGTCGAAAGTTCACCATGGTCAAGGCAGGGCTGGATGACTGATCTCAACCGTCAGGTCCTGTTGACGTCGCGTCCGGCGGGAATCGCGCAGGCGGAAAATTTCGCGATCGGGCATGCGCCGATCCAACAGCCCGCGCCGGGCCAGATACTGGTGCGCAATCATTATCTCTCGATCGAACCCGCCATGCGCGGCTGGATCGCCGATGCGGGCAATTATGCCGTGCCCGTCGCCATCGGCTCGGTCATGCGCAGCCTGGCGTCGGGCGAGGTGGTGGCCTCTGCACATCCCGACTATGCTGTCGGCGAGTATGTGTCCGGCTGGTTCGGCTGGCAGGATTACGCCTGTGTCCCAGCCGATGAGGTCGTGCAGCGCACCACCGCGGCCGAGATGCGGGCGTCGCTAGGCATTCTGGGCATCAACGGCATGACGGCCTATCTCGCGCTCACACTGGTCGGCCAGCCCCGCGCAGGCGAGACCATCGCGGTATCCACGGCGGCCGGTGCCGTCGGTTCGGCCGTCGGCCAGATCGCCCACATCCTTGGTTGCCGCACGATCGGCATCGCGGGCGGGCCGACCAAGGTGCGGCGCTGCGTGGAGGAATATGGCTATGACCGCGCCATCGATTATCGGGCCGGGAACATAAGCGCGGCGATCGCCGAACATGCCCCGGAGGGAATCGACATTTATTTCGACAATGTCGCAGGGGCGATCAGCGACTCGGTTCTGCCGCATCTGGCCCAACGCGGGCGCGTCATAGTGTGCGGAACGGCATCGATCGACCGCTGGGATCCATGGCCTATGGGGCCGCGCGTCGAACGGCATCTGCTGGTCAAGCGCGCCCGCATGGAGGGCTTCGTCATCTTCGACCATCTCGATCGCTATGCCGAAGCGACGGCACAATTGCGGACATGGATCGCGCAGGGCCACCTCACCTGGCGCGAGGACATACTGGAGGGGATCGAGGCCTGCCCCGACGCGCTCGCCGGTCTTTATCGCGGCGAAAATGACGGCAAGCGGCTCATCCGTCTCGTCTGATCTGGGAAGAGGACATAACGTCATGGAGTCTCTGGAAGGGCAAATCGCCATCGTTACCGGCGCATCGTCGGGCATCGGCGCTGCCAGCGCCCGTGCGCTTGCTGAAGCGGGCGCAACCCTGGTGCTGGTCGCCCGCCGCGCCGACCGCCTCACCGCACTGGCCGATGAACTGGGCCGTGGCAGCACGGCCTACGCAGCAGATATGGCGGATCCTGACGCGCCGCAAAGGCTGCATGATTTCGTCTTGGGTCACTTCAGCCGGGCCGACATATTGGTCAACAATGCCGGTATGCTGCATGCTGCGCCGATCGACGCATTCGACCTCGACCAACTCCGCCCTATGATCGCGATCAACTATGAGGCAGTGGTGCGCGCCAGCACCCTTTTCGCGCGGACAATGAAGGCGGCCGGAAGAGGGCAGATCATCAACATATCCAGCATCGGCGCGAACATCACCGCCCCCGGCGTGGGCGTCTATGGCGGCCTCAAGCGCGCGCTGGAGGCCTTTACCGACTGTCTTCGCGTCGAGCTTGCCGGATCGGGCGTCAAGGTAGGGATCGTTGCGCCGGGCACGACCAGCACCGAGATTTTCGAGGATATGAAGGCCAGGGGGCAACCGTCCTGGGACAGCTTCATCCCGCCGATGCAACCCCGCGACATTGCGGAAGCCGTCGCCGTCATCGCGCAACAGTCCGAACGCACCAATATCGCGCGCATCCAGGTCTATGCCGCAGCGGACAGTCATTGACGCCCCGGCCTGTGCCGGAGCGTCCTGTCATCAGTCAAGCGTGGCGTAGGCGTCCAGCCGGAACGGATTGACCGCGCCGCCATCGCGCATCTTCGCCACCCATTGCGCGTCCATCAGGAGGGCGCGGCCGACCGCGATCAGGTCGAATTCGCCCCGCGCCATCCTGTCGGCCACCAGCGCCAGATTGTCGGTCATGACGGTCGGCTGCGCGAAGGAGGATTGCAGATCCTTGCTGAGGCCCACGCCGCCGACCGCTATGGTCGGCTTGCCAGTCAGCTTCCTGATCCAGCCCGCCAGCCCCATGTCGGAACCTTCGAAGGCCGGCGCCGTGAAAATGCGGGTGCTGGCGTCGAATATATCCACCCCCGCCTCAACGAGCGGAGCGAGCATCGCTTCCAGTTCCGCCGGCGTCTCCGCATTGCGCGCGTCATAATCCTGCAGCTTCCACTGGGAGAAGCGGAAGATGACCGGAAAGTCGGGGGCGGTCACGGCCCGGATCGCCCGCATCAGTTCGACCGCGAAGCGCGCGCGCTCAGCGATCCCGCCGCCCCAGCGGTCGTCCCGCACATTGGTATGGCGCCACAGGAAACTGTCGATCAGATAGCCATGCGCGCCATGCAGGGCCACGCCATCAAAGCCCACCGCCTTCGCATTGGCCGCGCTGCGGGCGAAGGCGGCAATCAGGTCGCCGATCTCGCTGTCGGTCAGCGGGGCGGTGGGCGTGCGCACCTGTTCCAGATAGTCGGGAGAGACCATCGCCTTGTCGGTCGGCCCCCAAATGCCCGAGGGTCGCGCCGAGGGCGCATCGGGATGATAGCCCGTGCCCGGCACGCGTATGACGCCCTGATGCCACAGCTGAGGGATGATGAGGCCGCCCGCCGCATGCACGCCGTCCACGATGGTGCGCCAGCGCGCGAGCGCTTCGTCGCCATGCAGGACGGGCGAAGCGCCACCCCCCATGGTTTCACGTCCCACGGCGGCGGGATGGTCCACGCCCACCCCTTCGGTAATGATCAGGCCCACATCGGCTTCGGCCCGTCGTCGATAATAGCCCGCCACACCGTCCGAGGGGATGCCGCCCGGCGAGAAATTGCGCGTCATCGGCGCCATCACGAACCGGTTGCGCAGGTGCAGCGAGCCCATTGTGAACGGTGTGTATAAAATCTCGGCCTGCCCCATCAAAGCGATCCTCTCCTCTGCCTGTCAAAAGACCGTGCATCAGGGGACGGGCGCCGAAAACCTATCCTGTGACAGGACATCCGCACCCAGGACCCGCGCATGCTCGGGTCGACTCAGGCGGCTCCGACGGCAAGGGCGGACTGCGGACAGGCCTCGGCGCCTTCCCGGGCCTGCTCCTCCAGTCCTTCGGGAACGATTTCGTCGTCGACATACACGATGCCATTGGCGTCAAGCTTGTACACTTGGGGGCAAATTTCGGCGCACACGCCATAACCGCAGCATGCCGCCTTATCGATCACCACTTTCAGTTTCTGGCTCATCCAGCCTCTCCTTCTTCTTGGCTCACATTACACCTTGAACAGATTTAGTTCAATATGTATAACACGACTCAATCAAGGAAATTCTCCAGGAGAGCAAGATGCTGCACAATGCCGGGCTGACGCTGAGCGACGGAACGACGCTTGACGATCTCATCAACCGCGACATGAACGAGGTGTCGCTGCGCGTGATGAATGACAAGGAGCTGTATGAGCTGGAGATGGAGCGGGTGTTCGCCCGCACCTGGCTGCTCCTTGGCCATGAATCGGAAATTCCCAAGGCCGGCGACTATGTCATGCGCGACATGGCCGAAGACAATGTGATCGTCTCGCGCGACCGCAGCGGCGAAATCCACGTCATGCTGAACGTCTGCCCCCATCGCGGCATGAAGGTCTGCACGGCCGAAGCGGGCAATGCCCACGCTCATCGCTGCATCTACCATGGCTGGGCCTTCCGCTCGGACGGCAGCTTCATCGGCGCCCCAATCGAAAAGGAGCAGATGCACGGCAACAAGCGCTCCAAGGATGAACTGGGACTCAAAAAGGCCCGGGTCCATCTCTATGGCGGCCTGATCTTCGCCACCTGGAACAAGGATCTGTCGTTCGAGGATTATCTGGGCGATGCCAAATTCTACCTCGATCAGCTTTTCTGCCGGACAGACAATGGTCTTGAGATGCTTGGCCCGCCGCAGCGTTTCGTGCTGCCGTGCAACTGGAAGATTCCCGGCGAACAGTCCGGATCGGACGGCTTCCATACCCTGACCCTGCATCGTTCGCTGATGGAAGGCGGCATCATGGGCGGCACGGCCGAGTCGATCTACGACACCGCGCCGGGCATGTATGGCGTCGACCTTTCGGTGCCGCAGGGTCACACGCTGCGTTGCCTGGAGGCGGCGCAGACCTTCAAGATGTTCGCCGACGTCAGCTTCGAAGGAAAAACGACGGAGGAACGGCTCCATCTGCTGCCGCCACCGGGCATCACCAAGGAATTGATCCCGCAGCTGTTCAAGAATCTGTCGGAGGACCAGGTCAAGCAGTTGGCCAACATCCCGCCCCAGGTCGGCGGCATGTTCCCGAACATTCTGATAGCCTTCATCTTCGCCCCCCGCACGGATGGCGGCGCGTCGGGCGCTCTGTCGTTGCACACCTATGTGCCCAAGGGGCCGGACAAGGTGGAGTTCGTGAACTTCATCTTCGCGGAAAAGGATGCGCCGGAAGATGTGAAGCGCGACATGCTCCAGAACGCCATCTGGTCGACCGGCACGTCGGGCACGATCGAGCAGGACGACGCCGACACCTGGCCGCAGATCATGCGCAACTCGCGTGGTCATATGAGCAAGACCGTCACGCTCAAATATCAGGCGCTGCACGGCCATGAGCGTCCCGAAGGATGGGTCGGCGGGGGCGATCTCTATCCCGGCTTCACCAAGGACGACACGCAATGGGCCTGGTGGATGGCCTATTACAATCTGATGGCCGAAGCCTGAGCCGTCGCGACGAGAGAGGACAGATATCATGGTGAACTACGCGACCGCCGCCATCGACAAGACCAGCGTGCTGCGCGGTCTTGTCTCCACCAAGCGGGTGCCGCTCGGGTCGGAAGTCTATAACCGCCTGCTCGAAACCCTCTATGACGAAGCCGCCGCGCTCGACGAACGCCGGTTCGACGACTGGGTGGCCTATCTGGAACAGGATCTGAGCTACACCGCTCCCCTTCGCCTCACCCGCAACGGCCCGAACAAGGACCGCGACGTGGTGCGCACGATGAAGCATTTCGACGAGAATTACGGTTCGATCCTGATGCGGACCGGTCGCCTGGCGAAGAGCGCCTGGGCCGAAGATCCACCATCCCGCACGCGCCGCTTCGTCACCAATGTCCGCATCGCCGAGAGCGAAACGGCTGGCGAATACGAGGTGGTGAGCTACCTCTATGTCGAGCGCAGCCGCCTGGACAATCCGGAGAACGAGACGATCAGCGCCGAACGCCGCGACATCTGGCGGCTGGTTGACGGCGCGTACAAGCTGGCCAGCCGTGAAATCATCGTCGACCAGTCGACGCTGGGCATGTCCAACTTCGCCATCTTCCTCTGACCGGAGCGGCTTAGGTGACGGGAACCCCGCATATCGTGGTCGTCGGCAGCGGCCTTGCCGGCTATGGCGTTCTGCGTGAGCTTCGCAAGCTTGCGCCGGACGCCCGGCTGACGCTGGTCACGCAGGATGACGGGCATTTCTACTCCAAGCCCGCTTTGTCGACCGCACTCGCCAAGGGCAAGGTGGCCGATACGCTGATCACCACGCCGGCGGAAAAGATGGTCGCGCAGTTGAAGCTCGACCTTCGGGCCGGCCGTATCGTCGAAGCGATCGACCGGCAGGACAAGGCCGTTCTGACGACCGGCGGGCCGATCTTCTACGATCGGCTGGTGCTGGCGTTGGGCGCCGATCCGGTTCGCCCGCCGATCGATGGGGACGCCGCGCACCGCGCGCTCGCGGTCAACAATCTCGACAATTATCGCGAGTTCCGGGAAAAATTGCCGGACGGCGCCCGCGTGCTGGTCATGGGCGGAGGCCTTGTCGGCACCGAATTCGCCAACGATCTGTCGGCCAGCGGATATCGGCCGGTGGTCGTCGACATGCTTGGCCACCCCCTCGCCCAACTCGTGCCGCCGGGCGTCGGCCAGATGATCCGGGACGCGCTGGCCGAAAAGGGCGTGGAATGGCATCTGGGCCGCAAGGTGTTGGCCATCCACAAGGGCGACAGCGGCATCCGGGCCGAACTGGACGACGGCCTGGTGATCGAGGCGGCGGCTGTTCTGTCCGCCGTCGGGTTGCGCCCGCATATCGCGCTTGCGCAGGAGGCCGGGCTGGAGGTCGCGCGCGGCATCAAGGTCGATCAGACCGGCCGCACCAGCGATCCCGCCATTTATGCCATCGGCGATTGCGCCGAATATCCGCAGGGATTGGCGGCCTATGTCACCCCGATCATGGCGGCGGCCCGCGCCATCGCGCCCGGTGCGTTGGGCACGCCGACGGACATCCGCTTCCCGCCGCTGTCGGTCCAGGTCAAGACGACCGCCTATCCTGTCGTCCTGCTGCCCGCGCCTGTCGGCGTGGACGGGCAATGGCAGGAAGTCGCCAATGACGAGCGCGGGCTGAAATATCATTATCACGACGCGGACGGAGCGATCCGCGGCTATGTTTTCACGAAAGACTATTGCCAGGACCGCATGGACATGGACCGTGCCCTGAGCGAGCAGATGACAGGAGTGGCAGCGTGACGGGACTGGTGAAGGACAAGGTCGCGATCGTCACCGGCGGCGCGAAGGGGCTGGGTTACGGGATTTCCCGCTGCCTTGCACAGGCGGGCGCGCATCTCCTGATCACCGGCCGGGATGGCGCCGCCGCTGAAACGGTCGCCGCGGACATCACGCAAAGCTTCGGCGTCCGCGCCGTCGGCATGTCCGCCGACATGGGCGTCAAGACCGAAGTAGAGGCGATGATCGAGCGCGCCGTCAGCGAATTTGGCGGGCTGGACATATTGGTCAACAACGCGTCGCAGCTTTCGCCCAACGTCCTCCTCGAACAGAAGACGGATGAGATGCTCCAGCGGACGCTGGAGATCGGCACCTGGGGCAGCTGGTGGGCCATGCGCGCCGCCTTCCCGCATATGAAGGCGCGCGGTGGAGGTTCAATCATCAACTTCTATTCGATCGACGCTCAGACCGGCGCCTGGCTCCACGCCGACTATAATATGAACAAGGGTGCGATCCTGGGGCTTACCCGGACCGCCGCGGTCGAATGGGGACGCTTCAACATCCGCACCAACGCCATCGCGCCGACCGGTATGGGGCAGGTGTTTGCAGACCTCGCGGAAAACGTCCCCGGCTTCCTTGAGATGGCGACAGCCAGCAACCCGCTCAAACGCGCGGGCGATCCCGAAAAGGACATCGGCCCGGTCGTCCTGTTCCTAGCGTCCGAGATGTCGCGCTTCGTCAATGGCGAGCTGATCAATGTGGATGGCGGTCAGCATCTACCAGGCTATGTCAGCGTTCCGCACAACCTCGCCGAGATGGAAGCCCAGACATGAAATTGATGCCGCACACCGACTGGAGTGAAATCGTCGCGACGGATCAGTCCGGCAGCGTCCAGAAGATCATGGACGGCACGTTGCGCGCGATCAACTCCATCGGCGCGCGGCGCCTGTCGATGAGCGACATCAGCGAAAGCAGCGGCGTTTCGCGCGGCACGCTCTACCGTTATTTCGCGTCCAAGGAAGAAGTGCTGGCGGCCTTCAGCGAATATGTTTGCAGCAGCTTCGAAAAAGGCATTGTCGAATCGGGCGAAGGCATTGCCGAACCAATCGAACGCTTCCGCGCGGTGATGCGCTTTTACAGCCGCTTCACGATCGAGCGTTCGCCCGAAGGCATTTTCGAGGTCGAACCGGCCTTCCATCTCAATTTCCTGCGCAATCATTTCGGCCGGCACAAGGCCGCCGTCCAGCGTGCGCTAGAGCCCGTCTTCGACCATTTCGAAAGCCTGATCGGCCAACGGATCAACCGGGACGCCTTCTGCGACACCATGGTCCGCCTGCAACTGAGCACGCTCATCATTCCCGCCACCCCGGATTGGCTGGCCATCTGGAACAGCGCCCCCGATCGATTGTGCGACTGGGCATTGCAGATCGCCGCACACCATAGCGAACATAAGAAAGGATGAACTGATGGCTACTGCCCCCAAGGTGGATAATGAAATCCAGTGCGGCTTCGCCGAAAAGGCCGTCGCCGACGCGATGGTGGAAAAGGCGCGCAGCTTTCGCGCCTTCCTGCAGGCCGAAGCGCCCGAGGGCGAAAAGCGGCGCAGCCCTACGCCCGCCGTCGACAAGATGCTGAAGGAAGAGGGATTCCTGCGCATGCTGCTGCCGCAACGGCTGGGCGGCATGGGCCTTTCCCCTACGGATTTCTGCCGGGTGCAGATGGAGGTCGCCAAGGGCGATCCCGCGATCAGCTGGGTGATCCAGATCATCAACGGCACAAGCTGGATCACCAGCCTTGCGCCCGATGGCGTGCAGGAGGCTGTGTTCGGCGACGGTCCCCAGGCGGTCTGTGGCGCCTACAACCCGCCCGGCAAGGCCCGCAAGGTCGACGGCGGCTGGATCATCAATGGCACATGGCCCTATATGTCAGGGTCGCGGCAGTCGAACTGGGCGCAGCAGGGCGTCGTGCTTGAGGGCTATGACGGCCCGGTCGTCCCTGGCATCAGCATGTGCTATCTGCCAATGGACAGCATGACCATCCAGGACACCTGGTTCGTTTCCGGCATGCAGGGCACCGGGTCCGACACGGCGGTCGCCAAGGATGTCTTCATTCCCGAAGCCCAGATGGTGCTGATGGATGAACGCGCCGGCCAGATCGACCGGACCAAGCGCCATTTCGGCGCGCCCTCCGATCTGCTGCCCGCCGTCCCGGTCGTCCGCACCACGGGCATCGCGCAACTGATCGGCGCGGTCGAAGCCATGTTGGAGATCGTCACCGCAGAGTCGCCCAAGAAGCCGGTGCTGACGACGATAATCGGCCCCCGCACCAAGTCAGGCGCCTATATGCGCGATCTGGGCGAAGCGGCGGCGATGATCGATACCGCCAAGCTGATCCTGTTCGACCTGACCGCCAAACTGGATCGCGTCGGTCTGGGCGAAGAATTCACCCTTGCGGAAAAGGCGAAGCAGCGCGCAGGCGGCGCGCAGATGATCGAACTGGTTCATGGCGCCAGCGAGTCGCTGATGTTCCAGGCCGGTTCTTCGGGCTTCGCACTGGATAAGCCGATCAACCGCTACTGGCGGGACATTTCGATGGCGCTGCGGCACATCCAGAATATCCCGACCATCGGCTATGAGATCTATGGCCGGAATCTGACCGGCGCCGATCCGATCTCGCCGCCCGGCGCCTATTGAGGTCGAAAGAAGGGTCGCCCCTTTCCCAGCGGGCGACCCTCTCTTTTCCGCCGCCCGGCCGCATTCATCACGACAATAGGGGAATGCCATGCGGGCCGCCCTGATCGACAGCGATGGCGGCTTCGCGCTGGCCGATCATCCCGAACCGACCGCGCAGCCCGGCTATCGCGTCATCGACGTTGCCGCCGCCGGAATTGGGCCCACCGACCTCATGCGCGCGAAGGGCTTTTTCGGTCCCGTCGACGCGCCCTATGTGCCTGGCGGCGAGGGTATCGGGCATCTGGATGATGGAAGCCGCGTCTACTTCGGCCATAGCAGGCCGCCCTTCGGCGCGATCGCGGAACGCACGCTGGTGGCCGAGGAGGAAATCTGGCCTGCTCCGGACGGCCTTTCCGACGACCAGCTGATCGCCCTCGCCATCTCCGGCACCGGCGCGCTGATCCCTCTGGAAGAGGCGCGGATCGCGAAGGGCGAGTCCGTCCTCATTCTCGGCGCGACCGGCCCGGTCGGGCAGATCGGCGCGCAGGTCGCCCGGCTGCTGGGCGCGGGCCGCGTCGTGGCGGCGGCGCGCAGCCGCGAACGGCTGGAGGCCATGCAGGCCGCCGGTCATGCCGATGCGATCGCCCTGTTGGGCGAGGGCGATGACGAGGCGGCGCTGAAAGCGGTCTCGGAACGCGGCTATGACGTCGTGCTCGACATCATCTATGGTCCACCCGCGCAAGCGGCGATGCGCGCCACGCGGCCCGGCGCGCGCATGATGAGCATCGGCGTGCAAGCCGGACCGACGGTCACGCTGTCCCTGCGCGATCTCGTCTTCCGCAGCCATATCGGCGTCGGCACCGGGCAACGCCCCGCCAGCGAGCGCCGCGCCGCCTATGACCGGCTGATCGCCATGGCGATGACGCGGGGCCTGACGGTCGACACAACACGCTATGCCTTTGCCGATGCCGCCGACGCCTGGGCGGCGCAGGCCGGCAGTCCCCATGGCAAGATCGTCATCACCCGCTGATCCCATGGACGCACCTGCCTTTATCGACCCTACCGTCCGCATTTTCGGCGATGTGCGGCTGAGCGACGATTGCAGCCTCTGGCCCTATGCCGTCGTCCGGTCCGAACGGGCGCATGTCTCGATCGGGCGCTGCGCCAGCATACAGGATCATGCGATGGTCCATATCGGCTGGGACGATCCCACGATCATCGGCGATTATTGCACCATCGGCCATCGCGCGGTGGTCCATGGCTGCACCATAGAGCCTGCCTGCCTGATCGGTATCGGCGCGACCATCATGGAGCGCTGCGTCATAGGGCGCGGCTCGATCGTCGCCGGACACAGTTTCCTGCCGCCCGACAGCGTGATTCCACCCCATTCGCTTGTTATCGGCACGCCCGGCCGTGTCGTCCGCCGCATCGACAAGCTGCGCGCGAACATCGTCGACGCGCTGCTCTATCGGGACAATGGACGCGCTTATGCCACAGGCGCCCATCGCATCTGGGAGCATGCCGACATGGCGAAGCTGGGTGACGAAGCCGATGCTATTCTTGCACGCGAAGCTGCAGGCTGGGATGACAGCGGCATAGGCGAGGCCACAGGATAAGAGAGCGACCATGCCGGACACGACCGATATTGCTAGAGACGCCATGCTGGACCTGCTGTTCCGCGACGCTCGCACCCATAATCAATGGAGCGCCCGGCCGCTTTCGGACGAGACCGTCCGACGCCTGTACGATCTCGCCAAATGGGGGCCTACGACGGCAAACAGCAATCCGGGCCGCTTCGTCTTCGTCCGCTCGGAGGCCGCGAAGGCGCGCCTCAAACCCCATCTGAGCGCGGGCAATGTGGACAAGGTGATGCAGGCGCCCTGCACCGTGATCATCGCGGGCGACACGCGGTTCTACGAATTTTACGGCAAGCTTTTCCCAACGCGCGACATGCGCAGCACGTTCGAGGGCAAGAACGCGCTGATCACGGACACTCTGGCGCGTTCTTCGACACTGCAAGGCGCCTATCTGATCATGGCGGCGCGGGTGCTGGGCCTGGATTGCGGCCCCATGTCGGGCTTCGATCAGGCCGGCACCGATGCGGAATTTTTCCCGGACGGCCGGTGGAAGAGCAATTTCCTGTGCAATATCGGCTATGGTGACCCGGCCGGGCTCTTTCCCCGCAACCCTCGGCTCGATTTCGAAGAGGCCTGTCTCGACCTCTGATGCCGAGGGAGGCGGCCGCCACAAAGCGATCGCCTCCCGCCGTTCAGCTTGCGGGCGTCCATACCAGCGGCAGCGCGACCGGCTGGATCATCCCCAGATGGCATTCCACCTGATGGCCGGGCGCGATGCGGAAGTCGGGAATGCGGGCGAGAAACTCCTCCATCGCGATCCGCAGCTCGCGCCGCGCCAGATGCATGCCGACGCAGGTATGGATGCCGAAGCCGAAACCGACATGCCGTGGCCGCCGGTCGAGCCGAACCTCGGCAGGCGCGTCGAACTCGGCCGGATCACGGCCGGCGAGCGTGGTCGACATCGCCACCTTGTCGCCGGGCATGAAGCGGATGCCGGCCACTTCGGTTTCCTTCTTGCAGGTTCTGAAGGTGGTCACCGCGCCATAAGCCCGCATCAGCTCATCTATGGCGTGCGGGATTTCCGACGGATTCGCGCGCAGAAAGGCCTGATCCTGCGGATGGCTGCCCAAATGCCGGAAATGCAGGCCCATATTGGTCGAAACCGTGTCCAGACCGCCGATGAACAGGTTGAACATGAAGCCCAACAGTTCGTCGTCGGTCAGCGCCCGGCCATTGATCTGTCCCTTTACGCCGAAACTGATGAGGTCATCGCGTGGATTGGCCCGCCTGTCCTCGATCTCTCCGCCCAGATAGGCAAGCACGCTACGCGTCGCCTCCGCGATCTTGGACAGATCATGATTGTGGAGCAGGTTCATTTCCCACTCCATGAACTCGCTCATCCGATCGTGCGGCAGGCCCATCAGTTCCATGAACACCTTGATGGGGAATTCAAAGGCAAAATCGCCCATGAACTCGCACTGGCCGCGCGGGGCGAAGGCGTCGATATATTCCACCGCATAGAGCCGGATCTTGTCTTCCAGCGCCGCCATCGCCTTGGGTGTGAAGGCCGGGTTGACCATCTGGCGAAAAGGCCCGTGGGCAGGCGGATCGAGTTCCGCTGGCGAGTTGATCCAGTTCCCCCCCACCAGCTTGGAGAAAGGCGAAAAGTCGGTCGAGGAGAAATGATCGGTGTCGAGATATATCTCGCGCAGATGCGCCATGCGGCGCGGCACCCAGGCGGGCGTGCCCCCCGGATAGGCGTGGGTGGCGTAGATGATGTCAGGCCCCTCATGCACCTGCATCGCCAGATCGTCGAACGGATCCTCTGTCGTCGTCATGCCGAAGATGAAGGGGAAATCCCGGCTCACCAGTTCGGGCGGCACATGATCGGGGATCGGTTGCTCGGGAAACATCATCGCACTGGCTCTCCTTGTCGTCTTTGCCGGAAATTTCGGGCGGACATTGGGCCGCCGCCCAGGCGCCAGGCACCTGTCCTTCAGAAGGATCGCGGCAGCCCCAGGCTTTCCGCGATGCCGTTGCGCACCATTTCGTTGGTGATGGGACCGATGCGCCACAGGCGGCTGTCACGCCAGTAACGCTGCATGTCGGTTTCCGCCGAATAGCCCATGCCCCCCAATATCTGGATGCCCATGTCCGCCGCGGCATTGGCGTTTTCGGACGCCATGAGCTTGAGCATATTGGCCTCGACGCCGACATTCTCGCCCCGGCTCTGCTTGTGCGCGCAATAATGCAGCATCAGTTCGGTCGTCTTCTGCATGGTCGCCATGTCGGCGACATAATGTTGCAGGCTCTGGAAGCGGCCGATGATCCCGCCAAAGGCCCTGCGTTGTTTCATATAGTCCAGCGCGTCTTCCAGCACGCCATCGATGACGCCCAGGCAGAAGGCGCCGACCATGATGCGCTCGTTGTTGAGCGTGGGCAGCAGCATGTACCAGGCCTTGTCGGGTTCACCCAGAACATGCTCGTCCGCGACGAGCGCATTCTCGAAATGAACGGAACAGCTGCCCATCGACCGCATACCCAGCTTGGCCAGTGGCGTGATCGTCACGCCCGGCGTCTTCGTCGGCACCCAGAAGAGGGTCAGGCCCTGATGCTTCTTCTCGACGCCCCTGTCGCTTCGCGCGATCACCAGCAGATAATTGGCGACATGGGCAGAGGAGGACCAGATCTTCTCGCCATTGAGCCTCCACCCGCCATCGACCCGGTCGGCCGTGGTGGCCATCGCGCCGAGCAGGTCCGTGCCGCCGCCCGGCTCGGTGAAGGCGATCGCAGCCTTCAGCTGGCCCGTCGCGATCAGCGGGAGATATTTCGCTTTTTGTTCGGCCGACCCGTAAAGCCCGATGGATTTGGACCCTGCAAAGCTGGTGATGCCCCATATCCATGCCAGGCCGCCCAGCGACCGGGCCAGTTCCCGCGCCAGCAGCATCTGCATGACGACGTCGCCGCCCTGCCCGTCATAATCCTCCGCTATGCCGACGCCGTGGAAACCCGCTTCGGTGAACTTGTCCCACAGCGCGAAGGGATAATGATGCTCGTCCTTTTCCAGCGCGCGCGCCCAGTCCTTGGGCACTTCGCTGTTCACCCAGCGGCGCACCATGTCGCGGAAAGAGCGATATTCTTCGGGCAGTTCGAAATCCATTGTCAGTCCTTTTGGTGTTGGTCCAGACCGCCGCCCGCCATGGCCTCGGCATCGCACAGGGCGATCAGGCGCGCCGCCATCCGGTCGAGGCAGGCCAGCACGCCGTCCTGATCGCCCGCCAGAAAGGCCTGCAGTATCGCCTCATGCTCGCGGAGGCCGCTTTCGCGGAGGGTCGTGATGCCATGCAGAAAAATGAAGCGAGCGATCAGCCCGCGCCGGTCCAGCGTCGACCGCAACAATTCACGGCTCTCCGAGGCCTTGATGAAGATCGTGTGGAAATCGAGCCCGGCCATGATCGCGGCCATATATTCGCCGCTCGGCAATGCCGCGCTATAGCGCGCGATCGCTCGTTTCAGCGTCCGGATCTCCGCAGCGCCGATGCGGGGCATGCCCCAGGCATAACCCAGCCGCCACAGTTCGGCCTGCACGCGGATCAGGTCACGGGTCACGTCAGGGTCGATCGGCGTCGCCCGCTTCAACCGGTGGGTTTCGACTTCGACCAGCCCTTCGGACGCCAGTGTGCCCAGCGCTTCCCTGACCGGCGTCGCGCTGACATTCAGGTCCTGCGCCAGCGCCGTTTCCCGCAGCAGCGCGCCGGGCGGAATGACACCCGCCACGATCCTCGATCGCAACACCGCCGCCACGGCCTGGCGCCGCGTCGCCGGGGATTGCAAAATCTCGGGCGAGTCAAGCCGTTCAAGGGCGGATGTCCAATAGACCATGGATGTATCCTGCGATTCCATATTCTATAGAATGCAGCACCGTGAAACGGTCCGTTCCTCTCCAAGGATAGGGTGTCGGGACAGCGAACCGCTATAGGGCCGCTGCATGAAATGCCCGAAATGCAAAACGCCGCAGAACGGTTATGGCGGGTGGTGCCGCGCTTGCGGCCATGCTGGCGGCAATGTTCGCCGGGCGCTGCTGTGGACGTTGATACCCACATTGATGATCGCGGTCCTGTTGCTCGCCCGGATCGGCTATGCCGAAGTCACGCGGCAGGGCAGCAGCCGCAACAGCTACAGTAACGCCATCGAAACCCAGAATGCGAGCGGCCGCAGCGCTGCCTTTGCCAAGCTCATGCATGATGCAGGGCAGACATGCTCGCGCACGTCCAAATCCCTGTTCAGGGGAGATATCGGCACTAACGCGGCCTGGGCGCTGCGCTGCGAGGATAGCGGCGACTGGCTGGTTCTGATCGCGTCCAACGGCGCGACGCGCATCGCGAGCTGTGGTCCGCTGAACAAGGCCGGGACGCCCTGCTGGACCCAGCTCTAGCGCCTCGGCCTTTTCTGGAGTCGACGCTCTCCGATTGCAGTCCGGGTAGGCCGGTCAGCCGAACCCCTCCCCGCTCCGCCACCAGCCAAGGCCGCGCGCGGCCTGCATCATCATATCCCATGCCTGCGCGCTGGCCGTTGCGATGGCGGCGGGGTCTGCTCCCAGACCGGCGAACGTGCGCTCGATCATCTCGTCGACATAGGCGCGTGGCTCGACCGACCGGAGCATCAGGCGCCGCCGCGCCTCGATCGTCATGCCGACGATCAGATCCACTGCCACCTCGATCGACCGGAACTGCATCTGCCCGCCATCCAGCGCGGCCTTCAGCGCATCGCGCACCAGCAGGTCGAACATGCTCGCCCGCGCGAAATAATCGACATAGTCGACGCGGCAGGTAAAGCCGCCCCAGCGCGGATCATGCCAGGCCCGCGCCATCGCCATCGCCGCGCCGCCGACCGCCCGGACCAGCGGGTCCGCCACATCGTCGAACAGCCTGCGAAAATCGGCGATCAGGTCCGCGGTCATCCGCTCGCCCAATTCATTCACCGCAGCGTCGAGGGACTCGAAATATTTGTAGAAGCTGCCGCGCGATACGCCCGCCGCGCAAATCACGTCATCGATCACCAGACTGCCGCTGCCCTGCCCCGGCTGATACAGGTCGAGCACGGCGTCCAGCAGCCGCTCGCGCATCCGGGCGCGCCTGATCGCAGCCGCCGCCGTGCGCGGATCGACATCAGCGGGAGCAGGCGCGGCGTCGGACATCGCCTCCCTATTGCATCGGGTGGAAATAGCGCGCAAGCAGGCTGCCATCCTCGCCGAATATATAATGTTCGATGCTGTGCACGCAGACAGGATGCCCGTCATATTCACCTTCGTTGCGGACATAGATGACGGCTTCGTTGCCGCTCACCTTCACATCCTCGACGAACAGTTTCCATCCGACATATTGCGCGCACAGGGCCTCCAGCTTGTCCCAGCCCTCCTGCACCGGGCCGGTGGCCGGGTCCTGCACCTTGAATCCGCCCGGCGCGATTGCGCGGAAGGCCGCCATGAAATCGTCGATACGGCCCTCGCTGAACATCTCGGCCTGGGTCTTCAGGAATGTCGCGATTTCCTGTGCGGTCGGTTGTGTCATGATATGTCCTTCTCCTGTCATTTCGGTTCCCCCCAGACCGGGGCCGGCGTGATGTCGGGCAGCAGGGCGATATTGGATCGCAGGCCGGTAATCGCCCGGCCATATAGCTCGATGGAAAGCTGTCCGTTCAACGCATTGTGACGGGTGCCGACGCTCAGGTCGCGCCAGATCCGCTGCAAGGGGCTGGAAAGGGCGAAGGCGCCCGGCCCGGCGATATCCATCAACCGGTTGCCCGCCGCGCGCAACAATTCCATCGCATAGCCGCAATCGGCCTGTATCTGAGCCTTGTCGAAGCCGGTGAGCACGCGGCATTGCGCGGTTTCGTCCAACATCCCGGCGGCACGGCGCACATGCAACCAGGCCGAATCGATCTCCATCGCCGCGCGGCCGGTCATGCCGACCAGAGCCTCCGAACCGCTCTGCCCGGCATAGGTCCAGCCCACTATCTGTCGCCTGGGCATCGCCTGCACCACGCCTTCGAGCAATGCCGTCGCCGCGCCCAGCATCGGCGCGAGCACGCCCAGCGGAAATAGCGGCTCCATCGGCCATCGGTCGCGCGGTTCCAACCCCTCCATCGCCAGGATCGCCTCGGCCGGCGGCGTACGCGACGACCAGAGGATCAGGTCGTCCGGCACGAACAGATCCCGCGCGACGATCATGTTGCTGCCGGAACCGGCCATGCCCGCGACATGCCAATTGTCCTCGATCGAACAAGCAGGGTCGCGCAGATCCAGAAATGCCAGAGCCGGTTCAACACCCCCATCCGTTTCGATCATGACGCCGTTCAGCGCCCAATCGGCGTGCAGGCACCCCGATCCATAACCCCAGCGCCCCGACACGCGATAGCCGCCCGACACCGCAACCGCTTTGCCCGAAGGCGCGGAGGCACTGCAAAACAGTTCCTCGCCGGTCTGGAACAGCCGCTCCGTCATGGCCGGCGGCAGCGCGAACGCCGTTCCGGTAATTCCTGACAGCAGACCATAGGCCCAGGCAGTGCCGACGCAGCCCTTGGCCAGTTCGGCAACTGTCTCGATATGGGTGGTCAGCCTGTGGCCTGGCCCACCGGCGCGTTCGGGCGCCGTGATATGGAACAGGCCGGATGCGCGCAACGCCCCCATCACCGCCGGAACGATCCGCCGCTCGCGTTCGCACGCGGCGGCATGGTTCTCCAGCAAGGGCCGCAGCGACGCGGCGATGCCTACTGGGTCGGCCACGAAGGCCACGGGCCGCTTGTGCGCCGGACGTTCTTCTACCGTTTCAGATCGCATCCGAATCATCGCTCCTCGCCGTTTCCGAATATAATGACGTTATTGTCATTATACGGCAAGCACGTCCGGGCGGTCCTATCCGTCCCACCGTCCTGCGAACCGTTGAATTTTCGTTTCGACGCGCCCTGCCTCCCGATAGGCTGTAGGCGGACGCTCCTCTTCTAGGGTCCGCGCAATCGCCGACAGCGCCGATAAGGCCGGCTCCAAGAGAGGACTTGCACCGATGCGTAAAATCGACCTTCCGCCCTTCGATCGCGCAGCTTTCGCCGACAAATATGGTCCCTGGGCCATCATCGCTGGCGCCTCCGAAGGCACCGGCGCCTGCTATGCGGAACAACTGGCCGCCATGGGCATCCATCTGGTGCTGGTCTCCCGGCGGCAGGAAGCGCTCGATGCACTGGGTCAGCGGTTGGCAACCGAACATGGCATCGAATATCGTGCCATCACCGCCGACCTCACCGAACAGAGCGCGGGAAGCCGACTGGTAGAGGCGACCGCCGATCTGGACATCGGCCTCTATATTTCCAATGCCGGCGCGGACGGCGCGGGCAACAGTTTCTTCGGCGAACCGGTCGATCGTTCGCTTCGGCTGCTCACCATGAACGCGGCCAATGTGCTGGAAGCGGTGCATGGCTTTGGCAATCGCTTCCTGAAGCGCGGCAAGGGTGGGGTCGTCGTCATGTCGTCCGGCGCGGGCCTTGGCGGGCAGCCCTGGCTGGTCATGTATTCCGCGACCAAGGCGTTCGAACTCAACTTCGTCGAATCGCTCTGGGCCGAGCTGGAAGGACAGAATGTCGATATCGTCGGTATCGCGGCCCCCATCATGGATACCCCGACCCTGCGCCGCGCGACCGAGGGGCTGGGAATGGATTATTCCATGGCCTATGATCCGGCCGATGTCTGCGCGCTCGCCCTTGCCAGCCTGGGCAAGGAACCGTTGGTGATCGTTCCCGATGGTCCGGACGAGGAGAAAATCCCGCAGATCCAGGCCGACCGCAAGACCCGCCTCGTAGCGCTGGCCGAATGGGGCAAGGCCTATACCGCCGCGGCGAACGGCTGACCGGGCACAAAAAAGGGGAAGAGGTAATGACGGATCAGGTCGACGTCGTCGTCATCGGCGCAGGACATAATGGCATGGCCGCCGCCGGATATCTGGCAAAGGCCGGCAAGAAGGTCGTCGTGGTCGAGCGTCTGGCCAAGGTCGGCGGCATGACCAGTTCGGGCTATATGATCCCCGAAGCCCCCGACCATCTGGTGACGCCCTGCGCTGTCGAACTGCTGTTCGCCCGTAAATCCGGCATTATCGAGGATTTCGACCTGCCCAAATATGGCCTGCGCACGGTCGATCCCGATCCGACCTACGCCTATCTCCATCCCGACGGCAGCTCGATCGCGCTCTTCTACGACTATCACCGCACGGCGGAGGATATTGCCCGCATCAACCGCAATGACGGCAAGGCCTATCTGGAGTTCATGAAGACGCTGAACGTCATGATGGACATCGGCTTTCCGCTGATGATGGCGGAGCCGGGGCGGCCGGACGTGAAGAACCTGTCGAAGATGATCGGCAGCGCGGTCCGCAATGTCCGCCTGAAGGACGAGCTGATCGCCATGTCGAAGGCGACGGCGGACCAGATCGCCTGCGAACGGTTCGAGCATCCGGCGACGATCGCCCTGCTGCTGGGCATCGCGGCGGGGGCCGGCCCGGTCGATGACGACGGCAATGCCGCCGCCTATATGATCTTCGCCGTCACCCACAAATATGGCACCGGCAAGCCGATCGGCAGCCTGCAATCCTTCGCCGACGCGCTCGCGCGCAGCATCGAGGCGTCGGGCGCGACGATCGAGCTCAATGCGCCGGTCGCCGAGATCATCGTCGATGATGGTGCGGCAAAGGGCGTACGGCTGGAGGACGGCCGCGTCATCCGCGCGAAGATGGTCATCGCGACCTGCGACCCCCGCACGGCCATGCGCCTCACGACGCCCGGCGGCGTTCCGCGGACGCTGACCCAGCGGATCGAACATGCCCCGGCGAACCGCTCGAACGCGGCGCCCTTCCTTGCCAATATCGCCATGTCGGGGCCGCTCCGCCTGAAGAAGCATCAGGATTTGCGGCATGACGACGCCGATCTCGACAAGGCGGTCGGTCTGATCGGCACGCCGGAGGAAGTGCGCGAGTCCTTCGCCATGGCGCGACGCGGCGACATCCCCGATCGGCACGCCATGTCGCTGAGCCCATTGTCCAATTCCGACCCGACGCAGGCGCCTCCCGGCGGCTCGCTCGCCTATGTCTATCTGCCGGGCGTCGCCGTGGACGCGCGGGAGGGCTGGTCGCCCGCGCTCAAGGACCGGACCATGACATCTGTCATCAGTCATCTGGGTGAATTTTACGACGGCCTGGACACGGAAGTCGGCCGCTTCGTCGAAACCGCTCGGGAGCGCGAGAAGCGGCTCAATGTCACCAATGGCTGCGTGACCCATATCGATTTCGGCGCGCTGCGTTCGGGCGTCCATCGCCCGGCCACCGGTTTCGGCGGCCCCAAGCCGCCCTTCCCTGGCTTCCTGATCGGCGGCGCCGGCGCGCATCCGGGCGGGGGCGTGTCCGGCATTGCCGGGCGGATCGCCGCCAACCGCGCGCTGCGCGAACTCAAGAAGATCAAATAAGCGATGTCGAGCAAACCTAATCCTGTCGCAATCCCCGCCCATCTGGACGATGTGACGGCGCAATGGCTGACGCAGATCATGCAACCGCGCTATCCCGGCATCGTGGTCGAGGCGATGGAGGAGGTGTTCCTCCGCAACAGCCATACCACCAAATATCAGGTGAAGCTGACCCTCAACGATGTCGGCAAGGCGGCCGGCATCCCCGACAATGTCTGCCTCAAGGCCAATTGGGCGCAATTCGACAGCCAGGGCATCTGCCGCCTCGAAGCGCGTTTCTATGAGGATTTCCGCCGCCACGTCGCATTCCCCGCCCCGCGCTCCTATTTCGAGGCATGGGATCCGCGCCCCGACAGCGGTCAGGGACTGGTCGTGATGGAGGATCTATCCATCGAGGGCGGTCATTTCGGGATCAGCACCGACCATATGGGCGTGGAGGAAGCGGCGCGCGGCGTCGCCAGCCTGGCGCGCATTCATGGCGCCTTCTGGGACAGTCCGGTCCTTCACGCGGCCGACTGGCTGCCCGTCTCCATGGCGACGCCGGTGGACACGCAGCAGCTGACCATGATGTACGGCTTTGCCGAGCAGAACCATGCCAAGCCGGACTATCAGGCATTCCTGCCGGGCTGGATCAAGGGCGATCTCTCGCGCCTGCATGGCGTCTACAACGCCCTGATCGATTTCGCGCAGAACAAGGAACGGGGTCCATGGTGTCTGGTCCATGGCGACAGCCATCAGGGCAACAGCTATGTCCGCCCCGATGGCGAACGCGTCTGGCTCGACTGGCAGCTCGTCCGCAAGGGACGGCCGATCCGGGACTTCACCTATTTCGTTCTGGGCGCCCTCACGATCGAGGAACGGCGCTCCCATGACCGGGAACTGCTGCGCCACTATCGGAACTGCCTGGTCGAAACGGGGGCGCTGGGCGTGCCGGATGACGACACGCTGTGGGAATATTATCGCCGCTGGCCGCCCTATGCGATGCAGGCGTGGATCGCGAACATGGACGAGTGGGGCCAGAAGGGCATGCACATCGTCGAGCGCATCTTCGTGGCGGGCGAGGATTTGGGCACGGTCGCCGCGCTCGGCGTGCAATTTTGACGTAAGGATGATCGGATGACCGACGCCGTCACGGCCTTCCGCGCCGATGTTCCGCAGGCGGCACTGGACGATCTGCGCCTCAGGTTGCGCCGTACGCGCTGGCCCGAGGCGGAGACGGTCAGCGACTGGAGTCAGGGCGTCCCGCTGGCGGCGCTGCGCGATCTGTGCGCCTATTGGGCGGACGGCTATGACTGGCGGCGGTGCGAAGGGGCGCTCAATGCCCTGCCCCAGTTCACCACCGCGATCGATGGTCTGTCGATCCATTTCATCCATGTTCGCAGTCCCCGGCCCGACGCGCTGCCGCTGATCCTGACCCATGGCTGGCCGGGATCGGTGCTGGAGTTTCTGAAGGTGCTCGGACCGCTAACCGATCCCGCCGCCCATGGCGCGCCGGACGCGCCAGCCTTCCATGTCGTCATCCCCTCGCTGCCAGGCTACGGCTTTTCGGACAAGCCGACGGCCGCAGGCTGGGGCGTCGAGAGGATCGCGCAAAGCTGGATCCAGCTCATGCGCCGCCTCGGTTATGACCGCTTCGCCGCGCAGGGCGGCGACTGGGGGGCGGCGGTCACGACCGCCATCGCCATGGCCGCGCCGCCCGAATGTATCGGCGTCCATTTCAACATGCCGCTGGTATTCCCGGAGGAAAGCGACTTTGCCGACCTGACCCCGGCCGAGGCCAGAACGGTCGAGCGGATGCAATATTATCAGGAGCATGATTCCGGCTACGCCAAGCTACAGGGCACCCGACCGCAGACGATCGGCTATGGGCTGGCGGACTCGCCCGTAGCGCAAGCCGCCTGGATCTACGAGAAGTTCCAGGCGTGGACCGACAATCAGGGCGTGCCGGAGAATGCGCTGACACGGGACGAAATGCTGGACGTGATCAGCCTCTACTGGCTCACCAATAGCGGCGCGTCATCCGCGCGGCTCTATTGGGAAAGCGCCAATGCGTTTCAGGCGCGTCAATTGGACCTGCCGGTCGGCGTCAGCATCTTCGCGCAGGAGATTTTCCGTCCATCACGGCGCTGGGCCGAACGCAGCTACCCGCGCCTCATGCACTGGAATGAGCTGGATGCCGGCGGCCATTTCGCGGCCTTCGAGCGGCCAGCGCTGTTCGTCGCGGAATTGCGGGCCTGCTTCGGCGCGATGCAAGGGTAGCGCCTGCCGCAATCCCCCTACCGCCCGGCAGGCTCGATTCGTCCTCCGTCGATCAAAATTGCCTCCGCATCAGGATCGTGCCGGATGACTGCACCGATGCAGAGCGGCGGCGCAGTCCAAAAAAGAGAGAGGATAATGCATGAGCGAGCCTGCCGTCGCCCCCCTTGCCGTCATCGATCGGCATCTTGTCCCCCGCCCCTATCCCGCCCGCACCGCGCCCCTGCCCCACGGTCGCTTCACGCCCGACGCCGCATGGCTGGGATCGTTGCTGGCCAACAAATATCCGGGCGTCGTCGCGCAATCGATGGAGGTCGTGCAGCTGTTCGACAGCCACACGACCAAATTGCGCATCGTGGTGGACTGGAACGAGGCCGGGCGGGCCGCCGGCTTGCCGCGCAATCTGTGCATCAAATCCAACTGGTCGGGCATGTTCGACGATGTCGACATCCATGCGCTCGAAGCGCGCTTCTATCATTTCCTGACGGACAAACTCACAGCCAATACGGCCACATGCTATTATGCCGACTGGGACGATGACGGCTCGGCGCGCGGCGTCATCGTGCTGGAAGACCTTATCGACCGGGGCGGCACGTTCGGCCACTCGACCCAGCATGCCGGTGTCGACGGGGTCGCGACCGCGCTGGCGGATTTGGCAAAGCTGCATGCGGGCCTGTGGGAAAGCCCGTTGATCACGCCCGAAGCGGCACCCTGGCTGCCGACATCCATGGCGGTGCCGGTCGATTATGACCAGGTCCGCATCATGTGGCACTGGATCGAAGAAAATTTGAAAGACCCCAATTTCCGCGCCATCGCACCCAGACATTATCTGGACGACGCGCGCAGGGTCGAGCGCGCCTATGACCGGCTGGTCGCCTTCGAGCGCGCCTTCGACGCGCCCTATTGCATCATCCTGGGCGACTGCCATCAGGGCAACACTTACATCCTGCCCAATGGCGAGCGCATGTGGGTCGACTGGCAACTGGGCCGGCGCGGGCGGCCATGGCGCGACCTTACCTATTTCACCATCGGATCGCTGACGATCGAGGAGCGTCGCCAAAATCATCGCGACCTGATCGCCCATTACCGCGACTGCCTGATCCGGGAAGGCGCGACCAATGTCATCGACCTCGACACCATCTGGAAGGAACAGGTGCCGCGCTGGGTGATGTACGGCATCCAGGCTTGGGTGGCGAACATGGACTATTGGGGCCAGAACGGCCTGCCGATGAACGAGCGGTTCTTCGCTGCGGGCGAAGATCTGGGCAGCTGGAAATTGTTGGGCGAATGACGATCATGCCCCTGCCGCGCTCGAACCGCGGCAGGGGCATCGATTTAACGGCGGCGTTTAGGCGCGGTCAGGCGCTGCGCGGCGCTATGAAGGACGCAATGCGCGGCTGAACGCGCAAGTCCGCCGGCACATGGTCCGGCCCGATGCGCCGATCGATTTCCTCCTCGAACCAGTAAAGCGCGCGCTCCTGATAGCCGGCCCAGATCGAAGGGATCGTCCCGTTGCGCAGCGATTGCTGGATATTTTCGAACAGGCACAGATCCTCGGACAGGATATGTTCGGTCGCCGCGCGCATCCCCTGCCAGTAGAGCTTGTCCTCTTCGCTGTCGGTCGACCATCCCATCTGGCGCACTTCCATGACAGACCGGTCGGACCCCATCGGCCAGAAGCATTGCAGGTTGAATCCCACCGGATCGAGCGAGAAAAATGTGTTGGGAAAGGTCGGCAGCGCAACCGTATTTTCCAGAAATACCGGCGCGATGTCGTCCGGTTTGACCGGCGGGGTCTTGAACAGCGACTCCCCGCCCTTCTTCCGCGTTCCGAACCGCATATGACCGCCTTCATAAAGCGCGATCACGAAACTGCGCGAATCCAGATGCGGCGCCAGCGTCGTGGGATGGACCGTGTTGACATGATAGATCTCAAGGAAATTATGATAGGCGATTTTCCAGTTGCACGCCATTTCGACGAAGAAATGATCCTTCACCACCATGCGCTCCAGCGGATATCCTTCCGTCAGCGCCACGAATTCCCCCAGGAAATTCTGCAACGGCTCAGCGTCGTCATCGAAATTGATGAAGATGAAGCCGCGATAGGTATCGCACTTCACTTCGATCAGACCGTTTTCCGCCTTGTCGAGACAAGCGAAATCATGCTGGCTGGGAACCGATTTGAGGGTGCCTTCAAGGTCGTAGCCCCAGGCGTGATAGGGGCAGATGAAGCGCATGGCGCGCCCCTGTGGCTCAAGCAGAAGCGGGGAACCGCGGTGCCGGCAGGCATTGTGAAAGGCCCGGATTCGACCGTCCTTGCCGTGGGAGAGAATGACCGAGCGGTCCAGATGCTGGAACAGGCGGTAGGAACCGGGCGCGGGGAGGTCGGACGCAATGCCGGCCAGCAGCCAGGTGCGATTCCAAAGCCTGTCCTTTTCCAGCGCTTCGAAACGCGGGTCGGTGTAGCGGCCGGCTGGAATCGGAGGAAGGGCCGGAAAATCGCTGGGATGCTCGGATCGCTTCAACTGCTCCTCCATTGTCCGGTTGAGCAATTCCAACGCAGCTTCACGCATAGCTCTCTCCTGTAAAAGCCCGCAGGCTCCGTTTCAATCAGACTGGCCACATCACGGTTCAAGGAACCTGCAATTGGATAGGGTCATCACTGTCATAGTCCAGGCAAGCTGATAGCCCTCTGTTCCGATGAGTATGCTTATGGCCTTGAAACATCCCACATCCACGGACGGAATCACCGTCGATTATATCAACCAGCTACTGGCCACGGCGGGCACGGGCGCAACCGTCACCGACATGCGCATCATCGACGCCAAAACCTATGGCGAGCAGATGGTGTCGACGGCGGGGCGCGTGGCGATCGAGGTCGATTATAGCGATGACACGGCCCCTGACCTGCCCAACCGCCTGGTGCTCAAGCTGACCCGGGCGGTCGATGAGATCATGGCCCCCTTCTACGCCAATGAAGTGGCCTTCTACCGGGGCATTCGGCCGGAACTCGCGATCGAAGCGCCGCGCTGTTTCGGTGGCGACTTCAATGCCTCCACCACGCATTTCGGGCTGTTGCTCGAAGATCTGGCCGTGCGCGGCGCGACCTTCCCCAATACGACCATGCGGACCGGCCCGGACGATGTGCGGGCCTTGCTGGATCAGCTGGCCCGGCTGCACGCGCGCTTCTGGGAATCGCCCCGCTTCGGCGCGGATCTTGCCTGGGTCGAAACCCATGTCGAAGGCGCGGTTGCAACGATGATGAACGAACTCGCGCCCGCCTATATTGCGCATGAGGTCGAGACCGAAAATTTCAAACGGGAAATGGTGCAGCGGCTCCGCACCACGCCGGACAAACTGCTTGCGGGGGTGCAAGCGGTTCAGCGACATCAGTCAACCCTGCCCCAGACGCTCTTGCATGGCGACACGCATCTCGGCAACAGCTACCGCCTGCCCGACGGAACGGCAGGCCTGCTCGACTGGCAGCTCATGGTGCGCGGCTACGCGATGCACGACATCAACTATATCGTGACCACCGGCCTTTCCATTGCGGACCGGCGGGCGCATGAGCGCGATCTTCTGGGCTATTATCTGGATCGCCTGGGGCAGGAAGGCGTCGCACGCCCTCCTGCCTTCGACGATGCCTGGGCCGAATATCGGCGAACCCTGATATGGGGCGTCTATATCGGCTGGCTGACGACCCCTGTCGTCAATTATGGCTGGGAGATCAACGTCATGAACCATCTGCGGCTGACCACCGCCTATGAGGATCTCGAAACCGCAAAACTTGTCGACGCGCTGTTTTGACGGCGCGCTGACGGACTACAACTGATTGCTCCCCGATGCGGCGAACAGCCGCTGGAAATCGACCATCGTGGGCTGGTGGGCGGTAAAGCCGCCGTCCACCGGGATCATCGCGCCGTTGATGAAGCGAGACTCGTCCGACGCCAGGAAGGCGACGACATGGGCGATGTCGCGCGGGCTGCCCAACTCCGGGTTGAGATGATGGTCGAGCAGCACATCCTTGACCGCTTGCGGCGTCGTTTCGACGGCCGTCTCGCTGAGGACGAAGCCGATGGCGATCACATTGGAGCGGATGCCCTGCTTGCCATATTGGGTCGCGAGGAAGCGGCTGAGGTTGATGAGCGCCGCCTTGGACGCGCCATAGGCCGTCAGCGTCATTTCCCCCAGCAGGCCGAAACCGGACGCGGAATGGATGAGCGACCCGCCGCCCCCGACGATCATAACCGGCAGCGCATGTTTGCACAGCAGCATCGGCCCTCGCGCATTGACGGCAAAGGCCTTGTCCCAAGCGCCGGTGTCGAGATGGACGACATCGCGATCGAGCCCGCGCTGCTCGGTCGTCTGATAGGCGGCATTATTGTGGAGGATGTCGATCCGCCCGTGCCGGCCGGCGATCCGCGCAACCGCAGCGGAAACGCTGTCCTCGTCGGTCAGGTCGAACGTCTCCGCTTCGGCACGGAGATTCTTGCCGCGCAGCGAATCCGCCGCCGCCTCCACCCGATCCGCCAATATGTCGGAAAGGATCACGGTCGCCCCCCTCTCGGCCAGCACGGTCGCCACCTCCAGGCCGATGCCCTGCGCCGCGCCCGTCACGATCGCTACGCGACCATCCAATGATCCCACCATTTCGCTTCCTTCTATCCACGTGACAAACGCTGAGCGCCAACCAGCGATACCTAACCGCCTAGGGCGGATCGAAACAATAGGCGCAGATCTTGTTGCCGTCGGGGTCCAGCAGATAGGCGCCATAGGCGTGGGGCACGGCGCCGCGGGGCCCCGGCGGCCCGGCATCCTCGCCGCCCGCAGCCAGACCAGCGCGATGAAAATCATCGACCGCGCGGCGATCCGGCGCCTTCAATCCCAAGGTCGCACCATTGCCGCATGTCGCCGGGCCCTGAAGCGGGCGCAGGATCAGCAATTCGGGCACCCGTCGTCCATAGCCGACGCCCTGATCCAGAAACGGACCGAGATTGACGATCCCCAGCGGCGCAAGCACCGCATCGTAGAAACGGGCGGATCTTTCCAGGTCGTTGCTGCCAAGGCAGACATGCGTGAAGATGCCCATCGCGCCCTCTATCCGCTCACTGTGCCCGGCTCATGCCTTCCAGCATATCGGCGACATAGGGCGTGTGATGAACGATCCCGCCATCCACGCCGATCACCTGCCCGGTTATGAAGGCCGCGCCATCCGACGCCAGAAACAGCACCGCACCGGCAATATCCTCCGGCACGCTCTCGCGCGGGAGCAGGACATGCCGCTGGATCATGGCGATCTGATCAGGGGTCATCATCTCCCGGGCCAGCGGGGAGAGCACGAGGCCCGGCGCGACCGCGTTGACCCGGATGTTGAACCGGCCGAACTGCACCGCCGCATTGCGGGTCAGCGCGTTCACGGCCGCCTTGGACGCGGAATAGGACGGATTGTTGATGTCGCCAGTCAGCGCCACCCCGGTCGAGGTGTTGATGATTGAGCCGCCGCCGCCCGCAATCATGTGCGGCGCGACCGCCTTGATCATCAGCATCGTGCCCCGCGCATTGACATGAAAGGCGCGATCCCAGGTCGCGGCGTCGAGATCGAGAAGCGAGCCATCGGCGGCCATCTGCTCCAGCCGCGTGTCGGCCGCATTGTTGTGGAGGATGTCGATGCGCTGATGCTGCCGCATCACATCTGCGACCAGCGCCGTGATGCTGTCCTCCTGCGCGAGGTCGAGCGCCATCCCCTGCGCCCGCCCGCCCGACGCCTGAATAGACCGGGCGACGGCTTCTGCCCGTTCAGCCGCAATATCCGCCAGGATTACCGTCGCACCGGCCTTTGCCAGGGCCCGTGCGCAGGCCTCCCCGATATTGGCCCCCGATCCGGTGACGATAGCGACCCGTCCCGATAAATCCGTCATGGGCATCTTCTCTCCTGTCCGTCATGGGCGCCGCACCATCGGGCTTCCGCCGCAGCGGGACGCTGCCACGGCAGGCGCCCGGCGATACCTAGACAAAGATAGGTTTGGCGGAATTGATAAGCCGCGCATCTATGACGCTCCTCAAGCGGAGAGCCCTTCATGAGCGTCACCATCTTTCAACTCGACCGGTCCCGCTCTGAACGGGCGGTCTGGCTGATGGAGGAAGTGGAGTGTCCCTACGACATTCGCTTCTTTGCGCGGCTGGAAACGCTCGCGGCGGAGCCGGCCTACAAGGCTTTGCATCCGCTGGGTTCTTCGCCAGTGATCGAGGCCGACGGACAACGCATCGCCGAAAGCGGGGCGGTCATGGACTATCTCGCCACGACGCAGGGGAACGGTGCGCTCCGCGCCAATCCCGGCGACCCGGACTATGCTGACTATCTTTTCTGGTTCCATTTCGCCGAATCCTCCCTGATGCCCGCGCTGGTGACGGAGATCATGGCCGAACGGGCAGGCATCGCGCAGGATCATCCCTCCCGCGTCGCAGGTCGGGCTCATTCAGCGCGCCTGCTGAAACTTGTCGACGACCGGCTGACGCATGCCCCCTATATGGCGGGCGACCGGTTCACGGCGGCCGACATCATGATGACCTTTCCCTTCACCACCACGCGATTGTTCATGTCCGTCGACGTGGAAGGACATAAGAACATCGCCGCCTATGTCGGGCGGATGACGGCGCGTCCGGCCTATTGCCGGATGCGCGACATTGTCGACCATCCCCCGATCGCCTGACGGATCAGCGCATAGCCAGCTTTTCCGCGCCGCCCGTGCGTACCCGATCTCCCATATGCGCGCGGGCGCGCTCCTCCTCCGCCAGGCCGACGGCGGTCGGATGCTGAACATCGTCCTTGGTGAGGCGGGGTGTCGCGCGATCCCATTGAGTGATGCGTATCCCATCAGGCTGGAGCAGGCCGCTGGTCGCCAGCAGGGTGTCGGCGCCTCGCCACGCTTCCAGGGCCGCCGCCGGATCGTTGATCCTGTAGATCGCGACATAGCGATGGTCGGGCGTCATCGGGATCATCTGGCCAAAGGTGCGAAAGGTCAGGAAAGCAGCCGATTTGACGCCGGGTCGAACGGCCGCTTCACGAAAATAGCTTTCCGCATAGAATCGTCTGAAATGGTCGCCGCCGTCCGCAGGCGGGTTCAGTTCCTCCAGGATGACGCCGCCGGAATGCCCGACGTCCGGATCATTGTCCTGAAAGAGCAGCGGATAATAATGAAAGTCATAGAGCAGGCTGTCATCGATGGCGTCCGATACCTGCATCCGCGACGTCAGCGCATTGTCCAGATGCTCGCGACTGAAGCGCACCGGATCGAATACGTCGTAGAGGGCGAGATATTGCCAGTCGAAGCCTTCGGGCGGACAGGGTTGCTCCCCGGCAAGCCGGAAACGCTGCGCGGTGACCGATCCCCGGAAACGCAGCGCATCGCGAATATGGATGTTGCTGTACCAATCCTCCATATCGGCCTCCCGGCCCGGAACGGCTTTGGTCAGCACGATCAGCACGGCATCGATCATCGCTTTTGCCTTCCCTCTCCTGATTTCTGTTCTCTCAGCCCTGCCGGACGGGCGGCGCGAAAGGCGTCGGCGCCCCCATCGTCGCCCGATAGGACAGGGGCTGCTTCCCGTCCGTATCCCTGATGCCGTACCGCTCCCCCAGTTCCGCGCCGATCAGCGCCTGGCCCGAAAGGGCGGCAAGGTCCGGGTCCTGCGCCAAGCGATCGAGGACAAGGCCTGAAAATTCCGGCGTTTCCCAGTGGGGCATGGCGGCGCGCAGGTCTTCGGGGATCATGTCGGACGGCATGGCCTTCACGGCGTCGGTCAGGATGAAGCCCGGCCAGAGAGACACGACGGATACACCGTGCGGCGCAAGATCGACAGCCATGTCGGCGGTCATCTTGTCCGTCCCCGCCTTGGCCGCGCCATAAGCCGGCCCGTGGAAATAGGATACCGCGCCATAGAAGGAAATGCTGGCGATCAGACCCCTGCCCGCCGTCACCATCAACGGCGCCGCATGATAGGCCGCGACATAGCTGGAGCGCAGGCCGATGGTGATCATGTCCGCCAACCTGAGCGGCTTTTCCCAGAAGCCGCCCGGCGCGACTAGGTCGAGCCCGTAAACGGCGGCGGCATTGTTGACGAGCAGGTCCAGCCTGCCATCCGTCCGCTCGGCCAGTTGCGCGAACGCTCTTTCGACCGCATCATCATCCCGGTGATCGCATAACAGCGGGATGCCCTTGCCGCCCGACTGTTCGATTTCTTCCACGACCGCGGCAAGCTGCGCCTGATCGCGTCCCGTGATCGCCACCACATGACCGCGTGAAGCCAGGCCCCGCGCCATGCCGCGCCCCAGCCCGCGCGTCGCGCCTGTCACCAGTACTATCTTTTCGCTCATATCCTGCTCCTATCCTTAATATTGACATCGCCACGAGGGACAGGGCCTGACCTGTCCAACGGCAGAGGGGCGACTGCCCTTCAGTCGAAGCGCGTCGCCGGTAGGACGACATGGCGGGCGGCCTCGCCCAGCGCGGTCGGTCCGAACAGTTGCAGCCGCCGACCCTCGATGGTCGCGAGCAGAGCGATGAGCGCGGCGTCCTCCTCCGGTCCCGCTTCGAGGATATACGCTTCCAGCGCCTCGGCGGCGTCGGCCCAGCGGTCGAAGCGGCGGCCGAGCAGGGCGGACACATCGGCGAGGTTGCGCGCCACCATGTCCGCCCCATGATCATCGGCGCGCCGTACCCATTCTATCAGTTCGGCGACCTGCGCCTTGTGCGTTTCCGCCGCCTCTCCCGTCACCGGCAACGCCCCGAGCGTATCGACCAGTTTGGCCAGAAGCGGCGCATTGTCGCCCGTGCGCTGTTCCAGCGGCGACAGTTCGGGCAGCGCATCGCCGGTCAGGTGCGACAGCGCCAGCAAGATGGAGCGGCGCAGCGCGAGATCGAACATGAGATAGACCGAATGCGGATCGCCGGGGCATGGCTTGCCGACCGTCCCTGTGAACTGCATCGTGCCGAGCAGTGAGAATTGCAGGACATGGAAAACCACCGCGTCATGATCGACCGGTTCGCCCGTCGCTTCCTCATAATAGCGCACCAGCTCCGGTAGCGGCGCACCCAGCGGCTCATAGCTGTTGCGCATCCCCATGGTGGCGATGTCGACCAGTGGATCGCCGATCATCGAAAATTCGAAATCATAGAGCTTGGTCATCGCCCCCTGATCGACCAGATATTGGCCCGAATCGAACTGGATGAAGCTGGCGCGATCGCGGTGCCGCGGTACATTGCGGCGCAGCCAGCCGATGACGAATTCCAGCAACGGCTCGGGCCGGCTCTTCGTCCGCCGATAATGCGGCATATAGGCGTCGAGGCCGACCAGCGCGATCGCCTCGGCGCCCTCGGGCCGGTGCACGCCGACGGCCATGAAGGGTTCGACCGGCAACCGATGCATCGCGGCGACTGCCTCCATATAGACGCGGCCGATGGCGCTTTTCGTCGCGGCATTGAGCGCCGAGAAATCGCGCGTCCCTTCGATCGCCTCCATCACGATGCAGGGCGGATCGGAGAGATAGCCGTAAATCTCCGGCACCGGCAGCCCCTGGCCGTGCAGCACGGCGATAACGTCCGCCTCGCGCTTGAGGTCGGGGAAGATCGATACGTCGCCGCCCCGGTCGCCGCGCAGGTGCAGGCGGCGGACCGTCCCTTCCCTTTCTATATCGACGAACCAGGACGGGCGCCAGCGGACGAGGCGTTCAAGCCCGACGACCTTGCCGCCGGTCAGTTGCTCGACAAAGGCGGTGATTCGGCCGACCCCGGCATCGTCATAATTGTTGAGCGGCGCGGCATTCGTCACTGCGCGCCCTCCCCCGCCGAAAAGGCTTCGGCCACGGCGCGGGTGTCCATATATTCCTTGCCGGATACGATCTGCCCGTCCCGGATGATCAGCAGATTATGATAGTCGTTGCGATAGACCCGGTCCGGAAAGACCATCTCGCCCCGGACTTCCACAGCCACCCGATCCCCTTCGGCGGTGATCGCGATCACCTCGGCCGTGCGCTTCTGCGCGCTCAGCAGTCCGCCCTTCACGCTGGCGATGAAGTCGGCCCGGCTCATGTCGCCATGACCCAATATCCACCACTGGCAATCGGGATGCTGAAGCGCTTCGATCGTCTCGACATCGCCCTCTTCCACGGCCCGCATATAGCGGCGGGCCACTGCCTTGTTCGCCTCGATATCGCTCATCACCCTCTCCGATGCTTCTATGCCGCCGAATTCGCCGACGGTCGTGGCGGACTATTGCCCTTGTGCAGGCGCAACCGCCGTCAGGAACCCTATCCATGGGCGGGTGGCCCTCGCGCGATCGCTCCACAATCTTCGCTCGTACAAGAAAGTGGAGGGGGAGAGCGCATGACGACCAAGAGCATGATGATGAAGCTATGCACCTATATGGGCGCAATAGCCGGGACGATGATGTTCGTTGGCATATGGCCGGTCGCGCACATGTTCCCGCCGCTCGACCCGTCCATGCCCGCAGCAGAGGTCGCAGCCTATTATCGCAGCCACCAGACCGGCATATTGGCGGGCGCCATCCTGATCGCCTCTTCTTCCGTGCTGTTTTTCCCCTTCCTCGCCGCGATCGCCACCTTCATGAAGAAGATCGAAGGGCCGATTGCGCCCTTGACCTGGGCTTTCGTGATGGTCGTGGCCTTCGGCTTCGTCACCCTATTCTTCGCCGGGTTGATCTTCACGGCGGCCGCCTATCGGCTCGACCGGCCGGACGCCGTCGTCAGCACGCTGAGCGATATCGCCTTTCTGCTGTTCGTCATGCCGGCCGTACCTGCCTTCGTACAGAATCTGCTGACCGGCTTCGTCATTCTGGGCGATCGCCGCGCGCAACCCATCCTGCCGCGCTGGCTGGGCTATATGAACCTCTGGACCGGCGTGCTGCTGCTGCCCGGACTGGCGATCGGCCTGTTCAAGACCGGACCTTTCGCCTGGAACGGCGCCCTGGCTTTCTGGCTGCCCGCCGTCGTATTCGGCATCTGGTTCAACCTGATGATTGTCGCCATGCTCGGCGCGATCAAGCGCGACGCGCTGGGTGGCGAATAATGGCGGCGTCGCAAGCGGTTGCCTCGTCTCCGCGCGGCCATGTGCCGGGCGAGGAAGGCGTATGGGTGTTCATCGGCGGCGACCTCATCGTCTTTGCCGTCTTCTTCGTCACCTATGCGCTCGCCCGGCAGCAGGAACTGCCGCTGTTCGAAAGCGCGCAGGCGCTGCTCGACCGGCGCCTTGGCCTGCTCAACACGCTGCTGCTGCTGACCAGCAGCCTGTTCGTCGCGCAGGCCGTCGCGGCGGTCCGCCGGGGCGACGACAGGGCGCGCCGGTTGCTGCTGGGGGCGATCCTTCTCGGCAGCGGCTTCGTCATCGTCAAGGCGTTCGAATATTCGGCCAAGATCGCGCAGGGCTTCACGCTCAACAGCAACAGTTTTTCGATCTATTATTATATGTTTACCGGCATCCATCTGGTGCATGTGCTGATCGGGCTGGGCGTGCTGTGCTTCACCTTGTCGCGCTTCGACCGGGCCGGCCAGATGCAGGGGGGCGTCGCCCTGATCGAGGGGAGCGGCGCCTTCTGGCATCTGGTGGACCTGCTCTGGATCATCCTCTTCGCCCTCCTCTACCTGCTCTAGGAAAGCTGTTTCATGGCCATGATCTGGCGTAGCCGCATCACATGGGTCTGGGCGATGCTGATCGCCGCAACCTTTCTGTCATTCGAAACGATGGCATTGGGCAATGCCTTTCTGCTTCGCTCCGTGATCCTCGTCATCGCCTTCACGAAAGTTCTGCTCGTCGGCCGCGAGTTCATGGAGTTGCGGCACGCGCCGCGCTGGCTGCTCTGGGGATTCCAGAGCTGGGCGATCCTGACCTGCCTGGTCCTTATCGCCCTGTTCCGCACCTGACGCGATCAGACCGGCACTTCCGTCCCGCCTGCCGCGGCCTCGTCAATGCCCATCTTGCGCGTGAGGTCAGCCATATCGAGATATTCGCGCCAACGCGAAATCAGCCCGGCGTCGTCAAACTCATAGATGGCGACCATTTGGTGCGGACAGGGCCGTCCCATGATGATGGCGGTATCCGACCGCTCCTGCATCACCATCCGGTCGTTGGAGAGGATGTTCACTTCATTGCACTTGTTGTTCGTGGCGAAGGCCATTTGCCGCTCGATCTCAGCGCGCAATGCCGTCTTGCCCTTCACGACAGGACCGCCGGGAACCCAGAGCTGCCATTCGGCGTCCTCCGCCATCATCGACAGGATCTTTTCGACATCGGGCCTGCTGGCATCGCGGCCGTCGCCCCAGGCATCGCAAAATTCCCGCACCTTCCGTTCCAGTTCCACGCTCATCATCCTCTCCTTTTTCTGATTTCATCCTGCCTGATTTTGCCGTTCATCCCGGGGACAAGGCCCGCGTGACGCTGATGAACGGCACGGTGCAGCTCTGACCGCCATCGACCGGATACAACATGCCGTTGACATAGCGGGATTCGTCGGACGCGAGGAACAGCGCCATGGCGGCAATATCCTCGGGTTCGCCGATGAAGGGCGTGTTGAGCACCTCCAGAAACAGCCGGTCCATCTCGGGCGTGGACCATTGCAGCTTGGCCGGCGTCTGCGTCGGACCGGGTAGGATCGCATTGCTGCGGATGCCCCGTTTGCCATAGGTGGCGGCGATCGCCTGCACGAACCAGTTGAGCGCAGCTTTGGACGATCCATAGCTATAGGCTGTGATATCCCCGCCCATGGAACTGCCCGATGAGGTGGAGATGATCGACCCTGCGCCGCGCTCCAGCATGTGCGGAATGGCGAGCTTGCTCGCCAGAACGGCGCCCAATACATTCACTCTCAGATTGGCGAGGAAGATGTCGGGATCGAAGGCCAGGAAATCCATGTCGCGCATGGCGTGGTCCTGATTGACGTATAGCGCATTGTTGAACAGCACGTCGATGCGGCCGAAATCCGCGACGGTCTGGCCGATCATATGTTCCAGATCGGCCTGCTCGCCAACATCGACGGTCATCGCGCGCGCCGACCCGCCGGCGTCGACGACGGCCTGCGCGGTCATCTCGGCAGCTTCGGCGCGAATATCCGCTACGATCACCGTCGCGCCTTCCCGCGCGAACATCAGCGCGCTGGCGCGTCCGATGCCGCTCCCGCTGCCGGTGATGATGCAAATCTTGTTGGCAAGGCGGGTCATTCTGCTTCCTCTCGCTTTTTAATTCATAACCGGCGGCGGCTGCACGTTGGTATCAGCGCAGATCATACTTCCTGATGGACAGGATCAGTAGGTAGGCACGGCTGCGCTGGGGATCGGCCTCGACACGGGCCGCGACCCGCTGCACCAGACTGGCCATCAGTGCGTCCCGATCACGGGACGCATCGACCCGCGCCAGGAAGTTGGGGCCGTTGGCCGCACCCATCATGGCTGCCCACAGCCGCCCCAGTTCGGCCGCATCGCCGGATCGCTGATAAGCATCCCAATAGGGATCAGGGGACGGGATCGCGGCGAGATGCTCCAGTTCCAGTTCGGGCACCAAGCCGGCATCGAAAGGCGCTTGTATCTGATCGGGCGAACGCCCCGCGGAGGGCGCCGTCATCCTTAGCGTCTCATCGGCGCTGAGCAGTCCTTCACCCTCCATGTCGACGATCGATTGCCAGAAATTTCCGGCCATCCATTCGAAGCCGTGGCTGTCGGGCCCCCTGCCCATGAACTGACAGATCAGGCGTCCTCCCGGCCGCAATTCGACAGCGCGCGCCTTCAGGAAGGCCAGCCAATCCTCCGCCAGCACCGCCTCGACGGCAGCACGCGCCTGCGCGGACCGACTGAAAATCGCCCAGCCATGATCCGCGACGTCGACCGGATTGCGGCTCATCCAGTGCAGCGCGTTGGAGGACCAGCCCAGATCGACGCTGCCGGGCGGCAATATCGCATCGAAATAGGATCGGCCGATCGCGGATGGAAAGACGCCCTGTCGGCCGTTCAGATAGCTGGCCGGATCCCGGTCCAACAGGCCGAACAGCGAGGTGAAATCGTTCGATGGCAGATCCGTATGCACGACCTGCACAGGCCTCCGCGCGTCGTGCGCGCGAACCAGATCGATAGCTGTCGCCATCGGCGCCATCGAATTGCGTCCTTGCGACGCGCCATAATCGACAATGGTGACGGGACCGACAGAACCGTCCGCAATGGCCCGCGCCGCCGCCTCCAGCAGGGCAAGCGCGGATTGCAGATTGGCCTGTTGCAGACCCGAATGGCGGTTGTAGAGCCCGTCCCCCGCCATGGCCGCGACAGCGGCGGGATCAGCCATAAAATGCCTCCGCGATGCGCTGCGTGTAGATCGCGCTTTTTTCGGGCGACAGGCCATAATGGGGGATCACCGGCGTAATCGCGTCGGCCAGGGCGGCGCGCCGCGCGACCCGGCTGCGCACCTCATCAACCGTTCCAACCACGGCGATGCTTTCCACCATTTCGTCGGAGCAGGCCGCCGCCATACCCGCCATGTCGCCCTGCGCGAAGGCGGCCTGGATCGCCGATGCCTCGCGGCCGAAACCGATTTCCTCGAAATAGCGCAGATATTGGGGTGACTGGCTGTAATAGGCCACGGTCCCTCGGCAATCCTCAATCGCCTCGCGCCTGTCGTCGGAAATCGCCGTGAATATCGAAATATTGAGCGAGAAGCCCTTGCGCGCCCGCCCGGCCCGATCCAGCCCGGCCTTGATCTGGGCTGCCACTTCCCGCTCGATCCAGGCATCGTTCCACAGCGGGTGCCCGAGCAGCCCGTCGGCAATTTCCGCCGCCTGCGCGCAGGCCTTCTGAAACACCGCCGGCAGGACGATGGGAATGTCGCTGCGCACCGGCTTGTGCAGCAGGCGGAAGTGCGAAAGGTCGAGACGATGATAGTCGCCCGCCAGTTCGGTGAGTTCGCCCGTATGCCCGCGTGCGACGATGGCGCGGATCATGCCCACGATCTCGCGCATATGGGCGAGCGGCTTGCCATAGGCGCTGCCGAACGATCCCTCGATCTGGCTCTGCGCGCTGGATCCCAGCCCCAGCACCACCCGGCCGTTGCTAATGAGGTCCAGGTCGATGGCGCTGCAAGCGGTTTCCAGCGGACTGCGCACGAACGCCAGCGCGATGCCGGTCCCCAGCTTGATGCGCTGCGTGGCCGGCGCGACGGCGGCCAGCGTCGTAAAGGGCGCGCCGAAAATCTGGGGCGCCCACACCCCTTCCACGCCCGCCGCTTCGTAGCTCTGCGCCAGCGCCGACAGATCGGCGCCCGGCATCGGGACGATCTGCGCCCAGACAGCCTTGCGATCGGTCATCCCCATCCCCCTCTAAAAGCCGCTTGTGTCGAAATAGTCGCGCCAGGCGACGATATGGGGGCCGTCCATTTCCAGCGCGCCCATCAGCCGCAGCGAAAGCATTTCCTGCCCGTCCGGTCCGTAGAAAATATCGCTGCGCTCGGTCAGGACCACATTGCCGGCGGCCGCCGCATGATGGACGACGACCGCGCAGCGTTCGAAAGGAATCCGGCCCAGAAAGCCCTCGACGAACTGCCGCGCCTGATCGATCCCGACAGTCGTCGCCACGCCGACATTTTCCCAACGGGTATCCGCCGTAAACCGGCGCTCCATGGCGGACAGCATGTCGTCGCGCGAGCCGCTGCTTTCCCGAAAAAACGCCAATGCTTCGTCCAGTGGACCGGGCATGTCACCCCCTGCTCCTGTGTTGCGCCGGCATCATGGCGCGGGGCGGCCGCCTTCTACCCTGCCGAAAGATAGCCATTGGATTTTGATGGAGGGATCGGCACGCCATCGGGCGGAAAGGTCATGCTGAGAATAGTATGTCCTCCCCATAACAGCGAATCGAGCGGCCAAATATCGGGCGTTGCCTATACTCCGCGGCAAAGCTGAGAGGAGTTTTCATTGATGAGCGCCGTCGACGAACTGATCACCCTTGCCCGATCACCGGATCCGTTCCGGAATGCCCCGGACAATCTGGCCGAACTGCAACTGGAAGCGGCGCGGGAGCGCTTTGCGGAGCGCCGCCAGCAGATCAGGGTGCTCGACAAGCGGGCGAAGGAAGCCGGTATCGACAGCATCGACAGCCTGGCCGATCTCGTCCCGCTCCTGTTCGCCCACACCAATTATAAGAGCTATCCTGAAGCGTTCGTCGACAATGGCCAGTGGAAGCATATGAACATATGGCTCGGTACGCTGAGCAGCCATGCCACCGACAATATCGACGTTGCGGATGTGCGCGACATCGACGAATGGCTGGATCGCGCCAGGGCGGCGGGCCACCATGTCTTCGCGTCGAGCGGGACGTTGGGCAAATCCTCTTTCCTCAACCAGTCGACGCAGGACCGCGACCTGTCACTCGCCGCTTGTCTGGCAGCGGCCGACCTGTCGACACCGGCCTATGTCCCCGATCATGGCCGCTCGGTCTTCACCATGATGCCGCCGCGCGGCACCCACAAGATGATCGACTTCTGCAACGTCCATTTCCCGCGCTGGGCAGCGCCCGGCGAATTTCATCGCCTGAGCGACTATCCGATGCGCGCCTTCGACGCCATGCGTCCCGCGCAGCTGCGCCGCCTGCTGGCGGCCGGCAAGGTCGGTCCCGGTGAGATCGCCGCCTACGAGGCGGAGGTCGAGGCCCGCCAGCAGGCGCGGGCGGGCGAGTTCGACGCATGGATGGACCTGCTTGTCAGCCGCCGGGATCGCCCGCTCTATATCGGCGTCATGTATGGCGTCGCCTGGCAGATCGTGCAGGCCCTGCGCGCGCGCGGGATCAAGGATGGCGATTTCCATCCCGACACGCTGATGAGCTTTGGCGGAGGCACCAAGGGGGCAGCGGTCCCAGCCGACTATAAGGAACAGATTATGGGCTTTTTCGGCGTCACGCCGGACCGCATCACCAGTTCCTATGCCATGGTCGAAATGAGCGGCTTCTGCGCCAAGATCCAGCCGACCGAATCCTATGCGGTGCCGCCATGGATCATCCCCCTCATCCTCGACAAGCCTGGCGAAACGCTGCTGGGCACGACCAAGGATACGGGCCGGGTGGAAGGCCGCATGGCATTCTTCGACATATTGGCGGACGGCCGGTGGGGCGGCATCATCTCCGGCGACAAGGTGCAGGTGGAATTCGGCTCCGGCCTGGAAGGCGTGAAGACGCCGGTCGTCCATGCCATCGCACGCTACGCCGATCTGGAGGAGGGCGAGGACAAGCTCAGCTGCGCCGGATCGATCGATTCCTACGTGCGCGGATCGATCACCGCGCCCCAGCCGGTCGCGGCCTGAACGACAGGAGGCAGACATGCTGCATGAAATTATCGCTGATAATGATCGGCTGCTCGTTCCCCATGTGATAAAGGGCGTGGTTCAACTCGACGCCGCCGTGGAGCATCGTTCGCGGGCCAGCGGCTCGACGGTCATGACCCCGTCGATCGATCTGGACTCGCTGATCTGGCCACGCAGCCAGCCCGGTCCTGCCTTCGACACGCCGCTTGCGGAGATCGTGGATTTCCTCGTCGAGGTCGGCAAGGCGCTCGATTTTGACCGGAATATCCATCTTCAGGAGGCCGCGGCCTATAATCTGCGCTGTAACAGCCTGGGGGCGCGCATCCTTGAGAATTGCTACCGCGACATCGCCTGGTTCTTCACCCGCGACGCGGTCGAGGCGGAGGCCGAACAGTCGCTGGGATCGCTTGACCTGCTGGATGGATGGGCGCGACGCGACATTCAGGGCACGGCCTTCGACATCCGCGCCTTCCCGCCGCGCATGGTGCATGTTCTCGCCGGCAACGCCCCGATCGTGCCGCCGGTCACGATCGTCCGAGGGGCGATCAGCAAGGGCGTCCACCTGCTGAAAATGCCGTCCAACGACATGTTTACGGCGACCGCCCTGCTGCGGACGATGGCGGATGTCGGCCCCAACCATCCGGTGACGCGGTCCTTTTCCGCCGCTTACTGGCGCGGCGGCGATGCCAGCATCGAAAATCACATCCTGCGCTCGCAATATTTCGACAAGCTCGCCGTCTGGGGCGGCGAGGCGGCGGTGCGCCATGCCATGCAATATGCCGCGCCGGGCTTCGAGATCATGTCCTTCGATCCAAAGGTGTCCATCTCGCTGATCGGTCGCGAAGCCTTTGAGGGCGTCCCCCTCGAGACCATCGGCGAGAGAAGCGCGGCCGACATCATCGCCTTCAACCAGGATGCGTGCAGCTGCGCACGCTTCCAGTTCATCGAGGGATCGGACGATCAGGTCGACCGCTATTGCGAAGCGCTGGTGGAGGCGATGGGCCGGGACATCCGCTACGGCGCGGGGCCCGACGGCCCGCTGCCACCCGCCATGCTGATTGAGGAACTGGACATGCTGGGCAATCTGGAACCCATCTACCGCCTGTTCGGACGTCCCGACGGCCGGGGCATGGTCATCCGCTCCAGCGAACCGGTGTCGTTCAATCCGGGCGGCAAGCTCGTCAATGTCGTCACCGTCGATCGGCTTGCGGACGCGATCCAGTATGTCACCGTCGCGACCCAGTCGGTCGGCGTCTATCCCCCCTCCCGCATTGCCGAGGTGCGCGATGGGCTTTCTTCGGCGGGCGCCCAGCGCATCGTCGGTCTCGGCAACATCAACACCGGAAAATTCGGCGGCCTGCCGCACGATGGGGGATGGCCAGTGCACAAGATGATGCACTGGGTCGTCACCGAAGCAGCGAAAGATTGAACCAGATCATGACACAGACGACTATTCAGGCGCTGTCGCTCGACAGCTATCGCCTGCTCGGCCGCTCGGGCCTACGCGTTTCTCCGCTGGCGCTGGGAACCATGACCTTTGGCGAGGAATGGGGCGCGGGCGAGCAGGAATCCCGCCGGATCTTCGACAGCTATGTCGATCAGGGCGGCAACTTCATCGACACGGCTGGCTATTATGCCGATGGCGCGTCGGAGATATTGACGGGCAAGTTCGCGGAGGCGAAGCGCGAACGGCTGGTTCTTTCCACCAAATATTCGCTGACCCGCTCAGTCGGCGATCCCAATGCCGCTGGCAACAGCCGCCGCAACATGGTGCAGACGGTGGAAACGAGCCTCAAGCGACTGAAGACGGACCGGATCGACCTGTTCTTCCTCCATGTCTGGGACGATATGACGCCTGCGGACGAGATTTTGCGCGCGTTCGACGACTTGGTGAGGCAGGGCAAAATCCTCTATCTTGGCCTGTCGGACACCCCTGCCTGGCAAATGGCCCGGTTGCAGACCATGGCAGAATTGCGTGGCTGGAGCCAGTTGGTGGCTTTGCAATCCGAATATAATCTGGTGGAGCGCACGGCCGAGCGTGACCTTATCCCCGCCGCCAAGGCGCTGGGTATCGGCGTCATGCCCTGGTCGCCGCTGGCGAGCGGCATGTTGTCGGGCAAATATGCGACGGGCGGCAGCGCGCATGCGGGCGAAACGGGCGGCCGTGGCTTCCTGCTCGAAGCAGGGGGCCGCGTCGATGCGCGCGTGGTGGCCATCGCGGATGCGGTGAAGGCCGTCGCCGACGAGATGGGCGTCACTTCGGCGCAAGTGGCGATCGCCTGGACCCTGGCCAATCCGGCGGTCATATCGCCGCTGCTGGGCGCACGGACGATGCGGCAATATACAGATAATGTCGCCGCGCTTGGCGTCACGCTGGAGCCAGCGCAACTGGAACGGCTGGATGCGGTGAGCCGCACGCCGCTCGGCTTTCCGCATGATTTCCTTGCCTCACCCTTCATTCGCCATGGACTGACGGGCGGCACGAATATCCGGCCGCGCGCCTGATCAGGCGGCGCGGATCAGCCTTCCGGGACGCGCGCCGGTGTCGGCGCCGTCCCTCCGGGTTATCACGCCGCTGACCATCGTGGCGCGATAGCCGGTGGCGAGCTGCGCCAGGCGACGCCCGCCGCCGGGCAGGTCATGCACGACATGGGGGGCATGCAGGCGCAGCGCACCATGATCGATCAGGTTGATGTCGGCCTTCAGCCCCGGTTTCAGCCGCCCCCGGTCCCGCAGCCCCAGAAAATCAGCATTGTCCGCGCTCAGAGCCTTGACCGCCGCCGGGATCGTTAGTTGCTCGCCAGCCCGATCGCGGGTCCAGTAGGCCAGCATCGTCGTCGGATAGCTGGCATCGCAGATGATGCCATAATGCGCGCCACCGTCGCCCAGTCCCACGATGCTGTAGGGATCGCGCATCATGGCCAGGGCAGGGTTTAGCGACTTTTCCGCATAGTTGGAAAAGGGCATCAGGATCAGCGCCTGCCCATCCTGCTCCAGCATCAGATCATAGACTAGTTCGACCGGGCTGACGCCCCGCTGTCCGGCCAGCGCGGCGATGCTCTGGTCTGGTGACGGTTCATAATCGGGCTCGGCTCCGAGCCGATAGATATTGTCCCAGGTCCGCAACAAGCGATGCAGCGGCGTCGGCGTCTCGTCCGGCTCCTCCGCGATCAGTCGCTCGCGAAAGGCGGGATCGCGCATGATGGCGACCTTTTCCGCCAACGGCCGGTCCGCGATCGCGCGATAGCTCGCACAATGGCTGAACGCGTTGGCCGATGTCGACAGGCCGCACATTGCGCCCATCGGCCGGGGGAACACCTGCGCCAGCACTGGCGCCGCACCGCTGCGATTATGTTCGGCGAGCGCATCCATGGTGCGCCGCCAACCCTGCGGATCGGTCGACCATTGGGCGAGCGAATAGGTCAGCGGGCGCCCCGACGCGCTGGTCATGCGCTTCATGAGGTCGAGATCGCTGGCCCAGTCGGCGGTATCGAGATTGGGGATCATCTGCAGCACGCCGCGCCCCGCATCACCCACCGATCGGGCGATCGCCACCAGTTCGTCGCTGTCCGCTTGAAAGGACGGGATGAACGCGCCGTCACCGCGCCGGTGTACCAGCGAACGGGATGTGGCGAAACCAAGCGCGCCGGCCGCCATTCCCTCCGCCACCAGTTGCGCCATCCGCGCGACATCCGCTGCGGTCGCCGGCTCACGGTCCAGTCCGCGCTGGCCCATCGCATAGACCCGCAGGGGCGAATGGGGAATATAGGCGCCGACATCGGCGTCCCATGCGCGCGCTTCCAGTGATTTCAGATAGTCTGGGAAGCTCTCCCAGTTCCAGGGCAGGCCCTTGGCCATCACTGCTTCGGGAATGTCCTCCACCCCCTCCATGACATTGACCAGCGCCTCGCGATCCTCCGGCCGGCACGGCGCGAAGCCGACACCGCAATTGCCGATAACGACGGTGGTGACACCATGGTCGGTGGACGGCACCAGACTGTCCGACCATGTGACCTGTCCGTCATAATGGGTATGAACATCGACGAAGCCGGGCGTGACGAGGAGGTCGCGGGCGTCGATCTCCTCTCGCCCCTGCCCGACGTCAGCGCCGATCTTCGCGATACCTCCATCAACGATGGCGATGTCCGCCTCGAACGGATCGCCGCCCTGCCCGTCGACGATCGTACCGCCCCGGATCACCAGATCAGCTTCTATCATGTCCATGGCTCTCCTCAGCCTGCCAGCGCAGCCAGCATCTCGCCCGATGCCTGTTCTTCCGTGACCCACTTCACCATGCGGCGGACCGGCTCGATCGCGTCCTGCCTTTCCATATTATGCTGCATCGTCGCAGCCCCGCCCAGCGATACGATCCGCTGCGCGCCCTGAAAGGCGAGGCGGTCGCGCAGCTCGTCCTTGAGACTTTCGGGAAAGATGCCGATCGTCTGGGTATAGGCGTTGACCGCGCTGACGGCCGTTTCCCGGCTGTCGATGGGCACGATATTGCCCACCCGGCAGGCGAGCGTGCGCGAAAAATCGACCGGATATTCTTCCTGGCTCACGATCACCGCGCCTTCGTTGGTGCGGCCGCCGAAGATGCGATAATCCTCGTCGTTGAGGCGGATGCCGTCGATCTCGGCCTTGAGCGCACCGTCAAACGCCTTGTGCGGCGTGCTCAGATGATCGGGCAGGCGCTGGAGAGCGTCGAAGGTCATCTGCCCCAGCCGATTGGCACGCTCCAGCCCGGCTTCGTCCGTGCCGCATTCGACATAGATGACGCGTGCGGACACGCAGCCTTCCTGATTTTGCGCGCCGATATCGAGCGCCAGACGGCGCGCCACCTGCTCCAGCGTCTCCTCGTCGGCGAAGGCTTCGCGACCGATGATCGTCCCCGACAGCTTGGGGTCCTGGGTGATGAGGTCGATGCCCGGTTGCAGATAGCGCGTGATATGCTTGACCGAATCGAACCCGCCCCAGGCAACGATCTTCTCGACGCCGCGCGGATCGTAGATTGCCGACTCCACCTGATCGTCGCCGCCTTTCCAATAGGCGACGGAGACATGTTTCGACAGCGGATGGTCGGGGTCCATCTCGACCATGGTGCGCACCAGCGCGGCGGCCGTCAGCGGATCGTTGGACGGCAGCTTGATGATCGCGTCGGACCGGGTCAGCGCATTGCGGATCACCGTCAGGATTGACACGATCGGCGCATTGCCGGCAATGACGTGCACGGTCCGCGCACCGAAGGCGCGCGTGCGGGCGGTCAGACCCGGAAATCTGCCAGCCCCCTGATCCACCCAGCCTTCCAGATAGTCGACGCCGCAGGAGCGTTCCATCATCCGCCGCATTTCGGTCCGATCGAAAGCCGCGCCGATATGTTGGAAATGGACACGCAATATGCTCTCCGACAGACCGGAGGTCAGGCAGGACAGGCGAAACGCCTCCTGCAAATGCCGGTTCTGACCGAAATCGAGCCGCTGTCCCAAAGCAACGAGGAAATCGAGTATCTCCTCGAAGCTCAGTGCATAGAGATCGGCCATGGCTGAAGGCGTGCGCAACGGCAATCGCGCGACATGCTTGGCGATGTCGGGCGCCGAAAAGCTGACACCGCCCCGGCGGCCGCCATAGTCGATGTCGGCATCGTCGATAATCTGGCCCCGGATGATCAGGGGCACGCGGAATGGATCAGTCATGGCTCTACTCACATCGACAGTTCGGCAAGAAATTCGAGAGCGCGGTCGTGCGCTTCGGGAGCACCAGCGCAGACGATGCGGTCATCGCCGCCTTCCTTCTCGCTGTAGCGGCGTACCGGCGGAATGACGTGTGGCCCGGTGCGGCCGCAGGCGCAGGGCTTTTCCCAGCCCGCCAGCGTGATCTCATCCCCCGTCACCAGCCCGGCCCAATAGGTGTTTGGCATCAGGTCGAACGAGGCGAAGCGGCCGGTCAGGCCGTCCTTGCGCGGCAAGGGCTTGCCGGTCGCTGGGTCGAGCAGGAACGGGATCTGGATCGGCGGGATGTGATAATGGCCATGCTCGCACATCATCGACAGACCCATCTGTTCGGATGTGGCGTACATTTCATAGATGGTATCGAAACCCAGAAATTCGATCACGCGCTCGCGCCAGTCGTCGGGCAGTTCCTTGCCCTTCTTGCCGCCGCCGGTCAGCAACACGCTGCCCTTGCCGAAGACGTTCTTGAGACCGCGTTTCAGCCCCTCCTCCGCCCAGTCGTAGAGGATGGCCCACATCGCCGTCACATAGACGTCGCGTCCACCGAAGCGCCGCTGCGCCTCGCTGAAGAAATGCTTGAGGTCGTCGGGCCGGCGGCGCTCCAGTTCCAGCAGCGCCTCCCGCCGTTCCAGCAGGACCGGCGGAATGTCGATCATGCCGGCCTCGCCCCGCGCCTCCGCCGCGCGCAGGCGGCCGCCCAGCGAGGCGATGTCTGCACTGAACCGGGCGTCGGGATAGAGGAACAGGGTATTTTCCTCACCCTTGGCATAGAGATCGACCTGGATGCCGTTGCCGCGCTGCATCGCGGCAGCGCCGTAGCGATAGCCCGGAATGATGATCGGCATCCCGTCCTTCACGATGTCCGGACCCCGGTCCGGCCACCAGTCGCGGATGATGACCCCCGAATGGACGATGGTTTCACGCCACTGTTTCTTGGTGCGAGGGACGAAGCTCAGCTTGCCGGTGGTGCCGGACGTATGCTGTACGGTCAAGTCGGTTTGCGCGTCGAGCAGGTCGATCCAGTCGTCGATCGTCTCGATACCGCTGGCATCGACGTGGGAAATGTCGCTGGTCGTCAGGCCCGCGAGCCATTTGGTCAGCTTGTCGAAACGGCTCCGTTCCAGATAGCTGATCGGATAGGATTTGTAGACGGTGTGCGGAAACAGAAGCGGCGCCAGATCGTCGATCGTTTCGATCGCGTCGATGCCCTGCTCACGCGCTAGCTTGTCCAGCACTGACAGGCCGGGCCGCAATTCGGCAAAGCGCTTGCGAGCGCCGTCCAGATGCAGCCGGTCGATCTCCTCGCGACTGAGCGTGAAGGCTTGCGCATAGGGCGCATCGTGAAAACTGGTGGGATCGGCGATCAGTCGATCGAGATAGCTGCTCATAAGAAAATCCGTCCTTCTTGATGGGACGGATTGTGGCGGGGGCGAGGCGTTCGCCGCAATGCCGATGCCTACAGCCGGAACGCCCAAACATCGTCAGGCGGACATGAAGCGCGATGCTTCACATCATATCGGATCGGCGATCCAACGCAGAACTGGTTCAGCGCAATGCGCCACGCTCTTCGCGAAATTCGCGGGGGGTCATGCCGGTCGCCTTCCGGAACGCCGCCGAGAAAGCGGCAGCGCTTTGGAAGCCGCATTTGCCGGCGATCACCTTGATCATCGCCTCGTCACGGATAAGCAGGTCTTGCGCACGCGCGATCCGGCGGCTGGCGATATAGTCGGTCAAAGTGATGCCAGTGGTGGCCCGGAAAGTCCGGATCAAGTGACGCGGGCTGGTGCGGATTTCGGCGGCCAGATCGGCCACCGAAAGCATTTCGGCCAGATCGGCCTCTATTTTATCCTTGATGCGACGCAAGCGCCAGCCGGGCATCTGTCCATGTGCGCTGCGGTCATCATATTGGGCTTGGCGAAAATGCCGGCACAGTTCGACGACGAGCATCAACGCCATGCTTTCGAGCAATATATCCTGTCCAAAGCCTGGATTGCGCAATTCCTCCACCAAACGGGCAAGCCCCTGACGCACCCGACCGATCTGAACATCCTGACATGCAGCCAGATCGGCGACGCTGTCATCCTCGAACAGTTGCATCGCCCGGTCGTTTTCAAATGTCAGACACAGCAGGCTGTGTTCGCCCGGTTCGCTCAGGGTCGCAAATGCACCACCCTTGGGCAGGAAGACGACATCGCCTGGCGGATCTGCCAGTTGGCGTTCGTTGTTGAAGAAACGAGCAGTGGGGCAGCGCGGGCCGATGGAAAAATCCAGATAGTAGGAATCAGGTTGAAAAACCGATCGGCTGCTCTGGGTCCAGCCGAAGTGACGGATATCAGCGAAAATGCCGTTCGTATGGAACCGCCGTTCGACATGGAAATGCGACGCAGTGTGCGGGGCACAGAGCGGCAGACCAAGGTCGGCTTCATGTCGCATCCTCAACCTCCTCGCCATCGATCGAATCTTGGCTCGATCCTAAAGCGCAGGACCATTATTTCCCTGTAGATCGCGAATGGCAAGTCAGTGCCGATCATGATCATGCACATCGGCGACCACCCATCGGCTTGCCAATGCAAACAGGCCGGCGGCCAGGATGAAGAAGCAGGATCCCAGGCTGAGCGACAGGCGCAGCCCCTGTGCGCTTGCCGCCTCGCAGGCCGCGACGGCCTGCTTGGCGCATTCGGCCAGGCTGAGGCCTGCCGACACCCGCGCACTTTCCCCCAATATATCGCTAGCAAGACCGATCAGCGGCGGGCCCAATCCATAGCCCAATATGGAACTGGTAGCGATAATCACGGCGGAGGCCATGGCGCGCATATGCGGCGGCGCCACATCCTGTCCGTGCGCATACATGGCGGGCATGTAGAAATGCTGCCCCATGGATCCGAGCACCATCAACGCCACCGCAAGACCAACCGTCGGAATTTGAAAAGCGGCGGCATATAGCGCGCCGCACCAGAGCAAGCCGAAGGAGGGCAGCCATGCCTTGATTCGCGGGTAGCGACGCGCACCCAGGTCCATCATCGGGCCGCCCAACAGCGTGAAGACGATGCCGACGCCACCGATCACAAGCCCCATCAGCGCTGACGCATTGGCCAGGGACAGGCCGTGCCCGCGCATGAGAAAAGATACCATATATTGTTGATTGGCATAGCTGCCGATCCCGGCCACGCCCCCCGCGACGGCCACCAGAGCAAAGCTGCGCCGGGCCAGCAACTGGCGGACGGTGGCGATGAAAGACGCGGCATGATGCGATCGGGGCTGGCTGCGCGGCGGTTCCGGCACGGTGGCGCGGAACAGCAGAGCCATGACGATGCCGGCCATTCCGCAAATGAGGAAAGCCGTGCGCCAACCATAAGCGGCGATCAAAGCGCCCCCGCCCACCGCTGCGACGATGGCGCCGAAGGGGCCGGCGACCGCGAAGATGGCGATGGCGGTCGTTCGACGTTGCGCGGGGAATGCGTCGGAGATGAGCGAATGCGAGGCCGGCGTGCATCCCGCCTCGCCAATGCTGACGGCGGCTCGCCCGACGAGCATCTGGACGAAATTGGCTGCAATTCCGCAAAAGGCCGTCATGGCGCTCCACAATGTCAGCGAAATGGCGATGATCCCCACCCGGCGACCGCGGTCCGCCGCGCGCGCGATCGGGAAACTGAAGACCGTGTAGAGTATGGCGAATGCGGGTCCACCAATCAGGCCGAGCTGAAAATCGCTGAGATGGAGATCGACCTTGATCATTTCCTGGGCGACCGAGAAGAGCAGTCGATCTATATAATTGAGGCAATTGAGCAGAAACAGCGCGACAATTGTCCACGATAGCAACGATCGCCCGTCGGCGGAAAGCGATGCGTCGTCCGGTATCGGTTGCGGACCTGCATCCACTATTGACGGATTGTGCATCACTCATCCTATTTCATTTTTATCGACTGTGACGAAGGCTATGCCAACAGCGCATCCCATGCCCCCGCCACAACTATCGCCGGGACGACAGATGTCGCGCAGGAGACATATTCCTTCCCCTATGCCTCCCCCGTCTATTCCCCGAATATTGCACAACAAACACAGGCAAAGCGGGCGATTGACGATGATCGCAGCCCCCAGCCCGCTATTTCAGTCTGCGGGCCGCCGTTTGGTAAAATCGCGTAACGCAGCACCCCATCATGACCCTGTCGAGCAGTGTCTTACAGGCAGCGACGCCGTTTCCCGCCATATCGCTTCCCGCAATATTCGCCCAGGTCGCGCATATCCTTCGCTGCTGCCGCAGCCTGCTGTTGATCGCAGGGAAATTCCTTTTCGCGCGCCTCGACGCGCTCGCACAATTCCTCGATATCGCATCGTGAAAGAATGTTCTTTTCACGCAAATAGCAGACCAGGCTCTGCAATATGATCATAGCCTTGTCGCCGCTCTCTACCGATTGACTGATATCCATTTTTCGACCCTGGACCTTGAAATACGGCATAACTGCCCGTCTCTCGACTAGGCAGTTATGCAGCAAATCAGCGACGCAACCCCTGACGAAAGATAGGATCGTTCAAACAGGCCGGGTCAGGCCCATGGGTGAAGTGGACGACGCCACCTCACCCATCCCCTGTGTCAGAAGCGATAGGAAACCGTTGCGCCCCATGTGCGCGGCGCTGCGGTAAAGCCGATCGCGGTGCCGAAGGTGCCATAACCGTTGAATATGGCGTTATAATATTTTGCCTGCGTCAGGTTGCGCCCCCAAAGGGTGAACTCCATTCCGCCGTCGAGCTTGAAATTCAGGCTTCCGTTCAGCACGCCATAGGCCTTGAGCCGACTGAAGCTGTTCTGCGTATCGATGAAGCTGATAGCCGCCGCACGCTCCGCCGCATCGTTCACACCATCGTTGAGCGCCGGTGTCGTCAAATCCGCAGTGGCATAGTCCTGATAAACGGCAGAAGTGTAGGCATAGTCGGCATGCAGCGCAATTTCGCCGCCTTTGACCGGGAAACGCTGCGTCGCGCCGATGTTCCAGGTCCAGCGCGGCGCGCGCGGAACGACCTCACCGCTACGATCTACCGGACCGCCCAGGCCCGCCGCAGTGAATGATCCCGCAGCATATTTCGCCTTAAGCCAGGACAAGGCGCCGCTCAATTCCATGCCCTGCCACGGAATGAGCGTACCTTCAAATTCAAGGCCATAGGCCTTCACATCGCCTGCATTCTGAACGAACTGGGTCAGATTAGCGCCAACCAGGGCATTGACGACATTCTGGGCGCCGTTGCGCCAAATGTAGAATCCAGCAAAATTAGTTCGCAGATGCCGATCGAAAAAGTCGCCCTTGAAGCCGATCTCGGCATCCTTCACCTTTTCCGGCGCAAAGGAACTCGCATCGGGCGGGGTCGGACGCGAATTGAGACCGCCGGCCAGTGCCGCGCCACCCGTCTTTGCATAGATGAGCTTGCCGTCTCCCAGTTCGTAGTCGATGCTGGCAAGCCAGGCGGGATAATCAAATTTGGCCGTCACAGGATCCGTGCAATCCGGACCGGGGGCGACCAGATTTGCATTAGCACCCACGGCGCATAGCCCCGTAGCGGGCAACGTGATCAGTCGGCCGTTGGAGACGAACGAACCGGAAAAGCCCGGAATCCCTCCGATATAGCCCATGCGGTTGATCGAACGCTTGTCCCAGGTATAGCGGAATCCGCCGGTCACGCGCAGCCGTTCGGTCAGGCTGTAGTTGACTTGGACGAACAAGGCCTTCGATTCCGACTTGTATGTGGCCAGGTTGGTATTGGCCGGGGCCAGGTTGAAACCGAAGTCGGTATCCTGGAAGACGAGCGACTGGGACTGCTCATCGCCCGTTTCCTTGAAATAGAAACCGCCGAAAATGAACTCCAGTTTCCCCAGGTTACCGGAGAATTGCAGTTCCTCGCTACGCTGATTTTGCGAATAGTCGCTCGCATAAGATGCGATCTTGGCGGGCGTGCCGTCAAGATCGGTACCATCCCCGGTATCCGCCTCGCGATAGGCCGTTATCGATTTGATCTTAACGTCGCCCAGATCATATTCGATGGTCGCACGGACACCCCACGTCTTGTTATAATTATATGGCGTATCGATGTTGGCATTGCCCGTGTTTGGATCATTATATGTTCTGTAGAATTGGCTCTTGCTCTGGAGGAAGCTGGCAATGTCGAATTGACGGGAATATAGTGCCAGCGCCGGTCCGGTCGGGTTGATACCGCGTAGAGCGACATTATTGTACGTATCCTTGATATTGGCATAGTCGGCCGACAGGGATACGGTCATCGGGATCGCAGACGGCTCCCAGTTCAGCGTGGCACGACCCGCGATGTCGTGATCGATACGGGCCGCATCGACCCCTCTTATCGGGTTGTCGCCAAAACCCTTACCCCTCTCGCCATAGCGGCCAGCCAGGCGCAAGGACAATTCATCGCCCGAAATCGGCAAGGTCAGCGCGGATTCGATGGACCAGCTTTCATAGTTACCGATACGTCCGGTGACATAGCCGCCGAAATTTCCGTCCGGCTGCACAGTTGTCATGTTGAGGGCGCCACCCGTCGTGTTGCGTCCGAACAAGGTTCCCTGGGTTCCGCGCAAGACCTCGACCGAAGCCAGATCGAGAAGCCCGAGATTCCCGGCGATAGGTCGCCCATAATAGACGCCATCGACATAGATGCCGACCGCAGGATCGGAAAATGAGTTAGGGCTATTCTGCGCATTGCCACGGATGGCGAGATATATGAGCGATGCGTTGCCGGTGCCACCGGATTGCACCGACAAACCCGGCGCCGCCCGGCCCACATCCGCCACTTCGACAATCTGCCGTTCAAGCAGCGCAGTCGGATCGAGCGCCGTGACGGCAACGGGAACCGTCTGAAGATTTTCCGACGTGCGGCGAGCCGTCACGATGATGTCGCGCACACCGCTATTGTCATCACCGCTCGCACTTTGCTCGACCGCTTCTGCCGCGTGGCTTACGCCTGCACCACCGACACCCAATACCGTGCCGGCCATCAGGATTGCGCGGAATATTTTAACCATTTCATCCCCTCCACTATTAATATTATTAAATAACGGAATTTAATTACCATATTTATTATTATTTTTATGCATTTATACTAATGGTACTAAGAGAAGAAATATTATATACTTATATTATATCAACGATCTAAGGCCGCGAATATGATCTTGAAAACTAGATCAGTGCGATATTGGGCAGTATATTAAGTACTTTCCTGTTTCGCCGTCGGCGGTTATTCCATCCTCCGAATTTTATCGCTTCATACGCTTAAGACACATACCGTGGGATAGGTATCCTGACCCAGAGGCCCACGCACTTACCCCCGTAGCAAGGGCTCCATGGGCACCAGAACAAGATGATCGGCAGGCGCATCGGGACCTGCGATCACCAGGCATTGTCGCAGCATCCGCCGGTGAAAGAAGCGCGTCAGGGCGGCATGGTCGGCAGGCGTGCTCTTTTCGATGAAGCGCATCAATGCGGCCTCACCCGCGGCGGCATCGGCATAGGCCGTACCCAGCAGCGCCTCGATGTCTTTGCCATCCTCTTCCCGCAGCCAATCGCGATAGCGCAGCTGGTTCCGCAGATAGTGAGGGATCGAGGCAAGGATATTACGTTGCCAGCCCTGTAGCGATCCGCTTTCCGGCAGACGTTCGATCTCCGCCTGCAATTTATGAAGTGCCAGATCATTCTGGTCGACGGCGGCGGGCGGCGGAAGCGCAATGTCGTCGAGCGCCACGCCCAATATCTCGGCCAACGCCTCCATACATCGCCGTCCGATCATCGACACCTGTACCGCTGCCTCGACCCAATCGCCGCCGCGCCCCTTTTCGTGCATCCCGAACAGGGGGCCGTAAATGGCTTCAGCGAGGAAGGACACGGTGTGATAGGCGATCGCGTCAAAATCGAGCGGTACGCCGATCGCCGTTTCATAGTGACGGAACAGAGCGGCGACGTCGCCCATATTCTCGATCGGGTGGCGCCCCCGGAAGCACGCGAGGTCGCGCATGGGATCGCCTAGATGACCGATTTCCACATCCAATATGCCGGTAACCTGGGCACCGTCCGAAAGGAACTGGCCGCAATCGCCCGTGACGAAGGAGATGGATTCCCGATGTCGGGGATAGTTTCGGCGCAGCCATCGCGCGCAAAATTCCAGCAGCGGATCAGTGATGCCCTGCTCGACCGTCATGGCATGAAAGCGTTCGAAATTATGCAGGGCGATCTCGCGCGCACCCTGCGGCAAATGGGCTCCCCCTTCAATGAAAGCCTGACTTGGCAGGCTGTGGATGTCAGCCAATATCTCCATATAGCGTAGCGATGCGGCCCACCGATCCTCGGTCATCACCGACGCGCTTTCGATCGCCTGCTGAACCAGGCCGGGATCCCGGCCGCCTTCTATCCATTCCATCACGATGGTGTTGGGTTGGTCGCACATGCCCAATATGGCGGGGATGGGAATGCCATTTTCATACAGTGCGCGCTGCATGCGCATTTCATACACAAGCGGATAGGGATGGGTCGGCCAGGTGCGGTCGCCCTTGAGCAGAAAGTCGCGCTTCACACCATTTTGCTGCGCGCTGGCGCGCCAGACCGGGCGCCAGCGCCGCTGTTTTTCGAGCACGACTTCAGAACAACCCAGGACATCCTCAAGCCATCGGTTGAGCTGTTCGCGGCTTTCGGCCTGATCCTGATCGGCTTCGGTCTGCGCCATCGACGGTCCTCTCCATAGTCTTTTTCTGTCCATTATGGCCGGTGCGTCATCCGCCTTTATGGGCCGGGCGGCCGTTGCGGAAAGATCGGGCTAACGCACCGTTTTTAATGCCTGCCCTCAATCACCAAACCGATAGCGAACCTCCACGCCATAGGTCCTCGGCGCGCCGTAAAATCCACTGAATATCCCGAGCGCCGCCGATCCGACATTGCTCGACGCCAGATATTTCTTATCGAACAGATTACGCACGAAAAAACTGATGTCGGCATTGCTGCCGCCAACGCCGTTCAGGTCCAGCCGTCCGTTGACCAGGTCATAGGCAGGCAGGACCTGGTCGGAAGAGCGTACCTTGCTGGAATGATAATAGTCCAGGCTGAACACGGTTTCCGCCAGGGATGGCGGCACTGGCAACGTCCAGCGCACGCCAGCCGTGACCGTCGTCTTTGCAACCAGATTGAACGGCACCTTGAGCGCTGCAAGATAGGATTGGAGATTCGCAGGCACCGTCAGCGACCGCGACTTGAGGTCCAGGAAGGTCGCACCGGCGTCGAGGGACAAGGTCGATGTCGGCTGGATGCGGGTCGAAAGGTCGATGCCCGCTACCCGGGTCTTGCCGGCGTTGACCAGCAGCGTCCCGCCGCTTGGATCGTTGCTGGCGTCGCAATCGCCGTCCGGTGATTTTGGCGGATTGGTCCCGCCCGGCGTGATCGTGCTGCAACTCGCCTGGGTGTTGAGGCCCGAAATCGGCACCTGCACATTATTATACCAGCCGACAAAGGGTGATGCGTTGAACTGCAGCTTGACGTCGCCCACGGTGAAGTCGGACCGGATACCGACCTCCACATCCGTCACCTTTTCCGGGGCGAAGGACTGGAAGGGCGCCAGCCGCCCGGCCAGCGTCGGGCTGTTAATGCCACCAGCGCGATAGCCCCGGCGCGTGATCGCATAGAGGAAGATCGCATCCGACGCCTTCCAGTCGACGCCCAGTTGCCAGGTCAGCGCCTTGGACGAGGTCTTGTTGACGCTCGAATTGCGGATCGTTGCCGCGCCGTCCGCGCATTCTTCGGGTGAAACGACAGGCTGATTGCTCAGGCCGCCGCCAACGCAGGCCTCGATCTTGTCCCAGGTGTGACGTACGCCCAGATTGACGTGCAGGCCGTCGGCGATTTCATAATTGACATTGCCGAACAGCGCCCGGCTCTTTTCGCTGTAAAAACTATAGTTGAAGCGAGCATCGGTAATACCGGGTAGGGTGAAGACCGGAATATAGGTGCCCGACGGCCCGAGCGGCTTGCTGTCCAGGTAGAAAGCCCCGACCAGCCAGTCGAGACGATTGCCGAGTGCCGATCCCTTCAATTGCACTTCGTCGCTGATCTGCCGGACGTCGGATGTCTGGCGCCCACCCACGATCGTCACCGGAAGCCCGGCAGGGATCGCGCCGCTTCCATCAGCGATCAAGGTGGGCAGTCCATCGACACTGGAATAATAATCGATCTTGGTGCGCCGATAACCGAAGATATTGATGAAGGTGATGTCATCGGACAGATCGAACTCCGTCCGGTTGGTAATACCGAAACGCTCGACCTTTTCGAACGCATCGACGTCCGAATTGATCACGCGCGGCCCGCGCGCGCGCTGCAATGCCAACTGCGCCAGAGCCGCCGCCGCCGTGCCCGTCGCCGTCAGTCCATTGGGACCGGGCAGCACATCGGTCAGCACCGATGCGCCGCCGACCGCGTCATTGTGATAATAATCGACAATAAGCGTGTTGCGGAACGCGGCGCTCGGCTCGAACAGGATCGAACCGCGGATCGCGCGCGAATTAAGATCGTCCGGGTCGCCGCCGATGCCGATATTCTTCGTCCAGCCGTCGCGCTTCTGGATCTGACCGGCGATGCGGATGGCCAACGTGTCGGACGTCAGCGGTATATTGACTGCGGCTTCCAGCAACCGGGCGTCGTAATTGCCGTAGGACGCCTTGGCATATCCTCCCAGCTTATAGTCCGGCGCCGCCGGATAATAGAGGATCGCGCCACCGGTCGTGTTGCGGCCGAACAACGTCCCTTGCGGTCCCTTGAGTACTTGAACGGACGAAAGATCATAGGTCGGAATGCTGGACCCGACCGTAGGAGACGGCACTTCCGCGAAATAGCTGATGACGCCGGGCGCGCTGTTGCCGGCCAGCGCCTTGGACTGACCCCGGATGGAGAAATTGGTGTTTTCGCGCCCGCCTGAACCCGCCAGGAACACGCCCGGCGTCTTGACCAGCAAATCCTGCGTATCACGGATATTGGCCTGCCGCAGCGAGTCCGCGCCGAAAGCCACGACCGAAACCGGCGTCTCCTGAATATTCTCAGCGGTGCGGCGCGCCGTCACCACGATGTCGCTGGTAGCACCCTCCTGCGGCGCGGCGTTCGACGACTGCGCCAATGCCATTTGCGATGTCGTCAGCAGCAACCCTATCGGCAGCATGAAACCGGTTATCTTCATTTTTCTTCTCCCTGGCGGTCAAAGGATGACCATTGTCTTTGAAAGCCGGTCTGTCGCCGGCCTGTCCTGTTCATGAGATCAACGATGGATAGCTGACGCCCTGCCCCGCGCGCCAATGCTCGACGATCGCGCTTTTCTGGCAGTTGAATATGCCGATCTGTCTGGACAATATGCCGCCATCCCCTCCGCATTTCCCCGATGGATCGGGTGTGCGGCGGATTAGACGCCAATCCGCGCTTTCAATTACCTGTCGAAAGGTGGGTCCGATGTCCGATCACGCCAATATCCACCAGATATGAGGATAAGGACGGTCCGCAGATACCGTCGGTCATATGGGGAGAGGACGAGATGACCTGCTTTGCAAACGGGCTGTTGATGCCTGAGGGACCGATTGCGCGGCCGGATGGCGGCCTGCTGCTGGTGGAGGTGCTCGGCGGTCGCCTGTCCCGCCTTGGCCCGGACGGTGCGCGCACCACCCTCGCCGATCTGGGCGGCGGTCCCAATGGCGCGGCGATCGGTCCCGACGGGCGGATTTATGTCTGCAACAATGGCGGTTTCGAAAAGATGATCCTGCCGAACGGCGACCTCCTGCCGGCCGAGACGCCTCTCGACACGCCGCCCGGCACAATTCAGGTCGTCGATCCCGCCAGCGGCGCTTTCGAAACCTTATATGCATCGACCGAAGCGACCCCCTTCTGGGGACCGAACGACCTCATCTTTGACGAAACGGGCGGATTTTGGTTCACCGATTTCGGCAGGGATCGCGGCGCGGCGCGAATGCGGGGTGGGCTTTATTATGCCAAGACCGACGGGTCGGAAATTCGGCGCGCCGCCGGACCATTGGACGGGGCGAATGGCGTCGGCCTATCGCCAGATGGACGCACCCTCTACGTCGCCCTCACCTATGAAGCGCATCTGCTGCGCTATCGATTGTCAGCGCCCGGTATGATCGACACGACGGCGTCGCTGACCCCGGACGGGCACAGCATCGTCGGTCGGGCCGGGCCTGGTCAATTTCTCGACAGCCTGGCCGTCGATAGCGCCGGACGTATCTGTTGCGCCTCGCCCGGCCAAGGCGCCATATTGATCTTTCCACCCGAGGGCGGAACGCCTCAGCAGATCGAAACGGGCGATTTCCTCACGACCAATATCTGCTTTGGCGGCAAGGACGGGCGGGTGGCCTTCGTCACGCTGGGCAGTTCCGGCAAGGTCATATGTATCGACTGGGACGTCCCCGGCCTGCCCCTCGCATTCGGCTGAGCTCTCATCGTCAACAGCGCCGCCCTGCCCGCCGACAGGTCAAGCAAGGCAGCCATTGTTGTTCTCTCGCGCCATGCCCCGGAAAAGAGCGACCATGTCAGCTGATTGTTATGACTATATCATCGTCGGGGCGGGGTCTTCCGGCTGCGTGCTGGCCAATCGACTGTCGGCAGACCCGACCGTCAAGGTACTGCTGGTGGAGGCGGGACCGGACGACAGCAGTCCGTTGATCGCCATGCCGCGCGGTATCGGCAAACTGCTGGCGCCGGGCAATCCCCATGTGTGGGATTACGCCGTATCGCCCGGCGGCAACGCACCCCAGGAAATATGGCTGAAGGGCCGCGCGGTTGGCGGGTCCAGTTCGGTCAACGGCATGGTCTATGTGCGGGGCGCTCCGGCCGATTATGATGGCTGGGAAGCGGCAGGCTGCACAGGCTGGGGCTGGCAGAATATAGGCCGATATTTCGTCTCTCTGGAGGACCATGCGCTGGGCGCCAAGGCGTGGCGCGGTGCCGGCGGCCCCCTCAAGGTCAGCGTCCACCCTTCCGGCGACCCGCTGTGCGAAGCCTTCCTGACAGCCGCCGAGCAGGCCGGCACGCAACGGGTGGACGACATGAACGACATGCCGGCCGTGACCCAGGGCGGCATGGGTATCAGCCGACATCCACCTATCGCGGCAAGCGCTTCTCCGCCTCCCGCGCCTTTCTGAAGCCCGTGCGCGGCCGCCCGAATCTGGATGTTTTGCCGCAGACTGACGCCCTGCGTATCCTGTTCGACGGACAGCGAGCGGGCGGTATCCTGCTGCGCAACAAGGATGGCGTGCAGGAGGTCGCCGCCCGGCGGGAGATCATTCTTTCCGCAGGCGCGGTGCAGAGCCCCAAGCTGCTGCAATTGTCGGGCATCGGTCCCCGCGCCTTGCTCGAATCGCTTGGCATCCCGATCGTCGTTGATGCGCCGGGTGTCGGCGGCAACCTTCGCGAACATCGCTATTTGGGCTTTACCTACAGGGTCCGGGGGAACAGCCTAAACCAGAAACTGTCCGGTGTCGGCCTTATCCTGTCGGCTTTGCGCTATGCCTTCGGGTCGAAAGGGCCGCTGACCCATGCAGCGCATGAAGTGGGCGGCTTCGTCAAGACCGATGCCACGCTCGACCGGCCCGACGCGCAGGTCGGCATGGGCCTCTACTCCTTCCACACGGACGACAAGGGCGCGGTGGCGCTCGACCCCTATCCCGGCATGACCGTCGTCGCTTATTATATGCGGCCCGACAGCCAGGGCCATGTCAGGATAAGTTCGGCCGACCCGGATGTCCCGCCGGTCATCGACGCCAATCATCTGGCGACCGATGCCGACAGGAGCCATTTCGTCGCCCTGTTTCGCTGGCTCCGTCGCCTGGCGCAACAGCCCGCGCTCAAGGACTGGATCGTCGAGGAAACGGGCAAGACCGTCGGCATAGAAGCGGACGAGGACATTCTTGCCAACGCCATGGCCCTTGGCGGCACATCCTTTCACATTTGCGGGACATGCCGCATGGGCGCGGATGAAACTTCCGTCGTCGACCCCCAGCTTCGCGTGCGCGGCGTCACCGGCCTGCGCGTCGTCGATACCTCCATCATGCCGACGATCGTATCGGGCAACACCAATGCGCCGGCCATGGCCATCGCGCTCAACGCCGCGGACATGATCCTGCGGCCCAGACAGGAAACCATGCCATGACCGTGCCGTTCACGACGTTCGACAAGCTTTATATCGATGGCGCCTGGGTCGATGGCGGGAGCGAACGCGACGCCATCATCAATCCCGCCACCGAAGCGGTGATCGGCCACGCGCCGGTGGGTAACGCCGCCGCCGTGGACGCTGCGATCACAGCCGCGCGCGATGCGTTCGACACGGGCATCTGGCCACGCATGGCCATGTCCGAACGCGCGACCTGTCTGCGCCGGATGCATGCCGCACTGGATGCGCGCAGGCAGCAGATCGCGGCGCTGATCATCGCGGAAGTCGGCTGTTCACAGGGCATCACCCAAGGCATGCAGGTCGCCAATCCGCTCGACCATCTGCTGGCCGCAGTCGAACATTCGACACGCGACGACAGCGTTCGCCTGCCCATCGACATCACCCCGGATCCCTTCAATCCCGACGGGCCGAAGAAAATAGGCGGGACGACCGTGGTGCGCGAACCGGTGGGCGTCGTCGCGGCCATCACCGGCTATAATTTCCCCTTTCTCATCAATCTGGCGAAGATCGTTCCCGCGCTGCTGGCCGGCAATACGATGGTGCTGAAGCCGTCGCCCTTCACACCTTTTTCCGCGCTGCTGTTCGGGGAGATCGCCGAAGAGATCGGCCTGCCCAAAGGCGTGCTGAACCTCGTTACCGGCGGACCGGAGGTTGGCACGACCCTGACCTGCGATCCGCGCGTCGACCTCGTCACCTTCACCGGATCCGAAGGCGTAGGCGCCGCTATCATGGCGCAGGCCACCCCCACATTGAAGCGCGTGCATCTGGAACTCGGTGGAAAGTCCGCGCTGATCGTCCGCCAGGATGCCGACGTCGCCCGCGCCGCGGGCATGGCCGTTGCCGTGCTCTCGGTCAATGCGGGCCAAGGCTGCGCCCTGCTCACGCGCCTTGTCGTCCATAACAGCATCAGGAAAGCGTTCGTCGAAACCGCCTGCGCCATCGCCAGCCAGTTCAAAATCGGCGATCCTGCCGATCCCACCGTGGCGATGGGGCCGCTGATCCGCGAATCCCAGCGGGAAAAGGTCGAAAGACTGATCGCCATCGGCCGCGACGAGGGCGCGCGGATCGTGCATGGCGGCGGGCGTCCGGCCGGTCTCGACAAGGGCTTTTTCACCGACATCACGATCTTCGACGATGTCGACAACAAGATGACGATCGCCCAGGAAGAGGTGTTCGGTCCGGTCGGCTGCGTCATCGGCTTCGATACCGACGAAGAGGCGATCCGCATCGCCAACGACAGCCGCTATGGCCTGAATGGTGGCATCGAAACCGCAGACGCTGCCAAAGGCTATGAGATGGCGATGCAGATCCGTGCGGGCAGCGTCATGCTCAATGGCGGCACCGGGCGCATGACCTATGCGCCCATCGGCGGCTACAAACGCTCGGGCGTGGGCCGGGAATATGGTCCCGACTGGCTGCACGAATATCAAAACCAGAAGTCGGTCTTCTATCCCATCGGCGGATAGAGAAGCTGCCTAACCGGCGGTAATGCCGCCGTCGACCGCCCAGCAGGCGCCATGCACATGACGCGCCCGATCGGAAGCCAGGAACAGAAGCGGCTCGGCCACATCCTCGGGCAGACAGGGCGGCCGCATGCCGGTGTAGCGCGCGAGGAGCCGGGGATCGGCGAAATCGGGGAAGGACATGCCCTGTGTCATTTCCGTCCGCATCGGGCCGGGCGAGAGGATGTTGATCCGCACGGGACTGTCCATCATCTCCATCGCGAGCGACAACGTCAAACCGACCAGTCCGAATTTGGAGGCGGTATATGGCGCCAGATAGGCCTGCCCCATGAAACCGGCGGTGGAGGCCACGCAGATGATATTCCCGCTGCTCTCGATCAGGTGCGGCATGGCCGCCTGCATGAGAAAGAAGGGGCCGGACAGGTTGGAGGCAATGGTCCGGTGCCATTCCTCCTCCTTGATGTCCGCCAATCGGTGAAACATGACATCGGCGGCGATATTGCACAGCACGTCCAGCCGGCCGAATGCCGTCATCGCCCCTTCGATAACCTCCCTACAGCCACGCGGCTCGCCAAGATCGCAAGCCAGCTCGACACACCGGCCACCCGCGTCGCGGATCAACCGCCCGGTCTCTTCCAGCTTGGCTCGGCTGCGCCCGACAAGGCACAGTGCCGCGCCTTCCCGCGCGAAGGCGAGGCTCGCCGCGCGGCCCAGGCCCGACCCGGCGCCGGTGACCAGTACGACCTTGCCTGCAAAGTCCATCCGCATATCCTCTTCCAAAACGGGCCGTCGGCGGGGTTAGAATGCCACGCTGATGCCTGCCATAAGGGTGATTACGGCGTGGCCAACCTTTCCCCGGATGGGGTTGATCCCCTCACCAGCGCCGTCGCCATTGCGCGCCGCGCCGACGGTTACGGATCATCTCATCCCGCTGCTCCGGCGTGACCAGCAGCGTGTCGGCGGGAAGATGCGAACGGAGTTCCGCAGCCGGCACGATCCTGAGCGTCGGCTCCGGCCCGGAACTCGCGCCGGTCCAGCGCAGCATCAGCGATCCTTCGTTGCGTCCGGCCGGATCAAGCCAGTTGGGCACGCCCGGATCGTCCAGTGCGATGACGGCGCGGAAGCGGCCGTCGCCGTCCAGACGCGCCTGCGCCGCGTTGAGGCTGCTCTGATGGTTCATCCAGTCGATCGTGTTCCACAGCGGATCGTTGAGCTGGACGTTCCAGTAACGCACCTGATCGGGCACCGCCGTGTCGATGATCATCGCCTCCCCCGGCTTCAGCCGGAAGATGCCCTGATAATAATGCTGCCCGGCCACGCCGCCGCGACCGGCCCAGTCATCATATTCCAGCCTGTTGACGAAGCCCTGCGCCCGCTGCCGCTGGCCATAACCCAAGGCAAATGCGGCATAGCGTTCGACGAACGCTGACAGGCGATCGAGCCGATGGACGATCTCGGCTGCGGGCACCAGACCGCCGCCCACGCGCCGGTCGACCCGCTCGATCGCGATGCGTAGATCGCGCCCCACGCCCCAGTCATAATAGGCATGGCGCAGGCCGATCGTGAGCGCGCGCGGGTCTAGCGGAAACCAGTCACCCGCATGATCCTCCGGCCGCTCCCCGCCCAACAGGATGTCGAACGCGCCGTCCGGTCCCAATGTGCAGGCATCCAGATCGATCACGCCCACCGAAGGCCCGAGATCCTCCATCGGTCCCAGACCGCCCGCGACCAGATCAAGGAACACGAAAACCCCGTCCCCCCGCGTGCCCGACAGCCTGTAGATGCCGCTGCCGTCGATCCGCGCCGCGCCATAGATGAAATCGGGATTGACCCCGACGGTGTTGAGGACGCTGCTGACCGACGGCACGAAATCGGGATGATCGGGGTCGGCGAAGGCCGTCTGATAACCGGTGGCGAGGATAGCGAACAACAGGCGGTGCGCCTCGGCCCGGGCCTGTGGATCATCGGGATCGGCCAGCCTGTCCAGCATGCCTTCCGCCCCCGCCATCCGCTCCAGCCAGGCGCGCCACTGGGACGTTTCAGAGATAGGCATGGTAGGTCTCGATATATTCGGCGAACCTGTCGCTCACCTGTTCGGCTGTCAGGCCATAATCGGCCAGCGTGTAGCTGCGCGACCCATGCTTGCCCGCCGGATTCTCCCGCAGCCAGTCCAGAATGCCCTTTTCCGACTCCGGCGTGAAATCCCAGCCGAAATGATCATAGGCGGCCCGGATCGTCGAGACCGGGTCCGCGACCAGATCCTTGTAACGCATATCGTAAATCGGCAGGTCCGGATGCGCCTTGCGATAATCCATGCAGCACTTCACCCCATCCCACCAGAGTTGCAGGAACTCGGCGCCCAGCGCATGCAGATCGAGCTGGTCGTAGGACGGCCCACGAATGACGCTGATCAGTTGGGAGATGGAGGCGATGACGGTGGTCGGGTCGCGATGGGGCTGAATGAAGATCGCATCGGGATAGACGCTACGCAGCGCGGGGAGCTTATACATATGCTCCTGAATCTTGAGCACCCAATGCCTGCCGGGATGCCGCCAACCCAGATGCTGAAGCCACATCTTGTGGACCTCGTAGCGAAAGGTCGCGTCGATGCCCTTGAACCAGTCGTAGAAGCGCGGGAGATGCTGGAACATGCACGGATTGCTGCTCTGAAAGGAGGTCGTCATGAACGATCCGCATTCCTGCGGGATTTTGGCGCCGAGCGGATGGGCTTTGAGCAATTCGTCGGCATCACCGCCCAGTTGCGCGCGCAAATGTTCGTCGAACCGGGAGATGCGCGGGTCCGTGTCGGCGGTTGCCGCTTCGGGAGGGGGCGATGGTTCGGCCACTTCCCACATCAGCGGCGTGCGGATCTGCGGGTCGCCTTCCATCAGGGCGTGCAGGAAACTGGTGCCGCACCGGGGGAGGCCGAGGATGAAAAGCGGCTGCCTGATTTCGACATCGGCAATGTCAGGATAGCGGGCTCGGTCGTCGGCGATAGCCTTCAGCCGGGACAAGTCATCGGCAATGATATGCAGCGCACGCGCATGGCCATTGGCGTTAAGTGCCCGGTCTTCCGCCATCGAGGCAAGCAGTTGTTCCAGCCCCGGCCGCACATTATCGCGTAAATAATGGGGCAGCGGATACTGCGCCAACAGTGCGTCCGCGTCCGGAAATCCAAATGTCATTGCCATCCTCTCTCAAACCGGTCTGACGACCATTTTGGGCAGGATGACTGGTCCGGATACCGATGAAAAGCCCAGGTGCCATCGATGTCGCCTATCGGAAACAGATGTCGAAAATTGCGGCTACATCAGTGGGCGTTCAGTGGATCAAAAGCCGGTCACGGAACTGCCGCGGCGAACACCCTTCTATCTGGCGGAACGCCACACTGAAGCTTGCCGTATTGGCAAAACCACAGCGATAGGCGATCTCCTTGACCAGAAGCGATCGGTCCATCAGCAGGTCCTTCGCCAGAGCGAGCATATGACGGCGACAAAAGGCTGCGGGACTTTCGCCCGTCGCGGTGCGGAACAGGCGTTCGTAATGGCGGACGCTGATGCCACGTTCCGCCGCCAACTGCCCGATCTCGACCCTGCCGGGCTGCTCCCGGATATGTGCAACAAGGCCAGCCAGATAGCGCTGGTCGAACGTCCGGCGACTGTTGAACTCCGGTTGGGTTTCTGGACCGAATTGCTGCACCATTTCAGCTGCGAGGCCGACACTGATCGAATCCAGAATGAGTTGCGAACACAGCCCCGGCGCCACCAGTTCCTGCTGGGCCCTTAGAAGCAGTGCCCTGACATGGGGATTGCGCATGTCTATGGTGTCGCGCAATTGTTGATTGGAAAGTTCCATGGGCAATCCAGTGATCGCGGGAATATCTATTCTGCAAAATAGCGATCTTTGCTCGCGTTCCTGCCAATGCATTTGGAACGGACACGCGGCCGGATAAAAGCGTACCTCGCCCTGCTCGCAAAAGTCGCGAGCAGATGCGAGATATCTGCCCATAGACGGGAAGCGGGTCAATTCGAAATAGCTGCAGGGCGGCGTGAAGACGATCTCGTTTCGTTCTCGCCAGAAAAACCGCCGGACTTCAAAGCGCGCACCAACTGTAGCCCTCGCCGCTTCGAGAGACGTTTCGAATTCCTGCGGGAATATGAAGTCCAGGCTTGTACCCTCAGGATGACGGTCAGAATCATAAGGTCTTGTAAGCATATCAGCTGTTGCTCCCCCTCACTTTCTCCCAGCCGATCGCGAGAATAATATATCGATCATATCGAGAGAAGCTAATTTATTAGTGTCCGATTCAGAAGTTCTTCAACTCGAGCAATATCTTGCGGTTCGGCGCGTGATCATCGGATTGAAGCGATGAAGGGCCAGCGGTGGGTGAGGTGACGGACCTTTCCCAGTCGTTTAACCAAACCGGCGTCAAGAATAATTTTGGTTGCGTTTTTGCGATCTACGAGTGCGACATCGTAGGGTTGGTGCGTCAGTGATCGATTAGCTGCTTCATGACTATTGGCTCACTGAAACGAAATCGACATCTGCGTCATGCTGGTCACGGCAAGAGGACTGAGCGAAAGCTAAGTCAACAATTCTTGGCGCAAGCCTTGAAATGTTAGTTTCCAGGGATAGTCGGCTGCCTAACGCGCAAAAAAACTGAGTGAATACCGAGTGAATAGCAAAAAGGGGCCCAGTGAAACGAGACCTCCTGCTCATGGATGTCCAGCGGCACACACTGAGTCAAAAGCTCGGCCGCTGCCAGCGGCCGATCCATACGAAAAGGTGTGCAGATCGGTGAAATGACTGTGCCTGTACGACCCACGCCTTTCCAAAAGCGCCAAAGCACCCCAGCAGCCCCCTCAGAACTAGCAAGCTTTGCTCCATTGCACAGCCGTCGCTCCACCGTCATAGGTTTCGCGGATGGACGAAAAAATGAACGCTACGATCTTAAGAGTTATCGAGCGCACGCCGCAATGGCTGCGTCACGATCTGGGATCCAGGGATGCAGCCGCTCGCGGTCGCGCCGAGGAAACATTGGCGGCGATGATCAGCGACGCGCTTGCCAACGGAACCGCCGCGAATCAGGAGGAATAAGCGGGACACCTCCTTGTCTCATGGGGGCCGCGGACCGTTGAGATTACCGCGCCTGCCTCTCCGCCAACGCACGGTTTCACATTGCGACATTCAGCCTCCGTTCCCAAGGAGGCTCTCCCCAGGAGGCAAATCAGGGAACTGGCCGCGCCAGCGTGACGGCCCGCCTCCCGAACACATTGGTCCCAAACCGCCTTTGCAGATGAACCGCAACCAACGCTGCATACCTGCGTTGGCGAATGCCGTTTGGGCTGTGATAGATGCCCACCGCCTTCCAATAATTGCCGCTCATCTTGAGTGCGTCGAGAAAGATCCAGCGCGCCACCTCGGCGTTGAAACAGGGATCGAATCGCAGCCAGCGCCGGACTTCCCCCTCGCGTCGAGCTATGAGCGCGGCGATCCTCGGCACCCACCAACTGTTGATCTGGAGAGGCCCCAGGTCATGGCTTCCATCCCTGTTCAGAATTTCCGAGCCGATCCAACCGGCTTCCTGATCGCGCAATCCCCAGAGCGTCTTTTCAAGCCATAGCTGCCCACGCGCCGCTTGTCGGATGCAGCGCGCGACCTCGGGTTCTGGTGGCCGTGCCGCTGACGCCGCTTCGCACCATGACAACAGCATCAGGAGAAGCGGGATCAAACAGGCGCAGCGCCGATCAGCGATCCAGGCCACGGCCACCCTCCTGTCCCCGATCGCCTGCTCGCTGCTCGACCGCGTGGACGGCGTCGGCTCTTTCGCTCTCACGGCCTTTCAAAAAGGATTGCAGATGGCGGTCTAACGCCTCGAACGCCTTTTGCGCTCGATCGGCAAGGCGATCGGCCACACCCCTTTCCCTGAAGCCTTGGGCGCGAAGCTGCCGTTCAAGCTGGCGGTCAGCCCGCAAACGCCTTTCCTGTTCCTGGTCTTCCTTGAGCTGCTGGAGATGGCGCATATGACGAGCGGCTAGGCGATCACGATGGTCCCGTTCCAGGCGCCCGAGCCCTTCGAGGCTCGACGTCTTCTCTCCCGATCGCTGTTCAAGCTTCTCGACCAGTTTCTCGGGATTCTCGGTCCAGAGCTTCACGCCGTATTGGGCGCGGGTAATGGCCGTGTAAAAATTCTGCGCATTCACAAGCGGCGATCCGATCGGCGCAAGGACATAGACCCGGTCATAGGTCTTGGACTGTGCCGAATAGACGGTTTCGCTGTAGCCATGATCCCATGTCTTGTGCTTCGACAGATCGACCGTCTGCACCCGCTTGCCGCGATCCCAGCGGATCGTTGCCAAACTCCCCTCGATTTTCTCGACTGTCCCGCGCTCCGCATTTTTGAGCATGAGCTCTCTCGATGCGAGGCGCCACTGGATGCGGTCGCCTTCGCTCAGGTCCCTTTGCTCGTCCACGAACACATTGACCTGCGAGGATTTGGCCATGCGGGGATCCCAGAGATGGGTGCGTCCCCGCTCGTCCACCAGCCGGACGCGTTGCCGCCCCTGCGTGTCCCGCACCACCCCGACAACGCGATATTCGGCATCCCGCTCGAGGCCCGCCCCTGCCTGATCGCGGCTGAAGGTCACCACCTGGCCGCCCGAATAGAAGCGCGCCAGCCGCTTCTCCTGGTCGCTATGCCCGCCCGGCGTCAGGACCGAAAAACGGGTCTCCTCGGCCGCGACGACGCCTTCGCGCTGGAGAACCTCCCGGATCTTGCTGTTGACGATGAGGCGGGACGCATTGTCGAGAACGAGAATGTTGGTCGCGGCGCGGCTCCTGGGGCTGAGACGTGTCCACTCCGCGACCACGCCCTTGGCGAGGTCGGCGGCATCCTCGCCGCTCACCACCTTGTCGAGCCGACCGATCGAGGCGGCATAATTTTCTGCCCGAGCATGCGCGACAGCTTCCCGCATCGCCTCTGTTTGCTGCCTCCGCGACTCGGTAAGCTCGGCAGTCTGCATCCCTAATTTCTGCATGAGCCAGAAGGCCTTTCCCTGTTCGATCGCGCCCGTCTGCTTATTGTCACCCAGGAGAATGAGGCGCGCGCTGGTGGCCCGGCTGATCTCCAGCACTCGCAAGGCCTGGCGGTTTCCGAGCTGCCCTGCTTCATCGAGTACGAGCACATGGTTGCCGCTGATCCCATATCCACCGCCCGCCAGAAGGCTCGCCACGGTGCGGGACTCAACCTGCGCCTTCTCGCCCAATTCCGCCGCCGCGGAGGATGTCGGCGCCAGGGCGATGAAGGTGGTGCCCGGCAGCGCGGCGTCCTTCAGGGAGCGGATGAGCGTCGACTTGCCCGCTCCCGCGACGCCGTGAAGGCCCGTGACCCGGTCCCTCGATGTCGCCATGTCCACCAGCGCACGTTCCTGCTCCGGGGAAAGCCCCGCCTGTTCCAGCACGGGAAGCAGACGATCGGCGCTCGCCACAGGCCGACCATCCCCAACGGCAAGGGCAAGATGCATGGCAAGCGACTGCTCCAGACGCACCGTCCGGCGGCTCGTCCGGCCCCGCGTCAATATCTCGTCCCCTGTCTGTCCGCGGGTCGCGAGGAGCTTGCGCCTTTCCTCATGGGCCTCGATCAGAGGTCGGAGATCCTGAAACCGAACCTCCCCGACATGGGACGCCAGCCCAGTGGTAAAAAGTCGGCCAAGCGCGTTGACCGCCTCCTTTCCCTCAGACTGCTTGATCCCGAACAAGGCGGCACGCGCGGCATCGACCCGGTCGACCGGGACAGCATGTTCGCCCACTTGTTCGGCGCCTTGCCGCACGGCTTCGAGCGGCTTCTCATGGGGGCCCAGACGTCCACGCCATTGGATCAGCAGTTCGTCGATCCCGATCTTCACCTTCGCGCCGCGAGTGGCATAGAAAGACTGGCGGCGTGCCGCTTGCCCGGAAAGGCCATGCTGCTGGGCATGTTCGTTGATCTGTTGGGATCGCTGCGACATCTCCTCAATGAGGGTCTTGGGGACGCCCCTGATTTCGAAAAGACCCCGGCGCGGATCGAAGTCGATCTCATAGCCAAGCTCCCGCAGACCATGGGCGAGTTCATTGCGGTAGATCTGCCCGTTGGTCATCTGCACGGCATACATGGCCCGGGTCTCGAGGCTTGCCATCGGATCGCCCTCTTGCCCGTTCGTCATGTTGAGGACAACGACATGGGTGTGGAGATGGGGATCGAGTTCGCGGCTCGCATGCTCTGTAAACCGCGCCCAGAGCAGCCGGCCGGTCGTCTCATGGACGATCTTGCCCTCCTCCCGTTTCCTCAGCTGGGCATGCTCCTCAAGATAGGCGAGCGTCACATCGACCGCGCGTTCATGGAGCTGGACGATCCGCTCGTCGCCCATGGCCAGCGCCATCACCGAAACGGATTTGGGCGCGCTGATCGCGAAATCCCAGCCGGGATGATGCTCGATCCCCTCGGCCCGATGGCGGCCAAGCTGCTGGCCCGCGACCTTGCCGGCCAGCAGGGACCGAAAGGTTTCAGGATCGACATCGCCCGAAAGGTCGAGTTCGCCCGCCAGGTTGCCGCCCCAGGAGGAATGCTCGGCCTCGCCCTTCGTATAATAGTCCCCGATGGCATAATAGCGGGCGATATTGCCCGGCGAGCCCTTGAGGCGGCGCGGATGCATCATGCCGGCCTCGCATCGTTGCGGTCACCCGATGCGCGGCCATGCTGCCGGAGGCGAAAGCCGCTCGCCCGTCCCAGCAGCTTGGGAAGTCCACTGTCCACGTTTCCAGCGTCACCCTCCACAGGATCGGAAGATGGACCTTGCGGGCCGACCTCGTCCTGCGCGGGCGAGCCACTATCGTCCACTTCAAGAGGGAGTTCGGGCGCTTCCATTTTCTTCGGTCGGCGTCGCTTGGATGGCGATTCAGAAGGCTTGGACGCGGCCTCCCCTTCAGTTTCCGGGTCCAATCGAACGGGCGGCGCAAGCCGCTCGACGAACGCAGCCTGCGGACTGGGCAGAGCGTTGTAGCGATCGGTGAACCGCACCACGGGGAGGTTCCGTCCGAACCGTAGGTAGCCCGCAAGATTGGGAAGATTGGTGACCTCGGTATGCATCACCAGCGGACGGGTCACCTGCATTCGGGAGAGATTGACCCCATCCCGCATGTCGTTGACGCCATAGGACATGCCCTCATTGGCTTCGACCTGCTCGACCTGTCCGAGATTTTCCGAGACATGCTTGGCCGTGGGGGTGTCATTGGCCCTGAGCGCCACCCATGTCGAGCAATAGCCGGTGATCGCAGCGGCATCCTGAATGCCATAGGTTGCCTCGAGTTGCGGGTAGGACTGGAACCCCAAAATTCCACAGCCGCCATATTTGCGCGCGCGGGCGAGGAAGTCGCTCAAAGACGGCAGTTTCTGAAGGGTCGGGAGTTCGTCGATGACGCAATAGAGACGCCGCTTGCGGTCGGGCGGCAGGCTCATGATGGCGCTGATCGCAATGTCGAGCCAGACGGTAACAAGGGGCCGGAGGGAGGGAAGCTGGTCCGCCTTCACGGTGATGAAGAGCCAGCTGTCATCCTCCTCATTGGCGACCCAGTCCCGGATCGAAAAGCCGTCAGCGGTATCATCGAGATAGGAGAAGCTGCGCATGACTGAGGCCAGTTCAGCCCGAATCCCGGCCGACGTCCGGTCGCCTTCCATCGAAATGAAGGCGGCGGCGTCCGTCCCCTCGGCAAAGCTCGCCAGTGTCTTCAAGGGGCTGCGCAACACCGTTTCGAGCAACGCCGACACGAGCGTCCTTTCATACCGGGCAAGCTTGCGCAGGACCGCGACCAGCGTTCCACGCGCGGCTTTCGCCCAGAAGGGATCGCCGCCCTTTTCGGGGATCGTCGATTCCGCGATCTGGTCATAATGATAGTCGCGCGGGACATCGACCCAGGGCGACCAGCAGTCGGCGCGCTCGTCCAGCGGATTGAGCAGAATGTCGTGACCCGGCCGGTAGAATTTCTCGACAAAGGTGCCGGCCGTATCATAGACGATCGCCCGCTTGCCCTGCTTGCGCATGCCATCCAGCATCTTGACGATGATGTTGGTCTTGCCGGTTCCGGGGGCACCGCAGATCAGGATATGTTCGGGCTCGAAGGCATCGGGAACGGGCACGCCGCCGATCGCAAAGCTTCCCTTCCGGCTCCGCCATAACAGCCTCTGTAACTGCCGGGCCGTGCCGAAACGGGCGCCACGGAGGAACTGGTTAGAACCGAGGCCCTTCCCCGTCCGGGTGAAATAGAACCAGGCCCAGGCGAGCATCAGCAGGGCGAAGGCGCCCGCCAGAGCGGCGCCGTAAACCAGATGATGCTCCATCGCCTGCAGGGTCTTCTTGGCGATGCGGGAGCCAAGCAAAGCATCGGACGTCGTCCAATATTGCCGACCCGACGGCGTCCGAAACAGGACCGGCGCACCGCCGGGTACGTCGCTTTTGAGCGTCGCCTCGACGATCTTGACCGCCACAAACCGCTGATAGTCGGTGGACTTCTCCAGCACATACCAGATGGTTCCGCCGACCCAGATGGCGATGCCCGCCAGCAAGGTCTGGAAGAAAACCTGCGTCGTCATGCGGACATTGTGGACGATGGCCTGCCCGCCCCTCGTCCATGAACCGAGCGTGTCGTTCCGGAAGATGCTCATGATTGCATCTCCTCGGGATCGAGAAGGCCCCGTTCCAGGAGCAGGGCGCGGGCATCTTCCATCCCCTTCTCGAGGATATCGGGCCGACGCGCGCCGACGGATGCGGCGAGGATCGCGAAGACCTGGATGAGGGTCGCCTGCACCTCGTCGAAGCGGCCATGATAGCCCGCCGCGTCCATGCCTTCATAGCGGTTGAGGATGTCCCGGACATAGTCGGGGATGGTCGAGCCGGCCGCCTGAGCGCCGAAGACAAGGCGCCCGAAGAGCGCGTCCTTGAACCTTATGGTAATCCTGGGCAAGCGCCAAACTCCTGTTCGTCGCCTGGCCAATCGTGATGAAGCACGGCCCTTATATTCGAATTTCAGCCTGTTCTCAATTGATTACATGTAAGCAGGGCGGCAGCCACACGGTGCCATGGAAGATCAAGCACTTAGCCGAGCGCCCACGCCAAACGGCAGCCAAAGCGCGCCGGGCGGCGTCAATCAGTGCCATCAGGCGACGACGCGTATTCGCCCGGAAAACCGCGCAAATGCTGGCGATTCGCGCCCGCAGCACCCGTGCGTACGGTGCATTACAAAACGGCCTAGTGCCGTGCGTCCTGCCTTCGCTGCGGCTTGCCGCTGCGCCAGCCTCGACCGGGTACGGGCGTGGCTTCCCCGCAAGGGGATTTTCTACCCGGCCGCAAAAGCCGCGACCAGGAAAAAAAAGGGGGGCAAGCCCCCTCAGAACGGTGTCCAGCTCTCGCGTTCGACCAAGGTCTCGAGGCGGTTCTCGAGTTCCCACAGTTCCGTATGTATCTCGAAGCTATACTCCCATCGGTCCCATTCCCGTTCCTGCAGCGTCATCGCGCTCCAGTCGATCATCTCGGCATACATGTCGCGTCTGGCGAGGATCATTTCGAGATGCGAGCAGCGGCGCTCCATTTCCTGGATGGTCATATCGACGATGTTCATCTTGCGGCTCCTTCTTGCAATGAAGGCGCGCGCGGGTGGGCGAAGCAGAGAGGGTCAAGGATCGCGCAGCGACCGCGCAGCGGGCGACGGGGGTGCCGATTTTGTCGACGCCCAAGCGCAGCGCCGGGATCGGCAAAATTGGGGGAACCGTCGATCCTTGAGGCTCTCTGCTTCGTCCGCCATGCTGGGACTCATAAGAGAGAGTTTCCATATCGCGGCAGCAGCCTTCGGGCGCCCTCGATGGGCGCCAGGAGGCTTCCTATGACCGTGCCCCCAAGCGCTGCGCTACGAGATAGAAGCGATCATGGCCCTTGCCTTCCCAGCGTCTTTCGTCGATCATCCTGCCTGGCGGGCAGACCTTCCGAATAGTGAAGGATGACGCATGCCCAAAATGAATGAGCGTGAACGCCTTGCCGATCTCGAAGCAAGGGAACGCAAACTCGCGCAAGAAGTTCTGGATGCCCGCCGCGCTCTGCGCGGCAGATATGCCTCGATGATCGAAGATGTCCCCGTCGAGCAGCGTTAGCGTCCGCGCTCGTGGTGTAATTTCTGGTGTAGATTGAGATGATCGCATGGGGTGGGGCATGCCCCACCCCATGCGATTTCGATCTCGGTGGCCACCGGGCTCATCGGTAAGGTGGAGTTACCACACTTCACACGCCCACCGAGGAGTTGATCCCGATGACCGACGACAGACTACCGCTTGCCGAGCTGATGGCGAAGACTGGAGATGGAGATTTCCTGCGCACGATCGCCGAGAGCGTATTACAGATCATCATGGAGGCCGACGTCGATGGCCTGGTCGGCGCTAGCCGACACGAGCGCTCCGGCGACCGGACGACCTGGCGGAACGGCTACCGCGACCGCAGCCTCGATACCCGGCTCGGCACGCTCAACCTGAGGATTCCCAAGCTACGGACCGGCGCCTACTTCCCTGGCTTCCTGGAACCCAGGAAGACCGTCGAGAAGGCGCTGGTCGCGGTGATCCAGGAGGCGTGGATCGCCGGCGTCAGCACCCGGCGTGTCGACGAGCTGGTGCAGGCCATGGGCATGACCGGCATCTCCAAATCCTCGGTGTCCAAGCTGTGCAAGGATATCGACGAACGTGTCCATGCCTTCCTTAAGCGGCCGCTCACCGGCGACTGGCCCTACCTCTGGCTCGATGCTACCTACCTCAAGGTGCGCGAGGGCGGGCGGATCGTCAGTGTCGCCGCGATAATAGCCGTTGCCGTCAACACCGAGGGCAAGCGCGAAATCGTTGGCCTTCACATTGGACCCTCCGAAGCCGAGCCATTCTGGTCGAGCTTCCTCAAGGACCTCGCACGCCGCGGACTGACCGGCGTGAAGCTGGTCATCTCCGATGCCCACGAGGGCCTCAAGGCAGCGATCACTCGCGTGCTCAGCGCCACCTGGCAGCGGTGCCGCGTCCACTTCATGCGCAATGCCCTGGCCTACGTGCCCAAGGGCCAGAACACCGTCGTCGCCGCTGCCATCCGCCAGGTCTTCCTCCAGCCCGACCATGCCGCCGCGACACAGGTCTGGCGCCAGGTCGCCGACCAGTTGCGTACCCGCTGGCCAAAGCTCGGCGCCTGCATGGACGATGCCGAGCACGACGTGCTGGCCTACATGACCTTCCCCGAGCAGCACCGCGTCAAATTACATTCCACCAATCCACTGGAACGCCTGAACAAGGAAGTGAAGCGCCGCGCCGATGTCGTCGGCATCTTCCCGAACGAGGATAGCATCATCCGCCTCGTCGGCGCCGTCCTGCTGGAGCAGAATGACGAATACCAGCTCCAGCACCGCTACATGCAGATCGAGGGCATGGCCGCCCTTGCTACACCAATGATCGAGGAGGCACAGCCGCTACAGATTACACCCAAGGCCGCCTGAAAATGCAGCCCGCTGGCCACACCCAATTCTACACCACATTGACGGACGCGACCCGAGCAGCTGAGCGAGCGCGCCTTTCGCGATATTTTAGGTCACGCGATTCGCATCGGCGGCGACCGTGCGATGGAAGCCTTGCGCGCGATCGATGCGACCGAACCCGGCAATAAACCCACCGTAAAACCAACCCAAAGGGTTGTCCCGGCAGCGAGCACGGCGGAGCCGCGCGCAGCTGGCCAGGGTCAGCCTGGCTGACCCTGCATCGTTGCGCGACGGGCGCGGACGGAGGTCGCTTGCGGCCTTCGTCCGGGTCCCTGAGCGCGACGACCTTTCCCCCACTCGACAAAAAAAGAGGCGGCGGAGTCGCGCGCTCCACCGCCTCTTTTTCCTTTGCGCGACCTCTCCTATCGGGTTGCGCGATTTTGGTGCTGATCTGCGAGGGCGAAGAAATGCGCCGGAACCCCGAGCCTGCGCACCTCGCGTGCAAGATGGCTCTGCAGCCCCGACCCCTGGCACACTACCGCCTCTACCGGACGGAGCCGGAGCAGCTGTTCGTTCCGCGCGAACCCCGCCCGATTTCCGAGTTTCCGGTCGAGGCTGAAGGGGATGAGATGACACGCGTTACGCGCCGCCCAAGCCGCCGCGATCGCGTCGCACCCCTTATCCTGCCCTGTTGTCGCGAGAACCATCGTTGGCACCCGCTCCTTGATGCTATCGAGCGCCGCATATAGAAGCCGGTGATCCTCCCAGACCTGTCCGCCGGAGAAGATCACGACCGGCCCCTTGGGCGCGCGCGCATCAATGTGCCGCTTGCGTCGCGCCGCCAGGAAGTCGGTCGCCGCCAGCACCGATGCCGTCCGCTTGGAGGAGACCAGCGAAGCGCGCGGGGCTGACCAGGGCCGTCCGGTCTCGGCATGATAGGTCGCGGCGGCATAATCCCGCATGCACGCCAGCGCGTCCTGGGTCTCGTCGAGTGACTGGCAGAGCATCTGTGCCTCTTCCAGCTCGACGCTGCCAATCTCGCTCCCGTCATTCTGTTCGATGAGCCGACGGACGACCATCGCCGCCTTGTCCGCTTCCCCCTCGATCTGGCCAGCGACCTTGTGAAAGCTGTGCACGATCCCCCACGCGATCCGGTCCGCCATGGCTTCCAGCCGGGTATCGCGCAGGACGTCGAACAGGGTCGTGACCAGCAACTCGGTGGCGCGGGCGACCAGTTCGGCGTCGGGCATCGGCGCGCTCGTCACATCGTCCCCGGGCGTGATGCGGTAACCGTCGGTCGTTTCGATAAAGGTGTCGGCGAAGCGATCCAGCGCAGCGTCGCGGTCGGTCATGTCAGTCATCGGAACCTCCTTCATTCGCTCTTCAAGAGGTTTCCTCTTCGACACGGGCTCGCCTCGGCGGGGTCAAGGATCGTGGCGCAGCCACGACCGCGAAGCGGCGATGGGGGTCACGATTTTTTCTTGCGCGCGAGAAGGTGGCACGGGCGTACCGACGCCCGCCCGCGAGAAAAAATGGTGGGGCCCCGTCGTCCTTGAGGCCGCCGGGGTTTCCCGTGTAAACTCATCCCGCTTGTTGAGAGAAGAAGAGAGGCAGCCTCCATGGGGGCTCGATGCCCCCATGGAGGCTGGGTCCAGGCGCAGCATTCGCCCAACAGACCCGTAGCGGGCGGGATGCCCTCTCCCATTGGATAAAAAAAGGGACCGACAGTTGGGGTGCTGCCGATCCCCTGGAGGATATTCGTTTCGACCCGGCCGCGTCAGATCGGCGGGACATAGGCGTCATAAGGATCGCCTTCGGCCAGATGACCGAAGGGGGTCATCACATACTCGGGACCATCCCGGCCGACGGCACAGATAACGAAACGCGGTTCACCCGTTTGCGCATCCTGACATTCCATGAGGGCGAGATTGCCGTCCCCCGCCGCGCGCAGGAGGGTCTGGAAATTAGTGCGCAGATAGTCGGGAATAGCCATGTGCCGCCTCCCCTCGATTGCTCGCCTGACCGCGTTGCCGCGCCAGCACGGGGGTGTCGACAGCTTGGTCCGCGCGGTGGAAGGCGTGGATCGGAACATCAGCCTCCCGCAGCAACTGGTAGAGGTTCGCCTGCACGCCCGATCCTTCGCAAAGCAGCGCCTCGACGGGATTCAGTTCGAGAATTTTCCGGTTCCGTTTGAAAGCCGTTTTCCGCCCCGAGCCATACAGGCCGTAGACCACGACCGGGACGCCTATTTCCGTTCGCGCTGCCCAGGCTGCCGCGATCTGGTCGACACCCCGCCTTTGCCCGGTGGTGATGAGGGTCATGTGCGGGATGCGCGCCTTGATGAGGTCGAGCCGGTCCCAGATGAGTTTCCAGTCGTGCCAGTCGGCAGGGCCGGTCACGACGACGATCGGTCCCTGCGGCATATGCTTCTCGCGCGTGGCGAGGGTCCGTGCACGCAGGAAATCGAGCGCCGCGATCTGGCTCGCGCTTGATGCGGTCGACGCCCTGGTGCCGCGCGCGGGCGACCATGGCCATCCCGACAGGGCACGATACATTTCGGCGGCATAGTCGCGCATGCACTCGATCGCATGGCGCTGTTCCGCGACGGACTGGCAGAGAAGTTGCTTTTCCTCCAGAGAGGTCGTGTACACCTCGCTGACGTCCGGCTGACGGGCCAGGTCACCCACCTCCTCGGCAAGCCGGTCCTCCTGCCGTTCGAGCTTCCCGGCGACGAAGTGGAAGCTGTTGACGATGCCCCAGGCAATTTCCGGGGCAAGCGTCTCGAGCCGGGTATCGCAGAACAGGTCGAAGATGGCGGCGACAATCCCGCCGCATTCGGCCTGCACGGCGATGGGTTCGGGCATCTCATATTCGGCCGGTTCTTCACCCGGCGAGACAATCGAGAGACCAAGCGGGTCGCCAAAGGCTGCCTGGAATTCAGGGGTCGCGGTCATCTGGGCATAGAGGGTCGGCAGATCGGCAAAGCGATCGATGCTGCTGCGCGGGGCACTGGCCATGGCGCTGTCCTTTCACGGTTGAGAGACGGAAACTGGACGCAAAAAAGGCCGGGAAAGCGGATGCTCTCCCGGCCCATATTGGCTTCGCTGGATTCTCAGTAGGGAACCTCGTCGTCGAGATCATTCCTACCCATGAGCGAGCCATCGGCGCCGGCGGTGCTGTCGCCAAAGCCGCCGGACATCCCGCCGCCACTCATTTCGCGACGCGGGCTGCGCTGGCTGCCACCGAAGTCGTCGCGGTTCTCCCGCCGGCGCCAGGCGACCCGATAGCCTTCCTGATCCGAACCGAACAGGGCGATCGGCAGCGGTTCGGGGAGGCTCGGATCGTCCAGCGAACCCTGGAGGAAGCTCTCCCCGCTCACATTGGCGGTCGCTTCCCAAAGGGCGCCGATCTGGACCCAGCGCCCGCCCACATTGCGCGCGACGACTTCGAAGACGGGCGCACGCTCATTGGTGCTCTGGACGGGACGCAATCCCAACTTCGGCAAGTCCAGCAGACGGGTCGCGATATGTCCTTCCAGGCGGCCGTTCACGGGCTTGATTTCACCGATATTCATGACTTCAACTCCTTGGATAATGCCGCTCTCGACCATTCGAAAGCGACACCCTCCAAAATCCTCCTCCCCTCTGGTCCCTGCCTGCGCCCCAAGCCCTGCCCTCGCATGAGGGCACGACCTCACCGACGCCGCTCCCTCCCTCACCCCGCGCCTGTACGTGAGGGACGCGCGCCAGGGGCAAACATTTATGAAAGATCTGGAGCAGAAGGCGCGACGCCATGTGGCGCAAAGGCCAACGATTACCGGCGCCGCGTTTTTCAAAGCGCAAGCCAGTCATGGACCGAGCCAGGCGACATCAGCCCGGCAGAGGATATGCGTCCGTCAGTCCGGTCTACCGGTAAGGGCAATATGCGCAGAGCGCATATAGTGATGGAGTTCGACGCCGCCGGGCATCAGGTCGTCCGCCAGAGCCTTCATGTCGGAAAGATCCGACTCGGCCTTGAACGGTCCGTCCTCCTGGCTCTCGATCGTGAGAATACCGATGCACAGGGCCTTCTTGACCAGGTGCAGGTCGCGTCCTTGAAATTCGGCCATCGAGCGCTCCTCTGCCTCAACCGCACCCCACCTCATAAGGCTTTTCACGCCAACTTTCGACGATTTTCAGGCAGCCGCGAACCATCAGTGTGGAGCCGAAAACACGCCTGAAATGCGGGGTCAGATTTCCGGCAAGACGGGCTCCAGTTTGAGCCACTGCGCGAGAAACCGAAGTTCCGCGGCCAGTTCCTCATGCGTCTCTGCCGGGGCACCCAGTTCGAGATGGACGGACTGCACGAGCAGCCTTCCCGTCTTCCTGTCCGCCTTGAGATCGGTCCGCGCCACGATCCGGTCACCGAGCAGAAAAGCGAGATCATAATAGCCATGGGACCGCTTGTGCGCGGGGGTGTAGATGCCGATCCGATAATGGAAATCGAACAGTTTCTCAGTTCGGGATCGCTCCCAGATCAGGGGATCGAAGGGCGAGAGGAGCGCCCGCGCAGCTATCCGGCGTGGTGCCTGGGCATCGCGATGCAGGAACACCGCCTGCGAGATACCGTCCACCAACACAGGAATGAGCGTTCCTTCGTCCTTCAGATCCTGGATGGCATCGCGGGCCTCATCGGGCTTCAGCCGGAAATAGTCCCGCAGGTCGCCGGCGGTGGCGATACCGAGCGCGCGGGCGGATCGCTCGATGAGCGCCCGCTGGGCGTCGCGAGGCTCCGGTGTCGGGATGCCTAGGATGTCTGGCGGAATGACCCGCTCGGTCAGATCATAGACGCGCTCGAAGCTGCCGCGGCGGGTCGCCGTGGTGATGTGTCCGGCCCAGAAGAGCCATTCGAGCATCTGCTTGGCTTCGCCCCATTCCCACCATCCCGATCGATTGCGCGAACCCTCAAAGTCGGAAGCTGCCAGTGGACCGTCGCTCCAGAACCGGGCGAGCAGCGCTTCGGCTTCAATCCGACGTTCGCCGGCAAACAGGCGCAGGCCCTTCCATCCCGTCTCCCCCCGATCGGCGCGCGTCATCCGCCAGCGAAGCAAGGGGTGATAGTCCATCGGGAGAAGCGAAGCTTCATGCGCCCAATATTCAAACAGCCGACGGTCGCGGGCTTTCCCCCAGGCGGCCTGGTCAAGCCAGCCTGGATCATAACCGCCCAGGCGCGAATAGGCCGGCATATAGTGGGCCCGCGCCAAAACATTGACGCTGTCGATCTGGTGGAGCCCAAGGCGTTCGGTCGTCCGCCGCAAATGCGCCTTACCGACGTTCGTGGGCCGGGATCGGCCGAAACCCTGGGCGGCAAGGGCAATGCGCCGGGCCTCGCGAAGCGAAATGCTGTTCGTCATGTTGTCCGTTGCTAAACCAACGATGGAGACAATGACATCAGCGATCGGCAAGGTTGGACAGTGCTTGGCGGGAGGAGATCATCGACCTATCGAAGCTCGCATGAGTCGTCCCGACATGAGCCTCGCCGTCGTCGGCGCCATCCATGAGAATAAGGACCGCAGCAACCGGCTGTTCGAGATCAGGCTCTGTGTGCCGGGCGAAGCTGTCGATCTCGTACCCGAGCCAAAGAACCCGTTCGATCCGTCAGCCATCGCGGTCTGGAGCATGCGCGGCGTTCAGATTGGCTATCTGTCGGCCGAGCGCTGCGGCTGGATTGGGTCGCGCATGGCCCAGGGCGAGGAGATTCGCGCTATCTTCCAGGAAGCGACCAAAGGCGGCGCCATCATCCGCATCAGCTTCTCAGGGATTGATCCGGTCCTGCCCCCTGCGCGCCCGCGCGAACCAGAGCCGTGTCCCCATGATGATGAGACCGGCTTCTACCCAGACTATATCCCGCCTGACGATTAGCGCGCTGGCTGCAGGAATAACCATGAAAATGGTTGTTCCAGCGCTTTTTCCGCCGCTATTGCGGGCGCCTCACTTCTGAGAGGGATATCCAATGAACAATAGCGATCTGGCTGAAGCACTGGCCGCCGAGCATGACGTCACCAAGGCCGATGCCCGCAAGCTGGTCGACGCGGTCTTCGCGAATATCGCCGGCGCAGCAGCGAAGGGCGAAGAGATTTCACTGAACGGTTTCGGCAAGTTCAAAGTCAAGGATCAGCCCGCCCGCGAAGGCCGCAATCCCTCGACCGGCGCAACGATCCAGATTGCGGCGTCGAAGAAGCTTGCCTTCACGCCCGCCAAGGCGGTCAAGGATCAGTTGAACGGCTGATCGATCCGGCGCTCCGCGCGTGAAGCGCGGGGCGCCTCCTCGACGAGAGCGCCTTCGCCACCGCCAACGGCACCATGTCCAGTGCCAGCAAGAAATAGCAGCCCACTGCAGCGAGGAGCGATGCAAGATCGTGGCGGCGCCCTATATGCCATCGGCATGGACGACCTCACTCCGCTCTTCGCTCGCCTTGGCCGATCGGCATTCCGATCGCGTTTCCGGTTGAACGCGAAGGAACAGGCCTATCTAGCCGAGCGGGGCCTCGATACGATCCTCACCCATGCGGAAGAGTTCATCGCCCAGCGGCTGGCTCCCGAGCTACCGCTCAATGACGGCAAACAGACACCGATGCGCGGGCATCCGGTATTCGTCGCCCAGCATGCAACGGCGACCTGCTGCCGAACCTGCCTCTCCAAATGGCATGGTATCGCTGCCGACCAGAGGCTTAGTGCCCAGGACCAGCGCTATATCGTGGCGGTTATCAGGCACTGGCTGAGCGATCGCTATCAGTGACAGAAAAATGGCCCGATCATCGCTGGGATGATCGGGCCAGAAAGAAGCCTCGGTGGCCAGAGCCACGAGCCTTCGGGTCGCAGACATACGATAGGCTCAGGCGCAATCGCTGTCATACCCTGTTGGGGTGATCGCATTGGCAGACCGTCGCGGGAACTCCGCCTCGCAAGCCGCCTAAACCAGCCTGTTTTCCAGCTGCACCATCAAATCCATGCGCTCATGGAAAATGGCGACGATGAGCGCCGGCTCATCTCCCCGGGGCAAGCAGAAGACATAATGATGTTCGCAATGGGACATGCGAAGACCCGGATGGAGATCGCTCATATCCCTGGACGCGCCCTGGCCCGTTGCAAGACGCACGATACCGCGTTCCAGCTTGGTCATATAGGAGCGCACCTGTCCGTCGCCCCATTGCTTTTTTGTGTAACGGACGATCGCGCGCAAATCGTCCGCCGCGGCCGCGGTCAGGACATAGGGAGCGGTCAAGCGTGGCTGGCCTTGCCGAGTTCCTCGTCAACAATCGAACCGAAATCCTTGTCGGATATGCCGCCCGCCAGCCCTTGCGCGATTCGCTCGCCCAGGAGCGCCTTGAGCGCTTGCCAGGGTTCTTCATCACCTGCATCGACAGGGAAGAGGCGCTCGATCGCATATTGCTTGATCGTTTTGCCCTGCAACGCCGCCAGCGCCTTCAGGCTCTGATGCTGCTGCTCGGTAATATCTATCGTCAGGCGACTCATGGGGACCTCGCAATTTTCACCACAAACCCAGATTAGCACAAATGTGGGTTTGTGGTTACCTCACTCTCCGAGATTGGTCAGGCGCACCATATAATGCGGCGAGGGTCCCTGGCCGGGACCGAGGTACGACCGGCAAGCATCGACGATCCGTTCCCAGATGGGCGCGGGCATGTCCGAGTCGCTCCCTTCCCCGCTGAGGCTCGGATCGACCATGACGATCACATCCGACCATTCATCCGGCTCGCCGCCGCGATACCATGTGAATTTGGGCTGGGAGTTGCCGAGCCAGTCCTTGAACGCCGGGTCGCGGAAATATTCCGGCGCATTGATAAGCAGGCTCCGGCCGACCAGCGGCCGATCCGCTGGATCGGCCGCAGGCAGAGCTGCCGGCAAACCTGTCCTGCCGATCGGGCGCTCCAGCGCCACCTTTAAGGCCTCGCCGGTGGACTGGATATCGATCCTGTCGACAAAGATGACGCAGCGGCCGCCGCCGAATTCACCCGGCCGCGCCTGCGAGCAGGTGACCGCCCATTCAAAGCAGATCGGCGCCTTCGCGAGCGAGACCGGGCAGCATCGCCGGACAAGCTCGGCGATGGGCCAGGGCTGGAAATCGACCGTTCCCGATATCATGGGGGTCGAGACGGTCGGCTCCTCGAAACTATTTCCTCCGGTGAGCTCAGCCCCCAGGATCGGAAATTTCGGATCGTCGAATATGCCGAGGAGGCCGCTCCATGGGTCACTGCTCTGCGTCGACGGGAAGGCTTCGAGAAATTCCTTGCTCGGCGCGGGCGGCTCCAGTTCACAGTTCAGATCTTCGGCCGCGTTGAAAGCCTCCTCCAGCAACGCCATTTCGGCGTTGGTGCAGCAGAAGGTGAAGCAGGCGGAAAAATAGGTCTCAGCCATGGCATCTGCCTTTCTTGAGGGTCAGAAATGGGAAGGAGCGGCCGCAGCGCCGATCAAATAGCGCAGCTTCGCCCATGCGGCCTCCTCGCCTGCCCGGACGCCCCGGTTGAGGCCGCGGGCATAGAGGCGGAAGGCGATGGCGGCCATTTCAGGCGACGCCTCGGCCGGGATGAATTCGAGAAAATTCTCCGCGTCATCCCGAAGCTCCAGCATGCCGGTGTGTCCAGCGATGCGCGTGAGGGCCACGCGAGCGGAGGAATTGAGCTGCACGAGCCGCGCATTGAAGCGTTCGACGAGCGGATCGTCGGGAATGGTGATGGTCATGGGATCGCTCCTCATGAAAGTGGGAACGGGCATTGTCCAAGATGGCCAGTCGACCGGCGACATTATCGCGGAGCGCTGTGGTCGGAGGACAGCCATGCGACGGCTGCATCCTCGACCGAATGGGTCAGGAACAGCCCGAAGCAAAATTGCTGGAAGGTCCCATCGCTTCGCAATTCGGGCGTATCGAGTTTGGCGGCGAGGTCGATTTCGAACTGCTCGGGCGGCGTGACCTGTTCGGCTGGAACCCAGGTCGCGAGGTCGTCGCTCTCGGCGCCACAGAGATCGCAGGTGGTGCAATCAAAGATGCTCGTCACCTCCCATTGCTGGCTTTCGATTTCCCAGCGGACCGCGGCGTCCCGAACGATCGAATCCGATCCGCAGTGGGCGCAGACCGGCTTCAGCCGGCCCGCGCGCGGCGCCGGGTCGGGATCGTCCGGGTCGGGCGCGATATATTCGACGGTGAAGCTGAGCTCGGGAATCCGCACATCATGATAGGTGCTGGCCTGCGCGGCGGCATGGACCACAGCCGAGACATCGGCGCCGTCGGGCACTTCGACGTCGATGGTCTCGGTGGCATAGCATTCACCGGCGCTGAAATATTGGATGCGCACCGCAAAAAGGCGCGCGGAAACGGGCGTGGTCGCCATGATCATTCTCCGGAAAAAAATGTGAAAGGGTCCGGCACGGACGTCCGGCCAGACGAGGTCAGCAGGCGCGTTCCATCAGCTTGCGCGCCTTGGATTCGAGGTCGAGGCGGCCATCCTGATGCGGACGGCTGCGGGCGACCGCCGTGATGCCCTGCACAAAATCATAGACGGAAGCCGGAGGATGCCCCTCTTCGGCAAGGACGGTCGCGATGATCTTCCCGGTTTCGGCCTTCGAGAAACCCTCCTTGCGCAGGAAGGTCTCACGGTCCTCATCCTTGCGGGCGACGATCTTCGTGCGAGCGGCCGCGATGCCGTCGATGAAGGAGCGGGGCGAACTCTGGGCGAAATGTTCGAGCGCCGGGGCTGCTTCATGCGCGAAGCGATTGGCCGCGAATTTGGAGTGGCGGATGTTGATTTCCTGGAAATTTTCCACGCCCCAGAGGTTTCGATTCTGACACACGGCGCGAAGATAGAAAGTCGCTATTCCCAATGACTTGGAGCCAACTTCCGAGTTCCAGGTGTAAAATCCGCGAAAGTAGAGATCGGACTCTCCATTGGGCAATCGACCCGCTTCGATGGGGTGGAGATCGTCGACGAGAAAGAGGAAGACGTCACGATCCGATGCGTAGAGGGTCGTCGTGTCATGGGTGATGTCGACCATGGGGTTATAGGTCATCGCGCTCCAATCGAGGACGCCGGGTACCTTCCAGCGCGTGTCGCCCGTGCCGTTGCCCGCGATCTTCATCACCGCCGCGACGAGTTCGTGATCCCAGATCCGACCATAGTCGGGGCCGGTTACCGCGCGCAGTTCGCTGCGGCCATCGCTGGTCTGGAGCAGCTTCACATGTTCGCCCGAATGCGAGATCAGGCCATGCTGCAAATTGATGCCGGCGAGCGCGGCCGGGAGTTGGCGGAGATAGGCTGCCGGCGCGCCGACGAGGCTGCAAAGTTGGCCAAAGGACCAGTTGGTTGGCGCGATGGGCGCGTCATCGCCCGGCATCATCAGCGACAGGCGCTCGGGTTCATCGCTGCGCGCTTCGACCCGGACATTGCGGCTTTCCACGATGCGGGTGGTGGCGCGGTCGGCTCGGGTCCGAACGCTGTGGTACAGATCGCCGAGCGAGAGATAGCGCTCGTCCTGCGGGCGGCTGAACCATTCGGATGAGACGCGGGAGACATTCGTTCCGCGCGAGATATCCACCCGATACGGGCGCACACCCGCACGATCGGTTGCGGTGATGGCAGTCATGGGAACCTCCAGGGCTGGGGGGATGGGCAACACGCGCCGAGCTTCTGCCCTCGCCTATCGCCACTCCTCCCTTCCCCCTTCCCTCCTGACCGCCGTACGAAGCGCGGATCAGCGTTCGTTCGTTTCCACGGCGGGAATGTCGCTGATTTCGATCCTGGTCGGGTCAGCGCCCAGATATATGGTGATCATCCTGCCCTGCGGCACCAGCCACCGCAGATGTTTGGAGACAACCGTGCCGCAGCGGGTGATCAGCGCTTCATCCGCGTCGAGGAGCTGCTCGATGGCCAGTTGCCGCGCGTCGAGCAGAAATTGATCGTGTTGGGTGTCCCAGCTGTCGGCGTCGCCATCCCGATGGGCCTCGAAGCAGATGGCTTCCAGCAGGTCGGTCAGGACATCGACATCGATCGTGCAAGCCCGCATCAGAAAAATCGCGGCGTCCTCGATCTCGAAGTCGAGGCAGCTGTCATAGGAGATGAACAGATCGGCGGCCAAGCGGACGGTCTTTTTCGCGTCATCAGCGGTCGTGATATGCAACAGCGCCGTAATGCTATCCGCGCGTCCAGATTTGAGATCAGGCCGATCATCGGTCTCGTCGAACAGATGCTCCTTGCCATCCTGAACGATCAGGAATTCGCAATCTTCGATTTTTGGCAGGGCGTCATACCAGGCATAGCCTGCGAACCCCGGTTCCGGTTCAACGAGCGGCGTGGAAAATTCGGGGTTGGCTTCAAGCGCGCGCGACAGACACTGGGCAAAGTTGGGACTATGGCAGGGCGTGACGAGCGCGCCCTTCGCGTCAATCAGTCGGGCGGTCCCGGACCGCGTACATTCGCCGGTCATCGGAGACCATTGCCGAAGCCGAGGCCGGGCTTCGGGCAATAGGACGCCGCGCTCCTTCGCCTGCAACCAGTCCTTATGCGAAAGGCAATGGCCGTCGCGTTTCGAGATGGCCTTGAAGATCGCCGTCATGGCGGCGGAGCGCAATGCCTCCAGCCCTGCATTCTCGATGATTTCCTTGCGGGCCGGGAGCACCAGCTGGAGCTGCGGGGCATCAATGATGTCGATCCCCACCGACCATTGGTCCTCGCGCTGACATTCGATCAGGCTGGGCAGCCGGCAGGGGACAGTGACCCCATGGAAGTTGATCCGAGGGACTTGGTCGGAAGCTGTCCTTCCGCGGAACACGCCGATGCGGCACCCAAGGGCAGTTTCGATATGCTCGGCCTCCGCCAGCCAGTCCGTCCGATCGATGGCCTGGCCGGTAATGGCGGGCGGCAGCGGCGACCGAATAGGACAAGGCCTTTTCCCAGGCGGGGCATAGCTCGACGCGTATCTCGGTCCCCGAAGCGATGGCACTGGTGCCCACGGCAATCGGCGCGCTGGCTTCCCAGTCATCGGGGCCGATCACCATCGTCCAGCCGGTGGCATGGCGCGGCGACCAGGATCGGATCTCGACATATCGGCCCGCCAGGCTGAACATGCCCATGCCGGCGGGGTCTTCCCGGCGGGCGACATCGTCGTCCCAGCCGGACTGGCCCAGCGTGATCAAATGGGCCGGATCATCGATTCCGGTGCCGTCATCGGCAACGCACAGGAGCGTCCGGCCGCCCTCCGTCATGGTGCTGATGGAAATCTGCGTGGCCGCTCCGCGTCGTCCGTTCTGGAACAGCTCGTTCAGAACATCGAGTAGCGTCCCATTGAATAGCCTGGTGATCCTGGTGATCGCACCCTGCGAAACGGAAGTGGAAACGGTGGTTGAAAGGGTCATGATGGGTCTCCCAAAGAGCACAGCGATCCATGGCTGCGCTCATCCCCTTCCCCCTCCTCTTCCTGTCACCCGATCACGGTCCCGGCAGGAGCGGTCCGGCGGGCGGCCGTGATATCCATTCCATCACCCCTTCTCGGCGGGAGGCGTGGGATCGATGGTCAGCGGCGGCACGATTCGGTTGGCAAAGACATAATGCGCTTCGATCGCGTCGAGCGATCCCAGCCGCTGAATCTCCTCCATTGAGAAGAGGATCTCGTTATCGTCCGTCGCGAGGAAATGTCTCGGTTCGCTCGTGCCGTCGTAAACGACCCGCTCCGGTCCAAAACTGCTTCGGCAGCTGCCAGACCAGCGGGCGAATGGCAGACCATGAACCCGGCAGAATGTTTCGAGCGCATCGAACATGCCCCAGGCGATTTCATGCCCGCAAAGGAAGAGCACCTCGCCCCCGACGATGTCCTCATCGAGAAACGGGCCGCTGTCCCAGTCGCGGCCCGCTCCGTCGTGCCTGATCGCGGCGAACAATTCGCCGATGAGAAAGGATGGAAGGACGCCACCGATCGATATCGTGACGCTGGCTCGGTCAGCCATGGCAAAGCTCCTGTTGCAAAGGAATGGAAGAGGCCCCGACTGACGCGAGATCACTGCACGATCATCAGGCGGCGGCTGCCCCGATCAGGAACCGTAGCTTCGCCCAGGCAGCGTCTGCGCCAGCTTGGACGCCGGAGGTCACACCCCGGCCGTAGAGGCAATAGGCCAGGGCCACCATCTCGGACGAAACCGCGAGAGGCAGCTCGGTGATGAAACGCCCCTCGTCGGCGATCAGGGCCAGGATTTGCGGGCATCCCCCCTCGCTCGCGACCTTGGCGTCTTCAAGAGCAAAGAGGGCGACATGCGCCGTGCATCCCCGTTCGGCGAGGTCGCGGTTGAACTGGGCGATGGTCGTTTCATCGTTCAGGGGGTCGGTCATGAGGCATCTTTCAAAAAGGCGCCGATGATCCTTTTCACCGGCACCTTCCCTCTCCCCCTCCCTCCCGCTTGGGTCAGGCAGCCCTCGACCCCGACGCGATCAGCACATTCCATTCGGTGCCCGTTCGCACGAGCTGGTCGACGATGGTCGATGCCCGATCCGCGGGGATGAACATCCGCGTCTTGTACTGGATGACCTCGGTGAAGCAGCCGATCGATTTCAGCCAGTCTCGCCGGGCTGGCGGAAAATCGCGCAGTTCCAGGCGGCGGCTGCCGTTAACATGCACCCAGATCAGGCGAGTCGCATCCATTCCGGGCACAGAGACTCCCTCGCTATTGCGCGCGCCGGCGATCATCTCGGCAGGCGAAAGGGTGATCGCCATGTCGACGCCGAAGGACTTGGTGACCTTCTCGACACCGCTCGGCGAGATGATGCGGCCGAGGATCGAGTTGCCCTGGGCGTCCGAGACTCGCCAGACCCGCAGATCATCGTCGGGCAGCCGGTTCCAGACGGGGAGCAGCAGCCCGGTCGCCATATTGATGGTTTCGATGTCGATCCTGGCGCGCGCCTCTTCGACCTCGGCATTCCAGAGCGCTTCAAATTCCTGACCGTCGATTGGCGCCCAATGGCTTTCCTTGAGGGCAACATCCCGGATGCGTTCACGACTTGTTGGTCGGATCAGCTCCCACATGGGAATCGCATTGCCCTCCCCATCCATGATACTCCAGCTCGGCCGCTGCAGCGCGACGCGGCCCGAGCGTCCGTTGCGGAGCCAGGAGACAGGCGCATTGCCATGCTCACGCATGAGCTGGGCAAAGCCGGTGGCGCGCCGCCGATAATGAAGCTCCAGACGGCTAAGCCGCGTCTCCGCCCCGGTCACCGGATCGCGGCACAGCAGTTGCTCATCGAGGAGGACGGTCCGCTCGGTCTGGATCGTCTCCACGCCCACATCGAGCGTACCGGCGTCCCGCGCGGCATCGATCCGCGCCTGGATGAGCGCCATATATTCCTCGAAGATCGCGTTCTGCGTTTCGATGCGCAGCGCGAGCAGCCTGTTCAGCCAGCGCTGGATCGGGGGAAGATCATCGACCAGTCCGCCGCTGTCCTTGTCGATCAGCTTGAGGCCCGTCATGTCGACGAAACCCTTGAAGGAGGTGCTGGTGAGCTTGCCCCGGTAGAGCAGATGATACCATTGGTTGAGCGCATCGCGCGCGTAATCGCTCTCGAGATTGTCGGAGGGATCGAACAGATTTTGTCCGCCGGTCTGCCGCTGCCCACGGGTCAGCGCGCCGAGGCTGTCGAGGCGGCGTGCGATCGTGCTGATGAACCGCCGCTCCCCTCGACAATCGGTGGTGACCGGCCGGAAGACGGGGGCGCTCATCTGGTTCGTGCGGTTTGACCGGCCCAGACCCTGGATGGCGTTGGATGCCCGCCAGCCCGGTTCGAGCAGGAAATGAATGCGGCGGCGGTCCGCCGATTTGGAGTTGCGGTCAGCATGGTAGCTACGACCCGTGCCGCCGGCGTCTGAGAAGACAAGGATCGGCTTGGCGCCCGACATGAACGATTCGGCCTCGACCAGATTGCTCCGGCCGCCCCGGCGCTCGACGCGCTGCCGCCCGGTCGCATCATGGACCAGCCGCCGGGAGCGCCCGGTCACCTCGGCTATCCTGTCCGTCCCGAAATGACGGATGAGTTCGTCCAGCGCCAGGCCGATGGGCGGGAGCGAGCAAAGCTGCTCGATCATCTCGTCGCGAAGCGCCAGGGCCTGCTGACAAAAGACGGGATTGCCATGCTCGTCGATCATCAGTTCGGAGCGTTCGACATCGTCGCTCCCCTTGACGATCTTCATCATGCGAACGGGGAACGCGGTCTTGAGGTAGTCAACCATCGCCGCCGATGGAGATAGCTCAATATCGAGATGCGCCCGCTCGTCCGCCGACAGGCTCGCGAGACGCCGGTCGAGCATCGCCTCGGCCGTTGTCACCAGTTGCACGATCGCATGGTGCCCGGCTTCCACCTCCTGGGTAATCGCCGCTATCAGGCTCGGCACCTTCATGGCGATCAGGAGCTGCGCGAAGAAACGCTGTTTTGCGCTCTCGAACCGAGACAGGGCGGCGCCCTTGGCCCGGGCGTTCAGCGCCTTGTTCTCCATACGATCGACGATGTTGGTGAGGGCCAATACCTCGTCGAGATGGGCGTGGATCACCTGCCAACCGTCCGCGTAAGCGTTGTAGACCTCGATCTGCCCGGGGGTCAGGGGATGTTCGAGCGGATCATATTCGACGCCGCTGAAGGTGAGCGCGCGCGCCGTGTAAAGGCCCAGAGCCTTCAAATCGCGCGCGACGATCTCCATCGCGGCGATCCCGCCCTTCTCGATGCCGCCCATGAAGGCGGCGCGATCGTCAAACGAGGTGCCCGGTCCCCATAGGCCGAGGCGAATAGCGTAGCAGAGATTGGCCGGGTCAGTCGCGCCAGTCGCCGAGACATAGAGGATGCGGGCGCGCGGGCGAAGATTCTGGAGTCGGACCCCGGCAAGCCCCTGCTCCGAGCCTTTCTGGGTGCCGAACTGGGTTTCCGTGCCCGCGGCATTGGCCATCTCATGGGCTTCATCGAAGCAGATGACCCCTTCGAAATCTGCCTCCAGCCAGGCGAGCAACTGGTGCAGGCGTGACGCCTCATCATACCGCTGCGAGCGCAGCGTCGCATAGGTGAGGAAGATGATGCCGCTTTCCATGGCGATCGGGGCACCGAAGGCAAAGGCATCAAGCGGCTGGATATCGATGGGTAGGCCGCCCAGCGCAGCCCAGTCGCGCCGGGCATCCTCGATCAGGGCGGCGCTCTTCGAGATCCAGACCGCCTTGCGCCGCCCGCGCGACCATTGGTCGAGAATGCAGCCGGCAACCTGTTGCCCTTTGCCGACGCCGGTGCCATCGCCGATGAAATAGCCCATGCGATACGCGACGCCATGGGCATCGGGCGTCAGCAACGTACCCGAGCCATTTGGGGCATGAAGGCCCGGAAGGTCGCGTTCGAACGCTTGGCCCGCATAGATGATCGTTTCGAGCTGAGCGTCCGAGAGGGCCGTTACCGCGCAGCGCGGCAGCATCGGGACATAGGTCGGACGCGGCGGGATGATCGACGACATCGCAATGGATTCAACAAGCTGATCGGGATGCGGCTTTGCCTGCGGGATGTCCATCCGCGACAGACGCCAGGGCACGTAGATGCCGATCTGCTCGCCAGCGGGCAGCGGCGTTTCCCGGACGCTGTAGGAGAGTGGTTCGACCATCCCGTCGACGGCAACGACGGGTCGGGGCTTCGGCCGTGGCATCGGCGGGCGCGTGCCCGATGCGAAGAGCGGGCGGACGGTCGGCCGAGCGGCAGGAGCAATGACCCGCGGCCTCGCCTGCTCAGGGGACGGTTCGGGCGGCCCATCATCAAACAGCCGGGGCGGAAGCGCGAGGATATGCGGGAGCAGATCGTCGAGGCTGTTCACGGTCAGCCGGTCGGGCGAGCCGGTCCAGCCCTTGTCGTATATGATCAGGCGAACCGAGATGCTGGTGCCATGTTTCGCGAAGGGGCGCCCCTGAACCGTGATCTCGACGCGGGGCCGCACAAGGGCCGCGACCGCCTCGTATCCACTACGCGCGCTGCCGTCATGGGCGAAGGCCGGCGACATGATGGCGACGCAGCGGCCGCCGGGCGCCAGGCGTGCCAGGGCCGATCGGAGATGGCGTGCCCCGGCATGGCGATCCCTGCCCCGACCTTCGCTGCGCGCGAATGGGGGATTGATGAGGACGACGCTCGGCTGTTCATCCACCGCGAGCAGGTCATCGATGAATTCTGCATCATGGCTGGCGACCTTGCGGTTCAGCGCCTGGGCGAGCACCCCCGCCCGGACCGGATCGCGTTCGTTGAGCAGGAGCGACGCCCCGGCAATCTTTGCGAACACCGCAAGCAGCCCGGTGCCAGCCGATGGCTCCAGCACCATATCGGCTGGCGTGATGGCGGCTGCGAGGTTCGCCAGAAAGGCCAGCGGGACGGGCGTCGAGAATTGCTGCATGTCGATTTGCGGCTCGGACCTGTAGGTCTGGGTCGGCAGGCGACCGAGCAAATCGTTCAAGATCGAAAAGGCCTTGGAAGGCGGGTTCGCCAGTTCGATGCCGCCGTCTAGCAAAGCCAAAACCTGCGCGGTCTCGAGGGCGTCATAGGCCTCGCGGAGCGACCACGCACCGCAGGCGTCACTTGCCCCGAAATGCACTTCCATGAGACGGGAGAGACGCTGGCGGCTGATGGGCTGTCCTGACGAAATCAGATCCACAAGTGCCTTGGCAACGGCGGCCAGCGTCCAGACCTTCTGGTCAAGCGGATTGGAACCGGCCTCGAGGGCCGCGAGAAGGGAACGGGTCATAGGGAAACTCCAGCAAAGGGCGCCGCGATCAGCGCCGACGCACACCCTTCCCCATCTTCCTCCTCGAGGACGGAGAAATGGCGTGCGGCAAGGGGCCGGAACCGCGCGAAGGCAGCCCCGGCCCGGTCGGAGGTCAGGCGGCTTCGGAGAGCCCGCCGGTTTCGTCCGTTGCGCCCTGGTCAGTGATGCCGCTGGCCGAAGGATCGTCATCGCCGTCGATGGCCCGTGCCGGTTCACCATCATGGTGGAACCGCATCGCCTCTGGCACCCAGGCGAGCGCCCTCTCCTTCACGGCGGCTTCGACGATGATCTGCCCGCCGAACAGCTTTTCCGCCGAGAGCGAGAGGTCATGCTTCTTCGACGCGCCATAGCGGCTGCGAAGCTCGACGCCGCCAACCTCCTGGAAATGGTCGAGGATCGTGTTCTTGCTTACCCGGTCGAAATAGCGGCGCGCGGTCGGACGCCACCAGTCCTCTACCTTGATGCCGAGCTTGCGGCCGAGATGATCGAGCATCGCGCTACCCGCGCCGCCGGCCGGCACCGCGTGGAGGGTTCGTGCGATCGCCCAACCGAGCCAGGATGCGCGGGCGTCCTCATCCAGGGCACAGAAAGCTTCGTAGCGATCGGTGATATCGGGCGAGTCTGCCCAACTTCGATCGAGGCCCGCTTTCAGCTCTTCCCATTGTTCCGCTGCTGGCGTGTCGCTCTCGAACCCGGGCACGCGCGAACAGGGCGCCGTCGCGCGCAAATCGCTAGGCAGGTCATGGCGGTAGCCGAGTGTGGCATCGACCATGAAAAAGGTGCCGAGGTCGAGCGCGAAATGTGGATCGCTGGCGACATGGACGCGGAGCAGTTCGGTCTTCATGATCGCCATCTCGTCAGCGAGGCGCTGGCTGATCGGCGATCGCGAACTGGCTTCCTCGACCGGCTCTTCATCCTGCTCCACATCTTCCGAAAGATCACCCTCGCTTTCGTCCGCTTCAGGTTCGGGTTCCGGGATGGCGTAATATTGCTCATAAAGGCGCGGTTTACCGTCCTGGCCGATCACCAGATAGGCAAGCGAGGTTGCCTTCTGATCCTCCGTAAGAACGGGCGGCCGCTCATTGAGCGCGTCATATTCCGCTTCGAGCGTCTGGATGACCTGCTGCTCCTCATCGGAATAGCCGTCTTCATCGGCATTCTCGGCGATCGCCTCGAGTTCCTGCTCGATGGCGCGCTGGCGAACTTCCTCTTCCTGGGTCAGTGGGACGGGCTCTCCCTCGATCTCGTCGAGCCGCATGACGTCCAGATAGGGCACGCGTGGGTGGCAGACGACCCGCAGTTCGCCAAAGCCCTCGCGGGCCTGGATCTCATCGGCCGCTGCCCGCATCCTCTCATCGGCGAGGCGTTCGAGGAGTTCGCTGTCGATCCAGTTCTCATTCGCAGCATCCGAGAAGAGATCGCTGTCGATACGGCCACCTGCCGCGATATAGGCGTCCCGCCCGACCAGCAGGGCCTTGGGATCACTGCCTCGATAGAAGCCGGAAATGAGGCGGCGGCGAATCTCGCCGCAGTTGTTCGCACCCCAGCCATCGCCCAGTTCCTCGAACACGGTGGCCTGCCGACCCGTGTCGCTGATGCTGGCATAGGCCTTGGCGACGTCGAGCGTGATCTCGCCATCGGCCAGCGCCTCGAAGATGACATCGGCAAGCCCAGCGAGCCGGAGCCTGCCGAGTACGAATCGCTCGGTGACGCCAAAGCGCTTGGCGACGTCGGCGGGCGTTTTCTTCTCGATTTCGATGATGGCCTGGAAAGCGCGGCATTCTTCGGCGGGCGTCATATTCAGCCGCCCGACATTCTCAATAAGGCTGATCTCGACCGCGTCATTCTTGTCGGCCAGCACCAGAACGGGCACTGTATATTCCGCGTCGAACTTGCCCTCTGCGATGAGCGCCTGGACCTGCTTGAGGCGACGGCCGCCGGCCGTGATCAGATATTCACCCTTCTTGCGCGGGACCGGCAGGCCAACCAGATTCTGGATGACGCCTTTGGCGAGGATAAGGGCCTTTAGTTCTTCATCGGCAACGGGATCGCTCCGCTTGCGTACGTTGGTCGGTGCAACCGTCAGCTTGGTGGCGGGAACGAAGATGATCTGTGGCTTCTGTGTCATGGACATTCTCCGGTGCGCGCCGCGCCCTGACCATCAAGCCGCAAGCCGCGCCCTCCACCGCTCCACCTCCCCTCCTGCCAACAGCAGTTGGTTCCAGTCATTGAAGGAGCGCGGCGGCCACAGGGTCACCAGGTCGCGATTGTCGGTCGCATAGGCCTCCCGAGCGCGCGCGACCGCACGCTCTCCCGCTGGATCGTTATCGGCGAGAAGAACGAGACGGGTGATGGTTGGCGGAATGATAATGCGGGCGAATCGCTCTGCGCCGAGGGTTGCCCACACCGGAATATCCAGCAGCATCGCGGCCGAAAGCGCATTCTCGACGCCTTCTGCGAGCCCGAGAGTGGCCATTGGCGCGGCGAGTTCCACCGCTCCGCGGCCCAACGTGCCCAGGCTCCGCTTGTTCTTGGACAAGGGAGCCGGCTGCCCGGTCAGCTGAATGAAGTTTCGCTGAATGCCAAGTAGCTTGCGGTCATGCGTGATCGCAGCGAGCATCGCGGGCAGAAACCGCACGTTTCTTCCGGCTCCAAGCGGTGTGGCGGGGTGATAGCGAAGTGCCGGGGACCAGGTCATGATATGGCGGGACGCAAGATAACGCTGTGCGGGTGTGCCTGCGAGAGGTTGAGCCTCGCGCCAGAGCTTCAACGCCAGCTCCCGTCGACAGGGTGATGGATCGACATAGGGCAGGCCGCTCGCCTGACGAGGGACTTGAAACCGCTCGGAACGCAGCGCCTGTAGAATCTCGCCGAAAGTGCAACCTGCGAAGCATTTGAAGAGGAGCGTCGAGGTTCCTCGCCTCACCGACAGGCTTGGCGTTTTGTCCGCATGAGCCGGACATCGGCACATGCCGCCGCCATTGACCCATCGCCCCCCGAGCCGACGCACAATGGCCTCACCTGCATGATCAAGGTCGGCACTCACCGCCCGATCCGATCGCTGCAGATCGCAATCTGCGCAATCGCGCTTCGCAGATGCTGCCTCACCTGCCTGCGGCTGATCGTAAAGCGACGAGAAATCTCCTCAGCAGGCATGTGATGCCGAACGCGCAAGACCAATATGCAGCGTGTCAGTGGTGGCATGCTGGAAAGCGCTGCTAGCGGGAACGATGTTGGCGGGCGCGATCCTGAAGCCAGTGGCTCAGGAACCGATTCGGCCAGAGCGCTACACCGACCGCTTTGCCCGACACCTGCTCTGCCGTTATCAACGGCCAGGAGAACAGGGAATGAGGGGCTCATATTCTCGTCAGTCGAGCGCAGATACTCCCGCATCCGCTCGAGGACGGCAAAAGCCCTTTGCTCGCGTCTGGCCTGAATGACCGCAATCGCAATACGGAAGGGATTGGAAACCCAGAGATTCATGGCGGCTTGTTCCCATGGTGCGAGGTCTCTTGCCTCTGGTGACACCATGCCCCTCCCCCCTCCCCTTCAGCCTGCGCGCCAGCGGCTTGCTGGCAGCCCGAACTGCACCCCGAGCGCGAATAGCTGCGAAGCGGCGGGCTGTGACCAAAATGCAACCACTATGGCCGGACCGGTCCCGGGCGATTGATTTTACATTACGCATTGATGACACTCGTTGCCTATCGCAACGGACTGGCCGTCCGGCTTTTGCACCCGGCGGCCGCCATGGCAGAAGGTCGCATCTCTCGTGCCAGAACAGCCCATTCCTCCAGAACTGGAGGCCTATCGCGCCAAAGTCATGCTGCTCACTGACCGCCAGCGCCAGTGCATGAATCTGGTGGCCGACAATCTCAATTCCAAAAAGATCGGCAAGGAGCTGAGAATATCGCCTTGGACGGTCGACAAGCACATCGAAAAGGCCCGCGCGCAGTTGGGCGACATGGATCGGTTTGACGCAGCAAGGATTGTCCGCGCCTTTGAGGACGCATCGACGGTGTCCGCCCTACCCCCCCAGAATTTAGGTACCCAACCAATGGGTCTGTCGCCGTCGCCGCAAATGGCCCCCTCTGTCCCGGTCGAAGACGATGCGGATACGCACTTGATGCCGGACCGGACAATCGCTTCATCCCAGGGTGATAACATCCTGATGAATGCGATCCACGCTCTGCTTGAACATGTGCCGCTCCGCTCCAACCGGAGGCAGAGCAATGACCTGAACATCTATTACATCTTGATCGCTGTCGCGATGGTTGGGTCTGGCGCTCTATTCACGGCTGGCCAAGCCGCCTCGTTCCTCTCAGCCCTCGACAGCATGGCTCGCCGCTAGGCGAATTTCCCCAGCACCAATTCCCACGACGCGCAGCCGGATGGATTGCGCGAAGGAGACCTTATGCCCAAACAACGTCATATCATTGCGCACTCGGTTGCGCAGCGCCTCTTCGCGGCCGAAGAAGCCCTGGACATCGCCGCTGCCAGGATAGCCGAACTCAATGCCGCACTTCCTCTGGCGCGGCTTGAATGCAGGCTTGCCGCTTCCATCGGACAGGACGCATTTCGATCCTCGGCGGCAGCGGTAGTTCTTGTGGCCAGGACGCGGGAGGAGATCGTGGCAACCCATGCCAGGCTGAAGCAGGCGAGCGATGACATCGGGCTTGGCGAACGAGCCTATGGTGATGTGTTCAAGGTCGCGGCGGACGGTCCGCCTGCCACCGATCGGCACCTGCGGGCAGCATGATTAAATCGCGGTAAATCATTGACTATCCGTAATATTGCCCGCTTCAATAGGTGATGACCAGGCAAATGATCTTCGTGTGCCTTCTGATCATGAGCTCGCTCTATGCCTTTGCAAGGGGTGGTCGACCCGAACAGATCGCGGCGGCCACCCTGGTTCTCGGTGTTCTTGCGAGCATTGCCTTTGTCCAGCCCAGCGCTGCCCGGTTTCGCTTTGTCGAGGCTGGCATATTGGGCGTCGACCTGGCGATGCTGGGCGTGTTCCTCGCGCTCTCGTTCCGCAGCACGAGGTTCTGGCCGATCTGGATCGCGGGAATCCTGGGATCCGAAGTGGTTGTTCATCTAACCCGCGCCATCGTCCCGGACATCGTGCCGGAAGCGTATATGGAGGCCGCCGGTTTCTGGAGCTGGGTTGCGCAGACGATGCTGATCGCCGCCACCTGGCGCCATCGCGGCCGGTTACGCCGCAACGGGTCGGATGATCCCTGGCGAACGGATTGTTGATCCGGGGGCGCCGGAACTCAAGAACCCGTAAGGCGGCGCGCGATCGAAGGCCAAACTGAACGGTCGATCCCGAACCAGCTTTGTCCAGGGCGCTACCGGTCGGGTCCAATATCGCGATACGGGACTGACAAGGTCCAGTTGGGCACCAACGTACGGCGCCCGACAACGGAAGGTCATTTTCGAATTCGGGATGCGCGGGTAGCCGAACACCCTGGAAGCGGCCCGATTGAAGCGGTTCGCCGCTGCCCCCGTGACGAGAACTCAAGCCGAAACGAAACCTCTGTCGTTCAAATGAAGGGAGTCCATCGATGCACGAAATGCCGCACATGCGCGTGGATATTTGCCGGAAACTGATCGCATCCCGCAAGGTTGTGGGGGAATGTCTCGGCTACGGCCTTTGCCCAAATCCGATATGGGACATGGCGCTGCAACTTTTCCTGGCGACACAAGAAGGACGCCCGTCATATCTCTGGTCGCTTTGCATGTTTGCCAATGTTCCGCTTTCCACAGCACTGCGGAAGGTCGACCTGATGGAAGCGCAGGGGGTCGTAGCAAGGGTGGCAGCTCCACGCGATAAAAGAGGGATCGAGGTGAGGCTTACCTCCAATGGGCTGGAGACGATCGAAAAGGCGCTGGACCGGCTTATCCCCATCTACGCGACGGCTCCTGAGGCTACCCTGTTCGCTGCAGCGTTAGTGCCCTTTCCAGTGTCCGCCGCCCGCAGCGCCTGAGCTTCCTCGATTGCTCGCAGCTTTCGCCATGCGGACATGATGTTGCGTGCGGTGTCAGCCTCAACCTGACAAAGGATTACAGCGAGTGTCCGGGGGCCATTTTGAAGCAGCCGAACCATCGCGTCGCGCTCGCCGGGGGTCAGTTGATCGATGCCGGAAATCACGACCAGCCGGGGTTTGTCCTGCGTGAAGAGCTCATGTTGGTCAGGGGTCACGACTTGCTGTAGGTGCAGGCGAATATAATGAACCCCGAGCGCATCGGCAGCTTGTCGGAAGTCGTCACCATGATCCTTCCCTGGCGATACGAGAAAAATGAGTGGTCGTGGCTTTTCCGTCTGGGTTTCCCAGATTCTGGCCAAGCGCGATCTGAGATCAGAACGCGCATTGATGTCGGACATGGGGCTCCTTTGGATGGAATAGGCCGGGCCCATGCAGTCCTGTTCGTGATGCGTCAAGCCGCTGCAATTGAGTGATCAGCTGGACCTCGCGGTTTGCGTTATATCCAAGTTGCTAATTGATAAATGAAGGTAGATAGACCTTTCGAATGAGCGCTCAGGCAATATTTACATTTGACCGTGTAGCACGCAAAAAGCTTCAATTATTGAGTAAGCATGGGATCGCATAATGGCCGACGACAATCAGACTGAAATCACCGCACTTACCGTCCAGCTTTTGAGCGCCTATGTGTCTCGCAATACGGTGCCGAGCGAAGGCCTTGCAGAACTGATCAAGACGACGCGCGCAGCGCTCGTCGAAACGCCGACCGCGCAAGCCGATCTGGCAGTCGAGCCGACGTTCACGCCCGCGGTCACGATCCGCAAAAGTCTCTCTTCTCCTGATCACATTCTGAGCCTGATCGACGGTAGACCCTACAAGACGCTGAAGCGCCACCTGGCGACCAATGGTCTCACGCCCGAGCAGTATCGTGAACGCTACAAACTGCCCAAAGATTACCCACTTGTAGCTGCCAGCTATTCCGAGGCGCGGCGTGCCGTTGCCCAAAAGCTGGGCCTTGGCAAAAAGCCCACCGTTTCCGCGGCTGCTCCAAAGACGGATGCAGCGAAGGCAGCGCCGTCAAATGTCGCACCGACCGTGGATAGCGCAGCGCCCAAGGCGGCGAGCACGACCAAGTCGGCTCCCTCGAAGAAGTCCGCCTCGGCGGCAAAGGCGGAACCGGCTGTGATAGCAAAGAGCGCGCCGAAGGCGGCCGGCGCCAAGGCACCTAAGGCGAAGGCTGACGAGCGGAAACGCCTTTCCATTGCAGGTCCCAAGGATAAGGCTGCAGCTCCCGCCGCCAAGCCTGCACCCGCTGCCGGCGACGCCAAGCCGACGGAAAAGAAGGCGCCAACCAAGGCCAAGTCCGCGACGAAACCCAAATCATTGAAAGCAGCCCTTTCTGCCGCCGGCGCGCATCTGGGCTCAGGCAACAAGTCCGAAACGCCTGCCTGAGTTTCGTGAATGGGGGCGCAATGGCGTCCCCTTTTCCATTCGCCAACGGGTGCAGCCGGAAATGCCGCCGCCGTCATTAGCGCCGGATCCAATGGTTCTCATGCTTAGCGTCCTCGCGGGCAGAAGTTCTCCCGATACCGAAAGGCCATGTCAGATGGGGCCGAAGCCCGTCCGCATCGAGGTTGGAATGGAAGCAGTGTCGGGGCTGATGCTTCGTCCCCCGACTGCAAAGGCGCTTTTTCTCTTTGCCCATGGGGCCGGCGCGGGGATGAACCATCAGGCGATGGCATCGAATGCCGAGGGGCTCGCTGCCCGAGGAATTGCAACGCTGCGCTATCAATTTCTTTACATGGAGAAAGGGTCGAAGCGGCCCGATGGCCCCAAGCTCGCGCATGCTGTCGTCTGCGCGGCCGCAGCGCGAGCGGTCGAACTGGCGCCAGAACTCCCCCTCTTCGCCGGCGGCCGATCCTTTGGCGGGCGCATGACGTCGCAAGCCCAGGCCGAGGAGCCCCTGCCAGCGGTCAAAGGCCTGGCCTTCCTCGGCTTTCCGCTACATCCGGCAGGGAAACCGGGGATCGAACGGGCCGATCACCTCACCTGCATCAAAATACCCATGCTGTTCATTTCCGGCTCGCGCGATGCGCTCGCGGAAATGGATCTGCTACAGCCCGTCATTTCCGACCTCGGCGACCGCGCCAGGCTACATATGGTCGATCAAGCCGACCACAGCTTCAAGGTGGCTAGGAAAAGTGGGAGAAGTTCGGCCGATTCCGAAGCCGAAGCTCTTGATGCGCTGGATGACTGGGTTTCGTCGCTTTTGTAACTGCAAAGGCAAAGGGTCAATGCGCGATAGAACCCTCAGGTTTTGGGGGTAACCCAGACTTCGACAGGGGCAACAAACTTGCCTGGCGCAGGTTTACCGACATTTACGCGATCGGCGGTGACCCGCTCTCCGTTCTCCAGATGAAAAGTAGCCCAAGGCTTTGGCATCCGACCAAAAGTCATCTTTTGTATGGGTTGGCCGGTGGTCGAATTCATGATGGTGGCAACGATGCTCATCGCGTCCGCGTAGAGCGTGATTGCGCTGGATGTCTACACGCATCTGCGTTTTTTCCACAGCTTTCGACCCAGGCACGATCCATTTTCGTCACTCAACGCTCACGATCGCTTCCCTAAAAGTTCACATTCCGCTTGTTCCCGCTCGGCCATCATTTGGCCAGCCTGAGCGCCGCAGAACATCGACGGTTGCCTGCTAGCCTGACAGGTTGCAATCTGCGCACCTCATGATCGAATTCTTTGCCCCTCAGCACGACGACCCGGCACTGCCGAACGCGCACATGCTGCGCGCCGCTCGCCTGATGCTCAAATATATGCTGGACGTCGGCCCCATTGGCCTGACACCGAATAGAGCTTTGAAGCGGACGTTCGTCACATGGGCGGCGGAAGCGTTTGAATGGCCTTACTACACCGCCGAAGACTTATACGCTGTCAACAAGGTCCTCAACGAACCCGACTTCCCGCCCTTGATGCTGCTGCACGACCTGTTGATTAGCGCCAAGCTGGCACGTCACCGGAAGGGCTTCCTGCATATCACGGCAGCCGGGAAGGATTTGCTCGGGCATCCTGGCAATCTTTGGATTGCGCTCGCCCACCATCTGCTGTTCGTCCTCGATCACTCCCGATACACCCTCTATGGCGACCAACTGGATGAGGACTGGCTACTTTTCCTAGGCGTCCTGAACGTTGAGGCTCATGTGGGCGTGACCGATGACCAGTTCGTGAAGGCGGTGTTCGATGCTGATAGCGACAACCATCGGGTCCACGCCGTGGCGTATAGCCATATCCTGCGCCCGCTCTGTTGGTTGGGCCTGCTGGATGAAACACGTTACGGCGAGCCTTACCCGATCCATAAGTTGTTCACGAAAACGAGGCTGTGGTCGACGGTCATCCGCGCCGATACAGACCAATTCCTAATTCCTACCAGCCGCCACTAGCGATGCACGGAGCAAGCGAGATCATGGCAGCTCGCGAACCGTATTGGTTGCACAGCCAAAATTTCCGATCCTCACGTCCTGAGCGTCGACCCGTCGCACGCTGACCACTACGGGCCTGATGGGCGCTCTAGGACGGATCGGTCGGCAGAGAGCTCAATATGGCGGCGATCTTTCCTTCGGCAGTGGTAGCTTCAGCGATGAGCAGGTGCAATGCCTTGGCGGTGTCTTCCAGAAGTCCGTCACCAAGAGGCCGCTCGCCATTGATAAATCGGCGGATGGCGCGCTCGTCTATGCCAAGGCGCCGTGAGAAGGCAGTGGTTCCGCCAAACAGTTGAACGCAATAAGCGAAGTGTTCGCGTCGCTCGTCGATTGAATTTTTCTCGGCCATTATTTACCTTTTTTGTTCGCCGTCGGTAGTCAGCCATTACCTTCCGAATGAAGTAAAATCGGCCCATCCCGGTCGTTCAGCGCAAATATTCACGTTTCAGTTTCCGGAACGGCAGCTATTTCGCGGCGATCAAGTCTCAGGGGTAGCGAGCAGCAGCCCGTGGAGGCAGCCGTGTTATCGGAAATTTCCGATGGATATTGACAGGCCGGTTTCATCGGTTATTTCCGATGCATGAACACTGATAATGCCCTCGTGATTCTGATGGCCCTGGCCCATCCCACCCGGCTCGCCGCCTTCCGCTTGCTGGTTCGACATGAACCCGACGGCTTGTCGACCGGGCAATTGGTCGACGCAAGCGGCCTCACTCAGAGTACCTTTTCCACCCATCTCGCCATCTTGGTGAAGGCGGGACTGGTGACGGCCGAAAAGCGCGGCCGCCAGCAAATCCAGCGTGTGAACATCGATGCTCTACGCGGCCTTATGATCTTTCTCGCCAAAGACTGCTGCGAGGGGCGCGCGGAACTGTGTGAACCATTGCTGGCAGAGCTCGCCTGCTGCTGAACGAAGTCTTATGACCTCGATACATCAGGGAATACGCAAAGTGACGGCGTCACAACGCCGACAGGAGTATCCATATGATCCACGACATCATCATCTATCACAATCCCGCCTGCGGCACATCACGCAACACTCTGGCAATGATCCGCAATGCGGGAATCGAACCGCATGTCATCGAATACCTCAAGACCCCGCCTGCCCGCGCCCTGCTGGTCGAGATGATGGAACGCGCCGGCATGACCCCGCGCGAACTGCTGCGCGAAAAGGGCACGCCTTACGCAGAACTGGGCCTCGAGGACGAAACGCTATCTGACGATCAACTGGTCGATGCCATGATGGCGCATCCCGACCTGATCAACCGGCCTTTGGTTATCTCATCTCTGGGCGTGAAGCTGTGCCGCCCGTCCGAAGAAGTGCTCGACCTTCTGCCGGCGCCCCAGCGCGGTCCTTTTGCGAAGGAAGATGGGGAATTGGTGATCGACGCGGATGGCAACCGCGTGACCGCGTGACCGCGAGCCGACCAGTGACGACAAACAAACATCCCCTGCGAAGGACGATGCTGGCCGAGGCTATCGGCAGCCTGTTCCTGTTCGCGACGGTGATCGGCTCCGGCATTATGGCCGAGAGACTTGCCGGAGGGAACGTCGCCATCGCGCTTCTGGGCAATACGCTGGCGACCGGCGCAATCCTGTTTGTCCTGATCACGGTGCTAGGGGCCATTTCAGGCGCGCATTTCAATCCAGTCGTCACGCTTGTCGCCCGGCTGCGGCGTGAGATCGACACCCGTGCCGCATTGGCGCATGTTTTTGCACAGCTAGCAGGCGGTATTCTCGGCGTCTTGATCGCTCATTTCATGTTCGACCAGCCCATATGGCAGATATCCGGAAAACTCCGGGCCGGCCCGGGACAATGGGCGGGCGAGGCGGTCGCCACCTTTGGCCTCATCTTCACGATATTGGGAACGGTGCGTATGCGCCCGCAGTGGGTTCCGGCAACCGTCGCCCTCTACATTACTGCTGCCTATTGGTTCACCTCCTCGACCAGCTTCGCCAACCCGGCCATCACCATCGCCCGGTCGCTCAGCAACAGCTTTGCGGGCATTGCCCCCTCCAGCGTGCCTGCCTTCATTGTCGCCCAACTGGTCGGCGCACTGGCGGCGAACGCCATGAGCCAGGTGCTATTCTCCCCGTCTTCGCATGAGGCCCGCAATGACCCGGCTCCGCAAACTGTCTGACGTCGATCACCTTCCCGCGCTGCAAAAGGAATATCTGCTGCGTTCCCCGGCACTCGGCCTGGGCGAACTAATCCCGGCGCCCCGCATCCTCCTGCTCTATGGGTCTCTGCGAGAGCGCTCCTTTTCGCGCTTCGCTGTGGAAGAGGCTGCGCGTCTGCTTCAGCTTTTCGGGGCGGAAACGCGGATATTCGATCCCTCCGATCTTCCATTGCCCGACCAGGTGAAGGGCGACGATCATCCGGCGGTTCATGAACTGCGCGAACTGTCCATATGGTCCGAAGGCCAGGTATGGTGCAGCCCGGAGCGGCACGGCGCCATCACTGGCATCATGAAGGCGCAGATCGATCATCTGCCGCTGGAAGTGAAGGGCATGCGGCCCACCCAGGGGCGGACGCTGGCGGTCATGCAGGTGTCCGGCGGTTCACAATCCTTCAATGCGGTCAATACGCTGCGCCTGCTCGGCCGCTGGATGCGGATGTTCACCATCCCCAATCAGTCGTCGGTCGCCATGGCTTATAAGGAGTTCGATGAAGCGGGCCGGATGAAGCCGTCCAGCTATTACGACCGGATTGTCGACGTGATGGAGGAATTGGTACGGCTCACGGTTCTCATGCGCCCCCACGCCGATCAGCTTGTGAGCCGCTATTCCGAACGAAAGGCCGCAGGCATCAAAGAGGCGGAACATCCGTCCATCAAGGCGGTCAGGGGCTGAGATGATGACGGGGGGAACCACAAAGGCCCCCAATTTGGATGGCCATTGGTTCACCGGCTGCTGCTGGTGCCGGTGGCTAGGTTGCCGCGCGCCCGAGCAACAGCGATAAGAATGGGGCTGATCGCCCGTTGAATGCTTCGCCGTTCATTGGGGCCAAGCGGATGACCGGCGGGGAACCACTTCGCCGCCGCCAAGCCGCCCATTTCTGCACGGCACATGTTTGATGATTGTCGCACCGGGTTTGCTGCTGTAGATCGGTACTGTCGTGAAACGTCTGCTCACCGCCCTGCTCCTATTCGGAGCCTTGCTCGGCCTTTTTGGGGCAGAGCTGGCCTATGCGCATGCCATTCCGGCCACAATGGCCGCGCCCGAAGCGATGACGATGGACGCCGACTGCATGGCGATGATGGCCACGCAGCAACCTGCGCCCGCCGAGAAACCGTGTAAGGGCCTCACGCTGGAGTGCATCGCGGCGATGGGATGCGTTGTGCCGCTGATCGCAGAAGACCAGGGCAGCGCGGTTGCGACCCCTCTGCTTTATGACGCGCCCGATTTCTGGTCCACGACCCCCGTGCTGGCCGGCCAAAATCTCGCGCCCGATCCTGAGCCACCCACGATCCTTGGCTGATTGAACGATCGCTCCCTTCGCCCGCCCATCGGCAGGTCGAAGCAGCGATCCCCTGCAATTTTCAGTCGATGGATATTCGTGATGACTTTCAAGATGACAGCTACTGCCCTTGCGGCAGCCCTCAGCCTTGCCGCGCCCGCCTGGGCCGGTGAACGCCACCCAGCACCCCAAGGCCATTGGGAATGGCGAGCCGCGCCGCAATATGGGCCGCGCACAACCGTGCCTTCACAAAAGCGCGTCTGGATTCCCGATCAGGCGCAGATGGCACATTGCGATTGCGACATGATGGCGATGAACACAGCCGACTGCATGAAGTCCATGCATGAGGGCCGTTCGGATCCCTCGGCCGGCTGAAGCAAGCTTCCCGGCCGATAAGCAGAACCATGGCCAGGCGCGTTGCGCCGACGCAACCCTATCCGTTGCGTCGGCGCACGTCGCTGAGCGGTACGGTTCTCAGGCCGGGTGGCTCCCGATCGGGAGACCCCCATGTATCGATTTCTGTTTGCTTTTCCCTTGCTGGCGCTCAGCGCGGCAGCGGCTCATGCCGAGCCTCTGAGCTTCGAAGATGCCCTCGCTCGCGCACAAGGGCAGGCGCCATCCATTCGCGCGCGCCTGCTCGAGGCCGAGGCCCGCAGATCGGCGGCAACGGCCGCCGGGCAGCTGCCCGATCCAAAGCTGGGCGTCGGGCTCGACAATTTCCCCGTCTCCGGTCCGCCCGCAGGCACCTTCGCGGGAGACAGCATGACGATGGGGCGCGTCGGCATCAGCCAGGACGTGCCCAACCTCGCCAAGCGCCATGCCCGTACCGGCCGTGCCGAGGCCGATGTCGCGGCAGCGCAGGCGAGCAATCTCTCCGAGGCACGACGGGTCAGGGTGGCAACCGCGCTCGCCTGGATCAGCCTCGCCTATGCCGAGCGCCGACTTGCGGCGGTCGACGGGGTCAAGGCCGACTTGCAACCAATGGTAGGGGCAACACGCTCAGGGGTCGCCTCGGGCACGGTGCGTCTGGCGCAGGCGCTGGACATCCAACAGGCCCTGGCGGCGCTCGAAGACAAGAGAAGCGAGGTCGCCGCCGATCTGGGACGGGCGAGAGCGACGCTGACGCGCTGGACCGGTGACAGCAGTGTTGAGCTCGCGGGCGATATACCCCAATTCACGGTCGATCCCGCCGCGCTGCGCGCTGCGATCGACCGCCATCCCGATCTCGCCGTTTCCATCACCCGCACACGCCAGGCGGAAGCGGACATCACCGTCGCCCGCGCGGAAAAGCGCCCCGACTGGGGGTTCGATGTTGCCTATCAGCGTCGCGCCGACCGCTATGGCGATATGGTGTCGGCAGGTGTGTCCGTCAGCCTGCCGCTCTTTGCCAGGAAACGCCAGGATCCGATGATCGCCGCCAGCGTCGCGACCGCTGGCGCGGCGATGGCCGAGCAGGAGGACATGCGGCGCAGCCTTACCGCCGACCTCGAAAGCGGGCTTGCCGATCATGTCATGCACCATGAGCAGTGGATGCGCGCGCGAGACACATTGCTGCCACTCGCGCAGCGAAAGACCGATCTCGAGACGGCCAGCTATGGCGCTGGGCGCGCGGGCCTCGTCGATGTGATCCAGTCCCGGTCGATGCTGGCCGATACCAAGTTGCAGACGCTGGATCGCGAGGCGGAAGTGGCGCGCGACGCGGCGCGCCTGGTGCTGACCTATGGGGATGACGACAAATGAGCGACAGGATTTCAGCACGAATGCGGCTCGGTCTTGCCGCCACGGTTATAGCGGTCGTCGCGGGAGGGGCCGGCTATGGCATCGCCACCCTCGGACACGGCGAAGGGGCCGCTCCCAAGGGAGCCGATTCCGGCCGCAAGGTCCTCTACTGGTACGATCCGATGGTGCCGAGCCAGCATTTCGACAAGCCCGGCAAGTCGCCGTTCATGGATATGCAGCTCGTCCCCAAATATGCCGGCGAGGGACCGGCGGAAGCAGGCATCGCCATCGATCCCGCACGGACCCAGAATCTGGGGCTGCGGGTGGTCGCGGCGCAAACCGGCACGATGGGTTCGGCGCTGACCGCGACCGGCAGCATCGATTTCAACCAGCGTGACGTGGCCGTGGTCCAGAGCCGTGCGGCAGGCTTTGTCCAACGCGTCTATGCTCGCGCGCCAGGTGACGTCATCGGCGCAGGTGCGCTACTCGCCGATCTGCTCGTTCCCGAATGGGCCGGCGCCCAGGCCGAATATCTTGCGGTCAGGCGGACGGGTGATGCCAGCCTGACCCGCGCCGCGCGCCAGCGCCTGGCGCTGCTGGGCATGCCAGCGGGCACAATTGCGGCCGTCGAGCGCAGCGGCAGGCCGCATAATGTCGTCACCATCTCCTCGCCAATTGGGGGCACCATCAAGAACCTCGGCGTCCGCCAGGGCATGACCGTCTCCGCCGGCGAGACGCTCGCTGAAGTGAATGGGCTAGGGACGGTCTGGCTCAATGCGGCCGTGCCCGAGGCGATCGCCGGGCAATTGCGCCCGGGCCAGAGCGCGACCGCGACGCTCGCCGCCTATCCGGGTGAGCACTTCGCCGGTAGGGTCGCCGCGATCCTGCCCGCCGTCCAGGCCGACAGCCGAACGCTGACCGTGCGGATCGAGCTTCCTAATCGCGGGGGGCGCTTGAAGCCTGGCATGTTTGCCACTGTCGATTTGGGCGGTAGTGCGCGGTCGGCGCTGCTCGTGCCCTCAGAGGCGGTGATCCAGACCGGCAAGCGGACGCTGGTCATGCTCGCACTTAACAAGGGCCGCTATCAGCCTGCCGAGGTCCAGACGGGCCAGACGAGCGGCGGCCAGACCGAGATCCTCGCGGGCCTCGCTCAAGGAGAAAAAGTCGTCGCCTCGGGCCAGTTCCTGATCGATTCCGAAGCGAGCCTGTCGGGCGTTCAGGCGCGGCCGATCGCGACATCCTCTGCCTCACCTCCTCGAGCGGCGGCGGCAAAAGCCGGCGCTTATGCAACGGTCGGCCGGATCGACAAGATCGAGGCGGCCAGCATCACCTTCAGCCATCAGCCGGTGCCGGCGCTGCAATGGCCGGCGATGACCATGACCTTCCGGCTGGCGACTCCGACCCTAGCCCGTGGTTACGAGGTCGGCGATCGGGTCCGGTTCAGCTTCGACCAGTTGCCATCCGGCCCGACAGTCAGGACCATGGCGCGCGAGGCTGGCCAGTGATCGGGCGGCTGATCCACTGGTCGGTCCAGAACCGCTTCTTCGTCGTTCTCGGCGCGCTTGCGCTGGTGCTCGCTGGGCTCTGGGCGGTTCGTTCGACACCGATCGATGCCTTGCCCGATCTGTCCGACACGCAGGTCATTATCCGCACCTCGCTCCCCGGCCAGGCGCCGCAGATCGTCGAGAACCAGGTCACCTATCCGCTCGCCACCACCATGCTGTCGGTGCCCGGCGCGAAGACAGTGCGCGCCTACAGCTTCTTCGGCGACAGCTTCGTCTACGTGATCTTTGAGGACGGCACCGATCTCTATTGGGCGCGCAGCCGCGTGCTCGAATATCTCAATCAGGTCCAGGGCCGGCTTCCCGATCAGGCGAAAAGCGCCATCGGTCCCGACGCGACAGGGGTTGGCTGGGTCTATGAATATGCGCTGGTCGACCGCACCGGCGGACACGATCTCGCTCAGCTTCGCGGGCTTCAGGACTGGTTCCTCCGCTATGAGCTCAAAAGCCTGCCTGGCGTCGCCGAGGTCGCCAGTATTGGCGGCATGGTCAAGCAGTATCAGGTTGTCCTCGACCCGGTGAAGCTCGCCGCCTTCGGCATCACGCATCAACAGGCGGTGTCGGCCATCAGCCAAGCCAATCAGGAGGCTGGCGGCTCGGTGCTGGAGATGGGCGAGGCCGAATATATGGTCCGCGCATCGGGCTATCTAAAGACGCTCGATGATTTCCGCGCGATCCCGCTGCGGACCGCGGCCGGCGGCGTTCCGGTGACACTGGGCGATGTCGCCACCGTCCAGATTGGCCCCGAAATGCGGCGCGGCATTGCCGAACTCGACGGGGACGGCGAGGTGGCGGGCGGCGTCGTCATCCTGCGCCAGGGCGCGGACGCGCGCAGCACGATCGAGGCGGTCGAGACCAAGCTGGAGGAGCTGAAGAAGAGCCTGCCGCCCGGCGTTGCTGTGGTGCCGACCTATGACCGCTCACAGCTCATCGATCAGGCGGTGGAGAACCTCACCCACAAGCTGATCGAGGAGTTCGTCGTCGTTGCTATCGTCTGCGCCCTGTTCCTCTGGCACGTCCGCTCGGCGCTGGTCGCAATCGTCACTCTGCCGCTGGGCGTGCTCGCCGCCTTCATCGTCATGCACGCGCAGGGGGTGAATGCGAATATCATGTCACTGGGCGGTATCGCGATCGCCATCGGTGCGATGGTCGATGCCGCGATCGTCATGATCGAGAACGCGCACAAGAAGACCGAGCATTGGGAACGCGAGCATCCCGGCGAACATCTTCATGGGGCGCAGCACTGGATCGTCGTGACCGAGGCGGCGATGGAGGTCGGCCCGGCGCTGTTCTTCAGCCTCCTCATCATCACCCTCTCCTTCGTTCCGGTGTTCACGCTCCAGGCGCAGGAAGGCCGCCTGTTCGCGCCGCTCGCTTTCACCAAGACCTATACGATGGCGGCCGCTGCGATCCTGTCGGTGACGCTAGTGCCGGTACTGATGGGCTGGCTGATCCGGGGCAGGATCCCTTCCGAACAGGCCAATCCGATCAACCGGGCGCTCACCAGCGCCTATCGCCCCGCGATCGACTGGGTGCTCGAACAGCCGAAGACCACGCTCGTCATCGCCGCGCTGGTCTTCGCGACCACCGCCTGGCCGCTCTCGCGCCTCGGCGGCGAGTTCCTGCCGGCGATGAACGAGGGCGACCTGCTCTACATGCCTTCGGCCCTGCCGGGCCTCTCGGCCGCCAAGGCGTCGGAACTGCTCCAACAGACCGACCGGATGATCAAGACCGTGCCCGAGGTGCAGAGCGTGTTCGGCAAGGCCGGGCGCGCCGAGACCGCCACCGATCCGGCGCCGCTTGAGATGTTCGAGACGACGATCCGCTTCAAGCCCCGCGATCAGTGGCGACCCGGCATGACACCCGACAAGCTGGTCGATGACTTGGACCGGGCAGTGAAGGTGCCGGGCCTCGCCAATATCTGGGTGCCGCCGATCCGCAACCGGTTCGACATGCTGGCGACCGGCATCAAGAGCCCGATCGGGGTCAAGGTTTCTGGCAGCGCTCTTGCCGAGCTCGACCGCATCGCACGTGCGGTTGAGGGCGTGGCCAAGACCGTGCCCGGCGTCAGCTCGGCGCTGGCCGAACGCCTGACCGGCGGGCGCTATGTCGATGTCGACATCGATCGCGCTACGGCTGCCCGCTACGGACTGAACATCGCCGACGTGCACGCGATCGTCTCGGGGGCAGTCGGTGGCGAAAATGTCGGGCAGACCGTCGAGGGGCTGGCCCGCTATCCGATCAATGTGCGCTATCCGCGCGAAATCCGCGACAGCATCGACGCCCAGCGGGCGCTGCCGGTGCTGACACCGTCGGGCCAGCAGATCACGCTCGGCACGGTCGCGCGCATCGCCGTTGCGGACGGCCCGCCGATGCTCAAGACCGAGAATGGCCGCCCCTCGACCTGGGTCTATGTCGATGTGCGCGGGCGCGATCTTGCTTCGGTGGTCGGCGACCTACGCCACGCCGTGGCGAGCAAGGTTAGGCTCTCGCCCGGCGTCAGCATCGCCTATTCGGGGCAGTTCGAATATCTCCAGCGCGCGGTCGACCGGTTGAAGATCGTCATCCCAGCGACGCTGGTCATCATCTTCGTGCTGTTGTTCCTCATCTTCGGGCGCTTCGACGAAGCGCTGCTGATCATGGGCACGCTACCCTTCGCGCTCACCGGCGGATTCTGGATCCTCTACCTGCTCGGCTACCACCAGTCGGTGGCGACCGGGGTCGGGTTCATCGCGCTTGCCGGCGTCGCCGCCGAGTTCGGCGTCGTGATGCTGATCTACCTGAAAGACGCGCTCGAACAACGAGGAGCCGATCCGCCACCCGATGTCGTCGCTAAGGCCGTGCGCGAGGGCGCGCTACTGCGCGTCCGGCCCAAGGCGATGACGGTGGCGGTGATCATCGCCGGCCTGCTCCCGATCCTGGTTGGGTCGGGCGCGGGCTCGGAAGTGATGAGCCGGATCGCCGCGCCCATGGTCGGCGGCATGCTGACCGCGCCGCTCCTGTCGATGTTCGTTATTCCTGCCGCCTATCTGCTCATGCGGCGGCGACAAGTCTCGTCCACCCCACACACCGTTTTACCCTGAAGGAGAAAACCATGAAGCATGCAAGACTGACCATAGCCCTCGGCCTCGTCGCCCTCACCGCCGCGTGTGGTAAGAAGGCGGAGACGCCCGTCACCGCCGAGACCAATAGCGCAGCACCCGCCGCGGCCACGAACACGATGGATGGCGACATGGGCAACATGGCGATGGCGCCTGGCGCCAAGATGGCGAAGGGAACAGGCAAGGTAACGGCTCTCGACAAGGCCGCGGGCACGATCACGCTCGATCATGGCCCCATCGCAGAGGCAAACTGGCCGGCCATGACAATGGCCTTCAAGGCCGCGCCCGCGCTCATCGACAGCGTGAAGGTTGGAGACGAGGTCAGTTTCGACCTGAAGCTGGAAGGCCGCGGCGGCGAAGTCACCGCGATCAGCAAGAAATGAGTGTCCCGGGCACGGGCCTCTTGAGCCCGTGCCCGCTCAAACCTCGGCGGGCGCGAGGGCGCCGATGATCCGGCAGTCCGCGATCGTACCCTGGTCGCACTGCTCGATCAGGTTCGAGAGCTCCCGCTTCAGCGCCAGCAGGTCAGCGATCTTCTCTTCGACCGCCTTGAGCTGCGCGCGCGCAATCTCGTCGACCGCGCAGCATGACCGGCTGCGATCATCGGCGAGATCGAGCAACGTGCGGACCTGGTCCAGCGAAAAACCAAGATCGCGCGCGCGACGCACAAAGCTCAGCCGGTCGACATCGTCCTGGCCATAGGCGCGATAGTTGCCCGCCGTGCGCTCGGGCGGCGCCAGAAGTCCGATCTTTTCATAGAAGCGGATGGTCTCGATCTTCGTGCCTGTCGCCTTGGCCAGCTTGCCTCGCGTGATCATCTGCCTGCCTCTTGACCCTGTACTTGCTACAGGGTGCATATAGGATATCGACTCGCAGAAAAGAAAGCTCCGCCCTCATGGCCTGTTCCAGCTGCGCGGCCGATAAAGCCGACCATATCAACAGCCCTGCGTGGCGCCGCGCCTTGTGGATCGCGCTGGCGGTGAACTTGCTGATGTTCGCGGTCGAGCTGACCGCCGGCCTTCTCGGCGGCTCGAAGGCCCTGCAGGCGGACGCGCTCGATTTTATGGGCGATGCCGCCAATTATGCGATCAGCCTCGGTGTTGCAGGCTTGGCGCTTGCCTGGCGCGCGCGCGCCGCGATGGTGAAGGGCGTCACGATCTTCAGCTTCGGCCTCTATGTGCTGCTGAGCGCGCTCTGGGCGCTCTCGCGCGGCACGCATCCGCAAGCCGAGGTAATGGGCATTGTCGGCTTTGCAGCGCTCGTCGCCAACGGCGGGGTGGCTCTCATGCTCTATCGCTCCCGGACCGGCGATGCGAACATGCGCTCGGTCTGGATCTGCTCACGTAATGATGCCATCGGAAACCTCGCAGTCCTTTTCGCGGCACTGGGGGTTTTCGGCACCGGCTCCGGCCTCCCAGACATTATCGTCGCGGTCATCATGGCCGGGCTCAGCTTGTGGGGCGGCGAGGAGATAATTCGGCAGGCGGTCGGCGAATGGCGGTCTCTCAACGGAGAAGTTCGGCAACATTTTCGTTTCAGCGGAGACCGCGACTGACCGCTTTCCGTCGGCTTTCCTATTGCCACCAATGACGGTTGCGACTTGCAGATGTGATTTGGGTGCTGGCTCCCCGCAGTGTGAGGAGCCAGCCGATTTCAGATTTCTGTCCCTTCTGCCAAAGTCAGAGCGTCCTCCACATCAACGCCGAGATATCTGACCGTACTTTCGATTTTCGTATGGCCAAGCAGGATCTGCACCGCGCGAAGGTTTCCGGTCGCCTTGTAGATGATTGATGCCTTCGTTCTCCGTAGGGAGTGCGTGCCGTAATCCTCGCTTGGCAGGCCGATCCCTGTGACCCATTCATCCACAAGGCGGGCATATTGCCTGGTGCTCATGTGGGCCGAATGATCGGTGCGGCTCGGGGAGGCATAATCCTCCAGGGAACCGCCGCGCAGTTCCAGCCATCGGAGCAGGCTGGCGCGAGCGTCGTCCAACTCGAACTGGACAGGCCGCCCCGTCTTTTGCTGAACAACGATCGCCCGCGTTCGAATCTTCCGATCACACACGATGTCGCCAATCTTGATCTTTACCAGATCACAACCGCGCAGTTTGCTGTCGATGGCGAGGTCGAACAGCGCCCGGTCGCGGATCCGTCCATGCTGATCAAGGAAGAACCGGATTGCCCAAATCTGGCGGGGCTTCAATGCGCGCTTCGCGCCGACTTTGCGTCCCGAATTCCACGACACTCGTTCGCGTGCAGCGGGATCAAATTCTGATAATCCCATGACACTTCTCCAGTGGCCATCATGGCCACGGCAGAAACGTTCAGACAAGCTGGAGGCAGCAGATCGCGAGCCGTTCTGTCAGGGGCAAAAGTTAGCTTATTTCGATAAACTCATCTAGCCTCCCTATAAATCGCCTCTGTCCTCGACCCAAAGCGGCCGTTCCAGAGGACGCGGAGCGCTTCCGCGAGCTGCCGCTCAATAGACGGGCCGCGCTTAGCTGGACGCGAGAGCGCTTTCCGGCGCAACGGGCGAAACCCCGCTTGCGTCCGTCACGAGAGTTAATCATTCTGGACCGACGGGGGATGGGAAATGGTCAAGAATCTATTGGATTGGGCTGCCGAGCAGCCTAACTGGGTGAAGGACAGCCTGCGGCGGATCGCCGTCGCACCGGATCACTCCCTGGAGCCGGAGGACGCCGACTGCATCCTCGACAACGTGCGTGCCGCGGCCGGCGCCGGCTCTTCACCCCACCCCATAACCGCGATTGACGCTTCGCATCTTGGTGGCGGCTCAGGCGATGCGCGGCGAACCGTGCTCGCGCAGCTCGGTCCCGTGCAGAACATTGACCGCCTCGCCGGTAGCCAGAAGCTGCGCATGGCCGGTGTGGGCATCACGTTGGTTTACGGCGAAAACGGGAGCGGGAAGAGCGGATACACCCGCATCGCCAAGCGACTTTGCCGAAGCCTGACCTCGGACCAGCTGCGGGGGAACGTGTTCGACGCCGGCGGCGGGCCGATGCGGGTGCAGGTGCGCTACCAAGTCGGCGACGACGCGGTGACCGAGATCGATTGGGATCCCGCAACGCCACCTCCCTCGCAGCTCCGTCAGATATCGGTGTTCGACAGCCACAACGCCCGGCTCTACGTCGATAGCGGTAACCGGATCGCCTACCTGCCGCGCGAGCTCGCGATCCTCGAGCACCACGGCGAGTTGTGTCAACGGATGGCCACGAGGTTCTCGGCGGACGAGAAGGCCCTCGCGCCGCGGCTGCGGGTCGCGCTGCCGGCCGGATACACCCCAGGTTGCACGGTCGCGCTGACCCTTGCCAAACTGGATCCCAAGGCGCCCTCGCTGCCTTCCGAGGACGAAATCCGCAGGCTGTCCGACCTGAGCGAGACGGAGCTCGCAGAACTCGCCCGGCTCGAAGCCGAGCTCGCCGCCGATCCGGTGGCGCTTGCGGCTACCCGCCGCCGCGCCATCACCGTGTTGAAGCGCGTGGGCGAGGTGCTGGCCACCCTCCGAGACGGACTCTCGGACAGGGTCGGTGAGACGATCGCGTCGGCTCGGCGCGAGCTGGCCCAGGCGGTGGAGGCGGAGAGGATCGCGGCCGCCGCCAGTTTCGCAGGCGAGCCCGTCGCGGAGGTCGGCGGCGAGGCCTGGCGGATCCTGTTCGAGGCGGCGCGCCGTTTCGTCGCCGCCGGAGTGGAACCCCCGCCCGCGCGTCTGCCTGAGGCAACCGGCGACCTGTGCGTCCTTTGCCTCGAGCCGCTCACCCCGACGGGCTCCGCCCGGCTGGCCCGGTTCAACGACTTCGTCAGTGGCGAGGCCACGAAGCGCGCCGACGGTGCGCGCGACGCCCTCAAGGCGCTCCTGACGCAGGTCGAGCAGGTGAAGGTGCCGGAAGCATCCTTGGTCGAGGAGACCTTGGCCGGATACGGACAGCTCGATGAGACCCGGGCCATGACCGTTGCCGACATCCTCAAGGCGCTGGCCGGGTTCGAGGCGAGGCGCGCCGCACTGCTGGACGACACAGCGACGTCTGCACCGACGCCGGACGTAAGCGCGCTCGCCGAGACGGTCGCGGCGGAACTCAAGCGCCTCGAGGGCGAGGCCGCTTCGCTTCAGCGAAGCGCCTCGCATACCGAGGCGCTGGACGCCAAGCGGACGCGGCTTGCCGAACTCAAGGACCGGGCGAAGCTCGCCAATGACCTGGAGACGGTCTTGCAGCGCCTGCGGGACGTCACGGAGCAACGGTCGCTGACGGGGTGCCAGGCCCAGGTGGCGACACGTTCGATCTCGACGCAGATCACCGCCCTGCGCAAGCAGCTCGTCACCGAGGAGCTTGAACGGAGGATCGCAGAGGAGATCGGCGCGCTCGACCTCACCCATCTTCCTTTCAAGGTCAGCGACTCCAGCTCAGGCGGCAAGAGCCTGTTCTCGGTCGGCCTGCACGGCGCTGGCGCTGTGAAGAACAACCAGGTGCTCTCGGAGGGCGAGCAGCGGGCGCTCGCGCTCGCATGCTTCCTCGCCGAGATCGGAGGCGACGACGCGCGCTACGGAATCATCGTCGACGACCCCGTCTCCTCGCTTGACCACCTGCGCATCCGCAAGGTCGCGCACCGTCTTGTCGCCGAGGCGAAGAAGGGACGGCAGGTGATCATCTTCACGCACAACCTTGTATTCTTCAACGAAGTTGTGTCGGAGGCCGCCAGGGCAGGAGACGCCGCGCCGCTGATCAAGTCACTCGTCGCCAAGACGCAATTTGAGGGCTTCGGCGTGATCCGCGAGAATTGCGAGCCCTGGGTCGCCGACCTCAACGCGCGGATCGAGACGCTGCGGACGCGCGCGAAGGAGCTTAAGGGCGTAACCGACTTTGACACGGACCAATATCGGCGGCAGACGAAGGACTTCTACTCGGACCTGCGCGAATCCTGGGAACGGGCGGTCGAGGAGGTCGTCTTCGCGAAGACGGTCGTAAGGTTCGTGCCGGATGTCATGACAGGCAGGCTCAAGGAGGTGACCGTCACTGACGATGACTATCGGACAATCTTCTTTGCAATGAAGCGAGCCTCGGAACGCTCAGGCCACGACATGTCGGCCGGCCGGGACATCCCGCAGCCGTCCCCTAACGAGATGGAAGCCGACCTGAAGGTGCTCGACGACTTCAGGATAGAGCTCGGCAAGCGGCGGAAGGCGACGTCCGTGGCGCGTTCCGCCCTCGAGAATCCGGTCGGCGCGACGCTCCTCTAGGCGAGCCTGATTTCCGAACATCGCTCCTTGCCAAGCACCTCCTTGGCGATTGCCGCCAAGTGCTCGTGGTGCGTGAAGAACAGGACCTGCGTTGATCGCGACAAGTCCGCTAGCACGCGAAATCCGGCGCGAGAGCGATCGTCGTCGAAGTTGACGAAGAGGTCGTCGGCGAGGAAGGGGAGCCGCACGCCGGCATCCACAGACTGTTCAAGCGCCGCGATGCGCAGCGCCAGGAACAGCTGATCAGTCGTTCCTTCGCTCATCTGTCCCACTTCCACGACCGTCTTGCGATCTTCGCAAAGGCCGATCAGTCTGGGTGTCGAGTCCTGCATGTCGGCATCCAAGCCTTTGTAGCGGCCCAGCGTTAGCGTCTCGAAGATCGTGCTCGCACGGGCGAGCAGCGGGTCCTGGTGCCTCTTTCGATACTTTTCGATCGCCCACCGCAGCATGACGGCCTGGGTGCGCTTCATCAGATAGGCCTCCGCCTGCACCGCCATCTCGGCACGCGCCGCCTCGGCGTCCGCCTGCGCGTCTGCGGCTGAGTGGCCGTCGACGTCGAGGTCCTCGAACCTACGGCGCGTGTCGCCGTAGGTTCTGGCTGCATTGGAGATCGTGTCGTCGAGCGCGTCGACCTCGCTGCTGGCCTGCTCCCTGCGCGACGCGATCTCGTCGGGCGTGGTCTTGGCGAGTGCTTCGATCAGCTGTTCAAGCCCGTATCCGTCACCCTTGGCGACGATCTCCGTCTCCAGTTCACGAACCTTGGCGCGCAAAGCGCGCACCTGCGATGATGCGTCGAGGCGATCCGGGAGGAGGTCGGTGTCCTCGATCGCGAGTTGTTTCACGACTTCCCCGAGGCCGCTTCTGGCCGCTTGTGACTTTGCGTCGGCCTCGCCCTCCTCGGCCGATCGACGCGACACCTCGCCCTTGAGCTCCCAGGCCTGAGCCTCGGAAGCGCGGGCCTTCGCAAGACGACTTTTTAGGACGTCGAGCGGGTCGCTGCCCCCTGGGGCGCAGTCGAGCTTGGCCGCGAGCTCCGCCACGGCGGACTTGAAGCCGTTCGCGTCGCGCTCGATCCCGGCGACACGGATTCGAAGGGTGGCCAGTTCCTCGGAGGCGCTGCGAAGCTCGTCGATGATCTCGAAGCGCAGGTCGGCGCCTTCAACCGGCAGATCGACCCCGGCGCGCTCCGACACGGCCTTCCAGGCCTCTCGGCCTCTCTGCTCCTCCCCCTTGCGGGAGGTCATCGACTTGGTCAGGGCGTCTGCCTCGTTGACGAGCCTCGCGATCTCCTGTTCGAGTTCCCTCCTCGCGAGCGCCTGTTCCTCGCGTGTCGTCCGCGCGGCTTCCGCTGCTGTTAGGATCGGCAAGATTATCGAATTCGTCGGAGCTTCGATGTCCAGAGCCCGACACAGAGCCGCCAACGCGTCCCGCCGGCGGGATTGAGCACGTGCAAGTTCGCCTTCGGCGCCGGCTACGGCTTCGAATACCTCGATCGCTTCGGTGCGAGCCGCTTGCCACGCTGCCATCGCGAGCGGCGCGAGAAGCGGAAGTCCTACGCGCGCGAGACGGTCGTCCCACCCGCGTCTGAAGTCGCTCAGAGCTGCCTCAGCAAGTGTCACGGCGCGGCCGGCTTGTTCTGACTCTAAGGAGAGCCGATCGCGCAGGTCGACCATCTCCGCAAGGCGGCCGGATGCCTCGGCCGACGAGTAGCGCCTATCGGCGAGCGTGTCCGCTTTCTCGACGAGATCGCCGTATGCGGCTGCACGCCGTTGACCGTCCTCAATGACAGTTCCGGCCGTCAGTCCCTCTCGGATGAAATCCCAATCCGCGTCCCGGACCTGCCTGGCAGCTGCGAGCGCCTCCATCGTCACCGCTCCATCCGAGGCGCTTCCGCGCTCGATCTGATGCGATAGGGTCTCGGCCTCGTTCCGAAGCCGTGTGGCAGCGGTGGACGCCTTCTTAAGCTCGGCCTCCAGTTCCGCGAGGCGATCCCGCGCCTGCTGCAGTTCTGCTTCCGACAGAGACGGTAGCCCGAACAGCTCGCCGGCCGAACCGCTCCAAGGCTTCAGTTGGGCGAGCAGAGCATCCCGTCGGGCAGCGGTCCGGTTCAAGGTTTCGGCTGCCGCGTCGCAGCGCTCGTCAAAATCGGCGCCAAGCTGCCGGGCCGCATCGACCGCGGAGACGAGCGTGGTCAGTGCCGCGTCCGCGGGTAGCTCGGTGAGCCTTTGCTCCAGGCGCGCGAGCCTGGAGCGGACGTCCCCAAGATCCGATTCCGCTTGGTCGGCAGCTGCGCGCGCGGATACGATGCCATTGAGAACCTGCCGGAGCTCGGTCACCTGAGTGCGTGTTGGCACGACCGCAATCGCGGATCCGAATTCCTTGTGAAGGTTGCTCACCTGAAGTTCGAGCTGCTCACGCCTCGCGGCAAGTCTCGGCAGATCTTCGGCGGCCTTGGTCTCGGCTCCGCGCCGTTCGAGGAGCCGTTCGATCTGTTCCGAGGCGTCGATGACCGCGTCGTCGAGATCGACGACGCCTATTCGCTCTTCGGCCTCCGACAGGAGCCGCTTCGCCGTTGTGCGGTCGCGTTCCGCCCGTTCGAGTGCGTCAAGGCACTCCCGTGCTTGAGCCTCGATCTGCTCGCCGACGACGACAACGTCCGCGAGTTCACCAAGCTCCAGCAGCGTCCGGGCGCGGGCTTCGACCAGACTGGCGACGCCTCGGAGGCGATCGAGAGAGCGCAGCTCCTGCTTCAGTGCCAGCCGCTCACCCTCGAGCTTCTTCAGTGCCGCGTTAGCCTCTTCTGAGACTGCGCGCGCATCCGACCACGCCTTCGGCTTAAGGCTCGCGTCTCGAACCGTGCGGAGGCTGGCTTCTAGGTTGCGCTCGGCGGCGGTGTAGGTGCGGCTGGCCTTGGCGCGCTTGCCCCAGATGGCGTCAGCATCGTCCTCGAGCGTGGCCAGCACCGAGGCGACAGCCGTCAGGTTTGATCCCGCGGCGAAGAGCGCCTGCCCGGCGTCGTCCTTCGCCTTCACCATCGCTTCGCCGCCTTCGCGCAGTGCGCTCTGATCAAGGCTGAAAGACCGGCCGAAGGTCTCTCTCGTCTGACCGCGCAGCATGCCGAGGAGTGGCGCCTCGTCCATCGGCTTGTCGTCGGCGTCGACCAGCGTCCCGCTGCCGCCCTTCCGTCTGCGGACGGCGGTCTGTCGGTCATCCTCCTCCAACAGGGCGCCAATTCGAAGCAGCGGGTAGTCGAAGCGGAAGTTGTAGGGCGACCGCATGGGAATGCCGAACAGAAGATCCGTCACCGCGGCCATCGACGTGCTCTTGCCGGCCTCGTTTGCGCCGTAGATGAGATGGAGGTCGGAGGCGCCCGATCGAAACTCGAGCACGCGATCCTCGAAGTGGCCATACTTCTCCAGACTGAGCTTGGCGAACCGCATCAGGCGTCTCCCACCAGGCGAGCCCGCAGTGCGGTCGCGCTCGCTTCGAGGATGCGGTCCCAGCTGCCGGCTTCGGCAAGCGCACGCAGTTCGTCCTCGTCGGGTGCTCCGAGAGAAGACCTGGCCGACACGAGGAACGGTTCGAGTTCAGTCCTCAGCTCCGCCATGAGTTCGAGATCCGAATGCGCCTCATCGATGATCTCGGCGAAGTCGAGACCAGCTTCCGGCTCTTGGGCGGCATGCGGCGGGGTCACCTCGCTGACCACCTTCTCGATCCAGAGATCGGGCGAGATGGATGTCGCGATCGCGCGAACCTCATCGCGGAGTTCTGCCCCGCGGTCCTTCAGCGTACCCGCGATCTCCGAAGTTCCGTGAAGCGCCACACGGACGATCAGCGGTCGGCCTGCGCCTTCGGTTGGCAAGGCGGACCCCAGAGCGGAACGGATCAGGTCGGTAACGGAGTTCATCCGGGCTTCTGTGCAGTCCACCTCGATCTTGCTCCAGCGAAGCACGTCCAGCTCAACGGGTACAACGGAAGCCACCTGCCTGTCGGCCACCTCCACGAGCACCGCGCCCTTCGGACCAGTCTCGCGTATGTTCCGCCCCTGAAGGTTGCCGGGGTAGACGACGTGCGGTTCGGTGGAGACGATCTGCTGGGCGTGGACGTGTCCCAGGGCCCAATAGTCGTAGCCCTTCGCTCTCAGGTCGGGAACGTCGCAGGGGGCGTAGGGCGCGTGCCCAAGAGCTCCGGAAAGAGCGGTGTGGAGCACGCCGACGTTGAAGGCGTGCGGGACGGCATCGGGGTATTTCGGCACGAGGTTGTCCGTGACCGCAGGCGTGGCGAAACTCTGGCCATGCACCGCCACGCCGAAATCTTCCAGCAGGTGGGTCTGAGGCTGGCGGCTGCTGAAAAGCCGCACGTTGGCGGGCCACGGTATCTGGCGGGTCATCACCGAGGCCGCGTCGTGATTGCCTGCGAGCAGAAAGACCGGGATGCCTTCTCGGTCCAGTCGGCCCATGGCGTGGGCGAAGTAGAGCCCCGTCCCCATGTGCTTCCAGTCGCCGTCGTATAGGTCTCCGGCGATCACCAGAAAGTCGACATGCTCCCGGAGCGCCAGGTCGATCAGGTTGTCGAAGGCCGCACGGGTTGCGCCGCGGACGTCTTCAAGCGGAATGCCCTCGTAGCGCGCGAGGCCGTGAAGCGGACTGTCCAAATGCACGTCCGCCGCGTGCAGAAATCGGAAGCTGCCCATTTACCCCCCAAGTCCTTCATTTCTCTGACGAACGTACGCCACGATCCCCAATGCTTGGCTCACATTATTCAACTGGGCGTAGCTCGTCGACGTCGAAGTCGCCGAGGCCGATCTCACCGCTGCCGTTGAGCATGTCGCTCGCCAACGAGCGTTTCCGTTCGAGAAGCTCGTCCAGCTTCACGTCGAACGTCTTGAAGTCTCCTGCAGACACGGAGGGATAGTAAACGAACACATCCTTCGTCTGGCCGATGCGGTATGCCCGGTCGGTCGCCTGATCCTCTTTCGCTGGATTCCAGGTCCTTGTGAAGTGGATGACATGGTTCGCCGCCTGCATGTTGACGCCGAATCCAACAGCTACGGGCGACAGCACAATTACACCGAATCCCGGCTGTTCCTGGAAGGATCGTATCATCTTTTGCCGGCTATCGATGGCGCTCGCCAATGCGGTCGTGTCGCCATTGATGATCTTGACGGGAACGCCGAACTCCTCCTGCACGTAATGCTTGATCAGGCGCTGGATCGCCTTGAACTCGCAGAAGACGATCGCCTTCTCTCCTCGATCACGGATCGCCTTGAGAACCTCGATCAGCCAGTCGAGCTTCGGAGACCGTGCCCGATAGCTATCCACTGGATCATAGGCGCTGCCAGCGCTCTCATCCGGGTCCGAACACAGCAGCCTGAGCTTGTGGAGGAGTGCCAGATGGCTTCCCGGCGCCGCCCCGGCCCGCCTGAAGGCGTCGATCGCGCCGACGTAAAGGCCGCGCTGGAACGGGCTCATATCAAGACTGCGGCTGGACTCGTCCACGACCTTCGCCTTCAGGTCGGTAGCGACTTCTGCCTTCATGCGTCGGAGCAGCTGGGGCGTGATGACACCCCGCAGCTCCTCGACCTTCGCTCTGTCGTCGTCGCTCTTTGCCTCAATCGGGCGACGGTATGTCGCACCGAACTCGTTGAGCGCACCGAGCAGACCAGGCTGCACGAAGTCAAACAGACACCAAAGATCGACCAGGCTGTTCTCGACCGGGGTCCCCGTGCAGGCAATACGGAACTGCGCCTGCTGCTTCTTGGCGGCCCGGGTCATCGCGGCGTTCGGGTTCTTGATCTTCTGCGCTTCGTCGCAGACCATCACAGACCACTTCTCGCGCGCGAACGAGAACTCAAGATCGCGGAGCGTCTCATAGGTCGTGAGGACGAGGTCTGCATCGCCGCGCCAGTCCGGGCGAAGAAACCGCACCAGCCCTTCCCTGCGGAGCTGCTCATCGACCGAGGCCCGATCGACGCGCAGACCAGTGAGGCCTTCGCCATAAGCCGTCAGGATCTTCAGCGTCCCGGGCTCGAGGAACTTCTCCGACTCCTCCTTCCAGTTCTCCAGAAGTGAGAGCGGGGCAACAACCAACGCCGGCGGGGTTTCGGGATTCTCCTCCCGCGCCCGCGCTACGAGGCTGAGTATCTGAAGCGTCTTCCCAAGACCCATGTCGTCGGCCAGCAGAGCGCCCCGGCACTTGTCGGGCGCCAGCGCTAGAAGATGCTGCATCCAGGCAAGTCCTTCGAGCTGGTGGTGCTTCAGCGCGACGCCAGGACGGAGATTGGAGGGAAGCCTGGCAGGAGCCGGCTTCTCCGCGAGCGCCGCAAGCCGCTCCTCCCTGTAGTCCACCTGTCCTATGTTGCTCTTGAGGATCAGTGTGGGCTTCTTCCCGCGACGCGCAGGAGTTTCGGGCTTGAACGTTCCCTTCGCGGCTTGATCCCTGACCTGTCCGAAGGTGGATACGATCGCCTCGGCCTCACGGACCGGGATGGGCGTCGGGCACCCTGTCAGAGGGACTGACGTTGCTCCGGTCGCTTTCGCGGTCTCCAGCCCCTCACGCAGCTCGGCCGACAACTCGTCTGTTAGCGGCAGGATACAGGGTTGGTCGGTTTCCGGATCCGTCCATCCGATCATCGGGACGAGATTTTCAGGGAACCAGCCCTCCCCGTCGTCGCGCTTGGCGATGTGGGGGGAATAGAAGGACTTCTCCTGGCCGATGCCCTCCACGCGTTCCGAGTAGCCTGAGAGGTCGTAGACCTGACCGTGCGTGATGACGCCGTCCTCACTATGGCCAAGCGCCCGACGAAGTGCTTCGCAGTGCAGCCGGCTGTCGCCATCTAGTTCGAACTCATATTCGTCCCAGGCGAACAGCTGAAGGCCGCGATCAAGATTGCGCTCGACGCCGGCGACGAACTCGATGACGTCGGCCTCCTCGAGCATGACCTCACGTGTCTCGATGGCCTCGCCTGCCCCACTGGTGATGAGCAGGCCGAGGGCACCTTCACCATGAGTTTCCGGCGTCACGGCGGCAAACCGTTCGAACACGATGCCCGCCTGCTGCTTCGCTTCCTCGAACTGCTCTTCGTCGACGACCGCAGCCGCGTCCGGTCCCAGCGCTGCGATCGGATTGAGGAGAAAAGCCTCGGCACGCTCGCCGGCGACACGACGACCAGGCATGCGCTTGACCTCGCGCAGCACTGTGCTCACCTCGGGCGAGATCATCACCTGAATGATTCCGTCCGGCGTCGGCAGATCGTATCGGTCACGCACCTGACCCGACCTGTCGAACGCTTCAAGCCAGTCGGCTGGCGCGCCCTCAAACCATGGCTCGACCTCAACCAGCCCCAATCCTTCCGAACGACGCAGTGCCATCTGCAATCGCTCCGGCGTGAGCACCACCGTCCGGTAGAGGAAGTCATCAAGCGAGGCGCCAGCCGCAACCGCCAACTGACGGATCTCTCCCCAGGCGCGACGCTGGTCGGCTTCGTTGCGCTCTTCCTCTGGACGACGTGCAAATCTCCGGACGCGTTCCAGCAAGCTCCAAACGCGCGGAGAAACAAGCTGGAGGCCGGCGTCCGCTTCGAGCGCGCCGCCCCTAAGCCTCGCCCCGGATACGGGGCCGCGGTCAGCGTTGAACCAACCGTCGATCGCGACCGAGAAGTCGCGATCCGTCAGCGAATTTCGGCTCACGATCTTCGGAACCGCCATTGTGGACGGTGGGAGTTGGAGTATTTCAAGCTCCGCCGCTGCCTCCTCGTCCTCAAGGAGAACGAATAGCTGCGTCCACTGCAAAAGGTGGCCACCGTCGACCCGCTCCGCGAGCCCCTCGTCGGCCAGCTGGTCGAGAAGCGCCGCCGCGGCCTTTGACCGGGGGGTCGGCTCGCTGCCGGCAGGCAGGAGAATGCCTCCCTCCTCGACGACTAGCGATGGCGTGGTCGCTTGACGGACTTCCGGCTTGGCCTTCTTCCTACCCCAGATCATGAGCGAAGATACCAGGCGCCGCGGCGCTCCGCCCAGGCGAAGTTCCTACGGGTGAGTTCGTTCGCCGCTGGACCGGAACGCGGTGCGTAAGCCCAGAGCGAACCTCCCTTATCACGCGAATCCGCGGTCTTGATCCCATGCTTGGCGAGAAACGCGAAGAGCTCAGCATCTTTGCCAACGCTTGAACCGGTCGATGATGACCTTGCACTAGGCGGCGGTGATGCGGACGGACGTGCGCCGTAAGACGGCGTCGTATGACTGACCTGGGGGCCCCCTCTTGCGGTTGAGAGGGAAGCGATGAGACGGTCGGCCCTACGCTCCCATCGCTCTCCCGCACCGTTATTGTGGACGATGCGGGCGACATGGCTCGGGTGTTTCAAAGCCGTCTTGTTGCCGGCAACCTGCATTTTCGTAAGGTCGAACGGTAGCTTCGCGGCGTCGAACGCGAACATGGCGTTGCCCTCCTCCCCGAACTCCACATAGACGTGGCCCGCGATGCGCATAATGAAGGCGTTGTTGCTCGAGACGCCTCCGCTCGTCAGACTCATCATACGTCCCTTCATCATCTGGCGAAGGGCCTTGAAGCTCGGTCGCGGATCCCGATACGCGGCGTCGCCGAGCGCGAAGTGCATGTCGCTGATCTGATCGACATGGCGCTTCCAGAACTTGATGCGACGCTGGTCGTTTATTCCGTCGGCAGAAAGCAGGTTGAAGAAGTCCTCGATCAGACGGAGCTTGTGCCAGGACGACACCATCCTTCGCGTGTCCGGACGGACCAGCGTCCAGAGCGTGTCGTTCCGCTCTAGCCACGGATTGCCCCACCGGGTGACGGAGGTCTCACACAGCGCCGGATCGACCTCGATCGACGCGCATTCCGCGTAGCGGTCGAGCACGCGGGACAGGCCCTCGTCGGCGAGCACGTCGTGCTCCTCGATCAGTCCGATGACGCGTGGGAGAACATCACGGAATCTACGGTCGTCGAACCTCACCGCAGCCTCGATCTGCGCCTCGAATATCCGCTGTCCGATCCAAGACGTGTCGCCGGCTGAAAGATCGCGGCGAAGGATCTCGAGAGGATCCCCCTCACCAGTCAGGATCTCGGCGCCGTAGCGGGTGCACGGGTCTTCCGTCAGAAGGTTCGCATGGTCGTCTATCGCTGCGAGCCAGTCAGGCGCCTGCCCGGAGCGCTCCAGCTGCGGAAGGTTGTCGTTCAGATATTCCCGCAGGACACGCCAGTTCCGATCGCCTGCCCCACGCGCACTGCCGGGGTCGTAGTTCACATAGCCGTCCAGAAGCCCGCGCCAGCATCGCCTGTATGGACGGGGCATCGATCGGAATGAGTCTATCTCGCTCAGGAGCGGATCGAACCGCTCACCGTCCTCGATCAGGGCGGGTTGACCCACCGACCGGAGGCGGGTGCCCCAGCTCACCAGGCGTGCAGACCGAACATCATGGAGCTTCCCCGTCTCGCGAAATCTGACGAGCTCCGTCTGGATACGGTCGTTCGACGCGCCAGCGCCCGCCCCTGCTCCGCTGAGCATCGCCTGAAGCGACTGAACATGCCCCTTCAAAGCACGGAGGTCCGGTTCTGGCATGTCCCTGAAAGCCGCAGCGCCGACATCGGTCAGCCGCTGCTGCAGCCTCGCCATCCTAGGGCTCAGAGGGCGCATGTGCCGAACTCGCCTTCGAACGCGTCCACCGGAGTAGCTGCGGGCTCATCAACCCCGAAGAACTCCAAACGAAGCTCGATGCGTCGACTTGCGTCCAGTGACGCCTTCGCGGAGTTTGATGAATAGCCGCCGACGAGGAATAGCCGCCGTATCTCCTCTAGCTCACGACGATCCATGGGCCGCTCGCCTGCCTGCGGCCGGGCCATAAGGGCGCAAAGGACCCGCTGGCTGCGCTGAAGGCTGAGGTTCAGGTTGTAGAGATAGCTACCTCTCCGGTCGGTGAAGCCCTCGACGACGATCCTCTTCAGCCAACGCTGCCCACCCTTGTCCCGGGCGATCGCGAGGACCTCGGGGACGAAGGACCGCAGGAGCTGTTCCTGCTCAAGGCTGAGTGCGTTGCTTGCCGAGTCAAAGCGGGCCCGGTCACCAAAGTCGATGACGGCCCTGTTCCTATCGACGCGGATGCCCTGCTTCTTCGCAGCCCTGTCGATGCGGTCGAGGAGCTTGACGATCTCCGCCTGCCTTTCGGCCTCGAGCTGCTCGCGCTCCGAGATCGTGCGGGTGACCGCGAGGAGCGCCACGCTCATCACCAGCAGGAACAGCACCATCAGGGCGGTCATGAGATCGGCGAACGAGATCCAGAAGGGCTTCTCGCCCTCCTCGCGACCTCGATGCCCCATAGTAACGCGCTGGAACATTCAGATCACGCCGCCTGCCGACCGGTGGACGGGAGGGAGGCCTCCAGCTCCTGGATCGCCTCCTTGAGCATGCCGGTGGCGCGCGAGAGCTGGGTGTGGAACTCGCGGTTCGCCTCGACCACGACGCCGCGCATACCTTCCGAGAACTTCTCGTGCGACTGGCCGATGACATCGGCGACCTCGTCGAGGAAGCCGTCCGCTTCCGACTGCGCCGCGACCAGCTTCTGCGTGGCGCCTTCTATCCGACCGAGGACATCCGCCGTGAGGCTCGCCTCTCGGGACGCATTCTCCACCGTACCGCGGAGATCCTGGACCATCGTGGCGACGGCGTCCCGCGCCGAGCGGTAGTCCGAAATGACGGAATCTAGACCCCTCGCAGCTCCGGCGACGCTGCCCGCTGCCTCCGAAAGACCCGTCGTAACGTTGGCGATCCGGTCGAAGCCCCCGACAACCTCTCGACCCGAGTTCTCCAGCTTGTTGGCGGCCGCAAGGAGTGTGTCGGCCCCGCCGTTGAGCCGCACGAATGCATCTCGGGTCGCGGTTTGGACGCCAGCCGTCATCTCCCGGATAGCCTCGACGAGGCCATCGACGTTCGAGGAGATCGCGCCTACGGATTCACGCATCTGTCCGACATGGCCAGCCGCAGCCTCGGCCCGCTTGCCGTCCTCCTCCGCCTGAAGCCTGGAGCGTTCGGCAGCCTGCCTCTCGATCGCCGAGATTGCCTGCGCCATGCCTTCGCCGAGGGCGGTCAGCATGCCCTGGACGCGGGTTTGGGTAGCCTCCTGCATCTCGCCAGTCGATGATCGGATCTCGTCGATCACGGTGCGGAGCTCCTCCGACATCGCGGCCTGCTTCGCCTCCACCGCCTGCACGACCTCGAGCAGCTTGGTGGACATCGCATCGGAGGCGCGCGTCCCGGCCGCCTCCACGTTGTCGGTGAGGTCCTGCAGCTTCGAAACCGCGGTCTGCATGGCGTCGATCGTGCGCTGCTGCATGTCACCGATGCCCGACAGCTGGGTGCCGAACATGTTCTCGAGGCGATCGCTGAAGCTGGCGAGCACGTCCGTGAGGAGCTTCGTCACCGCGGACGACTGATCCTGGCTGACTTGGCCGACCGCGCCGGCGATCTGGTCGAGCGGCCCCTTGAGCGCATCGGTCAGGGCACCCGCGATGGTCGTCCCGAGTTCGTTGGAGCGCTGGACGGTCGCGTTGATCTGCCGGTCCGAGAGTTCGGTAAGGATTTCCCTCAGGTCGGCGACGAGCGCGTCCTTCAGGATCTTGGTCTGACTGGCCGAGTCCTCCGAGGAGGTCACCAGCCGAGCCAGATACTCCTCGCCGGCGCCGGCCTCGTAGGTCGCGTCGATCTCGTGGGCGAGCTGGGTGACCTTCCGATAGAGGCTGTTCAGACGAAACTTCTCGAGGCCGGTGGTGAACATCGCGAGGATGATCGCGAAGGCCGAGACGATGAAGGCCTCGCTGACGCCATGCAGCAGGGCGGTCAGGCTGTTCCGGACCACGCCGGAGTCGTCCGAGATCTGGAAGGAGCTCAAGCCGGTCAGAAGGCCGGTGAAGGTCCCGATGATGCCGATGCCGGTGAAAATGCCGGGGAGATGCTTGAAGAACTCGGCGTGGACGCGATTGTCCACCACGGCGTGGGGAGAGAGGAACATCTCCGCGGGGACCGTCGAGCGAATGGCGCGCTCGACCATCTCGCCCGTCTGGACGTCCAAGTCCTTCTGGACATGGAGCGTTTCTCGATACTCGTTGAAGATCGCCGCGATCGCGCGGTCAGGTTCAAAGCACTTGGAGAGGTCGTTCAGGCCCTTTGCCCGCGCCGCCTCCACGTTCGCGATGATCTGCTTGAGGTTCGCATCGAGCCGATTCGCAGGGATGAAGAAATACCGGAAGAATGCGATCGCCAGAGCAACGAGAACCACAAACACAAGCACCGGTATCACCGGAATTCCGAACAACGTCATTTCACTCATTCCCCCAACCGCCGAGGACCTCCCGTGATTCCCACGCACGGGCGGCTCGACGCGTCATGCTGCTATATCTGCATCTATTATTCTACGGCTAACATCGACTGATTCACATCAGTCTGCCACTTTTTGGGAAGCGTAAGCCTCTGGCAATCCGCATGACTTTGCGACAGTATCGCTGGGTTGGGGGAAAGAGTGATGGCCCAGTCAGAAGGTTGGCTCTCTAGAGTCGCGCGCCGATTCGGCGAAATAATGTCTGGCGCCCCTGCGCCAGACATAGATCCGCAGGTTGCCCCCCAGCGCCCCGCGCTGGGAGCATCCCCCACATCGTCCACTTCTCAATCGTCAAATTTCGATGCTGTCCCCCAAGGCATAAGCCTCAGCACAAACGGCCGATACCTCTTCGGCGGATACTCGTTCTCGACCCTCGAGCAGGCGTCGGGCTATGCGAGACGGATGACCAAGCCGGCAGCGCCGGCTGTTCCTCCATCTCGGCCTCAGCAGCCAGCAGCCTCGACACCGAAGGGACAACGCGCTCCCTCTTGCTGGGTCAAAGAGGCGACTTCGGTCCTGGTGGGCACGCGGAACGTAACCGTCGACATGGTCTACTATGGCACTCCTGCCCGGCATGACCCCGCCCATGACAAGACCCGGATCGACCCCACTCTTCCGATCGATCCCCGAGGCGATCGCTCGGGCGACACACTCACATACTGGCAGAGCTACGACCGACTAGACCCTCGGGCGCGCTGGACCTACCTCGACTGGCTGGAGGGAGGTCGGAAAGATCCCGCCATCCCGATCGGCTACGTATTCGTATTCTTCTACGGCCTCGAGCAGTGCCTGCTGGTAGATGACGCCAAGGAAGAGGCACCTGCAATCTTCGCGGAACTCCGTCGGCTCCTCTCCATTCACGGAGAGAACTACTCCTTCGCCGCCTATGCCTCGAAGCTGCTGGCGCTCTCGTGCCTCTACGGCGAGAGCAGCGACGAGCCAGTGAGGCAAGCGCCGCCCCACAATTACGAAATGGAGCTGCCGCTCAATGTGCGCGTGCGGCTCGGCAACCGCATCGGGCGAAACGAGCCGTTCGATGCAGATGACTGTCTGCTGTGGGTGCTTTCGCTGCCTGATGTCTATCTCCGCACCCCAGGGCAACGGTGTTTTGAGGAGTTGCTCGACCTCTGGCGCGTGCGCTTCGCCGTCCGCAACCCTGAGGGCCTGCGCGTTCGACGTCCCAAGACCAAGATCCGCTCCCAGTATCAGGCTGCCAGCAACACGTTCTTCCGCTCGATTGAGTTGGATCTTCCTGACATTTCTGGGACGCAGGCTCCGCTCACTGGCCTGCGCACGATCCTCGACGGCTGCATGGAGGATCTATCGACCTACAGTCGGCTCCTCGGTCGCGATCCGGAGGCTCGCGGAAAGCTCCGCGGCGACCTTCTGCTACCTCTCGAATTGCGCCGGGGACGGGCGTCCTTCGCCGAATGCCGAAGCGCTCTTGACCTTTCGACGGTTGACGGTCTCGCGGCAGTCCTCGATGTGGCTCGCGCGCTCGGCCTGGAACTGGAAGCCGGCTCCGAGAAGCTCCCGGCGGCAAGCGTCCGACAGATCGGCGTCGCCCTCGATGCGCTCGACCTCGGGTTCGAGCCCGATCGTCGCTATGGGCCAGCTGCCGCTCTGAGGATGGACGGGCGCATTGCCCTGTTCCCGGCAAGTCTCGGTGGGGCGGTCGATCCCGACCGAGGAGCATATGCCGCTGCCCGCGGAATGGTCGAGGTCGCCATGCTGGCCGCAGTGTCCGACGGAACAGTCGCCTCATCGGAGATGGACGCCATCGAGCGCCGGCTTCGCTCGACACCCGAACTCAAGGACGAGGAGATCACCCGGCTCCTCGCTTGCGGAAGCGCGCTTGCGGCGGATCCACCAAAGGTCCGCGCAGCGCTGAAGAAGCTAACGGACGTCGCGCCGGAGAGCCGGGCGGCGCTTGCAGCCTCAGCGGTCGAGGCGGTGCTGGCGGATGGTCGTGTGCTGCCGGACGAGGTGAGATTTCTCGAGGCGCTCCACGCCGCCCTCGGACTTCCCGCGAGCGCGCTCTATTCGGCGCTGCATCGTAGCGGCGAGGATGTCGGACCGGTGGAAGTGGTATCAGCCATCGACGAGCGCACGGTGCCACTGCCGGATGAGCCGAAGCGATCTGGCGTGTCCATCGACGCCGCGCGGCTTGAGAGGATCAGGGGCGAGACGACCCAGGTGTCCGCCATGCTCGCATCCATCTTCGTCGAGGACGAGCCTGAACCCGCCCCCGCCCCGCCGCCCAAGTCGAGCGTCACCGCATCGGCCTTTGCAGGCCTCGACGTTCCTCATTCCGACCTTCTCGTCCGTCTGCTGACCGGACCTATGTCAAGGATCGCATTCGACGCGCTCGCGACCGAGCTGCGCCTGATGCCGGACGGAGCCATCGAGACGCTCAACGAATGGGGCTTCGACACCCTGGGCGAGCCCATAGTCGAGGACGACGACGACGTTCGCGTGTCCTCCGAAGTCATTGACCAAATTGAACCGATGGGAGTTACCGCTTGAGCACAATCCGACGCAAGGACCGGGATCTTATCATTCAGGCCCTATCGGCTGGCGTCGTTCCGCGGGTGGGTCTCCAGCATATCCAGGTCGGGCGCTCGCAGGAGGTCGGTGCGCTGGTGCGCGACATCGACCGCGTCGCGGACGCCGGATCGGCCGTCCGCTTCGTCATCGGAGAATATGGAGCGGGCAAGACCTTCTTCCTGAACCTGGTTCGCCTCATCGCGCTCGAACGGAAATGCGTGACGATCCATGCAGACCTGGCTCCGGATCGCAGGCTGCACGCGACCGGAGGCCAAGCTCGCGGCCTCTATGCTGAAGCCGTCCGGAACATGGCCACACGCACCAAGCCAGAGGGGGGCGCGCTTCCCAGCATCGTCGAACGCTTCGTCACGGAATGCGTCCGCGAGGCCGAGGACGGCGGTTCGCCCGTCGAGCGCGTCATCGACCGCCGCCTTACACCCCTGCTTGAAATGCTGGGCGGACACGACTTCTCCACCGTGCTCAAGACCTACTGGCGCGCTCATGAGGATGGCGATGACAGCCTCAAGGCGGCGGCCTTGCGCTGGCTCAGGGCGGAGTATCCGACCAAGACGGAGGCGCGGCAGGCCCTTCCGGTCCGCAGCATCATCGACGACGCCGACGTATACGACACGTTCAAACTGCTCTCCGCGTTCGTCCGCATTGCGGGCTATGCCGGCCTCCTCGTGGTCTTTGACGAGATGGTCAACCTCTACAAGCTGCAGAGCTCACAGGCGCGCAACCAGAACTACGAACAGCTTCTCAGGATGCTCAACGACGTGCTTCAGGGTAACGTCGAGGGGCTCGGCTTCGTGTTCGGCGGAACGCCGGAATTTCTTCTCGACAGCCGACGCGGCCTCTACAGCTACAAGGCGCTCCAGTCGCGGCTGGAAGAGAACAGCTTCGCAACTGAGGGGCGGATCGACCTCAGTGGACCCGTGATACGGCTCCAAAGCCTCTCGCCCGAGGATCTCCTCGTGCTTCTCGGGAACATCAGGTCGGTCTTCGCGCTCGGCGACGCGTCGGCCTTCCTTGTGCCCGACGAGGCGAAGACCGCCTTCATGGAGCATTGTAACAAGCGGATCGGAGAAGCCTACTTCCGCACCCCCCGCAACACGATCAAGGCCTTCGTCCAGTTCCTTTCCGTTCTGGAGCAGAACCCCGACACGCAGTGGCATGAACTGATCGGGGCTGTATCGCCGGACAAGGAAGAGCCCGACGAACCAGAGGCGGACGACGAGCTTGTCGACCTCCGCATCTGATATCCCTTCCTATGACCGGCTTCATCCTGAAATCCGCCGCTGGGTGCGCGACGAGGGATGGACCGGCCTGCGTGAGATACAGGACACCGCGATCCGTTCGATCCTGGGGTCGGACAGCGACGTGATCATCATGGCGGGCACGGCGTCGGGCAAGACCGAGGCCGCGTTCCTGCCATTGCTCACCGAAGCGGCAGACATGACGGGGGCCGGCCTTCGCATCCTCTACATCAGTCCCCTCAAGGCACTCGTCAACGACCAGTTCAGGCGCTTGGAACCGCTATGCGAACGTCTTGGCCTTCCGATCACCCGCTGGCACGGGGACGCGCCGCAAGGCCCCAAGACGCGGCTACTCAAGACGCCAGCCGGTGTTGCCCTGATCACGCCTGAGTCCATCGAGGCGCTGCTTCTGCGTCGCCCCGCAGACGCCGCCAAGCTGTTTCGAGGCGTGCATGGGATCGTCGTCGACGAGCTCCATGCCTTCCTCCAGGGACCGCGGGGGCTCCACCTTGCGTCCCTTCTCCGTCGCGTCGATAGGATAACGGCCGGGCGTCCGCGACGGGTTGGACTTTCCGCTACGCTGGGCGACGCCGACGCCGCCTGCCGTTGGATGAACGCAGTGAACCCACAAAGCGTCGACGTGCTTCGCGCGCCGCCGAGCGGACCAGGGGTCAGGTTGCAGATCCGTGGCTATGAGGAACCGCCCGAGGGAGCAGGCATAGACGAGATCGCTGAGAATGGTGCGAGCGATGCGCTCAGTCAGATCGCAGACCATATCTTCTCGAACCTGCGGGGATCGAACAACCTCGCGTTCGCTGCATCGCGCCGCACGGTCGAAGCTCTTGCCGACCGTCTGCGCGAACGGTCGGAGCGCGACAGCGTGCCGGAGGAGTTCTTCCCCCATCACGGCAGCCTGTCGAAGGAGCTGCGAGAAACGCTGGAGACGCGCTTGAAGGCCGGCGACCAGCCAACCACTGCCGTAGCAACGACGACGCTCGAACTCGGCATCGATCTTGGCAGCGTCCAGTCAGTCGCACAGGTCGGGGCGCCCAGATCGCTGTCAGGTCTGAAGCAACGTCTTGGCCGAAGCGGTCGCCGCGGGACCCCGGCAGTGCTTCGGATTTATGTCCGCGAAGATCATCTCGATCCGGATTCCGATCCTCTGGACAAGCTACGTCTCGAAACGGTGAGAGCTGTCGCCTGCGTCCGGCTGCTGCAGGCGAACTGGGTAGAACCCTCAACCGAGGACTCCTCGCTAGCCACCGTGGCGCTGCATCAGACCCTATCGCTCATCGCATCGCAGGGCGGAGTCCGAGCGCCTGCGGCGCACAAGCTCCTGTTCGGGCAGGACAGCTACCTTGCCTTCGCGCCGACAGACTACGCCGATCTCCTGCGCGGGGCCGGCCCCCAGGGCTCTGACCTTCTTGAGCAATCGCCAGACGGCATCCTCATGCTTGGTAAGGCCGGGGAGGAATTGGTCCAAGCGCGTGACTTCTATGCCGTCTTCAAGACCGACGAGGAGTGGCGGCTGGTTTCGAGCGGTCGGACACTTGGAACCGTCCCACTCACCAACGTTCTCGGCATTGGATCACTCGTCGGCTTCGCGGGCCGGAGGTGGCGAGTGGAGACTGTCGACGATCGCGCCAAGGTGCTCGACGTCATTCCGCACCGTTCCGGCAAACTGCCTCGTTTCGACCGGCCTGCGAACGAGCAGCTGCATGATCGGGTCACTGCGACGATGCTGGAGGTGCTGTCCGACCACGAAGTTCCGGCATATCTAGACGCGGGCGGAAAGCAGTTCCTCCTGCAGGGGAGGAACGCCTTCCGCGAACTCGGCCTTGACCGGCGCGCTCTCATCCCAGCCGCGCGCGACACCCACGTCATCACCTGGCGTGGCACGGCGGTAAACTCCGTTCTGTCGATCGTCCTCATGAGCGCCGGACTCGAGGTGGCGGTCCACGACATCGGCGTTACTGCAGTCGATGTGACGCCCGAGCAGCTCGCGACTGTTGTACATCAGGCAAGCGACTGTCCGCCGATGGAGGATCTGTCCAACTTCGTCGCGGGCCTACGAACGGCGAAGCTCGACGACTTCGTCGATGAAGCGCTCCTCCGGCGGATGTGGGCGTCACGACACGAAAGGTATCGTGACGACGTATCCCATGTTCTGGAAAGTCTCAGATCAACCACAACTACGCTTTGACGCCGAATACTGAGCCTGCTTTTCGGAAGGAACCGATGGACGTCACCAGAATGCCGAAAAGACGTCCGGCGCGCGCATAATCGCCGGCAGCTGTCATGACCGCTTCCACCATGAATGTCCGCATTCCTCGGATCATTACCCGGAACCGGACAGTCGCGAATGTCCCCAGGGCCGCGGAAAAGCCGTCCGACGGATACCCATCTCATAGGTAAATTTTTGTCCGGCGAAGGCGACGCGGCGCACTGCGAACCGCCCCCCTCATCGCCCGAGGTGTCATCCTCGCTGAGAAGCAAAAACGTCACAAACCCATTATTTAGGTTGCAGAACTTCGTCGTTCCGGCAAGGTAGCCATTGCTTCCGTAGAAAGAGCGGAAGTGGGGCATAGTAACCCCAGCCATAAGAACTCGGCACCAGACTTCTGGGCCGGGTGGCGTGCGCGCATGTCCAGCCGGCTTGCCGGTAAAGGCGCACGCGCCTGATCTTATGGCCAGGTTACTAACATCCGGCTTTGGCCGTCGCCCCGAGTGGACATAGGTGCGACGAATGGGCCAGGGCGAAAGTGAAGGTCGCCGGATCGACCTTCAGATTGTGAGCAATGATACCGGCGAGCGGTTCAGCTTCTCCGATTTCTATCGACGGGAGAAGCCTCGCCTATTGCGTTTCTTCACCCGCAAGCTCGGCAACCCCGCCGATGCCGACGAATTCAGCCAGGAAACGCTGACCCGCTTCGTGTGCGCCGCCCCGCATCCCTCACTCGGAAGCCCCCGTGCCTATCTGACACGGATTGCGACCAACCTGCTACGCGACCATGCGGAACGCGGCTCCACACGCCTCTCAAGGCAACTGACCCTGCTCGAGGACGGCGTAAATGCGATCTCCAGCCTAGACCCTCATCGTGACGTTCAATCGCGCCAGGAATTGGCTCGCTGGACGGCGATCCTCCAGCAACTGGCCCCCCGCACACTCGAAATTTTCCTTCTCAATCGGGTGGAAGGCTGTAGCTACCGGCAGATCGCATCGGATCTCGGAGAGCCACTTTGGGTCGTACAGAAGCATATGCTCAAGGCCATTCGGCTCATCGACCGTCAGCGGGAGGCGGACAATGACTGAGGACCACAGCGCGACTACGGCGCAGGATCGCCGGGCCGCTCAAAAATGGGTGTTGCAGATGCTCGATGAACCGGAGCGTCACGCGCAGTCGCTCGCCGATTGGATCGAGGAAAAGCCGGCTCGGCGGCAGCTCTATCTTGACCTGATGAACGATGTGCAGGCCGCCGGCCATGCCGGCGGGGTGCTCGATTTGCCCCCTCCCCGGCTTCCGGTGCAAAAGCCCTTGGGGATCAAATCAGTCCCGATCCTGGCGGCTGCGTCTATCCTGGGCCTGCTCATAGCCGCGAGCATCCTGTTCCAGACCATCCGCACTCAATCACCGCAGATGGCGGGCGGAGTGACCCCAGCCCCCTTTGTTACGAAAGTGGGGGAAGTGCGGACCGTCAAGCTCGCCGATGGAAGCCAAGTCGTCCTTGATACCGACACCGCGATCGCCGTTACGATGACGGCGGACCGCCGTGACCTCGTGCTGAAGCGCGGTCGCGCCCGGTTCATCGTTGCCCATGATGCCGAGCGTCCGTTCTTCGTCAGGGCCGGCGGCATGGAGGTGCGTGCGACCGGAACTGTCTTCGATGTGCTATTCCGAAACAATGTGGCGGTGCATCTGATCGAAGGCGGCGTAGAGGTGGAGTTGACCTCTCAGCACACACAGCCTGCCAGAAAAATTCGGCTCCGGCCCGGCCAGATTTTGGCCTTCAGCCATGGACATGAGCCGCAAACCCTTGTCATTCCTGCACGCAGGTCTGACGAGCAATGGGTGAACGGCGTGAAGAGTTTCGACAATGTGCCGATCAGGGAAGTCATCGCCGAAGCAAACAGCTACAGCGATACCAGGATCGAGTTGATGCCCGCGAGCCTGGGCGACCGGGAGATATTCGCGGACATCCACATTCGCGACATTGAGCGCGTGGCGGAAGCGATCAGCGGGTTTCTGGACCTCGACATCGATCGCACCGAAAAGGGCAGATTGATCCTCAGCCCCAGAAAATAATTCAAGCGCCCAGCTTCAAACCTGTCTCGCCCCGTCTTCTGGTTTTGAGCCTCGCAAAGAGGCGGACCAATCAAGGGGGCAGAAAATGGGTATGGGAAAGTTTGCGCTTCTGGGCAGCGCCGCGATCTGCGTCAGCATGGTTGCGCCGCAGGCTGCGGCGCAGGAAGCGAAGAAAAGCTATGATTTGCCGGCCCAGGAACTCGGCGCGGGTTTGCGCGCCATCGCCAGGGCAAATGACTATCAGCTCGTGGCTGATCCCAAGTCGCTCCAGGGACGCCGCTCGCCCGCGCTGACCGGCGAATTCACGGTCGAGGAAGCCGTCACCGCCCTGCTTGCACAATCCGGCCTCAATGCGGACATCAGGGGGCGAACCATTTACCTCCGGGGGCGAGCAACGCCGTCGCGCGAGGAGGTAGAAGGCGCGGCGGACAACCAGCTCTTCGTTACTGGCTCACGCATTCGCGGCGCAAAGCCCATGTCTCCGGTCATCGCTGCTTCCCGAGAGAAGATCGGGGAACTCGGCTATACGGACCTTGGCTCCTTTGTCCGCAGCATTCCGCAGAATTTCAGCGGCGGGCAGAACCCGGGTGTCATCTCCAGCGTGCAGACCGGTTCGGAAAACACCACATCCTCCTCCACCCTCAACCTGCGGGGCCTCGGCGCCGATGCCACGCTCACACTATTGAACGGCCATCGTGTCGCATATGATGCAGTAAGCCAGGGGATTGACATTTCCGCGATCCCCCTGGCAGCCATCGAGCGAGTGGAGATCGTCGCGGACGGTTCATCGGCTCTTTATGGGTCCGACGCGGTGGGCGGCGTCGCCAACATCCTGCTCCGCCGGGACTATGACGGCTTGCTGACGACTGCTCGGTTCGGCGCCGCCACTGACGGCGGCGACGTCCAGCAGCAATATAGCGCCGTGACCGGCCGCCGCTGGGACAGTGGCGGATTCATGATCGCGGGCGACTTCAACAAAGCGACGGACATCACGGCATCGCAGCGCTCCTATATGCGGTCACGCCAGGCCAGCAACACCCTGCTCCCCTCGCAACGGCAAGTCAGCGCGGTCCTGGCCGGTCACCAGTCGCTGGCCGACATTATCGAGTTTGAGATCGACGCTCATTACAACCGGCACAAGTCTGTGGCCGCCCTTCCCTTCACAAACACGGGCGATGTGAAGCAAAGCGGCATTATCAGCCGCCCCGATATCGAGAGCTATTCCATCAGCCCTTCGGTCAAGTTTCGGCTACCCGCGGGTTGGGAAGTCACGGCTCGCGCCACCCGCGCCATCAGCGACAGCAAGATCATCGCGGAAATCTATTCGGGAGGCACCGCCTCGGCCGTGAACCATGTCCGGTACAAGAATGATCTATGGTCGGCCGAATTCAGCGGCGAAGGCCCGCTTTTCGCTCTGCCGGGAGGCGATGCGCGGCTCGCGGTCGGCGCGGGCCTTCGCTCCAACGGCCTCGACGCATCGATCAGGCGCGTCACCGCAACGGCAACCACGTCCCTCCTCAACTATCATGATGGCCAGACGGCAACCTTCGCCTATGGCGAGCTTTTCCTGCCATTGGTCGCCGATCGCAACGCGGTTCCCCTGATCCGATCGCTCCAGTTCTCGGGTGCCGTTCGCTATGAGCGCTATGACGATATTGGTGGGCTTGCGACCCCCAAGATCGGCATCAGCTACCAGCCGATCAGCGACCTGATGCTCAAGGGCGCCTGGGGAAAATCGTTCAAGGCGCCGACGCTGAGCCAACAGAACACGGTCCGGCAGGGTGTGCTCCTGTTCCCGGCCTATTATCTCCCCTCCCCGCCAACCAGCCGGAATGTCCTCCAGATCAGCGGCGGCAGCAAGGATCTCGAACCCGAAAAGGCGACGACCCTGACCCTGACGGCGGAGGCAAAGCCTCAAAGCATCCCCGGCCTGCGGCTTGAAGCCAGCTACTTCGATGTCCGTTACAAAAACCGCGTGGTTCGCCCGATCGCCGACAGCTCCCAGGCCTTCAAAGCTGATTATGCCGACCTCATCCTCCTCAACCCAACCCTGGAACAGGTTCTGGCGGCGACGGCCAATCTCCCTTTGGGCGTCCAGAACCAGACAGGCGGCGCTTACGACCCTGCCAATCTGGCGGCTATCATCTTCAACCAGCTTCAGAACGCCGCCAGGCAGCATATCCGAGGCGTCGATGCCTCCGCCTCCTATGAATTTTCGGCAGGAGAAAATCAGTTCCACCTCGAAGCGAGCGGCAGCTATCTCAAGAGCGATCAGAAATTGAGCGCGAGTCAGCCGACGATCGTGAAGGCCGGCAGGATCTTCAACCCGCCGCGCTGGCGCGGTCGCGCCGGCGGCGGCTGGAAGCGTGGGCCGATCGGGACAAACCTCGCTTATAATTATATCGGCGGTACGGACGACACGCGAACCACGACGACCTACAAGGTCTCGGGCTTCCACTCGATCGACGCCACGATCAGCTGGGGACCCGAGGGGAGCGGCTTGTTGGGCGGATGGTCCTTCCTGCTTTCCGGGCAAAATATCCTCAATGAGAAGCCCTCGGCCATCCGCGCGACGGCAACCAACCCGACCTATGACGCCACCAACTATTCCAGCATCGGGCGCCTCCTGAGCTTCACCGTCTCAAAGGCTTGGTAATGCTCATTTCCCTTGTTCTGAGCATATCCGGGGCAGGTGCGGCCGCAGTCCCGGCCGCACCTGCATCACAAGATTGCGCCCGCATCCTGCAGCCCGACGCACAAGCCGGCAGCCCTCGTCCCATCGCGGATCGCGACCTCATCGAGACGTTGGATCTTGGACCCAATGCCGCGATGGAAGCCGGTTCCTTCTTCACGCTGTCACCGGACAATCGAAGGGTCGCGGTCGGTGTCCGACGCGCAAGCGTGGCAGGGGACAGTTATTGTACCGGCATCACCCTTGTGGATCGCGACGGAAACTCGACGTTGATCGATTCCGGGCCGGGCGTCGCCTTCTTTCGCTTCGAAGATTTCTACGGAACAAATGGCTTCCCATCGGGCATCACCCAACTGATCACGCCGAGATGGTCAGGCGACGGAAAGCGTCTCGCCTATCTCAAATTCATCGACGGGCGGCTGCAGCTCCGCCTGTGGGATGAGAAGCTGAAAGCCCGGACCATCGGCGCCGATCCGCAGGATATCGTCGATTTCCGCTTCAGTCGCGATGGAAGCATGATCATCTACAAGGTCCGCGACGGTTCCGCGCAGGCAACGGCTCTGCGCCGGGAATCCCGTTCGGGGCTGCGCTATGATGATCGCTATTTTCCGTTCGCCTCGGCCTGGCCCTTTCCAGGAGGCCGCCCCGCCTATGTCTACAAGGCGGTACGCATCAGTGACGGTGACATCCGCGCGGCCAGTGATGAAGAGAAAGCGTTGCTGACGGCACCGATCGCGGAATCGCAAGCCGCAAAGGGCGTTCACGCGACAACGGTGCGGGATGACAAAGGGTTCGATCATATCGCCGCTGGTCCGGCAGGGAAGGAAAGCCGCTGCGAAAGCAGCGCCTGTACCGAGGTGGAAGGTGCGCCCTGGTTCTCTTCCAAAGGCGCCGTGCGCTACGTCCGGCGCGAGGGTTGGGCGAAGAATGAGATGGCGATTTATGAATGGAAGGTCGGTTCGGCCGAACCCCACAGGCTCTATGCGACATCAGATCTGCTCATCGACTGCAAGCCGATCGACGATGATGTCCTATGTGGGCGGGAAGGCTCGACCCACCCACGCTATCTCAGTCGTATCGACCTGCGCACCGGGAAATCCGTCCCTCTGTTTGACCCGAACCCGGCCTTTGGGACGCTGAAGCTTGGCAAGGTCGAACGATTGCTCTGGAAGAACGATCAGGGCATCGAATGCTTCGGAGATCTCGTCTATCCGCCCGACTATCAACCCGGACGCCGCTACCCGCTCATCGTCGTGCAATATGAGAGCCGCGGGTTCCTTCGAGGCGGTACGGGCGATGAATATCCCGTCCAGCTCTTCGCCCGCGCCGGATATCTGGTTCTAAACGTCCAGCGGCCGCGCTCCCCGCTTTACGGGCTGGGCCTCCCATCGATAGAGCGACAGCGGCGGCAGAATGACGGCTTCATGGAGCGGCGAAGCATATTGTCCGCCATCGAAACGAAGGTCAGGCAGCTCATTGACGCCGGGGTCGCCGACCCGGAACAGATCGGCATCACCGGGCTCAGCGATGGATCGACGACCGTCCAATATGCGGCGCTGCATAGCAGTCTGTTCAAGGCCGCGGTGGTGAGCGGCTGCTGCTGGGAGCCCTCTCAAACCTGGGTGTTGGGGCCTTCCCTCCAGCGTCACTATGAAAGCCTCGGTTGGCCTGCCTCCCCTGAGGACAAGCCGCAAATGTGGGGAGACATTTCGCTCGCCCGCAACGCCTCGCGGGTCGCCTTTCCGATCCTCATGCAGGCCGCCGACGGCGAATATCTCGTGGCCTTGGAAACAGTCAGGGCTCTGCGGGCCGCGAAACACCCGATCGATCTCTACGTCTTCCCCGATGAGGTCCACATCAAGCGTCACCCCGCTCATCGGGCGGGCATCTACAAGCGGAACCTGCGATGGTTCGATTTCTGGCTGAGGGGTAAGCGTCCCGACCCTTCGGATGACGATGCGCCCGAAGTCGATCGCTGGGCCGAGATGCGGCGGGCGGCACAGGATCAAGCCGCCGTCGGCGAAAACCGGCCGGTCGGCAGCTGATGGGCGACCGATGGCATGGCTGCCTCCACCGCCTTCCTTGCGAATGACGCTCAAAGGAGCTATATAAATGCTCAAAGGAGCATTGCCATGTCCGAACTCGAAACTGGCGCGCGCAAGGCGCAGGGGAAAGGCACGCCCCCCTTTGCCTATAAGGCGCTGTACCGTGCCTCGCCGGTCGATCGAATCGGCGTCATCAAGAAGGGCGTGGCGGCCAGCGACCTGAAGCGCTTCATCGCCGCCTTGCATGTGGACCAGAAGGTCATGTTCGACGCGCTCAATCTCAAGACGGCCACGGTGAACAAGAAGGCGGCGAACAACCAGCCGCTCTCGACGGAAGACAGTGAACGGGTTCTGGGCCTTGCAAAACTGGTCGGCCAGCTCGAAGACATGGTCGAGGAATCGGGCGAGACGGATGGGTTCGATGCGCCCGAATGGCTCTCGTCCTGGCTGCGTCAGCCTCTCCCGGCGCTGGGAGGCGTCAATCCGATCGATCTTCTCGACACGATGGAGGGACAGGCCGTCGTGTCCCGCGCCCTTGCGCAAATCCAGAGCGGCGCCTTTGCGTGACGACAAGCTTTTGGAGAATCGCAACCGACGCCAGGACCTATGAAGCGGACGACCTGTCAGGCGCCGGCGCCAAGATCACCGGGGGCCGGTGGAATGAGGTCGGCGTCGCCATCGTCTATGCGGCGAGCAGCCGGGCACTCGCCTGCCTGGAGACGGTCGTTCATCTGAACTCGGGTGGGTTGCCGCTCAATCGCTACCTCGTCGAAATCGAGGTGCCGGACGAGGTGCTGGCATCAGCGGAGGTCGCGACACCCGGCAATCTCCCGGTCGGCTGGGATGCCGAACCGGCGGGACGGGTCAGCATCTCATTCGGATCGCAATGGGCGCAGAGCCAAAGGACAGCGCTGCTGCTCGTCCCTTCCGTCATTGTGCCAGAGGAGACTAATCTCCTCATCAATCCCGCGCACCCCGATGCCAAGGGGATCAAGGCCCGGAAGGTGCGCAAATGGCTCTATGATCCAAGGATGATCCGCAAGGCGTGATCTTCTCTGGCAGCGTTACCGATCAGTCCGCTTGCGCACTTGACACTCGATGCCCGGACTCCTCGTCATTGGCGGTTCAACCGCCAGCCCCGTTCCAGCGCGCGATCCAGGCCTCCATATCGAGCAGGGTCAGCAGCCGGACATAACTCAATCCCATGGCCGGTCCCCGCGCCAGCGCTGCGTCGATCGCAGCGCCGTTCAGAAGTTTCCGACGCATGAGTTCGCCGTCCAGCAGCCGCTCATGCACTTCATGGTGGTTGCGCTCGATCACCTCCATCGCAAAGCCACTCGGACTTCCCTTACGCCGCCGGTCCCGAACCAGCGGCGGGAGGCGATCATGATAGGCCCTTCGCGCGATGGCACGATCCCGCCCGCCCTCAAGCATTTTCCAGGTCGGAATGGCCAATGCCGCTTCGACCACCGGTTGCGACATGAGGGGGTTGACCATCGGCATCCCATGTTCGCGCAGATAGCCTTCAAGATGGTTCTGGACCCGCAGGAGGAAGGCGATTTGCCCGGATTTACCGGGACGCGAGCGCAGTTGCTCATCGAGCCAAGGGTGCCGCAACGGCTTGGCTTGCAAATCCGCCATCACATCATCGGCGATGGCCTCGCCATTGCGGACCCATTTGTAGGGCCGACGCATATGGGGGATTGCGCGCAGCACTTCCCAGGCCGCTGTCGAAAACGACGTCTCGGTCACCTTCGCGATATTGCGCAGCGTGGCGAAAGCCTCGCCACCGATGCCCCGCGCATGGATGCAATCGAAAAATGGGCGGACCGAACTGCTGTTGTAGAAGATATTGTCGCCGCCATTTCCGGTATGGACGGCATCCGCCCCGCAACCGCGCGCCAGGCGCATGACGAGGGCATGATAGGCCACCTCATGGATCTGCCCGATGGGCTTGGGAAAATGTCTCGCGACCGAACGGGAGAGGTCGATATCGCCATGATCGTAGAAGCCTTCGAGCAATGGCGCACCGACCGACGCGGCCATGGCGCGCGCATAATCCCGCTCGTCGCCGTTGCGATTTTCGGTGACGAGGGTGACGCACTGGAACGGCGTCCCGGCCCTCGACAGGCCAGCCGTGACGATCGAGGAGTCAAGCCCGCCCGAAAGGGTCGAAAGGATCGCGCTGGAGGTCGAGGCCCAGGAAGCGATGCAATGATCGATGGTCCTGCGGAGGCGTTCAGCCGCCGCCTCGCTGTCCCATTGTTCGGCTTCCCTGACATGATCCCAGGGTGACCAGAAGCGCGTCACTTCCTGCTCTCCAGGCTTCAACAGGACGGAGGTGCCGGGCAGCAATTCGTGGAGGCCTTCGATCGCCGTCGCGCTATTCGGCAAGTCCTTCGCGATCAAATATCGCGGGATCTGATCCCAGGCGATGGCGCGCTTCAAAAGGCCGGCTTCGACCAGAAGATCGACATCCGACGACGCGGCCCAGCCCGTCGGCATCTGGAGAAAATAGCTAGGCATCGCACCGCCGGGATCTCGCGCGAGTTCCATCATTCCCTCGCCTTCCGCAGAGAGGATGTAGCCGCCCCAATATCGGTCGCGCAGTGTCGGCAGGACGGCGCCGGTGCGCATCTCCTCCTGCCACTGCTTGTCCTCCATGGTGATCGGGAAGGCCGGGCCATGGCGCGGGAACAGCGTTCCAATCACCCCGCCCGAACCGTCAGGCAGCAGCAAAACAAGGTCGGGCGCGCTTGTCCAGATGATGGCCTGCCCAATGCGCGTGCAATATCGAAGACCCGTGCGCTCCTGAACGAACGCCTGCCTGCGCGGCAGAGCCTCTTCATTCCAGTCGATCAGGATCAGGTAGCGCCCCAGCATCAGATCGCCAGGATCGGCTCGAAGGGCCGGATATTCTCCAGCCGATCGTTGAGGACCATGTCATCGGCCTGCACCCAGCAATGGGCGGAAAAGGGCGATGCGCTGACGCCAATGACCAGCTTTGCGCTGAGGCCCGCGGCGAGCAGGACCTCGAGAAAGGCGATCGAGCGGGGCAGGCACTGGCCCCTTTGCGGCAGCAACCAGTTACTGGCGGCAAACGCTGAAGCCCAGCCTGTCCATTCCAGGTCCGCGCGACCGGCATGGTCGATCTCGACGCAACGCGCGCGCCGCTCGATCTGCGCGATGATGACGCCGAACTCCCGGACGCGAAGGCGAATGATCGCGCTGATCTGCGCTCGGATGAAAGCGAGCCGCTGCCCCATCGATCCCGTCGCGGGATCAAGCGGCACTTCGCGCGACGCGCAGGGAATGGAAACCGGCTGCGGCGGCCAGTCGATTTCCTCGTCTTCAACGAGAATGGCAGAAGCGACCAGATGGCCGAGGTCGGACCCCGGCGCCTCGCCCATGACAAGCCGCCGGAACGCCAGATCCCATTGCGGCTGCAGGCCAAAATAGCGGTCGGCCGCGACATCGAGGAAGATCGCGCGCTGCCCTGTCACGCAGAAGGACAGGCCATTTCTCAACCTGTATCCCATTTCGGCTCTCCGACGCTTGCGGCCATCATGAAAAAGACGCGCGCCCTCCGGCGCGCGCCCCTTGGTCAGTCGTCGGCGATACCGAGCTGGCGGACCTGGCCGCCGATATTGTCGGAATCGTCGAGCGCTGCGCCCTTCGTTTCGACCGATGCGACGCCGAGATCGACGACGCTGTCTTCATGCTCGTTGATGTTGTTCATCTTCATCTCCATCAGTTCACCGCAGTCTTGCGGCAGGACTGATGCTATTGAAGGAAAGCCATATATCCGATCTTATAAGGTGCCATTTTGACAGCTTATAAGCTTGCAAATGGATGGAGAATTTCAGTCCGCAATTGACGCCAGAAGCACAGCGCTCACGATTTGGTCTACACGCGCCAGGCGACGTTTATGATAGTGGGAGATTGCATTTCGGATCGCGCGTCTGTTTCCTTCGCAGACGATGGTCCATAATTCCCGCAATTCCTGAGCCTGCCTGTTCACCACGCTTTCGCACAGCCTCAATGTGTGAAGACGTTCGCCAACGATGCTGACCGCATCAAGATGTTCGTCATTGGGCGAACAGGCGCATATCTGCGTGAAAAGATCGGCGCTGGCAGCGGCAATGCGTACGGGATCGGCTATCTCATCGTCAAGAAAGGCTGGCGGCTGTTCGATTCGTTCGAATTTCACCATGACCTTGAGCGCCGCTTCGACAATGTCTCGGTGCCAACTGTAGAGATTATAGGCTCGCTGCCGGGTCAGGGGCGGCATGGCGAAGCCGCCTCCGCCCTGCATCGCGACCAGTCGCTCACCGACGAGACGATGGAGCGCGTCGCGAACCGGCGCGATGCTGGTCCCGAAGCGCTCCGCGAGGGCCAGCACCACAAGCGGCGCTGCCGGTGGCTGGTCACCGCGCAGAATCAGCAGCTTGAGTTCGCGATAGACGCGATCGGCGATGACGGTTTCCGGCGCCATGCGGACTGCCTATGCCGATGAGCCGGTGCCGGTCGGACCGCGCCCGCCGTCGGCCGGCTTGAGGAAAGTCCGCAGGTTCAGACCGGAGATGAATTCGATACAGAGCTGTTCGAGGTCGCGCATGTCATCGAGAAAGAAATGGCGGGGAAAGTGCATGTGATGCTCCAGAAACATCATGGGGATGAGGAGATGCGCCGCCGACAGTCCGAGGGCATGGGCGCAGGCGATATGGTCATCGAAACGGGACTTCGGGTTGCCCGATTCGATTTCCCTGAGCCACCGCACACCGATCCCGACATCGGCGGCAAGTTGCTCTTGCGTAATGCGATGGCGCCTGCGCCGTTCTTCAATGCGGCGACCTGAGATCGACTTGACCTCGGCCAGTATCGACGCCCCTTCTTCAAAGGCGCCGCTTTGAGATGAGGTCATCAGGTCCTCCCTGATCGCGTCTCAAAGCATCCATGCACATTCCGATGACCCAAGATTTGGGTGAAATATGCCGTCGGTCAAATTTTATCGGTACCATTTTGACAGTTGGCGAGCCGCTTGGGTCCGCAGACAGACGGTCAAATTACCCGAATTGAAGAAGAGATGCCGCGTCGCCACCCTAACTCATGGTGGAGGCCCGCCCTACAAAAGCGGCCTGACGCGCTGTTCGACGCCCGGTCAGCCTTGCCGAAAAGTGTCGGGAAGCCGTCGAAAGGCCCGCGCCAGAGCCCGATCCTCGCTCGCCGCCATGATCGCAATGGCGGCGACATGGAGTTTCGCGACCGTCGGGCGCGCATCGATATGGTCCGAGGCGGCGACGCGTTCGAGAATGGCGCCGGCAAAGGGCTTCAGCTGCGCCGATGCCCCGACATAATGTTCTTCATTCCCCACCAACTTCTTGAGCGAGGGCATGGTAAGTTCCGCGACGAGCTCGTCCGTATCCACGGACCCCATCAGCAGAAGCGCGACCGATAGCGTCGCGCCATAGGGAATGAAGCTCCTGGCGATCCGCGCCAATCGATAGTGGCACGCGAGGAACAGGTCGGTGCCCTCGCTCGACAGGTACAATCTGTAGGTCCTCGATCGGTTGCCGACCATGGCTCAACCCCTTTTGTGATTCGCGCGACCACCCCCATGCTACTGACGGGCATCCGCGAATTTGAAGGCGTTTCCTGATCAAAAAATCGGCACTGAAATGCCGAAATCGGCATTGAGATGCCGATTCCGGTACTTCAGTGCCGGTTTCGGCATCTCAGTGCCCTGCCCATTGCGGATGCCCGCAAGGTTGGCGCACCACCGGCTCATCCCGACATGGGGCGACGAGGCACAGATCCGATTTCCAGTTTGAGCGTCCACCGCCAACCCATGGAGACCCACACGAGGCGCAATGCTTCGTCATGCATTGGAGACGATGATGATGTCGGCCAATCAACCGGCGATCGTGGCTGGACTGTTCCTGTCCGGCCTGATCGCGAACCCATGCGGAGCGGCGCACCCAAGCGCCGGAACTGCGGCAGCGCTCCCGTTGGGGCATCTCGACATAGCGCAGGCGAACGGAGATTTCTTCATTCGCGCAGACGCCACTTCCCCAGTCGAACCGCGTCGTTCGTTGCAGCTGGGCTCCAGGGTCAGGATTGATGCGGACCTGCTGAACTCCCCCGCTTTGCCCCTGAAGGAGATAGCCCGATGAAGAGGCCTTCCCGCAATCTTTCCGCAGTCCTCACCTGCGCCACCTTCCTCCTTCCCGGTGCTGCGATGGCACAGCCGCAACCGGGCGAACCGGCGGACCTTGCCGCGGCAGCCCGCGCCGCCGAACAGAGCCTTCATCAGAGCTTTGCCAATCTTCAGTTCGAGGATTTCGGGCCGGCGCCGGTCAAGGGCCCGCTGTTCCAGGCGAGCGCCGGCGGCCGCATCCTCTATTATGCGCCGCAGAGCGACCATCTGCTGTTCGCCACCATTTACGACAAGAACGGCGTCAATCTGACCGCCCTCGCCCAGGATGCGAGCGCGCAAAAAAAGTTGGGCGCGCTCGAGCCTTCCCAGGCGCTCACCATCGGACCGCCGGGCGCGCCGACCGTCATCGAGTTCACTGATCCCGACTGCCCCTATTGCCGCGCGCTCGATCGCTTCTGGGCGGCGAAGGCCGCCGAAGGAAAGCCGGTACGTCGGCAAATCTATTTCGTGAGCGGCATCCACCCGCAAGCCGCGTCCAAGGCCGAGCATATCCTCTGCTCGAAGGATCAGGCTGGCGCCTTCCGCGCCACTTATGCCGGAGAGGCGCCAAAACCGCTCGCCACCTGCAAGGAGGGCGCGGCACGCGTCGCCGCCAATGCGCAGGCCGTCAAAGCCATGGGCATATCGGGGACGCCGACCCTCATCCTTGATGGCCGCGCCATCTCCGGCTTCCAGCAGGCCGAGATCGAGGCCTGGCTCGATGAGAAGCGGGCGCCAAAAAAGCCACCCAGCTGATTTCCCCCAAATTTGGCGGGCTCACGGCGACGGACGAACAAGCGCCCGTTCCCTGAGCAACAGATGCCGGCGACAGGGCCCCGTTTCCAAGGAGCCACCCATCCCTTCGCTGGCCGTCAACGATTCTCATGTCGGTGCCGGCAGGCATTTTCATGGGGAGGCTCCTTATTGCCTGGAGAAAAGCCATGCTCAAACTTGCCTCACTGCCTGCCCAATCCCGGAACCGGATGCGCAGCCTCTCGTTTGCGTTGGCCGATGCCGTGGGAACCCTGCTTATCGCGATGACCCTGGCATCGGCCGCCCACGCCTTCCAGGCGCCGGCCGCCGGCGACCTTGGCTACGATATCTACGACATCGTGGTGAACCAGGGGGTGAAAGGGCCGCTCGGCTTCGTGGGCGGGGTGGCCGCCTTTCTGTTCGGGGTCAGCCGTCTCTTTTCCAACATCATGATCGGCATCCCGACGATCGTCGCCGCCGTCTGCCTGATCCGGGCGGATTCCATCCTCCAGACCTTCGGCATGATGGTCTGAGAGCCGCCTGAAACAGGGACTGGCGTGGATCTCATGTTCCGGGTCCACGCCGGATACGGGGAGCGGATGGTCGCTCCTTGTAACAATCACGCCTGGTCGAGGCGTGATGAAGCAAGGGAGAAGGACGTGGACGAGAGACTTCCCCAATTTCTGCACAAGCCGGTCCAGATACTCTGGTTCGACGCGCAGGAGTTCATCGTCGTGGTGTCCACCATCTTCGTCGCCGTCATCGTCGGCGGATATGTGGGCTGGTCGCTCCTCGGCGTCCTTCTCCTCTTCATTCCCTGGAAGCGGACCAAGCCGCGCGGCTTCATGCCCCATCTCGCCTGGCGCTGGGGGCTGCTCAAGCTCCCCCGCTACCCCGGCCCGACCCAGACCCGCTTTTGCGAGTGAGGTATCCCATGTTCGGCAGATCATCCGCCCGAGAGCCCAGCGACCCCTTGCTGGATAAGCCCTCCAGCTTCGGCATCCATCGCTATCTCCAGGGCTCATCCAACCTCTTCGAGGAGAACCGCCTCCTCAAATTCTCGATCGCGGGCCTGTTCGGCATCACCGCGGTCCTGGGGATCGCCCTCTATACGACGAGCCAGAACCAGCGCACGATCGTGGTCCCCTTCGGCGCCGGCGGCGATCTCTATGTGACGGGTGGCAAGCCCTCGCCCGCCTATCTACGCACCATGACGCGCAATATCGTGGCGCTTTCGGGCACCTATTCCGCGCTGTCGGCCGACCGGCAATTTCAGGAACTGCTCAGTATCGTCCACCCCACCGCCTATAATGGCATCCGCGACAGCCTGAACGCGATCCTCGACGAGCTCGCCAACAATCCGACGCTCTCGATCGCGACCTATATCCGGCCCGACCAGCCTGTCACCTGGACCGACCGCCAGATCCTGGTGCCGGTCGAAAAGGTGCGCGTCATCGGCGGCGTCATCCGCAAGTTCCGGGGCAATCTGCGCATCCGTTACACAATCGATGCCGGCCGATTCTGGCTCCTGTCTCTAGCCGAGGAAAATTTCGATGCCGAACTTCGGTAAGCGCCTTTGCGCGCCCGCGGCGCTCATCACCGCCTGTCTTCCTGTCCCGACATTCGCGCAAACCATCATGGCTCTGCCCGACCAGACCAGCAGCATCCGCCTCTCCAACCGGGACATCAATCATCTCGTCTGCCAGGGCGGCGAGATTGAGGACGTCAAATTCTCCGCCGAAAAAGCGATCGCGGTCGAGAAGGCCGGGGCCGACGCCTGGGTCAAATTCCTCGTCAAGGAAAGCGATGATGCGGGCCAGGTGACCCGCAGCTATGTGACGGCCCCTTCGGAATTCTTCGTGACCTGCAACGGCGCGAGCTATCCGCTCTATGCCGAGCCCTCGGACATTCCTGCCCAGACCGTGACGCTTGCGCCCGGCGCCAGCCAGCGCGCCCGCGCCAATGGCGAATTGCTGGGGCCGCTGGTCGAGGAAGAGCGCGCCGTCTCCATCACCCTCTCGATGCTCCAGGACCAAGTGCCGGCCAGCTTCACCGAGGTTGCCGTTTCGCCAAGGCTGCTTGCGCTCAGCGCCGCGCCCGCGATCCGCATTACCGAGCGCCGCCGCATCGCAATCGAGGGCACGGGGCTTTCGGCTTCGGAATATTGGATCGAGGCGAGCGCCGATACCGAGATTGACGAGCGGCTGTTCCTTGGCACTGCGATGGGCGCACGCATCTTCAGCGTCACCCTCGATCGCCTGTCTCTCCGCGCCGGCGAGAGCGCACGGCTCATCCTGCTGCGCCGGGGAGAAGCGCTGTGAGTGGCGCCGACGACAAAACCCCCGGCAACACAGGTGCCGGTAGCGGTGATCCCGCTTCGCCTGCGCCCCCCCAGCGGAGACATGCCGGGATGCAGGGCTATTCCCGCCCGCCCAAGAAGGAAGGCCTTGGTGACAACGCAAAGGACGGCGGCGCGCAGAATGGAGGTCGCGGCCCCGCGCTCCTCGACCTGAAAGCCCGCTGGGCGAGTCTGAGCGCCAAGCAGCAGCTGCGCGCCCGGCAGGCCGGCGTCGGCGTGGTGATCGCGATGTTCGGCTACGGCCTCTACACGGCCTCGACGGGATCGAAGGACGAAGCGCCGACAGCACCAGCCGCCTCCCGTCTCGACATGGGCGCGGGCCTTCGCGGTGACAGCCTCGAGACCAAGGTGCGGGGCGATCTCAAGAAAATCCTCGATGGCCAGGCGCTGCTGGGCGACCGGGTCACCGCGATCGAGGAGGGCAAGATCGCCCCGGGCGCGCGCTCCTCGACGGACGCGGCGGAAGGCGACCTGCCGAGCGCCATGCCCGGCGACATCCCGGCCTTCCCGCCAAGCCCCAGCGCGCATGAGCTGGAAAGCGCCGACGGCAGCCTGCCACCGCCACCCGTGCCGTCTGCCCGTCCCGCGCCGCCCGCCCCGCCGGTCGAGCGCCAGGTCGGCTCGATCGGAACGGCAACCGCCGCGCTCACCGCCGACGCGGGCGACAAGGGGGCAACAAGCGTTAAAAAAAAGACCCGGACGATCTATTTGCCGCCTGGTTTCATGAAGGCGCGGCTGCTGACCGGGATCGACGCGCTGGCGAGCCGGGACGCGACCTCGAACCCGGAACCGCTGATCGCCCGTGTCCAGGCGCCCGCCGTGCTGCCCAATGATGTCAAGGCGAACCTTTCTGGCTGCTTCGTCATCGGCAATGCGACCGGCAGCCTCGCCAAGGAGCGGGTCGAGGTCCAGCTCGTCTCCCTCTCCTGCGTCGATTTCGACGAACGCTCGGTGGTCGATCAGCCGATCAAGGGCTTCTTCGTCGACACCGACGGGAAGAAGGGGCTGTCGGGCCGGGTCGTCACCCGCGCCGGGGCCGCGCTCGCCCGCAGCTTCATTGCCGGCACGATCTCAGGCATGAGCCAGAGCGTCGAAAACACCTTTGGCGATACCTCGGTCTCCGCGCTCGGCACCGTCCGGTCGCTCGACGCCAGCGATGCGGCCAAGTCCGGCATCGCCGGCGGCCTTTCCAAGTCCTCCGACAAGCTCACCGACTTCTATCTCGATCTCGCGCGCCAGGCCGGTCCCATCGTCGAGGTGGGCGCCGCCAAGGATGTGGTCGTGGTGATCCAGGAAGGCGTCGCCCTCGAGATCAAACCGACAGCGGGGAGCAAATTCTGATGCGCCCGCGCCTCACACAAGGAGACACGCCCATGCCGCTACTCTCTTTCTCGTCAGCTTCACCCCTGCGCCGCGCCGGCGCCCCGCTGCTGATCCTTGCATCCCTGCCGGCCTGCACCGCCATCGGATCGGTCATGTCGCCCTACCCGGAAAAATTCAGCTGCAAGAATAGCGACCATGGCCAGTGCATCCACCCCGAGCGCGCCTATGAGGATGCGGTCGCCGGCGCGGTGTCGCGGTCCGATCCCAATGTCACGAACGACAAGAAGATCCTGAAAGGCAGCGCTGCTGCCGCGTCCCACGGATCGACGGGACGCGCCCGGGGCAAGGCCGCCACGCCCTATCTTGGCTATCGCGACAGCGTCTATCGCGAGCTTCAGGGCCTGGTCGAGGCGCCGGTGACGCCGATGCTGCGCCCCGGCCGCACGATCCGCACGCTCATCCTCCCCTATGCCGACCGGGAGCGGCCCGACCGTCTCTATATGCCGCGCTATGTCTATTCGATCCTCGACAAGCCCCAATGGGTGGTCGGCGATTATCTGGTGACCCCCGTCAATCCCGCGGCCCGCGTACCCGTTCTCGAACAGGTGAAAGCCAAGCCCGCGCCCATGGAGACGAGCGACCTTCCCGCGTCGCCACAGGAACAGCCACAGGAGTCGGGCCGATGAGGGCGCCCGGCACCCGCCATGGCGGCGGCATGACCTTCGAGCGGCTGCGCCAGAGCGTCTCGCGCGATGCCTATTCCGACTTTCTGCCGATGGTCGCCTGGGTCGAGGAAGAAGAGGCATTTCTCTGCATCGACGATGGCTGGGGCCAGGCCTGGGAACTCATCCCGTCGGCCTATCTTTTCGCCCATGTCCATCAGGCGCTGCTCGGCCTCCTCAATATCCACTTCGCGCCGGGCACCGTCGTCCAGCTTCACTGTTTTGCCGATCCGCTGATCGACGACGCGCTCGACGCCTTCCTGGATCTCAAATCCCGGCCCGATCCGTTGATCCAGGCCTCGGCGCGCCGGACCCGCGATTATCTCCGCGAAGGGACGCAGGGGCTTGATGCCCTCCACGGCATTCCGCTGCGCAATTTCCGCCTGCTCCTCTCGATCAAGACGAGGAAGCCGCTCGGGGCCGACCTGCGCCGTCAAATCGAAGAGCAGCTCTCCAAGCTCGGCATCGCCCGCCTCGCGCCCGAAGCGCTGGTCACCTTCTATCGCCGCATCTTCAACGGCGTGTTCTCGGCGGCTCCGGGTGTTTTCGCCCGCGGCAGCGAGGATATGCCCGCGCGCCCGGTGCGCAAACAACTGATCGATGCCGGCCCCGATCTCGTCTTCGATGGCCCCGAACTGTTCCTCGGCGACCAGGTCGCGCGCTGCCTGACACCCAAGTCGCCGGCCCGGCGCGTCACCGCCGAGCGCTGCAACCGCCTCCTGGGCGGAATGCGTGGCGCATCCGAGGACAGTGACCAGATAGGCGGCCCCTTCCTCTACACACTCAACATCCTCTTCGATCATTCGAGCTTCGAGATCCACAAGCGCGCGCAGATCCTCTCCGCGCAAAAGGCCGCCGGCAGTTTCGCGGTCGAGGTGGGCAAGCAGATCGAGGAAATTGGCTGGGTACTCGACGAGGCGGGCAACAGCCGCTTCGTCTCGGTGATCCCGGTCATCTGGGTCTTCGGTCGGGACAGCGCGCAGGCCCGCGAGATGGCGGCGCGCGCCAAGCGCCTCTGGGAAAGCGAACCGCTCCCCTGGATGATGCAGGAGGAGAGCTATCTCAATCCCGTGCTGCTGCCGATGGCCCTGCCCTTCGGCTTCTATCCCGACCGGCGCACGGTCAAGATGCTGGAGCGCGATCTGCCCATGCCCGCCAAGGCGGCGACGCTGCTGGCTCCGGTGCAGACCGACTTTCGCGGCGGGGGCCGCCCCGCCCTCCTCTATGCCGGGCGCAAGGGCCAGCTTATCACGCTCGATCTCTTCGACCCGCGCATCAACAATTATAATTTCATCGTCTCGGCCGAGAGCGGCGCAGGGAAGAGCTTCCTGCTCAATAACCTCTGCCAGCAATATTATGCGCAAGGCGCGCTCATCCGCATCATCGATATCGGCGGAAGCTACGCCAAGCTCTGCACCCTTTGCTCCGGGCGATATATCGACATTGGCGAGGAGCATCTCGTCCTCAATCCCTTCGACATGGGATTCGCGCTCGACGGCGACGATCGCCAGTCGGCCATCTCCATGGCGGTCGCGATCGTCGCGGAAATGGCCAATGCCGCAACTCGCAAGGGCGTCAGCACGTCGGAATGGAACCTGCTCAAGTCCGCGGTCCAGTGGACGATCGACAGCGGACGGGCCGAGGCTGGCATCGATGCGGTCCGTGACTGGCTGGGCGCCTATCCCGCTTATGCAACAAGCGATCTCGACAAAGTCGATCACCTCATCCCTACCGCCCGCGAACTCGCCTTCAACCTGCGCGATTTTGCCAGTTCGGGCGCCTATGGCCATTATTTCAACGGCCCCTCGACCTTCGACATTTCCGCCGACGAGTTCGTCGTGCTTGAGCTTGAGCGCCTCAAGGCCATGCCCGATCTCTTCAACGTGATCGTGATGGTGGTGGTGAACGCGGTCACCCAGGAGCTTTATCTTTCCGCACGCGACCGGCCCCGCTTTGTCCTGTGCGATGAAGCTGCCCAGTTCATGACCCGCACCGACGGGCAGGATCTTTCCCGCCTCGCCGAGGTCTTCGGTCAGGGCTACAGGCGCGCGCGCAAATATCAGGGGAGTTTTGGCGTCGTCCTCCAGTCGATGAACGACCTGCTGCTGTTCGGCGGCACGGGACAGGTGATCCTCGAAAATGCCGCCACCCGCTTCCTCCTCCAGGGGTCGACCTATGACCGGGCCGTCGAGAACAAGATCCTCGATTATTCGGGCTTCGTCCTCGATCTCCTGAAATCGGTCCGCAACAACAAGCCCAATTACTCCGAAGTCTTCATCGACTCGCCGCTGGGTCTGGGCATCGCCCGGCTCGTGGTCGATCCCTTCTCCTATTGGATCAACACCAGCGCGCCGCAGGAGGTGGCGGCGTTCGAGGCGCGGCTGCGTAGCGGAAGATCGCCGCTCGAAGCGATTTGCGACCTGGCAGGCGTCGAAGCGACCGAGATCCTTGGGTCTACCCTCAACGGGGAGGCGCTGTGATGAGCAAGCCCTCCACCGACAGGAGCCATCCCCGGTTCGAGTTTGAACCCGATCCGGCGCTCGAAGCTTTCATCGAGCGGCGCGCCGCCGCCAAGGCCGAAGCGCAGGCGCTCTACTGGCGCTTCCGCCTGATCACGATCGAGACGATGATGCTGGGGCTGCTCGTCGGCGCCGCGGGTCTCGCGCTCCATCAGCCGCCCCTCCTCGTCTTTCGCGCCGCCGTCATGGTCGCCGCCGGCTGCTTTGCGAGCGGCATCCTTCTCATTGGCCTCACCGGCGCGATCGACAAGGGGATCATGCGCTTGCGTGCCTGGTGGCGGGCAAGATGAGAGGCATCCTTGACCCCGCACCTGCGCCCGGACCGATCCGCCTGCTGGTGGGAACGCAGCTCATGCTGCTCGTCCAGACGATGCTGGTGTTCGACGCGGCGGACGGCCTTCCGGCCAGCCTCAAGGCCTATCTGCTCGCGTGCGGCGTCCTTGGCGCCACCGCCCTCATCTGCGCCATCCGCGGCGAGAACGGACAAGGCGAACCCTGGTGGAGGCGGCGCCATGGACATTGAGCCGCGCTATCCCCATCGCGCCCGCCATGCGCTGATCGGCGCGCTGATGCTCGCCCTTGCCTGCCATGAGCCGGCGATGGCCGCGACCTCCACGATCGGCCGAACCTGGCCGATCGCCGAGCCCGACGCCATGGCGGAGATCGAGGCCCGCGCTGCCAGGGCGCCTAGCCTTGCTTCCCGGCTCGGCCCACGCTCGAACTGGTCGGCGCTCCAGGCGGCGCCATTGAGGCAGGCCAGGGTCGACCGCGTCCGCAGCCTCGTCCCTTTCTATACTGTGGAGGAGGATATCCGCCTGCCCGATGGCCGATTGCTTTACCCCAAGGGCTTCACCTTCAACCCGCTCGACTATGTGTCGTTGCCCCAGCGCCTCGTCATCGTCCATCCCCGTGATCTCGGCTGGGCGCTGAAGCAGGCGCGCTTTACCGATTTCATCCTGCTTACCGCGGGCGATGCGCTCGACCTGTCCGAGCGCAGCGGGCGGCCGCTCTTCATTTTGGAGGAACGGGTCAAGGAACGGCTCGGCCTTACTGTCGCGCCGGTGATCGTCGCCCAGCAGGGCAAAAAGCTCGTGCTTTCCGAATATGCTCTCAACAGCCGCCTCGCGCCTGAAGGAGCGGCGAGATGACCCCCATGAACGAAGCGCTCAGCGATAGGCTACGGGATGTCCAACAAGGCGTGAATTCTCGCGACAGGAAGGTGAAGCCGCAGCGGAATGTCGGGCAAGGGCTGGAACCCGTACCGCATGTAGAGTTGCTTGCGCTTCTCGACCTTCGCCGGGTCACCACAGTCAAGAATATCAAGCAGCACGACCGCGATGCCGACGTCCCTGGAGGCACGGCCAATTCTTTTGAGTGCATCGGCGAGGAGAAGGCTTCCAAGGCCCTTTCCCTGATGCCGGGCGTCGATAGCGATCATCGATATGAAAGCTGCCGGTATCTGACCATGGCCCGGCCTGCTGCGCGTGAAGGATGCGGGCAGATGCCCATAATCGACGCTGTGTGCATTGAGGGTGTAGAAGCCGATCAGTTCCCCGTCCGGCGACAACAGCACAAAGGCCCGGACATTATCCGCCCGGGCCAGTTTGCCAGCCGTCTTGCGCAGATAATTGTCGACCTGTTCGATGCCGGACGCAAAAATAGCGCGATCATGCCGCGCAGGATCGAGCGGCTCGATCACCATTCCCTTTTCAATCACGAAAGTGCGCTCTTACCGGCTTTCGATCATCTGGTCGTGACGCGCGAAGGCATCCCGCAAAGCCTCCGAGGGCGGGACAGGATTTTCAAGCGCGTTGAGGATCGCATCATAATCCTTTCGGCTCACGATCGTCCGCTCATGGGTCTGGATGGTTTCCAGCGCCGCCTTATAGGCCGCGTTCATCACGAAGGCGGAGTCATCCACGCCGCACCAGGCGGCGGCCTGCTGGATCGCCTGCTTGATATGAGGCTTGGTCCGAAAATTCATGCGGACCGTGCTGCGTTCGTTGACCGCAGCCGCCACGTCCTCAAACGCTTGCATCGCCAAAACCTCGTCATTCCTGTCTATCGCAATATGTACGCCTTTAAGGCGCACATTTCAAGTTTGATCAAAGGACTTTCTCGACGCCGGGCGAGGCTGATCCTCTTCACGCGCATCGCTCCGCTCGCACTGGCGCTGGCCGCCGGCGGCACCTCCGCGCCCGCCCACGCCTCCAAATGCGAAGCCGGCACCATCTTCAATCCGATCACCAAGGTACGGTGGAACTGTATCTTCCCGATCACCATCGGCGGCGTGCGGGTGGGCAGTTTCGACAAGCTCGACAAGGAGCTAGATGCCCAGTCCGCGTCCAAGCCGCTTTGCGCCTGCCGCAAGGGCGCGACCTTCTGGTTCGGCGTGAAGGTGAGCTTCTGGTCGCCCAACCGGATGATCGACGTCGTGACCGAGCCGGGATGCATGATGGCGATCGGCGCCGATCTCCTCCCCACCGGCGGCAGGCTTCAGGGCAGCCAGTCCTCGATCGCCGACGGCACCAACAGCCAGAAGATGTTCGCGCAGATGCACTATTACATCTCGCCGGTCTGGAAGATGCTCGACATGTTCACCGACCTCCCCTGTATCGAGGATGACGGGTTCGACGTCGCCATGATCACCGAAGTGCTGCCGACCTGGCAATCGGGAACGCTGGGCGCGATCATCCAGCCCGAAGGCATTCTCTTCGGCAATCCCGCCGCGGGTCTTGCCTGCATGGCCGACAGCGCCGCGGCCGCCGCGGGAAAGGTCATCGACCCGCTCTCCTGGTGCATGGGGAGCTGGGGCGCCACCTATCCGGTCGCGGGCGACATCCATTTTGGCGACAGCGTCGAGGCCTGGGCGGGTCTTGCTGCCAGAGGCACGTTCATGATGGGGCGCCTGGGTGCGCTCACCATCAGTTCTGCCGACGGCTGCTCCTTCAAGGCCCAGCCGATCTGGACCAAGAGCCGCTACAAGCTCCAGATCATGGAACCGGTCAAGGGCGGCAAGTGCGTCAATATCGGACGTCCCGGCGCGCTCTGGTCCTCGGCCAAACATGCGCCAGGTAAGGACAATGCCCAGTTCATGTCCTTTGAAAAGGTGATCTGCTGCGCGGGGGTGTCCACCCCATGAGCCAGACCCTTCCCCCCTGTCCCACAGCGGCCCGCCTTCCTGCCCGGTCTGCCCGCCAAGGCCATGTTGGCCCGGTCGGCCGCTACGTGGGCGGAGCGGCACCGTCGCCATCCGGCGCCGCTCCATCATCCGATTCTTCCCGTGCGGCTTTGGAAACGCACGGGGAGAAGGTCAGCACGGCCAGATGTACCCCCGGCGAGCGAGGATACCCCCCTCTGCCTGAATCCTCGCCCGCTTTGGCCGTGCTGACCATCAACGACGGAAAGGCCGCCTTCCAATGCCTGTCGGCACCACCCGACATGGTCGGGCTTTGCCCCCTTTTCCGGCTCCGCGCCGTGAATCGCTCTCGCCCACGTGAGGAAGAAGCATGAGGTGGCCCTTCTCCCCCTCGCTCGCGATACTGGCAGCGCTGAGCGTCCAATCGGCCTTCGCGCAGGACATGGACGCGAGAGCGCGGGCAGCGGCGGCGGCCTCGCGGGCCAAATCCGGCGACAGCGATGCGATCAGCAACAATTATCTGACGCCAGGTCTCGCCAATCAACCTGTCAGCACGGTCGACAATAGCCGCAGTTTCACACCCAATCTCGCCTGTCAGCAGAGCGCCACCATGCTTGAAATGCTGGTTCAGCCCGGCACCACCGGCGACATCACCCATCTCTCCATTTCCCGCGACAAGGATCTCGACGGCGCGTTCGACCAGGTCCTGACCCTCCCGGTCCCAGTGTCGGGAATCTGCGCCAACGGCGTCATCTCCTGTTCGCCCGGAAGCTGGAACCAGTGCCAGAGTTTCAAATGGGATGTCGGCGGTAGCGGCGACCTCAAGCTCAGCCAGGTCGACATGCCCGATCTGTCGGGTTGCTATTGCATCAATGCAAGCTGCGGCGCGAACCTGGTCGCAGGCAATCTCCCCTCGGTCCTGAAGGATCTGGGTGGCGGGGTCATCGGGGCGCTGACGACCGCCGATCCCCGGATCGCGGTGGCGCAGGCCAGTATCGACGGCCCGGCCATCCGCTATGTCGGCGCGCAGACGACCGCCTGCACCTCTTCGCCTGCGGTGTCCGCGACGAGCTATCGCGCCAATCCAACCGCGATCAGCGGCGACGCCTATGCCGCCTCGCAGGCAAATTCGGTCTTCACCGCACTGGCGGCCTCGCCGGCGGGGAACGGCAAGGCGGAGGAAACGCGGTCCTGCACGATCGAGCGCGAGATCAACGTCAAGGCCTGGGATTTCACCGATATCGTCTCGGCCAGTGGCTCGATCACCTCGACCAGCAGTTGCGGCACGGGATGCCTCCGCTTCCAGATCCGGGGTGCGGGGAGCTGCGGCAGCAATCCGCCCGTCTATACCGTCACCTTTAGTCCGTTGCTGCCCAGCCGGATCGTCTCGGCGCGGATCATCGAGATGGGCGCGGACGACTGGGTTCAGGGCCGGATCAATGGTCAGGTCGTGGGCTCGGCGGGCAAGCGCCTCTGGACGGGCGATGGCCTGCCGTCTGGCGACTGCCGGATCAGCGATGATCCCTGGTATAATCGCACGCCCATCGATTTTACCGACAGGCTCAAGTCCGGCGCGACGTCCGTCAGCGCGCGGGTGCGCGGCGGGGGTGGCGGCAATTGGGGCTACGTCACCGTCGAGATCCAGGTCGACACGAGCTGCGAGGTGAGCGAGCGGCTGGTGGATCTCTGCGCGGGCTATGCCAGCGATCCCGCCTGCCGCCTGACCCAGGAAGATATCGACGGCGTGCAAACGGTCCGCAATGGCGTCGTCACGGGCCTTAAACCCCTGCCCCTCACCCGGTTATTCGGCACCGGCAGCTGCACCTTTCAATATGGCCGCGACTTCTTCCTGCGCACGCGCCGCTATGCCTGCGTCGTCGACACAACGGGAACAGCGCAGCCCGATCTCAGCCGGGCAACCTATATCATCGACCATTCGACCGAGACGATGCTCGCCGACCAGACCCGGAGCAGCGATGGCGCCCTCGTCCAGTCGACCCGCGCGTTCGCGCTCCCCGACCGTCCGGCGGTCGCGGCCTGCGAGTCCATCTGCAAGACCCGCGCGGCCAGCGCCAATAGCGGCGTCGCCCCGGCGGGGCTCGTGGCGGAAAAGCAGAATCTGCCCGTTGGCTGGGACAGCCTTTATCATGTCTGTTCGGCCGACAATGTCTGCCCGCTGGGCGACGGCGAAGAGATCGTCTCACCCTGCGGCTGCCTCGATGATTTTCCCGAGGCGGTGGTGATGATGCAGACGGTCCGGCTAGCAGGCTCGGACCTTGCCTGCACGGCGGTGGCGCGATGACCCGCCGGCTCGCCTTCAGCCTGGCGCTCGCTTGCGCGCTGGCGCCGTTTGGCACTGCCATGAGCCCGCCTGCCCAGGCAGCACAGATTTGCGCCGCCGACCTCAATGGCAATGGCGATGCCGCCGATGAGGGAGAGATGGCGCAGTGCCTCACGACTGCGGACGGTGGATCGCTTTGCCCCATCGGCAAGGTCGACTGCGTGGCCGACGTGCAGGGCGGCTATGCCTGTCCGCTGGGGGCAAGCTATGCCTGCAAGACTCCGACGGCAGGGGGCGTGCCGGCCTGCTCGCCCAACAGCTGCATCGATACCGCTGCCACGCCGATCGAGAATGAAGCGGTCGTCGATGATCCGGGCGCGCCGGGTGACGGCCCGGTCGATGCCGACGGCAATTGCCTTGGCACCATCGAGATATTTGGCGGACGGGCGCTGCGCTGCCGGCCGCCTGGCGCCAGCGTCACCTTCCAGAATTGCTGCAAGGACAAGGGCAAGATCGTGAAAGACGGGATGGGCGGCTCGCTGAGCTCCATCACGACCAAGATCGCGATCGCCAAGGGCGTCTTTACCGGCATGAAAGCGGCCTATACCGCGTTCAAGGCGGGCGCGACCGCGAGCGAGGCGGCCTCGGCCGGCGCCCATGCGATCATCGTCGGCATCGATCCCACCTCGATCGCGATCAGCCTTGCCATCAATTACATGATTGAGGTGCTGCTCCAGAGCTGCGACCAACAGGATATGGAGACCGGCATGCTGCGCGGTTCGGGCATGTGCCATGAGGTCGGCACCTATTGCTCGTCCAGTATCTTGGGAATCTGCATCCAGAAGGCGCGGGGCCATTGCTGCTTCAACACCAAGTTGGGTCGCATCATCCAGGAGCAGGGCCGGCCGCAACTCGCCGCCTTCAACAGTCTTGGCTGGGGCACGCCCGAGCATCCCTATTGCCGCGGCTTTTCCGCCGAAGAGTTCCAGGCGCTCGATTTCAGCCGGATGGATCTCAGCGAATATTATTCGGACATCGAGGCCCGCGCCCAATCCGACATCCAGATCGACATGAAGGAGAAGATCGATGCGACGCTCAGCATCATCCATCCCTGACCTTTTGCTGCGCGCCGGCGCCATGGTCGCGCTCTGCGCCGCCGCCCCCGCGCTGGCGCAAGGCGGGCAGACCGTGGGAGAGCCCCAGCCGGCCGAACCAGACAAGCCCGCCCCAGGCAAGCCCGCTATATCTGGCCCGACCGGCATTCCCGAACCATCGCAGGCGATGCGCCGCCGGGCGTTCGAGGCGATGCGACAGAAGGGGCGCTTTCCCGACATCGAAGCGCGGGCGCGCAAGGATCGAGAGGACGCCGCGCAGCGCATGGCGGCCGAGCATGACGCCCTGCAAAGGCGCCTTTACGAGGCCCTGGGGCTGGCTGCGCCGATCGATTCTGCGAAGCCAAAGGACGTGCGCGGAGCGGCTTCAGCAAAGAGCTGGGTGCCGATGCTGTTCGCCTCCTCCTCCATGCCGCTCCAGACCCTGCGCAATTACGCCGCACAGCTTGAGTCCGTGGGCGGGGTTATCGCCTTTCGTGGCGTTCCCGGGGGCATGAGCAAAATCGGCCCTTTGGCGAAACTGACGGCGCAGATTCTGCGCGTCGATCCTGGCTGCGGAGGTCCGGCCTGCACGATGCGCAACGTCCAGCTCATCGTCGACCCGATCCTCTTCCGCCAGCATGGCGTCAATCAGGTCCCTGCCTTCGCCATGGTGCCGGGCGATCCCACCCTTCCCTATTGCGAGCGCGACGACGAGGTCGGCCCAAGCGCCAGCCATATCGTCTATGGCGACGCCGCGCTGTCGGGGCTTCTCGAAGAATATGCCCGCCTTGGCGGCAAACAGGAGGTCCGCGATGCTGCGTCTCGCCTGTCTCGCCGCTAGACGGCTCTGGCCCGCCCTCGAGGCCCTGCCCGCGCAGGCGGCCCGCGCGCTCGGCGGTGCGGTCGGTGACCAGCCTGCCGACAACAGGCGATTGGCCCTGAACCTCGCCGTCATCCTGCCCGTCGCGACCCTCACCTGGCTTGGATTGCCGGGCATCACCCTGGTCATGAGCCCGTCGATCGATGCCTGGGCCGTACGGCGCGCGCCGGGTCTGATCCAAAAGGGCGATCTCGTCGAGTTCATGCTCTTCCACCCCATCGCCGGCCCGAAGCCGGTGAGCGTCACGAAGCGGGCGCTCTGCCTTCCGGGCGAGCGCCTCCGCGAAATCGAGCGGCTCTCGGTCGATGGCCGCGAGGGCACCCGCAGCTGGTATTATTGCGACCGCACCTTCCTTGGCGCGAGCCGGCCCTTCGGCCGTGACGGTCGGCCCCTTCCCCATCTGCGCTGGGGTGATCGACCGATCCCGCAGGGCTTTGTCTATGTCGGCTCCGATCATGCCGGGGGCTTTGACAGCCGCTATTTCGGGCCGGTCCGGCTCGACCGCCTCACCCGCATGGAGCGCATCCTGTGAGGCGCGCGCTTGCCCTGCTGGCAGTGGCTGGCCTGCTGCTCCCGGCGGCAGCCCAAGGAGAGGACACGATCCGCCAAGGTTACTGGTGGTATCGCGCCAAGCCCGATCCCACCGAGACGCCGCACGATGATGTGCCACCAGCCCCGGTCATCCCGCCCATGGCCGAACTCGCGCGATGGAGCCCGCCCAGGATCGCCAAGCTGATCGCAGACCAGCGTGATTATGCGGCGACCGTTCTTACCGTCGAAGCCGTATCCGATTTCTGGCGGCTGGAGGATTTTGCGCGGCGCAAGGCCCGCGCCTTTGCGGGCGTCACACAGCTGGCGATGCTCACCCATCCCGAACTCAGCGCCAAGTCGGCCAATCCGATGATCGGCGATGCGCGCGACGCGCTGGGCGCGCAGAAGGATGCGGTGCGCCGCGCCTATCTGCGCTCTCGCGGCCCAGAATTCGCGCTCGTCATGTTCTCGCGCACCTCCTGCGGCTATTGCCGGGTGCAATGGCCGATCCTCCAGCGCTTTCAGGAGGAAACGGGCTGGCAGATCATCCGCGAGGACCTTGACCGGCGGCCCGAGCTTAGCGCCCGCTTCGGCGTCGAGGTGACGCCCACCACCATGGTCATTCGCCGCAACTCCGCGCAGCGCATGGTTATCGCCAATGGCGTCGAGACATTCCCGACGCTCATCCAGACCGCCTATCAGGCGGTGAAATTGCTATCAGGCGACATCAGGCCCGAACAATTCCTGACGGGCGCGGGCGAAGAGAATGGATTTTTCGACGCGCTCGCCAATGGTCCGGTTGCGGCCGCCGATCCGATGGCAAACCCAGGCGGTGTCCGCCCATGAGAGCCCTCCACCTTCGAGCATCGATCGCGCTGCTGGGCGCGCTGCCGCTCCCGGTTCAGGCGCAGGCGGAACGACGCGCGCCTGACCGAACCCAGGCGGCCCGCGCCGCGATCCATCCGGTGTCCACCGCCAGCGAAATGCAGAGCTGGCTCGCCCGCGTTCCTCGAACGGTCGATTATCCGCCGGATTTCGAGGCGGCTTTGAAGGGCCAGGGACCCGCGTTCGTCATTGAGATGAGCACGGCGCCCGGTTGCCTCCCCTGTGGCGATCTCTGGACCAAGCTCCTCGCCCTCAAGACACGTTATGGCCTGGCGGTCCGCCCGATCGGCAGGGAGGAGGCGATGCTCCGCTCGGGACGGCTTGGCCTCCCCTGGATCGGCCATCCCGTTGCCTGGCTCCGCCCCGCCTCCGACGAGGCGCGCATCCTGCCGATCGCGATCGGGACGGATCATCCAGCCAATCTCGCCCGCAACATCTATCTCGGACTCAAGATGCAGACCGGCGTGCGGGCCGCGGTCGGCGTGCGCGCCATGGCGAAGTTCACCGGCATTGTCGCAGCCGGTACCGCCTCAAAAGAGCGGAATCGGAACTGATCATGCAGGGAGCCTCAATCATCGACATTCCGTCAATGCAGAGACAGGAGCCATCGGCCCGCCTCGGCTATCGCGCAAACCTCGATATTCTCGGCGAGCTTGTAGGTCTCTTCTCCAGGATAGATGACGATCCGGCGCACCGGATCGAGATCAGCGCAGGCGTGGTGGAAGCCCCGCTCGACCTTGGGCGAAAGACTGCGCTTGATCTCGAACGCCCACAGACCGTGGCCGGGGATGGTGAGAAGAAGATCGATCTCGGCGCCAGCCGATGTTCTGTAGAAATTTGCCTGCGTGCCCTCAGGCGCTGCCGAGATCAGCGTTTCGATCGCAAACCCCTCCCAGCTCGCACCAGCGACGGGATGTCCCAGCACATCTTCGCGGGAGCCCAGACCCAGCAATGTGTGAACGATGCCGCTATCGCGCACATAGACTCGCGGGGATTTGACGAGCCGCTTGCCGCTATTGCTGTGCCAGGGTTCCAAACGGCGGACGAGAAGCAGGTCGACCAGAAGATCGAGATAGGAGGCGATGGTCTTGGAATCGACGCCAAGACTGCGCCCCAGTTCCGAGGCATTCAACAGGCCCGATTGATGGTGGGCGAGCATCGTCCAGAAACGCCTCAGCGTTTCGGCAGGAATACGCGGACCCAGCATGGGAATGTCACGTTCGAGATAGGTTCGGATGAAGTCCTGCCTCCAACGCCGGCTCGCGGCATCGCTGGTGGCGAGATAGCTGTCGGGAAAGCCGCCGCGAATCCAAAGCCGATCAACATCACCGTCGCCCACCTCCAGGGCGTCGAGCGGACGCATTTCCAGATAGGCGATGCGCCCGGCAAGACTTTCGCCCGATTGAGCCAGCAAGTCGATCGAAGCCGAGCCCAGCAGCAAAAATCGGCCCGTCCGCAATCCCTTCCGACGACCCCGATCGATCAGGCCCCGCAAAAGCTGGAACAGGTCCGGCAGCCGATGAACCTCATCGAGTATGACCAGCTTGTCTTCATGGTTTTCGAGATAGAGTTCGGGATCCGTAAGCTTTGCTCGATCCCGATCCGATTCAAGATCGAGGTAGATGGATGGCCGCTCATCGGCCATCTCATGCGCGAGTGTCGTCTTGCCGACCTGGCGTGGCCCGAGCAAGGCGACTGCGGGGCTTTCATCCAGTCGGGCGACAAGTTCGCTTTTGATACGGCGTTCAATCATCCTTGCATATTTGGATCGATATTACGAATTTGCAAGGTTAATTGTCTAGAGATTTTGCAAGCAATACCAAAGGGCGCGCATATGGCGGGTGGGCCCTTTCCTTACTCCTCAAGACAAGGAAGCCGCCATGCCCCATCTCAAATATAGCGCGACCCTAGCTGTTCTGGCTCTGCTTGCAACCTGCGGAACAGCTATGCCCGCGCACGCCCAGAGCTGGGCCGAACATTGGTTCGACAATGTGACCTATACCAGCCCCGGCAGCTTCGAGGACCAGACTCGCGGCTATGTAACGGCGGGCGGCATGTCGGGCCGGATCGATGTCCATAGCGATTATCTCATGTCGCTCACCATGCCCAAGGTGAAGGCGGGCTGCGGCGGCATCGACATGTTTCTGGGCGGTATGTCCTTCCTTGACCCGGACTATCTCGTCCAGAAGCTCGAGAGCATCCTCCAGGCCGCGCCCGCCGTCGCTTTCCAATATCTGCTCGAAACCCTCGACGAGAAGATGGGGAACATCATTTCAAAGATGGAGGCGGCCACCAATTTCCTCAACTCCATCCAGGTGAATGACTGCCGCCTTGCTAACCGGATGGTCCAGATCGCCAAGGGCGATGATAACATGTCGGGGATCATTGAGGAGATGACCGGCTACAAGTCGGTGAAGGAAGGTTACGCCAAAAGCTATCAGCAAAGCCGAGAGAAAATCCAGGCAAACGGGAATAGCCCCACCGAGGATCTGAAGGACGCGCTCGCCAATTGCCCGGCCGAGGTCACCGACATCTTCCGCACCGGCTCGCTGCTGGCTCATGCGGCGGCCCGCGTCGGCGCCGCCGATTGGGCGGGCGTCATGCGCGCCCGGGTGGGCGACGTCTATATGCGCTGGGACGCCAACGACAAGGTGCCGCTCTTCTCGGCCATCCCCGCCTGCGCTGGGCAGGATACCGAGTCGTCCGATGATTTCCTGAGCGGCCGGGTCATGCGCCGCGCGCTCAACATGCCCGCCACCGCCGCCGATTGCACGCAGGACGGGACCAAGGGCGCGCTGGCGCTCACCCGTGAGCGCATGACCTCGATCGCCGAGAAGATCAGGACGCGCGCAGCGCTGACGGCCGAGGAGCGTCAGTTCGTCGCCAATGTGCGGACCCTGCCGGTCTACCGGATGCTTGAATGGGGCGTGCGACAGGATGTGGTCGACTCGGTGATTGGCGATACCGACGAGCTGGTCGCCCTGACGCTCGCCTATCAGATGTTGAACGACCTCACCCGCAGCATCGATTTTGCCATCTCCAATGCCGAGCGCGGGACCAGCGCGGCGGGCGCCGCCGATAGAACCAGCGCCAATATCTGCCAGACCCGCATCCTCACCAAGGGCATCGAACAGCTGCGCGACCTGCGCGAAGAGGTGCTGCGCCAGCGCGCGCAGATGCGGCAATCCTATATGGCGGCGCTCTCCCAGGCGAACCTCTCGACGGGCTATGCCGGCCTCATCCGCCAGCGCGATCGGGACGCGCGCGACGCCGCCGGCACCGCCGCCAGCCGCAACCGCTGAAGGATCGGACACCATGCGCCTCATCTCCCGCTTGCCCGCGCTGCTGTGCGGTCTCGCCAGCCTGTTCATCGCCTCCCCTGCCCTCGCTCTGGAGACGAGCTTTCACACCTATGACGGCTTTGCCGAGACGGTGGATGCGTTCCGGCTCGTCTCGATGATCTTCGCCGATCCGCGTTACGAAACGCTGGTGCTGATCGTCGCGGTCGTCGGGATGGCGCTCGGCGCCGTGCTCGCCATGATCCGCGGCACCGGCATGGGCCTTGTCGCCTTCGGTCTTCAGATGCTGGTCGGCATCGGCCTGTTCGTCGGCCTTGTCGCAACGACCGGCACCGTCCATGTCTATGATCGGGTCAGGAACGCATATCAGCCGGTCGGCGACGTCCCCAATCTCATCGTTCTGGTGGCGGGCGTCACCAACATGATGGAGCGGGCGCTGGCCGAAACGATCGACGACAATACACTCGACCCGCATGCCAAGCTCGAATTCGGTGCGGGCGGCCATGCCTTCGACCTGTTCCTCAATGCCGTCAGTCCGCGAGGGCCGATGACCGATGCCTTTCTCGACGCGACGATCAAGGATTATGTCCGCCAATGCTATCCGGTCGCCCGCGTCTCGCCGGCCTATGGGATCGACGACGACCAGCTCTTTCGCACCAGCACCGACCTTCCTGCGTCCTTCGCCGCCATGGCGGGGCCTTCGACCTTCAGCACCATCTTCACAGCCTCGGACAAGGGCGGCACGACGGTCAGCTGCAACGAGGCCTGGACCCATATCGCGGATCGGCTCTCCGACCCGGCGATCTTCGAGGATTATTCCTCCCAGGTCTGCCAGCGCACCGGCTATGACATCGCCAAGGCCGACCAGCTCGCGCGCTGCCGCAGCAATCTCTCCGAAATGAGCGACATGATGCTGGGAACGCCGCTCACCGCCCAGGCCTTCTTCACCAACATCCTGCTTGGAAACAGCGTGGGCGATGTTCTCTTCGAAGACAGCCCGGCGACAGCCGCCCGCGTCATGGCCAATCGCGCGGTGGTGGCGGGAGGCCTTGCCACCATGTCGACCGCCAATGAATGGATGCCGACGATCCGGGCGACAGTGTTCGGGATCATGCTGTTCATGATGCCGATTGCGCTGCTGTTCATCCTCACGCCGATCAACCTGCGGGTCGCGAGCTTCGCGCTGGGGCTCTTCGTCTTCGTGGCGCTGTGGGGCGTGATCGACGCCGGCATCTATCAGTTGACCCTTGGCCGCGCGATGGCGGTGCTGGCCGAGATGCGCTCCAATCATGTGGCCGCCACGACCTGGATGCTTGCCCCCTCCTCGGCGATGAAGGCGCTCGCCATCTTCGGCAGTTTCCGCACAGCAGCGGCGGGCCTAGCTGGAGCGTTCGTGTTCACGGTGTTCCGCTTCTCGGGCAACGTCTTCTCATCCTTCACCGGCGGTTCGCTTGGCGTCCAGGCCCAGGGATCGGCCGCGGCTGCCGGGGTCTCGACCTCCGAAGGCTTTGCTACGGCCCTTGAAGCGCAGGCCTCGGCCATGGGCACGGGCTCACGCCGGTCGGCCGCTTCCGGCTTCGGTGACTTCGGGGAGCGCTCAACCTTCGGCACCAACCGGAGTTTCGGTGCAGCAGGCGCTGTTGGTGCGGCCCATGGCGGCGGGGCGCCCGGCAGCGCGGCCATGGCCCTCGGAAGCACGGACGCCGCACGAGAACTGGGCGGCCTTGCGCCTGCACTCCACGGCCGAGACCTCAATGATCCGGCGACGGCGAGCGCTGTGCGCGCGGCGGCGGCAACCGGCGCGATCCACAACTTTGCCGAAAAGGACGCACTGCGAAGCCTTGGCACCAGCTATTTCGGGTCGGGCGAAGCGGGCGAGAAGGCATTCGGGGCCTTCACCCAAGGCTTGGTCCAATGGCGGGCGTTCGGCGACACTCGCGCTTATGGCATGATGATGCAGGCGGCGACGCGGCATTTTGAGCGCGGGGGTTATTCACCGCAGGACGCGGCGCTGAAGGCGAGCGGGGTCATCGCCGAGGCGAGCGCCGATCCGACCTTCGCCAAGCTCATCGCCAACAGCTACGCGCAGGAGGAAATGCTGCGCAACGATCTGACCTCCGCCCAGGTGCAGGTCGGCACCATGGAGGGACGCCGGGATTACGCCGGTGACCGGGTGTCTCAGGTGGAACGAGGCAATGTTGCGACCGAGCAGGCCTATCGCACCGGCGGGAACCAGGGCCACCGCAACGCCGCCACCATGCTCGGCCTCCCCGTTGATGAGATGAGCCGCCGCATCGCCTTCATCAATGCCCTCTCCGGTGAAGCGCGCTCCTCCGCCATCACGCAACTCTCCCGCGCCACTGGCCGGAATGAGGCCCAGGTAACCAAGGCTCTCGAAACCTATCGGGCGGCGACCGATCTTGGGACGGCGGACGGGGCGACAGCCGAAGCGGCGCGCGAAGGAACCAGCGTCTATGGCCGGACCCGCGAAGCTGCCGGTTACGACTTCGCCGAGCGGTCGGGGAAACTCGACGCGCAGAAGGAGGTCGGACACGATGGAACACGCAGCGCCGCCCGGATCGGTGAGCAACGCCGACAGTCGGATAATTTTGGTTTTGCGCAAGGCGCCGAGGCCGCCAGCATGTCCACGCGCGAGGCAGCTCGTCTCGACAGCTTCATTCGGACGCTGGCGGATGCGAGTGGCAACCAGCTCGACATGTCGGAAGGCGGTGCCGACCGCATCGCTGATCGGGCGCGAAACGCGCGGATGACCAGTATCGTAGAGCGCGAGCGTCTGTCCCGCATGCAGGGGCTGCTGCGGGCCAACGGCATCGAGATGAGCAAGCGCCAGATCGCCATGGACCAGAATGGCGATTTCAGGATGAACCTCACCCCGGCGACGGCCGCCCAGATGTGGCAGGCTGGCCTCCTTAACGAGAGCCAGCTCGGTGCGGTCGCCAATGGCGGCCATGCCCGCTTCAGCCTCGCTCATAATGACCTGCTCGTCTCTAGTAGCGCAGGGTTCGAGAAATCGGCGCGCAATGACACCAGCACGCGGTTCGAGGCCGGCAAGCAGGCCGGTCCCGACACGATCGAGCATTTCATGGGCGGCGGTGCCGAAGGTCGCGCCGCCATGGCCAACTGGCTCAAGGGCGGATTCGAAATGGACCGAAAGGGCAATTGGCGTCTCAAGCCGCAGATCGCTGACACGCTCCAACGGGATGTGCAGGCGATCATGGCTCAGACCGGTTGGGAACGGTCGATTACGAGAGCAGCGCAAGACCAGTCTGCCTTTAGCACTTCTGTCCAAGCGGAGATCAGTGGTGGATCAACGAGTCGTGGAAGCAAAGGCAGCCGCGCAGGAGCGGCGGCTGGGTTTGGTCAGTTTGCCGGGTCACTCGGTGCGTCCTCGCAGGAAAGCGGAACAACCAGCGAAGCGGCCAATGCCCAGCTCAACATAGTCAATTTCGAAGTACGCCAGGCAATCGCAAACTCTGAGCGTGCGGCGTCCAAATCGCTCAATCCGGCATCTTCATTCGCCAACCACCTTTCGGCTGAAATTCTTGGACGCGATGGACTGCGAAATCGATATCTCGAAGATGCCGATAGTGGCCGAGGTACAGTCGATGTAAATGCTCCGGTGACATCCTGGGAGCAGTCATCCCTGCTAAGCGGGGGGCGCTTCTCCACAGATCTTGCCAATGGACCATTTGATGGCGATCCTCATTTCAAGAAACGCGATTGATATTGCTGGGATTGAGCGGGTTTAAAGGATTGCCAATCCAGAATGCGCCAGATCGCGGATCTAGAGGATCAAACTGCCACGGCATCCCCGATGGGCCGTATTTCCTGCGATCCCTAAAATAGTCCTCATCAAACTCACCGTCTGTCGCAGCTGGCAATGATCCCAACCAGCGTCGAATGAATCCGAAAGAGAGAACTAGCGCCACAATGGGCGGAAAGAAGAAGATATTCAGATATCCACCGGCAGCCGAATGATAAACTTCTGTCAAAGCATCCAGCTTGAGGGCAGCAAGCATGCCCAGCCAATAGACTGGCACGCCACTCCACCAGAGCTTCGCGTACCAGGGTCGCGAAAGCCAATCCCTGAGACGAAGTTCGTCGGGGTTCCGATCCGCGTCATTGGGTTCAATGGTTGCAGCCATCATCAATTCCTCTTCGCCGAACCTACCATCTTGGAGCCGCGCGGAAAATAGCTAACCCTCCGAAATCAGGAAGTTTCGTCCTCCTGTCACCTGGTTTACCAAGATCCGATCACTCCAGCCCCCTGCTACCCATCGCGCCCTCCCCCTTCCCTTCGTCGATGCCCCCATTTCGGGTCCAGTTTTCGCTCTCACAAAATGCCGTCGCCACCAGATAAATCGAGCAAATCCATTGATTTTCCTGCGATTCGGCGGCATCATTTTGTTTGGCCGGGCAGACCTCATTCATGAGGTTGATTGATGCCTAAAAATGTTTCGGCGCCGCCGGATGCGGCAAAGCAGTTCGTCATACCTGCTGCGAAGGATCGTCGTACCGACTCCTTGTGGCGCATTGCCATGGTTGCTCAGCGGACGGGTCTCTCCCGCGCGACCATCTACAGGCTTGAGGCTGCGGGCCACTTCCCCAACCGACAGCAGATCAGCCCACGATGCGTTGGATGGTACGGAAGCGACATTGAGGATTTCATCGCAAATCCAAAGGCCTTCATTCAGACGGTGAAAAGGCGATCCGCGCGGCGATAAGGTCAGGCGGGGGCCCAACAATCTACCGTCTTAAGCCAGACGAACCAGTGCGGCACCCCGACGGTTTTCGCCAGCGGCCCCTTCTGAGCACCGCGCATCGACCGCCACCAAAAATATATTGGCATCGTCATTAGAAGAAAGGCATGCCGGGAATCTAAGGGAAGGCTCGCAAAAATGGCGCGGACGGTACAACCGAATTCGAACCGGCGCTCATCAGCGCCCAAGGATGATGTCATCCAGATTAGGGCATCGGCAAGCATGAAGGCCGTCCTCACCCGTGCAGCCGCTTTGCGCGGCCAGAAACTCTCCGAGTTCATGCTCGATTGCGCGCGCCGTGAAGCCGAGGATGCCATTCTCGACCAACGCACCTTCTTGCTCGACGCTGAGCAGCATGAGCGGTTCCTGGCAATGCTCGATTCTCCGCCCGCACCTTCAGAGCCGTTGCAGGAGCTATTTCGGCGCAAACCGGCTTGGGAATGCTGAAGTCCGGTCGACTGCAGACCGATGCCGAATTGGGCGAACTGATTATGCTGCTACCTATCGAAGCCGCCATGTCGCTCCTGAATGACGGAATGGTCGATCAGGCCAATTTTTCGCATAGATGTTTGAAAGTTAATGGTAATTTCTGCCATTCTTGTTTTGATAACATAAGATCGATATATGGTAGTGATCGATCCGACGGAGATCGTTCGAGGTAGTTCGATGAGTAGCGTAACGGTACAGGTTCTGACGACAGTGAACGCTCCCTACGGGGCGGACCTTTCTGCGCATCAACTGGCCGAGCTTCTCACCGATCTGGAAAGTGCGGTCACCTTCAACGCTATGGCCTTTTCTTTCTTCTCCGAGGTTCCTGCTGACATTCAACAGGATTTTCTCAAGGAGATGGGCGTGAGTGCCGCAGCGGCCAGCAAGGTAGCATGCCAGTTTTCGGAGCTTTCCGGCTACGCGTTGCCTCTGGCGGCTTAAACGGGTGCCGAACAACCAAGCGAGCCAGTGGCCAATCCTGTTCGATCTGGCGGGCAACATCTTCGATCATTTTCAGTCGACCAACGGCTTCATTCCAGATTGGACCTTCGGCGGCGGCACGGCACTCATGCTGCAAATCGATCATCGCGAAAGCCATGACATCGATCTGTTTTTGGATGATCCGCAAATCATACCCTATCTCAATCCTGAAACACAGGGAATTTCTCTCAACAGACGGCCTGATAGCTACGTCGCGGACGGAAATGGGGTTTTGAAGCTTGCCTATAAGGATATAGGCGAGATCGATTTTATTTGCTGCGAAAGCATAACCGATGACCCTACTCAGAGAGCTGTCATCAGGAATCGCGATGTTAATCTTGAAACTCCTGCCGAGATCATCGCGAAGAAGGTGTATTACCGTGGATGGAATTTCCAGCCGCGTGACATGTTTGATCTCGCAGCCGTGGGCGATCAGCACGGTATCGATTACGTCGTCTCGGCACTGCGACAATGTGGCCTGGGCCACTGCGAAAAGGCGCTGGAAATCATCAAGAACGCCAAGCCAGAATTCGTTCGGTCGATCATTGGCCAATTGATGTTCAGGCCAGGGACGGCCTATCTCGTTGATACGGCGCAGGCTATGAGCCGCGAATATCTCACCGAAACGATTTCAAGTCTGCGTGCCGCTAGCGCGGCACGCAATCCCTGAACCCAGCGCCCTTCGATCTCGCAAGATCAAACTGGCTGGCCTAACGCCTGGCCGGCCTGAACTGGATGACGTTCGGACCCGTCGGCGCGCTTTCCCAGCGTGAAAGCAGCCTGCCCTTGGCCATCCGAACATTCACCAGAGCGAACGGGCTTTCGAGCCCGTCCCCGATCAGATCAGCCCAGGCCTGCAGCATCTCCCGCCGCGGCTTGAAGTAGCGCGCGCGGTTATAGGCCCATTCCGACGCCGATATGCCTTTGGGCACATGCGACAGAACAAGATCGATGATCATGCGATCGCCGTCACGCTCGAGTTCCGCAGCCCGCTCGTTCATCACCGTAGAGAATGCCGAACGCCAGCCGTGCGGCACCATCTTCCCCTTATAGGCACCATCCCCGATCCGCTTGTACAAGGTGCTGACAGCCGCGTCGCTCATCGGCAAACGCCAGGACCGGCTACTCGGGAAGACGAGGCTGAACTTTCCGGTGAGTACCCGTATGGCGCGCAGCGTTTCGACAGCCTGCCAGGAAAGCGGGACGTCGTGGCCGAAAGCGGCATTGCTCTTGTCCTCGACGGCCAGCTTCATCCGCCCGGCGGGTATCCGCCAGATCGCCCCCGGCGCAGGCTTGTCGGGATCTTCCCAGTCGATGCCCTCAAACTCGTCCCACAACGCGGTTCGAAGGACGCCAACGCGGACGGCGGTCAGAGCGAGCAGCCGGGAGGCCAGCTTGCTCAACGGGCCACCGGTAGAGAGATCGACGCGTCTCTGAAATTCGATAAGCTGGGACACGCGCGTGAGCGCTGGTTGCTTGATCCCCGGAGGCGAGCGTTTCAGCGCATCCGCGACGATCTCGACGCTGACGATCGTTTCAGTGGTCACCAGCCCTTCGCCGCGAGCGCGCTTGAGAACACCCAGGATGTAGCCGCGGACCCGCTTCGCAGTCTCGATCGCGCCTCTCCGTTCGATCTTGCGAAGGGCGATGAGGACCATTTCGCTGGTGACCTGACTGACCGGGAGCTTCCCGAACTCAGGATAGATGTCCTTCTCGATCCTCGATCGAACCCTGAAGGCGTTGGCGGCAGACCACCAAGGCTCGTTTTCCGTAAGCCATTCTTCGGCTTTGGTACGAAAACTGGCGTCCGCCTGAACTACGGCCTGCGCCTTCCGTCGGACAAACTCCACCGCAGGGTCGATGCCCTGCCGGAGCAGTTCGCGCGCCTCTTTTTGCCTTTCCCGCGCTTCGGCAAGCCCGACCTCGGGGAACAGCCCGAAAGTGACAAGCTTCTCGCGCTCGGCAAAATGATATCTGAACCGCCACGACTTCGCGCCGGCCTTTGTGACATAGAGATAGAGACCGGCAGAATCGGTCATCTTGTAATTCCGCCCGGTGGCGGCGGCGTTTTTCGCTTCAGCGTATGTAAGAGTCATCGATACCCCAAAAATTGGTTTCGATACCCCCACCGATACCCCACGATTCGTGAGATACCCCGAGACATCCTGAGACATTATGGATGAACAACGGCTCACAAACCCCTGATTTATAGGGATTTATGATATCACATAATGCTCATGAAATCGAGTGTTGGTGGGCCCGGCAGGACTCGAACCCGCAACCTAGCCGTTATGAGCGGCCAGCTCTAACCATTGAGCTACAGGCCCCACCTTGTTGCCCGGATAGGCAGCATCAGGCCGCTTGGCAAGCCTGTCCTCGCGGCTGGACTGCGTTAAGGAACGCATCCAGCGTCGCGGGGCGAACATTTCGCCTGTCCAGATGATCAAGCACTGCGTCCCACCAGCCATAGAAGGCGGTCCTGTCCGCCTCGTCGCGAACATAGGGCGTATGCCCGGGCTCCAGCGTCGGGGAGTGGAAGCTGAAATTCAGCACCGGCACGCCCTCCCCCAACAGGGCGTCGATTGCGGCGATCGCCTCCCGCGCGTCGATCCCTTCGGGCGTCAGCGGTATGCGGCTCAACATCCCGGTACGCGCCAATGCGCCAGCCATCGGTCCCATGAGTTGCGCCGCGCGGTACAGACGCTCGCCACCGCCGCGCAGCAGACCGGCAAAGGCCGTGGACAGCGGCAGCTCTACCAGGCTCCGCCCGGGTCCCGCCCAATAGGGATATTGCGGCAAGCCCCGGAAGTCCGGACCATATTGCCCGCCATAATCGAATCGACTGCGGACCGAACTATCCAGCCGGAAGCCAGCCTCCTCCAGCAGGCGGGCGCTATTGGGCCCGACACCGTAGCGGCCGGCCCGGTAAGCGATGGGACGAGCGCCGAAACGTTCCGCAATCCGTTGGCATAGCGCTTCCAGCTTCGCCCGCTCCACCGCCTCCGGCAGAAAGCCGACATAGCTGTTGGCGGCCGTCACCTCCTCGACATTTGGCGGATTGACCCAGGGATGCAGATGCGCGCCGATGTCGGCCGCGCCATCGGCCAGCCAGCCTCCCATCAACTCCGCCGCTGCGTCGCTGTCGACCACGGGATAGTCGGTCACATAGACGGGTTTCACCCCGGCGGCCGAGAAATAGGCCTGGCCGCGCGCCATTCCGTCGAGCGCCGTCACGCCATGCCCCGTCCGGCGGAAGGGGGCGTTCCAGTCGAACTCCTCCTCCGTATCCACGAACAGCATGAAGCGCGTGCCGAAGTCCGGATCGAGCGTAACCCTGTCCTCCGCCGCTGGCGCGCGGAGCAGGTTGCCGTCATGGAAAAGCGTCGTCATCCCGCCACCGCTACCCGGATTTGGTTGCGATAGGGTTTCGCTCGGCGCAAGTCAGGCGCTGCCGACGGCATCCTCCGTCTCCGCCATGGCCGGCACGGCGAGCAGGAAACGGCCCGGTTCGATGTCCAGCGCCCCGCCGCACCCCGTCGCCAGGCTGCGGATCAGGCGGAGGGAAAAGCCAAGGCCCAGCAGCGGGCCGTCCGCCCAATTGCCGTCCGGCATATAGCCCGGATCGAGCAGCCGGTCCTCTTCCATCCCCGCCAGCGTCGACGGCCGGTCGATGGCCAGCACCACGCGGCCTTCCGCCCCGTCCGGCTGATACCAGCAGGCGCCGGTCAGCGCTTCCCCGGCCGGTGCAACGGATATGAGCGTACGCAGCAGATGCTGGATCATGCGCTCGCCCTGCACCGGATCGATCCGCACCATCGGCAGGCCCCGTGCCATGGCGATGTCGATCTGCGCGCTGTCCCCCTGCTCGCGGAAGCGCGCCGAAACCTGCGTCACCAGCAGCGCGGGGTCGACGGCGCGCGGCGCCTCGTTCCCGCCCTCGCCCCCCGACACGCGCGCCGCAAGGTCCAGATCGTCGAAGGCCGTCAGCAGATGCCGCGCATCCACGGCGATCTTGCCCGCCATGTCGCGATATTCGGGACCGGCCGGACCGAACAGTTCCTGTTCGATGATCTCGGCAAAGCCCAATATCGCATTCAGCGGCGTGCGGAGTTCATGCACCAGTTGCCGGATCGAATCGGCGGACAGGCCGGCGATGGACACGGGCTCGACGCGGGGTTCGGCGGCGACTTCGTGGAGATAGGGCCGCCGGGCCTGCCCCCGATAGCCCTGGAAGCGGCCGGAGCGCGGATCGAAAAAGGGTGTGGCCGACAGCCGCCACTCGCCCGCCATCGTGCCGCCGACGATCGTATAGCGGCCGTTCTGAAAACCGCTGCGCCGCATGAAGGCGCCCGCGACATGGCCATCCGGGCCGCTGCCGCCTTCCAGCGCCGTCTCGTTGAGCGCGAGGCCGATCAGCGCCGCCCGCGGTCCCTGGTCGATCCAGACGATCGTTCCGGACGCATCCGTTTCGAAGGCGAAGGCGCGGGGTCCGGTGATGGCGGGGCGCTGCGGCGCTTCGTCCGCGTCGCCTGCGCGCCGGGCGCTGGTGAAGCGTGCGATCCGGTCAACCAGATTGCGGATTTGGCTGCGATCCTCCTCCGCCTCCTCGACCGGCTCGGCCTGCGGCTGGTCGATTTTCGGATCGGCGGGAACGATCATCGCCTCGGTCAGCAGCATGTCTTCCTGCTCGACCGCGACATCGCTGGTCAGCACCAGGTCGGTCGCACCGAACGCCTCCAGCCCCTGCAGCGTCGCCGGGCCAAGGTCGCGCCGCGACCGCAGCACGCCACGCGCCGTGGGCGTCAGGCGCGGCAACATCTCCACCCAGGCCGCGTCGGAAAGGCGCGCACGGGACATGGCGGCGGCGACAATCGCCGGGCGGTCATTGGCGAAGAATTCGACCAGCGTGGGCGACCGCAACCGACCGCCCAATTCCACGACCGTCGCGATCCGCTGCGTTTCCGACAGTTTCGGCAGCAGTCCGGTCAGCCGTTCCAGCAGCGCCGCCCGCTCCGCATCGGACATGATCGATCGGTCGTGCCGGTCGTTTTGCGCCAGCAGATCCACGCATTGCCGCCAAAGCGTGACGGCCCCGATGCCGCTGCGTCCTTCCGCGGCGAGAACCGTCTGCATGAGATCGTTGAAGCGCACCCGAATTCCCCAAATTCCAGCCCCGGCGCAGCACTGAAAAACCTTCCGCCGGAGAGATCGTTACACAGGAATAATGCTTCGCGCCGCAAAGGGGAAGGGCCGCGGACGGGTTCTTATGCGAACGTCGCATAGTGGGACAATTGCATTGTCCTGAAATATTATTATGGTAACGCCTTATTAACTGGCAAGGAAATAAGCGGAATAATGGCCGGCCCCAATATTGACGACATCGACCTCCAGATCCTTGGCGAATTGCAGGGCGACGGCAGGATGACCAATGTGGAGCTGGCCCGCAAGGTGGGCCTGACGGCTCCCCCGTGCCTGCGCCGCGTCCGCGCGCTGGAGGAAAGCGGGGCCATCAGTTCCTACCATGCCGTGGTCAACCCATCGATGCTGGGTTACACCATCACGGTCTTCGCGATGGTCAGCCTGAAGAGTCAGGCCGAAGCCGACCTGAAGGCATTTGAAGATCACATCGCCACCCTGCCCGAGGTGCGCGAATGCTATATGCTGAACGGCGAAATCGACTTCATCCTGAAGGTGGTGGCGAAGGACCTGCAAAGCTTCCAGCAATTCCTGACGTCGAAACTGACGCCCGCCCCCAATGTGGTCAGCGTGAAGACCTCGCTCACCATAAGGACATCCAAGAACCTGCCGGGCGTGCCGCTTCCCGTTTGAAGGGTGACGGTCAGGGTTGGTTTCCTGCCATTCCCCCTCCCGCAGGCGGGAGGGGGCTAGGGGGGTATGCTGCCGCGGCATCTGCGCTGTTTTGCAACGGCTAAGTCAGAAGCTCGCTACGCTCGCGCCCACCCCTAACCCCTCCCGTTTACGGGAGGGGAATGTCTTGTATTGGCCAACAAGCAGCCCGGCTTCTCCCTCAGCTCGCAGGCGTCGCCGTCGGCATGGAGGCCGTCTTCCTGCTCTGCTGATCCACCCAGACGGACCAGAAGCCAGCGACATTCGCCCAGTTGCCCGTCGTCACCTGTCCCAGTGCGGCCTTCGCCCCGGCCAGATCGCCCGACCGCGCCAGCGCCACGCCAAGCCGTGCATTGGCCTTGCCGGCATCGACGCCTCCCTTGCTCAGGGCAAGGCGATATTGCTCGACCGCCTGCGGGAACTGGCCGAGCGAGAAATAGGTGTCGCCCACGCCCATGGCCGCCGACCCGTCCTTTGCCGCCGACGCCTTCTTCGCCGCAGCGGGCAGGCCCGCGATTTCCTTCGCAGCCTTGGGCGTCGCGCTCTTCAGCAATTGCGCCGTCGCCGCCTGTGTCGGCGTCAGCTTGCCGGCCGAGCGACCGGCCTCGATGATCGCCTTGGTCTCCGCGCTATAGCCCGTCTTGTCGGCCAGTTGCGCATAAGCCTGGTAGTCGCGCTCGCTCGCCATGGCGCCATTGGCCGCCTGCAGGCGATAGAGGTCGAGCTGCACCTGCGCATCCATGCCGGGCGCCGTCAGGTAATTGGCGAGAGCCGACCGCCATTCCCCTGCCGAATCATAATGGGCAAGGCGCTCCCGATACAACGCCCCCAACTCCGTCCAGTCCCCTGCCTGATAGGCCATGGAGATCGCCCGGTCGTACCAGGCGGCCGGTATCGGCTGCCCGGCCGTCCGCTGCCGCGCCAGCGCCTCCTGCACGAAGCCTCGCGCATCCTTGGGCTTGTTGCGCCGGATGGCGATGTCCGCGCGCAGCATGGTGGCGTCGATCGGATCGTAACCGAGCGTCCGGGCGTAATCGAGCTGCGCCGTCGCATCGTCGTAATTGCCGACGATATAGGACAGATAGCCCGCAATATAGCGCAGGCGCGGCATATCGCCCTTGGGCACCGAGGAGGTCTTGAACATGTCGTTCAATGCCACCCGCTGCGCCTGCCGGTCGACCTTCAGCACCGCCAGCTGGAACCGCAGGCCAGCCGCCACATAGGCCTCGAAATCGCTGACCGGCATCAGGCCCGAAATCTGGGCCTGCGCGGTCGAGACATCCCCGGCCTTGATCGCGCTGTCCGCCGCTTGCGTCGCGGCGCGGAAACTGTCCGACATCTGGATCGCGGGGCCGACGGCCGGCTTCTTCGCAACGGCGGGCGCGGCCGCCATCAGGGCGGCGCCGGCCAGCAGCCCGCAGGTCAGATTGGAATGTCTCATCATGGCCATGTCAGCCATCCCCCTTGTCGCCTGGCTCCGGCCAGACCGTCATCATGTTCGAAGATGAAAAAGGCGCACCGCCCGGACCGGGCAGCGCGCCTCCATCAGGCAAAGATCAGGCCTTGGTGGCCAGATAGGCCAGCCACAGATCGGCGATCTGCTTGCGCGAACCGGCCTGCACCGACTGGAAAGCCGCCTTGGCCGAAGCATTGTCGCCGCCCAGAGCCTTGGCGATGCCCATGCGGGTGTTGATCTCGTCCGCGTCGACGCCGCCCTTCTGCTTGGCGAGTTCGAACATCGCCGCCGCCTTGGCATAGTCGCCATAGCCCAGATAGGCGTCGGCCGTGGCCGCCGCGATCTTGCCATTGGCCGCCTTGCGCGCATCGGCTTCGGCCGTGCCCAGCGAGCCCTTGTCGCCCGCGATCTTCGACACGGCAGGCTGGTACAGGTCACCGCCCTGGCTGGCGTTCAGCACGCCCTTGCCGCGGCCCGCGTCGATCGCGGACTTCACTTCGCCATAGATGCCGGTCTTCGACGCCATTTCGGCATATTCCAGATAATCCTGCGCCACGACCAGGCCGCCGGAGGTCGCCATCAGGCGCAGCACGTCCAGATTCTCGCGGTTTGAGATATTGGGATTGGCCTGCTGGAACAGACGGATCAGCGTGCGCAGATTTTCGCCGCTGGGCGCTGCCTGATAGGCCATCTTGGCCCATTCGGTGACTTCAGGCAGCTTCGCCGTCGCGGCGCGGCTGACGCCGATCTGGTACCATTGCGCCGGCACCTGGCCGCCCGAGGCCCTGGTGGCGTCCGCCGCGGCCTTGAGCGCGGCCAGACCCTGCTGGTTCAGGCCACGCTGCGGCTCGACCGAAGCGTTGGCGGTGCCGGCCTTGCCGAAATAGGCCTGCGCCAGCGTCACGTTCACCGCTTCGGGCTTGTAACCGGCCTGCGCCGCGGCCTGGGCGCGGGTGATGGCAAGATCGTAATTCTTCGCCTGCAGCGCCTGATCGGCGGCGACGGCGTTGAACTGGCCGGCCTGTTCCGGCGGCGTGAGGCCGCTGTCCAGCATCTGCGTCAGCGCCTCGCTCTGCATCGCCGCATCCTTGCCGGCGATGGAGGTGTTCAGCTTGATGGCGCCGATCTGATATTTGTCGTCGTTCGACTTGGCCTTGCTGTCGGCGTCGGCCAGCGCGGCCTTGGCCGCTGCGAAATCCTGCTTCTCGGCGGCTTGCTGCGCGGTCTGCAGCGCCTTCACCACGTCGGGCGAGACGTTCAGCTTGGGCGCGCCGCCCTTCTTCTCTTCCTTCTTGGCCGCGAATGCCGGAACCGAAACGGCGCCGCCAGCCAGCGCGAGAGTCAGCGCGAGCGCCACGGGGGTAACAAAACGCATGTTCATCTTCTCCTCTGCGCCCGGGGGACAGGCGGCCTTTGTTTACGCCGATTAGGGGTCGGCGCGTGAATAACGTTTGAACGACCTATATGCACCAGTTAACCGCCTGTCAGCCCCAAGGAACGGATCGCGCGAAACAATCTGGCGCGCCGATCGCGCGGCTCATGGTCCATACCGCTCATTCCCATCGCGTGCGCGCGTGCGCGCGAGGGGTGACAATATTGTTTCGCTCCGCTAGTGCAGCAGCAACGAACCATATCCATCCAAAAAGAGAATCGCATTGACCGACGAGACTGCCCTCGCCGACCCTTCGGACATCAGCCCCATCTCCATCGTGGAGGAGATGAAGGCGAGCTATCTCGACTATGCCATGTCGGTGATCGTCGCCCGCGCCCTGCCGGACGTGCGCGACGGTCTGAAGCCGGTGCATCGCCGCATTCTCTTTTCCGCCCATGAATCGGGCTTCACCTACAACAAGCCCTATCGCAAGTCGGCCCGCATCGTCGGCGACGTGATCGGTAAATATCACCCCCATGGCGACACGGCGATCTACGACGCATTGGCGCGCATGACCCAGGACTGGTCGATGCGCGTGCCGCTGATCGACGGGCAGGGCAATTTCGGCTCCATGGACCCCGACCCGCCGGCGGCCATGCGCTATACCGAAGCGCGGCTCGCCAAGGTGACGAACGCCCTGCTGGACGATCTCGACAAGGACACCGTCGATTTCCAGCCGAACTACGACGCTTCGGAAAGCGAGCCGCAGGTCCTGCCCGCGCGCTTCCCCAACCTGCTGGTCAACGGCGCGGGCGGCATCGCGGTCGGCATGGCGACCAACATCCCGCCGCATAACCTTGGCGAAGTGATCCGCGCCTGCCTGGCCTATATCGACAACACCGGCATCACCGTGGACGAACTGATCCAGATCGTCCCCGGCCCCGACTTCCCGACCGCGCCGCTCATCCTCGGCCAGTCCGGCGCCCGCAGCGCCTATCATACCGGCCGCGGCTCGATCATGATGCGCGCCCGGCACGAAATCGAGGAAGGGCGCGGCGACCGCCGTTCCATCGTCCTCACCGCCATTCCCTATCAGGTCGGCAAGAACGGCCTGGTCGAAAAGATCGCCGAAGCGGCCAAGGACAAGCGGATCGAGGGGATCAGCGACATTCGCGACGAATCGAGCCGCGAAGGCGTGCGGATCGTCATGGACCTGAAGCGCGACGCCACGCCCGAAGTCGTGCTGAACCAGCTGTGGCGCAACACCCCCGCCCAGTCGAGCTTCCCGGCCAACATGCTCGCCATTCGCGGCGGCCGCCCGGAACTGCTCAACATCCGCGACATCATAGAGGCGTTCGTCCGCTTCCGCGAAGAGGTCATCACCCGCCGCACCAAATATGAACTCAACAAGGCCCGCGACCGCGCGCATATCTTGCTGGGCCTCGTCATCGCGGTCACGAACCTCGACGAAGTCGTCCGCATCATCCGGGGCTCGGCCAGCCCCGCCGAAGCCCGCGAAACCCTGCTCGCCCGCGATTGGCCGGTGGCGGAGATCGCGCCCTATCTGCGGCTGGTCGAAGCGATCGAAACGGAAGTCAGCGGCGACAGCTATCGCCTGTCGGACACGCAGGTCCGCGCGATCCTCGACCTGCGCCTGCATCGCCTGACCGCGCTCGGCCGGGATGAGATCGGCAATGAACTGGCGGAACTCGCCGCCGCCATTGCCGAATATCTCGCCATCCTCGGGGACCGCGTGAAGCTCTACGCCGTGATGCGCGAGGAGTTCGAGGCGATCGAGCGCGACTTCGCCACCCCGCGCCTGTCGGAGATCACCGCCGCCGCCGACGGCATAGACGACGAAGACCTGATCGAGCGGGAGGAGATGGTCGTCACCGTCACCGTGCAGGGCTATATCAAGCGCACCCCGCTGGAGAGTTTCCGCGCCCAGGCGCGCGGCGGCAAGGGCCGCTCCGGCATGGCGACCAAGGATGAGGACGCGATCACCGAATTGTTCGTGACCTCCACCCATACGCCGGTCCTTTTCTTCTCGACGGCGGGCAAGGTCTATCGCCTCAAGGTCTGGCGCCTGCCCGAAGGCGGCCCGGCGACGCGCGGGCGGCCGATGGTGAACCTGCTGCCGCTCGGCCCCGGCGAGACGATCCAGACCGTGCTGCCGCTGCCCGAGGATGAGGAGAGCTGGAAGGATCTGCACGTCATGTTCGCCACCGCGAACGGCACGGTGCGCCGCAACAGCATGGACGCCTTCGCCAACATCCCGTCGAATGGCAAGATCGCGATGCGCTTCGACGATGAAAGCAGCGACCGCCTGATCGGCGTGGCGCTGCTCACCGAAGAGGATGACGTGCTGCTCGCCACCCGTCAGGGCAAGGCGATCCGTTTCCAGGCGACGGACGTGCGCGAATTCCAGAGCCGCACCTCCACCGGCGTGCGCGGCATGACGCTGAAGAAGGACGATGAGGTCATCTCGCTCTCCATCCTTCATCGCGCCGGCATCAAGGATCAGGAAGAACGCGACGACTATCTCCGCTTCGCCCCCTGGAAGGCGGAGAAGGAAGGCTCGCCGCAGATGAGCGCGGAACGCTTTGCCGAACTGGCGGCCAAGGAACAGTTCATCCTCACCGTCTGCGCGAACGGCTATGGCAAGCTGTCCTCGGCCTATGACTATCGTCGCACCGGACGCGGTGGGCAGGGCATCACCAATATCGACAATATCGGCCGCAACGGCCCTGTCGTCGCCAGCTTCCCGGCGCGGCACGGCGACCATCTGATGCTCGTCACCGACCAGGCCAAGCTGATCCGCATGGGCCTTGAATCCCTCCGCGTCATCGGTCGCAGCTCGGCGGGCGTGCGCCTCTTCAACGTGTCCGACGACGAGCATGTCGTCAGCGCGGCGAAGATCGAGGAAAGCGACGAGGAGACGGAGGTGAGCACCCCCGCCGGCCTGGAAGTCAGCCCGGACGTCAGCCCCGAAGCCGATCCGGACCTGGCCGAAGAGTGACAGACCTCTTCGCCTACAAGATCCTGACCGGGGATCAGTATGACCAGTTGAAGGCGGACGGCGTGTTCAAGGGCGCGCCGGTCGATCTTGCAGATGGCTATATCCACATGTCGACCCGCGAACAGGCCGCCGAAACCGCCGCCAGGCATTTTGCGGGGCAGGACCATCTGGTGATGCTGATGGTCGACCTGGCGCCTTTCGGGGACGCGCTGAAATGGGAAGAGTCGCGCGGCGGCGCCCTCTTCCCGCACCTCTATGGCGACCTGCCGCTCAGCGCCGTTGCAGGCAAGGTGGTCCTGCGCCTGGACGAGCAGGGCAGGCATCTCTTTCCGGCGGGTTTCTGATCACCGGCCTCTGGCGCGACGCGCCCGCGCGGCAGGCCGCGGCGCCGTCATGACCCCCTGCGCCCTGACAGCCATGGCGGGATGATGCAATAGTCCGTCGATCCTGCGCACCCATGCCGGTGGCGGGACCGGCCGGCGCAGTCCCAGCAGGCCCAGCCGAACGATTGGCGAGCTTCTTTCGAGCAGCAGATAGAACAGGACCGGGACCGCCAGCGCCGCCACGATGCGCACGGAGGCGGGCCACCATGGCTGCGTCTCGATCAGCACCATCCTGTGCATGAAGAGGATCACGAGGGACGCCCGTCCCAGCAGGGCGAATTTGCGGCCGATGCCAAGCGGCCTCAGCGGCCCCGATGCCAGCCACCGGCTCAGCCACACGATCATGTGCGACCATCCGATCGCCCCTGCGACGCTGGTCAGGGCCGAGCCATAATGGCCGAACTTCATGTCCATCGGCAGGATGAAGGGCGTCAGCAGCAGCGTCACGATGGCGATCAGCAGGTGCACCGGGCCTTCGAGCACCGGCTCGCCTCCCAGCAGGAAGGTCGATGCCCAAAGGCTGCCGATGCCGAGGAAGAATATCGCCATGGGCAGCACCGCCATATTCCACGCCAGCGAATAACCGCCCAGCGGACAGGCGATGACCAGCATCAGCAGGAGCAGCGGGATCAACCGCACCCCGCACCCCTCCCCCATGCGCCGGGCCATGGCGTTGAAGGCGACCTGCGCCCCGAAAAGGACGGTGATGAACCAGGCCGTTCCGAACCAGCCGGTAAGCTGCCGCCCGCCGAACAGCATGCGCCGGGCCAGCAGCAGGTCGGAATGGAAGATCGCGGACCAGCTTTTCCCATCCAGCATCATGCCGGCGTCCTGCATGCCCGTCAGCAATGTGAGGAAGCAGCCATAAGGCAGCAGCAGGGAAAAGACGCGCTTGTAGATCAACTGCGCGGACGGTTCGGAATGATAGGCTATGCCTGACAGGATGAAGAACAGCGGCATGTGGAACAGGTAGATCCAGTCATGCAGCCGCCCCGTGACCGCATGGCCCACCACGACAGTGACGATGCCAATTCCCTTGGCACAGTCCAGCCACTCCCAACGTTGTGTCGCGCATTGCATCGATGACGCCTTTCGCTCGCTCATCGTGCGCCCGATTTTTCTTTGTTGGATAGGCGTTTCCGGCGTCGAAAGCCATTAAGGGCGATCGCCTAGGGTATGTGGGTATTCAGTTCAGGGTGGAGCGAAAATGGTGGATTTCGAGAACCGGCGCGGAGCGTACTCAAAGTACGTGAGCACTGGAAGCGCAGAAAGCCGCCACTTGCAGCCCGCCATGGGCTGAATCCCCACACAGCCTAGGACAATTCGCAAGCGACGGAATAGCCGCTGGCCCGGAAAGAGCGGAGAAATACGGGAACAGAGCGGCTGCCCCTGGCTGAATGGAGGGCGCTCAATCCAGCCGCTCGATCAACGCGTCGACACCGGCGTTCACGCCGCCGTAAAGATCGCCCTTCCGGAAATGGGGGATCATCTTTTTGTCGATGACGCCCTGGCAATAAGCGTCCGTCAGCACGCTTTCCAGCCCGAAGCCCACGGCTATGCGGACCAGCTGCTCGTTCGGGGCGACCAGCAGGACCACGCCATCGTCATGGCCCTTGCGCCCGATGCCCCACTGGTTCGCCAGATCGGTGGTGAACGATCCGATCTCCGCCCCGTCAAGGGACGCCACGGTGGCGACAACCATCTGGTGCCTGGTCGATCGCTCCAGCTTTTCCAGCTTCCGGGACAGCGCTTCCTCCTGCCCCACACTGAAAATACCGGCTGCATCGGTCACCCGCCCGGCCAGCGCCACGGCCGGTTTGACAGGCCGGGCCGTTTCCTGAGGCGCCGTTTCCTGAGACGCCGTTTGCGCTTTCAGGCCGGGGATCGCCAGCGCAGCGGCGCAGAGCAGCAGAAGGCGGACCGGCATGGCCCTCATCCCACCCTCTCCATCCGCGCGACCTTTCCGTTCCTCATCCAATAATCATAGCCGCCCCATCTGATCCGGCTGGAGCAGGCGGCCGCCAACTGAATTCCCCAATGCGCCCAGCACACGGCAAATGGCGCCAGCACGTCCCACCGGAGCGACCGCCGCGCCGTCCGCGCCTGGCCGGCTTCCAGCACGCCCGCGACGATCCGCCGCCGCGCCAGCGCCCGGCCGAGAGCCGCTGCATAACCCACCGCCACGGCGCTCCAGCCGCCCCATCCCGCCGCCCAGACCCAGCCCAGCGCCTGCACGCCCGCCACGGCGCAGGCGATCCCCCACATGCCCGGACTGTTGGTCAGGACATGGCGATACTGCCGGACGGCGAAAGCCAGCGCCCCTTGCCGCGCCAGCGGACTGGCGACCAGCAGATCGCGCACCGGCCGCAACCGCAGCTTCGCCCGCCATCCGGCCAGCCCGATCGCCATGTCGTCGGACAGCCGCCCCGCCAGCGCGGCATCCAGTTCCAGCCGCTCCGCCGTCTCCCGCGTCAGCGCCATGGCCCCGCCCCAGGGCATGGTCGCGCTCGCGGCTCTGGGCAGAGTCGCCAGTTGCATTTCAACCGCGCCCACCAGCGCAGCCGCCACGCCCGCTTCGGGCAACAACAGCCGGTATCCCGTCACGATGTCGGCCTTTCCCCGCACCAGGGGAAAGAGCAGCCGACCCACCAGCCGCGGCGGCGGCATGATGTCCGCATCCACGAAAACCAGATAGCGATCGGCCTCCCGCAGGGAGCGCAGGGCCGCGCGCAGCTTGTGAACCTTCTGCCCCTCGTCCCCGGCGATGCCGGCACGAACGAGCTGCACCCAATCCCCCTCGCGCGCAGCCATCGCCTCCGCCGCCGCGCATGCGCCGGAGGTGGCGACCACCAGCCGGAACCGGGCCGTCTGCGCCTTCAGCCGCGCGATGAGACCGGGGCTCCCATCCCAATCGTCCCGCACCGACAGCAGCATGACGACGCCCTCCGGCGCCTCCTCCTGCCGGTCCGTCGGCAGATGCCGCCAATAGTTGAGCACGCCGATCACGCTCAGCCCCTGCAGGATCACCCAAAGCCCCAAGGCCCAACTCATCGCAAATCCAAGCCCTTTACCGCCCCGACCGCTGCTGTATGACGGCAGGCGCGATGCTCTCCAACCCCTTTCTCTTCACCCTCCTCCGTATCCTTCCGGCATCCCTCGCCTCCTGGCTGGGAGGCTGGCTGTCGGCCAATGTCGCGCGCAGGTCCATGAAATTGCGGGATGAACGAGCCCGCAGGAACCTTGCCGTCCTGCGCCCCGAACTGGACCAGGCGACCCGGGAGAGGATGCTCACCCGCCGCTGGTTCAATCTGGGCCGCACCATGGCCGAACTCGCCAACGTGGACCGGCTGGTGAACGACCGGCACGTGACCATCGCTGACGAGGCAGCCTATCGGGAAGCGCTGGCTTCGCCCCGGCCGATGATTTTCCTGACGACCCATATCGGCAATTGGGACCTGCTAGCCGCTCATCTCAAGGCGTCGACCGACCGCCCCGGCCTGGGCGTCTACGATCCGCCGGACAATGCGGCGCAGGCCGCGATGCTGAAGCGGGCGCGGGAAAGCTATATGGGGGAAGCGATCACGGGCAGCAGCGGCGCGGCCCGCGCGATCCTGCGGCACCTTTCGGAAAAGGAGCGCCCGATGCTCTATATCCTCGTGGACGAAAGGCGCGACCGGCAGGTCTGGTTTCCCCGTTTCGGCCGCGACCTCGAACCGTCGGGCAATCTTTCCATCGCCCTGCGCCTCGCCCGGCGCAGCAATGCCCGCTTCCTGCCCTTCACCCTCGCCCGGACGAAGGGCGCGCACTTCCATCTCGACTGGCACCCGCCGCTCGACCCCAAGGCCATGGAGGAGGCGGAACTGCTCGACGCCATCGACGCCTATCTGGGCAAGGCATGCATCGACCATGCGGACCAATGGCTGGCGTTGCACGATATGGACCTGGCGGCTGCTTCCCCCGCCCTTGTGGCTTCCCGGAGCGAACAGGTGGCGGGATGAAAGCGGTTCTCACGCCCTGCCGCACCCGCTAAAGCGCCCCCATGTCCCGACTCGCCATCAAGATCTGCGGTCTTTCGACGTCTGACACGGTCGGCGCCGCCATGCGCGCGGGCGCCACGCATCTGGGATTCGTACATTTCCCCAAAAGCCCCCGTCATGTAGAAGCGGACCGATTGCGCGCCCTGGCAGCGCCCGTCCCGTCCCATGTCGGGCGCGTCGCCGTGCTGGTCGATCCAACCGACGAGACACTGGCCGATCTCAGCGCCACGGGCGCCCTCACCGCCCTTCAGCTACATGGGAAGGAAATTCCCGAACGCGTGGCGGCCATTCGTCAGCGCTTCGGCATTCCCGTCTGGAAAGCCATTCCAGTGAAGACCCGCGCCGACATCGACGCCGCGGGCGCCTATGCGGGCGCTGCCGATTTCATCCTGTTCGACGCCAAGACGCCCGAAGGCGCGGCTCTCCCCGGCGGAATGGGCCTGCGCTTCGACTGGACGCTGCTGCGCGGCGCTTCCCTGTCGTTGCCCTGGGGTCTTTCCGGAGGCCTTGGCATCGACAATGTGGCCGAAGCCGTCCGCATCACAGGCGCGCCGCTGGTCGATGTTTCGTCCGGCGTCGAAAGCGCGCCCGGCATCAAGAGTGTGGACAAGATCATGGCCTTCTGCAATGCGGCGTCGGCATGTTGACGAAGAGCATCCTTTTAGAACGTATCGGCCTTCGATGGCGTTGATCACTTGCCCAGGTGATCCAACCCCATGACTGAAGAGATAGAAGCGATGACCGACAGCATTACCCTGCCCAACAGCCTGCGTTCACAGCCCGACGCCTCCGGCCATTTCGGTTCCTTTGGCGGCCGTTATGTGGCCGAAACCCTCATGCCGCTCATTCTGGAGCTGGAGAAGGTCTACAGGGACGCCAGGCAGGACCCGGCCTTCGACGCCGAATTCACCGAATTGCTGCGCAGCTATGTCGGCCGCCCGAACCCGCTTTACTATGCCGGGCGCCTGACCGAAGCGCTGCGCGCCGAAGCCGCACCGGGCAAGGGCGCGAAAATCTATCTGAAGCGCGAGGAACTGAACCACACCGGCGCGCACAAGATCAACAATTGCATCGGCCAGGCGCTGCTCGCCCGGCGCATGGGCAAGAAGAAGGTCATTGCCGAAACCGGCGCGGGCCAGCACGGTGTCGCCACGGCGACCGTCGCCGCCCTGTTCGGCATGGAATGCAAGATCTTCATGGGCGCGAAGGATGTGGAGCGGCAGAAGCCCAACGTCTTCCGCATGAAGCTGCTGGGCGCGGAGGTTATCCCCGTGGTTTCGGGATCGCAGACGCTGAAGGACGCGATGAACGATGCGCTGCGCCATTGGGTGTCGAACGTGCACGACACTTTCTACATCATCGGCACGGCGGCCGGGCCACACCCCTATCCGGAGCTGGTGCGCGACTTCCAGTCCGTCATCGGCCGGGAAGCGCGCGAGCAGATACTGGAACTGGAAGGCCGACTGCCTGACATGCTGATCGCGCCGGTCGGCGGCGGTTCCAACGCCATCGGCCTGTTCCATCCCTTCCTCGACGATGCGGAGGTCAAGATGATCGGCGTCGAAGCGGCGGGCGAAGGCCTGGCCGGCAAGCATGCGGCGAGCCTGGCCGGCGGCAAGTCGGGCATATTGCACGGCAACCGCACCTATCTGCTCCAGGACGAAGACGGGCAGATCACCGAAGCGCACAGCATCTCCGCCGGTCTCGACTATCCCGGCATTGGGCCTGAACATAGCTGGCTGCATGAAATCGGCCGTGTCGAATATATGCCCATCACAGACGACGAAGCGCTCGCCAGCTTCCAGAAGCTCTCCGCGCTGGAAGGCATCATCCCCGCGCTCGAATCCGCCCATGCGATCGCCAGCGCGGAAAAGGTCGCGCCTACGCTCGACGCCGACCGGATCATCGTCGTCAACCTGTCCGGCCGCGGCGACAAGGACATCTTCACCGTGGCGAGCGCCCTGGGGGTGGAGATATGACCTCGCCCGCCATATGTCTTGCTCCTGCGAAGGCAGCAACCCCGTTCAACCGTCACCTGTTCACGCGACCCGTGGACCGGGCTGCCGCCTTCGCGGGAGCGCGTTGCGTGTCGGGTTTGGGAATTCGATATGACCGTTGACCGCCTCTCCGCCCGCTTTGCCGCCTGCAAATCGCAGGGCCGCGCCGCGCTCGTCACCTTCGTGACGGCGGGCGACCCCAGCGTGGCCGACACCCCCGCGATCCTCGATGCACTGGTCGAGGGCGGCGCCGACATCATCGAACTCGGCATGCCCTTCACCGATCCGATGGCGGACGGCCCCGCCATCGAACTGGCGAACCTGCGCAGCCTCGGCTCCGGAACGAAGACGAAGGATATTTTCGCCCTCGCCAGCGCCTTCCGCGCCAGGCACCCTGAAACCCCGCTGGTCCTGATGGGCTATGCCAATCCGATGCTCGCGCGGGGCCCCCAATTGTTCGCCGACCAGTGCAGGGCCGCGGGCGTCGACGGCGTGATCTGCGTCGACGTGCCGCCGGAGGAAGACGCCGAAATCGGTCCCGCCCTGCGCGCGGCCGGCATCCACCTGATCCGCCTTGCCACGCCGACGACCGACGCGGCCCGCCTGCCGGCCGTGCTGAACGGCGCCAGCGGCTTCCTCTATCATGTCGCCGTCGCAGGCATCACCGGCAAGCAGCAGGCCGCCCAGGCTGCCGTCGAACAGGCGGTGGCCCGGCTGAAGACCGCCACCGACCTTCCCATCGCGGTGGGATTCGGCGTGCGTTCCGCCGAACAGGCTGCCGCCATTGGCCGCGTGGCCGACGGCGTGGTGGTGGGGTCCGCCATCGTCGACATCATCGGCTCGCACGGCGACGCCGCCGCCCCCTTCGTCAAGGAGTTCGTCGCTGCCCTTCGCGGCGCGCTGAACGCCAACAGCCCTCATTTCCGGGAGACCGCCGCATGAGCTGGATCAACCGCGTCCGCAACGCCCTGCCCTTCATGGCGAAGAAGGAAACCACCGCCGAAACGCTATGGCACAAATGCCCCTCCTGCGCCGAGATGATCTTCATCAAGGAGTGGGAGGACAATCTTTCCGTCTGCCCGCGCTGCGACCATCATGGCCGCATCGGACCTGCGGAGCGGTTCGAACAGATACTCGATGCCGGTTTCATCCTGCTGCCGACCCCGCAGGTGCAGGAAGACCCGCTGAAATTCCGTGATTCCAAGCGCTATCCGGACCGCATCAGGGCCGCACGCGCCGCGACGGGCGACCAGGACGCGCTGATCAACGCGCGGGGCGCCATCGATGACGTGCCGCTTGTCATGGGCGTGCAGAATTTCGCCTATATGGGCGGTTCCATGGGCATGGGCGTCGGCGCCGCCTTCATCCAGGGCGTCAACGAAGCCATTGCCCATAAATGCCCCTATGTGATCTTCACCGCAGCGGGCGGCGCGCGCATGCAGGAAGGCATACTTTCCCTCATGCAGATGCCGCGCTCCACCGTGGCCATCCAGAAGCTTCACGCGGCGGGCCTGCCCTATATCGTGGTGCTGACCGATCCGACGACCGGCGGCGTCACGGCCAGCTACGCCATGCTGGGCGACATCCAGATCGCGGAGCCCAATGCGCTCATCGGATTTGCGGGCCAGCGCGTCATCGAAAGCACGATCCGCGAAAAGCTGCCCGACGGCTTCCAACGCGCGGAATATCTGCTGGAGCACGGCATGCTGGACATGGTCGTCCATCGCAGCGAACTGCGCGACACGCTGGCTCGGGTGATCGGCTACCTCGCCCCTCGCGCCGCGGCCTGAGGTCATCGGGGAGACCAGCGCCGATGGCCGACCACGCCGTCTCCGACGATCCGGCCGTCCAGGCCCAGCTCGACCGCCTCGCAACGCTGTCGCCGGGCGCGGACATATTGGGTTTGGACCGCATCGCCCGCCTGCTTGACCGCATCGGCAACCCCCATCGCGCCCTGCCGCCCGTCTTCCACGTTGCGGGCACCAACGGCAAGGGCTCGACCTGCGCCTTCCTGCGCGCCGCGCTGGAGGCGGACGGGAAGACGGTCCATGTCTTCACCTCTCCCCATCTGGTCCGCTTCAACGAGCGCATCCGCATCAGCGGCAAGCTGATCTCCGACGAGGCGCTGGCTCATTACCTCTCGCGCGTGCTCGACGTTGCGGAAGGGATCGGCGCCAGCTTCTTCGAAGTCACCACAGCCGCCGCTTTCCTTGCCTTTTCCGAACATCCAGCCGACGCCTGCATCGTGGAAGTGGGCCTTGGCGGCCGCCTTGACGCCACCAACATCATCGAAAAACCCGTGATCTGCGGTATCGCGCAGCTTGGCCTCGACCATCAAAGCTTCCTCGGCACCACGATCAGGGAAATCGCCGCCGAAAAGGCCGGCATCGCCAAGCCCGGGGCGCCGCTGGTGACGCAGCGCTATGCCGACGCGCTTTTCCCCGTGATGCTGGAGGCCGCCGCCCGCAACCGGACCCACTGGTTCGCCATGGGCGAGAGCTGGGACGCGGCGGCCTACCGGGATCGCCTCCATTATCGCGACGATCAGGGGCGGCTCGACACGCCCTTGCCGCGCCTGCCCGGCGCACACCAGATCCATAATGCCGCCCTCGCCTTCGCCATGCTGCGGCACCAGAATGTCGTGCCCGTCAGCGAAGCCGCGTTGAAGGCCGCTCCGCTCTGGGCGCATTGGCCGGCCCGCCTGCAAAGGCTGGACCATGGTCCCTTGCTCGCGCCTCTTCCCGAAGGGACCGAGGCCTGGCTGGACGGCGGCCACAATGCCGGAGCGGGCGAGGCGATCAGCGCCTTTTTCAGCAGCGAGCGGCTTGAGGGGCATAAGCTCGAACTGATGATCGGCATGCTGTCGAACAAGGAACTGGACGCCTATCTCCATCCCTTTGCCGGCCGGATTGCGCATATCCACGCCCTGCCGGTGCCAGGTCACGATCATCATCCGCCGGAACGCTTCGCCGCCGTTGCCGATCGGTGGGGCATTGCCTGCACCGCGCATGCGGGCCCCGAAGACGCCATTGCCGCCGTCGCCGCTCAGCCGGGCCGTGAACCCAAGCTGCTGATTTCCGGCTCGCTCTATTTGGCCGGAGAAATTTTGCGACTGAACGGTCAATATCCCGACTGAATTTACTTGCGATTGACTCGCAATAGCGTACTCTTGCCTTCCGACGACAAGGCAGAAGGTACGAACGCATGGCCCATGGAGAGTCCCCCTCCCTCGATCAGCCCCGTCCGCTTCCCGGCGGCTACGGCAACCGGCTGTTCCTCTATGTGATGCGCCGCATGGCGACGGCGGGGGTCAACGATGCCCATGCCGCCAATGCGATGCTGGGCGCCTTCGGCCGCAGCTATCGCCGCCCGCTCGTGCTGATGCGGGCGATGATGCTGGAACTGGCGCGGACATCCAGCCGCAGGATATTGATCGCACCCTGCTGTTGTTCGCGCATGACGAGCGACGAGGCGCTGATGATTCAGGCGATCGGCAGCGCGCTACGCAGCCCCCGCTCGGCTTATGACGATGTCGCCGCGCTACTGGGCAATGACCATGCCTTGGGCGCGCTCACCTGCCTGCAAGCGGTCGCCCAGGCGCATCGCGACCTCGGTCGGCCACTTGACCTTTACGCCGGGGGCTGAGGCGCTGCCGCGCTCCCGACACTGGCGTCGATCAACCCTGCGCGCATCATCAGCCAGAACAGGACGATGCCCGGCACCGCCAGCGCCGTGGTCAGCAGGTAGAAATCGACATAGCCGAACCGTTCGATCATCGCGCCCGCCGTCGTCCCCGTCAGGAACCGTCCGACGATGCTCGCAGCCGCCGAAATCAGCGCATATTGCGCGGCGGTGAAGCGCAGGTCGCAGAGCGCGGAGAAATAGGCGACCACCGTCACCCCGCCGATACCGCTCGCGAAATTTTCGAAGCCGATCGCGCCGGCCATGCCCCAGTTGCTCTTGCCCAGCGCCGCCAGCAGCGCGAAGCTGAAGTTGGAGACGCCCATCAGCAAGAGGCTGACCAGCACCGAGCGCTTCATCCCCATGCGCGCATACAGCACGCCGCCGACGAAAATTCCGATCAGATAGGCCCAGAAGCCGATCCCGACGTCGTAGATGGCGATTTCATCATTGGTGTAGCCCATATCGTCGAACAGCAGGCGGAAGGTCAGGTTGGCCAGCGTATCCCCGATCTTGTGCAGCAGGATGAACAGCAGCACCAGCCAGGCGCCGCGCCGGCGGAAGAATTCCACCAGCGGCCCCGCGATCGACTCCCAGACTTCGCCCAGACCCCGCCGCGCCGTGGGTTCGCGGTGCCGCTCCGGCTCGCCCAGCACCAGCCCGGTCAGCATCGCGGGAAGCGCGAATATGGCGCAAGCCAGATAGGCGCCATGCCAGCCGATCCGGGCCGCCAGCACCAGCGCCAGCGCACCCGCCGCGACCGATCCGATGCGCCAGCCATATTGCGACATGCCCGACCCGACGCCCAATTGCTCGGGCCGCAATGTCTCGATCCGGTAGGCGTCGATCACGATGTCGAAAGTGGCGCCGGCGACGCCGACCAGGATCGCCGCATAGGCCGTCTGCAAAAGGCCGGTGGTGGGATCGACCAGCGCCAGATTGGCGACCGCCGCCATCACGAACAACCCCGCGACCAGCAGCCAGCTCACCCGCTGCCCCAGCCGGCCGATGACCGGCAACCGAACGCCGTCGACGACCCAGGCCCACAGCCATTTGAGATTATAGACCAGGAAGGCAAGGGTGAAGGCTGTCACGGCCTTCTTGTCGATGCCGTCCTGCGCCAGCCGGGTGGTCAGCGTCGCACCGATCATCGCATAGGGAAAGCCCGACGATATGCCGAGAAAAAATGCCCCCAAAGGCGCCTTCTGCACATAGGGCTTCACCGCATCCAGCCAGTTGGCCGAGCCCTTCGCGATGTCGGTCATAAATTGGTGCGCCCCCGGGAATGATTATTCGGGCCACCATATGGGCAAATGCGGTGGAGGCAAGCCGTCCGGCAATCTTATATCGGGCCCGGATCAGGCGGCGTCCTCGAACAGGTGAAGACCGTCGGGAAAACGGGGCAATGCCTTTCCCCGAAGCAGGGCATCCACGACATCGATCGCCGCCAGCAGATCGCGCGGCGCATAGGGCTTGGCCAGGCATCCCAGGGCCATTTCCCGCGCGTCGACAGGGCAGGCCCCCGTCACGAACAATACCGCCACGCCTCTGCCCGCGGCAAAGCGCGCAAGATCGATGCCGGTCTTCTCCCCATGCAGGGTCACGTCCGCGATCACCAGATCGACGCTTTCCTCCTGCATGATGGTGACTGCATGGGCATATTCGTCGACGGTAGCGGCCACGCGATAGCCGGCCATTTCCAGCACATGCTCATTGTCGAAGGCGACCAGCGGTTCGTCCTCGACCACCAGCACGCTGCGTATGGCCTTGCGCCGCCCCCGCGCTTCGGCTTCCCCTTTTACCAGCCCGAAAAACATTTGCCGATCCGCCCCATTTGCGCCATTCACCCGACCAACGTGCAAGGCCCCGAAGGGGTTTCCCGTCGTCCCGGCGCATGGGCGCAAGGACAGCACCATTCGTCAATTTCCCGGCCTTCCGGATATGGGAAGGCCACCCTGTTTTGAAAAGGAACTCTTCCGTGGAACCGCCGAAAAAATCTGGGCCGCCCCGTCGGCCGGGCTCCGGTGGTCCCAGGCGTCCGACGGGCGCCAAACCGGCGCCGGCATCACGCCCGGCCCGCCCGCCCGTGAAGAAGACCAGGACGGCGCCCGCAAAGCCCGCCAATCCCCATCCTGCCCGCGCTGCCGCCGCCGCCAGCGGCAAGAACGAACCGCAGCGCATCGCCAAATTGCTCGCCCGCGCAGGCGTCGCCTCCCGGCGGGAGATCGAGCGGATGATCGAGGAGGGACGGATCACGCTCGACGGCGAAGCGGTGTCCACCCCCGCCACCCTCCTCACTTCGCTGCACGGCGTCGCGGTCGACGGGAATCCGGTCGCCGCACCGGCACCTGCGCGCCTGTTCCTCTTCCACAAGCCGGCGGGTTTCCTGACGACCGAACGCGACCCCCGCGGCCGTCCGACCATTTATGACAAGCTGCCCGCCGACCTGCCGCGCGTCATGCCGATCGGCCGGCTCGACATGACGACCGAAGGCCTGCTGCTGCTCACCACCGATGGGGAGTTCAAGCGGCAGATGGAGCTGCCCTCCACCGGCGTCCCGCGCACCTACCGCGCCCGCGCCTTCGGTGAAGTCAGTCAGAACCAGCTGGAGGACCTGTTCGACGGGCTGGAGATAGACGGCATACGCTATGGCCGGATCGAGGCCAATCTGGAACGCCGCACCGGCCGCAACCAGTGGATCGAAATGACGCTGACCGAAGGCAAGAACCGCGAAGTCCGCCGCGTGCTCGAACATCTGGGGCTTCAGGTGAACCGGCTGATCCGCACCAGCTATGGCCCCTTCCATCTGGGCGAGCTGGCATCCGGCGCGGTCGAGGAAGTGCGGCAGCACGATCTGGTCGTCTTCCGCAAGAGCCTTGGGAAACCCTGACCCCCTCCGTTCGCCCTGAGCCTGTCGAGGGGCCCTTCTTTTCTGGAACGAGCCAGCCCATGAGAATAATTGCAGGCCAATGGCGGGGTCGCCCCCTTACCGCCCCCAAGGGCGACACAACACGCCCTACGGCGGACCGCACCCGGGAAACCCTGTTTTCCATGCTGTTGAGCCGGATCGGCTCCTTCGAGGGGCTGAGCGTTGGCGATTTCTTCGCGGGATCGGGCGCTCTGGGGTTCGAAGCGCTCTCGCGCGGCGCGGCAAGCTGCATCTTCGTGGAACAGGACCGCGCGGCGCTGGACGCGATCCGGGCCAATGGCGACAGGCTGGGCATCCGCCCCGACATTCGCCAGAGCAGCGTCCTGTCGCTGGGTCCGGCAAGCGAGCCGCTCGACCTCATCTTCATGGATCCGCCCTATCAGAGCGGCGCTGGCATGGTGGCGCTGGACAAGCTGAGCCGCCTGGGCTGGACCGGCCCCGCAAGCTGGATCAGCATCGAAACCGACCGGCGCGAGGATGTGGCGGTAAAGGGCTTTACCGTGGAGACGACCCGTGACGTGGGCAAGGCCCGACTGACGCTGCTGCGCGCAACGGAGCGCGCCGAATAGTCCAGGCGGATTGGGTGAAGTGATGGCGCGACGGACATGACCATGGGCCATCGCCACGGCTGCGCATTGCACCCAGCCTGCGACCCGGCATATCGGGAGCAGCCCCGGCGACCTTGCTGACGGTGCTCGACCGGCACAGCCTGACCGGGGGCGTGGCTGGACCGGGCTGGCGGCCATGATCGCCGCCATGCCCGGCCTGGCAAGCATCAACGCCGCTTGCGCATGGATTTGGGCGCTTCGCTCCGGTTGATGCAGCTATCCTGCACGGTCCTGCTGCACAGCGGATAATCCTTCTGCTCGGTCGGCGGCGGCGTCATATTGCCACCCACGGTCGCGGGATTGGCTGAGGTTCCGACAGGAGCGGAGGGATCACGCGGAACGCCGGCAGGAGCCGGTTGCATGCCCGTGTCCGGCGGCACGGCTCCGGTCGGCTGCCCCGCATTGGGATCGGCGGCTGGGGGCGGTGTCGCGGGCATCGCCGGAGTGGCCGGGCTGGCTGGCGTTGCTCCCGGTTCGGCGGGGGTCGCCGGCGTCGCGGGCGTCGCGCCCTGCTCGGGCGGAGGCGGCGTATCGGCGACGGGCGGCTGCGCCGAAGCCGGCATGTCCTGCGCGATCGCAATGCCGGTAACGCCGGTGCCGAAGGCCAATATGGCCGCACCTGCCAACAGGATCGATTTCATCGGGATCATCCTTTCCTTTGTTCTCGCCCCGTTCTGCCGTTTGGGCTGAACAAAGAACCGGATGCGCGATGCCTGCGTTCCGGCCCGGGCGACGAGCCGTTGCGGATGCGCCGCCAGACGATCCTGCCTGTGGGCCTCAGGCCTCGGGGTAGCGCTGGAACTTGGGCAGTTGATGCGCGCCCTCCATCCATGGCGCGGCCTCGGCAAATTGGACATGGATGGCTGGCGGCAGGTTCGACTGGTCGTCCAGCGTTCCGGTCTGGATGTCGATCATGCCGGGGAAAACGGCGGCATTGCGGTAGAAAAGGCCCGTACCGCAGGTTCCGCAAAATTCCCGCGTCACATTGTCGGAGGACCGGTATGCCACCGGCCGACCCGTCACCGTCACCTGTTATACAGGGAACAGGGCCCAGCCCACCATCGGCGCGCCCGCGCTTTTCCGGCAATCCGAACAATGGCACAGCGCGCTATAGGCCGGCTCGCCCTGCGCTTCGTAATGGATCGCCCCGCATTGGCACCGCCCCGAGAACATGGCCTTTACTCCTTGCATGATTCGCCTTTTGTTCTCATAGAAGGAGCGACGGTGCAAGGGCCGCCCGCCCTTGCCGCTTCCCGCCCGGCATCCTAGTTGATAGCGCATGACTCTGCCCGCTCCCTCCCCCGACGATCCCGCCTATCTCCAGGGGCTGAACGAACCCCAGCGGGAGGCCGTGCTCACGACCGAGGGGCCGGTGCTGGTGCTTGCAGGCGCCGGCACGGGCAAGACGGCGGCGCTCACCGCTCGCCTCGCCCATCTGATCGCCACCCGTCGGGCCTATCCTTCGGAAATCCTTGCAGTCACCTTCACCAACAAGGCGGCGCGCGAAATGCGGGAGCGCGTCGGCCGGATGATCGGCCCCGCCGTCGAAGGCATGCCCTGGCTGGGCACCTTCCACGCCATCGCCGCGAAGATGCTGCGCCGCCATGCCGAACTGGTGGGGCTGCAATCCAATTTCACGATCCTCGACACGGACGATCAGCTTCGCCTGATGAAGCAGCTCATCCAGGCGGAGGGAATCGACGAGAAGCGCTGGCCCGCACGCCAGCTCGCCGGCCTCATCGACCAGTGGAAGAACAAGGGGCTGACGCCGGAGGAAATCGGCGCCGGCGAGAGCGAGGGCTATGCCAACGGAAAGGGGCAGAAGCTCTACGCCGCCTATCAGGCGCGTCTTCGGGATGTGAATGCCTGCGATTTCGGGGACTTGCTGCTGCATGTTCTGACGATCCTGAAACGCCATCGGGACGTGCTGGAAAGCTATCAGCAGCGCTTCCGCTATATCATGGTGGACGAATATCAGGACACCAACAGCAGCCAGTATCTGTGGCTGCGCCTGCTCGCCCAGCAGCGCAAGAATATCTGCTGCGTGGGAGACGACGACCAGTCGATCTATTCATGGCGGGGGGCGGAAGTCGCCAATATCCTGCGGTTCGAAAAGGATTTTCCGGGCGCGAAGATCGTGCGGCTGGAACAGAATTATCGCTCGACCCCCCATATATTGGGCGCTGCGTCAGGAGTGATCGCGGAAAATGGCAATCGTCTGGGCAAGACGCTCTGGACCGACATCGACGTGGGCGAGAAGGTCCGCATCATCGGCGTCTGGGACGGGCCGGAGGAAGCGCGGCGCGTGGGCGACGAGATCGAATCGATCGAACGCAGCGGCCAATCGCTGGAGGGGGTCGCCATCCTCGTCCGGGCCCAGCACCAGACGCGCGAGTTCGAAGACCGCTTCATCCAGATCGGCCTGCCCTATCGCATCGTGGGCGGCTTCCGCTTCTATGAACGCGCCGAGATCCGGGATGCGCTCGCCTATCTTCGCCTGGTCAATCAGCCCGCCGATGACCTGGCGTTCGAACGGATCGTCAATGTCCCCAAGCGCGGCCTGGGCGACAAGGCCGTGGAAAAGCTGCATCGGCTTGCCCGGGCGGAGGGCGTTCCGCTTGCCGTCGCCGCCGCGCGAATCCTCGACACGGACGAAATGACGCCGCAGGCCCGCCGCAGCCTCGGCGCCTTCATCGGCGATCTCGCCCGCTGGCGGGACCGCGCGGTGCAACTTCCCCATGCCGAACTGGCCCGACAGATATTGGACGAAAGCGGCTACACCGCCATGCTCCAGGCCGAACGCACCGCCGAAAGCGCAGGAAGGCTGGAGAACCTCAACGAACTGACCCGCGCCATGGAGGAATATGAGACGCTGGGCGCATTCCTGGAGCATGTAAGCCTCGTCATGGACAATGAGGCGCAACAGGACGAGCGCAAGGTCACGATCATGACCATCCACGCCGCCAAGGGGCTGGAGTTCGACACGGTCTTCCTCGCGGGGTGGGAAGAAGGCATCTTCCCCTCCCAGCGCGCGCTCGACGAAGGCGGCCTCAACAGCCTGGAGGAGGAACGCCGTCTCGCCTATGTCGCGATCACGCGGGCGAGGAAGTCCTGCGTCATCCTGCACGCCGCCAACCGCCGCATCTATGGCCAGTGGACCAGCTCCATCCCTTCGCGCTTCGTCGGGGAATTGCCTCCCGAACATGTGGAGGAGGAAAGCAGCATGTCCGGCGGCGCCTCGCTCTGGCGCGCCAACTGGTCGGAGCGGGCCGATCCCTTCGCCAATGTCCAGCGCGGCACCGGTCGCGGCCCCGGGTGGCAGCGCGCCCAACAGAGCGGACAGTTCACCCGCGAACCCGCCCGGATCGTGGAGGCGCGCGCATCGGCGGTCTCGCTCGGCAACAAGGGGCGGGATGACATGAGCGTCGGCCTGCGCATCTTCCACCAGAAATTCGGCTACGGCACGGTGGCGGAGATCGAAGGCAACAAGCTGGAGATCGATTTCGAAACGGCGGGTCGGAAGCGGGTGATGGACAGCTTCGTTCAGCCTGCCTAGCCGTCAATCGAGCCTTTCCTCAAGACCGCCGTCCAATATCGTAGATACCGGATGAAATAGCATTGGTAGGTGCCGTTTTATATGGGAATGATAAAGATGGGTGGATTGCCGACTGGCAGCTTTCAGACAACCAAAACAGGAAAGCAGGCCCGAGCATTGGACGCCATTGGAGCAGCAGGTAGTTCACACCGTCACCGGAAATGAAGCTAATTGCTCCTGTGACAGCGCCCGGCTGGGGATAAAATTCATGAGCGCATCGCTTTGGCGAAGGATGATGGCGTCCTGCCCCTTCACGATTTTAACGAAATCCGACCACGAGAACTGCGAATGGCCACGAGATGAAATGAACGAGATGCCAGTTTCCGACCATTTTACGGTGGTATTATCGTGCAAGGACTTTTGTTGATCGAAGATGCGTCTGACTTGGCGGGGAAGCCGCAGATAGGCGGAAAAAAAGATCAACGAAAGCAACGTGATCCAGTATCCGAGTCCAATTGCAGCGGCAATTGGAACAGGAGCAATATCCCATTCCCAAGCGGCTGCCATCGCCATCACGGCAAGCGCTGCGCCCCCACTTACATAGGCTCGGATCACCCGTTTTGACTTGAGTGTCACTCGGAAATTGAGCCTATAGGCTCCGAGCAAATCTTCTGGCGTGGCTTGAAATGAGACCGTTTGCATTGCCAATTAAATGCCGACGGTTGAAAGGGTATGCAAGGTCTGCTTTTGAGCAAGTCAATCGCCGGGGTAACAGAAAATTTCTGGTCGCCCGCCGCCATTACACGCCCAGCCACTCCAGCCCGCCCGCAAGCTCATCTGCCGAGTAATCGATCTGCAAGACTCGACGGTGGCCCATGACGCTCGCCGCCTCCGAGGCATGTAGGATGGGAGTTGAATACACCCACACGTCGCCAGCCTTGGCGAGGCAGGTGTAAATGCCGGATTGAGCAACAACATCACCATATTGTTCGACCGGTATGCGCCCACGGACATGAGAGCCTGGAGCAATCAACAGCGGCGAATTTTGAGCGGGCACGTCGTCCAGATGAACCCGAAGGGTCAACATCCGGGCCAGCAGTTCAAACGGCGGCGTGACATGCTGCATTCCGCCTTTGATCGTCCAAGGCCCATAACCCTCGACATCGATCCGCCGCTTCACGCAGATTGTGCGGTCCTGATGCCATCCCAACGACCAGTTCGTCGCTGCGGTTTTGTCAAACAGGATTGCACGAACGGGGCGACATCGCGATCCAAGAAATTCTGCTGCAACGGAGCCTATTGCGCCATTTGCAGCCAGAAAAGGCCGGAGGGCTTGGATGCCGTGGATACGAACGCCTGCCTGCTCATGAGGAAATTCACGCAACGCCGCACATATGTCTGGAAGCAGCGGCAATACAGCGGCGGGAATGTGCTGTGCCCCGTCTTTGGCGAGAGTAAGGTTGTCGAGGTGCGCCGCTTGCTTCATCGCACCATGTAAAGCACTGACCTACGCCGCAGCAATGTCTGGTTTCGGATCGCTTGCACGGAGGTGCGAGCAGCAAGAAATGGTCGATTCCAGACGCTCCTTTCACCGGTCAGCTTTCGGACTTAACCGAGCAACTGAGGATCAGCCATAGTAACCCAACGGCAACAACATCCGCAAAAAGCATCCTATTTGCCAACAGGCGACCCTTTCCATCTGTCCTATCCCGCCCCGGTCAGCCTACCAGGCTCCGTCTTTGAAACGTCTGATATATTGGGTTCCTACGCATACGCGCGCGGGCGCACGCGCGCGTACACTGTGAACTTCGGCGGAAAACGGCAGAAATCAGCCGCAAAACAGCCGCCTACAATCCTGATTGGATCGAGAAGCTGGCCCATGGCGAGCTACTTCAGATGATAGGGGAAAGTTGGTGGAGCCTAGCGGGATCGAACCGCTGACCTCCTGCATGCCATGCAGGCGCTCTCCCAGCTGAGCTAAGGCCCCATCGTTGCGCGGCATCATACCGCATCCCAATGGATCAGGCCATGTCCGGCATAAAGCCGTCGGCCAAATATAGAACACTCCTTGCGTGGCGTTGGAGTGTTAATCGAGGTTATTCGCAACCTCACCACACCCCTCGCTTGCGCTCGGGAGTTTTGCCGGAAGCCGTCCCCCGGACGGCTTCTATTTCGGCAAAACTGGTGGAGCCTAGCGGGATCGAACCGCTGACCTCCTGCATGCCATGCAGGCGCTCTCCCAGCTGAGCTAAGGCCCCGTTTCCAGTGTCGGCGCCGTTGGGGCGGCGCCTCGGAGGCCGCTGCCATTAGGTGGCGGCGAACTCCTTGGCAAGCACAAAATTCAATTAATTGTCGTCGTCGCCATCATCCCCGCCGGCGTCGACGCCCAGATCGTCGTCGCCGCCCAGATCGACGTCATTGTCCGGCGAATCGCCGTCATCATCCACGTCCAGATCCAGGTCCAGATCGTCGTCCGCCGTCTCGATCTCGCCATCGGCGGTTTCGATGACCTTCTTGGGCGCTTCCTCATAGGGTAGCGGCTGCTTCGACTTCAGCACCGGTTCCGGTTCCCAGGCCGTGCCGCAGTTGATGCAGGTGACCGGGTCATCCTTGCCCAGGTCGTAGAAGCGCGTGGCGCATTTCGGGCAGGTACGCTTCGTGCCCCATTCAGCCTTGACCATGTCCGGCCTTGTCCTTCTCTTGCGAGTGCTCAAAACAGAAATTACGCGGCACGACAGGGTCGCCCGCGAAGAGACGGCGCCTTGCCATAGCGAAACCGCGCTGTCAAAAGCCGGGCGCATTTTTTCAAGTTTTGCAGACGGATTGACCCGTGACCGCTTCTTCCGACCAGCCCCTGCCCATGACCTTCACCGCCGCCCCGGCCCTTTCCGGCTCGATCGCCGTGCCGGGCGACAAGAGCATTTCGCACCGCTCGCTGATGCTCTCCGCGCTGGCCGTGGGCGAGAGTCGGGTCGAAGGGCTGCTGGAGGGTGAGGACGTCCTCGCCACCGCGGCCGCCATGCGGGCGATGGGCGCGGACATCCGCAGGGATGCGGACGGCATCTGGCACATCCATGGGGTGGGCGTCGGCGGCCTGCTCCAGCCGGAAAGCGCGCTCGACATGGGCAATAGCGGCACCTCCACCCGCCTGCTGATGGGGCTGGTCGCAAGCCACGCCATCACCGCCACCTTCGTGGGCGACGCCTCCCTCAGCAAGCGCCCCATGGCCCGCGTCACCGATCCGCTGTCGCGCATGGGCGCCAGCTTCACCACCAGTCCCGGAGACCGCCTGCCCCTTACCATGCGCGGCGCCTGCCCGGCCGTGCCGCTGGACTATCGCCTTCCCGTGGCATCGGCGCAGGTCAAGTCGGCCATCCTGCTCGCCGGCCTCAACACTCCCGGCATCACCCGCGTGGTCGAACCGATCCCCACCCGCGACCACAGCGAACGCATGCTCAAGGGCTTCGGCGCGGACCTCAACGTGGAGGTCGAAGCCGACGGCACCCGCATCATCACGCTCAAGGGCGAAGCCGAACTCCACCCGCAATCGATCATCGTTCCCGGCGACCCCTCCTCCGCCGCTTTCCCGATGGTTGCAGCCCTGCTGGTTCCGGGATCGAACGTGACCATCGCCAATGTCGGCCTCAACGCGACGCGCGCCGGGCTGGTCGATCTGCTGCGCGAGATGGGCGGCGACATCGTCATCGAAAACCCGCGCGAGGTCGGCGGCGAGCCGGTGGGCGATCTCGTCATCGCGGCCTCGACGCTGAGGGGCGTCGAGCCCGATCCGGCCCGCGCCCCGTCGATGATCGACGAATATCCCGTCGCCTTCATCGCCGCCGCCTTGGCGCAAGGGCGCAGCATCTTCCGCGGCCTGGAAGAATTGCGCGTCAAGGAATCGGACCGCATCGCCACCATGGCGGCAGGCTTGCGCGCCATCGGCGTGCAGGTCGAGGAACTGGAGGACGGCATCGTCATAGAGGGCAGCGGTGGCGCGCCCCTCCCCGGCGGCGGCCCCGTCGCGACGAAGCTGGACCACCGCATCGCCATGAGCTTCGCGGTCGCAGGCCTCGTGTCCAGCAATGGCGTCACCATCGACGACATGCGCCCCGTCGCGACCAGCTTCCCGGGTTTCACCGCTTTGCTGCATTCGCTCGGCGCACTCGCATGACGTTCGACCTTGCCAATGTCCTGGGACTGATCGGCAGCGGCCTGATGGTCATTGCCTATGCCTATAGCAACATGGCGAAGGTGCTGAGCTTCACCCTCTTCAACCTGCTTAACCTGGTCGGCGCGGTGCTGCTGATCTATTCGCTGACGGTTCATTTCAACGTCGCGTCGATGGCGCTGGAAGTCATATGGGCCTTCATCGCCCTGATCGGCCTCGCCAAGGCGCTGCGGAAAGGCAAAGCATCATGATCATCGCCGTCGACGGCCCCGCCGCATCGGGCAAGGGCACCATCGCCAGGGCGCTGGGCCGGCATTACGGCCTGCCCGTGCTCGATACCGGCCTGCTCTATCGCGCCGTGGGCCTTGCCGTGCTCAAGGCCAGCGGCGACCCGGACCATGAAGCCGATGCGCTCGCCGCCTGCGACTTCGACGACGCCATGCTGAAAGATCCCGCGCTGCGCAGCGAAGCCGTCGGCTCGCTCGCCTCCCGCGTATCGATCCACCAAAGCGTCCGGCAGGCCCTCGTCAGGCGCCAGCGCGACTTCGCGACCCAACCCGGCGGTGCGATCCTGGACGGGCGCGACATCGCCACCGTCATCGCCCCCGATGCCGACGCCAAGATCTTCGTCACCGCCAGCGTCCATGTCCGCGCCCAGCGCCGCTATCAGGACGCACTCGACCATGGCGGCCATCCCGACATGGACAGCCTGATAGCGGACATCCAGGCCCGCGACACCCGCGACATGAGCCGCGATCATGCCCCGTTGCGCATGGCCGATGGAGCGGACTTGCTCGACACCAGCAATTTGACTATAGACGCCGCCGTCCAGCAGGCCATTGCACTGGTGGACGCCCAGTTGGAACGTCGGCAACAGGCCTGACGCGATGCCGGGTGCCGGGGATTCCCAGGCGCCCTTTTCGCTTGTCCACAGGGCGTCGACTCGACATGGCCGAACGGATGTTCGCATGGGTATCCGGCCCTGCGGGCGCTTTGGCCTGAAAGACCACCGGACACAACCGGTAGGCCAGCAATGACGAGTGAAGGACTTACCTATGGCCTCTACGGCATTCCCCTCGCGCGACGATTTCGCCGCGCTTCTCAATGATTCTCTCGGTGGCGAGGATGGCGGCTTTGAAGGCCGCGTCGTCAAGGGCACCGTTACCGGCATCGAAAACGACATGGCGCTGATCGACGTCGGCCTGAAGTCGGAAGGCCGCGTGCCGCTGCGCGAATTCGCCGCGCCGGGCCAGAAGGCCGACCTGAAGGTCGGTGACGAAGTCGAAGTCTATGTCGACCGCGTCGAAAACGCCCATGGCGAAGCCATGCTGTCGCGCGACCGCGCCCGCCGCGAAGCCGCCTGGGACAAGCTGGAAGCCGAGTTCACCGAGAACGCCCGCGTCGAAGGCGTCATCTTCGGCCGCGTCAAGGGCGGCTTCACCGTCGACCTGGACGGCGCCGTTGCGTTCCTGCCCGGCAGCCAGGTCGATATTCGTCCGGTTCGCGACGTCACCCCGCTGATGGACATCCCGCAGCCCTTCCAGATCCTGAAGATGGATCGCCGCCGCGGCAACATCGTCGTGTCGCGCCGCGCCATCCTGGAAGAAACCCGCGCCGAACAGCGCTCGGGCCTCATCCAGACGCTGGCCGAAGGCCAGATCATCGAGGGCGTCGTCAAGAACATCACCGACTATGGTGCGTTCGTTGACCTGGGCGGCATCGACGGCCTGCTGCACGTCACCGACCTCAGCTACAAGCGCATCAACCACCCGAACGAGATGATCAACATCGGCGACACCGTCCGCGTCCAGATCATCCGCATCAACCGCGACACCCAGCGCATCAGCCTTGGCATGAAGCAGCTGGAAAGCGATCCGTGGGAAGGCGCCGCCGCCAAATATCCGGTCGGTGCGAAGCTGTCGGGCCGCGTCACGAACATCACCGAATATGGTGCGTTCGTGGAACTGGAACCGGGCATCGAAGGCCTCGTCCACGTTTCGGAAATGTCCTGGACCAAAAAGAACGTCCACCCCGGCAAGATCGTTTCGACCAGCCAGGAAGTCGACGTCATCGTCCTGGAAGTCGATCCGGAAAAGCGCCGTATCTCGCTCGGCCTCAAGCAGGCCCAGAACAACCCCTGGGACAGCTTCGCCGAACGTCACCCGATCGGTTCGACGGTCGAGGGCGAAGTCAAGAATGCCACCGAGTTCGGCCTGTTCATCGGTCTGGACGGCGACGTGGACGGCATGGTCCACATGTCGGACATCGCCTGGGGCATTTCGGGCGAGGACGCGCTGGCCCTGCACCGCAAGGGCGAGACGGTCCAGGCCGTCGTTCTCGACATCGACGTCGAGAAGGAACGCATCAGCCTTGGCATGAAGCAGCTTGAGCGTGGCGGCCCGGCCGCTGGCGGCACCACCGCCGCTGCCGCTGGCCTCAACAAGAACCAGACGGTAACCGTCACGGTTCTGGAAGTCCGCGACGGCGGCCTGGAAGTCCAGGCCGGCGAAGATGGCGCCACCGGCTTCATCAAGCGCAGCGACCTTGGCCGCGACCGCGACGAACAGCGTCCGGAACGCTTCCAGATCGGCCAGAAGTTCGACGCCATGGTCACCGGTTTCGACCGCGCCAAGAAGCCGACCTTCTCTGTCAAGGCCCTTCAGATCGCTGAAGAGAAGCAGGCTGTGGCGCAATATGGTTCGTCCGACAGCGGCGCCTCGCTGGGCGACATCCTGGGCGAAGCGCTCAAGGCCAAGAGCGAGGGCTAAGCCCTCCTTCGGTATCTAACTTAAGTAATATGGCCCGCCGGAACTTAACTCCGGCGGGCTTTTTCTATTCCCAAAATGAGAATGACATACCGATATTGGCTGATTGTCACAGCCATGAGGATTCATTATAAATAAACAGGGAACCAGAAGGGGGAGTCTGGAGGACCAATGATACGCTCGGAACTGATTCAGAAATTGGCTGAGGAAAATCCAAACCTCAACCTCCAGGAAGTGGAAAGGATCGTCGATCTTTTCTTCAAGGAAATAGTCGACCGCCTCTCCAGCGGAGGGCGAGTGGAACTTCGGGGCTTCGGCGCCTTTACGACACGGGCGCGCGACGCGCGTACCGGTCGCAATCCGCGCACCGGTGAACAGGTGCCGGTGGATGCCAAGCGGGTTCCCTATTTCAAGCCCGGAAAGGAAATGCGGGAACGGCTGAACGGCAAAGCTGCCCACTGATCCAACCACATCCTTGACCTGTGCGTCGTTAGCCTTCAGGGGGTAACGGCCTCAAGCGGACGTGGCGAAATCGGTAGACGCAGCGGACTTAAAATCCGCCTCCCCCTGGGAATGCGGGTTCAAGTCCCGCCGTCCGCACCACAGCCTTTCACGGCATCTTTTCCGGTTTCCAGTGCTTATCGCTGGATATCCGCTGCATTTGTGGCGATGATCGGTCATGGCCGGCGCGATCAACCCACAGAGCTTCAGCGATTCCCTTGTCATCCTGGGGGCCGCGGGGCTCGTCATCCCCGGCTTCGCGCGGCTGCGGATCAGCCCTGTCATCGGCTTCATCCTCGTCGGGCTGGCGGTGGGGCCGTCGGGATTGGGCGCTTTGGTGGGCCAATATCCCTGGCTCTATCATGTCACCATTTCCAACAGGGCGGCGATAGAGCCCTTTGCCGAACTGGGCGTCATCCTGCTGCTTTTTTCCATCGGACTCGAACTCAGTTTTCGTCGTCTCTGGACCATGCGGACACAAGTATTCGGCGTCGGCGCGGCAGAATTGATCGGCGGCGGTACGCTGATCGCTCTTGGCCTTTACTTGCTGGGCCAGCCACCGGCAGGCGCTTTCGGCCTGGGCCTCGCGCTGGCGCTGTCGTCCACGGCCGTGGTGCTGCCGATGGTGGGCACGCAAAGCGCCGTCGGCCGCGCGGCCTTTTCCATGCTGCTTTTCGAGGATCTGGCCCTCGTCCCCATCATCTTCATGCTGGGCGCGCTTGCTCCCTCGGTCGCTGCCAGTCCGGACGGCCCGTGGGGCGAACTGGCCGACACGCTGATCAAGAGCGGGATCACCATCGCCATCATGCTGGTCCTTGGCCGCCTCTGCCTGCCACATATCTTCAGCCAGGCCGCCCGCACCAAGAGCCCGGAGGTGTTCCTGGCCGCCAGCCTGCTGGTCGTCATCATATCCAGCATGGCGACCTCGATCGCCGGCCTGTCTCCGATCGTGGGCGCGCTCCTCGCCGGACTGCTGATCGCGGAAACCGATTATCATGGCGAGGTCGAGGTCATGACCGCGCCGTTCAAGGGACTGGCGCTCGGGGTCTTCCTCATCACCGTCGGCATGGGCCTTGACGTGCGCGTCATCCTGGCCAACTGGCCTACGCTCATTTTGGCGATGGTGGGCGTGGTCCTTGCCAAGACCATCGTCACCGCGGCCCTGCTCTACCTGTCGGGCGCGAGGAAGGGCGTGGCGCTGGAAGTCGGCGTGCTGATGTCCAGCCCTTCGGAAACCACATTGATCGTATTGTCCGCCGCCGCTGCGGCCCAGTTGATCCTTCCTTCCACCGCGGCCTTCTGGCAGATCGTGACCGCTATCGGCCTTACCATCACGCCGCTGCTCGCACGGCTGGGACATGACATTGCGCGGCGGCTGGAAATGGCGCTGGGCGAAGAGGCGCCGGAAATCAACGAAGACCATGCCGAGGCAGCCGCCGTCGTAATCGGCTTCGGGCGCGTGGGGCGCATGATCTGCGACCTGCTCAACCTGCACAAGCAGCGTTTCATCGTCGTGGAATCCGACCCGGACGTCGTCGCGGAAGCTCGGCGCGGAGGGTATCCCATATTGTTCGGCGACGTGTCCCGCACCGAAATGCTCGACAAGCTTCGTCTCGGCCATGCACGTGCCCTGATCCTGACGATGGACGATCCTGTCCTGTCGGTTCGGGTGACGAAGCGTGTGCGGGGATGGGTGCCCGATCTGCCGATCATCGCGCGCGCACGGGACACCGATCATGCGGCCCAGCTCTATCGCGCCGGGGCCAGCGATGCGGTTCCGGAGACGCTCGAAAGTTCGCTCCAACTGGCGGAGACCGCGCTGGTCGACCTGGGCGTGGCGATGGGACCGGTGATCGCCTCCATCCACCAGACGCGGGAGGATCTGCGCATGGGCATCAAGGATGCCGCGCAGCTCGAAACCGCGCCCAAGCTGCGGCGGCTGCGGGCCGATGAGGTGCCTTAGGACGGACCTTGCGGTGGGCTGAAAACCGACCAGCCGGTGCGATGGGCCAGTTCTTCGAGCGCCAGCGTGCCAAGCTGGCTATTGCCATTTTCGTTCAGGCCAGGCGACCAGACGGCAATGGACGCGCGACCCGGCACGATCGCCAATATGCCGCCGCCTACCCCCGACTTGCCGGGAATGCCGACGCGGAAGGCGAAATCGCCCGAAGCGTCATAATGGCCGCAGGTCAACATCAAGGCATTGATCCGCTTGGCCCGGCTGGATGAAACGACCCGTCCGCCCTCGGGATGCCGGCCGTCTAGCATCAGATAGCGGCCCGCAAGTGCGAGTTGACGGCAACTCATCTCGATCGCGCATTGGTGAAAATAGGTGCCAAGCACCAGATCGACCGGATGACGGATATTGCCGAAGGCGCGCATGTAATTGGCCAGCGCCATATTGCGAAAGCCGGTCGCCGTTTCCGACGCCGCGACCGTTTCATTGATGGCGATGCCGTCGTCGCCTGCCAGATAGCGGACGAAGCGCAGCATTTCTCCAATCGCGACGCGGGGTTGATGACCGCCCAGATTGACGTCCGCGACGACGACGGCGCCCGCGTTGATGAACGGATTTCGCGGGATGCCCTGTTCCTGCTCCAGCTGAACGATGGAATTGAAGGCGTTGCCGGACGGTTCCCGCCCTACCCGCTGCCAAAGCTGATCGCCTATCTTGCCGAGCGCGAGCGTCAGGGCGAACACTTTGGAGATGGACTGGATCGAAAAGCCGGTGGCGCAGTCGCCTCCCTCGATCAACCGGCCATCGGCGGTTGCGACAGCGATGCCGAACTGGCCGGGATCGACCTTGGCCAGTTCCGGAATATAGCTGGCGACCGTGCCGCGATCTTCCCGGCTTGCAGCATGAGCGACGATGTCGGCAATGATCGCGGGCAAGTCCATGAACAGATCGGCGTCCCACCAGGCAGGGTTGATGAAATGACTTGATAGAACGCCGCCGGCTCCTGCCCAACATAGCTGGGCAGGAAATTCTGAAAAGGGCTATGTGCTGCTGGCAGGACGGGCGGCGCGATGAGCCATCCGCCTCAATCCCACAGCCTCAAGCCGTCGCCTTGGCCAATGCCCGATATTTGTGGAGCAGCGGTTCGGTATAGCCGTTGGGCTGCGCCACGCCCTCGAAGACCAGGGCGCGGGCCGCCTGCCAGGCAAGGCTGTCCGGGTTGCCGCTCATCGGCCGGTAGAGCGGGTCACCCGCATTCTGGGCATCGACCTTGGCGGCCATGCGGGTGAAGGCGGCGTCGACCTGCTCCGTCGTGCAGACGCCATGAAGCAGCCAGTTCGCCATATGCTGCGATGAGATGCGGAGCGTGGCGCGGTCCTCCATCAGGCCGATGTCATGAATGTCGGGAACCTTGGAGCAGCCGACGCCCTGATCGATCCAGCGGACGACATAGCCAAGGATGCCTTGCGCGTTATTGTCCAGTTCCTGGGCGATTTCCTCTTCCGACCAGTTGCGGCCCGGCTGCGCGACCGGAATGGCCAGCAGCTTGTCGAGGGGTGCGATGGCCTCGACCTTGCGTTCCGCCTGGCGGGCGAAGACGTCGATGCGGTGATAATGAGTCGCGTGCAGCGTCGCCGCCGTGGGGGACGGAACCCAGGCCGTGTTGGCGCCGCTCCTGGGATGGCCGACCTTCTGGTCCAGCATGTCGGCCATGCGATCCGGCGCGGCCCACATGCCCTTGCCGATCTGGGCGCGGCCCGACAGGCCGCAGGCGAGGCCGATCTGGACGTTGCGGTCCTCGTAAGCCGTGATCCAGTCGCTGGTCTTCATCTCGCCCTTGCGGATCATCGGGCCGGCGCGCATCGATGTGTGCATCTCGTCCCCGGTGCGGTCCAGGAAGCCGGTGTTGATGAAGACGATGCGGTTCCTCACCGCCTCGATGCAGGCGGCCAGATTGGCGGAGGTGCGGCGCTCCTCATCCATGACGCCGACCTTCAGGGTGTGGCGGCTGAGGCCCAGCAGGTCTTCGATGGCGTCGAACAGGCGGTTGGTGAAGCCGACTTCTTCGGGACCGTGCATCTTCGGCTTGACGATATAGACGCTGCCGGTGCGGCTGTTGCCGCCTTCACGCTTCAGGTCATGCAGGGCGATCAGCGTGGTGACGATGCCGTCGAGAATGCCTTCGGGCGCTTCCTGCCCGTTGGCGAGCAGGACGGCGGGCGTGGTCATCAGATGGCCGACATTGCGGACGAACAGCAGGCTGCGGCCCGGCAGGGTGAAGGTGCTACCGTCGGGCGCGGTATAGCCGCGGTCGGGGTTGAGGGCGCGGGTCATCATGGCGCCGTTCTTCTCGAACGTGTCGGTAAGATCGCCCTGCATCAGGCCGAGCCAGTTGGAATAGGCGGCGACCTTGTCCTCCGCGTCGACGGCGGCGACGGAGTCCTCGAGATCGCAGATGGTGGTGAGCGCGGATTCGAGGATGACGTCGGCTATGCCCGCTGAATCGTCCTTGCCGATGGGGTGCGTGCGATCGAAGACGACTTCGATGTGCAGGCCGTTATGGCGGAAGAGTAGGCCCTTCTCGCTCCGTCCGAGATATTGGCCGGGATCGGCAAGCTGGATGTCGTCGCTGGCGAGCTTGGCCCAGGGGCCGTTGGCGAGCGGTATCGCTTCGTCCAGGAAGGCCTTGGCCCAGGCGATGACCTGCGCGCCGCGCTGCGCGTCATAGCCCTTGCCGGCCGCCGCGCCGGGAATCGCGTCGGTGCCGTAGAGCGCGTCGTAGAGGCTGCCCCAGCGCGCATTGGCAGCGTTCAGCAGGAAACGGGCGTTGAGGATGGGAACGACCAGCTGCGGTCCGGCGAGGCGCCCTATTTCCTCATCGACATTTTCGCTGCCGATCTGAAACGGCGCAGGTTCGGGGACGAGATAGCCGATGTCGCGCAGGAATGCCTGATAGGCGGCAGCGTCAACAGGCTGGCCCGCCCTTTCCCGATGCCAGCCGTCGATCTGAGCCTGAATCGCGTCGCGCTTGGCCAGCAACGCCGCATTTTCCGGCGCGAATTGCGCGAAGATCGCGGCGGCGCCACGCCAGAAAGCACCGGCATCGATGCCCGTGCCGGGAAGCGCGCGCTCCTCGATGAAGGTGGCGAGTTGCTGCGCGACCTTGAGGCCCGCGCGATCGGTCATGCTGGTCATGGATGGTCTCCTTTTGAACGGGACCATAGACGGGGCGCATTATGCGCGGTAGATGATATTATTCGAATTCAGATTTTCCTCTGGTGAAACAAATGATGGACCCGGATTATGATCTTTTCGCGACGATCGTCGACGAAGGCGGCATGGCGGCGGCGGGACGAAGATTGCATGTCTCGCCCGCCATGGTGTCGAAGCGGCTGGTCCGGCTGGAGGATCGGCTGGGCACCCGGCTGATCCACCGGACGACGCGGCGGCTGGCGCTGACTCCGGCCGGCGAACGGCTGCATGAAGACCTGCGCGCGATCATGGCCGCGCTGGACGCGGCGGAGCGGCGCGTCTCCGGCGCTTCGGCGGAGGCGACAGGGACGCTGCGGGTATCCGCGCCGACATCCTTCGGGCGCATGCACGTCGCACCCTATCTGGGCCGGTTTCTGGAGGCGCACCCCAAAGTCCGGATGCAGATAGATTTGTCGGACGACTATGCCGACCTGCTGGCGACCCGCGCGGACCTGGCCATCCGCATCACGGCCGATCCAGGCCAGGGCCTTGCCGCTCATCGGCTGGCGACCAACCGGCGCGTGCTATGTGCTGCCCCCGATTATCTGACGCGCTTCGGCATGCCGCAGACCGCCGCCGATCTTCGCAAGCACCGCCTGCTGGCGGCGGAGGGACAATTGCCCTGGCGCCTGCTCGGACCCAGGGCCCCGGTCCTGATCGAAGGCGACAGCTATGTCCGCACCAACAGCAGCGAAATGGTCCGGGAACTGGCGCTTTCCGGGGTGGGCGTCGCCCTGCGCTCGCTCTGGGACGTGAGCGACGCCCTGGAGCGGGGCGATATTCGGCAGATCATGCCGGATCATGAGGGATCGGCGGATGTCGGCCTCTATGCCGTTCATCTGCCACAAAATAATCCGCCACTCGCCATCACCGCCTTCATTGATTTTCTTGTCGGACTATATGCCCCCAGCCCGCCATGGGAGCGGTCGGGCATTGCCCGCGCGGAAAAGCGGCTTTAAGGGCCATTTCATGGACGAAAACACCCGGCGCGCCGCCCTAGACTATCACCGCTATCCGCAACCCGGAAAGCTGAGGATCGAACCGACCAAGCGCATGGTCAACCAGCGCGACTTGGCGCTGGCCTATTCGCCCGGCGTCGCCGCGCCCTGCGTCGACATTGCCGCAGATCCCGAAAAGGCGATGGACTATACCGCGCGGGGCAATCTGGTCGCGGTGATCTCCAACGGAACGGCAGTGCTGGGCCTGGGCTCCATCGGTGCGCTGGCCTCCAAGCCGGTGATGGAGGGCAAGGCCGTCCTCTTCAAGAAATTCGCAGACATCGACGTATTCGACATCGAAGTCGACACCACCGATCCCGAGAAATTCGTGGACGCCGTCGCCCTGCTGGAACCGACCTTCGGCGGCATCAATCTGGAGGACATCAAGGCGCCGGAATGCTTCGCCATAGAGGCGGAGTTGAAGAAGCGGATGAACATTCCGGTCTTCCACGACGACCAGCATGGCACCGCCATCGTGGTAGCGGCGGCGGTGCGCAATGCACTGGTGTTGCAGGGCAAGACGCTGGCGGATGCCAAGCTCGTCACCTCCGGCGCGGGCGCGGCGGCGCTGGCCTGCGTCGACCTGCTGGTGTCGATGGGCCTCCGACAAGAAAATGTCACGCTGACCGACAAGGACGGCGTCATCCATTCGGAACGCGAGGGCATGTTGCCGAACATGGCTCGCTATGCCCGCACCACCAATGCGCGGACCCTGCCCGACGTGCTGCCGGGGGCGAACCTGTTCCTGGGCCTTTCCGCGCCCGGCGTGCTGAAGCCCGAATGGCTGCCGCTGATGGCCCCCAATCCGTTGATCTTCGCGCTCGCCAATCCGGAGCCGGAAATCCGCCCCGAAGTGGCGCGGGAGGCGCGGCCCGACGCGATCATCGCCACTGGGCGGTCGGACTATCCCAATCAGGTCAACAACGTCCTGTGCTTCCCCTATATCTTCCGGGGCGCGCTGGATGCGCGGGCGACCGAGATCAACGAGGCGATGAAGGTCGCCGCCGCCGACGCCATCGCCAATCTCGCCCGCATGCCCGCCCATGACAGCGTCGCCCAAGCCTATGGCGGGCGCAAGCTGGTGTTCGGGCCGGACTATATCATCCCCACCCCCTTCGACCCGCGCCTGATCGCGGAGATCGCCTGCGCCGTGGCAAAGGCGGCCATGGACAGCGGCGTCGCCAAGCGGCAGCTCGACCTGGAAGCCTATAAGCGACAGCTCACGCAGCAGAATACGCGGTCGGCCCAGTTGATGCTGCCGGTGTTCGAGGCAGCGCGGGGAACGCAGCGGCGCATCGCCTATGGCGAGGGCGAAGATGAGCGCGTGCTGCGCGCCATTCAGGATGCGCTGGACGAGGGCATCGTCCGCCCGATCATCGTGGCGCGCCGGCGCATATTGAACCAGAAACTGCCCGACCTCGGCCTCAGCTTCGCGCTGGATCGCGATGTCGAGGTGGTCGATCCCGAAACGGACCATCTGCTGATGGGCGAACTGGTCGAGGCGTATCGCGCCGTCGCCGCGCGGCGTGGCGTTTCCTCGGCAGAGGTCGTGCGCCATGTCTATCGCCGGCCCAGCGTCACCGCGGCCATGCTGCTGCGTACCGGACGGGTCGATGCGGCGCTGGTGGGCGGCAACAGCGAATATTGGGGCGAGGTCGAGCATGTGCTGCGCATCATCGACCGCACCCCGGGCAACAGCCGGGTCTATGCGCTTTCCGGCCTTATCCTGGACGCGGGCGCGCTGTTCATCACCGACACCCATATGGTGCCCGATCCCACGCCCGACCAGATTGCGGAAATGGCGCTGCTCGGCGCGACTGAACTCAAGCATTTCGGGCTGACGCCGCGCGTGGCGCTGCTGTCGCATTCCAATTTCGGCGCGTCCCATTCCCCCAGCGCCCGCAAGATGCGGGAGGCGCTCAAGCTGGTGAAGAAGGCGGCGCCGGAACTGATGGTCGATGGCGAGATGCATGCCGATGCAGCGCTCAGCCAGGGATTGCGCGAGCGGCTGATCCCGGATTCGCGGTTCGAAGGGCCGGCCAACCTGCTGGTCATGCCCAATCTCGACGCGGCGAACATCACGCTGACGGCGTTGTCGGCTTCCTCCAGCTCGCCCACGGTCGGGCCGATGCTGGTCGGTCTGGCGCAGCCGATCCATGTGCTGACGCCCGGCGTGACGGCGCGCGGCATCCTGAACCTTACCGCCATAGCCGCGGCGGAGGTGGAACGGGAAGGCTGAAGCCTTAACCTTTTTCTGCAATGGCTTGGGCTGCTACGGGTCGTCATCACGCCTCCGCGCGGATGACGACGATCTGAGGTAACGGACGGTTCATGGCGGGACGGGTTTCGACGCGAGTGAAGCTGGCGATCGGCGGCGGTGCGGCGGCGGTGATGCTGTTGCTGGGCCTGTCGTTCGGCCGCGGGCGCGATCTCCCTCCGCAGGGCAGGACAAGCGCTCAAAGGAGTGAAGCGCCGGAGCCGGCCAGGTCATCCCCACCGGTCGAGCGCACCCGCGCCCAGCCTCTGGCGGTCGATCCGCACGCCCTGATGGTCAGGCGGGTGCTCCCCATCGAAGGCCCCTTCCGCCATGGCGATTATGTCTGGGACGAAAGCGGCGCGCCGGCGACCGGACGGGTCATCATCACCGTCGACCTCAAGGCGCAGACATTGTCGGTATTCCGCGCCGGTTATGAGATCGGATCGGCGGTCATCCTCTATGGCGCGGACGACAAGCCCAGTCCCCTTGGCGCGTTCCCGATCACGGAAAAGGACGCCGATCATTATTCGCGGACCTACAACAACGCGCCCATGCCCTACACGCTGCGCCTGACCAGCGACGGCGTGGCGATCCACGGCAGCGACGTTCAGTGGGGCAATGCCACCCATGGCTGCATCGGCGTGCCAAAGCCGTTCGCGAAAAAGCTGTTCGGCGTGACCAAGGTGGGCGACCTGGTCGTCATCACCAATGGCAGGATGCTGGACACCAGCCAGGCCCGACAGGCCATGTGAGTTGCGCAACTTATTGGCGTAATTGCAATAAAGTCATGTGAACATAACTTGATTTCAATCCGCAACTCTATCATGTGCGGACGGCATTCCTATCGCATCGCAACATGGAGCAACCGATGGCGCAGGCCAGCCGCGCGGTTCACCCCGCTCTCGTCATTCTCGCGCTCTCCATGGGCGCCTTCGCCATCGGCACGACCGAATTCGCGGCGATGAGCCTGCTGCCCTTTTTCGCGGGCGATCTGCGTATCAGCGAACCCATGGCGGGCCATGCCATCAGCGCCTATGCGCTGGGCGTGGTGGTGGGCGCACCGCTGATCGCCGTGCTGGGCGCGCGGCTGCCCCGGAGGAAGCTGCTGATCGGGCTGATGGCATGGTTCGCGATAGGCAATGCGCTCAGCGCCCTGTCGCCCGACTATACAACCATGCTGTTGTTCCGCTTCCTGAGCGGTCTGCCCCATGGCGCCTATTTCGGCGTCGCGGCGCTGGTGGCGGCGTCCCTGGTGCCGAATGACCGGCGCGCGCTGGCGGTGGCGCAGGTGATGACGGGCCTGACCGTCGCCACCGTCGTCGGCGTGCCGGTGGCGAACTGGACGGGGCAGGCGCTGGGGTGGCGCTGGGGCTTTGGCATCGTGGCGTTGCTGGCGGTGATCACGGTGACGCTGGTGGCGATCTATGCGCCGCGCGACGCCGGCGATCCGGAGGCCAGCCCGATGCGCGAACTGGGCGCGTTACGCGAACCGCAGGTGCTGCTGACGCTGCTGACCGGCGCTATTGGCTTCGGCGGGCTGTTCGCGGTTTACACCTATGTCGCCTCGACGATGATTTCCGTGACCCATGTGCCCGAGGAGTTGGTGCCGGTGGTGCTGGCGATCTTCGGCATAGGCCTGACGATCGGCAATCTTGTTGCGGCATCGGCGGCGGATCGGGCGCCGAATCGGACCGCTATCGGCGTGCTGCTGTGGAGCGCGGCATCGCTGGCGTTGTTCCCGCTGATGGCCGGCAATATCTGGAGCCTGTCGCTGGTGATCTTCCTGATCGGCTGCGGCGGGGGCCTGGGTAGCGTGTTGCAGACCCGGCTGATGGACGTGGCGGGCGATGCGCAGACGCTGGCGGCGGCGGCGCATAACGGCGCCTTCAATGTCGCCAATGCCCTGGGACCATGGCTTGGCGGGCTCGCGATCTCGGCCGGCTACGGCCTGACATCGACCGGGTGGATCGGCGCGGGATTGGCCTTGGGGGGCTTGGCGGTCTTCCTGCTGGCCTTGAACCTGCGCCAGAGGTCATTGCGCTTGGCGGCGGTAGCCTGCGAGTAAGTCCTTCAACATCCCGCGTTCCGCCGTTCGCCGGAGCATGACAGGGTCCGAAGCGTCTAGTCCGACTCGCATAGCAGCCCGCCACCACTGTCGCGGGCCTGGAAAGCCGATGCGGCGTCGTTCGCCACGCGGGGGAAACTGACGCCTTCGAGGGAGCCCCTTCCCTTGCAGACATTCGCGCAGTTCATGTCGACAACGCCCGGCAGCGATAGTTGATCGCCGTCATATTGGGCCACCACGATGCAATGATCGCTATGGGAGAAGCTCAGGATCAGCTTGTCGCCCGCTGGCCGCGCGGAGCCCCTGCCTGCACAGCTCTGATCCTCCCCGAAGGTCGCCTCCAGGCCGAAGCGATAGTCGCCGTTTTTGGCCGGGATCACGCAAAGCGCATCGCGACCGGCTTCATGATTGCGCTGGTAGAGGCCGATGGCAGGCACCTTGGCCGCATCAGCGATCACGCCGGTTTCGATCGCTGCGCGTTCGAGGCCGGAACTGATTTGCATGCCGGTTTCGCGCGGCCCCTGCGTGGGCGCAGCCTCACGCTGGCACGCCGCGAGCAACAGCAATGCGGCAAGGCTAGTCGGCCGCATCGACAGCTGTCAGGCCTTCCGGGCCGATGCGGCGGAAGAAGCAGGAGCGCGCGCCGGTGTGACAGGTGGGACCGGCGGGTAGAGCCTTCACCCAGACAGCGTCCTGATCGCAATCGATGCGAAGATCGCGCACCTGCAACATATGGCCGGACGTCTCGCCCTTCTTCCAGAGCGACTGGCGGCTGCGCGACCAGAAATGCGCAAGGCCGGTATCGCGGGTAAGCTGAAGCGCCTCCGCATTCATATGCGCGACCATCAGCAGTTCCCCGCTGTCCACATCGGTCACGACGGCTGTGATCAGGCCGTCCTTGTCATATTTGGGATTGAGGGTCAGGCCCCGGTCACGTGCTTCGTCCATGAAGGCGGCTATAGAGGGCGGTGGCCCTCATGCGAAGCCCTGAATGATGAAGAGCCGTCGCGGGAAAGAAGGAGAGCAGTTTCGACTGGCTGAGCGCGAACCAAGTTCGAAGGCGACCGGGCGCCCCTCACGCAAATTCATCCAGCGAAGAAGGAAAATGGGGCGATCGACGGGATCCGAACCCGCGACCTCCGGTACCACAAACCGGCGCTCTAACCAACTGAGCTACGATCGCCACAGGGGCTGTGCCCCTTGAGAGAAGGGCCACATATGCGGCCCTTCCCGCGCCGTCAAGCGGCCTGATGCGGAAAAAGCCGCAATGCCGAAATAAAAAGAAAAGGGGTGAGAAGCGTGATGCCCCCACCCCTTTTCATGCCCTGGAAGATCAGCGCGCATGAGAGCCCCGCTCCCTGCTGCCGCGCTCAAATCCGGCAGTCTCTCTCCGATAAAAATTCCGCCAACCGCGATGCCGGCTCGAAAACGGATCGAGGCGCTCCGCCGGGGAGCGCCCCTTGAAAATCCTTAGTTGACCGAGTCCTTCAGGCCCTTGCCGGCCTTGAACTTGGGCTGGGCCGAAGCCTTGATCGTCATCGTCTCGCCCGTGCGCGGGTTGCGGCCGGTCGAGGCCTTGCGCTGCGAAACGGAGAAAGTGCCGAAACCGACCAGACGAACCTCATCCCCCTTCTTCAGGGCTCCGGTGATGGCGTCGAAAACACCCTCGACGGCCTTGCTGGCGTCGCTCTTGGAAAGGCCGCTGCTTTCAGCGACTGCGCTGATAAGATCCTGCTTGTTCATGCCTTGGGAACCCCCTTCTAGCTGTTTGGATAGTTTAGGAATCGCGGCGTAGGCGGCGCAATAAGGCCCAGCTTTCGGGCCTTGTCAAAGGGAAAGCGGCGTCGGCGGCCGGTCAAGCAAGATTTTATGGTAAAAGCTTGCTGAATAGCCGTGCGACGCCGCTTTCCTTAGTCAGCTTAGTGACGAATGGACGCTTCCCCGTCCCGCCCCTGCGCCGGGTTCGGCTGGGCGGCAAGGTCATCCTCCTCGGTCCACGCGATCGCTTCCGGCTTGCTCATCAGTGCGCGGGCCAGCACCTCATCGACATGGGACACGGGAACGATCTCCAGCCCTTCCTTGATATTGGCCGGAATCTCCGCCAGATCCTTCTCGTTTTCCGCGGGGATCAACACCGTCTTGATGCCGCCCCGCAGCGCCGCAAGCAGCTTTTCCTTGAGGCCGCCGATAGGAAGGACGCGGCCCCGCAGCGTGACTTCACCGGTCATCGCCACATCCTTGTGCACCGGAATGCCGGTCAGGGTCGACACGATGGTCGTCACCATGCCGATGCCTGCCGAGGGGCCATCCTTGGGCACCGCGCCTTCGGGAAGGTGGATGTGGATATCCTTGCGGGTGAAAATGCTGGGCTTGATCCCATAGCCGGGCGAGCGCGCCTTCACATAGGAGAAGGCGGCCTGGACCGACTCGTTCATGACCTCGCCCAGCTTGCCGGTGGTCTTGATCGCGCCCTTGCCGGGCACGGTCACCGCTTCGATGGTCAGCAGTTCGCCGCCCACCTCGGTCCACGCCAAGCCCGTCACCGCGCCGATCTGATGCTCTTCCTCACCCACGCCGTGGCGGAATTTACGCACGCCGGCATAGTCCGCCAGATTGTCCGGCGTGATCGTCACCTTGTCATAGGCGCCTTCGAGGATCTTGCGCAGCGCCTTGCGGGCGAGGCGCGCCACTTCGCGCTCCAGCGTGCGGACGCCGGCTTCGCGGGTGTAGTAGCGGATCAGATCGCGAACCGCCTCCTCCGTGACGTCGAGTTCGCCTTCCTTGAGGCCGTGGGCGTCGATCTGCTTGGGCAACAGATGCCGCTGGGCGATCTCGACCTTTTCATCCTCCGTATAGCCTTCGAGCCGGATGATCTCCATGCGGTCGAGCAAAGGTTGCGGCAAATTCAAAGAGTTGGCGGTGGTCACAAACATGACGTCTGAAAGGTCGACGTCGATCTCCAGATAATGATCCTGGAACTTGCTGTTCTGTTCGGGGTCCAGCACCTCCAGCAGCGCGGAGGCGGGGTCGCCGCGAAAATCCTGTCCCAGCTTGTCGATTTCGTCCAGCAGGAAGAGCGGGTTCATCGTCCCGGCTTTCTTGAGGTTGGTCACGATCTTGCCCGGCAACGAACCGATATAGGTGCGGCGGTGCCCCCGGATTTCCGCTTCGTCGCGCACGCCGCCCAGCGACTGGCGCACGAACTCCCGCCCGGTCGCCTTGGCGATCGAACGGCCAAGCGAGGTCTTGCCGACACCCGGAGGGCCGACGAGGCACAGGATGGGGCCCTTCAGCTTGTTGGTGCGCGCCTGCACCGCGAGATATTCGATGATCCGGTCCTTGACCTTCTCCAGCGCGAAATGATCCTCATCGAGGATCGCCTGCGCCTTTTTGAGGTCGGTCTTGACCTTGCCCTTCTTGCCCCAGGGCAGGCCCAGCAGCACGTCGAGATAGTTGCGCACCACCGTGGCTTCGGCGGACATGGGCTGCATGCCCTTGAGCTTCTTCAGCTCCGCCGTCGCCTTGGCGCGGGCTTCCTTGCTCAGCTTGGCCTTGGCGATCTTCTCGGTGAGTTCAGCGAGTTCGTCGCCTTCTTCGCCATCGCCATTGCCCAGTTCGCGCTGGATCGCCTTCAACTGCTCATTGAGATAATATTCGCGCTGGGTTTTCTCCATCTGCCGCTTCACGCGGCCGCGAATCTTCTTCTCCACCTGGAGCACGCCCAGTTCGCCCTCCATGAAGGCGAAGACCATTTCGAGGCGCTTGACCGGGTCGGCTTCGACCAGCAGCGACTGCTTGTCGGCGACCTTGACGTTGATGTTGGCGGCGACGGCATCGGCCAGACGCCCCGCATCCTCGATCTCGCGCAACTGCACGGGGGTTTCCGCCGGCAGCTTCTTGTTGAGCTTGGCGTAATTTTCGAACTGCTCCGCCACCGAACGCATCAGCGCGGCGGCCTCCGGCCCTTCGGCGTCGATTTCCTCGACCGCCGTCACATCCGCGACCATATGGCCGTCGGCCTGTCCGATGCCGTCCAGCCGGGCGCGCTGCTTGCCCTCCACCAGCACGCGAACGGTGCCGTCGGGCAGCTTCAGCAATTGCAGCACCACGGCGATGACGCCGGTGTCGTAGAGCGAATCCTGGCCCGGATCATCCTCCGCCGGGTCGAGCTGCGACACGAGGAAGATTTCCTTGCCGCCTTCCATCGCCGATTCGAGCGCGGCCACGCTCTTGTCGCGGCCCACGAACAGCGGCACGATCATCTGCGGGAAGACGACGATGTCGCGCAGAGGAAGCAGGGGATATTGCGTAGTCATTCACTCTCCGGGGTGACATTCCACCCAGTCATGCGGTTCATCGCCTTTATGGGGATGGTCGCCGCATGGTTCAATCATGCGTTATGGGATCGCAATGATGAATAAAGGCTGATCCCCGGCACGCTCACGATCAGAAAGGCAGCTTGAAGCCGGGCGGCAGCGGCAGGCCGGCGGTCATCTTGCCCATTTCGGCGCTGGACACTTCATCCGCCTTCTTGCGCGCATCGTTGAACGCGGCGGTGATAAGGTCCTCCAGCATCTGCTTTTCCGACACGGCGAGCAGGCTGTCGTCGATGGCGACGCCCAATATGCGCCCCTTGGCCGAGGCGCGGACCTTGACCAGTCCGCCGCCTGCGCTGCCCTCCACCTCCAGCTTGTCGAGATTTTCCTGGGCGCGTTGCAGTTCCTCCTGCACGCGGCTCGCCATGCCCAATATTTCGTTCAGATCCTTCATCGCTCTGCACTCCATTGTTCGAGCTCGTCGCCAAGCTCGGCATCGGGGAAAGCAGCCAACGCCGCCTTGACCACTGGGGTTTCCATGATTTCCGCACGGGCATCCGCCGCCTTGCGCATTTCCTGTTCCAGCAGGGTCGGCGCAGCAGGACCGTCGACGGCGCTGACGCGCCAGGCCGTGCCGGTCACCTCGCGCAGCGCCGGGTTCAGGCGGGCAAGGAAATCGGACGACAGGGAAGACGTCGGGGCATAGTCCAGTTCCGGCGCGGCATAGCGGACAAGGCCGATGCAATCATGCATTTCCTGCGCAAGTTGCCCCTTGCCGCGCTGCCAGAAGGCTTCGATCAGCTCTTCGAAGCTGGCCGGAAGTTTCGCGGCAGGTGATCCGGAGGGTATGGCGGCGGGCGCCTGCCCCGGAGCGGCGGCCGCAGGCGCGCCTTCGCGCAGCAGGCGGGCGATCTCGCCGGGGTCGGGCATGGTCGCGGCGTGCATCACGCGCAGCAGCGCCATTTCGCAGCTTTCGATCGGCAATGCCGCGCTGGCAACCTCTTCATGCCCCTTCAGCAGCAATTGCCATAGCCGGTGCAGCGGCGCGAAGCCGAGTTGCGAGGCCCAATCCGCCAGAGCCTCGCGCTCCTCCGCCGACTGGCCGGGATTGGCGATGTCGCGGCCCGCCTTCACCAGCGTCACCGCATGGACCAGTTCCAGCAGGCCGCGCATCAGCGAGAGCGGCTCCACGCCAAGCGCATATTGATCGCGCACCGCGCCAAGCAGCGCGCCGGTGTCGCCTTCGAGCAGCAGGCCCAGCAGGCGGCGTGTGGCGCCCCTGTCGGAGAGGCCCAGCATGTCGCGAACCTGCAGGGCGGTAACGAGCGGGGCGCCTTCGCCCATTTCCGCATGCGCTATGGCCTGGTCCAGGATGGACAGGCCGTCGCGCGCCGAACCCTCGGCGGCCTGGGCGATCAGCGCCAGCGCATCGGGTTCGACGGCGACCGATTCCGCCTCCACCACATGGGCGAAATGGGCGGCGAGCAGTTCGGCGGGGATGCGGCGCAGGTCGAAGCGCTGGCAGCGCGACAGCACCGTCACCGGCACCTTGTTCACTTCCGTCGTGGCGAAGAGGAATTTCACATGCGCCGGCGGCTCCTCCAGCGTCTTCAGAAGCGCGTTGAAGGCGTTCTTGGACAGCATGTGAACTTCGTCGATGATATAGATCTTGTACCGGGCCGAAACGGCGGCGTAGCGCACCGCCTCTATGATTTCCCGCACATCGTCGACGCCGGTATGGCTGGCGGCGTCCATTTCGACCACGTCGATATGGCGTCCCTCGGCAATGGCCATGCAGGGTTCGCAGACGCCGCAGGGATCGATGGTGGGACCGCCCTGCCCGTCCGGGCCGATGCAGTTCAGCGCCTTGGCGATGAGGCGCGCGGTGGAGGTTTTCCCCACGCCGCGCACGCCGGTCATCAGGAAGGCATGGGCCAGGCGTCCCCGGCGAATCGCATTGCCCAGCGTCTGGACCATCGCGTCCTGCCCGATCAGTTCCCGGAAATTGCGCGGGCGATATTTGCGCGCGAGCACGCGATAGGGCTGGGGGGAATCGGACATGCGAATCTTCTAGCCGTTCGTACGGGGCTTGGCGACCCGAAGGGCAGCCTTCATCGTTCCAACATCGAAAGAAGAAGTGGACGCCGTCAGGCCCGGTCCGAACGGATGCTGTTTGGAGGTGGGAGCCGGAACGACCCGCAGCGAAATCACTGTGGCTGCTTCCGTCAGGACCTGACCAGGTTCGCGACGACTACGTCCGCCCGACTCCCGGCGCGGCATATGGCGAAAGGTGGCGGTTATGGCAAGGGGCCAAGGAGAGGGATCGCCAGAAGAGCGCCCTATTCCCAGCAAGGTCGCGGCTTTATTCCAGCCCCGTCTTCTGCGCCTTCCCGACGAAATCCAGCGCCGCGCGGGCGGTTTCGGCTATGGCGGCTTCGGCGGCCCTGGCGTCGATGGTCGGGCGGTCGAGATAGATGGCGAGGATATATTCCTCGCCTGACGGGGCCTTTACAAGCGCCACGTCATTATAGGCGGTGCCGCAGCTTCCGGTCTTGCTGCCCGATGTCCAGCCCTTGGGCAGGCCCGCCTTGATCCGGTTGGCGCCGGTTGTGCTGGCATTGAGCCAGCCGCGCAGCTTTTCGGCGCTTTCCGGCGCGAGGTCGCGGAAGATCAGGCGGCCCATCAGGCCGGCCATGGCGGCAGGGCTGGTGGTGTCGCGCTCGTCGCCCTCGACATTCTCGTTGAGCGAGGGCTCATTGCGGTCGAGCCGCGTCACCATGTCGCCATGGGCGCGGATGAAGCGGGTCAGGCCCTCCGGCCCGCCGACCATCGGCAGCAGCAGGTTGGCGGCGCTGTTGTCGCTGACCTCCACGGCCGCCGCCGCCAGTTCCTCCATCGACATGCGGCCGCGCTTCACATTCTTCCTGACGACCGGGGCATAGTCCAGGAGATCGGACCTGGTGAAGCTGATCTGCCCCTCCAACCCGAACTTGCCGCCTTCCGCGCCGGTCAGCACGGCGGCGGCGAGCGGGGCCTTGAAGGTCGAACACATGGCGAAGCGCTCGTCCCGGTTGAAGCCCAGCATCAAAGCGCCCTTGCTGTCGACCAGCGCGACGCCCAGCCGGCCGCCGGTCGCGCTCTCTATCTCCTTGGGATTGCGCACGGATGCCAAAGCGGATTCGCTCACCATGTAGCGGGGCGCTGGCGGCAGGAGCGAAGGTCGCGGCGCCTCCTGCTGCGCGAAAGCCGGCGCGGCGAGCAGCAGGGCCGCAAGGATCAGGCGCTTCGACAAGCCTACATCCCCTGCATATTATAGGATTCGCCCGGAATGCGGACCGTCAGGCTGTCCAGCTTTTCGTCCAGCACGATCTGGCAGGACAGGCGGCTGGTTCGGGTCGCGGCGGCGGCAAGGTCCAGCATGTCCTCCTCATCCTCGCTCGCCCGCTTCAGCTTCGGGAAGTCGGCGGCATCGACGATGACATGGCAGGTGGAGCAGGCCATCTGCCCCTCGCAGGTTCCCTCGAGCGGCTGGCCCGCTGCCTGCGCGACCTCCAGCAACACGGCGCCTGTCGGCGCTTCGACCTCCTGCTTATGCTCTCCATCGGCGCTGATGAAGACGACCCTGGTCATGATATGCGTTCCCCGCTCTCTGTTGCCGCATGATGCGAAAAACGGTTTTCCGCTCTTTCGCACGACGCTTCATGGCGCCCATATTTGGGCTGCCCTGTTCATTGCCTCCGCCGCATCCCCCAATTCGGCCAGTGTCGTGTACCGGCCGAAGCCGATCCGCACCGATCCGCGCGCCTCCGCGTCTGAAAGGCCGAGTGCGCGCAGCACATGGCTAGGCCGCCCGGACCCACTTGCGCAAGCGCTGCCGAGCGAAAAAGCGACATCGCGGCATTCCGACAACAACCGCGCCCCGTCGACTCCTGCCCTTCGGAGGTTCAGATTGCCATGATAGCGCAAATCCTCGCTGCCGTTGACCGTCCATTGGGAGAAGAGGCCACGGGCGGCGCTCCAGAGCGCTTCCACATGCAGGCGGTCGCTTTCCGCCCGTTCGCGCATCAGCCGGGCGGCGGCCCCGAAACCCGCGCACAGGGCCGGCGAAAGGGTGCCCGAACGCAGGCCGCCCTCCTGGCCGCCGCCGTGGATGATCGGCGTGAGAGTCACGTCTTCGCGCAGCCAGAGCGCCCCGATGCCTTTCGGCCCATGGATCTTGTGGGCGCTGATCGCGATCATGTCGCAGCGGGGCGCGATGGGCACGCGGCCATAGCCCTGCACGGCGTCGCAGAGGAACAGCGCGCCTGCCCTGTGCGCAAGGTCGGCCAGCTCCGCAACAGGCTGGATGACGCCGATCTCGTTATTGACCAGCATGGCCGCGACGAGCGCCGTGCCGGGACGGATCGCCCTGGCGGCTTCTTCAAGGTCGACGATCCCGTCGGGACCGACCGGCAGGATCGTGACGTCCCGGCCCGCCCGGCGCAGCGCGTCGACCGTGTCGAGGACGGCGGCATGTTCGGTGGCGATGGTGACGATGCCGCCCGGCGGAGCGCCCTGGATCGCCATGTTGAGCGCCTCGGTCGCGCCGGAGGTGAAGATCAGGCGGCCGCCATCGGGCAGCAGCTTCAGGATTTCCGAGCGGGCAAGATCGACCTGCGCGGTGGCGGCGCGGCCCAGCCGGTGGGCGCTGTGCGGATTGGCGAACTGGTCGCGGAGCAGGGGGACCATCGCATCGAAGGCTTCGGGCGCAAGAGGCGTCGTCGCCTGATAATCGAGATAGATCGTCACCGGGCCCGCCCCGCCATCCGGGTCCAGGCCGCGGCGAAGCGATCCAGATCCTTCTCGCTCGTATCCGGGCCGAAGCTGACCCGGACGACTTCGCCCGCCCGCGCATCGTCCCAGCCCATGGCATGGAGGACATGGCTGGTCTTGAGCGAACCTGAAGAACAGGCGCTGCCGGCGGAAACGGAAATGCCGGCGAGGTCGAACTGGATAAGCTGGGCGCGGGCGGAAAGGCCGGGCATGCGGTAGCTGGCGATGGTAGGGATGCGCGGGGCATTGCGGGCGACGATCTCTCCGCCGGCCGCTTCGATGGCGGCGTCGAGCCGCGCGCGAAGGATCGCGGCTTTGGAAAGCCAGTCCGTGCGCGCGTCGAGCGCCGCCGCCATGGCGAGGATGGCGGGCAGGTTTTCGGTGCCGGGGCGATAGCCCTGCTCCTGGCCGCCGCTCGGGCGGATCAGCGCAAGATCCTTGATCAGAAGCGCGCCCGTGCCCGGAGGACCGCCGAATTTATGCGCGCTGATTGCGATCATGTCGGCATCCGGGAGGGGGAGTTTGCCTGCACTCTGGGCGCAGTCCGCGAAAAGGACGGCACCCTTGCGGTCTATCGCGTCGAGAGGCTGGATGACCCCGGTTTCGTTGTTGACATGCTGGATGGCAAGGATGGTCTCATGCCCCTCCTCCTCGCAAAGAGGGGAAGTACCAAGGAGAAGGCCATTTGCGTCCACCTGAAGCCGCTCGGCCTGGGGCGTGACGCGCAGGACCGAATCATGTTCGACGGGAGAGGTCAGGATGCGGTCAAAGCTGGCGCGGCCCAGCGCGATGGCGATGGCTTCGCTCGCGCCGGAGGTGAAGATGATCTGCCCGCCCCATCCCAGCGCCGCGCCGATGCGCCGCCGGGCATCCTCCAGCAGGGCGCGGGCGGCGCGGCCGTCGCCATGGGGGCTGGACGGGTTGGACCAGTTCTCCATCGCCTCGACCATCGCTGCCCTTGCCTGGGGCAGGATCGGCGTGGTGGCGGCGTGATCCAGATAGAGACGGTCGGAAGCCACGGATTTGGGAAGACTCATTGATTGCGGAAATGGTGGCGACTTCTATATAGGCGGTCTGTCGCGCAGCGCCAGCACTGGCTGCTGCGCCCTCTCCATTCGCGGCTCGCCCGGTTTCGGGTTGGGCCGCCCAGAACCATAACAGGTGCCATGCCCGACGTTATTTTCCCCGGACCCGAAGGTCGCCTCGAAGGCCGCTTCAGCCCGCCGCCCCGCCCCCGCGCGCCCGTCGCGATGATCCTGCATCCGCACCCGCAGGGCGGCGGCACGATGAACGACCGGATCACCCAGGCGCTCTACAAGACCTTCGTGCGGCGCGGCTTCGCCACCTTGCGCTTCAACTTCCGGGGCGTCGGGCGCAGCCAGGGCACGTTCGACAACGGCATTGGCGAACTGTCGGATGCCGCCGCCGCGCTCGACTGGGTGCAGAGCTTCCATCCGGAGGCGCAGACGACCTGGATCGCCGGTTTCTCCTTCGGTGCGTGGATCGGCATGCAGCTTTTGATGCGCCGTCCGGAAATCCGGGGCTTCATCTCGGTGGCGCCGCCGGCTAACATGTATGACTTCTCTTTCCTGGCGCCCTGCCCCTCCTCCGGCATCATCGTGCAGGGGACGGCGGACGAGGTCGTGACGGCAAGCGCCGTGCAGAAGCTGGTGGACAAGCTGCGCACGCAGAAGGGCATCACCATCCACCATGACGAAATCCGTGGCGCGAACCATTTTTTCGAGCATGAACTGGACCAGCTCATGAAGTCGGTCGACAATTATCTCGACATGCGCCTGTCGCCGGATTCTCCGATCCGATAAGGCGATTGCCGCTGTTCGAGGTGGAGGGGCTGCTGCGGCGGCCCCTTTTCTTTTTGGCCCATCGTACATGGTCCTCCCGCAAGGGAATGGAAGCTGCGGTTGAGGCGGCTGAGGAATTTTGCGCTTGGCCCGTCGGCATGCGGGCTTTAGCGGCAGCGCCCCATGACCGATCCGAAGAACGACGTCCGCCTGATCTGGAGCCGCTATTACAGCGCCTTCGTCCCCGCTCCCGCCGGTCCCGGCTTCCTGGACCGGCTGAAGGCGGCGAGCGGCGCCATTGGCGGCATCGCCGTTACGGGGCTGCTCTGCGGACTGATGCTGGGAAACGGGATCGCCCATCCACTGCTGGTCGCCCCCATGGGCGCATCGGCGGTGCTGCTTTTTGCCGTGCCCGCCAGTCCACTGGCCCAGCCCTGGCCGGTATTGGGCGGCAATATCATATCGGCACTGGTCGGAGTCATGGTGGTCCGGCTGATCCCCGATCCCACCATCGCTGCCGCGCTGGCGGTAGGCTGCGCGATCGGCGCCATGTCGGTGCTGCGCTGCCTCCACCCGCCCGGAGGCGCCGTCGCCCTCTCCGCCGTACTGGGCGCGACGCATGGCGCGCCGAGCTATATGTTCGCGATCGTGCCTGTCGGCGTGAACACGGCGCTGCTCGTGACCGTCGCAATCCTCTTTCACCGGCTGGCCGGGCACAGCTATCCCCATGTCGCGGCCAAGGCGGCGACCACCCATGGCACCAGCGACCCCGCGCCGATCCTGCGCACGCCGTCCGAACAGGACGTGGAGGAAGCGCTGAACGCCTATGGCGACAGGCTGGACGTGAATGCGGCCGACTTGCAGGCGGTGCTGCACGATGCGGAAATGCGGGCGGCCGAGCGGGCGCATGGCAGGCTGACGTGCGGCGAGATCATGTCGCGCGATGTCGTCACCGTGCGGGCGGGCCAGCCGGTGGCCGCGGCGCGGCAATTGCTGCACGAGCGGCGGCTGCTATCGCTTCCCGTGCTGGACGATGCCGGCCGGGTTCAGGGCGTGGTGGGCCCGCTGGATCTGGCGAGAGAAGGCGGGCGGGTGCAGGACATCGCGTCCGAGCCCTATATCGTGCATGCGGACACGCCGGTGGCGGCTTTGCTGCGGCCATTGACCAGCGGTGCCCGGCGGGAGGCGATCGTGGTCGATGACGATCGGCGGCTATGCGGACTAGTTACCCAGACCGACCTGCTGACGGCGGTGGCCTTTCGCGCCTAGCGGGCGTTTTCCAGCACCGGCAGGTCCGGCCCGGGAATCGCGGAGATGGCGACATTGCCGAACATCACCAGTCCTGCGAGGATCATCAGCGTGCCCCGTTTGCGGTCGCCCTTCTTCACGATGGCGTAGGCGCCGCCGCCGGTCAGCGCCATGCCTGCGAGCATCAATATGGATAAAATCGTGCCAGCCATGAAGCAGGCCATAGGTCGGCCGGTGGACTGTGGCAATATCGCGGCGCTGCCCCTATGAGGCGCGGGAACGAATCACCTTTTGCGTGAGTGGACAACCTTATCGTGAAAATCGCCATCGCTTCCGACCATGCCGCCGTCGATCTGAAGGCGGAACTTGCCGACTGGCTGCGCGGCGAAGGGCATGATGTCGACGATCTGGGTCCAGCGACTGCAGACCGCGTGGATTATCCCGATTTCGGTTATAAGCTGGCGAAGGCGGTGGCATCCGGCGCCGCCGAACGCGGCATTGCGCTCTGCGGATCGGGCATCGGCATTTCCATCGCCGTGAACCGCAACCCCGCCTGCCGCTGCGCTCTGGTGTCGGAGCCGTTGTCGGCCGCGCTCAGCCGCGAGCATAATGATGCCAATGTCCTCGCCATGGGCGCGCGCCTGACCGGCGTCGACATGGCCAAGGCCTGCGTCTCCGCCTTCCTTTCCACCGATTTCGGCGGTGGCCGCCATGCCGGCCGCGTTGAAAAGCTCTCCCATCCCGCGCTTTAAGGAGCCTGCCCTATGAGCACCGCTACCCTCACCCAGCCCGGCCTGTCGGACATCCGCTCCGAAGGCTATTTCACGCGCAGCCTGGCCGATGCCGATCCGGCGGTGTTCGCGGGCGTCACCAGGGAATTGAAGCGCGAGCAGAACCAGATCGAGCTGATCGCTTCGGAAAATATCGTATCCAAGGCGGTGCTGGAGGCGCAGGGTTCGGTCTTCACCAACAAATATGCCGAAGGCTATCCCGGCAAGCGCTATTATCAGGGCTGCGCCCCGTCGGACGAGGTCGAGCAGCTGGCCATCGACCGCGCGAAGGAAATCTTCAACTGCGGCTTCGTCAATGTGCAGCCCCATTCGGGCGCGCAGGCGAACGGCGCGGTGATGCTGGCGCTGACCAAGCCGGGCGACACCATCATGGGCCTGTCACTCGACGCCGGCGGTCACCTGACCCATGGCGCGAAGCCCGCGCTGTCGGGCAAATGGTATAATGCCGTGCAATATGGCGTGCGCGAGGATACGCACCTCATCGATTATGACGCGCTGGAGGCGCAGGCGATCGAAGCAAAGCCCACGCTGATCATCGCGGGCGGTTCGGCCTATCCCCGCCACCTCGACTTCGCCCGCTTCCGCGCGATCGCGGACAAGGTCGGCGCGCTGCTGATGGTGGACATGGCGCATTTTGCCGGGCTGGTGGCTGGCGGAGCGCATCCGACGCCCTTTGGCCATGCCCATGTCGTGACCACCACCACGCACAAGACCCTGCGCGGTCCGCGGGGCGGCATGATCCTGACCGATGACGAGGCCATTGCGAAGAAGATCAATTCGGCAGTGTTCCCCGGCCTTCAGGGCGGGCCGCTGATGCATGTGATCGCGGCGAAGGCGGTTGCCTTCGGCGAGGCGCTGCGTCCTGAATTCAGGACCTATGCGCAGGCGATCGTCACCAATGCAAAGGCGCTGGCTTCGAAGCTGGAGCAGCGCGGCCTCGCGGTGGTTTCCGGCGGCACCGACACGCATCTCGCCCTGATCGACCTGCGCCCCTACGGCATTTCGGGCAAGGATGCGGACGAGGCGCTGGAACGCAGCTTCATCACCTGCAACAAGAATGGCGTGCCGGGCGATCCGCTGCCGCCGACCAAGACCAGCGGTATTCGGGTTGGTTCCCCTGCAGGAACGACGCGCGGGTTCGGCGTTGCGGAGTTCGAGGCCATTGGCGACATGATCGCGGATGTTCTGGAGGGGCTGCGCGATCATGGCGAGCATGGCGACGCAGCCGTGGAAGCCAATGTGCGCGACCGCGTCTCCGCCCTCTGCGCCCGTTTCCCGATCTACGAAGGGTAAGCGCCCTTGCGTTGCCCCTTCTGCGCCCATGACGACAGCCAGGTGAAGGACAGCCGCCCGACGGAGGATGGCGCCGCCATCCGCCGCCGGCGTCAGTGCGAAGCCTGCGGCGCGCGCTTCACCACCTTCGAACGGATACAGCTCCGCGACATCTGGGTGGTGAAGAGCGAGGGGCGCAAGGAAGCCTTCGACCGGGACAAGCTGGCGCGCTCCATCGGCATCGCCTGCCGGAAGCGGCCGATCGATCCCAGTCGGTTGGAGAAGCTGATCTCCGGCATCCAGCGGCAGTTGGAGACGTCAGGCGACGGCGAAGTTCCAGCGCGGGCGATTGGGGAAATGGTGATGGAGGGGCTGAAACGCCTCGACAGCGTTGCCTATATCCGCTTCGCCAGCGTGTACAAGGACTTCACCGATGCTCGGGATTTCGAGGATTTCGCCTCCACGGTGAAGGAGGTCGGGAGTGATTGAGGGCTCTCATGCCTCCCTCAACCTCCGTTCGTCCTGAGTAGACATTGAGCCTGTCGAAATGGCGTATCGAGGGACCATGCCGTGACATTCCACGCCTATATGCTGCGCTGTTCGGACGGCAGCTATTATCTGGGGCACACGGATAATCTGGAAAGCCGCATCGCTCAGCATCAAGCTGGCGAAATTGCAGGATATACGCAAAACCGACGGCCAGTGTCTCTGGTCTGGCAACAGGATTTCGGAACTCGCGAAGAAGCACTGTCCGCTGAGCAGCAGGTCAAAGGCTGGTCGCGGAAGAAAAAGGAAGCGCTGATCGCTGGCGACTGGGACATGATCAGTCTGCTCGCACGCAAGTCCTTCGATACGGGGCTTCGACAAGCTCAGCCCCTACCCAGGACGAACGGTAACATGGAAAAAATTACGCCCCTCACCCCCGTCATCGTGCTCGTCCGCCCGCAACTTGGCGAGAATATCGGTAAGGCGGCGCGGGCCATGCTGAATTTCGGCCTGACCGAGATGCGGCTGGTGTCGCCCCGCGACGGCTGGCCCAATCCGGATGCCGGGCCGTCTGCGGCGGGCGCCGATGTGGTGCTGGACAAGGCGGAAGTGTTCGAATCGCTGGCCGACGCCGTGGCCGATTGCGCGCATGTCTATGCGACGACCGTGCGCAAGCGCGGCGTGACCAAGCCGGTGGTGACGCCCGAAGAGGCGGCGCGGGAGGTCCACGCTGCTGCCGGTCGCTCCGCCTATGTGTTCGGGCCTGAGCGGTCGGGACTGGAGACAGAGGATGTGGCGCTGGCGCGGAAAATCCTGACGGTGCCGATCAATCCGGAATTCGGATCGCTCAATCTGGCGCAGGCGGTGATCCTGTGCGCCTATGAATGGTCGAAGCAGGCCTCCCTGGAGCAGCCGACGGTGGTCGATCTGGGCGAACCGGCGCCGCAGTCGGAACTGGAAGGAATGATCGCGCAGTTCGAGAATCTGCTGGAAGGCGCAGGCTATTTCTTCCCGCTGGACCGTGCGCCCGCAACCAAGCGGACCTTGCGGAACCTGCTGACCAAGCCGGGCTGGAACCATCTGGAGGTGCGAACTTTGCGCGGAGTGTTGTCCGCATTGGGCAATCCACGGTCGCGCTGAAGGCTGCGCGCAACCCGTTCCTGCCAAGGCAGGCGCAGGTCACATCAAGCGTTTCGTCGATCGAACTCAGTCATCTCATACGCGATCGAGGCTTCGACCAACTGGTCCCACAGCTTCGCGATCGCCTCCCCGGGCAGGCCCAGCCGTTCCGCTTCGGCGCGTGCATTTGCAATGACTTCCGCCTTGCGCGTTTCGTCACGGACCGCGCCACGCTCCGGCTTGATGCGGGCGGCGGCGCGCATATGGGCGAAACGCTGGGCGAGAAGGGCGACAAGCTGGCGGTCGAGTTCGTCCACGCCTGCGCGGACTTCGGCCATGGTCGTGTAGCTTTCGGGGTTCATGGCCCGCTCACCTAAGCCGGGAACACCGGCCTGTCGAGGGTTGACATGCCCCCCGCCCTTCGTCATAGGCGCCGCTTCGCGATTGGCTCCGCATCCCGGTGAAGCGGTGGCCCTGCCCCTGAAATATGGATCGCAGGCGATACCGGGGACAACGTTATAAGCAATTGTCTTAGGAATATATCATGTCGAAGCGTTCAAGCGCCAAGTACAAACTCGACCGCCGCATGGGCGAGAACATCTGGGGCCGCCCGAAGAGCCCGGTCAACAAGCGTGAATATGGCCCCGGCCAGCATGGCCAGCGCCGCAAGGGCAAGATGTCCGACTATGGCATTCAGCTCCGCGCCAAGCAGAAGCTGAAGGGCTATTATGGCGACGTCACCGAAAAGCAGTTCAAGAAGGCCTATATCGAAGCCGCCCGTCTGAAGGGCGACACCGGCCAGAACCTGATCGGCCTGCTGGAGCGCCGCCTTGACGCCGTCGTCTATCGCGCCAAGTTCGCTCCGACCATTTGGTCGGCCCGTCAGCTCGTGTCGCATGGCCACATCTATGTGAACGGCGTGAAGTGCAACATCGCGTCGCGTCTGGTGAAGCCGGGCGATGAGATCACGCTGGGCAAGAAGGCGCAGGAAATGGCGCTCGTCCTGGAGGCTCAGGGCCTGCCCGAGCGCGACATTCCCGACTATGTCGTCGGGGACGGCGCTGCCAAGGTCACCTATGTCCGCGTACCGACGCTGGACGAAGTGCCCTATCCGGTGAAGATGGAACCCAATCTGGTCGTCGAATTCTATTCGCGCTGATCCGGTTTCGCTTCCGGCGAGACATTCAGGAAGGCGGTCCTTCGGGGCCGCCTTTTTTGTTTGTCCGCTCGGCTTGTTTGATGCCCGGCCAACTGGCATCAACGGAGCATTCGCAGTCTTTTCAAAGGCCTTGCCATGCGCGTGCTTTTCCTGACCTCTCTCATCGCCCTCGCCAGCGGGAGCGCGGCGATCGCCGCTTCGACCGACGGCGGTCCTTCGATCGATACGATGAAGGAGGTCGTGAAGGAGATTTCCTCGGACGCCTATGAAGGACGCGCGCCCGGGACGGCGGGGGAGGAGAAGACCCTTGCCTATCTGGTGCAGCGTTTCGAGGCGCTGGGGCTGAAGCCCGGCAACAAGGGAAGCTGGTTCCAGGACGTGCCGCTGGTCGAGATCGACGCGAAGAATGTGTCGCCGCTCCGCTTCACCGGCGGCAAGACGGCGGTTTCGGCCAGTTACGGTCCTGAGATGGTGATCGCCACCTACCGCACCGGCCAGCCGCATATCGAGGTGAAGGACAGTCCGGTCGTCTTTGTCGGCTATGGCATCCACGCGCCGGAGAAAAAGTGGAACGACTATGCCGGCGTCGATGTGAAGGGCAAGACGGTCCTCATCCTGGTGAACGATCCGGATTACCAGACGCCCACGCTCCGCGGCCCGTTCAACGGGCGGGCAATGACCTATTATGGCCGCTGGACCTACAAGTTCGAGGAAGCGGCGCGGCAGGGCGCGGCGGCGGCGATCATCGTGCACGACACGGTGCCGGCCGCCTATGGCTGGAATGTCGTGCAGTCGAGCTGGACCGGCGCGCAACATGTCGCGGACAGCGCCAATGGCAATGCGGACCAGTCGGCGGCCATCGGCTGGATGCAGAAGGACAAGGCCGCGGCGCTGGTGGCGAGCGCGGGCCTCAATCTCGACGCGCTGACGGCGGCGGCGAAGAAGCGCGGGTTCAAGGCGGTCCCGCTGAAGGGCGTGAAGGCCAGCGTCTCCTTCGACAACGCCATTCGCAGGCATAGTTCGAAGAATGTCGTCGCCCTCCTTCCCGGCAGGACGCGGCCTGACGAATATGTGCTCTATGCCGCGCATTGGGACCATCTGGGCCATTGCGAGGCGGCCCCAGACGGCGACGACATCTGCAACGGCGCGATCGACAATGCCACGGGAACGGCGGCGCTGGTCGCGCTGGCGGAGGCGAATGTGAAGGCTGGGGCGACGGATCGCAGCCAGGTCTTTCTCGCGGTGACGGCGGAGGAGTCGGGCCTGCTGGGATCGGCCTATTATGGCAACCATCCCGTCTTTCCGCTTAGCCGGACCGTGGGCGGCGTCAACATGGACGCACTCAGCATGGCGGGCCCTGCGAAGAATGTCGTGGTGATCGGCAAGGGCAAGTCGCAGCTTGACGCCTATCTCGACCGCGCGCTGGCGGCGCAGAAGCGGGTCGCCAGCCTGGAGCCGACCCCGGAGAAAGGCTTTTACTACCGCTCAGACCATTTCAGCTTCGCCAAGCATGGCGTGCCGATGCTCTATTTCGAAGGGGGGCAGGATCTGGTGAAGGGCGGGCCCGCCGCGGGGGCAAAGGCGGCCAAGGACTATGAAGAGCATCGCTATCACGGCCCCAAGGATGAATATGATCCCAAATGGGACTGGAGTGGAGTGAAGGCGGACCTGAAGCTCTATTATGATGTGGGGCGGGCCCTGGCGAACACGACCGACTGGCCGAATTGGATGCCGGGCGACGAGTTCCGGGCGATCCGCGACAGGAGCCGGGCGACGAAATGACGGGTTTCCGCCATTTCGGGCAAAATCCTGCGCCGAAGTTCACACCATATGCGCGCGCGCGCCTGCGCGCGCGTAGGCGTCGCGAAGCGATTGGCAGGACGTTTCAAAGAGCGGTGCGGAGATAGGCCGGGCGGCGCGGAATAGGACAGACCTGAATTGCCTTCATCAAGAAATAGGATGCTTTTGGAAGCACTTGTTGCCGATTGGACACGCACTGCGTGAGGTGTCCCGTTTGATCGTCTTGGGGGAGGCGACCATTTTACGCCGTAGCCGCCTGAGACCGGCTTGCTCGAAAGCTGTCATTCGATCAGACACGACCGTGATCGGATTGCAATGAGGAGGCTAGATGCGGAGTTTCGAGCTACGTGCTGCGCGGGATAGCGATTTGGATCGCTTGCAATTCATATCAGCACAGGCACGCGAGCGTTATCGCTCCATCCCGGCATTGTCTCACATCGCTGATGCTCCTCCGCTTACTACGGACAGGTTCAAAGCCTGTCATGTGGCGGTGGCGATAGGGCTAGACGACCCAAGTCCCATCGGCTTTGCAGCATCGAGGCCCCTCGACGGCCTTCTTTATCTGGACAATATATCCATCGCGGCCGATGCATCCGGACGCGGCATCGGATCGGCGCTTCTGTCATCGGTCATCAAGCACGCAGTCACATTGCGAGCCCCCGCGGTATCGCTCACCACGTTTAGGCAGCCGGCTTGGAACGGGCCGTGGTTTCGAAGGCACGGGTTCAAGACTATGCGCGCAGACCGGATCGGTGTGGGCCTGCGGGAAGTGATGGAACGGCAGCGGAGAACGCTCGATCCAGACAGCAGGGAAACACTGCTGCGCATTCTTTAATGACTGTATCTCTGCGTTATAGGCAGAACCGGTCATTCCGCCACCCACCCAAATCGGTCAACCGTCATAATGCCTCTGGAATGCGCAACCCGATCCTGTAGAGGGCGCTGAGGACACCCCTCGATCAGGAGCCAAGCCCATGACTTTCCGTATGCCCGCCGAATGGGCGCCGCACGAATGGACATGGATCGGCTTTCCGACCGCTGCCGAGGAGTGGCCCGGCGCGTTCGAAGATGCGCGGCGGCAGATCGCGCAGTTCGCGAGCGCGCTGCATGCCGGCGGCAAGGGCGAGGAGGTGCGGCTGGTCTGCGCCAGCGAGGGCGATGCGGACGTCGCCCGGGCGCTGGTGGCGCCGGGAGTCACCATCCTCGTGCAGAAGCTGGGCGATGTCTGGCTGCGCGATACGGCGCCGATCGCGGTGATGCGGGGCACGGAAAGGGCGCTGGTGGATTTCGGCTTCAACGGCTGGGGCGGCAAATATCGAATGCCGGGCGACGAGGACATCGGCGCGCGGCTGGCGGCGGCGACCGGACTGCCGACATCGACCCAGAACTGGGTGTTCGAAGGGGGAGCGGTCGACACCGACGGCACCGGCCTGTTCGTGACGACGGAGCAATGCCTGCTCAATCCCAATCGCAACCCCGAACTGGACCGGGGGAAGATCGAAACATTGCTGGCTGGATCGCTGGGGCTTTCCGACATGTTGTGGCTGGGCAATGGCCTGCTCAACGATCATACGGACGGGCATGTCGACAATCTGGCCCGTTTCGTGGCGCCGGGCGTTCTGGCGCTGCCGGAGGCGAGCACGGACGATGATCCCAATGCGGCCGTCTATGCCGACGCGCGGGAGCGGGCCAGGGCGTTCGGGGTCGAGGTCGCGTCCATCCCCTCCCCCGGCCGCGTGGTCGTGGATGGAGAGGTCATTCCGGCGAGCTACATGAATTTCGCCATCGGGAATGCCGCCGTCATCGTGCCCGTCTATGGCCAGCCCAATGATCAGGCGGCTCTGGATGCGCTCAAGCCCTTCTTCCCCGGCCGGGAGATCGTCGGGCTGCGCAGCGACGCGATCCTGTCTGGCGGCGGCAGCTTCCATTGTTGCAGCCAGCAGATGCCGTCCGCCTGAATGAGCGCGATGCTGGCGTTGCGGGCGCTGATCTCCGGGATCATCATCGCCATCGTGTCGGTGGTGTCGCGGCGGTATCCGGGGCTGGGCGCGCTGATCGCGTCATTGCCGCTGATTTCGGTGCTGGGAATGATCTGGCTGTGGAACGACAGGCCGGATGCGGAGAACATGGCGCGCCATGCGGAGGCGACATTCTATTATGTCATCCCCTCCCTGCCCATGTTCCTGCTGATCCCCATATTGTTGCGCCGTGGGGTTTCCTTCGCGCCGGCGCTGATCGCGGGTTGCGCGGTCACGATCCTGCTCTATCTCCTCACCGTCGCCATTGCCGCCCGCATGGGCATTCGTCTTTAGGGTGTTATCGATGACCAAAGTTACCGTCGCCGCGCTCCAGCTCGCCTTTTCCGACGATCGGGCGGACAATATCGAAATGGTCGCCGGCCATGTGGTGAAGGCGGCGGCGCGCGGCGCGAAGATCGTCCTGCCGCCCGAGCTGTTCGAGGGCCCCTATTTCTGCAAGGTCGAGGAGGAGGAGCTCTTCGCCAACGCCCTGCCCCTGGACGAGCATCCCGCCGTGCAGGAAATGCGCAAGGTGGCGAAGGCCGAGGGCGTCTATATCCCGACCAGCTTCTTCGAGCGCGACGGCCATCATCATTACAACTCGCTCGCCATGATCGACGATGAGGGCGAGATCATGGGCGTCTATCGCAAGAGCCACATTCCCGATGGGCCGGGATATGAGGAGAAATATTATTTCCGCCCCGGCAATAGCGGGTTCAAGGTGTGGAAGACGAAATATGGCACCATCGGCGTCGGCATATGCTGGGACCAATGGTATCCGGAAACGGCGCGGGTGATGGCGCTGATGGGCGCGGAGATGCTCTTCTATCCGACCGCCATCGGGTCCGAGCCCTATGACGCGGACCTCGATACCAGCCGCATGTGGCGCCGGGCGATGATCGGCCATGCCGTCAGCAACTGCATGCCCGTGATCGCCGCCAACCGCATCGGCGAGGAGGACGGCCAGAAATTCTACGGCCACAGCTTCATCACCGATGAGTGGGGCGATTTCGCCGCGGAGGCCGACGGCAAGGACAATGGCGCGCTGGTGGCGACGCTGGATTTGGATCAGGCGAGGATGCACCGGGCGGGCATGGGCTTCTTCCGCGACCGGCGGCCGGAGCTTTATGCACGGATCGCGCAGGACATCTAGAGCAGATTCCGATCCGATTGCATCGGCTCGACTGCTCTAAGTTTTTGTTTTGTCGCGTTTTCCGAGTCAGCAGATGATTCCATCTGCTTGGAAAACGCTCTAGAGCGCGCGACCTGCGATTTGGCGCAGCGCGCTTCAGGCTGGTGTTCAGTCCGAAAGCTGCAGGCGCGACCAGCCTGTGCGCCGGCTAAAGCGTCGCCAGTTCCACCGCCCTCTCGAACACCGCTTCGAACATCCCGGCGGTGAGCCGGCCGGTGTTCTGATTGTAGCGCGAGCAGTGATAGCTATCGATGACCATCTGGCCGCTGGGCATGCGATGCTCCGCCAGATGGGCGAAGCGCGCCTTGGGAAGCTTGCCGCCCAGCACCTTCACCGCCGACTGATGCGCGATCTGGCCCAGCGCGACGAAGACCTGCGCATGGGGCAAGGCTGCGACTGCAGGTTTCAGGAAGGCGCGGCAATTGTGGATCTCCTCCGGCAGCGGCTTGTTCTGCGGCGGCAGGCATTTGACCGCGTTGAGGATGATGACGTTGCGCAGCATGAGCCCGTCGTCGGGCCGCGCTTCATAGACGCCCTGGGTCAGGCCGAATTTGGCGAGCGTGGCGAACAGCAGATCGCCCGCATAATCCCCGGTGAAGGGCCGGCCCGTGCGGTTCGCCCCCGTCTTGCCCGGCGCAAGGCCGACGATCGCGATTCGGCCCAGCGGATCACCGAAAACCGGAACCGGCGCATTCCACCAGCCGGGATGTTCCGCGCGATTCTGCTCACGAAAAGCGGCCAGACGCGGGCAGAGCGGACAATCATGCGGCGCTTCGCTGTGCGGGATAGGACTTTGCAGCGTCATGGCGACGGGATAGGCGCTGTCCGATGGTCAAGACAAGCACCCGTCATGTTTACGCCCTTGCACTGGGATCGAACCGGCCGCTGTCGGCGCGGATGACCCCGGCATGCCTGTTGAGCGGCGCGGTTCGCATGATCGCGGAACTGGGCCCGGTTCTCAGCGTGGCCCCCGTCATGCAGACCCGGCCTATCGGGCCGTCGCGGCGCATCTTCGTCAATGGCGCGGTGCTGATGGAGAGTTCCCTGCCGCCCGAAGAGATGCTTTCCGGCTTGCAGGCGATAGAGCGCGCTCTGGGCCGCCAGCGGTTCAGGCGCTGGGGGCCGAGGCGGCTGGACATCGACATCATCCTGTGGTCCGGGGGGCGCTGGAACAGCCGCTCGCTGCGCATTCCGCACCCGGCTTTTCGCGAGCGGGACTTCGTACTGACGCCGCTGCTTGCCATTGCGCCGGGCTGGCGCGACCCCGTGTCCCGACTTTCGATCCGCCATTTGCGTTTCCGCCTGCGAAAAGCGGTTTCTGGAGGTTGACCAGCCGCATCGCCGCCTCTAGTGCGTGCGGACCTCAGGACATGAGGGCCCTTAGCTCAGTCGGTAGAGCAACTGACTTTTAATCAGTAGGTCGCTGGTTCGAATCCAGCAGGGCTCACCACCACCTTTGTGGGGATCGCCGCTTCAATCCGGCGTCACTCGACCGCCTTGATCACGAGCGCGGCGAAGCACCATATTTCGATTGAAACCAACAGACCGAACAAAATGCCGAACATGGCATCAGGCTTCAGAGCGTCGTCCATCTGCCCTCTCCATTTCTTTCTGGAAGATGAACGGCTTAACCGTGCGTCTGGTTCCCGGAGCGTTTCGACGCACGGCCTCGGTTCACCGCATTGGCGATCATCGCCATGCGGGGCCTTTCTCTCGCGGTTCAGCATTTTGGGTGCGGGAGGGCGCCCGCACTCCTTCGTCCCGTCTCGTCAGAGCCTTTCCACTATCGTCACATTGGCCATGCCGCCTGCTTCGCACATGGTTTGCAGCCCATAACGGGCGCGCCGGTCGTGGAGAGCGCTGACCAGCGTCGCCATCAGCTTGGCGCCCGATCCGCCCAACGGATGGCCAAGCGCGATCGCGCCGCCATGGACATTGAGCCGGGCGGGATCGGCGTCCAGCACCTGCGTCCAGGCGAGCGGCACCGGGGCGAAGGCTTCGTTGACCTCATAGAGATCGATGTCGGAAAGCTTCATCCCCGCCCGGGCAAGCGCCTTTTCGGTCGCGGGAATGGGCGCTTCCAGCATGATGACGGGATCGTGGCCGAGCACCGTCATCTGGTGTACGCGGGCCAGCGGGGTCAGGCCGTGCGCCTTGAGGCCGCGTTCGTTCACGACCAGCAGCGCGGCGGCGCCGTCGCAGATCTGGCTGGCGCTGGCGGCGGAGATCACGCCGCCTTCGGCCAGCAGCTTGACGCTGGCGATCCTGTCCAGGCTGGCGTCGAAGCGTATGCCTTCGTCGACCTTGTGGACGACCGTTTCGCCTTCCGGGGTGACGACTTTGAGGGGAATGATCTCCGCATCGAACTTGCCCGCCTGCGTCGCGGCGGCGGCGCGGCGATGGCTTTCGAGCGAATAGGCGTCCAGCACATCGCGGGTCAGGCCATATTTCTTCGCCAGCATTTCCGCGCCGCCGAACTGGCTGAAGGGCTGGTTCGGGTAGCGCGCCTCGATGCCGGGGCTGCGATAGGAGCCGAAGCCATGCTTGGCGGGCAGCGTCCAGGGCAGGCCCATGGGCACGCGGGTCATGCTTTCGACGCCGGCGGCGATCACCACATCCTGCACGCCGGACATCACCGTCGCGGCGGCGAAGTGCAGCGCCTGTTGCGAGGAGCCGCATTGGCGGTCGACATGGGTGCCGGGGACGGATTCGGGGAGGCCCGATGCAAGGACGGCGTTGCGGGCGATATTCGCGCCCTGCTCGCCGCCGGGGCAGGCGCAGCCCATGATGACATCCTCTACGGCGGCGGGGTCGATGCCGGAGCGCTCGACAAGGCCTGCGAGGACCTTGCCCGCGAGATCGGCGGGGTGGACGGCGGCGAGGCGGCCGCCCCGCTTGCCGCCGGCGCTGCGGGCGACGGCGGCGATATAGGCTTCTGCCATCAATCTTCTCCTGTTTAGACGCCGGTGATGCGGATGCCGGAGCCGGGGACTTTATATTTGCGGTTGAGGGCGATCAGGACGGAGGTGAGCCCCTCCGCCACGACCGAATTGCACAGCGGACCTGCATTCCAGGCGCGCAGGCCGATCTCCTGCGCCAGCGCGACCACCGTGTCTGCGGCTTCGCTGTCGTCGGCGCAGACCAGGACGTCGCATTCGATTTCCTCGTCCAGCCTGGTCAGGTGATGGGCGCTGATATTCTGGAAGGCGGAGACGACGCGGACCCCCTCGCCCAGCATTTTCTGCACGGCTTCGACGGCGGAGCCGCCTTCGGGCAGTTGCACGCGGCTGACCTTGGGCGGGACCAGAGGCACGGTCACGTCGATCAATATCTTGCCCGCCAGCGCCGGTTCGACGTCCTTCACCGTCGATTGCTGCGCAGCATAGGGGACCGCGAGGACGACGATGTCGGCCTGCGCGGCGGCGTCCGGGTTGGCGGCGCCTGTGATGGCGTCCTGCCCCAGAACTTCGTTCATCTGGGCGGCGGCTTCCTGCGCGCGCTCGGCGGTGCGGCTGCCGATGATGACCCTGTGGCCCTTATGCGCCCAGCGGAGCGCGAGGCCGCCGCCTTCCTTGCCGGTGCCGCCAAGGACGGCGATGCTCGCCAGAGCTTCATTCTGCATAGGCTAAACTCTCCTGTTCTTTTCGACGCCTGCGCGGAGGCGTGAGGATCATGGGCGTGAGTTCCGCGGCATCCATGCCGCGGTCGTGAATATGCTGCGCGACCGCGCCATAGGCGGTGCTGCGCTGGCGCGGGATGCGGCCGAGCGAGCGGATCAGCGCCTCCATTGCGGCGGGCGGCATTTCCTGGCCATGCTGCGTTCCTGCTGCGCGGGAGATGCTCTCGTTCATCAGCGTGCCGCCAAGGTCATTCGCGCCGGAGGTGAGGCAGGCCTTCACGCCCTCCTCCCCCAGCTTGACCCAGCTTGTCTGGATCGAGCGGATATGGGGGTGCAGCGCGAGGCGGGCGACGGCGTGCATCAGGCGGACTTCGCGGAAGGTCGGGCCGTGGCGCGCCTCGCCGCGCAGGCCCATGGGCGCTTCCATGTGGACGAAGGGCAGCGGCACGAATTCGGTGAAGCCGCCGCTGCGGCGTTGCAGGTCGCGGATGCGGATCAGATGGCGCGCCCAGTGGCGGGGCGTGTCGACATGGCCGAACATGATGGTGGCGGTGGTGCGGAAACCGACTTTGTGCGCGGTTTCGATGACGTCCAGCCATTGATCGGTGTCGAGCTTGTCGGGGCAGATGATGGCGCGGACCTCATCGTCCAATATCTCCGCGGCCGTGCCGGGGAGCGTGTCGAGACCCGCTTCCTTCAGGCGGGTGAGGAATTGTTCGACCGTCAGGCCAAGGGTTGCCGCACCTTGCGATACCTCCAGAGGCGAGAAGGCGTGGATGTGCATTTCCGGCACGGCGGCGCGGACGGCTTTGGCGAGATTGATGTAAGTCTCGCCGGTATAATGGGGGTGGATGCCGCCTTGCAGGCAGACTTCCGTGCCGCCGCGATCCCATGCCTCCCGTGTGCGGCGGACGACTTCCTCAAGGTCCAGATCATAGGGCTTGCCGCGCAGTTGCTCCGCCTTGTCGCCCTTGGAGAAGGCGCAGAAGCTGCATTTATAGAGGCAGATATTGGTATAGTTGATGTTGCGGTTGACGACATAGGTGACGGCGTCGCCCATCACCTGTTCGCGCAAGGCGTCGGCGCTGTCGCAAATATGTTCGAGGTCGGTTTCGCGGGCGGAGAAGAGGGTCTCGATCTCCTCCTCTTCCAGCAGCGCGCCCGCCATGGCGTGGTCGACAATGGCGGCGATCATGGGATCGACCGGCAGGGTCGAGGGGCGCGTGATGCGGGGCTCCAGCGCTATGCCGGGGGACCATCTGTCCTCGCGAGCGAAGCCCTCCGCATCGGCATGGGCGAGAATATGGCGCACCATCGCCTTGTCCTGCCAGCGCGCATTGTCCTGCGCATAGGCGGGATAGACCGGCAGGCGGGCGACGAGCATCCGCCCCTCCCCTTCGGTCGCCATGCGCAGGCGTTCGACTTCAGGCCAGGGCGCTTCGGGGTTCACATGGTCGGGCGTCACCGGCGAGACCCCGCCCCAATCGTTGATCCCCGCTGACAGCAGGCGCGGGAAATCGGCGGCCGACAGGTTCGGCGGCGCCTGAATATTCATCTGCGGCCCAAGGATGATGCGGGCGGCGGCGATGGTCCAGAGCAGTTCGTCCATGTCCGGTTCGGGCGCATGGGCCATCACCGTGCGTTCCTTGGCGCGGAAATTCTGGACGATGACTTCCTGGATATGGCCGTAGCGCTGGTGCAGGTCGCGGATCGCTTCGAGCGCTTCGATCCGCTCCGCGCGGGTTTCACCGATGCCGATCAATATGCCGGTGGTGAAGGGGATGCGCAGTTCGCCCGCCAGCCGGATCGTCTCCAGCCGCGCCGCCGGTTCCTTGTCGGGCGAGCGATAATGCGCGCCGCCTTTTCGGCAGAGGCGGTCGGAAACGGACTCCAGCATCAGGCCTTGCGACACGGATACGCGGCGGAGCGCGGCCATTTCCTCGCGGGTCATCACCCCGGCGTTGATATGCGGCAGCAGGCCGGTTTCATCCCGCACCAGCGCGGCCATTTCGATGAGATAGGAAATGGTGCTCGCATGGCCCAGCCGCGCCAGTTCCTCCCGCGCCGCGGCGAAGCGCAACTCCGGCTTGTCGCCCAGCGTGAACAGCGCCTCGGTGCAGCCCGCCGCCTTGCCCGCGCGGGCGACGGCCAGCACTTGATCGCGGGTCATATAGGCGTTCTCGCCGGGCCGGGGCGGCTGGGAGAAGGTGCAATAATGGCAGAGATTGCGGCAAAGCTGGGTCAGCGGAATGAAGACCTTGCGCGACCAGCTCTGCACCCGGCCATGCCCCTCATCGCGCAGCGCGGAGGCGGCGGCGAGCAGGTCGGCCAAGGGCATGTCCAGCAATGCCGCCGCCTCTCCGCTCATCCCGTCCCTGCCTGTCATCATCCTCTCCATCATCTTGTCCTTGCGCCCTTCTCAGCCGACCGGCCCCGGCGGTTCCGGGATCGCGGCCCCTGATCCACCGATCCGTGCCAGCATGTCCTTCGGAAGGTCGGCCGGCGCGTCCAGCAGGGCAACCAGCGACTGCATGAAATGTTCGAGGCTGGATTCGCTGCCCCACATGGGATGCGCGCGGCTGCGGTCGGCCAGGGCGCGCTGCCGCGCGGAAAGCACGGCGCTGATATAGGCGCCCATGAAGACGAAGCGCTGGTTCTGAAGCGCGGGCGGCAGATGGGGCATCAGTCGGCGCAGATGGTCGAGACAGCGGCCATAGGCGCGGTTCCATGCCGGATCGATCGCGTCCAGCATCATGTCCCTGTGCGTCATGGCGAAGATCACGATGAACTGGACATAATGATCGTCCGACAGGCCCAGCACCGGCTCCACCAGGATGTTCACCACCTGCCGGATGGTGCGGGGGCCGCCCTGCTGCTCCAGCAAGTCCAGCGCGGCATTGCGTTCGCGATCCAGCGCCACCGCGCCGTCCATGACGATGGCGCGGACCAACGCTTCCTTCGACCCGAAATAATAGCCGACCGCGCCGTGATTCTTCTGCCCCGCCGCCGCCGCGATCTCCCGCACGGTGACGCCGTCGACGCCCCTTTCCGCGAACAGGCGCAAGGCGACTTTCTTGATCTGCCCGGCAGCGGCGCTGCGAGCGGCATCATCGGCCTTGGCAAGTTGAAGTCTGACCATGTGTGCATTTTTCTCATTGCCAAGTGCGTTCGTCAAGTGCATTATCCAATTGATCTAATCGACGGTCGAACAGTCGAGAAAAGCGAGGGATGCCCTAGTGAAATCGTTCGTGGAATCAGCATCGGGACCAACGGTCGACATCGAGTCGCTGACGGCGTGGATGACGGACCGGGGACTTGGCTCCGGCCCGCTGACCGACGTGACGCGGCTCGCGGGAGGGACGCAGAATATCCTGCTTCGCTTCAGCCGCGACGAGCGCGACTATGTGTTCCGCCGCCCCCCTGCGCATCCCCGCCCGAACAGCAATGAGACGATGCGGCGGGAGGCGCGGCTGCTGCGCGCTTTGGCCGGGACGAACGTGCCGCATCCGGGGCTGATCGCGGATTGCGGCGATGAGAGCGTGCTGGGCGTCGCCTTTTACCTGATGGAGCCGGTGGACGGCTTCAATCCGGTCGGGCAATTGCCGGAGCCGCATGCCGGTTCGCCCGCGATGCGCCATGCCATGGGGCTGGCGCTGGTGGACGGGATCGCGGCGCTGGGCGCGCAGGATCATCAGGCGCTGGGACTGGGCGATTTCGGAAAGCCGGAGAATTTCCTCGGGCGGCAGGTGGATCGCTGGCGGTCGCAGCTTGCGGGCTATGGCGAGTTTGACGGGTGGACGGGGCCGCAAGCGCTGCCGTCCGTCGGCGCGGTCGGGGATTGGCTGGAACGGCACCGGCCGGACCGGTTCACGCCCGGCATCATGCATGGCGACTATCATCTGGCCAATGTGATGTATCGCAAGGATGGGCCGGAACTGGCGGCGATCATCGATTGGGAACTGGCGACCATTGGCGATCCGCTGCTGGACCTGGGTTGGGTGCTGGCGACCTGGCCGGACGGGAAGTCGGAAAGTACCGTATCGGTCAGGCCTTGGGACGGCTTTCCGAGCGCGGGGGAACTGGTGACGCGCTATGCCGAAAGGTCGGCACGCGATCTGTCGGCGGTCGATTGGTATCATGTGCTGGCCTGCTACAAGCTCGGCATATTGCTGGAGGGCACCCATGCCCGCGCCTGCTCCGGGAAGGCGCAGCGCGAGACCGGCGACAAGCTGCACGGCCGGGCCATTCATCTTTTCGAACGCGCTGAGGCGCTGATCCGCTGACATGCATGAGAGGGAATTTCCTTTGACCAACGAACTCGACTTCACCGGGAAGACGGTGCTGGTGGTCGGCGGATCGAGCGGCATCGGCAACGGCATGGCGCAGGCCTTCCGCCAGCGCGGGGCGCAGGTCCATGTCTGGGGCACGCGGGCGAGCGCGGCGGACTATGCGGGCGAGGAAGGGTCGGACCTTGAGGGCGTCGGCTATACGCAGGTCGATGTCAGCGATGCGGCGGCGATTGCGGCTACGTCGGTGCCTTTCGACAGGCTGGACGTGCTGATCCATTCGCAGGGCACGGTCCTCTACCGGCGGCAGGAATTCGAGGTCGAGGGCTGGAACAAGGTGATGGCGGTCAATCTCGACTCCATCCTGCATATTTCCAACCTGTGCCGCGAAGCGCTGGCCGCCGCCAGGGGAACGGTCATCGTCGTCAGCTCCATCGGGGCGTTCAAGGCCACGTTCGGCAATCCGGCCTATGCGGCGTCGAAGGCGGGGGCCGTCAATCTGGTGCGGGCGCTGGCGATTGCCTGGGCGGGCGACGGCATCCGCGTCAACGGCATCGCGCCCAGCCTGGTCGACACCAAGATGACCAAGGTGACGATGGACAATGACGAGCGGCGGGAGCGCGCGCTGGCCCGGATACCCATGGGCCGCTTTGGATCGGTCGAGGAAATGGCGGGGGTGGCGCTGTTCCTCGCCTCCCCCCTTGCCGGTTACATTTGCGGGCAGACGCTGGTCGTGGACGGCGGCCTCACCCTTAGCTGAATTTATCCGAGAAGGATCGAGCGATGGATTTCGAATATTCCGACAAGGTGAAGGCGCTGCAAGCGCGGCTCATCGATTTCATGGACGCCCATGTCTATCCGATCGAGAAGGAGCGCGACCATTTCCACCATGACCCCGCGAACCTGTGGAAGCGCTGGCCGGGGACGGAGGAGATCAAGGCGAAGGCGAAGGAAGCGGGCCTGTGGAACCTGTTCCTGCCGCATGAATATGGCGAATGGAGCCCCGGCCTCACCAATCTGGAATATGCGCCGCTGGCCGAGATCATGGGCCGGGTGATCGGGTCTTCGGAATATTTCAACTGCTCCGCGCCGGACACGGGGAATATGGAGGTGCTGGCGCGCTATGGCACGCCGGAGCAGCAGGAGAAGTGGCTGAAGCCGCTGCTGGATGGCACGATCCGCTCCTCCTATGTGATGACGGAGCCGGAGGTCGCCTCCTCCGACGCGACCAATGTCGCCACCACCATCGTCGCGGACGGCGACGATTATGTCATCAATGGCCGCAAATGGTGGATTTCTGGAGCGCTCGATCCCCATACGAAGCTGTTTATCCTGCTCGGCAAGACGCCCAATGACGGGCCGCGCCACAGGCAGCATTCGCAGATACTGATCCCGGCCGGCACGCCCGGCATAGAGATCGTCCGTCCGCTCGACGTCATGAATGCGGTTCATTCACCGAGCGGTCACGCGGAGATGGTCTTCAAGGATGTGCGCGTGCCCAAGGCCAATCTGATCCTGGGCGAAGGGCGCGGGTTCGAGATCGCGCAGGGCCGCCTGGGGCCGGGGCGCATCCATCACTGCATGCGCCTGATCGGGCAGGCGCAGCGGGCGCTGGAATATATGGCGCGGCGGGTGGAGAACCGCATCGCCTTCGGGCGGAAGCTGGCCGATCAGGGCAGCATCCGGCAGGACATCGCCCTCTCCTTCTGCGAGATCGAGCAGGCGCGGTTGCTGACGTTGAAGGCCGCCGATGCGATGGACCGCTATGGCAACAAGGTCGCCAAGGACCTGATCGCCGCCATCAAGATCGTCGCGCCGCGTATGACCCAGACGGTGGCGGATCGCGCGATGCAGGTGTTCGGCGGCATCGGCATTTCCAGCGATTTCCCGCCCGCCGCCGCCTTCATGAATGCGCGCTACCTGCGCTTCGCGGACGGTCCGGACGAGGTGCATATGGCGCAGCTTGGCAAGCTCAAGATCGCTGAACTGAACGAACTGCCGGTGCGCTGAAGATTTTGAGCGGAAAGGCGAGGATCATGCTGATGAGCGCCCGGAACCAGAATGACAGCCGGACCAATCCGGGCCTTGACAGCGCCTGGTGGATGGTGGCGGTTCTGTTCGGGCTCTATGTGCTGAGCTGGGTCGACCGGCTGATCGTGTCGATGCTGGTGACGCCGATCAAGGCGCATCTGCTGCTGTCCGACGTGCAGATCAGCATGATCACCTCGACCTCCTTCGCGATCTTCTATGCGATTTTCGGCCTGCCCTTGGGTTGGGCTTCGGATCGGTTTTCCCGGCGCTGGATCATCTTCGGCGGTGTGGTGATCTGGGGGGTCGCGACCACGGCCTGCGGCTTTGCGCAAAGCTATGAGGCGCTGCTGATCGGGCGCATCTTCGTCGGGATCGGGGAGGCGGCATTGCTGCCCGCCGCCTATTCGCTGATTGCCGACGCCTTTCCTTCGCACCTGCTGACGCGGGCGACGTCGACCTTTCAGACGGCGGGCAAGGTGGGATCGGCCACCGCCTTTGCCTTGGGCGGCGTCGCCATCGCCTTTGCGACGGCGCATAGCGGCATCCATATTCCCTTCCATGGCCCCGCCCAGCCCTGGCAGTTGGTCATGATGATGGTCGGCGTGCCCGGCATATTGCTGGCGCTGCTGCTGTTCACCTTCCCCGATCCGGGCCGCCGCCGGACGCCCGGCGGCGCCGCGAACGGGGAACAGAAGGGGCTGATCAAGGCCTTCGTCACGCAGAACTGGAAGCTGCTGGCGCTGATGCTGCTGGGCACGTCCGCCCTCGCCATGTGCGGCTATTCCATGACAAACTGGGTGCCCGCCTATATCGAGCGGCATTTCGGGTGGAAGCCGGTGCAATATGGCTTTGCGCTGAGCCTGATGAACATCGTGTCCGCCGTGTCGCTGGTGGTGAACGGCTGGATCGTGGACAAGCTGTTCGCGCGGGGCATGAAGGACGCGCATCTGCGCTTCTACGGCTGGCTGATCCTCGGTTTCCTGCCGGTGATCGCCTACATGTTCTTCGCGACGAACCCCTATGCGTTCCTCGCCTGCTATTGCGTGGCGCAGTTCATCACCGTGCCTTTCATGGTCTATGTTTCCTCGGTCATGGGGCTGATCGCGCCGGCGACGATCCAGTCGCGGATGCTGGCGTCCTTCCTGTTCGTCTTCACCATATTGGGCCAGGGCGCGGGGCCCGCCATCGTCGCGGCGCTGACCCAATATGTGTTCCGTGACGAGGGCGCGCTGGGCCGGTCGCTGGCGGTCGTGGTCACGGTCAGTTCCATCCTTGCCCTCATCTCCTTCCGCATGGCGCTGAGATACCTCGCGCCGGCCATTGCTTCCCGAAAGGACGTCTGATGTCTTTGACCATCGGCGGGGTCGATCCCGCGCGCCGCGACCAGCTTGCCCTTGCCGACGAGCGGGTGACTTATGACTGGCACCAGTTGGACGACCTGCTCAACCGGGCGGCCAATGCGCTGAACGGGCTGGACCTCACCGAACGGCGGGTGGCGGTGTTCGCCCCCAACAGCGCGGAGACGGTGATCGCCTATGTCGCCTGTCTGGAGGCGGGCATTTCCAGCGTGCCGGTGAGCTTTCACCTGACGCCTTCGGAGGCGGCCTATATTTTGAAGGACAGCGGCGCGGTGGCGCTGCTCGTCGGGCCGGAGACGATGGAGGCGGGACTTGCCGCTGCGGGGGAAGCGGGCGTCGGGACCGTGATCGGCTGGCGCTGCCCGGATCGGGAAGGCGTCATCCATTGGGAGGAGTGGCTGGCGGCGGCTTCGACCGACGAACCGGACCATGATGTGCCGCCTTTGCCGCATCTGCATTATACTTCGGGCACGACCGGACAGCCCAAGGCGACCGAGACGCCGCCGCAATATTTCCCTCGCGTCGCGACCGTGAAGGCGCTGGCCGAAGCGATCCGGCCGAAGATCACGCCCTCGCCGGGCATTGCCGTGGGGCCGCTTTATCATACCGGGCCGCTGGGCATGGCGCGCAACGTCTTTGGCGGGATGAGCCTTATCACCGTCGAGCATTTCGATGCGGAAAGGACGCTGGCGCTGATCGAGAAATATAAGGTCAAAGGCTCCGTGATGGTGCCGACCCATTTCCAGCGGATGCTGGCGCTGCCGGAAGAGGTGCGGGCGAAATATGACGTGTCGAGCGTCCAGCGGCTTGCCCATACCGGGGCGGCCTGTCCACGTGCGGTGAAGCAGGCGATGATCGACTGGTTCGGGCCGGTGCTGGTGGAGGCCTATGGCGGGACCGAGGCAGGGTCGACCACCTTCATCACCTCGCAGGAATGGCTGGAGCGGCCGGGCTCCGTCGGCAGGGCGCTCGCGCCGTTCGAGACGGTTATTTATGGCGAGGATGGGCGGATACTCGGTGCCAATGAGGTCGGGCAGGTCTATTTCCGCGACACCAGCGGTTACGGCATCGTCTATCGCGGCGACCCCGAGAAAACCGCCGCTGCCCATATCGCGCCGGGCGTCTTCACGCTGGGCGAGATGGGCTATGTCGATGAGGAGGGCTATCTCTTCATCACCGACCGGGTGTCCGACATGATCGTGAGCGGTGGGGTGAACATCTATCCCGCCGAGTCCGAGCATGTGCTGCTGCGCCATCCCAAGGTCGCGGACGTCGCCGTGGTGGCCGCGCCCAATCCCGAAATGGGCGAGGAAGCGCGGGCGCTGGTCATTCCGAAGGATGCGGGCGATCCGCCGACGGCTGAGGAACTCAACGCCTTCTGCCGGGCGAACCTGGCCGGTTACAAATGCCCGCGCGGCTATGAGATGGTCGACGACATCGGCCGCACCGTCATGGGCAAGGTCAACAAGAAGGCGCTGCGCCAGCGCTTCTGGCCTTCCGACCGCACCATCGGGGGTTGAGTTTCATGCGTTTTGTTCTGCCCCTGCTGCTCTTGCTCGCCGCCTGCGCGCCTTCGGGTGAGGCGAGGCGCGATGGGAGCGATTGGCCGGGCTATGGCGGGATCGATGAGAACCACTATAGTCCGCTTACCGAGATCAACGACGGCAATGTCGGCAAGCTGAAGCTCGCCTGGTATCATGACATTGGCGGCGGCGGGTCGAGCCTGTCCGCGCCCATCGCGGTGGACGGCATCCTCTATTACGCCTCGGGCTATAGCGTCATCCATGCGCTGGATGCCTCGACCGGGCGGGAACTGTGGACCTACGACCCGCAAAGCTGGAAGGTCGCCGGGCAGAAGATGCGCGCCGCCTGGGGCATTCGCGGCATCGCCTATGATAATGGCATGGTCTTCACCGGAACCATCGACGGGCGGCTGATCGCGATCAATGCCCGCTCCGGTCATCCCGTCTGGACCGCGCAGACCATCGGCAAGGATGACGAGCGCTACGTCACCGGCGCGCCCTGGGTGTTCAAGGGGAAGGTCATCATCGGCCATGGCGGCGCGGATTTCGCGCCGGTCCGGGGCTATGTGACCGCCTATGACCAGAAGACGGGGAAGCAGCTCTGGCGCTTCCATACCGTGCCGGGCGATCCGAAGCTGGGGTTCGAAAACAGGGCGATGGCGATGGCCGCCCGGACGTGGACCGGCCAGTGGTGGAAATATGGCGGCGGCGGGACGGCGTGGAACGCCATGGCCTACGATCCCAAATATAACCGCATCTATATCGGCATCGGCAATGGCAGCCCATGGAACCAGAAGATCCGCTCGCCGGGTGGCGGGGATAATCTCTTCCTCTGCTCCATCGTCGCGCTGGACGCGGATACCGGCGACTATGTCTGGCACTATCAGACCAATCCCGGCGAGACATGGGACTTCAACAGCGCGATGGACATCGAGCTGGCCCGGCTCAAGATCGGCGGGAAAGAGCGCGACGTGCTGATGCACGCGCCGAAGAACGGCTTCTTCTATGTGATCGACCGGGAGACGGGAAAGCTGATCTCCGCCCGCAATATCGTGCCGGTCAACTGGGCGAGCGGCATCGACGTCAAGAGCGGGCGGCCGGTCGAGAATCCGGCGGCGCGCTATCCCGGCGGGAAACCGGCCATCGTCTACCCCTCCCCCTTCGGCGCGCATAATATCGAGGCGATGTCGTTCAATCCGGGGACGGGGCTGGTCTACATCCCGACCATGGATCAGGGGCGGGTCTATATCGATCCGGCCGAGCCGTTGCAGGGCTGGAAGCATCTGGACGGCCAGCGGATCAGCGTCGGCACGGGCGCGCCGCCTGCGGGCGTGGCGCCGGACCGGCCCGCGACCAGTTTCCTGCTGGCCTGGAATCCGGTGACGCAGAGCGAGGCATGGCGCGTGCCCATGCCCGGCATCAGAGGCGGCGGCGGCACCGCGACCACGGCGGGCAATCTGCTGTTCCAGGGCAATGCGGCTGGCAGGTTCATGGCCTATGCGGCGAACAGCGGCAGGCCGCTCTGGTCCTTCGACGCGCAGACGGCGGTGATGGCGCAGCCGATCACCTACAGGGCGCGCGGGCGGCAATATGTGACGGTGATCGCCGGTTCCCGCTTCCCCAGCGCCACCGGCATGGGGCGGGAATGGAATTATCGCACGCAGCAATGGCGCGTCCTCACCTTCTCGCTCGATGGCAAGGCCAGCCTGCCGCCCGTTCAGCCCGTGGAAACGCCGGTGATCGACATGCCGGATTTCGCCGTCGATCCTGCCAAGGCCGCCATCGGCGCGGGCGTGTTCGGTCAGCGTTGTTCCATCTGCCATGGCGCCAATGCCGTGTCGGGCGGCGCAGCGCCTGACCTGCTCCAGTCGGGCGTGCCGATCGACAAGGGCAGTTTCGAGGAGGTGCTGCACAAGGGTATTTTGCGTGAGCGGGGCATGCCGCGCTTCGAAGAACTGACCGACGCAGAGATCGAAGGTCTTCAACATTATTTCCGCCAACGCGCTCGTGAAGTGCTGGCTGCGCAAGCCGCAGGCAAGCCGGGCGCCCAGACACATAGAGGCTTGAATGAAGGTCAATGACGTCGTCACCTATGAGGTGGACGGTCCCATCGCGGTCATCACGGTCAATTCGCCGCCGGTGAACGCGCTCTCCAACGCCGTGCGGCAGGGCGTCGCGGGCGCGGTGCAGACAGCCATCGGGGATAGCGGCGTGGGCGCCATGGTGCTGATCTGCGAGGGGCGGACCTTCTTCGCCGGGGCGGACATCACCGAATTCGGCAAGCCGCAGGTCGAACCCTCGCTGCGCAACCTGCAACTGATCGTGGAGAATGCGACCAAGCCGGTGATCGCCGCGATCCATGGCACGGCGCTGGGCGGCGGGCTGGAGCTGGCGCTGGTGGCGCATTATCGCATCGCCGTGCCTTCGGCCAAATGCGGGTTGCCGGAGGTCAATCTGGGCCTGCTGCCCGGTGCTGGCGGCACGCAGCGTCTGCCGCGCATTGTGGGGGTGGAAAAGGCGCTGGACCTCATCACGTCCGGCGCGCCGGTTGGAGCAAAGGCCGCGAAGGAGATGGGGCTGCTCGATGAACTGGCGGCGGAGGGCAATCTGCGCGCCGATGCCATTAGTTTCGCCCAGCGCGTTCTGGACGAGGGGCGCCCGCTGCTCAAGGTCCGCGACCGTAGCGAGAAACTGGACGAAGCGCGCGGCAAGCCGGAAATCTTCGCGGACTTCCGCAAGGCCAATGCGAAGAAATTCCGGGGCTTCAAGGCGCCGGAACATATCATCCGCTGCATCGAGGCCGCGCTGGAGAAGCCCTTTGACGAAGGCATGGCCTATGAGCGCGAACTGTTCAACGAGCTTCAGGCCGACAGCCAGTCCGCCGCCCAGCGCCATGTCTTCTTCGCGGAGCGGCAGGCAGCCAAGATCGTGGGGCTTGCCGCCGACACGCCGACCCTGCCCATCGCCAAGGTGGGGGTGATCGGCGCGGGCACCATGGGCGGCGGCATTGCGATGAACTTCGCCAATGTCGGCATCCCCGTGACCATCGTCGAGGCGAAGCAGGAAGCGCTCGACCGCGGCCTCAAGATCATTCGCGGCAATTATGAAACCACCGCGAAGAAGGGCAGGATGAAGCCTGAGGATGTCGACACCCGCATGGGCCTGCTGACCGGATCGGTGGCGATGGAGGATCTGGCCGACTGCGACCTCATCATCGAGGCGGTGTTCGAGAATCTGGAGGTCAAGCGCGAGGTGTTCGCCAAGCTCGACAGGATTGCCAGGCCCGGCGCGATTCTGGCCACCAACACCAGCTATCTCGACATTGACGACATCGCCGCCGCCACCTCCCGGCCGGAGAGCGTGGTCGGGCTGCACTTCTTCTCGCCCGCCAATGTGATGAAGCTGCTGGAAGTGGTGCGGACCAAGGACACCAGGCCCGAGATCATCGTGACCGCGATGAAGCTCGCCAAGACCATTGGCAAGATCGGCGTGCTGGTGGGCAATGGTTTCGGCTTTGTCGGGAACCGCATCCTTGCGGCGCGGAATGCACAGGCGGACCGACTGGTGCTGGAGGGCGCGACGCCCTGGGCGGTGGACAAGGTGCTGTATGACTTCGGCTTTGCCATGGGGCATTTCCAGATGCGCGATCTGGTGGGGCTGGATGTCGGCTGGAACCGCGAGGCGACCAGCTCCGCCAATGTGCGGGAAATCCTCAACGAGATGGGCCGCCATGGGCAGAAGACGAAGGGCGGCTATTATGATTATGACGAGAACCGCAGGCAGACGCCCTCCCCCATCGCCATGCAGGTCATCGAGGATTTCGCCGCGAAACAAGGCATTGCCCGGCGCGCGGTGAGCGACGAGGAAATCCACGACCGCATCCTGTTCGCCATGGTGAATGAGGGGGCGCGGATTCTGGAAGAAGGCATCGCATCGCGAGCGTCGGACATCGATATTGTCTGGATCACGGGTTATGGCTGGCCGAAATATCGTGGCGGGCCGATGTTCTGGGCGGATTTGCAGGGTCTACCGGTCGTTCTCGAAAAACTGAAGGCGCTGGAAGCCGCCCATGGCGAGGCGTTCAGCCCCTCCCCACTGATCGAGCGGCTGGTGGCTGAGGGCAAGGGGTTCAAGGACGCATGATCAGAGGAGACCGCATCGCCATCACCGGAGTCGGTGAAACCCCCTTCCTGCGCAAGGGCGAGGAGGGCGTCATGAAGATGATGACCCGCGCCAGTCTGGCGGCGATTGCCGATGCGGGCCTGACGCCCAAGGACATAGACGGCTATATCTCCAACAAATATGCGGGGCATGGGTCGGACGAGGTCGCCTTTGCCATCGGCGCGGGCGAGAAGCGTTTCTGCGCCACCACTGACAGCGTGGGCGGCACGGCGACGTCGGGGCAGGCTCTGCAACTGGCGCAGATGGCGATCGAGGCGGGTCTGGCCCGGCATGTGCTGGTGCCCTATGCGATCCAGTCGACCAAGCCGGGCGGCGTCTATGGCTTCCATGCACGCGAACCGCAAAAGGCGGGGATCGAAATGCCGGTCGGCTTCTTTGGCCAGCCCACTTATTTCGCGACCATGGCTAACCGCTATGCCCATGACTATGGCATGACGGAGGAGGAGCAGGCATCCATCCCCATGACCTATCGCGCCTGGGCGGTGCTGACGCCGAGCGCGCAGCGGCGTGATCCGATGGATTTGGAAGCCTATCGCCAGTCGCCCATGATCTCGACGCCTTTGCGGGCGGCGGATTGCTGCCTCACCACCGATGGCGGCGGCGCCTATGTGGTGAGCGCCATTGAGGAAGCGCGGGACATGCCGCATCCGGTTGTGAGCGTGCAGGGGCTTGGCCTGGGCTTCAACAACTGGCCGCAGGGGGTGCTGTTCACCCAGACGCCCTGCACCTACGACTTTCCCGGCGAGGTTTCCGCGAAGCTCGCTTATGCCATGGCGGGCTGCGATCCCAAGGATCTGGACCTCGCGCAGATTTATGACGGCTTCACCATCTCCGCGTTGGTGCAGACCGAGATGCTGGGCTTGTGCGAGCGGGGCGAAGGGCCGCGTTTCTATGCGGCGGGGCATGGGATGCCGGGCGGGCGGACGCCGATCAACACCAGCGGCGGGCATATGTCGGGCGGCTATGTGCCGGGCATGAACCTGCTGATCGAGGCCGTGCGGCAGTTGCGCGGGCAAGAGGGCGAGCGGCAGGTGCCGGACGCGAAGCTCTGCGCCATCGCGGGGCTTGGCGGCAACAATCATTCCACCACCATATTGGCGCGGAGCTGATCCATGGGCATTCCGATACACCCTCCCAAGATCGAAGACCCGCTGTTCCAGGGCTATTATGACGGGCTGGAAGCGGGCGAACTGCGCATCACCGCCGACGCCGGGACGGGGGAATGGATATGGTATCCGCCCGAGGTCATCCCCGGAAAGCCCGACGCCGTGCTGGAATGGCGGCCGGTTTCGCCGGAGGGTAGCGCTTACACCTTCACCACCGTGATACGCAGCCTGCTGCCGGGCGATCATAAGGCGGAGGTGCCGTTCACCGTCGTTCTGTTCGAGCCGGACGATGCGCCGGGCGTGCGCGTGCCGGGGCTGCTGGTTGGCGCTGAGGGCGTGGAACCGCGCTGCGGGATGCGGTTGCGGTTCCAGCCCGTGCAGGCGGGGGATCACAAGATCGCCGGCTTTGCGCCTGTGGGGGCGATGAAGGAATGACGAAACGATTCTCCGACCTCTCCCCCGTTCGCCCTGAGCTTGTCGAAGGGCTTCACTTCTCTTCACGAAAGAAAGGGGCTTCGACAGGCTCAGCCCGAACGGGGAGAGGTGGTGATAAATTATCCAAACTCTCTCTGACACGGCGGGAAATTCTATTGGGCGGGGCAAGCATCACTCTCGCCAGTTGCGCGCCATCCGCTGGGATAGGACGCGCCACACCGCCAAAGCCCTTCACCCTCACCGATTTCGCCCTCGTCCGAGATGGGCTCGATGCTCCCGAAGGCATAGCGAGCAGCCCCGATGGCCGCCTGTTCATCTCCAATGGCGGTGGCGCCATCGGCGTGCTGGAGCGGGATGGCGCATTGCGGCAGATCGGTCAGGCTCTCGCGCCCAATGGCGTGGCGGTCGACCGCGAAGGTCGCGTCATCGTCGCCAATATGGGCCTGCTCAACAAGGGGCCGGGGCCATTGCAGCGGATCGATGTCGCGACGGGAACGGTCGAGACGCTGGTGTCGGAACTGGAGGGGCGGCAACTGGTCGCCTCCAACGGTCCGGCGACGGCGCACAATGGCGACATTTACTGCACGCACAGCAGTTGGGGGCCTATCGGGAATATCGGCACGACCACGCCCGCCGGTTTCATCTACAGGGTCGCGCCGGATGGCAGGGCTTCCATCGTCGCGCGCGGTCTGCGCGGCGTGAACGGCCTCTGCCTGGATCGCGGGGAGCGTCATGTCTATGCCTCGCTGACTGCCGAAGGGCGTATCCGGCGCTGGCGGAGGCAGGCGGACGGCTCGCTTGCCGATCCACAGGACTATGGGCCGCAACTGGGCGTGGTGATCCCCGATCATCAGGCGAAGGACATTCGCGCCATGGCGGCGGCTGAGCGCGCGGATCTGGGTTATTGCGACGGCATCACTTTCGATGCGGCGGGCAATCTCTGGGTGACGCTGCCCTTCGCCAATCGGATCGTTGCGATCACGCCGGATGGGCGGAAGGTGGATATTGTCCATGATCCCGAAGGGAGGATGCTCTCCAGCCCCACCAATCTCTGCTGGGGCGGAGCGGATTTGCGCGACCTTTACGTCGTCTCGCGGGCAAGCGGCGTGGTGGTGAAGGCGCGGACGGATATTGCGGGCCTGCCGTTGGCGAACTGGCCTGCGGCTTAAAGCGACATACCTCTGTAAAGGCAGAAGCACGTCGCTCTGTCGGGAAGCTTAGCTCGCCAGTTCGATCACGATCTTGCCCTGCACCTTCCGGTCCATCATCCAGCGGATCGCCTCACGGCTTTCCTCGAAGGAGAAGCGCTTGCTGACTTCGGGGCGCAGGCCGCCCTCCTCATACCAGCGATAGAGCTGCGCCATATTTTCCGCATGGATGTCCGGCTCGACACGGCTGTGCACGCCCCAGGTCACGCCGATGATGGCGGCCGTCTTCACCAGCGGCAGGTTGAGCGGGATTGCCGGGATCGTCCCCGTCGCGAAGCCCACGACCAGATAGCGCCCGTCCCAGCCCATGGTGCGAAAGGCGGGTTCCGCCAGCGCGCCGCCGACCGGATCGAAGATCACATCGACGCCGCGTTCGCCCGTCAGGGCCTTCACCGCCTGTTTGAGATCGTCCTGCGCATAGTTGACCGTCTCGTCAGCGCCATGGGCGCGGGCAAGGGCGAGTTTCTCCTCTGTCGAGGCAGCGGCGATCACATGCGCGCCCATCCGCTTGCCGACCTCGACCGCCGCGAGGCCGACGCCGCCCGCTGCGCCCAGCACCAGCAGCGTCTCGCCCGGCTGCAACCGGCCGCGCTGGCGCAAGCCGTGGAGCGCCGTCGCATAGACCATGGTGAAGCCCGCCGCCACGTCGAACCCCATCCCCTCCGGGATCACGGCGGTACGGAAAGCAGGCGCTATCGCAAATTCAGCGAAGGCGCCTTCGAAGGGGATGGTCGCCACCCTGTCCCCGACGCGAAGGCCCGTGACGCCCTCTCCCAGCGCATCGACCACGCCCGCCGCCTCGCTGCCCGGAATGAAGGGCAAGGGCGGCTGCCTCTGGTACAGGTTCTGGATCATCAGCGCGTCGGGGAAATTGACGCTGGCGGCCTTCACCCGGAAGCGGACTTCACCCGCCTTCGGTTCCGGAACGGGCACATCCGCGAAATGCAGTTCTTCCGGCGGCCCATGATGTTCGCACAGCAGCGCCCGCATCGGTCAGCTCCCCAGGAACTGTTGGCGCATCTTGTAATAATCGTCGCTCGGATATTTCTCGCTATGCTGCCCCGCCGGCCATTGCGCATAGGGGATTTCCGACGCGAAAGCAGGCGAGGTGTAATCCGACAGGCCCCGGCGGCGGATGATCTTCCACTCGCCGTTGCGCCGTTCCAGATCGTCGAGATAGCGGCCCTGGAAGAAGACGTCCTCCTCGCCCGTACCATCCTTCCGGTCGCGGCGATGCTGCGCGAAATAATAGCATTCGGAGAAGGCCTTATCCCCCTTCACCTCGACCGAGACGTTCGAGATATGGTGGCAGGCATATTTGAGACCCGAGATGATCTTGAAGGCGAAACCCACGAAATCGGACGATTTGCCTTCGAACTTCCCATGTTTATGCGTCGATTCCGGCCAGAAGAGCGAACGCAGCAAAGCCTCGTCCGCCCGGTCGTTGGATCGGGCATAGGCATGGAGCAATTCGGTGATCGCCTGCTTGGATTCGATCACATCCAGACGCTCGGCCATGCTCATCGGCTTGCCCTTTCCCTTTGCGGGCGCGGCCGAAGCCTGGCCCACCGCAGCCAGTCCGAAAGGAACGGCCAGCATGGCGGCCAGCGTGCCGCGACGGTTCTGCTCCATGCTCATTCTCCCGGAATTTCCAGCAGGCCCGGCTCCGCCTTGAGCCGGGGCAGCACTTCCTTTTCGAACAGGCGCAGGCTGCGCCAGGAGACTTCGGGGTCCAGCCCGCCCAGCAGCGCGTGGAACGTGACCGCCGTGCCGCGTCCCAGATCCTTGAGATAAGCGAAACATTCGTCCGGCGTCAGCAGCCTGATATTGGGCATGGCCTTCAGCCCTTCGATCGTCTCGGCCGCGCTGTAGCGGGTCTGGCCGGTGCCGCGTTCCTGCGCCCATTGCGCATAGGTGTTGGTCGCATAGGCGACGTGCGGCGCCACCAGCGGCCAGTCGCGGTCCGGATCGTCCGAGACGTAGAGGAAGCTGGCGGCGGGCTTGCGCAGTTCCTCCGGCGGTCCGAAGCCGGCCTTTGCCCGCTCCTCCTTGTAGAGCGTGAAGAGGTCCGGATGGCCGGGGAAATATTGATAGCCGCCCTTGGCTGCGCGGATCGCGGACTTGTCGGTCGAGCCGCCCATGTAGATTTTCGGGCCGCCCGCCGTGGCGGGCGCGGGCGTCACGCGGACGGTGCGGCCGCGAAATTCGAAAGGCTCGCCGGTCCAGGCACTCTTCAGCGTCGCCATCGCCTCGTTCATGATGGCGAGCCGCTTGCTGATGTCGCGGTCGAACATCTCGAACTCATGCGGGCGATAGCCCATGCCCGCCGTGAGCCAGATGCGGCCCGGCGCGATATTGTCGAGCACGGCCAGGTCTTCGGCCAGGCGCAGCGGATCGTGCATCGTCACCACCAGGGCGGAAAGATGCGCGACGATATTCTGTGTAGCGCCAAGGATCGAAGCGGCCTGGATCATGGAGGACGGGCAATAGCCGCCCTCCGCGCCATGATGTTCGGCCAGGAAGACCTGGGTGAAGCCCAGCCTGTCGGCCCATTGCGCCTGCTCGATCGCGGTGCGGTAGAGCAGCGGATGCGGCGCGCCGAAATCCGGGCGGTTCATGTCGTAGCGAAGGTTGAGTTGCACCTTGGCGATTCCTCTCTTTATCGTGTCAGGCGGCGGAGACGCGGGACTGGATGCGGCCCTTCACATCCGCAGCCTGCATCGCCCTGCCGCTGTCGATCAGCGCGTCGATCTCGGCATCCGAATAGCCGATCTCGCCCAATATCTGCCGCGTATGTTCGCCGAGGCGCGGGGCGGAGCCTTTGGCAAGGCCCGGCGTGCGGCTGAAATGCATGAAGCTGCCGAACTGGCGGACATGGCCGTACATGGAGTCGAGATTCTCGATCACGCGGTTGCTGGCCGTCGCCCAGTCCTGCCAAAGCGCCTCCCGGACCCAGCTCGTTTCGCGGGCGATCTCGCTCGGCGCGCCGGCAGCTTCCAGCAGGGCATGGGCGTCTGCGCTGCTCTTGTCCGCGAAAAAGGGCTTCAGCGCGTCCAGCAGCGCAGCGTTGTTGGCGGACCGGTCGCGGGGCGTGGCGAAGCGGGGATCGGCAAGCCATTGCTCCTGCCCCACGGCCTTGGCGAGCGCGGCGAAACGTTCGTCCGAACGGCAGGAGATGCAGAGCCAGCCGTCAGCGGTCCGGTAAATCCGGTCGAGCGCGTTGAAGCCCGCCTGTTCCTTGTCCAGCCGGAAGCCGTAGACGACCTTCCTGTCGGCATCGAGGAAATGTTCGGACGTGGTCCACAGGCTGGAATGAAGCTGCGGGATTTCCATATAGTCGCCCCGGCCGGTGACGGCGCGATGTTCAAGGCCCATCAAGATGCCCGCCGCGCCGAGGAAGCCGTTATTATAATCCTCATTGCCGAACACGGCGCGGGTCGGCGGATTGCCTTCGCCGCCGCCCTCATAGAGCAGGCCGGTCCAGCCCGACACCAAAGGCGCGAAGCTCTTGAGCAGCGACTTCGGCCCCTTGGAGCCGTAGCCGGGCAGATAGACGTAGAGCAGGCGCGGGTTGAGCTTCGACAGCGCCTCATAGCCGATGCCGAGCTTGTCCGCCTTGCCGGGGCGAAGGTTGTGCGTGACGACATCGGCCGTCGCCACCAGCTTCAGCGCCGCTTCGAGCGCTTCGGGATGTTTGAGGTTGAGCACGATGTCGCGCTTGCCGCGTTGGGCGGCGTCGAAACAGTCGGGCAGCGGGCGCATCTGGTCGCCGCCGGGGGTCTCCACCTTGATGACATCGGCGCCAAGGTCGGACAGCAGGCGGCCGCCATAACCGACAGCGAAGAAGGAGGAGAAGTCGACCACCTTGATGCCTTCCAGCGGCCGGTCGAGCGGCTTGCCGTCGGCGGCGAGCACAGCGCGGCGGCGGGCGATCAGGTCCGCCAGCGCTTCATTGTCCGCTCCCACTTCCGGCGCGGGACGGGGCGCGGCGGCGGGGGCATTGGCCATGCGCACGGCGGGCGCAGCCTGGTAGATGGTGCCGAAATCCTTGTCCGGCATCGATATGCGCTGGCCGACAAATTCCACCTGTTCGTCCAGCAGCACTTCGGCGGGCTCCAGCACCGGCAGCGCCGCCACGTCCGCCGCCTGGAACATGGCGATCCATTCGGCGCGCGGCCGGGTCTTGAAGGCGTCGAAAATCTCGACGCGGGCGATATGATATTCCTCGTCGGTCAGCGGCACCGACATTTCCGGCGCGGTCACGGTCTGGATACGGTCGCCAAAGCCCAGCACGTCCATCGCCGCCTTGAAGCCGCCCTGCCCGCCGGTATGCATCTGGAGATAAAGGCCGTCCGCGCATTCGAACATGCCCGTCACCAGCCGGGTCTTGCCGAAACGGTCCACCGCGCCGGAATCGCCCGCCTTGATGTAGCTGATCCCCTCTTCCTGCCACCAGTTGTTCATCGGTGACTGGGCCAGCATGGCGTCGAGCAGGGATGCCTCCACCTGCTGCCCCTTGCCGATATGGCGGCGGGCGCGGATGGCCGACAGCGCGCCGATCACGCCGAGGAAGGCCTGCCCATAATGCAGCGCCGGATGGCCGAGATAGACCGGGCCGGGGCGGAAGCTGCTGGAGCGGTCGATCATCGTCCCGAGCAGCGCGGCAGCGAGGGATTCGCCATGGGGCCGGTCGGCAAAGGGCGTGTCCGAACCATAAGCGGTGAGCGCGCAGACCACCAGTTCGGGGAAATCGCGTCCCAGGCTTTCACTGTCGAGGCCGAGGGCGGCCGCATCCTTCTCTTCCAGCGCGTGGATGAAGATGTCCGCGCCTTGCAGCAGGCCGCGCAGCGCCTGGAGGCCGCCGGCTTCCCGCACATCCAGTTCGACGCTGCGCTTCGACCGGTCCCAGGCCTTGCGGCTGAGGTCGTGGGCAAAGAAGGCGCCGCCTTTCGGCTCCACCTTCAAAACGTCGGCGCCATGGTCCGCCAGCAGCATGGCGGCGATGGCGACAGGCATTTGGTCCGCCAGTTCAATGACGGTCAGATGATCCAGGGGACCGGGCATCTCATCACTCCTATGGCGGGCGCGGCCCGCTGCCTTTTTTGCGGAATTATCTTTATGGCTTCACATCGTCCGACGGATCGAAAAATGATCTTTGATGCAGAAAACACCAGTTCAGCCCCAAGCGCAAGTAATTTTGCACCATGGGTTCAAATTCATTCCGCCGCCCTGCCCTTCGCCATGCGCGACGGGTCGTAGCGGGGCCGGTCCATCTGGAAACTGTCGCCATTGCGGACATACCAGCCGCTGCCATGGGTCCGGCCGATCAGCTTCATCGCGGGCGTGTCGAAATAGACCCGTTCCCGGTCGGTGATGAACTCGTCGCGGATATGGGCCATCAGGATTTCGCCGATGACCACCGTCTGCATCGCGCCGATGTCCATCGCGGCGACCTTGCGGCATTCGAAGCTGACCGGGCTGGTTGCGATGCGCGGCGGCGCGACCAGCTCCGACGGCGCGGTCTGGATGCCGGCATAGTCGATCTCGCTGACGTCGGCGGGCGCGTCGACGCTGCAGAGGTTCATCCTTTCGGCGTCCGCCTCGCAGACCAGGTTCACGACGAACTCGCCCGTCGCGATGATGTTGGACGCGGTGTTCTTCAGCCCCCGGGACACCGGTTCCTTCAGCAGCCCCAGCGCAACCAGCGGCGGCTCGGTGCCGACGCAGTTGAAGAAGCTGTAGGGCGCGGCGTTGACGATGCCTTCGGCGGATTGGCTGGTGATCCAGGCGATCGGGCGCGGCGTGATGGTCGAATTGACGATCTTGTACCGCGTGACCATTGGAAGGGCGCGCATGTCGAACTGCATGGGTCGGGACCCTCCGTTATTCCGCGGCCTTGGCGGCGGCTTTCGCGGCGGCGCGCGCCTTGAAGCGTTCGCGGGCGCGGGGCACTTCCTCGCCCGCCTGGCAGATGTGGCAATAGGCCAGTTCCAGCGCGTGGGCCGTCGCCAGATCGCCGCTTTCCGCCTGCTGGAGCAGCCGCTTGGTCAGTTCGACGGCATGGCGATTGCCGTCACCGATGGTCCGGCCGAGCGCCAGAGCCTCCTCCACCGCGCTGCCCGGCTTCACCACGCGGCTGACGAGGCCGAGCGACAGCGCCTCCGCCGCATCCAGCGTCCGCCCCGAAAAGACGATCTCCGCCGCCCGCGCCCGGCCCAGTTGCCTGGTCAGGAACCAGGCCGCGCCGCCGTCGGGAACGAGGCCGAATTCCAGGAAGGGCGCGCCGAAACGGGCATTGTCCGCCGCAAAGATCATGTCGCAGGCCATGGCGAGACTCCACGACACGCCGAACGCGCCGCCCTCCACAGCCGCGACCGTTGGAATGGGCAGCGCCCGCACGCGGCCGATGATCCGCTGTCCCATTTCCAGCCGCGCCGCCAGCGCCAGCGCGCCCTCCCCCCTTGCGGGCGGCAGCTTCACGTCGCCGCCATTGCTGAAATAATCCTCCGCCCCGCTGATGATGAGCAACCGCGCGGGCGTCGCATTCTCAAGCGCGTCGAGCGCGGCGGAAAACTGCTCCCACATGGCGAAGGACACGGTGTTCTTCGCGCGGGGCCGGTTGAGGACGATATGCGCGATCCCCTGATCCTCAGACAAGAGCAGCAATTCGGGGGTTTCGCTCACCGCGTTCATCTCTCTCGCTCTCCATTCCCGCCCTTTTGCCAGGGGCAGGAACTGACTAGCCGACAGTGCGCGACTCTTCAAGTAAATTTGCATCCATGTGCAAATTCATGCCGCCACCTTGGGACGCTGGGGCATCGGCAGGGCATCCATGCCGCGGTCGGATATGTCCTTGATCAGCGCCTCCACATCCTTGCGGGCCGCGCCCTTCAGCGCGCCCAGCAAGGATGTCAGATAGCTTCCGACCAGCCGCACGATGATCTGGTCGTCGGGAATCCGCCCCTGCGCCCAGTCGTTGATCGTCGCATATTCGAATCGCACCAGATCCTCGACCAGCTTGTCGACCTCGACCCAGGGCTGGAGCTGCTTCTTCGCCTCCAGCACCTCGATCCACTGGCGGTTATGGTGGACCGCGGGCGAATGCATCGCCGCCCAGATGTCATGGTCGACATCCGAACTGAAATAGAGCGCCATGATCGCCTTGATATAATTGCGGATCTTCCGGTTGCGCTGCACGACGGAGATCATGCGCTCCAGATTGTGCTGCATCGTGCCGGGTTCGCTGGAATAGGCGATGCGGCTCACATATTCGTCGAAATATTCCTGAATCGCCGACGCGATCATCCGTTCGCGAGTCTGGAAGGCGTTGTAGAGGGTTCGCTTGGCAACGCCGGCGCGCTGGCCGATCTCATTCATGCTGAGCGCGGCAATGCCCTGTTCAGCGATAACCTTCCGGGTTTCCTCCAAAATCCGGCGGCGGCGCTCGATAATCGCCGGACTGGAATAGGTCTGCGGCCGCTCTCCGCCTTCCTTCAATTCTTCGTTCGCTTTACTCGCCAAGATCGCTCGCCTTCATTGCCCGACACTCATCCCAAGTGCCGGGATCATAGCGGGATTGGATGATGGTGCAAATTCATCGTCTTCATGACGCATGAACCCCGCCCCGCCCGAAGGCGAAGCGGGGCTGCCATGCGCCCGTAAAGCGGGTGGACCTGCATCCGCGTCACTTGCCTTTGGGCGCGGTTTCGCGCGCGCGCTGACGGATATAGTGCCGTAGCCCCTCCAGTTCCGCGTCGCTCAACTGCGCGAAGGACCCCATGCCCCGCGACATCAGGGCGCCGTCATGCACCACCGACCTGAAGGTTTCAGCGTCCAGCGGCACGCCCGACTTGCGCAGGTCTGGCGCCGCGCCGCCCGCGACCATGCCCGAACCATGGCAGATGATGCAGCTGCTGTTGTAGATGCCTGCCCCCACTTTCGCCTTGTCGGCGTCCACCACGAAGGCCGGATCGTCCTGGATCGGTTCGTCCACGGGATCGACCCTGGGCAGCTTCCTGGCCCCGCCGATGGTGAAGGTCAGCAATCGCCGCTGCTGCTGGCGATAATCCCAATTGGGCGAATTGGCGAAGCTGCTGCGGAAGCCGGTGATGACGCTGACATATTGCCGGCCGCCGACCGAATAGCTGATCGGCGCGGAAAGTATGCCGTTCTGCGCCGGCCAGGACCAGAGCTTGCGCCCCGTCGTCGCGGAAAAGGCGTTGAACATGCCGTCATTGGTGCCCTGGAACACCAGATTGCCCGCCGTCGCCAGCGTGCCGCCGTTGAACACGCCCGGCTGGGGCACGGACCAGGCGATCCTGTTGTTGGCGACGTCATAGGCGACCAGCTTGCTCGTCGCGGCGGGCGGGACGAGGTTGGCGGGCGGAGCGCCCAGGCCGGTATTCACCATCATGCCGGGCTTGTACGTCCAGCCCTTCACATTGGCCGGATCGACGAAGACCCGGCCGCCCTCCATCACCGGGATATAGCTGTAGCCGGTCTTCGGGCTGAACGACATGGCCTGTATGCCGTGCGCGCCATTGGGGAAGGGGTACATCATGAACGGCTTGCCGTCGGGATATTGCGCCTCCGGGTTGATCTCCGGCCGCCCCGTCACGGGATCGATGCGCTTGGCCCAATTCTGCCTGGCGAACTCGCCCGCCTGGATGAACTTGCCGGTTTCGCGGTCGATGGCATAGAAGAAGCCGTTCTTCGGCGCGTGCAGCAGCACGGACCGCATCCGGCCGCCGATCATGACATCGGCCAGTTCGATGTCCATGGCGTCGTTCCAGTCATGGCTGTTTTCAGGATTGACCTGATAGTGCCAGACATATTCGCCGGTCTTCACGTCCAGCGCGACGATGGAGGAGAGGTAGAGATTGTCGCCGCCGCCGGGGCTGCGGATCTTGATGTTCCACGGAAAGCCGTTGCCGGTGCCGATATAGATGCGGTCATATTTTGCGTCATAGGCCATGGCGTGCCAGACGGAGCCGCCCCCGCCCCATTTCCACCATTCGCCACTCCAGGTCTTGGCGGCTGCCTCCATCGCCTTGTTCTCGAAACCCTTGGCCGGATCGCCGGGCACGACATACCAGCGCCAGGCTTTCTTGCCGGTCTTGATGTCATAGGCGGTGACATAGCCACGCGTCGGACTGTAGTCCGCGCCCCCGAAGCCGATCACCACCTTGTCGCCGGCGACCCATGGCGGGCCGGTGATATAGCCGCCCTCCGCCTCGTCCAGCGTCTTGACCGACCAGCGCGGCTTGCCCGTCCCGGCGTCTATCGCGATCAGGCGGCCTTCGCGGGTGGCGGTGAAGACGGTGCCGTCCTTATAGGCGATGCCCCGCGTGCCCCATCCCGCGCGCATCCGCCATTTGGCTTCCGGCTGACTGGCGACGTCGGGATCATATTGCCATAGCAGCTTGCCGGTTCGCGCATCGACCGCGTGAACGACGCTGAGCCCCACCGCGAAATAGATGACGCCATTAACGGCCAGAGGCTGGGTATAGCTGTCGAAACTGTCGACATCATAGGACCAGGCAAGGCCGAGCTTTCCGACATTCTGCTCCCGGATCTGCGCGAGCGGGCTGTAATGCTGTTCCTTGTCGTCGCCGCCGAAGCTGGACCAGTTGGCCCCGGCCGGAGACGCGCTCTCCGCCGAGCGCGAAACCACCCCCGTGGAGAGCGCGAGCAGCGCGGCGCCCGCCGCCATGACCGTAAAACCTGCCTTCCTCATCGATCTCCCATCCTCCGTCCGGGCGCCCAAATGCCGCCTTTTATTGCACCATCGTGCAATATTGTGCCGTTGTCAACGCGACTCAGCGATTGACAGGACGGAATTTCCCCATTTAATATTGCACCAAAGATCATATTTAGGAGAAGGACGTGCGCCGCAGCGCCCTGTCATGACCGTCCGGATCGCAAGCCAGGGCCGCGTCGGCATCGTGACGCTCGATCAGCCCGGACGGGCGAACGCCTTCACCATGGCCATGCGGGAGGAAATCTGGCGCGCCTTCGACGATCTGGCGGAGGATGAGGATGTCCGCGCCGTCATCCTGACGGGCGCGAACGGGCAATATTGCTCCGGCGCGGATACCGGGGACATGGGCCATCAGGGTACGGCCGCCTTCCTGCGCCGGATGCGCTGGCTGCACCGGATGGTGAAAGCGGTCGCCGGCATCCGCAAGCCGGTGATCGCGGCGGTGGACGGCGCCTGCGTAGGCGCCGGCTGGAGCCTGGCGCTGGCCTGCGACATCGTCATCGCCACGCCGCAAGCGCGCTTCTGCCAGAGCTTTGCGCGGATCGGATATGTGCCGGACGCAGGCGCCGTGTGGCAGCTCAGCCGGTTGGTCGGGCCGATGCGCGCCAAGGAAATCGTCTATTCCGCCCGCATGGTCGACGCGCAGGAGGCCTTGCGGCTAGGGCTGGTGCTGGAACTGGTGGAAAGCGAAGCGCTGATGGCGCGTGCGCTGGCACTGGCGGCATCCCTGGCCGAGGGCCCCACGCTGGCGATCGGCATGGCGAAGCGCCAGTTCGAGGCCGCGCCGGGCCTGTCGCTGGATCAATATCTGGAACTGGAATTCGCCATGCAGCCGCTGATGGCGACGACGCAGGACCATCGGGAAGGTTTGGCGGCGGCGCGGGAGAAACGGCCGCCGCATTTCGGGGGCTCATGAAACCGATGCCGCAAGCCGCCTGCCCGCAACGGCCGCTTCCCCTGCCCGATCCGCTTTCGGAACCCTTCTGGACTGCGGCGCGGCGGCACGAGCTGCATATGCAGAAATGCGACGCCTGCGGCTGGATGGCCTATCCGCCGGAGGTCGCCTGCCGGAACTGCGGCGGCGCCGGTTTGGGCTTCACGCCGCTATCGGGACGCGCGACGCTGCATAGCTGGACCGTGCTGCACGACCCGCCCTCGCCCGGCTTTCGCGACCGGCTGCCCGTCATCCTGGCGGTGGTCGAACTGGAGGAGCAGGCGCGCCTGTTGATGAGCGGCAACCTTGTGGACATCGCCGCCGATGCGCTGCGCATCGGCCTCCCCCTCGAAGCGCGGTTCGAGGACGTGACCGAGGACTGCACGCTGGTGCAGTTCGGCCCGGCGCGCTGACCATGTGGGACCATCGGGACAAGGTGGCCGTCGCCGGGCTGGGCTATAGCAGGCTGGAACGCCGGTCGGACCGGCGCCTGGCCGCGCTGACGCTGGAGGCGTGCGACGCCGCGCTGGCCGATGCCGGATTGCGGCGCGGCGATCTGGACGGCATCGCCACATCCCCCGCCATGCCGCGCTATGGCGGGCGCAAGGGCGTGGACGAAGGGATCGACATCGTGACGCCCTGGTATCTGGCGGGATTGCTGGGGGTCGCTCCGGCCATCCGGTGGATCGGCTCCACCAACGGCATGGTGACGCAGAGCGTCATCGACGGCGCGCTCGCCATATCAGGCGGGCTTTGCGACCATGTGCTGGTCTATCGCGCGCTGCATGTGCCCGACGGGCGCTATGTGAATTTCGAATCGGCCCATGCGGTGGGAGGCGACCAGTATCTGGCGCCCTATGGCTTCAGCATGCCGCCCGCCTGGGCCGCTGTGGCGCTGCGCCGCTATTTTGCGCTTCATGGTTATGACCGGGCGGATTTCGCGCCTTATATCGCCCGGAACCGCGCCAATGCGCAACGCAACCCCAATGCCTATTGGCGAGGCAAGACGATCACGGTGGAGGATTATCTCGCCGCCCGGATGATCGCCGATCCCATATCCATCCTCGATTGCGACATTCCGGTCGATGGCTGCTGCGCGATGATCCTGACCTCCACCCAACGGGCGCGGCATTTGCGCCGGCCGCCTGCCTTGCTCACCGGCTTCGCGGCCTCCACCCATCAGGGCGCGGGAGGCACGCCGATGAACCTTGAGGATATGTGGGACGGCGCGAAGGACGTGGCGCGCCGGCTGTGGGAGGCGACCGGCCTGTCCCCGGCGGATGTGGACAATGCGCAGCTTTATGACGGTTTCAGCGTGCTGGTGCTGACCTGGCTGGAGGGCATGGGTTTCTGCCGCGACGGCGAAGGACTGGCCTTCCTGCGCGAGGGGCATGGCGATCCGGACGGGCGCCTGCCGATCAATACGGGCGGCGGAGCCCTGGGCGAAGGGCGGCTGCACGGCATGACCCAGCTTGCCGAGGCGGTCGCGCAGGTCACGGACCGTGCGGGCGAGCGGCAGGTGCCGGGGGCCTCGCGGGCGTTGGCGACGATCTCCAACGGCCTCGCCAAATCGACCGCCTTCCTATTCAGCCGGGATGGGTAGGACCGTTCGGGCGGGAATGTGCACCGCGCCGAAGTCATGCGGCCGGTCGTCGCCATTGATGAAGACGGTGAAGCCCGATCGCCGGAAGCGCATGGCCAGGCAGCGGCGATCCGGGTCTTCCCATTGCGCGACGGTCATCGGCTGGCCCCGCTCGTCGAGCCACTCGACGTCCGTTTCCGAGAGCCAGCCCGCGTCGCTGAAGTCCGGCGTCGACGCCCGCATGTCGGCAAGCGCGAACGCATGCGCCTCTATGTCCCGGTCGCGGCCCTGCCAGTCGACCCAGCCGATTGCATTATCCTGCGCATAGGCGTTGTTGTTGCCCTGCTGCGTCCGGCCGAACTCGTCGCCGGCGGTGAGCATGATCGCGCCGCGCGAACAGAATAGCGTGCCGAGCAGCGCCTTGATGTCGCGCCGCCGCGCTGCCCGAATGGCCCGATCGACGGTCGCGCCCTCGATGCCGTTGTTCCAGCTGAAATTTCCCCCATGGCCGTCGCGGTTCTGCTCGCCATTGGCTTCGTTGTGGCGATGGTCATAGGCGGTCACATCCGCCAGCGTGAAGCCGTCATGGGCGGCCAGAAAATTGACGGTGCGCGTTGCCGGATCGGCATGGAAAATGTCGGACGATCCCGCGATGCGGGTCGCGAGCGCGCCGGTCATGCCGCGATCCCCGCGCCAGAAGCGGCGCATATCGTCGCGATAGCGGTCGTTCCATTCCAGCCAGCGGGGCCCGAAACGGCCGAGCTGATAACCACCGGGGCCGATGTCCCACGGTTCCGCGATCAGGATGCGGTCGGACAGCAGCGGATCGTCGCGCATGGCCCTCAGCAATGGCGCCTCGCTGTCGAAACCCGTCGACAGGCGCCCCAGCGCGGGAGCGAGGTCGAAGCGGAAGCCGTCGACTCCCGCTACGCCGACGAAATGGCGCAGCGACGCCAGGATCAGCCGCTGCGCGACGGGATGGTTGCAGTCGATGCTGTTGCCCGTGCCCGTATCGTTGATCAGGCGGCCATCGGGTTCATGCCGGAAATAGCTGCGCGCATCCAGGCCGCGGAGCGACAGGGTCGGGCCCTCGCGGTCGCTTTCCCCGTCATGATTATAGACCATGTCGAGAATCACGCCGATCCCGGCCGCATGCAGCGCATCCACCGCGCCACGCAATTCCGCCATGCCGCCCGGCGCCAGCCGGGGATCGAGCGCGAAATAGCTGACCGGATTATAACCCCAGGCATTGCGCAGTCCCAGCGGCGCCAGATGCCGTTCGTCGATCCAGGCGTTGATCGGCATCAGTTCGATGGCGGAGACGTGCAGGCGGCGCAGATGTTCGATCACGGCGGGGTGCCCAAGGGCCGCGATGGTGCCGCGCTGCGCCTCCGGAATGTCGGGATGCAGCATGGTGAAGCCGCGGACCTGAACCTCATAGATCAGCCCGCCGGACTGGAAGATCGGCGGTTCCGGGGGCACCAAGGGAAACGGCGCGGACACCACCCCCTTGGGCATCAAGCCTGCCGTGTCGCCGCCTTTGCCGCGCGGTGCGGCCAGCATCGGATCATAGGCGAACGGCCGGTCGATGGCCGGCGCATAGGGATCGAGCAGCAGCTTGTCCGGATCGAACCACAGCCCCGCATCCGGATCAAAGGGACCGTCGGCGCGCAGGCCATAGCGAGCGCCCTCCCCCACGCCGGGCGCATCGACGGACCAGATGTCCTCGCCCTCCCTTGCCATGGGCAGGCGCGTTTCGCGATCCTGGACATCGAACAGGCTCAGCCAGAGCCGGTCCGCATCTGGCGCATGGACCCGGAAACGGGTCCCGCCGCCGTGCATGGCCGGACCCAGCGGCCGCGGGCTCATGCGGTGGTCCGGACCAGTGCGCGGAACAGTTCCGCATAGCGCGCCGCGCTGTGGGTCCAGGAGAAATCGGCGCGCATGCCGGCGCGCTGCATCGCCTGCCATGTCGGCCGATGCGCGTGAAGCCGGATGGTGCGCGCAATCGCTCCATGCAGCGCCAGCGGATCGGACGGCGGGAAGACGATGCCGGTCGCCACGCCCGCGCCGACAGCAGCCTCATTGGCGTCGATCACCGTGTCCGCCAGCCCGCCGACCCGCGCCACCACCGGCACGCAGCCATAGCGAAGGCCGTAAAGCTGGGTCAGGCCGCAGGGTTCGAAGCGGGAAGGGATCAATATGGCGTCGGCCCCCGCCTGCATCAGGTGCGACAGCGGCTCGTCATAGCCGATCCGAGCGCCCACCCGCCCGCGATGCCGGTCCGCCGCCGCCAGGAACGCGCCCTCCAGCGGATGGTCGCCCGACCCCAGAAGGGCAAGCTTGCCGCCCAGCCCCACCAGATGGTCGATGGCGTCCATCACCATGTCCATGCCCTTCTGCCAGGTGAGGCGGCTGACGATGATGAAGATCGGCGCGTCGTCGCGGTCGAGGCCGAACTGCGTTTCGAGGACGCGGCGGCTGGCGCCGCGCCCGCCCAGCGCCCGCGCGCTGAAGGGTTTGGCGATCAGGGGATCGGCGGCGGGATCCCATATGGCGGTATCGACGCCGTTCAATATGCCGTGCAGCCTGTCGGACCGGCCGTTGATCAGGCCGTCCAGCCCCATGCCATGCATCGGGGAGCGGATTTCGTCGGCATAGGTGGGGCTGACCGTGGTGATGGCGTCGGCCGAGACAAGCCCTGCCTTCAGATAGCCCGTGCCGCCATAATATTCGACCCCGTCCACGCCCCAGGCTTCGGGCGGCAGGCCGAGCTGGGGAAAGACATCCGCGCCGAAACGTCCCTGGAAGGCAAGGTTGTGGATCGTCACCACCCTGGGCACGGCGTGAGCCGGCCCGAAGCGCATATAGGCGGCGGTCATCGCCGCCTGCCAGTCATGCGCATGGACCAGGTCGGGCCGCCAGCCCTTCACCCCTTCGGCCGCCATGTCCGCCCCGGCACGCGACAGGGCGGCGAAGCGTTTCCAGTTGTCGGGCCATTCGCCGCCGCCCGCATCGCCATAGGGACCGCCTTCCCGCGCGAAGAAGTCCGGGGCATCCAGCACCAGCAGGTCGAGGTCGCCCAGCTTCGCCGCCAGCACCGCCGCCGGCGCGCCGAACAGCGCGTCATAACGGCGCAGCAGCTTCGCCTTGCCCAGGCGCGAAAGAACCGCCGGATAGCCCGGCACCAGCGTCCTGACCCCAATGCCATGCCCCGCCAGCGCGCCCGGCAAGGCGCCCGCCACATCGGCCAGCCCCCCGGTCTTCACCAGCGGATAGATTTCGGACGTGACCGAAAGCACCCGCATCGCCATTCCCCCGCCCAAGTTTCAGTCCGCCAGCCGTTCGATCATATATTGGGTGATCAGCGTCACGCCGCTTTCGGTCCTTCGGAAACGCTGCGCGTCATGCTCCGGATGTTCTCCGACGATCAGGCCGGGCGGGATGATCACGCCTGAATCCAGCACGCATTTGTGCAGCCGCGCACCGCGCCCGATCACGCAGTCGGGCATGATGACGCTCTCCGTCACGGACGAGAAGCTGTGCGTGCGCACCCCGGTGAACAACAGGCTGCGGTGGAGCGACGATCCCGACACGATGCACCCGCCCGCGATCAGGGAGGATGTGGCGGAACCGCGCCGTCCCTCCTCATTATGCACGAATTTCGCCGGGGGGGTGACTTCGGAATAGGTCCAGAGCGGCCAGCTCCGGTCGTAGAGGTCGAGCGAGGGCACCACGTCGGTCAGGTCGATATTCGCCTGCCAATAGGCGTCGATGGTGCCGACGTCGCGCCAATAGGGCACCGGTTCGCTCTCTGCGCGGACGCAACTGTTGGAGAAGCGGTGGGCGACGGCTTTGCCATGCTTGACGATGTGCGGGATGATGTCGCCCCCGAAATCACGCTTGCTGTCCGGATCGTCCGCATCGCGCCGCAGCTCCTCGATCAAAAGGGCGGTGCGGAAGACGTAGATGCCCATGGACGCCAGCGCCATGCCCGGGCTGCCGGGAATGTGCGGCGGGTTCTTCGGCTTCTCGACAAAGGCGGTGATCACGTCCTGCTCGTCCACATGCATGACGCCGAAGCCGCTGGCTTCCTTCACCGGCACCTCCATGCAGCCGACGGTGACGTCCGCGCCGCTGTCGACATGCTGCTGGAGCATCAGCTCATAGTCCATCTTGTACACATGGTCGCCCGCCAGGATGACCATATATTCCGGCGCATAGCTTTCGATGATGTCGATATTCTGGAACACCGCATCGGCCGTGCCCTCATACCATTGGCTTTCCGACACGCGCTGGCTGGCGGGCAGGATGTCGAAGCTCTCGTTACGCTCCGTCCGGAAGAAGTTCCAGCCGCGCTGCAGATGCCGGATCAGCGAATGCGCCTTATACTGCGTTGCGACGCCGATGCGCCTGATGCCGCTGTTGAGCGCGTTGGAAAGGGCGAAGTCGATGATCCGCGCCTTGCCCCCGAAATGCACGGCAGGCTTGGCGCGCCGGTCGGTCAACTCGGCCAGGCGACTGCCCCTGCCGCCGGCCAGAACATAGGCCATGGCGTCACGGGCGATCGGCTGGTGTCTTGGCTGCATCGCCCTCTTCTCCTTCATGCTCGCGAGCGCTCGGTTTCCGCCCGTCGGTTTCAATAGTCCAGTTCCAGCATCAACGTTCCAAGCGGGGGAATGGTGACATTGGCCCATCCTTCCTCATCCGCGACGACAATTCCCATATTTCCCGCGCCGCTGCCGCCATAATCCGCCGCATCGCTGTTGATGATCTCGCACCAGCGGCCGCCGGAGGGCAGGCGCATCCTGTAGCCGTGGCGCAAGGTCGGCGTGAAATGGCTGATGACGACGATGGGCGATACGCCGGGCGCGCGACGGACCCAGGCGAAGACCGAATCCGCCGCCGCGTCGACCAGCACCCATTCGAAACCCTCCGGCTCGCAATCGCGGGCATGCAGCGCCGGGCGAGAACGATAGAGGCGGTTGAGGTCGCTCACCAACAACTGCACGCCCCGATGCGGCGCGTGATCGAGCAGGTGCCAGTCGAGCGCCCGCGCCTCGCTCCATTCGGCCCGCTGCGCGAATTCCTGCCCCATGAACAGCAGCTTCTTGCCCGGATAGCCCCACATCATGGCGTAATAGGCGCGCAGGGTCGCGAATTTCTGCCAGTCGTCGCCCGGCATCTTGTGCAGCAGGGACGCCTTGCCATGCACGACCTCGTCATGGCTGAGCGCCAGCACGAAATTCTCCGTAAAGGCGTAGAGCAGGCCGAAGGTGATGTCGTCATGATGATGGGCGCGGTGCACCGGATCGCGCGCCAGATAACGCAGCGTGTCGTGCATGAAGCCCATATTCCATTTGAAACCGAAGCCCAGGCCCCCTTCATGGACGGGGTGGGACACTTTCGGCCAGCTCGTCGACTCCTCGGCAATGGTCATGACGCCGGCATGGGTGCCGTAGAGCGCCTTGTTCATCTGCCGCAGGAAATCGACCGCCTCCACATTCTCCCGCCCGCCCTGGCTGTTGGGAATCCACTCCCCTTCCTTGCGGCTGTAATCGAGGTAGAGCATGGAGGCGACGGCGTCGACGCGCAGCCCGTCGACATGGTAGCGCTCCGCCCAGAAGAGGGCGTTGTTGACCAGATATTGCGCCACCTCCCGCCGGCCGAAATTGTAGATCGCCGTGTTCCAGTCGGGATGGAAGCCCTTGCGCGGATCGGCATGCTCATAAAGGGCGGTGCCGTCGAAATGGGCCAGCCCGTGGGCGTCGGTCGGGAAATGGGCGGGCACCCAGTCGAGGATCACGCCCACTCCCGCCCGGTGCGCGCCGTCGACGAAGCGGGCGAAACCTTCCGGATCGCCAAAGCGCGCGGTCGGCGCGTAAAGGCCGGTGGTCTGATAGCCCCAGCTTGGGTCATAGGGAAATTCGCTGATCGGCAGGAATTCGATATGGGTGAAGCCCATGCCGACCACATAGGGGATCAGCCGGTGGGCAAGGTCATCCCAACTCAGGAAATTTCCATCATCGTCGCGCTGCCATGAACCGGCGTGCACCTCATAGACGGAAATGGGTTCGCGGCGCGGATCGGCCCTTTGCCAATAGTCGCGGTGGCGCTCATCGCCCCAGTCATGGTCGGGCACCGCCGCCACGATGGAGGCCGTGGCGGGCCGCAGTTCGGAGCGGAAGGCGAAGGGATCGGCCTTCAGCGGCAGGACCGTCCCGTCAGGCCCGACAATCTCATATTTATAGGCGCTGCCCACCCCCACTTCGGGCAGGAAGATTTCCCATATTCCCGCATCCTGCCGCCGCCGCATCGGCGCCCGGCGCCCGTCCCAGCGGTTGAAGTCGCCCACCACCGACACCCGCTGCGCATTGGGCGCCCAGACCGCGAAATGCGTGCCCCCCACCCCTTCATGGGTGATGAGGTGCGCGCCCATCTTGTCGAACAGCCGGGCATGAGACCCTTCGGCAAAATAATAATCGTCCATCGGCCCCAGCACCGGGCCGAAGCTGTAGGGATCGATCAGCGTATGTTCGCCGCCATCGGCATAGGTCGCCCGATAGCGCAGGGGCTGGCGCTTGCGCAGGGCAACCTTGCCGAAGAACAGCCCTGCCGGATGGACCCGGTCCAGCGTGCCCGCGGCCTTGCCGTCCAGCCTATAAGCATCGACCCTCACCGCATCGGGCAGGAAGACGCAGGCGGTGAAGCCCTTTTCCGCCGGATGGACGCCAAGCGTCGCGAACGGATCATCCTCCCGCCCCTCCAGCAGGCGGGCGATCTGTTCCGGGGTCAAGCCCACGCTAGTTCCGGCCTCGCGTCAAACCGGCACCTTCCAGATGTCCGTCGCATATTCCCTGATCGTGCGGTCGGACGAGAACCAGCCCATGCGCGCGACATTGTGGATCGCCTTGCGCGCCCACAGTGTCTGGTCCTGCCATATCCCGTCAACCCTGCGCTGCGCGGCCGAATAGCTGTCGAAATCGGCCGCGACCATGAACCAGTCATGATCGTAGATGCCCTGCACCAGATCCCTGTACCGTCCCGGATCGTCGGGGGAAAAGACGCCGCTTGCGATCGCATCCAGCGCCTGGCCCAGCTCGCGGCTGTGGCCGATCACCTCGCGCGGGTCGTAGCCATGGGCGCGCCGTTCGTTCACCTGGGCGGCGGTGAGGCCGAAGATCACGATATTCTCCTCCCCCACATGGTCGCGCATCTCCACATTGGCGCCGTCGAGCGTGCCGATGGTGAGCGCGCCATTGACCGCGAACTTCATGTTGCCGGTGCCCGACGCTTCCATGCCAGCGGTCGAAATCTGTTCGGACAGGTCGGCGGCCGGGATCATCATTTCCGCCAGCGACACATTGTAATTGGGCACGAACTGCACCTTCAGCAGGCCCTGCACCGCCGGGTCGTGATTGACCGCCCGCGCCACGTCGCCCGCCAGCTTGATGATCAGCTTGGCATTGTGATAGCTGGGCGCCGCCTTGCCGCCGAACAGCTTGACGCGGGGCACCCAATCCTTTTCCGGATGCGACCTTATCTGGTCGTAGAGCGACACCGCCTCGATGATGTTGAGCAACTGCCGCTTATATTCGTGGATGCGCTTGATCTGGATGTCGAACAGGGCCGAAGGATCGATCCGGGCGTTGACCCGCTGGCGCAGCAGATCGGCCAGAGCGACCTTGTTGGCGCGTTTGACGGCCAGGAATTTTTGCTGGAACGCGCTGTCGTCGGCGAAGCGATCCAGTTCCCGCAAGGCTTCGGGATCGTCCATGAAGCGGTCCCCGATCGCTTCCCTGACCAGTTCGAACAGCCCGTGATTGCACTGCATCAGCCAGCGGCGGAAGGTGACGCCATTGGTCTTGTTGTTGATCCGCGCCGGGTAGAGCCGGTGGAAGTCGGCGAACACCGTTTCCTTCATCAATTCGGTGTGCAGCGCCGACACGCCGTTGACGCTGTGCGATCCGGCAAAGGCCAGATTGCCCATGCGCACCCGCCGCTCTCCCCCCTCGTCGATCAGGGAGATGGTGCCGATGGCCCGGTCGTCGAACTGGCCGGATCGCCGCGCCTCCCCCAGCAGGCGGCTGTTCACCGCATAGACGATCTGCATATGCCGGGGCAGCAGCCGTTCGAACAGCGGCACGGGCCAGCTTTCCAGCGCTTCGGGCAGCAGCGTGTGATTGGTGTAGCTGAACGTCCGGCGGGTGATGTCCCACGCCTCGTCAAAATCGACGCCGTGATTGTCGAGGAGTATCCGCATCAACTCCGCCACGGCGACGGCCGGATGGGTGTCGTTGAGCTGGATCGCCGCCTTTTCCGGCAGGGTGCGGATGTCGCCGAAATATTGGATATGCCGCCGGACGACGTCCTGCAGCGACGCGGAGGAGAAGAAATATTCCTGCCGCAGCCGCAATTCCTGCCCCGCGGGCGAACTGTCGGCGGGGTAAAGGACGCGCGTGAGCGCCTCCGCCCGATTGCTCTCCGTCAGCGCGCCCAGATGGTCGCCCGCATTGAAGCGGTCGAGCAGGATCGGGTCGATCGGCTGCGCTTCCCACAGGCGCAGCGTATTGACGCGCTTCCCGCGCCAACCCGCAATGGGGGTGTCATAGGGCGTGGCGATGACGCGCTCGGCCGGCCGCCAGCGCATCTGGTGCGGGCTGGCGTCCTCATTTTCCGACGGGTCGACCCGGCCGCCAAAGCCGATCTCGTAGCTCGCCTCGCGCCGTTCGAATTCCCAGGGATTGCCGTGGGTCAGCCAGGTTTCGGGCAGTTCCACCTGCCAGCCGTCCGAAATCTCCTGCCGGAACATGCCGTTCACATAGCGTATGCCATAGCCATAGGCGGGCACGTCCACCGTCGCCATGCTCTCCATGAAGCAGGCCGCCAGCCGCCCTAGGCCGCCATTGCCCAGCGCGGCATCCGGCTCCAGCGCGGCGATGATGTCGATGTCGACACCCAGCGAACTCAATGCCGCCTGCATGTCGTCCAGCATCTCCATGTTGGACGCCGCGTCGCGCATCAACCGCCCGATCAGGAACTCCAGGCTCAGATAATAGACCCGCCGTCCCTGCTCCTCATAGGTTTTCTCCGTCGAGGCGATCCATGCATCGATCACCCGGTCGCGAATGGCGAGGATCACCGCATGCAGCCAGTCGTGCGGCTTTGCGGCGGTGGCGTTCTTGCCGATCCGGTAGGTCAACCGCTCTACGATCTCATGGGCAAGGACCTCCGGATCGACCTGCCGGGGAGCGGGCTTCGGGAGGGTGGGTTGGCCTTTCAGGTTCATAAACGTGCCCCTTTTCGCCTTCGAGTCCGGGCGCGATGATGGCACGCCGTCCCGAGGCTCGCCAACAGCAAATTTTGCAGCGCAGCAATTAATCGGCGCGGCTTTCGATGATGGCATGGCGAACACCCTGCCTCAACTCGCGACGGACCGGATGGATGCTTGAGGGAAAATGCTGGGTCATGAAAATGCCGATCAGCCGCTCCACCGGATCGATGAAGAAGAATGTCGAGAACACGCCGCCCCAATAATATTCCTGCGTCCTGAGATCGGTCGCGAAGCCGAGGCCGAAACCCACGCCCGCATAATCCGCCTCGCTGAACATGGAGGAGGACAGGCTGGCGAGATCGCCCCCGCCCGGCAGATGATTGGCATGCATCGCCGCGACCGTTTCCGGCTTCAGCAGCCGCACGCCGTCCAGTTCGCCGCCGCGCAGCAACATGCGGGCGAAGCGATGATAATCCGCCGTGCAGGAGATGAGGCCCCCGCCCCCCGAACGCAGCTTGAGCGGTCGGCGCCACCCGCTGCGTTCGCCCCGGTCGTAGAGCGACAGCGTGCCGTCCTGCGCCCATTGCCAGGCGTCCGTCATCCGCCCGGCGCGATCCTCCGGCAGTTCGAAGAATGTGTCCGGCATGCCCAGCGGATCGAAGATGCGCTCGCGGAAAAATCGCTCCAGGTCGAGGCCGCTCAGCCGCTCCACCACGACGCCCAGCACATCGGTGGACACCGAATAATTCCACCGCTCACCCGGCGAGAATTCCAGCGGCAGCGCGGCCAGCGCGGCGATGAATTCGTCGGAACTGCGTTTCTGCTGGAACTCGTCGAGGCCGAGTTCACGGTAACGCGCGTCGATGGCCGTCTGCCGCTGCAAACCATAAGTAAGGCCGGATGTGTGCCGCAGCAGGTCGATCATCAGCATCGGGCGGCGCATCCGACCCGCCCCATCGGCCCCGACGGCGAGATCGGCGAATTCCGGCAATATCTTCGTCACCGGATCGTCCAGCGCCACCAGCCCCTGCTCCACCAGCATCATGAAGGCGACCGAGGTCACCGGCTTGGTCATGGAGGCGATGCGGTAAAGCGCGTTATCCCCAAGCGGCTCGCCGGTTGCGCGCGCGGCACCGCTGAGGACCGAGACGATGGGTCGTTCGTCACGCGACAGGAGCCATTGCATATGGGGCAGCTTGCCCGGGACGACATAGCGTTCATGAACGAAGGCGGCCTGCGCCTGCAATTTCCCGGCATCCATGCCGGATGCCCGCGCCGCCTCCACATTCACCTGCCCGATAAGCTGCATCGATCCTCCTGCCGGCCTGCCCGCTGCCCCTAGAGCAATTTCACCATGAGGGAAAATGCTCTTGTCTTTCGATGCCGCATTTTCCGAGCCGCCGACCTCAAACGGTCAATCCGGAAATGCTCCCGATCAGGCATGGCCGGAGGTAAATGGCAATATCCCATGGGCCGCTTGCCCGTTGCAACGCCTTCATCGGCCCATTATGGCAACCGCCTGATCCCACTGGACGCAAGCTCTTCATGGCTACCGGCCTATCCGCCATCTTCCTGAACAACCGGCCCGCCCTGCTGCGGTTCCTGCGCGCGCGCGGCGCGGGCGACGAGTCCGAGGATCTGTTGCAGGACATGTGGATGAAGCTGGAGGAGAAGGATCTGGGGCCGATTGCCGATCCCCTGCCCTATCTCTACCGCATGGCGAACAACCTGATGCTGGACCGCTATCGTTCCGCCACCCGCCGCGAACGGCGCGAGCAGGATTGGGCGGAGGGCGCGGGCGGCGTGATGGCCGACCCGTCGGAGGACATCGCCGTGGACGAACGGCTGATCCTGAACGAACGGCTGGAGGAGGCGCGCGCCGTGCTGCAATCTCTGGGGCCGCGCGTCGAGTTGGTGTTCCGCCGCTTCCGCCTGGAGGGCGTCGGGCAAAGGCTGATCGCGGAGGAACTGGGCGTCAGCCTCACCACCGTGGAGAAGGATCTGCAAAAGGCCTATCGCGCCATGATCGCCCTCAAGCAGAAAATGGATACGGAATGAGGAAGGCGGCGGCGTCTGGCTCAGATGAGGGGCTGACATGAACAGGGCTGAAGCCATGATGAACGAGGAGGCGCTCGGATGGGTCATCCGCACGCGCGATCCCGAATTTGCCGATTGGGAGGTCTTCACCGCATGGCTGGAGGCCGATCCCGTGCATGCGCCCACCTATGATGCATTGATGGCGGCGGATGCCGATCTGGCAGAGATCGTTCCGGCGGAGCCGGTGACCGTGGCGGCTCCGGCCAATGATGCGGGCGAGCGCGGCTGGCGCTGGTCCCGATCGCTGATCGGCGGCGGGGCGGTGGCGGCGGCGCTGGTGGCGGCCATATCGGTCGGCATGTGGAGCCGCAGCGACATCTACACCGTCACGACCAGGCCCGGCGAAACCCGCACCGTCGCGCTGGACGAGGGCACCCGCGTCGAACTGAACGGCGGCACGACCATGCGCTTCGACCGGCATGACGCGCGCTTCGCGGCGCTCGACAGCGGAGAGGCCGCCTTCACCATCCGGCATGACGCCGCCAATCCCTTCCGCGTCACCGTGGGCGACGCGCTGTTCGAGGATGCGGGCACCGTCTTCAACATCGTCCGCGCCGGCAATGCGACCCGCATCGGCGTGTCGGAGGGCGAGGTCATCTACAATCCGAAGGCGGAAGCCATCGCCCTGCCCGCCGGCCGCGCGCTGATGGAGGACGAGAACGGCCTGCGCGTCATGGACGTCGCCACCGACGCCGTCGCAAGCTGGCGTCAGGGCCGCCTCACCTATGCGAACGCCCCGGTGACGCAGATCAGCGCCGACATCGCCCGCTCACTGGGGGTCCGGCTCACCGCCACCCCCGGCGCGGGGACGATGCGCTTCACCGGGACGATCCGCCTGCACCGCGACCCCGCGCGCTTCTTTGGCCAGGCAGCGCCGCTGATGGGCCTCAGCGCCGTCAGGCAGGGCGACGGCTGGCTGTTGAGGGAGGGGGATGGCCCGCCACGCTGACGTCCTGTTCGTCGCCGCCCTCGCCATGATGGCCGCTTCGCCTGGGCAAGCGGCGGAAAGACAGCAGATCAGCATCGCCCCCGGACGGCTGGGCGAGGCGGTGATAGCGCTCGGCCGCCAGACCGGGGCCAGCATCGGCATGTCGGACCAGTCGCTGGCGGGCGTGGCCACTCCCGCCGTGGAGGGACGCCTGTCGGTGGAAGCGGCACTCAAGCGGCTGGTCAAGGGCAGCGGCGCCAGCATCCGGCGTATCGACGCGACCACCTGGCGGATCGTCCGGACGCCGGTGGTGGTGCGCGAGCAGCCCCGCGCCCGCATCGCCCAACCCGCTCCGCAAGCCGCGCCCGAACCGGCCGAGATCATCGTCACCGCATCCAAGCGCGACACCCCGCTTCCCCGCTATGCCGGGATGGTCGATGCGGTGGGCGACGACGCCTTCACCGCCGGGGAGGCGGCCGGAGGCACCGCCAGCCTGATCTTCCGCGTGGCGAGCCTCAGCTCCACCCATGCGGGCACGGGCCGCAACAAGCTGTTCATCCGCGCCATCGCGGACTCCGGCGTCGCCGGACCGACCCAGGCGACGACGGGACAATATCTGGGCGACATGCGCCTCAACTACGCCGCGCCGGACCCGGACCTCCGGCTCTACGACATGCAGGGCGTGGAGGTGCTGGAAGGGCCGCAAGGCACGCTATATGGCGCGGGATCGCTGGGCGGCATCGTGCGCATGATCCCCAATGCGCCCAACCTGGTGCGCGCCGGCGGGCAGGTCTCCGCCGGGCTCAGCGCGACGCAGCATGGCGATCCGGGCGGCGACCTGGCCGCGACGATCAACCTGCCGGTCGTGACGGAGAAGATCGCGCTGCGCATCGTCGGCTATGGCGTGCAGGACGGCGGCTATATCGACGATGTCCTGCGCGACAGGCATGACGTCAACCGCATCCGCACCTATGGCGGCCGCGCCGCGCTCCGTTTCGCGCCGGACGAGAACTGGACCATCGACCTCACCGGGGTCTTCCAGCGGATCGAGGGCGACGATGCGCAATATGCCGCGAAGGCGATAGGCGACCTCAAGCGCGCCTCCGCCGTCGCCCAGCCCTATTCGTCCGACTATGCGCTCGCCAATCTGCGGGTGGAGCGGCAATGGGACGATCTGCGCTTCGTCTCCTCCACCGGCTTCGTGCGCAACATATTGACGGAAAGCTATGATGCGACGCCTTATGAGATAGCCGGGGCGGACGCGCCCGCCGCCCTGTTCCGGCAAAGGAACAAGGTCGACATCTTCTCGACCGAAAACCGCATCGTCCGCGACCTGGACAATGGCCTGGGCTGGATATTGGGCGCATCCTATCTGGAAAGCACGTCGGATATTCAGCGTTCGCTGACCTCCTATGGAACGGCCCTGATGCAGCCGCAGGTCATTCCCGGCGTGCCGATGTACGGGCGGGGCATGGCCGCGACCTCGACCGGCGTGCACAACCGCATCCGCGAGGCGACGCTCTTCGGCGAAGCGTCGTTCGAACCCATGCGCGGCCTGATCGCCACGGTGGGCGGCCGACTGACCAACAGCCGCCTGACCGGCGAGGTGCTGGACCCCATCGCCCTGTTGTCCCTTGCCGCCATCGCACGCGCGGAGGCGCAGGCGAACCGGAGCGAGACGATCTTCCTCCCATCCTTCTCCCTGCTGACCGACGCCTTGCCCGGGACGACCGTCTATGCCCGGTTCCAGCAGGGTTTCCGTCCCGGCGGGCTGGCTGTCGACGACCAGCATATCCAGCGGTTCCGCAACGACCGCGCCTCCACGGTGGAACTGGGCTTCCGCAGGGGAATTCCGGGCATCGATCCGGTCGCGGTCACGGGCAATGTCGCCTATACCAGATGGCGGGACATCCAGGCCGACGTGACCGACCGAATCGGCATTCCCACCACCGCCAATATCGGGGACGGGCGCATCTATACGGTGGAGGGGCGCGTCGCCGTCCGCCCCGCGTCGCGGCTGACGCTGGACGGCAGCATCATCTACAATGACAGCCGCCTCAGCCGCCCGGCGCAATTCCTGCGCCTGCTCTCCTATGAGGGGCAGTCCTTGAGCCTGCCCAATGTCGCCAATTGGGGCGGCCGCATCGGCTTCGACTATCGCGCGCCGGTGGGAGGGGACATGCGGCTCCAACTCAGCGGATCGGCCCGCTATGTCGGCAAGTCGCGCCTGGGCGTGGGGCCGATATTGGGCCGGGAACAGGGCGACTATGTGGACACGGCGCTCAGCGCGGCGCTGACCCATGGGACGGTGCAATGGTCGCTCTCCCTCACCAACCTGCTCGACAGCATCGGCAACCGCTTCTCGCTGGGCACGCCCTTCGACCTTAGCGGGGATTATGTGACGCCGCTGCGTCCGCGCACTGTCCGGCTTGGCCTGGATTTCGCCTTCTGATCCTGCATCGCATTATTTTTAACTGACGGGACAGGCGTTCCCGCGCCGTCTTCACCGCATGCGCGCTCATCGGAAAGAGGCGCGGCACGCAGAGGAGACATCATGCGCAATCTACTGGCCTGCACGGCCATCGCTCCCGTTCTGGCCGCCCTGACGGTGGCCGATGCGGCGGCGGAAACCACCATCGGTTCTTCCACCACCACCGCCGTCCGCACCTCCACCGTCGCCAATGGCGCCGCGGATGACGTCACGGTCAGTTCCGCTGGATCGATCACGCTGACCAGCGGCACCGCCATCACCCAGGACAGCAACAACAAGGTCAGCAATGCCGGCACGCTCAAGATTTCCGGCGCGGACGGCGCGACCGGCATTCGCGCGGCGGCGGGCACCAGCGGCAACATCACCCATAGCGGCACGATCACGCTGGACGAGGACTATACCCCCACCGACGACGACAAGGACGGCGACCTGGACGGCCCCTTCGCCAAGGGTTCGAACCGCAACGGCATCTGGGTCCAGCCGGGCGCGGCGCATATGGGCAATATCGACAGCAGCGGCACCATCACCATCGAAGGCAATCAGTCCGCCGGCATCCGCATCGACGCGCCGCTGACCGGCAATCTGTCGACCAGCGGCTCCACCAGCGTGGTGGGCGACAATGGCTATGGCGTGCTGGCCAATGCGGTCACCGGCAATGTCACCATCCGCGGAACGACAGCCGTCACGGGCGCCAACAGCACCGGCCTTGCCCTGCAAGGGGACGTGACCGGAGCGGTCAAGATCCAGGGCACGATCACCAGCACCGGTTATCGTTATACTTCGCGTCCGAGCGACGCTTCCAAGCTGGATGCGGACGATCTGCTCCAGGGCGGATCGGCCGTGACGATCGCCGGCAATGTCACGGGCGGCGTCATCTTCGACATTCCACCGACGCTGGACAGCACCAAGCCGGATGTCGACAATGACGGGCTGACCGACGCCAGCGAAGGGTCCGCCGCGATCATCACCTATGGCTCCGCCGCCGCCGTGCGGATCGGTTCGGCCACGGCGGCCACGACCATCGGTCCGGTGGCTGCGGACAGTTCCGGCTACGGCCTGATCGTCAAGGGATCGATTGCCGGATATGGCGTCTATGACGGGATCAGCGCCAGCGGCCTCGCCATTGGCGGGCTGGGCGGCAATGTCACCCTGACCAAGGGCCTGCTGGTGTCGGGATCGGTCGGCGCCATATCCTATGACAGCAATGCGACGGCCATTCGTTTGGGCAGCGGCGCCACGGCCGACACCCTCCAGATCGGCGGGGCGGTGAGCGCGACCGGCTCCAGCGTCGCCGGCACGTCGGCCCGCGCGCTGGTGATCGACGCAGGCGCGACGGGCCGCGCCATCGTGAACAGCGGCGCCATTTCCGCCACGGCGCTCAGCAGCAAGGATGGCGCTGCCATCGCCATCCTCGATTCTTCCGGCACGGTGTCGTCCCTGTCCAACACCGGCACCATCTCTGCGACTGGAGGCAAGAGCGGATCGAACGTCGCCATCGATATGACCGCCAATGGCAGCGGCGTCACCCTGACCCAGTCGCTTGCCTCCGCCACGGCAAGCGCGCCGAAGATCACGGGCGACGTGCGGCTGGGATCGGGCAATGACGTCGTGACGGTATCGGCCGGCAGCATTGCGGGCAATGTCGACCTGGGCGGCGGCAGCAACCGCCTGGCGCTGTCCGGCTCCTCCACCCTGACGGGTAATGTGGCGCTGGGCGGGAACGGTTCCAGCCTTGGCCTGGCGGAAAGCGCGCAGATCAATGGCGGCGTGGATTTCGGCGGCGCCGCCTCGACGCTGACCCTTTCCGGCACCGCCACGCTCAACGGCGCGATCAGCAATGCCGGCAATACCGCCGTCGTGATGAATGGCGGCACCCTCAACGCCGGCAACAAGGGCACGGTCGCGCTCGCCTCGCTGTCAGTGGGCGGGTCCTCCGTCATCGGCGTGACGGTCGACACGGCCAACGGCACCAACACGCTCTACAATGTCGCGGGGGCCGCAAGCTTCGCCAGCGGATCGCAGGTCAAGGCGACCCTGACCAGCGTGGCCGGTTCGGAAGGCGATTATGTCATCGTCCGCGCCGGATCGTTGAGCGGCACGCCCGCCCTCTCCAGCACGACGCTGATCCCCTATATGTTCAAGGGCGCCATCGCCAGCAACGCCGCGACGGGGGAAGTGACGCTGTCGATCGCGGCCAAGACCGTATCCGAACTCGGCCTGACGGGATCGCAGGCGCGGGCCTATGACGCGATCTTCAACGCGCTGGACAAGGACAGCGCCGTTGCGGGCAGCTATCTTGCCATCACCGACGGCGACACGCTGAAGGCCAATCTGCAACAGATGCTGCCCGACCATGCCGGCGGCACGTTCGAGGCGGTGACCGCCGGTTCGCGCGCGACCGCCCGCATCCTTGGCGATCCGGGCGGCATCTACCGCACGGCTGACGGGCGTCTGGGCTTCTGGCTGCAACAGGTGGCGTTCGGCAGTTCCAAGAGCGTGGGCGACACCGCATCCTACGACATCAACGGCTGGGGGGCGAGCTTCGGCGCGGAATATCTGACGGGGATCGGCGCTCTGGGCGCATCCTTCGCCTATATCCATGGCAGCGACTCTTCGGGCAGCACCGACAATGCGGTGGATTCCGACCAGTTCGAACTGGCGGCGCACTGGCGGGGCGATTTCGGCCCGCTCCAGACCTATGCCCGCTTGTCGGCGGCCCATGTGGATTTCCGGGGCAGCCGCCATTTCGAATCCGGCGACGTCGAGCGCACGGCGGATGGCGACTGGTCGGGCAAGCTTTACTCCGCAACGGCGGGCGGCTCCTATGAGATGCGCTTCAACCGCTTCACCCTGCGTCCGGCGGCCAGCATCGATTATTACCGCCTGAAGGAAGACGGCTATGGCGAGACGGGCGGCGGCGCTGCCTTTGACCTGATCGTCGACGGCCGCACCAGCGACGAATTGACCGCCAGCGGCAATGTCACGGTCGGTTACGATTTCGGCAGCCTCAATCGGGAGGATGGCTGGATGCGGTTCGAGCTGGAGGGAGGACGGCGCCAGATCATCGGCGGATCACTGGGCGACACCACCGCCCATTTCGCCGGTGGCGAGGACTTCACCCTGATCTCGGACAAGCGCACCAGCGGGTGGACCGGCCGCGCCCGGCTGATCGGCGGCACCGAAACTTTCCGCGTCGGCGGCGAATTCGGGGCGGAGGAACAACAAAATCATGTCGCCCTCTCCCTCCGGGCGACGGTTAACTTCATCCTGTGACGTCCTAGCAGTGAATTGGCGGGCCACACCCCACAGACCCTCCCGGCCCGCCGATCCGCCATGACATGAGCCGGTTCCCAACGGTGTCATGGCTGTAAAGGAAGGGGCGCTGCCTTCCCCCGGCAGCGCCCCTTTTCGCTATCCCCCGTCAGCGCCGCGCAAGAGCGGGAGGGGTTTCGAGGCGGGCCGAGGACCATATCTGCCGAAAGGCTGGAACGTCCCGATCGAAATAGAGAATGGCCGGCGCGTCGAACGTCACCAGGTACAGCCTGCCCTTGACGATGGCGCCCACCGCTTCGCCGCTGCGCGACACATCCTCCATCTGCTTTCGGAAACTGTAGGAGAAGCGCACGCCCTTTTCGCCCAGAAATGTCGCAGGCTCGATGGCGGTCATCGAAAAGAGCGTCGTCCCAAGCGCGATGCGATAACTATTTTCCAGCAGCGCAGGAATATCGGTCAGCAACATGGTCGAGGAAAAGCGCGGCAGCGGCCTGGTCTTCCTGCTCACCTCCCGAAACAAGGTCCGCCCGGTTTCGATACTGTAGAAATTGACGCCGTTCAGATCGTCACCGTCCAGCGTCCATGTCTCCGAATTGCGGTCGGGACGGGCGGACAGGCGGTTCCACTCCCGGTCCGGCGTGACGGTGAGGGTCGATTTGGCCACGGCAACGGACGTCCCCGCCGGCATCAGGGCATTGCCGGCCATCAGCGGCTGCGCCACCAGAACTGCGCAGATCACGGCCAGAAAAGATGAAATTCGTTTCGCCATGAGAAAATCCTATTCGCCGGTCATCGTCTGGAGCATGGGAATATCGGCCGCCTGGGGACGCAGCCGGATGTAATTCTTGAGCGCATCCGCGCCTTCGGTCCGCTGACGGTTGCGCATCAGGCACAGTCCCAATCCGCGCCAGCCCTCCGCCAGGCCGGGGTCGGCCGCGAGCGCCGATCGGTAGAAATCGGCCGCCGCCGCCAGATCGCGCGGATTGCCGCGCTGGCGGTACAGTTCGGCCCGCGCGAACAGCAGGGGCGCGGTCCAATGCTCCCCCGCCAGCGACGACAACAGATATTCCGTACCGCCGAAATCGTTGAGCTTCATCTGGTCGGACAGGAAATCCGGCAGCCATTTGGCAAGCGCCGCCGAATAGCTTTCCGCGCCCTCCGGCTTGGCCGCGACATCGGCGGACAGGGCTGCGAGATAGGTCGCGCGATCGAGATTGGTCGGATGGGTGGAGAAGAAGGCGACACGATCATAGCGTTGGCTGCGCTGTTTGCGCCCCAGCGCGGTCGCATCCGCCTCATCCATGAGCCGCTGCCAGACATGCGCCGCCGCCTGCGCCGAATAAGGGGACTGGATCGCATATTTGAGCGAGAGCAGGTCGGCCTGTTTTTCCTGATCGCGGTTGAACTGGAAGAATGAGCCGACCGCCGCCTGCTGCACGGTCGCGCCATATTGACCCAGAAAGGCCGCCCAGGCGGCGATGTCGGTCGCTGAACGTTGCCTCCGGAAGCCTGAAAGGCTGTGTCGCAGTTCGAAATGAGCGAACTCGTGGCCGAGTACCGCCGCCAGTTCCGCCTCGCTTCGAACCCGCAGCAGGAGCCCGCTCCAGACCTGCATCGTGCCGTTGGGGGCCATATTGGCGTTGAAGGATGCGACCCGGACCAGATAGATGCGCACGCCCCGGCATCGGTCCTGACCCACAGCCCGGCACAGGACGCCAGCCACATAGGCCTGCAGGGCCGGATCGTCGATGAGGAATTTGGAGTCGCGCAGTTCCCGCTCATCCTCGTCGGCCAGCATCCACAGGCCACGCTCGTCCGTCCCTTGCGGCTGATAGGCCTGGCTGTAGGGCGGGAGATCGGCGGGCCCGCGGGCCGCCACCGCCGCCACCGGCAGAGTCAAGGCCAGCAGCGCCATTGCCCGCAGCAACGCGCCCGTCATTGGGCGGCAGCGGCAAGGCTGGGGGTGCTGCCGGGGAAATCCTCCAGCAACTGCATTACGCGGCGGCGGGCGCCCTCCATGGTCCGGACATCGCCGCCCATCTGCAGGTCCGCATTGAGCCAGAGCAGGTCCCCGCTGGCAAGGTCCACCAGACCTGCAAAGCCCTTATGCTGGCCGGAGGTGATGCCGACGCCGCCCATGGCCGCGAACAACTGGAAAATCTTCCGTCCGGTCGATCCGAACTGGTCCTCCGTAAAGATGAACAGCCCATAGCGCGCGCCCGAGCGGGCAGCGAGCGCGGATATGCCGGGCCCCAGCGTCCAGTCGAACGCCGCGCCTTCGCGCTTCTTCGTTGGCAATCGATTGCCGGGGAAGAACTGAAATTCGATCACCGATTGCGCGACGATGCCGAAGAGCGACTGATATTCGGCGAGGCTTTCGGCCTGCTGTCCCACAGGATCGGCCGAACCGACAATCTCATTGCCCAGACGCTGCTGCGCTTCCGCCAGGGCCAGATCCAGATTGTCCCGCGCCTGTTGCGTCCAGTCGGCATTGGGTTCGAACATGCCCGCGGTCGACTGGCTCCCAACGGTAACCCTGGGCCTGAACAACAGGATTTTGGTCGAATTCGGATCGAGCAGGAAGCCCTGCCGCACGGCGGACTTTTCCTGCGCCATGACGGCCGGCGACAGGCAGCCGAGCAAAAGGCACAAAATGGCGTGGCCGAACGCAAATCGCATGAATGTTCCCCCTGCACACAGCCAAGTCCCCCGACTCATGGCGGCTGTTGCTCAAGGGCTTAGCAAAGAGAACATCTTAGGTACAGATCGAACGATGCCTGCCGGAACAGACATCGTTCATAATGGACCAATCAGGCCAGCGCCTTCCTGATCAACTCATTCACCACCTGCGGATTGGCCTTGCCCTGCATGGCCTTCATCGTCTGACCGACGAAGAAGCCGAACAGCGCCTCCTTGCCCGCCTTATACTGTTCGACCTTGTCCGCATTGTCGGCCAGCACCTTGGCGACCGCGGCCTCGATGGCGCCGGTGTCGCTGGTCTGCTTCAGCCCCTTTTCCTCAACGATCCTGGGCGCGCTGTCGCCGGTTTCGAGCATGATCTCGAACACCTGCTTGGCGATGGTGCCGCTGATCGTGCCGTCGGCAATGAGGGCCAGCAGTTCCGCGCCCTCTTCCGGGCTGACGGGGCTTTCCTCCAGCGTCTTGCCCAGGCGGTTGAGCGCGCCGTAAAGCTCCGACAGCAGCCAGTTGGCGGACGCCTTTGCGACCTCGCCCTCGCTCTTCTTCTGGATGCGCGCGCCTTCGGCCAGCAGCGCCTCGAACCAGCGCGCGGTGTCGGCGTCGGCGGTCAGCGTCGCGGCATTATAGGCGGAAAGGCCCAGCGCCTGCTCATAGCGCTGGCGCTTGGCGTCAGGCAATTCGGGCAGCGACTGGCGGCATTCCTCCAGGAAGGCATCGTCCAGTTCCAGCGGCAGCAGGTCGGGATCGGGGAAATAGCGATAGTCATGCGCGTCTTCCTTCGACCGCATGGAGCGCGTTTCATTCTTGTCCGGGTCGTAGAGCCGGGTTTCCTGCACCACCTTGCCGCCGGCCTCCAGCACGTCCACCTGACGGCTGGCCTCATGTTCCACCACGGCCATGACGAAGCGGACGGAATTGACATTCTTCGTTTCGGTGCGGGTGCCGAAGGGTTCGCCCGGCTTGCGAACCGAGACGTTGACGTCCGCGCGCATCGAGCCCTGATCCATATTGCCGTCGCAGGACCCCACATAGCGCAGGATCGTCCGCAGCTTCGACAGATAGGCGCCAGCCTCGGCAGGCGAGCGCATGTCCGGCTTCGACACGATTTCCATCAGCGCCACGCCCGAACGGTTCAGGTCGACATAGGACCGCGTCGGATGCTGGTCGTGCATCAGCTTGCCCGCGTCCTGCTCGACATGGATGCGCTCGATGCCGATCGTCTTGACCTGCGCATCGGGGTTCTTCTCGTCCAGGCTGATCTCGATCGCGCCCTCGCCCACCAGCGGGTGGTAGAGCTGGCTGATCTGATAGCCCTGCGGCAAGTCCGCGTAGAAATAGTTTTTCCGGTCGAAACGCGACCATTTGTTGATCTGCGCCTTGATCGCCATGCCGGTGCGCACCGCCTGGCGGATGCACTCGCGGTTCGGCACGGGCAGCATGCCGGGCATGGCCGCGTCGACCAGGCTCACCTGCGTGTTCGGTTCCGCGCCGAAAGCGGTGGCCGCGCCGGAAAAGAGCTTCGCCTGGCTCGTAACCTGCGCATGGACTTCCAGGCCGATCACGACCTCCCACTCGCCGGTTGCACCCTGGATGCGATATTCACTCATATTTCTTTTTCCGTTCGGGCTGAGCCTGTCGAAGCCCAGTCCTTTCTTGAAGAGAAGTGAGGCCCTTCGACATTGCAAGGAGACAAGCGGCTCCTTTCAACAGGGCGAACGGTGTTTGCTTTACCACCATTTCTCCGGCCGCGCCGCAAAGCCCGCGCGTTCCTCGATCGCAAGGCCCGCGTTCAGCACGGTCTGCTCGTCCAGCGCCTTGCCGATGATCTGGAGACCCAGCGGCAGCCCTTGCGCGTCCAGCCCGCCCGGCACCGCCATCGCCGGCAGTCCCGCCAGCGAAGCCGGCACGGTGAAGACGTCGTTCAGATACATGGCCAGCGGATCGGCCTGCTTCTCGCCCAGCGCGAAGGAGGCGCTCGGCGCGGTCGGCGTCAGCAGCAGGTCGCATTTCTCGAAGGCCTGGTCGAAATCGCGGGCGATCAGCGCCCGGACCTTCTGCGCCTGCGTATAATAGGCGTCGTAGAAGCCCGCCGACAGCACATAGGTGCCGATCATGATGCGGCGCTTGACCTCCGGCCCGAAACCGGCGGCACGGGTCGCGGCATACATGTCCTGGAGGCCCGCCCCTTCGGGCAGGTCGCGCTGGCCGTAGCGCACGCCGTCATAGCGGGCGAGGTTCGATGACGCCTCCGCCGGCGCGATGATATAATAGGTCGGCAGCGCGTACTTCGTATGCGGCAGCGACACTTCGACAACCTCGGCGCCCGCATCCTTCAGCCATTCGATGCCGCGGTCCCACAGCGCCGCAATCTCGGCGTTCAAGCCGTCGGGGCGATACTCCTTGGGAATGCCGACCTTCTTGCCCTTGAGATCGCTCGATAGATTGGCTTCCCACTGCGGCACGGCCAGATCGAGCGACGTCGAATCCTTGGGATCGAAGCCCGCCATGCTTTCCAGCAGGATCGCATTGTCGCGCACCGTCCGCGCCATCGGCCCGGCCTGATCCAGCGAAGAAGCGAAGGCCACGATGCCCCAGCGGGAGCAGCGGCCATAGGTCGGCTTGATCCCCGAAATGCCGGTGAAGGCGGCAGGCTGGCGGATCGAGCCGCCCGTGTCGGTGCCGGTCGCCGCCGGGCAGAGCCGCGCCGAAATCGCCGCCGAAGAACCGCCCGAGGAACCGCCGGGGGCCAGCGCGGCATTGTCGCCGCCGCCCCGCCGCCAGGGCGAGATCACATTGCCGTAATAGCTGGTCTCGTTCGAAGAGCCCATGGCGAACTGGTCGAGGTTGAGCTTGCCCAGCATGCCCGCGCCCGCTTCCCACAGCTTCTTCGAAACCGTGGATTCATAGGTGGGCTTGAAGCCTTCCAGCATGTGGCTCGCGGCGGTCGTCTGCACGCCTTCGGTGCAGAACAGATCCTTCATGCCGATCGGCACACCCGAAAGCGGCTTCAACGCCTCGCCCGCAGCCCTCGTCCTGTCGGCGGCGTCGGCGGCTTCCAGCGCCTTTTCCGGCGTTTCCACGATGAAGGCGTTCAGCGCCTTAGCGGCGGCGACATTGGCATTGAACGCCGCCGCCACTTCGCGCGCCGAAAAGTCGCCCGCGCGGAAGCCGTCGCGGATTTCCGCGACCGTCAGATCAGTAAGGTTGGTCATACCCAAATTTCCGTTCGCCCTGAGCCTGTCGAAGGGCCGCACTTCTCTTCAAGAAAGGACTGGGCTTCGACAAGCTCAGCCCGAACGGGTGAAAGATTCCCACTCATTCGATAACTTTGGGAACCGCGAAAAAGCCATGTTCGGCCTGCGGGGCATTGGCCAGCACCTTGTCGCGAACATTGCCGTCGGTGACGACATCGTCGCGCAGGCGCAGATGATTGGGAATGACAGCGGTCATGGGCTCCACGCCGGTCACGTCCACCTCGCCCAATTGCTCCACCCAGCCCAGGATGTTGTTGAGTTCGGGCACCATCGCCTCCGCTTCGGCGTCGGTCACCGAAATGCGCGAAAGGCTGGCGATCTTTTTCACGGTCTGAAGGTCTATCGACATGGCCCCGCCGCTACCACCCGGCCACGCCCGCTTCAAGTCCCGATCCTCCGAGACCTTGCGCACGCTCGCGGCTTACGCCAGACAGAAACAGTCCATCACTAGGGAGAGCAATCCTTGGCCCGCAAGTTCCTCTATGTCGTAACCGGCCTGATCGTGCTGGTGATCGCGGCATTGCTGGCCTATCGCATCTGGGGGATGCAGATGATCCGCGCGGTCATGGTCCCTCGGGAAGCCTTCGCGCAAATCGAACCGCTCCCCGCCAACGCCTATGACGATCCGAAGATGTGGATCGCCCGGCCCGACATCGTGAAGGACAACCCCGCCCTGTGGACTCCCGAAGGCGTGAAGGACGCGCCGTCGGCGGAAAAGGCGACGGTCTTCTTCATTCACCCGACCTCCTACATCACCACGCTGGGCGACGCGCATTGGAACATGCGGCTGGATGACCAGGAATCCCTCGCCACCGCGCGGCGCTTCGTGCAGAATCAGGCGAGCGCCTTCAACGCGGCGGGTTCCGTCTGGGCGCCCCGTTACCGCCAGGCCAATTACGGGGCGTTCCTGACCGACAAGCCGGCTGGCGAGCAATCCCTCGCCGCAGCCTATCGCGATGTTGCGCAAGCCTTTGCCGCATTCCTGAAAGCCAATCCCGAAGGCCCGCTGATCCTCGCGGCCCATAGCCAGGGGTCGCTCCATCTGCTCAAACTGTTGCGGGAGCAGGTCGCCGGCCAGCCGGTCGCCGACCGCATCGCCGCCGTCTATGCCGTGGGCTGGCCGATTTCGGTAGAGGCCGACCTGCCCGCGCTTGGACTTCCCGCCTGCGCGCGGCGGCAGCAGTCGCATTGCATCGTGAGCTGGCAAAGCTATGCCGAACCGGCCGATCCGTCGGCGGTGATCGAAAATTTCGAACGCAAGCCGAGCTTCACCGGCAGGCCGCACAAGGGCACGCACATGCTCTGCACCAATCCCATCACCGGCGCCTTCAACGGGGCCGCGCCCGCCAGCGCCAATCGCGGCACGCTGGATGCGCGGGATGCCGGCAAGCCGACCCGGCTGGTTCCCGGCATCGTCCCCGCCCGCTGCGACACCAGCGGCGTGCTGATGATCGGGGAGCCGGTGGACATGGGGCCCTTCACCTTGCCGGGCAATAATTATCACGTCTATGACTATGCGCTGTTCTGGGCCGATGTGCGCGAGGATGCGAAACAGCGGCTGGCCGCCTTTCTGAAGAAATAGACATGTCCATTCTTACCGCCGACCGCGCGGTTTTCCGCGAAGCCCTGCCCCATGGCGGCCGCCTGATCGGGCTGGACGTGGGCACCAAGACGATCGGCCTTGCGCTGTGCGATGCGGGATGGTCGATCGCCAGCCCGGCCCATACCGTGAGCCGCGGCAAGTTCACCAAGGACAAGATCGCGCTGGCGGCGTTCATGGAACAGCAGTTGGTGAAGGGCGTGGTGATCGGCCTGCCGCTCAACCTGGACGGCAGCGAATCCCCGCGCAGCCAGGCAAGCCGCGCCTTCGCCCGGAACATCGCCGACCTCGGCCTGCCGATCCTGCTGTGGGACGAGCGCTGGTCGACGCAGGCGGTGACGCGGACGCTGCTGGAGGCGGATGCCAGCCGCGCGCGGCGGGGTGAACTGGTGGACAAGCTCGCCGCGAGTTACATCCTGCAGGGCGCGATCGACGGGCTGATGGCCGGCTTCTGAGGCCCCCTACTCCTCAAAGGCGGAGATGATCGGGCAAGGGCCTTCCTGCGAGGCATGGCAGGCGCTGGCAAGTCGCCGCAGGCTGTCCCGTGCCGTCTCCAGTTCCGCGATCTTCAGGTCCAGCGCCGCCAGCCGCTCCGCCGCCAGTTCACGCGCCCGCGCGCGGTCCTGTCCCGCATCCAGCCGCAGCAACTCCCCGATCTGGTCCAGCGTGAATCCGGCCGCCTGCGCCGAGCGGATGAACCTCAGACGCCGTGCATCCTCCTCGCCATAGCGCCGCACGCCGCCCGCAAGACCGGCGCCTTCCGGCCGGTCGGGTGTATCCAGCAGGCCGCGCCGCTGATAGAAGCGTATGGTCTCGACGCCGACGCCGCCCGCGCGCGCCAGACCGGAAATCGTCATCGCCATGCTTGACTCCGGACCGTGGTACGGACCCCATATGGGGTGCGAAGCGAACCTCTCAAGAGAAAGCGATGCGATGACCACAGTGGCCGCCTCCACCCCAGTTCCCGGCAAGGCCGTCCTTTACCGCATGGTGATGCCTGGCCACATCTGCCCCTTCGGACTCAAGGCCAGATGGCTGCTGAAGCGCAAGGGTTATGAGGTCGAGGATCACTGGCTTACCAGCCGCGCCGAAACCGACGCCTTCAAGGCGGCGCACAATGTCGGAACGACGCCGCAGATCTTCATCGACGGGCAAAGGATCGGCGGCCATGACGATCTTCGCCGCCTTTTCGGCCTGACGGTCGCTGATCCGCAGGCGAAAAGCTACAGGCCGGTCCTCGCCGTCTTCGCGGTCGCGGTCCTGCTTGCCCTGGCGACCAACTGGCTGACGGAGATGCCGCTCATCGGCATCATGACGGCGGAGCGCTTCATCGCGATCTCCATGATGCTGCTCGCCATGCTGAAATTGCAGGATGTGGACCGCTTTGCGACCATGTTCCTGAATTACGACCTGCTCGCCCGCCGTCTTGTCCCCTATGGATATGTCTATCCCTTCCTTGAACTCGGTGCAGGCGTGCTGATGCTGGCGGGTGCGCTCGAATGGCTGTCGATACCCGTGGCGCTCTTCATCGGCGGGATCGGTGCGGTTTCGGTTTTCAAGGCCGTCTATCTCGAAAAGCGCGAACTCAAATGCGCCTGCGTCGGCGGCAGCGGCAACGTGCCGCTCGGTTTCGTCTCCCTGACGGAGAATGTCATGATGGTCGCCATGGCGCTGTGGATGCTGGCCGCGCATTGACCGAAATCGGCTGGAGCGCGCTGCGTCAGGTCGGACGCCGGCCGCGCGCTCCAGATTTCTGATGCCGCATCCTTTCAGGCAGAAACCGGTTCCCACCCTTCGACAGATGCAGGACAGGCTTTTCCGCACGATGCTCTAGATGCCGTCGCGCCCATAGACATCGGGCATGAACTGCACCCCGCCCGCGGTGGGCACGGCGGTCAGATAGGTCAGATAGACCGGCACGGGCTGGGGCAGAGGCACATGCTGTTCCGGCTTGTCGCTGTCGGGCTTCAGCGGCTTGCCGAAGAACCAGCGGCCCAGCCTTTGCGCATCCTCCAGCCGCACGCAGCCATTGCTGAACTGCCGCGCCGGCTTCGCCAGAAGGTCGCGCGATGGCGTGTCGTGCAGGTAGATGCCGAGATCGTTGGGGAACATGAACTTGACCTTCCCCATGGCGTTGTCGCCGCCGGGAAGCTGGCGCACGCGCAATTCGGTGCGCCCGTCGGCCACCGCGCGCCAGTCGATCGCGGCCGGCTCCAGCTTTTGCGCATTGGCGCTCCAGTCGGAAAGCGCTTCATAGCGCAGCTTCGTCAGCGAGGCGCCGTTCAGCATTCGCGGCGCGAGTTTCCGCTCGACCAGATCGGACGGCACGTTCCAATAGGGATTGAGCGTCGCATAGCGCACCATGCCCGCCATCATCGGCGTCTGGCTTTCCTTCGCGCCGACGACCACCTTCATCGTGCCGTCCTGCACGCCCTTGCTGAAATACCAGAGGCGGGCGGAGGCCGCATCGACCACCACATGCCGCACCTGCGGACCGGGCAGCAGCCGCGTGCGTTCCAGGTTGAGCGCGATCAGCCGGTCATAATAGTCATCGCCCCGGTTCAGCGCGGCGATGGTCGCGGCGCCCGCGACGCCGTCCGGCTTCAGGCCATGATCGCCCTGATACGCCTTCACCCTTGCGACGAGCGCCTTGTCATAGGCGGTTCCGCCCTCCAACCCCAGGCGGCGGCGCAGCGCCACGGCGCCAGCCTTCATGCCGGGGCGCAGCTTCCCATCGGTCGGCACCGGCACTTGCGGCAGTCCGCCCCAACGCCTTGCGAAAGTCGCCCGGGCGTCGCGCAGCTTCACGTAAAAGGGGCTCATCCAGCCGGACGAACGCACATAGTCGACAAAGGACGGCGCGACCGCGGCGGCGCGCAGAATCTCCTTCGGTTCCTCATCCTTCGGCTCCACCTCCGGATCGAGATAGCGCACCTTCACCTTGCGCGAGGGTTTGCGCATGTCGCTCACCAGCGCGGCGAAGGCCTTGGACAAGGCGATGTCCGCCCGCGCCAGCAGCCGGGGATCGCCGTTCGCATCGGCCTCCTTCATCAGGGCCTTGAGTTCGCGCGGTTCATAATCCCTGGGTTTCAACCCATCCGCATCGGCCCCCTCGATCAATGCGATCAGGGCATCGGCTTGCGGCCCGACCCTGCCCTTTTCGATCCAGAGCGGCCAATAGCCGCGCGGGGCGTAGAAATCCCTCAGCTTGCCGCCCACGGACGAGCGGATTTCCGCCGCCACGCTGGTGCGCTGGGAGTCCGCAACCGCGCCGGGCTGCGCAATGGCCTGTCCGGGCCAGGCCGTCAGCAGAAGCGCGGGAAGCAGGGCGGCACGGAGGAAAGGGGCGCGGCAAAGGCGCCGCGCCCGGACAACTGCGTTTATCAGCCGCGTTCTCCGCGACGGGAGGGCGGCGGAGGCGGCGGGGGCGGCGGACAGGGCGGTCCCTGAATCTCATGATACATGCCGTCGGGCGAATAATAGCCATCGACGATGCCGTCGCCATTGCGGTCTGCCGCGACAGTGCCGCTGATCGCGCCCGGGCCGACCGGCGGCGCGGGGGCGATGGGTTCGTCCCTCGTCGACGCGCATGCGCTCAATGCGAGCGCCGTGCCGCCGAGAAGTGCCAATAGCCTGATTTTCATACCCTCTCCCTTGGCGCTGCGAGGACCGTGCGCCGGTTAGAATGTGGACGCTGCGGGTTGCAGCGCGAGTGTAACGACCGGCGGTCGGATTCGATTCCATTACCGCTGCGCAATGACGACGAGTCGTGCCCGAGCAACGATTAACCGAGCCGGGCTGCGATGCTCCCGCCGTCCCAAGTCCGCCATGCTCCTGCGCAGGCAGGAACCTGGCTCAGGCGGCAGGACGGGCTCGAACCACTCGCCTCACCGGTTCCCCTCAACAAGAGCAGGTCGCGCCGGGATCAAATCCCGACCCACTCCGCCGAAGCAATACCCTGCGCATAGAGCAGCACGGACAGATCGCCATGCACGATCTCCGCCGCCGCCGCTTCGCGCGTCTTGGGCTTGGCGTGATAGGCGACCCCCAGCCCGGCCCCCTGGATCATCGGAATGTCGTTCGCCCCATCGCCCACGGCCAGGGTCAGCGTCCGGTCGATCCCGCCCTCTATCGCCGCTTCCAGTTCCGCCCGCTTGCGCGCCGCATCGACGATCGGCACCGTCACCGTGCCCAGCAAGGCCCCGTCCGCGATCTCCAGCACATTGGCGACGGCGGCATCGAAGCCGATCTCCTCCGCCACCGGTCCGGTGAAGCGCGTGAAGCCGCCCGACACGAGCAGCGTCCTCGCTCCCCTCGCCTTCATCGTGCGCACCAGGGCACGGGCGCCGGGCATGATCTTCACCCGCTCGGCCCTGCACTGGTCGATGGCCGCGTCCGCCAGCCCCTTGAGCAAGGCCACCCGCTCATGGAGCGCGCCGGCGAAGTCGAGTTCGCCCCGCATCGCCCGCTCGGTGATTTCCGCGATCTGGGCCTTGATCCCGGCATAGTCGGCCAGTTCATCGATGCATTCGACCGTGATCATGGTGGAGTCCATGTCGGCGATCAGCAGCTTCTTCTCCCGCCCCCCCACCGGTTGGACGATCACATCCACGCGGTCGCCAATGCCGGTCAGCGCGGCGCGCGCGGCAATCGGATCAAGCCCAAAGAAAATGTCCGCCGCCTTGCCCTCGTCCAGCCACTTGCTATCCACCGGCGTGCAACCCGCCGTGGCGAGCCGGCCGGCAGCCTCGGCAATATTGTCCTGACTCAAGGCGCCACTTGCCACTAAGGTCGCAACGAACATGGAAACTCCTGACACTTCACAGGGCGAATCCCGCCCGCGCGTGGCGCTTATTGCCGGGCCCACCGCCAGCGGCAAGAGCGCGCTTGCGGTTCGCCTGGCCCGCGCGGCGAACGGCATCGTCATCAACGCCGATGCGAGCCAGGTCTATGCCGACCTCCATATCCTCTCGGCCCGCCCCAGCGAGGAGGAAATGGCCGGCGTTCCCCACCGCCTGTTCGGCCATATCGACGGCGCGGAAGCCTGCACCGCCGCCCGCTGGGCCGCCGAAGCCCGCGATGAAATCGGCAAGGCGCATGAGGCCGGACGGCTCCCCATATTGGTCGGCGGCACCGGGCTCTACCTGCGCACCCTGCTGGACGGCATCGCCCCGGTCCCGGACATCGACCCCGCCGTCCGCGCTGCCGTCCGCGCCATGCCAGTGGCGGAGGCCCATGCCGCGCTGGCGAAGGAAGACCCCGCCGCCGCCGCCCGCCTCGCCCCCGCCGACACCAGCCGCGTCGCCCGCGCTCTGGAGGTGGTCCGCTCGACCGGCCAGCCCCTCTCCGAATGGCAGCGGCGCAAGAGCGGGGGCATAGGCCCGCACGTCGCTCTTTCGCCCATGATCCTGCTGCCTCCGCGCGACTGGCTGATCGCGCGCTGCGACCTGCGCTTCGGGCAGATGGTGGACGGCGGCGCCGTAGCGGAAGTCGAGGCGCTGCTCGCCCGCGACCTCTCTCCCGACCTGCCGGTGATGCGCGCCATCGGCGTACCGGAAATCGCCGCCTGGATGGCAGGGGAAATCGACCGGGAGACCATGATGGAACGCGGCCGGATCGCCACCCGCCAATATGCGAAACGGCAATATACCTGGTTTTCGCGCCAGCCTCCGCCGGAATGGCCCCGAGAGGCGCGACAGATTGATGTGGAAATTATCGATGAATTGGCAATAAAATTACAACAATAACTATTGACTTGCCATTTTATGTCCAATAGACGCAGCCGCCTTGCCATCCTTCCGCTTCTGGAGCAGAGGGCGCAGCAATTATCGAATGGAAGGAGCCATCGTGGCCGAAAAGAGCGGCGCGGACATATTGGTTGAGTGCCTGATCGACCTGGGGGTCGAGGTCGTGTTCGGCTATCCGGGCGGCGCGGTGCTGCCCATTTATGACGCACTCTTCAATCATCCGAAGATCCGCCATGTGCTCGTTCGCCACGAACAGGGCGCGACCCATATGGCGGAAGGCTATGCCCGTTCCACCGGCAAGCCCGGCGTCGTGCTCGTCACGTCCGGCCCCGGCGCGACCAATGCCGTCACCGGCATCACCGACGCGCTGATGGATTCGATCCCGATGGTCGTCATCACCGGGCAGGTTCCGACGCAGCTCATCGGCACGGACGCTTTCCAGGAAGCGGACACGGTCGGCATCACGCGCCACTGCACGAAGCATAATTATCTGGTGAAGTCGCCCGGCAAGCTGGCGAGCGTCGTCCATGAGGCGTTCCACATCGCCACCACCGGCCGCCCCGGCCCGGTCGTCATCGACATTCCCAAGAATGTCCAGATCGCCACCGCGCCCTACAGGAAGCCGGAAAGCTTCGAACATGCCAGCTACCGCCCGCAGACCGAGGCGGACCCGGCCGCCATCGCCAGCGCGGTCGAGATGCTGGCGGCTGCGGAGCGTCCGATCTTCTACACCGGCGGCGGGGTCATCAACTCCGGTCCCGAAGCCTCGACCCTGCTGCGCGAGATCGCCGCGATGACCGGCGCGCCCGTCACCTCGACGCTGATGGGTCTGGGCGCCTTTCCCGCTTCGTCCGGCCAATGGCTTGGAATGCTGGGCATGCACGGCACCTATGAAGCCAATTGGGCGATGAACAAGGCGGACCTGATCGTCTGCGTCGGCGCCCGTTTCGACGACCGCGTGACGGGCCGTCTGGACGCCTTCGCCCCGCATGCGAAGAAGATCCACATCGACATCGACCGCAGCTCGATCAACAAGACGGTCGAGGTCGACCTGCCGATCATCGCGGACGTCGGCAATGCCCTCGCGGACATGATCGCGCTCTGGAAGGATCGCGGGCACAAGGCGGCGGACCTTGGCGAATGGTGGGCGCGGATAGACGGCTGGCGCGCGCGCAACAGCCTCGCCTATCCGGAAAGCCGCGAAGAGATCATGCCGCAGGAGGCGATCGCCCAGCTCTACAAGGCTTCGCGGTTGGCGAAGGACGTCATCATCACGACCGAGGTCGGCCAGCACCAGATGTGGGCCGCCCAGCATTTCGGCTTCGACGCGCCCAATAAATGGCTGACCTCCGGCGGCCTCGGCACCATGGGCTACGGTTTCCCGGCCGCCATCGGCGCGCAACTGGGCAATCCGGACAGTCTGGTGGTCTGCGTCGCGGGCGACGCATCGATCCAGATGAACATCCAGGAAATGGGGACGGCCAGCCAGTATCGCCTGCCGGTCAAGATCTTCATCCTCAACAATGAATATATGGGCATGGTCCGCCAATGGCAGGAACTGACCTATGAAAGCCGCTATTCCAACAGCTATTCCGACAGCCTGCCCGATTTCGTGAAGCTGGCGGAGGCCTATGGCTGGACCGGCATCCGCATCGAGGGGCCGCAGGAACTGGAGGCGGGCATCCGCCAGATGATCGACACGCCCGGTCCGGTGATCGTGGACTGCCGCGTGGCGAAGCTTTCCAACTGCTTCCCGATGATCCCGTCGGGCGCGGCGCATACCGACATGCTGCTCGACCCCAGCCAGGTCGAAGGCGTCATGTCGGACGAGGCGAAGGCGCTGGTGTGAGGATGGCGGCGTGACGCAACATCTGAAGCTCCGCATCCATGTGAGCGAACCCTTCGATTTCGAACGGTTGGCCGGCAGGTCCGAACTGACCGGCTGGACGGTGGATCATGCCGATCCGGAGAATGAGGATTGGGAAGTCCATCTGGATGCGGGCTTCGATTTTCACGAACGCCACATCGGCCGCCTGCTGGTCAGCCCGCGCTATGTGGGCGAGCATCTGGCGCGGATGTTCGATGCGATCGCGGGCTTCCCGGTGCGGATCGCCCATCGCGACGACGGCGCATGGCACTACGCCTTCACGGGCATGATTTCAGAGCGCCATGAGCGCGAAGAACCGGACAACGGAAGCATCTGATGCATATTCAGGAAGAGATTAGCGAGCGGCATGTCCTGTCGCTGACGGTTTCGAACGAGGCGGGCATATTGGCGCGCATCGCGGGCCTGTTCACCGCGCGCGGCTATAATATCGACAGCCTGACCGTGGCCGACATCACCCCCGACCATGCGATCAGCCGCATCACCATCGTCACCAGCGGCCCGCCCAAGGTGATCGACCAGATCATCGCCCAGCTCGAACGGCTGGTGCCGGTGCACAAGGTGACCGACCTTACCGACAACGGCCCCTTCGTCGAACGCGAACTGGCGCTGGTCAAGGTCGCGGGCGTGGGAGAAGACCGGATCGAGGCGCTTCGCCTGGCCGACGTCTTCCGCGCGAAGGTGGTCGACACGACGATTGAGAGCTTCATCTTCGAGATCACGGGCACCACCGACAAGATCGACAATTTCGTCGGCCTCATGCGGCAGATCGGCCTGGTAGAGGTCGGCCGCACCGGCGTCGTCGGCCTGATCCGCGGCAAGGAGCCGAACTGAAGAAATCACCCCTCTCCCGCCGGGAGAGGGAGGTCGAAAAGAGTCATGTGCCTCTTTTCGACGCCGCAAAGCGATGGGAGGGTGAGGGCGGTCCCCTCGCCGCGCAGGTGGTCCCCCTCACCGCAAATCTCGGCTCCGCAAGGCGCCACCCGAACGGAAAGAAGGAACGTCAAATGAAGGTTTATTACGATCGCGACGCCGACATCGGCCTGATCAAGGGCAAGAAGGTCGCCATTCTGGGCTATGGCAGCCAGGGCCACGCCCATGCGCAGAATCTGCGCGATTCCGGCGTTGCCGAAATCGCCATCGCGCTGCGCTCCGGTTCGCCCAGCGCCAAGAAGGCTGAGGGCGCGGGTTTCAAGGTGCTGCACAACGCCGAAGCGGCTGCCTGGGCCGACGTGCTCATGATCCTGGCGCCCGACGAGCATCAGGCCGCCGTCTATGCCGCCGACATCCACGCCAATCTGCGCCCCGGCGCCGCACTGGCCTTCGCGCACGGCCTCAACGTGCATTTCGGGCTGATCGAGCCGCGCAAGGACGTCGACGTCATCATGATCGCGCCCAAGGGCCCGGGCCACACCGTCCGCGGCGAATATCTGCGCGGCGGCGGCGTGCCCTGCCTGATCGCCGTTCATCAGGACGCGACCGGCAATGCCCATGACATCGCCCTCTCCTACGCTTCGGGCGTCGGCGGCGGCCGCTCCGGCATCATCGAAACCAACTTCCGCGAGGAATGCGAAACCGATCTGTTCGGTGAGCAGGCCGTGTTGTGCGGCGGCACCACCGCGCTGGTCCAGGCCGGTTTCGAAACGCTGGTCGAGGCGGGCTATTCCCCGGAAATGGCCTATTTCGAATGCCTCCACGAACTGAAGCTGATCGTCGACCTGATGTATGAAGGCGGCATCGCCACCATGCGCTATTCGATCTCGAACACCGCCGAATATGGCGACATCAAGACCGGCCCGCGCATCATCACCGAAGAGACGAAGAAGGAAATGAAGCGCGTCCTGGCCGACATCCAGTCGGGCCGCTTCGTCAAGGACTTCGTGCTCGACAACCGCGCCGGCCAGCCGGAACTCAAGGCAAGCCGCATCGCTTCGCAGCGTCACCCGATCGAGGAAACCGGCGCGAAGCTGCGCGCCATGATGCCCTGGATCGGCGCCAACAAGCTGGTCGACAAGGACAAGAACTGAAAGCCGCCCGCCATCCCGGCAACGGGGTGGTAGGTAGCCGATCCGGTAACCCTTTGTTTCCGGTTACGGCTCTGGAACAATCAAGGGACGTCGCTTATCGTAGCGGCGTCCCTTGATCGCTTTCGGAGATTATCCTTCATGCGCAAATATCTGATCCCCGCCGCCGCCCTTGTCGCCCTTGCCGGCGGCAGCGCCGTCATCGCCCAGCAGATGCCGCCCGCCCCCGGCGCGAAGGACGCCGCGCGCGTGACCGGCGGCACCTATACGATCGATCCCGGCCACACCCAGATCCTCTTCGCCTATGACCATATGGGCTTCACCAACAATCTGGGCGTCATTTCCGAATCGACCGGCACGCTGACGCTCGATCCGAAAAACCCCTCGGCCGCCAAGGTTTCGGTCGAGGTTCCGGTGACGAACCTCAAGACCGGCATCGCCAAGCTCGACGAACATCTGATGAAGCCGGAATTCTTCGACTCCGCCAAATTCCCCAAGGCGACCTTCGTGTCGACGGGCGTGAAAGCGCAGGGCAACGAGGCGGAAATCACCGGCAACCTGACCATCAAGGGCATTACCAAGCCGGTGACGCTGGACACCGAATTCTACGGCGCGGGCAAGGCGCCGGCGATGATGGGCGGCAAGGAAAATGTCGGCTTCGTCGCCACGACCACGATCAAGCGCAGCGATTTCGGCATGGGCTATGGCGTGCCGATGGTCGGTGACGCCGTGGAACTGAAGATCGTCGTCGCTTTCCAGAAATAAGCCACGGGCACGAAAGGCAATCCCCCTCCCGCCCGCGGGAGGGGGTTGGGAAGGGCGCGAGCGAAGCGAGCTTCTTCGCTAACCGGTCGACGCGCCGGTGACGCCGCGCCCCTCCCCACTCCTTCCGCAATCGGGAGGAGCGAGGGCCTGTGTCCTCCCCCTTGCGCTTGCCGGTCGATTCGGGCTATGGCGCTCCCATTATGCAGCGCGCGCTTCTTCCCCTGCTACGACTTACACGCCCTTAGGCGTGGTTTTTGTGCTGCTCTTCGCTTGAATGACGCGGCAATCCGCCTAAGGGCATAATCAAGCAGATAGTCGTACCACCGGGCAGGCCCCAACACGCTCGCCCGTATGCAGAGAAGCCATTTTCGTCATGATGCTGACCGATCCCTCGCTGAAATACCGCCCCTTCCCTCAGGTCGACCTGCCGAACCGCCAGTGGCCGTCGAACGTCATCACCGCCCCGCCGCGCTGGCTGTCGACCGACATGCGCGACGGCAACCAGTCGCTGATCGACCCGATGAATGCGGAAAAGAAGCGCCGCTTCTTCGACCTGCTGGTGAAGGTCGGCGTCAAGGAGATCGAGATCGGGTTCCCAAGTGCTGGCGCGACCGAGTTCGACTTCATCTCCGGCCTGGTGCGCGACGGCGCGATCCCCGACGATGTGTTCCCTCAGGTGCTCACGCAAGCGCGCGAAGACCTGATCGCCACCACCTTCGAATCCCTGCGCGGCGCGAAGAAGGCCATCGTCCACGTCTACAACGCCGTATCCCCCGCCTGGCGCAACATCGTGTTCCAGATGGACCGGCCGCAGATCAGGGACATCGCGATCACCGCCGCGAAGCTGCTGCGCGACAATGCGGCGAAGCAGCCCGACACCGACTGGCATTTCGAATATTCGCCCGAAACCTTTTCCACCGCAGAGCTGGATTTCAGCCTGGAATGCTGCGAAGCGGTGATGGAAATCCTCCAGCCCACGCCGGAGCGTCCGCTGATCCTGAACCTGCCCGCCACGGTAGAGGCGGCGACACCCAATATCTATGCCGACCAGATCGAATGGATCTGCCGCAACATCAGCAAGCGCGACAGCGTCGTCATCTCGCTGCACACCCATAATGATCGCGGCACCGGCGTGGCGGCGGCGGAACTGGGCCTGATGGCGGGCGCGGATCGCGTCGAAGGCTGCCTGTTCGGCAATGGCGAGCGCACCGGCAATTGCGATCTGGTGACCGTGGCGCTCAACATGTACACGCAGGGCATCAATCCCGGCCTGGATTTCAGCGACATCGATGAAGTCATCCAGACCGTCGAATATTGCAACCAGTTGCCCGTCCACCCGCGCCATCCCTATGCCGGCGAACTGGTGTTCACCGCCTTTTCCGGCAGCCATCAGGACGCCATCAAGAAGGGCTTCGCCGCGCAGGAAGCGCGCAACGACCAGATCTGGGACGTGCCCTATCTGCCGATCGACCCCAAGGATCTGGGCCGCGATTACGAAGCGGTGATCCGGGTGAACAGCCAGTCCGGCAAGGGCGGCGTCGCCTGGGTGCTGCAACAGGACAAGGGGCTGAAGCTGCCCAAGCGCATGCAGGCCGATTTTTCGAAGGTCGTGCAGGCGCTGGCCGACGAAAGCAGCCGCGAACTGAACGCCGCCGACATCTGGACCGCCTTCGAAACCCATTATCGCCTGACGGGCGAACAGCCCTACAGCCTGATCGACTATCATGAGAGCGGCGCGGCGGGCGACCGCATCTTCACCGGCAAGATCACGCACAAGGGTGGCGAACGGAGCATTTCCGGACGCGGCAACGGCCTGATCTCCTCGGTTCTCGCGGCGCTGCGCGATGAACTGGGAGTCGATCTGGAGGTCGCCGACTATAGCGAGCATGCGATCGGCGCGGGTACGGATGTCGCGGCGGCCGCCTATGTCGAATGCCGCACCCCCGATGGCCGGACCATCTTCGGGATCGGCACGGATACGGATGTCGCCACGGCCTCGGTTCAGGCGGTGCTGTCTGCGGCCAACAGCGTCGCCACGCAGCGCTGAAACGACCGACCTGCAATGGGCTCCTGCAAAGGCGGGAGCCCATGGGGAAGGTGATCTACCCCGCCAGGGCCTTCACCATCCGCTCCCACTGGTCGAGCGCTTGCGGTATCCCCGCCACCGGCACGCGTTCGTTCAGCCCATGGGCAAAGCCGTCCTCGCCGCGCTGGAACAGGCTGGAAACGCCATAGCTCGGCACCCCCAGCGCCCGGAAATAGAGGCTGTCCGTCGCCCCCGCCGACATGGAGGGTATGACGGGAATATCCGGATAGCGGGCCGAAACCGCTGCCTTGACCGCTTTCACCACATCCTCGCGGAGCGGTGACGCATCGCTCGCCTGCGGGTCGTCCAGGGTGGTGATCCTGGCGTCCGGATCGTCAATGGCCTGCGCCAGTTCCGCCTTCACGGCATCCACCGCAATGCCGGGAAAGATGCGGCAGTTGACGTCGACCTTCGCGCTTTGCGGCAGCGCGTTGAGCGCGTGGCCTGCCTGCGCCATGGTGGCGACGCAGGTCGTCCGCACCTGCCCCACAAATTCGGGATAGTCCGACAGCAGGTCGGCCGCCTTCCGGTCCCCCGTCTCGGCATAGCGCCGCATCGCCTCACCCACGGCCCCGCCGATCCGCTCCGCCGAAAGGGCCAGCGATGCCCTGGTCAGTTCATTGCGCATCGGCGCGAAGCGATAGGCGGCGATGCGGTCGATCGCCCGCGCCAGCCGATAGATCGGGTTGCCCGGCGTCGGCGCGCTGCTGTGGCCGCCCGCATCGGTGAAGGCGATCTCGAAATCCGCATAGCTTTTCTCGCCAGCCTGCAATTGATAGAGCACCGCCCGTCCGCCCTCGTCCAGCAGTCCGCCTCCGCCATCTCCGTTCAGCAGCAGTTCGGCGTCCTTATATTTCTCCGCCAGCGCCCTGCTCGTCCGCATATGGGTTTCCTCGTCGCCCGACAGCAGCAGGGTGACGGTCCGCCGCGGTCGCCAGCCTTCCTTCTTCAGGCCCATCAACGTCGCCACCATCATGGCGACATCATATTTATTGTCCTCCGCGCCCCGCCCGAAAATATAGCCATCCTCCTCAACCGGCAGGAATGGATCGCGCGCCCAGTCCGCCGGATTGGCGGCCACCACATCCATATGGCCGATCAGGAGCAGCGGCCTGAGCTGCGGATCGCTGCCGCGAATGGTCGCGGCCAGGCTCGCCGTCTCACCCATCGGCGTGATCTCCACATCCCCCGCCGCAAATCCCGCCTGCTGCAGCAGCGAGGCATAATAGGCGGCGAGGCGGGGCACCTGCCCCTCTCCCTCCACCGTCCGGAACGCAATGGATCTGACGAGAATGTCCTTGGCCAATGCCGGGTCGCCGGCGGCCTGCGCGGGGTGCGGCAGGAACAGCACCGGAGCGGTCAGGACCGCAAGAACCGCCCGCCATTTCCTCAAATCGCATCTCCTGCTGGACCAAGGACCATTCTGTGGCATAGTGGATTGCGACAGCCAATCCGTTTGCTGTCCCAGTCGCGGAAAGAGGGCGTCCTTATCCGCGTTCACCCCCATAAAGAATTGCTTGCGCGCATTTGACGGCATCGCTCACCATATCGCGCGTCGGTCGCCCGAAGGAATGCACCCATGGCCATCAACTATCGCAGTTTCGGATTTCAGGTTCTGGTCGGCATGGCGGTCGGCCTGTTGCTCGGTCTGGCGGCGCGAGCCATGGGGACCGCGCCGGACGGCGACCTCAATTGGCTGGCGACCGCACTCAAGACGACGGGATCGATCTTCGTTTCCCTGCTGAAGGCCGTGGTGCCGCCGCTGGTGTTCGCGGCCATCGTCGCCTCCATCGCCAATCTGCGCGCGCTCGACAATGCGGCGCGGCTGGCGGGGCAGACCCTGCTCTGGTTCGCAATCACGGCGCTGATCGCGGTCGTCATCGGCCTTGCCATCGGCCTGATCGTCCAGCCGGGCTCTGGCCTGCACGGGCAGGCGCTGGCGATCGGCAAGACGGACTCCGTCGGCGGCTGGCTCGATTTCCTGAAGGGGCTGGTTCCCGGCAACAGCTTCGCCCTGTCCGCCAGCACCAAGCTGAACGATGGCGGCGCGACCACCACGCTTTCCTTCAACATCCTGCAATTGCTGGTGATCTCCATCGCCGTCGGCCTCGCCACCTTGAAGGTCGGGGAGAAGGCAGAGCCTTTCCTGGCCTTCGTCCGCTCCCTGCTGGCGGTGGTCCGCGCCATCCTGGGCTGGATCATCCGGCTGACGCCCATCGGTTCCGCCGCCCTGATCGGCAGCGCCATCGCCACCTATGGCTGGAGCGCGCTCGCCCAGCTCGGCGGCTTTGCCGGAGCCATCTATCTGGGCCTCGCGCTGGTGCTGCTGGTCGTCTATCCGCTGCTGCTGGCGGCAAACGGGCTCAGGCCGCTGCCCTTCTTCGCCAAGGCGTGGCCGGCGATCCAGCTCGGTTTCGTTTCGCGATCCTCGGTCGGCACGCTGCCCGTCACCGAAGCCGTAACGGAGCGCATGGGCGTGGAAAGGGGCTATGCCGCCTTCGCCATTCCGCTGGCGTCGACCACCAAGATGGACGGCTGCGCCTCCATCTATCCGGCGCTGGCGGCGATCTTCGTCGCCAGCTTCTACGGCATTCCCCTTCATGCGGCGGATTATGCGCTGATCGTCTTCGTTTCCGTCGTCGGATCGGCCGCGACGGCGGGCCTGACCGGCGCGATCGTGATGCTGACGCTGACGCTTTCCACGCTCGGCCTGCCGCTGGAGGGCGCCGGGCTGCTGCTGGCCATCGATCCGATCCTCGACATGGGCCGCACCGCCGTCAATGTCGCGGGGCAGGTGCTGGTCGCCACCATCGTCGCCAAGCGGGAGGGGATTTTGGACGAGAGCGCCTATTATGGCGCGTCCCCGTCCACCGAAGCGCTCGGCTCCTCCATCGCATAGCACACCGCCTCTACATTGATGCCGTCGGGGTCGAGGATGAAGGCGGCGTAATAGCTCGCGCCATAGCGGGGCCGCAGGCCGGGCGCGCCATTATCCTTGCCCCCGGCGCGCAGCCCCGCCGCGTGGAAAGCGTGGACCATCGCCCGGTTCTCGACCCGGAAGGCGACATGCGTCCCCTCACCCACCGCTTCATTGTCACCGAACCAGAAGAAGGCGTCCTCATCCCGGCCATAGCCATGGGCATCCCCGCCGCTGCCATTTTCCGCCGCAGCGACCGTCCGCAACCGCCTGAGGCCGATCGCGCCCAGCAGTTCATCGTAGAAATCGCGCGATCGTCCGGCATCACTGACCGCGAAGCCGATATGGTCGATCATTTTGCGCTCTCCTTTTTCTCGCTTTTGACCTAAACGCCCCACCACAACGCATGAATTGAAGAATGGGCAAAGTGGCGAAGCATCAGGTTCACATCATCGGCGGCGGCATGGCAGGCACGGAAGCGGCATGGCAATTGGCGCAGGCCGGCGTGAAGGTCCGCCTGTCGGAAATGCGCGGGAGCGGCGACATGACCCCCGCGCATCAGACCGATGGCCTTGCCGAACTGGTCTGCTCCAACAGCTTCCGCTCCGACGATGCGGACAAGAATGCCGTGGGGCTGCTGCATCAGGAGATGCGGCGGCTGGGCTCCCTCATCATGGCGCAGGCGGAACCAGCCAAGGTTCCCGCCGGGTCGGCGCTCGCGGTCGACCGCCACATCTTTTCCGAAGGCGTCACCCGGGCACTGGCCGGGCATCCCAATGTGGAGATCGTGCGCGAACGCATCGACGCCCTGCCGTCAGAGGGCATGACCATCGTCGCCACCGGCCCGCTGACCGCCCCTGCTCTGGCCGCCAGCATCGGGCAGGCGGCGGGCATCGACCATCTCGCCTTTTTCGACGCCATCGCGCCGGTCGTGCATTTCGACAGCATCGACATGGACAAATGCTGGATGGCCAATCGCTGGGACAAGATCGGCCCCGGCGGCGGCGAGGGGAAGGACTATATCAACTGCCCCATGAACAGGGAGCAGTATCAGGCCTTCGTCCAGGGCCTGCTCGACGGCGAGAAGAGCGACTTCAAGGAATGGGAAAAGGACACGCCCTATTTCGAGGGCTGCATGCCCATCGAAGTCATGGCGTCGCGTGGCCCGGAAACATTGCGCCACGGACCGATGAAGCCGATGGGCCTGGACGATCCGCGCACCGGCCGCTGGCCCTATGCGGTGGTGCAACTGCGGCAGGACAATGCGTCGGGCACGCTGTGGAACATGGTCGGCTTCCAGACCAAGCTGAAGCATGGCGCGCAGGTCGAACTGTTCCGCACCATCCCCGGTCTGGAAAAGGCGGAATTCGCCCGGCTGGGCGGGCTTCACCGCAACACCTTCATCCAGAGCCCCAAGCTGCTGGACGGCACCTTGCGCCTGAAAAGCGCCCCGCATATCCGCTTTGCCGGACAGGTCACGGGCTGCGAGGGCTATGTCGAGAGCGCGGCCATAGGCCTGCTCGCCGGGCGCTTTGCCGCGGCGGAGATATTGGGCCGGCCGCTCGCGCCGCTGCCGCCGGAAACCGCGCTCGGCGCGCTGCTGGGCCATGTGACCGGCAATGTCGAGACGGCGGATTACCAGCCGATGAACGTCAATTTCGGCCTCTTCCCCCCGCTCGACGACGTGAAGAAGAAGCAGCGCAAGGAAGCCATGACATCCCGCGCCCGCGCCGCGCTGGGCGCCTGGCTGGGCGAACTTCAGCCGGCCTGACGTTTCAGCATCTGCATTTGGCGGCGGCCGCGCGTTTCGGCGCGGTCGTCGCGAATTCCGCTGGGGTCAGCCTGCCGTCGCCATTGCCGTCCGCCTTGGCAAAGCGATCCGACGTCGTCACCGCCCACTCCTCGAAGGAGAGGAGATTGTCATTGTCGCGGTCGAGCGCCTTGAACGCCTTGACGCGGCTGCCCATCATCTCGACCCGCGTGATGAAGCCGTCGCGATTGCGGTCGTAGCGGCCAAAGCGCTTCTGCTCGCGGCTTTGCGGCGACGCTTCGCCAGGCATGGGCGGCGCATCGCCCGAAGCGTCCGGATCGCCTTCTGGCAGCGCATCGACGGCAGGCGGCGGGGGCGATCCGATCAGGGGCTGGGGCACGGGTTCATTGTTCGCCCGCCCCTGCCACCAGAACAGCCCACCCGCCGCCAGCAGCAATGCGGCCATCGCGCCCCCCAGAACTCGTTCCACACTATCCCCCTTATCGCCCCAACAATGCGATGCGCACCAATCGCCAATATAGCGCAGCGGTCAATCCTGCCGGCGCACATCGGCCTTCCTCTATGTCGCGGCGCGCGAGTTGATAGGCGATCCGCAACGGGCGCCATTGCTTTGGCCAAGCCGGCCAGTCGCCGGTTATATATCCTCGCGCCAGTTCGATTGCCCTGCCCGCGACTTCCCGGTCCGCACCATGTCCGGACAAATCCCACAACGCCCAGGCCGCCCCCGCGCGGTCGAGCCAGGATGGAATATCCTCCCGCCCCGCCAACGCCCGAAACAGGCCACCGCCTCGTCCCTCCGCATAACCGGAAAGATCGACCTCCCCGATCAGCGCCTCCCAGCCGTCAAGCCATTGCGACAGGCCGCACGGCGGCAGGGCGTCCAGCTTCCGCATCGCATCGATCAACGGCTCGCCGCGCCCCTTGACGCCGCTTTCATCGGTCAGGGCATCGTTCCACCAGGCCAGGCGCATCTGCCCGATGATCGGCTCGCTCGTCGTCGCCACGAGCCGCGAGAATCGGGCATCGAGCGCCCAGATAAACCGATGAAGCGGCGCATCAGGGCCAGCATAGGCGCTGAGCAGCGACGGCAATGGGGCGAGATCGTCGCTCACAATATCCATCCGCCTATATCGATGGAAATGGATTTGGCCGAAATTATCAGCTTTTTAACCCCAACCGGCATAGTGATCCTGGCAACTGCCCCTGGATGGGCATGGGGCTGCCCTGCCTGAATTGGGGGTGCGGGGCAAGTAAAGGCAGAGCGGATTATGAGCGACCGGATCAAGCGCGCGCTGTTCATTCTGATGCGGCTTTATCACAATCAGGCGGGGAATACCTTGGCCATGGTGGCGGCTGCTGTCCTTCCGCTTATGGGATTGATCGGCGGTGGTGTCGACATGAGCCGCATCTATCTGACGAAGTCGAGGCTGCAGCAAGCCTGCGACGCCGGCGCACTTGCCGGCCGCAAAACCATGGGCGGCGGCGCATGGGCTGCCAACAACAACCAGGCGCTGAATGCCGCAAACGGGATGTTCGACGCCAATTTCCGGCCAGGCTCCTATGGCAGCGGAACGGTGATGCGATCGTTCAGCGAGTCCGCGGGAAAGGTTACCGGCACGGCGTCTGTGCCGCTGCCGATGGCGATCATGCGGATTTTCGGCATTAATTCCAAAACAATCGAGGTCGCTTGCGACGCCGAAATGCGCCTGCCGAATACCGATGTGATGTTCGTGTTGGACGTGACCGGATCGATGGGACAGGCGATCTCTGGCGACACTGAAACCAAAATAGTTGGCCTCCGTCGTGCGGTGCGCTGCTTTTACGAGATAGTGGCTCGCCTGGACACTGTTGCCCAATGCGACGGTGACGCGCCCTCTGGCGGTACAAGCGCGGAGACGCAAATACGGTTCGGGTTTGTCCCTTATGATACGAACGTCAACGTCGGCAAACTGCTGCCTTCAAACTGGTTCAAGGACTTCGCAACCTATCAGTCGCGCGAGCGAACAGTTGTGTACGGCAAGGTCGTGTCCAGTGAAGACGTTGGCAAGACCGACTGGGCAAACATAGGCTGGACTGACAAGTCTGCCAGGACAGCTACGGAGGCGCTGTGTAAATCGACCTATGTGGAGCCCGGAGAACTGACCGCTTCCACCGCAGCTCTCACCAATGGCATGAATGAGACAAATGGAGGCGTTCAGGGTAACGGCAATTGGCAGGCATCGCAGAAATGGAAGGATGATCAGCGCGAATTCACAAGCTGGGTTTCCGGAAACAACGGATGCAAGTATAGAATTCGTTCTCGATCTTACACGCGCTGGTACACCTATGTCAGCACATTCCAGTTCGATCCCAATGCCGTCACCTTCAATGCGTGGCGATATCATCCGGTGCAAGTCGATCTGCGCGCCCTCAAGAATGGCACGGGCTGGAATTCACCCGCTTCGCTCGTGCTGCCTGTCGGAACAACGGGTCTAGATACGACAGACAAGGTGTCCAGCACCAACTATTCGGACCAGACAATCTCTTGGGATGGGTGCATAGAGGAACGCAGAACCGTAGCGGCGACAAGCTACATGCCTCGTCCTGACGATGCGCTCGACCTGGATCTCGATACTCCGCCGACCAACGACCCTGACACCCAGTGGGCGCCTGCGTTGGGCCAGATCATCTATAAAAGGGGGGCCTCCTTCAGTGATCCAACGACAAGAAACCGGTCTGAAGTAGTTACCTTCTACAACAAGTTCGGCAAAGGATCCTACACCTGCACAACGGCAGCGGCGCATTTGCTCGAGCCGTGGCCCAACGCATCGGCCTTCGACAGCTATGTGGACACCTTAACACCGGGAGGTGCCACCTATCACGATATAGGCCTCATTTGGGGCGGGAGATTGCTATCGCCGACCGGCCTGTTTGCAGCGAATAACGCGACGACTCCGCGCGGCGGTGAAATACAACGTCATTTAATCTTCATGACTGATGGCGAAGCCAATGCCGAAGTCGACACCTACCAAGCCTATGGCATTCCCTATTGGGACCGCCGGCAAACCACAGATACCCAGACTGAGGATCTACCAAACCTGGACGCTACCCTGACCCAGCAGATCAATCTGCGTACCCAAGCAGCGTGCGCGGCAATCAAGAACATGCCCAATACCACTGTGTGGGTTGTCTGGTTCGGTACCAAGAACACTACCATCGAAAACATGCTGAAGTCATGCGCCAGTAAGGATCGCTTCTTCTCGGCCCAAAGTTCGGCCGCCCTGCAACAGACTTTCCGCAATATCGCCAATCAGATTTCCCAACTCAGGCTGACAAGCTGATGTCAGTGGCAGCGCTTTTCCGTCGATCCAGCGATCAGCGAGGCACCGCCATCACGGAATTCGGGCTGATCGCGCCCGTGTTCCTGCTACTGATGCTTGGCGCGCTGGACTTGGCGCATACGCTGTACATGCAGGGCGTGCTTCAGGGCGTGGTGCAGAAGGCGGCGCGGGATTCAACGCTGGAAAGCGGTCAGGAAGAGGCGACGCAGTTGGCCATCAACCAGAAGATCGAAGATCAGGTGAAGCGGCTGGCGGCCAATGCCGAAGTGAGAATCAGCCGTCGCAACTTCTATTCCTACACGAAAGCAGCCCAGGCAGTCGCAGAACCTTATAATGACAATAACGGCAACGGCAAATGCGATGATGGCGAACCGTTTCAGGACAATAATGCCAATGGCGTTCGGGATGCGGACGGCGGCAGCGAAGGTCAGGGCGGCACCCAGGCAGCCGTGGTCATGATCGTGGACGTCCAATATCCCCGCTTCTTCCCTCTGGACAAGATGATCGGCCTACCCGGCAAGGTCCATCTCTCGGCAAAGACCGTGCTGACCAACCAGCCCTATGGCCAGAAACCCGGCGAACCTGTTTCCGTCGTGAGGAATTGCCCATGAGGAGGAACAGCAATATTTTTGCGCGCGGTTCGAACTGGATTGGTGGTCTAAGCCGCGCGCAGAACGGCATCGCGGTGGTCGAATTCGCCCTATGCCTGCCATTCGTCCTAGTAGCTACGCTTACGGCTGCCGAGCTGGCCAACTATACAGTCACCAAAATGCGCGTCAGCCAGTTAGCGTTACGGCTCGCGGATGATGGTTCCCGTATTGGGACAGGCGACCTGTTATCAACCAAACAGATAACGGAAGCACAAATAAATGATCTGATGACGGGTGCCGACCTTCAGGGTTCCGCCCTGGGCCTGTTTTCCAACGGCAAGGTCGTCCTCACCAGCCTTGAACCAGTGGCCAATCCCAACACAACCGATCGCTACCGCATCCGTTGGCAGCGATGCCGGGGCGGCCTGACCTACTCTTCCGGCTTCGGCAAGCAGGGTGACACCAACCTGACAGGCATTTCGGTCAATGGCCAAACCCTCAAGGCTCCAGAGGGGGGCGCTGTCATCCTTGCCGAGGTGGCGTATAGATATCAGCCGCTGATCGGATCGCGCTGGCTCAACTTGTCGAGCATGGTTGAAACCGCAGGGATGTATGTCCGGGACAATCGCGAATATGCAGGACCAACAGGCGGCGTAGGCATCTACAACCCGGAAAATGTGACGGCATCGACCTGTAGTTGATGGGGAGCCGCACGTGCCGCTCCCCATCCCCATTTCACCGATAACAAACCTTCTTCGCCGCAGCGACAACCCGCGCCGCATCGATAAGCGCCGCCTTTTCCAGATTCGCCGCATAGGGCAGCGGCACATCCTCGTTAGTCACGCGCAGCACAGGGGCGTCCAGATCGTCGAAACCCTGTTCCATCACCACCGCCGCGATTTCAGACGCGATCGAGCAGACCGGCCAGCCCTCTTCCACCACCACCAGGCGATTGGTCTTCTTCAGGCTCTCCAGCACCGTCGCGGTATCGAGCGGGCGTAGCGTGCGCAGGTCGATGACCTCCGCATCGATGCCTTCGCCGGCCAAAGCCTCCGCCGCTTCCAGCGCCACGCCAACGCCGATGGAGTAGCTGACCAGCGTCACATCCTTGCCTTCGCGGACGATGCGCGCCTTGCCGATGGGGAGGACATAATCGTCCACCTTGGGCACGTCGAAGCTGCGGCCATAGACCAGTTCGTTCTCAAGGAACACGACCGGATCGTCCGAACGGATCGCCGCCTTGAGCAGGCCCTTGGCGTCGGCCGAGTCATAGGGCGCGATGACGATGAGCCCGGGAACCGACGCATACCAGGGACCGTAATTCTGGCTATGCTGCGCGGCGACGCGGCTGGCCGCGCCATTGGGACCGCGGAACACGATCGGACAGCGCATCTGGCCGCCGGACATGTAATTGGTCTTGGCGGCCGAATTGATGATATGGTCGATCGCCTGCATCGCGAAGTTGAAGGTCATGAACTCGACGATCGGCTTCAATCCGCCCATCGCCGCGCCCGCGCCTATGCCGGCAAAGCCATATTCGGTGATCGGCGTATCGATGACGCGCCTGTCGCCAAATTCCTCCAGCAGGCCCTGGGTGACCTTATAGGCGCCCTGATATTCGGCCACCTCTTCACCCATGACGAAGACGCGCTCGTCCCGCCGCATTTCCTCGGCCATGGCGTCGCGCAGCGCTTCGCGAACGGTGGTCTTGATATATTCGGTACCCTCGGGCAACGCCGGGTCCTTGACGGTCGCCTTCGCCTCGGTCGCAAGCTTCGACGTGCCGCTTTCGGCCTTCCTGGGCGCCGGAGCGGCTTCGGGCGCGGCGGGAGGCGCACTTTCGGCGGCCTTCGGCGCCTGTGCGGCCTCGCCTGCCCCATCTGCCGCCATCGTGGCGATGACGGTGCCGACCTTCACGCCTTCAGTCCCCTCGGCCACCATGATCTGGCCGATCTTGCCTTCATCGACGGCTTCGAATTCTATCGTCGCCTTGTCGGTCTCGATCTCGGCCAATATGTCGCCCGAGCGGACCTCGTCCCCTTCCTTCACCAGCCACTTCGCCAACGTGCCTTCCTCCATCGTCGGGGAAAGCGCCGGCATCTTGATTTCGATACCCATTAATATTGCTCCACCAGCACGTCGGTATAAAGGTCGTGCAGTTCCGGTTCGGGAGAGGTTTCAGCGAAATCCGCCGCGTCGCTGACGATCTTGCGGATGTCCTGGTCGATCTTCTTGAGTTCGTCCTCGACGACGCCCATGTCGGCCAGATATTTCTTGACGCCTTCGATCGGGTCGGACTTTTCGCGCATCGACTGCACTTCCTCGCGCGACCGGTATTTGGCCGGATCGGACATGGAATGGCCGCGATAGCGATAGGTCTTCATTTCCAGCAGGATCGGACCGTTGCCCGCCTGCACCCATTTCAGCGCCTCTTCCGTCGCGCCGCGCACCGCCAGCACGTCCATACCGTTCACCTGGATGCCGGGAATGCGGAAGCTTTCGCCGCGCCGGTAAAGCTGGTCTTCCGCCGAGGAGCGGTTGACGCTGGTGCCCATGGCATATTGGTTGTTCTCGATCACGAAGATGATCGGCAGCTTCCACAGCTCGGCCATGTTGAAGCTTTCGTAGACCTGGCCCTGATTGGCCGCGCCGTCTCCGAAATAGGCGACGCAGACGCCGCCGTCATTATTATACTTGTGCGCGAAGCCGAGACCGGCGCCAAGCGACACCTGGGCGCCGACGATACCGTGGCCGCCGTAGAATTTATGCTCGACGCTGAACATGTGCATCGAACCGCCCTTGCCGCGCGAAATGCCCGCTTCGCGGCCGGTCAGTTCAGCCATGATGACGTTGGGATCGATGCCATAGGCCAGCATGTGGCCATGGTCGCGATAGCCGGTGATGACGCTGTCCTTGCCGGGCTGGAGCGCCGACTGGATGCCGACGGCGACCGCTTCCTGCCCGATATAGAGGTGGCAGAAGCCGCCGATCAGGCCCAGGCCGTAAAGCTGGCCGGCCTTTTCCTCGAAACGGCGGATCAGGACCATCTGCCGGTAGAATTCCAGCAGCTCTTCCTTGGTGGCCTTATAATCTTTGGGAGTGTCGGGGCGAGGCCGGTTATGGTCCGCGCCGGCGGCGGGTGCAGCCGCCTTTGCCTTTGCGCGTGAAGGACGCGGCGTCGTTGGTTTCGCCAAGGCTCTTATCCTTTTGCGTGGGTGAGGATGGAAGGAAGGCCGGTATAGCGGCAGTCCGCCCCCAAATGCAACGCGGCATGGGGCACAGGAACGCGGCAAAAGCGATCGGCCAGCCGTCGAGAAAGGTCAGTTCAGCGGGACGATCACTTCATCATGATGGACGACGCCCAGCTCCCGCCGGATCAGTTCATCGGAAAGATCGGGATCGACGCGCCGGGGATCGAGCAGGTCCACCCGGTTCTTCAACTCCTGCCGGCTGGCCTGAACCTGCTTCAGTTCAGACTGGGCATGATGGAGCTGCCGCTTGTAATCGCCCCATGCCAGAACCCCGTTGGAGCCCAGCACCACATAGCCTGCGAAGAAGAGAAGAAGAAGCACCGCAATCGCCGGACCGAAGGCCGAAAAAAGCAACATGCGGAGTTTCGCGATATGCGCCATGGACCAGTTGAATCACAGGGACGGGCCGGCCGCAAGCAAAATTTACTGCGCTTGCGACCGGATGTCGAAAATTTGATTTAGCGGAAAATCGAACGCCCGGCGTAAAGCGCGACGTCGCCCAGTTCTTCTTCGATCCGGATGAGCTGGTTATACTTGGCGAGCCGGTCCGAACGGGCGAGCGAACCGGTCTTGATCTGGCCGCAATTGGTGGCGACGGCCAGATCGGCGATCGTCGCGTCCTCGGTCTCGCCCGAACGGTGCGACATGACGGCGGTGTAGCGCGCCCGATGGGCCATGTCGACGGCCGCCAGCGTTTCGGTGAGCGAACCGATCTGGTTCACCTTTACCAGCAGCGAATTGGCGAGGCCCTTGCCGATGCCCATTTCCAGACGCCTGGGATTGGTCACGAAAAGGTCGTCGCCCACCAGCTGGACCTTGCCCCCGATCTTGTCGGTCAGCGCCTTCCAGCCCTCGAAATCATCCTCGCTCATGCCGTCCTCGATCGACTTGATCGGATAGTCGGCGCACAGGGCCGCGAGATAATCGGCCATTTCGACCGGGCTGAGCGACAGGCCTTCGCCCGAAATCTCGTACTTGCCGTTCCTGAAGAATTCGGTCGCCGCGCAGTCCAGCGCCAGCACGACGTCATCGCCCGGCTTGTAGCCCGCTTTCTCCACCGACAGCATGATGAAGTCGAGCGCGTCGCGGGTCGAGGCAATGTTCGGCGCGAAACCGCCCTCGTCACCGACCGAGGTCGCCAGACCCTTGTCGTGCAGGCCCTTCTTCAGCGTATGGAAGATTTCCGAACCGATCCGCACGGCGTCGGCAATGCTCTCCGCGCCGACCGGCATGATCATGAATTCCTGGAAGTCGATCGGATTGTCGGCATGTTCGCCGCCGTTGATGATGTTCATCATCGGCACCGGCAGCACATGCGCATTGACGCCGCCGACATAGCGATAGAGCGGCAGGCCGCGCGCATCGGCGGCCGCCTTCGCCACCGCCAGGCTGACGCCCAGGATCGCGTTGGCGCCCAGGTTCGACTTGTTCTCCGTCCCGTCGAGCGCGATCATCGCAGCATCGACCTCTGCCTGATCCTCGGCATCCAGGCCGATGATCTGCTCGGCAATCTGGTCATTGACGGCGGCGACGGCGGCGAGCACGCCCTTGCCCAGATATTTGGCGGCGTCCCCATCCCGCTTTTCCACCGCTTCATAGGCGCCGGTCGAAGCGCCCGAAGGCACGGCGGCGCGGCCGAAGCTGCCATCCTCCAGCATCACGTCGACTTCGACGGTCGGATTGCCGCGGCTGTCCAGAATCTGGCGGGCATGAATATCGAGAATGGCTGTCATGGTCGCTCCTTGGAGTGGCTCTGGGGACTGGCTCTGGTCGCTTTTCGCGCCCCGCTTAGCCACCGCCTCCCCGCTTGGCAATGCAGGGGCTTGCAAGGACTCGAAAAATGCCGATGCTCAAAATAGTAACGGCAACGGAACTGTGGGCGGTGGCGAAGCATTAGAGGCAGAGCCGCCCGCCCGCACAGCGATTCCACCGTATTTCAAAGGGAGACTTAGGACGATGGCCGACACCCCGGAAACCCCGCCCGCCAAGCGCGCCAGAAAGGCCAGCCCCGCCAAGGCGCCCAAGGCCAAGCCGGCCAAGGCCGCCCTGTCCGGCACGCTGGTGAAGGCGGCGCCCGTCAAGACCGCCACCACGCGCAAGGCCGCCGCGCCCAAGACGCCGGGCAACGGCGCCGCCGCCCATGGCTGGACCGCGCAAATCGCGCCGATCAAGGCGCAAGCGGAAAAGGCTGCGAAGGCCGCCGCCGACAAGCTGAACGCCGTCGATTGGAAAGCGCATATCGACCCGCTCAAGGACCAGGCGTCCAAGACCGCAAAATCCGCCGCGGGCGTCGCCAAGGACAAGACCGGATCGGCCATGCAGAGTCTGGCGAAGCTGATCTCCGACACGGCGGGCACCGTCGATGCGAAGCTTGGCCCGCAATATGGCGACTATGCGCGCCAGGCAGCCGAATCGGTGGCCGGCGCCGCGAAGACGCTGGACAGCAAGGATGTCGACCAGTTGATGACCGAAGCGCGGGATTTCGTGCGCAAGAGCCCGGCCGTGGCCATCGGCGCTGCGGCGGTGGTCGGCTTCGTGCTGATGCGTCTTGCCAAGGGTTCGGACGAAGACGCCTGATCGCGTCCTTGCCCATTGACGGACGACAGGGCCCCGGCGCCGGGGCGGAGGATATTTTGACTCAAGAGCCCCTGCAGACCGAGGCACAGGAAGAGTCCGTGCGGGACGTCTTCACACGCCTGTACAGCGACGGGCGGGCCTATGCGGAAGCGGAAGTCGAACGGCAGAAGCTGCGCGCCGGCATCGTCGGCGCGGGGATCCGCGATGCGCTGATCTTCGCGACGGCGGGCATCATGCTTGTCTTCGCGGCGATCGTCGCCGGGTTGGTGGGCATCATATTGGCGTTGTCGCCGCTTGTCGGGCCCGGCTGGGCGACAGGCGCGGTATTCGGCGGCGCGCTGGTCATCGCGCTGCTGCTGCTGCTGGTCGCGAAGGGCCGCATCGACCGGATGAAGAAGGCGGTGAAGCCATGAAGCGCGAAGAAGCCTATCGCGATGCGGTGGCGCGGGCGGATGCGCGCAAGGCCGCGCTCATCTCCAGCGCCCTCGCCGCCAGGGCGCGCCTCACCCCCGCCCGGCTCAAGCAGGACGCGAAGGACAAGGCAACGGAAACGCTGATGGACGGCGCCGCCTATGCGGCTGCCAAGGTCCAGCAACGGCCGGCCGCCACGGCCGCGGCGACGGGCGCGCTCGCGCTCTATTTGCTGCGCCGTCCGCTCGGGGCACTTTTCCGGCAGATATACGTTCGGATAAGCAACCGCACAGAAGAGATTTCGGAGACTGACGATGGCTGACATCCGCACGCAACTCACCCGCGCCCGCGAAGCTGCGAACGACATTGCCGGGACCGCGTCCGGCAAGTTCCGCGATACGGCGGATCGCGCGAGGGAAAGCGCCGGCGACCTGATCCAGACGAGCCGTGAAAAGGCGGGCGATGCCTATGCGGACGCGCGCGACCGGTCGCAACGGATCGCGGCCCGCGCCAATGAAATCGTTCAGGAACACCCCATCGCCGCCGTCGCGGGCGCCGTCGCGGCGGGTGCCGTCATCGCATGGATGTTCCCCAAGAGCCGCGCGGCCATGAAGGCCCTGCCCGGCCTTGCCAGCAGTGCGGGCGCCAAGGTGCTGGAAGCGGCGCTCGCCGCCAGGGCCGTGGCGGCGGAAAATGCGGAAAGCCTGCGGTCGAACGCTGGCGAGGCGCTGCACAATGCGGCCGAGGGGACGAGGGAAGCGGCGGCATCGGCCCGCGACAGCGTGGCGTCCGCCGATCTCGGTGCGAAGGCGTCCCGCCTTGCCGACGATGTGGCTGCGCTGGTCGCCGCGAAGGTCGACGCGCTGAGCGAAGCGGTGAAGGCCCGATTGCCAAAAACGTAATCGCGCCGCCGCCAAAAGCATGCTGATCCGGCCGCCTGCCCCCTTGGACGGGTGCGGGCGGCCTGCTACGCTATGGGTTCACCGAGCAGGAGAACATAAGATACCATGAGCAAGCTGCACCTTGTAATGGGCGGTCGCGTCAAAAATCCTCAAACGCTGGAATTCGAAGATCTGAGTTCGATCGAGCTGGTCGGCGTCTATCCCGATTACAGCAGTGCCGAAAATGCCTGGCGCGGCGCTGCTCAGCGGACGGTCGACGATGCGGAGATGCGCTATGTGATCGTGCACCTGCACCGGCTGCTGGAACCCGATCTGCCCAGCGGCTGAAGAGCAGGAAAGCCGGGCGTCAGGAAAGGGGCTGGGGACGCTTGCGGAAACGCCAGCGCAGCAAAGGGCGCGTCAGCACCAGCCCCACCAGAAAGCCGCCGATATGCGCGGCAACAGCAATCTGCCCCAGGTCGCCCAGTCCCTGCGCCGTGGCGAAACCGATCATGAGCTGAAGCACGATCCAGCTTGCCGCCAGCCAGAGCAGACGAACCAGATTGGCCGACACCGGTCCAACCCGCCGGACCTTCTGCTGGCTGTAGAGCAGCGCATAGGTCGCGATGACCGCCGATATGGCCCCGCTGGCGCCGACCATGGGATTGGTGGAATGCGGATCGATCGCCCATTGCAGCGCCGTCGCGCCATAGGCTCCGGCAATGTAGAGCAGCAGCGTCGCGCCCTTGTCCAGCACATGCTCCACCTGTCGCCCGCAGAAGACGAACATGAACAGGTTGAAGCCGACATGCAGCCAGTTGGCATGGACCAGCGTGCAACTGATCGGCGTCAGCCACACCGGAACGGCCGCCATGCCGGCCAGCAGGGCGCCATCCTCCACCCGTGCGGGGATGAAGCCGGCCATGATCGCGGCATTATCGACCTGCCCCGTCAGGTAAAGCAGCAGGAAGGCGACGAAGGTGATCGCCGCAATCCCGTTCGTCATGCGACCGGCAGGCAGTTTCACGGATGGATCAGATAAAATCGATCTTGTCGACCAGGTAGAATTTGTCGCCCGATGGCACCGACACCTCGACCTCCTCGCCGATCTGGCGCCCGATCAGCGCGCGGCCCAGGGGGCTGTTATAGCTGATCATGCCAAGCTTGGCGTCAGCTTCGGCCTGACCCACGATCTGGTACTTGACCGGCTTGTCGTCCTCATCGAGCAGGGTGACGGTCGCGCCGAACACGACCTTGTCGCCCGAAAGCGTCTTGGGATCGATGATCTGGGCACGGGACAGCTTGTCTTCCAGATCGGCAATGGTGGCTTCAACCTGGCCCTGACGCTCCTTGGCGGCGTGATATTCGGCATTTTCCGACAGATCGCCGTGCGCGCGGGCTTCTTCGATGGCGTCCACGATCAACGGCCGCTCGGCCTTCAACTCGCGGAGCTGCTCGTTGAGCTTGTCATAGCCCATCTGCAGCATCGGCATCTTCTCGACGGTCGCCATTCTTGCAAATCCTTCGTCAAAACTTCCCTTTGGCGGCCCCGACCTTGGGGCCACCCGCAGCGTGCTTCCTTGTGCAGGGGATCAGGCTTGCGACACAGGATAATAGGACTGGAGCGAACGCACTTCAAGGGCATGCCCCCGAAGAGCCTCGATCGCATTCGCCGCCGCGACGCTGGCCGCCGCCGTGGTGAAGCTGGCGACCTTGGCGCGCAGCGCGCTGGTGCGGATCGCCTTGCTGTCCTTGAGCGACTGCCAGCCCTCCGTCGTGTTGAAGATCAGGTCGACGTCCCCGTCGGTGATCCTGTCGACGATATGCGGACGCCCTTCGGCCACCTTGTTGACCGGCTGGACGGCGATGCCCTGCTCCTCCAGATAGCGGGCCGTGCCGCCCGTGGCGATGATGGCGAAGCCCAGCGCCGCCATCTTCTGCACGGCGGGCAGGATCACCGGCTTGTCGCTGTCCTTGACCGAGACGAACACCGTGCCGCCCTTGGGCAGGATGGTCCCCGCGCCCAGCTGCGCCTTGGCGAAGGCCGTGGCGAAATCGCTGTCGATGCCCATGACTTCGCCGGTGCTCTTCATTTCCGGCGAGAGCACCGGATCGACGCCGGGGAAGCGGGCGAAGGGGAAGACGGCTTCCTTGACCGCGATATGATCGATGGCGTTCCGGTCTATCTTCGGCAGGTCCTTGAGCTTCTCGCCCGCCATGACGCGGCTGGCGATCTTGGCGATCGGCGTGCCGATGGCCTTGGCGACGAAGGGCACCGTCCGGCTGGCGCGGGGATTGACCTCGATCAGATAGACGACGCCGTCCTTGACCGCGAACTGGATGTTCATCAGGCCGCGGACCGACAGCGCGCGGGCGAGGACATCGGCCTGACGCTCGATCTCCGCGATGATGTCGTCCGACAGGCTGTAGGGCGGCAGGGAGCAGGCGGAGTCGCCGGAATGGACGCCCGCCTCCTCGATATGCTGGAGCACGCCGGCGACCACCACATCGTCGCCGTCGCAGAGCGCGTCCACATCCACCTCGACCGCGTCGCGCAGATACTGGTCGATCAGCACCGGTGAGTCGCCCGACACCTGAACGGCGGTGGCGATATATTCCTCCAGCTGCGCCTGACCGTCGACGATCTCCATGGCGCGGCCGCCAAGGACATAGGAGGGGCGCATCAGCACCGGATAGCCGATGCGGTTGGCGACGGCGATCGCCTCCTCGCGGCTGCGCGCGATGCCGTTGGCGGGCTGCTTCAGTTTCAGCCTGTCGATCAGCGCGGCGAACCGCTCGCGGTCCTCCGCCAGGTCGATGGCGTCGGGCGACGTGCCCAGGATCGGCACGCCCGCATTTTCCAGCGCCTGCGCCAGCTTGAGCGGCGTCTGCCCGCCGAACTGGACGATCACGCCGGCCAGCGTTCCGTTCGACATCTCGACGCTCAGGATTTCCAGCACGTCCTCCGCCGTCAGCGGCTCGAAATAGAGACGGTCCGACGTGTCATAGTCGGTCGACACCGTTTCCGGGTTGCAGTTGACCATGATCGTCTCATAACCCGCCTCCGCCAGCGCGAAGCAGGCATGGACGCAGCAATAGTCGAACTCGATGCCCTGCCCGATGCGGTTGGGACCGCCGCCCAGGATCACGACCTTCTTCCTGTCGCTGGGCTGCGCCTCATTCTCCGCATCGCCGAAGATCGGCGCTTCGTAGGTCGAGTACATATAAGGCGTCTTCGCCTCGAACTCGGCGGCGCAGGTGTCGATGCGCTTGAACACGGGGCGCACGCCCAGCCTGTGGCGCAGCGCGCGCACTTCATCCTCGGTGACGCCGCCGGTCATGGCCTTGACCGCCTCGTGGATCAGGCCCGACCCGCGCGCGATGCCCCGCTCCATGCCGCGCAGATTGGCCGATTTGAGCGCAAGATAGGCAAGGCGCTTGTCGGAAAAGCCCATCGACTTCAGCCGGCGCATGCCGTCCGCATCCTGCGGCAGGCCGTTGTTCAGAATTTCCGCTTCGGCGTCGATGATCTCCTTGATCCGCTCCAGGAACCAGGGGTCGAACTTCGCGATATTGTGGATTTCAGCGACGGTGAGGCCCTCGCGCAGGGCCTGCGCGGCGACCAGCAGGCGGTCGGGCGTCGGCTGGGCGAGCGCGGCGATGATGTCGTCCTTGGGCGCGCCGACGAGATGGTCGACCTCATTGAAGCCGCAAAGCCCGGTTTCCAGGCCCCGCAGCGCCTTCTGCATCGATTCATGGATGTTGCGGCCGATCGCCATCACCTCGCCCACCGACTTCATCGCGGTGCCGAGCAGCGGTTCGGACCCCTTGAACTTCTCGAAGGCGAAGCGCGGGATCTTGGTCACGACATAGTCGATGGTCGGCTCGAACGACGCCGGGGTGGCGCCGGTGATGTCGTTCTCGATCTCATCCAGCGTGTAGCCGACGGCGAGCTTCGCCGCGACCTTCGCGATGGGGAAGCCCGTCGCCTTAGAAGCCAGCGCGGACGAGCGGGAAACGCGCGGGTTCATTTCGATGACGATCAGACGGCCATCCTTCGGATTGACTGCGAACTGCACGTTCGAACCGCCTGTTTCTACGCCGATTTCACGCAGCACCGCGATGCTCGCGTTGCGCATGATCTGATATTCCTTGTCGGTCAGCGTCAGCGCGGGCGCGACGGTGATGGAATCGCCGGTATGGACCCCCATCGGATCAACATTCTCGATCGAGCAGATGATGATGGCATTGTCGTTCCGGTCCCGGACGACCTCCATCTCATATTCCTTCCAGCCGAGCAGCGATTCCTCGATCAGCACCTCGGTGGTGGGCGAAGCGTCGAGGCCTGCGGCCACGATCTGCTTGAACTCGTCCTTGTTATAGGCAACGCCGCCGCCAGTGCCGCCGAGCGTGAAGCTGGGACGGATAATCGAAGGAAGCCCGGTGAATTCAAGGGCTTCCAGCGCTTCTTCCATAGTATGTGCGATGCGCGAGCGGGCGGATTCCAGCCCGATCTTGTCCATCGCGTCGCGGAATTTCAGGCGGTCCTCCGCCTTGTCGATGGCGGCCGCATCCGCGCCGATCATCTTGACGCCGAACTTCTCCAGCGTGCCGTCGTTGAAGAGAGCGAGCGCCGTGTTGAGCGCCGTCTGCCCGCCCATGGTCGGCAACACCGCGTCGGGGCGTTCCTTCTCGATGATCTTCGCCACGATTTCGGGCGCGATCGGCTCGACATAGGTCGCGTCGGCGAATTCCGGATCGGTCATGATGGTGGCCGGGTTGGAATTCACCAGAATGATGCGATAGCCCTCTTCCTTGAGCGCCTTCACCGCCTGCGTGCCCGAATAGTCGAACTCGCAAGCCTGGCCGATGATGATCGGGCCAGCGCCGATGATGAGGATGGAGGAGATGTCGGTGCGTTTGGGCATTAGTGAGCAACCGTTTGAAAGAGGGCAATAATCGAGACAAAAAGGGAGGCTACGCCAGCTAAGTTATTTGCTCGGCCTATCAATTCCCAGATAATGTCAACGGGTGGATCAGGAGCATCGGCAAGTGCTTTAGCTGCAACTATATAAGCGCGAGCCATCGCCTTTTCGCTATTTCCTGCTCCCAAGACATCCAACTCCAATTCGGCTTTCGCTAGGAGATTGGACAATTCAACTTTTGCAGTCTCATCTAGAGTCTGCCGTATGGGCAGACCCGTCCACTTAGCGCTATCGACCGTGCCGGACGATGCAGCGTCTGCGTTATTGTTCAACGCCTTCCGAATTTCGTCGAGATCAACAAAATCAGTTTCGACCTTCCTCGCGCCTGCGGCAGAAATACGAAAACCCCACCCGTCGTAGCCGTTGAGAACCTTGGAAATATCGCGGAAATATGATCCTTCCCAATCGTCTGCGATCCGATCGATCCAGTTCGATCTGGGATTAAAGCCATACTTTTCGATCAGTTCACCGGCGGTATGGTACGAATTCCCTGTCGTTTCCGTCTCCAGATAAAGGGCGGCGAGAAAACGCTCTGCAAAGTCATCATAATCCATCAATGCACGCCCCCCGTCCGGGCCTCGCAACCCCAGCCGTCATATTCGACGCCGCAAAGGATTTCGATCTGGAGGCACTTTTTAGTCAGGGCGCGGATCGACTGTTCATCGACGGGCTGCTTGCATTCGAGGAAGAGGAACAGGTCGCCATCCTCATCCTCTTCGCGGTCCAGTTCCACAAAGCCGAACTGGCTCGCAATGGTCAGGACGCGTTCGAAATCCTTCTCGCCGCCCTTGAAGCTGACGTCCACGGGCCGCGCGATGCGCGCCACGTCGCCATTCCGCGCGAGATTGGCGAGGACGGCCTTGTCCGCCTCCCACTCTGCTGCGAGGCGGGCTTCGTCAACCGGGGGCAGGTTGAGGCTCACTTAAGCTCCTCAACGAACCGCTGGAACAGATAGAAGCTGTCCTGCGGGCCGGGCGAGGCTTCGGGGTGATACTGGACCGAAAAGGCCTTTTTGTCCGTCAGTTCGATGCCGCAATTGCTGCCGTCGAAGAGCGACACATGGGTCGGCTTCACATTGGCGGGCAGCGTATCGGCGTCGACCGCGAAGCCGTGGTTCATCGAGGTGATCTCGACCAGACCGTCGGACAGGCGCTTGACCGGATGGTTGGCGCCGCGATGGCCCTGATGCATCTTGATCGTCTTCGCGCCCGCCGCCAGCGCCAGCATCTGGTGGCCAAGGCAGATGCCGAAGACCGGCTTGTCCGCGTCCAGCAGCTTCCGGATCACCGGCACGGCATATTCGCCGGTCGCGGCGGGGTCGCCCGGGCCGTTGGAAAGGAACACGCCGTCGGGATTATGCTCCATCACCTGCTCATAGCTGGCGGTGGCGGGCAGCACGGTGACGCGGGCGCCGGCCTTCACCAGATTGCGGAAGATATTGTTCTTCGCGCCATAATCGATCGCGACGACATGGGGCCGCTCTTCACCCGCTTCATCGAGGCCGTAGCCGAAGCCCAGCTTCCACACGCCGTCCTTCCAGAGGCGGCTTTCCTTGGCGGAGACTTCGATGGCAAGGTCCATGCCCTCCAGGCCCGGCCAGGCCGCAGCCCTGGCGGCCAGCGCCTCGATGTCGAACCGCCCCTCCGGATCGTGCGCGATCACGACATTGGGCGCGCCCTTGACCCGGATCAGCCTGGTCAGCGCGCGGGTGTCGACGCCAGCCAAGCCGATGCGGCCATTTTCCTTCATCCACTGGTCGAAGGGCTCGACATTGCGGAAGTTGCTGGGTTCCGTCACGTCCTGCCGCACGACGCAGCCCAGCGCGTGGGGCAGCTCCGCCTCCACATCGTCCAGGTTCGTGCCGACATTGCCGATATGCGGGAAGGTGAAGGTGACGATCTGCCCCGCATAGCTGGGGTCGGTCATCACTTCCTGATAGCCGGTCATGGCCGTGTTGAAGCACAGTTCGCCCACCGCATCGCCGACAGCGCCGAAGCCGCGCCCGAAGACGGCGGAGCCATCGGCGAAAACCAATACCCCTGTCGCTCCTTTGGGCACAATGAGGGTTTTGGCGTCAGCCATGGTCGTATCGTCCTTTATGCTTTTGCGGGAACCCGTCTGAAGCGGGTTAAACGGCCGGTCACCTATGCGCGAGAGGCCGCGGGGTCAACTCCTGTTAAAAATCTCTTTTGGCGTTATATCTGGACCTTTCCGGAAGAGACAGGATTCATTCGCATGATTCGCGACGAGATCAAAAGCGCCCAAATCGCCGCCATGAAGGCGGGAGAGAAGGATCGGCTGGCCGCCGTGCGCCTGATCCTGGCGAAGCTGAAGGATCGCGACATAGAACTGCGCACCGCATCCAGCGTGCCGGATGACGACACGGTCGTGGTCGAGGTGCTCCAGAAGATGGCGAAGCAGCGCCGCGAATCCATCGACATGTTCAGGAGCGGCGGCCGCGACGAACTGGCCGCGAAGGAACAGGCCGAACTGGACGTGATCGACAGCTTCCTGCCGCAACAGCTCAGCGAGGACGAGACGAAGGCCGCCATAGAGGCGATCAAGGCGGAAGTGGGCGCGGCGAGCGTCAAGGACATGGGCAAGGTCATGGCCGTGCTGAAGGAACGGCACGGATCGGTGATCGACATGAGCAAGGCCAGCGGGCTGGTGAAGGCGGCGCTTTCCTGAGGCAATATCTTCGCAATCTTCCTGCATCCGGCGCGCCCTCGACATTGATGGACGTTCCGGCATAATCGCATGATGGCGTTCTGGACCTATATGCTGCGATGCTCGGATGGGCGCTATCATACGGGTCGCACCGATGACCTCCACCATAGGATTGGACGGCAGCGGGCGGGACAGGGCAGCCAATTCTCACGCGGGCGCTTGCCGCTCACGCTGGTCTGGAGCGAAGCCTTTTCTTCCCGAATTGAAGCCTTGGAAGCGGAACGGATCGTCGGCGGCTGGTCGCGTGCCAAAAAGGAGGCAATGATCGCGGGCAATTGGTCCTTGGTTTCCCTGCTCGCCCGGCCGCCGCGTGAGCGTTTCCCGACTTCGCTCGAAACGAACGGAGTTCTGGCCGATGCGTTCAAGCCTGCGGATTTGAGCTGAGCATGAGCCTGTCCCCCGCCTTCCTCGACGAATTGCGCGCGCGCACCTCCCTTTCCACCCTGATCGGGCGGACGGTGAAGGTGCAGAAGGCAGGCCGCGAATATAAGGCCTGCTGCCCCTTCCATAATGAGAAGACGCCCAGCTTCACGATAAACGACGAAAAGGGCTTCTATCACTGCTTCGGCTGCGGCGCGCATGGCGACGCAATCCGGTGGATGACCGATCATCGTGGCCTTCCCTTCATGGAAGCGGTGAAGGAACTGGCGCAGGCGGCGGGCATGGACGTTCCCGCCCCCGATCCGCGCGCGGCGAAACGGGCGGAACAGGCCAGGGGCCTGCATGACGTCATGGCCGCCGCGCAGGGCTTTTTCGAGGAGCAGCTTGGCGGAATTGAGGGCGCGGAGGCGAGAGCCTATCTCCAGCAGCGCGGCATCGCCGCGGGAACGGCCAGGACCTTCGGCTTCGGCTTCTCGCCTGACGGCCGGGGGCGGCTCAAGACAGCGCTCAAGGAATTTGGCGAGCCGCTGCTGATCGAGGCGGGATTGCTCATCGACCCGGATGGCGCCGAGCCGGATGGCGGAAATGCCAGAAAGCGCGACAGCTATGATCGCTTCCGGGGCCGGCTGATGTTGCCGATCCGGGACATCAGAGGCCGGGTGATCGCTTTTGGCGGGCGCATATTGGGCGCGGGCGAGCCCAAATATCTGAACTCCCCCGACACGCCGCTCTTCGACAAGGGGCGGACGCTCTACAATATCGACCGGGCCTCCCCCGCCAGCCGGCAGACGGGCCGGATCATCGTCGTGGAGGGCTATATGGACGTGATCGCCCTCGCCCAGGCCGGCTTTGAAGAATCGGTGGCGCCCCTGGGCACGGCGCTTACGGAACATCAGATCGAGCGCCTGTGGAAGATGGCCGATGTGCCGATCCTCTGTTTCGACGGCGATTCGGCGGGGCAGAAGGCCGCGATCCGGGCAGCGACCCGGGCCCTGCTCCTGCTCCGACCGGGCATGAGCCTGGCCTTTGCGACTCTGCCGGCCGGGCAGGATCCGGACGACCTCATCCGCGCGGAGGGGCCTGCGGCGATGGAAGCGGTGCTGGGCGCCGCCGAACCGCTGGTCGAGCGCCTTTGGAAATATGAACAGGCGGCCGCGCCGCTGGATACGCCGGAGCAGCGCGCCGCGCTCAAGCAGCGCCTGTCCGCGATCACCGACGCCATCGCCCATCCCGACGTGCGGGCGCATTATGTCCACGCCTTTCGGGAACGCTATGACGCGCTGTTCTTCGCGCGGGCGGCATTCCAGCCCCGTCATCAGCGCGGCGGGGGCAGCGCCCGCTCCGGCTGGCAGCGCGACCGGCGCGGCAATTGGAAGCCCCCCCTGCCCCCCGCAGGAAGCGAGGCAAGGGCGATCGGCGCAAGCGGCATGGAGCAACGGCTTTTGCGCGCCGTCCTCGCCAGCCTGCTTCGGCATCCCGATCAGATTGCGCTGCATCGCGAGATGCTTATCGGGCTTCGCATCGCCGACACCGTGCTGGCGGAACTGCTGAAGGCGATGATCGCGGCCTCGTTCAGCAAAGAAACAGTTGAAACCGGTGGCCTCCTTACCATATTGGGGCAAGGTGAAGTGTATAATATGGCGAAGGGAATGCTTCGGGCCGACACGTTCACATTCACCCCCCATGGAAGCAAGGCCGACTCGGATCGCGTGCGGCGCGATCTGGACGAGGCCATTCGGGTGATGGCGCAGGGACCGGAGCTGGAGGCGGCGTTGGCTGAAGCCACCCGGCGGGCGAGAGACGACCTCAACGAGGACAGCTTTGCCGAACAGCAAAGGGTCCGCAAGTTGAAGCTGGATCATGATCGCCGCCTGGCGGAACTGGCGCAGTCCGAAGATATTATATGATATGGATCGTCCCTTTCACGGGGGCGGCGGAATTAAGGCGAATAAATGGCGAGCAAGGCGAACAGCAAGGGTGCGGGCGAGGATACGGATACCGGCGATGCACCGCTGCTGGATCTGAACGAGGCGTCGGTCAAGAAGCTGATCGCCCGCGCGAAGAAGCGCGGCTACATCACCTATGACGAGCTGAACGATGCGCTGCCGCAGGACCAGATGTCCTCCGAGCAGATCGAGGACATCATGTCCGCGCTCAACGAAATGGGCGTGAACATCGTCGAGAATGAGGAAGCCAGCGAAGACGGCGAGGATCAGCGCGACGACGGCGACGACGACAGCGCCGACGACAGCGCCGACGACGACGGCTCGCCGCGTCCCGTTACCGAGAAGAAGAAGGAAACGGTCGACCGCACCGACGACCCCGTGCGCATGTACCTGCGCGAGATGGGGGCCGTGGAACTGCTCAGCCGCGAGGGCGAGATCGCCATCGCCAAGCGGATCGAGGCGGGCCGCGACACGATGATCCTGGGGCTGTGCGAAAGCCCGACCACCTTCAACGCGATCATCGAATGGTCGACCGCGCTCAACAATGGCGAGATGCAGCTGCGCGAGATCCTGGATCTCGACGCGATGCTGTCCAAGGATCCCGCTCCGGAAAATCTGGAGGAAGGCGCCGAGGACGACGATGGCGAGATCAGCGAGAAGACTGCCGGACCCAGCTTCAAGGAAGAGGAGGAACCGGAGGAGGAATCAGCCGATTCCGACGAGGATGAGGACGGCCTGACGGAGCGGCGCGCCCGCCGGATGGAGGAGGAGGAAGAGGAGGACAACACCCTCTCCCTCGCCCAGATGGAAGAAACGCTGAAGCCGATGGCGCTGGAGAAATTCGCGACCATCACGGAGATTTTCCGCACCTTCTCCAAGGCGCAGGAATCGCGCATGGCCGCCATGGCCAATGGCGAGACGCTGAGCCAGAAGGCGGAGGACGACTATCAGGAACTGCGCGAGCAGCTCACCGCCGAAGTCGAAAGCGTCCAGTTCCACCAGCAGAAGATCGAATATCTGGTCGACCAGCTTTACGCCTATAACCGGCGCCTGACCGCGCTGGGCGGGCAGATGCTGCGCCTGGCCGAACGGCACAAGGTGAGCCGCAAGGATTTCCTCGACCGCTATGTCAATCATGAGCTGGACGATGGCTGGCTCGACAAGGTGTCCGGTCTGGACAAGAAATGGGCCGCCTTCGCCGCAGCCGAGGGGCGCGCGGTCGAGCGCATCCGCCTTGAGGTGAGCGAGATCGCGCAGGCGACCGGCATGTCGCTGTCCGAATTCCGCCGCATCGTCAACATGGTGCAGAAGGGCGAGCGCGAGGCGCGCATCGCGAAGAAGGAAATGGTCGAGGCGAACCTGCGCCTCGTCATCTCCATCGCTAAAAAATATACGAACCGCGGCCTGCAATTCCTTGATCTTATTCAGGAAGGCAATATCGGCCTGATGAAGGCGGTCGACAAGTTCGAATATCGGCGCGGCTACAAGTTCAGCACCTACGCGACCTGGTGGATCAGGCAGGCGATCACCCGCTCCATCGCGGATCAGGCGCGGACCATCCGCATCCCGGTCCACATGATCGAGACGATTAACAAGCTGGTCCGCACCAGCCGCCAGTTCCTGCACGAACAGGGCCGCGAACCGACTCCGGAGGAGATGGCCGAGCGGCTGTCCATGCCGCTGGAGAAGGTGCGCAAGGTGATGAAGATCGCCAAGGAGCCGATCTCCCTCGAAACGCCGATCGGCGACGAGGAGGATTCGCATCTGGGCGATTTCATCGAGGACAAGAATGCGATCATCCCGGTGGACGCCGCGATCCAGGCGAACCTCAAGGAAACCGTCACCCGCGTGCTTGCCTCGCTGACCCCGCGCGAGGAGCGCGTGCTGCGCATGCGCTTCGGCATCGGCATGAACACCGACCATACGCTGGAGGAGGTCGGCCAGCAGTTCAGCGTGACCCGCGAACGAATCCGCCAGATCGAGGCGAAGGCGCTGCGCAAGCTCAAGCACCCCAGCCGCAGCCGCAAGATGCGCAGCTTCCTCGACCAATAGCGGCGCCTCGGCAGACCGAGGCGGCAACGCGGCGGAATGATCCAAAAGGGCGGCTTCGGGCCGCCCTTTTTTACTGGCGTAAACTCCTCTTTTACCTCGACTCTCTAGGGTCGCCTGCACGAGGCCGCGCCAGCAGCGGGGCTTTAGGGGAAGACGATGAGCGAAGCAGCACCGCGCTATCAATTTGGCGATGTATCGCAGATCCTGGACGCCGTGGTCGCCGCCGACGGCACGGCCGGGCATGGCTATGCCAGTGGCGCGCGGGCCAGCTTCGGCCCCAATGCCACGCTGTCGCTGCCCGATCTGGCCGATGCCGCCTATTATCTTTGCCTTCTGCATGGCCGCCACCCCGGCGTGATCGACCATGCCGCCACGCGGTCGGCGGACAATGCGGCGCGCGCCTGGCTGATCCAGGCGGCCGACGCCTTCGCGCGGGAACGGGCCTATCTGACCCAGGTGACGGTCGCGGTCGGCCCCGCCCCTAGCACGGCGGGGCAGAGCGATTGCGAAACCGTCGTCAGCCAGCAGCGCCACGCCCTCGACATGCTGGCCCAGTCGGACCGGCGCGGCTGCGCCATGGGGGCGGCCATCGCGCTGGTGCTCGACTGGCGGGCCGTGCGGCATGTGCTGGACATCGCCGCGATTCGCGTCGGGCTGGAACCCCATGTCTGCGACCTTCCGGACCGCGCGGCGACGCTGGAGGTCGCCAGGGAAATCGGCGGCGACGATGCCATCGACCGCGCCATCCTGTTCGGAACGCGCCAGCTGCTGAACCAGCATCGCGGGCTATGGGACGTCCTTCAGGCCCGCGCGAAGATCCGCGCCGGCAAGGACCAGGCCGCAAACCGCGCATAAAGGCTTTGCGCTCCTCTCCTGCTTTGCCATAGTTGGCCCGATACAGGCAGGATGAGAAGCAGGAACATGCGGTTTGAAGGCACGCGGGATTATGTCGCCACCGATGATCTGAAGGTCGCCGTCAACGCCGCGGTGCTGCTTCGCCGTCCGCTGCTGGTGAAGGGGGAGCCGGGCACCGGCAAGACCGTGCTGGCGCAGGAAATCGCCAAGGCGCTGGACGCTCCGCTGATCGAATGGAACGTCAAGTCGACGACCAAGGCGCATCAGGGACTTTATGAATATGACGCCGTCGCCCGGCTGCGCGACGGTCAGCTGGGCGATCCGCGCGTTCACGACATCGGCAATTACATCCGCAAGGGCAAGCTGTGGGAGGCATTCACCTCCCCCACCCTGCCGGTCCTGCTGATCGATGAGATCGACAAGGCCGACATAGAATTCCCCAACGACCTGTTGCAGGAACTCGATCGCATGGCCTTCCATGTCTATGAAACGGGGGAGACCGTGGCGGCGAAGGAACGGCCCGTGGTCGTCATCACCTCCAATAACGAGAAGGAACTGCCCGACGCCTTCCTGCGCCGCTGCTTCTTCCACTATATCAAATTTCCCGACCGGGAGACGATGCAGGCCATCATCGACGTGCATTTCCCCGGCATCCAGAAGATATTGGTCAACCGCGCTCTCGAAATATTCTACGAAATCCGGGAGGTGCCCGGCCTCAAGAAGAAGCCGTCCACCAGCGAACTGCTCGACTGGCTGAAGCTGATCCTGGCGGAGGACATGCCGCTCGACATATTGCAGGACCGCGATCCCACCAAGGCGATCCCGCCGCTGCACGGCGCGCTGCTCAAGAATGAGCAGGACATCATGATGTTCGAACGGCTCGCCTTCATGGCCCGGCGGCAGGGGCGATAGGGACCACTCCACTCCCGCTCAACGAAAGGCCGCGAACCATGACTCATCAAGCCGGATGCCTGTGCGGACAGGTGCGGATCAGCATCGATGCGGAACCTCTGGCGGCGCGCATGTGCTGGTGCCGGCTCTGCCAATATCTGGGCGGCGGATCGGGCACGGTGAATGTCTGCTTCCCTTCCGACAAGCTGACGGTCACCGGCGACCTGCGCTGGCACCACAGCGTAGCCGACAGCGGCAATGCGATGCGGCGCGGCTTCTGTCCCGAATGCGGCACGCCGCTGTTCAGCCTGGCCGAATCGCGTCCGCACCTGACATTCGTCCGCGCCGGAGCGCTTGACGATCCCGATCTTCTGGCCCCTCAGGCCGTCATCTGGACCGACGCGGCGCCCGCCTGGGCGCATCTGGACCCTGATCTGCCCCATTATCCCGCACAAATGCCCCCCGTAAGCTAAAAGGCCGCTTGCGCTGCCGGTGCATTTCGGCTCAACTTTCCTCCTGACATTCAAAGCCGCGAAAAGACGGCCATGAATTTAGGGAAGGATGCCAATGCCCAAGCGTGCGTTGTCCCTTTTATCGGCGGTGCTGGCCTTGTCAGCGCCTGCGTTCGCGCGCGCGGCCGAGGAACGGGAAGCCTGGACACCCACCGCCACCGCCCTGCGCGCCGACGCCGCAGGGATCGGCATGCCGCAAAGCGTGGCCGGCCTGTCGCTCGCCAAGAGCGGGGAGGTTTCCAACGGCGGCAAGGGCATCGACAATTACGCGCAATATCTGTCCGACGACGGCGCGGTCCAGGCGACGCTCTATGTCTATCTGCCCAGCTATGCCGACGCCTCGCTCGCCGCCTATATGACGGACAAGGCCGTGACGGAGCGTTTCGGAGCAAGGACGCGCCGCACCGCTTATTCCAGCGTCGCGGTGGCGGGACATGCCAATGGCGCCATCCGCGCCGTCTATGACGATGCCGCCGACGGCGCGCTCACCACGGCTGCGGCTTTCCTGCACGCCGGGCGATGGCTGGTGAAGCTCCGCGTCACCGGGCCGACGGAACGGCGGAAGGAAGTGCTGGCCGGGCTGGACGGCATGCTGGCGGGTCTTCAGTTCGATGATGCATCCTCGATCCATGCGACCAGGCCCGCTCGACTGGCCGCCTGCCCCGCCAATGAAGGCGGCGACGCCCGCCTCACCGCGCAAACCACGTCCGCGCCCGCCGATATTTCCCTGCCGCGCGAAGGGCAGGAACCGCTCTGCATAAGGGGCAAGGTCGACACCGCCGAGGGCAGCTACGACATTCTCCAGCAGGCCGGCGCCGCAAATGGCGCGATCATCGTGCCGGTGGACGACGCAGGCACCATGGTCGCGTTCGATCCCGCGAAGGACGGCTATCGGCTCTCCATACATTCCGTGGGTCAGACCGACCTCTACGGCGTCTATGACAAGGTGCCGAGCGCCCGCCAGATCGCCCAGATCCTGGACGGAAAGGACCCTCAGACGGCCCAGGCCGGCGCGACCGCCGACTATGCCGCCAATGGCGAGGTGACGGTGCGGACGGCTGGCGTGAAGCTGCGCTGAGAGGAACGATCAGATCAGATAGCCGACCTCATAAAGCCCCCAGCGCCGTCCGCTGAACATCAGCGGCACGAACACGCTGCGCAACGCCCGATAACGCCCCTCGCCCAGATCCTGGCGGTAGGTGAACAGGAAGAAGTCCCCATCGCCGTCCAGCGCGCGGCGGGTCTGGCTGTCCATGAATATCTGCCGGTTGCGGGCATGTTCCATGTTCCAGCGCGTCTGGCCGGGCCGCTGGGGCTGGCTGCGCGCGCTGATATGCGTCGGCAGATAGCCGTTCATGTCGATCAGGCAGCAGCCGACGATGGCGCTGTCCTGCGCGGTCCGCCGGTCGAGCAAGGGCTGCACGCAGCGGTCGGCAAAGGCGGTGAAGCCATTTTCATATTGCGTCGGGTCGGAACCGGGCAGCGGCCGGTAGGCGGTATCGAACAGGCTGCCCATGTCCAGTTCCCCCTCCGCCAGAGCCTGCTCGATCAGCGCCTGCATCTCCTCCGCGCCTTCTTCGGCGAGGGCGATATAGCGGCTGTTGCGCGTGACATGGCCGCTATGCGCCGCCCGGTTGAGCATGGCGTTCGCCATCCCCTCCAGCCCTTCCAGGTGGCCGCGCGCGGTTTCGACGCGGGTCGCGCTTTCTGTCGCCGACTGGCTGAAACGGGCAAGTCCCTGACGCAGGGCCGCGACGTCGCCATCGGCCTCGTCCGTGCAGGTGACGATCGTTTCAGACCGATCCCCGAACTGCGTCACCAGCGAAGCGATCTCGGCCATGCTGACCCGCAGCGTATCGATATGCGAACCGACTTCGCGGCCGCGCAGGATATTGGCCTCCACCCCGCCGATCAGTTGCCGGGCGTCGCGGTCCAGCTGGCCCAGCTTGTCGCCCACGGACGCGGCGGACTCGCCCGCCTGCCCGGCCAGCCGCCGGATCTCGTCCGCCACCACGGCAAAGCCCTGCGTCGCCTCGCCGCCGCGGGCCGCCTCGATCGCTGCGTTCACGCCCAGAAGGTGGGTCTGGCGGGCGATCGCGCCCAGTTGCCCCGAAATGTCGCCGACCGTCTCGATGACGTCCAGGAACTGACGCAGATGCCCTTCCAGTCCGGTCACATTCTCGATCAGTTCCGTGATCTGGCCCAGGGAACGTCCGATCGCCTCATGCCCCTGCGCGATGATCTGCCCCGCCCGACGCGCCGTAAGGCTGAGTTCCTGCGCCGCGAGCACGCTTTCATTCTGGCTGACCGCCAGCGCCTCCATCGTCGACTGCAATTCCCCCAGATGCGCCGAATCCGCCTGGATGCGGCGGGTCAGTTCCCCCAGGAAACCCGCCGTTTCGCTGCATTGCAATGCGATGTCGCCCGATCTTTCCCCCAGGTCGGTCAACAAATCCCCGTTTTCCAATGATCGCCGCCCTATTCCGCCCGATATGGATACTGCCTTGTTAACGATGCATTGCAACACTTAACATTCCGACAACGCCCCGCGCTTGCATGATCGGGCAAGCTGGCGGACAAGGGGGCCGTCATGATGCTCAACTTTCTCGACGCGCTGCGCGCTGCCGGCATTCCCGCCGGCATAAAGGAACATCTGCTGCTGCTGGAGGCGCTGGACCGGGACGTCATCGGGCAGCGGCCCGAGGATTTCTATTATCTCGCCCGCGCCACCTATGTGAAGGATGAAGGGCTGATCGATCGCTTCGACCAGGTGTTCGCCCGCGTCTTCAAGGGCGTGCTGGGCAGCGAAGGGGTCGAAGCGGACATTCCCGAGGAATGGCTGCGGCTGGTGGCGGAGAAATTCCTCAGTCCGCAGGAGATGGAGAAGATCAGGTCGCTGGGAAGCTGGGACGAGATCATGGAGACGCTGAAGAAGCGGCTGGAGGAGCAGAAGGGGCGTCATCAGGGCGGCAATAAATGGATCGGCACCGGCGGCACCTCGCCCTTCGGCCATGGCGGCTATAATCCCGAAGGCGTGCGGATCGGCGGCGAGAGCCGGCACAAGCGCGCCATCAAGGTGTGGGAAAAGCGCGAATTCGCCAATCTGGACAATCAGAAGGAACTGGGCACCCGCAACATCAAGGTCGCGCTGCGGCGGCTGCGCCGCTTCGCGCGGGAGGGGGCGGCGGACGAGCTGGACCTGGACGAAACGATCCGGGGAACCGCGCGGCAGGGCTGGCTCGACATCCGCATGCGGCCGGAGCGGCACAATGCGGTGAAGCTGCTCCTGTTCCTGGACGTGGGCGGATCGATGGACCCGTTCATCACGCTTTGCGAGGAGCTGTTCTCGGCTGCGACGAGCGAATTCAAGAATATGGAATTCTTCTACTTCCACAACTGCCTCTACGAAGGGGTGTGGAAGGACAACCGCCGCCGCTTTTCGGAGCGGACGCCGACCTGGGACATCCTCCACAAATATGGGCATGACTATAAGGTGATCTTCGTCGGGGACGCGGCGATGAGCCCCTATGAGATCAGCCATCCCGGCGGCTCGGTCGAACATATGAACGAGGAACCGGGCGCGACCTGGCTGAGCCGCGTGCTGCACACCTATCCGGCCGCCGTGTGGCTGAACCCCGCGCAGGAAGCGCATTGGGGCTATAGCCAGTCGACCAGGATGATCCGCGAAATCATGAATGGCCGCATGTATCCCCTGACGATCGAGGGGATTGACGACGCCATGCGGGAACTGACGCGCAAGCGGTGAACCCGGGCCGATCAGCGACGTCCCCATTCCGCAGGCGGGAGGGGGGTCAGGGAAATGTCATGCCGGTTCGAAGAGCACGCCCCCCGTCATCGGCCGCGGCGCGCCGGTCGTGCCGGGGAAACTGATCGGCAGGCCCTTCATATGGCGGACAGCCATATAGGCGAAACCCTGCGCCTCCAGGGCGTCCCCGTCCCATCCGAGGTCGTCCACCGGTCGGACCTCCGCGCCGGTATAATCGCCCAGCATGCGCATCAGCGTCGCATTGTGGCGCCCGCCACCCGCGACATAGATGCGCTTGGGCCGCTCCGCGAGATGCCCGAGCCCGCGCGAGACCGCCGCGGCGGAAAAGGCCGTCAGCGTCGCGGCGCCATCCGCCAGCGGCAGCCCGCGCACGGCATCGATGGTGAAGGCCTCGCGGTCTATGCTCTTGGGCGGAGGGACGGCGAACCACGGATCGGCCAGCATGTGCGCCAGCCGATCTTCATCCACCCGGCCGCCGGCCGCCGTCGCGCCGTTCTCATCGAAGCTCCGGTCGCCATGGCTCTGCATCCAATTGTCGATGAGGCCGCTCGCCATGCCGGTATCGAAGGCGACGATTTCCCCGTCGGCGGCGACGGCGGTGATGTTGGCGACCCCGCCCAGGTTCAGCACCGCAACGGGTTTCGGCAGATCATGGGCCAGGGCGCGGTGATAGACGGGGAGCAGCGGAGCGCCCTGTCCGCCCGCCGCGACATCGGCGCTGCGCAGGTCCGCGACGACGGGAATGCCGAAGGCCCCCGCCAGGGCGGCGCCGTCCCCGATCTGCCAGGTCCAGCGCCATTCGGGGCGATGCGCCACGGTATGGCCGTGGAAGCCGATGACGGCGACGTCCTGCGTGACATGGCCGCTGCGGGCCAGCAGGTCCGACACCGCCTCGACATGAAGCTCGGTCAGTTCTTCCTCGACCGCGTGGATGAGCGGTTCGAACCCCGGCCTGTCCATCGCCATGGCGCGCCCGCAGGCTTCGGCCAGGCGCAGGCGGAACCCCTCGCCATAGGGCATGGCATGGAAAGCGATGCCCTTGCTGGCGCCCTCGCCATCGGTCTCGATCAGCGCGGCGTCTATGCCGTCGCGGGATGTGCCCGACATCAGGCCTATTGCGAGCATCGAATGATCCTGCCTCTTTTACGTTATTCCTCTCAATGCTACAGGGCCGCGCCATGAGCAACTACCAGTCCGATCTGCTCCGCCTGCTCGAAGCGCGCGGCTATATCCACCAGTTGACCGATGCGGAGGGTCTGGACGCCCTGGCCGCCAGGCAGGTCGTGCCGGGCTATATCGGCTTCGATCCCACGGCGCCCTCGCTGCATGTGGGCCATCTGGTGTCGATCATGATGCTGCGCCAGTTGCAGAAGGCCGGGCACAAGCCCATCGTCCTGATGGGCGGCGGCACCGGCAAGATCGGCGATCCCAGCTTCAAGGACGAAGCGCGCAAGCTGCTGACCACCGACGCCATCGCGCAGAATGTCGGCAGCATCAAACGCGTGTTCGAACGGTTCCTGACATTCGGCGACGGACCGACCGACGCGATCATGGTCGACAATGCGGATTGGCTGGACCGGCTGGAATATATCCCTTTCCTGCGCGACATCGGCCAGCATTTCTCGGTCAACCGGATGCTGAGCTTCGATTCGGTGAAGCTGCGGCTGGACCGGGAACAGTCGCTGAGCTTCCTGGAATTCAACTATATGATCCTCCAGGCCTATGACTTTCTGGAACTGTCGCGCCGTTCTGCCTGCCGGTTGCAGATGGGCGGATCGGACCAGTGGGGCAATATCGTCAACGGCGTCGAACTGGCGCGCCGGGTGGACGGCACGCAGGTGTTCGGGCTGACGACCCCGCTGCTCACCAATGCCGACGGCACCAAGATGGGCAAGACCGTGGGCGGCGCGGTGTGGCTCAACGAGGACCAGCTTTCCAGCTATGATTACTGGCAGTTCTGGCGCAACACGGCCGATGCCGACGTCGCCAGCCGGCTGCGGCTGTTCACCGACCTGCCGATGGACGAGGTGGAGCGGCTGGCCGCCCTGCAGGGCGCGGAGATCAACGAGGCGAAGAAGATCCTGGCGAACGAGGCGACGGCGCTCTGCCGCGGCGCAGATGCCGCCGCCGCCGCCGCGGAGACGGCCCGCCGGACTTTCGAGGAGGGCGCCTCCGATGCCAATCTGCCGACTGTCAGCCTTGGCGCGGACGGGCTGAACATCGTGCAGGGCACCGCCGCGCTGGGCTTTGCCGCCTCCAACAAGGAAGTGCGGCGGAAGCTGGCGGAAGGCGCCATCCGCGTCAATGGAGAGGTGGTGAACGACCCCGCCCTGCCCCTGAAGGCGGGGGACAAGGTCAGCTTCGGCGCGAAGAAGCACGGGCTGGTAACCGCCTGAAATCGAAAGAGCGTGCAGCGCGCCTTAACCATGGAAGGTAAGGAATAGGCCACCTTCCTTATCTTATCCTGCGGGCATGCCTTCGGTGTTCGCAAGCCTGTCCCATCTGAACCAGTCGCGGGACCCCGCCGCCAACCAGCGACGCGTGCAGCGGGATCTGGTCGATATGGTCAGCCATATCACCGCGCAGGGGCGAACCCATGGCGCGCGGATCATCAACATCTCCGCCCTGGGATTGATGTGCCGGACGGATGCGCCGTTGGCCATGGGCGAACGGGTGACGATATGGCTGCCCGTGGTCAAGGACCATGCCGGGGACGTGCGCTGGTCGGAAGATGGACGGATCGGCGTCGAGTTCCTGAGGCGGATCGAACCGCATGTCTATGACGCGATGCTGTCCCTCATTCCACCACGGCAGACGGCCTGGTAAACGCCTTCCCAAGATCATCCCCCGCCTCCAGCCGCTGGCGCGAACGGACCAGCGCCTGCGGCATTTGCGTGCGCAGGAAATTCATCATCGCCTCCCGCACCTCGCAGCGCAGGTCGAAGGCTATGCCGGCGTTGCGGGCGCTCAGCAGGCCGCGCAGCTCCAGCGCATCGGCGCGCTGGTCGGTGACCTGCAATATCGCGACCCGCCCGTCCCAGCGGCTGTTGGCCTTGACCGCCTCGATGAATTTCGCCCGGATCGCCTCTATGTCGGCGGCGGGATCGACGTAAAGGAATACGGTGCCGAGCAGGTCGGAGGTTTTCGTCGTCCAGTTCTGGAACGGCTTTTCCAGGAAATAGGACACCGGCACGATCATCCGCCGGTCGTCCCAGATGCGGATGACGACATAGGTCAGCTTGATGTCCTCGATCCGGCCCCACTCGCCCTCGACGATCACGACATCGTCCAGCCGGATCGGTTCTGAAAAGGCCATCTGGATGCCGGCGATCAGGTTCTTGAGCGCGGGCTGCGCCGCCGCACCGACGGCCAGCCCGGCCAGCCCCGCCGACGCCATCAGAGTAACCCCGACGCTCCGCACGCCGGGAATGGCGATCAGCATCAGCGAGACGATCAGGAAGCTGACGATGAACTGCGTCACGCGGTAGAGGATGCGGATGCGGGTATGCTGCCGCCGCGCCTTCAGATTATCCTCCACGCTGATGTCGCTGCGGCGCTCCAGGATGATGCGCCCCGCCCGCATCAGGGAAAAGATCAGCCAGCCCATCAGCAGGATGAACAGCATTTTCGACCCGATGGACCAGATCGCCTCCACATTCGGGCTGAAGGTCAGCGGCTGAATGCCCGCCGCCAGCGTCATGAGGACGATCAGCCAGCGGCTGGGGTGATAGAGGGCGGGAAGGATCACCGGCTCTATCCGCATCCGCCGCACGATGCGGGTCGCCAGCCAATAGACCAGCCAATGGAGCAGGAAGGCGACGGCGACCGACAGGCCGATCGAGATCGCCGCCATCGACGTGACATGGTGCAGGCTGATGTCGGATTGCATGGTCCTGCAACGACAGGGCCGCGGGATGGTTTCGCAGGTGCGGCAGGCCGTTGCTTCCACGATGCGTGCCGACCCTGCGAGGGAAACGCCGCCCGGTCGCACAGCCGCCGGCACCGCATTCCTGCCTTCGCCAGAACAGGCAGCGATCCTACCCGCTGCGCAGCAGACCCACCGCCGCGTCGCGTTCGAAAAGATAGAGGCAGGTTCTGGCCGCCTGCCCCCGCGCCTCGCTCAGTCCCCCATCGCGGTCGATCAGCAGATGCGCGTCGTCGCGCGCCGGATCGAGCAGGGCGGAGAGATGCTCCGGCGTGGCCAGCTTCAACTGCTGCTCGCCCGACTGGCGCGTGCCCAATATCTCGCCCGCGCCCCGCAGGCGCAGGTCTTCCTCGGCTATGCGGAAGCCGTCATTGGTTTCCCGCATCAGGGCCAGCCGCGCCCGGGCGGTCTCGCTCAGCGCATTGCCGCGCAGCAGGATGCAGACCGACTGGTTCTGCCCCCGCCCCACGCGCCCGCGCAACTGGTGAAGCTGCGCCAGGCCGAAGCGGTCGGCCCCTTCGATGATGATGAGGTTGCTGTTGGGAACGTCGACGCCGACCTCGATTACGGTCGTCGCCACCAATATCTTCGCCCGGGCGGAGGCGAAGGCTTCCATCGCGGCGTCCTTCTCCGGCCCCTTCATCCGGCCGTGCACGATGGCGACCCGCTCGCCGAAGCGCATCCGCAGCGTTTCCGCCCGCGCCTCGGCGGCGGCAAGGTCGCTATTCTCGCTTTCCTCGACCAGCGGGCAGACCCAATAGGCCTGACCCCCGCCCTCCACATGGCGGGCCAGCGCCTCCACCACTTCGTCCAGACGCCCGGAGGACATGACGACGGTCTGGATCGGCTTCCGGCCCGGCGGCATCTCGTCCAGGCGGGACACGTCCATCTCGCCATAATAAGTGAGCGTCAGCGTGCGCGGGATCGGCGTGGCGGTCATCACCAGCAGGTGCGGCGCGCGCTCCGCCTTGGCCGCCAGCATCATGCGCTGCGCGACGCCGAAGCGATGCTGCTCGTCGATCACCGCCAGGGCGAGGTTCTTGTATCGCACTGCATCCTGGAAGATGGCGTGGGTGCCGACCAATATGTCGATGCTCCCGTCCGCCAGTCCCATGAGGGTGGATTCGCGCGCCTTGCCCTTTTCGCGCCCGGTCAGGATGGCTATATTCACCGGCAGGCCCGACGCCATCCCGCGCAGCGTTTCATAATGCTGGCGGGCAAGGATTTCGGTCGGCGCCAGCAGCGCGCCCTGCGCCCCCGCCTCGACCGTGTTGAGCAGCGCCATCAGCGCGACCAGCGTCTTGCCCGACCCCACATCGCCCTGCAACAGGCGCAGCATGGGCACGGGCTGGGCCATGTCGCCCTCTATTTCCATGAAGGCGCGGCTCTGCGCGCCGGTCGGCGCAAAGGGCAGCTTGAGCATGGCGCGCAACCGGCCGTCACCGGCAACGGGCACGCCCCGGCGCCTGCGGGACGACTGGCGCACCAGCATCAGCGCAAGCTGCCCGGCGAATATCTCGTCATAGGCGAGCCGCTCGCGGGCCAGCGCGTCCGTGGGATCGGCATGGATGCGATGCAGGGCCTCCCGCCATCCGGGCCAGCCTTTGCGGGCGAGCAGGCTGGGTTCGATCCATTCGGGCAGTTCGGGGGCGCGGGCCAGCGCCTGCGCCACCAGGTCGCGCAGGCGATTGTTGGTCAACCCTTCGGACAGGCCATAGACCGGCTCCCGCGCGGGAATGGTGGCGGCTTCCTCCGGCGGAAGGACATGGTCGGGATGCACGATCTGCAGATTGTCGCCATAGGCCTCCAGCTTGCCGGAGACGAACTTCGCTTCGCCCAGCGGCAGCAGCTTGCGCGGCCAGGCGCTGTTGCGGCCGAAATAGACCAGCGCGACGCTGTTCCCGTGCCGGTCCTGCGCGATCACGCGGAACGGCGCGCGGGCGCTGCCGGACGCGCGATAATCGGTGGGCGTCAGCGTGATGCCGATGACCCGGCCTGAATCGCCCAGGATCAGCTCGTCCACCATGCGGCGGTCGATGAAGCTGACCGGAAGATGGAAGGCGACGTCGACGGCGCGCGCCAGGCCCAGCCGCTCCAGCGGTTTTGCCAATGTTGGGCCGACGCCTTTCAGCGCTTCGATTTCGGTGAAGAGTGGGTTGAGGATATCGGGTCGCATGGCTATCTGCATGCGTCTAGCCCAGCCGGGACGATGCGCAAACATCCGATCGGCAATTTCGCCATGCTCGCGCAAGGAACAAATTGTGAACGAAGACCCCCGCATCCGCCGCCTGCAATTCCGGGCCTGGCATCGCGGCATCAAGGAAGCGGACCTGGCGGTGGGGGGATTTTTCGATCGCTACCATGCCGAATGGGGCGAAGAGGAACTGGATTGGTTCGAACGCTTTATCGAGGAACAGGATGCCGACATCATGGCCTGGGCCCTCGGCACGCTGCCGCTGCCGGAACAATGGCGCGGGCCGATGTGGGACAGGTTCGTGAAGATGGATTTCGTGGAGATCGGGAAGAAATAGAAGCCCTACGCCGTCATCCCCGCGAAGGCGGGGATTCATCTCCTGACGGAGCATCCACACGCCGGGCCGGGAAACGCATCCCGCCTTCGCGGGAATGACGAAGCAAGAAATGACCGATCTCCAGAAAATCCTCAAAGCCTCCGCCCCGATGACCCTTTCCGGCGTGCCGGCCGGTTTTCAGCCCTGGCTGCTGGCGGACATCGCGCGCGCCGCCCCGTCCCGCACCCTGTTCGTCGCCCCCGACGAGCAGCTGATGCGCGCCGTGGCGGATACGGCGCATTATTTCGCGCCGGAGATCGAGATCGTCGAAATCCCGGCCTGGGACTGCCTGCCCTATGACCGGGCCAGCCCTTCGCTGCGCACCGCCGCGGCCCGGCTGGCGGGCCTCTACGCCCTGCAAGGCAAGCCGCAGGGACCGCAACTCGTCCTCACCACGCTCAACGCCCTCACCCAGCGCACGCTGACGCCGTTCCGCGTGCGGCAACTGGTGGCGAAACTCGCGCCCAAGGAACGGATCGCCATCTCGCGGCTGGCCGACATGCTGCAGGCCAATGGCTATGTGCGCACCGACACCGTGCATGACCGGGGCGAGTTCGCCATACGCGGCGGCATTGTCGACCTGTTCCCCGGCGGCGAGGAACAGCCGCTCAGGCTCGATTTCTTCGGGGACGAGATAGAGACGGTGCGCCGCTTCGATCCCGCCGACCAGCGGACGAGCGGGAGCGTCGAGGGCTTCACCCTGCTCCCCGCGTCGGAGGCCTTGCTGGACGAGGAGACGATCAAGCGTTTCCGCGGCCGCTATCGCGAAATTTTCGGCGCCACGGCCACCGGCGACCCGCTCTATCAGGCGGTGAGCGACGGGCGCCGCCTGCAGGGCATGGAACATTGGCTGCCGCTGTTCGAGGAACGGCTGGTGCCCCTGACCGACCATCTGGGCGACGACAGCCTGATCCTGCTGGACCATGGCGTCGCGGGCGCGGCGGAGGCGCGGTTCGAGGCGATCAGGGACTATCATGCGAACCGCGCGGCGGCAAAATCCTCCGATCCCGGCGCCTATCGGCCGCTGGAGCCCAGGGCCCTCTATCTGGAGGCGGAGGAATGGGCCGCTTTGGCGCGGGACTGGCCGATGCACGCCACCACCCCTTTCCATGAACCGGAAACCGCCTCCGTCCTCGACTTCGCCGTGGATGGCCCACGCGACTTCGCGCCGGAGCGGGCGCAGAACGCCAATGTCTATGAGGCGGTGAGCAAACATATCGCCGCGCTCCAGCGGGCGAAGAAGAAGGTGGTCATCGCCAGCTATTCGGGCGGCGCGCGGGAACGGCTGTCCGGATTGCTGGCCGACCATGGGCTGAAGCGGATCGCGGCGGCGGACAGCTGGCAGGAGGCGCTGGGCATCGCGGCGGGGGGCAGCACGGTGCTGACCGTCCTGCCGCTCGACCATGGCTTCACCGCGCCCGACGTGGCGGTGCTGACCGAACAGGACATGCTGGGCGACCGGCTCGTGCGGCGGGCCAAGCGCAAGAAGAGCGCCGACGCTTTCCTGGCCGAACTGGCGACGCTCTCGCCGGGCGATCTGGTCGTGCACATGGACCATGGCATCGGCCGCTATGAAGGGCTGACCCAGATTCCCGTCGCCAAGGCGGCGCATGATTGCGTCGCGCTGGAATATGCGGGCGGCGACAAGCTCTATGTGCCGGTCGAGAATCTGGAGGTTCTCTCCCGCTACGGCTCCGAAAGCGAGGGCGTCAGCCTGGACAGGCTCGGCGGGGAGGCCTGGCAGCGGCGCAAGGCGCGGATGAAGGAACGCATCCGGGAGATTGCGGGCGAACTGCTCAAGACCGCGGCGGAGCGCGCCCTGCGGCCCGCGACCGTGGCGGAACCCGACAGCGCGGGCTATCCCGCCTTCGTCGACCGCTTCCCCTATCAGGAAACCGACGATCAGGACCGGGCGATCAGCGACGTGATCGAGGATCTGGGCGCTGGCAGGCCGATGGACCGGCTGGTCTGCGGCGATGTCGGCTTCGGCAAGACGGAGGTCGCGCTGCGCGCCGCCTTCGTCGCGGCGATGGCGGGGATGCAGGTGGTGGTGATCTGCCCGACCACCCTGCTCGCCCGGCAGCATCACATGAATTTCGAGGAGCGTTTCCGGGGTTTCCCGGTGAAGATCGGCCGCCTGTCCCGGCTGGTGCCGGACAAGGAGGCGAAGGCGGTGAAGGCCGGCCTTGCCGACGGAACCGTCGACATCGTGGTGGGCACCCATGCGCTGCTGGCCAAGGGGCTGGAGTTCAAGCGGCTGGGTCTCGTCATCGTGGACGAGGAACAGCGGTTCGGCGTGACCCACAAGGAACGGCTGAAGTCGCTCAAGACCGACGTCCACGTGCTGACGCTGACGGCGACGCCCATTCCGCGCACCTTGCAGATGGCGATGTCGGGCCTGCGCGAACTGTCGGTCATCCAGACGCCGCCGGTGGATCGCCTGGCGGTGCGGACCTACATCATGCCGTGGGACGGGGTCGTGATCCGCGAGGCGCTGCTGCGCGAACATTATCGCGGCGGCCAGAGCTTCTTCGTCGTGCCGCGCATTTCCGACCTGACGGAGATCGAGGAATTTCTCCGCACCGAAGTGCCCGAAGTGCGGCCGGTGGTCGCCCATGGCCAGATGAGCGCGACGGAGGTGGAGGAACGCATGTCGGCCTTCTACGACAAGCGCTACGACGTGCTGCTCTCGACCACCATCGTCGAAAGCGGGCTCGACATTCCGTCCGCCAACACGCTCATCATCCATCGGGCGGACCGCTTCGGCCTGGCGCAGCTCTACCAGCTTCGCGGGCGGGTCGGGCGGGCGAAGACGCGCGCCTATGCCTATTTCACCACGCCCGCCAACCGGGTGATCACCGAAACGGCGGAAAAGCGGCTGAAGGTGCTGTCCGACCTGGATACGCTGGGCGCGGGGTTCCAGCTTGCCAGCCACGACCTCGACATACGCGGCGCGGGCAATCTGGTGGGCGACGAGCAGTCCGGCCATATCAAGGAGGTCGGGTTCGAACTCTACCAGTCGATGCTGGAGGACGCGATACTGGAGGCGAAGGCCGGCGGCGCGGGGCTGGAGAAGGCGCGCGAGAGCTTCTCGCCGCAGATCACCGTGGACGCGCCGATCCTCATTCCGGAGGATTATGTGCCCGACCTCGACCTGCGCATGGGGCTCTATCGACGCCTCAACGAAGTCGAGGACCGGCAGGGGCTGGAGGCGTTCGCCGCCGAACTCATCGACCGGTTCGGCAAGCTGCCCGCGCCGACGCAGAACCTGTTCAAGATCATCGAGATCAAGCAGAATTGCGTCGCCGCCAATATCGCGAAAATCGATGTCGGACCGAAGGGCGCGCTGGTCAGCTTCTTCGAGGACCGCTTCCCCCGGCCCGAGGGGCTGGTCGCCTATATCCAGCGGCTGAACGGCGTGGCGCGGCTGCGGCCCGACAGCAAGGTGGTGGTGAACCGGGCCTGGGCCGATCCGGCGGCGCGGCTCAACGGCGCGCTGCAGCTTTCCAAGGGGCTGGCGAAGGCTGCTGCCTGAACGCCAGCACCCCTTTGTCATCCCTCGGACAACAGCCAGCAACAGTCGCAACCTAAATCCCGCTCTGGCGACCGGACAGCAAAGTCCGGCGCCAAGCAGGAGAATGACATGAGTTTGACCCTTATTGCCCTGGCCGCGGCAGCGGCCACGCACAGCGTGCAGATCGACCATGGCGGAAAGCCTGTCGAGGCGACCTACAGCGCCCGCGCCGAGTTCCGCACCAGAACCATCGGCGCCCGGACCCCGAACCGAACGGACATGCAACGGTGCCAGTGGACCGCCACCATATTGGTCGACCGGGCGCTCAGCCATGGACCTGCGCTCAGCCGCACGGTTTCCAGCGACAGGCAGTTTTCCGGCAGCGAGCATGGCGCCTGCACGCCCGGCCGCCAGTCGGGCGAACGCAATCTGGCCCGTTATGAAGGCGCAATCCGCGAACATCTGATCGCGGTTGCACAGGCGGACCACGCGCCGCTACTGGCCGAGCTTGATGCCGTCCGCAATCTTGCCTCCAACTGAAGACAGGGCGGCGCTGGCCTGCGCCATTCTGGCCAGCGCCTTCCTGGCTGGCGTCGGCGCTGGCCCCGCCTTTGCGCAATATGCCGACGGCGTGTCGGCCACGGTCGAGGTCGCAAGCGGCGAGCGGCGCCGGGGCCTGAGCTGGAGCGAGGGCGACCCGGTGCTGCGTGGTACGCTGTCCGTGCCCGTTGCTGACGGGCTGAGCCTCGACGGCGCCGCCGCCTCGCTATGGGGCAGCGCCCGGCATGGCGGAGCCGATGCCGTCGTCGACCTGGGGGCGGCCTATGCACGGCAGATCGGCGGATGGCGGCTTTCCGCCGAAGGCCGTTATCACCTTTTCCCCGGAAGTTCCGGACAGGGCTATGGCGAAATCGGCGCTGGCGCGGCTTTCCTGATCGGGCCGGCCAGCATCGACGTCAACGGCAGCTATGCCCCCAGGCAGTCGTCCATCGGCGGGGACAATCTCTATCTGTCCGCGTCGGCGGCGATGGGGTTGCCGGGCACGCCCCTCACCGTCTCCGCGCGGATCGGCCGGTCTTCGGGCGATGCGCGCGACCCGGCCCGCGCCGCGCGACTGCGCCCGGACGGCGCCTATTGGGACCATGGGATCGGCGTCGATTATATGAAGGGCCGCTGGTTCGCCGGCCTGCGCTATGCCGACAGCGGCATCGCAGGCCCCGGAGGCCGCCATGCGGGGGCAAGCCTGATCGGACGGGTGGGGTTAGGCCTTTAGCGCCAGCGCCACCAGATCGGCGGAGGAAACGCCCGCCGAACGCAGGAAACCCTGATAATAGTCGCAACCTTCACGGGTGAGGAGATCGAGCTGCTGCTCGGTCTCCACCCCTTCGGCAATGACGCGCAGGCCCAGCGACTTCGCCATGTGGATGACGCCCCGCACGATGATCCTGTCGCGGGCGGTCCCCGCAATGTCCTGCGCCAGCCCGCTGTCGATCTTCAGATAATCGAGCGGCAGGCTCTTGAGATAGGCAAGGCTGGAATAGCCGGTGCCGAAATCGTCCACCGCCACCGCCAGCCCTTCGGCCCGCAGCGCCGTCAGCAAGGCGGTGGCATTGTCCACATCCTCGATCAGGCCGCTCTCGGTGATCTCCACCGTCAGGCGCGACCGGGGAAATCCGCTCATGTCCACCAGGTTCAGGAACTGCGGCATGAAGCCGGGCTGGGCGATGTCCTCCGCCGTGACGTTGATCGACAGGCGCAGGTGCGACAGCGCGCGCGGCCAGGCGGCGGCCTGCCGCAGCGCTTCGGCCTGAATATGCGCCGAAAGCGGCAGCATATAGTCGGAACGCTCCGCCGTGGCGAACAGCATCCCCGCCCCCAGAGCGCCATATTGCGGGTGGTTCCAGCGCGCCAGCGCCTCGACCCCGATCATATGCTCGCCCCCGACCGGATATTGCGGCTGGAACAATATGCCGATCTCCCCGCGATGCAAGGCGAGGCGCAGGTCGGTTTCCAACTGGTCGGCATCCACCTGTCGGCTGCGCTTTTCCGAAGAAAAGATGCGGATGCCCTCCCCTCCCCCGACCCTGGCGTCGGCCAGAGCGGTGCCGGCGCGGCGGATCAGCCGGGTGGCGTCGTCGTCCGGACGCGACTGGGCGATGCCGCAACGCGCCGTCAGACGGATCAGATGGTCGCCCGCGCTGAACGGACGGCCGATGGCGCCGATCAGTTGCCGGGCCAGGAAGGTCGCCTTCTCCGCCGTCGCCGCTTCGCCCGTCAGGCCGATCAGGAATTCGGTCCCGGCGATGCGCGCGACCGTCGCGCCGACCGCCATGTCGACGGTCATGCGCTCTATGCGGCGGGCGATCCGGCCCAGCAGCGCGTCGCCCACCACCTGGCCATAGGCGGCGTTCATCCGGTCGAACTGGCTGATCGACAGCAGCAGCACCGTCGTCGCCAGCCCCTGCCGCCGTTCCAGCCAGTCGAGCGCCGCCTGACGCGAACGCAGCCCGGTCAGGTCGTCGCGGCCGGTCGCATCATGGCCATGCGCGTCGGACAACCATTCCACATCCGCCGCGACCACCCCGTCGATCAGCCGCAGATGGTGGACCAGCCGGTCGCCCGGACGGCCCGGCGCGGCATGGGCGAAGGCCTCCGGACGCCCGGAACGCATCATGCCGCGCAGGGCGGCGATCACCGAACGGCGCTCCGATCGCGGCAGGCGGCGGATAAAGGCGGCCGGATCGACGCTCTGCCGCTCAAGGCCAAGATGGCGCGCAAGATTGTCGCTGAGGCGGATGCGGTCCCCGTCCCTTTCCCAGTATAGCGCATCCCCGCGCCGGATGCGCTGGGCGCGCCGGCTGTGCGTCGTCCCGCCAACGAGCCGGTCGACCAGCCGCTGCGCCGAAGCCAGCGTCGCGCGCAGCTCGACCGGCGTGAAGGGCACGGCAAGGAAATGCGTCGCCCCCGCCTCCAGTAATCCAGGCACGGCGGCCATGTCGAGAGCGTCGACCAGCGCGATGAGCGCGCCCCCACCCGCATCCACCGCGGGCACCAGCGACGTGATCAGGCCGGCCTCGCCATCGCGCGCGCCGCGCATGTCGATCAGGGCGATCTGGGCATCGCTGTGCAGGAAGCGCTGCGCCGCATCGGTCGCGCGACGGGCGGCGATGGCGCGCCAGCCGGCCGTCCGCACCTGCTGCGACAGTCCGTCGCGGTCCCCCGGCGACAGAATGAAGAGGCTGCGCTGTCCGTCCAGTGCGGTCTCGCCGCTCACATGATGCTCCTCGGGACGGTCCATCGCCCCTTCCTAGACCCCATCGGTTAGCGTCCTGTTTACGCTGCCGCAACCGGTGACGCTTGCACGGGGCAGGTCCATCGCCTAGCTAGCATATATGGAGATGGCCGATCTTGGGCGCACGGTCCTGACCGATGCACTCGGCCGCCGGATCAGCTATTTGCGGATTTCGGTGACGGACCGGTGCGACCTGCGCTGCCGCTATTGCATGGCGGAGCGGATGACCTTCCTTCCCAGGGACCAGGTCCTGACGCTGGAGGAGATTGCGCTGCTGGCCGATCTCTTCATCGCCCGGGGCGTGCGCAGGATCAGGCTGACCGGCGGCGAACCGCTGGTGCGGCGCGACATCGTCGACCTCGTCCGGCGCATCGGCCGGCATGTGGGGGCGGGCCTCGACGAACTGACGCTCACCACCAACGGCACGCGGCTCGCGCATCATGCGCAGGCGCTTGCGGATGCAGGCGTCCGGCGCATCAATGTCAGCCTGGACAGCCTTGACCCTGAACGTTTCGCCCATGTCACGCGGAACGGCGACATCCGGCCCGTGTTCGAAGGGCTGGAGGCGGCGCGGGCCGCCGGCCTGTCGGTCAAGATCAACATGGTCGCGCTCAAGGGCATCAATGAGGACGAGATCCTGCCGATGCTGCACTGGTGCGATGCGCGGGGGTTCGACCTGACGCTGATCGAGACCATGCCGCTGGGCGAAACCGGGGAAGACCGGACGGATCATTATCTGCCGCTGACGCAGGTGGCCGATTCGATCCGCCGGCATCACGCGCTGACGCCGGTCCCGCATCGCACCGGCGGCCCCGCGCGCTATCATGCGGTCGAGGGGTTGAAGGCGCGGCTGGGACTGATCACGCCCCTCACCCATAATTTCTGCGCCGATTGCAACCGCATGCGCATGACCTGCGAAGGCAAGATCTTCATGTGCCTGGGCCATGAGGATCATGTCGACCTGAAGGCCGCCTTCCGCCAGGGCGGCCTGCCCGCGGTGGAACCGCTGATCGACCGCGCCCTGCGGCTGAAGCCGGCGGCGCATGATTTCCGCATCGGCGCCGATGCCGCGCCGGCGGTGCGGCGGCATATGAGCGTGACCGGCGGATGACCGACGACGTCCGGCGCGCTCTGGTCGCGTCCCCCAGCCCGGCGGCCAAGGCGGCGGAGGAAAGGCTGCGCGCCGCCTATGATTTCGTGCCCGTGGAGCAGGCGGACATGATCATCGCACTGGGCGGCGACGGCTTCATGCTCCAGACGCTGCACTCCATGCTGGAGGGGCGGCGAATCCTGCCGGTGTTCGGCATGAACCTGGGCACGGTCGGCTTCCTGATGAACGAATGGCGGCTCGAACGGCTGGAACAGCGGATAGAAGCAGCCAAGCCGTTCAAGGTCAATCCGCTGCGCATGGTCGTCGACACCGTGGATGGGGAGCGTTTCTCCATCCCCGCCATCAACGAAGTCTCGCTGCTGCGCGAAACGCGCCAGACCGCCAAGCTGGAGGTGAAGGTCAACGACCGCACCGTCCTGCCCGAACTGGTGTGCGACGGCGTGCTGGTGGCGACGCCGGCCGGATCGACGGCCTATAATCTCTCGGCGCATGGACCGATCCTGCCGCTCGGATCGGCGCTGGTGGCGCTGACGCCGATCAGCCCCTTCCGTCCCCGGCGCTGGCGCGGTGCGATCCTGCCGGAAAATACGGCGATCCAGTTCACGGTGCTCGATCCCGTGAAGCGCCCGGTCAGCGCCGTTGCCGACCAGCGCGAAGTGCGCGACGTCGCGCAGGTCGAGGTGAAGATCGACCGCGCGACCCCGCTGACCTTGCTGTTCGACCCCGAACATACGCTGGACGACCGGATCGCGGCCGAACAGTTCATCGCGTGAAAATTCCGTCATTTGGCGCTTGCCATTGCCGGAAATCCGCTGCTATAGGCGCGGCCTGCCCAGCGGAAGCCGGGTCGCTCCCCGATAGCTCAGCGGTAGAGCATTCGACTGTTAATCGAATGGCCGTAGGTTCGAATCCTACTCGGGGAGCCACTTTCCATCCTGCGGCGGCACCGGAAAACCTCCCAAATTCAGGCAGATTGACGCGCCTTGGCTCATGCCCCGCGCGCATCGGGCCATTCAGGCATTTTTTTCGGACTGGCGGCGGTTCCGGCCCTTGCCATTTCGCCAAAGCCGCTGCATATGCGCGGCCTGCCCGGCGCAAGCCGGGCCGCTCCCCGATAGCTCAGCGGTAGAGCATTCGACTGTTAATCGAATGGCCGTAGGTTCGAATCCTACTCGGGGAGCCAGTCTTTCACACCGGATCGGCTTCGCGAAACCAGAGGGACATTCCGCTCCATTCGGGCGTGAAAGCATGTCCCCCAGCAGTTTCCGCGCATCATCATGCCATCAGAATGCGGTCGCCTTCACGGGCGCGTCGTTCGCCTTGCGCTTGCCGAGCGACACGCGCGCTCCTGCCCGGATATAGCTCCACAGCGCGCGCTTGTCCGCATCGGAGAGGGTTTCGAAGCGGGGCATGCCCCGTTCCATGAGCGGCCCTTCCGACAGAAGCTGCGAGAAGGCCTGGTAATCCAGCGCCACGCCCGATTCCCGAAGGTCCGGCCCGGGAACGCCGGTATTGTTTAGACCCGCGCCATGGCAGGCGTGACACATGTTCGCTCCATAGAGCCTGCCGCCGCGCTTGACCGCGGCTTCATCCAGAACCAGCTTCGGATCGTCCACCGCGCGAACCTGAAAATCCGCGGGCGCCGTCTTCGGAAGCCGCGCCTTGCCCCCCAGGGCGAAGGTCAGCAGACGCCGGGGCTGCGCATTATATTTCCAGCCGCGATCCGCATACCGGCCCAGCATCGCCACGCCGCCGCCATAGCCGACCAGCAGCGAGAGATATTGCCTGCCGCCCACTTCATAGGTGATCGGCGGCGCGATGATCCCCAGCCCCGCGTTGAAACGCCACAGTTCCTTGCCGGTGCGGGCGTCATATCCGTGCAATATCCCGTCGGCATCGCCCTGGAAGACCAGGTTGCCCCGCGTGGTCATCGTGCCGCCGTTCCACAGGCTGTCATACTGGACCTTCCACCGGGCCTTCTGCGCCACGGGGTCCCAGGCGATGAGTTCGCCCTTGCCGTCGCGCGGGTCGTTCGGATCGGCATGGATCGAAAAATGCGTGCCTGCGCCCGAAACGCCGAATATGGGTTCGCCGCCGTTCGCCTTCACCCTCTCCAGAAAGGCCTTGTCTTCCTCATAGACGGCGCCGAGCTGCATATAGGGTATATAAACCAGCCCCGTATCCGGATTATAGGCCATGGACTGCCAATTATGCGCGCCCTGCGGGCCCGGCCAGATGGTTATCGGCCCCTTTTCATACCGGACATTGGGCACCTCCACAGGCCGGCCGGATTTCGCGTCGATCCGCTCGGCCCAGTTGACCTTGCCGATCTTTTCGGCCGAAATCAGCTTCCCGCTGTCGCGGTCGATCACATAGAAGAAGCCGTTGGTCGGCGCCTGCATCAACACGCGCCGCGGCTTCCCGTCGATGTCGAGCCGCGCCAGCGTCATCTGGGCTGCCGCCTTGTAATCCCATGCTTCCTGCGGATTGACCTGATAATGCCAGATATAGCGGCCCGTATCGGCATCCAGCGCGACGATGGAGGCGAGGAAGAGATTGTCGCCGCCGCCGGGCGTGCGCAGGCGCGGATTATAGGGTCCCGAATTGCCTGCGCCGATATAGATGCGGTTCATCTCCGCGTCATAGGTGATGCCGTCCCAGACGGTGCCGCCCCCGCCCCATTTCCACCATTGCCCGGTCCAGCTTTTCGCGGCCATCGCCAGCGCCGGCTGCTCGAACGGCTTCGCCGGATCGCCCGGCACGGTGTAGAAACGCCACAATTGCCTGCCGCTGTTCGCGTCATAGGCCGTGACATAGCCTCTGGCGGCCCAGTCCCCCCCGCCATTGCCGATGATCACCTTGCCATTGAACACGCGCGGAGCGCCCGTGATGAACTGAAAGGAATCCTCCGCCACCGTCTGCCGCGACCAGATGGGGCGGCCGGTCCGGCTGTCCAGAGCCACCAGCCGGCCGTCGCGCGTGCCGACATAGACCTTGCCCTGCCAATAGGCGGCGCCTCGGTTGACCGAGAAGATATAGTGCATGGTCTGCGGGCGCAGCGCCCATTCCCGTGAGTCCCAGCGCCAGAGCCGCTTTCCGGTCCGCGCATCGACCGCATAGACCGATGCGTCCTGACCGGTGAAATAGAGCGTGCCGCCGACCGCCAGCGGCGTCGCCTCCAGCTGATGCTCCCCCTCCAGATCGAGCGACCAGGCAAGGCCCAGCGACCCGACATTGCCGTCGTTGATCTCCTCCAGCCGGCTGAAACGCATCTCGTCCTGCGTCCCGCCATAATGCGCCCAGTCCGCTGAACTGCCGCCGACGGAAGGCTCTGCCGGACCGCGGCAGGCGGCAAGGCCGATCGTCATCGCAGCCACGAGGGAAGGGGCGAGAAGACGCCTGCACAGCCCGGCGGCAATGCCCGCCATGGCAGGCCTGCCGCCTTCCGGACTCCGCTGGCCTCGATCGACATGATTGGGTCCGCTCATGATCTTCCCCCTCCCACCGGCCGGGTTTTCCCGCCCCGCATCCGCCGGACTCGGCGGCAGTTGTCACCGACGCGATCATATGCCACATTATCCACCATACAATATTAAATCGACTTTTTTACTGGAAGTCACTTTTTAGGGAGGCGGCAGATGAGCGGCGGCGGAAAGTCCGGGGAGGAACACAGGCTGCGGTCCCGGCAATGGTTCGACAATGCCGAGGATCCGGTGCTCGCCTCGCTGTACACGGAACGCTATCTGAACTTCGGACTGACGCCGGAAGAGCTCCAGAGCGGGCGGCCCATCATCGGCATCGCCCAGACCGGCAGCGACCTTTCGCCATGCAACAGAAGCCATCTCGAACTCGCGCAGCGGGTGAAGGACGGCATTCGCGAATCAGGCGGCATTCCGCTGGAATTTCCAGTCCATCCCATCCAGGAGACCGGCCGCCGCCCGACCGCCGCGATCGACCGCAACCTCGCCTATCTGGGACTGGTCGAAACGCTGCACGGCTATCCGCTGGACGGCGTCGTGCTGACCACGGGCTGCGACAAGACGACCCCCGCCTGCATCATGGCGGCGGCGACCGCCAACATCCCCGCCATGGTGCTCACCAACGGGCCGATGCTCAACGGCTGGTACAGAAGCAAGCGGGCGGGCGCGGTCAGCATCGCCTGGAAATTGCGCGCCGAACATGCCGCCGGCCGGATCAGCGAGGGCGAGATGAGGAAGGCGATCATGGATGGCGCCACCTCCGCCGGCTATTGCAACACGATGGGCACCGCGTCGACGATGAATGCCCTGGCCGAAGTGCTCGGCCTCTCCCTGCCCGGCAGCGGCACCATTCCGGCCGCCTATCGGGAACGCGGCGCCGCCGCCTATCGCACCGGGCGCAGGATCGTGGAACTGGTGCGGCAGAATATCCGCCCTTCCGACATATTGACGCGCGAAGCCTTCGAAAATGCCGTGGTCGTGAACACCGCGCTCGGGGGATCGAGCAACGCGCCGGTCCACATCATAGCCATAGCCCGCCATGTCGGCGTCGATTTCGGCATCGCGGACTGGGAACGGGGCCATGACGTTCCCCTGCTCGTCAACATGCAGCCCGCCGGCGCCTATCTGGCGGAGGATTTCCACCGGGCGGGCGGCGTTCCGGCGGTCGTCGCGGAACTGATGCGGATGGGCCGCATCCATGAAGGCACGCTGACGGTCAACGGCAGCACGCTGGGCGAGAATTGCCGGAACGCCGTGGCGACCGACAGCGATGTGATCCGCACCGCCGAAACGGCCCTGCGCCGGAATGCCGGCTTCATCGTGCTGCGCGGCAATCTCTTTGCATCGGCGATCATGAAATTGTCGGTCATCACATCCGAATTCCGGGACCGCTATCTGACCGATCCCGACGATCCGGACGCGTTCGAAGGCACGGCCGTCCTGTTCGAAGGCCCGGAGGATTTCCGGAAAAGGATCGACGATCCGGCAAGCGGGATAGACGAAAGCAGCATATTGGTGATGCGGGGCGCGGGACCGATCGGCTATCCCGGCGCTCCGGAGGTCGTGAACATGCGCCCGCCAGCCGCCCTGGTGAAGCGGGGAATAAGCGTCCTGCCCTGCATCGGCGACGGCCGGCAATCGGGCACCTCCGCCTCCCCGTCGATCCTCAACGCCTCGCCGGAGGCGGCAAGCGGCGGCAATCTGGCTCTGGTCAGGTCCGGCGACCGGATTCGCATCGATCTGCGCCGCCGCAGGGCGGACCTGCTGGTCGAGCAGGCCGAACTGACGCGGCGGCGGGACGCGCTGGAGGCGGCAGGCGGCTTCCCCATGCCCAGCGCGCAGACGCCGTGGCAGGAAATCCAGCGGGAACTGGTCGATCAGCTTTCCGACGGCATGGTCATCGGCCGCGCCACCCGCTACCGCAATGTCTCGGCGCTCAGCGATCTGCCACGACATCCGGTTTAGCGCATCGCCCGGCGGCGCTACTCCGGCCCTTCCTCCTCGGCAAACCAGTCCATTGCCTCCTTTTCGGTGGCCACTGGCCTGATCAGGCGGTTTTCTCCGATCCTCTTGACCTGCATCGCATGCAGCGCGCTGTGCGAAACCACCGCCGTCTTGCGGATGATCCTGAAGGCTTCGGATTCGACCAGATCGTTGATCGCCTCCACGGTGCCCTGGGGCATGATGTCCTGCTGCCCGACCGTGATGAGGAGGTTATAGCGCCCCCTCCCCTGCCTGGCGCGCAGCCCGTCAGACAATTCCGTGGTGTAGCGCTGGCCGGTTTCCGCATCCAGAAATTCGAAGAAGGAAACGGAAACCAGCTTGCGCTGATCGTCGAAACCGATCCTGTACTTCATCCTCCACCTCATGACCGATCGTGATTTCGAGGGGGGAACCTAAGCGCAAAGCGATGGCCGCACCACCAGGGATTTTCAGGGGGGCGGATCACCCTCCGCTGCGCGGGCCTCCCGATCCGTCGACCGCATGGTCGAAGCTGGAATCCAGGCCCGCCGCGCCGTCTCGGTGCGGCGGCGGCAGCTCCGCGGCGAAGATCCGCGCCGTTTCGTGCAGGGCGTCGGCCACCCGGCCGTCCACCGGGGCAGGCGTCCAGTGCCAGCGTTCGGCGCTGTAGGCGGCGATGTCGCGCGGAACGCCGGTTTCCCGCGAAGAGATTTCCGACCATTCGCGCGGATGCCCGTTCGCCCAGAGCTGCGCCCGCGCATAGCGGCGCAGGAAATCCTCCAGCAACGCATGTTTCGCCCGCACCGAAGCATCGCTGCTCACCTGCACCAGATAGTTGGATGTGCCGTTCCAGGCATAGGTCAGCACCCGCGCATGGTGGCTGCGGACGGCGGTTGCCAGATAGGGAAGCCATATCGCAAGCGCGTCGACCTTGCCCGTGGCGAAGGCGGTCATGGCATCGTTCGGGCTCAGGAAGCTGATCGACACGTCGCTGGTCTTCAGATGGGCCTGTTCCAGCGCCTGGAGCAGCGTGATGTGCCCGACCGACCCCCTGGTCGTGGCGATCGACCTGCCGCGAAGGTCGCGCATGTCCCGCGCCGCCGATTTTTCCGGAACGATGACGGCGACCGCCTTCTGCTCCGGTCCTCCGTCCATGGCCTGGATCGCACGCAATTGCGGGTTGCCGTTATAGGCGAAGAGGAAGGAGGCCGCGCCGGCGATCCCCACATCCACCGCATTCGCTGAAATCGCCTCGATCTGCGTCTGGGCGCTCGGGAACTGCGCCCATTCTATCCGGTAGGGCACGTCCTTCAACTCTCCGGCCGCAAGCATCATGCCCCGCGTGCCGCCCCTGTGCGTGCCGACGCGCAGGACTTGACCGTCGCCGTCGGCCGGGCGATCGCACCCGCCAAGCGGAACGAGCAGGACAGCGACCGCCGCGCCGGCCAGCGTCCGCCAAAGCGCCTTCATCCGGCGGATCGCCCCACTCATTCTCATGCCGCCGCGCCCGAATAGCGGTTCTGCGGTATCGGCAGGTCCAGATTCTCGCGGAAGGTCGCGCCCTCATAGCTGGTCCGCAGCAATCCGCGCCGCTGCAGCACCGGCACGACCTGCTCGACAAAGGCCTTCAACTGGCCCGGCAGCCCCTCCGTCAGCATGAAGCCGTCGATCGCGCCGTCGTCCAGCCAGCTCTGCATCTGGTCCGCAATCTCTTCGGGCGTGCCGTCCAGGCTGTCGATCGGCCTGCCGAAGCGCAGCGCGGTCTGCCGCAGCGTCAGCCCTTCCTCGACCGCCGCGCTGACGATGCGCGTGACCGCCCCCTGGCTGCTGTTGAGCCATTCCTCCGTCACTGCGGGAAAGGGCGCGTCCAGATCATGCCTGGAAAAATCATAGTCGTTGAACGACTGGCCGAGCGACGACAGGGCATTCTCGATCGAATTATAGCGATTGCGCTCCTCCACCAGGCGGTCGAGTTCCTCCCGGGTGGAGGCGACCTGCGCGGAAATCGCCCCGAAGACATAGAGCTTGTCGGGATCGCGCCCGGCCTCCGCGGCGCGGCGGCGCAGATCGCTGCGGAAGGCGATCGACTGTTCCTTGCTGCGCGGCACGCTGAAGATCGCGTCGGCATAGCTGGCGGCGAAGTTCCTGCCCTCTTCCGACGTGCCGGCCTGGAAGGTCACGGGATAGCCCTGCGGCGTCCTGTCGAGGTTGAGCGGGCCACGAACGCGGAAGAACTCCCCGGCATGATCCAGGGTGTGAAGCTTGCCGGGTTCGAGGAAGACGCCCGCCTCCTTGTCCCCCACCAGCGCGCCGGGTTCGAAACTGTCCCACAGCCCCCGGACAACGTCGACATATTCCGCGGCCAGGCGATAGCGCTCGTCATGGTCGAAATGCCTGTCCTTGCCGAAATTGGCGGCGGTCCCGGCAAGCCAGGACGTAACCACGTTCCAGCCCGCCCGGCCCCGGCTGATCTTGTCGAGCGATGCCAGTTGGCGGGCCAGGTTGAAGGGTTCGGAATAGGATACCGTGAAAGTGCCGACCAGGCCGATATGGCTGGTGACGGTCGCCAGCGCCGAAAGGATCGTCGCCGGTTCGAACCGGCTCAGATAATGGGGCATGGACCTTTCGTCGATCTGAAGGCTGTCGGCCACGAAGACGAAGTCGAACAGGCCCTTTTCGGCCAGTTGCGCCTGCTCGACATAAAGGTCGATATTGGTGCTGCCATCGATGATGGCTTCGGGATGGCGCCAGCTTTGCCATCCCCGGCCCACGCCGTGGAGGACAAGGCCCAGCTTCAACCGGTTGGCAATCGTCATCTGCTGTCTCCTGTCTGGGCAAAGCCGCTTCTGGCGGGGATCGTTGGAAGGGTTCGGGCGGCCCGGCGGGCGGCGGCGGCGCGGTTCACAGCTTCATCCGGAGCGTGGCGCCATAGAAGCGCGGATCGCCAAGCGTCCCGTTGTAGGAATAGGTCGTGACCTGATCGACCGACGCATTGACGAAATATTGTTTGTCGAAGAGGTTGCGGCCCCACAGCCGCAATTCCCAGCGATTGTCGGCGCTCCGGATTCCGGCATAGGCGCTCGCCAGCCCATAGCCCGGCACGCGGGCGAAGGGATCGGTATTGAGCGATCCGTAGAAACCGGTCCGGTGATTATAGTCGCCGCCCAGGAACAGCGTCGCCTCCGTGCCCAATATCGGCCGTGGGGAGAAGGCATATTCGGCGGCGATGGTATAGACGAATTTCGACACGCCCGCGATCTGGCGCCCGGAAATGTCGCAGATCCCGCCATTGGCCGCCGTGACCCAGAGATAGGGGCATTGGGCGTTGGTGTAGGACCGGTATTTGGCGTCGTTATAGGTGGCGGCGCCCGTCAGCGACAGGCCGTTCCATCTCGCCCGGACATCCATTTCGACGCCCTGGGTCCGGACCTTGCCGGCATTGGTGATGAAATAGCGGGCGATGGGCCCGGTGCCCGTCTGCACGATCACTCCCTGATTGGCCTGATAGCCCTTGTCGTCGGACCGGAAGGCGGCAAGGTTGAAGGTGACGGCGTTGTGGAACAGGTCGGTCTTCAGGCCGATTTCGAAGGAATCCACGATCTCCGGATCGAAAGTCACCGGAGCCGGCCCGTTGGCTAGCTGCACCGGCGTCACCAGGTTGATCCCCGCCGATTTGAAGCCGCGCGAATAACCGGCATAAAGGTTGATGCCGGGGGCCAGCCGATAAAGCGCGTTGACCGTCCCCGACACGCGCCCGCCCTCGGTCGCCGCATCGTATCGCGCCGTGGGAGCGAAGCCGTTCCGGCGGGACGCGATGGCGGTAAGCTGCTCGGGGGACAGGGAGGAGAAGACCGGGTCGGTCAGCGGCACGCCGCCCACGGCCACGGATTCGAAACGGCCCGAGCGCTTCTCATAGGTGTAGCGGATGCCCCCGGTAAGGTCGAGGCGCTCATCCACATGCCATGTCGCATTGGCGAAGGCGGAATAGCTTTTGGTGTGGAAGAGCTGCAGGCCGGTCTGGCTGAAATTGTTCAGCGCTTCCGAAGGGAAGGCGGCGCCCAGCAGATATTTGGCGGCATCCCTGCCATAGGTGTTGAACGGCACCTCGCGGGTGCGCTGCCAGAAATAATAAAGCCCCGCCGTATAGTCGACCGCGCCCCCGCCGGGGGAGGCGATGCGCAGTTCCTGGCTCCATTGCCGCTGGGCGGTGGGCAGATTGGTCTGGATGTTGATCGCCGCGCCGGTGCCGTCGCTGTCGATGGAGGGATTCCAGTCCCAGAACCGCCATGCGGTGATCGAGGTGAGGCTGTGATCCCCCGGCAGCTTCTTCACCAGGGTAAGCGAAGCGCCGCCGGTCTGCATGTTGATCGTGAACGGCGTATCCACATCGATGCGCCGCGCAAAGGCGTCTATGGGCGGCGGGACATAACCGGCGTCGCGCGCCCGGTCGTAATAGCCCCTTGCGGTCGCGACGCTGCCATCCGCGCGCAGCTTCGGCAGGACGCCGCGCCGGGGCATGGCCGAATAGGAATTCTGGTCGTTATAATCGGCGTTCAGCCGGGCGGTGAAGCTCTCATCCCCATTGCGATAGGCCAGCTCCCCGCGAACGGCCTGGTTATGGTGATCCTGCCAGTCGTCCCTGTAGACGCTGTTATAGACGGTGCCGTTGCGGTCCGCCTTCATGCCCGCGACCCGGACCGCGAAGCCGCTGTCCCCCAATGGCCCCGACGCCGCTAGCTTGATCTGGCCATAGTCGTAATTTCCATAGGAAACCTCCCCCAGCAATTCGGGCTCATAGGATGCGCGCTGGCTGGTGATCTCGATTGCGCCGGCCACCGTGTTCTTGCCGAACAGCGTGCCCTGTGGACCGCGCAGGACATTGACATTGGCCACGTCGAAAGTGTCGAAGACGACCACCGACGGACGCGCATGATAGACGCCGTCCACATAGATGCCGACGCCCGGCTCGGTGCCGCTGTTGGCCGCGCCGCCCGTCGTTCCCAGCCCACGGATCTGGATCGTGATGTTGCGCGGATTGAACCCCAATATCTGAAGGCTCGGCACCTGCCTCTGCATCTGGCGGATGCTGGAATTGCCGGACGCGGCAAGGTCCCGCTCCGTCAGGGCGGTGACGGCGATCGGCACTTCCTGAAGCTTTTCGGCGCGATGGCGCGCGGTGACCGTGATCACCTCCACGCCGGTGTCTCCCGGCCCGGCCTGCGCCGGGGACGGCGCATCGGGCTCCGCGGCCCCGGCAACCCCGCCCGCGCAGAAGGCCATGGCGCTCGCGCCGGCCGCCAGGACCCGCCCGATTTTCGAACTCAACCGCATATATCCCCCAGGCGGCGCTGTCGCGCGCCGCTCCATTCGGCACGACGTCCGGTCGGCCTTCGGGGCGTTGCATTATGAATATAATCTAAGGGAGGCGATTTAGTTCTTCGAATACACCCATTCGAAATGCTGATAGGTGGAGGAGGAGGAGGGCAGATGTCCCGCGCCCCGCCTTCTTCCCCATTTCACGCCCCGCAGGCAGCAGCGAAAAAGGAAGCGGGCGGCTCCCATGGGGGAGCCGCCCGCAAGACGCCTGTAATGCAAAGATCTTTTTCAGCGGCCGGCAAATTGGCGCCCGCGCGTCGCCAGCGCCCAGCGCTGCGGCGTCGCGTCCGCCACATTCTCCCGCACGAAGCATTGACCGCGCCGCGCCTGTATGGCCCGGCAAAGCGCGACCGCCTCCGCCCTCTCGTCGAAGCCGCCAACCGCCAGACGGGCCAGGGTGGCGCCGTTCACCGCGATCTGGCTGGTGACGACCGGCAAATTCGCCAGCATGCTGTTGCGGCGAGCCATGGAGAACCATTTTTCCTTGGCGATGGCCGCATTGTCATAGGCGCCGAGCTGGACCACCCAGTGGCCGCCGCCCTTCCCACTCGCGCGGAAAGCCGCCGGCTGAAGGCGCGGAGCCTGCTGCATGCGCGCAGCCGCCGCGACACGCGCCGGAGCGGCCTGGCGCGGGGCGGCGACGCGGACGGGGGCCGCAATGGCCTGGATCATCGGCGCCGGCGTTTCCGCCATGGCCGGCGGCGGCGCGGGTGCGGGATCGGCGGCGGCAAGCGCGACAGGACCCGCCTCCACGGCCTGCTCGACCGGGGCGGCTTCCGCCATCCGGGCCGGCGAGGCTGGCGGCGCCAGGGCAAGAGCCACAGGCTGACCGGCATCGGCGCCGTCGATCGTCACGCCCATCAGCGCAGCGACCCGCTGCTGCGAAAGGCCGGGCGCGGCGTTCTGCGCCCATTGGGTGATGCGCTGGTTGGCGGCAAGCGGATCGAGGTCGAATCCCGCCATCATCCGCGCATCCTTCCACCGGCCCGCCAGCGCATAGGCATAGGCCAGGTTCTGGCGGGTGCGCGCATTGGCCGACGGATCATGGATCATCTCGGACAGGATGCGCACGCCCTCCGGCGCATCGCCCGCCATCGCCATCGCCAGACCATAGTCGGCCGCCGGAACGATGTCGGCATGGCTGGCGAGCAGGTCGCGCGCCGCGCGATCCTTGCCCAGTCCCACCTGCACCAGCGCAAGGGTGATGATCGTCCGGGCGTCGCGATTGCCCAGCGTCATCGCATCGGTCAGCGCCGTTTCCGCCGATGCGAAGCGACCGCCGGCGACATAGGCGCGGCCCAGCAACTGGCGATAGCCCGCATCCTGCGGCGCCGCCTGCACGGCCGCCTCCGCCAGTTCGACCGCGCGGGCCCCGTCGCGATCCGCCAGCGCCTTCTCGACGCCGGCCGCCAGACGGTCCGGCTTCTGCGGCGCGACGGCGGCGGTGGTGCGGAACGCCGCACCGGTGCATCCCACCATGGTCGTGCCGATCAGCATCGACGCGGCCGCTGCTTTGGCGAAGGCCTTGCGCTTCATGGCTTTCCCAACCTTCAATTGTCGCCGCGGGCGCGCGGCAGTTGCTGGGCCAGCCGGTCGACTTCCGGCAGGCTGCCAAGATAGGCGTCCAGCGCCTCGGTCACCATCTGCTGCGCGGAGCGGCCGACGATGGCGCTGGCAAGGCGCAGCTTCAGATGACGGTCGGCATCCAGCCGCAGGGTGAAGGCGGCCTTGCGCCCCTTCGCCACGGCGGAGGCGCGGGCCTTCTTCCCGGCCTTCCCGACCTTTGCCGGCACGGCCGTTTCGGCGATGCGCTCGGCCAGTTCCTCGCGTTCGGTGACGACGGCGGGCACCGGCGCCACGGCGGGAACCGCGGTCATGGGGGTCAGCCCGGCGACGGAGCGGGCCTCGGACGGCGCCGGTTCCGGCTGCGTCACGTCAAATCCCATGTCGTTCCAGCCCAGATCCTCCTGCAGCGCCGTGGCTCCGGCGGTCAGGCCGAAGACGGGACGGCGCATGGCGGGCGATGCGGCGCCCTTGCGCGCCAGCAGGCCGGACGTCAGCGAAGCGAGAGGTTTCGGTTCGACCATGATGCTCCCCTTCCCTTATTGCGTGACCCGGCGGCCGAAGCCGCCGCTTGCCGGACGAACCGTGCCCGCCGTGCCGACGGCATTGTGCGGCACGGAAAAGACGGTGCGGCGGAAATTCTTCTCCAGCCGGTCGGACACATAGGTCCAGAGCTGCGTGACCTCCCCAGCGGATCGGCCATTGGGGTCGACCTCCATCACCGTGCGGCCGTCGATCATCGACGCCGCGAAATCCGTGCGGTGGTGCAGCGTGACCGGCGCGACCGTGCCGTGCTGCGACAGGGCGACCGCCGCTTCGGATGTGATGCGCGCCTTGGGCGTGGCGGCGTTGACGACGAAGATCAGCGGCTTGCCCGCGCGCTCGCACAGGTCCACCGTGGCGCCCACGGCGCGCAGGTCGTGCGGGCTGGGACGGGTCGGAACGACGATCAGCTCGGCCACGGAAATGACGCTCTGGATCGCCATGGTGATGGCGGGCGGCGTGTCGATGACGGCCAGCTTGAAGCCCTGCTGGCGAAGTATCTCAAGATCGGCGGCCAGACGGGCGACCGTGGTCTGGGCGAAGGCGGGATATTCGGCCTCGCGCTCGTTCCACCAGTCGGCCAGCGATCCCTGCGGGTCGATGTCGATCAGCACGACCGGACCGGCGCCCGCCATCTGCGCCTGGACGGCCAGATGCCCCGACAGGGTGGTCTTGCCAGATCCCCCCTTTTGCGATGCCAATGCCAATATGCGCACGCAATTTCCCCCAGAAAATCCAATGGAGGGAAGCAGTGCCACAGGCCCGCCTAAGAATTGGTTAATCCGCGCGGAAGCCTGACGCCCGTTAAAAAGGCGATGTTCTCAATGCTAAGTCGCTATTAACCTTGTGACGGCATAGGATCAGGCAGGAACCCTTGGGAGCATGAGCATGAAGCGTATCTGGGGCGTGCTGGCCGCTGGAGCAATGTTGGGCCTGACGCAGGCCGCATCGGCCGATGTGAAGGCCGGGGTCGATGCCTGGCAACAGGGCGATTATGCCAGGGCGGTGGCGGTGTGGCAGCCGCTGGCGCAGTCCGGCGATCCCGATGCCCAGTTCAACATGGGACAGGCCTATAAGCTGGGCCGCGGCGTGAAGGCCGATCCCGCCCTCGCCATCGACTGGTATCGCAAGGCCGCGAAGCAGGGCCATGCCCGGGCCGAGGACAATCTGGGCCTCCTGATGTTCCAGCAGGGCGACCGCGCCGGCGCCTTTCCCTATCTGCAACGCGCCGCCGAACGGGGTGAGCCGCGTGCGCAATATATCGTCGGCACCGCCCTGTTCAACGGAGACCTGACCGCCAAGAACTGGGTGCGCGCCTATGCGCTGATGACGCGGGCGTCGCAGTCCGGACTGGCGCAGGCGACGGCCAGCCTCCGCCAGATGGACAAATATATTCCGCAGGATCAGCGCAACGACGCCATCGCCATGGCCCGCTCGATCGGCCGGCAGGAGGAAGATCCTCGCCTGCCCGCCCCCGTGGTGCGGGAGGCTCCCGCCCCGGTGCGGACGGCGCAGTTGCCGCCCTCCACCCCCAGGCCCAAGGCGCCTGAACCCGCGGCCAAACCCGCGCCCGCAAGGACAGCCGCCGCTAAACCCCCGGAGGCCGGACCCGCCGCCCCGAAGCCCGCCCTCCCCAAGCCGGCCCTCCCCAAGCCGGCCGCCGGCGGCTGGCGCGTGCAGATCGGCGCCTTCAGCGCGGAGGCGCGGGCCCGGACGCTCTGGACCCAGCTCAGCGCCAAGGTCGGCGGCCTGTCCGGCTACCAGCCCTATATATCGACCAGCGGCGGCGTGACCCGGCTTCAGGCCGGTCCCCTGGCGAGCGGCGCGGACGCGACCCGGCTGTGCGGCGCGATCAGGGCGGCCGGCGCGGAGTGCATGCCGAAGAAGATGTAAATCTTGCCAAAGCTTGGAATTTTATTTCAACCGTGCGATAATGGGATCTCAGCACGGAGCGTCCCATGTCGATCGAAAATCAATCGGTGATCCATGCGCTGGTGGAGGGGCTTCTTGGCCCGGAAGCAGCGGGTGCAGCGCTGGCGGCGCTCGATCTGGACCGCCGCCTGACGGAACAGGGCGGCCCCCATGTCTCCCGCGCCGCCTTCGCCATGGCGATGAACGTGGCGCTGTTCCACGACCTGCTGCGGCGGGTGCCGAGCGGAGCGGCCTATGTCGCGGACCGGCTGGCGCATGGGGGCAAGGTGCTGTTCGACCATGGCGCGCTGCGCACCATGAGGCTGGCCGAAGGCGCGACCGGACGCTTGCCCCCCGGGGAGGAGGCCTTCACCCGCATATTGCTGCCGCTGGGCTATGAGATGGCGGCGGTCTATCCGCTCGACCGGCTGCGGATGACGGGCCGCGCCTATCGCCATGCCGACCTGCCCGAAGCGATTCCCCAATTCTTCCTGTCGGAACTGCATGCCGACCGCTTCGACCCGGAATTCGCCGAAACGGCGGCGCGGGTGTTCGGCACATCCCGCGATCCGCTGACGGGGGAGGCGCAGGCCGTGCTCGGGAAATTCGCGGACGGCCAGCCCGTCACGCTGGCGGAGGCGGCCGCCGCCCTGCCGGTGATCGTCGCCGCCTTCGACCGGCAGCATCAGCCGCCGAGCGTCGAGGATTATGAACTGCTGCTCTCCCGATCCCATGAGGCGGGCTGGATCGCGACGGAAGGAAACGCCTTCAACCACGCCACCGACCGGGTGGCGGACGTCGCCGCGCTGGCGGAACGGCTGAAGGCGGAGGACTGGCCGATCAAGGATCGGCTGGAAATCTCCCGCACCGGGCGGGTGCGGCAAACCGCCCTGCGCGCCGACACGGTGGAACGGCTCTTCGCCGGCAACGAACTGCGCCGGGTTCCGGGCTCCTTCTACGAATTTATCAGCCGGGACATCGATCCCGCAACCGGCAGGCTGGACCTGGCCTTCGACACCGGCAATGCGACCGGCATCTTCGCGATGACCAGCACCCAGGGCGAAGGACGCGCATAACGGGTTGATCGGCGCGCGGGCTTGAGGCAACGGGTTCCCGATTTTTGCGGGGAGATGCGCGTTGACTGATCCGGTTGTCCCATCCTGGGTGCTGACCCTGGCCTGCGCCGACCGCGTCGGCATCGTCGCCGCCGTCAGCCAGTTCCTGGCGGAACGCGGCGGCTTCATCACCGACAGCCAGCAATATGCCGACCGGGAAGCAGGCCGCTTCTTCATGCGCGTCGCGTTCGAGGCGACGGACGGCCGCATGGGCGACACCGGCAGGCTGCGCGGCGAATTCGGCGATGTCGGCGCCCGCTTCGCCATGGACTGGCGGTTGACCGCCGCCGATGAAAAGCCGCGCATGCTGATCGCGGTGTCCAAGGGGTCGCACTGCCTGGCGGACCTGCTGCACCGCTGGCAGACGGGCACGCTGGCGGTCGACATCATGGGCGTGGTGTCCAACCATCCCGACATGCGCCGGATCACCGAATGGCACGGCATCCCCTATCATGAGCTTCCGCCCAATGGCGACAAGGCCGCGCAGGAGGAAGCGCTGCTCGGCCTGTTCGAACGGACACGCTCGGAATATCTGATCCTCGCCCGCTACATGCAGGTGCTCTCGGAGGAACTGGTGGAGAAACTCGCCGGCCGCTGCGTCAACATCCACCACAGCTTCCTTCCCGGATTCAAGGGCGCGCGCCCCTATCACCGCGCGCATGAGCGGGGCGTGAAGCTGATCGGCGCCACGGCGCATTTCGTGACCGCCGATCTCGACGAAGGGCCGATCATCGAACAGGCGGTGGAGCGCGTGGACCATCGCGCCACGGCGGAGGACATGATCCGCATCGGACGCGACATCGAAGCGCAGGTGCTCGCCCGCGCCGTCACATGGCTGGCCGACCGCCGGGTCCTGCAAAATGGCGGCAAAACGGTGGTTTTCCGCTAATCGGGCGCTAATCGGGGCAAGCGCGACCCCGCCGGCCTTCAGGCCAGCTTGCGCGCCCTGTCCCGCCACGCCTCGGCCAGCACCGGCATGTCCGCCAGCGCCCTCACGGCGTCCGGCTCGCCCTTGTGCCCTCCCCCGATCAGCAGCCGGAACAGCCGCGCGACCGGCCACTCGGGCCATGGCCGCTCCAGCAATTCCATCTGCGTGCCGGCCTCCGCCTCCCCCTCCCGCAAGACCCGAAAATAGATGCCGCATCGCGCCGTCTTCACGATGGCCGCCATCACGTCGCGCGCGCCGAAACGATGGTCGAGCTTCCAGCAGGGCTGCCGTCCATGGCTCACCTCGACCACCGCGCTGCCCAGCGCAAAGCGGTCGCCAAGGCAGATATCCTCCTCGGTCATCCCGCGCGACGCGATATTCTCGCCAAAGGCGCCCGGCCCCTCCAGCAAGGGATGACCGGGCTTGCGCTCGCGCCACCAGCCATAATGGTCCTGCGGATAGAGGTGGATGGCCTTGTCCCACCCGCCATGATGCACCTTGTCCGCCACCCCGTCGCCTTCAAGGCCCAGCCAGCCGATCCGCACCGCGCCCGTCACCGGCTTCTTCGCGATCGCGCTATAGTCGCCGTCGCGAAAGGGCGCGGGCATCCCGGTCAGCAGCGCGTCGACGGTCATGGAACAAAGGGTCATGCCCTCCCTTGCCATGGAAGCCATGACCGGGAAAAGGCCGCTCGGCAAGAAAAGGACTCAGGCGGGGGACAGCTCCGAACCCAGCTTCAGCACTTCGCAACCGCTGTCGGTGGTCACCAGATAGGCGGGATTGCGGCGGGAACCGTTCCGCCTGATGACGGCGCCCTCGATCCGGCGCTCGACCTGTTGCTCGAACCGCTCAGCCACTCTCCCGCGGCCGACGCCCTGCCCCCAATTCCACTTGACCCTCGCTCCTTTGCGAAAGCTTCCGGTCATCAAGCATTCTCTCCTTCGGGGAACAACCGCGCCGGCCGGCCATCATTGCTGCCGCAAGGCAAAAATCCCGAATGCCGTCCTGGTTCCCTTGGGTTTTGCGCCTGCCTGCGTTAAGGGCGGCGGATGGATGTCACGGGGCTTCGCGTCGCGCTCTTCAGCGGCAATTACAATTATGTGCGCGATGGCGCGAACCAGGCGCTCAACCGCTTCGTCGCCTATCTGCTGCGGCAGGGCGCGGCGGTGCGCGTCTATTCGCCCACCACGGACAGCCCGGCCTTCGATCCGGCGGGCGATCTGGTCAGCGCGCCGTCGGTGCCCGTGCCCGGCCGCCGCGAATATCGGATTCCCTACCGCATGTCGGGCGCCGTCCGCCGCGACCTGAAGGCCTTCCGCCCGAACCTCGTCCATGTGTCCAGCCCCGATCCGCTCGGCCATCGCGCCGTGGCCTGGGCGCGCCGCCACGGGCTGCCGGCGGTCGCCTCCGTCCACACGCGCTTCGAAACCTATCCGCGCTATTACGGCCTCGCCTTTCTGGAGCCGGTGATCGAATCGCTGCTCCGCCGCTTCTACCGCCGCTGCGACGCCATCGTCGCCCCGTCCGAATCGATGGCGCAGCTCCTGCGCGAACAGCGAATGAGCTATGATGTCGGCATCTGGACCCGCGGCATAGACCGGGACATCTTCCATCCCGGCCGCCGCGACATGGCGTGGCGCCGGTCGCTCGGCATCGCGGACGACGAACCGGTGATCGGCTTCATCGGCCGCCTGGTGATGGAAAAGGGCCTCGACGTCTTTTCCGACACGATCGATCATCTGGCGGCGAAGAATGTGCGGCACAAGGTGCTGATCGTCGGCGAGGGGCCGGCGCGGGAATGGTTCGCGAACCGCCTGCCCAACGCCGTCTTCACCGGATTCCAGAAGGGCGCCGACCTCGGCCGCGCCGTCGCGGGCATGGACATGCTGTTCAACCCCAGCGTCACGGAAACCTTCGGCAACGTCACGCTGGAGGCGATGGCCTGCGGCCTGCCCACCGTCGCCGCCCGCGCCACCGGCAGCGAGAGCCTTGTCACCGACGGCGTCACCGGCCGCCTGATCCGCCCCGGCGCGATCACCGCCTTTGCCGACGCGCTGACCGTCTATTGCACCGATCCCGCCACCCGCTCCGCCGCCGGCGCGGCCGCCATGGGGCAGGCGGAACATTATGGCTGGGATCAGGTGAACCAGGCGCTGGTCGACACCTATATCCGCATCATCCGCCAGCGCGAACATGGCGCGCTGGTCCGGTCGAGCCCTGTTCCCTGAACGCAAAAGCCTTCCTATATCACAGGCGATGGCCGATCTTTTCGCCCCCGACGATCTCCCCCCTGTCCCAGCCGAAGCGCCGCTGGCCGACAAGCTGCGCCCCCGCGCGCTGGCGGACGTCGTCGGGCAGGATCATCTGACCGGACCGGATGGCGCGATCGGCCGCATGGTCGCCGCCGGCCGGCTCTCCTCGATCATCCTCTGGGGCCCGCCGGGCACGGGCAAGACCACCATCTCCCGCCTGCTGGCGGATGCCGTGGGCATGCGTTTCGAACCGATCTCCGCCGTCTTCTCCGGCGTCGCCGACCTCAAGAAGGTCTTTGCCGCCGCAAGGGACCATGCCCGGCGGGGCGAAAAGACACTGCTCTTCGTGGATGAGATCCACCGCTTCAACCGCGCGCAGCAGGACAGCTTCCTCCCCTTCGTGGAGGATGGCACCGTCACCCTGGTCGGCGCGACCACCGAAAATCCCAGCTTCGAACTCAACGCCGCGCTCCTCTCCCGCGCGCAGGTGCTGATCCTGCGCCGCCTCGACGCAACCGCCCTCGAACAGCTGCTGGAACGCGCCGAATCGCTGATGGAACGCCCCCTGCCGCTCGACGACGACGCCCGCGAAGCCCTGCTCGCCAGCGCCGACGGCGACGGACGCTTCCTGCTGAACCAGGTGGAGACCCTCTATTCCATCGACGTCCCGCAGCCGCTCGATCCGGCGGGCCTTTCCGCCCTGCTCCACCGCCGCGTCGCGGTTTATGACAAGGACCGGGAGGGTCATTACAACCTCATCTCCGCGCTCCACAAAAGCCTGCGCGGTTCCGACCCGCAGGCCGCGCTCTATTATCTCGCCCGCATGCTGACCGCGGGCGAGGAGCCGCTCTACGTGCTGCGCCGCCTCGTCCGCTTCGCCGTGGAGGACATCGGCCTTGCCGACCCGCAGGCGGTCGTCCAGTGCCTCGCCGCCAAGGACAGCTACGACTTTCTCGGCTCCCCCGAAGGCGAACTCGCCATCGTCCAGGCCTGCCTCTATTGCGCCACCGCGCCCAAGTCCAACGCCGCCTACAGCGCCATGAAATCCGCCTGGAGGTCCGCCCGCGAGACCGGCTCGCTCATGCCGCCGCAGAACATCCTGAACGCCCCGACCAAGCTCATGAAGACCATCGGCTATGGCAAGGGCTATCAGTACGACCATGACGCGCAGGACGGCTTTTCCGGCGACAATTACTGGCCCGAGGAAATGCAGCCCCAAAGCTTCTACGCCCCCACCGAACGCGGCTTCGAAGCCCGCATTGCCGAACGCATGGCCTATTGGGACCGCCTGAGGGCCGAACGCCGCCCGAAATGACCCCCCGCTTCGCCCGCTATGCGGTCATCGACTGGTCCGGCGCAAAGGGATCGCGCCACAAGGGCATAGCCGTCGCCCTGTGCGAAGCCGGCGATGCGGCGCCCCGGCTCCAGCATCCGGACGGCGGCGGCCTCTGGTCGCGCCGCGCCGTCGCGGACTGGCTTGTCCGCACCGCGGCCAAAGCCCCGACCCTGTTCGGCTTCGATTTCAGCTTCGCCCCGCCCTATGTCGCGCGCCGAAGCTATCTGCCCGGCGACGACGTGCCCGCCACCGGCCCGGCCTTCTGGGCCTATGTCGACGGCATTTGCGCGGACGAGGATCTGGGCGCCGCCAGCCTGCTCGAACGCACCCACCGGCGGCATTTCTATTTCGGCAAGGCCGACGGCATCAAGGCGGACTATATGCACAACCGCGCCTGCGAGGCGCATTACAACGCGCAAGGCGGCAGTAAGTCCTCCACCGTCTATGACGCCATCGGCGCGGCGCAGGTCGCCAAGGCCAGTTTTTCAGGGATGCGCCTGCTCCACCACGTCCATCCGCACGTCCCCGTCTGGCCCTTCGACCCGCCGCCCAGGATCGGCTCGCTGATCGTGGAAATCTACACCAGCATCGCCGCGCGCGCCGCCGGACGCCCCAAGGGCAGGGCCAAGATGCGCGACCTCCCGGCGCTGAACGACGCGCTATTCGCCGTCGGATCACAACCGCACATGGGCCTTCCCCCCGACGACCATGGCGCCGACGCGATCCTGACCGCCGCCTGGCTCCGCCGCGCGGCCCCCCGCCCCAGCCTGTGGAACCCTGCGCCGCTCGACGAAAAAATCGCCGCAACAGAGGGCTGGACGTTCGGCATCATCTGATAGTAAGGCGCTCCCCGTCCGAAACGGATGGGCCGGCTTAGCACAGCGGTAGTGCAGCGGTTTTGTAAACCGAAGGTCGGGGGTTCGATCCCCTCAGCCGGCACCATGACTTCCAGAACCGTTCATGCCGGGGTGAGGCTGGACGAAGCCGAAGTCCCCTGTCGAAACATTCCGCGCAGCCCGAACCGACAGGTTCTGATTCCACGCCACCTGCCCTATACTCGCCCGATGGCATATCGACGCCTGAAAAACTGGGCCCGCGCGCTGAAGGTCGAGATCATGGCCCTGTGGCTCGCCGCCCGCGACAGCCGCACGCCCCCGGCCGCAAAGCTCGTCGCCGCCGCCGTCGCCGCCTTCGCGCTCAGCCCGGTCGACCTCATCCCGGACTTCATCCCGATCCTGGGCTATCTGGACGATCTCATCATCCTGCCGCTCGGCATCGCCCTGGCGATCCGCCTCATTCCCGCGCCGCTGATGGCGCAGTTCCGCACCGAAGCGCAACGCCTGTCGGACCGTCCCAAAAGCCGCACGGCAATGGCGGTCATCCTCCTGATCTGGCTTGCTTCGGGTCTGGCGCTGTCACTGTACGCCGCCCACTGGATCGCCCATCGCGCCCGCTGATCATGTTTCAGAGCGCGACCTGCGCAATCTGACGCAGCGCGCCCTGACGCCCCAAAAACAAAATGGGGGCCGGCATTTCTGCCGGTCCCCACTTCCGTCGCGTCTCTCGATCCGCTTCTCTTTCAAGATGCGATCATCGGACTCGGCGTGCGATAGGTCCGCCTCAAAGGCTTTGCTATCGTGTCGGCTCCGTTTGCCCGGCCGGTCGGCCGTTCTCCCGCAGCCTGTCCTCTTTATTCGATGCCCGACGTTCACTTTCGCGCGTGCACGGCACCGTCTATTGAGAACCATCGGATTTCCGCATTTTCCTTCCGGTCCATGCTTCTTTCCCGACGCTCGAAAATCCCTTCAAGTCGCTGATTTCTCATCGACTTTGGCATCCAGATCGCTCTGTCTCCCGGTCTTTCCGATAAGAGGATGCTCTCACCAAAAGCGAGTCGCTCAAAGCGGAATCTTGCACCCTGAAGACCGCCTCGCGCTAAAGCTGTGGATAAGTGTGGATAATTTTTCCGCACGGTTCAGCCGCCCGGCGACCAGCCTCGCGGCGCCAGCGTGAAGCCGGAAAATTCAAAGCCCGGCACGACCACGCAACTGACCAGCGTCCATCCGCCCATCGGCCGCGCCGCCTGCCAATGATGGGCCGGGACCAGCCCTTGCGGCTGCTGCCCCGCCAGCACGTCCCCGCCCAGCAGCATGTCCCGTGCAGCCCCTCCTTCGTCCGCGATCGACAGGGTGAGCGGCGCCCCGGCATGCCAGAACCAGTGCTCGACGGCGTCGACCCGGTGCCAGTGCGAAGCCTGATGCGCCTCCAGCAGGAAATAGATCGCGGTCCCGCCTGCCCGTTCGCCCGCTCCGGCCGCCGCCCGCCAGCTTTCCCGAAACCATCCCCCCTCCGGATGCGGCGCAAGGTCGAGAAGCCGGATCAAAGCCCCCGCTGCCGCTTCATCGCAACCGTCCATCGCCCTGCCTCAAAATTTATGCCCGGAAAAACAACATGATGCGTCGTTGTCGCAGGTTCATGCAACCTCCATCAATATGCGCGGGTTGAACGATCAAAGCACGTCTTTTGGAGGAGAAAAAATGCGTAAAGCCCTTATGGCCATGGCCGCCGTCTCGCTGGCCATTCCCGCTTCGATGGCGATCCCGACGGATGGCGCCAACGCCCGCCGCCATTATCAATATCGCGAATGGCGCGGCCGCGACGGCCGCATGTACTGCCGCAAGTCCAACGGCACCACCGGCCTGATCGTCGGCGGCGTGGGCGGCGCTCTGGTCGGCCGCGCCATCGACACCCGCGGCGACCGCGCGACCGGCACGATCCTGGGCGCCGCCGGCGGCGCGCTGCTCGGCAAGGAAATCGACAGCAAGCGTCGCTGCCGCTGACAGGCGCGAAAAAGGGCGGCTTCCGATGGGAAGCCGCCCTTTTTTCATGTCTTCAAGACATTCAAGGCTTATTCGGCAGCCGCGCCGCGCGCCTCATCGACCTTGAAGGCCACCGACTGACCGCCGGAAACGCCCGACACGCGGCCATTCTTGACCGACAGGTTGAAGGCGACGGCGTCGGGATAGCGACGGCCCGAAATCACCTTGCCGGTCTTGGTGTCCTTGACGTCATACACATAGGTGTAGCCCTCGTGCGTGAACTTCTGCTTGGCAGCGTCTTCGGCATGGGCGGGAGCGTTGGCGGCGCCGGCGGCGAACAGGGCGGAAAGGACAAACTTGGACAGCATTCGCATGGGTAAACTCCTTGTGAATGCCGATCAAACACCTCTGGAATATTCTTTTCTGTTGATGCCGATTTATGGTGCGCCGCGCTAAAACGACAATCGCAAACAAAGGCGAAACGATTGCATTTCCCGCAACCGCCAACTCAACCCTTTGATAAATCAAGGATATGCTTGAATTCCGCCGCCGTCAGCGGGGACACGGAAAGGCGCGATTGGCGTATCATCACCATATTGGCCAGCTTCGGATCGGCCTTCATCGTCTTCAGCGTGACGGGCTTGGCGAACTTTTCCTTCGGCGCCACATGCACGGCCACCCACTTGCCCGTACCGTCCGTGCTGTCGGGCGCGGCTTCCTCGACGATCTCCATGATGCCGACCGCCTCGACCCCGATATTGCTGTGGTAGAAGATCGAAAGATCGCCCTTGCGCATCGCCTTCATATGGCCTTGCGCTGCATGATTTCGCACCCCGTCCCACTCCGCCTTCCCCTTTGCGGCCAGATCGTCGTAGGAAAAGGCGTCGGGTTCCGATTTCATCAGCCAATAGTTCATGGCTTCTCCTTGCATCAGCCGCGAAGGACGATCAAGGATGCGCGCATGGCCCGGCGGCGCCAGGACGGCGCGCCAGGGCGGGTCCAGTTGAATTTCGGAGAATCACGTGTCGCAATCCCTGCTGGGACAAGTGCCTGTCCTGTCCTTGGGCAATATGGAAAGGGCCGACTTCGCCGCCGCCTTCGGCGGCTCCTTCCAGCGCTTCGGCTTCGCCATGGTGAAGGACCATGGCATGGACCCGGCGCTGATCGACCGGGGCTGGGCGCTCGCCCGCCGCTTCTTCGCCCTGCCGGAGGAGGCAAAGCGCCGCTACGACGCCCGATATAATGGCGGCCAGCGCGGCTACACCGCCTTCGGCGTGGAAATCGCCAAGGGCGCGAGCGAGAACGACCTCAAGGAATTCTGGCATGTCGGTCGCGACCTGCCCGAGGGCGATCCGCTGGCGCAAAGCATGCCGCCCAATGTCTGGCCGGACGAGCTGCCGGAATTCCATGAGACGTTCACGCGCCTCTACGCTGAATTCGACCGCGTCGGCGCCGAACTGCTGTCCGCCATCGCCCTTTATCTGGGGCTGGAGGAGCGCTGGTTCGACAAGCCCATCGAAAACGGCAATTCGATCCTGCGCCTGCTCCATTATCCGCCCGTCTCGCCGGAAGCGCCGGGCATCCGCGCCGGCGCGCATGAGGACATCAACCTCATCACCCTGCTGCTGGGCGCCGAGGAAGGCGGGCTGGAACTCAGGGACCGGGACGGCAACTGGCTGCCCGTGGTTCCGCCGCCGGGCGCGCTCGCCATCAATGTGGGCGACATGCTCCAGCGGCTGACCAACCATCGCCTGCCCTCGACCAGCCACCGCGTCGTCAACCCGCCGCCGGAACGGCGCGGCCATTCGCGCTATTCCATGCCCTTCTTCCTGCACCTGCGGCCGGACTTCCTGATCGACGCCCTGCCCCAATGCGTCGATGCGGCGCATCCCCGCCGCGACCCGCCCATAACCGCGCACGACTATCTGACCGAACGGTTGCGGGAAATCGGCCTGATCAAGGGGTAGCGACGGGAATGACGGGCTCCTGCCCCGGGGCAGGAGCCCGCCCGCCATGTCCTGACCGGCGATCGGTTCCGATCGCCCGGAAACCGCCTTATCTCCGTCCGCGCCCCATGGTGATCCCGATCTCCTCGCCCTTCTCGCTGAGGGCGAGCTTCACGATCTTCACCTCGACATGGGTCACCTTGTCGTCCTGGAGGAAGATCGTCTCGATGATATGATCGGCCACCGCCTCGATCAGCGTGAAATGCTGTCCTTCCGGCAGGGCCGCGGTCGCGGCATGTTTCAGGTCCATGTAATTTTTGGACCGGGACAGCGGCGTGTCGGGATCGTAATGATCCGCGATCTTCAGCCGCGCCCTGATCGATATGCGCAGCGGTTGCGGCAGGTGCGTCTCCTCCGAATAGATGCCGGTCAGGACATCCACGTCCAGATTATTCACCTCCAACGTCAGGAAATCGTCAAATCCGCTGTTCATAGCTCGCCACATTCAGGCCGTCCCTGCCGCGGGCCGGCCCCAGTTTAGACTTTTATTTTGCGAGCCACGCGCTAAAGCCCGCCGCTCTCGGCGCGTCCATGCGCCATTGAGGACGGATCGGCAAGACGTGTCTGTGATAGTGCCCCTCAACATGATGTCGCGGAACGCGATCGAGCAACTGCTTGACGCGGCCTTCGGCCCTGACCGGCACGGTCGCACCGCCTATCTGATTCGCGACGGCATGCCCTGGCTGCCCGAACTCTCCTTCGGCATGCGGGATGGGGAGGGCAGGCTCATCGGCTCCCTGCAAAGCTGGCCCGTCGCGCTCGCCCATGAAGACGGCAGCCGGACGCCGCTCATCATGGTCGGGCCCGTCGCGGTGGACCCCGCGGTGCAGGGCGCGGGCCACGGCCGCGCCCTGATGGACGCGGTCGTCGCGGCCGCCCGCGCGCGGCGAAGCGATCCGCTGATGATGATCGGCGATCCGGAATATTATGGCCGCTTCTGGGGCTTTTCGGCCGAAGGCACCGGCGGCTGGGACTGCCCCGGCCCGTTCGAGCCGCGCCGCCTGTTGGCGCTGTCGGTCGACGGTAGGCCGATAGGCGGCACGGGCATGCTGGGTCCGCGCGCCACCGTCCGCGCCTGAAATTTCCCTTTTGCCTTCGCGCCCAAGCGCCCCTATCTCCGCCCCATGCCGATGGAGCCGCCCCCCGATCTTTCCAGCCTGTCCCTCAGCGATGTCGCGCGCCTGCTGGCGGAAAAGCGCCTTCCGCCCGTGGAGAAGTGGAACCCCGACCATTGCGGCGACAGCGACATGCGCATCGCCCGCGACGGCACCTGGTTCCATCAGGGCTCGCCCATCGGCCGCGAAGCCATGGTCCGCCTCTTCTCCACCATCCTGCGCCGCGAACCCGACGGCAGCCACGTCCTGGTCACGCCCGTGGAGAAACTCTCGATCGAGGTGGAGGATGCCCCCTTCATCGCCGTCGAGCTCAAGAGCGAAGGCGAAGGCCGGGCGCGCAACCTCGCCTTCCGGCTCAACACGGGCGACCTGGTCGCCGCCGGCCCGGACAATGCCCTTGTCCTGCGCGAAACGCCGGACGGGCCGCATCCCTATCTCCATGTCCGCGGCGGGCTGGAGGCGCTGATCGCCCGCAGCGTCTATTATGAACTGATGAACCTGGCGCTGGACGAAGGCGCCCAACCCATCGGCCTCTGGAGCAACGGCGCCTTCTTCGCGCTGGACGGATCGGCATGACCCTGGCGGAACGGCTGCGGACCGCCCTCAGGCAGGGACATGAGCGGGAGGTCGGCCTGATACCCTCCGACACCCGCGACCCCCGGATCGACGGCGACATCCTGCTCTCGCCCGCGGCCGTGCTGGTCGCGATCACCGACCGTCCCGAACCCGGACTGATCCTGACCCAGCGCTCCGCAGGACTGCGCCAGCATGCCGGACAGGTCGCCTTCCCCGGCGGACGGGTCGACGACGACGACCCCGACGAAATCGCCGGCGCCCTGCGGGAAGCGCAGGAGGAGATCGGCCTCCCTCCCGGCCTCGTCGACATCATCGGCACGTCGGACCGCTATCACACCTTCACCGGCTTCGACATCGTCCCCGTGCTCGGCGTGATCCCGCCCGACCTTCCCCTCTCCCCCCGCGAAGCGGAGGTGGCGGACCTGTTCGAACTTCCCCTCTCCTTCGCCCTCAATCCTGCCAACCGGATCAGGAAATCGATAGATTATCAGGGTGTTGAAAGGCATTATTACGAAATATTCTGGGAAGGACGCCGCATCTGGGGCATCACCGCCGCGATCCTCGCCAATCTGTCGCGCAGGCTAGGCCATGACCAGCCTGCTGCCTGACGCCGACTGGCGCCATCGCCCCGGCCTGGACGCGCTGCTGAGGGCGCTCGGCGCGGAACAGGGCCTCGCCCGCTTCGTCGGCGGCGCCGTTCGCGACGGCCTTCTGGGCCTGCCGGTCAACGACCTGGACATCGCCACCGTGCTGGAGCCGCAGTCGGTCATCGACCGCCTCAGGGCCGCCGGGATAAAGGCCGTGCCCACCGGCATCGACCATGGCACGATCACGGCGGTGATCAACGGCTGGCCGGTGGAGATCACGACCCTCCGCCGCGACGTCAGCACGGACGGCCGCCGCGCCACCATCGCCTATACCGACGACTGGCGCGAAGACGCCGCCCGGCGCGATTTCACGATCAACGCGCTCTATGCCGACCCCCTCACCCACACCATCACGGACTTCTTCGGCGGCGTCGCCGATCTCCGCGCGCATCGCGTCCGCTTCATCGGAGAGGCAAGCGCCCGCATCGCGGAGGATCATCTCCGCATCCTGCGCTATTTCCGTTTCCTCGCGCGCTTCGGCCATGACGAACCGGATGTGGAGGCCTATGCCGCCTGCCGCGACGCCGCCAACAGCCTGATGGCCCTTTCGCGCGAACGCATTGCGGACGAACTGCTCAAACTGCTCGCCCTGCCCGGGCCGCTCGCCTCGCTCCGGCTCATGGTCGACGGCGGCATATTGCTGCCCGTCCTGCCGGAGGTCGACCATGACGGACTGACCCGCCTGTCCATGCTGATCGAGCGGGAGGCCGCCTCCGGCACCGCCCCTGCAGCCCTGCGCCGCCTGGCGGCCCTGCTTCCGCCGGACCCGCGCGCCGCCGATCAGGTGGGCGCCCGGCTCAAATTGTCCAACAAGGCCCGCAAGCGCCTGACCGCCGCGCTGGCAGGCGCCGCCACCGGCGCGACCCCCCGCGCCCTCGCCTTCCGGATCGGCGTGGAAGGGGCCATCGACCGTATCCTGATCGATCCCTCGGCTCCGCTCGACGGCCTGAAGATGCTCGCGGACTGGGCCCCGCCGCGCCTGCCGCTGGGCGGCGGCGCCCTGATCGCGCGGGGCCTTCAGCCCGGCCCGGACGTGGCGAAGGCGCTGGCCGAGGTTCAGGACATCTGGGTGGCGGAGGATTTTCCCGACGCAGCCCGCGTCTCGGAAATCGCGGATCAGACCGTTTCGAAATTCCAGCGCGCCCGCCAATAGTCATAGGCGTCGCCCTCCGCCATCGGCCGCGCGAAATAATAGCCCTGCCCCTGCCAGCACCCCAGATTCTGCAACGCATGGGCCAGTTGCTGCGTCTCGATCCCCTCGGCCGTGACATGCAGCCCCAGCGATTCGGCCAGCGACAGGATGGTGCGCACCATGATCTCCTTGTCCCGGTCCTCCAGCATGGATGTCACGAAACTGCGGTCGATCTTCAATATGTCGATGGGCAGGCTGTGCAGGCTCGCCAGGTTGGAATAGCCGGTGCCGAAATCGTCCATGGCGATCGGCATGTGCAGGTCCTTGAGCGCGAACAGCAGCTTCCGCGCCTTTTCGGGGTCCGCCACGATGGCGCTTTCGGTCAGTTCCGCCGTCAGCCGCTTGCCCGAAATGCCCGCATAGCGCAGCGCTTCCTCGAACATGGATGCGACATCGTCCCGCGCCATCTGGATCGGGGAAAGGTTCACATTGACGCCCACCGGCAACGCCTGGCCGAATTTCGCATCCCACCGGCTGAGCGCCTGCGCCGCCTCATAGGCCGCCCAGCGGCCCAGCGGCGTGATCAGCCCGCTTTCCTCCGCCACGGCGATGAACTCGGCGGGCGACACATGGCCCAGTTCTTCATCCTCCCACCGCGCCAGCGCCTCGAAGCCGGTGATTTCACCCGTCTGCAGGTGGATCAGCGGCTGGAAGGCCAGGGTCAGCCCCCCCTGGGCCAGCGCATCGCGCAGCCGGCTCTCGACGGAAAATCGCCGCTGCGCCTCCTTCAGCACGCCGTTGCGGTAGATTTCCACCTTGCCGCTGCGCTTGGCGATCTTCACCGCGGCCTGCGCCTTGCGCACCACATCCTCGGGGTCTTCGGTCAGGCTGGTCGACAGGGCGCAGCCGATCGCGCAATCGACCCGGATTTGCAGATCGCTCAGCCTGATCGGATAGCTGAGCGAGTCCCGGATGCGCTGAACAATATGAAGAGCGTCCGACAAACCATTGTTAAGCCTGGCGAAAATCGCAAAGTCGTTGCCGCCGATGCGCGCCAGCACATCGCCCTGCCGCAGGCTGGACTTCAACCGCTTGGCAACCGTGATCAGCAACTCGTCGCCGGCCATCGGGCCCAGGGATTCATTGACCCGGCTGAACCGGCTCAGATCGATGGCGAGGATGCCGAACTGCGCATTGTCCGGCCAGGGCGCGTTGGTCAGCCGGTCCTCGATCTCCTCGCCAAATCCCGTGCGGTTGGGAAGCGCGGTCAGGCCGTCGGACAATAATTCCCGCCGCAGGTTCTTCTCGATGGTGCGGTCGCTCGTCCGGTCGAGTGCGGTGAACAGGAACAGATTGGGTTCGCCATCCGGTTCGGGCAGCCGCCCGACGGTGCAGTAGAAATATTCGGGCCCCAACATGCCGTCGCGGCGCAGTTCGAAACCTTCCGAATCGCGCCCGGACAGGACGCTCTGCACGATCCGCCTGCGCCATTCGGCCGCATGGGGCCGTTCGGCTTCGGCCGGGTTGCTGCAGGTGAAGCAGTTTCCGAACGGCGCATTGGTCGCCACCATGGACAACCTGTTGTCTTCGAAGGAGAATGCAGCCGCCGGATAAGGCAGCGCAGCCAGCCAGTCCGCTATCGCCACGCGATGGGAAAGATGCGCGTCATCCTGCCCCAGAAGGAGCTGGATGTCCGGCATTTCGGTCGGCCGATCACGCATCGACATGGCTTCCATAGGCCCGGCGATAGGCCCAAAGGGTAAATTTTCGGGAAACGACATTCCCGATTCCAGCGCGATAGTAACGAAAAAATCAGCTTCTCAGAACCGGTTATCGCGCGGGAAGCCCGTGGGCGGCATGCGCCCGGCCGCGCCCCTGGCGACGCGCCATGGCGTCATGTCGGCTTCCGTGCGCACCCGCCCCGTTCCGCCACCCATGGCCCAGCTCAGCCCGTCGGACAGGCGGAAGGCGATGGCATCGGACAGCCCGCCGTCGCGATAGCGCTGCATCTGCACGCCCTGACCGCGCGCCATGCGCGGCATTTCAGTGAGCGAGAAGACCAGCAGCTTGCGGTTTTCGCCCATCACGGCGACGCTGTCCGCCTCCGGCGCGATGGGATGCACGACGCTCAGCTTCGCGCCGGTCCGCACATTGACGACCTGCTTGCCCTTGCGCGTTTCGGCGATCACATCCGCCACCGCCGCCACGAAGCCGCGCCCGTCCGAGGATGCAAGCAGCAGTTCGCCACCTACCCGCGCAGGCAGCAGGGCGACGATATTGCCGGTGCCGTCCATGTCGACCAGCGACCGGACCGGATCGCCAAAGCCGCGCCCGCCGGGCAGCTTGTCCGCGCCCAGCGTGAAGACGCGCCCGGTCTCCGTCGCCAGCAGCAGCTTGTCGGTGGTCTGCGCGTGGAAGGCGATCATCGGACCGTCGCCTTCCTTGAATTTCAGCGTGTCCGCCGAAGCAAGGTCGCGATGCCCGCTCATCGCCCTGATCCATCCGCGCTCGGACAGGATCACGGTGATCGGCTCCTTCTCGATCATCGCCTCCAGCGGGATTTCCCGCGCCGGCGCCGCCTCCTCGACCAGCGTGCGCCGCCGGCCGAAATCGCTCTCGGACGAGTAGCGCTTGCGAAGGTCCGCCAGGTCCTTCTTCAGCCGCGTCCGCTGCCGCGCCGGGCTTTCCACCAGCTTTGTCAGCTCGTCGCGTTCCTTCAGCAGTTCCGAATGCTCGCGCCGCAGCTCCATCTCCTCCAGCTTGCGCAGGGACCGCAGCCGCATGTTCAGGATCGCCTCGGCCTGCCGGTCGTTCAGGCCGAACTCGGCCATCATCACCTCTTTCGGCTCATCCTCGGTCCGGATGATCTCGATCACCCGGTCAAGGTTCAGATAGGCGATGATATAGCCGTCCAGCAGCTCCAGCCGCGCCGCGATCTTGTCCAGCCGGTGCTGGGCGCGCTTCACCAGCACGTCGATCTGGTGCTTCAGCCATTCGACGAGGACCGTCTTCAGCCCCAGCACCCTTGGCGTGCGCGTCGCGTCCAGCACGTTCAGGTTCAGCGGAAAGCGGTTTTCCAGATCGGTCAGCCGGAACAGGCTGTCCATCAGCACGTCCGGGTCGACGGTGCGGGCGCGGGGTTCGATGACGATGCGGATCTCGGTGTCGCTCTCGTCGCGCACATCGGCCAGGATCGGCAGCTTCCTGTCGTTGATCAGCGCCGCGATCTGCTCGATCAGCTTGGACTTCTGCACCTGGAAGGGGATCTGCGTGACCACCGCGACCCATGTGCCCCGCCCGCCATCCTCCTTGTGCCAGCGGGCGCGGGTTCGAAACGATCCCCGCCCCGTCGCATAAGCCTCTGAAATGATGGAAGCGCTGTCCACCAGCACGCCGCCGGTCGGAAAGTCCGGGCCGCGCACGATCCGCATCAGCTCGGCATGCTCGGCGTCCGGATTGTCGATCAGCAGGCTGGCCGCATCGATCAGTTCGGCGACATTATGCGGCGGGATGCTGGTCGCCATGCCGACCGCGATGCCGGTGGCGCCATTGGCCAGCAGATTGGGGAACAGGCCGGGAAACACCTCCGGCTCCTGATCCTCGCCATTATAGGTCGGGCGGAATTCGACGGTGCCTTCGTCCAGCCCGGCCATCAGGTCGGCGGCGGCCTGCGTCAGCCGCGCCTCGGTATAGCGCATCGCCGCCGCATTATCGCCGTCGATATTGCCGAAATTGCCCTGCCCGTCGACCAGCGGCGTGCGCAGCGAGAAATCCTGCGCCAGACGCACCATGGCGTCATACACCGACGCGTCGCCATGGGGGTGATATTTGCCGATGACGTCGCCGACGACGCGGGCGCATTTCTTGTACGGCGTGGTGTTGCGCGCCGGATTGGCGACCAGCAAGTCGGGCGAAGCCCCGCCCGGCTCCATCCGCAGCAGCCGCATCGCCCAGAGCAGCCGCCGGTGCACCGGCTTCAGCCCGTCGCGCAAATCCGGCAACGACCGCGCCGTGATGGTGGAGAGCGCATAGACGAGGTAGCGCTGGGACAGCGCATCGTCGAACGGGTGATCCTTGATAGCGTCGAACGGGTCGCGAAATTCGGTCATCGCAACGGGGAATAGCAGCGCCGCGACAAAACGGAAACGGGGTTTAATCCCCCTGCTCCTGCGAAGGCACTCGAAGGAGACAAGTGGCTCATGAGAGCCCGGTTCAGCCGTCGCCCTTTCACGCCAGGCAGCATGGACAAATGCAAGACCCGCCGGACTGAGCGATCCGGGTAGAAAGCGGACATTCCCCCTCCCGCAGGCGGGAGGGGGCTAGGGGGTGGGCTGGCGCGACATCAGCGTGAATTTTCAACGGCTAAGTCAGAAGCTCGCTAAGCTCGCGCCCACCCCTAACCCCTCCCGTTTACGGGAGGGGAAGGTCTTGAATCGGCCATTTCCCGACATTCCGAATTCACCCACGCGACCTAGGGCAGAACTGGTTTCCCGCCTCCGCAGGAACAAGCGACATCAACTCCTATCACCGCGGCAAAAACCGCGCCTCCGGGTCCGCCGCGATCTCCCGCGCGAACTCCGCGCCGATCCAGTCGCGAAAGGCCTTCACCTTGGCGGTGTTGCGGGCATGGGGCGGATAGACCACCCAATAGCTCGCCCGTTCCCGGACATAGGATGGCAGGGCCTCCACCAGCAACCCGGCCTCCACCTCGGTCTTCCACAGGAAGGGATTGACGATGGCCACGCCCTGCCCCGCCATGGCGGCGCGCCCCTCCATCACCTGGGAATCGAGCGCGATCGCGGGCGGCAGCCCCTTGCCGTCCGCTTCCACCCCCATGGCGGCGAACCATTCATGCCACCACATGTCGTCCGGCGACAGGCGCGGCATGGCGTGCAGCGCCCGCGCATCGGCTATCGGCCCGTTCGCCGCCAGCCATGACGGGCTGCACAGCGGCGCCAGCCGGTTGTGGGTCAGCAGCTTCGCCTCCAGCCCCGGCCAATCGCCCCGCCCGCCCCGCACCGCCACGTCCACGCCGTCGCGGGCGAAGTCCACCACCCGGTCGGTCGCGTCGATCCGCACGGCCAGCCCCGGCTGGCGCATCTGGAACGTGCCGATGCGCTGCGCCAGCCACAGATGCGCGAAACTGTTGGTGCAACTGATCGTCAGGATCGTCGAATGGTCCTGCGTCAGCGCGGCGAACCCTTCCCGCATCTGGTCGAAGGCGCGGGACAGGATCGTGGCGATCTCCCGCCCCTTGTCGGTCAGCGCCACTTTCCGCCCCGCCCTCTGGAACAGGCTGATGCCCAGCCGCTCCTCCAGCAATTTCACCTGATAACTGACGGCCGCCTGGGTCATCCCCAGCTCCTGCGCCGCAACCGTGAAATTCTCCAGCCGCGCGGCGGCCTCGAACACGCGGACGGCGGATAGGGGCGGCAACTGGCTCATCCGCCATGGATAAGCCAGCCTTATGATTCGCGTCCATCCTTTTGTTGGCCGCCCCACCGGAAAAGAGCGATAGGAATTCCCACGAAACGAAATCCATTCTCCGGATCATTCATGGAAAAGGAGCCTTGCCATGCACTTGTCCAAGGACGCCCGGCTGTCCCCCAACGGCCACGAAGCCGCCCGGAATCGCCCCGGCCTGATCGCCGCCATCATGCAGGCCTTCTGCGCGCTCCACCGCATCGCCTGGTCTGCCCCCTGGATCGAGGAACGGCGATGAAGCCCCTCGAAAATCGCGAACATGGTGCGACGGGGGTTGCACAATCCGCGCCACACGCCAACTTGCGCGCGTGTCCGATTCCCGCCTTTCCCCTGTTCCCGATCTTCCCCCTCCGCCGCCCCGGCTGCTGACAGGGGCCGCACTGTTCCTCGACTTCGACGGAACGCTGGCCCCGATAGCCGATACGCCCGACGGCGTGGAGGTCGATGACGATCTGCTCGCCCTGCTCGGCCGTCTGCGCGACCGGCTGGATGGGCGGCTTGCCATCGTCAGCGGCCGATCCATCGCGACGCTGCGCGATTTCGGCTTCGGGCAGTTCCTGCTCGCCGGCACCCATGGGCTGGAACTGGCGGAACCTGGCCGCCCCGTAGAAGCGCCTGCCCGCCTCCCCGCGATCAATGAGGCGGAGGCCGCCTTCCAGACCTTCGCGGCCGGAAAGGCCGGCGTCCTCGTAGAACGCAAGACGATCAGCGTCGGCCTTCATTTCCGCGGCGCCCCGCAATGGGGCCGGGAAGCAGGCGATCTGGCCGCCAGCCTGGCGGATCGGCTCGACCTCGCGCTCCAGCCGGGCAAGATGCTCTACGAACTGCGTCCCGGCGGCGCCGACAAGGGCAGCGCCGTCCGCACACTGATGCGCCGCGCACCCATGGCCGGCGGCACGCCGCTGTTCATCGGGGACGACGTCACCGATGAGGAGGGCTTTGCCGTCGCACGCGATCTGGGCGGCTCCGGCATTCTCGTCGGCGTGCCCAGGGCGACGCTCGCCGCATTCTCTTTGGAACAGGTTGCCGCCGTCAGGCATTATCTTGCCCAGGGGGTCGCTGGCACCGACTGATCCGATGGTCCGGCGCCCCTGTCGTGCACGAACAAGGGGGACGGACCGATAGAAACGCAGAAAAACGACCTTCCGGGCGGGGATGAGCGCACGCTCGACCTGTGGCCCATCGGCAATTGCCAGGCATCGGCGCTGATCGACCGGGCCGGGCGGATGATATGGGCCTGCGTCCCCCGCGTCGACGGCGATCCCGTATTCTCGGCACTGCTGGACGATGCCGCCTGGGACCAACCGGATTCGCGGGGCTTCTGGGCCATAGAGCTGGAGAACTGCGCCCGGATCGAGCAGCATTATATCCGCAACACGCCTGTGCTGGTGACGCGTCAGACCGACGCGCAGGGCAATGCGATAGAGCTTTACGATTTCTGCCCGCGCCACAAGCATCAGGGGCGGATGTACCGCCCCGTCGCGTTCGCCCGCGTCGTCCGGCCCGTATCGGGCAGCCCGCGCATCCGCGTCAGGCTGCGCCCCACCACCTCCTGGCATTCGGAAAAGGTGCCGATCAGCTATGGCTCCAACCATATCCGGCTGGTGCTGTCCTACATGGCGATGCGCATGTCCACCAATGCGCCCATCGGCCTGATTTCCCAGGAAAGCTGGTTCCGGTTGGAACATGACATGCATTTCTTCCTGGGGCCGGACGAGAGCTTTTCCGACGCCCTCCGCCCCGCGGTGGAGCGGATGCTGGACGACACGATCCACGAATGGCAGATCTGGGTGCGAAGCCTGGCCATTCCGGCCGAGTGGCAGGAGGCGGTGATCCGTTCCGCCATCACGCTCAAGCTCTGCCAGCATGAGGAGACCGGCGCCATCGTCGCCGCGCTGACCACCAGCATCCCCGAACATGCCGACAGCGGCCGCAACTGGGACTATCGCTACTGCTGGATCAGGGACGCCTATTATACGGTGGAGGCGCTGAACCGGCTGGGCGCGCTGGACGTTCTGGAAAGCTATCTCGTCTATCTCCGCAACATCGTCGACGGCGCGCGGGGCGGCCATATCCAGCCGCTCTACGACGTGCGCGGCAACGCCACGCTGGAGGAGCGGGAGGCGCAGAACCTGCCCGGCTATCGCGGCATGGGGCCGGTGCGCGTCGGCAATGCCGCCTATTCCCAGGTACAGCACGACGCCTATGGGCAGATCGTCCTCTCCTCCGTTCAGGGCTTCATCGACCAGCGCCTGCTGCGCATGGCGGGGCTGTCGGACTTCGAAGCGCTGGAGGCCGTGGGCGAGCGCGCCTGGCAGGTCTATGACAAGCCCGATGCCGGCCTGTGGGAACTGCGCACCCGCGCCCATGTCCACAGCTACAGCGCGGTGATGTGCTGGGCGGCGTGCGACCGCCTCGCCCATGCGGCAGCCGCCCTTGGGCTGCCGTACCGCGAAGTCCATTGGCGCGAGCGGGCGGAAATCATGAAGGCCCGCATCCTCCAGTCGGCCTGGCGGACGGACAGCAACGCCATCTCCGCCAATTTTGAGGACGATGCGAGGGACGCCTCCCTGCTCCAGCTGATCGACCTGCGCTTCCTGACGGCGGACAATCCCATGTTCATCGGAACGCTGAAGGCGCTGGAAAAGGACCTGCGCCGGGGCAACGACATGCTGCGCTACAGCGCGCCGGACGATTTCGGGGAGCCGGTCACCGCCTTCAACGTCTGCACCTTCTGGCTGATAGAGGCCCTGCATCGGACCGGCCGCAGCGAGGAGGCGCGCGCCCTGTTCGAGGAGATGCTGTCCCGCCGCACCGCCGCCGGTCTGCTTTCCGAAGACATCGATCCCGTCACCGGGGAATTGTGGGGGAACTATCCCCAAACCTACTCATTGGTCGGCATCATCAATTGCGCCGTGCTCTTGAGCAAACCGTGGAGCGTGATGCGATGAAGCGCTTGGCATGGAGGCGCTTGGCATGAGCCGCCTGATAGTCATTTCGAACCGGGTCAGCCGCCCGACCAAGAACGGCAACCAGGGCGGCCTGGCCGTCGCGCTTTCCCAGGCGCTGCGCGAAAGCCGCGGCATCTGGGTCGGCTGGTCCGGCGAGATCACGGAGAATTTCACCGGGCAGATCGGCTTTTCGGAGGATGAAGGGGTCAAGACCGCGACCATCGACCTGGAGGAGCAGGATGTCGACGAATATTATAATGGCTATGCCAACAAGACCCTCTGGCCGCTGTTCCACTTCCGGATAGACCTGGCCGAATATGCGCGCGATTTCGAAGGCGGGTATAACCGCGTCAACCAACGCTTCGCGGACACGACCAGCCCGCTGATCGAACCGGAAGACATCATCTGGGTCCAGGATTACCACATGATCCCGCTCGGCCGGATGCTGCGCGACCGGGGCCATGACAATCGCATGGGCTTCTTCCTGCACATCCCATGGCCGCCTACCCGGCTGCTGGTGTCGCTGCCCCACCACAGCAAGCTGGTGCAGGCGCTTTTCGCCTATGATGTCGTGGGGTTCCATACCGAGGAATGGCTGGAATCCTTCCGCCATTATGTCGAACGCGAAATGGGCGGTTCGGTGGACGGCGATTTCGTGACGCTGGGCAAGCGGACGATTCAGGCGATCGCCTGCCCCATCGGCATCAACGCGCAGGAATATGCCAGCGCCGCCGTCAGCGATGCGGCCAAGGACATGTATGAAAAGGTCCGCCGGTCGCTGCAGGATCGCGCGATGATCGTGGGCGTCGACCGTCTGGACTATAGCAAGGGACTGGAGGAACGGTTCAACGGCTACGCCCGCTTCCTGAAGGATCATAGCGAACAGCATCGCAACGTCGTCCTGACGCAGATCGCCCCGCCTTCCCGCGGCGAGGTGGAGAGCTACCAGCAGATCCGCGCAACCCTGGATGCGCTCGCCGGCCGCATCAACGGGGAATATAGCGATGTGGACTGGACCCCGATCCGCTACGTCAATCAGGGCTATCCGCGCGACAAGCTGGCCGGCATCTACCGCGCGGCGAAGATCGGGCTCGTCACGCCGTTGCGCGACGGCATGAATCTGGTCGCCAAGGAATATGTCGCCGCGCAGAATCCGGACGATCCAGGCGTCCTCATCCTGTCCCGCTTCGCCGGCGCCGCCCAGCAGCTCAAGGACGCGCTGCTGATCAATCCCTATAGTCCCGAGGAGATGTCCGACGCCATCACCCGCGCGCTCTCCATGCCGCTGGACGAGCGCAAGCGGCGATGGCGCGCCATGATGGACAGTGTCGAAAAGCAGGACATAAGCTGGTGGCGGCAGCGCTTCACGGAACGGCTGATGGCGGTCCAACGCAATGGCGAGGTGAAACAGGAGGCGCAACCGGCTTAACTTTCCCGCCAGCGCCGCTACAGTCGGACCGATGGATGATGAGGAAGAAGCGGGCGGCGCCCTGGCCGCCATTCGCGCCAGATCGGGCGTCATATTGGGCGTGGTCGGCCTTCTGGCCTGGCTGGCGCTGATCTGGTTCATGTTCGGCGACGTGCTGTAGCGGGCTCCCTCGCCCGAACTCGCCCATTTGCACCCCCGCCCCTTTTGGTCTAAGGGCCAGCCCAAGCAGCCCCGGCACCCGCTGATCCTTCCCGATTCGCGTTTGCCGGGGCACATTCTTTATTGGGAAGACAGGAACCGCATATGGCCCGTCGCCGCCAGATCTACGAAGGCAAGGCAAAGATCCTTTATGAAGGCCCCGAGCCGGGTACGATCATCCAATATTTCAAGGATGACGCGACCGCCTTCAACGCCCAGAAGAAGGGCACGATTTCGGGCAAGGGCGTGCTCAACAACCGGATTTCCGAGCATATCTTCACCCTGCTCGGCCAGATCGGCGTTCCTACCCACTTCATCCGCCGCCTCAACATGCGCGAACAACTCGTCCGTCAGGTGGAAATCGTGCCGATCGAGGTGGTCGTGCGCAACGTCGCCGCAGGTTCGCTCAGCAAGAAGCTGGGGATCGAGGAGGGAACGCAGCTTCCCCGCACGCTCATCGAATATTGCTACAAGGACGACGCGCTGGGCGACCCGCTGGTGTCCGAAGAGCATATCGCCTGCTTCGGATGGGCCAGCCAGGACGAAATGCACGACATTGCCGACATGGCGATCCGCATCAACGACTTCATGTGCGGCCTGTTCGCGGGCATCGGCATTCGCCTGATCGACTTCAAGCTGGAATTCGGTCGCCTGTGGGACGGCGACTATAGCCGCATCATCCTGGCGGACGAAATCAGCCCCGACGGTTGCCGCCTCTGGGACATGGCGACCGGCGAGAAGCTGGACAAGGACCGTTTCCGCCGCGATCTGGGCGGCGAAGTCGAGGCATATCAGGAAGTCGCCCGGCGCCTGGGCCTGATGCCGGAGGGCGTGGATACCACCGTCCTCGACCTCGACACCCATCGCAAGAAGCGCAGCAAGGACTGATGGGAATCCGGACGCGCGGCTCAGGCGAGCAGCGCGTCCGCTATCAGCTTGATCCCCAGCAACACCATCAGCACATAGATCAGCGTGTAGAAGCGGGCAGGATCGAAGCGCCGCACCAACGCCACGCCGGCCATGGTCGACACGACGGCAAGCGGGATCAGCATCGCCGTCGCCAGCAGGTTCGCTTTGGTGAACTGCCCCAGGGCGGCATAGGCCGGCACCTTCATCCAGTTCGTCACCGCAAAGGCGATCGCGGTCGTCCCCACCAGAACGTCGCGCGACAGGCGCTTGGGCAGAACCCACATCTGGAAGGGCGGCGCCCCGGCATGCGCGATCTGGCTGGTGAAGCCGCTCGCCACGCCGAGCAGCACGCCCACCCATGAGGGCGAGGTCGACGGCAACATGATCGCGCCGCCCCGCTCGATCCAGAGCCGATGCAGGCCGAACAATGTCGAAATCAGGCCCAGCACGCCCATCACCGCGATTTCGGACACGCGGGCCGCGAAAAAATAGCCCAGCCCCACCCCGGCCGCCATGCCGGGCAGCATGACCTTAAGGACATGCCGGTCCCAGCTATGCCGGAACGACCAGACGCCGACCACATCCTGCAGGATCAGAATGGGCAGCATGATCGCCGCTCCCCGCACGGGATCGACGCCCAGGGCGAGTATCGGCATGGCCAGCGCGCCAACCCCGGCAAATCCGCCCTTGGCAAGGCCCGACAGGATCACCGCGCTTATGGCGCAGGCATAATAGAGATAATCCGGATTCATGGCGCTCCGCCTAAAGCAAGGCGGCCCGTTGGGGGAGCATCTTTTTTGCGGCGTTTGGCGCCTGCGCGTCAACTATGCGCGCGATAGCCGATCAGGACGCCGAAGGTGAAGGTCGCCAGAAGCGCCAGCTGAACCCGGCCATGGGGATCGTCATAGCCCATGACCTGCTGACCGAAGGCGAAAAGCCCCACGAACATCGCCAAAGCAAGACCGGCCATGCGAAAATCCTTCCCTCTGCGGGATGGATAACGCCATGGCCGCTAACAAAAGCATAATGCCTTGCTTGCCGGGCGCTCCGGGACTAGAGGGCTGGACGATTCAAATGATCGCCAGTCCTCCGGTTTTCACGGCTTGCGCATTCTGCAGGCAGAATGCCCTGGGGGTGCGCGAAAGCCTGTTTTACGGAGTTCCACACTCATGAAAGCCCGCATCTTCGTCACCCTCAAGGGCGGTGTCCTCGACCCGCAGGGCAAGGCGATCCATCACGCGCTGGAAGGCCTTGGCTTCGGCGGCGTCAATGATGTGCGCGCGGGCAAGCTGATCGAACTGGACCTGGCCGACGGCACCAGCGACGAGGACATCGACGCCATGTGCCGCAAGCTGCTGGCGAACACGGTGATCGAAAACTACCGCATCGAAAAGGCCTGAGCCATGAAGAGCGCCGTCATCGTCTTTCCCGGCAGCAATTGCGACCGCGACCTCGCCGTGGCGTTCGAGACGGCGACCGGGACAAGGCCTGCCATGATCTGGCACCGCGACACGGAACTGCCTGACGATCTCGACCTGATCGGCGTGCCGGGCGGCTTTTCCTATGGCGACTATCTGCGTTCCGGCGCGATGGCGGCCCGTTCGCCGGTGATGCAGGCAGTGGCGAAGGCGGCGGATCGGGGGGCCTATGTGCTGGGCATCTGCAACGGTTTCCAGGTGCTGACGGAGAGCGGGCTGTTGCCCGGTGCGCTGCTGCGCAATGCGGGCGGGCATTTCGTCTGCCGCGACGTGGCGCTGACGGTCGAGAATGCGCAGAGCGCCTTCACCAGCCGCTATGAAGCTGGCGAGGCGATCAGCTTTCCGGTGGCGCATCATGACGGCAATTATTTTGCCGATGCGCAAACGCTGGACCGGCTGGAAGGCGAAGGCCGCGTGGCGCTGCGCTATGCGGAGAGCGTCAACGGATCGGCGCGGAACATCGCGGCTATCCTGAACGAGGCCGGCAATGTGCTGGGCATGATGCCGCACCCGGAGCGGGTGATAGAGCCGGCCCATGGTGCGACCGATGGCCGACGGCTGTTCGAAGGACTGGTGGAAGGGCTGCTTGCCCGGGCCTGAAAACCAAGGGATATGGCCCGGCTTGCTGAACCGACTTTCGGCATGCAATTGCGCCGTTGTCAGCCAGAGCGTTCAATCCATGAACAGCTTTGTGCCGTAACACTCCACGCGCCGCTATTGCATAGCGGGCTAAGCAAATCTCCGCCGAAGTCGCGCCGCGCTACTTGGCTTACCCGCCGCGATGATAGTCATATTCGAAGGCGCGGCCTTCCTGCTTGGTGAGGATCGCGCCAATGATCGCGCCGCCCGCCCGGCGCAAGCGATCGACGGCGACGCGCAGGCCGCCATGATGATTGCGGCCCCATTCTACCACCAGCAACGTCACCTGCGCCTTGCTCGCCAGCAGGCAGGCATCCGACAGGCCGAGAATGGGCGGCGCATCGATCAGCACCGTGTCATAGCGTTCCCGAACGGTCGCCAGCAGGGAATCCATGGCGGGCGTGACCAGCAATTCCGCCGGATTGGGCGGGATCGCCCCGCAGGGCAACAAGGCCACGCCCGGTACGCCGCTATCCACGATGACGTCGTCCATCCTGGCCTGGCCCGTCATCAACTCGCTGATCCCACGAGCGGGCGATATGCCGAACAGGCTGTGCTGCTTGGGCCGCCGCATATCGGCGTCGATCACCAGCACCCGCTTGTCGAGTTTCGCCAGCGCCCTGGCCAGGGCATGGAGGGTGGAGGACTTCCCCTCCCCTTCCTGCGCGCTGGTGACGAGTATGGAACGCGGCAGACCGGCCGCAGAACCCAGAAGCAGCGAAGAAGCCATCGGCGCGAAAATCTCCGCCCCCGGCTTCTCCCCCGCCGGAACCGCGCCGAGCAGCGGCAGGTTCACCCGCTCCGCCAGCGTGTCGGCGGAAGTCACGGCGTCGTCGAAGATATGCCGCCCCGCCACCGCCATCAGCCCAAGGATCAGCCCACCCAGCGAAGCGAACAGCATGGTGACGCCGATATTGGGGGAAGAAGGCCGCGAAGGGACCGCCGCCCGGTCCAGCGGCTGGATGCGGCCGGCCTGGAAGCCTGCCTGCGATGCCATGTCGCGATAACGCTGGAGCAGACTGTCGTGCAGCAGGCGATAGGTATCGACCTGCCGCTCCAATATGCTCATCTGCACGCCGCGCCCGCGTTCGGCCCGGGCCTGCCGCTCGACCTTGGCGATTTCGGACTGGATCTGCTTCTCGCCATGCACGGCGACATCGAACTGTTCCTTGAGCGAGGCGCGGATCGTGTTGGCCATGCCCTCCGCCTGATCGTCCAGCGCGGCCAGCCGGGCGCGGGCCTCACGCATTTCGGGGTGGGCATCCTTGCGGAACTGGCGTTCCTGCACGACCTGCGCCCGCGCCTGCGCCCTTTCCGTCATGATCTGCTGCATCGCGCCGTTGTTCAGCACTTCCGGCAGCGTCTCGACACTCGACATGCGGGCGCTTTCCCAGCGCTTCTGCGCGGCGATGCGGTCGGCGGTCGCCTGCGCACGGAAGGCGTTGAGTTGCGCCAGCCGTGTCGCGATCGTGCCCTCGGGAGACGGATCGCCGTCATCCTCCTTCGATCCGGCTTCCTTCGATCCGGCCTCCTTCGATCCCGGCAGCGCCATGGCGCCCGCATTGGCGGCATAAACCGCCAGGTCGCGCTCCGCCCGTTCCAGATCCTTCCGCGCTCCGTCCAGTTCGCCGAGCAGGAATCGCCGCGCCTGAACGCCGGATTCGAAGCCTCGCTTCAGATCAGCGCGGATCAGGCTGTCGGCATAGCTGTTGGCGACGCGCGCCGACAGCACCGGATCGGCGCTGGTGAAGCTGATGCGGATGACCCGCGACTTGCCGGGCAGTTCGACATGCAGATTGTCGCGCAGCAGGCCCACAACGGTCTCGGTCTCGACCTGGCGCTGGCTGAGCGCGCCCGTCCCCTGCTCCGGCCGGCGCACGTTCATGCCGTCGAAGAAGGTGCGGCTGCCGATCAAGGCCAGTTCGCGAGCCACATCTTCCGCCAGGGCGCGGCTGCGCAGCACTTCCAGTTCGGTCTGCATCAACGCTTCATTGTCGGACGGCGTCGCCTGTCGCTGCGCAGCGGCCGCCCCAGCGGCGCCGGCAGGGACATCCTCCACCTCGACGGAGGCGGTGGCGCGATAATCGGGCGTCGACAGCAGGATGAAGACCACGCCTGCCAGCACGCAAAGCGCCATGGTGACGAACAGGATGATGCGATGCCGCCGCACCGCCGTCCACGCCCCGCTCGCCGCCGCAGCGAAGCGCGCCGCGCGTCCCTCCATGGAAGTGGACGCGCCGCTATCGTCGATCAGCAGACCCGGCCGCGCCATCAGAGTCCTCCATCCAGCACGACGAATCCGGCACCGACCGCAGGCAGCGCCAGCAGCGTTCCGCCCAATATCGCCTTGGCGCGCGAGAGGCCGACGATGATGGTGTCGCCCGGCAGGATTTCAGGATCGGGCGCCTCGCCCCTGCGGATCGCCCCCAGGTCGAACATCGCCGCCTTGCGCTCGCCGTCCGATTGCCGGACCACGACGATCTGGCCCAGGCTGGCCAGGCGCGTCGGCCCCTTGGCCATCGCGACCGCCTGCAACAGCCCCAGTCGGCCGTCCACTGGGAAAAGGCCCGGTTCGCGAACCTCCCCATCCACGGTGATGCGGCGACCCACCGCCTTCTTGACGAATACCGTCACTTGCGGGGAAACCAGATAGCGCTCGCCCAGCCGCCCGGCGATGACCTCCGATGCTTCGCTGGCGGACAGGCCGGCGACGGAAACATCGCCCACCAGCGGCATGCGAACCATGCCCGCGGCCGTCACCTGCGCGTCCTCCAGCGAAAGGCCCGGTTCATGATAGACCTGGATGCGCAGGACATCGTCGGGGGATATGCGATAGTCCATCCCCACGGCAGGAGCCGCCGGAATGGCGGCATAAGCGGCTTCCCCCTTCGGCGCGTCCTCCACGGTCGAGCAGGCACCGAGCCAGATGCAGGCCATGATCATGACCAGCGCTTGGTTCCTGCTGTCGGTCGGCCGCTTCATGCCGCTTAAATCCCCCGCAATTCAGTGGGCACGCACAAGGCGTGCCATTGCGGGCGGGGTTAACGGCGCGACGGGAACATGGCAACCATCGGCTGGACGAAGGAGGGCGCGGAGCGCCCGATCAGATGGCGATCCGGGCCTGATCCGGGACAACCTGACCCGCGGTCGGCCGCCGTGGCTGATCCGGCCAGACGCCGCGCGTGTCGTAAACCGCCTTGTCGGCGCGTTCGTCCACCGGAACCGATTTGAACATGTCATGATCGACAAGAATGACGAAAACGCCGCATTGTTCCAGAGCCGTATCGAGATCGACGAGTTCAGCGCCCGTTCCGGCGAACTCCATCGGCAGATCATGGGCATAGGGTTCGACCAGCTTGATGCGGCGGCCATAGCGTTTGGCGAGACGCGCCGCGACCTTCACGGCCGGGCTTTCGCGGAAATCGTCGATATTGGGTTTGAAGGCGAGGCCAAGGCAGGCGACCGCCTCCCCCGGATATTCGTCGATCAGGTCGGAGGCCTTCGCGACCACATGGTCGGTCTTGCCGTCATTGACTTCGCGGGCCGTGCGGATGAGGCGGCTGTTTTCCGGATCGCCATGGACGATGAACCAGGGGTCGACCGCGATGCAGTGGCCGCCGACGCCGGGGCCGGGCTGGAGGATGTTGACACGGGGATGGCGGTTGGCGAGGCGAATGACCTCCCACACGTCGATGTCCATGCGCTCGGCAATGACGGACAATTCATTGGCAAAGGCGATGTTGACGTCGCGGAAGCTGTTTTCGACCAGCTTCACCATTTCGGCGGCGCGGGCGCTGGTGGTGATGCAGGCGCCGCGCACGAACTGGCGGTAGAAGCCCAGCGCCTTGCGGGCGCAGCGAGGCGTGATGCCGCCGATGCAGCGGTCATTGTCGATCAGTTCGACGAGGATGCGGCCAGGCAGGACGCGTTCGGGGCAATAGGCGATGGCGATGTCGCCCGCCACGCCGGGTTCGGGCATCTTCAGGTCGGGGCGGAGCTGGGCGAAAAGATCGCGCATGGCTTCGGTGGTGCCGACCGGCGAGGTGGATTCGAGAATGACGGTATCGCCGGCCTTCAGGACCTCAGCGACGGTGCGGGCGGCCTTGAGGACGTGGCTGATGTCCGGCGCGCGGTCTTCGGCCACGGGAGTCGGCACCGCGATGATGAAGACATCGCTCGGCTCGACTTCCAGACTGGCGCGGAGATTGCCGCGGGAGACCACGCCCTGGACGAGGCCGTCGAGATCGACTTCCTCGATATGCACGCGACCGGAGTTGACCGTCTCCACGACATGGGCGCTGACGTCCACGCCGACGACCTGCGCGCCGCCGCGCGCGATCAGGGCGGCGGTCGGCAGGCCGATATAGCCGAGGCCGATGACGGATACCTTCTGCTGGAGCTTGTCGAGGGGCATGGGGGTCCTGTGGAAGCTTTTGAATTCCGTCGGTTTGTGGCGGGAAATGCTGAAGATTTCGGTAACGGGCCGTCAGTTCCCAATCGAGTTTAGGCCGCCTCTTCCATATTCTCAGCCTGCGCGCTCGCGGCTATGATGTCTGCGATGCGCTCCGACGCGTGACCGTCTCCGAAGGGGTTGTGGGCGCGGGACATGGCGGCGTAGGCGGCTTCGTCATCCAGCAGGGCAAAGACCGAGCGGACGATCTTTATTCGATCGGTGCCGACCAGTTTCGCGGTGCCCGCCGTCACCCCTTCGGGGCGCTCCGTGGTCTCGCGCATCACGAGCACGGGCTTGCCGAGCGAGGGCGCCTCCTCCTGCACGCCGCCGCTGTCGGTCAGGACGAGATGGCACAGGTCCAGCAGGCGAACGAAATGGGGGTAATCCAGCGGCTCGATCATCGCGACATTGGGAAGGCTGCCCAGCACGGTATCCATGACAGGGCGCACATGGGGATTGGGGTGGACGGGGAAGATCACCGCCACGTCGGGACGCGCGGCGATTTCGGCGATCGATCGGGCAATCGCCTCCATCCCGCCGCCGAAATTCTCACGCCGGTGGCTGGTGACGGCGACGATCCGCTTTCCGGCGAAACGCTGGGCCAGGCTGTCGAGTCCCGACGCGAGATGGGGTTCGGCCAGCACACGCTTGCGGGTGGCCAGCAGCGCGTCGATCACCGTGTTGCCGGTTACATATATGGTCGCGGCATCGCGATTTTCCGCCAGCAGCGCGTTGGCGGCTGCCTGGGTCGGGGCGAAATTCATGTCCGCGATGCAGGCGACGACGCGGCGGTTCACCTCCTCCGGCCAGGGGTGGTGGATGTCGCCGCTGCGCAGGCCCGCCTCGACATGGGCGACGGGAATCTTGCGGTAATAGGCGGCAAGGCTGGCGACCATGGTGGTAAGGGTATCGCCATGCACGACCACGCGATCGGGCTTCTCCGCGTCGAAGGCCTTGCCCAGTTCCACGATCAACTTCGCCGTCAGGCCGTCCAGCGTCTGGTTCGGCGTCATCACGTCCAGGTCGATGTCGGGCGCTATTCCGGCGATCTCCAGCACTTGGTCCAGCAGGCCGCGATGCTGCGCGGTCACGATCACGCGGGTTTCGACATCCTCCCGCGCCCGGAGCGCGTGAATCACTGGAAACAGCTTGATCGCCTCGGGGCGCGTCCCGAACACCAGCGCAACCTTCATTTGCCGTCCTTTGCCATTTTCCCGCCTTTGCAAGCCGTCTTTCGGGTAAGTGTCTGGCAGAAAATGGTAACCATCCCCTGAACATGGGTACCCCCGACGCCCGCTTTCGCATGGGAGAGAAGCTGTGCTAGAGGCCAGCCGAACCATCTACCCAATCGGGGGCTCAGTTATTTTATGAAGATCACGATGATCGGCACGGGCTATGTCGGGCTGGTATCAGGCGCCTGCTTTGCCGATTTCGGCCATGACGTGGTGTGCGTGGACAAGGATGCGGGCAAGATCGCCGCAATCGAATCCGGGCGCATGCCGATTTTCGAGCCGGGGCTCGACCATCTGGTAGGCAGCAATGCTTCGGCCGGACGGCTGAGCTTCACCACCGACCTGGCGAAGGGGGTGAAGGGCGCGGATGCGATCTTCATCGCCGTTGGCACGCCCTCGCGGCGTGGCGACGGGCATGCGGACCTGAGCTATGTCTATGCGGCGGCCAAGGAAATCGCGGAGTCGCTGGATGGGCCGACCGTCATCGTCACCAAGTCCACCGTCCCGGTCGGTACCGGCGACGAGGTCGAGCGGATCGTCCGGGAAGCGCGGCCCGATCTGGACATCCAGGTCGTGTCCAATCCCGAATTCCTGCGCGAAGGCGCGGCCATCGGGGATTTCAAGCGGCCGGACCGGGTCGTGGTCGGCACCACCGGCAGCCAGCGGGCCGTCGACGTGATGGCGCAGGTCTATCGGCCGCTGAACCTCAACCAGGCGCCCGTGATGTTCACCGGGCGGCGGACGGCCGAGTTGATCAAATATGCCGCCAACGCCTTCCTGGCGACCAAGATCACCTTCATCAACGAGATGGCGGACCTGTGCGAAGCGGTCGGCGCGGAGGTGCAGGATGTGTCGCGGGGGATCGGCCTGGATAACCGCATCGGGTCGAAATTCCTGCATGCCGGCCCGGGCTATGGCGGCTCCTGCTTTCCCAAGGATACGCTGGCGCTGGTGAAGACGGGGCAGGATTACGACACGCCGATCCGTATCGTCGAGACCGTCGTGCAGGTGAACGACCTGCGCAAGCGGGCCATGGGGCGCAAGATCGTGAAGGCGCTGGGCGGCGAAGCGCGCGGCAAGACCGTGGCGCTGCTGGGCCTGACCTTCAAGCCCAATACCGACGACATGCGCGATGCGCCGAGCCTGGCCATCGTGCAGGCGCTGGAGGATGCGGGGGCGAAGATCGTCGCCTATGATCCCGAGGGCATGGAGGTCGCCGCGCCACTAATGTCCAGCGTGACCATGGCGAAGGACGCCTATGAGGCGGCGACCGGGGCGGACGCGCTGGTATTGGTGACGGAGTGGGATGCGTTTCGGGCGCTGGACCTCAAGCGGCTGGCGGCTTCGATGAACGGACCGGTGCTGGTCGACCTGCGCAACATCTACCCGCGCCGGGAAGCCGAGGCGGCTGGCTTTGCGCTGACGCGGGTTGGAGGCAAGGGCGTTTCTGCCTGATGCTGCTGAAGCCAGAGCGAGGGCGCGATGAACGCGGCCTTCCGCGGCTGCATCATTGGGTGGTGGCGGTTCTTGCCTTGCTTGTCCTGACGCTGGTGGTGCCGGTGATTGCCGGGTTGATGTGATAGAATATGTGCTCCTGCCTGCGCAGGAGCACGTGCCGCTATTTTCAGGCCTTCAGTTTCCACCCGCGCTTGAGCAGCGCGTAGCACAGCACTCCAAGCGCGATATTCAGCCCCAGCAGCACCAGGCTGCCCACCACGACATCGCCGTCCGCCGCCGCGACGAAGCCGTAGCGGAAGCCGGAAATGGCGTAGAAGAAGGGGTTGGCGTGGCTGATCGCGCGGAAGACGGGCGCGAGGCGGTCGATGGAATAGAAAGTCCCCGACAGCAGCGTCATCGGCCCGATCACGAAATTGGTGATGGCGGCGGCATGGTCGAACTTTTCCGCCCAGATGGAGGTCAGCACGCCGATAAAGGCGGTCAACCCCGCGCCCATCAGCCCGAACCAGAGGATCGCCCAGGGATGCGCCGGGGTCACATGCACCCCCGGCCACAGCGCCATGGCTCCCCATAGCGCCAGGCCGACGCAGAAGGCGCGCGTCACCGCCGCGCCCACCAGCGCCAGCAGCAATTCGCTGACCGACAGCGGAGGCATCAGATAATCGATCAGCGTCCCCTGCATCTTGCCCGCCAGCAGGGAGAAGCTGCTGTTCGCGAACGCATTGTTCATCATGCCCATGATCATCAGGCCCGGCGCGATGAAGTCCGCGAAGGGCACGCCCAGCACCTGGCGGTTGGCTCCGCCCAGCGCCAGGGTGAAGATGACCAGGAACATCAGCGTCGTAACGGCGGGTGCCCAGATCGTCTGGAGCTGCACCTTCATGAAGCGTCGCACTTCCTTGCGGTACAGCGCGCGGGCTCCGGCCCAGTTGACGTTGCGGATAACCAGCTCGCCCGGCTCATGGAAAGGCGGCTGATGCGACAGGGAAGCAGCAATTTTGGACTGGTCGTTCATGGTCGGATCGACTATCGGCTGAGGGGTTGTGCCGCAAGGGCGTTGTGCACGGGAAATTGAACCCGGGCCGGCGCGCCCCATATAGGGCGCGAATTTGAAATTTTGAGGAGTCATTCATTGTCCTGGACCGACGAGCGTATCGACCAGCTCAAGGCAATGTGGGAACGGGGCCTGACCGCCAGCCAGATCGCGGACGAACTGGGCGGGGTCAGCCGTAACGCCGTGATCGGCAAGGCGCACCGCCTGGGCCTGCAATCGCGCCCATCCCCGGTGAAAGCCAACGAAGTGCCGAAAAAGGCCGCCCCGCCGCTGCGCAAGTCCGCAACGGAGGCCGAAGCGCCAAAGCCGGCCGCGCCGGCGCAGCATGCCGCGCCACCGCCCGCCCGCCCTGCGGCGCCGGCCGCGCCCACCCCGGCGCCCGCTGCCGCCGCGCCGGCGGCCGAAGCGCCTGCCGCGCCGCAGCCGCGCATCATCTCCGTGGGCCCCGGCGGCTTCCTGCGTCAGGGTCCGGGCGACCAGCAGGCGCCGATCCCCCCAGCCCCGCCGCGCCGCCTGGTCCCCGCAAAGCCCAGCCCGGAAATCGCCGGCAAGACCACGCTGCTCGACCTGACGGAGCGCATCTGCAAATGGCCGATGGGCCATCCGGGCGAGCCGGACTTCCATTTCTGCGGCGGAGCGGTGAACCCCGGCTTCCCCTATTGCGTCGAACATTGCGGCCGCGCCTATCAGGCGCAGTTGCCGCGCGGCACTCGCCGTCCGCCGCCGCCCCTGCCCTTCGGTGGTCCGCGAGTTCGCTGATCGCCGGAGCAGACCGGGATGAAAAAGGGCCGCTCCATTTGGAAGCGGCCCTTTTCATTGGCTGTGGCGCGTCAGGCGATGGTCAGCCCGACATCGACATTGTTACGCGTGGCGTTGGAATAGGGGCAAATCTGGTGCGCCGCGGCGACCAGCCTTTCCGCGTCAGCCCGCTCCACGCCAGGCAGGCTGATCTCCAGATCGGCGGTGATGCCGAACCCGCCCGCCGCGCGCGGGCCTATGCCGACGGTCGCGGTGACGGCTAAATCCTGCGGCACGCGAATCTTCAACTGACCGCCTGCAACCTTGAGAGCGCCGATGAAGCAGGCCGAATAGCCCGCGGCGAAAAGCTGCTCGGGATTGCTGCCATCGCCGCCGGGACCGCCCAGTTCCTTCGGGGTCGACAACTTTACGGCGAAGCGGCCGTCTTCCGAACGGGCTTCCCCATCGCGGCCTCCGGTGGCGGTGGCGCGGGTACGATATTTGACATCGACGGACATGGCCTTTTTCCCTTCATATTTCACGATAATCATTATCGCGATAATGTTTAGATAGATATGGCGCGGCCCCTTGTCCAGCATTTTATTTATCACGATATATATTTTCGTGCTATGGAACCTGCAAAGGAGACCGCCCATGCCCGCCGCCCTGCCGCTCGACGATCAACTCTGCTTCTCGCTCTATGCCGCCAGCATGGCGATCGGCCGCGCCTACAAGCCAATGCTCGACCGACTGGGCATCACCTACCCGCAATATCTGGTGCTGCATGCCCTATGGGAACAGGACGGCCGCACCATCGGCCAGATCGCGGAGCGTCTGTCGCTCGAATCCAGCACGGTGACGCCGCTGGTCAAGCGGCTGGAGGCGGCAGGCTTCCTCACCCGCGCCCGCAGCACGGCCGACGAACGGCGCGTCGACGTGCGCCTGACGAAGCGCGGCGCGGCGATGCGGGAGGAATGCGGCTGCCTGGGCGAAACCCTGCTCGAGCGGTCCGGCATGGACGGGATGCAACTGGCCGACCTCAATGAGCGGGTGAAGCAGTTGTGGGCCGCGTTGCGCGATCCGCTGCCCTGAACAACGCGCGCTTGCGCCTGCCATCCGCCGGCTTATAGCTTGTGCCCATGTCCGAAGACCTGTTCGCCGCCAATCCCTCCGCCACCCCGCAATATGACGCCTCCGCCATTGAAGTGCTGGAGGGGCTGGAGCCGGTGCGCCGCCGCCCCGGCATGTATATCGGAGGCACGGACGAGCGCGCGCTGCACCACCTTGCCAGCGAAGTGCTGGACAACAGCATGGACGAGGCGGTCGCGGGCCATGCGACGCGGATCGAGGTGCTGCTGGAGCCAGGCAACAGGCTGACCATCACCGACAACGGCCGGGGCATCCCGGTCGACCCGCATCCCAAATTTCCCGGCAAGTCGGCGCTGGAGGTGATCCTGACCACGCTCCATTCGGGCGGCAAGTTCACCGACAAGGCTTATGCGACCTCCGGCGGTCTGCACGGTGTCGGCATCAGCGTGGTCAATGCGCTGTCGGTCGTCACCGTGATCGAAGTGGCGCGCAACAAGGAACTGTTCCGCCAGAGCTTTGCCCAGGGCCTGCCCACCAGCGGGCTGGAGAAGGTCGGCGCGGCGCCCAATCGGCGCGGCACATCGGTCAGCTTCATTCCCGACACGGAGATTTTCGGGGAGCAGAAGTTCAAGCCATCCCGTCTTTATCGCCTTGCACGGTCCAAGGCCTATCTTTTCGCGGGCGTGGAAATCCGCTGGAAATGCGCGCCGGAACTCATCACCGACGATACGCCGGCCGAGGCGGTGTTCCAGTTCCCCGGCGGGCTGGCCGATCATCTGAAGGAACAGGTGGGCGACCGCGAATGCGCGACCAGCGCCTTCTTTTCGGGGAGTCAGGATTTCCCGGACTCCGCCGGGCGTGTGGAATGGGCGGTGGCATGGCCGCTCTGGTCGGACGGTAGCTACTCCTGGTATTGCAACACCATTCCGACGCCCGATGGCGGCACGCATGAGACCGGCCTGCGCGCCGCATTGGTGAAGGGCATCCGCGCCTTCGGCGAACTGGTGGGACAGAAGAAGGCGAAGGACATCACCGCCGACGACATCGTGACTTCTTCGGAGATCATGCTGTCGGTCTTCATCCGCGATCCGCAGTTCCAGAGCCAGACCAAGGACAGGCTCACCAGCCCGGAGGCGGCGCGGCTGGTCGAAAATGCGGTGCGCGACCATTTCGACCATTATCTTTCCGACCATATGGAGCGCGGCAAGGCGCTGCTCGCCTATGTGCTCGACCGGATGGACGAGCGCCTGAAACGCAAGCAGGAGAAGGAGGTCAAGCGCAAGACCGCTACCAGCGCGCGCAAGTTGCGGCTGCCGGGCAAGCTGACCGACTGTTCGAACGACGATCCGGAGGGAGCGGAAATCTTCCTGGTCGAGGGCGATTCGGCCGGCGGCTCCGCCAAGCAGGCCCGTGACCGCAAGACGCAGGCGATCCTGCCCTTGCGCGGCAAGATATTGAACGTCGCCTCCGCCAATACCGCCAAGATCCTCGCCAATCAGGAGATTGCCGACATGATCCTGGCGCTGGGCTGCGGCACGCGCAAGGACTGCAATCCCGACAATCTGCGCTACGAACGCATCGTCATCATGACCGACGCCGACGTCGACGGCGCGCATATCGCGACGCTGCTGATGACCTTCTTCTTCCAGGAGATGCCGGAACTGGTGCGGCGGGGTCATCTCTATCTGGCGCAGCCGCCGCTTTACCGCCTGACAGCAGGGGGCAAGAGCCTCTACGCCAGGGACGATGCGCATCGGGGGGAAATCCTGGCCAAGGAGTTCAAGGGCAAGAAGGTCGACATCAGCCGCTTCAAGGGCCTGGGCGAGATGAACCCGGCACAATTGCGCGAAACGACGATGGACCCCAAGACCCGCAGCCTGATCCGCGTCACCCTGCCCGACGACATAGAGGACCGGCAGCAGGTCCGTGAACTGGTCGACCGGCTGATGGGCACCAATCCGGCTCATCGCTTTGCCTTCATCCAGGAGAATGCGGCAACGGTCGATGAGGAGACAATCGACGCCTGAGAAGCGATTTTCTTCTTGATTGCGGCAAAGCGGATTTTCGCGATAGCCCGAAAACTGCCGGGCAAAAATCTGCCGGCAATTTTTTGCCTACCGCCGCGTTAACCAGCGCGGGGCACCGGATGTTCAATTTTCGGCGGGATACGGGCAAGCATGTCAGGCTTCGTCCCGCCCATTCCCTCATCGGCTCTGCGTCGCTTCGCGCTTCGCGCCAGCGCCACCCTGCTGCTGGCGGCGAGCGGCCATGCTCTGGCGCAGGCGCCGCTGGGGGCTATTCCGGACATCTTCACGCAGAGCCGGCCGGCCTATATGCCCGCCGAACGCGTCGCCGCCAATCTTCTCGCGGGCGGCATGAGCCGTCTGGCAGCAATCAGTGCGCAGCAAGGCGGCACGGCCAGTCCAGCGCCCTGGGTGGGTCAACCGCCTGTCCCGGAAGCGATGATCATCAACGATCGGCGCATCAACGACTTCAGCGGCAAATTGCCCGGTTGGCGGTTGCAGGGGGTCCAGCTTTCCGTGCTGAGCTATCGCCAGCCGGTGCTGGTGCCCGGCTTCATGCAGGGATTTTTGCCAGAACCGACGGCTGCCGCAATGCCACGGGCCAGCGCGTTCGTCATGCCGGCCCGCCCGGTTCCGGCGCTTTCGGGCCAGATCATGCCGCGCAATGGGCAACCCGATGTTTTCGGATCGGTCGCCATGCCGATTTCCCGGACGCTGCTCGACAGCAAATGGGCTTCCGTTTCGGCGGCGCTGCCCGGCAAGGGGGTCTGGAGCGGTGTCCTGAACGCGGCTCGCGGATCGACGGCGCAGCAGCAGGTCGAGATGATCAATGGCTGGGTCAATCGCCGGCTGCATTTCGTCGATGACCGGCAGGGCGGCGACAACTGGGCTTCGGCGGCACGGACGCTACAGAGCGGCGCTGGCGATTGCGAGGATTATGCCATCGCCAAGATGAAGCTGCTGGAGGCGGCGGGTTTCGACCGCCGCGCCATGTTCCTGGTCATCGCCCGCGACCTGGTGCGGCAGGCGGACCATGCCGTGCTGGCGGTGCGGATCAGGGACGAGTTGATGATCCTGGACAACATGACCGACCGGGTGCTGCCTTCGTCCAGCGTCAGCGACTATCGGCCGATCATGAGCTTCAATGCCTTTGGGCGCTGGACTCATGGCTATCGGGTGACGCCGCAGCAGCCGGTGCAGTTTGCGGCGCGGTGATCGCGCCCCCTTGGTGCATCGTCCTTCGCATTGTTGAGGATAGGCTTACCGCTCCCGCAGCGCTTCCGACCGCGCCTTCATGATCGGCTTCAACAGATAGGCCAGCACCGACTTGCGGCCGGTCAGGATTTCCACATCGCACACCATGCCCGGCGTGATCGGCAGCTTGTGTGCGCCTGAACCGAGCCAGGCACGGTCCGTCTCCACGACCACGGTGAAATAGGCTTCTCGTGTCGCTTCGTCATAGACGCTGTCGGCGGAGACCTGCTGCACCGTGCCCGTCAGCCCACCATAGATCGAGAAGTCATAGGCCGTCACCTTCACCACGGCCCGGTCGCCGGTCTTGATGAAGGCGATGTCGTTCGGCTTCACCCGCGCCTCGACCAGCAGCTTTTCGCCCACCGGAACGATCTGCATGATCTTCTGACCGGGACTGACGAAGCCGCCGATGGTCGTCACCTGCACGTCATTGACCACGCCATCGACGGGCGAGCGGATCTCCGCCCGCTGCGCCCGTCCCTTTGCGCCCCGAAGGGACTCGCTGTTGACGGCGATCTTCGCCTCCAACTGGCTACGCTCGTTGAGCGCGTCCTGACGGAACTGGTAATTGGCTTCCGAAAGCTGCGCCTGCGCCTCGCGGATCGCGGCGGACGCACGCGAAGCCTGCTGCTGCGCGGCGTTCAGCCGCCCCTGCGCGTCCACCAGTTCGCGGCGGGCATCGAGCAATTCGGTCTGGGGGATGATCGATTTCGCCGCGAGCGGTTCCAGCATCGCCACCCGCTGCCGCGCAAGCTGGACGCTGCCGCCCAGGCTATCGATGGTCGCCTGCGCTTCGCCCAGTTCGCGGCGGCGCTGGTCTACCTGGGCCGCAAGCGCGTCCTGCTTGCTGCGGAGCGCCGATTGGCGGACGGCGGCGAGCGCCTGTTCCTGCTGGCATTCCGGCCCGCCGGTCGTGCAGGCCGCGCCTTCGCCCGTGCCTTCCTTTTCCAGACGCCCGGCGCGCGCGGTCAGCGAGCGGGTCTCCGCCTGCAACTGCCCAAGTTCGGACGCCAGCATCGCATCGTCCAGCCGCACCAGAAGCTGGCCCTTGCTGACCTTCTGACCGGAGCGAACAAGTATTTCCTCTATGGTGGTCGGTTCGGCGGACTGGATGACCTGCGCCTTGCTGGACGGGATCACCCTGCCCTGCCCGTGCGTCACCTCGTCCACCGGCGCCAGGCTGGCCCACATCAGGAAGACCAGCATGCCGCCGCCGCTGTAGAGAATGACCTGCTTGTTGCCCGGTTGCCCCCGCAGCCAGCGTACCCAGCGCGAAATCATGGTTGCACCCCTTGGATATGATGGTCGTCCGCCGCCAGAGTGACGGGCGCGGCTTTTTGCTGGCGGGCGAGCATCTCGCTCAGCGCTCCGCCGCCTGTCGAAGGATCGGGGATGGAGAGTTTCCAGCCCTTGGTAGGGTCCATCCGGCCGCCGACATCGTTGGCCGCCCGCCGTTCCGGCAGGGCCGCGACGGGCGGATAATCGATGGCCGGTTCGGCCGCTGTGGCGAAGCGCGACGGATCGAAGGCGGGAATATGCTCCCCGCCCGCATAACGGCCGGTGAACGCGGCGGGCAGGCCCCAGCCGCCCGGCCAGCGATAAAAAATATGCGCGCCGATCTGCGCGAGCTTCGCCAGATGCGGCGCCCAGCGGGGGAAGACATAATCGGCGTGATAATGGGTCGCGGTGCCGACTTCCTTCTCGACCCGGCCGGTCAGCGCGTCGGCGGCGATCCGCTTCGCCCGGTTCCAGAGGTCGGGCAGCGGACGGCGAGCCAGCGAACCGTCGCAGACGAAGCTGAACTGGCAGACCGACGCGTCGAAACGCTGATAGACGACGCCGCACACCGTCTTGGCGAAGGCGGGGTGACGCACGCGGTTCAGCACCACCTGCGCGACGGCGCGCTGGCCGCCTTCGGGTTCGCGGGCGGCTTCATAATAGACGGCCTGGGTCAGGCATTGGAGGGCGCGGTCATGGTCCTCGCCCGCCGTGGCGAGGGCACGGAAGGGCTTGGCGGCGCTGATCGTGCCGGAGAAGCCGAGGCGCTGGTTTTCCTCGCGGGCCTTGTCGCCTTCCGCAGTCGGGTCGGTTTGCCCGGTCATCTGAACCAATGCCAGATATTGGCGGGGGATGGCGGGAGCGGCTTCCACGATCTTGGCTTGCATCGTGGGCTGGGGCTGGTCGTGGTGCCACAGCACCGCCACTGCGAAGGCTGCCGTCGTAGCAAGTCCCGCACCAAGGATAAAAGCGCTCCGTGTTGAATGGGCAGGCTGTACCGCGCTCATTGCCCTGCCCCCCGCTGGAGCTGGCCGATGATCTCGTCACGCGGGCCGTCCGCCAGCACGACGCCCTGATCGATGACGATCAGCCGGTCTACGATCCGCAGCAGCGCATGGCGGTGGGTCGACACGATCAGCGTATGGTCCGGCTCCAGCGCCCTTTCCAGATGGTCGATGAACAGATGCTCGGTCTGGTTGTCCATTGCGCCGGTCGGCTCGTCGAGGAAAAGGAGCTTGGCCGGTTCCACCAAGGCGCGCGCCATGACCAGAAAGCTGCGCTGTCCGCCCGAAAGGCGGCTTCCACGTTCCCCGATATGCAGGTCGAACCCCGCCGCATCGCGTCCGAAGAAACGCGCCGCGCCCGAACGTTCCAGCGCCTCCAGCAGCTTTTCGTCGCTGGCCTCTCGCGCGCCAAGCAGCAGATTTTCCCGCACCGATCCGCTGAACAGCTCGGCGTCCTGCCCGACATAGCGGAAGGCGGAGCGCAGCTCATGCGGATGATATTGGCGGCTGTCCACCTCATCAATGGTCAGCAGGCCGCCGGTGGGCGGATAAAGGCCGCAGATCACCCGGCCCAGCGTCGACTTGCCCGACGCCACGCGGCCGATCAGGCCGATGCGCTCGCCCGGTTCGATGCGCAGGTCGATGCCGCGCAGGCTCGGTTGGCTGGCGCCGGGATAGGCGAACTCCAGACCCTGCGCGACGATGGCGCCCTTGCGGATCTTGGGAATGATGCCGCGCGCGCCGTCCAGCCGTTCGTCGGGCTGGTCGATGAGCGTTTGCAGGCTGTCCAGCGTCGTCATGGCCTGACGCCCGCGCACGATCACGAAGGCAAGCTGTCCCACCGGAGCGAGCGAGCGCCCGGCCAGCATGACGATGGCGATGATCGCGCCCATCGAGATGTTGCCCGCCGCGAACATGTAGAAGCCGCCGATGACCAGCGCGATGCTCGTCACCTGCTGGCAGAGAGCGGCCAGCGTGACGCTCTTGGAGGAAAGCCGCCGCAGCTTTTCCTGCGTGGCCGCGCTCATTCGGGCGTAGCGGCGCCAGCGTTCCAGCATCCGTCCTTCGGCACGGCAGGCCTTCAGCGTCTCTATGCCGCCGATCGCTTCGACCAGCGCCGCGCTTTGCAGGCTGGAGTCCGCCTGGGCATCGCGTGACAGGCGGGCCATCGACCGTTGCAGGACCCAGCCTGCGCTCGCCATGATCCCCATCATGACGACCGGTACGATGGCCAGCCAGCCCCCCAGAAGCGCGATAATGCCGACGAAGAAGAAGAGGAAGGCGATGTCCACCACCAGAACCACGGTGGTGGAGGTGAAGAATTCGCGCACGGATTCAAATTCGGACACGCGCCGCGCCAGCGCCCCGGTGCTACCCGAACGGCTTGCCAGCGGTGTGTTCAGCACCTTTTCGAACAGGCGTTGCGAGAGGCGTTCGTCGATTTCGCGGCCGGCTTCGTCCACCAGTCTCGCGCGGGCAATGCGCAGCGCGAAATCGAGGCTGAAGGCCAGCATGACGCCGACGCCCAGCACCCAGAGGCTGGAAGCCGCCTTGTTCGGGATGATCCGGTCATAGACGTTCATCGTGAACAGCGGCAGCGCGAAGGCGAGCAGATTGATGATCGCCGCGGCCAGCATGACATAACCGAAACCGCTACGGGCGCGCCAGACTTCGCGCCAGAACCAGTGCTGGCGGGCGCGTTCGTCCCAGGGGCGTTCCTCGGCGCGTTCGCGGCCATGATCTGCCATGACCACCAGCGCCTCGCCGGTGAAATAGCCTTCCAGATCGCTGAGCGGCGCCCAGACGGCTTCGTCCGCATGCGGAAGCTGGACCAGCGCGTCACCGGCCTTGATGTCCAGCAGCAGCAGGAAACGCCCGCCACGCAGCGGCAATATGGCGGGCAGGTTGCCCGGCCGCCATTTGTCCAGCCGGCCCCGGACATGATCGCTCAAAAGACCGATCTGATCGAGCGCGGATTCCGCCTGATGAAAGGGCAAGCGCCCCGATTCATCGACGGCCAACCCCGCGCGGAGGCTTACGATACCCGGCGACCGGTCGAAATGCCGCGCCGCATGGGCGATGCTCTCGACCAGCTCGTCGCTAGGCGTGCCTTGATGGTCCAGCCATTCGGCCAGACTGAGTGTGCTTCGTTCCAACATTGTTTACCCCGCGCCATCCCGGCTTGCGCCGGGATGACCCCCAATAATGAAACTCAGCCCGGATAGCGCCGCCGCTGCAACTCAGCGGGCGGCAGATCGGGGACATTATAGGTCTTCCGCGCATCGGCCTTGGCGTCCGAAGGCGCGGCGAGGCCCAGCGTATCCAGCAGCGTGTTGGTGGCCGCCAGAATCTGATATTGCGCGAAAATCTCCGAGAAGCGGGCCGTTTCCGTCCGCACCTGCGTATTGAAGCGGGTGTTCTGGCTGTCCAGAACGTCCAGCAGCGAACGCCGCCCGACATTGAACTGCTCGCGATAGGAGACGAGCAGCCCGTCGGAGACGGTGCCCTGACGCGACAGGTCAGTCACGCGCTTCTTTTCCGTGTCCCAACGGTTCCAGGCGGTGCGGACATCCTCCTCCGCCTCGCGCAGCCGCTGGCTCAGGCGGAAGCGCGCCTCGCTCGCCCGGCGGGTCATCTCCTGGACCTTGGCACGGTTGATGCCGCCGTTGAAGAGCTGCCAGCGCAGGACGACGCGGCCCTGAATGTCATTGGTATTGCCCTTGAAGCCGTCGACATCCTGACCGACGCGGCCGGTTCCTTCCACGGAGACCGTCGGCCCCAGTTCCGACTTGGCCTCGTCCACCACGGCATGCGCCGCCTGGATGTCGGCTTCCGCCTCGCGGACCAGCGGATTGTGGGTGCGCGCGGCGGCGATCGCTTCGTCCAGCGTCGGCGGCACGGCGCTCGTCACCGGATCGGGCATGGTGACCTGATCGATGGAAAGGCCGGTCAGCGTGCGGAACTGGATGGCCGCATTGGTCATGTCCTGCTCCGCCTCGCTCTTGCGGACGAGAGCGGCTTGCAGCCTTTCCTCCGCCTGCTGCTGATCGGCGATGCTGATCGACCCCTTGCTCACGCCTTCCCCCAGGTCGCCCAGCAGCTTGCGGTGGAAGGAGATATTGTCCTCAGCCGCCGCCACGACACGCTGCTGGAGCATATAATCGAGATATTGGCGAGTGACGTTCAGCGCCACGAACTGCGAACGCTCCCCGACGCGCAGCGCCGCGCCGTCGGTGCGGGCGGCCTGCCGGCGCTTTTCCGCGCTGCGATAGCCGGAGTCCCAGACGGTTTCCTCGGCCCGCACGCTGGCTTCCAGCGGCCAGAGCGTCTGGTCGTCAAGGTTGAGGGCGCGGCGGGTGGCGTTTTCCAGACGGCGGACGCCGGCCGATCCCTCCACGCTGACGCGGGGCAGATAAAGCCCCTGCGCCTGTTCACGCTCGAATTCGATGGCTTCCTTGTTCTGGATCGCCTGGTTGATTTCCGGATGGCTGTCGATCGCCGCAGCGATCGCGCTCTTGAGATCGGTGGTCTGGGCCCAGCCCGTCGAAACCATGGCCGCCGCACAAAGGGCGATCAGGCTGCCGCATGTCTTGCGCATGATAGTCATGCCTTCCCCCCCTTAATTCGCGCTGGCGGTGATTTCGACCCGACGGTTCATCGGTTCGCGCACACCATCGGCGGTTTCGATCTTGAGCTGGGTCTCGCCCAGGCCATTGACGGTCATGGCGTCCGTCGCGATGCCTCCCTGGCTCAGCAGGCTGGCGACACTCTGCGCGCGGCGCAGCGACAGACCGTCATTATAGCGGGTCGTGCCCGACGTGTCGGTGTAGCCGGTGACGCCGAAGCGCTTCCAGCCGCACTGCGCCGCCGTCTGCGTCAGCGTGGAGATGGTGCTCACGCCCTCAGGAAGCGGCGTGTCCATGTTCCAGTCGAAGAAGATGGACACCGCCGGTGCCGTACAGTCCAGCGCGGGTGGGGCTGAAGCTGCCGACACCGGCGGCGGTGGCGGCGCCGAGAGGCGTGCCACAAAGTCGTCGCACTTGTTGATGCTCTCCGCATCCTTCGTGCCGGATTTGATGAAACCGATGGCGATGCCGCACTGGTTCTTCGCCTCGACCGCGTAGGTCCAGCGGCTGTCCTGGGCCGCGCGCACGCTGGCGTCGCCCACGGCCTTGACCGCCGTGTCGTAACGGCTGGTGAGCGCATCCCTCAGTTCGGACTTGCCCAGTTGCAGCAAGGGCGAAGCAGGCGCCGCCCAGGCCGCAGTCGTCGTCAGCATGGCGGTTACCAGCCCGACAGCCGCCGCCCTCCCAACTGCATTTCGCATATTCACTCTCCCCAAAATTCCCCGCGAGAAAATCGAATTGTCAGCCATGGGCGACCGCCATCGCTTCATGCGCGACCATCGCCGCTTCGAAGATGGCGGTGGCCGCGGCCATGTGCCCTGCGTCCGCCACTTCGACGCCAGCCGGGCTCAGCAAGGCCGGCGCCGCCGGATGCTCGCCACCCGGCAGGGCAGCCAGCAGCGCGTCGATATGCGGCGCGTCATGGGTGCCCAGCGCTTCCTTCACGACTTCGGCCGCATTGGCCGCCGGAGCGGCCTGCTGCGCGGCCAGAACCGCCGCCGCGTTGCCGTCGAAGGCAGGCGGCAGGTCGATCGACTGGGCCAGCAGACCCTGATGGCCGCTGAGGTCGGGCTGCGGAGCCTGGGCCGTATCGGCTGTCGCCGCATGCGCTTCGCCGCCGCCGGACAGGGTGGCATGCTCCGGCGCAGCCTCCTCGCTGGCATGGCCGGTGGACGTAATGGGCTGCTCATGCGTCGCCTGATCGTCCGTCGTGGCGAGCGAAGTCGGTTGGCTCTCCTGCGAAGGCGCCGGTTCGGTCGTGGTCATGGCAGCCGGTGCGGTCTCCGTAACGGGCGGAGCGGTTTCCGCCGGAGCGGGTGCAGGCTGCTGTTCGGCCACATGCTCGGCCGCACCCGCCGCCGCGACCAGGCTGGCGGCTACCAGCGCCTGGTTGAAGCCACTGGCCGTGCTATCCGTCTTGCTCGTGTCGCTTGCCTTGGCGCCGGTCGCGAACATGACGTCCCCGACCGTCCCCTTGGTGCCGTCGGTGCGGACGAAGCTCGCCTCGCCCAGCACGGTGACGTCGCCATTGGCGGCGGTATAGCCCTTGCCATCCGCGGTCAGATTGATCGCGGCGATGCCCATAGCGGTGAGCGACTTGAACTCGCCCGCGTCGACCACGCCGTTGCCGTTCGCATCCTGCCAGACGCCGAAATCAGCGAAGGCCGCGTCCTTGGCATCGAATACGCCGTCGCCGTTGCTGTCATAGGCAAGGCGCAGGCCCTCCAGATCGCTCGCGGCGCCGGGCGCATCGTCGGCAAAGACGATGTCGTAACCGCCGCCCGTCGCATGGGCGAGCAGCCCATCGTCGGAGGAAACCCAGGCGGTCGCAACCGCGCCATGGCCATAGTCGTGGGTGACGCCCGCCGACAGACCGACAAATTCCAGCCCGTCGCCGTCCAGGTCGATGGCAACCGGGGGAACGGCAACCGGGTTCAGCGTGACGCTGACCGAACTGTTGACGCTGTCACCGTCTGCATCCGAGGCGACGATGGCATGGTTGATGTTGATTGGCGTGCCGCTATTCAGCGTCTCGACCGAGAAGACGCCGAGGTCGAACGGATTGTTGACGTGCGGCGATTCCACCAGCACCGCATCGAAGCCCTTGGTGCCGACAATCTCATATTTGTCGTTCACCTGCAGGCCGGTGATGGTGACGCTGCCGGAAGCGAAGGTCACGCCGATGCTGCCCTGCGTCCCCGATCCGGTGAAGCTGTAGATATTCCCGGTGCTCACATCCGTGACGATTACCTTGGCGATCGGGACGAAGCTTTCGCCCGCTTCCGGCGTCACGGAAGAGAAGCCCAGATCCTGATCGTTGTCGGCATCGATGGCCGTGACCTTGATCGACACGGTGCTGTTGGGATTGCCGCCGACCTGAGCGATATTCTGCTCGAAGCTGATCACGCTCTGGTGATCGGCATAGGAGAAGCCGGTGGTGGTGACGGGATTGCCGACCAGCGTCTTGATGAGATCGATGCGTACCGCCTCGTCGGGATTGACCGACTGGTTGTCGACGCCGATGGAGTCGCTGTCGGTGTTGACCGATCCCCGGGCGCCCGAAGCGCTGCGGCCGGAAAACAGCACGTCGATGGCATCGGTGGTATCGACGCCCAGGCCGCGATAGTCGGTGTTGCCCGCCTTCGCCGCGCTGAAGCTGCTGATCGAAATCTCGCTGCCGTTGGTGATCGTCCCGTGAAGGTCGAACACATATTTGTCCGTCCCCGGCTGGAGCGTGATGGTGTAGCCGATGTCTCCGTCCGCCGTCTTCGCCGTCAGCACATTCGTGCCGTTGCCGAAAATGAACAGGTCTTCGCCGGCCAGCCGCAGCGTGGCGCCGCTGGTATCCTTGGCGAGCGCGCCGTCGGTGATGGTGAACAGCGCATTGCCGACGCCATCGGCGCCCGCCACGCTGGCGAAGTTGAGGTTGAAGGCCGTGGCGGGACTGTCATTGTTCGCCACCGATCCAGCCGCCGGCGTGAAGGCGCTGGGCATGTCGTCGTTGAACGAGATGTTGAGCTGCCCGATGGCCGAGGAGGTCGGGTTGGTCGTCGCGTTATAGTCGCTGTCGGTGACGAGGAAATTGAGGCTGACGGAGGCGTTATTCTCATTCCCGCCCGCTGCGTGCAGCACATTGTCGAGCAACGTCACCGTATAGGCGCCGGTCGTCGGATTGACGACGACCTGGAACAGCGGCGTGCCGCGGCCACCGACCGTCGTGATGGTCGCGGTCAGCGTGTTGGTCGTGCCGTTCCAGCTATAGGATACGGTGTCCGTGCCAACCGTGCCGGTCGTACCGTTCAGATTGGCGAAGCTCACGCTGCCGCCGCCGTCGGCGCCGAAGGTGAAGGGCAAGGTGCCGCTGAAGCTGGCCTCGCTGGGCCCAGCCGCGCCGGTGTCGCCCACATTGGCGTCGACGTCGCCGGTCGTGCTGGCCGCGTTGCCGCCGGTCAGGCCGTCATCGTCCAGCTTGGCGGCGGTGTTGTCCGCCGTCGGCTTGTTCGCGTCGCCCTGGAAGGTGAACTTCAGCGTGGCGCTGGCCGTGTCATTGTCGGCGTCGCGCATGACATAGGTGAAGCTGTCGAACGATCCCGAAGGCACCGAAGCCTTGGGCGTATAGGTGTAGCTGCCGTCGGAGAAGAGCTGCAACGTGCCATAGGCGCCGATGATCGTCTGGCTGCCGCCCAGTGTGATGGCATTGCCGCCCACCGACAGGACCGCGCCGGGCGTATCCGCCCCGACATGATCGTTCGTCAGCACATTGCCGGTCGAGGCCGACGCCCCTTCGACGGTCGTCACATCGTCGTTGACGGCGATCGGGCTGTCATCTTCTATCGTGACGGCAATGCTGGTGGCGACCGTGGCGGTGCCGTCGCTGACGTTCACGGGGACGAGGAAGTTCTTCACATCCTCGGCATTGATGCCGCTGTGATCGACCGATTGCAGCAGCGTCACCGTATAGGCGCCGCCGTTGGTGATAGTGATCGTGATCACCGGCACCGCGCCGACCGAACCGGTCAGCGTCTGCGTGCCGACGCCGCTCCAGGTGACGGGCAGGCCATCGGCAGTCAGCACAGCGCCCGGATTGCCCAGCGTCATGGTGATGCTGTCGCCGTCGACGTCGCTCGCGGTGATCGTGCCGGTCGCCACCGTCGCATTGGTGGTGTCGTTCGGCAGGCCGGGCGCGGTGTCGGCGTTGCCGCCGGTCAGCCCCTCCTCGGAGACGACGGCGATGCCGCTGTCGACCTGCGGCGCGTCATTGGTGCCCTGGATGGTGATCGTCAGGGTGGCGGTGGCGCTGTCGCCATCGCCGTCCGTGATCGTGTATGTGAAGATGTCGCTCAGCGTCTGGCCGTCGTCCAGATGCTGGACCGCAGGCAGGCCGTTATTCAGCGTGTATGTATAGCCACCCGAAGCATTGAGGACGAGGGTGCCATAGCTGCCGACGGCATTACCGCCGACCGTACCGCCGGTGACCGCGGTCACCGCGCCGCCCGCCGCCGGACCGTCGGCCCCCAGCGAGTCCGCGCCCGCCGGATTGCCGTCGCCGCCCACGCCGGTCAGCACATTGCCGCTGGCGGTTAGCGTGACGTCTTCCTTGACGACATCGGTGTCGTTGGCGGCGACAGGCGTGTCGTCGTCGACATTAATAGTCAGCGTGCCGGTGGCAGTGTCGTTGTCGGCATCCGTCACCCGATAGGCGATGTCGAAGCTGACATTATTCTCGTCACCGCCCGCCGGGTGGACGATGGCAGCGTTCTGGACCACAGAATAGGTTCCCGCGACTGGATCGGTCAGCGTCACCGTCAGGACGGTCGTGCCATTCTGCTTCACCAGCAGCACGGTGCCGTTGCTTTCATAGGTGAAGCCGACCGGCGCGCCGGTGGCGAGCAGGGCGATGCCGCCTGGACCGTCGGCGCGATAGTCGTGCGCCAGCGTACCAGTGGCGTTCAGGCTGTTCGCATCGTCACCCGTGCCACTGGCATTGCCGCCCAGCGCGTCGTCGTCCAGTTGAGCCACCGGATTGGCGCTGACCACCGGCCGGTCGTCGGAAACGCTGACCGACACGGTGCCGGCGGCGGTGTCGCCGTCGGTATCCTGCGCGATCACCTGAACCGATCCCAGCGCCACCAGATCGTCGGCGTCGATGCCGGGATGGGTGTCGTAATTGTCGTTCAGCGTAGCCGTCACGGTCGCGACATTGCCGACGAGCGACAGGTCCAGCGTCACCACTACGCCGCGTTCGTCCGAGCCGGTGATCTTGGTGTCGGACACCCGCAGCCAGGTCAGGTCACCCGTCAGGCTGCCGGTGCCGCCGAACACGATGGAGGTGATGGCGTCCGAACCGGGCGTGAAGGTGATGGCGCCGCTGGCCGAGTCCGGATTGCCCTGCGTCGTGCCGCCCGCCAGATTCTGGTCGTCCAGCGCCAGGCTGATCGGGGCGCCCGCGATGGGGTTAGCCCCGTCCGTGACCGTGATCGGCTGCACGGCGGTCGACTGGTCCCCATCGCCGTCGGTGATGACGTAGGAGAAGCCCGCGCTGACGCCGCTGGCGTTGTTGAGGTTGGTCGACGGGTTGAAGGTCCACGCACCCGCCGCCGTGAAGGTATAGGCGCCGAAGGCCCCGCTGACATTGGTCGTGCCCACGGCGTTGATCGCCGTGGTGACGCCGCCGATGGTGACGGAGGTCAGGGTCGCGCCGTCCGCGCCGGGCGTGTCGTTGGTCAGGACATTGCCGCCGATGTCGGCGCCATCCTCCGCCACGCTGAGGCCAGCGTCGTCCGCCGCGGTCGGGACATCGTCCACCACGTCGATGGTGATCGTGCCGTTGGCGATATTGCCGGAGCCGTCGACCGCCTGATAGGTGAAGACCTCCGCGCCCGCGAATGTCAGCGGACCGTCATTCGCCGTCGGGCCGTCCACCGGCGAGGTCAGCGTGTAGGTGTAGCTGCCATTGGCGTTCAACTGAATCTGGCCATGGCTGCCGGTTGCGGAGCTGGTCAGCGTGTAGCTGACCGCGCCCACGACGTTGAGCTGGCCGGTCGCGGTTTCGGTGGGCTCGCCCGGCGTGCTGCCGGTGACGCTGCCCGCCGCGATGTCGTCGCCGCTGATGCCGGTGTCCAGCGCCGCCTCGAAGACCGTCTTCGTCTGGTTGTCCGCCGCCAGCGCGACATTGGCGACGTTGATGGTCAGCGTCGACGTCGCCAGGTCGCCGTCCCCATCGCGGATGGTGTAGACGAACACATCCTGCTTGTCGGCGGAGATGGCGTTGGGAGTCGCGTCATAGCGGTAGCTGCCGTCGGCAAAGAGCGTCAGCGTGCCGTAATCGCCGGCGACTGCCGTGCCGACCTGACCGCTGACGGGGCTGGACGGATCGCTGCCCTTGGCAACGCCGACCACGCCCGGCGCATAGCCGTCTGCGCCCGGCTGGTCATTGTGCAGCACGCCGTCGGCCGTGGCGACGATCAGCGAGTCGCCCTCGCTCACCGAACCGCTGTCGGCCGTGGCGACCGGCGCGTCGTCCAGCACGGTCACGTTGATCGTGTCGGCCGGCGAGACATCGCCGTCGCTGTCGGTCACGCGCACCGCGAAGGCGTCGCCCGCCTTGGGGTCGGCCGCGCCGCTGATGCCGTCGCCGTCGCTGGTGACATTGTCCGGATGGGCCGGATCGTTGACTGCCAGCGTATAGCTGTAGCTGTAATGCCCCGCCCCGTCGGAGGTGACGGTCAGCGCGCCCGCCGCGCCCGCGACCACCACCGGCGTTCCCGCCGTCGCCGCGGTCACATCGACCCATGCGCCGTTCTTGTCCTGCACCTCGACCCTGGTCAGCGTGTCGCCGCCGGTCGCGACGGTCATGGCGCCGGTCGCCGTCTCGCTGTTCCCCGCCTCCTGCGTGCCGCCGGGCAGGCCCGCTTCGGACACGGTCATGTCGGTCACGCTGACGGTCGGCGTCGAATCCTGGAGCAGGTTGATCGTCACCGTGGCGGTCGACTTGTCACCGTCGCCGTCGGTGATGGTGTAGGTGAAGCTGTCGCTGCCCTCCGCGCCCGCATTGGGGGTGTAGAGGAACACGCCATTGCCCTCATAGACGACGGTGCCCTTGGCCGCGCCGGTCTCCAGCGCCACGCCGCTGGCGAGGTTGACGCCGTCGGCCCCCGCCACGTCATTGGCGAAGACGTCGATCGTGACCGCCGCATTTTCGGTGAGCTGGCCCGCGACGTCGTCCACCGCAGTCGGCACATCGTCGACCACGCGGATGTCCAGGCTGGCGCTGTCGGTCGACCCGTCGGTGTCGGTGACGACGACCGCGAAGCTGTCCGTCAGGCTGCCGTCATTGACGCCGCTGTGCAGCAGCGTGTTGTCAGTGAGGACATAGCTGTAGCTGACGGTCCCGCCGATCACCTCGCCGTCCGCGCCCACGGTCGGCGTGAAGCCGGTGATGCTGAGCGTGCCATAGGCGTTGGACAGGGTAACGCCGCTAATGAAGCCGTTCGCGCCGAAGATCGGCTGGCCGCCGACCGTGATGGCCGCCACGCCGTCCAGCGCGGACAGGGTGAAGCTGCCCGTCTGGGTCAGTGCCGCAGCATTTTCGGAGCTGCCGCCCGGCAGGTCGTTTTCGAAGACGGTTTCTTCCGCGCCCTCGCCGTCCAGGCCGTTGATGGTCACGCCATCGTCGCTGCCCTGGATGGTGATGGTGATGGTCGCGCTGCTGTTATCGCCGTCGCCGTCGGTCAGCGTGTAGGTGAAGGTCTCCGTCAGGGTCTGGTTCTTGTCCAGCCCCTGGACCACACCATTTTCATTGTTCAGCGTATAGGCATAGCTGCCGTCCGACTGGATCAGGAGCGATCCGTACAGCCCGGCCAGCGGCGCGCCGACGGTTCCGGCAGTCTCGCCAAAGACAATGGCGCTGACATGCGCGCCGTCGGCGCCCTGCACGTCGGCATTGCCGTCGGTCGCGTTGGCGTCCGCGCCGCCCGAACCGGCGATGACGTTGCCGTCGGCCACCAGCGGGCCGTCTTCACGCACCGAGTCCGCATCGCTTACGGCGGTCGGCACATCATCGATGATGGTGATGGTCAGCGTGTCGGTCGCCGTGTCGCCGTCCACATCGGTGACGGTGACGACGAAGCTGTCGGTCACATTGTCGCCCGCCGTGTTGGTGGTCAGCGTATAGCTATAGTCGATGCTGCCTTCGCTGAGGCCGGTGATCGTCAATATGCCCTTGTCGGTGACGATTTCCTGCCCGACGCCGGTGATCGGAATATTGTTGATGGTGACGCTCGCCGGACCGTCCGGCGCGGTATAGGTGATCGTGCCGTCCGTGGTGTCGACGCCGCTGCCCGCATTGGAGCCCATCGGATTCGTCAGGCCGGATTCGTCGACGATCGTGCCGTCGCCCACCTTGGGGATAGAAATGATCATGACGTCGCTATTCGCGATGTCGATCCGCAGCGTCGCGGTGGAGGTGTCGCCATCGCCGTCGCGCAGCGTGTAGCTGAAGCTGTCGCTCACCCCGCCCGGCGTGCCAGCCGCGCGAACATAGCTGTAGCTGCCGTCCGCGTTCAGCGTCAGCGTGCCGTAAGCGCCTTCGAAGGTGCCGGTGGTCGAAACGACCGCGCCGTCCGCGCCCTTGATGTCGGCCCCCGCCGCGCCGGAGACGGTGCCCGCCCCGGTGATGACATTGCCGGTTTCCGGGCCATAGGTGCCGGCGGCGACGCCATCGACATCATTGTTGGCGGTCGGCACATCGTCGACGATCTGCACGTCGACCGTGGCATTGGCGGTCGACCCGTTGCGGTCGGTCGCCACCACGGCGAAGCTCTGCAGGATGCTGTCCGCGCCCGCCGCGCCATGGCCCAGGCTGTTGTCGGTCAGCACGAAACTGTAGGTGAAGGTTCCGGCCGTGGGCACGCCGCCCTGCGTGGCGGTCGCGGTGAAGCCGGTGATGGTCAGCGTGCCGACCGGCGTCGTCACCACCTGCCCGGCGACGAAGGCGCCGTTGGCCAGCACCGACACGCCGCCGACCGTGACGCCCGACAGGCCGTCAGCGCCGCTGACGCCGAAAGAGCCGGTCTTGGTGAGGCCCGCCGCGTCGGGCGAGCTGCCATCCGCCAGGTCGTTTTCCAGCAGGACGACTTCGGCGCCCTCGATCCCCGGCGCGCCATTGAGGCCGGTGATGGTGATGCCGTCGTCCGCGCCGTTGATGGTGATGGTCAGCGTTGCCGTGGAGGTGTCGCCATCGGCATCGGTGATCGTGTAGCTGAAGCTGTCGGTCAGCGTCTGGCCGGGGACCAGGAACTGCACCGCCGCATTGCCGTTGGCCAGCGTATAGCTATAAGCGCCCGACGCATTCAGCGTCAGCGTGCCATATGTGCCCTGGAAGGTGCCCGTGGTCGACACGACCGCCCCATCCGCGCCCTGGATGTCGGCAACGCCATCGGTGGCGTTCGCGTCGCTGCCGCCGCTGCCGGTCAGGACATTGCCGTCCGCAACCAGCGGGCCGTCTTCGGTCACGCTGTCGGCATCGTTGACGGCAGTCGGCGCATCGTCCGCGATCGAGATGGTAAGCGTGGCGCTCGCCTGGTCGCCGTCGCTGTCGGTTACGACTACGGTGAAGACTTCGGCGGGCGGCGTGCCGACCACATTGTCGGTCAGCACATAGCTGTAGCCGATCGAACCGTCCGCGATGGAGGTGATCGTCAGCACGCCGAGCGGCGTCGTGACCGTCTGCCCGACCGTCGTGATCGCGACGCCGTTGATGGTGACGCCCGCCAGGCCGTCGCTGGCGGTGATCGCGATGGTGCCCGTGGTGCGCTCGCCATCCCCTGCCGCGGCCGAACCGGCCGGCTCGTTGCCGCGCGCGGGAAGCCCAGCCTCGCTCACACCCGCGGTCGCGGCAGTCGCGCCAGCGGGTTGATCGGGGGTGATGATGGTGACTTCCGGCTCCTCATTGGGCGCGATGGGCAGGATCTCGCGCTCCTCGGGCTGGGTAAACAGCAATTCCGTCGGCGGCAGCAGGTCTCCCAGGCCATGCGGATCGCCCACATCGCCGTCGGGGCCGGTGAAATTGCCGCCGGAGCTGCGCGGCGGACCGGCTGCAGGCTGCGGCTCCTCCCCGATCAACAAGGCCGCAAGGTTGACCGAGGGAATTTCGACATCGCCCACGACCAGGCGCGGCATGACCACCGCGCCGTCCAGGATCACCAGATCGGTGCCGTCCGGCAGGTGGACGATCAGATTGCGTCCGGAAACCTCGATCCCATTGATGTCGGTGCCGGCCGGCAGGACGACGGTGCCGTCGGGATTGGGTTCGACCGTGCGGACAACCTCCGCCCGATGCATCTTGCCGGGATGGACCGCCTTGCCCTTTGCGGCCAGAGCAGCCGCTTCCGGATGAAGGGCCTGCTGATGGTCAGCGGCGTCTTTGCTATCCCAATCGCGCTCGAAATCCATTGTCCATCCCACCTGTCGCCATGGGGGCATGGAAGGAGCGCGCAAGAGGCCTAGCCCAGAATGCACAGTGCATACGGAGCTGACATCTTTTCCCGACATTGCGGCAATCAGCGGATCAGCTATTGCCCCTAGTCAACGTTCTCCCGCCGGCAGGACCCTTTTGCCAAGTCGACCGCCGCCCCGGATTAACCTTCTGCATCTGTATTTTTACTGACCCGATGGCCGATCTTATTCTCCGCCTGCAAAATGAGTCACGAAGATTCCAGTTTTGTTAACCATTTAAACACGATACGGCGGAAAAAATAACTTATGCTCTATTACGAACGATATAGATGGAATTTCGTACTTATATCCTTCAGCCTATGCTGAACTTGGATTTGGTTAACAAACAAGGCTTACGACATATGCGACTCGGGCGAGTCGATCCTGCTCCATTCGTTCAATGGCAGCCGCGACAGGGCTTCCCGACCGCCGCAATCGGATTGGAAGTTGCAAGGAAGGAATGAAAACGGGCGACCGGCTTGTGCAGCCGGCCGCCCGTCCAAAATGCGACCCATAGACTTATCGTGCGGAGCCGTGCGTTCCTTTCCGCGGCTTCGTCCAGTCGGCCTGTGACTGGCGATAAGCTATGGAAAATCAACCCCCCTCCGACAGGAATCAGGAATAGCGGCTATGGCGGTTTTAACAATTAACCCGATGACTTATATCCAAGGATAATTTCTCAAGACACGATGAAGAAAGACAAGGACATCCGTCCTCAAGGACCGGATTCTCTTGTTGCTTCCAACCCCTCGGACGGAGCTTTTTCCACATCATTTTCATGCGTGGCCGCCGGAGACATTGAGGTTACTGGTCCGTCCGCGCCGTTCATCGCACCGTTCGCGACGACCCCGGACGGTTGCGTGGGCGCGGCGGCGGCGATGGGCGGCGCGGGTCTGGGCATGGCGGCCAGTATCTGTTCCATCCGCCGGCTGCGCGCGCTGCCTGATCCGGTCGTCCGCCGAAAGCTGGCCATCGCATAATCGGCCAATGGCTCCGCCGCATCATAGCGCTTGCGCGCGATGTAGAAGTCGACGAGATTTTCCACGGCAAGCTGGGTATTGGGATCGTCCTCTCCCCGCGTTCGCAAATAGCTGTCGAACACGCGCCGGTAGAGGCCTTCCGCCTCGCGATAGCGACCGGTCGACTCCAGTTGCAGCGCGAGATCGTTGGCGGAGATAAGCGTGCGCGGATCGTCCGCGCCGAACAACTCGTCGGCGAGCGCCAGCCCCCTGCGCGCGGGATCGACGCCGTCGGCCGGATTGCCGGACGCATAGGCCGCCTGGGATGCGGCCACCAGCTTGCGCCACTCCTTTTCGCGCGCCTCGGTAACATCGGGGACATAGGGGGCCTGCGCATGCAACGGCGGCGCGAGGCAGAGCAGCAAGGCGCCCCGCAATATCCAGCCCCTGTTGCCGCCGGTCATGGCCATCCTCCCCGCGCTAAGCCTTCCCTATATCAGGCTATGCGCGACAGGATTAAGAAAGTGCAAGCGCGACGTGGAGCCCGCCCGTCTGAGGCGCGAGAAGAAATCTACGCCGAAGCCAGTTCGGCATGACGGATGAGCACTTACCCCGTCAGCGCCTCGACCAAAGCCTTGACCTTCTTCTGCCGCCATTGCGGCAAGGGCGCGATCAGCCAGTAGGCGAGCGGGGACGGCGCAGCGTCGCCCACCTGCCGGATGCGCCCTGCGTCAATATCCGCCTGCGCCAGCAGGAACGGCACGCAGGCATGGCCGAAGCCATGGGCCGCCGCTTCGATCGCCAGCCCCGCATCGGCCACGCGGATCGTCGCGGGCGCGTCCCCCTTCGGGCAGCCGGGCCATTCGATGCGATGGTCAGGGCCGCCTTCCGTCGCTTCCACTGTGACGAAGGCCGCTTCGCCCAGCTTGATGCCTTCATTCTCGCCCGGCCCCTCGGCCAGTCGCAAGGCGAGGTCGAGATTGGCTTCGGTGAAGTCCAGCGTCTCGTCCGCCGCGACCAATGCGAATTTGAGATCCGGCTGGCTTGCGGCATAGCCCGCAAGGCGCGGCTGGAGCCATTTGGCGGTGATGTCGCGCGGCGCGGCGATGGTGAGGGAACTGCTGGACTGGCCAGCCTGCATGGCGCGGACCGCTTCCTCAAACTCCAGGAAACCGGCGCGAAGGGCCGCAAGGCCTGCCTCGGTTTCGGGAGTGAGTTCCAGCCCCTTGGGCGTGCGGCGGAACAGGACGACGCCCAGCAGGTCCTCCAGCGCGCGGATCTGTTGGCCCACGGCCGCAGGCGTCACCGCCAGTTCGTCCGCCGCGCGGGTGAAGGACAGATGCCGCGCCGCCGCATCCAGCACGCGCAGGCCGTTGAGCGGCAAATGGGTACGCTTCATTCAGCCACCGCCGGCGCGATCAGCGCGAAATGGGGGATGGCGATGTCGAACGTCTCGCCGCTCGCGCCGATCATATGATAATGCCCCTTCATCGATCCCGTCGGCGTGTTGAGCGGGCAACCCGACACATAGTCGTAGCTCTTGCCCGGCTGCACCACTGGCTGTTCCCCCACGACGCCGTCTCCATCGACCCGATGCTGCGTGCCCCGTCCATCGGTTATGATCCAGTGACGGGTCAGCAGTTGCACAGGCTGGTCCCCGTCATTCTCTATGCGGATATGATAGGCCCAGAACCAGCGGCCCCGGTCCGGCTCCGACTGTTCGGGCAGGAAGGTGACGGCGACATGCACGTTGATGTCGCGCGTCGTCGCATGGAAGGGGAAAAGTGCGTTCACGGCTTAAGAAATGCGCCTTTCACCCCTCTTCCGTCAACGCCCTATCGACTTCAGCGCGCGATCCAGATCCTCGATCACATCGTCCGGGTCTTCCAGCCCGACGTTGAGGCGCAGCATATCCTCGGTAATGCCGACCTCCAGCCGCGCCGCCTCCGCCATGCCATAATGGGTGGTGGAGGCCGGATGCGTCATCAGCGAGCGCGAATCCCCGATATTGTTGCTGATGTCGACCAGTTCGAGGCCGTTGAGCAGGCCGTGCGCCTCCGCCCGGCCGCCGCCGACATAGAGCGAGAAGATGGGACCGGCCATCGCCATCTGCTTCATGGCCAGGGCATGCTGCGGATGGCTTTCGAGGCCCGGATAGAGCACCTTCGCCACCCGGCCTTCGAGGAATTCAGCAACCTTCAGCGCATTCTCGCTCTGGCGGCGGATGCGCAGGTCCAGCGTCTCCAGACCTTTCAGCACGACCCAGGCGTTGAACGCGCTGAGCGTCGGACCGGTGTTGCGGTGGAAGGGCAGCAGCGTGTTGAGGATGAAATCCTCCGTGCCGCAGATCGCGCCCGCGAGGACGCGGCCCTGCCCGTCCATCATCTTGGTCGCGCTATAGGCCACCACGTCGGCGCCGAACTCCATTGGCCGCTGGAGCGCGGGCGTGGCGAAGGCATTGTCGACGACGCTGGTGATGCCGTGCGCCTTAGCGATGCCGCAGATCGCGGCAAGGTCCGCCACGTCCATGGTCGGATTGGCCGGCGTCTCGAAGAAGAAGACCTTGGTGTTGGGCCGCACCGCCGCTTCCCACGCCGCATTGTCGGTCGCGTCGACGGTGGTCGTCTCGATTCCGAATTTCGGCAGCAACGTGTCGGTCAGCCAGCGGCAGGAGCCGAACAGCGCCTTGCCCGCGACGACATGGTCGCCCGCCGACAACTGGCACAGCAGCGCCGCCGTCATCGCCGCCATGCCGGTCGCGGTGGCGCGGCAGGCTTCGGCGCCTTCCAGCAGGGCGATGCGCTGTTCCAGCATCTCCACCGTCGGGTTCTGGAGGCGCGAATAGGTCATGCCCTGCTGCTCGCCGGCGAAGCGCGCCGCGGCATCCTCCGCCCGGTCGTAGCTGTAGCCGCTGGTCAGGAACAGCGCCTCGGACGTCTCGCCATATTCGGTACGGGCGCTGCCGCCACGCACCGCCATAGTGGCCGGACGCCAGTTCCGGGTGATTTCGGGATTCTGCCCGCTCTTGCGCTTCATTTTCTTACCCTCAGACCAAAGCCGCGAGCACGGCATCGCCCATTTCGACCGTGCTCATCGTGCCGCCCAGATCGAAGCTGCGGGCGCCATCGGCCAGCGCCTTGGCGACGGCGGCCTCGATGCGGTCGGCCTGTTCCGGCAGGTTCAGCGAGTAGCGCAGCATCATGCCCGCCGACAGGACCGTTGCCAGCGGATTGGCCTTGCCCTGCCCGGCGATGTCGGGCGCGGAACCGTGGATCGGCTCGTACAGGCCCTGATTGCTGTCGTTGAGCGTGGCCGAAGCCAGCATGCCGATCGAACCCACGCACATGCTCGCCTGATCGGACAGGATGTCGCCGAACATGTTGCCGGTGACGATGACGTCGAACTGGCCGGGATTGCGCACGAGCTGCATCGCGGCATTGTCCACATACATGTGACTGAGCGCCACGTCGGGATAGTCCGCCGACACCTCTATCACCACGTCGCGCCAGAGCTGGCTCGTCTCCAGCACATTGGCCTTGTCCACCGAGCAGAGCTTGCCCCGGCGGGCGCGCGACGCCTGGAAGCCCTGATGCGCGATCTTGCGCACCTGTTCCTCATTATAGGACATGATGTCATAGCCTTCGCGCAGGCCTTCTGGCGTCTTGCGCATGCCCTTTTCACCGAAATAGACGTCGCCATTGGTCTCGCGCACGATCAGCAGGTCGATGGCGCTCGCCACCTCCTGCTTGAGCGCGGAGGCATCGGCCAGTTCGGGGAAGACCTTGGCCGGGCGCAGGTTGGAGAAGAGGCCCAGTTCCTTGCGCAGGCCGAGGATCGCCTGTTCCGGGCGCAGATGCCGCTCCAGCGAGTCGCAATCGGGATCGCCCACCGCGCCGAACAGGATCGCGTCGGCGCGCTTGGCCAGTTCCAGCGTCTCGGGCGGCAGCGGATGGCCCACCGCCTTGTAGGCCGCGCCGCCGACCAGCCCTTCCTCATAGGTGATGCCGGGGATCGCCAGCGCGTCCAGCACGCGCTTCGCCTGCGCGACGATCTCAGGACCGATACCGTCTCCGGGGAACAGGGCGATCAACATGGGCAACTCCTTCAAACGCGTGGCTGCCCCTTATGAAGCCGCCGCCGCCAGCGCAAGCATTTAGGCGAGGGGAGAAGGAGGCGCGGCGCAGGAACACCGACCGCTAAAATTCAGGCAACCGCTCTTTTCAGCCTGTCCACCAGGCGCTCCCGCGCCGCGAGGACATCGACGCGCCAGTCGGTAAGGACTGACCGTTCGAGAAAGAAGCCCGTCAGCCGCAGCCCGTCCAATAAGGCGGGCCAGTCCCCTGCCCCGCCCTCCAGCAGGAAAGCGGGCAAGGGCAACAGCCGGTCCTCATAGCCGACGGCCCCCGCCCGGCTGACCGCCGCCGCGCTGCGAGGGCTGACATAGGCCAGCTCCTCATTCCCGCCGGTCGCCGCGCAACGGCTAAGGTCCAGCCCAAAGCCCAATTCCGCCAGCAACAGCAATTCATATCGGATGAGCGCCACCGCCCAGCCCCGCGCAGCCGGCGCCGCCTCCACGGCGCCCAGCACGCCGTCCAGCGCCTGATGGAGCGCGGGATAGGGCGTCCCTTCCGGCAGGGCCACGGCGGTGAGCGCGCAGACCCAATCGATCGCGGCCGCAGGCAACGGCTCCGCCAGAAGGGGAGCGCGGCTGTGCTCCAGTTCGACGGTCAGCCCGGCCAGTTGCTCCTCCGTCCGGGCGCGGAATTCGGCCTTGACGGCATTGCCCGGCAACAGGACGGGACGCAACTGCCGCGAACGTCCCCCCCGCACATAGCCGGCCAGCAGGCCATGGCCGGGCGTCAGAAGACGCGCGATCGCCCCATGTTCGCCATGGGGCCGCAACGCGCAGACCAGGGCCGGGGTGATCAGCGTCGCCATGCCCCCTCCATATCGGCCAACGGCCCGGGGCGCCATCCATGACCTTTCGCAGCCCGACTGTCCCGAAATCGCGCAAAATCGTCGCACGGGCCCTTCTGCCTTTTGATATATGTTGCTTTTCGATCAGGTCATGCGCACAATTATCGGCGGGGACTTGTCGGGGGACAAATTTCGCCATGTATCATATGCCCTTGGCGTCATCTTCCGTGATGGACCGCCTGGTGCTTTGGCTGGGACGTTCACCGACGCTGGGTTTCGCCATATCCCGCGTTGCCTTTTCCGCTGCGGCGACGTGGCAGATCGAAGCGATGTTCAGCAACGAGCCGGATTTTGCCCGCACGGCATTGCTGTTGAAGGCAGCCGTGTGGACGTGGACGGCGATCAGCATCGCGCAGAATTCGCTCACGCCGCCTTTGGGCCTGCTGCTGCGGCCCATCTTCCTGATATTCGACCTGATCGCCTTCCTGACGGTCATCGTGCTGTGCGAACCCTTGCAGATCGCGGCGCTGGGCTGCCTGTTCTTCGTCGCCTGGTCCGCATCCGACCGGTTCGGACGCGGCGCGGTCCTCATCCTGGGGATTTGCCTGATCTTCGCCTTCATCGCGCGGGGATATTATGAAAGCTGGGCCTCGGCCCGCCATGTGCCGGCGGTGGACCGGGCGATCGACAGCCTGACCATCGTCATCGGCTGCGTCATCGCCGCCTCCATGTTGAGCATGAACATATTGGAGCGGCGGCTGATAAGCTGGTCGGAACGGCTACAGGGCGTCGGCCTTTCCTTCCAGAAGTCGCTGGCGCAATTTCTGGTGGAGCAGGTCTCCCAATTGATGAACTCCCGCTATTGCGCGTTCGTGTGGGAGATGATGGACGATACCGCCGTCCATTGCGAACTGTACGATGCCGACGGCGTGCGTCACCTCGCCCTGCCGCAGAAGCAGATCGACGGCCTGTCCAACGTGACGCCGCGGGAGGCGCCCTTCCTCTATTCCACCCAGTCGCCGCGGATGCTGCTGCGCAGCCGCCTCGGCATATTGCGGAACGAGCGCGCGCCGGACCTGATCGACAGCATATCGGACGTGTTCGGCCCCGGCCAGGGCGCGAGCATCCATATCCAGGCGGGGGAACTGCGCGGCCGGCTGTTCATCGGGACCAGCCATGGCTGGTCGCCCGCCGTTCTGCTGCGCTGCCTGCGCATACAGGAGGGGATAGACCTTTTCCTCGAACGCCACTTCTTCTTCCTCGCCTGGCGCCAGCGGACCTTTGCCGAGGCGCGTCAGGCGCTGAGCCGCGATCTGCACGACAGCGTGCTGCAGACATTGGCGGCGCTGCGCGTCAGACTCGCGACGACGATCCACGGCCTGTCGGATGCCGCCGTTCCGGACCAGTTGGCGGAACTCAGGTCGATGGAGGAACTGGTGACGGCGGAACAGGCGCATCTGCGCCGGCTGCTCAGCCAGCAAAGTCCGGTGTCGGCCGAAACCGATGTGGACCTTGGCCGCGAAGTCGAACGCTGCTGCCGCTTCATCGCCCTGCAATGGGCGATCGATTGCCGCCTGAACCTGGCCGAACGCTCCATGACCGTGTCGGCCGAAACGGCGGCGGAGGTCGAATATCTGATCCGCGAAGCCGCCGCCAATGCGGTCAAGCACGCCCATGCGCGCCACATCACCGTGTCGATCGCGCAGGTCGACGACGAGATATTGATCGCACTGAAGGACAATCCCGGACCGCAGGCGGTCGCCCGCGAAAACTATACCGGCGACTTCGAACTCCAGTCGCAATCGATCATGAAGCGGCTGGGCAAGATCGGCGGAACGGCATATTTTCATAATCTGAGCATGAATTCACTGATCTCGATCAGATTACCCTCCTCCTTACCAAGGTCTCCGATATGATGACCCAGATTGCGATAGTCGACGATCACCCGATCTTCCTGGACGGCATGGCGCAGTTCCTGAACTCCCACGGCCATGACATATTGTTCTGCGCCCGCTCGGTCGAAGAGGCGCTGGAGCGGATGCAGGCCGGCGAACCGGACCTGCTGATCCTGGACGTCAGCATGAAGAGTGGCGGCGGCCTTGCGATCCTGTCCGCCATCCGCAACAGCGGCAGCACCGTGCCGGTCATCTTCATGACCGTGCATATCCGCCCTGAACAGACGCTGGAAGCGATCAAGCTGGGCGTCGACGGAGTGGTGCTGAAGGACAGCGATCCCAACGACCTGCTAAGCTGCATCCAGCAGGTCATGAACGGCAACAAGAGCATCGCCCCCTTCGTCATGGAACAGGCGCTGGTGCACAGCATTTCCGCGCCCGCCAGCGAAGCCAATGTGCTTGCGGTGCTGACGGAGCGGGAACTGGAGATCGCCGGCCTGATCCGCGCCGGCCTGCGCAACCGCGAAATAGCGAGCCGGTGCGGCCTCACCGAAGGCACGGTGAAGGTGCACCTGCACAGCATCTTCCAGAAGCTCAACATCAAGTCGCGCTCGGAACTGATCATCATGATGATGTCGATGGACAGTGAAATGCCCGCCGTAGGGATGGAGCATTGAGCGGCTGTTTGGCGGCGAGATAGCAAAAAGCGGATCGTCTGCTTTCCCTTGCGGCGTCGCGTGCTCCCGCACTGGCTGGAATTCAATCCCGCCGCCAGCATGTCATCGCACCGGTTGAACTGAGATTGCACGAGCCACTCGATCAATTCGGGTGCCTGCGCGGGCGCATAATGGCGCCAACCAGCCGAAAGGCGAGCCGGAAACGCCATCATGCCTGTATCCGGATCACCCGATACCCCTAGGCCCGGGCTTGCCGAATGGCTCAACCCGTACCCGATGCGCGATCCGATTCAACCCACGATGCGCTAATTCAGCCCGTGCACGAAATCCGGCAGACGCGCCACGCCGCTGGGATTGGGTCCGGCCATATACAGCGCCATGATCGTGCCCAGCGCAATCGCCACGCCATAGGGAATCGGCCCTTTCTTGCCGAACAGCGCAACGGACGAACCTTCCCGCACGCTCTGCGGCACCAGCCGCCGGCCGGCCATCAGCACCAGCGCCAGCACACCGCCCCCGACGGTGACATAGACGATCCAGGGAATCACCCCCGCCCAGTCGAACCACAGCGCACAGGCCGTCATCAGCTTGACGTCGCCACCGCCCATCGCGCGTATGGCGAACAGGCCGCATCCCACCGCGAACATGCCCAGGAAAACGGTGCCGTTCCGCCAGATGTCATTTTCCCACCCCGCCACAGCGACCCAGACCGCATAAAGCCCGACAACCAGCAGGGGGAAGATATTGGATATGCGCAGCCGGGCCATATCCTCCACCGCCGCCGCGATGAGGACGAGCGAAACGGCAAGCAGCACCAGATCCTTCATCACTTCTCCGTGGTCTTCAAGGTGTCGAGCGCGGCCGCGGCTTCAGGCACGAAACTGTCGGCTTCGGTCACGGCACGGCTGAGATAGGCCTGCGCCTTCGGCAGATCGCCCATCCGCATCGCCACCTGCCCGGCATTGCTGAGCCGGCGCGCCCACTCATCGGCGGTGTCGGCAGGCCGGCGGCTGATGTCCTGTCCCGCCATCACATAGGCTGTGTCGCCATTCGCGATCACCCGCGCATCTTCCGGCGCGCTTTCGCGTGCCTTGTCGAAGATCACCGCCGCCTTCTCGGCCTTGCCCTGCTTGAGCAGCGACAGTCCGTAATTGTTGAGGACCTGGGAAGGCTTGTCGGTGAGTTGGAACGCCCGCTCATAAGCCGCATTGCTCAACGCCCAGGACTGCGCCTGGTCATAGGCCACGCCCAGCGCATTCCATGAGCGCCAGCGACCGTCGCAATCGGCCACAGCCAGGCGCAACGGCTCGAGCGCCTCCTGCGACCGGCCGAGGCGCAGCAGGGCGATCCCCCTCCCCTCATCGACGCGGCAGTTGTTGAGGCCACTTCGCTCCAGCGCGGTGAAACGCGCCAGCGCCTCCTCATCCCGCCGCTTTTCGAGCGCCATGCGCGCATCCGCAATCTCTATCGCTTGCAGGTCGCCCGATTGCGCGCCAGCCCGCCATTGGCTCAACATCGCATCCGCCTGGATGATCCGCCCGCCATCTATCGCCTCGTCCACCAGCCGGGCATAGTCCAGCGGCGGCGGCACCGCCCCGGCGGATGGCGCCGCAACCGCCAGCAGCAGCGCCCGGATCATCCCCGAGCGCCTTTCCGGTCGGGCCGCACCATGCTCTTCCACAAGCGCTCGAACAGACCGTCATAAGCGGGCTTTGCTTCTTCGCGCGCAGCCAGATTGGGCAAAGCCGCCGCATCCGGCCTGCCGACGGCGATGATGGGGGCCGTCAGTTCGGGCCGGGCCTGCGTTTCGGCCACGGTGACGATCCGGGTCATCAGTTGCGGGTTGGTGCGTACCGCCGGTGCGGCTGCCTCCATCGTCCGCAACCGCACCTCGCCCAAGGAAAGGCGTTCCAACTCGACGCCCGCGACCGGCGCCGGGCGCGCGGCCGGCGCAGCCGAAGCCAGTTGAGCCAGCGTCGGACGAGCAACGACAGCCGTACCCGCCTGCGCCGCGCCGGCCTGGGCAAGCAGCGCATCGGCCTCGCCTTTCAGGCCTTGTGCCGACAGGCTCCGCGCGAAGTTGCGCGCGATGCGGGCATCTTCCGGCGCCCGCGACAGGGCCAGTTCGAAAAATTCCCGCGCCAGATCATGCCGCCCCATGGCCGCATAGCTGATCGCCACCCCGTTCAGGCCATGCGCATCGGTCGGATCGTTGCGCACTGCACGGCGGAAGGCATCCAGCGCCAGCGCATATTCCGCCCGCGAAAACAGCAGGTCTCCCCGCGCCAGCGCATCCTGCGCCGGTCCGGCAGGCTGCTGATTGACGGGCCTTATCGAAAGGACGCCCTTTTGCGGCCCGCTGCACGCCGTCGTCGCCATGATGAGAGCGACTGCCATTATCCCTTTGTTCATGGTCCCCCCTCCCCCTTATCCTAACGAGTCATGACCGGCAGGATGTCGCGCACCACCCGCACCACCGCCGGCAGCATCAGCACGCCGATCATCACCGGCAGCATGCAGGCGACCAGCGGCACCGACAGCAGGACCGGCAGGCGATGCGCCTTCTCCTCGGCGCGCATACGCCGCTTCTCACGCATCTCCGCTGCATAGACGCGCAAGGTCTGACCCACGCTCGAACCCAGTTGATCGGACTGGATCAGCAGCGTCGCGAAGGAGCGAATTTCGTCCACGTCGACATCGTCCGCCATGCGCCGCAAAGCATCCTGCCGGCTACGCCCCGCGCGCAGTTCCAGAACCACCTTGCCCAGCGCCGCCGATACCAGCGGATGGGACAGGGCCAGTTCGCGGCCCACCCGATCCATCGCCGCCTCCAGGCCCAGGCCCGCCTCGACGCAGACCAGCATCAGGTCCAGCGCATCGGGAAAGCCGTGGACGATTTCTTCCCGCCTGCGCGCTGCCTTGGCCGAAATATAGAGGTTGGGCATGTAAAGCCCCGACACCGCCAGCAGCGATGCGATCATATAGAGGGTGAGCGGAGCGGGCGGTTCCGGATTGCCGAGCGATGTGATCACGAATATCGCAGGCAGGGCAAAGGTCAGCACAAGGCGAAAAAGGGTGAATAGCTTAGGCGCTTCCGGCGACATGTAACCCGCCGCGATCAGGCGCCGGCGCAAGTTCACATTGTTCGTATCGACCAGCGAGATCCCCATCTTCTCGATGCGGTCGACCAGCTTCTTCCACTCGCTGCTGTTGCGTTCACCGCGCAGCGTCTGACTGCCATTCTGGGACGCCCCGCCTTCCCCGACCAGGTCGAGCCGGCTGCGCACCCGCGCGTTGCGCATCACGACTTCCGACAGGCCGAAGACCAGCGCAACGATGGCGATGAACAGCAAGCCCAACAGGAAAGGCCGCAACTGGATGAACAGTGCCGAACTCAACATCGCATCACACCTTCAGGTCGACCATGCGGCGTATCGTGACGAAGCCGATCAGGTAGAGGACGATCAAGCCGACAAAGCCGATGATGAACATGCTGTCCTGCGCGACATCGAGATAGAAGGCAGGATTGACCAGGAACAGGCCGACAAAGGCCAGGATCGGCAGGGCGGTCAGCATCACCGCCGTCATGCGCCCTTCGGAACTGAGCGCCCGGACCTTCATGAACAGGCTCGCCCGCTCGCGGATCACGGTCGACAGATTTTCCAGGATCTCCGCAAGATTGCCCCCCGTCTCGCTCTGCACCGACAGGGAGATGACGAACATATGCATCTCGTTCATGTCCCAGCGCTCCGCCATGCGCTGCAACGCATCGCGCAGGTCGGCGCCATAGGTGACTTCATCGACGACGATGCCGAATTCGCTGCCGATCGGATCGCGCATCTCCTTGGTCAGCAGGTCCAGCGCAGCGGCAATCGGATGGCCGGCGCGCAGGCCACGGACGAAGGTGTCCAGCGCGACCGGAAACTGCTCCTCCATCTTCTTGCGCCGCCGTTGGGCAAGCCGCGTCAGCACCATCATCGGCAGCGCGATGCCCAGCGCGCCCGCAAAGGCCAGCGCCATCACGAACATCCCTGCCGTCAGGGCGTAACCCGCCGCCATGCCGCCCACCATCACCAGCAGGAACAGCACGCCCGCCGCGATCAGCATCAGCATCAGCACCGTGCGCGCCGGAAAGGTCAGTCCGGCGCCATGCAGCACCCGCATCACCCCCAGCCCCGCCCGTCCGAACAGGGAGGAGCGGTCGAAGCTCACCGCCTCGTCGCTTCGCCGCAGCTTGGAGAGTACCGTGCTGCGCTCGAAACCGGCCGCGATCATCTTCAACCGCCGGTTCACCACGCGATCGGTCGTCGCACGCGCGCGCAGCCAGCCTGCAATGCCCTCGATCGTCAGGATCACCGCCGCGAACAGCAGGACGAGGACGAAGACGCGGATGTAAAGCGGGTTCATCAGTGGATCACCGCATCGGGCCGGAACAATTCGGCCGGCAGGGCGATGCCCCGGTCGGCCAGTTCACCCATGAATTTGGGACGGATGCCCGTCGCCTCGAAATGGCCGCGCACCATGTTGTTCTCGTCGCGGCCCGTCATCTTGAAGCGGAAGATTTCCTGCATGGTGATGACTTCCCCTTCCATGCCGGTGATCTCCGACAGGCTGAGCAGACGGCGGCGGCCATCGGCCAGCCGTCCCACCTGCACGATCACATTCAGCGCCGAAGCGATCTGCGCGCGGGCGGAACGCGGCGAGATGTCGATGCCGCTCATGCCGATCATCTGCTCGACACGGGACAGCGCATCGCGCGGCGTGTTGGCGTGCACGGTCGTCATCGATCCGTCATGGCCGGTGTTCATGGCCTGAAGCATGTCGAAGGCTTCACCGGCGCGAACCTCGCCCACGATGATGCGGTCGGGCCGCATGCGCAGCGCATTCTTCACCAGGTCGCGCTGCGTGACTTCTCCCTTGCCCTCGATATTGGCGGGACGGGTTTCCAGCCGCGCGACATGGCGCTGCTGCAATTGCAGTTCGGCCGAATCCTCGATGGTGACGATGCGTTCATGTTCATCGATGGCGGCTGACATGGCGTTGAGCAGGGTCGTCTTGCCCGAACCGGTGCCGCCGGAAATCAGCACGTTGCGCCGCGCCTCCACCACAGCGGAGAGGACCTGCGCCATCGGCGCGGGCACGCTGCCCAGTTCGGTGAGGCGCGCCATGCTGATCGGCACCTTGGCGAACTTGCGGATGGAAAGCAGCGATCCATCGATGGCCAGCGGCGGAACCACGGCATTGACGCGGGAGCCATCCGCAAGGCGCGCGTCGACAAAGGGGGAGGATTCGTCGATCCGCCGGCCCACCGCCGCCACGATTTTCTGGATGATGCGCAGAAGATGCTTCTCGTCCTTGAACCGGGTCGCGGTTTCGACCAGCCGGCCATTGCGCTCCACGAAGACGACCTTGTGCCCGTTCACCAATATGTCGGTGATGCTATGGTCCTTGAGCAGCGGCTCAAGCGGTCCCAGTCCCAGCAGCTCATCCAATATGTCCGACACCAGCCGGCGACGCTCTTCCAGATTGAGCGCATGCTTCTGCAGCGCGAGCTGCTCATGGACGATCTCGCCCACTTCGGCTTCCACCTGCGCCCGCGACATGGTTTCCAGCGCGGAAAGATTGATGATGTCGATCAGCTTCTGGTGCAGCGCCACCTTGAGTTCGGTATGCCGGTCCTCCTCCAGATGGGCGGCCTCGGTCTCGACCGGTCCCACCTCGTCCCTAGGGTCGCCGCGTTCGCCTTTTCGGATCTGCCACATCAGCCTTTCTCCGCCTGACCTTCGGCCTCAGCAGCCTGGATGCAGCAATCGACGATGTCCTGCATATCCTTGCAGATGCGGCTGCGCGCCTTCAGCTCCTGGATCAATACGCCCTGGTCCAGCGCCGAGCTGACCAGCGGGAAATCGTTGGCGATGCTGAGCTTCACCGGATGATCCAGCGCCGCCGCCGCATCCTCCAGACCGATGGCGCGGAAGAATTTCTTCTCCACGCGGTTGGCGACGACATGGATGCGCGCGGGATCGATGTCCTGATCGCGGAGCAGGGAAATCTGACGGCGCGCCTGCCGCAGGCTGGCGATGGTGAGTTCGCACACCAGAAACACGACCTGCGAACGCGCCACCAGCGACATCGACCAGTTGGTCCAGTTGCCCGGCAGGTCCAGATAGACCGTATCGAAACTGCGCTGCGCCAGTTCGACGATGCGGAAGACCTGATCGGCGTTTACTGCCTCGATCGGCATGATGTCTGCCGGCGCGGTCACGACCCTGAGGCCGGTCGAAGTTTCCACGGTGACGGTCCGCAACAGCTCATTGTCGACGCGGCTGCCCGCGTTGAGAAGGTCCGCCAGTGTCAGGGGCGAGGAAATCCCCAGGAAGGTGCCGGCATTGCCGAACTGTATGTCGAAGTCGAACAGGCAGACCTCACCGCTGCCCTGCTTTGTCGAGCGTGCGTGAAGACTGGCCGCCTGCGTCGCTATGGTCGTCGCGCCGACGCCGCCAACGCTCTTGATGATGGACACAAGCTGGCCGGTCTTCACGTCGTCCTGACGGCTGGCTGCGATGCGGCTGCGCAGATCGTCCAGTATCGCCGCCAGATCATGGGCGCGCAGCGGCAGTTCGATGACGTCGTTGATCCCGCTGCGCAACAGGGCGCGCACGACGGCGATCTGCGCGCCACGCACGGCCGCCACCAGCATCAGCTTTGGATGAGCCGCGCGAAGGCCGGCGAGCCGCACCATGGAGGCTTCATTGTCTGGCTGAACCTCGATGATGATCGCCTTGGCATCGGCCACCAGTTGCGCCGGCACAGCCTCCCCCGCGCCCAGCATGGACAGGGTGAGCGATTGGCCCGTCAGGCGATCGCCCAATATGTCGGATGCCTGCACCTCCTGCTCCGACAGGATGAGGTGAAGGCCTTCATCCCCGATATTGAGGGTCCAGCTCTCGACGGGTTCCGTTGCGTTCGTCACGATGCCCACGATCTTGTCCCTCAATTTGATGCCGAGCCCTGGCCGTCTTCCATGGTGAGAGCGGCGCTGAAACTGGGTAGGGTTATGGTACCGTTGAAAAATCTAAAAAGCATTGGCGTGAATGTAACTGGATTATCTTGACGCAAGCTCACTCTGACTAGTGGCGATACATCCGAACCGTTAGGATCTCCAGCGTAGCCAAGACCAGAATAGTCATAATCGATTTGCACGTTGGTCGGACCAATTTTTGGAAAAAACAATTTCATGCGCGCAGCTATATTGTTGAAGGCCGTCAACGCATTCGCTTTATCGCTGTTAGTCGTGCCAATCAGATTTGGAGGACAGGTCGCACCTGCCTTGCAAGAACAGCTCACGGCGCCCGCGTTGATGAGGCAGGAAGCGCCACCAAAGGACGATTGGGGAATAACGTCACCTTGAGACAGCCCGCCGCTAACGACGAAGCTATAGGCAGCAAGGCCATTGGGAACCATATCGGTTGCGACGGCATAGCGTACGCCCATCTGCGTCGCTTTTTCAGCACGATTCCAAGTCCACATCAACCGTCCGACATCAATTACACCGAGCAGGAAAATTAGCAGCAACGGCAGCACGATTGCGAACTCTGCCGCCGACGAGGCGTGAGTATCGCGGACAAGGCGGACGAACCTGCACATCATATTCCCTATATTCCCTGCACCGTAGCTTCGGATTCGGACACCAGTTGGGGAGACGATCTGGTAAAGCCCAACACATAGAACAACGATCTGTAAGGAACTGTAGCAGAAACCTTGACTCTGGGCAGGTTCGTCATTCCTTTATATATGCCCGAATAATTACCGCCGGTTATCGTCGTGCAGCTTAGAGTAACGGACACGGTATTTCCATTTGTCCAACCGGCCAGCCGTGCCGTGCCTCCAGTAGAAACCTGCCCCGTACGCGTCACATTCTGTATACTGGTCACAACTCCGCCATTGACACTGTTCGGACAAGAAAAATTGGTAAATGACTGTCTAGACGCATAGCGGGCTCCATCGCGCACGGCCTTGGCGACGACATGTTCGCTTAGGAAATAATTGCCCATTTCGAAGGAACCGAACATCAGGACAATCAGAAGTGGTGTAACCAACGCCATTTCCGCAGCGGCGGCGGCCCGGTCGCAGGTGAATAAGCGAGAAAGGAAATTTCGTGCCATCGCCATCACTCAATCAGATAGGGGACGGAACGTTGAATGACCTGAGGATTGCTAGCTCCGTTAGTGCCGGTTCCGGTCTCCCCTATGACCTCGACATATACTTCCTTCTTATCAGTATATGCCTTATTGCCCTTGCCCCGGGCGATGGACGGCTCGACCAGAAACACGTCCAACCATTTGGGTGGCTTTATGCCGGTGGTCTTGCCGTGCAGCTTCAGCGCATAGCAATTTAGAACCGCGACCGAAATACGCCGGCGGTCTATACCAGCCGAGCTCGGCGTGATGCCCGCAATCCCGTTGGCCGGCGATCCGAACCCTGTGGACTTGCCGTTCAAAGCCTGCGGAACCCCTATACCATAAGCTTTGGAACCAACCACTACACTTGGGTTCGCAACCTCCCAATTATAGACTTCATAGCGCGTGGCAGTTGCGCTCAGCCCAGTTCCAATAGTCCAGTCATATTGACCGGCCCATCCATAGTTGACCTTGAAATATGCGTCTCTGTCCCATGTCCCATTCCCCTTGACGCCACAGGTTTGCTCGCTTTGCTGCACGGCGTGACACAGGTCCCGAGGGTATCCCATGATGTCCGGATAGGTATCTCCATCCTTCAGCACAGCAACGCTGTCAGGTCGATAGGGATTGCTCGAAACTCCGAAGCTGTTACTGTTCTTGCAAGTTGTCGCGTCGTCGGAATCGCATACCAGGTCCTTTCGAGTATTTCTCGACGGCGAACATGTTCCACCGAATTGCGACGGGCATGTATTACCATTGGCATAGACGTCAAAGCGCGTATTGAGCGCATCCAGCACGGAAGTATCCATGCCTGTCTTGGTCGCGACACCATCCGTACTTTCGCAATCAGCTTGAATATTATCGTAACCCAGTGCTGCAGCGAGACCATTGGCGCCATTTTTGAAGGTTGCTTCAAGCCAGCCGAAATTGCCTGCCGCATCGGCGTTACCGGTGATCAACTTCAATCCCACGCCTCGCGCCGGATTGAAGTCGAGATCTTCGTTACTATTACTAGTCGGCTCATCCGGATTACAGATCATCACCGGTGGAACCTTACAAATTGCTGAACCCACACCAGCAAAGGCCTGTGCCGAAATCAATCCGGAAGACAATGCTCTCACTACTGGCGTCAGAGCAAAAAAAGAAGTACGGGAGTCAACCGTCACTAGAACGAAATTTGCATTGGCGTCACTAGTTGCTGTGTTGGATTTTGCTTTATCCTGATAGAATATTATCGTACCACTACTATTACATCCGGCCAAATTCGTTCCGGCAACTTTAACCGCTCTACCACAGCCGTCGTTGGCAAATCGCGCATCATTCTGAATAAGATTATTGACCGCGTCTCTCGCGCGTTGCCTGGCGTTAGTCTCCCCATCCAGTTGCGTGGCCGCTGCCAGTGCCGCTTCATCCGCTGCGCTTTGCAATTCGGTGTCCAGCCCAGCCATACGCGCATAGTCGAAAGCAATTCCCCCCGCCGCGATCAGCGCGAAAAGCGACAGTGCGACCGTGGGCGCTACCGCGCCGCTGGTCGACTGCAACAATCCATTACGCCAGGCAGACATGGGATCACTTCTCCTTCCGCGCTCAGTTGCCGCCCCCGGAGCCACCGCCCCCAGTACCGCTGGTCGTGCGGATCGACTGGGGCTTCTTCACCTTGTCGGTGCGATAGCGTTCCACGGCCGCGGCAGAGGTCTGTCCATTACCACCCTCGACCAACGTACCTTCATAATGCGGGTCGGGATCGATCACCTGCATCGCATAATTGCTGCGCACCGCGCCGCCGAAGGTCGGATCGTTCGCCGTGCAGCCTGCCAGCAGGGGCAGAAGCAGAGCCGGGGCAAGATAAAGTGCACGCATCGTCAACCTCCTGCTCACAGCTCATATCCGCTGGGCGCCTTGCCTGTCGCGGGCGCTTCCGTGGCAGGCGCAGGCGCGTTCTTGGGCGCTTCGGGCGGCATCGCATTGGGATCGAGCGGATTGATCCCCACCGCCTTGTCTGTCCGCCCCATCAGGAACAGGTCGAGTTCGTGCGGGGGCGCGACCCGGTCGGTCGGCAGGCGCACATCCTCTGCCCGCATCGGCTTCACAAGGCGCGGCGTCACGATGATGACGAGTTCGCTCTCGCTCTTCTGGAAACCGCTGGAACGAAACAGTGCGCCGATAATCGGGATGGAACCCAGGATCGGAAACTGCCGCACCGTGTCCTGGAAATCCTTGCGCAGCAGCCCTGCCAGGGCGAAGGACTGCCCGTCGCGCAATTCCAGCGTGGTGCTGGCGCGCCGCGTCTGCAGGCCCGGGATGGTGAGACCGTTGATCGTCACCGAAGCGGACGGATCGATGGAACTCACCTCCGGCTCCACCACCAGATTGATGATGCCATCCTCCAGCACTGTCGGCGTGAAACCCAGGCTGACACCGAAGGGCTTGAATTCGATGGTGATGGAATTGCCGCCGTTATTGCCGCTGCCGCCGCTATTGCCGCCCTGCGATACCGGTATCGGGAACTCGCCGCCCGCCAGGAAAGACGCCGTTTCGCCAGACAGCGCGACCAGTGTCGGCTCGGCCAGCGTGGTCACGACGCCCTTGCGCTCCAGCGCGTCCAGTGCAGTGGTGAGGTTGAGGCTGCCCACTGAATAATTCGCCGCCCCGATGCCGAAGCTGTCCAGAATCTTGCTCAGATCCACAATCGGCCGACCATTGGTGTCGGACAAGATGGCGGAAGACTGCGCCGCATTGCCGATGCCGCCCACCACCTTGCCGCTATCGGACAGGAAAGCGGTGTTGATGCCGAACTGCTTCGCCGCGCTGCGGGTCATTTCGGAAAAGCGCACTTCCAGCATCACCTGCTGAGCGGCGCCTACCGACATCATGTTGACGACCTTGTCACCGGCATAGGTCTTAGCGATCTGCACTGCGCGATCGACCGCCGCCGCGCTCGACACGGTGCCGGTCAGTACCACAGCGTCATTGGAAATGCGGGCGCCGATAGGCTGACCGGGCAACAGTTCCGACAATTGCCGCTTCAACGTCACGACATCGGGGCCTACGGCCACGTCGACCACCGCGATCATCATGTTGCGGCTGTCGTAGAGCGTCAGGCTGGTGGTGCCCATCTTCTTGCCCAGCACATAGACCGAACGGTTGGTCATGGGCAGGACGTCAGCGATTTCCGCATTGCCGACCAACGCCTTGGAAAAAGGCCGGTCGACGGTCAGCACCTGGCTCTTGTTGAGGGGCACGTCGAGTTGGCCGGCATGGTTGGCGTTATTGACGTTGAGCGAGGCGACCTGCGCCTGGGCCTGCATGGGCAGCAGCGACGCACCGGCGCCCAGCGCCAGGGACAATGCCAGCATCGGCAAGGACTTAGCGGGAACCATAGCGCTTCACCTCATAGCTGGTGCCGGTCGTGCCGCGCACGATCTCGACCGATGCGGTCGACGGCAGAGCGTTCGTGTTCTTCGGAATCGCGCGGCGTGCGGGACGGAACGCGGAGGCCGGACGCGGCGGCAGATAGGCAAGGTCGGCAACGCGGGCGCGCGGGCCGGCAAAACCGCCCACATAGGCGCCGTCGCGCAAATCCTCTATACCGACGGTCTGCACGGCGGGATTGGGCTTGTCGGTGATATTGCGCAGGACCAGCGTGAGTTGCCCGACCTGCTGCGCCAGAACCAGCTTCTGCGCATCGACCTGGTTGACCTCCAGCGTCGCGGTCTTGCCGACGGCCGGGTCCTTGGACGTGTCATTGGCGTTCTGGTCGATGGCGATCACGCGCGTGCCTTGAAGCAGGACGTCGGTGATCTGCTGGCTGCCGCCGCCTGCCGGGTCCTGAAGGGTGCGGGTGACGAAGACATCGACGGTGTCGCCGGGAAGCACGAAGCCGCCCGCAGCGGCTACATCGCTCACGCGTACGGCGACGGCCCTCATTTCCGGGGCCAGGACCGCCGACATCGTGGCCCGCCCGCCTTCACCGGAGAGCTTGGAGGCCAGTATCGGTTCGCCAGGCTCGATTTGCCGAAGGACGACGCGGCCTTTGCCGAGGGAGGTCAATTGGATGGGGTCGCGGAAAGCGCCGGGCGGTACGGAATTGGCTGGCCAGTCGACCACGCGGATCTTTTCGGCGGTGACCGCCGATCCGAAAGGCAGCGAGACGGTCGCCACTACGACCTTGGTCATTCCGCCTTCCGGTGGCGGCGCCTTTTCGGCGCGGCTCAGATAGGCGTTGGCGACGAAAACGGCCGCAAGACCCAACAATATTGCGAGGCCTAGGACTATAAGTGATCTGCGCTGCCCCACGACAACTCCCCCCGGAATTGAAGGTATAGGAAGGCCAGTGATGTGACCGGCCTTCCTATTTCATCATTAGCAGTTCGCTGACGGAGAATTGCCTGTGCCGACAGTCGAAATGCAATTGGTGGCATAGTTCATCGAGTTCTTGATCGCGCCACCAAGGTTCCAGGCAGCCAACGCAATGCCGGTACCGACAATAGCGAGGATCAAAGCATATTCAGCCGCCGATGCGCCGCTTTGATCAGCATAAAGATTTTTGAAAAAAGTCATGTCCCTCACCCCTATTTACAGTTTAGCAGCTGGGCTGCGTGTTCGTACCGACCGTCTTGACGCAGTTGGTCGCCGCATTCATCGAGTTCTTGATCGCGCCACCAAGATTCCAGGCGGCCAGCGCGATACCCGTCCCCACGATCGCCAGGATCAAAGCATATTCGGCCGCCGACGCACCACTTTGGTCGGCCCACAGGCTCTTCAAAAAGGTCATATCTTTTACCCCTACTCGCTGGGAGCAATTCCCAGTTGCTCTTGCTCAGCTCCACGGTAGGGGCCTGTCCACCTCGCGACCCCGGCGCCGGTATGCTCCGATCACCAGGTAGTTGGCAGTTCCCGTAGAACTTGCTTTCAAATTGGACCAAAGCTGATGCAAGTCAACATGGTAAAAAATATGTATATTTTTCAAAATCTTAAAGCAATTTTTTGTTAACCTTTTCCGTCAACCAGATTCATTACTTTAAGTAAACAATGGTATTTTTCTAATATATCTTTGGATATATGCTTTTAGAAAATTAGAGATTTTCTTTTATATTATTGAGATTTTTATTTTTCTCTATTTCAAAATATCATAGTCAAACTGAAATTCAAGGAATATTATCCGAATTTCATTTTGAATAAAATAACAGTTCTCAGGAACTCAAGCCTGTCTTATTTGAGAGGAATAGTTGGCTGTCCGCCGCTGAATTACCCGGGCGACTAATACCTTCGTTCTAGGCTATTCGGGGCAGACAGGATCGATAACTTGGCCATAGCAGCCGCCGCCACTCGCACCGATCATCGCGAATCAGCCGCGACTCGTCGCACAAAGGCCCGGAAATAAAGCGGTTTGCACCTGACCCATTCAGGAACAAATGTTGCCGCTTTCCTTACCTCGCGCTTACCCGATGACGGAAGGTGAGGTTCACCCGATCCGACAACAGCAGATAGGGCAGCCAGATCGCGGCGCTGATCAGGACCTTCTTCACATTGCCTGTCAGCATGTCCAGCAAAGCGGCGTCGACGCCATGCGGCACATTGTCGATCCCCGCCACCAGATGGGCGATGCCCAACTGCGCCAGCAGGTCGACACCCCAGACCATTACCAGAAAGCGAGGGAAGAGCGGCACGAGGCGCAGGGCCATGGCAAAGGCGAACATGTAAAGGCTGGACAATATCACCACATCCGCCAGCATCACGCTATAGAGACCGACGAACCAGGGCGGCGAATAGCTGCCCAACGCGGGAATGGAGCTGAGAAATTCCAGCGTGCGCACCGGCACGTTCACCGCAATTCCCACCAGCAGAGACGCCATCACGCCATAGAGGCCGAATTGCGACATCTCCCGCGCTCTCAGGCAGTCGACCTTGCGCCAGCGGCCCACCTGCGCCAGTCGAAAGGCGGGCTGGGCATGGATGCGTCCCGCCGGAAACAGCTTCAATCCCAGCAGCAGCGACCCAACAGGCGCGCCAACCACCAGCATATAGGGCAGCAGGCCCGCCCCGCTTCCCCAGGGCGTTCCGCTGTAGGGCGTCGCCGGAAAGGCCAGCCGCAGGCCGCAGGCGAAGGCGGCAGCCATGATCCAGATGGCGACGATGCGCTCCAGATTGACCTGCATCGACAGCACGACGGCCACGCTCTTGCGGTAGAGACGGTCCCTGACCATTCGCACCATGGAACCGGACTCCTTTGCACGCCGAACCTTGCCGCGACTATCCGCGATGTTGGTAAACGCCCGGTAAATGCGCAATCGCGGGAAAGGTTCTACGCGGCCGTCCAGATATGGTGAGCCATTGGAAAAGATAAAGCCCGGCGGCCCGTTACTTGCGCGGAACGGTGATGCGGATCGTCGTTCGCCCACCGATATTCTGCAGGAACACCTCCCCGCCCAGCATCTGTATCCGCCGCATCAGCGACCGCGAAGGCACCGCCCCGCTCGATCCCAGCCGCGCCATATTGGGCACGCCATCGTCGCTCACCTGAAGGGCGATGCGGTTGCCGTCCGGCTCCAGCGCGAAGTTCACCATGGTCGCCCGCGCATGGCGTACCGCATTGGCGACGATCTCCCGCACGGCGAAGCTCAGTTCCCGGCCGATCATCGCGCTGGTCGCGCAATTGCCGTCCTCCACCTTCAACTCGCAGTCTATGCCCCACTGCTCGCCCAGGGAGCGCACCACCATCGCCAGCGTCTCCGGCAGATAGGCGAAATCCTCCTCATCCACGTCCGGATTGATGATCCAGCGGATCGTGGCGATCTGGTCCTTCGCGATGCGGTCGACATTCTCGATCACGGCGAGCGGCTCGACCTGCCGCCCGGCCAGCAGCGGCGCGATCTGGAAACGGATGCTGGCCAGCGCCTGCAGAACGCTGTCGTGCAATTCCCGCTGCAGCCGCTCCCGCTCCCGCGCACCGGCGATCACATGCGCGAGGTCCAGGCTGTTGCGGACAGTCAGTTCCTCACATGCGCTTTCGAAGACCCGCTGCGCGATGGCGGCCCGATCCTCATGGCAGGGATCGTCCAGGCAGGCCGCGCCCACCGCCTCGAAGGTGCCGATGGTCACCCTTACCGTCAGAAGCGTTTCTGCGTCCAGCAGCGCCGTCCATGCCTGACCGCCCGGCGACAACGGTCCCAGCACGGCTATTCCATCCGCCGACAGCGAGATCGACGCATGTCTCGACCGGTCATGCCAACCGGTCTCTGCCGTCAGCAAGTTGCCGAAACCCACCGCAGGCATTTCGCGCGCCGCGCTGCTGGCGAAGCGCAGGGGCTCATGGCTGGCAAGGCGGAACAGCACGGCAACCCCATGTCCGCGGGTCGCAAGCCGCAAGGCATGGAGCAGGAACGGGCCATGATCGCTCCCGGCGGGCGGTAGCTCCCCTTCCAGCAACCGCCTGTCCCGCTCGAATTGCAACAGCGTTTCCCGGCGCGGCCCGAGCAGCACGCCGGTCACCAGGATCGCCACCGCCAGATAGCAGGCACGCAGCACGACCCGCTCCGCTTCCGGCTCCGACGGCAGGGAAGCGATCTCGTCAAGCCATGTGACGCCGACCGCAGCCATGCCCGCCGCCAGGGCAACAAGCAGATGAAACCGCCGCCGCACGATCAGCGCCACTTCCACCGCCACGAAGAAGCTGCCGGAAAAATAAGGGCTGTTGGACGGGTTGGTGACGACCAGCAGGGCCAGGAACAGCAATGTGTCCAGATAGATGACCGGTCGTCTGATCCGCATGTCCGTCACCCAGGAGCGGGACGAGAGCAGCACCGCCGAAAACGCCAGCAGCAGCATGAGCAGGATCAGCACATGCTCCGCGCTTTCCGCCCAGTGGCGCGCGCTGGAGAAGCCGAAGCTGACGACGGCATAGATGACGGCCAGCAACAGTCGGGTGAAATCCAGCGTCTGCCACGGACGCAATGCCGACAGCGCCCGCATGTCCCACCAGCTCAAGCGCATCGCGATTTCGCCCGGCCCATTCATCGCGTGACGCATATCCCCCATCCGGCCCGATGCATCATGTCTGTCGAGCCGCTTCTTATGGAAAGGAAATCATGCCCCGGTCAAATGGCGATGGTCAAATGGCGATCCATTCGTCGCAGAGATAATCCGACGTTCCGGGCAATATGGCGGCGGCAATCCGGACCACCCCTGCCGTCGCTCAGCCGTGGAAATAATCATAGACCTGCTGCGCCACCGCCTTGGAAACGCCCGGCGCCTTCAGCAGGTCCTCCAACGCCGCGCTCTTCACGGCCTTGGCGGTTCCGAAATGCATCAGCAGCGCCTTCTTGCGCGAAGGTCCGATGCCCGGCACTTCGTCGAGCGAACTGACGGTGATCGCCTTGCTGCGCTTCTGACGGTGCGCGCCGATGGCGAAGCGGTGCGCCTCGTCCCGCAGCCGCTGAAGGTAGAAGAGCACGGGATGGTTGAGGGGGAAAGTGATCTCCCGCCCGTCCGGCATGTGGAATACTTCCCGCCCCTCGCGGCCATGATGCGGCCCCTTGGCGATGCCGATCATGCAGACATCCTCTATGCCCATATCCTCCAATATCGTCCGGGCGGCGGACAATTGTCCCTTGCCGCCGTCGATCAGCACCAGGTCCGGCCATTCGCCGCTGTCGCGATCCGGGTCCTCGCGCGCGGCGCGGCCGAAGCGCCGCTCGAACATCTCCCGCATCATCGCGAAATCGTCGTTCGAGGTTTCCGGGTTCTTCATGTTGAACTTGCGGTAGGCGTTCTTGCGGAAGCCCTCCGGACCCGCGACGACCATCGCCCCTAGGGCATGAGCGCCCTGGATGTGACTGTTGTCGTAGATTTCGATGCGGTCGGGCACCCCGTCCAGTCCGAACGTCTCGACCATCTCCTCCAGCACCTTCGCCTGCGTCGTGGTTTCCGCCAGCCGCCGGTCGAGCGCCTCCACCGCGTTGCGCTGCGCCTGTTTGATGAGGCGGGTGCGGTCGCCGCGCTGGGGCACTTCGATCCGCACCCTGGACCCGATGCGCTCGGTCAGCGCCTGCGCCATCAGCTCGCATTCGGCGGGCGCCCGGTCGGCAAGGATCAGCTTGGGCGGCGGCACTTCCTCGTAAAATTGCGCCATGAAGCTGCTGAGCACCTCGTCCTCCGCCACTTCGGCGGTATGGACGGGGAAGAAGCTGCGATGGCCCCAATTCTGCCCACCGCGGATGAAGAAGGCCTGGATGCACATCGCTCCGCCCTTGGTCGCCAGGGCGAAGATGTCGGCGTCGCCCAGCCCCTCCGCGTTGATCGCCTGGCTGCCCTGGATGAAGGTCAGCGCCTTCAGCCGGTCGCGCAGCACCGCCGCCTGCTCGAAGTCCATGGCGTCGGAAGCCGCCTGCATCGCCTCGCCCAGCTTCTTCTGCACGGCGGTCGATTTGCCGCCGAGGAAATCCTGCGCGTCCTTGACCAGCTCGCCATAGGCGGCATCGTCGATCCGGCCCACGCAAGGGGCGGAACAGCGGCGGATCTGATATAGGAGGCAAGGCCGCGAACGATTGGCAAAGAAGCTGTCGGTGCAGCTTCTCAGCAGGAACAGCTTCTGGAGCGCGTTGATGGTTCGCGTCACCGATCCGGCGCTGGCAAAGGGGCCATAATAGCGCCCCTTATATTTGCGCGCGCCGCGATGCTTCTGGACGCGGGGAAAGTCATGATCCTCGCGCAGCAGGATGAAGGGGAAGCTTTTATCGTCCCGCAGCAGGACATTATAGGGTGGCCGGAAACGCTTGATGAGCTGCGCCTCCAGCAGCAGGGCCTCCGCCTCGCTGTTGGTGGTGACGATCGTCATCGAGCGGGTCTGGGCGACCATGCGCTGGAGCCGCTTGGGCAGGCGGTCGACCTGGGTATAGTTGGTGACCCGGTTGCGCAGCGCACGTGCCTTGCCGACATAAAGCACATCGCCCCGCGCATCCTGCATGCGATAGACGCCCGGGCGGGTCGGCAGGGTTTTGAGCGTCGTGCGGATCGCCTCCACGCCGGCCTCTATGTCGGGCTGGCTGCCGGTGACGGTGAAGGTGGCCTTGTCTTCATGAAAGCGATCGGGGGATTGGGGACGCGACATGAGGGAGAAATAGCGGGATGGTCCCGGATCGCAATGGCATGGGGTTAAATTTCGGCCCGTCCTCGTTGATCCTTGGCTGGCCCTTCCTATCTTTCTGCTGCTGCCGGAACTGGTAGCGCTATCCTCCATAATGCGGTCCCTTCAGGGAGGCCGCTCCTCCTTGAAGGAAGAGCCGATCATGATCGTGAAAGCCTATGGCGCCCATGCCGCCGATAAGCCCTTGGAACCCATCGACATCGAACGCCGCCCGGCCGGCGAACATGACGTGCAGATCGCCATCGCCTATTGCGGCGTCTGCCATTCCGATCTTCACCAGGTCCGCTCCGAATGGAGCGGCACGCTTTACCCCTGCGTTCCCGGCCATGAGATCGTCGGCCACGTCACCGCCGTCGGCAACGGCGTCACCCGGTTCAAGGTCGGCGACACGGTCGGCGTCGGCTGCATGGTCGATAGCTGCCAGCATTGTTCGGCCTGCGACGAAGGGCTGGAGCAATATTGCGAGAACGGCTTTGTCGGCACCTATAACGGTCCGACGCCGGATGCGCCCGGGCATACGTTCGGCGGCTATTCGCAAAGCATCACCGTCAGCGAGAAGTTCGTCCTGAAGATCAACCACCCGGCGGATCAACTGGCGGCTGTGGCGCCGCTGCTCTGTGCAGGCATCACCACCTATTCGCCGCTGCGCCACTGGAATGTCGGACCCGGCAAGAAGGTCGGTATCGTCGGGATCGGCGGGCTCGGCCATATGGGGGTGAAGCTCGCCCATGCCATGGGCGCCCATGTCGTCGCCTTCACGACTTCGGAAAGCAAGCGGCAGGATGCGCTGGACCTTGGCGCCGATGAAGTCATCATCTCGCGCGATCCGGACCAGATGGCCGCCCATGGTGGAAGTTTCGACTTCATCCTGAACACGGTGGCCGCCAGCCATGATCTCGACGCCTTCACCACCTTGCTGAAGCGCGACGGCACGATGTGCCTGGTGGGCGTACCGGAACATCCGCACCCTTCGCCCAGCGTCGGCGTGCTGATCTTCGGGCGCAAGTCGATTGCCGGTTCACTGATCGGCGGCATTGCCGAAACGCAGGAGATGCTCGATTTTTGCGCGGAAAGGGGCATCACGGCGGACATCGAGATGATCGCGATGCAGGACATCGAAACCGCCTATGACCGGATGCAGAAGAGCGACGTCAAATATCGCTTCGTCATCGATAGCGCGTCGCTGGCGGCAGCCTGATCGGCAGATCAATGGCCGGCCCCGTCGCCGGCCATTGATCGACCCCGCGCCTGCCCTCCCGAATGCAGATGCGCTCCTGCGAAGGCGGAAACTCCGTTCCGCCCTCGTCTGCTAAGGATGGTCTGCCCGAAAACTCCAACGCAGAGCGGATTCCGATCCTGTGGTATCCGTTCGGCTGCCCCACCCTTTATTCGCCGCCTTTGACGAGTCAGCAGGTGATTCCACAGGCTTGAACGGCGCTCCAGAGCGCGCTGCGATAAATCGGGAGCTGGTTGCGCGCTCCAGGTTTCTGTAGTCGCATCCTATCAAGCAGGAAACCGGTCCCCATCCTTCGACAGGCTAGGACTGGCTTTTCTGCACGATGCTTTGAAACCGCTTCACCGCTCAAAGAAAAAGGCCAGCGCAAAACCGCACTGGCCTTTCTACTCCAACCCTCGGCAGTGTCTGTCAGACGCTCGGGCCAAGCCCCCGGATCGCGTCATCGACCAGAAGCTTATCGGCCTGCGCATCATGGCCCTGAGCGATCAGCGCCGCCGCGGCGCCGGTCGCGGCGTTCACCGCCTTGGACCGGATGCCTGCGACCGCCGCGCGCTCAGCCGCGCCGATCTTGTCCTCCGCCATCTTCTGACGACGCGCGACCAGCGCGACGGCATTGGCCCTGGCGTCCTCCAGCAGCGTTGCCGCTTCATGCTCGGCGGACTTGCGCATCGCCTCCGCCTCGCCGGCGGCAGCCGCCAGCCTGGCTTCATATTCGGCCTTGAGCGCTTCGGCTTCGGCGCGAAGCTTGGAGGCTTCCTCCAACTGCGCCTTGATCTGCGCGATCCGGCCATCCAGCGCGCCGCCGATCAGACCGGGCACCTTCTTGATCAACAGGATCAGGATGAACACCGCCATCGCCAGACTGACCCAGGCCGTGGCATCCATGCCGACGGCCTTCGGGTCGGTGTGCGGGGCCACGCCTTCGTGAGCGACGGTGCCGACCGGCTCCATCCCCTCCGAATGGATCGCCTCATTCAGGTGCGGGGCTTCCGTCTCGCTATGCTGTGCTGCTGCCTCAGCCATGGGCCAGTGCCGCCTTTACTGCGTTGCGGGCCGCATCTTCCGACGCGTTCACGCCGGAAATGCGAGCCACCATGTCGCGCGCTGCATCAGCGGCAACGGTTTCAATCTCTGCCATGGCTGCGTCGGTGGCAGCCTTGATACGGGCTTCGGCCGCATTGATCTGGCCTGCAATGTCCGCATCGGCGGCGGCCAGCTTGGCTTCCGAAGCCTTGGCTGCCTCCACCTTCGCCTTGGCCAGGCTGGCCTGGACGGCAGCACGGCTTTCGGCGTCGCGGGCGCGATAGTCGGCCTCCGCCTCATCGGCGCGGGCGAAAGCCGCCTTGGCGGCATCCAGATCGCCGCTGATCTTCGCGTCGCGCGCATCGGCCGTCGCCTGAACCTTTGGCACCATGCCGAGGCCGATGACGAAGAAAACGAAACCGAATGTCAGCAGCAGCCAGAAGATCTGCGATGAATAGGTTTCGGCAATTTGCGCGATTTGAGGCATTTTTTCGGGTCCGTCCGATCAGGGCGCGGTCAATCAGAGGACGGGCATGGCGGCCGACTGGCCATCCCTGCCCGCCCCAAAGCGGCTGTTCAGGCCACGAACACCAGGATCATGGCGATAACGAACGCCAGCAGACCCAGAAGTTCCGCGGCGGCGAAGCCGATGAACAGGCGGCCCTGCTGGCCGTCGGCAGCGCCGGGGTTGCGCAGCGCGCCTTCGAGGAACGAGCTGAAGACGTTGCCCACACCGAGGGCGGCGATGCCCGCACCGATGGCGGCCAGGCCAGCACCGAGCAGCTTTGCGGCTTCTGCGTCCATGTTATAAACTCCTTTTCTAAACTCTATTCGAACGTTGAGGTAATGGCGGAAAATCAGTGCAGGTTCTCGGCATCGTTGATGTAGACCGAGGTCAGCAGCGCGAACACATAGGCCTGGATCACCGCCACCAGCAATTCCAGGGCGCTGATGCCGATCATCAGGATGAAGCTGGCGGCGCCGACGGTCAGGCCAAGCGCAGGGCTGGCATTGGCGCTGTTGATGACGAAACCTGCGAGCACCTTCAAAAGCACGTGCCCGGCGGTCATCGCGACGAACAGTCGCAGGCCAAGGCTGAACGGACGCACCATGAAGGAAACGAGTTCGATGAAGAAGAGCGGCACCACCATCAGCGCCGGGGTGCCGTGCGGCACGAACAGCGAGAAGAAGTGCAGGCCATGCTTGTAGAAACCCACCGCCAGCACGATCGAGAAGCTCATGATCGCGAGCACGCCGGTCGCGGTGAAATGGCTGGTGAAGGTGAAGGGATGCAGGCCGACCAGACCCAGCGGCAGCAGGCCCAGCAGGTTCGCCAGCAGGATGAACATGAACAGCGAGAAGACGTAAGGAATGTACTTCTTGCCGCCCTCGCCCACATTGGCGATCAGCAGGCTCTTGATGAAGCCGGTCATATATTCGACCGCCATCTGCCAGCGACCGGGAACCAGTTCGCGCTTCATGCCGCCGACGACGAAGATCCAAAGCACCACGGCGGCCGCCACCATATAGAGCGCGCTGGTGGTGAAAGCGATGTTGAAGCCGCCGATCGACAGATGATCCGTACCGAACAGCGGTTCGATCGCAAACTGGTGCATCGGATCGATTTTGCCGGATTCTGCCACGCTGGACCCCTGTAACGTCTTTGCCTTCGGACTAAGATAAAAGCGTCCCTATCGGTCGGGACGCTTCGTCGTCGTCAATCTGATGATGTTCCTGAAAGCCGCCACGATCCCGAGACCGAGGAATGCCAGCAGGAGCCATGGGGATGTCCGCAGAAAGTAGTCCAGAGTCCCACCAACCACGGCACCGCCAGCAAGACCGCCGATCAGCTCCGCGAGAACCCTGTTGCCGAGACGCGACCCATCGTCCGCCTGCTGCACCTGTGTCCCCTGTCTGACCTTTTCGGCATGTTCGGCCTGCGCGATCCGCTCCTCCAAAGAAGCGATGCGCGCATCTTCACCCGCCGGGTCCTGCCCCGGTGCATCCGCCGCCATCCAGCCATCCTTTCCGTCAAGGCTTTAAAAGCCAACGTCAGGCGGCATGGCGCTTGCGGCTGCACCCGTCAAGGCGCGGCCCGTTTAGAAAGGGCTTTCAGGAGTGTCAACCGTCGTTGGGCAGGAGAATTTCCTGTCCGAACGAAGCTGGGTCCAAAGTCCACTAGCCCGGCAAGTCCGGCCTGAGGTAAATCACCCCGCCGTGGCGCAATAGCCCGGCAGCGCGATGGGGCCCGCGCCCTTGGTCTGCCACGCGCCCGCGCCGATCCGATAGACCTGCCCGGGCTTCACCCTGCTGCTGAGCGTCTGGCATCCGGTCGCCGCCGCCACATCCTGCACGGTCACGCCGCGCTTGCCGGCAAGGTCGGTATAGGCGGCCCTGCGCTTGATGTTGATCGATTCGACTTCCTGCCGCACCGCGTCGCTCACCGAACCGGCAATGCCGAGATAGCCGTCGGCCTGCTCGCCCACCGCCCCCGCGCTCATCGCGGCGGCGACCGCGCCCGACTGCGCCCGCGCCGGAGAGGTCATGGCCAGGCCGGTCGCCAGCACCACCGCGGCAGAGGCGGCGATCATCAAAAATTTGCGTGTCATTGCGGGAACAACTCCGGGTTATTCTCGATCAAATCTTGCGCATCGCGCTGCAGGCGAACAACGACCTCCTGCTGCACCTTCACGTTGAGGTTGATCTCTATCGGCTTGTCGGGCGCCTTCACCTGGATGCAGCCTCCCAAGGCCAGACCGGCGAAGCCCGCCGCGATGATCGTTCGCTTCTTCATTTCTGCTCCCCATTTCGCATAGTTTCGCTTTCGGCAGGCTGAACTGCAACCCCCTCCTGGCCGATCGTGGCCCGCATCTTCTCCTGCATCTGGTCGCCTATGCTGTTTTGTATGAGCGTTGACGGATCGATGAAGGACTGCGCGGTTCCCAGAAGGCCCCGGAAGGGAGCGGCGATCCGCACGTTGAAGATGAAGGGCAGGCCCGTGAAATTCCGCGCCAGACCCGCCGGCGCCCCACCGATCTGCCCGCGATTGACGCCGTTGAAGACGACGTTCGTCACCATCTCTCCATCCAGCGCGCCGTCCATCAATATGGTGAGGCATTTATACTGGAGGTTCTTGAGCGCATCGAAGGCCAGCCGCCCCATCGCGCCCAACTGCTCGTTCGATACCGGCCCCACATAGGAAAGGGTCCCCGACTGGCGCGTCGGATCGCAGGGGATGGTGGGCAGCACGCCTTCGGGCATCATCAGCGGCGGCATGCCTTGCTGCCGCGCGGTCAGCACGCCCCCCGCCACGCGCCCACCCTGCGCGTTGAAGATCAGAGGCATGATGCCGTCGAACGTACCCGTGGCGGAAATATTCTTGAGGTCCATCGCCTGGATGAAGGCGCCCGCATCCAGACCGATGACGCGGAAGGTCAGATAACGGTCCACATCTGCGCTGAAATCCATCGTCGTCGGTAGCAGGACCAGCTCCCCGCCGGAAAAGGGCCAGCCGCCCCCTTCGATCCGCACCTTCTGCCCCGCCTCCAGCCGATAGCGCACAAGGCCGTCGCGAACCTCTACACCCGGATTGACCGACCTGATTCGCACTTCCTGCCCCGGCGCGCTGACGAGACCGAGCAGATCGGTGAAACGCAGTTCGCCGTACAATCCGTCCACCGGGCCGAAAGCCGCCGCCAGGCTGGCATTGTCGGTCCGGAACAGGCCATCGCTGGTCACATGCGTCCCGTTCCAGCGGATATGCCCTTCCCCGCTGACCTGCGCCGTCACATTGGCCACCACGCCAAGGGCGAGGCGGGTCACATCCTCCGGCTGGAGACCAGGACCAAAGGACAGTGCCGGAACCGCCAGATCCGCCTTGCCTCGCCCACTGCTCAGGTCATGCGCGATGACTGCCCGGGCGACCAGCGCATCATTGCGCGGCGCCCGCAACGATCCTGTCGCTGCGATCTTCGAATCCTTCAACGTCAGCGCGAAGTCGGGAACATTCAGCGGTTCGAACCGGCCCGGCGCCTGCGCATCGCGCACCGTCATCCCGGCCGTCAGCCTCAGCGCGCCCCCGGCGAAGCTCCAGTCGCCCGCGCCATTTTCGACGATCAGCGGCACGGACCCGATCCGGCCGCCTGCCCCCGTCAACCTGCCGCCCAAGCCCTTGGCCGTGGCGTTGCCGGTCAGCGTCGCCGCGCTCAACCAAACAGGCGAATCCTGCGGACCGATCGCCAGATCGGCATTGGCAAGTGCAAAACCCTGCTGTCCCAGGGCGAAACGAGCGCTATCGGCGGAAAGGCGCATCGGGCTGTCGCCGCTTTTCCCCGCCAATGCGAGTTTGCGGATTTCAGCGCCGCCACTCACACCGCCCGGCCCGACGGCAAGCAGCGCCTGCCCGACGGGGCACAGCGTCTGCCGGGTCCGCCCCAGCGAAAAATTGCCATAGCGCGCCTCGATCAGCGAGATGGGCACGCAATGCGGGTTGATCGCCAATAGACCCTTGGCGTTCATTTGCCCTTCAACGGGCGCCACCAGCCCGCGCAGCCTTCCACCGGGAAGCGGCCCGTCGAGCCGCACCTGCGTCGAGAAGCGCGTATCGCCCTTCGGCCCCGCAACGAACCGCACCGGCTCCAGGCTCAACCTGGCATCGCCCGCCGCATAGGGCTCAAGGAACAATTGTCCGCCAAAGCCGCCACCCGGCCTCCGCCCCAGCCGCAGCGCCGCCCTCGGCAATCCGCCGCCCTCCGTCGTGATCGCTCCGTCGAGCGCCCAGTCGATCGCCTGCCCGGCCCTGCCAGGCCAGCCAATGGTCACGCGACCTTCCCCTGCTATGGCGATCCGCGCACCGCTGCGCGCCGAAAAGCGGGTGTCGGTCAAGGCCAGACTGCCCGCCTTCCCTTGCTGAGCGAAGGCCAGGGTGGTTTGCAGGACATTGTCCGCGCCTGCGCGGCGCGCGGCGTCAGCCAGCCGTGCAACCAGCGGCCCAACGGGCGTCCCGGCCGTAGATTCGCGCGCAGCCGCAAGGGGATCGCGGCCGGCGAACCGCAACTGCCGAACGGACAACCGCCCCTCAAGACCCATATCGCCCTTGCCGACATGCCAGGCGCCCTGAAAGTCGGCAGGTCCGGTCAATGCAGCGCCGGCCGACAGAGCCGCCGCCCCGATTCGCGCTCGCCCGGCGGTCTTGGCAGCCGTTCCGTCGAAATCGATCCGGCCTGAGGGGCGCGCCAGAACCATGCCGCCGGACTTGAGCGCTTCCCCCGTCAGGTCGACGCGGCCGGTCCAGCGATTCAACGCCTTGCCAAGCCAGACATCCACATCCGCAGCCGGTTTCGCCACGGCGATGCCGGCATCGCGACAGGCCAGCGCTGCGCCGCGCAACGGGCCGGAGAGATGCGGGCGTCCGTCCTGCATGGCAACATCCAGCATCGCCCGCAGGTCGGCCAGCCCGCATCCCTCGACGCCTCCATTCGGCATCGCCGCCGCCAGCCTGCCCCGGAAGCCCGATCGCAGATTCCCCTTCCCCTCTATCTGCATGCCGATCGGGCCGGCATCGGTGTCCAGCCGCAGTCGCGCATCGCTGAGCGCCAGCAGAATGTCCGGCAGGCTGAAGGGCGCCGTGGATTTCGGGTCGCGGAATTTGTCGACCTCTCCCAGCTTCAGCACGCCATTGTGCAACGACCCCCGCATCCTGACGCCGCCGGCCCGCACCGCCGCCACTTGCGGGGTCAGCCCTGTGAATGCGATGTCGACCTCCACCCAGCGCGCCGTCAAATCGGGACGAGCGGGATCGCCCAGCACGATATTCTCGATCCGCTGGGTGCGAAGGCCTATGTCCGTCAGATCATAGCTGCCCTGCACGCCACGCCGGTTGAGTTCGCGGCTGATGAAATTTTCTGCGATGGGCGCGCGCTGCGTCCACAGCGCGGCAAGGATCAGCGCCAGCGACCCCGTGCCCACTCCAAGCCAGCGGAGCCAGCCCCGGCGAATCTCCTTTTCGCCGTCTTCATCTTCCATGCTTCTGGTCAAACCCGCGTGCTCAAGTCCGTAACGCCTGCATAACGTCCGATCGCTCCTAAATATCCTTGCCCGATAAATCCGCAATGAATAGCGTCCCCCTTCGCATGCGGGGGACAGGTAAGACTTTGCCGGACCAGGATTTGAAGGCTGCGCACGACGGCGTCGGGCATCGCGCCCGGCTGCGCCGGAAACTGGCGGAGAGCGGCGGCGAAGCGTTGCATGATCATGAACTGATCGAATATCTGCTGGCACTGGCCATACCCCGTCGCGACACGAAACCACTGGCAAAGGCGCTGCTGCGGGAATTCGATGGCATCGGTGGGCTGATGGCGGCTGACTGGCAGGCGATTGCCCGCGTTCCCGGCATGGGCGACACCAGCATCGCCGCGATCAAGATCGTCCAGGCGACGATGCTGCGGACGCTACGCAACGAGGTGGCGGAGAAGCCGGTGCTGGCCAGCTGGCAGGCGCTGCTCGACTATCTGCGCGCCGACATGGCCTTTCTGACGGTGGAGCGGGTGCGGGTGTTGCATCTCAACAGCCGGAACATGCTGATCCGCGACGAGCATATGGGCGACGGTTCGATCGACCAGGCGGCGATTTATACCCGGGAGGTTATTCGACGGGCGATCGACCTTGGCTCGGCAGCGTTGATCCTTGTCCACAATCATCCCAGCGGATCGCCGGAACCAAGCCGTCAGGATATAGAAATCACCCGGCAGATCGCGGAAGCGGGCAAGCGGCTCAACATCGCGGTGCATGACCATATCATCATAGGGACACAGGGGCACAGCAGCCTGCGTGCGAAAGGGCTGATCTAGGGACCGTGCGTCGAAGCAGCCGGGAAGGGATGTCTTAGGAGGGCCGAAAACAGGCCACGCCTGGCCCGCAACGGCAACTAAGCGCCAAACCCCACCGAAAGAAACTCCGGAACCGGTCCGTTCCAGCCTTCGTCCGGACCATCGTCCACCGGTTCAGGCCGCCGCGGCCGGGCGCCATTGCCTTCCGGCCGGGCCGCACGCGGTTCTTCCCGGCGGCGGTCGTCGCGGCGCTTGTCGGACTTGCGGTCGTCCTTCCGATCCCGGCCCGAACGGCGCGGTTCCTCCTTCGCCTTTTCAGCGGGAGCAGCAGCGACCGGTGCGTCGATGGTCTCGATCTTCTGCTTGATCAGCTTCTGGATATTGTCGATCGCCTCGGCATCGTCCGACGTCACGAAGGTATAGGCTACGCCCTTCGCCCCTGCGCGGCCCGTGCGGCCGATGCGATGGACATAATCGTCGGGATGCCAGGGCGCGTCGAAATTGAACACATGGCTCACGCCCTTGATGTCCAGTCCGCGCGCCGCAACGTCGGACGCCACCAATATGTTCACCGTCCCCGCCCGGAACCGCTCCAGTTCCGCGATGCGCGCCGACTGGTCGATGTCGCCGTGAATCTCGCCCGATTTGAAGCCATGGCGCTGAAGGCTCTTGTTGAGTTCACGCACCGTGGTCTTGCGGTTGCAGAAGATCACCGCGCTCTGCACGTCCTCGGCATCCAGCATCGCGCGGAGGGCCTCCCGCTTCTTGCGCGAATCGACCTTCACCAGACGCTGGGTGATGTTGGTCGAGGCCGTGGCGGGCCGCGCCACCTCGATCGACTTGGGATTGCTGAGGAACCGGTCGGCCAGCTTCTTGATCACCGGCGGCATGGTCGCGGAGAACAGCAGCGTCTGCCGCTGGGCAGGCAGCTTGGTGCAAATCTCCTCGATGTCCGGGATGAAGCCCATGTCGAGCATCCGGTCGGCTTCGTCGATCACCAGCATGCTGCAGCCGTTGAGCAGTATCTTGCCCCGCTGGAACAGGTCCATCAGCCGCCCCGGCGTCGCGATCAGCACGTCGACGCCTTTTTCCAGGGCTTTGAGCTGGTCGCCCATCTGCACGCCGCCGATCAGCAGCGCCATGTTGAGCTTGTGATACTTCCCGTATTTCTCGAAATTCTCGGCCACCTGGGCAGCGAGTTCACGCGTCGGCTCCAGGATCAGCGATCGCGGCATCAGCGCGCGTGCGCGGCCATGGGCGAGGATGTCGATCATCGGCAGCACGAAGCTGGCGGTCTTGCCCGTTCCCGTCTGCGCGATGCCGATGATGTCCTTCATCATCAGCACGGGCGGGATCGCCTGCGCCTGAATCGGCGTGGGCGTGTCATATCCGGCCTCGGTAACGGCCTTCAATAATTCGTCGGAAAGGCCGAGATCGGCAAAAGTCATTCAGATGTCCGGGACAGGAGGCTCTCCACCGCACGAAAACGCGCAGGGAAATCGGGCGCGCCTTGCGGAAATATCGGCCTCTTGTCAAGAAAATCGCGAAGATGATGCGGTCAATCGTCCGGTTCGGCCTGCTCCAGCCGGCGGAAACCCTCGATCGCGCAACTGGCCCCGCTCCGCGCCTGCAATTCGTCGCGCCCGGAACAGAGCGAGCCGTCCTCATCGGGCTCGACATAGAATCCGGAATAGAAACCCATGCTGTTGCACCCGCGCTCCAGCCTTGCGCGATAGCGGTGATTATCAGCCAGCAGCAGATCTATGGCATTGTCCATCACTATGCTTGCCGACCGAATCGATCGCAGCGCGATGCAGCGCGGCCCCTTCTTCTCCTTCCAGTCATTCCGCGCCTCCGGCGTGGGACGCGCGGGCGCACGCCCCTTCCTTGCCATCGGCACGCGGATGATGACACGCTGCTCGATCGTCAGTTGCGCCCATTGCACGGGCTCGGCGGCTGACGCGGACAACAGCAGCAGGACGGAATGAAACAAGTCGAACCCCTTTTGGGACGCGGACGCTATGGGCCAAAGGTTGAACCGTCGATGAATTCCAAGGCATAGGACAGTCCCATGATAGGACAAGATGTTATCGCCCGATTCACGGCCCTGCTGGGGGAAAAGCGCGTCGTGACCGATGCGGACGACATCGCCCCGTGGGTCAGCGACTGGCGCGGACGCTATCACGGCGCTGCCGCCGCCATTCTTCAGCCGGAATCGACCGGCCAGGTCGCCGCTGCGGTTCGCCTTGCCGCAGACCTTGGCGTGCCGCTGGTGCCGCAGGGTGGCAACACTTCCATGGTGGGCGGCGCCACGCCCCCGGCGGACGGTTCTGCGCTGATCCTGTCGCTCCGCCGGATGAACCATATCCGCAGCCTGTCTCCGCACGACAATCTTGCCGTCTGCGAAGCGGGGGTCATCCTCTCCAACCTCCACGATGCCGCCGCCGCTGTTGGCCGCCGCTTTCCACTGAGCCTTGGGGCCAAGGGTTCGGCCACCATCGGCGGGCTCATCTCCACCAATGCCGGCGGAACCCAGGTGCTGCGCCACGGCACGATGCGCGCGCTGGTCGAGGGGATTGAGGCTGTCCTGCCGGACGGCGGCATCTTCCATGGCCTGGATGCCCTCAAGAAGGACAATCGCGGCTATGACATCAAGCAATTGCTGATCGGCGCCGAGGGGACTTTGGGAATCGTCACCGCCGCCGCGCTGCGCCTGGTGCCCGCCATTGCGGCTCGCGCCGTCGGCTGGATCGGCGTCTCCTCCCCTGCCGATGCGCTTGCCCTGCTCCGGCTTTGCGAAGCCCATCTGGGCGACAGTGTCGAAGGGTTCGAGGTGATCGCGGACGACGGCCTGGGCCATGTCCTGTCGCATGTTCCCGGCACCCGCTGCCCGATTGCAACGCGCACGCCCTGGCATGTGCTGGTAGAGGTCGACCATGGCGACCCGCGCGATCCGACGCCCGCCGACCGGCTGGAGAGCGCGCTGGCCGATGCGTTGGAACAGGGCCTCGCCGTCGACGCCGCCATCGCCGCCAATGAAGCGCAGGCGGAAGCCTTCTGGCGCATCCGCGAATCGCTCTCCGAATCCGAGCGGGCGCAGGGACCGGCGCTGCAATATGACATCAGCGTGCCGGTTGCGCGGATGCCCGCCTTCATGATCGAAGCCGCGGCAGCGGCGGAAAGGGCCTTTCCCGGCACCACCGCCTCCTCCTTCGGTCATCTGGGGGACGGCAACGTCCATTTCCATGTCCGCGCGCCCAGGGGCACGACCGACGGTCCGGCATGGATCGCGGCGGAGGGTCAGGCGATCAACAGCTTCGTCCATGATGCAGTGGTCGCGGCGGGCGGCTCCATCTCCGCCGAACATGGCATCGGCCAGATGAAGCGCGCCGAACTCGGCCGCCTCTCCAGCCCCGCGCGCCTCCACGCCCTGCGCGCGGTCAAGGCCGCATTCGATCCGCAGGGCATCATGAATCCGGACAAGCTGATCCCCCGTCCGGAGGAAGGCTGAAGCCAGCCCCGGCCGCAGCACAGGGCATCGACAAAGCGATTGCCTCCCGCGTCCAAGGGCTTTATCCCCCTCGGCCCAGTATCAGGCTAGCGGCGCAAGGGAAAATGCGCCGCTTTTTGTTGGAAATGGACTAGCACATCATGGCAAGCGCGCCCGCGAACGGCCTTCCCGTCTTCTACAACGATCTCATTCCGCTGAGCAGCGTCGATCACGCCGCCTGGCGGAGCCGCACCGTCGATTCGGCGCCGTTCCTGACGACCCAGCACGCCATTCCGCTGACCGTGGACGAATTCGTCGCCGCCCAGCGCTTCGTGCCGATCATCTTCTCCGCCGGGGACGAGCCCGTTCCCCTGGCGCTGATGGGCCTCAACGAGGGCGTCAACACCTTCCTCGACGATGATGGCAAGCTGCGTGGCCCGGCCTATGTCCCCGCCTATGTCCGCCGCTATCCCTGGATGCTGGCGAAGTTGCGCCCCGACAGCGACGAACTCTCGCTCTGCTTCGATCCGACCAGCGACGCGCTCGGCACGTTCGAGGAGGGCCAGCCGCTGTTCGAAGACGGCAAGCCCAGCGAACTGACGCAGGGCGTGCTCAAATTCTGCGAGGATTTCGAACAGGCAGCGGCGCGTACCGGCCAGTTCATGAAGGATCTGAAGGATCTCGACCTGCTGATGGACGGCGAAGTCGCCATCCAGGTGCCCGGCAATGACCAACCCTTCGTCTATCGCGGCTTCCGCATGGTGAACGAGGAAAAGCTGCGCGACATGCGCGGCGACCAGCTTCGCAAGATCAGCCAGAACGGCATGCTGCCGCTCATTTACGCGCATCTCTTCTCGCTGCAGCTCATGCGGGAACTGTTCGAGGCGCAGGTTTCGCAGGGCAAGGGCCCGATCGCCGTCCCGGCGGCGCCCCAGACAGCGAATGCCCAACCAAATTAAGCATTCATGACAGATATTTAAGGAAAAAGGTTGCGCGGTGCCACTTGAAACTCCGCGCGGCTTTCTCTATTTACTGAACATACGGCGCACCTGCCCCCCTTTCGGGTGTGTCGTATGGGCGCCTCCCCCTTTGGAGGCGTCTCCTCCCTGAACCTTGGCCACCCCATGCGAATCGCATGGGGTGGTTTTTTATTGGCTGAAGGAAATGGCGCGGGTTTCGCTTGACGACGCCGACGCGCCCTCCTAAAGGCGGCTCCCTACTCGCCGCCCAGCGCGGCCTGTGGCCCCTTCGTCTAGCGGTCAGGACGCGGCCCTCTCACGGCTGAAACACGGGTTCGATTCCCGTAGGGGTCACCACCTTCCTCTCCCGGGAGGTACCACACCGTCTCGTAAATGGCTGTTTTCTGCGGATTTTTGTGGTATGCTCGTCTCAGACGGAGCAGGCAGATACCACCTCATACCAACAATCCGATGGTAGATATGATGGTAGGCCCTTGCTCCCCTGACGGGAGATACCATCATGGGTCTGACTGCTGTTGCCATCAAGGCGGCCAAGGGTCGCGACAAGCCCTATAAGCTCACCGATGGCGACGGATTGTTCCTCTATGTGACCCCCAATGGCGGGCGCTACTGGCGAATGAACTATCGCCATCTCGGCAAGCAGAAGACCCTGGCCTTCGGTGTCTATCCCGACACCGGCCTCGCCGATGCGCGCGAGCAACGCGATGCCGCCCGTAAGCTGCTGGCGCGGGGTGAAGATCCAGCCGAGCGAATCAAGCTGGATCGCATCGCCGCGACGGTAGCGGCGTCCAACAGCTTCAAGGCGGTGGCCGACGAATGGCTGGTCAAGGTTGAGCTGGAGGACCGCTCCGCCGCCACCATGAAGAAGCTGCGCTGGCTGCTGGATTTCATCAACGCATCGGTCGGCAAACGCCCCATCGCCTCCATATCCGCGCAGGAATTGCTGGTGATGCTCCGCAAGATGGAGGGCAAGGGCAAATATGAGACGGCCAAGCGCCTGCGCAGCACCTGTTCACAGATATTCCGCTACGCCATCGCCACGGCCCGCGCTGAACGCGACGTGGCTGCCGACCTGCGCGGCGCACTGATCGCACCCAAACCTGTCCATCGCGCCGCCATTACCGGTGCCCATGAGGCTGGTGGACTCTTGCGTGCCCTGGATGCGTTCGAAGGCCATCCCAACACCAAGGTGGCCCTGCGCTTGCTTCCGCATGTGTTCGTCCGTCCTGGCGAACTGCGATACGCCGAATGGGTCGATTTCGATTTCGACAAGGCGTTGTGGACCATTCCGCCGCACAAGACCAAGATGCGCAGGGCGCATACGATCCCCCTCTCCCGTCAGGTGCTCGCCATCCTCGCCACCATCGAGCATGACGCGGAGTATAGCCGCTTCCTGTTCCCGTCCCTGCGTTCGGTCGATCGCCCCATGTCGGAGAACACGATCAATGCTGCCCTGCGTCGCATGGGCTATGCGCAGGACGAGATGACCGGCCACGGCTTCCGAGCGATGGCGGCCACGCTGCTCAACGAGATGGGCCTCTGGCATCCTGACGCGATCGAACGCCAGTTGGCTCATTGCGACAATAATGCCGTGCGTCGCGCCTACACACGAGGGGAATATTGGGAGGAGCGGGTCCGCATGATGCAGCATTGGTCCGATCACATCGACTTCCTGCGCGATGGCGCGAAGGTTCTCAAGGGTCCGTTCAAAAAAGCGGAATAGGCGGCATGTTCGACCCATTTTTGACGTTCAATCGTCGGAAGCGGATCCCAAGGTGCAGACGGTCCGGTTCCTTCAGCTCGCGACCAGCTCGAGACATTCAGCGGCGTTGATGTGAGCATCGGCTTTTTCTGAAACCCGCCATTCGGGTTGCGCAAACCGGCCGGTCGGCTTTGCGCCCCAATCTCGGTCATTCAAGAAAGATGCTGGGAATCTCGAAAGCAGCCGTTCCTTCGAGTAACCAGATTTACGGCCTAAGTGAAGTCTATATAAAGGAGTTTACGCAACTATCGAGGGCGCATTTCACTTGATGTTCAAACCCATCCATGACGACGGTTCCTGGACCACAGGATGACGTCGACGCCTTCGGCGAGCGCGTAACGCCGTCCAGTGGGGGTGTTTTAGCGCTTACGGAATACCAGCAGCATTGTAGATAAAAGCAAAGAACAGATTTCTGGCGAATCTTCGCCATGGTCGCCTCGCTCAGCCACCTCGCACGCACGATTCCGGTTCGGGAGGGTGACACCGGCGCTCTCGATGGCGACATCCGTTCACGATCCCATTGCTATTCCCGATGTCGGCGACTTCGTAGCATTCTTCCTCGAAGTTCCGCCAAGTCTATGGCCAAAGCTTTGTCATTCACCCCCAATATTAAGAAGGAGGGTCGAAATCAAATTGGTGCTCTGCTTTATGCGAGGAAAGACTGAGGCGTCACCTGCGGTTTGAAATGTAAGCTTCGGCTGCATGGGCGGAGAGAATCAAGCACGAACCGGTAATCCGCCAAGGCGGCCGCACGCGCCTCCTCGGTTGGCGAGATGCTGGCGCTCAAGGGTGGCTCCGCCGGTAACGAGCAGGCCAGTCGGTACCATTGGAGAGTATCGCGTGCGGGTGGTTTTCCTGCATCCGCAATGAGTTCGGAAAAAGAAATATTCCAACTCAGCGGGGTGCCGGGGCGATGACGAACGGTGATAGATGCGAAGGAGCCATCTTGCGTGTTTAAGAAAATTTGCGTTCTGCCCTGCCCCAGTAATGCGCCGGGTACATGCAGCAAGGCCCGAATGCCTGTCAAAGGCGGAGGTGCATCTGGCGAAACTGCAGAACGTAAAATGCTCCTCAGCCGAGTTTCCCTCGATGACGTCCAGCGCAATTGCGCCGTAGGCGTGACCAGTTGGAGTTCTCCAGGCCTTCCGGCTACATTGCGGGCGAAGATGAAAACCACCTCGCCTTCCAGGTTTTCAGTTCGGCCACGCTCATCAAGTGGCAGATCGACCAAGTATCTAACCGGTCGTCCGAGGGGTTTCTTGCTGACAAGCAGGTTCTTGGCCTGGGCTTCGATATAGAAACGGGCATATCCGCTCCCCGCGCCCGGGGAGGCAGACCGATGCGGCTGCCGAAGCACTTGCGATAAGAATACGCCAAGTTGATGGCACTGGCATTCTCCTGCATTCGGCCGATGAGTTGCTTCAGCCGCCGGAGAGACAGCTGGGGCAGAATTTTAGATGCTTTATTAACCCTATTGCAAGCCTCTCTCCCGACTTCTCGAGCGGATGAGCAGCCGTGAGGCAAGACGGGGGCTCAGTTCCTGCACAGGCGCAGTTCGCCACACGAAACCAAAAGCGCCCTGAGCCGTCTTTGCGTCAGCAAGAGGTCGAAGCTGGACAGCCGAGAAGCAATCCACCTGTTTGGTGTCAAGCTGGTCGGGGCAACACCAGAAATTGCTTCGGCGACCTATGAACTCACGGGACTGCCGATGCTGCGGGTCGAACAGGCCAAGGCTGCAAAATGAAGGTCGCTACGGCAGCCAAGAAGCGTGCAAGCCGCACTAGTTGCTCGCTTTGCGGTCAACCCCTCCCTCAAACTTTTTAGAAAGGCCGTGGTAGAGACGCTCCTTGCTGATAAGCTGCGCTGCGAAATCGGCGATGAGAGCTGAGCCGAGCAGTGGCATCATGAGACCACGGCTTGCTGTAGTCTCCGAAATGATGATCACAGCGGTTAGTGGCGCGCGGACCACACCCGTGAAATAGGCGACCATCCCCAGGAGGATGATGGCCCCCGAAGGATGATCCGGGAATATGCTGCGGAGCAGGTCACCTATACCCGCGCCGACCGATAGCGATGGCGCGAAGATGCCGCCAGGGATCCCAGACACCGCTGTCGCGAGCGTCGCCATGAACTTGGCTGCGCCGAACCAGATCGGGACGTCTCCGCCCGCTATGACGGCATTGGCAGTCTGATAGCCGGTGCCCCAGGTGAGACCCGTGACGGTGCCGAGGAACGCAACGACGAAACCGCAGCCGGTCGCGAACAGGATGGGGCGTTCGCGCAACCAGCGCACGGGTTTGGTCGTGCCCTTGGCGACAGAGAGCATCAGGCGCGAGAAACAACCTCCCGCCAAGCCGCCGATCACCCCGGCGGCTGGAGCCGCCACGAGCGCCTGATGGACATTCAAGGTCTCGCGCATCACACCGAAATAGACATAATCTCCCGCCAGCCCCAAGCTTACCATACCGGCGATAAGAACGGCGGCCATGACCAGCACGGCCATGCGCTGTTCATAGGCCGCTGCGAGTTCCTCGATGGCGAACGCCACGCCAGCGAGTGGCGTATTGAAGGCGGCTGCCACCCCCGCTGCTCCGCCGGCAATATAGACAGAAGCGCGCAATGGGATGGCCATGAGCCTGTGGGCATAGGCCGTGATCGAGGCCGAAATCTGCACTGTCGGGCCTTCTCGTCCGACAGAGGCGCCCAGTAGTAGGGCGAGGATCGTCATCACGAACTTTACGGATACGATCCGGGCCGACACCAGCCGCTTCAGCCCGTGGTCCGGGTCTCGAGAAGCGGCCATGACCTGCGGGATGCCGGATCCACTCGCCGCCGGCGCCCACTTGCGGGTCACATATACGATGGCGGCGAAGCCCAACGGGGTGAGCAGCAGAGGCGCTTCTGGCCGTAGCTTCGTCAGTTCAAGAAAGAGTTCGCTTGCCTCGTCCGCGAGATGGGCAAATAAAAGTGCGACAAGGCCGGTCAGGATTGCGCCGCCCAAAATAGCGATGCGTCGGCGCCACACGAGCGCTTCCGGGCCGTGCCGCCGCAAGAGAAGGCGCAGATAACGCGATGAAAGCCTCGACCCTGCCATTTATTATCCTTCAGCTGGCGCGCCGACGAGCGTCGCGACGACACAGATCAGCCCTACAATGAGGAAACCGACTTGTTGCAGGGCCCGTGCCGACGCGGTTTTTCTGGCGACGCTGAACGCCAAGCCACATTGGAGCGCATAGAACAAGGCAAAAGCGCGCGACGATATGGCGACGACCTCAAAAGGATTCGTCAACCAGACTACGGCGACCGCAAGAACGCCCGCCAGCGCGAAAGCTGCCGGGACGCTCAGCCGGCGCTGCGTTACCTCACTCATCAGTCCGCCGGAACCAATGGAATCAGCGACCGCTGCGCTGAGTTGGCTCGAAACCGCTCCAACGAGTACGAATAGCGCCAGCGCCGGTGCGACCATCGTCATGATGTCGAGAATACCTGCGACCCCCTCCGCTTGGGCCGCGCGGCCAAGAAAGGGGGTAAGGAGCGCCAAAAAGGCGAGGTAGATAGCGGACGCGATCCATTGCGCATGCCGCATTGTTCTGATCCGCAACGACTGATCATAGGCATGCCCCAGGTAACGGGACGTTTCGAAGCCCTGAACCGTGATGACAAGACCCAGTAGCAGAGGGATGCTATCCCAGCTAAGCCGCGCGGGCGGAAGAGGATCTGCTGCTTCATTGGTCAGCCACCAACTGCCAAGCCCCGCCAGCAGCCCTGCGATAATGCCAATCTTGAGCGCGACTGTGCCATGGGCAAGATGCTCGACCCGACGCAAACCCTTGCCGAAAGCGAGCGCGCTGAGCGCGAGAATGATGATGGTGACAATGCCGTTTGAAGCCAGCATGTGCCAGGAAGGATCAGGCTCAAAGGGCTTCAGCAGAAATTCCGCGAGCAGCTTCAGATAGTAGGCCACCGAAATCGCATAGGCGATCGCAAGGACGCCCTGGGTCACGCGGGCCAGCCAGGCTACCGGATCATTGCGCTGCGCCGATGCCAGATAATTTTCGACATGCACGATGTTGAAGCGAATGACAGCGCCAGCGGCGTAGGCGATCAACAGCAGCGCTGCCTCTGCCATGATCGCCGCTCGGCCGAACTCGCGCGCTAATATGGGACCGCAGATCAGGAAGCCGCTGCCGATAATGGAGGCGAGCGGCGTCACCGTCGCGCGCCAGCTATCGGACCGCGCGAACCGACCAAATGTCAGAAACCCGGTCACCAGAAAGGCGCAGGCCAAGGCGATGAAGGTTATGATCAAAGCTGAGCTCCGGTAAGCAACTGAAGGGCGAAGCGCGCGCGCCAAGGCGAGCCCCTCCCCTAACGCACAGTGATCCAGTATCAATCGTGCCTTCTAAGATTGCCTCCAAAATCTTAACAGGACGGATCGGGAAACGGCCAGGGCGGTTCTTGGAGCATGACCAGTCTCTCGCCTCACCACTTCGCCTGGATCGATATCCTGGCGCGATTGGGAGCTGCCGTGGCGTTTTCGCTGATGATCGGGCTGGAGCGCTTCCTCAATCGCAGACCGGTCGATTTTCGGCCATTCGTCATCGTGGCGGTCACGTCCTGCTCGCTCGTCATCGGGTTGATCGAAGGAAGTTTCGCGATCACCGACCCTCGACTGTCCATTGACGTTGGCCGGGTGATGAGCGGGGTGATGACGGGTATCGGCTTTCTTGGTGCGGGAGCCCTTTTTCGGGAAAGCCACATCGTCCAGGGAGCCGGATCGGCTGCAGCGATATGGGCCGCGGGCGCCATCGGCATAGTCTGTGGGCTTGGCCTCCTCTGGTTGGGGGCAATCGTCGCGGGCGCAATCCTTATTCTCTTCCTGCTGGGCCGGCCGTTCACGGACCGGTATCACGCCGGGCAGAAAAAGGATGACGAGATTGCCTGACAGGCTTCAGCGCGCGCCGTCTCCAACGGGCGGGGCTAGTCTGAAGAATTGACCGGCGGGGCGCGCGGGAACGGCTCGAATGTTGTTCTCGCGAAGAATGGTCGCGATTGCCGCAGCGCGTCGCTCAGCAAGAGACGGCGCAGCGGGCAAGTCTGCGGTCAAACCAGGCACCGCAAGCGCGCGGATATTCCAGCGGTGAGCCGCCCACACAGATTCCAGCGTCGACTCCCGCGCGGCGGGATCGAGTTCATCGGCACCATCGGCAAAGCTGATCTGCGGGAAATCGACCTGTGGAGGAATGATCGCAATGTCCCAATCACCTGCCTGACTGCGCGCTCGCTGCTCGAGCATATGGTAGGTAGCGACAGTAGCTCCCGCCAGCGGCGTGGCCAGGGCGCTGGCACGTCGATGGTCGCGATCGACGGTGACTGCCTCCGCCGGCACGCCGGCAGCGAGCGAAATTATTTGGGCAAGGGCAGCGATCCGGGCGCTTTCGGCGGCAGCAGGCGTGCTGGCCTGGCGCAGTTCCTCGCGTTGAGCTTCCAAAGCACCGGCCCCCAGCTCCAGCAGGACCTGATCAAGCTGCAGGCGCAACGGCATGCCAAGTTGACGGGACAACTCCGTTTGCAGCGCGAGGGTTTTTCGCGCGCGAGCGCGGGGCGCAATAATCACGGATCGGATAGCGATGGGCTCGGCATCAAACTCGACATCGAGCTGCGTTACGCGGGCGCTGTTTCCGAACCGATCCGCCAGAAAAGTACGGACTTGCGTGACCGTTAGAGCCTCAGTCGCGATTCGTTTCAAGGACAATGCCAACGGGACTGCCATCACCACGAAGACCATGATCAGCACAATGGTTTGGGCCCAACTCTGCTGACTTGAGAGGAAGTGCCCGAAGCCATAGAAGCGCGCCATCACGGTTGCGGACAAGGCTATCGTGACGAAGTTGGTCACGAACAGGGCGAGTGCGCCCCATAACACCGGCAAATTCCAAGTTGCGAGCCCATAGCCGACCACCGCTAACGGCGGCATCAGCGCGGTTGCAATCGCCACACCCACGATCGTGCCGCCTTTTCCTCTGATGATAGCAAAGGTGCCAGCCAGCGCCGCAAACAGTGCCACTCCAAGGTCAAACAGATTGGGGCGGGTTCTCGCGATGATTTCGGCCGTGGGAGCCTGCAGCGGCGAGAGTGCCACGATCAAAGCCGTAAACGAAACGGCGCAGGCAGATCCTGCCGCAAGAGCGATCAAGGCGCGACGCATTTCGCTGAAGTCGAACAGCGCCAGACTGAACCCCAGACCTAGTATGGGGTTCATCAACGGGGAAATTAGCATGGCGCCGATGACCACCGCTGGAGACGAGAGCAGAAGGCCAAGGACCGCAATCCCGGCCGACATGATCGTCATGAAGAGATAGCGCGGCGACCACCCGCTTTCCTCGACGATCTTTCCGATGACCTTCTCATGCTCGACGCTGCCGACCAGCCTGAGCCGCCACCATCGATAGAGCGCCATGCGGTCCAAGCGCCCGTGAACCGACGAGCTGATCGTCCCGCCTAGATCCATATCGGCCATCTATCCCCTTTACTTCGAATTGCCGCACATCAGGCAGCAAAATCTCAATGCCGCTGGCTCTCATATCACGTGAAGCCGCGCAACCAAGTGCGCGTCTATTGTTGGAGCGCTGCGCTGGTATCGGCCATCGCCGCGCCACGCTGTCCCATCGGTTCTTCCGGCCCGGTCGTCGTATCGCGCGCCGTCTGCCGTTCTGTCTCGGCGTTTATCACTCCACCGAGAAGTACAGCATAAGCAGAGACGTAAAGCCACATGAGCAGCACGACTACCGCGCCCAGCGAGCCGTAGGTTGCGTCATAGTCGCCAAACCAGCTGGCATAGAGGCCGAAGCCAAGCGTCGCCAAAAGCCAGAGAAGCGTGGCTGCGCATGATCCGACACTCAGCCATTGCCAGCGCGCATCCGCCCTGTCCGGTGCGAAGCGGTACATGCCGCCGATCGCACTACTGCATAGGGACGCGGCAACAAGCCAGGTAAGTGCTTGTACCGCGGACGCCCCGACGGGGCCGATCCCCTCCACCAACCCTTCCGTGAAACTGAGCATGGATGCCGCCAGGAGCCCGATTATCCCCACCAGCACGGCCGCCCCCGCCAATGCCGCGGCAACGAGGTAACTGCGGACAAGCGATCGCCGATCCTCCTGCTCATAGATGATGTTGAGCGATCCGATCATGGCCCCCGAGGCACGCGATGCGCCGTAAATCGATATCAACAGGGCCACCAGCAATCCAATCCCTTTCTTGTCGGTGGCGCTTTGCGTGAGCTGCGTGAGCTGCTCGTAGATGAGACGGGCAGCGTCCGCCGGCACAAGATCGATAATTGTGCGCATATGCATGGCAACGGTCCCCGGGTCGGCGATGAGGCCATAGGTCATGACCACAGCCCCGAGCAGAGGCACAAAGGACAGGAAGGCAAAAAAAGCCACGCCGGCCGAGAGCAGGCTGACATTATGCCGGCCGCTGTTTACCCATATCCGCTTTAGAACAGGCTTCCATCCCGCCCAGTTCATCTGTCGTGGCGTATCCGCGGTTGCTCCTTTTTCCGCCGCACTGCTCCGCTTGTGAGACACCGACATTGCTCCTCCCGTATCCGCCTAAAATTAGAGGACCAGCCAGGCGATGCATCGGTTCCCTTCCATCGCGACGGATCATTCGAGAGGCGACTACGTTGGAATGGTAGTTGCGGAGGGAATGAGCAGGACAATTGAGGAGCACGGCATGCAGGAAAGCCATCCAGATCGCGATCATTCCGGTATGAATTATGGCCGTTTTGCTGCGATGATCATCACATCGACCATCATCATGTTCGCCCTGATGTATCTCAATACCTACGCGCTCAGCCATGTGGATTTCAGTCAGACACGCACCTGGATGGCCGTCGTGATGGGTGCCTCCATGGCGATCGTCATGCTGTCATTCATGTGGAGCATGTACAAGGGAACAAGGGTGAAGATCGCCATCATCGCAGCGAGCCTATTCCTGTTCGCAGCTGCGCTCTGGCTAGTCCGCAGCCAGGAAACGGTTGACGACGTCTCCTATATGAAGGCGATGATCCCGCATCATTCCATTGCGATCATGACCAGCGAGCGGGCCCATATCAAGGATCCGGAAGTGCGCCGCCTGGCAGATGGCATTATCGACGCGCAGGTTCGGGAGATAGCCCAGATGAAGAAGCTGATCGCGCGCTTGGAAGACCATCCGGTGCCCGCTGGCGCGGCTGATCTTCCATCTTACCGCGACCGGCAGGTCCCACCGCCCGCTCCTCAGACCGACGTGAGCACTGGCATCAACACGTTGAAGCCGATCAGCTGATTACGAATCATGGGCCCTGCGCAAAATGTCAGGGCGCAGATCAGCGAGAGAAGACGCGCCGATTTGGCCCATGGCGTTTTCGGCTTCGTTCATGAGAATCTGCAGCGCTTTGGTCACACCGCGATCCCCAGCGGCGCACAGGCCGTATAATGGAGCCCTTCCGCAAAGCACAAAATCTGACCCCAATGCGAGAACCTTCAACATATCCGTTCCCCGCCTGATCCCGCCTGAGAGCGCGACGCTCATCTTGCCGTCCGCGATTTTCCTCGCCTGCCTCACAACATCGAGCGCGCAAAGTGACCCGTCGAGCTGGCGGCCACCATGGGAGCCGAGGATCACGCCGTCGACGCCGCTATCGAGCGCCAGCTGCACATCAACGGGGTGCAGGATGCCCTTTATGAAAAACGGCCGCCTCCATCGCGCCCGAATCCGTTCGACCGTCTTCCATGACAGCGATCGCGGCATATTGTCCCTGATCCAGAAGGCGCTGTCGAAGAAGCCCTGACGATCCTTTGGCACAAAGTCGATCACATTTTCGAAGCGCGGCAGTCGTCATCCACCAGCGGGGGTGCAGGGCAGCATCGATCATGGTGGAAACAGATAGCATGGTGCGGCTCGTGCGCGTCCGGCGATCCCAGTCGCGATTGCCGAAGATCTGGGCATTGGTGGTGAGGACGAGCGCCTCACACCCTACCTTTTCCGCCCTGTCGGCCAATTCCTGCCAAATCTCTTCACCGCCGAACACATAGACTTGCCACCAGTGGCGCAAGCCGCTCACCTTGGACACGGCTTCCATTGGGTCAGTGGACATAGCGCTTTGAATGAAGGGGATGCCTACCGATGCCGCGCCTTGCGCAAGCGCCACGTCCGCACGATGGCGAAAGAGCCCATTCAGGCCTGTAGGCGCAATCGCTGCTGGCATGGGCGTGGGCCTGCCCAACAGATTAGTCGAAAGCGTCCGGCCGCTAACGTCGACCAGCGTGCGGGGAAGAAACAGCCATTGTTCAAACGCGGCCCGCTCGCGGTTGAGCGTTGTTTCATCCTCAGCGCCAGCTTCAAGATATTCCAGAACGAAACGCGGCATGAGTTTGTGAGACCTGGCGCGGAGATCGGCAATGCTGAGGGCACGGTCCAGATTGGCACCCGTGTAATAGTCCCGCCGAGGGCTGCCATCCAGTTGAGCAACGCTGTAGGGTGAAAGGAATTTGGCCATGGACGTTTAGTCCTCATGAGCAGTTTCAAGCCAGCAGCGCAGGCATTGCCTGCCACAGGATGGCGACACTCGCCAGACCGGCCATGGCGAGGGAGAGATGGCGCATCCACCCGTCCAGATGATCCCCCGTCCGACGCGAAAGGCGCGCGACCAGCCATGCCTCTCCGCCAAGGCAGAGCAGGGTCACCAGGATCGTCAGCACTCGCGGCGCAAAGCTGGAGAGCCAGATGCTGCCGATGCCGTAAAGCGCGAAAAAGTGCAGCGCCCATATCAGCATCCCGCCGAGAAGCAGGCGCCAGCTCATCATATCAGCGATCCGGGAAAGAGCCGACCCAGCAATGCCGATGCGATGCCCTGAGCGACGGTGTAGGCGGTGAAGAGGAAGACGAGGTCATAGCTGTTGTCTGCCGGCCGGTTGATGAGGCCCCGGCTGTTACGGGCGGCCATGTAACAGGTCATGATGAAGGTGATGGCGACCAGCAGACCCTGCAGGCTAAGGAAGGCATAGACCGTGGCCCCTTGCCCGCTCGCGTCGGGCGACAAGCCGTGAAGCCGCCAGCCGACGAAATCGGTCGCATAGGCCAGGATCAGCCCGCCGCCTCCCGCCATCAGCAGCACGCCGGGGGTCCAGAGGCGCGTCTTTTCCCGGCGGAGCAGCCGGCGGCCGAACCAGGCAAGGCCCAGCCCCGCGGCATAGCCAAGCAGGATCGGCGCCAGCCAGGCCACATCCGGCGGCGCGACCCACAGGCCAGGGTGAACGCCGTAGAGATAAAGATAGCTGAAGCAGGCCATCAGAAAGATCATGCCGATGACGGTCAGCAGCACCGCCATCGCCCACCAGCCGTGCGTGCGCGCGCCGGTGACATAGGTCGGCACCATGATGCCCGCGCCGATGTCCACCCGAGGCTCGCGCACGGGGCGGTCGGTTTCCCAGAGCCAGCGAAGCACGAAAAGGATGGCCAGCACCCCGCTCACCACGCCGGACCAGTAAGCCTGCACCGTCAGCAGCAGGAAGAAGCCGGCTGTGAACAGCGCCGCGAGCACGGGCCAGGGCGAGGGACCCGGCATGATCTGGAGATATTCGGGTTCGGCGCGGACCGGGCTGGTGATGAGGGTCTCGCGCAGTCCTGTGGCGCTGTTCGGTAGGAAATAGCGCCCCTGCTGGACATCGTCCGGCAGCTGGGGATCGTCCCACAACGGGTCGCGGCTGCGGATCACCGGAATACTGCGCGTTGAATATAATCCGGTCGGCAACCATTCCAGAGTGCCCCCACCGTAGACGTTGCCTGCCTCATCATCGGCGGTGAATCGGAAATTGCGGGCGAGGTCGAACACGAAGAGGCCGATGCCAAGCGCCAATATTCCCGCGCCGATGGTGGAGATCAGGTTCGTCCCCTCCCAATCACGGTCTGGCAGATAGGTGTAGACCCGGCGCGGCATGCCCATGAGGCCAGTCAGGTGCATGGGCAGGAAGGTAACATGCATGCCCACAAACATCAGCCAGAAAATCCACTTGCCCAGGGCTTCCGAGAGCGGGCGACGGCTCATCATCGGTGTCCAGTTGTAGAATGCCGCGAACAGCGGAAAAACCATGCCGCCGATCAGCACATAATGAAGGTGGGCGACGATGAAATAGCTGTCATGCGCCTGATAATCGAACGGCACGAGCGCCACCATGACCCCGGTCAGCCCGCCCATCACGAAGATGACTATGCCGCCGACCAGGAAGAGCGTCGGCGTGTTCATCCTCGGTCGGCCGCTCGCCAGCGTCGCGATCCAGGAAAAGACCTGGATGCCGGCGGGCACGCTGACGGCCATGCTGGCTGCGGAAAAGAAGCCCACGGAGAGAGTTGGCATGCCGGTCGTGAACATATGGTGCGCCCAGACCCCGAAGCTGATGAAGCCGGTCGAGACAAGTGCCAGCACGATCAGCCGGTACCCCACCACGGCTGTGCGGGCGAGCGCGCTCGCCAACATGGTAACGAGGCCGGCGGCCGGCAGGAAGATGATGTATACTTCCGGATGACCGAAGAACCAGAAAAGATGTTGCCACAAAAGCGGATCACCCCCGCGCGTCGGATCGAAGAACGGCCAGTTCAGGGCTCGTTCCAATTCCAGCAACAGCGTTCCCAGGATCACGGCGGGGAAGCCGATGATGATCATCGCGGCAAATACCAACATGGCCCAGGCGAAGATCGGCATCTTGTCGAGGCTCATGCCCGGCGCGCGGGTCCGCAGTACACCAACGATGATCTCGATCGCTCCGGCTATGGCGGAGATTTCTATAAAGCCGATGCCAAGCAGCCAGAAATCCGCATTGATGCCGGGCGAAAAGCTGGTGCTGGTGTAAGGCGGATACATGAACCAGCCGCCATCGGGCGCAAGGCCGACGAAGATCGAAGCGAAGAATGCGAGGCCCCCCACAAGATACGCCCAGAAGGCGTAAGCGGAGAGACGCGGAAAAGGCAGGTCGCGCGCCGCCAGCATCTGCGGCAACAGCAACACGCCCAACGCCTCTACGGCTGGGACGGCGAAGAGGAACATCATCACCGTGCCGTGCATGGTGAAGAACTGATTGTAGGTTTCCTGCGGCAGAATGCCGTTCAGCGGCAATGCGAGTTGCACCCGCATGACCAGCGCCAGCACGCCCGCCAGCAGGAAGAAGAGGAAAGCAGCGCCAACATAGAAGGCGCCGACATAATTATTGTTCACGACGGTCAGGAACTGCCATCCCCTAGGCGCGCACCAGATGCGTTCCAGTTCCTTCAGTTCACCTTGGGGCCGCTCCTCCCGCGTCGGAAATCTCTCGTAGAGCGCCGGGTCGAAGCCGGTCTCGGACTTCACCGCAACGTCTCCAGATAGGCAGCGATCGCCGTCAGGTCGCGACCGGGCAGCATCGAATAGGCGGGCATGCGGTTCCCCGGCTTCAAGGATTGAGGATCACCGATCCAACCGATCATCGTGCCCCTGTTATTCGGCAATATCCCCGCGCCCAGCGTACGACGCGACCCGACATGGCTGAGGTCAGGTCCTGCAAGACCGTTCGCCGCCGTGCCGGCTATTCGATGACAGGCGCCGCACCCGCTGTTCCGAAAGAGCTGTGCGCCACGCGTTGCCTCGCCTTTGGGCGATGGAGCCGGGTTGCTCCTTGCCGCCATGAACTGGGCATAATCGCCAGGATCATGGGCGACGACCATGAAGCCCATCAGGGCATGCGCACCGCCACAATATTCGGCGCATTGCCCTGCATAGACGCCAGGCGCATCAGCCTGCATCCGCAGCACATTCCGCCGCCCTGGCACCATATCGATCTTGCCGGAAAGGCGCGGCACCCAGAAGCTGTGGATCACATCGGACGATTCAAGTTCCACTGTCACAGTCTTGCCGACGGGAATGTGGATTTCGTTGGCGTCCGTCGCGGCGACGCGCCCCTCCCCATCGAGGTAGGCGACACGCCACCACCACATTTCGCCGGTGACTCGCACCTTAATGTCCGAAGGCTGCGTTGGTGCCCGCAATCCTCTGGTCAGGGTCAGCCCGTAGATGAGGAGCGCCGTCAGCACGACCACCGGTAACGCGATGCCCGCAAGCCAGATGACACGTGTTCCACCGAGCCGCGAGCGCAGCCGGTTCGGTCCAACCAATGCCACCCACAGGCCGACAAGAACCAGCGCCAGAATGGCCGCCCCGATGGCAAACAGGATCCAGGAAAGTGCAGTGACGGAGGAGGCGAATGGCCCCGCCGGGTCGAGCACCGGCGGTGGCCAGCCCGCTAGCGCCTGCTTAGTGGACTGAGAGAAGATAGGCAGCCGCGTCACGCGCTTCTCCTTCGCTGAGCGGCATCGCTGGCATCGTCGTGCCTGGCGTCACGGCGGGGGCGTTGCGGACAAAGGCGGTCAGCACGTCTGGACGGTTTGGTACGCGACCTGCGATCATGCCCTGCCGTGCGAATCCGGTCAGGTCCGGGCCTAGCCGGCCTTTCGGCCAACCGATGCCGGGGATGACGTGGCACGCGGCGCAACCCGCCTGTCGAATGACCTGTTTCCCGCGCTGCACATCCGCGCCGGGCCACGCCGTGCGCCCTTCCGGCGGAGGCTTGCACCCGCCAAGCAGCAAAAGGAGCATAATGCCGATACGCAAAGACGACACTGCCCCTTTCCTGTCGCACACCTTGTGTGGAACCGCCCGTGACCGTCACGGTTCCATCATCATGCAATGTGACAGCCGAAGCCTGCTTTTGCTTCCGCTCCTGCTACTCCTAATGAGCGCCGGATGCGGCGCCTATGATAGTGGCGGCGCGGCAAAGTTTGCCCGGACTGGGGAGTTGGTGGCACTGAGCGGCGGCGGCGCGGGCGCTAAAGGCGCGTGCATAATCTGCCATGGCATTAATGGCGCCGGGGACGGGATGGCGATTCCCCGCCTTGCGGGGTTGGACCGCGGCTATCTGGTGGCGCAGCTTGATGCCTATGCGGATGGACGGCGGCAACATCCACATATGCAGGCTATCGCCAGGCGGATGACGGAGCGGCAGCGCCTGCTGGTTTCGCACTATTATGCGACCATGCTATTTCAGCGAAAGACTGCTCCGCCTTGGGCTGCCGCTCCCGTCCTCTATGAAAAAGGCGATGCACGGAGGGGCCTGCCCTCATGCGCCAGTTGCCATGGGCGACAGGGCGAGGGTATCGGCAGCGGCAATCCTCCACTCGCTGGCCAGCCTGCGGCCTATCTGACAGACCAGCTGCATCAGTGGCGCCTGGCTCGCCGACGCAGCGACGCCGGCAATGTCATGCAGCAGATCAGCCTCAAGCTTACTGCTCATGAAGCCGTGGCTCTCGCGGCCTATGCTGCTTCCCTTTCCGGGGGTCCTCCCAGTCCGGAACTTCCGGCAGCATCCCCCGCAATACATCGTGCCGGTCCCAGAAATGATGCTTCAATGCCGCCGCAATATGAAGGGGGATGAGTAGAACGAGCAACAACACCAGGATATGGTGGCTCTCTTCCGCGACAGCGAGGAGCCGATATTGAGTTTCGGGACTCACCTCATACATCGGCAGGGAGGGCCAGGGAATAAACCCAGCAAGCCGTAATGGCGCTGGTTCGCCGAGCGCCGACCACATGATCCAACCGCTCAACGGCAATCCGAAAAAGCAGAAGTAGAAGAGATAGTGCGTCAAATAGGCCGCCTGCGTCTGCCATCCAGCGCTGTCAGCGTCGTTGATTGGCCCCGGAATGATCACGCGCCAGAAAAGCCGACCGATGGCCAGCAGAAGGATCGGCAAGCCAACGGCGCTATGTAATTCATAGGTGAGCAGCTTGTCGCCTCCCGACGGAAGCAGACTGGCGTACCAGCCGATGGAAAGTTGGGCGAGGATGAGAACCGCCATGATCCAATGGAAGGCGATGCCTACTGGCGAATAGCGCGACTGTTCCGTGTGTCGTGAGGCCCAACGGCGCAGCGCCCCGATCATGCGGAAGCGCTCCGGGCCACACCGGCCAGCAGCCGGTTCATCCGGAGCAGCGCCGCCCCGAGATAGACCCCCGCAGCCGGAACCCACATGATAAGGCCAGCAAGTTGTTGGTCTTCCAACGGCGACAATCCCCATGCCTGCGTAGTGAGCCAGTGCGGCGCATACACCGCAGAGGGGCTGAACGTCAGGAGCGCGCCGAGCAGGCCCATCTGCATCATCGAGAAGAGCAAGGCGCCAACTGCCGCCACGGAACTCGCGTCCCGCAGCCGCGACCAGAACAGAACGGCGCTGCCGAGTAATGTGATCTGCATCAGCCAATATATAGCATCATGCGACAGAGCAGCGGCATAGGCAGTCGGAGCGTTCCAGATCCAGAGCAGCGCAGCCTGCAACAAGCTAGATGCTGCCAGGCTAACCGCTCGACCGGTAAACCAGTGGGACAGGATCGGCGCCAATGCCAGCATCAGCAGCATGTGGTGGAGAGTGCGCACCGAAAACAGCGCCGACGTCAGCGCGCAGAAGGGGGAGATAAAGAGCAGAGCTGCAATCAATAGGCCGCCAAACGTGTGAACGCGGGAGCCATCCGATCGCCAGCCGAGAACCGCAAGGCCGAGTAGCAGCATGATAAGGACCGGATCGCAATTCCAGCGCGCCAGGAGTTCGGCTGGAGCGGGAGCAGCGCCGCAATAGGGTGTCCAGCCAATGCCCGTCATGCCGATGCTCCCTCCTGCCTTCAACCTGTGGCGGCGGCCCCGGTTCCTTGTCGGGCGCACGTCAATCCTGCGGCACCGGGATCGATGGGCCTCGCCTCACTCCCGCGCATCCCCCTTTCCGCTTTCATGAGCCGGCCCGCCGGTGCGGCCCAGGCTCATCGCCGCGCTAACAAGGGAGAGGTGGGAAAGAGCCTGCGGGAAATTGCCCAGCAGCATTGTCCCATCAACCTCTTCGGAAAGAAGTCCCAGATCGTTGGCGAGGCTGCAAAGATGCTCGAACATGGCCCGTGCATCACGCCTCCTCCCTTGCAGAGCCAGCGCATCAACCAGCCAAAAGCTCGCCGCCAGGAACCCGCCCTCATCGCCGCCAACCCCGTCGCGCATCTCGTCCGTGCGATAGCGGCGAACCATGCCATCGCGCATCAAGTCGCGCTCTGTGGCGGCGATCGTGCCGACGATCCTGGAATCATCGGCCGGAAGGAAGCCGATAGCCGGCAAGCGCAAGCACGCCGCGTCGAGATGCTTGCAGCCATAGGCGCCGACAAAGCTGTTCAGATCAGCATCGAAGCCGCAATCCAGCACTTGCGCATGCACCTTGCTCGCGAGGTGACGATAGCGCCGCGACCGATCATCATCACGGCGGTCGAACCATTTCGCCGCCTGATCGAATGCCAGCCATGCCATCGCCTTGGAATAGACATGATGGAGCGGCGACCCACGGCTTTCCCAAATGCCGGCGTCCGGCTTTTCCCATTTATCCTCCAGCGCATCCGCCAACAGACAGACGAGAGCGTCCCCGTCTCCATTCGGTTCTATCCCATGGCGCGCCGCCGCGGCCAGAGTGCCGATCACATCCCCATAGCTATCCAGCTGCAATTGCTCGATCGCGGCGTTGCCAAACCGGACGGGTCGGGACTGGGCAAAGCCGGGGAGCCAATCGGCTTCCCATTCCTGCACTCTGCGATCGCCGCTGACAGTGTAGAAGGGGCGCAGGTCGATCGGCTCTCCCCCCACCGCCCGCCGTAGCCAGAAGAGCCACGATCGCGCTTCATCAGTAAGGCCGGCCTGAAGAAGCGCGAGCAATGACATGGTGGAATCGCGCAGCCAGCAAAAGCGATAGTCCCAGTTGCGCTGCCCGCCGAGCCGCTCCGGCAGGGAGGCGGTGGGCGCCGCCACGATGCCGCCGGTGGGTTCATGGATCAGGGCCTTGAGGGTGATCAGAGAGCGGACCACCGCATGGCGATACTCGCCCCGGTAATCGATCCTGGAGACCCATTCGTGCCAGAAATTCCGTGTCTGTCGCAGGGCGACGTCCGGATCAACCGGCTCGGGTCGTCTTTCGTGGGAAGGAAACCATGTCAGTACGAACCAGTGGCGCTCACCCTTTTCAAGGGTGAACTGGCTGGTAAAGCGCCGGTCCTCGAACTGGATGGCGATGTCGCTGTCGATGACGATGCCATCTGGTCCCGCCATCGCGACGACCCGATCATCGCCATGCCTGCGTACCAGCGGATGCACTTGCCCATAATCAAATCGCAGCGCCAGATCGGAGCGCATGGAGAGCGCGCCTTTTCTGCATTCGACAATACGAACTATGTCGGGCGCTTCCCCGCGCGGCGGCATGAAATCAATGATCGCCGCTTCGCCGCTGTCTGTCTGCACGATGGTTTCGAGGACAAGGCTGTCACCGAGATAACGGCGTCTTGTCCCGGTCACGGCGTCGATGGACCCCATGCGCCAGCAGCCATTTTCCTCATGGCCCAGCAAGGCGGCAAAGCAGGCTTCAGAATCGAAGCGCGGCATGCACAACCATTCGATGGTGGCATCACGCGCCACCAGCGCAGCCGTTTCGCCATCGCCAATCAAGCCATAGTCGGCAATCTGTTTGTCTGAATGGTTCATCTTCTTGTCTTGCGGAGCAGCAGGCTCGCCGCGAACGCTCCCGCTGCGCCGCACAGAGATGCCGTCAGGTGCGGACGCGTCGAGAGTTCCAGCCAGAGACTGTGACTGCGCGCTTGCCCGTCGAACCGGCCATGAGCGCCATGATCACCGGAAAGCGGTTCCCAGAGATTGTCGCGGCGGCCTTCGGGAACAGGCTGCTCCCCCTGCTGCCCTTTGAAGCCGGTCGCGCCCAGATATCGGTCGAGCAGCGGCGATGCCAGTCTGTCACCCAGGATCGCCTTGGCCGACGGCAGCGCGACCCATAGCGACTTGCGCCGATGATGCGCGGCATAGTGGATGGCCCGAGCGGCAACTTCCGGCTGATAAGGGGGACTAGCCGGCTTGGGCCGGTTCGGCATGGTAGTCCTGATCCATTCGAACTGCGGCGTGTTGACGCCGGGCAGCTGGACCATCGCTACATGAATGTCGCTGCCGGCGTGGTCCAGCTCGGCGCGGATCGAATCCTGGAACCCCTGGATCGCATGTTTGGCGCCGCAATAGGCTGACTGCAGCGGAATGCCCCGATAGGCCAGCGCCGATCCCACCAGCACGATCGATCCCCCGCCTCTCGGCATCATCCGGTGCAGGGCGGCGCGGGTGCCGTTGACCTGCCCATGATAGGTGACGTCGGTGACACGCCGATAGTCTTCGGCGGTCATTTCCAGGAAGGGCGCGAGCATTCCGGCAAACGCGGCGTTTATCCAAACATTTATCGGTCCGAACGCCTCTTCAACTCGACTGGCGCCATCCTCTAGCGCGGCCGCATCGCTGACGTCGAGCGGCAGGACTAGCGCCTGCCCCCCTGCCTCCTCCACCTCCCGCGCAGCCGCCTCAAGGCCGTCCCGGCCACGCGCGATCAGCCCGATCCGCGCGCCATCACGGGCAAAGCGCCTGACGACGGCGCGCCCCACGCCCGCCGAAGCGCCGGTCACGACCACAACGGGTCTTTCGGGGACCGGAAGCCTACGCGCCATCATAATTCTCCTCGACGAGCAAGGTGGCTGATGCGATCAGCGGTCCGACATGCGATCGCCTGAATGGTAAGAGACGGATTCGCCCCGCCGACCGTGGGAAAGACCGAACCGTCGCAGATCCAGAGGTTGGGGACGTCCCAGCTGCGGCAATCGGCGTTGACGACACTGGTTAACGGATCATCGCCCATGCGCGCTGTCCCGTTGAGATGGCAGGTGTCGTCCTCTTCCCGCCAGCACTCCTTGGCCCCGGTCATCGTCAGGCTTTCCTCCATGAACCCGAGAGCATGTCGGATCATCGCTCGTTCATTGTCGCTAAGCGAGAAGGTGACGCGCGGAATGGGGAGGCCGAAGCGGTCTTTCTCCTCCGCCAGCGTCACGCGATTATCGGGATTAGGCAGGACCTCGCCCACCATCTTCAGGCCAACATTGTGATTGGCGCGAGCCATCTCGTCGACAAGTGCCTGCCCCCACAATCCGCGCGCACCCGAGAGCGTTCTGGCCCAGGCGATCGGCAGGGGACCCTGGCTCATACAACACCAGCCGCCGAAATAGTCCTTGCCCCTGTCCTCATAATTCCAGTGCTCGCTGAGCGCGAGGCTCGGCGGTGCTTTGTAAGATCGGACCTCGGCAGCGACCTGACCCCAGACGGCCTGGTTAAGCTGGACCATGAGATTGCGCCCAACGAGGCCCGAACTGTTTGCAAGCCCATCCGGAAATTGCGGGCAAGCGGAATTGAGCAGCAGACGGGGCGTTTCGATGGCATAGCCCGCGACCACGACATTGCGCGCCTTCTGGGAACGCCATTGGCCTTCGCGATGATAGTGAAGGCCGCTCGCCTTGCCCCTTGCATCGATTTCGATCCGCCCGACCATGGCAAGGTCCCAGATTTCAGCTCCGGCCTGAAGCGCGCGCGGTATCCATGTGACGAGCACCGACTGCTTGGCATTGGTCGAGCATCCCGACACGCAGAAGCCGCGATTGACGCAGGGCGGTGCTCGCCCACGCGGCGCCGACAGTGTGGCGATCGGCGTCGGTGACCAATCGATCTCCAACGCCTCGGCACCCCGCGCCAAATATTCGGCGGCGGCATTGAGAGGATGGGCGCGATAGGGATAGCGCGGCCGCCTTGGTCCCCAGGGATAGGTGACAGGCCCTGATATGCACAGGGCGCGTTCGACCTCATCATAATAGGACCACATTTCGCGCCAGTCGATCGGCCACTCGACGCCATAGCCCAGCTTCGTCCGGGACTTGAACCATTCGGGACGAAAGCGCAGCGAGACCATCGCGAAATGGACGGTGGACCCGCCGACGCCCCGGCCAGAGTTGTTGGAGCCCATCTTCAGCGGGTTGGCGCCGTCGACCAGCCGTTCATCGGTCCAGTAGAGCATCGATTGGCTCATTTCGTCCGAGGCGAAGTCCTCAAGCGGCCGCCAGAAAGGCCCGGCGTCGAAGGCCACCACTGAAAAGCCAGCCTCAGCCAGACGGCAGGCCAAAGTGCCGCTGCCCGCACCCGTGCCAACGATGGCGAAGTCCACCGCCTCATCCTCACCATATTCGCGCATCGACAGCCAGGCGCCAGGCGCGAATACGTCCGGCGCCTGCCCGGCCTTGGCGCGAGGGAGAGCCAGGTCATCGCGCATCGGCCGCATCCCCCTTTTCCTCGGCCTCCCAAGGATCGCGCCGGCCGGCCCCAAGGCGGACGTAACCGCGCGGGCTTGCAGGCCCTCCGAAACCCATTGCGCTCCAGGTGGAGGGGTGCGCCCAATGGGCCGAGACGATGTCGGGCAGAACGCGCCATGCCCAGATCTGCGAGGGGTCGGTGCCGCCCCAACCGCCCCCGACGGTTCGTCCGTCGCGCATGCCCGATAGAAGCATGTCGATCTGCTCGCCGGAGAGTTTGGCAAAGGATAGATCAAACCGTGACCGTGCTTCTGCCTCCAACCCGGAGAGCGCGAGGAGCCAAGCGGCTTGCGTCTGCGGCACCCCGGGGGGGCGATAGCCGTCGCTGTCATTGTCGGCTATCTTCCGAAGCAGCAACGCGACCGTATTGGTTGGAGGACGCCCTTCCGGCTCCGGTGTGACATGCGCGACCAAAGCGCGCAACGTGTCGAGTGCTACCGGATCGAGCGCCTCGACAGCCTCGCGCATCGCCAGCCTTTCGTCGATCACGGATCGCGTCTGCACGTTCCAACTCGGGCTGCCCCGCTTGGAAAGCACATCATAGTCGGGGAAGCCATCAGCCATTGGATCGCCTCCCCACCATCTTCAGCGCGCCGAGCCCGGCAACAGCGAGCCCCGTAAAGGACGGCGGCGCCGGAAGCGGAGGGCCCGCCAGCAAATTTTGCCGCCGGTTGCGCCAGCCGCCCATGTTACGAACCACGCCGAGGGCGTGGAAACCGCTGCCAATCAGGCCCAGCAGCGCCGTCCCCAGCAGCAGTCGGATGCTCCGCCGCGATCCGTAGCCTTTCACCGTATCCCATGCCAGCGACAGGGCGCCAAGAGGCGGAAGGATGATGGGCAGCCACATGGCAGGATTGTGATAGGCCCCTCGAAAATGCAGCAGGCCCGCTTCGGCGACCGCTCCGCCGAGGCCAAGGGCCGCAACAGAGGCGATCGCCCTTCCCTGCCCGAAATCGCGAAGGATAGCGCCTGACGCCGCGCTTGCCATGATGGCGAGCGATCCAGACAGGATCAGTCCGGCTGGCGCTCCGACGGGTGCGCCGTAGAAGAAATTGCTGAAACTGATCGCGCCGGGACGGCGCATGATGTTGAAAGCATGAAACCCGAACCCGGCGGCCCCGACCGCAATCGCCGCGCCGCCACCGCCAAGCGAAACCGGCCGAGGCAGACGCCCACCCGCCGCCTGCACGACGCCCATCGCGATATTGACGGAGGAGGCCACCAGCGGCGCTACCATCGCTGGATTATGGAACGATCCTCGATAATGTTCGATCGCGCTGTCCGCGAGCACGGAGCATGCGAGCAGCGCCGCCCCGCCCGCTGTCAATCGCAATCCTGCTGCGCCATCTTCCTGCATCACTTCCGATCGTCGCCGAACACATTGGCCATCACTTGCTTGACCGCACCCTTGATGACGCTGGTTTCATCGGGATCGCCCTTTGCCAGCATCGAGGTGAATTTCTTTGCATGCTCGAGCGTGATGTGCGGCGGCAAGGGTGGCACGTCAGGGTCAGTTTTTACTTCCAGCACGACGGGACGACGGCTGGCGAGCGCCTTGTCCCATGCAGGACCCAACGCTTCGGGATCATCGACGAAAATGCCCTCTAGCCCGATCATCTCTGCGAAACGGTGATAGGGCACGTCAGGCAGATTCTGCGTTGCCTCGAACTTTGGATTACCCTCCATCACCCGCTGTTCCCAGGTTACCTGATTGAGATCCTGATTGTTGAGGACGCAGACGACGAAGCGGGGATCGCTCCACCGTTGCCAATATTTGGCGATGGTGATGAGCTCGGCCATATTGCTCATCTGCATTGCGCCGTCTCCGACGCTGGCGATCACCGGCCGCTCGGGATGGGCGAATTTCGCAGCTATAGCATAAGGGACGCCCGCGCCCATGGACGCCAGACCACCAGAAACGGAGGCCATCATGCCCCGCCGGATTCGGATGTCCCGCGCGAACCAATTCGCGCAGCTCCCGCTGTCGCTGGTCAGGATCGCGCGGTCGGGGATGCGCGGCGACAATTCGGTGAAGACGCGCTGCGGGTTGACCGGATTCGCGGAGACCATCGCGCGCTCGTGGAGGGTCTCCTCCCAATCAGCCTTCCAGCTTGCAATCTGCTCGCGCCATGTCTCGTCAGCCTTTTGTTGGAGCAACGGCAGGATCGCCCCCAGCGTCGCCTTGACGTCGCCAGTTAGGTTGACCTCACTCGGGAAGCGGATCGACTGCATGCCCGGATCGATGTCGACCTGGACGCCTCGCGCCTGCCCTTCCTTGGGCAGAAACTCGGCGTAAGGAAAGCCTGATCCCAGCATAAGGAATGTGTCGCACTCCATCATGAGGTCATAGCTTGGCTTCGTGCCCAGCAGCCCTATCGAACCTGTCACCCAGCTCAGATCATCGGGCAGCACCTGTTTGCCGAGCAGCGCCTTGGCACATCCCGCGCCCAGCCGGTCGGCAACCGCGATGACCTCATCTGTCGCGTCGCGCGCACCTGCACCGACCAGCATGGCAACCTTGCTGCCGCTGTTCAGAATTTCGGCGGCGCGTTCCAGATCAGCCTGCCGGGGCACCACCTCCGGAGGAGACCAACCGACGCCGGAAAAGACCGCGCCATGCTTGCGCGGGGGCTGCTCCATCGGCAGTACCTGCAAATCATTCGGCAGGATAAGAGCTGTGACCCGGCGTTCGCCCAGCGCGATCCGTACCGCGCGATCGACCAGATGCCGCACCTGTGCGGGAACGCTCGCCATACCGGTGAACGCGCCGGCGACATCCTTGAACATGGAAACCAGATCGAGTTCCTGCTGGTAATGGGCCCCGATAGCGGTTCTTGCCTGCTGGCCGACAATCGCGAGCACGGGCATGTGATCCAACCGCGCGTCATAGAGCCCGGTAAGCAGATGGGATGCCCCCGGTCCCGAGGTCGCCAGGCAAACGCCTAGTTCACCCGTGAATTTGGCGTGAGCCGACGCCATGAAGGCCGCCATTTCCTCATGGCGCACCTGTACGAGCTCAAAGGCGTCACCTGCCCTATCGAGCGCTCCCAGCAGGCCATTTATGCCGTCTCCCGGATAGCCATATATTCGGCGCACGCCCCATTGCCGCAGTCGTTCCCAGAAGAAATCGCTTACGGTCTGCGTCATGGCAGCTCTCCAGGTAATTATGTCGGGGCGGTTCTTGGGTAACGGATTGGCTCCCGGTGCGTTCCCGGCATACGCTGGGAGAGATGATATGAGCGAGGCGATAGGGTCATGCCTCCGGGTTATCCCAGAGGGCTATATTCCTGGAGGAGAAGGCATCCACGCGGATCGTGCGCTCACAAGCCATGAAGCCGCACATGCTCAACACCTCGGATGAGCAAGCACATGTGGAGGTCATGCTCTATTTCACGGACAAGGAGCCTGTGGGTCCTTATCGTTTCAGCGTTGGAGCCCGACGAACTTTGCATCTGCGTTTCAACGATCTGGACGGTCCTGAGCCGGTCCCGCTGGATACCGATTATGCGAGCGTTATCCGTTCCGACGTTCCGATTGTCGTGCAGCACACACGGCTTGATTCCCGTCCAGAAGCGCTAGCGCTGCTTTCGACGATCGCCTTTCGCGGCTGATCAGGCGGGTTCGGATCGGTCGATAAGGCCGCTGTCGAGCAGTGGCGCGGCGTCGATGTATTGCGCGTCCATCAGCATCGCCAGCCGCTCCGCCGCCGCGAGGATCATGGCTTGTTCCCACGAGGGCAGGCGGTCGAACCGATCTGTAAACGTCGTCTGCAGCAAGTCGGGCGCATCGCTGAGCGCGGAGATACCCGGGGGCAGCACTGAGAGGATAAATTGCCGCTTGTCGCGCGCGCTTCGTTGGCGTTGGACAAACCCCAATTCCTGCAGCCGGTCAACAACCGTCGTGATCGTCGCCTGGCTAAATTTGACCGCCTGGGCGACCTCGCTGGGCGTGACCGAATCGCGCGACGCGATCTCACGAAGAACGAGCCATTGCGATGGGGTCAGGCCGGTCGCGTTGGCGAGGCGGCGGCTGCCGATTTCGGTCGCGCGAAGGACCCGGCGGAGCGCGCGGAGCGTGAGGGAGGCGATATCGGAACTCATGCAGGAAACATAGAAAAGATAGGGGTTTGAAGCCATGCAAATTCCTTCAGTAGACAAAGTATTTTTATGGATTCTTTATGCGCCGAAGAAACGGAAATTGGCTGTCCGGTTGAAAAACGCGCGAGAAGCTCGTATGTCATGCCGCAACACGAGGGGGCGGACCAATCCTGCACAGAATTATAATTCAGGAGATAAAGCATCTTTGAGTATAAATCCGATGCGGCCAGCAAGCCGCCACGGACGTCTGCGCGCCTTTCGCCTGCGCGATCATCCAAGGTTTTGTTTCGGAGGCCTATGGCCGGCGATGGCCCTGCGGTCACCGCGCTAATCGCGCAATGCCCGCCGCTCGATCCCAATTCGGCCTACTGCAACCTTCTACAGTGCACGCATTTCGCCGAAAGCTGCGTCATCGCCGAGCGAGAAGGCGCGATAGCAGGATGGGTCTCAGGATATCGCCCCCCTTCCGAACCGGAATGTTTCTTCGTCTGGCAAGTCGCCGTCGCGCCTGCCGCCAGAGGGCAACGGCTCGGCGGCCGAATGATCGAAGCGCTGCTGGATCGCCCATCTTCTGAAGGCGTCACCCATCTCATCACCACGGTGACGGAGGACAATCTGGCATCCTGGGCCCTGTTCGAAGGCCTGGCGAGACAGTGGAGCACCGCCCTTGCGAAAAGCGCGCTTTTCCACCGCGAAACTCATTTTGCCGGCGCTCATGCAACCGAATGGCTGGCGCGTATCGGCCCCCTGCCCCGGAAGACGGGTGGCGCAACAAAAGGAGAATTGGCGACATGATCAGCACACGTCCCCGACCCACAAGCCTAAAGCCTGACACGTCCGTCTACGAGCGGCGCGAGTCCGCGGTGCGCAGCTACGCCCGTGCCATGCCCCGCCAGTTCAACAAGGCGAAAGGCGTGTGGATGCACGACAATCAGGGCGGGCTTTACCTCGATTTCTTGTCCGGATGCTCGACGCTGAACTACGGCCATAACCATCCCGTGCTGAAGCAGGCGCTGCTGGATTATATCCAGGATGACGGCATCGCTCATGGTTTGGACCTCCACACCGACGCGAAGGCGGCGTTTTTGGAGACGCTGGAACGCCTGATCCTGAAGCCGCGCGGACTGGATTATCGGGCGATGTTCACCGGCCCAACCGGCACCAACGCCGTCGAGGCTGCGATCAAGCTTGCCCGTAAAGTGACCGGACGGGAACTCGTGATCGCTTTCACCAACGGCTTCCACGGCATGACGCTGGGTGCGCTTGCCTGCACCGGCAACGCCGCCAAGCGGGGCGGTGCGGGTGTGCCGCTTTCCCATGTCGCGCATGAGCCCTATGACGGCTATCACGGCCCGGACGTGGACACGGCCGACCTGCTGGAGCGGCGCCTGTCCGACCCGTCGAGCGGCCTCGATGCGCCAGCCGCCATATTGGTGGAAACGGTGCAGGGCGAAGGCGGCCTCAACGCCGCGTCCCCTGAATGGCTGCGCAAGATCAGCGCGATCGCCAACCGTCACGGCGCGTTGATGATCGTGGATGACATCCAGGCGGGATGCGGCCGCACCGGCAGCTTCTTCAGCTTCGAAGGCATGGGCTTCACGCCCGACATCGTGACCATGGCCAAATCACTGTCCGGAATGGGATTGCCTTTCGCGCTGACCCTGTTCCACCCCGAAATCGACCGGTGGGCGCCGGGCGAGCATAATGGCACGTTCCGGGGCAACAACCACGCCTTCGTGACCGCCAACGCCGCAATTCGCCATTTCTGGAGCGACGGGCAGTTCCAGCAGGACATCGCCCGCCGTGGAACGCTGATCGAGCGCAGGTTGGAAGCCATGGCAGCCGAACACGGCCTGTCAACCCGTGGTCGGGGCATGATGCGCGGGATCGACGTCGGATCGGGCGAAATCGCCGCCGCCGTCACCGCCTCCTGCTTTGATCGCGGCCTCATCATCGAAACCAGCGGGGCGCATGACGAGATCGTCAAGATTCTCGCGCCGCTCACCATAGAAGATGCCCACCTCTTGGCAGGGATCGACATATTGGAAACTTGCGTCCGCGAAGCGCTGACCGTCCCGTACGGCGTCGCTGCGGAATAAAGGAGATATTATGATTGTTCGCAAATTGCAGGACATCCGTAAATCCGACAGGAATGTGAAGTCGGAGCAGTGGGAAAGCGCGCGCTTGCTGCTGAAGGACGACGATATGGGATTCTCGTTCCACATCACGACCATGTATGCGGGCGAGGAAATCCACATGCATTACCGGAACCATCTGGAAGCCGTGCTGGTCCTCAAAGGCAATGGCACGATCGAGGATCTGGGCACCGGCATCACCCATCAATTGGCGTCGGGCGTTATGTACGCGCTCAACGCCCATGACAAGCATGTCGTGCGGCCCACGACCGACATATTGTGCGCCTGCGTTTTCAATCCGCCGGTCACCGGCAAGGAAGTGCATGATGAAAACGGCGCCTACCCAACCGAGGCGGACATGATCCGCGAGGCCGCGCTGAGTAATTAATCGAAAGCGAAAGGGGTCATCCCTTGGACGACATCTACCCATCCCGCCATGCGAAAGTGGCGGAGTTTTTGCCGCGCCTCGACCCGGTCGTTCACAGCGATTGGAATGAGGATGCGCCAATCAGCATGAGCCAAGCCGAACAGTTCGACCGTGACGGCTATCTGGTGCTGGAGAACCTGTTTTCAGATGAGGAAGTCACCTTTCTTCAGCGCGAAGCAGGCAAGCTGTTGTCAGACCCCCACGCATTGGAGGAAGAGACAGTCATCAGCGAACCGGAAAGTCGCGAAATTCGTTCGATCTTCCGTATTCATGCGCAAAGCCCAGTCATCGCGCGTCTCGCAGCCGATCAGCGGCTAGCCGATGTGGCGCGATTCCTGTTGGACGACGAGGTCTATATTCACCAGTCGCGCCTCAACTATAAGCCCGGCTTCCAAGGCAAGGAATTCTACTGGCACAGCGATTTCGAAACTTGGCATGTCGAGGACGGCATGCCGCGCATGCGGGCGCTGTCCATGTCGGTCCTGCTGGCGGAAAACACGCCGCATAACGGGCCGCTGATGCTGGTCCCGGGTTCTCACCACAGCTTCCTGACCTGTGTGGGCGAAACGCCCGAGGATCATTACCGCACGTCATTGAAGCGCCAGGAATATGGCGTGCCCGACGAGGACAGCCTAGCCGAGCTGGCGCACCAGCATGGCATTGTCGCACCGACGGGCAAGCCGGGATCGGTCGTCATCTTCGATTGCAACATCATGCATGGGTCGAACGGCAACATTACGCCCTTCCCCCGCGCCAACGCATTCCTGGTCTACAATGCGGTCAGCAACCGGCTGGTCACGCCCTTTGGCGTCGATAAGCCACGCCCGGAATTCATCGCCGCGCGAGGCGAACCACAGCCGATCGTGCCCGTATCGGGTCCGCTCGCCGAGGAGGTGCTGATATGAACCGCCATAGCGTCGAGAAGATCGGCGGCACATCCATGGCCGAAACGGCCACGCTGTTCGACAATGTCCTGATCGGCGGGCGCAAGGGAGCGGACCTGTACAACCGCATTTTCGTGGTGTCCGCTTATGCGGGGATGACCGATCTGCTGTTGGAGCACAAGAAGAGCGGCCAGCCGGGCGTCTATGCTCGTTTTGTCGCGGATGAAGGCACGGACGGCTGGCGCGAGGCGATGGAAGCGGTGCGTGCCGCGATGCAGTCCCGTAACGCGCAGATGTTCGCGCGCGCCGACAGTCAGCGGGAAGCCGACGCCTTCGTCGATATGCGGATCGATGCCGCGGCGGCATGCCTGAACGATCTGGCGCGGCTGCGCAGCCATGGACGCTTCTGCGTCAAGGAACAGTTGACAATGGTGCGCGAAATGCTTGCTGGGCTGGGCGAGGCACACAGCGCCCATAGCACCGCCCTGTTGCTGCGCGACCGGGGCGTCAACGCCGCCTTCGTCGATCTGACGCTGTGGCACCAGCAGGATATGCAGGAACTGGACGAGCGGATTGTGACGGCGCTTGAAGCCATCGACCTTACCTCCACCCTGCCGATCGTCACCGGCTATGCCGGGTGCCGCGAAGGCATGGTGCGCCGCTATGCGCGCGGCTATTCGGAAATGACCTTCTCGCGCATTGCGGTGCTGACCGGGGCGCGCGAGGCGATCATCCACAAGGAGTTTCACCTGTCGAGCGCCGACCCGAAGCTGGTGGGGATCGAAAAGGCACGCAAGATCGGTCGCACCAATTATGACGTTGCCGACCAGCTCGCTAATCTGGGCATGGAGGCGATCCATCCCGGCGCGGGTCGGGGCCTGCGGCAGTCCAACATCCCGCTACGCGTGCGCAACACATTCGACCGGGAAGATGGCGGGACGCTGATCTGCAGCAATTATGTGTCGGAGAGCCCGCGCGTCGAAATCGTGACGGGCATCTGCCACGCGCAGGCGCTCCAGTTCTTTGAACAGGACATGGTCGGGGTGAAGGGCTATGACGCGGCGATATTGGAAGCGCTGACGCGGCATGGCGCCTGGATCGTCAGCAAGTCATCCAACGCCAACACCATCACCCATTATCTGTCGGCCGACACGGCGACGGTGACGCGGGTGATAGAAGATTTGCAGCGATCCTATCCCGACGCCGCGATATCGGCGCATCCGGTGGCGATGGTGGCGGTGATAGGAAGCGACATATCGCGCCCTTCCCTGGTCGCCGATGCGTTGCGCGCGCTGGACGATGAAGGGATCGGCGTCATCGCGATGCAGCACCAGATCCGCAACGTCGATGTGCAGTTCATCATCGATGTCGAACATTATGATGCCGCCGTCCGGGCGCTGCACAGCGCCCTGGTTGAACGCGACAAGACGGCGTCTGAAGGACGGCGCGCCGCCTGAGCGGCGTCCGATCGACCGTCATGCTGTTGGCCATCCAACCCGTTCGTAGCCTTTTGCTTTCCATCTTCATGCTGATGGCGGGCAGCGGATTCCTGGCCACGCTGATCAGCCTGCGGCTCAACCGGGCGGGCAGCGGCACGATGACGATCGGCATCGTCGCCACCGCCTATTTTGGCGGGCTGATCATCGGGTCGCTGCGCGCGGGCAGCATAGTGCGGCGGGTGGGCCATATCCGCGCATTTGCCGCTGTCGTCGCGCTGCTGTCGGCCAGCACATTATCCTATGCGTTGTGGACGCAACCGTTGTTCTGGATGCTCTTACGACTGATCGACGGCATTTGCGTCGCGGGTGTGTTCGTTTGCCTGGAAAGCTGGCTCAACGACCGGGCCGATCCGCAGATGCGGGGCAGCGTGCTGGCGGCTTACATGGTCGCGCTCTATTCAGGGCAGGCGATCGGGCAACTGTTGCTGGGGGCGAGCGGGGCCCTGCCCGCCATTCCATTTCAGATTGCGTCCATCCTAATTTCACTGGCTATCGTCCCCCTTTGCCTGACGCGCAGTTCCGCGCCTGTCCCCGTGGAGGCGAGCGCCTTTTCGATTCGTTCCCTGCTGGCGGCATCGCCGCTGGGCGCGTGGGGCGCGGTGGCGACGGGGCTGATGCTGGGCGCCTTCTACGGGATGGCGGCGGTCCATGTGCGGCGGCTGGGGCTGGACCTTGCCGAAACAGCGCGCTTCATGATGATCGTCATCCTGGGCGGGGTGGCGCTGCAATGGCCGCTGGGCCGCTTGTCGGACCGCCATGACCGGCGGCGCGTGATCGTCGGCAGCTTCGCGATCGCCGCACTAGTCAGCGTGGCGCTCTCGATGATCGGCGGCGGCGGCCTGCTGCTGATGAGCCTTGGCGCATTGTTTGGGGGACTGAGCTTCGCGCTTTATCCGCTGTGCGTGGCGCATTGCAACGACCGACTGCTGGAGACTGAGCGGGTGGCTGCGAGCGGGCGGCTGGTGCTGCTCTATTCGATCGGCGCCGCGCTGGGACCGACGCTGGCGGCGGGCTTCATGAGTGCGGCGGGCACCGGCGGGCTGTTCCTGTTCATCGCCTGCTGCGCGGGGCTCGCGATGATGGTTGGGCTTTGGCGGCAGCGCGCGTCCGAGCCAGTGCCGGACCAGTATCAGCAGGAATTTCAGATCATGCCCCGCACGACGCCGATGGCCGCGCTGCTCGATCCCAACAGCGTCGATGAAGGACAGACGACATGACCGCGATCTCCGCCGAAGCCCCGACTGCTCCCCGTAGGGAGCAGGACGCCACGCTGCGCCGCGCCATCGCCGCGTCGGCCATGGGGAATGCGACCGAATGGTTCGACTATGGCATCTATGCCTACGGCGTGACCTATATCTCTGCCGCGCTGTTCCCCGGCAACACGGAGGAAGCGGTGCTATTCGCATTGGCGACCTTCGCGATTTCCTTTCTGGTGCGGCCATTGGGCGGGTTGTTCTGGGGGCCGCTCGGGGACCGGCTCGGGCGCAAATCGGTGCTGGCGCTGACCATCTTGCTGATGTCGGGAGCGACGCTCTGTGTCGGGCTGATTCCCGATCACGCGAGCATCGGCTTCTGGGCGCCGCTGCTGCTCATCCTGCTGCGCATGGTGCAGGGCTTTTCGACCGGCGGCGAATATGGCGGGGCCGCGACATTCATGGCGGAATATGCGCCCGACGGCCGGCGCGGCTTCTACGGCAGTTTTCTGGAATTCGGAACCTTGGCCGGGTTTTCGCTGGGCGCGGCGTTGATGCTCGGCTTTTCGCTGCTGCTGGGCGACGCGGCCATGCATGATTGGGGATGGCGCGTGCCCTTTCTAGTGGCCGCACCCATGGGGCTGGTCGGCATGTATCTGCGATCAAAGATGGAGGATACGCCCGTCTTCCGAGCGGCGGCGGCGCTGCATGATGCGGGCCCGCCCTCGCCAAGCCTGTCGCTGCTGATGCGGCGACACTGGCGACCGATGCTGGTGGTCGGCGGGCTGGTTGTGGCGCTCAACGTCGTTAACTATACGCTGCTCAGTTATATGCCGACCTATTTGCAGCGGCGGATTGGGCTGTCGAACGACGAAGCGCTGATCGTGCCGATCATCGGCATGCTGCTGATGATGCTGTTCCTGCCCTTTGCCGGCGCGCTGTCGGACAAGGTCGGGCGGCGAGTGATGTGGCGGGTTTCGCTAGTCGGACTGCTGCTCGCGGTTGTGCCGCTCTACATGCTGATGGCGACGGGGCTGGCGGGAGCGATCGCGGGCTTTGTCCTCCTGGGGCTGCTCTATGTGCCGCAACTGGCGACGATATCCGCCACCTTCCCCGCGCTGTTCCCGACGCAGGCGCGCTTTGCTGGCTTCGCTATCGCCTACAATGTCGCGACCAGCATTTTTGGCGGGACGGCCCCAGCGATCGGCAGCGGGCTGATCAGCTATACCGGCAATGAACTGATGCCCGCATTCTACATGATGCTCGCCTGCGTCGTCGGCCTGATCGCGCTGCGCTTCATGCCCGAGACGGCGGGCCAATCCCTTTATAACGATCCCTTTGCGGAGAAGCAGGCTTGATCACCAACCTTCCGGTCTCCAACGACAGCATCAGAACCCTGACGCGTGGCTATGTGGATGAGCCATGGGTGCAGAGCGGGCTGGCGCTGCTTCTGCTCGGCGCTTTCGCCTGGATCGCCAACTGGATTGCCAAGCGGATCGTGCTGCGGCTGCTGCTCCGCCTGCTCAATCACCTGCCCTTTCGCATCGAGGCACAGCATATCGGAACGATCGTCGCCCGATTGTCGAACATCATTCCGGCGCTGGTGATACAGATCGGCATCGGCACAGTGCCGCACCTGCCAGCGGCGGCCGTCACATTCGTCCGCAGCCTTTGCATTGCCTTCATCATCCTGACCATCGCCATCGCGCTCAGCGGTTTGTTGACGCTGCTCAATGATCTCTATCAGCGTCGCCCAAATGCCGCCAACCGGCCTATCAAGGGCTATGTGCAGCTGGGCAAGCTGCTGCTCTTCGGCGCGGCGGCGATCCTGATCATTGCCGCGCTGATGGACCAATCACCGCTGCTGCTGCTGTCAGGCCTGGGCGCGATGGCAGCGGTGCTGATGCTGGTGTTCAAGGATACAATCCTGTCTCTGGTGGCGTCGGTGCAGATCGGATCCAACGACATGGTGCGCGTCGGCGACTGGATCGAAATGCCCCAGTTCAACGCCGATGGCGACGTAATCGACATCGCGTTGCATACGGTGAAGATCCAGAATTTCGACAAGACGATCACGACCGTCCCGACCCATCGCCTGATTTCAGAGAGCTTCCGCAACTGGCGCGGCATGGCGGATTCCGGCGGACGGCGCATCATGCGGTCATTGATGCTCGACCAGCGCAGCGTGCGGTTTCTAAATGACGGCGACATGGAAAAGATGGCGCAGTTCCTGGTCCTGCGGCCCTATATCGAAGCCAAGCGCCAGGAGATTGAGCGCTGGAATGCGGCACACCGCGCGGATGGGACCGTCAATGGCAGACGGTTGACCAACCTCGGCACCTTCCGCGCCTATGTTCTGGCCTATTTGCAATCGCGCGAGGACATTGCGCAGGACAAGACATTGCTCGTTCGCCAGCTTGCCCCCAGCGAAAATGGCCTGCCCATGGAAATCTACGCCTTCGCCACAAGCACCGTCTGGACTGAATATGAAGGCATACAGGCGGACATATTTGATCATCTGATCGCGATTTTGTCCGATTTCGACCTGCGCCTGTTCCAGCGTCCAGCAGGCGCAGATATGGCCGCGCTCGCTGCGGCTTAGGGGCCGATATCGATCCCGGTCGGCTGGGACTTGCGGCCCGTGCCGCCGAACCCCAGGCGCTGCGCTACCGCATCGTTCCAGCCATAGGGATCAACGCGGAAGGCGATTTCGCCGGAGAATCGGACGAAGACGTTGCGATAGAGCAGGCGCACCGGAATTTCACGCGGCAAGGAGACGAACTGCTCTTGCCCCGTCTCGCGTGCCGCCAGCCATTGATCAAGTACGCCTTCATCCGACGCCAGAATTTGCGCAAAGCCGAGCGCGTCCTCCAACCGGACGCAGCCATGGCTGAGATGGCGTTCACTCCTGTCGAAGAGGGCAGGCGCCGACGTATCGTGCAGATAGATGGCATGACCATTGCGCATGTCGAACTTCACCTGGCCCAGCGCATTGTCGGGCCCTGGCTGCTGAACGATCCATCCGCCTCGCATGACCATGTTGTTACGCTGGAGATAGGCAGCGCCGACGTTGGCCAGCTCCGTATTCTGGATGGATTTCGGCACGGTCCAGGTAGGATTGGCAACCAGGCGGAAAATGGGCGAACTCAGCAAGGGCGTCGGACGGTCCGGACGACCCGCCACCACCCTGCGCTCATCGACGACCAAGCCGTCGCGGATATATTGCAGCCGCGCAGCCGCGATATTGACGTCGATCCGGGTTGCGGGCCGGGACCGGTCCATCCAGCGCCTGCGTTCCATCGCCACTGCAAGCGCACGCGCCCGATCATTCGCCCGCAAGTTGAGGATGCCGATGGTGTCAGGCCCGACGATGCCGTCCGCGGCGATCCCATAGTCCTGCTGGAGCCGCTTGACGGCGTCCTTCATCGCGATGGTGTAGCTCACGCTTTCGCTATGGCCTACCTGCGTTGTGGCGGGCAGAGTCTCTGCCGAGAGGTAGTCATTGTCCGCCAGCTGCCTGACAATGGCGGGCACCCTGGGATCGCGGTCGCCAACATGGATAAGGCCGCTATCTGGTAGGGACTTGCGCGCATCCTCCAACGCTTTGCGGGAATAATCGAGATAGGCGGCGGACAGACGGCTATATTCCCCCGTGGCGGGTGCAAGACTTTCAAGCCAATCTCCTATCCGGTTCGCCACCAATGCCTGCGCCAACCCGGCTGACAGGTCCACAGCCGGCCGGGGCAAAGTGTAGACGCTGTGCAGGCTGGTGGGATCGACCATCCCCTGCGCAAGCGCTGAAGCATAGTTGAGGGCGAGGCGCGTAAGTTTCAGTTCATGGGCAAGTGCGCTGTCGGAGGCAGACGGGCGGGGGCCGAAGTCGACATGATCGAGGCCATGCGCCTTACGCCGGTCGAGCGACGACAGGAGGTCCTGTTCGGCGACCGGGGACCAGAATGCCCTCCACCCTGAGTCCGCATAGAATTTCCGGACATTCTCGTCCTGAACCGCGCTGCGTAGATCATCGGCCGACACTTCGGCGGCGATGCCTGCCGCCGGCGGCATGGGAGGGAAATGCTGGCTCGGATCAGCAGCCAAGGCGCTGACGGGGGCGACGATGGTCGGGAGAAGGGAGACGTGAAATTTGCACTTTCTCATGACCAACGAACGGCTCATCGGTCAATTGGCTCCCTTCGCGGCGGAACGAGCCGTCGGCTTTCCTGTTATAGAATGAGTGCCGGGGCGCGCAGGAAGCGAAGAGGCGTGCTCGCTGATCCGGACCGGTGGGCTGTCCTGCCACCATGCGACGTCACGCAGGAGGCCTTGCACCCCTTAAGAGCGAAAGGACCTCTATGCTCTTCGACAACTGGCAGGGTCTGTTGCGCGTGATCCTCGTTGGCACCGCCGCCTACGCTATCCTCATTGTCATACTTCGCATTAGCGGGAAGCGGACGCTGGCGAAGCTGAACGCTTTCGACCTTGTCGTGACCGTTGCGCTGGGATCGACACTGGCGACGGTACTTCTCACCGAGGACGTCGCATTCCTGGAAGGGGTGCTGTCCTTCGTACTGCTGGCGCTATTGCAATTTCTGGTGGCGTGGAGCGCGCGACGCTCGCGCATGGTCGCCCGCTTCGCAAAATCCGATCCGCGCATCCTGCTTGCCGATGGGCGCATGCTGAATCAGGCGCTCCACGATGAACGTGTCTCGCGGGACGAGGTCAAGGCGGCCGTACGCGGGGCAGGCATCGGCGATATTGCGGATGTGGCCGCTGTTGTCCTTGAGACCGACGGCAGCCTCAGCGTGATCGCGCAAGAGCGTGCGGGCGCGCGGACGGCATGGCCGCAGGAACGCAATTCGTGAAGGCGAGGCTCCTGCGTCTCGCCGACATGCTGCGGCAGAGCTACTGGTTCCTGCCATCGATTATGGCCTGCGCGGCGATAGTGCTCGCCGGCGGCATGATCTGGCTGGACAGTTATGAAGGATCCGCGTGGATGGACCGTCTCCCCTGGCTGCGGGCCTCACGCCCCAGCGGGGCGCGACAGCTGCTCTCGGCCATAGGCGGGTCCATGATTACCGTCGCTGGCACTGTCTTTTCAGTGACGATCGCGGCGGTCGTCTATGCATCGGGCCAATATGGGCCTCGCCTGCTCAGCAACTTTATGCGCGACCGGGGCAATCAGGTGACGCTGGGCACTTTCATCGCCACGTTCCTTTACTGCCTGATCGTGCTGCGCACTGTGCGATCGCCGGAGGAGTCCGGCGGCGTTGCCTTTGTGCCCAGCATCGCGCTGCTGGTCGCAGTCTTGCTGGCGCTCTGCTCGATAGCGGTGCTGATCTTCTTCATCCATCACGTCCCCAGCAAGATCCACATCAACAATGTGATCGAGGATGTCGGGCAGCGATTGATGCAAGAGGTGGGCCATCGGTTTCCGCGCTTCCTGGGCGATCCCGCCAATCACGGTTGTCATGATGGTGAGGCGGCTCTGCCCCCTGCCTTTCGGCAGGATGGCGATGCCGGGGCGGCGGCTGATCTGCGGACGGTGACGGCGGACCACACGGGCTATATTCAGCTGATCCGTGACGAGGACCTGCTGAAATTGGCATCCCGAAATGATCTGGTAATCCGCCTGCGCTACCAGCCCGGAGACTTCGCGCACGCTGGGCGGGCGCTGATCGTCGCCTTTCCCGCTGAACGCTGCGATGAGGAAACCTGCCGCGCTATGGCCGACGCCTTCGCCATCGGATCGCAGCGCACGGCGCTGCAGGACCTGCGCTTCCTTATCGATGAGCTGGTCGAGATCGCGGCGCGCGCCCTGTCGCCCGGGATCAATGATCCATTCACCGCGATTACCTGCCTCGACTGGTTGGGCGCTACCATGTCGGACCTGTCAGGGCGCGAAATTCCTTCGCATTTGCGGCAAGACAGCGAAGGGACGCTGCGCGTCATAGCACACCCGCAGGATTTTGCGGATTTTCTAAACCGGAGCTTCGGCGCACTGGCGCAATATTGCGCAGGCGACGGGGTGGCAGCGCTGAGTTTCCTCAGCTCCCTTGGCGAAGTGGCGACCGCTTGCGATGATCGGGACAGGCTTGCTGTCATCGGAAAGTATATCGGCAGGCTTGCAGAGCTGGCCGGAAAAAAGCTGGATGGATATAACAGCCAGGCGGTGATCAACCGGGCTAACATCCTGCGAGAGGCTCTAGAGCGGCCCGGACATAAGCGCCGCCTGCGGGATGATGTCAGCTGGCTGGGCGGCGCGGCATGAATTTGCCTGTCGCCAGCCCCTATGCAACCCGACTGCTGTGGGTGATCGCGTCGATCCTGTGCGTCGCGGCGCTGCGGGCAAGCTATGCCGTCTCGATGCCAATTTTGTTCGCCGGGGTCATCGTCGCCGCCCTGTGGCCGCTCAAGCTGTGGCTGGACCGGCGACTGCCGAGCTGGCTGAGCTATGTGCTGACCGTGGCGACGCTCGTCATCATCCTCACGCTGTTTGTTGCGGCGGTTTATCTCTCGCTCGGACAGTTGATGACCGTGCTCGGCGCTCATTGGCCCAAGCTTATGTCCCTTTATGATTCGGTGGCCGGAAAGGTGCGGGACTGGGGCATCACGCTTGACGCCGGACTGCTCGATCAGCAGCGCGTGATCGCCTTCGCGCAGATGCTGGCGGCCAGCATATATAGTTTCATCACCTATGTCGGCTTTATCGGCCTCTTCGTGATCCTGGGTCTGCCCGAAGTAGCGCGCGCACAGCACAAGATGCGGGCCGAAATGGAGCAGGAGACGCGAAGGCAGCTGCGCTCCACGATGATCTCCATATCCGAGCAGGTGAGGCGTTACTTCAGCACGAACTTGGCGACTAGCCTGCTGACCGGGCTCGCCTCGACACTGTGGGCTCTCGCAACCGGGCTCGACCTGCCGATCGTCTGGGGGTTGCTGAATTTCCTGCTGAACTTCATCCCGGTGATTGGAAATATCGTCGGGATCATCCCGCCGACGCTCTATGCCGCGGTTCAGTTTCACGGCGTCGGCATGCCGATCCTGGTGTTCGCAGGTTTCGCCGCGTTGCAGATCATCATCAGCAACTTCGTTTATCCCATTCTGCAAGGGCGGCGCTGTCGCTGTCGCCGCTCGCCATCGTCGTCGCCATGACCTTCTGGGGTTGGATCTGGGGTATAGCGGGCGCGCTGATTGCCGTCCCGCTCACGGCATCGATGGTCATCATCTGCAATCATTTCGACCGAAGCCGGTGGGTTGCAAAGCTGCTTTCGGCATGAGTAGCCGTTGAAGCGGCAGGCGGAAACGCTGTGCCGCGCCAATATAGGATAGCAGGGACGATGTCGGGCGGAACATCGAGCGCCGCTCCTCCGTTAGCTCTTCACCTCCCACGATAAGCGGATGTGCCATGGTCAACGCTGCGCCGCCCTCCCGCGCCCGGTTGCACTGGGCCACAACGATCGTCGCATGGCTTGTCGGCATGATCGGACTCGCTCTTGCCATCGGCGGGGCATGGCTGCTGGTCGTGGGGGGATCACCCTATTATCTGATCGCAGGCGCCGCGATGATCGCGTCCGGCTGGCTCATCTACAGCCGCCGCATGCTGGGCGCTTGGCTTTATATAGCCGTGGTGGCAGCGACGATCGTCTGGGCCTTCTGGGAAGTGGGTGCGAATGGATGGGCGCTCGTGCCGCGCGTGATTGCGCCACTGGTCCTGCTGATCGCGGTACTGCTGGTCATGCCGCTTATGTCGGCCCGGGCAAATCGCTGGAGATTGGCGGGTGCGTCAATCACCGCCGTGATCGCCCTTACTGCGATCACCGGCTTTGCGCTGAGCCGGATCAATGAGCATGAGGTATTGATGGCCCTGCCCGGGGCGTCTGGCACCATGGCCGATCCCGCGCTGCGCCAGGCTGGCGCCGACTGGCCCGCTTATGGCGGATCGGAAAGCGCGCGGCGCTTCACGCCCCTCGCCCAGATCACGCCCGCCAATGTCTCGTCGCTGGAGCAGGTCTGGCTGACGCACACCGGCGATCTGCCGTCGAAGGCCGCGAAAGGGACTTATGGGGCGGAGAATACGCCGCTCAAGATCGGCAACATGCTCTATGTCTGCACGCCCAAAAGCATGGTCATCGCCCTTGATCCCGCAACGGGGCGGGAACGCTGGCGGTTCGATCCGCGCGTGCCGGACACCGCCATTCCCTACACTGCCGCCTGCCGGGGCGTCAGCTATTATGCCCTGTCTGATGCGAGCCCGGACCAAGCCTGCGCCACGCGGATCATCTGGGGCACGCTGGACGCGCGCCTGTTCGCCATCGACGCAAACACGGGCAGGCCGTGCCAGGATTTCGGGTCGAACGGCCAGGTCGACACCAAGATCGGCATGGGCAACACCCCGCCGGGCTATGTCTCGATCAACTCGCCGCCGACGATCGTCAGGGGCGTGGTTGTGACGGGGCATCAGGTGCTGGACGGGCAGGACCGCTGGGCGCCCTCCGGTGTGATCCGCGGGTTCGATGCGGTGACGGGCAAGCTGCGCTGGGCGTGGGACATGATGCATCCGGACTGGAACGGCTACCCGCCGCCGGGGCAGACATGGGCGCGGGGCACGCCCAATATGTGGACGATCGCCAGCGGCGACGAGCAGCTAGGCCTAGTCTATCTGCCGATGGGCAATGCCGCCGCCGATTATTATAGCGGCCTGCGCCGTCCGCCCGAGAATTTCTACGCCACATCGCTGGTGGCGCTGGACGTGAACACGGGCAAGCCGCGGTGGCGTTTCCAGGCCGTGCGCAAGGATGTGTGGGACTATGACTTCGGCGCGCAGGCGACGCTGGTCGACTATCGCGGCGCGCCCGCGCTGGTCCTGCCGAGCAAGCAGGGCGACATCTATATCCTCGACCGGCGCACAGGCAAAGCGCTCACGCCGGTCGGGGTGATGAGCACGCCGGTCGGGGGCGTCGAACCCGGCCAGCGTTCGCCCTTCCAGATCTATTCGCGTTGGCACACGTTACGTAAGCCGGACCTGACCGAACGCGACATGTGGGGCATGTCCCCGATCGACCAGATGATCTGCCGCATCCAGTTCCGGCAAGCGAGCTACAAGGGTTTCTATACGCCTCCGGAGAGTAATCGGCGCTCCATCGAATATCCTGGCTATAATGGCGGTACCGACTGGGGCGGGATTGCTGTCGATCCCCGGCGCGGCGTGATTGTCGCCAATTATAACGACATGCCCAATTATGTCCGCCTCGTCCCCCGCGCCGAGGCCAATGAAAGGGGTTGGGCACCGCGCCAGCAGGCGCGCGGCAATATAGGCGGGGCGGAGGGCGCAGGCGATCCGCAGGCACATACACCCTATGCGATCGATGTGAATGCGGGCTGGCGTCTGAAATTTACAGGCATGTTGTGCAAGCAGCCCCCTTATGGCGGCCTAAGGGCGATCGATATCGCGAGCGGCCGCACGATCTGGGACCGTCCCTTCGGCACCGCGCGGACCAACGGCCCCTTCGGCATCCCGTCAATGCTGCCGATCACCATCGGCACGCCCAATAATGGCGGCGCTGTCGTCACCGCGAGTGGCCTTATCTTCATCGCCGCAGCGACCGACAATCTGATCCGCGCCATTGATCTCGCCACCGGCAGGACACTGTGGCAGCGCAAGCTGCCGGCTGGGGGGCAGGCAACGCCGATCGTCTATGAGGCGGGCGGACGCGAATATCTCGTGATCTATGCGGGCGGCCACCACTTCATGGAAACTCCGGTGGGTGATTCCGTCATCGCCTATTCTCTTCCCTGAGCTGAGAGCGGAACAGTATCAGCTTCTAGATCACCCGGTCGGATTGCAGGGCGCATGCTGCGGCTTCATGCTCCACCTGCAGCGTCGAATGGCCGATGTTGAACCTTGTCTTCAGCATCTGTGCGGTATCGTGCAGAAAGCGATCGCCTTCATGCTTTCCCGGCATAACAAGATGCGCCGTCAGCGCCGTCTCCGTCGTACTCATCGCCCAGATGTGCAGGTCGTGCACGGCTTCCACCCCATCGAGTTGCTGAAGGCGTTGCCGCACCTGCACTGTGTCGATCGTGGCCGGTGCGGCGCTCAGGCTCATGGCTGTGGCTTCTCGCAGCAGGCCCCAGGTCGTCCGGACGATAACGGCTACGATGGCGAGGCTCACCACCGGGTCGAGCCAGTTCCAGCCGGTGATGCGAATGGCAAGCCCCGCTATGACCACGCCCGCTGAAACGGCGGCGTCCGCCGCCATGTGAAGAAAGGCGCCCCGGATGTTGACGTCGCTCTTCCGGCCCGACATGAACAGCAGCGCCGTCGCCGTATTAATCGCGATCCAGATGCCCGCGACGATCATCACTATATTGCCAGTAACTGGTTGAGGGTCGCCAAAGCGCTGGACCGCTTCGACAGCGATTGCGCCTGCCGCAAGCATCAGCAAGATCCCGTTCGCGAGCGCGGCCAGGATCGATGTGCCAGTCAATCCATAGGTGAACCGCCGGTTGGGCAATTTCCGCGCGAGGATGATCGCTGCCCATGCGATGCCAAGGCCCGCGACGTCACTCAGATTATGCCCCGCGTCGGCGAGCAAGGCGAGCGACCGGCTGGTCAGACCATAGATGACCTCGGTAGCCACAAAGGCGACGTTGAGACAAATGCCGATCGCGAAAGCCCTGCCGAAGGTGGCGGGTGCATGGGCATGTTCCCCTGCGCCAGACGAATGCACATGTTCGCCGTGGTCGTGCCGATGGGCATGAGCGTCAGCCATTCTCATCTCCCTGTGAGCTTGCTCATGAGAGGGATGCAACGCGTCCGGTCTCGTTCCGCCTCCAACGCGCAGGCGCCGCTTCAGTCTAGAAGGGGAAGAACCAGTGGATCGCGGCCACTGCCGCCGCCCAGGTGATGAGGTTGAGAGGAAGGCCGACCTTGGTGAAATCGAGATAGCTATATCCCGCCATCTGATAGACTAGAACATTGGTTTGATAGCCGAAGGGCGTCGCAAAGGCAGCGCTGCCCGCCATCATCACCGCGACGAGGAACGGACGCGGGCTGACGCTGAGGCTTTCGGCCAGCGCAACGGCGACCGGCGTGACGAGCACGGCGACCGTTGCATTCGACAACAGCTCCGTCAGCACAAGCGTTGCTCCATAGAGAAGGATCAGCGCGCCCAGTGGGCCGAACAGTCCAACCCTGCCCACCAACGCGTTGGTTGCAGAGGCGGCAAGCCCAGTCTGCTCAAGAGCGATCCCGATGACGACCATGCCCACGATCAGCATCAGTATTTCCGGCCGCAGCCCGCCATAGGCTTCCTCCGGGCGGATCACGCGCAGAAGGATCAGAAGTACCGCGCCCGCGAAGGCCGATGCGGCGATGGGGGCAATGTTGAGAGCGGCAAGGGTGATGACGCCTACGAAGATCGCCGTCGAAGTCACAGCCTTGGTGGGCGCCAACGGCCGTTTCACGGCGAAGTCTTCCGCGTCGCCGATCATGTCGCCAGCAAGATCAACGTGACTGACATGGTGCGGGAGCGCGGCCTCCACCCGCTCAAGCGATACCGGCAGCGGCCTGGCCAGCAGGCGGCCGGAAAAGAAGAACAGGTAAAGGCCCCCGGCCGCAGCGACTACAAGACCGACGGGCGTGATCTCGAAGATCGAAAATGGCGGCTGCCCCGATGATCGCGCCATGTCATCGACGAGGAGGTTGGTCGACGTCCCGATCAGAGTACAGCAGCCGCCCAGAACCGCGACATAAGAAAGCGGCATCAGAAAGCGCTTGGGATCGAACTTCAATGATTTCGCCACGTCGCGCACCACAGGCGCGGAAAGGACTACGATGGGCGTGTTGTTGAGAAAGCCAGATGCGCCGCCGCAAAGCGCAATGAGCAGCCAGATGCCCAGCGCACCAATGCGGCGGCACAGCGCCACCGCCTTGGCGATCAGCAAGTCGAGCAGACCGGACAATTCCATCGCATGCGCAATAACAAAAAGCGAAGCGAGAGCGATGATTGCTGGGCTGCCGAACGCACCTTGGACCTCGCTCGGCCGCACTGCGCCGGTCAGCAGCAGCAGCGCCGCCCCCGCGAGAGCGACCACATCGGCGCGCACCTTGTCCCAGATCAGTGCGGCGACCACGCCGCAGAGCACGAAAAGGGTGACAAGTTGCTCAAGCGTCATCGGCTTCGGCTAGCATAAAGCGACCGCCAAGGCAGAAAAAATGCAGAAAAGTTGGCGATTTGAGGTACAAGGGGTCAATTTACCAGACGCTATATGATAGCTCTGGTCCATGGCAGAACAGAATATCCGGTTGCGCATCCTGTCCCATCTGATCGCCGCTGCGGCTGGTGCGGCGCTGACCTTAATCCTCGTCGACCAGCAGTCCGCGCATCAGACGGTCGAAAGCAGACAAGCCGTCGAGGAACCCAAGCCGGTCGTCCAGGTGCCGAAAATTCCGGTCATTCCGACCCCGCCGCCTCCGCTTGGCCGTGCAGAATTGCTGGCGGCGGCCGCCGCCGCGACGGATGCCGTGGCGAGCGGCGCCGCCCTGCCGCAGTCCAACGCGGCGCTCGTAGGAAGATCGTTCATCCTCCGCATGCCGTTCGGATGCGGAGGGGAGATGAGCGATGAGGAGAAGAAGGAACGATGGGCGGGATGGACATTCAACCCCAAGAGCCGTGCACTAAAGCTGACAGCCCGAGCGTCCGATTTCGCGGGAGCAGAGTGGGTAAAGCAGCTCGCGGGTGAAATGACCTTTGATGCGGTCGAAGGCTTCTGGATAGGGCGCCCGTGGACAAGCGCGGATCGATGTGGGGCGGGCGACAACACATCGTCCGATATTGTTCTGAGCGAACCAAGCCAGCGGCTGGCGATCGCCCAATTCTACTCCCCGGAAGGATCACGCACCTTACGGCGAGGCGATCGCCCCTATTCCTCCACGGTGAAACTGGACGAGGGCCAATCCCCCTCCCCCGCCGGTTATCAGATTCAGCTGGAAGGCAAGCTCTCCGGCTTCCCCGACGGGCAGCCGGTCCATTGCGTGCAGCAGGATTCAGCCGTCGCGCCCCGCTGCCTCATCGCGGTGCAGTTCGAGCGGGTCGCCTTCTTCACCCCCGGTCAGGACAATGCGATCGTCGAGTGGCGTTAAGTGTAGACGTGACGTGCCATCAACCTGCTGGGCTGAGGCGCGCCTACCCGGCAGCCGTCAACCCGCCTTGGCGCTCTGCGCCAGAACCTGAGCGGATGGCTTGTTGGCTGCGTCCACCGTACCGTCCGCGATCATCGCCTTCGACATGGTCGCTGCTTCAGCCTTGAGCGCGGCATCCTCGCTGGTCTGGCTCGCGCCGATGAGCGCGGCGAGCAGAAGGTTGCGGTTTACCGCATTGGCCTGCTCTGCGACAGCCTTGCGGGCGAGGGGGACCGCTTCGGCATAGAGCGGGGCGGCTCCTGCCTTGTCCTGCTTGCTCAGTTTGAAATTGGCCGTTTGGATGAGGATACCGGTCAGCACGCCCCTGCTCTGCGCGTCGGTGGGCTTGGCCTGCACAACCTGCCGCCAGTAAGGCAGGCTCTCTTCATAGAGCGGCGCGACAGCGTCCAGTTTCTGAAGGGCGGCATTAGCCGCCGCCGCTGCGTAGAGCGCATTGGCGAGGAAATTGACATTTTCGATCTTGCCGGGCTGGGTCTTGACCGCATCACGGATCGCCGGAAGCGCCGCCTCATATTTCCCAAGAGCGGTCGCATTGTCGCCCTTTTGCTGCGCCTGCTGGCCTGCGGTGAAGTCCGTAACCGCCTTGTTGAAGGCAGCAATCTGCGCTTGGCTGAGCGCGGGCGCGGGGTTCGCAGCCGGGGTTGCGGCAGGAGCTTGCGCGGCGGGGGCGGTTTCCTGGGCGGCGGCCGGCAAAGCGGCGGAAAGGAAGACGGTGGTAAGGAAAGCCTTATGCATTGTTCTTCTCCAGGTGGGTAGGCCGTTCACGGGTGTCAACTCCGACATGCGACCACGGTTGCTTCAAGAAATTTCAGGTCGCCAACAGGGTGATCGGCTCCGAAGGCGGGAAAATGGCGTCGATGATCTTCGAGGCCAGAGCGTCCAGATGATAGGGTTTTGGCAAGACTGGTCCAAACTGCCGCAGGTCGTCGGGGAGCTTTTGGCCTTCCAATCCGCCGGACGTGACCAGTATTCGAGTGCCGGGCCATCGACTGCTGACCTGCCGCGCCAGATCGAACCCATCCTGCTGGCCCGGCATGTTCACGTCCGTGAACAACAGATCGACCAAGCCATCCAGCCGATGAAGGATGCCGAGCGCCTCTTCAACGTCCTGTGCTGCAAAGACGGTGAATTCCTGATCGATCAGGAATTCGCACACATTCATGCTGACCAGAGCCTCGTCTTCGACGACGAGGATGATAACGGGCCTTGGGAAGCGGGGCCTGCCCGTCAGTCCTGCCATTGCAAACCCACCATCCGGCTTCATGCCATCCCTACAGATTTTGCGCAGCGTCTCATGAGTGCAATATCCCCCAACCCAGGCTCGGGAGGATGAGGTCTGAGATTGAGGCATAAGTGGCGGCACAAAATTCAGTGGTCTCATCATCGGGTCGGCTGGCCCAGGCATTCTTCTAACCTATCTAAGCACCCTGTGCAGCAAAGCGTTATTATAGCTTTTATATGCATGGACCGAACTGTAGGGACTGACTAAGCTTGGAAATGCCTCCTCCCCGCCGTTTATCACCAGATCAGTGTCCATGATCGACCGCCAACATCCAGGGGTGCCTTCGTCCATGGGGGCCGCGCCGCGCACGCTTGACTGGCGAGCGTTAATACTGGCGGCCGCTATCGTCCTTCCATCCTGGTTCGTCGCCATATATGCGCAGCCAGGGCTTGGGCGCGTCGCGGCGGCGTTATTCTTCGTCCTTGGGGTGGTAATCTGCGGTGCGCTGGGCGGGCTTGGCGCGGCGCTTTTGGCCGCGACAGCGGCATTCCTGCTCTATAATTTCTACCTGGTCGAGCCCGTCTTCAGTTTCCAGATCTCCACCGGCCGCGACATCATTCCCTTGCTCCTGTTCAGCCTGTGCGCCGTGGTCGCTGGCGTCCTCGCGGCCCGGCTCAAGGATCGGGCCAATGCGGCGAATTCCAGCAACCGACAACTAAGCAGTCTGCTCGCCATCAGCCAGTCCCTTCAGTCAGCAATGCGCGTGTCCGATATTGCCACGGCGCTCAATGAACATCTGTCCGAAGTTATCGGCACGACAGCAACGCTCTTCCTGGTCAGGGACGGCTCGTTCGACGCAGTCACGGATCGACCGGATGACAGCGGCGGACTTCAACTTGTCGAGCAGGCGGCCAGATTTCGCGATAGCCAGCGGGAAAATGGTCCCTACACGGTTTGTCGCCTCGACAGCAGTGCCGGTTTCGAGGGAGCCGTTCTTTTTAAGCATGACCCCTCACAGCCGCTTGAGAGCGCTTTCATGTCGGCGCTGGCCAATCTGATCGTCCTGGCGGTCGAACGCGCCGCTCTTTCAGAAAGCCATGCCGAACGCCGAGCGCAAGCCCGCACCGAAGAGCTCAAGACCGCGCTCCTCTCCTCTGTCAGCCACGACTTTCGAACGCCTCTGACCGCGATCAGCGCCTCCGCATCAAGCCTCATCGAATTTCGCGAGAAGCTGGAGCCTGCCGCAGCCGAGCGCCTGCTGCGGGGCATCGTAAATGAATGCGAGCGTCTGAACCGCTACACCTCCAATCTGCTGGAAATGAGCCGCTTGGAGGCAGGTCAGTCATTGGCTCGCAGGCAGACGTTGGGCGTTGCCGACACCATCGGCGCGGTAGTGCAAAGGATCCGTTCACGAGCCGGCTGCCGCGATATCGTGCGGCAGTTAAGCGGCGATGATCTTCTGGTCACCGTCGATGCAGCCATGTTCGAACTTGTGCTCGTGAACGTGCTCGACAACGCAATCATCTACAGCGAAGATGGAACGCGGATACAGGTCAATGTCGTCCGCGAGGGCGATTATTGCGTGATTGCCGTGGTGGACGAGGGCCAGGGCATACCGCCCGAAGATCTCGAGCGCGTGTTCACCCGCTTTTACCGCGTCTCCCGACCTCGCGCCTCACCACGGGGCAGCGGGCTCGGCCTTGCCATCGCCAAGGGATTCACAGAAGCGTTTGGAGGCAGGATCAAGGCTGACTCCCCCGGTCGGGGTGGCCGCGGCACCACCATCACCATCATGCTCCCCCTCGCCACAGAAAACGCAACCTCATGACCACCCCTCACATCCTTGTTGTCGATGACGAGCCCTCGCTGATCGACGTGCTGCAACCCGTTCTTGAAACAGCTGGCTACATCATTACCGTCGCGCAGGACGGGCGGGGCGCCATGTCCGCCATCGAATCCGTGGAATTCGACCTGATCTTGCTCGACCTCGGCCTGCCCGACATCGACGGCAAGACGCTCCTTCAGCGCATCCGGCTCGATCACGACGTGCCCATCATTGTCATTTCGGCGCGGCATCAGGAGGCGGAAAAGATCGCTGCTCTCGACGAGGGCGCGGACGATTATGTCAACAAGCCTTTCGAGATCGGCGAGCTGATGGCGCGGATGCGTGCGGCGGTCCGAAGGCATTCGCTGACCAAGGCAGAGGCATCGACCTATTGCGCCGGCGGGCTGGCAATCGATTTTCCCACACGTCGGGTGACGCTGTGGGGAGAACCGGTCAAGCTGTCGCCGAAGGAATATGATCTTCTCCAGACATTGGCGCGAAAGGCCGGACAGGTCGTGACCCATAAGCGATTGCTGGCAGCAGGCTGGGGAGCAGAGGCAACCGACACCCAATATCTGCGCGTCTACATCGGCCTCCTGCGCCAGAAGATCGAACAGGATCCTTCCGATCCCTGCCTCCTTCTTACCGAACCAGGTGTCGGATACCGCCTGATCGCGGCCAGTTGAAATGAGTCGCCTGATCGTCATTTACAATCGGGTCCAGCCGATGAGCCTTCAAGATGGTGGCGGCAGCCAAGGCGGGCTTTCTGTGGCGCTTGCAGCTGCGCTGCGAGAGGCTGGCGGGATTTCGTTCGGCTGGTCGGGCGAAATCACCGAGCATTTCACCGGGGGCATGCACTTCGAAAAGGCAAACGGTATCACGACGGCCACGGTCGATCTCGAACCCAAGGATGTGGAGGAATATTATAGCGGCTACGCCAATTGTACCTTGTGGCCGCTGTTCCACTACCGCCTGGATCTTGCCGACTACGACAAGGCGTTCGAGAAGGGCTATCAGCGGGTTAACGAGCGGTTTGCCGAAACCCTGATCCCCCTGATTGAAAGGGACGATCTTATATGGGTGAATGATTATCATCTCATTCCTCTTGGGAACCAGTTGCGTACAATGGGGCGGCGCAACCGGCTGGGGTTCTTCCTGCACATACCGTGGCCGCCGATGCGCCTGCTCCTTTCCTTGCCCAGCCACCGACAGTTGGTCGAACATCTGCTTGCATATGATGTCATCGGTTTCCAGGCGGAGGATTGGCTGGAGTCTTTCCTCGACTACCTGCGCGACCAATTTGGTTTGGCAAAAGATGAAAACGGCAGCGTCGCGTGGCATGGCCGGACAATTCGCCTGATCGTCTGCCCGGTGGGATTGGACGCAGAGAATTTTCAGACCATCAGCAGAAGCGAAACAGCGCAAGCAGTACACAGCAATATGGTCAAGAGCGCAGCCGGTCGGTCCATGATCGTCGGCGCGGACAGGCTCGATCATTCGAAGGGGGTGCAGGAGCGCTTTCGGGCCTACGAGCGTCTGCTTTCCACTCGCCCCGACCTTCGCGAAAAACTATTCCTCCTGCAGATTTCACCTCCTTCGCGCGATGAACTGGGTCACTACCAGGAAATACGATCGGGCCTCGAAGCGTTGTCGGGTCACATCAATGGGGCCTATGCCACTCCCCAATGGGTGCCGATACGCTATGTCAATCAAAGCTATGACCGCGCTACCATGGCAGGTATGTTCCGAGCCGCACGAATAGGCCTGGTCACGCCCCTCCGCGATGGCATGAACATCATTGCCAAGGAATATGTGGCCTCCCAGGACCCGGACGACCCCGGCGTTCTGATCCTGTCGCGCTTTGCGGGAGCCGCCGCGCAACTCACCGAGGCCCTGCTGGTCAATCCCTATAGCTGCGAAGAGGTTTCCGAAGCGATCATCCAGGCGCTGGCGATGCCCCTGCAGGAACGCCAGCGACGCTGGGGACAACTAAACGACGCCGTCTGGTCTCAGGATGCAGCCTGGTGGTGCAAAATGTTCATCACCTTCCTAAGCGCAGCGCCTGCAGCACTCCCCATCAGATCATGACCCGGCGGGGCCGGGAATGCTCGTTGCTCCTTTCACGGCCGTGACGGCATCTACGCCAGGGAAGGTGCCGACCAAATTTTCGAGGAAGGGATTTTCGGGCAGTCGCTGCCGCGCCATGCTAATCGCCGTCTGCACAAGGGCAGCGTACAGTTGGCGGCGGACGTGTACATCACCGGTTTGACAATCCAGTTCTGCAAAGGCTCCCGCCAGCCGCGCTTGAACCCGTCCTTGAGCAGAGCGCACAGCTTGCCTATCCCCCTGCTCATTCGCCGGGATGGTGCCGCCTGCCTCAGTGAAAGCAAGATGGATTTTTTCGCCACCGCTCAACAACATTTCTCCGCAGATCGCTCTTCGCTCATCATGGGCAGAATAGCAGAATAGTCACGAAAGCGTTTTTATGAGATTTCTATGAAAACGAACTTTGAACTTTACATCCCAGCGCCCGTGTAAGGAGCGTTACGAAGAAGCCTCGCGAGATGCGCTGCATTCGAAGCTGCCAGCTTCACTGTCGAAGATACCTTCTCAGGCACTTGCGCCAGTTTCTTGAAATCAGTTGAACCCATCGCTTCCCCAACCCAATAGGTGACCGCCGAAGCGGGGATCGTCCAACCGACATCGTTTAAAGCCTGATAAAGATGGGCACTGATGCCGTGCGCGCCGTCTTCATTGCCGACGATCGCGGCGACCGCGACCTTGCCGTAGCTGGGCATGCGCCCCTGATCGTCGGTCTCGCTCAGGAACGCGTCCATTCGCTCCAGCACCCGCTTGGCAAGGCTCGACATCTGCCCAAGCCATACCGGAGTGCCGAATATCAGGATGTCAGCCGCAAGGATGCGGCGGCGAAGTTCGGGCCATTCGTCCCCCGGCCCCTCATCTGACGTGACCCCCGGCTTGATATGATGGTCGGCGATCCGGATCACTTCGGCAAGATTAGCGCCATGTATCGAGAGGGCTTCTCCAAGCAGGCCAATCATTCGATCGGTCGACGAACTCTCTCCGCCAGAGCCGCTCTTGAGCGTGCAATTGAGGGCAACGGCTTTGAGCGGCATGGCCTGATCTCCTCGATCCAACTCCACCAACCCCCACGAGAATTGAAATGTTTCCTGCGATCATTCGCCGGACGGACGCACGCTAACATGGGTGAGCGGTACGGAACGTCAGGACCCAGCCGGCGTTGCCCAGACAAGCGATGGAATCGCCGTCGCCCGGAACTCTCGCAGCTAGGCATCACGAGATCAGGAGACCGTGCCATGTCCATTCACAAGATGATCGCGCTGCACCCCGACGTGAAAAACGCCAATGAAGAACTGGCGACGGCCGCACGCCATGCAATGTTCTGTTCCATCATGTGCGTTTCCTGCGCCGACGCCTGCTCGGCCGAGCAGATGGACATGCGTCAGTGTATCCGCAGCTGCCTCGACTGCGCTGACATATGCGAGGCGACCGCGAAGCTGGCCGTGAGGAGGAGTGCGCAGAATGTGGCCGTGCTGCGTTCCATGATCGAAACCTGTATCCGCGCCTGTGAATTGTGCGCAGAGGAATGCGCGCGGCATGAGCATGAACCTTGCCGCCTCTGCGCGGAGATGTGCCGCGAATGCGCCGAGGATTGCCGTAAGGCGCTGCCCACGATCCAGTGAGCATCCTTGAGACCGACCAACCAGTTACAGGAGACGCAACATGCCAGCAAAGTCGGCGGCTCAGCAGAAGGCGGCGGGAGCGGCCTTATCCGCCAAGCGCGGCGACACGCCCGAAGGCAAGCTCAAGGGCGCGTCCCGATCCATGGAGAAATCCATGACCGAAAAGCAGCTTGAGGAATTGGCCTCCACCAAGCGCAAGGGTAAGCCCGGGCACAAGCGCAAGGACGATTAAGGCGACTGGATCGGCATCGCCTCAGTCTGTCCTGATGATCGCGCGCGTGACATTCCCCATGAGCCGCATCCGGGTTGGGATCGGCACGCGCGTGGTTGCGATCATCACCGCGACGGCATAGCGATGACCTTCGGGCGAGACGAGAATCCCCACATCATTATAGCCTGTGGAGAGGTTGCCCAGTTCCTGCCCCGTCCCTGTCTTGTGCGCCAGCGTCCAGCCGTCGCGAAGCCCCGACCGAAGGCGAAGCGGGCCGGTCCTGCTCGCCCGCATCAGGCTGAGAAGATGTCGCGTTGAACCTGCGCTCAGCAGCTTCCCCTTCTTGAGCAGCATCAGACCCCTAGTGATGCCGTCGGCCGATGCTCCGTCATAGGGAGCGGCAAGATAGCGCTTCAGGGCTCGGTTGCGGGCGGCATAGGGCATGGCTGCGCGCGCTTTCAAAAAGCCCCAGCCGCCAGCCCATTCGGGTCGCCACTCCAGCCCTGCGGTCTTCGCCTGGAGCTTTCGCTCTCCCGGGCCGAAGCTGACATCGTCTACGCCCTTGCGCGCAAGCATGGCACGGATCGCCTTGGGACCGCCCACTTTCCAAAGCAGAACATCATTGCAGCTGTTGGCGCTCCGCGTCAGCGCCATTTTCAGCAGGTGGCCGATCGTCGTGCGATAGCCGGACTTCGTCACGAGGGGACGAATGGGCTGATGGAAGACGGTCAAGTCGGATCTCCTGACCGTCACGGGATCTGACAAGGACAATTTGCCGTGATCGACTGCATCCATGACCGCAATCGCGACCCACAATTTGCTGACGCTCTGTTGCGGGACTAGCCGGTCTCCGTTGAACGACACGGTCCAGCCTTCATCCATGTCGCGCACCGAAATGCCGACCTGCCCATCAAATGCTTCGCCCAGGCGCTGCACCGCGTTCAGAAGATTGGCGGGGGGCTGCGGACGCTCCGGTTCGGTTGGCTCTGCCGCCTTCGCAATATGTTTCACAGAAGCGGCATGAGCCGCGGATTCGAGGCGCCCTCCGGGCGCGCAGCTTATGAGCAAAGACAATAGCAAGGGAGCCGTGAAAAAGCGGCTTGGATGAGCGACCGGCAATGTAAACCCTCTTCGCGCAAGTTGGAGGAAGCGGGCTAAGCAAGCCCATCGATCCGAACGGATCGCCGCCGTTGCGATGATTTGTCCGCGGTGGCGCAGACGATCTGATAAACCCTGATGCTGGAGTTTTTCAATGGCTTGGCCTAAGATTGTTCCCGACGAGGCTCCTGTCCGATCATTATCCGCCGAGATCCGCATTCATTTGTCGAGGATAGCTCATGCCCAGAATTTTCCACGCAGCCGCTCCTTTGCTTTTCCTGACTGCATTCCCGGCCGTCGCATCGAGCGGTGGCCAATCGGTCGCAGCTTCGACCGTTGCCGCGCCAGAATTTTCGCCCGGGCAAATTCATGCTTATGCATCTGCCCTGCTGGAGATTCAGAAGATGAGGCAGGTCGTCTCCGCACGCGCGGCGAAACTGGAGCCGGGCAAGGCTGCCCTGCTCAATAGCGAGGCGAAGGCCGAAATGATCCGCATCGTGCAGAAACATGGGCTGGATTTGAAGAACTTCAACGCGATCAGCGCTAAGGTCGAGCAGCAGCGCAAGCTTCGGCATCAGGTAAAGCAACTCATGATGGAACAGCTTCTTTCCACCTGAACTGGCTTGGCTCCTTGAGCGGGTACTTCAACGGAATTTCGACAGTAGCGCAGCCCTGCCGTTACAATCGGATCAAAGCGCGCCAGTGACATACAAGGAGGTAATCATGGCCCGACCTTTTTTTCTCATGCTCTTGGCGGGAGCGGTGCCCATCCCCGGCCACACCGCAGAGCCGACGCGAGAAATTCCCGCTTTTTTCTCAGGCAATCAACTGTTCGAGATATGCTCCAATCCCAATTACGGCCAATGCTCCATGTACGTAGCTGGCGTCATTGACGGGATTTTTCTGGCGGACGGCGAGGGCGGCAGGCAGTCGCTGTGCCGTAGCGCAATCACCAACCAGGGTGCGGCGGAACTGGTGCTGAGCAAGCTGTCGGATGACACTGCCTTGCGTGCCCTCTCCGCCGCAGCCGCCGTTCGGGCAGCGGTCGCTGATCGACTATCCTGTCCGGTTGCCCCTATCCTCGCCAAACATTCCTGATCGCATCCCCCTCAACGGTTCAGCCACCATTGGCACGAATCCGCACCGGCACGGATTTGGCGGCGGGCGTCTTTGATAGCTTGTCGTGGTGGGAGAGCGGCACAAGCGGGTTCATCTCTGGATAATAGGCCGCGACACATCCGCGCGGCAGGGAAAAGGGCGTCACGGTCAGGCCGCCCACTTCCCGATGCACCCCGTCTTGCGCATCGCTGATCAGCGCGACTACCTGCCCTTCCGTCAGGCCCGCGCGGGTGATCTCTTCCGGGCTCATGAGCAGCACGTCGCGTGTGCCCTCAACGCCGCGCATGCGATCGGAATAGCCATATATGGTGGTGTTGAACTGGTCGTTGGATCGCAGCGTTATGAGCCGATATCGGCCCGGCGCGTCTTCAAAGCCGCAGCTCGAGAGCGTAGTGGGCACGGTGAATTCCGCCTTGCCCCTCTCAGTGTTCCAGATGCGCTCGCGAGCCTTGTTTCCGCGATAGAAGCCGCCGGGGGTGAACAGCCGATTGTTGAAATCGGTGAACTTGTCGGGATAGCTCGCCTCTATGAGGTCGCGCACCTTGCCATAGTCACCGACCCATTCATCCCATTGGACATGGGGGTTTTGAGGCAGCGTTTCCTTGGCGATGCCGGCGACGATGGCCAGTTCGGAAAGCAGATGCTCGCTTGCGGGCTTGCGCTTGCCAACCGAGCCATGGATGCAGGACAGGCTGTCCTCGATCGTCACGGTCTGCGGGCCGCTCGCCTGCATATCCTCTTCCGACCGGCCAAGGCAGGGCAGCAGATAGGCGATCTCTCCATTGATGAGATGGCTGCGGTTGAGTTTCGTGGCGATCTGGACGGTAAGGCGCATTGTCGGCCAGGCCGCCTCCATCCTCTCCCGTTCCGGAATGGCGCGCACGAAATTGCCGCCGAGGCTGACGAAAGCCTTTACCTTGCCCGCGATGATCCCTTCACAGGCTTCGACCGTGTTCATGCCCTTTTCCATCGGCGGGTCGAAATCGAACAGCCGCTTCAGCCGCTCATTGGGCACCAGTTCCGGCTTCTCCGAGATGCCGACGGTCCGCTGCCCCTGCACGTTGGAGTGGCCGCGCACCGGGGAGACGCCCGCCCCCTCCCGCCCAATATTACCGCGCATCAGGAGCAGGTTCACCAGCATGCCGATGGTCTGCGATCCATGCACATGCTGGGTGACGCCCATGCCGTAGATGCCGATGACCTTCTCCGCGTCACAATAGATGTCGGCCGCCGCCTCCAGATCCGCGCGGGACAGGCCTGACTCCTGCTCGATCTCTTCCCAGCCGGTGGCGTTGGCACAGGCGACGAACTCTTCGAAGCCATGACAATGCTGCTCGATAAAGGGCTTGTCGATCAGGTGGCGCTTGTCGCGCGCGAACAGGTCGGCGTCACGCGCCAGCACATGCTTGCACAAGCCCATGATGACGGCAATGTCTCCACCAGGACGGACCTGGAAATACAATTCGGAAATCTGCGTCCGCTTGCCGGTCAGCATTTGCGTCGGGCTCTGCGGATTGATGAAGCTGATCAGCCCCTCTTCCTGCACCGGATTAAAGGTGACGATGCGGCAGCCGCGCTTCACCGCCTCCTGCAGCGGATGGAGGAAGCGGGGGCTGTTGGAGCCGGTATTCTGCCCAAAGAAGAAAATCGCATCGCATTTCTCAAAATCGCTCAGCACGCAGGTGCCAACCGGCGAACCCGTTACCTTCTTGAGGCCGACAGAAGTGGTTTCGTGGCACATGTTGGAGCTATCGGGCAGATTATTATGCCCATAGAGACGGGCGAACAGGGCATAGAGATATGCGGTTTCCAGGCTGGCCCTGCCCGATGTGTAGAATATGGTGGATTTCGGATAGAGCGCGCGCAGCTCAGCGCCGATCTCGCGGAATGCTTCCGCCCAGCTGACCGGACAATAGCGGTCGCTCACCGGATCGTAGCGCATAGGATGAGTCAGCCGACCCTGCTGCTCAAGATCATGATCGCGCCATTCCTTGAGCTCCGATACGCTATGTTTTTCGAAAAAATCCGGCGTGCATCGGCGGCTTGTTAACTCCCACAAGGTCGCCTTCGCACCATTTTCGCAAAACTCGAAGGCGTGCGGATGGGCGGGCTTCGTCCAGGCGCAGGATACGCACATGAAACCGCCGGGCTTGTTCTGCCGCCGCAATGTTTCAAGAACTGCCGGAGAGTCCAATTCCTTCCCGAAGATGCGCGTGATGCCCTTGAGAGAGCCCCAGCCACCTGCCGGTCCATCATAATGCACCGTGTCGTCTTCGGGCTTGCTCATGATCCACTCTCCTGATGGTTAAGCCGGGACCGCGATCGCCTTCTGGCCCAGCAGACAATGCCCGTGGCTTCAGAAATATCCCGGCAGCGATTTATCCGCCCATCCATCCGCGGGTCAGATAATCCGACGACGACAGCGTCATCATCATGATCAGCCAGATGCCTGCCGCTAACATGGCCAACCGGGCGATCGCGCCTTCCTTGCGCATCTCCATGAAGAACCAGAGGATGAGTGCCGCCTTGGCGAAGGCGATGGCGTAACTGATCCAGGGCTTGGCGGCCCCAAGCGGCAGGTGCGCGGCAACCACGGTCGCGGCGAGCAGCAGCAGCAGCGCCGCCCAGACGAGCGCGAGCCGGATGAACGGCGTCCTCACGAAACCCCCGGCAGGTAGAGGGTGGGATAGAGAAGGACCCAGATGATATCGACAAGGTGCCAGTAGAGCGCGACATTGCCGATCAGCACGGCGTTTCGGTCTTCCCGCGCCGCGCGGCGGAACGCCGCAAGCCCGAGCAGCGTGATCCCGCCGATGACATGCAGCGCGTGCAGGCCCGTGCTCACGAAATAGAAGTTCATGAACAGCTGCTGCGTCCGGCTTTCGAAATGTGAGTTTGCAAGGCCCGGCACCAGCCCTTCGCGATATTCACCCAGATATTCGTAGCCCTTGATTCCCAGGAACAGCAGCGCGACCAGGATAGCGGCTGCCAATGCCAACCCTGCCAGCCGCGCTCCGCCGCTTCTCGCCGCCTCGACCGCGACAGCGGCCATCAGGCTGGAGGTCAGGAGGATCGCCGTGTTGGCGGTGCCGAGCCATAGCTTTAGATGCGCGGAGGAGGCGACATAGTCCGCCGGGTGGAGGAACCGCAGCGCCATGGCGGCCGCAAACAATCCGCCAAACAGCATCGCTTCGCTGGCCAGGAAGATGATCATGCCCAGCCGGTCCGCCTCATGCTGGCGCGCCATCTCATGAAAGGGTTCGTGCAGGGCGCGCTGGTCAGGCATTGGCGCGGCTCGCGGGATGTTCGAGCGGATAGTCATAGGGGCCACGCACGACCACCGGTTGCTGCGTGAAATTATGCTTGGGCGGTGGCGAGGATGTCGTCCACTCCAGGCCCGTCGCGCCCCAGGGATTGGCGGGCGCGCGCGCTCCCCTGCGCAGCGACCAGAGCAGGTAGAAGGCCGGCATGGCGTAGCCCACCGCCAGCAGCCCCGCGCCGGCCGAGGAAAAGACCTGAAGCAGCTGGAACTCGGGCGGATAGACATGATAGCGGCGCGGCATCCCCTCATATCCCAGCATGAATTGGGGGAAGAAGGTGAGGTTGAAGCCGACCAGGATGACGATCGCCGCGATCCGGGCGAGCATCTCATTATAGAGGCGCCCCGTGATCTTGGGCCACCAGTAATGGAGCGCGCCGAAAAAGGCCGTCACCGTGCCGCCGACCATGATGTAGTGGAAATGGGCGACGACGAAATAGGTGTCGTGGACATGCACGTCGATCGCCAGCATCGCCAGCATGAGGCCCGTCAGCCCGCCCGCGACGAACAGGCCGATGAAGCCCATCGCAAAGAGCAGCGGCGCGTCGATCATGATGTCGCCCTTGTAGAGGGTCGCGGTCCAATTATAGACCTTGATCGCGGACGGCACGGCGACGGCGATCGACAGGAAGGAAAAGACCGCGCTGGCATAGATGGACTGGCCCGACACGAACATGTGATGGCCCCACACCAGGAAGCCTATCACCGCTATGGCGATGGATGCGATGGCGACGAACCAATAGCCGAAGATACGCTTATGCGCCGCCGATGTGATCAGCTCGCTGATGACGCCCATCGCGGGCAGCACCATGATATAGACGGCAGGATGGCTGTAGAACCAGAAGAGATGCTGGAACAGCAGCGGATCGCCGCCAAGCGCCGGGTCGAACACACCGATGCCGAACAGTCGTTCCCCCGCGACCAGCAGCAGCGTGATCGCCAGCACGGGCGTCGCCAACACGAAGATGATCGACACGGCGTAATGGGACCAGATGAACAACGGCAGGCGGCTCCATGTCATGCCCGGCGCGCGCAGCTTGTGGATCGTGGCGATGAAATTGAGGCCGGTGAGGATCGTCGAAAAGCCGCTGATGAACACGGCGATGACCGTCGCCACCACCATGCCGTTGGCATACATAGTCGATAGCGGCGTGTAGAAGGTCCAGCCCGTATCCACGCCTCCGCCCAGCACCACGGCCAGGGTGATGAACCCCGCGATGATGTAGATATACCAGCTGAGCAAATTAAGCCGGGGAAAGGCCAAGTCCCGCGCCCCGATCATCAGCGGGATGACGAAATTGCCGATGGTGTTGGGGATGGACGGGATCAGGAAGAACCAGACCATGATGATCCCGTGCAGAGAAAAGGCGCGGTTATAGCCCTCATTGGTCATAAGGTCGCCCGCCGGCGTCAGCAGGTCGAGCCGGATCAGCGCCGCCGCGATGCCGCCGATCAGGAAGAAGAAGGTGATCGACGCGAGATAGAGGATGGCGATGCGCTTGTGGTCGGTCGTGAAGAACCAGGATCGCAAACTGTGCCCGGCGCGCAGATAACTGACATCCTCCACTTCCTCGTCAGGCTTGTAGATGTCGAGCGCTGCGTCACTCATCGCGATCCTCCTGCCGGCTGCCCGGCTTTCCCGCGCCAATATCTTTCAGATATGCGACCAGTGCGTTCACCTGCTCAGGCTGCAACACATTGCCATAGGTCGGCATGATCGGCCTGTATCCGCCCGCTACGTCCTTGTTTGGCAGCATGATGGAATCGTGCAGATATTGCTCGTCTGCGATCAGGGTGCGCCCATCCGCCAGGCCGACCGCACGTCCATAAAGCCCCTCCAGCGGCGGCGCGTGAACGGCGGATGCCGCACCGTGGCAGCCGCTGCATCCCGCAGAACGGAACAACCGCGCGCCTGTGGCAGCCAGCGTTTCGTCCTCGCCACCGTCGCGGTTGCGCGCGAGCCAGTCGGCATAATCCTGTGACCGCATGACGATTAGTCTTCCGCCCATGACACTGTGGTCGGTGCCGCAAAATTCAGCGCAGCGCAGCGCGTAGGCGCCCGGCTTGTCGGCGGTGAACCACATGGTCGTGTAGCGGCTGGGGAGCACATCCTGCTTGATGCGCAGCGCGGGCACATAGAGGCTGTGGATCACATCCTGCGAGATCATGACCAGTTTGACCGGCCGGCCCACGGGCACATGCAGGTCGTTGATTTCTTGCGCGCCTTCTCCATGCTGATATTTCCACATCCATTGCTTGGCGACGACATTGATCGTCATTGCCCCGGCCGGCGGCCGGCGGAGGTCAAAGAATAAGGCGGTCGCCCAGACGAAAAAGCCCAGCGTCAACAGGAAGGGGATGACCGACCAGCTGACCTCCATCCAGACATTGCCGCTGGAGGCATGTTCGCGATTGACGTCCCGGCCGGTGCGGTACCGGATCGCAAAGAAAGCCATCAGCACGAACACCGGCAGGGTCAGCAGCCAGACCATCACCCCGAAGGAGCCGATCAGCAGATCGACCTTTCCGGCATGCTCGGACGCCTGCACCGGCCAGAGGAAAAAGCGGTGGCTCATGCCGTCCGCTTCCTGAGCCGAAATATCAGCAGACCGATACCGGCGACGGTGATGCCGCCAGCGAGCCGCAATATCTTTTCGATGGCCGGCGTATAGCGGCCCGTCGCGGGATCATAATGGTAGCAGAGCAGCAGCAGCGCCTCGCCAAAGGAGGCCGACCGTTCCGATTGGGCGGTGCGTAATGCACGCTCCAGATCGGCCGGGCGCGGCGTCAGGCCATAGAGCCAGCCTGTCAGCCGACCGTCCGGCGAGATCACCGCCGTCGCCGCCGCATGCGCATACTGGCCGATGCGATCGTCCCAGGCATAATGATAGCCGATGGCGTCGGTGACGCTGCGGATCGCCTTACGCTCGCCGGTGAGGGCGTGGATGCCCGCGCGCTGTCCGATCCGGGCGAGATCGTCGCGCGCGGCCTGCGGCCCCTCCCGCGGGTCGATGCCGAAGGCGACAAGCGTGAAGTCGCCGCCGGGACGCAGCTTCTGCCCGACAATGGCCTGCGCCACGCCCGCCAGCGTCGCGCCGCATATGTTGGGGCAATGGTGCAGCACCGGCACCAGCAGCAAGGGCTTGCCTGCCGCCAGCGCGCGCAGGCTGGTGCGGCGGCCCTGCGCATCAAGGAACGGTGCATCGACGGGCACGCGCGCGCCCGGCCGCTCCTCGATCCGCGCCTCGCCAAAGGGATCAAAGCCGCTCTGCGCGAAGGCTGGACCGGTGGTCAGCAGCGCTAGGCAAAAGAAAAGAAGGCGCAGTATCATCGAGCGGCCTCGCGATGCGGCCGCGCAACCGTTTCCGGCAGCGACGCGGGTTCCAACTCTCCCCAGCCCCGCTCGATGATCCTTCTACGGGCGCGAGTAAGGGCGACGTTCTTCAGGTGCCTTTCCATCGCCGCATCATAACGGCGGCGCGCGGGCTGGGGCTCGGCCAGCAGATGGGGCAGCGGCGGAGATATAACCATAACCGGCGCAAGGTCGCGCGGCTGGTCGTCCTGCGTCCTCAGCCAGCGCAGCGTGCCCGCCGCGAAGGCCAGCCCAACCAGCATCAGCCCGAGAAAGCAGGCGATGCCCAGCATCACCTTGCCGGGCGAGGCATCGCGGGGTTCATAGCCGTGCTCGCGCTGCTGATCCGACGGGTGGTCGCCGCGCTGTACCTTGGTTTCGACATGGAGCTGGCGCGTCATGGCCGCGCCTCCCGTGGCAAGCGCGCCCTTATGCGATGCCGCAACGCCGTCGGCAGCAGCGCCGCCGCAATCAGGCCAAGGCCCACCGTGCTCGCGCAAAAGGCCAGCGCCGCCAACCCTCCCCTCCTCGGCAGCGCAACCCAGGCGAGTTGGAGGAGCGCTGACATCAGCACGGCGAGCGACAGCAGCGTCAGCCAACCCGCACTTTCCCGCGCCTTGGCGAAAAGCAGCACCAGCAGCGGCACGCCGCCCAACAAGCCAAAGCCCCAGGCGACCGCCTCCCATTCCGGACTCCAGCGCCGGGCATACCATTCCACATTGGGCGCAAGATTGCTCGACGAGATGACGAAGAAGGGCAGGAATAGGAAGTAGGCCGACAGCAGCAGGAGCGTGAGTAGTAACGCGCCCAGCACGCCAATCCGCCTTGGCACGCGCCCGCTGGCCAGTCGCAGGAGAAGGAGCGCGCAAAAAGCGATAGTCACCTCGCGCTGAAGGAATTCAAGGCCGAAGGCGGAGGAGGCAAAGCGCGGCTCTAGCGACATCAGCCAGTCGGCCGCGACCAGCGATGTGAGGACCGGCATCAGCACGACGCCCACGCCCGCCGTGACGGTCTGGCGCTGCCGCCTCCGCATCCGATGGCCGAGGCTCCATTGCGCCCCAAACTGCAGCAAGCTACGCAGAACAAAGGGGATCGGGCTAAGCCAGAACAGTTGAAAGTGATACAGCGACCGATCGCCGACCCAGGGATAAATCGCCGCCATGCCGATCAGCACGGGCAGCATCGAAAGGGCGGCCAACGGGGTCAGCAACGTCGCGGCCTCCGCACTCAAGCGCAGTTCGTCACCCCATGCGCCGGGAATAAGGCGCATCATCATCATGAGCAGCAACGCGCCCGACGGCACCGCCCCGAAGGCCACCGCTCCGCCCAGCCAGCCGGTCAGCACAGCCCGGGGCGACCAGAGCGAACTCACGAGCACAGCGCCGCAGATGAACGCCCCCGCCGCCAACATCAGCCGCTCGCGGGGCAGCATCCTAGCGGGCACGTCTGGCCTCCTGCTCCGCATCACGGAACGGTTGGGCCGTCTGAAGCACGCGAATATGCGCAGCAATGGCCCAGCGGTCGGCGGGCGGCACCCGGTCGGCGTAGCTGTACATGACGCCATAGCCGTTGGTGATGACGTCATAGAAATGCGACGCAGGCGCGGCGCGCAGCCGGGGCGACAAATAGCTTGGCGGATGCGGAAAGCCGCGCGTCGTGACATATCCGTTGCCCCGCCCGTCCTGCCCATGGCAAATGGCGCAATAAATGCCGTAGCGTTCTTCTCCCCGTTTGAGCAGCGCCAGTGTGATGGCGGCCGGGCGCCGGGCAGCGGCGGCGCGCAGCGGCTCATCAAGGGCTACCGCGCCATCCGGCGGTGCCTGCATCACCTTGCCGTCGGGGAAGAGGCTACTCTCCTCATAGGCATCGTAGCGCGGTTGCTGCACCATATTGTTGCAGCCCGCGAGCAACAGGATGCAAGGCAGCATGCGCATCATGAGCGGGCTCGTTCCAGCACGTCGATGATCGCCTGCGGATCGAGCGCGGCGAGGGCCTTGCCTGCCTCATCCCGGTCAAACTGCTCGTCGGCAAGGATGGCGAGATAGAAGCGGTCGTCGGCGGACAGATCGAAGCCGTCGGTGTCAAAGATCGGGTGATGCAAACGAGGCAGCCGATCGGCGATGAACATCGCGGCCAAGCAGGCCAGCACAGCGCCCAGCACCAGAAGCTCGAAGGTGATCATCATGAAGGCCGGCACAGCGACCAGTGGCCGACCCCCGATGCGCAGAGGGTAGTCCAGATTTGTGCCGACCTGCATCAGGAAGCCACCTGCCGCGCCGATGAGGCCGCCGATCAGCATGGCCGCGGGAACGCGGCGGTCACGAAAGTCGAGCGCTTCCTCTAGTCCCTTCACGGGGAATGGGGTGAAAGCGTCGATCTTGCGGAACCCCTGCCCCCGGATAGTGCGAACGGCCTCCACCAACCGCTCTGGCATATCGAAGGCGGCAAGCACCGCGAAGAGGCGCTGGCTTTCAGCCATCTACCGCCTCCTCGCGTACCTCGAAGGTGGAAATCACGGGCAGGAAGCGAACGAACAGCAGGAACAATGTCAGGAACAAGCCAATCGTGCCTGCGAACAGGCTCCAGTCCCAGAAGGTCGGATGGAAAAAGCCAGTCGAGCTTTCGAGCCAGTCACGATAGAGCGAGCTGACCAGTAGCATATAGCGCTCCATCCACATGCCGACAGTGACGCTGAGGCCGATGAGGAACAGGACGATCGGCTGCACTCGCCAGCGCCGCCACCATAGCAGTTGCAAGGGCAGGAAGTTGAAAAGGATCGCGCCCCAATAGCTCCAGGCATAAGGACCGCCAAAGCGGTCGAACAACGTCTCGGCTTCCTTACCCCCGGCATAGGCGGCCGTGAACATCTCGGCGGCATAGCCATAGGCCGTCATCATGCCGGTCGCCAGCAGCAGGCATCCCAGCATGTTGAGGTGGCGCGGCGTCACCAGCGTGTGAAGCCCCAGCATCCAGCGCAGCCACACCGTCAGCATCGACACCACGGCAAAACCCGAAAAGGCCGCGCCCAGCACAAAATATGGCGGAAACACCGTCGACACCCAGCCCGGCACCGGTCCGGCGGCGAACAGCAGCGATATTTCCGAGTGGACAGAGACGACCAGCGGCACAGCAATGGCGGCAGTCAGGCGATAGGCCTGTTGCCAGCGCGCCCAATGCGTTGCCTGCCCCCGCCAGCCGAGCGCCCCCAAGCCGAAAAAGATCTTCCAGCGCATCTTCCTCGCCCGGTCCCGCGCCGCCGCCAGATCGGGGATAATGCCGATATACCAGAACAGGAGGGACACGATCAGATAGGTGAGGACCGCGAAGAAATCCCAAGTCAACGGACTCTTGAACTGCGGCCAAACATTCATCGTGTTGAAATAGGGCGCCATCCAGTAGAAGAGCCACGGCCGCCCCAGATGCAGAATCGGATAGAGTCCAGCGCAGGTGACCGCGAACAGCGTCATGGCTTCGGCGAAGCGGTTCAAGGAATTGCGCCAGTCCTGCCCCATAAGCAGCAGCATCGCGGAAATCAGCGTCCCGGCATGGCCGATGCCCAGCCACCAGATGTAATTGGCGATGGGGAAGCCCCAGCCGACCGGAATATTGTTGCCCCAGATGCCGGGACCATGGCCGAACAGCCAGCCGACGGAAAGCAAGAACATCGCCAGCAGCGCCAGCGCGAAGCCGAAACATATCCACCACGCCCGCCGCGCCGGAAAGCGCGGGGGCAGGCGCAGGACGCGATCGGCGGCCTCTAGATCTTGGCTCACACCTTGCCCTCCCCGCGTCTGATCCGCGCCTGATAGGTGGTGCGCGGCCGGGTGTTGGTTTCGGGCAGCAGGTCGTAATCGCGCCCGCTTGCCTTACGGCGGCTGACCTGGCTGGTGCCGTCTGATACGTCGCCAAAGACGATGGCCTGCGTCGGGCAAGCCACCTGGCAGGCGGTCATCACCTCGCCATCACGGATCTCGCGATCTTCCTTCTTCGCGGTGATGCGCGCGGCACTGATACGCTGGATGCAATAGGTGCATTTTTCCATGACGCCGCGCCCGCGGACGGAAACCTCGGGATTGCGAGCGGCGCGCAGCTCGGGCGGGTCCTTGGCGGTCAGGTCGAACCAGTTGAAGCGTCGTACCTTGTAGGGACAATAGGCTGAACAGGTGCGCGTGCCGATGCAGCGATTATAGACTTGCAGGTTGAGCCCGTCGAGGCTGTGCACGGCAGCGTTGACCGGGCATCCCATCTCGCAGGGCGCGTCCTCGCAATGCATGCAGGGCACCGGCTGGAATGCATGCTGCGGATCGTCGGGCGAGCCTTCATAATAGCGGTCAATGCGTAGCCAGTGCATTTCGCGGCCTTTGGCGACCTGCTCCTTGCCGACCATCGGAATGTTGTTTTCCGCCACGCAGGCAACGACGCAGGCATTGCAGCCGATGCACAGGTCAAGATCGATCGCCATGCCCCAGGCCGGGCTGGAGCGCTGGGGCGGGTAGAAATTCGCTGGCGGCGGCTCGGGGGGCAAGACGTCGGAAAGCGTATCGAAGCGGATGAACTCGTCCCCCTGCATCGCGAAATGATGCTGGGTAGTGGCGACTTCCTCGCTGCCATCCATTTTTTCAAGTCGTATTCCCCCGCTCGCGCCGAGCAGCGGATAGGCATCAAACCCCACATCCTTCGCCACCGGCCCGCCGCTCCGCCGCCCGTGGCCGAGATGGACGAGCAGGGTACGCCGTTCCTGCCCCGGCAATATCCACACCGGCCCGGTGACGCTTTGGTCCCCTACCCACAGACGCACCCGGTCGCCCGAGGCCAGGCCCTGCTCCCGGGCCAGAGCGGGGCTGATGTGGACGGCATTGCCCCATGTGATCTTCGTCAGCGGCCTGGGCAGTTCCTGAAGCCAGGGGTTACTGGCGAAGCGGCCGTCCCAGACGGTGGGGTCGGGACGGATAAGCAGGGAAAGGTTGCCGCTGGGCCTGTTTTCGCCCGGAACAGGCGCGGCCTCCGGCAACGCGGCGGCGGCGGGCTGGCTGTTCGGGATAGTCCCGCTGACCAGCGCCTTTAACCAGCCGTCGTTGTCCAGCACATCGCGCCAGCTTTCCCGCACTATCTCCCGGTCCGAGCGGCTTCCTTCCATCAGCCCTTCCAGCAACGCATGGCGGGAACGGACATCGAGCCACGGCCGCACCAGCGGCTGCACCAGTATGGCGGACCCATCAGCGGCGCGCCCGTCGCTCCAGCTTTCGAGCAAATGGGGCATGGGGAGGTGCCAATTGGCAACGCCCGCGCTTTCATCTGCATGCAGCCCTGCGTGGATGCGCATCGGGACCCGCGCGAGCAGCGGCTTGAGATCGGGGGCGGTGTAGAGCGGATTGGTGTCGAGCAGGAAGAGTGTGTCCACGGTGTCGGCTCGGATCGCTTCGGCGAGCGACGCCATGTCCAACGGTTGCGGTCCGGGCGCTTTGGCGAAATGACTCCGCGTCACGCCGATATTGCCAAGATGCGCGTCTATGGCACGGGCGAGCGCATGGAGTGCGGGCGGTTGCTCCGATCCGGCCACGACAAGCCCCTGCCCCGCATTGCTCGCAAGCGCGGCGGCGGCTTCAGCCACCCACGCCCGCTCGGGCGAGGCCAACCCATGGACGGGGACCGCCCGCATACCGACTTCTGCCGCCAGCGCTTCGATGAGCATCCCTATGCGCCCGCTGCCCGCAACCAGCCGCCGGGTCGCCGTGACGCCCGTAATCGTCGGACTGGGTTCCGTTACAAATAGGCGTGCATCGCTGTTACCCGTTTGGAAAGCGCGCCGCCGTCCACCCCATCTGGTCGCATGCCAGACCTGAAGCGGCCCCGGGCCAAGGAGATCGGCATCGAAGCTGACGATCGTATGCGCCCGGTCGAGGTGAAGCTGTTCGCCGCTAGCGCCCGGGTCTCCCACAGGCGCATGCACATGCCACCGCGCCTCGGGCCAGCGGTCCATCAATTCCGCGATCTGCCGGCGCAGCGTTGGCGATCCGACTGGCCCAGTAACGAGATGAAAGCCCGCTCCGCCCTGCCCGTCCAACCGGCGGCGCAGTCCGGCAAGCGCCGCATCATAGCGCGCCCAGCTTGTCGGCTGCCCCTTATATTGGGGCGCTGCCGAGCGAGCGGGATCATAGAGGTCCAGCAATGCAGCCTGGACGAAGGGATCGGAAGCGCCACGGCTAGCGGCATGATCGCCATTGCCCTCCAGTTTGATGGGACGGCCCTCGCGCGTCTTGCCAATCACCGGCTGCGCCACGCCGTCCATCTCCACCGCCGTGGCATAATAGCGGGCGATGCCGGGTTCCTCGCCCTCGGGCTGCTCGACAAAGGGCAGCGCCTCCTCGTCCGGCCCGCGCTCGCAGCCGTCTAGACCAGCGAGCGCGATGGCGCCGCCCAGACATTTCAATATGTCGCGCCGTCGCCAGTCACCGGAACCCTGCGCCAGCGCGGGAAAGGCTGCGCCAATCTTTTCGCGAAAGCCGGGCTGGTCCACCAGTTCGTCGAGCGCGCGCCAGAAGCGCTTGCCAGTCAGCGACCGCAGCGCCGCCATGTCGGTGGCGCCGCTCATCGGTGGCATATCTCGCAATTGTCGAGCGTCTTGGGATCGATCCGATGCGCGCGCATCACCCGCTCGCCATAGGCGCGCCTGCGCTCCTCGCTCCAGCCGAGCGGCTCCATCCGCGTCACCAGTTCGGGCGGACGCAGATGCGGCGCGGGATCGCGGTGGCAATTGAGGCAGAATTGCATCTGGAAGGGCTTGGCCCGCCAGGTAAGAGGCATCCGGTCGATGCGCCCATGGCATTCGACGCAGGCGACGCCCCGGTCGATATGAATGCTATGGTCGAACTGGACATAATCGGGCAGTTGTGCCACCCGCTGCCAGTGGATGGGCTTGCCGGTGAGCAGACTTTTCCGAACGGGCTCCAGCACCCCCGCACCGGTCCACAATTGCGAATGGCAGGTCATGCAGGTGTGCGTGGGGGGCAGTCCGGCGCGCTGGCTCACCTCCACGCTCGTATGACAGTAGCGGCAGTCAATCCCGTCGTCCGCCACATGATGCTTGTGACTGAAAGGAACTGGCTGGTCCTGCACCCATCCAACCTGCGACTGATAAGAAGACTTCGCATAATCCCAGCTCCCAAGCGCCAGGCCGAACACCGCTATCGCCAAGGCCGCAAGACCAAGGCGTAGCCATGTATCGGCGGCTGGCGGAAAGATTTGCGCGTTCGCCCCCTCTATTTCCGGAATGTTTCTGAGAGAATGCGAAGCGGAAGCTTCTGTTCCTTTCGCGTGGGATTGCGTTTAGGAGTTGCGCTGATCGGCCGGTAATAGGCGGGGATCGAACCTGCCGCCCAACGGTTCAAAACCAATCATGCCCGTTTCCATCAATCCCGAATGGCAGCAGATGGCGATGTACGCAGTGGGCGGGGCAATCCTGCTGATCCTGTTGTTCAACATCCCCTATATTGGCCGGCTGCTGCGGTCCCTCTTTTCCTTCGCGCTGCTCGCTTTCTGCCTTTTCCTGCTGATCCAGCAGGCGCCCTTCGATCCTGGTCTGGCCCGGATCACCTCGCGGCTTGGCATTGATGGCCAGCAGGTGAGAGGGCGAGAGGTTCATGTGCGCATGTCGCCCGATGGGCATTTCTGGGCGCGGGCGGAGATGAACGGGGTCGAGCGAAGGCTGTTGATAGATAGCGGCGCGACCGTCACCACCATTTCAGAAGCGACGGCGCGGCTCGCCTCGGTCGAACGCGGCAGCGGCTTGCTGCCCATCGTCATGCGGACCGCCAACGGGATCGTTCCAGCCGAAACCGGCACGATCGAGCGGATGGTGCTTGGCGGCATCGAAGCACATGGGCTGAAGGTCGCCATTTCTCCCGCGATCGGCAATATCGACGTGCTGGGGATGAACTTCCTCTCCCAGCTCGCGTCCTGGCGGGTGGAAGGCCGGACTCTGATCATGGTCCCGCCCAAGGCCAGATGAAATCGCCGCTGTCATTCATGCAAGCCGGCGCGCGTGCCGGAAGCGGGCATAACGGTTGAGGAGGTCATTGATCAGCTGATCGCCAGTATAGCCTGTAACGTCATGCGGCTGATCCGATTGCGAGCTTTGCGCCATCGCCCGATAATGGCGGTGCTCATCAGTCTCGCGCCGCCGCGTCTCGGCAAAGGCGAAGCTGGCCGCGCGAAAGGCGCGGGCGCGCACAGCGTAGCGAAACTCGCCACGCTCCCCATGGGGAACGCGAAGTTCGACATGGGTTCCGTCCTGTGTCACATCAGGCACGAGGCCGCTGTCACGCATCTGTGAGGCTACAGCCTCGAGCGCGGGGCGCGCGGTGTCCGTCAGGAACCCGGCGATCTCCCCCTTTTCATGATAGCGCGTGATACTGGCAAGGCGCTGCTGCCAGCCAAGCCCTTCCGCGGGCGCGGCATGCGCATCGGCAGACAAGTCGATCGCAGACCCTTCGCTCTCCATCTGCAGCGCGCGCAACAGACCGTAGCAGATGAAGATCATGATCGCTGCGAAGGGCAACGCGCTGGCGATGGCGGCAGTCTGCAGCGCCTCCAGCCCGCCGGCGACCAGCAGAACCGCAGCCACAACGCCCGCGCTAACCGCCCAGAAGATGCGCTGCCAGACCGGAGGATTATCCTCCGCGCCCGAGGTGATCATGTCGATCACCAAGGCTCCGGAATCGGCCGAGGTCACGAAAAAGGTGATGACGAGCAGCGTCGCCAGCCCCGAAGCGATGGAGGAGAAGGGAAGATGCTCCAATGTCTTGAACAGGGCGACGGGCATGTTATTGACCGCTGTGGTGGCGATACCCGCAACGCCGCGCAGGTCCATGTCGATGGCGGTGTTGCCGAAAACCGTCATCCACAAAAAGGTGAACAGGGATGGCGCCAGCAGCACGCCCGTCACAAATTCACGGATGGTGCGACCGCGCGAGATGCGGGCGATAAACATGCCGACAAATGGCGACCAGGAAATCCACCAGCCCCAGTAGAAAAGCGTCCAGTTGCCGAACCATTCATTGGGCTCATAGGCGTACATGCGGAAGGTGCGCTGCACGAGATTACCCAGATAGGCGCCGACATTCTGGACATAGGCCTGGAGCAGGAACACCGTGGAGCCAGCCAGCAGGACGAAAGCGAGCAGCGCGATCGCGAGGATGATGTTGAGTTCCGACAATCGTTTGACGCCCTTGTCCAGCCCTATTCCGGCGGAGAGGGTTGCCATGCCGGTGATCGCCGCAATCAGGATGATCTGAACCATCGGCCCAGTGGGCAGGCCGAAAAGATGGCTGAACCCGGCGTTTACCTGAAGCACACCGAAGCCGAGCGAGGTCGCGACTCCGAACATCGTCCCCAACACGGCGAATATGTCGATGGCATGCCCGATGGGGCCATGAATGCGCTGGCCGATCAGGGGAAACAGCGCCGAACGAATGGTGAGCGGCAGCCCACGCCGGAACGCGAAATAGGCAAGCGCGAGCCCCACCACGATATAGATCGCCCAGGCATGCAGGCCCCAGTGGAAAAAAGTGAGGACCATCGCCTGGCGAGCGGATTCTATCGTTCGCCCGTCACCGACCGGCGGCCGCGCGTAATGCTGCGTCGGCTCGGCCACCCCGAAGAAGAGGAGCCCGATGCCCATGCCCGCGCTAAACAGCATCGCGAACCAGGAGATATAACTATATTCAGGCTCGCTCTCGTCCTGACCCAGTTTTACGTCGCCATATCGGCTGAACATGAGGAAGAGGACGAACAGGAGGAAACCGGCTACTGAAACGACGTAGAACCAGCCCATATCGACCGTGATCGTCGCCTGCACGGCGGCGAACAGGCGCGACGCCTGCTCACTGAAAGCCGCGCCGAAAAGTACGAAGATCACGATCAGCCCGGCCGAGATAAAGAAGACCGGCGGATTGACTTGCATCCATGATCCGGTGCGACTTCTCGAAACATCGGCGAGCGCAGGGTCGTTCATGATGGGTGCAATCTCCTACGGACCGTTGCGAGATGATGACGGAACGAGGAACCGTCTCGGTAGTTGCTTCTTGTCCTCCAAAAAGTGAACGACTGGCGCACCGAAGCCATTCGCCGGGATCGAGGAGCATTCATGGCCGCTTTCGACCTGCTGGACTTCGGCATGTTGCTCGTGATCGCTTGTCTGGTGGCGATGCTCTCGCGGCGGATCGGACTGCCCTACACGGCTGGGCTCGTACTCGCAGGAATCAGCCTTGCCCTTCTCCCGTTCGGGCTCGACCTGCCGCTGTCCCGCGACCTCATTTTCAACATCTTCCTGCCCCCGCTCATCTTCGAGGCAGCCTTGCAGATGCCGTGGAGCCAATTTCGCCGGCAGCTGCCGCTGACTGTCACGCTCGCTTTTCTGGGGGTCGCCGTCTCGGCCGCTGTCGTTGCGGGAGGGCTCCATTGGCTGCTCGGCTGGAGCTGGCTGGGCGCGGCCTTCATCGGCGTTCTGATCGCTGCGACTGATCCGGTGTCCGTCGTCGCCGCATTCAAGGAGATGAGGGCGCAGCCACGTCTGGGCATGGTCGTCGAATCCGAAAGTCTGCTCAATGACGGGGTCGCCGCCGTCGGATTTGCGATCCTGATCGGATTGGTCGGGGGCGAAGCCTTCGCACCGGCATCGGTGCTGGCATCGCTGCTTTGGACCGTGATCGGCGGGACGGTCGTGGGCTGCATTATTGCCTTCGTTGTGCTCAAGGTGGCCGGACGCACGAGCGATCATCTGGTGGAGATCACGCTCACCACCGTCATTGCCTGGGGCAGCTTCCTCGTCGCCGAGCGGATCGAGGCCTCAGGCGTGTTCGCGGCGCTCGCCGCTGGCGTGATCGTCGGCAATCATGGCTGGCGGGGGCCGATTTCGGAAGAAGGCAGGCCGCACGTGCTCGGATTTTGGGAATATGCCGCGTTCCTAGCTAACTCCGTGCTTTTCCTGCTGATCGGCAGTCATGAGGCGCACCAGCCTTTGGCGCTGGTGTCTGGAGCGTTGGCGGTTGTCGTGCTGCTCACGCTGCTTGGACGCGCCGTGGCGGTTTACCCGATTTCCTTTCTGTTCTGCCGATCTGCGCTTCGCCTTCCAGCCACCTACCAGCATGTGCTCGTCTGGGGCGGACTGCGCGGGGCCGTGGGACTGGCGCTCGCGCTTGCGGTGCCGGCCAGCGTTCCCGAACAACGCGAGATTGTCGTCCTGACCTTCGGCGTCGTCGCCTTTTCGATCTTTGTGCAGGGACTAACGATGCCCCCGCTACTGCGCCGTTGGAAACTCACGGAAGCCGAAGAACCTAGCCCCAACAGAGGATAATGCATTGTTGCCATTCATGGCACGGACGGGGTTGCGCTTCCTTTCCTCGATTGCAATAGCGCGAGCGGGTGTTCGCTTGAGGGACTCAAGCGGGCAGGTTCACTTGTGCTGGTCGGGCCGCCAGCACCGCTGAATCTCATCCGGAGTGCCCCATGCCCGATTACCGCCACACCCACCCAGCGCCCTGCGCCAGTTCTTGAGCAGCCAGTCCGCCGCCGGGCTGATCCTCATCGCCACGGCCGCCGTTGCGCTCGCCATCGCCAACTCGCCGCTCGGTCCGGGCTATGAGGCGCTGCTGCACGGCCATCTCGGCCCCCTCTCCGTCATGCACTGGATCAATGACGGGTTGATGGCCCTGTTCTTCCTGCTCGTCGGGCTAGAGATCAAGCGGGAGATGCTGGACGGACAGCTTTCCACCTGGTCGCGCCGCCTCCTCCCCGGCATCGGGGCGCTGGGTGGCATGGCCGTGCCCGCGGTGATCTACCTCGCGTTCAACATGAGGCCCACTGCGCGCGGCTGGGCCATTCCCGCCGCGACCGATATCGCCTTTGCGCTTGGTGTGATCTCCCTGCTGGGAAGTCGCGTTCCCGCCTCGCTGCGCATCTTCCTCGCCGCGCTCGCCTTCATCGACGACCTAGGCGCGGTCATCATCATCGCCCTTTTCTACACGGCCAATCTGTCGCTCGTCGACCTTGCCGCAGCCGTCGTTGCGCTGCTTTTCACCTTGAACCGTAAGGGAGTGCGCCGACTCCTGCCTTATCTGCTGCTTGGCGCCCTGCTCTGGCTGCTTGTTCTTCGATCAGGCATCCATGCGACGCTCGCGGGCGTCATCCTTGCGCTCACCATCCCGATGGACGCAACCCCCGCCCAGTCCGACAGCGACGCCACCAGCCCCCTCCACCGGCTGGAACATGCCCTGCATGCGCCCGTCGGCTTCCTGATCGTTCCCCTGTTCGCCCTCGCCAATGCCGGCGTCTCCTTCCTCAATTTGCCGGCGCAAGCGCTCACCGCTCCCGTCACGCTAGGCGTCGCCGCCGGGCTGCTGCTGGGCAAGCCTCTCGGCGTCTTCGGCCTCTCCGCCATCGCCATCCGCCTGCGCCTCGCCGATGCGCCCGCCCATGCCAGCAGATGGCAGATGTTCGGCATCGCACTCCTCTGCGGCATCGGCTTCACCATGAGCCTCTTCATCGCCCTTCTCGCCTTCCCGACTTCTCCCATACTCGTGGCAGAGGCGAAGATCGGCATATTGGCCGGTTCACTCGCTTCGGGGTTATTAGGCTTCGTCGCCCTCCGGCTCGCGCACCGCGAACGCCCGGAGCCTGCGCGAGAGGCCGCCTCAGCATAGCCGAGTGCGTCCTTCCTCCACCGCCACAGCCACTCCTGCGCGTGGCGAGGGACGGGTCGCGTGACCTTGATCCTCGCTGGATCGCCGCCGAAGTGCCAGTGGCGATAGAGATCAACGGGAATTGGCTATGCCGTACTGCTCGCGTCTCCCGGCGATTTGCGGATTTGACAATTGGATTCGCTCTCGACCGCGAACAAGATGCGATCATTCATCTCACCCAGGCAGATCATCATGCCACGCGGCTACGTGCTCGCGTGCGGCCCAGTGTTACGGACACTTCCTGCGGTTCATGCGGGATCGAAAATCTCGATCAGGTCCTTCGGCCTCTCCCCGCCGCGACGGCTTCGACCGAAGCTAACGAACCCGCGATCTTCCTCGCTCTTCTCGCCTGGTAGAGCGCGAGCAACTCAACCGCTACGCGCCGGAGGATGTGGGGCGGCGTAATGCATTTGACAAGCTGATCGGCTCCCTGGCTCAGATCGGGAATAGCTGGGACGGTGGCTTCGCTTTCCACCTCGCGATTTTCCTTTGTCTTGTAGAAAGGACAATATTGGCAAACTGCCGCATGCGCGCGACGATATCGGCGCGCCCACCGGTCTGGCCCTGAGCCGCGACCGTGCCGCGGACCTTCCGTTAATGGTTCTCACCCGAAGCGACGCCTTGCTCGATTGCGCGAGCAATTGAGCAAGCTTGCCTGATCGTCAGTGTGGGACCGTGCCCATTTCAACGCCTGTCTTGTCGTGCCGTGCGAAGCGATCGACGAGATCGGCGCTCGCCTTGTTGTACCCGACAACATTGACTCTGCATCCTTCACGCCGCAATCGCGCCACGATCTTATCCAACGCGCCGACACCGGAGATGTCCCAGAAGTGCGCCGTTGATACATCTATCATGACATTCGCCACGCCCTGCTCGCTCATGAAGGCGCGCGTGAAACGATCGACCGAGGCAAAGAAGATTTGGCCACTCACCCGATATGTCGCCTGCGTCCCATCGCCGGACAGGCTGCGCTCTACGGCGAACATGCGCTGCACCTTGCCGGCGAAGAATATGCCCGAAAGCAGGACGCCGGACAGCACGCCGAGCGAGAGATCGCGCGTCACCACGACGACCGCCACCGTCACCAGCATGACGGCCGATGATGTCGGCGGGTGCCGGCGAACATTGGCGATCGAATTCCAGCTGAAAGTGCCAATCGACACCATGATCATCACCGCAACCAGTGCAGGCATGGGCACCTGCCCCACCCATGGCCCAAGGACAGCGAGCAGGAACAACAGGAATGCGCCTGCCACAAACGTGGATAAACGTCCGCGCCCGCCGGACGTAACGTTGATGACCGACTGGCCGATCATCGCGCAGCCACCCATGCCGCCGATCATGGCCGAAACGATGTTGGCGCCGCCCTGCCCCAGGCATTCACGCCGCTTGTCACTGTCGGTATCCGTCATATCGTCGACGATCTGCGCGGTCAGCAGCGATTCCAGGAGACCCACCGCCGCCATCGTTATGGAATAGGGCAGCAGAATTCGCAGCGTTTCCAGCGTCAGAGGCACCTGCGGCAACGCGAAACTCGGCAGTCCTTCGGGCAGCTTCCCCATGTCCCCCACAGTATGCACCGACAGACCCAAACTGACGCTGATCGCCGTCAGCAGCAGGATTGCCACCAGCGGCGACGGGATTGCCTTGGTGACACGGGGAAACAGATAGATGATGGCGAGACCAGCTGAGACCATAGCATAGGTCTCCCACCCGACATTCGTCAGCTGCGGCAGCTGCGCCATAAAGATCAGGATGGCCAGCGCGTTCACGAAACCCGTGATGACCGATCGCGACACGAACTGCATCAACAGGTCCAGTCGCAACAGCCCTGCTACCACCTGGATAAAGCCCATGAGGATGGTGGCGGCGAACAGATACTGCACCCCATGATCGCGCACCAACGGCGTCACTAACACCGCAACCGCAGCCGTCGCGGCAGAGATCATTCCCGGTCGGCCGCCGATAAAGGCGATCGTCATGGCGATTGCCACCGAGGCGTAAAGGCCAACGCTTGGATCGACACCGGCAATAATGGAAAAGCCGATGGCTTCGGGGATCAACGCGAGCGCGACGACGACGCCCGCGAGTATATCGCGGCGCATAGAGACCGCGCCGCTAAACCATTGCTCGCGATACGGGGTGATTTTGCTGATCATTTTAGTTCCACAACAAGGCACATGGCGCTCGGGAGGCGCGGATCATTTCAGGTCATGTGTGATATTGTCCGGCGGATCGGCGGCCGGAATAGCCACCCGGATTTTCACCGGGTCCTTGCGAATGCCGCCGCCCTAGCGGACGAAATCGGTGCCTGGCAATAGCATGTTGCGCACGGCAGGCCACCACCGGAGCGCATGTTCAGTGATTTTATTGCCGTGCGCCGTGATGTTGAATTTTGCCTTCTCCTGCATTTAACATCGGCAGGCCTCCACAAGGAGAGATGCGTTCATAGGAACCACAACAGGAGTAATTGCCATGCGCCTTGTCCTGATGCTTGGGCTAGCAGCGCTGGGAGCCTGCAACCTGGGTGAAAACAAGACACCCCAGTCCAACAGTGTCGGAAGCAACGAAGACCAGGCCTCGCCTTCCACTCCCGATGAGAGCGGGCCCTCTTCCCCGCAAAACATGGAGGTTCCCAGCATCGCCATGCCCGAATTCGCGCCGCAATATCCCGGCTCTACGATAAGGTCTGTGAATAGCTCCCAAGCCGTACAAAATGTGCATGAGGTGACCCTCGAAACGTCGGACGATGCCCCTACCATCATGGATTTCTATCGGGATAAATTCTCAGCTGCAGGCTTGCAGAAGACCTCAGATTTCCAATCTGGAGGAACAGGTATGTTGTCCGCCGTCGCCAAGAAGAAAAAGGCTTCGATCGCTATAACGAAAAGCGGCGCGATCAATTTGATCATCGTTACCTATTCGGGTGACTAAGCACCAGCCCACCCGACGACCGGAAGGTGTAGCTCACCCTGCGGATTGCTTGCCCAAATATCGGGAGAGCGGGATTTTCGATCCAGCGAAACGCGCACGTTCAGGATTCATGACTTCATAGACAACCGCATTCTCCAGGACACGCTGCACATAATTCTTCGTCTCATAGATCGGAATCTGTTCGATCCAGTGCAGAATATCAGCGCCAGGCTTTCGGGGGTCGCCGTTGGCGCGGATCCAGCGATTTACATTGCCCGGCCCTGCATTATAGGCCGCCACCGCCAGTGGATAGCTGCCACTATAATAGCGAAGCATGCGCTGGAAATAGGATGAACCCAGCATGATATTATAGCTCGGATCATCCAGCGATCTGGCGTTGTAGCTCACGCCCAGCTTGCCAGCCTGTTCCCGCGCCGTACCGGGCATCAGCTGCATCAGCCCCCGAGCCCCGGCTCGACTGACGATCTTCTTGTCGAACTGGCTTTCCTGCCGCGCAATGGCGTGCACCATGGTCCAATTATATTGTGCGCCAGACGGCACCGGCACGCGTGGAAACGCGCTTCGCCCATAGCCGGACAGGCCGCTCGCCACGGCACGGCGGCCGACCATCACGCCCATGTCAGGCCGCCCGATGCTGTTCGCCAGTTCAACGGCCAGATAATGATCTACCTCGCTCTTGGCATCATTGGCGATGGCGCGAGCAAATTTGCTCTCGTCTTCCCAATAGCCCATCTCGCCCAATGCTTTGACCGCGCGCACCACGGATCGGTCGGCAAAGGCTCTACGTTCGGCCGCAGAGATTTTGATTGATCGCTCGGTAGCAACGGGCGCGGGGATGGAACGACCTATGCGCTCAAGAGCAAGTTGGCCGTAAAACTGCCCAGGGAAGGCAGCTGCTTGAACAAAATAGCTGTTTGCCCTCGCTGTCTTGCCGGCCTGTAGTGCAGCGCGGCCGGCCCAATAAAAGCCCTTGGACCTCGTCTGCGGCGACTTTGCCGCCGTCGCGTAGAGACGGAACATCTCCATCGCATTCAGCGGCTTGTCGAGATGGTAGAAGGCGGTAGACCCGGCGAGCCAGGCGAGGCTCGTATAATCGTCCCTCTCGCCAATCGGGCGGCTGCTCACATCGGTGCCAGGTGCATAGGCGTCATCCAGTTTGCTGGCGATGCCGTAGGTAAAGCTCCACTGGCTATCTTTGGCGGCTGCCCGCGCATGGGTCAGCAGCGTTTCAAACCATTTTTCAGCATTGCCGGGTCGGGACGTCAGGATCGGACGATTGGCGAGATATTGCCTCGCGGCGATCCAGTTGCCGCTATTGAGTAGCCATGTCGTTTTGTCGGCCACGTAGCCGGCATCGCTCGCGCCTGCGGCTTCGGCCAACTGCATGGTTCTTGATGCATCCGCCGCCTTTCGGCGGAAGGCGATACGCGCTCCATAAATGGGGCGGCGCGATGGCGAGACATAGGCCAGCATTCTCTGCGCCCCCGCAATGTCATTTGCCCAGAGCAGCATGTCTGCACGCTGGTCATGCTCAGCACTGGTCCAGGCCGAACCGAACAGAGAGAAAAGCCGCGCCTCATCGTTGGGAGCAAGCGATCCGCCCAGCCACGCGCCCCGCGCAGCCTCCCTCGCTTCATTCATCCGACCGGTCTGGATCAACGCTAACGCCTCACGGGCATGACCAACTGCGGTGCGGGCAGGAAAGCGCGCGAAGAAGGCCACGACCTGCGTAGGATCGTAGCTGTTGGGATTGATACTGGTTTCCGCTAGCCGCCGCATGCGGCTCTCGCCTGGCCAGCCCGGGTTTGCCATGATGAAATTGGCATAAGCGGAGAATCCCAGACCATCGCTTCGTTGAAGCGCACGCCACTGGCTGATCCTCGCGGCGACGCTTGCATCTTTGGCAACTCCAAGACTGCTCTGCGCGCGCTGCCAGGGGCTTTGTTCCTTTGGCAGCGGCTGGACCACTGCACCAGATGGATAGGGATGCTGAGCGTCGCGTGGGACGTTGGCAGATTGGGCGAGGAGCAAGAGGGTAATCGTAGCAACCATATGCGGTAGTCTTCGGCAGCGGGGTCGTATCAGGCGAAATCGAGTGCGATCGGGGAACGGTAGCCTGGGATGGTGCGAAGCGTTATTATGGCTTTCCTATAGCCGGCCGGAAGATCATTTCGTGTTGAAATGATGAGCTGTAGAGCCCGGCCTAACCGGCCCGCCTACTGAGCCAGTTCGGGAGCGCGCAGTTGCGTATCACAGGGCAACCGACAGCGGCGCCCGGTCACGCAAGCCGGCAAATCGTCGGCGCAGACTTAGAACAGCGCATGCACCTCGACTCCCCGGGGCGTATCGCGCGCGAGCGCGGGCGCTTGGGCGATTCAAAACAATCCCATGCGTGCTATGCGATGAACCGACCGGTAATCTCGACAGCCAGAACAGCACCCGCGTCGTCGAGATGTTTCGTGCCCTGGCTCATAACCAGGACCGTGCTGTTGTATGCGTGACCCATGATTCCGACGTCGCTGCCGCTGCCGATGTGAAGATATCGATGCTCGACGGCCGGATCAGCGGAACCGACATTCGGCCGCGATAAATGGGAACTGAGAGGCCGCGCATTACAACGTAAACGCCCACGGCAATCCCCGTGGCAGCGAAAAGCCGTTCCAGCAGCCCTTTACGCGCCGCCCGCCCGATCGCATGTTCTGGCGCACCTTTTCCCGACAAACCTTGATCGTTAATGCTGCGTAACTACATTGTCGTCCCACGGGGGCAATAGCGGGCGAATAGCCCGGCGATATTTTTTGGGGGTTATTTCATGGCGACCAGAGCCACCTCGATTGCCAAGACCTATCTCGATGCGCTTGCCGATGAGCTCAAGATCAGCGATACGCGCTATGAGCAGGCGGAGGAGAGCTATCAGTCGCTCGGTCGATGGTTCAATCGTCCTGCCTCGACGCTGCGTGACTATGATCCCGCCGTGTATGTCCAAGGCTCCTTCGGTCTCGGAACGGTAATCAAGCCGCTGCATGCCGACGAGGAATATGACGTCGATGCAGTTTGCGAACTGAAGGTGCTCAGCAAGTCGCAACTCTCACAGGAGACGCTCAAGGCACTGGTCGGCTCGGAAATGGAGGGTTATCGCCGCTCTCAGGCGATGGCCAAGCCGCTCCGCGAGGGGCGCCGGTGCTGGACCCTCAACTATGCCGATGGCGCGCAATTCCACATGGACGTGGTACCTGCGCTGCCCAATGCGCAGGACGTTCGCATCCTGCTCGATAGCAAGGGTCTCGACGCCAGCCGGGCGGCAACCGCGATCGCGATCACCGATAACGAGCGGCTGGATTATCAGCAGATCACCCATGATTGGCCACGCTCGAACCCCAAGGGCTATCTCGATTGGTTCAAGGGCCGCATGCGCGTCGTGCTCGAGAAGCGCCGCCGCGCCATGGCCGATGCAGTCAAGGCCAGCGTCGAGGCGATCCCGGACTATAAGGTGCGCACGCCGCTGCAATCCTCGATCATGATCCTGAAGCGGCACCGCGATATCATGTATGTAAAGGATGAGCTCAACTGCTGTCCGATCTCGATCATCATCACCACGCTCGCGGCGCATGCCTATCAGGGCGAGGAAGAGATCGCCGACGCGCTGCTGTCGATTCTGAGCGGAATGGAAGCCTATATCGCGCGTGACACGCGCGGTCGTGCAGTGATCGCGAATCCGAGTGACCCGCTCGAGAATTTTGCCGACAAATGGGCCCAATGCCCTGAGCGTGAACGGGCTTTCTATGCGTGGCTGCGCCAGGCGCAGCGGGACTTCGCCCATGCAGCGAGCCTTGCCGATCGACACTCAATCACTGACTCGCTGTCGCCGCATCTCGGGCAGGAGCTGGCCAAGCGCGCAGCCGATCGGAGCGCCAGTAAGCCCGCTGGGCTGCTCCGCGGGGCGACGGCGGCCGCCGCCGGTGCGCTGTCGACCCCAAGCTTTAGCAACACCGCGCGCACGCCGACCAAGCCGCAAGGCTTTGCGTGATCTGGTGGACCGATCTGCCGTCCCGCGCCCGCGCCGAACGGCAGGCGATCGCCGAGCTGGCTGAAGAAGCGGACTGGCTCCAGTCCGCCAAGTGGCGGCTGACCGACGATCTCCAGTTCGTCGCGGATTTCGACATCGTCCATCTCGGTGCCAGTTACCCGCTCAGCCTGACCTATCCGCACTTTTTTCCGGCGGTGCCGCCGCAGGTGACGCCGCGCGACGGCGCGAGAATCTCGGGTCACCAATATGGCGCAGGGGGCGAGCTCTGCCTCGAATATCGTCCCGACAATTGGGAACCGCAGTTCACGGGCGCGATGATGATCGGAAGCGCTTATCGGCTGCTGTCGGGGGAAAGTCCCTCAGACGGTGAGGTCGCCGATGTCGCCAGCGCCCATCGCCAGACTGTCGCGCAGGAGGTGCGCAACACCAAGCTGCGCCTGATCCTCAACACGACCTTGCTGGATATCCTTGTGGAGCAGCCGCTCTTGCAAGCTCAGCCTTTCACCCTCGACGAACATTGGTTCGCGAAACATTGGCTTGCGCATCCACGCCGACTTGGATCGACCGACGCCCCGCCGATATGGGCCGCCGCGCCGCCGCTCACGGAGCCGCGCACGCGCGAGGGATTTGCCATCCGGCTCCCCGACGAAACTAACGTTTCGTTCGAAGGAAGTTACGCCTTTCTGAACACCATTCTGACCGTGCTGAACTTTGCCCCGGCGCTGGAGCGCATGACAGCTTCCGACGCCGAGATGCCGCTGCTGCTGGTTCATCGCGGGACGGCGCGGCTCTATTCGCTCGCGCAGGGCACCGGCAGCCGCGATGTCTATGTCTACCGCACGATTGTCGCGCCGGCGAACGAGCAACGCCTGTCTGCCGAGCACGGGGTGCTTGCGGACCGATCCGTCGCGATCGTCGGTTGCGGATCGGTTGGATCGAAGATCGCGGCAACCCTTACCCGTGCAGGCGTCGGCACGCTGGTGCTGGTCGATGGTGATCTGCTGCTACCGGGCAATCTGGTGCGCAATGAACTCGACTGGCGCGCGGTCGGCCTCAATAAACCTGATGCGCTGGCGGCGCGGCTTCGCGACATTAATCCGTCCACCAAGACGATCGTAAGACGATTGCTGCTCGGCGGACAGGAAAGTTCTGCATCGACCGACTCGGCGCTGCAGCAAATTGGCCAGTGCGATCTGATCATCGACGCGACAGCAGACGCGCAGATCTTCAACCTTTGTGGCTCGGTGGCATGTGCCGAACGGAAGCCGTTGATCTGGACTGAAGTCTTTGCCGGCGGCATTGGTGGCATGATCGCACGCTCGCGCCCCGATCTCGATCCGCCGCCGTACGCTGCGCGGCGGCAGATACTGCGTTGGTGCGACGACAATGGCATTCCCTGGACCGGTGGCGATGGCGAGCAATACAGCCTGCAGATCGATGCCGAAAAGCCACCGCTGATCGCCGACGACGCGGATGTCTCAGTCATAGCCGCTCATGCCGGACGCATGGCGATCGACTTGCTCAAAGGTGGCGCGACCACCTTTCCGAATTCGGTTTATGCAATCGGGATGGCGCGTGAGTGGATCTTCGCAGCGCCATTCGACACTTATCCGATCGATCTTGTGCCCGAGGGGCAATGGGGTCCGGACGCCGACGAGAATGCGCGAGACGAGTTGGGCGGTTTGCTGCGCGAGTTTTTCCCCAAGGCCGAGGAGGCCGCGGATGAAGGTTGAGTTCACGCAGCCGCTGCGCGCACGTATGCGCCAGGCGCTGGCCAAGGCGCGACGGCGCGAGATCGGCGGTATCCTCATGGCCGAACAGGTGGAGGCCGGCCATTTCAGGCTCGCCGACTTTACGATTGATGAAGTGACGGGTAGCGCTGCTCATTTCGTGCGATCGGTCGAACATCACCACCGCGCGCTCGACCGATTCTACGAGGAAACCGGGTCGGATTTCGCGCGGTTCAACTATCTCGGCGAATGGCATTCGCACCCAAACCATTTACCCATTCCGAGCTCCACCGACCTCGCATCGATGCAAGATCTTGTCGAGGGCGAGCGCGATATTCCCTTCGCCATGCTGCTGATCGTGCGCACGGCTTGGTGGCGGCGGCTGTTGTTGTCGGCGACGCTGTTCCAGCGCGGCGCGCCACCGGAGCCGATCGAGATCATCGACGGCGCGAAGGGGAACCAGACGTGAAAAAGCATTTCGACTATTTCATTCGCTCCTGGATCGATTTCATCTTCCTGCGCCCGCTGCCGGGCATGCGGCTCATCAAATGGGGCGTGACGCTGAACCTCGCGACCTTTGCCGGGTTCGCGCTGACGGTTGGCATCCCGACCGAGAACGGCCGGATCGATGTGTCCTTCGATTCCGGTGCCGGCACACCGGCCTTTGTTTTGGCGCTCGTCCTCACGCTCGCCTCCCTAATGATTATCGGTGGAGCACTATGGCTGTTTGTCGATCTGCGACGCGAGAGCCGCAAGCAAGTGCTGGCGATCGAGCTGCGAGGGCTACGGGACATGAGCGGACAACCGCTTATCTTCGCGGTCCCCACAGGGATTATGGACCGGCGCGTCTCACTCCTACTCGATATCCGGCAGGGTGCGGACGGCGTTTTGCTTTCGCCCGAGCAGGCGTTGGCCAGGCTCGAGAGCCTACCGCACATGATCCATCAGAACTCGACAGGCCGGGACCGTCGCGATCTCACGGTCGTTGCCGGCGGCATGGCCGCGGTGCCGTTCGCCTTTCTGATGGGGGTTCTTCTAGATGATGAGGGCCGTGTGACCCTGCTGGACTGGGATCGGGCTCAAGAATGCTGGCGCGGTCTCGACGAACCAGACGACGGCGAGCGATTGGGGCTGACCGGGCTCGAGACGGTCGGTGATGCCAGCGAAGTTGTGGTCGCGGTCTCGGTGTCTTACCCGGAGGATCGGGTTGCTATCGCACATCGCTTCCCAGGCCTGCCGGTCATTCGGCTAGGGCTACTTGCTCCGACAATCGATCATCACTGGTCAACGGCGAAACAGGCGGCATGGGCGCAGCAATTCTTCGACTTGGCGCGCCAGCTTTGTGCGACCAATGTCCGGCAAGTTCACCTTGTGCTTGTTGCGCCGACCAGCGTGGTGATCAGCTTCGGCCGCAGCTACGACAAGCGCAATCTGCCGGCACTCACCGTCTATCAATATGAGAATGGATCGCCAGCGACCTACCCATGGGGTATCAAGATGCCCGTCGCGAACGCGACAGGCGCAACGCTTGTTCGCTCATGAATTTGAAACCTTCGGCTCGTCGAGTGCCACAACGGCGAAGCCGGAAGATGGTGTAGAGCAGCGAATTGGATGTCCGCTTTCGGGCAGAGTCGAGGGGCCCTTGGACGTCTGATAAGAGGGCGCGAAGCCGACGTGCCAGGTCGCCGTCTGGAGCGTCCGCTATCCCGCTAACGCATCTCCAAACCGGACCGAGCACAAAGTCCCAGCCCTTGCCGCAAACGAACGGGCAGTTCGGGCTCCACTGCAATCGGAAAAGCACCCGTTAAAGATGATCCCCTGTCTGACCATGGCCGACCGGCAACTGAGATCCTGGAGAGTAATCATCCGTCGGACGTGTGCCGGCGCTCGAGATTTCACGGCCGATCATCCTGAGGTACAGCCCTCCTCCCGGTAGGCGGCCGGATTGGCGATCCAGCGATTGACAGCAGATTCGTGCCAGCCAGCGCCGTGGACGCTGATCGGCACTTGCCTGGGGAACGTCCCCTCCGCGATCTTGCGATAGAGGGTGGAACGGGAAAGCCCGGTGCGGGCCAGAACGGTCTTCATACGGATGATGCGATCAGGATTGTTCATGGGGCAATTCTTTCAGTTCATGTTGCTGCACAGGCCCCCAAAGATCAGCATCGGGCGGCTCCGTTCGCCCGGCAAGAGGGCAGAACGGATCAATTGGGAGCGTTGGGGTTCAGGATGGCAAACGCTGGCGGGCTCTGGCGGTCCGTAGCGGAACAGGGTGGAAATCGGCGTAGGGCCAGCCACGTGAAATGGACGGCGCAGATTTTTTCTCACCGCGTCCCAAGGACACAGCGCTCAACGTTTTGCCGGGGTCGCATTTGATGCGACCAAGCGCTTGGTTCAGGTCGATTCGTTCATGGCAACTCCTCCAAATTACGAAGGTCTGGCCGCCGATGATCAGCCTGCGTCAAACGATCCTGCCTCGCAAGGGGGGAGGCACTGAAGTGCCGCTTTGCGCATTTCCATGCCTGTTTGGGCATTTCAGTGCCGCCCGATTGCTTGTCTCCCATCGCTTCTCGTTGGCAATCGTCATGCGATTGCATTACATTTCGGGCGAAGGAGTGTCCCCATGGCCCATAATGCGCTGATCCAGACGCGAATCGACGCGGACGTGAAAGAGCAAGCCGCCGCCGTCTTCGAAAAGATGGGGCTGACCGTCTCCGATGCCGTCCGCATCCTGCTCACCCGAACGGCCCGCGAGGGCATCGTCCCCATGGAACTGCTCGTGGAGAAGCAAGCCTATGACGAGTGGTTCAGGGCACGGGTGCAGGAGGCGCTGGACGACGAACGGCCCGACATTCCCGATGAAGAAATCTCGGCGACATTCGCGGCGCTTCGCGAGAAGGCGCGCAAGGGCCTTCCCCCGCAATGAAACTGGCCTGGTCGCAACACGCGGCCGCCGATCGCCTGGCCATTTTCACCTGGATCGCGCAAGACGATCCACGAGCGGCCGCGCTTGTCGATGACCGGCTGGAGGATGCGGCACGCCGGCTTATCGACTTTCCGGAAAGTGGCCGCCCTGGCCGGGTCGAAGGCACGCGGGAACTCGTGGTGGCCCGGACCCCCTATGTCGTTCCTTACCAGATCGTCGGAGACACGGTGCGCTTGCTCCGCGTCATTCATGGCGCACGCATGTGGCCGCAGGAGATAAACGACGGGGATGGTTGAATGGATCGTTCCCAGCCTTGTCTCCGGCACGACAGAATAGCGGGCGTCCCCGCGCATTCCGCGCGGTCATGCTCTATTCCGCTGCGCTCCACCGAGCCGGTGCCATGCGCCGTCTCGTCGCTCCTGGCGTGACGATCATTGACGTGGGGAGCGGCCTGCCGCTCCTGATGGCCATCGCGCCACGCGCGATGATGGTTACGCGGCCTCCGGCCAGCGGTGTGGGCTGACGCTCCCCTTTAGGCCCGCCGCGGCGGGCCGCAACCCGTCCCTTCGGGCCGGGTCCTCCACTTGCGTTGCGGTCCTGCGGATGCAGCCCGCCTCCGCCGGCGTGCCTGCCGGTGCGCTCTTGCCGCCCACCCCGCAGTCCGGGGCCGGTGTCTTGGCAAGGAGGAAGAAACATGGAACTCAAGCATATCGATATCGCCCGTCTCTCGGTCTCGCCCGTCAACATGCGAGGCATGAAGAAGGCGCCTGACCTCACCAACATCCTGCCCTCGGTGCGCGCGCGGGGTGTGCTGGTCCCGCTGATCGTCCGGCAGAATGGATCACCGGAGACCTACGAGATTGTCGCGGGCAAGCGGCGTTACCATGCCGCGCTGGCTGTCGCGGGGGAGACTGATGGTATCGCGTCCCTGCCCTGCGCCATTATGGAGGCGGGCGACGACGCGGCGGCGCTGGAGGCCTCGCTGATCGAGAATATCGCCCGGCTGGACCCCGATGAGATGACCCGGCACGAAACCTTCACCCGGCTGGTCCGGGAGGGGCGAAGCGTGGAGCATATTTCTCTGACCTTCGGCCTCACCGTCCTACAGGTGAAGCGCACCCTCGCGCTGGGCAATCTCCTGCCCCGCATCCGCAATCTCTACCGGGCCGAGGCAATCGATGCGATCACCGTCCGCCACCTGACCCTCGCCTCCAAGGCACAGCAACGCGAGTGGCTGGCCCTGCTGGACGATGATGACCGTCACGCGCCAGTCGGCCAGAATTTGCGCGCATGGCTTTTTGGTGGTGCTACCATCTCCACCAAGGCGGCCCTGTTCGACCTCGCCAGCTATGGCGGTGAGATTGTCTCGGACCTGTTCGGGGAAGAGAGCTATTTCGCCAGCGCTTCCGATTTCTGGACCGCGCAAATGGCGGCGGTCGAGCAGCGCGCCGAAGCCTATCGCGAAGCGGGATGGCCGGAGGTCGTCATTCTGGAGCGGGGAGACTATTTCCACACATGGGAACATGAGCGCTGCCCCAAGAGGAAGGGCGGCAAGGTCTATGTCGTGATCGGCCATCGCGGCGAGGTGACTTTCCATGAAGGCTACATCACCATCAAGGAGGCGCGGAAGCGGGAGAAAGGCGAGACCATCGCCAAGCCGGTTCGCCCGGAGATCAGTGCCCCGATCCAGAACTATGTCGATCTCCATCGCCATGCCGCCGTGCGCGCCTCGCTGCTTTCGCAGCCTTCCACCGCTCTGCGCCTGATGGTCGCCCATGCCATTGCCGGATCGTCGCTATGGCGGATCGATGTGGAGCGGCAGCGTGCCCATAATGATGCGATTGCCGAGAGCATGGAAAGCAGCGCGTCGGAAGCACTGTTCGACACCCAGCGCCGCGCAGTGCTGGCCCTGCTGGACTTCGATGCCAATACGCCGACCGTCACCAACGGTTATGCGGGCGATCACGGCGTGCCCGGCCTGTTCCGCCAGTTGATGGCGTTGACCGATGACGCGGTGCTGGACATTCTCACCATCGTCATGGGCGAGACGCTGGAAGCGGGCAGCGCCACGGTCGAATTGCTGGGCGTGCTGCTCAACGTCGATATGGCAAAGGTCTGGCAGGCCGACGATGTCCTGCTCGATCTTGTCCGCGACCGGGAGGTGGTCGGTCATCTCGTCGCGGAGGTGGCGGGCAAGACCGTAGCGGTGGCTAATGCCGAGGAAAGCGTCAAGGTGCAGCGCCAGATCGTCCGGGACACCCTTGCGGGAACAGGCGGGCGCGCAAGGCAAGAAAACTGGGTACCGCGCTGGATGGCTTTTCCGCCCAGCGCCTATTCCGACCGGGGCGGCGTTGGCAGCGTCGAGCAGTGGAACGCGGTTGCGGGGCTGACGGATACCACCCCAGCCGGTCAGGAGACTGTACAGGACTGACGCGCCAGCAGCCCTCACTATTTGTTCGACTTCCGGAACCGGGGCGGTAGCTCCGGTTCTTTTGTGTCAGTCGCGACACCTGAACGTCTGGATTTCCACTGATTCGCCAGCGGGTTGGCGCAGCTCTCCCTTTTCTGCTAACATGATCAGGCGCTGCGCAAAGGGCAGTGCCGGGACTGGTAATCCCGCGAACACAGATAACTCGGCAACACCTGTTGTCCGGGGTGCCGTCGTATATGTCCAAGCCCTCGGGCTAAAAACGGCGGCGCATGTGTGTTCGCATGTTACCAGCCCCGGCAACTTCCGCGCTCAGTGCGCGGGAGTTCGGGACCGTGCCGCATCCGCCCCACCACTTCCGCCTGACCCGCATGGATGCGGACCGGAGGTGCATATGGGTAAGACCGCTCCTGTCACATCGCGCCGCGCATTGTTGCGGGCGCTGACCGCCACGCCAATCGCCGTTTCTACCGCTGTCGTTTCGCCATGGGGTGAGGCCCTGGCCGATCTTCACAAGCGTTATGGCGATTCACCGGCAACCCTTGTTCGGACCAAGGAAGGACGAAGCCTGAGCCGCTTCCGCTATCACAATGCGGAGTCCTTCTTGCCGGATCGCGAGCCGGGTTTGAACCGTGACTGGCACCAATTTCTCTATCGCGCCGGGATCGCTGCCCAGCTTGGGCTTTCCTCCCATCTGCTGGACGTGGGTTTTCCTGATGGCTGGTGCGCCCGTCATATCGGTCTGCGCGTCGCCAAATCGCTGGCCTATGCGAACGTCACGGGCCTCGGGCATGACTGCCCCGACATGACCCGGCTGGCGATGGTTCTCACCCCTTATTGGAAGTGGAACCAGCCTCGCCTCTTCGGGGAACCGGAACCCGATGATGGCGGGTTCACGGTGGACGAGGTTCGCCCGCTGCTGCGTGCCTTGCTCGACCGCGTCCATGACGTTACCGGCCATCGCCGCCCGAACGGCTGGCGCCGCGAACATCGGGACGCCCGGTCATGAGGAGACCTATCATGACCGATGCGCCTGACCCCGACACCGAGCGGCTCGCCGCCTACCGGAAAGCCGTCGACCGCCTGCCGGTCCTGACGCGCGTCATATTCCTGCTCGTTCGTCTGGAGGCCCTGTCCTATGATGAAATCGCCCGCCGATTGTCCATCGACGCGCAGGCGGTGGAATCCTGCCTCGTCGAGGCGCTCGGCATGATCCGCAGGATGCTCGATGGTAACACGCCCTCACGCAGGGATGATCCGCGCATCGCCGCTGCCGAGGCTGATCTGCATCGGCGCCATCGCGCCTATTGCGAGGAAGCTTTGCAGGCACTGCGTATCGCCGATCTGATCCCATGGACCGAGGATGGCGACGACGACCAGACCTTCATGCGGGTGATTGTCGCCGCCATGCCTCCCCGCGTCCATGACACCTTTATTCTCAATCGCGTCGAGCAACTGAACTACGTGCAGATTGCTGAACGCATGGGGACGTTCCAATGGATAGTGCGGCATCGTATGCTCCGCGCCATTCGCCATATCGCGCGAGGCCCGGACCGGTTCGAACAGTGGTTGCGCGATAGGGCCTCGGAACCTGCGACGATCAATTAGCCGATGGCTTCTCCGCCTCGAACGCGCGTTTGCCTTTGCGTTGCCACAACGCCAGCGCGTTGCTCCGCTCTGGCCCGCGCAACCTGTCGGCGACGGTGAGGAAGGCGCCGTAGAGGATGGCGCGATCATCGTCGGTCAGATCGACCAATCCGGCCTTGGTGACGAGGCCGCCCAGCTCGATCAGGTGCCGCGTGCGTTCGCGGCGCTTGATGGCCCATTCGCGCATGTCGGTTCGCGCCTTTCGTGCCTCAAGCCGATGCCGCGCCGCCTTCAAGCGGGAGAGTGCCGCTCGGGCTGCGTTCAACTCCGCTCGCAGGCTGGCGTTTTTCACCGCGAAAGAAAGCCGCGCCCGTCTTGCGCCAGCCCTCCTTTGTGGCGGCGTCCTTTACCGCGACGGCGTGCAGCAGTGCGCCTGCCAGCAGATCGGCGTCGAGGGCATCGGCTCCGCACGCCGCCACCAGTTCGCCCAGCTGGCGCACGCGCCGTTCCTTAAGCTGGCGTGCCTTGTCGGCCAGCGCCTTGATCTCCGAATCAAAATCGCGGGGCTTACGCATCGCAAAGTCTCCATTGAGTGACGATGGAGCGATGATAAGATAAACCTCGCCACCGCGCAGTAGAGTCGCCGGGACAGTCTGACACCACCTAGTCCCTTCCGAGAAAAATTCGAGAAGGGCGCGCTTATACGTCGTTCCGACGTGCGCTCAGAAGTGTAAATGGTATGCCGCTATGGCGATATACCATTTCAGCGTGCAAGTCATCGGCCGCGCTTCCGGCCGCTCCGCCGTATCGGCGGCGGCCTATCGCGCGGGCGAGCGGCTGCACGACGAACGCCTTGACCGCGACCATGATTTCCGCGCTCGCGCTGGCGTCGAGCATAGCGAAATCATGCTGCCGGAGAATGCGCCGGAAGAGTGGCGCGACCGCGAACGCCTCTGGAACGATGTCGAGGAGTTCGAGAAGCGCAAGGACGCGCAGCTTGCCCGCGAGGTGGAGTTTGCCATCCCGCGCGAGATGAGCAAGGCCGAGGGCATCGAACTTGCCCGCGATTTCGTTCAGACTGAATTTGTCGATCGCGGCATGATCGCAGACCTGAACGTGCATTGGGACATAGGCGCGGACGGTCGGCCCAAACCCCATGCCCATGTCATGCTCACCATGCGCGAAGCCACCCCGGAGGGGTTTGGGGCAAAGGTCCGCGATTGGAACGACCATGAGAATGTCGAGCGCTGGCGCGAACGCTGGGCCGATTACGTCAACGCCCGCCTTGCCGAACTCGACATAGACGCGCGCATCGACCATCGCAGCTTGGCGGAACAGGGCATCGACCTTGAACCGCAAAGCAAGATCGGCGGTCCCGCGCAGCGGATAGAGCAAGCGGGACATCTTGCCGACCGAGCCGAGCTTCATCGCGAGATCGCGCGGGAGAATGGGGAACGCATCATCGCCAATCCCGGCATCGCGCTCGACGCGATCACCCACCAGCAGGCCACGTTCACCACCCGCGACATGGCGATGTTCGTGCATCGCCATTCGGACGGACAGGACCAGTTCAACGCCGCGATGAGCGCGGTGCGCGGCTCGCCCGACCTGATCGCGCTGGGTAAGGACGGGCGCGGCGAGGATCGGTTCACGTCGCGCGAGATGATAGAGGCCGAGCAGCGGTTGCAGCTCGCGGCGGAGTTGATGGCCGAGCGCGAGCGGCATCGCGTTTCGGAGGGGGACCGGGAGGGCGCGCTTCGCGCGGCGGCGGCGCGCGGGCTGGACCTGTCGGGCGAGCAGCGCGCGGCATTCGACCATGCAACCGATGGGCGCGACCTCAGCGTCGTCGTCGGCTACGCCGGGACCGGCAAGAGCGCGATGCTGGGGGTGGCGCGCGAGGCATGGGAAGATGCCGGGTTCAACGTGCGCGGCGCGGCACTGGCTGGCATCGCCGCCGAAGGGCTGGAGAACGGCTCTGGCATCGCCTCGCGCACGCTCGCGAGCATGGAACATGGTTGGGCGCAGGGCCGTGATCTTCTCTCCGCCGGCGACGTGCTGGTGATCGATGAGGCGGGCATGGTCGGTACGCGCCAGATAGAGCGCGTCCTGTCCCACGCCGCCGATGCGGGCGCGAAGGTCGTTCTTGTCGGCGACGCTGAGCAATTGCAGTCGATCGAGGCAGGCGCGGCGTTCCGGTCGGTCCATGAGCGTCATGGCGGCGTCGAGATCACCGAGGTTCGTCGTCAGCATGAGGAATGGCAGCGCGACGCCACCCGCCATCTCGCCACCGGCCGAACCAGCGAGGCCATCCATGCCTATGCCGACAAGGGGATGGTACACCAGGCCGAGACGCGCGAGCAGGCGCGCGGTGAGCTTGTCGAGCGCTGGGACCGCGAACGGCAGGCCGACCCCGACGCCAGCCGCATCATCCTCACCCATACCAATGCCGAGGTGCGCGATTTGAACGACGCGGCGCGTGAGGCGATGCGGAATGCAGGCGAGTTGGGCGACGAAAGCCAAGTGAAAACCGAACGCGGCGACCGCGCCTTTGCCAGCGGCGACCGCATCATGTTCCTGCGCAACGAGCGCAGCATGGAAGTAAAGAACGGTACGCTCGCGACCGTCGAACAGGTGGACAAAGGCCATATGGCGGTGCGCACCGATGACGGGCGCAGCGTCGCGTTCGACACAAAAGACTATCGCGCCATCGACCACGGCTATGCCGCCACCATCCACAAGGCGCAGGGCATGACCGTGGATCGGGCGCATGTTTTGGCGACGCCGGGGATGGATCGCCACGGCTCCTATGTCGCGCTGTCGCGCCACCGCGATGGCGTGGACCTTCATTATGGCCGCGACGACTTCAAGGACGAGCGCCGCCTTGCCGCCGTGCTCGGCCGCGAGCGCGCCAAGGACATGGCGACCGATTACGAGAAGGCGGACCCGGCCCGCGACTTCGCCGAACGGCGCGGCATCACCTTCCGCGAGCGTGTCGCCGAGATCGTCCGTCCGGTGGTCGAGAAGGCGCGAGGGATCTTCGATAATTTCCGACCCAACGTCACGCCCGAGATCCCGGCGCGGGAGCGCGGTATGTTTGCGGGGTTCCGCCCGAGCGCGGAGCGCGCGGAGCGCCCGGAACAGGACCGAGGACGCGAGAAGCTGCCAGACATGCAGCGTGATCCGCAACCATTGCGCGTGGGCGGCGTGCGCGGCGCTGTCGAGCGTTACGCCAAGGCGGTGGACGCCATCCAGCAGACCCGCGCGCAAGGATTGAAGGCCATGCCGCACCAGCGCGAGGCACTGGACCGGGCGCGCGACGCTCTGAACGCCGTGCGGCCCGAAGGCGCGTCCGACCTCGACAGCGCGTTTAAGGGCAGCCCAGAGCTTGTCCGCGAGGCCGCCGAGGGGCGCGGCCAGGCCGCGATGCGCGCGATGCAGTTGGAGACGGAAATCCGGATGGACCCGTTCCAACGCGCGGATCGGTTCGTGGAAGGCTGGCTGCAATTGCAGCGCGCCCATGACGAGCTTGTCCGCGACGGCAATTTCCGGGGTGCGGGGCGTGCCGCGCAGCAGATGGCCGGCATGGCGAAAAGTCTGGAGCGCGATCCTCAGCTTGAATCGGTGCTGTCAGGTCGCGACCGCCGCGACCTCGGGTTGGAAGCCAGCGAACGTTTCGGTCGCAGCCTGTCCAGCGCCCTTGCCGATAGCATTCCCCGCGAGATCAGTCGCGGTCTGGGCATGAGCCGCTAACCCCAAGGAGACGATGATATGGACGACGAAGAACAATCACTGCTCAATGTCCCGGAACCTGTAGCCCGCCCTGACGCGGCGGCCGAGGCGTTCGCGGCATTGTCGCAGCGCGTGGCCGGGATGGAGGAACGGCTGGATGGGCGCATGGCGATGATCACCCGCGCGCTCGAGCATATCGCCATCGAGAGGCAGAGCATCGAAATACCCGATTATACCCCGACCCTTGCCAAGATCGGCGGGCATTTGGCGACGCTTGCGCCGCAGATGAAGAGACTTGCGGACGCACCCACCATGCAGTTGACGCCGGAGAGCATGGCCGGGCGGATCGCTGAGGCGGCGAAAGCCGCGCGAGAGACAGACAAGGCCACCATCGGCCAATCGCTCGATCTTCATCGCCGCGCTCATGCCGATCTTGGTGAGGCCATCGGCAAGGTCCGCACGCGAACGGAGCAGCGCTGGCACATGCTCTATACCGGCATCGGTACCGCGCTGACCGTATCGCTCCTGTGGCTGGTATATCCGGGCTGGGCGGCGGATATAGGCCCGCAAGGCTGGCGCTGGCCCGAACGGGTCGCGCGCCGCACTATGGGCGAACCAACCCTATGGGATGCTGGTATCCGGCTCATGCGCGCTGGGAACCCGGAAGGCTGGCAAGCGATCGTGGAGGCTGCCAACCTAGCCCGCGAGAACCGGGATGCCATCGCTGCGTGCGAAAAGACCGCTGAAAAAGCCAAAAAGCCGGTGCGATGCACGATTAGGATAGGACCGTCGCAACCCTGACCGAGCGCTTGGAAAACCGTGCGAACCCGGCTGGCTGTTACAGCGCTATATGAGAAGCGCGCCGCCATCCGGATTCGCTCTGCGAAATTAACTTGCGGTTGCGATGTAAGCGGGAAGTGCCTTAATCGCTTTGACGAAATCAGCCCGTGCCGACCGCCTTTCATCAGGCGTCAAATCGCGCGACAATCCATCGCGGCAACGACCAAGCATTGGCCGATCAAGCTCTGGCGGCAAACCCTGACGAGACATCCAAAAAGTTCGAAGGTCATTCAGGTCATCCGTGCTCAACCCAGCAAGCAAGCCGTCGATGACGCCTCTAATGACTGCGGCATCATCGGCCTTTCCATCGGGGCCAGCAGGTTGAGTTTGCGCGGGAACAGCGGCTACCGCCGCTGCTGGTGCGGCAACGGTGGAAAGGAAAGTCGCCACCATAGCCCCGTCCCACTCCGTTGTCGTATCGGCTTCTTGCCGCAAAAGAGGAGACTGTGAACCTCGGGCCGGATGGATTCCAAGAAGGTGAATGCTGACGCCGTAGTTCTGCGCGATCTGAGCACCAATACGGACATCTTCATCGCCTGAGACGAGAAGAGCATCGGTGATTGATCGGTTGCGGGCTAGCTCGATGAGATCAGTGACGATAAGGGAATCGACGCCTTTTTGCTCACCTTGCCCATTCAAGACACCAAGACGCAGCTTAACTCGGTCCAAAACCGCCAAACTGCTTTGCTGAGCGCTCATGCCCCTATGAAGGGGAGCATCATACCAGTATATTCGAAGGAGGCGCGCGCCCTCACTCTTGTCATGTGCCAGCTTCTGGAGGGCTGCAATTGCAGCAGCCTCGTTTAGCCTCAACTCCGAGCGATGTCTTTTCGCTCCGGTAAGCGCTACCGAGCCTTGCGCAAACAGGTAGCCAGCATCGACAAAAACAGCACTATATGTCATTTTGCACCCTAGAAAGTAGTAAGGGGCCCCCGCAGGGACCCCTTGTAGGTTGCAGCACGACAGAAAAGTGTAGAGCCGTACTGCAGGGGCTCACATGCGCTTTCACCGTCAAAAAGTCAAGGCCCGTGGCGTACTCAAGCTGTTTGGCAGAATCCTCCCATGCCGGCGGATCAGCATCATGTGCTCCCCACGATCGCGAAATGCCCCCATCGCCAGGTTGAGGCATTTGGCCCATCAACTACCATCCAAACCCACCCGATCCCGATAGACAGTTGGCACTTGTGATGGTACAATTTTCTCGTCAGGTCAAAAACTGACTGCAAATCAATACCTTGCCTCGATTGCCGGGTGCCCGTAGGGGTCACCAACCTCCTAAAAAGCACAAAGTCCGTGCTGGCTGCTTTACTCCTGCTAATACAGCTACAGCGAAGCGAAGAAGCGCTGTCATGTACTGCCGTGGAAGCACCAGAAGCCGGCACTTACCATTGGCATCGATAGCTTCCCAAGCTCCGCTGAGCCTTTGAGGAGGAAGCTCTCATCCAGCAAACTCTCAGACCAAAGATCCTGCGAAGTTTGCGGCTTTTCGATGTTGGACAACAGCAGACGGTCCCAACGGCAATTTGGCGTGCATTTGGATCGTGTCCCACTGCGTGGTGTAGGTTCTCCGGCGTAGCCATAGCGATCTCCGGCTAGAGCCGGGTTGATCACGCGGCCATGGGGGGCAGCGTGACGAGCGGATCATCGCCGATTTGGGCGACGCTTTCCAGTGTCATGTAGCGGGAGCGCTGGACCGCCCATTCGTCATTCTGTTCCAGCAGGATAGCGCCCACGAGGCGGGTGATGGCATCCTCGTTGGGGAAGATGCCGACCACCTCTGTGCGCCGCTTGATTTCGCCGTTGAGGCGCTCGAGCGGGTTGGTCGAGTGCAACTTCGTGCGATGCTGCGGCGGGAAGGACATGTAAGCCAGCACGTCCTGCTCGGCGTCGTCCATCAGTTTGGCCAGCTTGGGCACCGCCGGTCGAAGCTGATCAGCGACCTTGCGCCACTGGATCGTGGCGGCCTCGGCGGTTTCCTGGGCGTACGCAGTGGCGATCAGCGCGGAGACGACACGGTTCCGGCTCCGCCCGGCATGAGCGATGGCATTGCGGGCAAAATGCACGCGGCAGCGCTGCCAGGTGGCATTGAAGACGCGGGACACCGCCGCCTTGATACCCTCATGGGCGTCGGAGATGACGAGCTTCACGCCGCGCAGGCCCCGCCGCGCCAGATTGCGCAGGAAGTCGGTCCAGAAAGTCTCGGCTTCAGAAGCACCGATCGCCATGCCCAGCACCTCGCGGCGGCCATCGCTGTTGACGCCGACCGCGATGGTGACCGCCACCGAGACGATCCGCCCCGCCTGCCGGACCTTGAGGTAGGTGGCATCGACCCAGAGATAAGGCCAGTCGCCTTCGATGGGCCGATCGAGGAATGCCTTCACCCGCTGGTCGATCTCCTGGCAAAGGCGGCTGACCTGGCTCTTGGAGATGCCGCTCATGCCAAGCGCCTTGACCAGATCATCGACCGAGCGCGTCGAGATGCCCTGAATATACGCCTCCTGGATCACCGCCGTCAGCGCCTTCTCGGCCAGCCGGCGGGGTTCCAGAAAGCCGGGAAAATAGCTGCCGGTGCGCAGCTTGGGGATGCGCAGCTCGACGGTGCCCGCGCGCGTCTCCCAATCCCGATCGCGGTAGCCATTACGCTGCGCCTGCCGCTCCGCGCTCTTCTCGCCATAGGCGGCGCCGGTCAGCCCACCGACCTCCAGCTCCATCAGCCGTTGCGCGGCAAAGCCAATCATCTCGCGCAGAAAATCGCTGTCGGCACTCTTCCCCAGAAGTGCCTGAACGTCCATCATCTCCTTGGTCATCGGAATCTCCGTAGCTTTGAGTGTGGTAACCCAAATCTATCCGAGATCGCCGATGGCCACCCGCGAAACTGACCGGCCGCTACTGCGCTTAATCGATGAGCGCGCGTCCGGTCAGCTTCGCTAACCGTCGAGCTACACCATCACCGGGGACACGACCTGCATTTGGCGGAAGTCAGCAGATAAGACCTACGCGCGCGCTGTAATATGGGACCAGCGATCCAGCTTTTATCGATTGCCATCAAAATTTTGCAATCGTTTGTTATAGTAAGAATGCGGATGATGCCTGAGGCACTCGAGGGCCAATCAGCCCGGCAATGAGTGGGATCCAAAGCGGAAATCCCTTCTTGCTCGCCGGAAACCTCATTGCAGGCGCCTGCACCGGATCAAAAATCGGCTTTCGTTGACAACGCAATGGCGATATGCAATCGTTTGTAGTGAACATATTCCAACCCGTCAGGACACCGATCGCTCATACTGCAATCCAATAGCTTCCGAGCTTTCACCTCCCATCCTTTCACCCCCTAAGGAGTTGTAATGCAACCGAACAATGAGAATCACGCCGTAGGAGAGGACTCAGCGCTGCACACTCGGCACAACATCGCCTTGTATCACCGCGACCATATGCGGTTCAACGCGACGCTGCTGCTCGAGATCGCGGCCGACATCAGCCGTGAGGCGAACAGGCTGAAGGTTTTCGGGGACTATTGGCAGCGGGAGCCGGAGCCGCTCGCAACTGCTCCCTTCGACACCTCCCACCCGCGCAGCACCGCATGCGGTTGCGGCGATCTGAGTCCCCTGAGCGCCGTCGCCGGCGCGGGCATCCTCTTCATGGAAGGGCTGGGCGAGCCGGAAGAGATCCGGGTGCTGAAGGAAAAACTGAGGTACCGGGGCGAGCAATTCGTCGATAAGGGGCAGTGGCTCGTCGACATCATGGCAGTGATCTGGAAGCAGGATCTGGAACTGCTGGATCCCGCCACCGTCGCTGCATGGCCCTGGATCTCCGTGATCTCCAACACCTGGCGCGGCGCGAAGCAGAGATTGACGGCAGGCAAGCTGCTCCTGACGGCACGCGACTATCTGGAGAAGGTCGACTTCGCGCCGGCTGCGCTCCGCAAGAATCGTGCGGCTTCAGGAAAGCTGCTCCTGTCTGCGGCATGGGCGATGGACGCGGCCGCCACTCTCTTCTGCGAGAACACTTCCAGCCTCACCTATGACGATCCGGAGATGATCAGATATCTGACCTTCTTCGAGAACGCCACGTCCCGCTGATCCCCGCATTTACGGAGTACCCAATGTCAACGACAATCGACCTGAGGATGTATTCAAGGCAGCTTCTACAGGCTACGCAGCAGCTCGACATCCTGATCGAGCAGGTGGCGGCCACTGACCTGACCACCGATGAGATCAATGCGGTCGCAACCCATTCGCGGGCGCTTGTGGACGCATTGAGCGCCACGCGTTCGGGCTTGCAGTCTGCCGGCAAGGACGGACTGGAAGCCGGTCTGGATCCCGCCAATGTCCGGCGTGCGATGGCCGCTTCGATCGCTGAACTTCCGCTGGAACCTGCGCTCTACGCGCTGGAAGCGGTAACGCCGCTTGTCGAGAAGGCCAAGGCGCAGCAATCCAGCCATGGGGTACTTTCGGTGCCGCTGTGCCTGGCATATCGCCACTGCATCGAAGCGCTCCGGCCGTTGGCCGCGGCAGTCGACCCGCAAGATCTTGTTGGAGCTCGTTGAGGAAATCATGACCGACCGTAATTTCAACAAGACGAACGTCAATCATAACAAGGGCTGGGCACGCGACTTGTTCAGCGACGTTTCCATCGTCGAGGCCCCGGCAGGCGCGAAGTACCTGTTCCTGTCAGGTGTGTCGGCTGAGGATCCGGAAGCCACCGATCTTCATTCGGTGACTATCCTGGGTGATGGCGATTTCCGCAAGCAGACCCAGATCGCATTTCGGAAGATCAAGACCGTGCTGGCGGCACATGGCGCCACCTTGGCCGATGTCGTGCGGATGACGGCCTATGTCACCGATCGCGCGAATATTTGGACCTATTTCGAGGTTCAGGGCGAAGAACTGGACGGCGCTCCCCGCCCGCCACATACCTTCCTTGAAATCTCCTCCCTGGCAGTCCCTGAGATGCTGGTGGAGATCGAAGTGACGGCGATGATCGGCCTTAATCCGAGTTGATTGCCGCTTGACAGAGCGGTGGCCGTATTTGGTCTTATGCTCGCGAATCCCCGGCCGTTTATAGCAAAGCGGCCGGGCTTCGTGAGAATGGTGGGCGCCGATAGTCGTAAGCGATCTGTCCGCCATCCAGGCCGATGGAACGGATTTCAGGTTATAAGTCGGCGAGCTTGGATTCGTCCTGGGCACCACCCTTTCCTGGGTTCTGCAGCGCTGACGATGCCGAAAGCCGGAGAGCGGTGCCAATCAGGCTTCTCGTTGCAGATACTCTCCATCAGGCGTGACCAGCTTTATGAGGGGACGCCCGACCCCGCGTCTTCCCATCGCAAAAATCCGGTGAAGGGATGGAGAATATGAGGAAGCGACTGCCTCTCAACATCCGTCAACTCCGCCATGCGTTGCGGACGCTCCATGGGGCAGCTTTTCCAACGCTGCGCGTGCGCGGCTCAGGCGGTCAGTCTTGAACCGCCAACGCTGAACCACCATTGCAAAACGGGAGCGCCCCGTCGCAACGCGGCACCCCTCTTCCAGATCGGCAGTTCATCCTTTCGCCGCTATTTTGAGGGGTTATGGGCACTCTTCACCGACGACGCCATTCCTGTCGAGAAAGCAATCGCCCCCGCAGTCGACCATGTCGGGCCAGTCAGTCGCTCGTGCCACATAGCTGAAAATCGGACATGGGATGGACTTCCCCTCTTACGGTTCGGGCATGGACTTGCTCAACCGGAACAGGGCGCTGGCGTCGCTTCAATGGTGAGATGGTGAGATAGAGCGCTGCAAGATACGGCGTCCGTCGCCCACCTGCCTCTAATCCCGCAGGAAGAGCGTTTAAGAGCACCCTCCCCCATGCCTCAGTAATTCCATTGCACCTGTGTACGGATAAGATTGCCTTCCGCACGACCTGTACGGCGTTCGTCGGCTTCGGCGCGCTTCATTCGGGCGAAGGCAAGGGTGAATTCCAGCGCTTTCCACGGCTGCCATTCGACGCCCAGTTCCAATTCGTCGGTTTCCAGACGCGGCGCATTCGTGCCCGCCTTCCACCCGCCGCGATAATATTGCCAGCGGCCATAGGGCATCAGCGTACCGATCGAGTCCGTGGGCATGCGGTACATCATCTGGACATAACCGCCGTTCAGCTTCCTAGTCAGGATGGATTGGCTGGCGCGATCATATTCCGGCCCCTTGCCCCAATTCCATTCTGCCTGGATACCAAAGGGCTGCGGGTAGAGCATGGCGTGGATGCCAAGGCGATCGTCATCATAGGCCACGGAACTGACCGAGCCGCTGCGCAGTTCGGGTTGCACGTCATTCATCATTGCAGAGCCGCCGATTTCGAACACCTGCCCGGCCAAAGCTTCGCCCAGGCCATCCAGTTCGAAAGGCCAGGTAGCGAAGGCGACCTTCATCAGACCCCGATTCTGTTCCGTCCTGTTGGTGCCCTGCCCGTTAAAGGCGCCTATGCCGAATGCGCCGTAATTGCCGAACAGCTTCTGGCCGTCATGCGACAGCCGATCCCAGATCTTCTGCACCGAAGGTGGAGTATAATAGCCGACAATGCCAAGGTCTCGTTCGCTCGGCACCGCGCTGTTAATTGCATCGCTGCGATCGAGCGTCAGGCGGTTGGACGAGGATTGCATATTCTCCCAGCCAAAAGGCACCTTCGACTGGCCGAAACGCAGCCGGAAACTCTTCCCCTTGTCAAGGAAGACGTCGGCATAGGCGTCCCGCAATTGAGCGAAGCCCTCCCGCCGCTCGCTCCCCGCCTGGTTGTTCACCGCGGTGGCGAAATCGGATTGAAGATAGAGCGACACGCGATCGGAAATATCGCCCTGGAGCACCAGCCGCGCACGACGCAGCGAAAAGCTGCCTCGGTCCGAGATCGAACTGTCATGGACCGATCGAAGGCGGGAAACGCCGGCAGGCGCGCTATCGTCGCCCGACAGGAAGGCATTGTAGCGCATCTGGGTATAGCCCCGAAGCGAGAGCCGTTCGTACCACGCCTTCGACTTGGATTCCGGGGCCGATGCGGGCGCGGCGGCCGGCGGCTGGACGGGTGCACTGGCCAGCGCGGCCGATGGCGTAGCGGCAGAGACAGGAACGGCCGCAGCGGGCTCCGCGGCGGCGGGCGCGGACCTGCTGGCGGCGAGCGCGGATGTCAGCGCCTGCACCTGCGCCTTCAGTTCATCGATCTGGCGTTGCAGTTCCACATTGCTCTGGGCGTGCGCTACCTCCGGCATCAGCGCCAGCAGGCTTACCATCATAACCCTGCTTTTGAACATCTTCACCCGCACCGACTGACTCCCCCTATGTCCACTGGGTGCGGCGGCTATGGCATTTCAGCGACAATGGGATGACAGTAATATTTCATTTTGATGACAGGTGGCCGCACCATTGCCGCGCAGGTCCAGGCAGGCCCCGCTTCTCGATAGCAGGGCCAGATGACGGGAAAGTGCATGTGCCGTCGTTTTTTGGAGGACCTTTTTCCGACCCTATCTCTCGCGCATGGCTTCCTTGGCCTTGTTGATCGGCTTCATCAGATAATCGAGCACGGTCTTGCGGCCGGTGCGGATTTCGACCGTCGCGACCATGCCGGGCATGATGGCGTGGTCCTTGCCGTCTTTGGTCCGCAGGCTGGAATGCCGGGTGCGGACATAGACGCGGTAGAAGACCTGATCGCGATTGACCTCATCCTGCAGGGTGTCGGGGGAGATGCGGTCGACCGTGCCGTCCAGCGTGCCGTAGATGGACGGATCATAGGCGGTGATCTTGACCGTCGCGGGCAACCCCGGACGAATGAAGGCGATGTCGCGCGGGCTGATGCGCGCTTCGATGAGCAGCTTGTCCTCCAGCGGCACGATCTCCATCAGCGAACCGCCGGGCTGGAGCACGCCGCCAATGGTCGTCACCTCCAGATTCTTGACGATCCCCCGCACTGGAGAGGTCAAGATGGTGCGGTTCAACTGATCGCGCCGGCCGCTCATCACCTGATCGACCACTTCCAGTTCGGCCTTCGTCTTCGCATAATCGTCATTGGCCTCGATGATGAACTGGTTGCGCAGGGAATCGAGCTTGGCCTGCAGTTCATTTTCCTGCCGCTGGAGCTGGATGACCTCGACCTTGTTGGCCGCGCCCAGTTCGACCAGTGGCGTGGTCATCTGAAGCTGGCGGCGGACGAGCGCGAGCGATTCCCGCAGGCTGGCCGTGGCGACCTGAAGATTCTGGCGCCGGGAACGGAGCAATTCCATCTCCCGCTCGACCAGTCCCGGAGTCTGGCGGACTTCCGCGCCGAACCGGGGCTCTCCGCCAGTGATCTCCGCCTCCAGCCGGGCTGCCGCGGCCTCCAGCGAGCGCGCCTTGGCGACGGACTCGCCCAGGGTGGAACTGAACCGCGCGCGGTCGAGCGTCGCCAGCTTCTGGCGCGGCTGGACGATGTCCCCTTCATGGACGAAGATGCCGTCGACGATGCCGCCTTCCAGGCTCTGGATGACCTGGGAACGCGACGGAGGCGTCACCTTGCCGGGACCGACCGCGACTTCGTCCAGCGTGCCGAACCACGCCCAGATCAGAAAGGCCGTCACGCCCAGGGAAATGATGGGAATGACCCTCAGCTTCTCCGCGAAGGCCAGCCAGTCGCTCTCCTTCCCGGCCGCATCGCGCAGCAGGGGGGACGCCGTCTTCGTTTGCGTCGTCATGCCTGTGCCCTTCCCGTGACGCGGGCGCCGGCCCTGGGCCCGGCCAGCGTGGCGATCACCTTGTCCCTGGGGCCGTCCATGACCACCGCACCGCGCTCTATCACGATGATGCGATCGACCAGTCCGAGCAGTCCGGACCGGTTGGTCGTGACGATTCAGCGTGCGGTCCCCCAGCCATTGGCTGAGTTCGCGCACCAGATGCCGCTCGCTATTCTCGTCCAGCGGCGCGGATGGCTCGTCCAGCAGCAGGATATTGCCCTTGCGCAGCAAGGTGCGGGCAAGCAGCAGCGTTTGGCGCTGGCCGCCCGAAAGGCCTGCGCCGCCCTCCTGCAACAGGAGGTCGAGACCCTGAGACTGGTTCTGGACGAGCGGCAGGCCACCCGTGACGGCCAGCGCCGCCACTATATCCTCGTCGCTGGCATGGGGAGCGCCGACCAGCAGGTTCTCGCGTATGGTGCCCAGGAACAGTTGCGCGCCCTGCCCCAGATAGCCCGTTTCCCTGCGAATGTCGGCCGGGTTGATCAGCGCCATGCTCGTGCCGTCGAGCAACAGCTTGCCGGAGGTCGGTCGCGCCAGCCCCGAAAGCTGGCGAAGCAATGTCGACTTGCCCGCGCCGATCTTGCCCAGCAGGGCGATCCGTTCCCCCTGCCGGATCGAGAGCCGGTCGATCCTCAATACCGCCGGCGATTCCGCGTCATAGGCATAGAGGAGATTTTCGATCTCATAATTGCCGCGCAACAGGGTGCGGCGGAGGAGCCCCGCTTCGGGATCGTGATCCACTGGCTTTTCCATAATGTCGTTGAGCGCGCCGATGGCGACCTTCGCACTCTGCCAGCGGGTGAAGACCTGCCCCAGCGGCACGAACAGCACCAGCGCGCGGCTGGTGAGGATGGAACAGGCGATGAGCGCGCCCATGGTCATGTCGCCGTCCATCACCCGATAGGCCCCGGCGACGACCACCGCCGTATAGGCAAGCTGCTGCAGGGTCTGGGACCAGTTGGAAAACAGGGCGGCGAAGAAGCGCTGCTCCGCCCCGACGCGGGCGCCGGTCACGGTGAACCGTTCCCATAGGGACTGGAAGCGGGGCTCGGCCTGCGCGGTCTTGATCTCGTCGATGCGCTCTATGGATTCCACGAGCATGGCGTTGCGCAGCGCGGCTTCCCGCATGCCCTCCTTCGCCAGCCGCCCAAGGGGAATTTGCAGGAGAAGCCCCGGCAAGACGATGAGGATGAGCGCCGCAACCAGCACGAAGGTCAGCGGCCCCGCCAGCATGGTGAACAGCGCCAGGAAGAGGATGATGAAGGGCAGGTCGACCAGCGCGGACACGGTGGTGGAGGTCAGCAGTTCCCGTATCTGCTCTATGTCGCGCAACTGGGCGATGAAGGCGCCGGTCGACTTGGGCCGCGCATCGTTGCGGATGTCGAGCGCGCGGGCGAATATCCTGGAGGAGATCGCAAGGTCGGCCCGCCGTCCGATCCGGTCCACCACCACCACCCGGGAGGTGCGCAGCAGCAGTTCGAGCAGCAGCGCCATCAGCGTCCCCAGCGCAAGCACCCAAAGCGTGGGGATCGACCGGGCGGGAATGACGCGGTCCCATACCTGCATGGCGAAGAGCGACGTGCCGAAGGTCAGCAGATTGCCGAAAAGCGAGGCGAGCACGATCTCCCCATAGCCGCGCCGGTCGCTGAGCACCGTGTCCCAGAACCAGGACCGCCTGCTTTTGCGAAGGAAGGCGTCGATACGGGCATCACGCGCCCTGGTCGAAAGCGCCTCCACCAGACCGGCGCGGCCCGTCGCCTTCTCCGCAAATTCGGCGCGCGGGATTTCGAGCATGGTCTGGCCCGACAATCCAGGTACCGAAAACAGGACGCTGTCGGCGCCGCGCCGGTGGAGGACGGCAACCACCCCTTCGCGCATTTCGAACAGGGCCGGCAGCATCATGTCCGGCACCTCGTCAGGCCGGACATCGATCAGGTCGAGCTGGATTCCGGACAGCCGGGCCGCCTGCCGCAATTCATCGCGCGGGTCGCCCTCATGGCCGGACCATGCCAGCCGGCCGGTCAGTTCCGCCTCCGTCAACCCTATCCCTTTCAGGCCGGCAAGCGCGACGATGGCCGCGATCCAATTGCGTCCTGCGCCGATTTCCCGATCAGCCATCGCCATCGTCCTGTGTCATGCTGGAGGGCAGGCCAAGCGATTGCCGAAGCTGGCCGAAGACATTCTCATATTGGACCCGCGCACCCAATATGTCGTATTCCGCCGCGATCCTGGCGCTCGCCGCGCGGTAGATTTCCAGTTCGGCATTCAGCAGTTCAGTGAGGCTGCGCTTGCCGAGCTTATATTCCTCCAGGAAGATCGCGCTGGCATCGACGGCCTGCTGTTCCTGGCGGCGATAGGCCCGGATGCGCAGATAACCGCCCCTGATCTGTTCCCGCGCGGCAAGGGCGCGGCCGCGGATGTCGAGGATCGTCGACTCCTTCGTCGCCTGCGCGGCGCGACGGTCCTCCTCGGCCGCCTTCACGGCATAACGGTTGGACCGGCGAACCAGGTCGCCGGTCACCGTCACCATGGCGGAAAAGGCGTCGTCCCTGTTGTTGTAGGTATAATTGTTACGGCTGTAGCCAAGCTGGATGCCAAGGCGCGGGAAGCGCTCGGCCCGCGCCTGCCCTACCCGCGCCGATGCCGCCTGTTCGGCCTGTTCGGCAGCGGCCACGGCAGGCAATGTGGCGAAATCAGGCTCCCCGTCATGGGGCGCGAACCGTTCGATCGCCTGCGCCGGATCGTCATAGGCCTCCGGCATGACGCCGATGAGATTGGCCAGCGTCACCTTGGCCGCCGTCAGCGACGATCCGGCCTGGATCTGGTCGCCGCGGGCGCTTTCCACCCGCACATCGGCCAGCAACAGGTCGGAACGATCGGAAAGCCCGGCATCCACCCGCAACTGGATCAGCATCTGGAGATGCTCCAGCGACTGGACATGCTTTGCGGTTTCGAGTTGCAGCAGTTCGAACCGCTTCACTTCGAGATAGGCGAGCGCGCCTGTCTCCGCCAACTGGTCGGCCGCCGATTCCAGTTCGAACCGGCGCTGCTTCTCGGTCGAACGGGCATAGCCGATCTCTCCCTTCGTCCGGCCGAAGTCCCAGGCAAGCTGGTTGAGCGTCAGGCTGGGCCCCGCCATATTGTCGTTGAGGCCGGAGCCGCTTTTGCCCGACAGCATATTGGGCCCCAGATTGGCCTGATAGGAAAGCTGCGGCGTCCACAGGCTGCGCGCCGCCCCCAGATCGGCCCGCCCCCGGGCCAATGTGGCGCGGGCGCGGGCGAGATCGGGATGGCGGGCAAGCGTCAGCCCGACCGCGTCGGCAAGGCCGATCCTGCTGCCATGGGCTGGAGGGGGATCGGCGACGGGATCGGGGGGCGCGGCGGAACCGGCACCGGCATGGAGCGCTTCCGCCAGGACAAAGCCAAGGAACATGAGAATCTTCCCGGCCAAGGGCGGGAAAATCCCTTTCCGCTTCCGCATCAGCGGCCCCTCTCCCGCCCCTGCCCTCTGGCAGGTGACGGCATCAAACCACCACCAGCACGGGATCTTCGATGAGCACGGTCGTGGTTCCCAGACTATATTGCTCATAGGCGTGGTTATCGACCAGCGCCTGGCCGACATGGACCGCGCCGGTCATGGTCACGCTGTCGTTATTCTCGCCCGTGATGATGAGTTGCCGGTTCGCATCCGTCGCCTGGATGATGCCGGCCTCCGTCAAGGTGAGGCTGTGTCCGGTATCGCCCACGCCCAGGTCGATCCTTTCCATATTGCGGATATTGGTCGCCGCATCGAGGTTCAGCGACACGCTGCTGTCGCCGCGGACGAGCAGCGCATCAGCGCCCGCTCCGCCGTCGATCAGCGTATCGGCCGCGTCGAACAGCAATATGTCGTTCCCGGTGCCGCCGTCCAATGTGTCGGCGCCGGCGCCGCCGCGCAATATGTCGTTGCCGCCGCCGCCCTGGAGAATATCGGCGCCGCCATAGCCGTAGAGATGTTCATTGGCGGCGGTGCCGGTCAATATGTTGACGCCGGCCGTGCCCTCCAAAATGGTCGGATCGCTGCTGCCGCCAAGCAGGGTGTTGAGCAGATTGGCGTCGAGCAGACTGGCCGCATTGTCCGTCCGCGACGCGCCGGCCGTATCGGTCGCCGTGATGCTGATGCCTGACAGCAGGTTCACGTTGAGACCAAGCGGTGAACTGAAATGCACCGCCCTCAGCAATTCGTTGATGGCCATATTGTCGATCGGCCCGCCATCCAGCGCCGTTATCGTCATGGTCGAGGAGATGGTGGAGACGGGCGTCCCCAGCACGGTCACGAACTGGTTGTTGACGTTGACCGCAAGGCCGAGTTCGGTCGCCAGATCCTGCGACACGGTGAAGACCTGCGTGCCGACGGTCAGCAGGGGCGTAAAGTCCAGCACGACGCTTTGCAGGCTGTTCTCCGGATCGATCGCCACGAAGGCCTGGCTGCCGATGTCGAGCAGGCCCAGGGCTTCCGCACTGACAAGCCCCAGCAGGCTGCTGTCCGACGCCAGGACGATGGGCGCGTCGTTGACGTTCGTGATGGTGATCGGCTGGGCGGCCGTGGAGCCCACATTGCCGACCGCATCCACGACGCGCACGTCCACCACATGGGCGCCGGCGCCGAGCGTGCCGGGACCGTAGGACCAGCTGGTGCCGCTGGTCGCCGCCTGCGTCCAGGTGGCGCCGCCATCCAGGCTGACCTCGACCCGCTCCCCGCCGGCCAGCGGTGCGCTCAACGTGCCTATGATGGTCGGGGACGTATCGTCGGTGGCCCAGTCGCCCACCACCTGCGTGTCGTCGCGCAGGGCCGTGATCGCGACCGTGGCGGTCGGGGCGACAGTATCGATGGCTATGGCATAGGGCGCCGACGCCAGGCCCGTATTGCCCACGGCATCCGTCACGACAGCGGTGAAGCTGTGCGGTCCATTGCCCAAGGGCGTTGTCGGCGTGAAATTCCAGTTGCCCGAAACGTCCGCCGTTGCGGTGCCCAGCAGCGTGCCGCCATCATAGACGGAGACGTTGGCGTTCGCCTCCGCGCCTGTTCCCGAAATGGTCGGCGTCGTGTCGTCCGTCGCCCCTCCCAGAGCCACCGCGCCCAGCACCGAGCCCACATTGTCGCTGACGCCGGTAATCGTCGGCGCGGCCGGGATGGTGAGGTCTATCGTCAGCGCATAAGGCGCCGAGGCAATGCTGGCATTGCCTGCTGCGTCGACGCCAACGGCGGTGAAGCTGTGCGGCCCCTCGCCCAGCGGAGCGGTGGGCGTGAAATTCCAGTTGCCCGAAGCGTCCGCAGTCGCCGTGCCGAGCAGGGTGCTGCCGTCATAGACCGAAACGGTCCCGTTCGCTTCCGCACCGGTTCCGGAAAGGGTCGGCGTCGTGTCGTCGGTCGACCCACCGGAAATCACGCCGCCTAGGATCGAACCGGCATTGTCGCTGGCCCCGGTGATCGTCGGCACGGGCGGCACGGTCAGGTCTATCGTGACCGCATAGGCCGCCGAAGCGAGGCTGACATTGCCCGCCGCATCGGTCGCGGTGGCGGTGAAGCTGTGCAAGCCCTCGCCCAGCGGCGTGGTCGGCGTGAAGCTCCAATTGCCCGAAGCATCCGCCGTCGCCGTACCCAGCAGGATATTGCCGTCGTAGATCGAGATGCTTGCGTTCGCCTCTGCGCCGGTTCCGGAGAGAGTGGGCGTGGTGTCGTCAGTCGTTCCGCCCGAGATCACGCCGCCAAGGACCGAACCCGCATTGTCGGTCATGCCGGTGATCGTCGGAATGGAGGCGACGGTATCGACGGTCAAGGCATAGGCCGCTGAAGCCGCGCTCTCATTCCCCGCCGCATCCGTGGCCGTGACGGTGAAGCTGTGCGAACCCGCACCCAGCGGCGTGGTCGGCGTGAAGCTCCAATTGCCCAAAGCGTCCGCCGTCGCCGTGCCGAGCAGGGTGCTGCCGTCATAGACCGAAATAATGGCATTCGCCTCGACCCCGAGTCCCGATAGGGTAGGCGTCGCATCGTCCGTGATCCCGCCATTGGCGACAGGGCCGAGGATCGACCCCGCATCGTCGGCCACCGCCGCTATCGACGGCACCGCAGGCGGCGTGGTGTCGAGGCCGGTATTGACGGTCACTGCACCGGCAAGCGAGCTATTGCCCGCGGCATCGGTCGCAATCGCGTTGACGACCGTTCCATTCGCCAGTGGGGAAGCCAGGGTGATGCTCCAATCGCCCGAGGGGTCCGCGGTCGTGGTCTCATCGAACACGCCATCGCCATCGGTGTCGAGGTCGATGATCGCGCCGGCTTCCGCGATACCCGATAGCGTGGTTCCGTCGGACGGAGCCAGAATCGGCGCGGCCGGAGCGCTGGTGTCGACGGTCAGCACATAGGCGGCAGACGCCGCGCTGACATTGCCTGCCGCGTCGGTCGCCGTGACGGTGAAGCTGTGCGTCCCCTCGCCCAGCGGCGCGGTGGGCGCGAAGCTCCAGTTGCCCGAACCGTCCGCGCTCGTCGTACCCAGCAAGGTGCTGCCGTCGTAGACGGAGACAATGGCATTCGCCTCCACGCCCGTTCCCGAGAGGGTCGGAACCGTGTCATCCGTGCTGCCGCCATTGGCGATGGGGCCCAGGATCGCGCCGACATCATCGGCTACGCCGCCAATTCCGGGAATGGCTGGAGGAGTCGTATCCAGACCTGTATCGACGGTCACCGTATCGGGGGTGGAGCTGTTGCCTGCCGCATCGGTAGCGATGGCGGTCACCACCGTTCCATTTGCGAGCGGCGATGCCAGCGTAATGCTCCAATCGCCCGATGCGTCCACCGTCGTCGTCTCGTCGGATATGCCGTCACCGTCGGTATCCAGAGCGATGGTCGCTCCAGCCTCCGCAGTGCCCGATATTGTCGTGCCGTCGGTCGGGGCAAGCACAGGCGTTGCTGGAGCACTGGTATCGACGGTCAGGACATAGGCGGCCGATGCCGCGCTGACATTGCCCGCCGCGTCGGTTGCTGTGACGGTCAGGCTATGCGTTCCCTCACCCAGCGGCGCGGTGGGGGTGAAGTTCCAGTTGCCCGAACCGTCCACCGCGGCCGTGCCGAGCAGCGTGCCGCCGTCGTAAACGGAGACGATGGCATTCGCTTCGGCGCCGGTTCCGGACAGCGTTGGCGTCATGTCATCCGTGCTGCCGCCATTGGCGACAGCGCCAAGGATCGGGCCGACATCGTCGGCTACGGCGCCGATGGTCGGAATGGCGGGGGGCGTAGTGTCGAGTCCGGTATCGACAGTCACCGTATCGGGCGTGGAGCTGTTGCCAGCCGCATCCGTGGCGATGGCGCTGATCACCGTACCGTTCGCCAGCGGCGAAGCCAAGGTGATGCTCCAGTCACCCGATGCATCCGCGACCGCCGTCGCATCGGACAGGCCGTCGCCATCCGTGTCGAGATCGATCGTTGCCCCGGCCTCCGCCGAGCCCGAAACCGTCGTCCCGTCGGTAGGCGCGAGCAGCGGCGCAGCCGGGGCGCTGGTGTCGACGGTCAGGACATAGGCAGCGGACGCCGCGCTGACATTGCCCGTCCCATCCGTCGCCGTGACGGTGAAGCTGTGCGTCCCTTCCAACAATGGCGTGGTGGGCGTGAAGTTCCAGTTGCCGGAGGTGTCCGCAACGACTGTCCCAAGCAAGGCGCCGCCGTCATAGACAGAGACGATGGCGTTCGCCTCTACTCCGCTTCCCGACAGCGTCGGCGTCGTATCATCCGTGCTGCCCCCATTGGCGACAGGGCCGGTCGTCGTGCCGGCATCGTCGACTACAGTGCCCACCACGGGGATCGCAGGCGCAGTGGCGTCGACCACGACCGTCGCAGGGGACGATGTGTTGCCGGACGGATCGGTCGCAACGACCTCCACCGTCGTGCCGTCGGCAATGGGTGTCGCCGGCACATGGCTCCAATTGCCTTGGTCATCGACAGGAACCGTCGTGTCGATAGTGCCGTCGCCATCGCTATCGATGCCGACAGTCGCGCCGGGCTCCGCCGTTCCGGTCAATTCGGTCCCGTTGCTCGGATCGACGAGCGGAGCGGCGGGGGGCACGGCGTCAATGTCGATGCTGGCAGGCGCGGAGCTGTTTCCCACCGCATCGGTCGCAACGGCCGTCACCGTCGTCCCATCTGGAATCGGCGTCGAAGGCGTATAGTTCCAGTTACCGGACGCATCGGCCGTGGTCGTCGCATCGACGTCGCCGTCGCCATCCAGATCCAGCCCGATCGTGGCCCCTGCCTCAGCCGTACCGCCGAGCGCCGTGCCGTTGCTGGGATTGATCACCGGCGCCGGCGGAGCGGCCGCGTCCACCGTCACGCTGGTCGATGGCGACGCATTGCCCGCCGCATCCACTGCCGTAACCCGCACCGTCACGCCATCGCCGATGGGCGTGGCCGGCGTATAGCTCCACCGGCCGGCATTGTCAGCGGTGGCCGTCGCATCGACCGAGCCGTCGCCATTGACGTCAATGCGCACCGTCGAACCCGCTTCCGCAGAGCCCGACAAGCTACGGCCATTTGTCGGCGCCACGGTCGGCGCTGCCGGGGGCGTGCTATCCACAGCCGTCCCGCCATCCGACCCACCCCCGCCGCCACCACCGCCAGCGGCAGCCGCGACGCCGATGCCGGCTGCCACCGCTCCCAATCCCGCCAGCAGGCCGCCGCTCAGACCCCCCGCAGCGCCTGCAGGGGCGAAGGAATAGCTCAGGGCTTCGGTGGTCGTGTCGGTGGGCAGATAACAGGCTTCGCTGCCCAGATCGGTCAGCCACTGCTGCCCATTGCCTGGTTCGATGAAAATAAGGTCGGCAATGTCTCCCGGCGGACAATTGAAATAACCCTCCAGCCGGACCGCCGTACCGTCGGCAAAATGCAGGATCAGATCGTCCCCTTCACGCTGCATCGCGGTCACCTCGCTGCGCGCAGCCGTCACCTTGATCGCTGAGCCGCCCTGAGCCTGGATCACGGCATTTTGTTGCTGAACGACGTGAGTTTGGGTTGCACCCGTCTGACGAACGGTGATGTCGATGCGCTTGTCCATGGACTACCTCCCTTGCAGAAAAGGTCGAATTCCAAAGACAATAGAAAGTTCCATAGCAGTTTAGCAAAAACTTTTAATGTTACTTAGTGTTACTTACTGTTATTAATTATTTACAAAATCGATCATATGTTTATTTTTTTGCGTTATATTCAAGATATTACATTATATATGTTCGTTTTTTATTTATATAAAATCTATATTGAAATATTATAACAACTTTTCCAATTTATTTACTATAGGTTTTGCAAGATGCGCAGGTAATGGTGATTTTATCTTGGATTTACGGCAATTCGGATTGTAGCCGTCGGCAATGTTGCACTTGAAAACCCGCATGTCCGCCAGCGCAAGGACCCGGCAAAAATGTGGCGGAGCCAAAATCGCACATCTCGCAACAGTTCCGCCAAGGCGGAATGAGTGGCGGTTTTTCCCGTAGGCGAAAGACAAAACTTGCTGTAAAACAATGCAAAATCACAAATCGGGCAGCATGGCGGTTTTGCCGTCATGATGCCCAAAAGGAGTTTGGAGGGAGTTTCGCGTGAACAAGCGCTTCGACCATCGCGCGTTCACTCTAGCCGGGGAGGAGGCATGCAGCACTCCATCCAGAGAAACACTCATGAGCGTGGCCAGCTTCACCCAGGACACGACTTTGGCCGAACTGCTCGGCGAGGAATTGGAAGCGCATTCGATCGCGCTGTCGCATCACATGACCGGCGACCGCATCTTGCCGCAGATGGCGGCGGCCTCCGTGGACGTGGCGATCGTCGACGATCATGACGGCTGGAGCCGGACGCTCTCGCTCATACAATCTCTCCGCGCCGCGGCGCCGGTGGGCATCATCCTTCTTTCCGAGCGGACGGCCAGGGACGATCGTCTTCTCGCCCTGTCACTGGGAGCCGATCACGTCCTGGCCAAACCGCTCGACATGGCCGAACTGCTGGCCATCCTCCGCAACATGTCGCGTTTCGCGGCAGCCGGACGGCATCCGCCCCGTGTGGATGAGGAAAATGACAGTTGGACTCTCGACCATGTGCACTGGCGCCTCATCGCCCCCAGTGACGAAGGCATAAACCTGTCGACGTCCGAATTCGCCGTGCTCAGCCGGCTGATGCACAATCCCGGCATCGAGCAGCCGCGCGAACAGCTCGCGCAACATCTTCATGCCCGCAGAAGCGCCGGAAACATGCGGGCGCTGGACGTCCTGATCTCCAAGCTGCGCACCAAGGTCGAGCGCGAAACCGGGCGGTCCCTGCCGCTGCGTTCGGCCCGCGGCATCGGATATGTCTTCGTGGGCGCCGTGACGGCATCCAGGGCAGCCCAGCTTCAGACCCCTGCCGACAAAACAGCGAACGGCTATGTCCTCAGGGCCGACGACAGGTGATCGCAATCTTGCGATCCATCGCTCTGCGCCGGCATGATCGATGCACGACAGGGGCGGCCGTCAGAGCTGCCCCTGTTGCGGCAATGCCTTAGAGCCAATCGACATTCAGCCCTGACGGCCTGCAAAGGACGCTTTTCCGTGCTTCCGGTGCTCACCTACTTTGAGTAGGCTGCGCTCCGGGTCACGAAAAACCACCATTTTCGGCTCGTCATCTTCTGAATGTCCATTAGCTCTAGGCTCTGTCTGCATTCATGGGATTCCCATTTTATGAGAGTTCTGATTCAAGGTCGTTGAAGGAGACGATCTTTGAGCAGACGGGTGCTGACGGACGAGCAATGGAACCGGATCGAGGGGTATCTTCCGGGTCGTGCCGGGACGCCTGGACGGAGCGGCGTTGATAATCGACTGTTTGTCGATGCGATCCTGTGGATGGCGGGCAACGCGGCGCATTGGCGCGATCTACCGGATATATTCGGCAAATGGACGGCGGTTCATGCGCGCTTCCGCCGGTGGTCACGCAACGGGGTATGGGAGGGGCTTTTCCATGCCATGGCCGACACGCCGGACTTCGAATATGTGATGATCGACAGCACGATCTTGAAGGTCCACGCCGATGCAAGCGGCGCAAAAGATCCCATGATGAGAGTTGGATAGCGGCCTGAGGGAGCTCAGAGTCGGTTTGCTACCAACCACTCTGAAAGGATTTGCCATGTCAGCAGACCCCATCTCGCCGCCTGCCGCCATCCGTGTTGATCTTGGCGCAATTTTCGTCTCGCTGGAACTCTCGAAATCGACATGGCTGGTGACTTCTCTATCGCCGGGTAGTGAGAAGATGTCCCGACACTCGGTGCCGGGCGGCGATATGCCAGCGCTGCTCGCGTGCCTTGATGCCCTGCGTGATAAGGCACAGGCCCGCGAGGGTCAGCGCTATCCGGTGATCGCTATTCAGGAAGCGGGGCTTGATGGCTTTTGGATTCATCGCGCTCTGGCGTCGGAAGATTGGATCACCAGCCATGTGGTCGACGCCGCTTCGATTGCGGTCTCGCGCCGGCACCGGCGGGCAAAGACCGACAGGATCGATGGCGAGACGCTGGTTTGTACCCTGATGGCGTGGATGCGCGGTGAGCCAAGGGTGTGTTCGATGGTTCGCGTGCCAACAATCGAGGAGGAGGACCGTCGGCGGATCGGGCGAGAACGTAAGGCGCTAGTCAAGGAACGCACGCTGCACATGAACCGCATCAAAGGCCTTCTCTTCGGTGTCGGCATTCGGGGTTATGAACCGAACCGACGGGATCGACGTGAACGCCTGGAAGAGCTGCGGACGGTCGACGGCAAGCTATTGCCCTCGCATCTCAAGGCGCAGCTCAATCGTGAGCTCGACCGTCTCGAGTTGCTCACCGAACAGATCAAATGCGTTGAGGCCGAGCGTGACCACATGTCAGAGACATCGCCGCAGGCGATGCTTGCCACGCTCAAGGGCATAGGCCCGGAGTTTGCGAACGTCCTCGCCAGCGAAGGGCTGTTCCGACACTTCGACAACCGGCGCCAGATCGCGGCCTATGCCGGGCTCGCGCCCTCGCCGTGGCGCAGCGGCTCGATCGATCGCGAGCAGGGCGTCTCGAAATCCGGCAATCCGCGCTTACGCACGACGATGGTTCAGGCGGCATGGCTGTGGTTGCGCTACCAGCCGGACTCGGCCCTGTCGCGGTGGTTTCAGGAACGTGTGAGGAGCAACGGAGGGCGCGGCAAGAAGGTCGCCATCATCGCACTGGCACGCAAGCTCCTCGTGGCTTTCTGGAAGTACGCAGTGAGCGGTGTTGTGATCGAGGGTGCAGTCATGACGAAGGTCTGATCAACAACTCCGTGTAATCTAATCCCCGGGGCCTGATCAGCCCCGATGGATCCAGGCGAACGGACCGAAGCCCCCCATGGCCTCATCAGCCGAAGGAAAAGAATGGTCCCGTTCTCCTGAGCCTAGCCCCGAACGAGGGATTGTGGTGCAGCCGTTCCGAACGGCGACCGGATGTGAGGTTGTACAGGCGCAGCATGTCCGCCGGTACTCGTGACCTGGCTCAGCTGGATATCATCGATGATCGAATGGCCGCAAAAAATGCAAACGCACCTGTTGACCGGAGAAACATCATGTGAGGGGGGCTGAAAGTGCCGCCATCGGTCGTTCGCGCGGCGGCCTGACGACCAAGTTGCACGCCGCCGTCGATGCAATTGGTCTGCCGCTTCGGATATGTCCGACACCAGGGCAATATGGCGATTGCCCGCAGGCCCAGACGCTTCTGTCCGGGCTGGAAGGCGTCGGCCACGTCATCGCCGATGCTGCCTACGATGCCGATCCGCTACGCGCCTTCATTGCCGATGACCTTGGCGCAAGCGCGCAGATCAAGGCCAATCCCAGCCGCGCTATCGCCCCTGCCATCGACTGGAGGCTCTACAAGGAGCGCCATCAGGTCGAATGCTTCTTCAACAAACTCAAGCGCTTCCGAAGGATCGCCCTGCGCTGCGAGAAAACCGTCTCTGCCTTCATGGGCTTCGTCCATCTCGCATGCGCCATGATATGGATACGGTGAATGCAGACAGGGCCTAGGGCGCCTTGGCTGCTTCGGCCGCGGCGAGCACCCTCAGGACATTGCCGGACCAGATCTTCTGGACGTCCGCCTCGCTATAGCCCGCCTTGAGCAGGGCGGCGGTGATCCGGGGCAGATCGACCACATCCTCCAGCCCGACGACGCCGCCGCCGCCATCCCAGTCCAGCCCGATACCGACATGGTCCGGCCCCACCACTTTCAACGCATGGAGCATGTGCGCCATGAAATCGTCGAAGGTCGCCCGGTCCGTTTCCGGATAGAGCCGGTCGATCTCCTGCCGCTTCGCCAGCAGTTCGGCGCGCTTTTCGGGCGACAGCTTGGCATCCTCGCGCAACTGGCCGAACAGCGCCTTCAGCGCTTCCTGCCGCTGCGGGTTGGGCTTGGATGCGCGCAGATAGGCGCCATAGGCGTTCATCTGGATCACCCCGCCCTTTGCGGCCAGCGCCTTCAGATGTTCATCGTCGATGTTGCGCGGATGGTCGTAAATCGCCTTGCACCCGGAATGGGTCAGCAGCACCGGCGAGGTGGAAAGCGCCAGCAGATCGTCCAGCACCTGATCGCTGCTGTGCGACGCATCCGGGACGATGCCGAGGCGGTTCATCTCCTTCAGCAGTTCCTTGCCCAGCGGGCTGAGGCCGCCATAGCGCGGCTTCTTCGACGGATCGGTCGAACTGTCCGCGAACTGGTTATGCGCGAAATGAGCGAAGCCCGACACGCGAACGCCCATGTCGTAGAAGGTCTTGAGCAGCGACACGTCCTCGCCCAGCGGGTAGGCGTTTTCGATGGACATGAAGACGACCCGCTTGCCGGACGCCGCAATAGGCGCGGCATCCTTGGCCTCCAGCGCCAGCGTGAAATTCGCCGGGTCCGCCGCGACCATCTCGCGGATCGAGACCCCGCGCAGCAGCGCGAAGTCGCGCGATTTGCGGAACCCTTCCTCCGTCAACGGTCCCTGCGGCGTGTAGATCGCCCAGAAACCGCCGTCGAGGCCGCCCTTCTTCATGCGCGGCAGGTCGACCTGGGTATAGTCGCTATGGACCCCATGCTCCTCCTCGATGGACCAGCCCGGCAGGTCGAGCGAGGCAGGCGTATCGAGATGACTGTCGAGCGTCAGCATTTTCTGGTGAAGCTGATAGACCTTCTTCGGCACCTCCTGCGCCTGCACTGCAATGGGGAGCAGCGCCACCAGCGCCGCCCCCGCCATCATCCTTTTCCGCATCAAATCTCGCCCGAAATGGTGAACTGGAAGGTGCGTGGAGACAATGGCCGGAAGTTGCCATCACCCTGCACCGACGGCGAGATATAGGATAGTGTATCCTTGTCGAAAATATTGTCGACGTTGAATCGCGCCTTGACGCTTTTGAGCGGTCCAACGCTGAACCCGTCGCCAATATCGACATAGGCGCTGAACACGGTATAGCCCGGCACGCTCGATCCCGGAGTATTAACGAATGTCGACCAGCGCTTGCTGGTATATTTGCCTGAGAAATTAGCCACCAACCAGCTTGCCGGCTCCACTGTCAAGCCACCGCTGACGATCCATTTGGCGCTGTCGGGCAGAAACTTGCCCGCAATCGGGATGACAGTGGAACCGATGATGTCATCCTTGAACTTGGCATTATTATAGGTGACGTTCAGATTGCCATAGGCCAACCCGTCTAGGAAGGCCGGTTTGTAAGTGCCGGCAAATTCCACACCATAGGGTCCAAACCCAATCAGCCTATTGAAAATCTGCGTTCACTTTGATTCAGGGGGTCTCCGCTGAAGCTGGAGGCTGTTTGGAATGTCGCGTTCGTTGTTCTGGTTGTCGGATGAAGCGTGGACAGCGATTGAGCCGCACTTGCCGAAGAACCAGCCCGGAGCGCGAAGGGTCGATGATCGCAGGGTGATCTCGGGCATCATTCACATGCTCAAGTGCGGTGGCCGCTGGGCGGATTGCCCTTCTGAATACGGCCCTTCGACGACGGTCTACAATCGCTGGAACCGGTGGAGCCGCCGGGGCATCTGGACCCGTATCCTGGCGGCGCTGACCGAGGAAGGCTGGATCGCGGAGACTGGCCAGATCGACAGCAGCTACATCAAGGCCCACCGCTCTGCCGGTGGTGCAAAAGGGGGGCGCGGGCCAATGCCATTGGCATTTCGCGTGGCGGCAGGACAACGAAGATCCACGCGCTCGTCGATGTCCTCGGGCGACCACTCCGCCTCGTCCTGACGCCCGGCAACACGTCGGATGTGAAGGGCGCAGACCTACTGATTGGCGAGACCATCGGCATGAAGCGGGTGATCGCCGACCGGGGCTACGACGCCAACCGCATCCGGGCCGCCTTGCGCGAACAGGGCACAATCCCCGTGATCCCCGGTCGACGCAACCGCAAGCGCCCGATCCAGTATGACGAACGCCGTTACAAGGACCGTTGGAGGGTCGAGGCCATGTTCTGCCGCCTCAAGGATTTTCGCCGTATCGCAACCCGCTACGACAAGCTCGCCAGAAACTTCCTGTCAGCCGTAAGCCTCGCAGCCGCCGTGGCCTTCTGGCTGTGATTGAGTCTCAACCCTAGGAACGCACCCGACCAACATTCTGGAAGAAGGTCTCAGTCGATTGGCCGCCGCCGGGCACGAAGCTGGTGATCGACTGAATACGGTTGTCGAACTTTGTGTAGAAGGCCGCCAACGACGCATAAACCTGTCCCTGGTTGGTACGTATACCCAGTTCCATATTCTTCGATCGTTCGGGCTCGGGTTGCGGCACCAAGGCTGATGTATTGGGGCGGGTCACCGAATAGATGTCGTCCATGCCTTTGGGCAGCGCCATATTTTCGGCATAGGAGGCGAAGACCTGCGTCCGGCCGTCAATTTTGTAGAGCAAGCCCGCCGTGGGCAAGAACAGATCCTTGTAATGAGCGGTGTTGGCCTGTGGTCCCCATCCCGCAATGCCCCGGGTGTTGAGACCCGTTCCGGTGGTGCGATAATAATCGTCAAAGTCCCTATAGCCGCGCTGGACATAGTCCATCACCAGCCCCTTAAAGCCGAGATCGATGATCAGTCGTTCGTCGGCGACCTTCAGTGTGTCCTTTAGGAATACTTGCAAGATGTCGCGCTTGGATCGGTAGTTCCGGCGCAGATAAACCAGCTCGTTCAGATTGGGTGCACTGTCAGGAGCGCCATCGACCGTGTTATAGCGGGCCTGGGTACGGTGATATTTATCCGTTTCAGCCCAGATTCCCGCTTCCACCGCATTGCTGCCGATTTCCCAATGCAGCTTGCTGGTGATGCCATAGCGATCCCCGCCCACGCCCGAGAGCCCATATTGCACGCCCTTCGGTGCGGTGACGGGCAGGCCAGCGTCGGCCTGATAGCGATAGCGCAAATAGCTGTTGAGCAGGGCTCCGGTTGTCCCTCGAGTCGTGCTGCCATAAGCATCCGGCGATACACCGTAACCGTCCTTGTCTTCCCAATAGAGAGTCGATTCGGCCCAGACGCCATCAGCTATACCGGCGTGGAATGTCGCACCATAAAGCTTGTCCTTACGAACGTTGATGGCAAGATTATACACGGCGGTATATGCGCTATTAGAATAATAGATGCCGGACGCCGTCGGCCCGAAACCTGTCGTCGTATTCGGCACATTTTCGATATAGGCGTAATCCCTTCCGCACTGTCCCAGCGCGTTGCGCGTTACGCAATTATATTGGCCCCGCGAAATGGTAGGCGAGTCATAGTCGAAGAAGTCGTTCGACACGAATTTGAACCGCGCCCAGCTATCGCCGCCGAGGTCGGCATGGACCTGCGCCTCCCAATGTTCGCGGTCGACCGATCCGGGGCCGCGCCACAGGTCGCTGTTCAGCTTCGTGCGGCTGACATAGGCCTTGAACGGTCCCACCCGCCCAGTGCTCGCGCGGATGAAGGTGCGCTTCATGTCGAAGTCGCCGAAGCTTTGGGAAACGAACAGGCCCATCTCGTCCTGCGGCGCGATGCTGTTATATTGGACGACAGGGCCCAATGTCGAATAGCTGGGCAAGCCGACGTCGCCTGCGCCGATGGCGGCTTCCACAACGCCCAGATTCTCATTGTCGACATAGCGGAAAACCGGGCTTCCGCCGAAGGCATCGCTGCGTCCCGTGGGAATGCCGTCCACCACGAAACCGATCTGATCGAGGTTGAAGGCACGGGTCTGGACGCTGTTGCCGAACTCGTAGAGGCCGAGCGCGCCGTCGGTCTGAACGTTGAAGCCGGGCAGTTGCTCAAGCATCTTCAGGCCCGAAATACCGGAGGGCGCCGACAGCAAGGCCTCGCGCGTGACCGCCACCACATTGCTCACCTTATCCTCACCGATCGCTTCCGACGACTGGGAAATGCGGCGGCCGGTGACGGTGATGGTGCCGGCATCGTCATCCGCATCGGGCTCCTGCGCCCAGGCATGGGGTGAGACAAGACCGACGCAACAGGAAAGCAGCAATGCGGCACGACGGACGGACAAGAACTTTTGCATAAATGGCTCCCTTTCGGCCCTTTTTGGGCAGTTATGGGCCGATCAGGCATGCACCGCGCCACGGGGCGCAGTGCGACATCTCTCCACATGACGGACAGGCCGGACGCATCGCTGCGCCCAGCCGATCTCTCAGTTTTCTTGTGAAACGAAATGATGGTGAAAATCCGCCAGGGACAAATGAGTAATTCTCATTCCGCAACGAATTTTCATGCGCTGCTGTCCGTCACATCCCGCCTTGCGCGGGAAAATGCGTCCAGCCCCTTCTAGAGCCTCACCCTGTTCAGGCGCAGCGCATTGCCGACGACGCTGACCGACGACAGAGCCATAGCCGCAGCCGCGATCACAGGGGACAGCAGGAGGCCGAACAGAGGATAGAGCAGACCTGCGGCAATCGGCACGCCAGCGGCGTTGTAGATGAAGGCGAAGAACAGGTTCTGACGGATGTTCGACATGGTCGTCTGACTGAGCGCCCGTGCGCGGACTATGCCGGTAAGGTCACCCTGAAGCAGCGTCACTCCGGCGCTTTCGATCGCGACATCGGTGCCCGACCCCATGGCGATCCCGACATCGGCGGCCGCCAGTGCCGGAGCATCGTTCACGCCGTCCCCCGCCATCGCGACGACATGGCCCTCGCTCCTGAGCCGGGCGACCACGGCGCTTTTCTGGTCCGGCAGAACCTCTGCCTCGACCTGATCGATCCCCAGCCGCCGGGCGACCGCCTGCGCCGTGGTGCGATTGTCGCCGGTCAGCATCACGACGGCGACGCCCTTCCCCCGCAGCGCAGCCAGCGCCTCCGCCGTCGTCCGCTTCACCGCGTCGGCAATCGCGAAGATGCCCGCGACGGTCCCGTCGACGCCGATGAAAATGGCGGTCGCGCCATCATGGCGCAGGGCATCGGCCTGCCCGGCCAATGCTTCCGCCGAAACGCCATATTCTTCGAGGAAGCGGGCATTGCCGAGCAATATCCGCTTGCCCTCGACCATGCCGACCGCTCCCTTGCCCGTGGGGGAATCGAACTGTTCCACCTGCGGCGGCGCCAATCCCCGCGCCTCCGCGGCAATGACGATCGCCTGCGCCAGGGGGTGCTCGGACGCTCGCTCCACCCCGGCGGCGAGCCGAAGCAACGCATCCTCTTCAAAGCCCGGAGCTGCGACGACGCCGGTGAGCGACGGCTTGCCCTCCGTAAGTGTGCCGGTCTTGTCGACGACCAGCATGTCGACCTTTTCCATCCGTTCCAACGCTTCGGCATTCTTGATCAGCACGCCAAGCCCCGCGCCGCGACCGATGCCCACCATGATCGACATGGGCGTGGCGAGTCCAAGGGCGCAGGGGCAGGCGATGATCAGCACGGCCACCGCGACGATCAGGCCATGGGCGAAGCGCGGCTCCGGCCCCCAGATCGCCCAGGCGACAAAGGCGACCGCAGCGATCAACAGCACGGCAGGGACGAACCATCCTGCCACCTGGTCCGCCAGGCGCTGGATCGGCGCGCGGGATCGCTGTGCATCCGCGACCATCCGCACGATGCGGGCGAGCATGGTGTCCCGACCGACCTTCTCCGCCCGGACGACAAGCTGGCCGCTGCGGTTGAGCGTGCCGCCGATCACATGGTCACCGGCAGTCTTGGTGACGGGCATGGATTCGCCGGTCACCATGGATTCATCGATGGCGGAACTGCCTTCCTCGACCAGGGCGTCGACCGGCACCTTCTCACCAGGGCGGATGCGCAGCCGGTCGCCGGGCGTGACCCGATCCACCGCCATCTCCTCGTCGCTGCCGTCCTCGCGCAGACGCCTGGCTGTCTTCGGCGCCAGGTCGAGCAGCGCCCTGATCGCACCGGAAGTACGCTCCCGCGCCCGCAATTCCAGGCATTGACCAAGCAGCACCAGCACGGTGATCACCGCTGCCGCTTCGAAATAGACCGGAACGGTCCCCTTCTCCCGGAAGGCCTCGGGAAACAGGCCCGGCGCCAGCGCCCCCACCATGCTATAGGCCCATGCCACGCCAGTGCCCATCGCGATCAGCGTGAACATGTTGAGCTCGCGCGTCCGCAGCGACTGCCATCCCTTTTCGAAAAAGGGCCGGCCGCCCCACAGCACCACCGGCGTGGCAAGCAGGAGCTGCAACCAGATGGAAAGGCGGTCGGACACCAGGTGATGGAGCGGCGGAAAGAGGTGCCCGCCCATTTCGAGCACGAACACCGGAATGGCCAGCAGCAGGCTGATGCGAAAACGGCGGGTCATGTCGGTCAGTTCGGCGCCGTCGCCTGCCTGGGCAACGGGAACTTCAGGCTCCAGCGCCATGCCGCAGAGCGGGCAGGCGCCGGGATGGTCCCGCCGCACTTCCGGATGCATGGGACAGGTCCAGACGATGGCCGGCGCGTCCGTTTGCGGCACGATGTTCTTCCGATCCGGTTCGACAGCAGACATCAGATCCCGTTCCCTTGACCTTGCGCGACGATGCCGCGCCCCACGACTGTAGACGCCATGGCTGGATCGGCAGAAATCTCGACGGGCGGCGCCTGCGCGTCCATCAGGATAACTACGGACTCCTTCGGTCATGATATGATCTATGGGTGACGAAGAAGGCGCAAGGGAGGCTTTCCATGCAACAGATGGTCGCGATGCAGATCGACGCCCCAGGCCGACCGCTGCGTAAAATCACCCGCGCCGTGCCCGAACCGGATATTGGGGAACTGCTGGTCGAAGTTACCGCCTGCGGCGTGTGCCGGACCGACCTGCATGTGCTGGACGGTGAGATCCCGGCCCATTATCCGATCATAGCGGGACATGAGATCGTCGGCCGCGTCGCCGTCGTCGGGCCGCAGGTGGACGGCTTCGCCCCTGGCCAGCGGGTGGGCATTCCCTGGCTGGGGCATACATGCGGCCAATGCGCCTATTGCCGGACGGACCGGGAAAATCTCTGCGACGCGCCCCTGTTCACCGGGGCGACCCGGGATGGCGGCTATGCCACCCATGCGATCGCGGATGCCCGCTACTGCTTCGTCCTGCCGGACCGCTTTTCCGATGTGGAGGCCGCCCCACTGCTCTGCGCCGGCCTGATCGGCTGGCGCGCGTTGCGGCTTGCGGGCGATGCGCCGACCATCGGGCTCTATGGCTTCGGCGCGGCGGCGCATATCCTGGGGCAGGTCGCGCAGGCGCAAGGACGCACCGTCCACGCCTTCACCCGGGATGGCGATGAGGAAGGACAGGCTTTCGCGCGGTCGCTTGGCTGCGCCTGGGCGGGCGGCTCGTCGCAGCTTCCGCCGGCGCCCCTTGACGCCGCCCTGATCTTCGCACCCGTGGGCGATCTGGTGCCCCTCGCACTGCGGGCCGTTCGCAAGGGCGGCAGGGTCGTGTGCGCGGGCATCCATATGAGCGACATCCCCGCCTTCCCCTATGCGGATCTGTGGGAAGAGAGGATGCTGCTCTCCGTCGCCAATCTGACGCGGGAGGACGGCATCTCCTTCTTCGAAATGGCAGGCCGGACCGACCTGCGCATCGTGACGGAAAGCTTTCCGCTGGACGATGCGGGCGAAGCGCTCCACCGCCTGCGGACCGGCAGGGTGAAAGGCGCGGCGGTGATCGTTCCACCCCGGATCGCCTGACGCATGCCCGACATCGGCCAGCCCTATCTGGCGATGATCGCCTCCATCGCCATCGGATTGCTCGTGGGGCTTGAGCGCGGCTGGACCCAGCGGGAACTCGGCAAGGGCCGCCGGGTGGCGGGATTTCGGACCTTCGGCCTGATCGGCTTGCTGGGCGGAATGGGAGGATTGGCGCCCGACATCGTCGCGGCCACGCTGGGCATGGGAGTCGCGGCCATATTGACCGTCGGCTATTCGCGCAGCGCCGATCAGGAGCATCTGTCTGCCACCACAACGCTCGCCGGGCTGCTGACCTTCGGCGCAAGTTTCTGCGCCACGCGGATCGCGCCTGCGCTGGGTTTGGCCATCGGCGCGGCGACCTTCGCGATATTAAGCGCAAGGCAATCGATGCACGCCATGCTGCGGGGCATGGACGAGAGCGAGATAGAAAGCGTCTCGCGCTTCCTGCTGGTCGCGCTGATCATCCTGCCGCTGCTGCCCGATGCCGCCTATGGCCCCTATGACGCCTGGAACCCCCGGAACATCTGGATGGTCGTCGTGTTCGTGATGGGCCTGTCCTTCGCGGGCTATGCGGTGTCGCGCCGCTTCGGCCAAGACCGGGGCATATTGCTGGTGGCGCTGACGGGGGCCATCGTCTCCTCCACGGCGGTGACCGCCGACTATGCTCGCCGGCTGCGCGACGAGCCGGGCGCGCGGTCCCTGTTGTCGGCCGGCATAGCGGTGGCTTCCATCGTCATGTTCGTGCGCGTCCAACTGGTGGCACTCGTCCTCATTCCGCGCGCGCTGCCCACGCTGGCCCTGACCATGGCGCCCGCAACGCTTGTCGCCGTGGCTTTCGCGCTGGTGGCCTGGCGTCGGCATGGCGGGACGGGAAACGGCATGGGGCTTTCCAACCCGCTCGGCTTCGGGCCGGCGCTGATGCTGGCGGCGCTGGTGGCGGGATTGTCGCTCGCCGCCCGGTGGGCGCTGGTGCATTTCGGACAGCAGGGCATGGCGGTCGTGCTGACGCTGACCGGCATATCGGACGTCGACGCGGCGGTCATGACCATGGCCGGGCTGCCGCCCGACCTGCTCGACGATCATGTCGCAGGGCTGATCCTGGGAAGTGCCGTCCTTGCCAACACCCTTGCCAAGGCAATGATGACCATGGTCATTGGCTGGGGCCATGGCGGCGTCAGGGCGGCCCTGCCACTCTTCGCCGCACTGGTGGCGGCCGCCGTCAGCCTGACCGGGCGGGCAATCCTTTAAAAGATGCAACCTGTCCGCGGGAATGGAGGCAAAGCATGCTTCAGCACATGCTGCCAAAAGCCGGAGCCTAAAAACTCGCGGTCAGGTTGAAGGAGGTATAGCGCGTCCACTTCCCTGCCGTCGCATTGGGCGCGTCCCGCAGGAACCGCCCCTTGGCCAGCAGCAGCCCGTCGAATTCGAACCGCAGCCGCGACGGAACGATCCAGTGGCGGACCCGCCCTTCCACCTGATGGCCCGCGAAGCTGCCCGACCGACCGCTGGCGTCCCGCACCCCCGTGGAGGAAAAGGCATCCGTCCGCGACGCCAGCCACAAGGCGCGATAGGTCGCGAACCAGTCCCACCGCTTGTCGGGTGTCGCCTCCAGCCTGATGCCGGGCGTCACGATATTGGTCCGCGCCAGGGCATTGTACAGACCCGCCGGGGCAAGGTCCGCCCGGCGCATGCCGAACAGCGTGTCGAATCGGCCCTGACGCCCTCCCCGCCTATCTCCGCTCGCCCGGTCGAATTCCAGCGACAGGCGGGGCTTCCAGGGTCCGCTGAAGCTGTAGCCGGCATCGACGTGCAGGAAGCTGGCGGCGACGGACTGGCGTACTGCGCCGGGCGCGAGAGACGCGCTGACGCTGCCCGTCTGGTAAAAGGCCTCGACCTCATAGTCGAACCGTCCCGTTTCCGGTTCGCTGATGATGCGTCCACCGAATGTGTCGAGCGACCTGTCCCGCGTCGGCCGCCCCGGTTCGTCCCGTTCGCCCAGATGGAAATAGGTGAGTTCCGCCATGGCCGGGCCGATCGCCTTGGCCTTGCTGACGATGCCGCCCCACAGCACCAGATCGAAGCCCTCATGATCGAACCTCACCCGCTTGTTGCGGACACCCTCCGCATCGTCCGGCCGCCGCTGCTGCGGCAGGGTATAGATGAAGACCGCCTTCACACCGCGCGGCGCGGTCAGGTCGGCCCGCAGGCCGGTATAGCCATTGGTGGTGTTGCGATAATCGTCCGCAGCGACGAGCCGACGGGAACCCAGGTTCAACATGAATCGCCCGGCCATCAGGCCAAGCTTGCTGCCCTTGCCCAGCGGTTCATCGATGTCCCCCGCGACATAGGCCTGAACGAGCTCCATCGCATTGATTTCATTGGTGGAGATCGGCGTGCCCGCGTCGGCGCCATAGGCCCTGCTGTCGAACAGCTCCGCCCCAGCCCTGAACGCGCCCGAACGGTATTCGGCCATGAGCTGCGTGCGGATGTTGAACAGGCTGTCCTTGCGGTCGAACCCTGCGCGGGCCTGCCCCTCAATCTCCTCGACCCGCAGGCGCACGCTGCCGCTCAAGGCAAGACCGTCATCCTGCGCATGAGCAGGCCGCGCTCCGACGAAGGCGATTGCCGCCGCGCTTGCCATCGCCAAGGGTGAAGTCCGGATCATTGATATTCCTGTTTCTTCGAATCATCTTTATTGATACATATGCATCATGACCATTACCGACGCCACCCCATGGCTCGCATTGCTGCATCAACTTCCCGCCAAGCCGCCTTATCTGCGGGTGAAGATCTGGCGCCGCCTTCAAGCCATCGGCGCGGTGCCGCTCAAAAATGCAGTCCATGTGCTTCCTTGTTCGGGGGAAAGCGCCGCTGCCTTCAACAGCCTTATGGCGGAGATCGTCGATAATGGCGGCGAAGCGACGCTGATCGAAGCGCGATTGCTGGCCGGCCTGTCCGACGGCGACGTCCGCGCCCTGTTCGATGCAGCGCGGCGCACGGATTATGAGGAGATTGCCCAGGCCGCCCGCCGCCTGCTGGAAACAGGGCCCGCCAGCGGAACGGACATCGCCCGGCTGCAGAAGCGGCTGGAGGATGTCGGGCGGCTCGACTTCTTCGGCGCGCCGGGGCGGCAGCAGGCCGAAGCTGCGCTCGCGGAACTGGATCGGCAACGCTACCAGCATCCGGACGTCAGCCGCACCGATCCGGCCGCCGCAACCGAAGCGACCGATCTTACCAACCGGACCTGGGTGACGCGCAGCGGCGTCCATGTCGATCGCATCGCCTGCGCATGGCTGATCCGCCGCTTCATCGACCCGGAGGCCCGCTTCAAATTCGTCGACAGCCGCCGTTACGATCCGGCGGAGGGTGAATTGCGCTTCGACATGGCCGACGCCGAATTCACCCATGAAGGCGACCGGTGCAGCTTCGAAACCTTGCTGCTGCGCGCAGGCCTTCTGGACGACCCGGCCCTGGTCGCAATCGGTGAGATCATCCATGACCTCGACATCGCGGACGGCAGGTTCGCACGCCCCGAAACCCCGGGTCTGGGCGCCATATTGTCCGGCGTCTGCGCCTCCACCGACGACGACCTCCAGCGCATCGCCATGGCGAGCGATGCGCTCAACCAGTTCCATGCCTTTTTCAGCAACAGAAGGACGGATCGATGACGGCAAGCGCATCCTCCACCCCTGCGGTCCCGTCTTACGACGGGCATCACGGCATTTCCTTGGGCGAAGCGACGCGCCTGTGGGCGCGGATCGCGGCGCTCAGCTTCGGCGGACCGGCGGGACAGATCGCCGTGATGCACCGGCTATTGGTCGAGGAAAAGCGCTGGATCGGGGAAGAGCGGTTCCTCCATGCGCTCAACTATTGCATGTTGCTGCCGGGGCCGGAGGCGCAGCAGCTCGCCATCTATATCGGCTGGCTCCTGCACAAGACGAAGGGCGGGATGATCGCGGGCATATTGTTCGTGCTGCCGGGTTTTCTCGCCATATTGGGCCTTAGTTACATCTATGTGTTGCTGGGCCATGTGCCGATCATCGAAGGGCTGTTCTTCGGCCTGAAGGCGGCGGTGCTGGCCATCGTGATGCAGGCGGTGGTCCGGGTCGGATCGCGGGCATTGAAGAATGATGCGATGCGCGGGATCGCCGCCGCGGCGTTCGTGGCGATCTTCTTCCTGGGCGCGCCGTTCCCGCTGATCGTACTGGCGGCGGGCCTCATCGGCTTCATCGGAGGACGCAGCGGTCTGGCGGTGTTTCAGGGTGGGGGCGGTCATGGCCCGGCGGGCGGCCATGTCATCCATGATCGCGACACGGCGCTGGGCGAGCAATTGCCCGACCACGCCCGCCCCCATCTCGGCTGGTCGCTGCGTATCTCGGCGCTGTTTCTGCTGCTGTGGCTGGGGCCGGTGCTGGCCCTGTTCCTGACGCTGGGGCCGGATAATATATTCACCCATATCGCCAGTTTCTTCAGCCAGATGGCGGTCGTCACCTTCGGCGGCGCCTATGCCGTACTCGCCTATGTCGCGCAGGAGGCGGTCGGCACCTTCGGCTGGCTCCAACCCGGCGAAATGCTGGATGGGCTGGGCATGGCGGAAACGACGCCGGGGCCGCTGATCATGGTGACGCAGTTCGTGGGTTTCCTGGCAGCGTTTCGGGACTCCGGCATGCTGCACCCGCTGGTTGCCGCGACGCTGGGCGCGATCCTCACCACCTGGGTGACGTTCGTTCCCTGCTTCCTGTGGATCTTCGCCGGCGCGCCCTTCATCGAACGTCTGCGCGGCAACCCGGCGCTGTCGGCGGCGCTGACGGCGATCACGGCGGCCGTGGTGGGCGTAATCCTGAACCTCGCCATCTGGTTCGCCATTCATACGCTCTTCCGGCAGATCCAGCGGATTGGCGGGATCGACCTGCCCGTGCTGTCCAGCGTCAATATTCCCGCCGTGCTGCTGTCCGTGGGCGCGGTGATTGCGGTGTTCCGGTTCAAGATCGGCGTGCTGCCCGTCCTGGGCGCCTGCGCGGGCATCGGGGCCGCCTATATCCTTCTCGTCTGAGCACCGGCCATGCTGCTGCGGAGATAGCAGCATGGCCTGTTCCGCTGCGCGATTTCAACCATCCATTGAACGAGTAAGAAATAATCTCATTTAAAATCATTGCCTTATGAAAGTGGCATAGGCTTTGCTTCGGTTCCCCCGTCCGATCCGCGCAATGCGGACATGTTTCAACCAATGGGGGAATCTCCTTGTCCACAATCAGTCTTTCACCACGGTTCCGCCATGCCCTTGGCGCAAGTGCCCTGGCCTTGCTTGCAGCGGCATATGTGACCGGCGCCCATGCCGAAGAAACGCCCGCCGTCCCGGCCGAAGTGGCGGATGCGGACGCCGGAGCAGGCATCGTCGTCACGGCCCAGCGCCGCGAGGAACGGTTGCAGGACGTCCCGGTGGCCGTCACCGCCTTCGACAAGGATCTGTTCAGCGTCGGCGGCCTCGGCCGTTCCGCCAATGAGGTGCTGAACTATGTTCCCAACGCCTCCGCCGGCACGCAGCAGCATGGCCGCCCGCGCTGGTGGATTCGCGGCGTCGGCGCCGGCCAGCAGCAGCTCGATCTCGCCAATCCGGTCGGCTTCTATCTGGACGACGTCTATATCAGCAACAGCAGCGCCACCGGCCTGCCGCTGTTCGACCTGGAGCGGGTGGAAGTGCTGCGCGGCCCGCAGGGCACGCTCTGGGGCAAGAACACCACCGGGGGCGCGGTCAACATCATCTCCAAGCGTCCCTCGCTGAATGGCCAGGACGACAATTATGTGAAGCTGGAATATGGCAGCTTCGACAACAAGATCGCGGAAGGCGGCATCGGCACGACTTTGGTCGACGACAAGCTGGCGGCGCGCGTGTCCTTCCGCTTCGACGATCGCGGCGGGCGGTTCGACAATCTCTATACCGGCAACAAGTCGAACGAGATCAAGGACAATGTGATCCGCGGCCAGTTGTTGGCCAAGCCGACCGACAATCTGCAGGCGCTGCTCAGCGTCCATTATCGCGATTACGACACGAACGGCACCTATTGGACGACGGCCAGCTACCTTCCCAGCGGCGTGGTCCGCAACGGCTATGCGCCGTCGACCGACATCAACGACATCAGCACCAACGCGCCCGAATATAGCCGCAACAAGCAGTTCGGCGGGTCGCTGCATGTCGACTGGGACCTGGGCAACGCGGCGCTGACCTGGATCGCGGGCTATGAGCGGTTCACCACGCGCGGCGCGGGCGACACCGACTATACGCCGCTGGAAATCTCGCGCAGCTATACCCAGGCGCGCTCCAGCCAGTGGACGCAGGAATTGCGGCTGGCTTCCTCCGGCGAGGACCGGCTAAGCTGGATCGTCGGCGCCTTCTATTTCAACGAGAAGATCCGGTCGAACGCCTTCTCCGCCACCCTGCCGCAGAACGCGGTGCCGGCTCAGGCGATCACGCCCACGGGCCCTGCCCTCGCCTTCAGCAACACGGCCTATCGGCACAAGGCCGAAAGCGGCGCGGTGTTCGGCAGCACGACCTTCCGCTTCACCGACGCGCTCAAGCTGACGTTGGGCGGGCGCTGGACGCGGGAGACGAAGACGCTGGACTTCGACCGCCGGGCATCCCCAGCCGCGACGACGCCGGGCGCGGTTTTCACCTGGAGCAACTATGCGCAGTGGTGGAACAGCTATACCGGCAGCATCGGCGGCGCGGGCACCTTCAGCAATGATCTCAAGCGCACATGGGACGCCTTCACCTATGATGTGACACCGTCCTGGAACATCGACCGCGACAATCTGATCTACGCGAAATTCTCGCATGGGGTGAAGTCGGGTGGCTTCAATTCCGCGGCGACTTTGGCTGTCGCGCTAACGGCGGTGCGGCCGGAGAAGCTGGATGCCTATGAGATCGGCTACAAATCGAGCTGGTTCGACGGGCTGCTGACCTTCAACGCCACCGCCTTCCATTATGACTATAAGGATGTGCAGGTGAATGTCGTCGGCCCCAATCCGGGCGCCGTCGGCGGCGCGACAGTCTCCTACCTCCAGAATGCGGCGAAGGCGAAGGTCGACGGCGCGGAGTTCGAACTGGCGCTGGCGCCGGTCGAGGGGCTGAAGTTCAACGCGGCGCTGGGCCTGCTTGACACCGAATATACGCGCTTCATCGTTCAGAATAGCACGACCAGCCTGGCGGGTGCGCGCTTCGTCCGTTCGCCCAAGGTGACGCTGAATGTCGGCGGCTCCTATCGCTTCCCGCTGGCGGAGCTGGGCACGCTGGAACTGGCGGCGGATGCACGCTACCAGTCGCGGCAATATTATTATGTGACGCCGCAGGACACGGTGAACCGCTATTATCTGGCGCAGAAGCCCTATACGCTGACCAATATCCGCGCCACCTACACGACGCCGGACGAGAAGCTGAGCGTGACGGGCTTCGTTAACAATCTGTTCGACGTGCGCTATCTGAACCACTCGCTGCCCGCCGCCAATGCGGCGCAGGGCGTGACCGGCGATACGGTTGCCTGGGCCGATCCGCGTACGGCGGGCGTGGCGGCGCTGTTCCGCTTCCGATGAGGGGGAGGCCGGGGCGGTCCCCGGCCTTTCGTCAAAAGAAAAGGGCGCCGGGAGGATTTCCCGGCGCCCTTTTTGCTTCCCGAACTCTTGCGAAGGCAGGAGCATGGTGCCTCTATTCCATCGGCTATTCCGCAGCGGCCAGCAAGGCCGGAACCTGGCGGCCGAGCAGCGGCAGCACTTCCTCGCCCACGCGATAGGCTTCCTCCAGATGCGGCGTGCCAGCCAGGATGAAGGCGTCGGTTCCCCGCGCGATCAGCTCGTCCAGACGGGCCGCGCATTGCTCATAGCTGCCGACGATCCCCAATGCGGGGCCGCCGCGCAGCAGATTGAAGCCGCCCCAGAGATTGGGCGCGACGATCAGCTCGTCATAGCGCCGCGCATCGGTCGGGCGGAGCGCGGCCTGACGGGCGGCGCCCACGGAGTCCGTCGCCTGCCCGCGCCAGCGCTGGCGGGTTTCCTCGCTCACATTGTCGAAGCCCTTGGCGATGTCGGCCCAGGCTTCCTCCTCTGTCGCGCGGGCGACCAGATCGACGCGCACCGCGCATTTCTGCTCTCCGCCCAGTGCCGCCGTGCGTTCCTTGACGCGGGCGAACTTGTCGCCAAGCTGGTCGAACGGCTCCAGCCAGGAAAGGTAATAGTCCGCATGGCGCGCCGCGGTCTGGAGCGCCGCGTCGGACGATCCGGAGAACCAGATCTCCGGAAATTCCTCGCCCTGAAGGACCGGCGCGAGGCCGCCGTCGCGCAACTGGTAGAAACGCCCGTCATAGGAGAAGTGGGAGGACTCCCAGACGCCCTTGAAGATGTCGAGAAATTCGCTGGTGCGTCCATAACGGTCGTCATGGGCGAAGCTGTCGCCCCACCAGAGCTGGGCCGGGCCGCCGCCGCCGGTGATGATGTTGAACAACAACCGCCCGCCAGTCGCGCGTTGCAGGCTGGCGGCCATGCGCGCCGTGTGTACCGGATTGCCGAAGCCGGGCTGGAAGGCGATCATGAAGCGGAAACTTTTCGTCTCCCGCGCCAGCAGCGAGGAGATAACCCACGGATCGTCGGTATTGGGGAAGGACGGGATCAACCCGCCCTGAAAGCCGACACTCTCGGCCGCCTGCGCGATGGCCGCCAGATGGTCGATATAGGTGAAATCGTCAGCGCTTCCGTCGCGGTCCAGGCCGGGGGCGATATTGCCGGGCTTGAGGGGCGACCAGTCGCCGCGCTCATAGCCGCTGGTCTGGATGCTGTTGTGACAGCCATGGGTCGGCAGGCGCCAGTAAAAGTCGATGGACATGGGGACGGTCTCCTCAGGCGGCCTGTTGCGCGACGCCGGTGAGGGCGCGCAGGCGAGGCAGAAGATGCTGGCCAATGCGATAGGCTTCCTCCAGCGAGGGAACTGCCTCCAGCACCAGTTGCGTGATCCCGGATGCTGCAAAGCCCGCAAGCCGCTCGGCAGCTTCGTCATAGCTGGCGATCAGCGTGCCCGGAGCGAGCGGCAGGCGTTGCGCGTCGCGCTCGGCACTCTCCCGGTCCTCGCGCACCAGTAGTGGCTGGATCAGCCCGGCCTCGACATGACGGCCGTCCGCCAGCGCGTCCAGCCGGACAATATCATTGGCCAGCGCATCTGCTGTGGCGGGCTGGAACAGATGGACGTCGGCATGACGGGCGGAAAGCGCCAGCGCCTCCTCCCCCTCGCCTTGCAAGTAGATGCGCGGAAAAGGCACCCGGTTGAGCGGCGCGTCGAAGCCGCCATTCTCGACCTCGAAATGCGCGCCCTTGTAGCTGAACGGGCGCTGCTCGTGCACGCCGCGCGCCACGGTCAGAAATTCCTCCAGCCTTTGCGAAAGGTCGCCATCCTTAACGGAATCCGCTTCGGCCAGACGATCGGTCGCTTCGGCATCGGGCGCGATCGCCCAGCCGAGGCGGCCATGCGTTGCACGCTGGAAGGTCGTCGCCTGCTTGGCGGCATAGACCGCCGATCCGACCGAAGCGGGAAATTCTGGCACGACATTCAGGCGCGGCGCGGCACGGGCGACGATGGCGGCGATGATGCGGCTTTCGTCGGCGGCAATGCGGTGACGCACGAACAGCCCGTCAAAGGCCGTCTGCGCGGCGGCCTGCGCAATCTGGACATAATAGTCGAAGCGGTTCTGCGTGCTCGTCCGGCGGTCCCGCGCCAGCGCAGGCAGGGGTCGCCATGCGCCCGGCTCGGAACGTTGCGGATCGGCGGCGGGATCGAGCCGCCAGTGGATGTTGAGCGTCATGCGACGTCCCTTTCCCTGACAAAGGCCGGCTGTTCGAGCGTTCCGGCAAAGACGGTTTCATCGAGCGGGCGGCGGCCATTGGGGGCTTCGGCGCCATGGAATTCGGCGTCCAGGCCTGCCAGATCGCCCTTGCGGCCGAGCGCGATGACGGCTTCGATGGCGAAATCCTGCGGGATGTTCAGCCCTTGCCGCGCCGCTTCCCGGTCGAAGCCGCCAATGCCATGGGTATGCCATCCCAGCAGCAGCGCCTGATGCGCGAAATTGGCCCAGGCCGCGCCCGCATCGAAACTGTGCGAGCCATTGGCGACCCATTCGCCGCGTCGTTCCAGTTCCCGCGCCGACAGGATCAGCACCAGCGCCGACGCCTTCGCCGCCCAGAGGCGGTTGCGCGGCATCAGGAAGGCAAGATAGGCCTCCCACCATTGATCGCCCGGTCGCGCGACGAGGAAACGCCAGGGCTGCGCGTTCATCGCGGAGGGCGCCCAGCGAGCTGCTTCGAAGGCGCTGCGCAGCACGGCATCCGGCACCGCTTCTCCGGTGAAGCTGCGCGGCGACCAGCGGTCTGTGAACAGGGAATCGACGGGATGATCGGCGGCACGGCTCATCAGCGCGCCTCCCGGCTGGGCAAATGGACGAGATTGTCGGCGCTTTCGGCGGCGTCCGCGCCGGATGTGAGTTCGGCCAATATCTCGTCCTTCAGCCGATGCAGCAGCGGAGCGCGGCGGTCGCGGGGGTGGGGCAGGTCGACCTCCACGATGCGGCGGATGCGGCCGGGATTGGGCGACATCACGATCACCCGGTCGCCCAGATAGAGCGCCTCCTCCACATCATGCGTCACCATCACCATGGTCGAGCGCTGCGCCATCCAGATGCGCTGCAGTTCATTCTGCACATGGACGCGGGTCAGCGCGTCGAGCGCCCCCAGAGGCTCGTCGAGCAGCAGCAGCTTGGGCTCCGTCACCAGGGCGCGGGCGATGGCGGCGCGCTGCGCCATGCCGCCGGAAAGCTGGTGGGGATAGGCTTTTTCGAAGCCCTTCAGGTTCACCAATGCGATATGATCGGCCACGATCTGCGCCCGGCGCGATTTCGGCGTATCGGTGTTGAGCAGGGCCAGTTCGACATTCTGCTCCAGCGTCATCCAGGGGAAGAGCCGGTGGTCCTGAAACACGATACCCCGATCCAGGCTGGTCGTGGCGATGCGGTCGCCGTCCAGCCGCAGCTCGCCGCTATAATGGGTGTCGAGGCCCGCGATCAGGCGCAGCAGCGTCGACTTGCCGCAGCCCGACGCGCCGACGATGCTGACGAACTCGCCGGGGCGGACGTTCAGGTTGATGCCGTCCAGTATCTTGCGGGGCTTGCCGCCGATGTCGAAGCTCTTGTCGAGACCGCTGACGGTCAGCGCGCCCCGGCTTGCGGCCGCTTGGGCAAGGTCTTCGCGGGCATGGGGATGGGGGTTCATGCCGTTTCTCCGGATCATGATTGAGCGGGTTGCCAGCGCAGCAGGGACTGGCGCAGGCGGCGGAACAACTGGTTGATGAGGAAGCCGAGCGCGGCGGTGACGCCGATCACCACCAGCATGATGTCGAGCCGCTGCTGGACCTGTGCGGTCTGCATGGCGACGCCCAGCCCCGATCCCGCGCCCGTCAGCAATTCGGTGCCGATGGTGGAGATCCAGGCGAAGGCCAGCGCCTGGGTGATGCCGGTCAGCACCAGCGGCATGGCGGCGGGCAGCAGGATGAAACGGATGCGCTGGAGCGTGGTGAAGCGGTAGATGCCGCCGACCTCCAGATAGCGACGCTCGACCTGCGCGACGCCGGCATGGCTGTTGAGCATGGAGGGGAAGAAGGCCGACATGCTGACGACGATCAGTTCCGTTCCCTCCCCCACGCCGAACCAGAGGCCGATCAGGGGTAGCCAACCGATCATCGGCACCTGCCGCAGCGCGTGAAGCAGCGGCCCCAGCAGCCGGTCGACCGGCTTCCATATGCCCATGGCGATGCCCGCCGCCACGCCCAGCGGCGCGCCGATGGCAAGGCCGGTGAAGGCGCGTTGCAGCGTGGCCAGCGTGTCGCGCAGCAGGTCGCCATTGCGCAGCAGTTCAGCCAGCGCGGAGGCGACGGCAACGGGCGGCGCGAAAGTCACCGAATGGGCGCTCGCCTGCCACTGCCACAGGAGTATGAGGAGCAGCGGCGCGACAAGGCCGATGACGAGCCGGACAGGCCAGCGGGCGAGTTGATCCTTCATGCCGTCCTCCAGCGGGTGGCGCGGCTTTCGACCCAGCGGGCGCCGCGATCGAGCAGAAAGCCGATGAGACCGCTGACGACCACGCCCGCCAGCACGACGTCGATCTGGAACAATTGCCGCCCCATCTCCATCATCTGGCCGATGCCGCTGTCCGCCGCGAGCAGCTCCGCCGCCACCAGCACGACCCAGGCGCGGGTCAGCGAAATGCGCAGGCCGGTGAGCACGGCGGGCACGGTGGCGGGCAGCAGGATGCGGCGGATCAACTGGAGCAGGCTCAGGCGATAGACTTTCGCGACGTCGAACCAGTTGCGCGGCACGCCCCTGATGCCGTCGAAGGTCGCGAGCGCCATCGGGAAGAAGGCGGCGATGGCGACGACCGCGATCTTGAAGGGCTCATCGATCCCCAGGAACATGACCATCAGCGGCACGAAGGCGATGACAGGCACCTGCCAGAGCGTCAGGAAAAGCGGCGACAGGACGGCTTCGACCAGCCGCGACAGTGCCAGCGCCGCGCCGAAGACCATGCCCGCGCCCGCGCCGATGGCGAAGCCAACCAGCAGCCGATAGAGGCTGTCCCCGACATGCCGCTGCAACTCGCCGGATGCGGCCATGTCGGCCAGCGCCTGGGCGACGACGCTGGGCGGCACCAGCACTTGCGGCGGGAACAGGCCGCTGAGGCAGGCGACCTGCCAGAGCGCCAGCAGCGCGACCGGCGCGGCCCAGGCCGCGGCGACGGCCTTGCCTTGGGGAAAAGCCATCAGCCCTGCCCCCCGCCATCATGCGCCCAGAACTGCTCCAGCTTCAAATCCTTGAGCGCCTTGTCGACGAAACGTTCATCGATCAGCGCGTCGGCATCCACTTTCTTACGGATCAGGCCGCGTTCCAGCGCATAATCCGCGACCGAACGGTAATGCGCCAGCACCGCCGGATTGAAGACCGGCGAGAAACGCTCCCGCCAGGGGATGCCGCTATTGGCATAATCCTTCGCCACAATGTCTTCCGGCAGGGCGCCGCGCGCGGCCTTGCGGATGACTTCGGCCTTGTTCGCTTCGTCGGAGGACCATGCGGCGGCGCGGACGAAGGCGTCCACCACCAACTGGGTCAGGTCCGGATGCGCGTCGACAAAGTCCGCCCGGCCGAACAGTTCGGCGCGCATCTTCCAGTCGGCGGGCGCATCCCTGGTCGACCAGATCACATGGCCAATGCCCTTCTGCTCGACCAACAACCCGTCGGACAGCAGCACGGCGGCGTCGACGCTGCCGGATTCCAGCGCGGCGGGCGTAGCCGACGGGTTGATGTTGACGATCTTGAAGTCATCCAGCTTCAGGCCGCTGCTGTCGACCAGCTTGGAAAAGGGCAGTTCCCATGGCCGTCCGCGATGGAGCGCGATCCGCTTGCCCTTGAGGTCGGCCAGGCTTTTCGCGGCCAGCCCCTTGCGCGCGACGATATAGACGTCCTGCCCCTGCCCCACCGGCGCCACGATCTTCAGCGGCACGCCGCCAGCGACGGCGATCGCGGCGGGGAAATCGCCATAGGAGGCGAAGTCGATCCGCTTGCCGGAAAAGCCTTCATTGATGAGCGGCCCGCCCACGGCGGTAGAGACCGGGGTGAAGACCAGCTCGACCCCCTTCTTCGCCAGTTGCTCCTTCAGCCAGCCCTGCTGGATGACGACGCCGTTCAGGCCGTTGAACACCTGCTTGCCCTGATAGGGATAGGCGATGGACGCGATGGTCAGGGTCTTGACCACCTCGCCGTCTCCGCCGCCGGACCCGCCGCAGCCTGCAAGCAGGGCAGAGCCCAGCAGCGCCATGGCGGCGGTCAGCCATTGACGAAGGCGGGAAAGAAAAGACGCGCTATTCTGATTGGCCACTATGCAGGCTCCGTTGAAGGCTCTGCCCCCATCCGATGCACGTCATGTGCCAACCGGATAATCCGGCGGTCTCGTGCGGGCCGGCCCAGGCAGCAGCGATTGCGCGCTGGTGATTTTGCCGCAGCGGCAACCGCGCGATTGCGCGAAATGAAGCGGCGATGAGCCCCGGAACCGTTCCGCATCCGCATCGCGGCTTTTGGCACGAGCCTTGCGACGGATATATTCCTATGTCGGTGTCGGGAAGCCGGCCTACAGTTGGAGAAACAGGAATGGCAAATAAGGTCGCGCCTCTGGACAGCGTCTGGGTGACGCGCTGCCCGGTACCGGCAGCGTCCGGCGTGGCCTGCGCCAAAGGCTGGATGGCCGAGGCGTTCGCACAGGACGGCATCAGCGTCAGACGGGTTCAGGAACTCGGCCTCAATCTGGTCGCGAGCGATCCGGAAAACCAGGCGCGCCATCTGTTTCGCGAGGGGGGCAATATACAGGCGCTGGCGGCGCGGGCGTTGGGTGCGCCGACGCGAGTGATCGGGCTGACCTGGATCGACGAGCGGCAGGCGATCATGGTCAGGCCCGATGTCGGCGTCATGGACCCTGCCGATCTTGAAGGGCTCCGATTCGCCCTGCCCGGCTATGGCCGTACCCATGGCGAGAGCATCGCCCGCGGCATGGCGCTGCACGGTATCAAGAGCGCTCTCGCTTTGGGCGGCCTTGCGCTGGAAGACGTGCAGTTGATCGAAATCCCCGCCCCGCCCGTCGAACAGGCGAGCGTCGAAGGGATGCGCCGCCTCTGGCTGGGCCTAGAGTGGCTGGCCGCGGGCCGGGTCGACGCCGTCTATGTGAAGGGCGCGGCCGGCGCGGAAGCCGCGCAGCGCCTGGGGCTGGAGATAGGCATCGATCTCGACGCCTATCCCAGCCGCCTCGCCCGGGTGAACAACGGGACGCCGCGCCCCATCGTCGTCCACCAACATATGATCGATCATCATCCGGCGCTGGTCGAGCGCTTCCTGGAACAGAGCTTGCGTGCCGCCGATTGGGCGGCTGCCCATCCATCCGACCTCAACGCCATCCTTGCCCAGGAAACCTTGTCCGGCATGGAGGGCGTAGAGGCGGCCTATCGCAACAATTTCCATCGCGCCCTGCATCCCGACCTGTCGGATGAACGCGTGGAGATGTTGAAGATTCAGGCGCATTTCCTGTGGCTGCATGGATTTCTGGAAGCGCCTGTGGATGTCGATGGCTGGATCTGCGCGGAACCCTTGCGCAGCGTCATGAAGCGGCGCGCGGAACTGGCCACCCCTCTCCGGCCGTCTCACTGAAAGCTCAGCTAGGCTCCAAACTTTATTTTCTACTAATTCAGAAGACAATTACCTGCTATCCTGATGTCTGCCAGGGATGGAGACGCTATGAGGAACAGTTCGCACAGCCGCGCCGCAGACCGGGCCGAAGTGGGTCTGGTATCGGCCAAGAACGACGATGGCCGTCCGCTGCTGGCCTATGATTGCGCTCGGCATCATGCCGTGGGACCTCGCGCCCGGGCGCTGATCTTCAACGATCCACGATCCCGCGCCCTGCTGCCGCTGATCGAACGGGTCGCCCCAAGCGACGCCAATGTCCTCATCATGGGGGAGACCGGCACCGGCAAGGAGCTGGTCGCGCGCTATGTGCACAGCCTCAGCGACCGAGCGCATACGCCTTTCGTCGCGGTCAATTGCGGCGCCTTTTCCGAATCGCTGATCGAAGGCGAATTGTTCGGTTATGAAAAGGGCGCTTTCACCGGCGCCAATGTAGCGCGGGCGGGATGGTTCGAGGCGGCCAATGGCGGGACGTTGTTCCTGGACGAACTGGGCGACCTCTCCCTGCCCCTGCAGGTGAAGCTCTTGCGGGTATTGCAGGAACGCGAAGTCGTTCGGCTGGGCTCGCGCAAGGCCGTGCCGCTCAATGTCCGCGTCATCGCAGCGACCAATGTCGAATTGCAGCAGGCGGTCAGCGAGGGTCGTTTCCGTTCAGATCTTTTCTATCGCCTGCAGGTCGTATCCATACCCCTTCTGCCACTGCGGGAGCGCAGAGCCGATATTCTTCCCCTGGCGCGCCATTTCCTTGAAATCTATGGTGCAAAGGCAGGCGTGAACCGGCTGGAACTGAGCGCGGCGGCCGAGGAGGCGTTGTTCCGCCATGGTTGGCCCGGCAATATTCGCGAGTTGGAAAATGCGATCCATCGCGCCGCTCTGATCTGCGAGGGCGGGCGCATCCAGCCCGCCGATCTCGGTCTTGGCAACCTCAGCGAATTGATCGATCCGACCGCCGACCCCGCGGCGCTGGAAGAGGCGGCAAGGCCCTTCGTCGCTCGGCTGCTGAATGGCGGGCACGATCATCTGCTCGACCGGCTGGTGGCCTTCATGATAACGGAGGCCTTTCATCAATGCCATGGAAATCAGATCAAGACCGCCGAAGCATTGGGCATCACTCGCAATGTGGTGCGCACATATCTGAAGAATCTGAATTTGATCTAAGGCAAGCGCCAGGCAAATGGGGCCGGACGCTCCCGCTTAAGTGAGGAACCTGACGATCGAAGACAGGAAAAGGCCGGTGGATCGCTCCATCGGCCTTTTCCGTTTTTTCCGGATTTGGACTCCCAACATCGCGGGCGAGCCAAGGACCCGCCCGCAACGCGGTATTAGAAGTCCATGCCGCCCATGCCGCCCATGCCGCCGCCGGGCATGCCCATCGGCGCCTTGTCGTCGGAGGGCAGTTCGGCAATGGTCGCCTCGGTCGTGATCAGCAGGCCGGCCACCGAAGCGGCGTCCTGCAGCGCGGCGCGGACGACCTTGGTCGGGTCGATCACGCCAGCGGCGACGAGGTTCTCATAGGTGTCGGTCGCGGCGTTGAAGCCCTTGGTCTCGTCATTTTCGCGCAGCAGGTTGCCGGCGACGACAGCGCCGTCGACGCCCGCATTGCTGGCGATCTGGCGCAGCGGCGCTTCGATGGCCTTGCGGATGATGTCGATGCCGCGGGTCTGGTCGTCATTGGCGCCCTTGAGGTCCTTGAGGGCCTTGGTCGCGTACAGCAGGGCCGTGCCGCCACCGGGGACGATGCCTTCTTCAACGGCTGCGCGGGTCGCGTGCAGCGCGTCGTCGACGCGGTCCTTGCGCTCCTTCACCTCGACTTCGGTCGCGCCGCCGACCTTGATGACGGCCACGCCGCCAGCCAGCTTCGCCAGACGCTCCTGCAGCTTTTCGCGGTCATAGTCGGACGTGGTGGTCTCGATCTGAGCGCGGATCTGCTCGGTGCGGCCCTTGATCGCTTCGCCGTCGCCGGCGCCATCGACGATTGTGGTGTTGTCCTTGTCGATGGTGACGCGCTTGGCGGTGCCGAGCATGCCGAGGGTCACGTTCTCAAGCTTGATGCCGAGGTCTTCGGAGATGACTTCGCCCTTGGTCAGGACGGCGATGTCTTCCAGCATGGCCTTGCGGCGGTCGCCGAAGCCCGGAGCCTTGACCGCAGCGACCTTCAGGCCGCCGCGCAGCTTGTTGACGACCAGGGTCGCCAGCGCTTCGCCTTCGATGTCTTCCGCGATGATGAGGAGCGGACGGCCCGACTGCACCACGGCTTCGAGGATCGGCAGGATCGACTGCAGGTTCGACAGCTTCTTTTCGTGGATCAGGATGTAGGGGTCAGCCAGTTCGACCTGCATCTTTTCCGGGTTGGTGATGAAGTAGGGCGACAGGTAGCCGCGGTCGAACTGCATGCCTTCGACGACGTCCAGTTCGAAATCGAGGCCCTTGGCTTCCTCGACGGTGATCACGCCTTCCTTGCCGACGCGGTCCATGGCTTCGGCGATCTTCTCACCGACTTCACGGTCGCCATTGGCCGAGATGATGCCGACCTGGGCGACTTCGTTCGAACCGGCAACCGGCTTCGAGCGGGCCTTGATGTCCTCGACCACCTTGGCGACGGCGAGGTCGATGCCGCGCTTCAGGTCCATCGGGTTCATGCCGGCGGCCACCGACTTCATGCCTTCGCGAACGATCGCCTGGGCGAGGACGGTCGCGGTGGTGGTGCCGTCACCGGCGATGTCGTTGGTCTTCGAAGCGACTTCGCGGACCATCTGGGCGCCCATATTCTCGAACTTGTCCTTCAGTTCGATTTCCTTGGCGACCGAAACACCGTCCTTGGTGATGCGGGGCGCGCCAAAGCTCTTGTCGATGACGACGTTGCGGCCCTTGGGGCCCAGGGTCACCTTGACCGCGTCGGCCAGGATGTCGACGCCGCGCAGGATGCGCTCACGAGCGTCACGCGAAAACTTTACGTCCTTCGCTGCCATGATCTTCTACCTCTCTTTGAGAATTGCAAATCTTGCGAAGTTCACACCGTTACAGGCACGAAAATCCGCCAAAAATAGGAATGACCGTCAGCTTCGCCGCTTTACGCGACGACGCCGAGAATGTCCGATTCCTTCATGATCAGCAGGTCTTCACCGTCGACCTTGACCTCGGTGCCCGACCACTTGCCGAACAGGATGCGGTCGCCGGCCTTGACGTCCAGCGGAGTGACCTTGCCGTCTTCCGACTTGCTGCCGGTGCCGACGGCGACGATTTCGCCTTCCTGCGGCTTTTCCTTGGCGGTGTCGGGGATGATGATGCCGCCGGCAGTCTTCTCTTCCGCCTCTACGCGGCGAACGAGAACGCGGTCATGCAACGGACGAAATGCCATGTTGATTGCCTTTCCCTCTTTACGACGTTGAATGGGAGGGGGGTGGAATCGCCACGCGACTCCGGCTCCTTCTCCCCGATGAACCCGTATCTGTTAGCACTCCCTGTCGGGGAGTGCCAGCGCCGTTTCATATGGACGGGAAGGCCGGACGATCAAGAGCCCCGTGCAAATTTTTTTCGTCCCGCCGCCCGCGACCGCAGCGCGAAAGACATGATGACGCGGGCGGCTATAGGCCTTTCCTGCCGGCAGAGACAGCCGGGGCAGCGACGAAATGCCTTCCACGTGCAAAAAATGCGACCAATGCAGCCGGGGCCGCCGCGCCGCCTTTTTTGAGCATGCGGGGTTTGCACCGGAGAGGGTCGATCCTTACCTAGCCCGGAGCGGCGGGTCCCTGCCCGCCCCATCCCGTTCCCGCCTTCGAAGGAGACGCCTGCATGACCGACACAGCCTATATTCCGCCGCGCGTCTGGACCTGGGACAAGGAAAGCGGCGGCGCCTTCGCCAATATCAACCGGCCGGTCGCCGGGCCGACCCATGAGAAGGAATTGCCGGTCGGCAGGCACCCGCTCCAGCTCTATTCGCTCGCCACGCCCAATGGGCAGAAGGTGACGATCATGCTGGAGGAGCTGTTGGCGGCGGGCAAGGACGCCGAATATGACGCCTGGCTGATCCGGATCAACGAGGGCGACCAGTTCGGCAGCGGCTTCGTGTCGGTCAATCCCAACAGCAAGATCCCGGCGCTGATGGACCATGGCGCCTCGCCGCCCCGGCGGGTGTTCGAATCCGGATCGATCCTGATCTATCTGGCCGAGAAATTCGGCGCTTTCCTGCCGACCGATCCGGCCAGGCGGACCGAGACGCTCAACTGGCTGTTCTGGCAGATGGGCAGCGCGCCGCTGCTGGGCGGAGGTTTCGGCCATTTCTTCGCCTATGCGCCGGAGAAGTTCGAATATGCGATCAACCGCTATACGATGGAGGCGAAGCGGCAGTTGGACGTGCTGGACCGGCAACTGGCGGGGCATGAATATATTGCCGGGGATGAATATACGATCGCGGACATGGCGATCTGGCCCTGGTATGGCGGGGTCGCGCTGGGCCGGGCCTATGATGCGGCGGAGTTCCTTGATGTGCAGAGCTATGCGAATGTGCTGCGCTGGGCGAAGCAGATCGACGCGCGGCCTGCGGTGAAGCGCGGGCGGATGGTCAACAAGGCGAACGGGCCGCTGGAGGAGCAGCTTCGGGAGCGGCATGACGCCAGCGATTTCGATACGCGGACGCAGGACAAGCTGGAGGGGGCGGGTTGAGGATGGGAACCGGTCTTCCGATTGGGACGATGCGGTGACAGAAGCCCGGAGCGCGCGACGTGCTCCCGATCAACGCAGCGCGCTCTGAAGAGTTACGGTCATTGGCCGCTCCCTTTTTCAGGTTCGAACCGCGCCTCGTTTGAAGGATCGGGTGCGGGAGCGTCCAGCAGGCGAAGTTGCGCGTGGGGCATGCCCCCACCCCTCGGTCCCCTCCCCTGAAGGGGAGGGGAAGCGGTCAATGTCCCTGTTGCCCGGTCGTCCGCCTGACCTATCCGGCGGCCTTGACGATTTCGGCCCATGCGGCTTCGTCGATCACATCGATACCCAGCGCCGCGGCCTGTTTGAGCTTCGAGCCCGCGCCGGGACCGGCTACCACCAGGTCGGTCCTGGCGCTGACCGAACCGGCGGCCTTGGCGCCCAGTCGTTCGGCCTGCGCCTTGGCCTCGTCGCGGCTCATCGTTTCGAGCTTGCCGGTGAACACCACCGTCTTGCCCGTGACCGCGCTGGCGGTGGTTTCGACCAGATAGTCGGGCGGGGAGACTTCCCGCAGCAGGTCGTTCCAGACGTCCACATTATGCGGCTCGTGGAAGAAATCGGCCAAGGCGTGGCCGACCGCCGATCCCACATTTTCGACCCCTATATATTCGGCTATCGCCTTGTCGAGGCGGTTGCGGAAGCGGGATTCCTCCTCCCCCTCCGCAGGGGCGGCGGCGTCGCGCAGCGCGATGATGCCGGCAGCGAGCGCGCTGATCCCCTCCAGCGTCGTATAGCGCCTGAGCAGGTCGCGGGCGGTCACCGCGCCGATATGACGGATGCCCAGGCCGAAAAGCAGGCGGGCGGCATCCGGCTGGCGCTTGGCCTCTATGGCGGCGAGGAGATTGTCGACGGACTTTTCCTTCCACCCCTCCCGGCCGAGCAGGTCGGCGCGCTGCGATTTCAGGCGGAAGATGTCGGCCGGCTCCGCGATCCAGCCCAGGTCGAGAAATTCCTGGATGCTCTTTTCGCCCAGCCCTTCGATGTCGAGCGCGGCGCGGCTGACGAAATGACGCAGCCGTTCGAAACGCTGGGCGGGGCAGATGAGGCCGCCGGTGCAGCGAATGTCGACCTCCCCCTCCTCGCGCACGGCTTCCGAATGGCAGACGGGGCAATGATCGGGGAAAGCGAAGGGGGTGCGCGGTTCATCGCGGGTGAGGTTGTCGACCACCTGCGGGATGACGTCGCCGGCGCGCTGCACGACGATGCGGTCGCCGGGGCGGACGCCCAGCCGCTCGATCTCATCGGCATTGTGGAGGGTGACGTTGGAGACGACGACGCCGCCGACGGTGACGGGGGTCAGGCGGCCGACCGGGGTCAGCTTGCCGGTGCGGCCGACCTGGATGTCGATGGCTTCGAGCGTGGTCTGGGCGCGTTCGGCGGGGAATTTATGGGCTATGGCCCAGCGCGGAGCCTTGGCGACGAAGCCGAGGCGTTGCTGCCAGTCGAGCCGGTCGACCTTGTAGACGACGCCATCGATGTCGAAGGGCAGGTCGGCGCGGGCGGCTTCGATGGCGCGATAATGGGCGATGAGGGCTTCCAGCGTGTCGACGCAGGTCAGGCGGTCGGAGACGGGCAGCCCCCAGCCTGCGATAGCCTGCATGACGCCGAGCTGGGTTTCGGCGGGGACGGCGCTGACCTCTCCCCAGCCATGGGCGAGGAAGCGCAGGGGGCGGCTGGCGGTGACGGCGGCGTCCTTCTGGCGCAGCGAACCGGCGGCGGCGTTGCGGGGGTTGGCGAACTGGCGGGCCTTTTCCGGGTCGTCGGCTTCGGCGGCGAGGCGCGCGTTGAGGGCCACGAAATCGGCCTTGGCCATATAGACTTCGCCCCGCACCTCGAACAAGTCGGGGATGGCTTGCCCGGTCAGGCGCTGCGGGATGTCGGGGATGGTGCGGACATTGGCGGTGACGTCTTCCCCCGTCGTGCCGTCGCCGCGCGTGGCGGCGAGGACCAGTTCGCCCTTCTCATAGCGGAGCGAGCAGGACAGGCCGTCGATCTTGGGCTCGGCGGTGAGGGCGACAGGGGCGTCTTCGGGGAGCGCGAGGAAGCGGCGGACGCGGGCGATGAATTCGGCAATGTCCTCGTCCGCGAAGCCGTTGTCGAGGCTCATCATGCGGACGGCGTGCTGGACCTTCCTGAGCGCGGAGGTGGGCGCGGCGCCGACCTGGGCATTGGGGGAATCGCTGCGGATGAGGTGCGGGAAGGCGGCCTCCAGCGCGTTATTCTCGCGGACCAGCGCGTCATAGTCCGCGTCCGCGATCTCCGGCTCGTCCTGATCGTGATAGAGCCGGTTATGACGCGCAATTTCGCGTGCGAGGCGCATCAGGCGGTTGGCGGCTTCGGCTTCGGTCATTTGCGTGGGGTCGGTCATGCGCCTCTCTTTAGCGCCAGCATCGCGATGCGGGTAGCGGTTATGGGCGGCTCGACAGCCATCAACTCTCTATCGTCATTCCTGCGCAGGCGGCGATCCATCTCCCCACCGCTGTACTTGAGGCGAGGTCAGGAGATGGGTTCCCGCCTTCGCGGGAATGACGGAGTTGGGTGGGTAGCGGACATTCCCCCTCTGCAGGCGGGAGGGGGTTAGGGGGTGGGCTGGCGCGGCATCTGCGCTGTTTTGCAACGGCTAAGTCAGAAGCTCGCTACGCTCGCGCCCACCCCTAACCCCTCCCGTTTACGGGAGGGGAATGTCTTGGATTGGTCGAAAGCCGGCTTATAGCTTTTCCAACAAGCGTTCGGCCTGGGCCCTTGCCTCCGCCGTGATTTCGGCGCCGGAGAGCATGCGGGCGATTTCTTCGCGGCGTTCGCCGTCGCTCAGCGCGTGGACGCCGGTGCGGGTGACGGTGCCGTCGCTCGACTTCGCGATCAGCATATGGCCTGCACCGCGCGCCGCGACCTGGGGGCTGTGGGTGACGACCAATATCTGGTTGGTTTGCGACAGGCGGGACAGGCGTTCCCCGATGGCCGAGGCGACGGCGCCCCCTACCCCGCGGTCGATCTCGTCGAAGATCAGGGTGTCCGCGCCGCCCTGCTCCGCCAGCGCGACCTTGAGCGCGAGGATGAAGCGGGAGAGTTCGCCGCCCGATGCGATCTTGACCAGCGGCGCGAAGGGCGCGCCGGGGTTGGTGGAGATTTCGAATTCCACCCGGTCCATGCCGTGGGCGCCCCATTGCCCCTCCTCCTGCGGCGCGACGACGGTGCGGAAGCGGGCGGCATCCAGCTTGAGCGGGGCGAGTTCGGCGGCGACGGCGGCGTCGAGCTTTCCGGCGGCCATCTGGCGTTCGGCGGAGAGGGCCTGGGCGGCGGTGCGATAGGCGGCGGCCCTGGCCTTCACATCGGCTTCGAGGGCGGCGAGATGGTCTTCTCCGCCCTCGATCGCGGCCAGTTTCGCGGCCATCTCGTCGCGCAGGGCGGCGAGATCGTCGGGTTGGACCTGATGCTTGCGGGCGAGGCCGCGCAGGTCGAACAGGCGGGTCTCTATGGCGTCGAGACGGGCGGGGTCGAAGCTGAGCGCTTCGGCGGCTTCGTTGAGGCGGTCTTCGGCTTCGCTCGCCTCGATCACGGCGCGGTCGAGGGCGGCGAGGACTTCGGCCAGCGGTTCATATTCGCTGACGATGCGGTCGAGGCGGCGGGCGGCCTGCCGCAACTGGGCGAGCCCGCCGTCGGAGCCGGTGAAGCATTCGGTGACGGCGGAAAGGTCGTCGGAGAGGCGCGCGCCCTTCTGCATGGTGGCGCGCTCTTCGGCCAGCGTGGCTTCCTCGCCGGGTTCGGGGGCGAAGCGGGTGAGTTCCTCCACCGCATGGGTCAGGTAATCGCGGTCGCGGGCGGCGTTTTCGACGCTGGCGCGGCTTTCCGCGAGGCGGTCAGCGGCGGCGCGCCAGGCGTGATAGGCGTAGGCGACCGCGCCCGTGTCGCAGCGGCCATAGGCGTCGAGCAGGGCGCGATGGCCACGCGGGTTGAGCAGGCCGCGATCGTCATGCTGGCCGTGGATTTCGACCAGAGCGCTGCCAAGATCGCGCAGCAGCGCCGCCGAGCAGGCCTGGTCGTTGACGAAGGCGCGGCTGCCGCCGTCGGCCTTGACCGTGCGGCGGACGATGAGCGGTTCGCCCGGTTCGATGTCGATGCCGTTTTCGGCCAGCAGGTTCGTCGCGCGGTGATCGGTGCGGGGTGCCTCGAACGTCGCGGTGACGCTGGCCTGCGCCTCTCCCGTCCGGACGAGGCCGCTGTCGGCGCGGGCGCCCAGCGCGAGGCCCAGCGAATCGAGCAGGATCGACTTGCCCGCGCCGGTCTCGCCGGTCAGCACGCCCAGGCCCGACCCGAAATCCAGGTCCAGCGCCTCTATCAGCACGACGTTGCGGATGGACAGGGCAGTCAGCAAAGGCGAGCGACTCCCCCCTCCCGCAGGCGGGAGGGGCCGGGGTGGGTGCACCGCGCCAGCGGCGCTTCTTTCAACGCTGGGGCGGAACGCTCGCTTCGCTCGCAGCCCACCCCTAACCCCTCCGCTTGCGGGAGGGGGACCAGATCATGCTTTATTGGGGTGTTCGCGCATCAGCTTGTAGCTGCGCTCATACCATTTCGAACCCGGATAATTCTTGCCCAGCACGGCGGCGGCCTTCTGCGCTTCGGCGGGGATGCCGAGCGAGAGATAGCTTTCCACCAGACGCTCCAGCGCTTCCGGAGTGTGGGTGGTCGTCTGATATTTGTCGATCACCGTGCGGAAGCGCAGCGTGGCGGCGAGCCATTGGCCACGGCGCTGGTAGAAGCGGCCGATCTCCATCTCCTTGCCGGCGAGGTGATCGTTGACGAGGTCGATCTTCAGCCGGGCGTCGGCGGCATAGCGGGTGTCGGGATAGCGGCGGATCAGCTCGCCCAGCGCATCCAGCGCCTGTTGCGTGATCTTCTGGTCGCGGGTGACGTCGGCAATCTGTTCATAATAGCAGAGCGCGATCAGATAATAAGCGTAGGGCGCGTCCTTGTTGCCGGTGTGGATCGACAGGAAGCGTTGGGCCGCGCCGATCGATTCCGGATAGTCCTGATTCATGTAATAGCTGAACGCGGACATGAGCTGCGCCCGGCGCGCCCAGGGCGAATAGGGATGCTGGCGCTCCACCTCGTCGAACAGGGCGGCGGCGAGCTTGTACTGGCCGCGGTCCAGGCGGTATTTGCCCGCATTGTAGAGCGTCGACACGTCGCGGGCGACATATTGGGTGTCGGCCTTGTTCTTCGACGTCGCGCAGCCCGAGAGCAGGGCGGCAAGCAGAAGCGGTGCGGTAGCCGCGCCGATGCGCGTCATGGTTTTCGTCAGCATGGCCGGGTCATAGCGGAGCGAATGCGCCTCGCCAAGCGGCAGAATGTGCGTGCCGGTCGCTATGCGCGAACAGGCAGGTCGAGCCGTGCGGTCGCGCCGCCCGTCGCCGAGGGCATGAGCGAGAAGCGGCCGTTCAACTGGCCGGCAAGGGCATTGGAAATCCGGAGGCCCAGGCTCTGGCTGAAACCGGGATCGAAATCGGGCGACAATCCCTTTCCGTCGTCCGTGACGTTGAGGCTGATCGTGCCGTCGCTGACGTCCAGGCCGACATGGATGCTGCCGCCGCGATGCGGCAGGCCATGTTCGATGGCGTTGCTGACCGCTTCGGTCACGATCAGCGCCATCGACACGGCGATGTCGGGCTCCAGCGTCAGGGCGTCGGGCGCGTCGACGGTCAGGGCGATGTTGTCGCGGCCGCTGGCCTCCAGCACGTCGGCGGTCAATGTCGTCAGGAAGGCGCGGATATTCTGCCCCTCCCCCGACGGATTGTAGAGGGCGCGGCTGATGCGGCCGACCAGCGCCAGCCGGGCGGAGGCATCGTCCAGCGCGCGGCGGGCCAGGTCATGATCGACATGGCGCCGGTGGAGCGAAAGCATGGCGGCGACGACCTGAAGATTGTTGGAGACGCGGTGCTGGAGTTCGTGGAACAGCAATTCGCGGTTTTCCGCCAGCACGCGGCTGCGTTCGCGCTCGATCGCCAGGTTGAAATTCGCCTTCTGCATCAGATGGATCAGCGCGATGTCCACGACCACCACCGCGCTGTAGAAGCCGAGCGCCAGCAGCACGCCCGGATGCAGTGCGAAGCCCATGCGCGGCGGGATGAAGAAATACCAGGACAACAGCCCGCAAAGCACGCCCGCATAGATGCCCGGCCGCACCCCGAAGAGGAAGGAGGACAGGATGACGGCGGGGAAGAAGGATACGAAGGGGTAGCCAATGGGCATGGCGCTTTCCGCCATGGTGCGAATGGCCAAGGCGGTGAGGCAGAAGATGGTGGCCAGCAAATAGGCATGCCAGGGCCGTCGCAGAACAAGCGGCAGACGCTCGACGAATCTTTCGTTCCTGCGCTGCATAAATCCCCCTGCGCCCTGGTCGTTACCGTAACATAACTTCCACGCCCGCCAATTGATGGAGATCAGGAAACATTCAGATCCTGTCAAAAAAGGGCGCCCGGCAAGCCGGACGCCCTTTCTTTTTCCCGAGTCCGACGAACCGGATCAGTCCTGGGTCAGGAAGTCGGGCAGACCGGCGTTGGAGCCGTCGTCATCGCCGCCCTTGCCTTCGCCGCGCGGACCGCGGTCGCGGCGCGGGCCGCGATCGCCGCCGCGGCCGCCACGGTCACCGCCACGATCACGGCGATTGCGGTCGCCACGGCCGCCTTCACGGTCGCCACCTCGATCCCCCCTGGGTTCGCGGGGCGGACGGGTGTCTTCCAGTTCCTCTCCGGTTTCCTGATCGACGACGCGCATGGACAGGCGAACCTTGCCGCGCGGGTCGATTTCGAGAACCTTGACCTTCACTTCCTGCCCTTCCGACACGACGTCGGTCGGCTTTTCGACGCGCTCATTCTTCATTTCGGAGACGTGGACGAGACCGTCCTTGCCCCCCATGAAGTTCACGAAGGCGCCGAAGTCGACGATGTTGACGACCTTGCCGGTGTAGATCTTGCCGACTTCCGCTTCCTCGACAATGCCGAGAATCCACTTCTTGGCGGCTTCGATCTGGGCGATGTCGGACGAGCTGATCTTGATGATGCCCTCGTCGTCGATGTCGACCTTGGCGCCGGTTTCCGCGACGATCTCGCGGATGACCTTGCCGCCGGTGCCGATGACGTCGCGGATCTTCGCCTTGTCGATCTGGATCGTTTCGATGCGCGGGGCATGAGCCGACAGTTCGGTGCGGGTCGAGGACAGGGCCTTGCTCATTTCACCCAGGATATGGGCGCGGCCTTCCTTCGCCTGACGCAGCGCGACTTCGAAGATTTCCTGCGTGATGCCGGCGACCTTGATGTCCATCTGCATGGTGGTGATGCCCGCTTCCGTGCCCGCCACCTTGAAGTCCATGTCGCCAAGGTGATCCTCGTCGCCCAGAATGTCGCTGAGGACAGCGAATTTGGAGCCTTCCAGGATCAGGCCCATGGCGATGCCCGACACCGGACGCTTCAGCGGAACGCCCGCGTCCATCATGGACAGCGAACCGCCGCAGACCGTCGCCATCGAGGACGAGCCGTTGGACTCGGTGATGTCGCTCAGCACGCGGATGGTGTAGGGGAATTCTTCCTTGCTCGGCAGGACCGGGTGCAGGGCCCGCCATGCCAGCTTGCCATGGCCGACTTCGCGACGGCCCGGCGCGCCGAAGCGGCCGACTTCACCGACCGAATAGGGCGGGAAGTTATAGTGGAGCATGAAGCTTTCATAATGAACGCCGGTCAGGCCGTCGATCATCTGCTCCGCGTCCTTGGTGCCCAGCGTCGTGGTGCAGATCGACTGCGTTTCGCCACGGGTGAACAGCGCCGAACCATGGGTGCGCGGCAGGAAGCCCACCATCGCCTCGATCGGGCGGATCTGCGTGGTGGTGCGGCCGTCGATGCGCTTGCCGTCCTTCAGGATGGCGCCGCGAACGATTTCGGCTTCCAGCTTCTTGGTCAGCTTGATGCCGGCCATGACGGTCTGGGCGTCGAGGCCTTCCTCGGTGAAGAACGCCTTCGCCTTGGCGCGGGCTTCATTGAGCGCGTTCGAGCGGGCCGACTTGTCGGTCAGCTTGTAGGCGGCCGTGATGTCCTTGCCGATCAGCTTCTTGAGCTTCTTCTTGAGGTCATCGAGGTCGTCGCCCTTGGCGACGTCCCACGGGTCCTTCGCGGCCTTTTCGGCAAGGTCGATGATCGCGTTGACGACCTTCTTCGACGCTTCATGGGCGAAGAGGACGGCGCCGAGCATGACGTCTTCCGAAAGCTCCTTCGCTTCGGATTCGACCATCATCACCGCGTTGCCGGTGGCGGCGACGACCAGGTCGAGTTCGCCGGTCTTCACTTCGTCCAGCGACGGGTTCAGCTGATATTCGCCATCCTTGTAGCCGACGCGGGCGGCGCCGATCGGGCCCAGGAAGGGAACGCCCGACAGGGTCAGCGCGGCCGAAGCGGCGATCATCGCCACAATGTCGGGCTCGCTTTCGCCGTCGAAGCTCAGGACCTGAGCGATGACGTTGATTTCATTGTAGAAACCTTCGGGGAAGAGCGGGCGGACCGGGCGGTCGATCAGGCGGGAAACCAGCGTTTCCTTTTCCGTGGCGCCGCGTTCACGCTTGAAGAAGCCGCCCGGAATGCGACCGGCGGCCGAATATTTTTCCTGATAATGGACGGTCAGCGGGAAGAAGTCCTGTCCTTCCTTCACCGACTTGGCGGCGGTCACGGCGCACAGCACCACGGTTTCGCCATAGGTCGCCAGCACGGCGGCGTCGGCCTGACGCGCAATGCGGCCGGTTTCGAGCGTGAGGGTCTTGCCGCCCAGCTCGATTGATACCTTCTTTACATCGAACATTGGTTTTTTCCTTCGCCCGCGCGGCCCTATTGCCGGGCGGGGCCTGTTTCGGACCGGATGGTCCATGGATGGAGAGCCTATCTCTCCTCCGTTCGGGCTGAGCTTGTCGAAGCCCAATCCTTCCCTTCAAAAGAAGGAGTGCCCTTCGACAAGCTCAGGGCGAACGGTGTGGGGGATGTCCCCCGGATCATGACGCCATGCCGGATTGCCCAGCGCCATGTTGTCAGAATCGGAAACGGCCCCGACATGGGGGCCGTTCCTTCTTTAGCAGACTTACTTGCGCAGGCCCAGCTTGGCGATGAGGTCGGTGTACCGGGCCCCATCCTTCTTCTTGAGGTAATCCAGCAGCGAACGGCGCTTGTTGACCAGCATCAGCAGGCCGCGACGGCTGTGGTTATCCTTGTGATGACCCTTGAAATGCTCGGTCAGGTTGGCGATACGCTCCGAGAGGATCGCAACCTGGACTTCCGGCGAACCGGTGTCGCCCTCGGCGCGGGCATGTTCCTTGATCAGCGCTTCCTTGCGCTCTGCAGTGATCGACATCGGCTTCCTTTCTGTGACTAGAGATTAAAGCCGCGCACCACCCGGACCTCCGGGCCACTGGCTTCGACCAGCGCGACGGGCGTTTCGCCCTCCATCGCCAGCATCAGGCCGGTATGCGGTTTCCCCACGAGCACCTTCCCCTGTCGGAGAGCGAGCGCATCGTCGGGAGAGACTGCGAGAGCCGGGATGTCGTCCAGCCCCGCCGTCAACGGCAGCATGAGCTGCGCGATGTCGCCGCCCCTAGCAGCTTCGTCCAATTTGTCCAGCGAAATCGCGGATTGCAGGGTGAAGGGGCCGGCCTTGATGCGGCGCAGCATGGTGACATGACCGACAGTGCCGAGCGCGCGCGCGATGTCGCGGGCGAGGGAACGGATATAGGTGCCCTTCGAAACATGGGCGCGCAGGGTGATTTCGCCGATCTCCGCGCCGCCCTCCCCTTCTCCAGGCTTCGCTGGCCCCTGGGGCGGGGATATGGCGAGGTTGTGGATGGTGATGGCGCGGGTCTTCATCTCGACCTCCTCCCCCTTGCGGGCAAGGTCGTAGGCGCGCCGGCCGTCGATCAGGATCGCGCTGTAGGCGGGCGGCGCCTGCTCGATCGGGCCGGTGAAGCGGGGCAGGACCGCCTGCACCTCCGCCAGCGTGGGGCGATGCAGGCTGGTGGCGATTTCCCGGCCCTCAAGGTCCAGCGTGTCGGTCTGGAGGCCGAAACCTATGGTGAAATCGTAGATCTTGTCGCTGTCCAGCATCCGTCCGGCGAGCTTGGTCGCTTCCCCCACCGCTATCGGCAGCACGCCGGTCGCCAGCGGGTCGAGCGTGCCGCCATGGCCCACCTTCCACTTGCCCGCGCCACTCTGGCGCAGGGCGCGCTTCACCGCGCTCACCGCCTGGGTGGAGCCTAGCCCCAAGGGCTTGTCGAGGATGATCCAGCCGTGCATGGCGGCGCTCTAGCCCTCCTGTCGCCTGTTGTCAGCCCTTTCCGGGCCGTCGCGGCATGTGCGGCGGTCAGCAGCCGGAGCGGCGTTCCACGAAATGGCGGCGGCAAAGCGCGACATAGCGGTCATTGCCGCCGATTTCCGTCTGCTCGCCCTCACGGATGGGGCGCCCCTCCGCATCGACGCGCAGGTTCATGGTCGCCTTCCGCCCGCATTCGCAGATCGTCTTGATCTCCGTCAGCGTGTCGGCCAGGCCGAGCAGCGCGGCGCTGCCCTCGAACAACTTGCCCTGGAAGTCGGTGCGGATGCCGTAGCACAGCACTGGAATGTTCAGCCGGTCGCAGACGGCGGCGACCTGCCAGACCTGTTCCTCGTTCAGAAATTGCGCCTCGTCGATCAGCACGCAGGAGAGCGGCGTCCGTGCCTGTCGGGCAGCGATGGCGGCGAAGAGATCGGTGGCGGGGTCGAACAGATCGGCCTGCGCGTCCAGCCCGATGCGGGAGACGATGCGTCCCTTTCCGTGGCGCCCCTTCCCGTAGCGGTCATCCACGGCGGCGGTCCACAACATGGTTTCCATGCCGCGTTCGCGATAGTTGAAGCTGGATTGGAGCAGGGTCGTCGATTTGCCTGCGTTCATCGAGCTGTAGTAGAAATAGAGCTTGGCCATCGGTCAGCGCGCCATGGGGGCGATCTGCTTGAGGAAGCGGACGAGCGCGTCGGCCAGGGCGATGCGCCTGTCGGAAAAGCTGTGGTCGGTCGGCCAGACCGCCAGGCGCGTGTCGGGATTGGCCGATTGCGCGTCTGCCGTCACCTTGCGCGCCATGGCGCCGATGCCGCGTTCCGCGCCGATGATGGTGAGCGGGCGGCGACCATAGCCCACCAGCTTGCGGCCAAGGTCGAATTTCTCGCTGTTGGTGCGGATTTCGGCGGTGAGGCTGTCATAGGTGGCGCCTTGCAGGGGTGGCAGGTCGCTGGCGACTTCGGCCCTCCAGGCGACCTCGCCCTGGGGGGTGGAGAGGGTCGTGACGGTTTCGGCCGGGTCCCAGGGGTCGATCAGGAACAGGCCGGCGACATGGGGTTCGGCGGCGGCGACATCGGCGGCCATGAAACCGCCCATGCTGTGGCCCGCGACGACGAGGGCGCTGGTGTCGATGCGATATCTGGCGACGGTCGCGGATTGCTGGAGATATTGCAGGGCGTTCCAGGCGTCTTCCGAGGCGTGGGTGAAGGAGAAGCTGCCGGGGCTGCCCCAGGAGCCGCGATAGTGGAGCGTGAGGACATGCCACCCGGCGCGGCGGGCGGCCTGGGCCAGGTCGAGATTTTGCTCATTGCCGGGGAAGCCGTGGAGGAGGAGCAGCGTCGGGTGAAGACCCGGACCGGCGGCGGTGTAAAGGACGGCGTTGAGCAGGCCGTCCTCCGAGGGGATGGTGAAGGCGCTCATGCCGGCGGGGTAGGCCGCGTCGGGCGCGGGGTCGCTGACGACGGCGGGGTGGACCGGCGCTTCCCTGGCTGCGGCGGGTATGGCCAGGGCCAAAAGCGCGATCGCGACTATGCCGGTTCTTTTCATCTGCCCTGCCCCTTGCCTTGCCTGCGGGAGAGACGCTGTTAGCCGGGCTGCGCCGTCGCGTCGATGGGGGACGATGCCTGGCCGAGTACAGCGTGCTCCTGCCAAGGCCGGAGCATATTGCCTATTCGTCCTCGCCCTCGGGCTGCTCCAGATCGCGGGCGACCTTGGGATCGCGGAGCAGCCTGTCGATATGGGTGCCCTCATCGAAGCTCTCGTCCGCGAGGAATTTGAGCTTCGCCGCATATTTGAGGCGGATACGGGTCGCGACCTCCCGCTGGAGATAGGCGGTGTTGGTGCGCAGCGCCTTCAGCACGGCTTCCTCATCCTGGCCGAGCAGCGACTTGATGAAGACGGTCGCATGGCGCAGGTCGGGAGACATGCGGACTTCGGTGACGCTCACCACATGGCTGGCGAGGACGTCGTCATGCACGTCGCCGCGCTGGAGAATGTCGGACAGGACATGGCGCACCTGTTCGCCCACGCGGAGGAGGCGGACAGAGGAGCCTTCATTGGGAGCGGGCATTATATCCTCCCCTCCCGCAAGCGGGAGGGGCCGGGGGTGGGCTCTCCCCATCGGCCATTGCAGTTCAGGAGAGGGCGAGCCCACCCCCTAGCCCCCTCCCGCCTGCGGGAGGGGGGACATGGATCACAGCGTGCGGGCGCGTTCCTCGACCTCGAACAGTTCCAGCGTGTCGCCGGGCTTGATGTCGTTGGTGTCCTGGAGCACCGCGCCGCATTCCATGCCTGCGCGGACTTCGGAGACGTCGTCCTTGAAGCGGCGGAGCGAGGCGATATGGGTGCGCGATACGATGACATCGTCGCGGGTGAGGCGCGCGGCCAGACCCTTGCGGATGATGCCGTCGAGGACGAGCAGACCGGCCGCCTTGTCCTTCTTGCCCGCCGGGAAGACCTGAAGCACCTCGGCCCGGCCGACGATGGTTTCGATGCGTTCCGGCGCGAGCTGGCCGGCCATTTCGCCGCGAACTTCCTCCAGCAGGTCGTAGATCACGTCATAATAGCGCAGCGAGATCTTCTCGCGCTCCGCCAACTGGCGCGCCTTGGCATTGGGGCGGACGTTGAAGCCGATCAGCGGCGCGCGGCTGGCGGCGGCCAGCGTGACGTCGCTTTCGGTGATCGCGCCGACGCCCGAATGCAGGATGCGGACCTTGATCTCGTCGGTCGAAATGCGGTTCAGCGACGAGACGATCGCTTCCACCGAACCCTGCACGTCGCCCTTCACCACCACCGGATATTCGATGACCTTGGTGTTGAGCGCCGAGAACATATGTTCGAAGCTGGTGGGCGCGGCGGTGGTGCGCTTCTTGGTCGCCTGTTCCTGACGATAGGCGGCGACTTCGCGGGCGCGGGCCTCGTTCTCGACGACGGTGAGCTGGTCGCCCGCCATCGGCACGCCGGACAGGCCCAGCACCTCGACCGGGGTCGAGGGGCCGGCGGTCTTCACCTGCTGGCCCTTGTCGTTGATCATCGCGCGGACCTTGCCGCTTTCCGAACCGATGACGAAGGTGTCGCCGATCTTCAGCGTGCCCTTGCGCACCAGCACGGTGGCGACCGCGCCACGGCCCTTGTCGAGCTGCGCCTCGATCACATTGCCTTCGGCGGCGCGATCGGGATTGGCGGTGAGTTCGAGCAGTTCGGCCTGAAGCATGATCTTGTCGAGCAGTTCGTCGAGGCCCGTCTTCTTGAGCGCGGAGACTTCGACATCCTGGGTTTCGCCGCCCATGTCCTCGACGATCACCTCATGCTCCAGCAGGCGCTCACGCACGCGCTGGGGATTGGCTTCGGGCTTATCGACCTTGTTGATCGCGACGATCATCGGCACGCCGGCGGCCTTGGTATGGTTGATGGCCTCGATGGTCTGCGGCATCAGGCCGTCGTCCGCCGCCACCACCAGGATGACGATGTCGGTGACATTGGCGCCGCGCGCGCGCATTTCCGAGAAGGCCTCGTGACCCGGCGTGTCAAGGAAGGTGACGAGGTCGCCGCCCTTGGTCCTGATCTGATAGGCGCCGATATGCTGGGTGATGCCGCCGCTTTCGCCCGATACGACATTGGTGCCGCGCAGCGCGTCGAGCAGCGAGGTCTTGCCGTGATCGACATGGCCCATGATGGTCACGACCGGCGGACGGGCCTTGAGCGTTTCGGGCGCGTCGACCTCGCCTTCCATGCCGATCTCGACGTCGGCGTCGGACACGCGCTGGATGCGGTGGCCGAATTCCTCGACCAGCAGTTCGGCCGTATCCTGGTCGATTGCCTGGTTGAGCGTGACGGCGGTGCCCATCTTGAACAGGGCCTTCACCAGGTCCGCGCCCTTTTCGGCCATGCGGTTGGCAAGTTCCTGAACGGTGATGCTTTCGGGCACCACCACGTCGCGCGACTGCTTTTCCCGCTGCTGGGCGCCGCCCGAATAATGGGCGCGCCGTTCCTTCTCGCGGGCGCGCTTGAGCGCGGCGAGGCTGCGGGCGCGGGCGCTGTCGTCATCCGACAAGGCGCGGGTGACGGTAAGCTTGCCGGCCTGGCGGCGATTGTCGTCGCCGCGCTTGGCGCGGTCGGGCTTGGCCGGTTCCGGGCGCTTGACCGGCGCAACCGGCGTAAAGCGGCGCGGCGGCGGCACGGTGGCGGAGGTGGCGGGCTTCGGCTCGGCGGCCGCGGGCGCAGCTTCGGCCGGGGCATCGGCGGCGGCCGGCGCAGGCTCCTCGACGGGCGCCCTGGCGGTTTCCTCCGCCGGCCCGGCCTCGACTTCGGTCCGGCGCGCGGCTTCGGCCTCGGCAGCCTCGGCAGCCAGGCGGTTTTCCTCGGCGCGGCGCTTTTCCTCCTCGCTCGCGGCGAGGCGCTGGGCGTCTTCGCGGCGGCGCGCTTCCTCCAGCGCGGTCATGCGCGCTTCCTCCGCCTCGCGCAGCAGCTTCGCTTGCAATTCCTGACGCGACATCAGGCTCTGCGGCGGGGCCGGACGCGCGGGAGCCGGCTGCGGCGCGCGGGCCTGCGGCTGCTGGGGCGCGGGGGCCTGCGGAGCGGCGGCCACGGGCGTGGGATCGGCCTGCGGTTCAGGCGCAGCGTGTCCGGCTTCACCCGGCTTGCCCAGGATGCGGCGCCGCTTCACCTCGACCACGACCGTATTCTTGCGGCCATGGCTGAACTGCTGCTGCACCTGACCGGACTCGACCGTGCGCTTGATCCCCAGCGGCTTGCGGCCCAGAACCGGCTTGTCTTCCTTGCTGTCACTCATACGACTGAACTATACCCTTCACATCAACCCGACCGGCAAGGCCCGTCGGCGCCTTCATTCCAATGCTACCTCAGGCGCCCAGTGCCCCTGCGGAGTCCTGCTCCCCATGCACCGGCGCTCCGTTAGCGCAACCCAGATAGCTTTCCAAGCGGCCTATGGCGCCGCGCAGACGTGACGCCGCACGCGAGTCGGTCACCGCGATATGGACGACATTGTCCCGCCCCATTGCCATAGATAGGGCGTGTCGGTCCACAGGCAAGACGATGCCCGCCAAATCCGTGCCTTCGGCATCCTGCCCGACGCGGAAGGCCTGGTCGAGCTTGCGGTTGCCGTCGGCCGCCGCGTCGGCGGCGTGGAGCAGCAGCTTCACCTGACCCTTGCGGCAGGCGACGTCGATCTTTTCCGAGCCGGTGAGGACCATCGACGCCCTCGCCTCCAGCCCCAGACGGTCGAGCAGGGCCTTGCGCAAGCCCTCCTCGATCAGGGCGGGCAGCGCGTCGGGGATTTGCAGGTCGCCGGTCTTGAAGGCGCGGGCGAGCGCGCCCTTGAGCTTGCCCTTTGCCAGCGCCTGTTCGAGTTCGGCGCGTGGCACACCGATCCACGCGCCCCGGCCGGGCGCCTTGGCGCGGATGTCGGGCAGGATTTCGCCATTCGGGCCGCAGGCGAGCCGGACCAGCATGTCCGGGTCGGCGCGGTCGCCCGACAATATGCATTTGCGTTCGGTCATGGGCGCGCCTCCCAATAATGGGCCGCATTCCTGCGCAGGCAGGAATCCAGTTCCACGCTGTCGGGAGCATGCCAGGGCAGAACTGGGCTCCTGCTTTCGCAGGAGCACATCCCTGACGCTGCGATGTTGGGACTCAGCCTCTCATCGGGAAGTGACCGCGGCATGGGCGTCCTCCCCTATGGGCTTGGGCGCGTCGCGGTCGGCGATGAGCTGGCCGCCTGCGCCGTAATTTTCCGTCGGGATTTCGGAAATCACCACCTGCACGGCGGCAGGCGCCTTGCCCAGCCGCTCGACGAGCGACCGGGTGACGTCGGCGACGATGGCCGCCTTCTGCTCGCGGGTGGCGTTTCCGGCCAGACGGATGTCGACGAAGGGCATCTGTTCTTACGCTTCCTCGCCTTCGAACCAGTGGGCGCGGGCGGCCATGATGATCTCATTGCCCTGCTCTTCGCTGAGGCCGTATTCGGCGAGAATCCCGCCCTTGTCCTCTTCCTTGTTCTCGCGGCGGCGGCGCTGGTCGACGCGCTTCCGGGCGACCAGTTCGTCGGTGGCGAGGTCGGCCAGATCGTCGAGCGTCTTGATGCCCGCCTTGCCCAAAGTCACCAGCATGGCTTCGGTGAGGTGCGGCATGTCGGCCAGCGCATCCTCGACGCCCAGCGCCTGGCGCTCTTCACGCGCGGCGGCTTCGCGGCGATCCAGCGCTTCCTGGGCGCGGCTTTGCAGTTCCTGCGCCAGTTCCTCGTCGAAGCCCTCGATCGCGGCCAGTTCGTCGATGCCGACATAGGCCACTTCCTCCAGCTCGCCAAAGCCTTCGGCCACCAGAAGCTGCGAGAGGGTTTCGTCCACGTCCAGTTCGTTCTGGAACATTTCGGAGCGGGCGACGAATTCCTTCTGGCGCTTCTCCGACGCGTCCGCTTCGGTCATGATGTCGATGGCCTTGCCGGTCAACTGGCTGGCGAGACGGACATTCTGGCCGCGGCGGCCGATGGCGAGCGAAAGCTGATCGTCGGGAACGACGACTTCGATCCGCTCTTCCTCTTCATCGATGACGACGCGGGCGACCTGCGCGGGCTGGAGCGCGTTGACGACGAAGGTCGCGGTATCTTCCGACCAGGGGATGATGTCGATCTTCTCGCCCTGCATTTCCTGCACGACGGCCTGCACGCGGCTGCCCTTCATGCCGACGCAGGCGCCGACCGGGTCGATGCTCGAATCGCGGCTGATGACGCCGATCTTGGCGCGGGAGCCCGGATCGCGGGCGGCGGCCTTGATCTCGATCACGCCATCGTAGATTTCGGGCACTTCCTGCGCGAACAGCTTCTTCATGAATTCGGGGTGCGCGCGGCTGAGGAAAATCTGCGGCCCGCGATTTTCGCGGCGCACGTTCAGGATGACCGAACGGATGCGGTCGCCGACGCGGACGACTTCGCGGGGAATCTGCTGGTCGCGGCGGATGACGCCCTCGGCGCGGCCCAGGTTCACCACGACATGGCCGAATTCGACCGACTTGACGACGCCGGTGATGATCTCACCCACGCGGTCCTTGAATTCCTCATGCTGGCGCTCGCGCTCGGCATCGCGGACCTTCTGGAAGATCACCTGCTTGGCCGACTGGGCGTCGATGCGGCCGAGGTCGATGGGCGGCAGCGGATCGACGATGAAGTCGCCGATCACGGCGTCCTTCTTGAGCTTGGCCGCCTGCTTCAGGTCCACCTGCTTGAAATAGTCGTCGACCTGCTCGACCACCTCGACGACTCTCCAGAGGCGAAGGTCGCCGGTGTCCGGGTCCAGCTTGGCGCGGATGTCGTTTTCGGCGCCGTAGCGAGCGCGTGCGGCGCGCTGGATCGCGTCTTCCATCGCCTCGATGACGATCGCCTTGTCGATCATCTTTTCGCTGGCGACGCTGTTCGCGATGGCGAGCAGTTCGGCCTTGTTGGCGGAAATGGCGTTGGCCATGGACGTAAACCCTTATTCCTCGGTTTCGAACTCGTCCGCCCCATCGGAGGAGAGCGGCATACTAGCAGCAATCAGCGCGTCGGTCAGTATCAGCTTGGCATCCCCGACCAGCGCGAAAGGGATGACGACATCGCCGGCCTTGGCATCCTGGAACAGGATGTCGTCGCCCTCAATGCCCTTGAGCACGCCCCGGAAGCTCTTGCGCCCGGCCACGGCCTCCGTAGCCTGGATTTTCGCCTCATGCCCGGCCCATTCCAGGAAATCGGCGAGGCGGGTCAGCGGACGGTCGATGCCCGGAGAGCTGACCTCCAGGCGATAGGCCTCCTCTATCGGGTCAGCTTCATCCAGCACGTCCGAGAGGCGGCGCGAGATGGTGGCGCAATCCTCTATGACAAGCTGCTTCGTTTCAGGGCGCTCGGCCATGATCTGAAGCGTATGCTCGTCACCCGAGCCGAACAGCCTGATGCGCACGAGGTCGAAGCCCAGGGCCTTCACCTCCGGTTCGATCAGGGCCGTCAGTTCGGCGATGTCCGCCATGGGATCTCCAAAAAAACAAAATTGCGGCTTCCCCTCGCCGCAGGCGATCCGCCCGCGACCCCGACATGTTTGACGATGTAAGGAAGCAGGGGCGATATAGGCGGGATGCCGCAAAGCTGCAACTCATTTGTCGCGAGGCATTTGATGCGCATTCTGGTAGCGTCATCAATTCCGCGATTCAGCCGAGAGGAGACGATATGCGCCATCTTGCCCTCACCGCCCTGCCGCTGGCCCTGATCGCCTGTTCGGCGGACGATGCCGTGGGGCAGAACAGCGCCGCGTCGGCGGCGAAGCCGTTCAGGACTTCCGTGATCGCTGATTTCGATGCGCCCTGGGCCATGACCTTCCTGCCCGATGGCCGGATGCTGGTGACGGAGAAGGCGGGCGAGATGATCCTGTTCGATCCGAAGAACGGGACGAAAATCCCGGTCGCGGGCATTCCGCCGGTCGACAGCGCGGGCCAGGGCGCGCTGATGGACGTGGTGCCGGCACCGGACTTTGCACGGAGCGGAACGGTCTATTTCAGTTTCTCAGAGGCGGGCCCGGGCGGCAAGGGCGTGGCGCTGGCCACGGGGGTTTTCAATCAGGCGAGCGACGGGACGACGAAGCTGGACGGCGTGAAGGTGATCTTCCGCGCCAGCCAATATGTGGATGGCAATGGCCATTATTCGGGGCGAATCGCCTTCTCGCCGGACGGGAAACATCTGTTCTTCACCAATGGCGAGCGGCAGAAATTCGATCCGGCGCAGGACCCGAAGTCGACTTTGGGGAAAGTGTTGCGGCTTAATCTGGACGGCACGCCGGCCGCGGGCAATCCGCTGGCGGCGAAGGGGTTCCATCCGGCGGTCTGGTCCTATGGGCATCGCAATCTGCTGGGGATCGCCTTCGACAAGGACGGGCGGCTGTGGGAGCAGGAAATGGGCCCCAAGGGCGGGGATGAGGTCAATCTGATCAAGCCGGGATTGAATTATGGTTATCCCCTCGCCTCCAACGGCAGCCATTATGACGGGCGGGACATTCCCGATCACAAGGCGGGCGACGGGTTTGAGGCGCCTAAAGTCTGGTGGAATCCGGTGATCTCCCCGGCCGGGCTTGTCTATTATTCGGGCGACCTGTTTCCGCAATGGAAGGATTCGCTGTTCATCGGCGGGCTGTCGAGCGAGGCGCTGGTGCGGGTGAAGCTGGAGGGGGAGAAGGCCTCCAAGGCCGACCAGTGGGACATGGGCGCGCGCATCCGGGAGGTCGAGCAAGGGCCGGACGGGGCGCTCTGGCTGCTGGAGGACGGCGGGCAAGGGTTGCAGGGGCGGTTGCTGAAGCTGACGCCTGCCGCCTGAACGAAAAACGGGGCCTTGCGGCCCCGTTCCTCTTACACCAGCCGGCTCTGCTTCACCGCCGCTTCGATGAAGCTGGCGAAGAGCGGGTGCGGGTCGAAGGGTTTGGACTTGAGTTCCGGATGGAACTGCACGCCGACGAACCAGGGGTGGTCGGGCCGCTCGACGATTTCCGGCAGCGTGCCGTCCGGCGACATGCCCGAGAAGATCAGGCCGCCCTTTTCCAGCGGTTCGCGATAGCCGGCATTGACCTCATAGCGGTGGCGGTGCCGTTCGCTGATGTCGGTGGCGTTGTAGATGCCCGCGACGACGCTGTTGCCGGTGAGCTTCGCCGGATAGGCGCCCAGCCGCATGGTGCCGCCAAGGTCGGTTTCGGCGGTGCGCTTCTGCAGGCCTTCCTTGCTCATCCATTCGGTGATGAGGCCGACCACCGGCTCGCTGGTTTCGCCGAATTCGGTGGTGGAGGCGTTGGCGATGCCCGCCGTGTTCCGCGCGCCTTCTATGCAGGCCATCTGCATACCGAGGCAGATGCCGAAAAACGGCACATTGCGTTCGCGGGCGAATTTGACCGAGGCGATCTTGCCTTCGGACCCGCGCACGCCGAAGCCGCCCGGAACGAGGATGCCGTGCATCGGTTCAAGGCGGGCGGCGATGTCCGCGCCCTCTTCCTCGAACAGTTCGGCGTCCAGCCATTTGATGTTGACCTTCACCCGGTTGGCGAAGCCGCCATGGGTCAGCGCTTCATAGAGCGACTTATAGGCATCGGGCAGGCCGACATATTTGCCGACCACGCCGATGGTGACTTCGCCTTCCGGATTCTGCTGGCGGTCCATGATGTCGTGCCAGCGGTCGAGCGTGGGCGCGGGCGCGTTTTCGATGCCGAAGGCGCGCAGCACTTCGTCGTCCAGCCCCTCCGCATGATATTGCGTCGGGACGGCATAGATGCTGCTGGCGTCGAGGGCCGGGATGACCGCTTCGGGGCGGACGTTGCAGAACAGGGCGATCTTGCGCCGCTCGCTTTCCGGCAGCGGATGTTCGCAGCGGCAGAGCAATATGTCGGGCTGGATGCCCAGCGAGGTCAGTTCGCGCACGCTATGCTGGGTCGGCTTGGTCTTCAGCTCGCCCGCCGCCGCGATATAGGGGACCAGCGTCACATGGACGAAGATGGAGCGGTTGCGCCCCAGATCGTTGTGGAGCTGGCGGATCGCCTCCATGAAGGGGAGCGATTCGATGTCGCCCACCGTGCCGCCGATCTCGCACAGCACGAAATCGAGGTCGTCGGATTCGGCGAGGGCGAAGGCCTTGATCTCGTCGGTGACGTGCGGGATCACCTGCACCGTCGCGCCCAGATAGTCGCCGCGCCGTTCCCGCTGGATGATGGTCTGATAGACCCGGCCCTGCGTCACATTGTCCGACTGCCGCGCCGAAACGCCGGTGAAGCGCTCATAATGACCGAGGTCGAGGTCGGTTTCCGCCCCGTCGTCGGTCACATAGACCTCGCCATGCTGATACGGGCTCATCGTGCCCGGATCGACGTTGAGATAGGGATCGAATTTCCGGATACGCACACGGAAACCTCGCGCCTGCAGCAGTGCTGCGAGCGAAGCGGCCATCAGGCCCTTGCCAAGCGAGGAGACCACGCCGCCGGTGATGAAAATATACCGCGCCATGGGAGGAGAGGCTTAGCCTTTTACAAACGAGTTGGGCAAGCGCGCGAATCATCGCGCGTGCGAAAAAAGCGAAATGGGGAGGTCAGGCCGCCTAGTTGGCGAGCGGGACCGCGCCGTTGGCGGCGTTGCCGCCCGCCGCGCCCGCAGCGCCGGCCAGCGGATCGTTGCCGGTCGCCGGGGCCGGAGCGGATGCGGGAGCCTGGGGGGGCGCCTGCTTCACCAGCGAGGTGTCGATGTCGCTCGGCCGGTGCTGGACCGAGGCGATCACCGCAAGCACGACCGACAGCGTCACGAAGATGCCGGCGAGGACCGTGGTCGACCGGGTCAGGAAATCCGCCGCGCCGCGCGCCGACATGAACCCCGCCGGGCTGCCGCCGACGCCCAGGCCGCCGCCTTCCGACTTCTGCATCAGGATGACGGTGACCAGCAGGGCAGCGACGATGGCCTGCACGACGAGGATGAAGGTGAACATGAGACGAATATCTGTCCGGTAAAGGGTGGGTTGCCGCGCACATAGCGATGATGGGGCGCGGGGGCAACCGCCCCTGTCCTCTCTCCCCCTCCCGCAAGCGGGAGGGGCTTGTTTATTGGCGATCAGGCCGCTGCCGCGATCACCGGGCCGAATTTCGCCGCCGTGAGGCTCGCGCCGCCGATCAGGCCGCCGTCGACATCGGCCAGTGCCAGAAGCTCCGCCGCATTGTCGCCGTTCATCGATCCGCCGTAGAGTATTCGCATCCCCTCCGCCTCGACCCCGATCCGGCTCGCCAGCGCGGCGCGCAGGGCGGCGTGCATCGCGGCGACCGCTTCCATGGTGGGGATCCGGCCCGTGCCGATGGCCCAGATCGGTTCATAGGCGATGGCCAGCCAGTCCGCCGCCGCCCCGTCCGGCAGGGACGCCAGCAACTGGGCCGCGACCACCGCTTCCGCATTGCCGGCATCGCGCACGTCGAGGCTTTCGCCCACGCAGAGGATGACCTTCAGCCCCGCCGCCCGCGCCGCCAGCGCCTTCGCCGCGACGTCCGCGTCGGTTTCGCCCTGGTCCTGCCGCCGCTCGCTATGGCCGACGATGGTCCAGCTCGCCCCGGCTTCCGCCAGCATGGCCGCGGACAGACAGCCGGTATGCGCGCCGCTTTCCTTCATATGGCAGTCCTGCGCGCCGATGAAGATCGCGCCCTTCACGCCGTCCGCCGGCGAAATCAGCGTCGCGGGCAGGCACAGCCCGACTTCCACCGCCGGATAGTCGCGGGCCAGGCCGCCGATCGCCTCCACCTCGCCCAGCTGGGCGCGCAGGCCGTTCATCTTCCAGTTGCCGACAACCAGCTTTCGCCTGCTCATCGATCTTTCCCCTTATGGTTATTGCTGCACGGTCCCCTGCGGCACGGCTCTCCAATCCGCGCCGCCGGGTTGGCCGAGCCGATGAACGGCGTGCGGCCATTTGTCCAGCCTTGGCACCCCAGCGCCCCTTGCCCGCGCGACGATCCGCCCTTAAAGCGGGCCGCCATCAAAGCCGCTTTTACGGACTTTCCTCCATGCTTTCAGTCTTTCGCCGTTTCATCCGCTCCAAATTCGGCGCCTTTGCGGCCCTGATCTTCCTGGGGATCATCGCGGCCGCCTTCATCATGGGGGACATTACGAGCGGCAAGTTCGGATCGTCCCTTGGCGGCGGCGAGACCGCCGCCAAGGCGGGCGGATCGCGCCTCACCATGACCGAATTGCAGGACCGGGTGCAGCGCGTGTTCGAAAATGCGCGCAGGTCCAATCCGGGATTGCAGATCGGCGACTTCCTGGCGCAGGGCGGCGCGGCGCAGGTCTATGACCAGCTTGTCGCGTCGATGACGCTGAAGGAATATGCGAGCGACCAGAAGGTCCACATCTCCAAGCGGCTGGTCGATGCCCAGATCGCGCAGATCCCCGCCTTCCAGGATGCGGCCGGCAATTTCAGCCAGGAGAATTTCCGGCAGTTGCTGCTGCGCGAGCGGATCACCGAACAGGCGCTGCGCGACGACATCAGCCGTGAGATACTGGAGCGGCAGATGCTGGCCCCGCTGGGGCTGGGCGTGAAGCTGACCGACTCCATGGTGCTGCCCTATGCCTCGCTGCTGCTGGAGGCGCGCCAGGGCACCATCGCCCTCGTTCCCGCGACCGCGTTCAAGGACATTGCCGACCCGACCGACGCGCAACTCGGCGATTTCTACAGGAAGAATGCCGCGCGCTATACGATTCCGGAACAGCGCCGCATCCGCTATGCCGTGATCGACGCCGAACGCTTCGCCCAGGCCGCGCAGCCGACCGATGCGGAGATCGCCGGCTATTATAACCAGAACAAGGCCGCCTACGCCGCGAAGGAGAGCCGCAGCTTCGAGCAGTTGATCCTGCCGACCGAGGCGGGCGCCAAGGCGATCGCGGATCAGGTGAAGGGCGGCAAGTCGCTCGCCGGCGCAGCGCAATCGGCCGGCCTCTCCGTCTCCGAACTGAAGGACCAGAGCCGGGAGGCGCTGGCCTCCGCCGCGTCCGCCGCCGTCGCCAAGGCCGGTTTTGCCGCGAAACAGGGCGAGCTGGTGGGGCCGCTGCGTGGATCGCTGGGCTGGGTGCTGCTGCGGGTCACGGCGGTCAGCACGACCCCGGCCCGCGCGCTGGCGGCGGTGCGGGACGAGATCGTCACCACGCTGCGCGCGCAGAAGGAGAAGCGGCTGCTCAATGACTTCACCGGCAAGATCGAGGATCAGATCGCCAATGGCGGCAGCTTCGAGGAAGTGGTGAAGGACAATGGCCTGAAGCTGGAAACGACGCCGTTCCTCGTCTCCTCCGGCAAGCAGGTGGAGGATGTGGCCTATCAGGTGCCGGCGGATGTGAAGCCGCTGCTCGCCCCTGTCTTCGGCATGAGCCAGGACGACGATGCGCAACTGGTCCCGATCGTTGCCGACAAGCGCTATGCCCTGACCGCGCCCGGCGACATACAGGCCGCCGCGCCGCCGCCGCTCGCCAAGGTGAAGCCGCTGGTCGCGATGCAGTACAAGCTGGCGCAGGGCAATGAGAAGGCCAAGGCATTGGCCGAGCAGATCCGCGCCAAGGTCGCCAAGGGCATGAAGCTGGACGAGGCGGTCGCCGCCGCCGGCGTCGCCCTGCCCAAGCCGCAGGTGGTGGGCGGCCGCCGCGCCGACATCATGCGCGACGGCCAGCGTCCGCCCGCCGAGGTGGCGATGCTGTTCACCATGGCGACCAACAGCGTGAAGACGCTGCCCGCCGGGCAGGATCGCGGCTATTTCGTGGTGCAGTTGAACGGCATCAAGCGCGGCGACGCAGGCAGCGACAAGGCGCTGGTGAATCAGGTCCGCGACCAGCTGAGCGAAGTGGTCGGCCAGGAATATGGCCAGCAGTTCGAGCGGGCGGTCGAGAAGGAGCTGGGCGTCAGGCGGAACGCCAATGCGGTGGCCGGCGTGCAGCGCGCGCTCGCCAACGCCAATAGTGGCGGTCAGTAAGGTGGTTGCGGGGAGACCGGCGGGGATGGACGGCATCGAGAGCGCGCGCAAGGCATTGGCGGCGGGGCAATCCGCGCTGGTGTGGCGGCGTCAGATCGCCGACACGGACACGCCGATTTCCGCCGCGCTGAAATTGTTCGAGCCCGATCGCGGCGATTTCCTGCTGGAATCGGTCGAGGGCGGCGCGGTGCGAGGCCGCCACAGCCTGATCGGGCTCGCCCCCGACCTCGTCTTCCGGGCGCAGGGCCATGCGGCGGAGATCAACCGGCAATGGGCGACCGATCGGGAGGCCTTCGTGCCGGAAGGCGCCGACGCGCTGGACGCGTTGCGGGCGCTGGTGGCGGAATGCCGGGCTGAGCTTGATCCGGCGCTGCCCGCTGCGCTGGCCTGCCTGGTCGGCTATTTCGGTTATGAGACGGTCGGGCTGGTCGAGAAGCTGCCGCGTCCGCCCGAAAATGCGATTGCGCTGCCGGACATGCTGTTCGTGCGGCCGACGGTGATATTGGTGTTCGACCGGCTGGCCGATGCACTGTTCCTGGTCGCGCCGGTGTGGAAGGGAAGCTTTGCCGATGCCGACCGCGCCGTCGAGCAGGCGCTGGAACGGATCGACGCCGTTGCCGCCCGGCTGGCGGCTCCCCTCCCCGCGCAGGCCGCTCCCGCCGGGATTGCCGAAGTCGCCGTGACGCCGGTGCTGGAGCCGGGCCGCTATGCCGCGATGGTCGAAAAGGCGAAGGACTATATCGTTGCGGGCGACATTTTTCAGGTGGTGCTGGCGCAGCGCTTCACCAGCCCGTTCACGCTGCCGCCGATTGCGCTTTACCGGGCATTGCGGCGGATCAATCCTTCGCCCTTCCTTTATTATCTCGACCTGCCCGGCTTTGCGCTGATCGGGTCGAGTCCGGAAATCCTGGTCCGGGCGCGGGACGGCGAGGTCACGATCAGGCCCATCGCCGGCACCCGGCCCCGCGGCAGGAATGCCGTCGAGGACGCCGCCAACCGCGAAAGCCTGCTGGCCGACCCCAAGGAGCGGGCGGAGCATCTGATGCTTCTGGACCTGGGGCGCAACGATGTGGGGCGGGTCGCGGCGGCCGGCACCGTCACCGTGACGGACAGCTACAGCGTCGAATTCTACAGCCATGTGATGCATATCGTGTCGAACGTGGTGGGACGGCTGGCGCCGGACCGGGACGCGCTGGACGCCTTGTTCGCGGGCTTTCCCGCGGGGACCGTGTCGGGAGCGCCCAAGGTGCGCGCCTGCGAGATCATCGCGGAACTGGAGCCGGAAACGCGCGGGGCCTATGCCGGGGGCGTCGGCTATTTTGGGCCGGACGGCAATATGGATAGCTGCATCGTGCTGCGCACCGCCGTGCTCAAGGACGGCGTTATGCATGTGCAGGCGGGCGCGGGCATCGTCGCGGATTCGACGGCGGAATATGAGCAGCGGGAGTGCGAGGCGAAGAGCGGCGCGTTGCTCGCCGCTGCGCGGGAAGCGGTGGCGCTGGCGCGCGAGTCGGGGTTTGGGCAGTAGGGTTGTTGCGGTGAGTGGCGGCGGGCTATGGCCATCCCAAGACATTCCCCTCCCGTAAACGGAAGGGGTTAGGGGTGGGCGCGAGCGGAGCGAGCTTCTGACTTGGCCGTTGCAAAACAACGCGGATGTTGCGCCAGCCCACCCCTTAACCCCCTCCGGCTTGCGGGAGGGGGAACATCCGCTCCCCACCCAAGCGCGCCATCGGTCAGCTTACTTCAAAGCTCACCCCTGGCGCGCCGGATTTCGAACCATTTGCGCACATTGTCATTATGCTCTTGCAGCGTGTCCGCGAAGATATGGCCGCCCTTCCCGTCCGCGACGAAGTAGAGCGCCTTCGTCTCCGCCGGGTGCAGCACCGCGAGGATCGACAGGCGTCCCGGATTGGCGATCGGCCCCTTGGGCAGACCGGTCATCGCATAGGTGTTATAGTCGTTGACCGCGGCGATTTCGGACTTCCTGATCCGCCGGCCCAAGGGCTTGCCCCGGGTGATCGGATAGATGATCGTCGGATCGGCCTGGAGCATCATGCGCGCCTTCAGGCGATTGCCGTAAACCCCGGCGACGGTCGGCCGCTCGGCAGGCACGGCCGTTTCCTTTTCGACGATGCTGGCGAGGATGACGGCTTCCCCGGGCGTTTTTGCGACCGTGTTGGGCGCCCGTTCCGCCCACATCTTCGCCAGCGCCTTGCTCATCGCACCCTGCATGCGCTTCAGCACCGCCGCCCGGCTCTCGCCCTTGTCGAAGGCATAGCTGTCGGGCAGAACGCTGCCTTCCTCCGGCACCGGAATCTCGCCCGTCAGTTCCTCATTCGCCATCAGCCGTTCATGGACCAGGATAGAGGGCATGCCCTCCGGTATGGTGATCAGCCGGGTCAGCGTCCTGCCGCCCTGGAGGATGCGGAAAATATCGGAATTGCTGGCGCCCTTGGGAATCAGGAATTCGCCCGCCTTGATCGACTTGCCGCGGCCGAAGACCTTGGCCCGCGTCAGGAAGGCGTCGGCGGAGCGCACCGCCCCCTTCTGCTTCAGGAGAATGGCGGTGTCCGCGATGGTCGAGCCTTCGGGCACGACGATGGCGATGTCCTTCGTCGCCGGGCCTGCCTCGGTCCAGCCATAGACGAAGCGGAAAGCGACGAACGCCGCGACGGCCAGGCCGATCAGCACTATGCCCAAGCCAAGCCGTCGCATCGCCGATGTCTCAGACCGCCTTCATGATGAGCGAGGCGTTGGTGCCGCCGAAGCCGAACGAATTGTTCAGCACCGCGCGCACCTTGCGTTCCTTGGCAACATGCGGGACGAGGTCGACGCCCTTGCAGCTTTCGCTCGGCTCGTCGAGGTTCAGCGTCGGCGGCACGATCTGGTCGCGTAGCGCCAGGATGCAGAAGATGCTCTCCACCGCGCCCGCGCCGCCCAGCAGATGGCCGATGGCCGACTTGGTCGAGCTCATCGACATGGTGCCCAGATGTTCCCCGAACAGCCGCTTCACCGCGCCCAGTTCCAGCTCGTCGCCCAAAGGCGTCGACGTGCCGTGCGCGTTCACATAGTCGATATCGCCAAGGCCGAGGCCGGATTTCCTGAGCGCCATTTCCATGGAACGATAGGCACCATTGCCCTCCGGATGGGGGGCGGTGACGTGATAGGCGTCGCCCGACAGGCCATAGCCGACGACTTCGGCGTAGATTTTCGCGCCGCGCGCCTTGGCCCGCTCATATTCCTCCAGCACGACCACGCCCGCGCCTTCGCCCATGACGAAGCCGTCGCGGTTGACGTCATAGGGCCGCGAAGCCTTTTCCGGCGTGTCGTTGAAGGCGGTGGAAAGCGCGCGGGCCTGGGCGAAACCGGCGATGCCGATCGGGCAGATCGCGCTTTCCGCGCCGCCCGCCAGCATCACGTCGGCATCGTCCAGCGCGATCATGCGGGCAGCGTCGCCGATCGAATGCGCACCGGTCGAGCAGGCCGTGACGACGGCATGATTGGGGCCCATCAGGCCATATTTGATCGACACCTGGCCCGAGATCAGGTTGATGAGGCGGCCGTGGACGAAGTGCGGGCTGACCCGGCCCGGCCCCCGGTTCGCCAGCACCAGCGATTCGCTTTCGATACCCGGCAGGCCGCCAATGCCCGAACCGATGGAACAACCGGCGCGCAGCCGCTCCTCCTCGCTCATATTGTCCAGGCCCGCGTCGCGCAGCGCCTGGCTGGCGGCGGAAATGCCGTAGACGATGAACGGGTCGACCTGCCGCTGGATCTTGTGATCCACGTCCAGCCCGGCATCATAGCCATATTCATGATCCGCCGGCTTCACTTCGCAGGCGATGCGGCACTTATATTCGCTGGCGTCGAAGCGCGTGATCGTCGCCGCGCCGGACTTCGACGCGATGATGTTCTTCCAGGTCGTTTCCACATCCCCGCCAAGCGGGCTGACCATGCCAAGGCCGGTGACGACAACACGACGCATATGCTTGCTCCGAAAAATAGTCTTTGGCTCAACGCCGCCCATCTAGCCATTGGAAAGGCGATTGTGAACGGGACCAGATACGAAAAGGCTCCCCAAGACCCGGTTTTGCCGGACAGGAGGAGCCATTCCCTTTTGTAAACGCAGCGGCCACCCGATGCCGGGCAGGCCGCCGAACGCTCTTACTGCTTGCTGTCGATATAATCGATGGCATCCTTGACGGTGGCGATCTTCTCGGCCGCATCGTCGGGGATTTCGACGCCGAATTCTTCCTCGAACGCCATCACGAGCTCAACGATGTCCAGGCTGTCAGCGCCCAGATCGTCGATGAAGCTCGCATCCTCGGTCACCTTTTCGGCTTCGACGCCCAGATGCTCGACGACGATTTTCTTTACGCGATCCGCGGTCTCACTCATGAGTGGTCCTTCTTACTGGGTATCGTTGATGGTTCTGAATATTTGTTAAGGCATGCCCTAGAGGCAAGCCCAACGAGAGGCAAGAGGCAAGAAACAATCGGATGGCATCGCCCCACCTGCATTCGACTCCTCAGCCCCGATGGCACAAGGTTGCCCTTTTGCAAATGCCCAAAATTTTCGGGCGCGATGGAATAAAGCCGCAGCGTGGGACTTTGGGACCGACCGATCCTTCCCCCTCAGATCATCGCCATGCCGCCATTGACGTGCAGCGTCTGGCCGGTGACGTAACCCGCTTCCTTGCTGGCGAGATAGACCACGGCCGCGCCGATGTCCTCCCCCGCGCCCAGATCGCCCGCCGGAATCCTGGCGAGGATCGCGCCTTTCTGCGCATCGTTCAGCGCGTCGGTCATGGCCGAACGGATGAAGCCCGGCGCGACGCAGTTCACGGTGATGCCCCGGCTCGCCAGTTCCTGTCCCAGCGACTTGGACATGCCGATGATGCCGGCCTTGGACGCGGCATAATTGGCCTGTCCCGGATTGCCGGTGACGCCCACGACCGAGGTGATGGACACGATGCGGCCGAAACGCGCCTTCATCATCGGCTTGGCGGCTGCGCGGGCCAGGCGGAAGGCGGCCTCCAGATTGACGGCGATCACGTCCGACCATTCCTCGTCCTTCATGCGCAGGATCAGGTTGTCGCGGGTGATGCCGGCATTGTTGACGAGGATGTCGAGCTTGCCGCCCAGCGCTTCCACCGCTTGGCCCACCAGCGCGTCGACCGCCGCCGGGTCGCCGAGGTTGCAGACGAGCGTCTTGTGATCACCGCCCAGTTCCGCGGCGAAGGCCTTCAGCTTCTCCTCATTGCTGCCCGAAAGGGCGAGCGTGGCGCCCTGCGCGGCGAGGGCCTTCGCAATGGCGGAGCCGATGCCCCCCGAAGCGCCCGTCACCAGCGCGGTCATGCCTGTCAGATCGAACATTCTAATCTCCCTTGAAGTTCGGCGTCCGGCGCTCGAAAAAGGCGTCGATCGCCTCGTCATGATCCCCCGTCGCATGGGCCAGCGCCTGCATCGCGCCCGCCATTTCCATGATCTGGTTCAATTCCGCCGTCTGCGCCGCGCGCAGCAGCCGCTTGGTCATCCGCGTGGCATGGGGCGGATTGGCGGCGATCCTGTCCGCCACCCTGCGCGCCGCCGCCAGCAGGTCGGCGTCCGGCACCACCTCGCTCACCAGCCCGATCCGCAGCGCCTCTTCCGCGTCGATGGTCTCACCGGTCAGCGCCAGTTCGGTCGCCTTGGAGAAGCCGACGATGCGCGGCAGCAGCCACGCGCCGCCATCGCCGGAAACGATGCCCAGCTTGACGAAGGATTCCGCGAATTTTGCGGATTGCGCCGCGATCCTGACATCGCACATCAGCGTCAGGTCGCAGCCCGCGCCGATGGCCGGGCCGTTGACCGCCGCGATCACCGGCAGTTCGAGCGCCTGGAACAGCAGCGGCAGCCGCTGGATTCCCGCCCGGTAGTTGCGCCGCGTCTGCGCCGGCAGTCCCGCGCGCAGGCCGCCCGCATCGGGGCGCATCGCATTGAGGTCGCCCCCCGATGAAAAGGCGCTGCCCGCCCCGGTCAGGATCGCCACCCGCACCGACAGGTCGCGATCCGCCTGCTCGAACACCGCGCATAGGGCGTCGACCATCGCCGGATCGGAGATCGGGTTGCGCCGGTCCGGCATGTCGAGCGTGACCGTCAGGACGGCTCCGTCACGGCTGGTCAGGACGGGAGCGCTGCTCATGCCGCCGCTCACAGCGCGCCCAGCGCGGCCTCGATATCGTCCATCGTCACGACGCTGCGCACGGTGGCGTCGGGAGCGATGCGCTTCACCATCGGACCCAGCACCTTGCCGCCCAGTTCGACGAATTCGGTGACGCCCGCATCCCACATGGCGGCGACGGATTCGCGCCAGCGCACGCGGCCCGTCACCTGCTCGACCAGCCGCAGCCTGATCTCGTCCGGATCGGCGATCGCGCTTGCCAGCACATTGGCATAGACCGGCAGCAGCGGCGTGTTGATCGCCGCCTTGCCCAGGGCATCCTCCATCGCCTCCGCCGCGGGCTGCATCAGCGGGCAGTGGAAGGGCGCGGAAACCGGCAGCAGGACGCCGCGCTTGATGCCATGGTCCTTCACCAGCGCGACGGCGCGCTCGATCGCGCCGCGATGGCCGGAAATCACCACCTGCGTCGGATCATTGTCATTGGCGACGGTGCAGACCTCACCCTCGGCAGCCGCCTCCGCCAATGCCTGCGCCTTTTCGATGTCGGCCCCGAGCAGGGCAGCCATCGCGCCCTCGCCCACCGGCACCGCCGCCTGCATCGCCTGGCCGCGCAGCTTCAGCAGCTTCGCCGTCGTGCCGATGTCGAATGCCTCCGCCGCGCACAGCGCGCTATATTCGCCCAGCGAGTGACCGGCGACATAATCGCCCTTCTCCGCCAGCGAAAAGCCGCCTTCCTTCTGCATCACGCGCAGGGTCGCCAGCGCATTGGCCATGATCGCGGGCTGGGCGTTTTCCGTCAGCGTCAGGTCGCTTTCCGGCCCCTCCACCATGATGCGGAACAAATGCTGCGACAGGGCGTCATCGACCTCCTGAAACAGCTCCCTCGCGGCCGGGCTCGCATCGGCCAGCGCCTTGCCCATGCCGACCGACTGGCTGCCCTGCCCTGGAAAAAGAAATGCCCTCATCATCCACCTTCTGACATGCGCGCCCCTGCAAAAGCGCAATTTTTCAAAGTCGTTACACTTTGAGACACAAATGCCGTTGAGGCGCCCGGCCCATTTCGGCAGTTCTCGTTGGAGGACCGCCTTTAACGATGACGGAGTATAAGGAAAAGGTGCGATATCGCTTTGGATGGATCACGGGAACCGCGCTGGTCCTGTCGGGCTGCGCAGCCGGTCCCGATTATCGCGCCCCTGCCCCCGCAGCGCTCGGCGTGCCGGCGGCCTATAGCCAGGGCGGCGGCGCTCCGCTCGACGAAGCGGAGCTTGGCACCTGGTGGACGCGGCTCGACGATCCGGCGCTGAGCGGCCTGATCGACCGGGCGATCGCCCATAATCTGGACATCGTTCAGGCGCAGGCGCGTCTGCGCCAGGCGCGGGAGTCGCTGCGGCAGGCAAGGGCCGCCTTCCTGCCGCAGGTGAACGGATCGGCCAGCGGCGGGCGCAACTACAGCAGCCGGGATGCGGGCGGCCGGCTGGACCCCAGCGGCAATCCGATCGGCGGCGGCGGCTCCAACTGGTCGAGCAGCTATTCCGTCGGCGCCAATGCAAGCTGGCAGGTCGACCTGTTCGGTGAACTGTCCCGTTCGGCGGAGGCCGCGCGGGCCGATCTTGCCGCATCCGGCTATGACCTGGCCAATGTGCGGGCGACGATCGTCTCCGAACTCGTCACCAACTATGTGCAGGCGCGTCTGGCGCAGGAGCAGTTGCGCGTCGCGCGGGAGACGCAGGCGATCCAGCAGGACAATTACAACATCGCCAACTGGCGGCTTCAGGCAGGCCTCGTCTCCTCGATCGACGCGGAGCAGGCGCGGGCGCAACTGGCGCAGACCAACGCCACCGTCCCGCAGCTTGAGGCGAGCCTTCGGGGCAGCCTCAACCGTATCGCCGTGCTGACGGGGCAGGCGCCCGGCGAAGCGACCCGGAGCCTTGAAACGCCGGCGCCGATTCCCGCCGCGCCCGCGCAGATCGCCACCGGCATTCCCGCCGACACGCTGCGCCAGCGGCCGGACGTGCGCTCGGCCGAACGGGCGCTGGCCGCCGCGACGGCGCGCATCGGCGTGGCGCAGGCGCAGCTTTATCCTTCCCTTGGCATCAGCGGCAATATCGGCACCACGTCCAACAGTTTCAAAGACCTGTTCAGCCTGGTCACCGGCGGCTTATTCGCCAATGTGGCGCAGGTCATCTTCGACGGCGGACGCCTCGCCTCGCAGGTCCGTTCGCAACGGGCGGCCACCGACGCCGCCTTCGCCGCCTACAAGCAGGCGGTGCTGTCCGCGCTGGAGGATGTGGAGAATGCCATGGCGTCGCTGTCGAGCGCCCGCGCCCGCAAGACGGAGTTCGCGACCGCCTATGAAGCGTCGAACAATGCCGCGATACTGGCGCGCAGCCAGTATCAGGCGGGCCTGATCGATTTCCAGACGCTTTCCCAGAGCGAGAATTCGCTTTTGAACGCGCGCAACAGCCTTGCCGGCGCGCAATCCGACGAGGTCCTTGGCTTGGCCCAGCTTTACAATGCGCTGGGCGGCGGCTGGCAGAATATGGAAGGCCGTCCCCCCTCATGAGCAAAAAGACGAGCAATGATGTGACCAGCGATCAGGACATCAACGACTTTCTTGGCGCGCGGCCGGAAAAACCGTGGCGCAAATGGGTGGTCCGGGGCGCGGTGGGCGTCGCCCTGCTGATCCTCATCCTGCTGCTTGCGCGCTGCTTTTCGGGCGACGACAAGCCCACTTATGCGACGCGGGAAGTGCGCAAGGGCGACCTTACCGTCTCCGTGTCCGCCACCGGCAATCTGAAGCCCATCAATCAGGTCGATGTCGGTTCCGAACAGTCGGGCAAGATCACGGCGGTCTATGTCGATGTGAACGACCGCGTGACCAGGGGGCAGAAGCTGGCCGAACTCGACACCCGGCGGCTGGTGGATACGATCAACCAGAACCGCGCGCAGCTTTCCTCCTCGCAGGCCAGCGTGGCGCAGGCGGAAGCGCAGGCGGCGCTGGCCAGGGCGACGCTCGACCGCCAGCTCAACGTGTTCAAGCTTTCCGGCGGGCGCGTTCCCGCCAGGACGGAACTGGACGCCGCCCGGGCCGACTATAGTTCCGCCCTCGCCAACCTCCGCTCCGCACAGGCGCAGGTTCGCGTTTCCCAGGCGCAGCTTTCCACGGCGCAGACCAATCTTTCCATCGCCCAGATCGTCTCGCCCGTGACCGGCGTCGTCCTGTCCCGCGACATAGAGCCGGGCCAGACCGTCGCCGCCTCGCTCAACGCGCCGGTGCTCTTCACCATTGCGGAAGACCTGACCCAGATGGAGGTCGAGGTTTCCGTCGACGAGGCGGATGTGGGACAGGTGAAGGAGGGCCAGAGCGCCAATTTCTCCGTCGACGCCTTCCCCGGCCGCACCTTTCCGGCGCGGGTGACGCGGGTCAATGTGGGCTCCAACAGCGCCAGCAGCAGCAGCTCCTCCTCCTCGTCGGGCGGCAGCGCGGCCAGCAGCACGACGGGCACCGTCGTCGCCTATACGGCGGTGCTGTCGGTGGACAACAAGGACGAGATATTGCGCCCCGGCATGACCGCGACCGCCGACATCGTGACGCAGGAACTGCATGACGTGCTGCTGGTCCCCAACAGCGCGCTTCGCTTCAAGCCCAGCGCGGGCAACCAGGGCGGCGGCATCACCAGCCAGATCGTCCCCGGCCCCCGCAGGTTCCGGCGCGGCGGCGCGAGCCGCCAGGTCAGTTTCGGCATCGGCAGCAGCCAGACCGTCTATGTCGTGGGCGAGGACGGCAATCCCAAGGCCGTGCAGGTGACCGTCGGCGCCAGCGACGGCGCGCGCACGGTCATCACGGGCGGCGACCTGAAACCGGGCATGCGCGTCATCACCGGGCAGCTTGCGGCGGGCCAGCAGGCGCCGGCGGAGGATCAGGCCGATGGCGGTTCGCAGGGCGGCGGGCCGCGCGACCGCAACCGCCGGACGGAAGGCGGCCGGTCCACCGACGGCAGCCCGGCCACTGTCGGCAAGCTCGGCAATTCGGGCGACGGGAAGGCCGAAACCGCGCCGGTCGCGCCATCGGCGCCGAAGGGCCAGGGCGGCGAGCCGCGCGGCACCGGCCGGCAGAGCGGAACCTGACGCGCATGGCCGCCGATCCGATCATCTCCCTTCGCGGCGTCACCAAGGTCTATGGCTCCGGCCCGACAGCCTTTCAGGCGCTGAAGGGCATCGACCTCGACATTGCGCAAGGCGATTTCGTGGCGGTCATGGGGCCTTCGGGCTCCGGCAAGTCGACGACGATGAACATATTGGGCTGCCTCGACGTGCCCTCCGGCGGGGAGTTCCTGTTCAAGGGCCGTCATGTCGAAACGCTCGACCGCGACCAGCGCGCCCTGCTGCGCCGCCGCTATCTGGGCTTCGTGTTCCAGGGGTTCAACCTGCTGTCCCGCACCACGGCGCTGGAGAATGTCGAACTGCCCCTGCTCTATCGCGGCGAGGACAAGAAGACCCGATATGAGGCGGGCATGGCGGCGCTCGACAAGGTGGGCCTGAAGGACTGGTGGGATCATACGCCCGCCGAACTGTCCGGCGGGCAGCAGCAGCGCGTCGCCATCGCCCGCGCCATCGTGACCCAGCCCGACGTGCTGCTGGCGGACGAGCCGACCGGCAACCTCGATTCCGAAAGATCGGTGGAGATCATGGAACTGCTGACCGACCTCAACCGCAATGGCGGCATCACCGTGCTGATGGTGACGCATGAGCCGGACATGGCGGCCTTCGCGCGGACCATCGTGCATTTCAAGGATGGGTTGGCGGAGCGGGTCGAGCAGGGAGTGACGGCGTGATGGCGATATTTTACCCCGTCATTCCCTCCTCCGCGGGGATGACGGAAATGAACGAAGGCGCGCGCTGAAGATGCTGGGCACCACCGTCATCCTCGCCTTTCGCGCGATCAACCGGCACAAGCTGCGCAGCTTCCTCACCACGCTGGGCATCATCATCGGCGTGGCGGCGGTCGTCACCATGGTCACGCTGGGCAATGGCGCGACCGCCGCCGTGCGCGAACAGATCAGCTCGCTGGGCGCCAATGTGCTGCAACTTCGTCCCGGCCAGGGGTTCGGCCGGGGCGGTGGCGGACCGCGCCCGCCCGACTTCAAGCCCGCCGACCTGACCGCCATCGAGAACCAGCTTACCGGCGTCCGCGCGGTCGCGCCGATGGTGCAGTCGAGCGGCACCGCCATCTATGAAGGCAGCAACTGGTCCACCACCGTCTATGGCACCACCGCCGCCTATTTCGAGGTGCAAAGCTGGAAGGCCGACACCGGCCGCCTTTTCATGCCGGAGGAGGAGGAAGCGGGAAAACCCGTCTGCATCATCGGCAATACGGTGCGCACCAACCTGTTCCAGAGCAATGACCCCATCGGCAAGCGCATACGCATCAAGGGCGTATCCTGCCAGGTGATCGGCGCGCTCGCGACGCGGGGCCAGGGCGGCTTCGGGGATCAGGACGATGTGGTGGTCATGCCGATCAAGTTCGTCCAGCGCCGCTTCACCGGCGACCGCGACATCAGCCAGATCATGGTCGCGGTGGACGACGCCTATGACACCAGCACGGTCCAGACCAGCCTGGAGGAGCTGATGCGCGAACGCCGCAAGGTGAAGCCGGGCGCGGAAGATAATTTCAACGTCTTCGACACCAAGCAGATCAGCGACACGCTGACCGGCACCACCACCATATTGACGCAGATCGTGGCGGCGGTGGCGGCGATTTCCCTGCTGGTAGGGGGCATCGGCATCATGAACATCATGCTGGTGTCGGTGACGGAGCGCACCCGCGAGATCGGCATCCGCCTCGCCATCGGCGCGGTCGCCCGCGAAGTGCTGATGCAGTTTCTGGTCGAAGCCATCGTGCTGTCCTGCCTGGGCGGGCTGATCGGCCTGTTCCTGGCGCTGATCGCCTCGGTCGCGATCGCTCCGCTGATGCAGGTGCCCTTCATCTTCGATGTGAAGGTGAATCTGATCGCCTTCCTCTTCTCGGCCGCGATCGGTGTCGTCTTCGGCTATTTTCCGGCCCGCCGCGCCGCCGCGCTCAACCCGATAGACGCCCTGCGCCACGAATAGGCCATGGCTTGTTCATGGCGCAGGCAGGGCGCCGGTTCCGGGTCTTGGACCGGGCTCCCGCCTTCGCGGGAAACATTCAATTCCCCCTGCCCGTTACATTTTCTCACAATTTCTCCGGCTGCCGGCACAGTCCTGCGACAAGCGCCGCCTATCGCTCCCCCATGACGCCCGCGGGGCATTGCGAAAGGGAGATCATGATCAAGACCGCCATTCTGGGCCTGTCGGCCTGCGCCCTGCTGTTCGGCCTGGGCGTCGGCCCTTGGGGCGGCGTCCCCGGTCCCCAGCCCGCACCCGTGCTGGAGGGCAAGGACCGTCCGATCCTGCTCCAGCGCATGGTCGTGACGGCAACGCCGCTTTCCGACTGACCTCATCCGCGCCTTCTATCGACTATTGTGCGCGAAAGGGGGCGCCGGCTGGCGATAAAGCAGATGTGGCGACAGAAACCTGGAGCGTGCGGCCTGCGTCCGATCCACCTGACGCAGCGCGCTCCGGAACGAAGCCCCGAAGCCTTCCATGCCATGGCTCAGGCGGAAAATGGAAATACGCCTTCTTCGAAAAGCTGAACGGACATTCATGCAAATCACTGGAAAAACAGGAATTATGAACCGATATTCAGACTAATTCCGCATCTGTTACAATTTCCGACATTCTTTGCTGACCGATGGCACAAGCCTGCGACAAATGCGTCCTACTTCTGCTTCAACGCCGGACAGCCGGCGGCAAGATCGAAGAAGAAGGAGCAAGTCCATGTTCAGGAAGTTTCTCGCGGCGCTGACCGCCACCACCATGATCGCAAGCCCCATGGTCGTCAGCCAGGCCCAGGCCGCGCCGCAGCGGGAAGTGCATCAGGTGGTGAAGCATGGCCCCCATGGCCGCACCGTCACCAAGACCACGGTGATCCGCAAGGACAATCATCGCCGCTGGGCCAAGGGCCAGCGTTTCGATCGCCGCCATGCGAGCAACTATCGCGTGATCGACAATTATCGCGGCTATCGCCTGCGCACCCCGCCGCGCGGCTATCATTGGGTTCGTTCGGGCAATGACGCGCTGTTGGTCGCCATCGCCAGCGGCATCATCGCATCGGTCGTCACCGGCGCGATCCGCTAAGGCCGAGACGCCCCGGAGCCGCGCTCCGGGGCGTCCTATACCAGCCCCGTCAGATAATAGACCGCGATCACCACGAAGACGGTGAAGGTCTTGATCAGCGTCAGGGCGAAAATATCCCTATAGGCCTGCCGGTGCGTCAGGCCCGTCACCGCCAGCAAGGTGATGATCGCGCCATTGTGCGGCAGGCTGTCCATCCCCCCGCTCGCCATGGAGGCCACCCGGTGCAGCACCTCGCGCGGGATGCCCGCCGCATCGCCCGTCGCCGCGAACTGTTCCGCCATGGCGGCAAGGGCGATCGACAGCCCACCCGAAGCCGAGCCGGTGATCCCGGCAAGCGACGTCACGGTAATCGCCTCATTGATCAGTGGATCGGGCACGGCCTTCAGCGCTTCCTTCACCGCCAGGAAACCCGGCAGCGCGGCGATCACCGCGCCGAAGCCATATTCGACCGCCGTATTCATCCCCGCCAGCAGCGCGCCGCCCACGGCCGCCTTCGACCCATCGGCAAAGCGCCGCGCCACTTGCGGGAAGGCGAAGAGCAGGATCGTCCCTATGCCCAGCAGCAAGGCGCCCTCCACCGCCCAGAGCGCGGCGACCTGAGCCACCTTCACCACGACGGGATCGGTCAGGCCGGCCAGCGACACGGCCACTTCCTCCCCCGCCACAAGGCGCGGGATCAGCATGGTCAGCGCCAGATTGCCCAATCCCACCACCAGCAGCGGCAGCAGGGCGATCAGCGGATGCACGGTCCGATCGCCCCGGTCCGCGGCTTCCGGCTCGTTCACCAGGTTCTCCGGCGCGCCATAGCCCTCCCCCGCCGCCTGCATCGCGCGCCTGCGCCAGCCCAGATAGGTGAGGCCCAGCCCCATGATGCAGACCGATCCTGCCAGCCCCAGCACCGGGGCCGCCCAGGCGGTCGTGCCGAAGAAGCTGGTCGGGATGATGTTCTGGATCTGCGGCGTTCCCGGCATCGCATCCATGGTGAAGGTGATGGCGCCAAGACCGATGGTCGCGGGTATCAGCCGCTTGGGAATGTCGCCCTGCCGGAACATCTCCGCGGCGAAGGGATAGACGGCGAACACCGCCACGAACACCGAAACGCCGCCATAGGTCAGCAGCGCCGACACCAGCATGATCGCGGGGATCGCCTGGCCTGCCCCCACCAGCCCGATCACGGCGGTCACGATCGCGCGCGAGAAGCCGGAAACCTCTATCAGCTTGCCGAACAGCGCGCCGAGCAGGAACACCGGGAAATAAAGCTTCAGGAAGCTTCCCACCCTTTCCATGAAAACGCCGGAAAAGACCGCTGGCACGGCGGCGGGATCGGTCAGGAACACGGCCAGCATCGCCAGCAGCGGCGCCATCACGATGACGCTCATCCCCCGATAGGCCGCGACCATCAGCAATATCAGCGACAGGGCCGCTATTCCGACCGCCATAAGATACCCCCCTCCGTTCGGGCTGAACCTGCCGAAGCCCCGCCCGTCAATCCTTGCAACCGAGATTAAAGAAGAAAAGGGCTTCGACAAGCTCATCCCGAACGGTAAAATTGCGTGCCCCTGCTGCGCCGATCCGCCCTTGCCTTTCCCGCGCATTTCCGTCATAGGCGCCGCTTCGCACGACCCGGGGTGACTCGCGGTCGCGCGAATCAATGCTTGAGACGACAGCCGGAGGGGCGTTCCACATGGGGTGGGCGTCAGCGATCGGCCAACAGATGAGGCAATACCCATGGCTCTTTACGAGCATGTGTTCCTTGCGCGCCAGGATCTGGCACAGGCGCAGGTGGACGCTCTGGCGGAAACCGCCACCAAGATCGTCGAGGATATGCAGGGCAAGGTGACCAAGGTCGAGACCTGGGGCCTGCGCTCGCTGGCCTACAAGATCGCCAAGAACCGCAAGGCGCATTATGTGATGCTGAACATCGACGCCCCGGCCGGCGTCGTCGCGGAACTGGAGCGCCAGACCCAGATCAACGAAGACATCATCCGCTACATGACCATCAAGGTCGATGAGCTGGAGACCGGCCCGTCGGTCATGATGCGCAAGCAGGAACGCGCCGAGCGCGGTCCGCGCGGCGATCGTGGCGACCGCAATGATCGTGGGGGCGATCGCGGCCCGCGCCGCGAGCGCGAAGAAGCCGCCGGCGAATAAGGAGATCTGAACCATGGCACGCCCGTTTTTCCGCCGCCGCAAGAGCTGCCCCTTCGCCGCCAAGGATGCGCCGAAGATCGATTACAAGGACGTCCGTCTGCTGCAGGGCTTCGTGTCCGAACGCGGCAAGATCGTCCCCAGCCGCATCACCGCGGTGTCCGCCAAGAAGCAGCGCGAGCTGGCCCAGGCCATCAAGCGCGCCCGTCATCTGGGCCTGCTGCCCTATATCGTGAAGTAAGGGAGAAAGACCCATGGAAATCATTCTCCTTGAACGCATCGAGAAGCTGGGCGCCATCGGCGACGTCGTCACCGTGAAGGACGGTTACGCGCGTAACTACCTGCTGCCCAACAAGAAGGCGCTGCGTTCGAACGCCGCCAACAAGAAGGTCTTCGAAGCGAACCGCGCGAAGATCGAGGCCGACAACGCCGCTCGCCGCTCGGACGCCGAAAAGGCTGCCGAAGGCGTGAACGGCAAGCAGATCGTCCTGATCCGCCAGTCGTCGAACGCCGGCCACCTCTATGGTTCGGTCGCCGTCCGTGACGTCGTCGAAGCGCTGCACGCCGATGGCGTCACCAACGTCACCAAGGCGATGGTGGTTCTGGAGCGCCCGATCAAGACGCTCGGCGTTTTCGACGTCAAGGTCGCGCTGCACCCGGAAGTGGCCGTCACCGTCACGGTGAACGTCGCCCGCTCGCCGGAAGAAGCCGAACTTCAGTCGCAGGGCGTCGATGTGATGGCCGATCTGTTCGAAAAGGACGAAAGCGGCTTCACCGAAGACTACGATCCGAATGCGGAACCCGGCGAAATCGCCGTGGAAGCCGAAGAAGCTCCGGCCGAAGAAGCCTGAGTTTTCCTTTCCGGACGAAACAGGAAAGCCGCCCCTCACCGGGCGGCTTTTTGTTGTTGCCGGCATATGCCTCGAATGGGTGAGAGACTTTCCGGTGGGTTGTAAGGTCCGTGGAAACATCGCTTTCCAACCCGATCCGCGACGTGAAGCTCAGCCCCTCGCCTTGCGGTCCGGCGACAGGGCGATGATCGTCACGCCGGCCAGCGCCAGCGTCCCGCCGCCGATCATCACGGCGGTGATGGGGGTTCCGAAATAAAGCGAGGCGAACACCGTCGACATCACCGGCGCCGCCAGCATCAACGGCATGATCGTCGAGATCGGATAGCGCTGGAGCAGCCAGGCCAGCGTTCCCTGCCCGATGATCGTCGACCCAAGGCAGCTGAAGGCGAACCAGGCCGCCGGCACCCATCCGACGTGCGCCAGGCCGGCGATGGCCGGCCGTTCGAACATCAGCGCGAAGGGAGCGAGGGTCAGGGCGCCCATCAGGCCATTCCAGGCCTGGCCGTTCATCACGCTGACGCCCGCCAGTCTGCGCTGCACCAGCGTGGCGCCGCCCCAGGTCATCGCCGCGCTCGCCATCACCAGCACGGCAGGCACTTCGGTCAGGATGTGCGGATCGAAAACCAGCGCCGCGACTCCGGCAAAGGCCAGCATGACCCCCGCGACCTTGCGCGCGTTGAGCTTCTCCCCCAGCAGCAGCGCGCCCAGCAGCAGGGAGAAAGGCACGCTGAGCTGCCCCGCAATGGCCAGGGCGCCGACATTGGTGGCCATGAACAGCGCGATGTTCAGCAGCAGCAGGAACAGGCCGCCGTTCAGGAACCCGTAGAGCGCCAGCCAGCCCGTCCGCCCGGGCAGCGACCGGATCGCGGGCGCGCACAGCAGGAACACCACCCCCATGCGCAGCGCCACCGACAGCAGCGGCGCGGTGGCGTCCACCACCACCTTCATCGCGATCACGTTGAGCGCGAACATCAGGTTCACCAGCAGGGCCAGGACCATTCCCAGCGGCCCGAAGCGCCGCATGGCCTCTCCACCACCCTCCATCGCATGTCCTTCTTCCGGCCCGATCTTCAATTCCTGTTCAGACTCAGGCTGCTATTTGTTATTTGTGCACACTGGTATAGATTCCAGCCGGTCATGAAGGGAAGAGGATAACTGATGATTTCGAAATTCGTCGCGCTTGCCGCTGCCACGCTGATTGCGAGCCCCGCACTCGCCCAGGCGGGCGACGCCGCCAAGGGCAAGGCGGTTTTCGCCCGCTGCATGGCGTGCCACACGGTCGATCCGGGGGTCAACCGGCTGGGCCCTTCGCTGGCCGGCGTGGTGGGCCGGACGTCCGGCACGGTTCCGGGTTTCGCCTATTCGGCGGCGATGAAGAACGCCAAGATCCGTTGGGACGCAAAGTCGCTCGACGCCTTCCTGGCCAAGCCGACGGCGAAGGTGCCGGGCAGCAAGATGATCTTCGCGGGCCTGCCCAACCCCGCGGATCGCGCCAATCTGATCGCCTATCTCGCCACGGCGGGCAAGAAATGATCTGAAAACTATCCTATAGTGCAAAAATCATTGCGCTAGCCGCCCTGTCCCGCTATCTGTTGAGTCAAGCGATGCAGCAGAACTTCAGGGACAGGAGCGGATGCGATTTTCCGACGACAGGATGATGACGGGAGCGCAGGCATGAACGCCCGCGCTCTCGAAGGGGTGAAGGTGCTGGACCTTTCGCGGGTCCTCGCCGGCCCCTGGTCGACGCAGATCCTGGCCGATTTCGGCGCGGATGTGATCAAGATCGAGCTGCCCGGCCATGGCGACGACACCCGCGCCTGGGGGCCGCCCTATCTGACCGGCGCGGATGGCGAGCCGGAGATCGGCACCAGCGCCTATTATCTGTCCTGCAACCGCAACAAGCGTTCCGCCGCGATCAACCTTGCGACGCCGCAGGGCGCGGACCTCATCCGCAAGCTCGCCGCGCAGGCCGACATAGTGGTCGAGAATTTCAAGGTCGGCGGCCTGAAGAAATACGGCCTCGATTATGAGAGCCTTCGTGGCGTGAACCCTCGCCTCGTCTATTGCTCCATCACCGGCTTCGGTCAGACCGGCCCCTATGCCGATCGTGGCGGCTACGACTTCGTGGCGCAGGGCATGGGCGGCTTCATGAGCATCACGGGGGAAGAGGATGGCGGCCCGCTGCGCGCCGGCGTCGCCATGGCGGACCTGTCGACCGGCATGTTCGCCACCGTCTCCATCCTGATGGCGTTGCGCCATGCCGAACGAACCGGCGAAGGGCAGCAGATCGACGTGTCGCTGCTCGACACCCAGATCGCGATGCTCGCCAATCAGGGCATGAACTGGCTCGTCGGCAATGTGGTGCCCGGGCGTCTGGGCAACCGCCATCCGACCGTCGTGCCCTACAAGACGTTCGAGGTGGCGGACGGGGTGATGATCATCGCCATCGGCAACGACCGGCAGTTCCGCGCCTTCTGCACGGAAATGGGCCATTCGGAACTCGGCACCGATCCGCGCTTCGCCACCAGCGCCCAGCGGCTGATCAACCGCGAGGAAATCGAGGCGAAGGTGCAGGAGATCGTCCGCCCCTTCCCCCGCGACGCGCTGATGGCGCGCTTCGTCGCGGCGGGCGTGCCCGCCGGGCCGGTCAATACGATCAGGGACGTGTTCGAAGACCCTTTCATTGCGGCGCGGCAGACCGTCCACCGCTTCCGCCGGGAAGAGGATGGGGTGGAGATTCCGACCGTCGCCTATCCGGGCAAGCTGTCCGCCACGCCCGCCGACTACCGATATTGCCCGCCCCGCGTGGGCGAACATAGCCGCGAGATATTGGGCCAGTGGCTCGGCCTCGACGATGCGGCGCTCGATTCGCTGGCCGCCGAAGGTGCGATCGCCCAGCGCCCTGCCCAGGAGGGAACAGAAGCATGAAACTCGACAACAGCGTTGCCGCCATCGTGACGGGCGGCGCATCCGGGCTGGGCGAAGCGACCGCCCGCGCGCTCACCGCCAGGGGGGTGAAGGTCGCCCTGTTCGACTTCAACGAGGAGACGGGGAACAGGGTCGCGGCCGAAATCGGCGGCACCTTCTGCAAGGTCGACGTCACCGACGAAGCATCGGTCGATGCGGGATTCGAACAGGCCCGCGCCGCCCATGGGCAGGAACGGATCATCGTCAATTGCGCGGGCACCGGCAATGTCGTCAAGACCGCCTCGCGCGACCGCGAAACCGGCGCGATCAAGGCCTTCCCCACCGACCAATTCGAACGGATCGTCCAGATCAACCTGATCGGCACCTTCCGCTGCTGCGCCAAGTCGGCGGCGGGGATGCTGACGCTGGAGCCGCTGGAGGACAATGCGCGGGGCGTGATCATCAACACATCCAGCGCGGCGGCGGTGGACGGCCAGATCGGCCAGGCGGCCTATAGCGCGTCGAAGGGCGGCATCGTCAGCCTCACCCTGCCGATGGCCCGCGACCTGATGGGCGAGGGCATCCGCGTCAACGCGATCCTGCCCGGCATTTTCGACACGCCGCTGATGGCGCGGGCGAGCGACAAGGTGCGCGACGCGCTGTCGGCCACGGTCCCCTTCCCCAAGCGCTTCGGCAAGCCGGAAGAATTTGCCGCCATGGCGTTGGCGATGATCGAGAATGACTATTGGAACGGCGAATATGTGCGGCTGGACGGCGGCCTGCGCATGCCGCCGCGCTGAGGAGAGCGACCATGTCCGAGGAAGTGCAGCCTGAATATGTGACCTACAGGGTCGAGGACGGCGTCGCATGGGTGATGCTGAACCGCCCGCAATATAGCAATGCGCAGAATTACCGGCTGCTTGGGCAGCTCGACAATGCGTTCAAGCGCGCGGTCGAGGATGACGAAGTGAAGGTCATCGTGCTGGGCGGCGAAGGCAAGCATTTTTCCGCCGGCCACGACATCGGCACGCCGGAGAAGGACAGCAACATGCCCCGGTTCCGCGCGACCCTTTGGTGGGATCACCTCAACAAGGGCGGCGCGGAGCGGCAATATGTGCTGGAGCAGGACGGCTATCTCGGCCTCTGCCGCCGCTGGCAGGAAATTCCCAAGCCGATGATCGCCATGGTGCAGGGCGCCTGCATCGCGGGCGGGCTGATGCTGGCGTGGGTCTGCGACCTGATCGTCGCGTCGGAGGACGCCTTCTTCCAAGACCCGGTGCAGCGCATGGCCCAGCCGGGGGTCGAATATTTCGCCCATGCCTTCGAACTGCCGCCGCGCGTCGCCCGCGAACTGCTGCTGCTCGGCCGCCGCATGCCGGCCCAGCGCGCCTATCAGTTCGGCATGGTGAACGAGATTTTCCCGCGCGAGACGCTGCGTGAGGAAGTCGCGAAGATCGCCGCCGAAATCGCCCAGCATGACCGCTTCGGAATGGCGCTTACCAAGCAGGCGTTCAACTTCGTGGAAGACCTGCGCGGCAAGCGGCAGGCGATGGACGGCGTGTTCCACATGCACCACCTGGCCCATGCGCATAACCAGCTGATGACCGGCAATCTCGTCGGCGGGCTGGACGCCAAGGCGATGGCGACGGCCAACAAGAAGCAGGCCGGCGAAGGATGAGCGCGGCGGTGGAACTGGAAAAGACGGTGCTGGTCCTTCCCGACCTCCCCGCGCTGCTTTCGGGCGCGGCGGATGCCGCACAGGCCTTCGTCGCCGCCGTCCAACCGCAGGTGAAGGCGCGCATCGCCAACGACAAGGGACAGGTCGACCGCGTGCTGGCCGATGTGGAGCAGCATGTCGTCCACGGCTTCGGCTGGTTCGCCTCCTATGCGGAGATGATGCGGGAGGTCGCCAACTGGGCCGCCCATCTCGACGCGCAGGGCGCGTTCGGGGAGGTCGAGGCGCTGCTCGCCCAACTCCTCTTCGCGGAATATGGCGCGCAGATGCTGGGCGGCATTTCCATGAACCAGGGCGAGGTGATCCGCGCCACCGACCTGACCGACGACCTGTCGACGCTCGACGCGCCTGCTTTCCGCACCCTTGTCCGTGAGGGCGGCGGGCAGGCGGTGAAATCGGCCATCGCCCGCCACCTCATTGCCCGGCGGGGTCATGCCACGCTGGAAAATTGCGGGCTGGACGAAATGTTCGACATGGTGCGCGAGCAGTTCTTCGCCTTTTCGAACGAGAAGGTCGCGCCCTTCGCCCATGACTGGCATCTGAAGGACGAGTTGATCCCCCTGCCCCTGGTCGAGGAACTGGGCGCAATGGGCGTGTTCGGCATGACCATTCCGGAAGCGTTCGGCGGGCTGGGCATGGGCAAGACCGCCATGTGCGTCGTGTCGGAGGAACTGTCGCGCGGATGGATCGGCGTGGGGTCGCTCGCCACCCGATCCGAAATCGCGGCGGAACTGATCCTGACCGGCGGCACCGACGGGCAGAAGGCCCATTGGCTGCCGCAGATCGCCAATGCATCGATCCTACCGACCGCCGTCTTCACGGAGCCCGACACCGGCTCGGACCTGGGTTCGCTGCGCACTCGCGCGGCGCTGGCCGATGGCGAATATCGGGTGAACGGCAACAAGACCTGGATCACCCACGCCGCCCGCGCGGACGTGATGACGCTGCTGGTCCGCACCGATCCCGGCACGAAGAATTACAGCGGCCTTTCCATGCTGATCGCGCCCAAGCAGCGCGGCACGGTGGCCGATCCCTTCCCCACGCCGGGCATGAGCGGCGGCGAGATCGAGGTGATCGGCTATCGCGGCATGAAGGAATATGAGATCGGCTTCGACGATTTCCGCGTGCCCGCCCAGAACCTGCTGGGGGGCATTGAGGGGCAGGGCTTCAAGCAGCTCATGGCGACATTCGAATCCGCGCGAATCCAGACGGCCGCCCGCGCCATCGGCGTGGCGCAGGCCGCGCTCGACATCGGCCTTTCCTATGCGCTCGACCGCAAGCAGTTCGGCCGCCCGATCTTCGACTTCCCCCGTGTCGCCAACAAGCTGGCGATGATGGCGGCGGAGATCATGGGCGCGCGCCAGCTCACCTATTTCGCCGCGCGCCGCAAGGATGAGGGGAAGCGCTGCGACCTGGAGGCCGGCATGGCCAAGCTGATCGGCGCCCGCGTCGCCTGGGCGGCGGCGGACAATGCGTTGCAGATCCATGGCGGCAACGGCTTTGCGACCGAATATCAGGTGAGCCGCCTGCTCGCGGATGCGCGCATCCTGAACATCTTCGAGGGCGCCGGGGAAATCCAGGCGCAGGTGATCGCACGGCGGCTGCTGGACGGCGGGAATTGAGAAGGCGGCTCATGGCGAAAGGCGGCGGGGGCCCCTAAACCACGGTCCCGGCGGCCCACCCCCCTTTTCGCGAGCGCCTGGGTTTAAAGCCCCAGGCGGCTCCAGAACTCGTCGGGTTTGACCGGCGTCGCGGTTTCGGACGCGCGTTCGGGACGCGTCCAGGAGGAGTGGGGGATGTGGATTTGCGGGCTGGAGCCGAAACGGCGTTGCCGGCGGGCACGAGTGGCATTCTGGGTCATCGTCTTCTCCTGTCGAGGAGGAACACGAAACCTTGCGTCGTCGCTTCAGTACCGTGCGCTTTAGCCGTTGGTGACGCGGAGCAAGCTGACATCCTTCAAAAGCCGCGGAGCGTTGCGCTCGGCAATATATCTACTCAATTTGTAGAGAGATGGAAGAAAGCTTTGCTTAAGACGGCGAGACCACAGGTTTCACGATATGGGGGACGCAGAATCCGTCCTGCGGGTGGAAGCGAGCCGTCCGGAACGAGGTGGGACGCCCGTCAGAACGCCACATTATAAAGGAACCAGCCCACGATCAGCAGGCTCGTCACAACACAGAGGCGATCACCAAAAATGTCGATCCGCGACATCGCTTACATCCTTCCTTGGTCGAGCGATCTCCGTCGCTTCGTTCATGAAGGATAAACCATCAGCGGGGACAAAGGAATAGGATAAGTGCGGCAGGCGGAGACATAAAAGCGCCGGATGGAAAAAGCAGAGGCTTGAACCGGCGTCATGCAAAAGGCCCGGGCCGTGGCCAGTCCCGATAAAATTCCAGCAATCCGCCTGAATTCAGGACTTTACCGAAAATCCGCGCCGCGATGCTTCAGGAAGGAACGGGTCGCTTCCTCCGGTCCCCTATAGGCCTCCTGAAACTCCGCGCTCCAATATTTGAGGTCTTCCAGATCGATGCGTGCGCCGGAAACCGCGCAAAGGACGAACTGTCCCGGACGCACGACCTCAAAATGCGGCGTGTCGTAGTGCAGCACCGCCAATCCCTGAATGTCCGCCATCAGTCGCCGGTCAGGATGCGGTCGACAAGTTGCTTCACGGTCGGCACGAACCCGTTCGAATAGAAGGGGTCCTGCTTGAACTTGTAGGCGCCATGGCCCGCGAAGAGCAGATTCTTGTCGAGGTCGCCGCCATGAACGGCCTCCTGCAGCGATTTCTGGATGCAGAAGCTGCGCGGATCGGCCAGGCGGCCGGTCGAATTGGTCTCGCTGTCCATCCAGCTTGAAAAGGCGCACTGGCTGAGGCAGCCCATGCAATCGGTCTGGTCCTTGCGGATTTCGGCCTTTTCCTCCTCCGTCACGAAGACGAGCGTATTGTCCGGCGTCTTGAGCGCGGAGGTGAAGCCCTGCCCCACCCATTCGCGGGCGCGCAGAAGGTCGCCGCGCGTCACCCAGAAATTCTTGCCCTTCACGCCGGCGTCGAGTTGATGCGTATGGTCGCCGGCCTGTTCGGTGCTGAACGGAATCTGCCGTTCCGATCGGGCTTCCAGGGAGCGCAGGAAGGGATTGCGGACGGCCGAACTGTAGAAGCCGGTCGGCGAGAAGCGGTGGAGCAGCACGTCGCCCGGCTCCAGTTGCATCAGCCGTTCCTTCCACGCCTGCGGGATCGGGCTTTCCTGCGTCAGCAGCGGACGGGTGCCGAACTGGAACATGATCGCGCCCAGTTCCGGATTGTCGATCCAATCGTTCCAGTCCTTGAGCGCCCAGACGCCGCCTGCCATGACGATGGGCACATCGTCGGAAATGCCCCCCTCCCGCATGGTGGCGCGCAGGTCGCGGACGCGGGGATAGGGGTCCTGCGGCACCTTGGGATCTTCGGCGTTGGACAGGCCGTTATGGCCGCCCGCCAGCCACGGGTCCTCATAGACCACTGCCGCCAGCCATTCCGATGCCTTGGAATAGGCGCGCTTCCACAGGGCCCGGAAGGCGCGGCCGGAACTGACGATGGGCAGATAGTTGACGCCGTAGGAGGCGGCGATCTCCGACAGCTTGTAGGGCATGCCCGCGCCGCAGGTCACGCCCGCGACCATTCCCTTCGTCTTTTCCAGGACACCGTGGAGGACGCGCTGCGCACCGCCCATTTCCCAGAGCACGTTGATGTTGATCGCGCCCTTGCCACCGGCGATTTCGAAGGCCCGCTTCACCTGTTCGACCGCGCCGTCTATCGCATAGGCGATCAGTTCCTCATGGCGGTCGCGGCGGGTGCGGCCATGATAAATCTGGGGAATGACGTTGCCGAAGCTGTCATAGCTGTCCGCATTGACCGCCGACACCGTGCCGATGCCGCCGGCCGCCGCCCAGGCGCCGGAACTGGCATGGTTGGAAACGGCTACCCCCTTGCCGCCTTCGACCAATGGCCAGACTTCCCGGCCGCCGTAAACGATGGGCTTCAACCCCTTGAACAACGCAATCTCCCGCGCAAAAATCCCGTGGCCCCCGACCACCTGAACGCCGCCCTATAGCAGCTTTACGGTCGGATGACGAATATTTGGGCGCGCCCTACCGCAAAATATGGGGGCTGGATAGTGCCTGACCGTAAAGGCCGGCATAGGCGTCCACCATGGCGGCTTCGGTGAAATCGCGGCAGGCGCGTTGGCGGTTCGCCTCGCCAAGCCTTTGCCGCAGACCGGGATCGCCGGCGAGCGCGCCCAGCGCCGAGGACAGGGCTGCTTCGCCCGGGACGACGAACGGCCGGTTTTCGGGCGCGACCATGGCAGCGACGTCCCCCACATCGGTCGATGCGACGGGCAGGCCCGCCGCCATCGCTTCCACCAGCGAGATCGGGAACTGCTCGCTGTCGGAAGACAAAGCGAAGATGTCGAGCAGGCCCATGAAGCGCCAGGGTTCAGGCAGGAATCCGGCCATGCAGATGTCGGCCAGTCCGTGGTCCCTGGCTTCCGCCGCTATGGCGTCGCGTTCCGGCCCCTCCCCCACCACCACCAGTTGCAGCCGGTCGCGATGCGGCGCGACGGCGCGGACGAGGCGGCGGATGTTCTTGACCGGGCGCAGGCCCGCCACCGTCCCCACCATCAGCTTGCCGGCCGTGCGGTCGAGGGCTGGAATGGCATCCGGCACAGGCGGCAGGGCATAGCGCGCCGTGTCTATGCCGTTGCGGATCAGGTGGACCTTTCGCGGCGGCTGACGCCACACCTCGCGGGCGATGCCGTCGAGCCGGACGGACGGGACGACCAGCGCATGGGCGCGCTGAAGCGCCAGGCGGCGATAGAGGTTGCGCTGCGGCTTGAGGCCGCCCGCCTCATCCGCGTTGAAGCCGTCCTCATGATGGATCAGCGGCGGACCGCCATGGATGCGCCGCGCCATCACCGCATCCATCGCTCCCCAATTATAGCTGAGGATGAGGTCGTAGTCCGACAGGAAGGCCGCAATCGCCCGGAAACGCCCGAGGCCCGGCCTGCCGGCGAGTGGAGGAGGCTGGGGGAAATCGACCGGCGTGGCGGGGTCGATGGCGTCCCGCGCGCTCATCAGTTGGGGCGCGGCGCTAACGATGCTGTGACGGGCGCGGTCGCCCCAAAGGTTCATCAGGCGCACGGCCCGCGCCTCCTTCCCGCCAAGCGAGAAGCTGCCGTGGACATGCAGCAGCCGGGGCGGCCCGTCGATCTGCCGAGGCCGGCCCGCGGCGAAACGCTCCATGCCGCTCAAGCCGCTTCAGCCATTCAGGACCCGCGCCAGCAGCCGATCGATGGCGGCGGCGGATTCAGGCTCGTCGAGCACGGGAGCGTGACCGACATTGGAGATGACCGCGCACTCCGCGCCGGGACCGATGTCCTCCACCATGCGGGCGGCGGTGGCCGCGGAGAGCAGGTCGGAGCGCTCGCCGCGCAGCACCAGCGTCGGAATTCCGCGAAAGGCCTGCATGACCGGCCACATGTCGACGCTCGCCTCGCTGCCCGCGACCCGCAGCGGCTCCGCTATGCGCATGTCATAGTCGAGCACGACGCGCCCCGCGCTGTTGAGGCGGTAGAGGCGCTTGGCCATGGCCAGCCATTGGTCGAGGCCATAGCCGGGATAGACGTCGCCATTGGATTCCTCCAGCGCGCGGGCGGCGTGCACCCAGCTTGGATGCGACTGGCCGATGCCGACATAGGTGCGGATGCGCGCCAGCCCCGCCTCCTCCAGCGTCGGCCCGACATCGTTGAGCAGCGCTCCGGCCAGCCATTCGCGATGGGTCGCCGCGATCAGCATGGTGATGATGCCGCCCAGCGACGTGCCGATGGCGACGAAGCGGGTGATGGCCAGATCCGCCAGCAGGCGGCTGATGTCCTGCAGATAGGTGAGCGGGACATAGGTCATCGGGTCCTTCGCCTGCGCGCTTTCGGCGCGGCCGCGCAAGTCGGGACAGATGAGGCGCCATGGCCCGGCGAGGCGCGCCGCCAACGGTTCGAAATCGCGGGCGTTGCGGGTCAGGCCCGGCAGGCAGAGCAAGGGAGGGCGGCCATCTTCGCCGCCAGCATAATCGCGATAATGGAGCCTCAGCCCATCGGGGGACCACCAGTATCCGTCGCTATAGCTGCTCAAGCTGCTTGATCCTTCCACCCTGCATCCCCCATATCGCCGCATGCGCCCTGCCCTGCAACCCGCCAAATTCAGCCCCGCGAACGAAATCGCCGCGCTGCAGCCCGATTTTGCCGATCCCGTCGCGGCGGCCGACTTTCCCCGGACCATCCTGCGTTTCCGCAATGACCGTTGGGCGAAGGCCGTGGGCCTGGGCGACCTGAGCGATGAGGAATGGCTGGCGCATTTCGGCCGGTTCGAGCCGCTGGAGGGATCGCTGCCCCAGCCACTGGCGCTAAGCTATCATGGGCATCAGTTCCGCGTGTACAATCCCGACATCGGGGACGGCCGCGGTTTCCTGTTCGCGCAGCTTCGGGACGGGGCCGGCCGGTTGCTCGACCTGGGCACCAAGGGTTCCGGCCGGACGCCCTATAGCCGCTTCGGGGACGGCAGGCTGACGCTGAAGGGCGGCGTGCGGGAGATATTGGCGACGGAGATGCTCGAGGCGCTGGGCGTCAACACCTCCAGGACCTTTTCCATCATCGAGACGGGCGAGGCGCTGGAGCGCAACGACGAACCTTCCCCCACCCGCGCGGCGGTGATGGTGCGGCTCAGCCACTCGCATATCCGCATCGGGTCTTTCCAGCGGGCGGCCTATTTCGACGACAAGGCGCTGCTGGAGCGGCTCGTCGACTATGCGCTGACGAAGCTCTACGGCGAGGAGCCGGGCGACAATCCTCCCGCGCAACTGCTGGGCCGGGTGGTGGAGCGAACGGCCGATCTGGCCGCGAGCTACATGGTGGCGGGCTTCGTCCATGGCGTGCTCAACAGCGACAACATCAATGTGACGGGCGAGAGCTTCGACTATGGACCCTGGCGGTTCACGCCGCTTTGGGAAGAGGGGTTCACCGCCGCCTATTTCGACCATGCCGGGCTCTATGCCTTCGGACGGCAGGCGGAAGCGATCCACTGGGACGTGGCGCAGCTCGCCGTGTCGCTGCGTCCCCTGGTGGAGGCCGAACCGCTGATCGAGCAGCTGGAGCGCTTTCCGGCGCTCTATGCCGAGGCGATGGCGCGGCGCTTCTGCTGGCGGTTGGGCGTCGCGCCGACGGACGACGCCTCCACCATGATCGAAGCGGCGGTGCGCGGCATGATCGCGACGCAAAGGCCGATCGATCGCTTCTTCCAGGACTGGCGCGGCGGCGATCCCCGCGACGGCGGGCCTTATGCCGGGGAGGAATGGGCGGGATTTCGCGAGGCCATCGCCGGGTTCGAGGCGAGCGGGCCCCAGGATCATGCCTATTGGGCCGATCCGGCGCCCTGCTCCATGCATATCGATGAGGTGGAGGCGATCTGGAGCGGGATTGCCGAGCGGGACGATTGGACGCCGCTGCATGCGAAGGTGGCGGCGATCCGGCGCATGGGCGATGCATTGGGCGGCGCCCCTGATGTGCCCTGAATTCTCCTCCGCTGGCGGGGCGGACGGGCTTTCCGTTACGTCGGCTTGCCCTTCCGCTCGCCACGCCCGCTTCCCCCTCCCCGAGGGAGGAGGGAGCCGTTTGCCGCCCCTTCCCTAACGCCCCATTATCCTCCATATCGGTGCCATGTCCGCCGCGCTGACTTCGTTCGAACCCGCCACTGGTGCTCTTTTGTGGCAGGGGACTGCCAGCGACGTGGAGGCGGAGGTCGCCCGCGCCTGTGCCGCCTGGCCGAAATGGGCCGCCCAGCCCATCGCCTACCGCATCGAAACGCTGCGCCGCTTCGTCAATGTCGTGCGCGCCAATGAGGAAGCGCTGGCCGACCTGATCGCCCGCGAAACCGGCAAGCCCCTGTGGGATGCGCGGACCGAAGTGACGGCGGTGATGAACAAGGTCGACATTTCCGTCGCCGCCTTTTCCGAACGCACCGGGCAGAGACGGCTTGAAGCGGCGATGGGCGCGCGTCAGTCCGTGCGGCACAAGCCGCATGGCGTCATGGCGGTGCTGGGGCCGTATAATTTCCCGGCGCATCTGCCGAATGGGCATATCGTTCCCGCGTTGCTGGCCGGCAATGCCGTCGTCTTCAAGCCGTCGGAAAAGACGCCGGCCGTGGGCGAGATGCTGGTGCGTTTCTACCATGAGGCGGGCGTACCGGAGGATGCCGTCCGGCTGGTGCTGGGCGGACCCGACGAGGGCAAGGCGCTGGCCGCCCATCCCGATGTGGGGGGCATTCTCTTCACCGGGTCGGCGCAGACGGGCATCGCGATCAACCGGCAGTTCGCGGCCAATCCCGGCAAGATACTGGCGCTGGAAATGGGCGGGAACAACCCGATCGTCGCCTGGGATACGGCCGACATCGCCAGCGCCGCGACGCTGATCGTCCAGTCGGCCTTCCTGTCGAGCGGGCAGCGCTGCACGGCCGCGAGCCGGCTGATCGTCAGGGAGGAGCTGGCCGACACGCTGGTCGGAGAGGTCAAGAGGCTGGCGGACCGGCTGATCGTCGACCATCCCCATGCGGACCCCGCGCCTTTCATGGGGCCGGTGATCGACAATCAGGCGGCGGATCATCTGACGGAGAGCTTCCTCTATCTGATGAGCAACGGCGGCAAGCCCATCAAGCACATGGTCCGCACGACCAAGGGGCTGCCCTTCGTGACGCCGGCGATCATCGACGTGACCGCCATGGCGGAGCGGCCCGACGTCGAGCTGTTCGGCCCCCTGTTGCAGGTTGTCCGGGTGCCGGATTTCGAATCCGCGATCCGGGAGGCGAACAATACGCGCTATGGCCTTTCCGCCGCGCTGATCGGGGGATCGCCGGAACAATATAACCAGTTCTGGGCCAATATCCGGGCGGGCATCGTCAACTGGAACCGGCCGACCAATGGGGCATCCTCCTCCGCGCCCTTCGGCGGGGTGGGCATTTCCGGCAATCATCGGCCCAGCGCCTATTATGCGGCTGATTATTGCGCCTATCCGGTCGTGTCGGTGGAGATCGAGCAGCCGCGCGCATCCATCGGCATTGGCCTGAAGGACGTCGACACCAGCCTGATGGGCGATTGAGCGGCCGGGTGGTCTGGCAGCAGAGCGACGGGGCGACAGGATCAAATCGATCCTCCCCAAATTTTCCTTCGCCCTGGCCAACGCATTCTGAATTGAAACCGCGGGCTGTTTTCGCCATCTGCCCAACATGGCTGAAACTCCCATTGCCACTGTCACCCTTGTCGGCGCCGGTCCGGGCGACCCGGAACTCCTGACGCTGCGCGCCGCGCGGCTGATCGGCGAGGCCGAGGTGATCGTGCATGACGGGCTGGTTTCCGGCGAGATCCTGGCGCTCGCCTCCCCACGGGCCGAACTGATCTCTGTCGCCAAGCAGCGCAGCCGTCATTCGGTGCCGCAGGACGGGATCAATGCCCTGCTGGTCGAACTGGCGCTCGCCGGGCGCAGGGTCGTGCGGCTGAAGGGCGGCGATCCCTTCATCTTCGGCCGTGGCGGCGAAGAAATGGAAGCCTGCCGCGCCGCCGGGGTGCCGGTGGAGGTCGTGCCGGGGATCAGCGCCGCCATCGGCTGCGCCGCGCAGGCGCAACTGCCCCTCACCCATCGCGACGCGGCAAGCGCGGTCAGCTTCGTGGCCGGGCAATGCAAGGGGCTGACCGATCAGGACTGGTCCGGGCTGGCGGGCGCGGGACGCACGCTCGTCATCTATATGGGCGTGGCGACGGCGACGGACATTGCCGACAAGCTGATGGCCGACGGCGTGTCGCCGGCCATTCCCGTGGCCGTGCTGGAAAACGGCACGCGCGCCGACATGCGGACGCTGCGCACCCTGCTTGCCGATCTGGGCGAGATGGTCGCGCGGGAGAAGGTGAAAAGCCCTGCCCTGATTGTGGTCGGGGAGGTTGCGGCCTATGCGCTGGCGCAGGATGTGCTGGCCGGCTGGGCCGCGCAGGAGACATTTGGGGCGGAGACTGACAAGTGAAGATTTTGACCGGCAATGACCTCGGCACCGGGGACGTGATCTGGTGGGCGGGCGACGGCTGGTCGCGGCAGGTCGGCGATTCCGTCGACGTGGGCGACAAGGGCGAGGATCTGGCCCGGGCGGAGGAAGCCGCACTGCGGGTCGTGGGCGCCTATGTGATCGATGCGACCGTGACCGAAGAAGGCGTGCGCCCCGCGCATATCAAGGACCGCATCCGCGCCCTGGGACCGACGGTGCGCCCCGACCTGACGCTGAAACCGAATGACGCCGATGCCGGCAACTGGGTGATCTGAACCATGTATCGTTACGACAGCTACGACCAGTCCATCGTCGACGCCCGCGTCGAGGAGTTTCGCGACCAGACCCAGCGCCGCTTGGCCGGACAACTGACGGAGGACCAGTTCAAGCCGCTGCGGCTGATGAACGGCCTCTATCTCCAGTTGCACGCCTATATGCTGCGCGTCGCCATTCCCTATGGCACGCTGAGCGGCCGGCAGATGCGCAAGCTGGGCGAGATCGCGGCGAAATATGACAGGGGCTATGGCCACTTCACCACGCGCCAGAACCTGCAATATAACTGGATCAAGCTGGCCGATGCGCCGGACATCCTTGCCGAACTGGCGACGGTCGAGATGCATGCCATCCAGACCAGCGGCAATTGCATCCGCAATATCTCGTCCGACCAATATGCCGGGGTTTCGGCGGACGAAGTGGCCGACCCGCGTCCCTGGGCGGAACTGTTGCGCCAATGGTCGACCTTCCATCCCGAATTCACCTATCTGCCGCGCAAGTTCAAGATCGCGGTGATCGCGAGCGAGGATGACCGTTCCGCCATGCGCCTGCACGACATCGGCCTGAAGCTGGTGTCGCGCGACGGCCGGACAGGCGCGGAAGTCTATGCCGGCGGCGGCATGGGTCGCACGCCCATGGTTGCGCCGCTTATCAGGGACTTCGTGCCCGAAGATGAGATCATCTCTTATCTGGAGGCGTGCCTGCGCGTCTATAATCGCTATGGCCGGCGCGACAACAAGTACAAGGCGCGGATCAAGATCCTGGTCCATGAACTGGGCGTCGAGGAATATAAGCGGCAGGTCGAGGAGGAGTTCGCCCATATGCGGACGCTGGGCCTCAACCCGCCGACCGAGGAACTGGACCGAATCCGCGCCTATTTCGCCGGCCCCGCCTATGAAACGGGCCTTGAGGACAGCATCGACCGCAGCGATCCGGCCTTCGCCCTTTGGGTGGACCGTCAGGTCGCGGCGCACAAGCAGCCGGGCTATGCCATCGTCAACATCAGCCTGAAGCCGCGCGGCGGCATTCCGGGCGATGCCTCGGCGGAGCAGATCGCGCTGGTTGCGGACCTGGCCGAACAATATTCGCTCGACGAGCTGCGCGTCACCCATGCGCAGAATCTGGTCCTGCCGCATGTGAAGAAGGCGGACCTCCATGCCATCTGGCAGAAGCTGGACGAGGCTGGCCTTGCCGAGGCCAATCTGGACCTGATCACCGACATCATCGCCTGTCCGGGCCTGGATTATTGCAGCCTCGCCAATGCCCGCTCCATCCCGCTGGCGCAGAAGCTGTCGGAACGGTTCGCCGCGGCCGACCGGCAGAAGGAACTGGGCGAGCTGAAGGTCAAGATTTCCGGCTGCATCAATGCCTGCGGCCATCATCATGCCGGCCATATCGGCGTGCTGGGCGTGGACCGGAAGGGCGTGGAGAATTTCCAGCTTTCGCTCGGCGGGTCGGGCGCGGAGGATGCGAGCGTCGGACAGATCACCGGCCCCGGCTTTTCGGAGGACGGCGTGGTCGACGCGATCGAGAAGGTCACCAACCTCTATCTCGAACAGCGGGAGGAGGGCGAACGCTTCCTCGACACCTATCGCCGTCTTGGCATGAAGCCCTTCAAGGAGGCGATCTATGGTTGAGTTCCTGTCCTTCCGCGAAGGCGAAACCGGCCAGGAACCGGCGGTCACGGTCGAATCCTTCACCGGCCAGTCCAATTCGACCGCCGTCCGGATCGAAGCGGGCGAGGATGCCCGCGAGTTGCTGCCCCATCTGGAAAGGCTGTCGCTGGTGGAGGTGAACTTCCCGGCTTTCGGCGACGGACGCGGCTATTCGGCGGCGCGGATATTGCGCGAGGCCGGCTATCAGGGCGAACTGCGCGCCGTGGGCGATGTGCTGGTGGACCAGATCGTCGCGATGCGCCGCTGCGGCTTCGACAGCTTCCGGCCCGACAAGGCGCTGGACGATGCCGCCGTGGAGCGCGCGCTCCATCGTTATGACGACGTCTATCAGAAGACGATCGATGGCCGCCGCCCCATCTGGGCGAAACGGCACCCGGAGACTATAAATGGCTGAACCTGCCCGCCAGCTCGACGTGATCGACGCCCGCCCCGCCTTTACCCAGGCGGATGCGGATGCGCTCAACGCGCGCTTCGAGGGCGTCGACACGCTGTCGATGCTCAAGACCGTCTTTGCCGAGGGGCTGGCGGGCAATGTCGCCGTCGTCTCCTCCTTCGGTACGGAAAGCGCGGTGCTGCTGTCGCTGGTGGCCAAGGCGGACAGGACCGTGCCAGTGATCTTCGTCGACACGCTCAAGATGTTCCGCGAGACGCTGGATTATCGCGAAACGCTGATCAGCACGCTGGGCTTTACCGACAGCCGGGCGGTCGTGCCCGATGCGGAGGTGCTGGCGAAGAAGGACGAGACGGGGCTGCGCTGGTCCTACGACCCCGACGGCTGCTGCGAAATCCGCAAGGTCGAGCCGATGAACCGCGCCAAGGATGGACTGGATGCGTGGATTTCCGGACGCAAGGCGTTCCAGTCGGTGACGCGGCAGAACCTGCCCCGTTTCGAGGTCGAGGACGGCCGGCTGAAGATCAACCCGCTGGGCGACTGGACGAAGGACGATCTGGAAGCCTGGTTCGAGGCGGAGAAGTTGCCGCGCCATCCGCTGGAGGCGCAGGGCTATCTGTCCATCGGTTGCGAACCGTGCACGTCCAAGGTGCTGCCGGGCGAAGATCCCCGCGCCGGGCGCTGGCGCGGGTGGGACAAGGTCGAGTGCGGCATTCACTCGCCGGTGACGCCGATCCCCTCCCCCGCGGCCGATCCGGACGATCCGGCCAACCAGCCGGTGTTCTGACCGAAAAGGCGGTTGCGTCGAGAATATCCCGACTCGTGGGAATATTGCGCTCTTCCGAATCCTCCCGTTGCGAAAAGAGGGCCTATGGCCCCGATGATGGGCGCGGGCGGCCAATCCGCCGCCTACTGCAATCGAGACTTATGGCGCGGACCATGCGGGCGCGATATGGTCGGCGGTCATGACAGACTGAGCGGAGGACGAGATATGGCCGTCGAGCTGAAGATATTGGCGTGGAGTTGCGTGCTGCTGCTGGTCCACATCTTCGCGGCGGCGCATATCAAGACGCGGCAATATGGCACCAAATGGAACATGGGCGCGCGGGATGAGGAATTGCCGCCGCTCGATCCCGTCGGCGGGCGGCTGGTGCGGGCGCAGGCGAATTTCCTCGAAACCTATCCGATCGCGATCATCGTGCTTCTGGGCGTGGTGATCGCGGGGAAAACCAGCGGAACGACAGCCCTTGGCGGGTGGCTCTGGCTGGGGGCGCGGGCGGTTTACCTGCCGCTGTACGGCATGGGCATTCCCATGGTGCGGACCATTGCCTATCTCGTCAGCCTGGTGGGGCTGGCGCTGGTGTTCCAGGCTTTTGTTTCGGGCTAGTATGTGTGGGGATGCAGCCAATGGCGGGCTGCAAATGGCGGTTTTCCGAACTTCCGGCGGTCACATATTTTTAGCACGCTGCGGCTTGTGAAAGGCCCCTGGCTCTATTCGTAATCCTCCAGATAGCTGCCCTCCGCCAGGTCGGAGAAGCGGGTGATCTTCGCGTCGAACTTCATGCGGATGCGCCCGGTCGAACCATGGCGCTGCTTGGCCACGATCACCTCGGCCAAGCCGTAGATGCGCTCCATTTCCTGCGCCCATTCCAGATGTTCGGGGCTTTCCTTGTTCCCCGGCTCCTTCGCGGCGACATAATAATCCTCGCGGAAGACGAACCAGACCATGTCCGCGTCCTGTTCGATAGAGCCCGATTCACGAAGGTCCGATAGCTGGGGCCGCTTGTCCTCGCGCTGTTCGACGGCGCGGCTGAGCTGGGACAAGGCCAGAACCGGGCAGTTAAGTTCCTTCGCCAAGGTCTTCAGACCACGGGAAATTTCCGAAATCTCGTTGACGCGATTGTCGCCCTTTCCGGTGCCCTGGAGCAGTTGGAGATAGTCGACCACGACGAAGCCGATGTCATGCCGCCGCTTCAACCGGCGGGCGCGGGTGCGCAGCGCGGCGATGGTCAGGCCCGGCGTGTCGTCGATGAACAGCGGCAGTTCCTGCAATTCCCGCGCCGCACGGGAGAGGTTCTGGAAATCGGCGCGGCTGATCTTGCCCATGCGCAGCGCTTCGCCGCTGATGCCCGACTGTTCGGCCAGAACGCGGGTGGCGAGCTGGTCGGCGGACATTTCCAGGCTGAAGAAGGCGGTCTTCGCGCCCATATTCTTTTCCGGCGGAATGCCGTCGGCATTGTCGCGCAGCCAGCGCGAGGCGGCATTATAGGCGATGTTGGTCGCCAGCGACGTCTTGCCCATGCCCGGACGACCCGCGAGGATCATGAGGTCCGAATTGTGCATGCCGCCGATCTTTTCGTTCAGGCTGTTGATGCCGGTGGTGATGCCCGAAACATGCCCGCCGCTGTTGAGCGCGCGCTCCGCGATCTGGACCGCCATGGTGGTGGCCGTGGCGAAGCTCTTGACCGACCCGGTCTCCCCCTCCCCCTCCGACACCTTGTAAAGCGCGACCTCGGCCTGCTCGATCTGTTCGCGAGGGTTTACGTCCTCGCTGGTATCCAGAGCGTTTTCAACGAGTTCGCGGCCGACATGGACAAGCTGCCGCAGCAAGGCAAGGTCGTAGATCTGCGTGGCGAAGTCGCGGGCGCCCAGCAGCGCCGCGCCATTGCCCGTCAGTTGCGCCAGATAGCCGACGCCGCCCAGTTCCTTGAGCGCCGGGTCCTGCTCCAGCATCGGTTTCAGCGTCACCGGGTTGGCGACCATGTCGCGCTCGACCAGCTTCATCACGGATTCGTAGATGCGGCCGTGCAGGGGCTCGAAGAAATGCTCCGGCTTGAGCTTGAGCTGCACATCCTCGGCAATGCGGTTGTCGATCATCAGCGCGCCCAGCAGGGCGGCCTCCGCCTCCACATTGCGGGGGAGTTCGGTGATGCCGGCTTCTGCGGCGGGGGTGATTTGCACGAGTTCGACCATTGCCCCCTCATCGCGCCGAGCAACCGCCCTTGCAAGGCGGAACGTTGAAAGCATTCGGAAAAGCTGTGGACAAGAGTCCCCCTTGCTTTTCGGCGCGTGTCGCCGCACTGACCATAGCGTCCATGGCCGATCCGCGCATCATCGATATCACGCTCGACGAGCGGACGATCCTCTGGCGCAATGCCGATGTGGAGCAGGAACGGCGCATCGCCATCTTCGACCTGCTGGAGGACAATTATTTCGAGCCGCAGCGCAGCCATGAGGACGGCTATGCCGGCCCCTACAAGGTGCACCTGCGTGTCGAGGAAGGCCGGCTGGTCATAGAGATACGTCGGGAAAATGGCGATCCGCTGGAGGCGATCATCCTGAGCCTGGGCCGGTTCCGCCGCCCGATCCGGGACTATTTCGCGATCTGCGACAGCTATTACCAGGCGATCAGCAACGCATCGCCACAGCAGATCGAAACGGTGGACATGGCACGCCGGGGCATCCACAATGCCGCCGCCGAGACGCTGATCGAGCGGCTGGACGGCAAGATCAAGGTCGATTTCGATACGGCCCGTCGCCTGTTCACGCTGATCTGCGTCCTGCACATCAAGGGGTAAGGGGCATCCGTATCATCAGTGCCGGCCATTTCATGGCCCGTTTTTGCTTGTTTCTTGCCGTCCTGGGCCTGATGGCCCTGGGCGGATGGCTCTATGCGCGCGAATGGGCGCCGGATCGGGAGGCGTTTCCGACCCAGGGCGTGTCGGTATCGTCGGACAATGGCTCCATCGACTGGGGCACGCTGGCGGCGCAGGGGGCGGATTTCGCCTATATCCGCGCCTCGCGCGGCGGGCGCTTGCGCGATCCGGCCTTCGAGGCGAACTGGGCAGGCGCGCGGGCGGCGGGGCTGCGCTATGGCGCGGCGCTGGATTTCAGCCTGTGCGCCAGGGCTTCGGAACAGGCGACAGGCTTCATGACCATGGTTCCGCGGGACAATGCCGCGCTGCCGCCGGTGATCAGGCTGGCGTTCGAGCCGGGCTGCCGGGCGCGGCCGGGGCAGGACGCGGTGCTGTCGGAACTGAATACGCTGATCAACCTGATCGAGAGTCATGCGGGCACGCCGGTCCTGCTCAACGTCAGCGACGATTTCGACGCGCAATATGCCATTGCATCGGGGATCAACCGGACCTTATGGCTGGACCGCAATTTCTTCGCGCCCGATCGCGAGAAGCGCAAATGGGTGATGTGGACAGCCAATGATATGCGGCATATCGACGGCATCGACGGACCGGTGCGATGGGATGTGATGGCGCGATGAATGCGACGGAAAAGCTGATCGGGGCGGCGCGGACGGCGATGCGCCATGCGCACGCGCCCTACAGCCGCTTCGCCGTGGGCGCGGCGGTGCGGCTGACCGACGGGCAGATCGTGACCGGCTGCAATTTCGAGAATGCGAGCTACGGCCTGTCGCTCTGCGCCGAAACGGTGGCGCTGGCGGCGGCCAACGCGCAGGGCCGCCTTGCCGATGTGGAAGCGATCGCGGTCGTGGGCGGCGCCATGGGGCCGGACGGCTCCGTATCGGGAGACGCCATCGTCACCCCCTGCGGCCGGTGTCGCCAGATCATGAACGAAGCCGAGCAGATGGCCGGGCGCACGCTTGCCATTTACTGCGCGGCGCCGGAAGGAGACGCGCTGGCCGAACATCGCGTCGCCGAACTCCTGCCCCATGCCTTCGGCCCCGCCGATTTGGGCATCACCCCCAGAAAGAGCTGAACAGCCATGTCGATATTGTCGGATAAGTGGATTCGCGAACAGGCCCGGACCAGCGGCATGATCGAGCCGTTCGTGGAAAGCCAGCGGCGCGACGGCTGCATCAGCTATGGCCTCTCCTCCTACGGCTATGACGCGCGGGTGGCGGACGAATTCAAGATCTTCACCAATGTCGACAGCGCCGTGGTCGACCCCAAGGATTTCGCCGCCAACAGCTTCGTCGACCGCAAGACCGATGTCTGCATCATCCCGCCCAACAGCTTCGCGCTGGCGCGGACGGTCGAATATTTCCGGGTGCCCCGCGACGTGCTGGTGATCTGCCTTGGCAAGTCCACCTATGCGCGTTGCGGCATCATCGTGAACGTGACGCCGCTGGAGCCGGGCTGGGAAGGGCATGTGACGCTGGAATTTTCCAACACCACGCCGCTGCCCGCCAAGATCTACGCCAATGAGGGCGCGTGCCAGTTCCTGTTCCTTAAGGGCAACGAGCCGTGCGAGACCAGCTATGCCGACCGCGCGGGCAAATATATGGGGCAGCAGGGCGTCACATTGCCGCGCCTGTAACGCTGTGCGACAGTGGCGGCATGATGTGTGAGGCAAGCCCGCCATGCTGATGCCGTTCCGCAGGCGGAAGGCGCGGGACGATGCGCCCTCCCCCAGCGTGGGCGGCGACAGGCGCGTCTATGCCATAGGCGACATTCACGGCCGCGACGACCTTTTCGCCCAATTGCTGGACCGGATCGCTCTGGACGAGGCGGAGCGCGATCCCCTGCCCCGGCTGCTGGTCCTGCTGGGCGATCTGGTCGACCGGGGCCCGCAGTCGCGGCAGGTGGTGGAAAGGGCGATGGGCCTGGCGCGCTCGACCGGCGACATCCGCTTCCTCAAGGGCAACCATGAGGAGATGTTCATCGCAGCCGCCCGCGGAAAGGCGCAGGCGGCGCGCCTCTTCCGCCGATATGGGGGGGTGGAGACGCTGGCCAGCTACGGCCTGCGGGCGGAGGACAGCGCGCTTATGAGCGACGAGGCGATGGCGCAGTGGATGCTGGCCCATGTGCCCCGCGATCATGTCGATTTCCTGGACGACTTTGCCGATATGCTGCCGCTTGGCGACTATCTCTTCGTCCATGCGGGGGTGCGGCCTCGCGTTGCGCTTGATGCCCAGATTCCTGCCGATCTGCGGTGGATCAGGGGCGATTTCCTGAACCATGGGCGACATTTCGGCAAGATGATCGTCCATGGCCACAGCATCAGCGAGGATGTGGATGTGCAGCCCAACAGGATCGGCATCGACACCGGCGCTTTCCGCAGCGGCCGATTGACCGCGATCGGGTTGGAAAAGGACCGGCGCTGGTTTCTGCGGACCAGCGCCTGATCCGGGCTGAGCGCCATTTGTAATATTATGATAAGATAATCTCATTTCCCGCTGATTTCCTGATCCTTTATCGGTCGCATCCGATCGTTCCTGTCCGCCGCTCCGGAATGGATGGCGGGTCGGGACCTTTTCTTCGTTGGAAGATGTCGGAACGGCAAAAGCCGTCTGCAACAGGGGAACAATCGATGCGCATTCGCCATGCACTGGCGGGGTTCGCCCTCGCCACATGCCTTGTTTTGCCCACGGAGCTGATGGCCTCCTCGAAAATGGACGCCACCCTGTCGCAGCGGCACAAGTTCGACATCGCCCCGCAGCCGCTGAGCAGCGCCCTGCGCCAGCTTTCGACCCAGTCGGGCGTGCGCATCCTCTTCCCCTATGACGAGGTCGCGTCGATCCGCAGCCGGCGCGTGCAGGGCTGGCTGTCGACCGAAGACGCGCTGGAACGGCTGCTGGCCGGAACCGCGCTCAAGCATAGCGAAGCGGGCGTCGGCGTCGTCGCCCTCGCCGTGCCGGCCAACCGCACCGTCGCCCATCGCAGTCCGCTGGCGGTCCAGCTTGCGCAGGTCGGCGTGGCGGGGGCGTCGGCGGCCCCGGTCGCCATGGCGCCCGCCGATGGGGACGATGCCTCGGCCCCGATCATCGTCACGGGAACCCGCCAGACCACGCGCACCGTCGCGGAGAGCCTGGCGCCCATCGACGTGCTGAGCGCCAAGGACCTGGAGGCGAGCGGCAAGCAATCGGTGCGCGACCTGCTGGGCACGCTGGTGCCGTCGATCAACGTGTCGAACAGCGGCGCGGGCGCCAGCTTCGCCGTCAAGACGCTGTCGCTGCGCGGCCTTGCGGGCGACCAGTTGCTGGTGCTGGTGAACGGCAAGCGGCGCCACAATACGGCGACCCTGTTCATCAACGGCACGACCCAGAACGGCCAGTCGCCGCCCGACCTGGACCTTATCCCCTCCTCCGCCATCGAGCGGATCGAGGTGCTGCGCGACGGGGCGTCGGCGCAATATGGGTCCGACGCGATCGCAGGCGTGGTCAACATCCTGCTGAAGAACGATGCCAGCGGCAGCGCGTCCTTCCTGGGCGGGGCCACGGCGGACGGCGGCGGCGAACAGGGCCGGTTCCAGATCAGCAAGGGCTTCGGCATCGGGGACGGTGGCCATGTCCATTTCACGCTGGACGCCTTCCTTCAGGGCCGCACCTATCGCAGCGCGCCCAATCCGGGCCAGTTCTATGCGCGGGTGGGACAGCTCTATTCATCGGCCACGGGTGTGCTCGACCCGCGTGAGGCGACCGTCGATCGCGACGTGAACCGGGGCGGGCAGCCGCAGGTGTCGGGCATCAACTTCGCCTATGACCTGTCGCTGCCGGTGAGCGATCAGGTCGAACTTTACCTGTTCGGCACGGCGTCGCGCCGGCATAGCGACGCCTGGCTGACCTATCGCTTCCCCGACGCGCCGAACAACATCCCCGAACTGTTCCCCAATGGCTACAGCCCGCATCTCCACATCTATGACGAGGACTTCCAGACTGCGGCGGGGCTGCGCGGCGACCTGTCCGACACATTCCATTACGATCTGTCCAGCAGCTTTTCCCGCAACTGGGTGAAATATCGGGAAAGCTCGGTCATCAACGCCTCGCTCGGTCCGGCCAGCCCGACCGACATGTATATCGGCGCCGTCACGTCGAAGGAGTGGACCACCAATCTCGACCTTCAGAAGACGGTCGATCTGGGGCTGGCCGAACCGTTGCTGGTGGCGCTGGGCGCGGAATATCGCTGGAACGGCTATGCCATCGGTGCGGGCGACCCCGTTTCCTATATCGACGGCGGATACCGGTCGACCACCGGCCCCAATGCCGGTGTGCTGCGGACATCCGGGTCGCAGGGGGTTACGGGTTTCCCCCTCTCCTCCGCCGGGAAATGGAGCCGCGACAATTGGAGCGCCTATCTGAACCTGGAACAGCAGGTCGTGGAGGGGTTCGAGGTCGCGCTGGCCGGGCGGCATGAGGATTATTCCGACTTCGGCACCACCGACACCGGCAAGGCGTCGGTGCGGATCGAGCCGGTGCGCGGCCTGGCGCTGCGCGGCACGGCCAGCACCGGCTTCCGCGCGCCGACCCTGCAACAGCAGCATTATTCCTCCGCCAGCACGATCAATGTCGGCGGCGTGTTGCTGCCCGTATCCGCACTGCCGGTCGATTCCGCCGCGGCCGTCGCGCTTGGCGCCACGGCCCTGAAGCCGGAAAAGTCCAGAAACCTTTCGGCCGGCATCGTCCTCACGCCGACACCGCGCCTCAACATCACGGTCGACGCCTATCAGATCAAGATCAGGGACCGCATCCTGCTGTCCGAAACCCTGCAGGGCCCGCTCGTGCGCAGCGTACTGGCGGCGGCGGGCATCACATCCTCGGCGGGCGGCTTCTACTTCTCCAACGCCGCCGACACCCGGACGCGGGGGCTGGACGTGGTCAGCACCTGGCGGGCGGCCCTGGGCGACTGGGGCAATGCGCTGTTCAGCCTGTCGGCCAATTTCAACAAGACCGTCTTCACCCATGTCGATGCCGTGCCGCCGGTACTGGCCAATTCCCAGCTGGTGCTGATCGGCCGGTCGAAACAGGGCGACTTCACCAAGGGCACGCCGCGCGACAAGTTCATCGCCAACATCCTCTGGACCAAGGGGCCTGCCAGCCTGAACCTGCGCGCCACGCGCTACGGCAAGGTGACGATGGTCCATCCGACCACGCCTTCCCTGGATGCGGAAATCGATCCCAAGGTCATCTTCGACCTGGAACTGGGGATGGAACTGCGCAAGGGCATCAAACTGACGGCCGGGGCGAACAATCTGTTCAACAGCTATCCCGACAAGCTGCCCACTTCGCTACAGGGCAACGGCTTTTCCCTTTACAACCAATATTCGCCCTATGGGACCAGCGGCGGATTTTATTATGGGCGGTTGAATTTCGAGTTCTGAGCGAAGCGGCCATGGGGATGCGTTAGCCTGTTCCTGCTGTGCCATTGGGCTGGCTTTGGCCATTTTAAGACCTTCCTCCTCCCTTGAGGAAGAAGGACAGGAAGCTTTGGGGGCGAAGGGGGCTGGGTTGATTGGTAAGGGGAAAGCGGGCCTGCTGCCCGCGCGATCCCCTGGATCGCGACCCCCTCACCCAGCTACGACTAAGGCAGCAAGCTGCCAAGTCTGCGCAGCCCTCTCCCTCAAGGGAGAGGGATAAAGCGGGTGTCCGATACCACCCTTCCTTCAGCCGCTATCCTATTGCCACCGCCTGTCCTTCGCCGCCTTCTCCTGCGCGGCATCGAGGGGAGAGCCGTCCATCAAGGCATCGACAGTCGCCATAAGACGCGCATCGCCCGAGGATGCCTGCCGATAAGCCCCTTCCCGTCCCGCGCCCGGCACGAGCTGCTGCACCTGCCAGCCTTGCCCCTCGCGGCAGGCGACGCCCGACAGGGCCTGCCCTTCGAAGCTGCGGCACCATCCGCCGCCCTTGCGCCGGAAGCTGAGGCCGATGCGGATCGGCGCTTCCTCCTGCGCGGAAGCGAGCTGGGTTTCGAGCGCCGACGCCAACTCGCCCTGTGCGACCATCGTGCCCCGCTCTATTGAAATCGGACCGTCGCTCCCGCCGGAAAAATGCCCGACGCCAAGCCCCAGCAGCAGGCTCGCGGCGATGGCGCCGCCCATGACCCAGGCGCGCCGGCGCGCCTGGACCGGACGGGGGAACGGGACGACCTTCGCATCCTCCTGCAACAAGGTCCGCATCGCGGCCGGCACAGGCTCGGCTTCGATGGGCGCATAATGGCCGGCCAACCGCTCCCGCAGGCGAACATGCATGTCGAGCCGCGCAGCCAGCGCCGGGTCTTCCGCCACGGCACGTTCGACGCGCCGCCGGTTCACCTCGTCCAGTTCGCCGTCGACAAAGGCGATCAGCATGGCTTCGTCCATGTCCGTCATGCCGCTTCCCCCAGCAGTTCGATCAAAGCGCCGCGCCCGCGCACCAGCCGCGAGGTCAGCGTGCCCATCGGAATGTCCAGCACCTCCGCCGCTTCCCGGTAGGACAGCCCCTCCACCAGCACGAGCGCGATAGCCTCCCGCTGCTCGTCGGGCAGGCTTTGCATCGCGCGGTCGACATCGGACAGCATGACATGCGCCTCCACATCGCGGTCGCCCGCATGGCCGACATGCTCGCCCGCCTCCTCCGGCGCGAAGGTGCGGGCGGCGCGCTGCCGGGAGCGGCCCTCGTCGATCCACAGATTGCGCATGATCCGATACATCCAGCTATCCAGTCTCGTCCCCGGCTGCCATTGATCGCGTGCCCGGAGCGCCTTTTCCAACGCCGCCTGGCAGAGATCGTCCGCATCGGCGCGATCCCGCGACAGGCTGGCGGCGAAGCGCCGCAGCCGGGGCAGGATCGCCAACAGATCGCTTTCGAACGACATCCGGTCTCCATTCAGCTTCCTGAAGGATGAAACGGCTGCCGCCGCACGTTTCATCCCTGAGCATGGATCTTGTATCGGAAATTTTTTCGCAATGAATCATTTTGAGAGCGAAAGGACCGGAAGGCAGTCTGATGGTGGAAGTGCCGGCGGTGGAGAGGTCGAGATGAAATTCGCGCGTCGATGGATCGTTGCCGGCCTGCTTCTGACCGCACCGGGCGCGCAGGCGCAGTTGCTGCCTTCGCCGGGCAGCACCCTGGGTCAGGTGAGCGGCCAGGCAGGCGGCATCGTGCCGCATGTGATGGATCGGGTGGAAGGAACGCTCGACCAGGCCGGGCTTGACCGGCTGCCGCCTGCCCGGCTGGCCGACCGGCTGTTGGCGGCGCGGGCGGCGCGGATCGACGATCTGGTGCGGCGGCATGCCGATTCGGTGGAACTGGACGACCGGCGCGAACCGGCGCGGCGCGGCGTCATATTGCTGACCGGGGCGCGGCCGGAAAGCATCGCCGCGCTGCGTTCCGCCGGCTATGGCGTGGAAGATGCCGCCATAGAGGGGCTGGACCTTGCCGTGACCCGCCTGACCGTGCCGCAGGGCCGCAGCCTGTCGCGTGCGTTGAAGCAGGTCCGGTCCCTCGCCCCGGAAGCGCAGGCCAGTGCCGACAATCTCTATTTCCCCAGCGGCGCTTCCATGGGTCTTGCCGCCGCCGCGCTTGTGGAAACCGCGTCGGTTGGGGGCAAGGCGGCGGGGCTGATCGACGGCGGGGTGGCCCGGCACCCCAGCCTGACCGGCCCGATCGAACAGCGGGGTTTCGCCCGAGGGGCTCCCCGCGCCAGCGCGCACGGGACGGCGGTCGCCTCCCTCATCAGCGGGACGGGCAGTATAAGGGGCGCAGCGCCCGGCGCGCCCCTGCTGGTGGCCGATGTCTATGGCGACGACCCGGCGGGCGGCAGCGCCTTCGCCATGGCGCGTGCGCTTGGCTGGATGGCGGCGCGCGGGGCCGATGTCGTGACGGTGAGCCTGGTGGGCCCGGACAATCCCCTGCTGGCCGGCGCCATCCGACTGGCGCGGGAACGTGGCGTGTCCGTGGTCGCGGCGGTCGGCAATGACGGGCCGGCCGCGCCGCCGGCCTATCCGGCATCCTATGCCGGGGTGATCGCCGTCACCGGCATTGACGGGCGGGGCCGCGTCCTGCCCGAGGCGGGGCGGGCCCGTCATGTGGATTTCGCCGCACCGGGGGCGGACATGAATGCGGCCCGGGCCGACGGCGGCAAGGGTAAGGTCCGCGGTACATCCTTCGCTGCGCCGCTGGTGGCGGGACGGCTGTTCGCCAAGGGCAGCGTGGCGGCCCTGCGGGCGGAGGCGAAGCGGGGCTCCGGCCTTAGCATCATTTGCGGTACTTGCAGAAATAATGATTGATTTTCAATGATTTGAAGTTTTTTCCGACATTTTGGGATTAAATCCGATCGCCGTCGCGTTGTCCTGTCATCGGATCGACAACGAACAAGGAGACGATCGATGAAAGTCAAGTTCCTGATTGCAACCGCCGCTCTTGCCGCCCTGACGGCCGCGCCCGCCTCTGCCCAGTTGCTGGGCGGCGGTGGCGGCGGCATGCTGGGCGGTGGCCTGGGCGGCGCGCTGGGTGGCGCGGGCGGATCGTTGGGCGGCACGCTCGGCGGATCGGGCGGCGTCGGCCTCGACCGCAGCATCGACCTGGAGAATGGCCGTGTCGGCGCCAGCGGTTCGGGCCATGGCAGCGGCAGCGGTTCCGCCTCCGGATCGGTCAGCCGCCATGGCAAGAGCCGCAGCGGCAGCGCTTCGGGCTCCGCCAGCGGATCGGCAGGCGGCAGCCTGACGGCCGACACGCTGGGGACAGGCGATGTGCGCAATGCCGTGGGCGGCCTGCGCGACCAGGCCGGCAACACGGCCGGCGCGGCGCGGGACCGGGCCGCTGGAACCGTCGCCGAAACCAAGGACCGCGCCAGCGCCACCGCAGGAGCAGCGCGGGACCGCGCCGCCAACGCCGTGAGCCGGACACATTCGGCAGCAGGCAATGCCGCCGGCAGCGCCGCGGGCGCGGCCAACGGTGCGGCGAACGGCGCGAGCGGCCTGGGGTCCGTCGATGCTTCCGGACAGCTTTCGGGCAGCGGACAGGCTTCGGGTTCGGCCAGCTCGGCCGCTTCGGATCAGGCGGCCAACTGACCTCGCCCGGAGGCGACATATCCCCGACCGGCTTTCAGCCGCATTGCCGCCTCACCGCCTGATCGAAGGCCGGCGACCCTTATCGGGCCGCCGGCCTTCCCTCTTTCTGAACGAAACGCTAAAAGCCTTTGATATAAATGGTTTAAGATGATGGCGCTTTTCATGGCGCGCCTGAATGTCTACACCGTCATTTCATATGGGTCCGGCCGGCAGTGCCGAATGGAGCCAAGGGTCGCCATAGGTGCGTCGCGGCACCAGATATTGAAGAGATACGGGACTGAATGTCCGTTTCGGATTCCGATTTCGCCTCCAAGCGGCTGCATGACCGCCAGCGTCGGCTGCTGAAGGCGCGCATGCGTCATCCGGATTATGGCGAGATCGACATCCTCGTTCGCGACGTGTCGGAAATGGGTCTTGGCGGGCGGTGCGAGTTCGACCTTGCCGTGGGGGAAAGCGTCGTCATCCTCCTGCCCGACTGCCGACCGGCGCAGGGAAAGATCGCATGGCGGAAGGGACAGAGCTTCGGCGTGCATCTGGAGGCGCAGATCAATCCGGAGGTGGTGAAAAGTCGCGCCCCCGCCGATCGCCCGGCTGAGGGGTATCAGGTGCCCGAGGCGTTCCGGCCATCGGCGGAGACGAAGCGGCCCGGATTCCGGACGCGGTTACAGGGGCCGGACACCAACAATGAATGGCGGTGATTTCGCTTCTGCCCTGAGCAGGCGATCCGCATTCGGCCGTTTGGATTGCGCGACGTTCATTTGCTGCGTCCAATTTAACGCAGCGCGCTCCAGAGCGGATTCCTATCCGATTGCATCGGCCCGACTGATCTAAGTTTTTGTTTTGTCGCGTTTTCCGAGTCAGCAGATGATTCCATCTGCCTGGGAAACGCTCCAGGAGCCCGTCCCGTAGAGGCGCAAAAATGAAAAAGGCCGCCGATCCTGTCGGGATCGCCAGCCTTTTCTTCCTGTCGCAATGGCTCGGATCAGGCGACTTTGGTCGCGAATTCCTCCGCCTCGTCCGGATCGCGCAGCACATAGCCGCGGCCCCAGACGGTTTCGATGTAATTCTCCCCGCCGCAGGCCAGCGCCAGCTTCTTGCGCAGCTTGCAGATGAAGACGTCGATGATCTTGAGTTCGGGCTCGTCCATGCCGCCATAAAGGTGGTTCAGGAACATTTCCTTGGTCAGCGTCGTGCCCTTGCGGAGCGAAAGCAGCTCCAGCATCGCATATTCCTTGCCGGTCAGGTGGACGCGGTTGCCGTCCACCTCCACCGTCTTGGCGTCCAGGTTGACCGCCAGCTTTCCAGTGCGGATGACCGACTGCGAATGGCCCTTGGACCGGCGCACGACCGCATGGATGCGGGCGATCAGTTCCTCGCGGTGGAACGGCTTGGTCACATAATCGTCGGCGCCGAAGCCGAAGGAGCGGACCTTGCTGTCCATTTCCGCCACGCCGGACAGGATCAGCACCGGCGTCTGCACCTTCGCCGCGCGGAGCTTCTTGAGCACGTCATAGCCATGCATGTCCGGCAGGTTCAGGTCCAGGCAGATGATGTCGTAGTCATAGAGCTTGCCGAGGTCGAGACCCTCTTCGCCAAGGTCGGTCGTATAGACGTTGAACCCCTCCGTCGTGAGCATCAGCTCGATCGCCTTCGCGGTTGTCGGTTCGTCTTCGATTAGCAGCACGCGCATGTGAAGCCCCTTTGCGTAGCAGTCCCGTTCACCCCCAGAGAACGACGGCCGCTCCAATTCATTAACCAAAAAACTTCTGAAGGACAAAGGTTAATTTTTCGCTAACCGGCAGGAATCCGCGAGTCGTGGGATTTTGAATCTGTTTTCAACATTTTGCAGCCGAAATGATTCAGATGGAGTCAAGATGGATTCACCTGTGGAACGAGTCCTCAACAGCCATGATGGCGGGTAAGGAAATCGAGCACGGCGTCCACCCGGGCCGGCCGCAGACGCGATGGCGGCGTGACCAGGTGGATGCCGAATGGCGGCGGCCGCCAATCGACCAGAATCTCCTCCAGTTCGCCCGATGCAAGCGCGTCCCCGACAATGAAATCGGGCAGCCGGGCAATGCCGACGCCGGTGCGCAGCGCGGGCAGCATCGCCTCTCCGCTGTTGACCGTCAGCCGGGCGCGCACCTGCACCACGACATTCTGCTGGCCGGGGCCGGAAAAGCGCCAGACGTCGGGCGTCGGGGTATTGGAATAGCAGAGGCAATCATGGCTGCCGAGGTCGGACGGATGGGTGGGGCGTCCCCTTTCCGCCAGATAGGCGGGCGACGCCACGACATGCAGCTTGACGTCGGCCAGGCGCCGGGCGCGGAGCGAGCTGTCCGGCATGTCGGCAATGCGGATGGTCGCATCCAGGCCCATTTCCACCAGGTCGATGCGCGCATCGGACAGGTGGAGGTCGATGTCCACCTGCGGGTTCTGCTTCGTGAATTCGGCGACCAGCGGCGCGACGCGAAGCAGGCCGAAGGTCATCGGCGCGCCCAGCCGGACCGTGCCGGAAAGTTCGGCCGTTTCGTCCCTCGCCGCTTCCTCCGCCGCCTGCCCTTCCGACAGGATGCGCGCCGCATGCTCGGCCAGCCGCTTGCCGCTTTCGGTAAGGGCCAGGCGGCGGCTGGTGCGGCTGAACAGGCTGGTATCCAGATGCTGCTCCAGCCGCGTCACCGCCTTGGACACGGTGGCCTTGGAAACGCTCAGCGCCTTGGCCGCGTCGGTGAAGCTGCGATGCTCGACCACGGCGGCGAACATCGCCCATGCCTCGAAATCGGGAAGACGCATAAGGAAACAATCCGTTTCAATGCTGCTTATTCAAGAAACGATCCTGATCGCTAGATTGGCGGAAAGCAAGCCGGAACCTTCCGGCAACGCAATCGAAAGGCCTGAATATGAGCACGACAGTCGGGAGCCGCATCGAACGCCGCCCCTTCGCGTCCCTCGGTCATGCCGACCATGGCTGGCTGAACGCGCGGCACCATTTTTCCTTTGCGGACTATCATGATCCCGCCCGCATGAACTGGGGCGCGATCCGGGTCTGGAACGATGATGAGATCGGCCCCCGCTCCGGCTTTCCGCCGCATCCGCATGCGGACATGGAGATCATCACCTATGTCCGCAAGGGCGCGATCACCCATCAGGACAGCCTGGGGAACAGGGGCCGGACCGAGGCCGGCGACGTCCAGGTGATGAGCGCGGGCACCGGCATCCGCCATGCCGAATATAATCTGGAAGAAGAGACGACGACGCTCTTTCAGATCTGGGTCACGCCCCGCTGTCGCGGCGGCCAGCCGAGCTGGGGCGCCAAGCCCTTTCCGAAGGGCGACCGGTCCGGCAAGCTGGTGGTCCTGGCAAGCGGCCATGCCGAGGATGTGGAAGCGCTGCGCATCCGCGCCGACGCCCGTCTGCTGGGCGGCACCGTCAGGGCGGGCGAAAGCGTGACCTACGACAGTGCCGAAGGACGTCATCTCTATCTGGTTCCGGCGACCGGGCGGGTCGAGATCGACGGCCAGATCTTCGAGGCGCGTGACGGCGCTGCGATCATCGGCGGCGCGCCCATCACCATCAAGGCGATCGAGGACGCCGAAATCGTCCTGGTGGACAGCGAATAAGGTCCGTCCCCTTCCCCCGGACGGGCCGAAAGGCCGCCCGCGCTTCTCCCCCCTCCCTCTGCGCGGGCGGCCGATTTTTTCGAAACCTTTTTACGATCAATGCATTAGACGAAATGGAGATACTCATGGCAAAGGTTCTGGTTCTCTACTACTCCTCCTACGGCCACATCGAGACGATGGCGAAGGCCGTGGCGGAAGGCGCGGCGGCTGCCGGCGCGCAGGTCGACATCAAGCGCGTGCCGGAGACGGCACCGCTGGAAGTGGCGCAAGCCGCTCATTTCAAGCTCGATCAGGAAGCGCCGGTCGCCACTGTCGCGGAACTGGCGGATTATGACGCGATCATCATCGGCACCGGCACCCGTTTCGGCCGCATGTCCAGCCAGATGGCGGCCTTCCTCGACCAGGCAGGCGGCCTCTGGGCGCGCGGTGCGCTGAACGGCAAGGTGGGCGGCGCTTTCACCTCGACGGCCAGCCAGCATGGCGGGCAGGAGACCACCCTGTTCTCGATCATCACCAACCTGCTGCATTTCGGTCTGGTGATCGTCGGCCTGGACTATGGCTTTGCGGGACAGATGGGCGTCGATAAGGTCCGCGGCGGATCACCCTATGGCGCCACCACGCTGGCGGATAGCGACGGCAGCCGCCAGCCCGGCGAGGAAGAACTGGAGGGCGCACGCTATCAGGGCCGGCGCGTTGCGGAAACGGCACTGAAACTGCACGGATAACGCATCGCTGCGCCGTCTGTACGGTGCAGTCGTTGAGAGCCTTGGGTCGCAAGGCATCAACGCAAATGGGGGGCCGGCGCATGGGACTGCGCGCCGGCTCCCTTTATTTTCGGTTTTACGGGAAGTGGCCAGTGCAAGATCTTCCTTCTCCCTTGAGAAGGACGGGAAGCCTTGGCGACGAAGGAGCCTAGGCTGATCTAGACGAGGAGGAGCGGGCCTGCGGTCCGTGCGATCCGTTGGATCGCAACCCCCTCACCCAGCTACGACTAAGGCAGCAGGCTGCCAAGTCTGCGCAGCCCTCTCCCTCCAGGGAGAGGGATAAAGTGGGTGTCCGCTCTCCACCCTTCTGCTCGCGCAGTCTTCAATAAGGCTAGGCGACCTCGATCGGCGCGACCTCATAGCCCACTGCCCGCAGGGCGGCGATCAGGCGTTCCAGATGGGCGCCGTCCCGCGTCTCGCATTCCACGTCGAGGCTGAGGCCCTTGGCAGGCAGATTGGTGAAGATCCGCTGATGCGACAGTTCGAGGATGTTGACCGCTTCCTGGTCGAAGATCCGCGCCACATGGAACAGCGCGCCCGGCCGGTCCTGCAGGATGATGCGCAGCCGCGCCAGCCGGCCCGAGCGCGCCAGGTCGCGCAGCAGCACATTGGCCAGCAGCCGCGTATCGATATTGCCGCCGGTCAGGATCAGCCCGACGCTGCGCCCGGCGAACAGTTCCTTGTGCGTCAACAGCGCCGCGAGGCCGGCGGCGCCCGCACCCTCCACCACTGTCTTCTCGATCTGGAGCAGCAGGCTCACCGCTTCCTCCAGATGGCGCTCGCTGACCAGCAGCACATCGTCCGCCAGCCGCTCGACGAAGCGGCGGGTGAGTTCGCCCGGTTCCCTGACGGCAATGCCCTCCGCCAGCGTATCGCCGTCACAGGGCAGGTTAGCGCCCTTGATATAGTCGTACATTGACGGATAAAGCTCCGCCTGCACACCATAGACCTTGATGTCGGGCTTCATCGCCTTGGCCGCGGTCGCCACCCCCGAAAACAGGCCGCCGCCGCCGATGGGCACGATCAGCGTGTCGATCTCCGGCGCGTCCTCCAGCATTTCCAGCGCGACCGTGCCCTGCCCCGCCATGATGTCGGGTTCGTCGAACGGATGGACGAAGGTCAGGCCCTGCTCGACCTCCAGCAGCCGCGCATGGGCATAGGCATCGTCGAACTTCTCGCCGAACTGGACGACCGTGGCGCCATGGCCCTGTGTCTGCGTGACCTTCACCGTGGGCGTGGTGTTGGGCATGACGATGGTGACCGGCACGCCCAGCCGCTTGCCGTGATAGGCCAGGCCCTGCGCGTGATTGCCCGCGGAAGCCCCGATCACGCCCTTCCGCTTCGCCTCCTCATCCAGCTGGAGCAGGCGATTGAGCGCGCCGCGTTCCTTATAGGCGGCGGTGAACTGGAGATTTTCGAACTTCAGATAGACTTTGCAGCCGAACATGGCCGACAGCGTCTGGCTGACCAGCGTCGGCGTATGCACGACGGAGCCGGAAATTCGCACCCGCGCCGCGAGGATGTCGTCGACGGAAATGGGCAGCGGCACGGCGCTCTCTATCTTGCTCAGCGTGTTCATGGCGCGCCACCTAGCTTAAAATTGCTTCGGAAGGAACTGGCACTGACCGAAAACTCTGCCTATGGCTTGCGGGCGCGCATCCAACTGATCGAGGCATATGGCTAAAATCGCGTTTATCGGCCTGGGCGTCATGGGCGGCCCGATTGCGGGGCATCTGGCGAAGGCGGGGCATGAGCTGACCGTCTACAACCGTTCCATCGGCAAGGCGAAGCGCTGGGCGGAGGCCTATGGCGGCGCGGTCGCGATCAACCCGGCCAAGGCCGCGGAGGATGCGGAGATCGTCATCAGTTGCGTCGGCACCGACGACGATCTGAGCCAGATCACCCTGGGCCGCGACGGCGCCTTTCGCTCGATGAAGCCGGGCGGCCTGTTCATCGACCATACGACGGTGTCGGCGCGGATCGCACGGCAATTGTTCGTGGAGGGCGAGAGCCGGGGGCTGCATTGCGTCGACGCGCCGGTGACCGGCGGTCAGGCCGGGGCGGAAAAGGGCAGCCTTGCAGTCATGTGCGGGGGCAGCGAGCCCGCGGTCGCAGCCGCCCGGATCGTGATGCAGGCCTATGCGCCGCGCATCGTCCATGTCGGGAAGGCAGGCGCGGGGCAGACCGCCAAGATGGTGAACCAGATCTGCATCGCGGGCGTTGTGCAGGGCCTGGCCGAAGCGCTGCGGTTCGCGCAGGCGGCTGAACTGGACCTCGACACATTGTTCGAGGCGATTTCCGGCGGCGCGGCGCAAAGCTGGCAGATGGACAAGCATTGGAAGACGATGGCAGCGGACAGTTTCGATTTCGGCTTTGCGGTGGATTGGATGCGCAAGGATCTGGGGCTGGCGCTGGAGGAAGCGCGGGCCAATGGCGCCACCCTGCCGGTGACGGCGCTGATCGATCAATTCTATGCCGATGTGCAGGCCATGGGGGGCCACCGGCAGGACACCAGCGCGCTCGTTCGGCGGATCACGCGGGCATGAACAAGGCCGGCATGACCAGCAGCGCCGTCCGCCCCGGGCTTGACCCAAGGACAATGCGCCGCTGCGGCAAGCTCCGCGCGAACGGATGCAGGATTGCCGTCGCCCTTGCCCTGACGCTGCCCGTCCCTGCGCTGGCTTCGGGCATCATCGACAATGTGAACGGCATAGCGCTGGATGCCAATGGCCGCGTGGTGCGTTTCCGGGCGCTCACCATCGACGATGAGGGCAAGGTGGATAAGCTGTTGCCCGACCGCTATCGGGAGCCGGAGCAGCCGCGCCCCCGGAAGCGGAAGAAGAACGAGCCGGAGCAGGCACAGCCCAGCCGCCCCGACTTCAAGCTGGACGCGGGCGGCAAGACGCTGATCCCCGGGCTGATCGACGCCCATGGGCATGTGATGGGCTATGGCCTGTCGCTGATCACGCTGGACCTTTCGGAAACCAAATCGCTGGCGGAGGCGCAGGCGAAGATCAGGGCCTATGCCGCCGCCAATACGGGCCGGAAATGGATCATCGGCAAGGGCTGGAATCAGGAGCTTTGGGGCCTGGGCCGTTTTCCGACGGCGGCCGAGCTGGATGCTGCGGTCAGCGACGTTCCGGTCTGGCTGGAACGGGTAGACGGCCATGCGGGCTGGGCCAATTCGCTGGCGATCAAGGCGGCGGCCGTCACCGCGGCGACCAAGGCGCCACCCGGCGGCCGGATCGAAATGGCGGCGGGAAAGCCTGCGGGCGTGTTCGTCGACAAGGCGATGGATCTGATCACGCGCGTCGTGCCCCCGCCGGCGCCCAAGGATCGCGACATCGCGCTGGAGAAGGCGCAGCAGGCGCTGCTGCGGCAAGGCATTACCGGCATTGCCGACATGGGCACCAGCATCGACGACTGGCAGGCCTTTCGCCGTTCGGCGGACCGCGGCGCGCTGCGGGTGCGGATCATGTCCTATGCCTATGGCCTTGAGAATATGGTGCTGATCGCCGGGCCTGAGCCGACGCCCTGGCTCTATGACGATCATCTGCGCATGGGCGGGGTCAAGCTGATCCTGGATGGCGCGCTTGGATCGCGGGGCGCCTGGCTGAAGGCGGACTATGCCGATGCGCCGGGGCAGCGCGGCCTGGCGATGATCCCGTCCACCCAGCTTCGCAACATCATGAGCCGGGCCGCGATGGACAATTTCCAGATCGCGGTCCACGCCATCGGCGACGCGGCGAACAGCGAAGTGCTGGATGCGGTGCAGGAACTCAGCGAAACCTACAAGGGCGACCGGCGCTGGCGCATCGAGCATGCGCAGATCGTCGATCCGGCGGAACTGCCGCGCTTCGGGCAATATGGCATCGTCGCGTCGATGCAACCGGTGCATCAGACCTCCGACTGGCGCATGGCCACGGCGCGGCTGGGCGAGGCGCGGCTGAAGGGCGCCTATGCGTGGAAGGCGATGCTGGACAATCGCGTGCCGCTGGCCTTCGGGTCGGATGTACCGGTGGAAAGCCCCAATGCCTTCCCCGGCATCGCCGCCGCCATGACGCGGGAAGATGCATCGGGGCAGCCGGCAGGCGGATGGATGCCGGAACAGCGGGTAAGCTTCGAGGCGGCGCTGGACGGTTTCACCAGGACGGCAGCCTATGCGGGCTTCGCGGAAAAGCGCTTCGGCAGTCTGGTGCCGGGGCAGCGGGCGGATTTCCTGCTGATCGACCGGGATATTTCCACGTCAAGCCCGGTTGAGATTCACGGGACGCAAGTGCTGGAGACGTGGATCGGCGGCAAGCGGGTCTATGTGAAGGGGCAGTAGCGGCGGCCAACATGGCGTCATCCCGTTCAATGCCGGCCGTTCAATGCTGGGACGACGACAGGATCAAAGCACAGCCCCCGCCGCGTTGAACGCTTCTTCCTCCGTCTCCGGCAGCGGCGGCTGGACCGGCTTGTCGCAGCCCTCTTCCTTCATATGCGCCCGCAGCGCGTCCATGCGCCCCAGATTCCATCGCGCCAGCGGTACGCCAAGGGGCCGGAACTCCGCGCGGTCGAACAGTTCCACCACATAATTCCTGCAGAGATTGTCCACCTGCTCGAGCGTCAGCATGCCGAGGTTCATCACCATCGGCTTGCCCGGCACGCCGTTGCGTCCCCGCACCAGGTCCGTCACGTAAAGCCCGCCGCGGGGGTCGACCAGCACGACATCGGCCCTGGAAGCGTCGATCATCCTGTGGCTTGCGGCATAGGGCGCGACGAAGCCGTGCGTCCGCCACACGAGAAAGGCGCTGCTGAGCAATGTTATGGCCGCGCCCAGGAACATGGGGCGCATGGCGCCGGTCCGGAAACGCGCCCAGCCAAGGCCCGCCAGCAGGCAGAAAGGCCCGATGAAGCCATGGGCGTAGCGATAGCCCCAGCCATAGCCCTGCGCCAGGGCGAGGGCGCATCCGGCGAAGCAGCCCAGCGCCAGCGGCAGCGCGATCTCCTGCCCCCGGATCGCCTTGCGCCAGCGCATCGCGAACACGCCCAGCGTCGCCAGCGGCACCACCAATATATTGTTCCAGGCGGCAAAGCGGCTGAGATTCACCAGCGGCTGCCAGCGGTCGCCCAACCGCTCGAACAGGCTGCCCACCTTGTCCGCCACGCCTGCGGAAGGACGCACGTCGGTCGGCTGCCCCAACACATGCGTCAGGAAGGCGGGCCATAGCTTCGCCCAGACTATGACGATGGCAGCCAGCACGAGGATGTGGAAGATCGCGACCTTCCACCGTTTCCCAAGCAGCATCCAGAGAATGAAGGGCGCGATGAAGATCGGCGGGAAATGCCACTGGTGCAGCCCCGCCGCCGCCAGCGCGACCACCCCGGCGCTCAGATGCCCGATCAGCCCGCCGCGCAGCACCAGCGCCAGCCAGATCATGTTGAGCGCGAAATGCCCGGTCATGGCGTAGGGCGTCATCGCCGTGACCCAGAGCTGTGCCGAAGACAGGCCCAGCAGCATCGTCACCCAGACCGCGTCGGGCCTGTCGGGGAAAAGGTGCAGCGCCACCCGCCACAGCGCGAACAGCCCCGCCATCAGCAGCACCGGCCCGGCCAGATTCGGGTCGCCCAATTGCCAGAACAGCGCCTGGATTGCGCTGTTCACCGGCAGATAGGCCGCGGTCCAATAATCCGCCGCGCCGAAGGGGGAGAAAAATTCGGGCATGATCGCCCGGCGATAGGCCTCCCACTCCATCGGGATCGGGCGGGCCAGGAAACCCTCCCGCATATAGGCGGCGGCGAAGCGGGCGACCTCCTCGTCGCGGGAGATGGAATAGTCCTGGAACAGCCAGTAATGGCCCGCCCAGGCGATCAGGCCGAACAGCAGCACCAGCGGCACCATTATGCGCGCGCGCGGCGTAGGCAGGCGCCAGCCCAGACCCTCCGCAAAGGGGGCGGCCAGCGTCAGCAGCAGCAATGCGCCCAGAAGCGCCGGAAAATCCTGATCGAGGAACAGGATGACCGCCAGGCTGATGCCCTGCCTGTAGGTCACATGCCAGAGGAAGGTCGCGCCCAGCCAGAGCGTCAGCCCGATCGCGCCCGCAAGGAGCAGACGGGTGGCACTGATGGGGCGCAACCGATTGAACATCAGCCTTCCTGCGGCAGCAGCGCCCGATTGACGAAAATGCCGTCCATCTCGACCAGCAGGGGGAAATGCCCCTTATTGTTGGCGAAGAAGGCGGAGGGGACGAAGCCATGCTCCGCCAGCCAGTCGATCATCGCGCGATAGCCGGTCCCGCCTTCATAGATCGGCCGGACACCGAGTTCGGTCTGCACCCCCGCCATGTCGTGGAGCGCATCGCCTGCGCCTTCGCAGACGGACAGGTCATGCCCCTGCGTATCCATCTTGAGAAAGGGTCGGGTGAAGCCATGGGCGCGCTTCAGTTCGGGCAGCAGGCTTTCCAACCGGCGGCATTGCATGTCGACCGAGCGCGTCACCCTGTTGCGTTCGGCGAAGATCGCGTCCTGTTCCCCGGACGGCGTCTTCAGCGAACTGAACTGGTCGGCCGCCATGATGTTGAAGCTCGCCATGCCGTCGAAATCCGACAGGGCCATGTTGAACACATGCCATTGACGGTCGGACGAGGCATTCCGTTCCAGTTCGGAGAAGATGTCCGGATTGGGCTCGAAGGACAATATCGTGCCGTCGAAGCCCGCATCCTTGCGCAGCATCGTCGCATATTGGCCCCGGTTGGCGCCGACATCGAACACGCAATCGACCGCAAAGGCGCTCAGGAAACGGCGCAGCGCCTGGATTTCCGGATATTGATGCACCCGCCCCGCCAGCGCCAGCCGCACCGCCAGCGCCCGGTCGCGCAGTTCCCGGACATGGCGGCTCATTTCCCGGTCACGCTGCGGTAGATGGCGATGGTGGCCAGCGCCATGTCCTTCCAATTGCCCATTGAATCTCCATAGGTGCGCGCGCGCGCTCCCAAAGCCTGCCTGATGGCCGCGCTTTCTACGAGGGGCAAGAGGGCTTGCGCAAGCGCGGGTGCATTTCCCGCCGGGGTCCTGACGGCGACTTCCTCCGGCAGGCCGGCGAACATGCCCGCGTCCGACGTGACCATCGCCTTGCCATGGTGCAGGGCCGACAGGAAAGCGCCGCTGCTGTCGATATGCCGATAGGGGAAGACCAATATGTCCGCCTTCGCCATATGGGCGTCGAGCCGTTGTTCGGTGAGGAAAGCAAGATCGGCGATCAGCCGCTCGCCAAAGCCGGCGGCATGGACGCTGTCGAGCAGCGGGGCGATGTCCATGAACGGCTTGCCCGCCAGCACCAGTTCGAAACGATGCCCGGCGCGCCAGAGCGACAGGCACGCCTGCAGCAGCAGGTCGACGCCCTTATAGGGGCGGATCGTGCCGAAGAAGAGCAGGCGCGGCAGGACAGCGTCGGGCACCTGCGCCAGATCCTCCGTCCCGGCCGTCGCAAGTCGCATCGGCGGATGCGGCGTCACATGGATGCGTTTCGGATCGATGCCCTGCCGCTCCAGCGCGGTCCGCGTCGTCCCGCCATGGACGATCAGCGCGTCGAACATGTCGAGCAGGCCGCGATAGCCCCTGCCCTGCACCCCGGCGTCGGCATGATAGGCATCGGCATTGTGCACGGTATGGACCAGCGCGGTCCTGCCCTTCAACCGCCGCAACATGATCCGGTCGGCGGGCGCAAGCGGCAGCCATTGCATGTGCGCCACATCGGCCCTGGCCAGTGGGGCGAGGCCGCCCAGCGCGCAGCTGAGCCCATATTCCGCGGCCTTGAGTAGGCGGAAGGCCCGACCTTCACCGATGCGCTGGCGCAGGGTCTCGCTCCGGCGGAAGAAGCGCGGCTCATAGCCATAGCCCTGCGGCACGATGGCATCCGTCTCCCGCATCGGTCGACCGAGCAGGGTGACGTCCACGCCCTCTGCCGCCATCGCCGCGCAGAGGCTGTCGTCATAGCGGCCGGTGAAGAGCGACGGATCGCACATCGCGACCTTCATGCGCGCTTCCCCATCAACTGGCGCAGGGAAAGGCCGTGGATGAATGCCGCGGCGAACAGGGTCAGCGTGTAGAGGATCAGGAACAGCAGGTCGAACCGCTCCGGCGCGAATATCCGGGCCAGCGGCACGCTGAGCAGCGAACCGGCGAGGAAGGGCAAGGATCGGCCGAGCAGCAGCGTGAACCGTCCCAGCGCGCCCTGCACATAGACGGACACGCAGATCAGGGCGAGCGCCAGCAGCGCCCCGCCGATCAGCAGCAGGTCGATCCGGTCGATCGCCGCGCGGCCGTCGAACAGCTTTGCGAACAGCCATTCACCAAGCAGCAGCAAGGCCGCCGAAGCGGCGAGCGCGAAGAAAAGCGCCGCGCCAAGCGCCCGCACCATCAACTGACGCAGCCTTACGCCGTCGCCCGCATGAAAAGCGCGGGTGATCCGGGGCAAGGCCGCCTCCACGGTCGCCCTGACGAGCATGGAAAGCGAGCGGGACATCTTGAAGAAAAAGTCGAAGATCAACATCGGCCGCGCATCATGGGTCGCGGCGGCGATGGTGAAATAAGGCGCGTTATAGGCGAGGATTTCGGAAATGGTGAAGGCAGCCGATGCGCCGATGTCCCGCAGATAATGGCGCCTGACATGGCCGCCACCGACCCTGAAGGACAGCCAGTGCCGCGCCTCCATGCCGAGGCGCCGATGCACCAGGGCGATGGCATAGCCGATCACCGCCGCACTCACGCAAAGTTGCAGGGCGACGGAGACGCGCGGGTCCAGTCCTTGCAGGATGAACAGCAGCAGCGCGATGGTCATCACCCGGCGCAGGCAATCCAGCGCTTCCCAGAGGAAATTGCCGTCCACCGCCGCAAGCGCCCTTTTGGCGAGCAGCGCCGGCAGGTTGAGACAGGCGGAGAGGAAGAAGAGCAGGAACAGCAGCGGCATGCCCGTGCGCAATCCGCCCGCCGCCAGTGAAACCGACAGGATCGCCAGGCCGCCGACGATCAGCAGGCCAAGGAACAGGAACAGGACGCCCATTTCCTCCAGCCGGAATCCACCCGCCCCGTCCTGGCCCGGTCCTGAATTCCCCGGCCCCAAATTCGCCGGCCCCAAATTCCCTAACCAATGCCGCCGCAGCCGCGCATAGACGATACTCGTCAGGCCGAACTCGGCGGAGATGGTGAAATTGCCGAACGCCACCAGCAGCAGGAAGGACTGGAACTCGCGCAGCGGCAGGGCGCGCACGAACACATAGGTGACGGCAAAGCCCCAGATCAGGGTCAGCCCGACATTGGCGAGCTTGATCAGGGCAAGGATGCGCGCCGACCCCTCGATCCGGGCAAGCGCGCTGCCGGGCGGCATGCTCACCGGGCGCCGGTCGCGAGCGGCTTGCGCGCGCGGAACAGCCTGTCGTCCAGCGCAAAATAATGCCGGGTATCGGCATCGATGGCGCTGGCGTCAATCTCCTCCAGATCGAAGCCGGCGGCCCGGATGCGGTCGGCAAAGTCCGGGCCATATTGGCGCACATGGTCCCATTGACCGAAACGCCGTTCGCGTTCGCGCGGAGGCATGTCGAAGCTGCCATCCTCGGTCGGCCTGTCCCATAATGGGACGATCAGCCAGGCTTCGCCGCCGGGCTTCAGCGCGCGATGGATGTTGCGCAGCACGGCATGATCGTCCGGCACATGCTCCATCACATGGCTGGCATAGAAAAGGTCGTAGCGGTCGCTGGCATCGAGCGCCATCAGGTCGACGCGCCGCATGTTCGGCACATGGTAGCGGCCGGGATCGAGATCGGCGGGGGTATAGTCGGCGGCGGTGGAGAAGCGGCGCACCAGGCTGCCTTCATTGGGCGCCATGTGCAGCACCGCGCCCTGTTCCGGCACGGTCAGCACATGGCCCGCGATCAGATGGTTCATCAACCGTTCGCGCGGGGAAGCGCCGCAGTTCGGACAGCCCCATTCGGCATTGTCGCCATAGCGGAAAAACCCCACCACCGCCTGCCCACAGGCCGGACAGGCCCGGTTCGCCCGCGCGCCCATGGCTTTGCGCACGGCCAGCATTGTCCGGGTCAGATGCTTGCCGGCGGCTTTCGCCACCCGCTGGAAAGTGATCACGCCTTGGCTCCAAAAAGCAGTTGGCACCGGCCTATACAATATGCCGCCGCTTTGGCGAGCGATTCCGTTGTGCGTGGCCCATCAGACCCGACATCCCGCAAAGGCGGGAATCAGCGCGACTTGGCGGGGTTCCAGATAGTCACGGTTCGTCCCGTCATCGCCTTGGCCACGCCCTGCAAGGTCGCGAAATAGGCGAGCACGATGTCCACCGCCGCCGCGAAGGGTCCGCCCTTGGACCGCAGCCCGCGCCACAGGATGAATACCCCAGTCAGTCCGCCAACCATGTAGAGCATCGGGGAAATCCGCATCGCCAGCGTCCCCGCCGCGACGATCCCCGTCAGTATGAAGAGACCGCCGAACCATCGCACGATCTTGCGCGAGGCATATTTGAACCTGTCGACCCCGCGCATCCGTCGCAATTGCGGCCGCAAATGGCTGTGCGTATGCCAGGCGCGGGCGGCGATGCGCACCTTGCGCCGATATTCGTCGCCACGCGCCGCCACCAGCCGCTCCCGGGCGATCACGTCCTTCGCCTTCACCAGCCGCTTGCCGGCGAAGACCACCGCCATCGACACCGTCAGATCGTCCAGCACGCTGTCGGGAAAGTCGGGATAGAGCGCCCGGCGGATGGAGAAGATCGACCCGTCGGCCCCCAGCACATTGCCGGTGCGCGATTCCTCGTCCTTCAACCGTTCCTCGATCCGCCAGTAGAGTGACCCGACCGAGGCTGTGGCGCTTTCCCCGTCGCCCATATAATGCAGGGACCCCAGCACGCCTCCGATGTCCGGATCGGCATAGCGCGCCAGCAGATTGTCGATGGCGTCGGGGTCCAGCATCACATTGGCGTCGGTGAAGATCAGCACATCGCCCTGCGCCCGCGCCGCCAGCAGCTTCATGCCATGCGCCTTGCCGCAGCGCCCCGGCCCGCGCAGCAGCGTCACCAGATCGCCCCGCGCTTCGATCAGCGCCGCCGTCTCGTCCGACGAGCCGTCGTCGAAGGCCAGTATTTCCAGCGCCGGATGGCGCGCCTTCAACATCGCCAGATTGGCCAGTTTTTCCGGCATCGCCGCTGCCTCATTATAAGCGCAGAAGAGCAGCGATGCGGATGGCGGCGGCCCGGCGGCCGGCTGCTCCGCCTTTGTCGGCAGCAAGCGCAGGATCAGGGGGTAGAAGAGAAACGGCCAAGCCACCGCCACCAGCGAGAGCAGCAGCGTGAGGGCCGCGATCAGGTCGATGCTGTCCGTCAACCGGCCCATCCCTCAATAGGCCTTGTGGTGCACCAGCACGCCGATGGTCGCGACGATGATGCGCAGGTCGCGCCAGATCGACCATTTGGTGACATATTCCAGGTCCGACTGGAGCCGGTCGATCAGGTCCTGATGATGGTCGGTCGATCCGCGATGGCCGCGCACCTGCGCCAGTCCGGTCATGCCCGGCTTGATGCAATGCCGCTCCCAATAGCGCTCGTCCACTTCCCAATAGAGCCGGTCGCCGGCCTTCGCGGCGGCCGCATGGGGGCGCGGGCCGACGATGCTCATGTCGCCGCGCAGCACGTTGAACAGTTGCGGCAGCTCATCGATGCTGGTCTTGCGCAGGAAACGGCCCACAGCCGTCACCCGATCGTCATCGCGCGCCGTCAGCTTGTCGGCCTTCCGGTCGCTCGCCTCCGCCCGCATGGAACGGAATTTATATATGTTGAACGGCCGGGCGTCGCGGCCGATGCGCGGCTGGCGGAAGATGATCGGGCCGGGACTGGTCAGCTTCACCGCCAGCGCCGCCGCGATCAGCACCGGGGAAAGCGCGATGGTGGCCGCCGTCGCGACGACGATGTCGAAGAATCGCTTGATCAGGCGGTCGCGGAACTGGAACGGCCCGCCCGCGACGATGATCGTCGGCTGACCGTCGAACTCGTCCACCCGCGCCGGGGCGAAGCGCAGCAGTTCCGGCACGACGATCTCGCCCCGCGCCGACAGGGACTTGAGCGCCACCGACCAGTCGTCCATCCGCTCCATCGGGCAGGCGACGATCACCCGTTCCGCCATGCCCACGGCCGCGGCGAGCCGCGCCGCCATGTCCGCGTCATGCCCCTTGGGCTGCAGGCCGGCGGCCTCAGCCTCGATCACATGCATGTGCGGGCCGGTGTCGATGGTCACGCCGTCCATGATGACCACGGTCAGATGCGGCACCTCGCCCAGCAGATGCGCGCCGAGCCGCCCGATGGCGAGTCGGACGGCAGCCACGCCAACTGCCGAAATGCCCAGGCCGACGATGAAGGTCAGACGCGAAAGCTGTTCCGCGATCTTCCCCAGATAGACGATCAGCAGCATCAGCATCGCCGCCTGCGCCAGCGCCATCAACCCCCGGAAAATGCCGCGCCGCAGATCCTCCAGCATATGGATGCCATAGGCGCCGCCCTGCACGCCGAGCAGCACGTAAAGCGGCGCGATCATCGCGAACATGACGATGCCGTGCGGCTTGCCCGGTTCGCCCAGCCATGCGCCCAGCACCAGATAATTGGCGAGCAGAAAGGACAGGAAAAGCCCCGCCATGTCCCCCAGCAGACACAGCAGGTACAGGCGCACCCGCAATATTTCCTTGGAGACTGTCACTTATGGACCCTGATCAGCTTGGCGTGTCCGCTCCGTTGGCACTGGTCGGAGCAGCTTTCAAGAGTTTGAATGGAGATCAACGAGTTCCTGCCAAGGCGGGAACCCGGCTCTGACCTCGCGATCGGGCTCCTGCCTTCGCAGGAGCGTGCATCGTCCGGATCAAAGCGCAAACAACCTTCCCAAAGCCTTGTCGAGCATCAGCAACTGCCACAGCAGCCGCCCATGATCGGCCAGCCCGGCCTTGTGATCCGCCGCGATCTTGCCGAGCATCTTCGCGTCGAACCAGCCGGTCTTCGCCAATGCAGATCCTCCTGCGATCGCTGTCGCCTCCCCGGCCAAGGGTCCACGGAACCAGGCGCTGATCGGGGTCACGAAGCCCATTTTCGGGCGGTAGAGTATGTCCTGCGGCAGGAAAGGCTCCATCGTCTTCTTCATCAGATATTTGCCGCTGTTCCCCCGAATCCGCTGCGCCACGGGGAGCCGCGCGGCGAACTCGACCAGCCGGTGGTCGAGCAGGGGCTCCCGCGCCTCCAGGCTGACGGCCATGCTCATCCGGTCGGTCTTGGTCAGGATGTCGCCCGGCAGCCATATGCGAATGTCGGCATATTGCGCCCGGTCCAGCGGATCGCGCGCGGGCGCCTCCGCCATGGTCCTGATATAGCGATCTTCCGCCCGATAGGCGCCGAGCCGGGTCTTCATGTCCTGGCTGAACATCCGCTGCCGCAGCGCATGGGGCGTCACGCCGACCGATGCGGCATAGGCTTCCCCGCCCTCCCCCGCCAGTTCGAGCAGGGTCGATTTCGCGCGCAGGGGGCGGGGCGCCCAGTCGGCCTTGGGATACCAGCGGCCCAAAGTCCCGAACAGCGGTTGCCGCACCGAAGCCGGGATCAGCGAGCGCAGCCTTTCGCCCTGCATCTGGAACCGATGCCGCCGATAGCCGGCAAAGGCCTCGTCCGCGCCGTCTCCGGAGAGCGCCACCGTCACCTGCTCCCGCGCCAGTTCGCACACCCGATAGGTCGGCAGCGCGGAAGCATCGGCAAAGGGTTCGTCGAAATGGAGCGCCAGCGTGTCGATCAGCCCATAATCATCGGGCGATACGATGCGGGTGCGATGGTCGGTGGCGAAGCGCCGCGCCACCCTGTCGGCATAGGCGGTCTCGTCCAGTTCCCTGACGTCGAAGCCGATGGTGCAGGTCTTGACCGCCTGTTTCGACGCCTCCGCCATCAGCGCGACGACGCTGCTGCTGTCCACTCCACCCGACAGGAAGGCGCCCAGAGGCACGTCCGCCACCATCCGGGATCGGACCGCCTGTCGCATCAGCGCGACCAGTTCCTCCTCCAGCGCCTCCGGCCTCGCCCTGCTGCGGTCGGCGAAGCTGACGTCCCAATAGCGCTGCGGCTGCGGCAGGGGCCGCCCGCGCACGATGCGCAGCGACTCTCCCGCGCCCAGCTTGCGCACGCCTGCGACCAGGCAGGCGTCGTCGGGCACATAGCCGTAAGCGAGATAATCCTCGACCGCCGACAGGTCCGGCGCACGCCGCAATAGGGGATGGGCGAGCAGGCTCTTCAGTTCCGAACCGAAGATCAGGCTGCCGTCCGACAGCAGCGCATAATGGAGCGGCTTCACCCCCAGCCGGTCGCGCACCAGCCAGAGCGCCTGCGCCCGCGCGTCGAACAGGGCGAAGGCGAACATGCCGTTGAACTTCTCTACGCAGGCCTCGCCCCATTGGCGATAGCCGTGCAGGATGACCTCCGTATCGCTATGCGTGCGGAAGACGTGGCCCTTGGCCTCCAGTTCCGTGCGGACTTCCCGAAAATTATAGATTTCGCCGTTGAAGACGACGGCCAGGCTGTCATCCTCCGTCAGCATGGGCTGCGCGCCGCTGCCCAGATCGATGATCGAGAGGCGCAGATGGCCCAGCCCGACGCCGGGCGCGGTCCAGATGCCGCTGTCGTCCGGCCCGCGCCACGGCATGGCGTCCAGCATCAGCCCGACCCGCGCCGGATCGACCGGCTTGGCCGTTTCAAGATGGAAAATGCCCGCAATTCCGCACATTCGAAGGGTCTTAGCGGGTTCGGAGGCTGCGGTCAGCCAAATCCTTCACATCGCCCAGATCATGGAGGAAGGCGGCGATGGCGGCGTCCGAAGGGCGGCCTGCCCGTTCCTCTGCCGAAACCATGATGGCGGCGGCGCGCTGGTCAGTGCCCAACAGGCGCGCCTTCATCGTCTCCAGCTTGACGAGATGGGCGCTGCCGGTGGGCTGGCCCTTGCCGACGGCATAGAAGCTGACGACATGGCGCACCAGCCGGCCCGGGCCGGTGATCTGCTCGCCGCGCGCATTTTCGGGCGCGGCGGCGGGCTGCGACCAGGTCCATCCGCTGTCGGTGCCCGCCGCGCCCTGACCGAAGCCGACCAGTTCGCGCCCCTCATCCTGCCGGTCGAAGGTCGCAATGGCGAGATCGACCACCTGTCCCTCCGCATTGCGGTATCTCGCCATGGCCAGATAATCGGCGCCGTCGAAGCGCGGCCGCCAGAGCGGGAGCGGCGGTTCGTCGCTTCGGACCCAGCCCTTCACCTCCGGCATGGCGGGTGCGCCGGGCAGAGGCTGGCCCACCGCGGCGCTCGCCGCCAGCCACAGGGGCGCGGCCACGATCATCGCCAGCGCGCCGCCCGCGACGGCGCCCGGCGAAGAATGGCCTTCATGGCGCAGATGTTCGGGATCGAACCAGGGATCGCCGGGCTGCCGGTCGAAAAAGGGCCAGGCCATCGCCATCACCACGATCATGATGACGGCGAAGAACAGCCAGCCATAGACCACATGATCGAAGCCCGCCGCCGCATCGATGGTGGTCACTTCCGCGACGAAGATGGTGGCGAAGGCGCGCACGCCGTTCGCCAATATCGACAGGGAAAGCGCGCCGATCATGAAGGCGACCCGCCGTTTCCAGCTGGTGAAGCAGACATTGCAGACGAGCAGGCCATAGGCCGTCATGGCGATCACGAACTTCGCGCCGGAACAGGCCTCCGCCACCTCGAAATAGCCATTGGGCGTGGTGATGAAGATGCCCTGCATCTGCGCCGGAATACCGGTCAGGCCGAGCAGGATCATGCTGATATGCGCCGTCACCAGTTGCAGGGGCGCGACGATCTCCTCGCCGAAGGGCACCATGAAGAAGGCGTAGAACAGCGGAAAGAGCAGCGCCCGCGCCACGGCCGGTCCCAGCAGCGCGATGACAGAACCCTGCAACATCAGGATCAGCGCGCCGTGCCGCAACACGGCCACGCCCGCCGCCGCGCCCAGCATCCAGGCGAAAGCGCCCAGCCCCAGCCAGATAAGCCCCGGCGCCCAGGCGGATGGCTCCAGCCGGCGCAGGCCGGGCAAACGCTGCTGCACCAGCCATGCGACAAGAAACGGCACGAACAGACAATGGCCATAGGTCGAGGCGTTCCACCAGATCGCCATCATGCCCAGCAGGTCGCGGTGGAACAGCGCCAGGATCGTGCCGGCGATGATGGCGAACGCCGTCAGATGGCCGCGCCAGCCGGACAGCTTCACCTCCGGCCGCATGGGAAGCGCGCCTTCCATCACGCGGCCCTCATGTCGGCGGCACCCGGCGATCCGAACAGCATGTCCGGCAGCTTCGCCAGCGTCGCGGACCAGCGGTAGCGCTCCTCCATCCGGGATCGCGCCGCATGGCCAAGGCACGCGGCGCGGGTTGGATCGGCGAGCAGCGCAAGAAGCGTCTCCGCCTCCTGCCCCGGGTCGGCGGCGATCAGCAGGTGCTCGCCATCGCGGGCGTCGATCCCTTCGGCGGCCTGGGGGGAGGCGACGACGGGCCGCGCCATGGCCATCGCCTCCAGCACCTTGTTCTGGATACCCCGCGCGATCCGCAGCGGCGCCACCACCACGTCCGCCGCCGCCAGCCAGCCGCGGACATCGGGCACGGCGCCGGTCACGATCACGCCCGGCAAAGCCGCCAGCGCCTGCACCGATTTCGTGGGATTGCGGCCGACAATGGCGAAAAGCGCCTGCGGACAGCGGGCGCGGATCGCGGGCAGGGTTTCGCGGGCAAAGCTCTCAACCGCCTCGACATTGGGCCGATAGTCCATCTGGCCGGTGAAGACGAGCAGCCGCCCGTCCGGCCGATCCACGGCGGGGAAATCCGCCGAGGGATCGAAAAAGTCCAGCGCGACGCCATTGTCGATGCCAACGATTCTATCGGGGCCCAGCCCGCTTTCGCGCCGGAACAGCGCGGCCTCCGCCTCGCTCACAAAGGCGCAGAGGTCGGCGCGTTCAGCCACCTTCCGCTCGAAGTCCAGCAGCATGCGCCCTTCGCGCCGGTTGATCCAGGCCATGGGGCCGGAGCCCTGCGCGCCATAAGCGGCATATTTGGCCGAATCGAAATCCACGAAATCCATGACGAAGCGCACCCCGTCCGGCAGCATGGGCACGAAATGCGCCATCTGCGCCGAATAGGTGACGACCGCCGCAATGGGCCGTTCCGCCAGCGTCTTCGCGACCCAGCGATGCAGATCGGGATGATCGAACAGCGACACCAGCAAGGGCTGCCCCTTCGCCAGCCCTTTGAGGCCCGCCATGATGCGCGAGCGGTCGCGCATCAGCACGCACTGGCTGGCTGTCAGCTTCGCCATGTCGGGCGCAAAGCCCATGTCCCGCGCGTCGTCGGCAAAGCAGCCGACATGGACGGGCGCGACCTCCGCCATCCGCTCCAGCAGATGATAGGACCGGATCTTGTCGCCCCGATCCGGCGGAAAGGGGATGCGATGGCAGAGGAAGAGGATGTCCCCCCTCACCCCAGCCCCCGCGCGATGAGCGGTCCGATGAGGTTCGCAACCGGCAGGGGCAGCTTCTTCCAGAGGTCGATCCGCCGCTGATAGTGCGGGCTGTTGGGATCGATGTCCCGCCGCTCGCCCGTGGCCGACCAGCTATGATAGGAAAGCGGCACGGGGTCGAAGCCAAAGCTCTTCTTCCACGCCGCCTGTCCGCTGCCTGTCTTGGAACGGCCGAAGTCGAAGACGCGCATGCCCCGCGCCCGGCCATGACCCATCAGCCGGAAATACATGAGTTCGTTCGACCGCAGCCGCCGCGCATCCGCAATGCCGCCGCCCCAGAAGGGCATGACCCGCCCCTGATGATAGAGGGTCAGCACCGCCGAAACCGGCCGTTCCCCCTCATAGACCGCCAATATGTCCGCATCCTCGGCAAAGGCCGCCAGCACCTCGCGGAACAGCCGTGCCGGGAAGACCGGCGTGCCGAGATTGCGTACGCTTTCCGAATAGACGCGGTAATGCGCCTGTCGATGCCGCGCCTCCCGCCCGATCTCGACGCGCAGCGCGTCATTGGCCAGCGCCTTGCGCAGCTCCGCCCGGTGCTTGCGCGGCACGGCGAGCAGTTCCGCCTCATCATCCGCCGCGATAGGGCGCGCAAAGCCCAGATGGCTGCCCTCATGCAGCGCCCAGCCCCTGCCCGGCGCCGGACCGCCACGGATTTCGACCGAGGCGATGCCGCCGTCCCGCGCCATGCCCTCGCAGGCTGCGGCCAGAGCAGGCACCGCCGCCGGATCGCTGGCGAGAATCCCGCCGTCGACGGCAAAGCCCGACGACACCAGAGCCTGCCCGAACAAGGCGCTTTTCACATGATGCAGCGGCAGCAGCCCGGCCATCTCCCCCGAAGGCGCCACGGCGGCCAGCATGTGCGCCCGATTGCCGGTCCCACGCTCCACGCCCGTCAACCAGGCCGGCCGGTGGAAGGGCGTCCCCGCCGGATGCGCCATCACGAATTTATCCGCCGCGCTCCGCTGCGCCGGATCGTCGAGGTCCAGCGCGGTGACGAGCATTTCCCCCGCCATCATGCCGCCCGCTCCGCTTCCTGCGCCGCCAGCGCATCCAGGCGGGTCCATGAAAAGTCCCGCGTCAGACGACGCAGCTTGGCCGCCATGACCGACAGATTGCTGTAATGCCGCACCCGTGAGCGCAACGGCGCGCCCTCGACGCGCGGCTGGCCGGGGTCGATCTCCCACGGATGGAAATAGATGATCGCCGGCCGCCCATCCCGCTGGTTCACCTGCCGGATCGCCCAGCGCGAAAAACCATAGGGCAGCAGCCGGAAGAAGCCGCCGCCGCCTGCCGCCAGCGTTCGCCCCGCGAATCTTGCGGTGGTCACGGGCAGTTCGACCAGCGGCGATCCCTTGACCGGCCGCCAGGCGAAGCGCGGCGTTTCGGGCCATCCGTAATGATCGTGCCGGATCGGCGCGACGCTGCTGGAATAGGCATAGCCTTCCTCCGCCAGCACTTCATGCGCCCAGGGGTTGCGCCGGTCGATGGAAAAGCTGGGCGCGCGATAGCCCGTCACCGCCTGGCCGGTCGCATCCTCCAGGATCGCCCGCGACCGGCGCAGGTCGGCGCGGAACTGCGCCCCGTCGAAGGTGAAGACCCGCTTATGGTCATAGCCATGGCTGGCGACCTCATGCCCCGCCGCGCTGATGCGCCGCATCAGCGCCGGATAGCGCTCCGCCACCCAGCCAAGCGTGAAGAAGGTCGCGCTGACCCCCGCCTCCTCGAACAGCGCCAGCACCGCATCGGTGTTGCGCTCGACGCGATGGGTCAGGCCCGCCCAATCCTCGCGCCGGATCGTGCGCTCGAAAGCGCCGACCTGGAACCAGTCCTCGACATCGACGGATAGGGCGTTCAGCATGGGTCCGTCAGGCGGCGGCGCTTTGCTGCGTTTCGCCCAGCCTTTCCTCGCGCTCGACCCATTCGACCAGCAGCGTCAGCACCCGGCGCAGCGCCGTGTCCTGCTCCGTCACGCGGAACTCCAGCGTGGAAAGCCGTTCCTCGACAAGGGCGAAGCAGTCCTTCAGCGCTTCGGGATCGACGCTCGGCGCGCTGCGGGCAAAGTCGTTCTCGGCCCGAAGCGTGTCGATCTCCGCCCGCAGGGAAGCGATCTCGTCGAGCAGGTCCGCGGCCGGCCCGGGGCTGGCGGCCCGCAGCGCCTCCACCTCGGCGCGCAAGGACGCAACCTCGTCGGAAACCGCGGGGTCGGCCGCGAACGGCACGGCAGCAGGCATGTCCGCCAGTTCCCCGGCATCGTCCAGCACGCTGCGCGCCATCGGTTCCGGCGTTACGTCCGCGTCCGCGCCCATGTCGTTCACCACCGCATAGACCACTTCGGCATCGATCACCGAAAGCTGGTCGAGCGCGCCCAGCAGCAGCACGCGGCTGACCAGCACGTTGATCCGGCGCGGCACGCCGCCGGTCGCGGCATAGATGGCGGCGAAAGCCTCCGGCGTGAATTGCGGATCGCCCTGCCATCCGGCCAGCGACAGGCGGTGCAGTATATAGGGTTCGACCTCCCGCCGCATCATCGGTTCCAGATGATGGGTGGCGATCACCCGCTGGCGAAGCTGCTCCAGTTCCGGCGATTTCAGCAGGTCGCGAAATTCCGGCTGGCCCAGCAGGAATATCTGCAACAGCGACTGCCCGCCCAACTGGAAGTTGGACAGCATCCGCAATTCCTCGATCGCGGAAATGGGCAGGTTCTGCGCCTCGTCCACGATCAGCAGCGACCGCTTGCCCGCTCGCGCCTGCGCATGGAGCCAGCCCTCGATCTGCTTCAGTATCTGCGCCTTGGGCATGCCGTCGACGCCCAGGCCGAAGCTCTGCGCGGCAAGGCGCAGCATGTCGTCGCCCTCCACCTGGGTCGAGACGATCTTCACGGCCGTCAGGCGCGACGGGTCGATGGTGTTCATGAGGTGCCCGACCAGCGTCGTCTTGCCCGCGCCGATGTCGCCGGTGATGACGATGAAGCCTTCTCCCTGCGCAAGGCCATAGCCCAGATAGGACAGCGCCTTGCGATGGGTCGCGCTCTCGAAATAGAAATGCGGGTCCGGCGTCAGCTGGAACGGGCGTCCCTGCAATCCGTAGAACTGGTCGTACATGACTATCTCTCCACCCGACGGGGCATTGGCTTAAAATGTGTAGCGAAGGCCAAGCTGGCCCATGGCGTTGATGACGGCGTCCAGATTGTCCGCCTTGGCACTGTCGACGCCGACCGAGGCGGACGCCTGCAGATTGCGCGTGACGAGCCGGTAATAGCTGGCGAAGGCGCCCAGGTTCAGCACGTCCAGCCGGTTGCCGCTGGCGTCGAAATAATTGGCATAGACGGCCGTATCGATGCTCGACTGGCTGTCGACACGATAGGTGAGCGAGGCGTTGCCGTACCAGTTCTGGTCCCGCGTGCCGCGCACCAGCACCGTCTCACCCGAAGGCGTCACGAATTTGCGCTGCGAATAGCCAAGGCCGACACCCATGCCCCAGGGCCCGCGCTCCGCCGCGAACTGGGCCGCCACGCCGCGATAGCGGAAATTGGCCCCCGTGACCCCGGCCAGCGCATCGTTGAAGCACTGCCCGCCCCCGCTGGTGGAGAAGGCGCAGCCGGTGAAATCGCCGGTGAAGGGATTGCGCACGATATTGAGGTCGCTGCCCGAAAGCGCCGCCACATCGGAAGTGATGACGCGCCCGAAGCTGTCGATGCCGTCGAACACGACCAGGGCGAACGACTTGTCCCGGCCCTGCCAGATGAAGCTGCCCGAATAGGTCATGCCGCCATAGCGCTCGCCCACCCGCGCGGTCAGCGAGGTGCGGTGGCTCGGCCGCCAGAGCACGCCGACATCCCAGATGATGTCGTCGAAATCATAGATGAGCTGGCGAGGCGAACTGTCGTCGGTGACGTAGCGGCCGCTGGAGGAGATTACCGGCACGCCATTGCCATCGAGCAAGGGCGAACGCTGGCTGATCTCGATCTTCTCATAACCGATGCCGCCGATCAGGGCGAGCGTGGGGGATACCGGCAGGGTGGCGTCGAGCCGCGCCCATTTGTCCTCGAACCGCTGGTCGAGCTGGCTTGCATCCTCCCGGCTATAGCCTGCGCTGGCGACGAGGCCCAGCGGCATCCACACCCCCGGCCCGACGCCGACGGAACCCATCAGGTCATGGGTGGTCGATTCCGCGAAGCCATTGCCCAGAGGCGCACCGGGGAAATCGACATTCACGTCATCCTCGACCCGCGCATAGCCGAGCCGGTAGGAGGCGCTGATGTCCAGATCGCCCAGCCGCGTGACATAGGACGGGCCGACATAGCCTGCATAGACCTGGCTGCTATAGCCGTCATTGCGCACCGACGCGCCCGAGAACCCGTCCGTGCGGACCCGCGTCGCCAGGCCGCCTGCATTCAGCGACAGCCCGCGCGCTAGGCCATATTGGCCGCTGACGATCCCGCTGATGATGTCCTGATCGCTGAGGTCATCGCCCCAGCCGAAGCTATGTGCATATTGCAGGTCCGCAGCGGCTTCCAGCCGCCGCGTCTGCACGCTGGCGGTCACGCCCGCGGTGACGTTGGTATAGGTCAGAACGTCGCCGCCGCCCTGGATCGGCGCGACCACGACCTGGTCGATGCCGAGATAGGGCGTGACGTCGACCTTGCGCTGCTCGTCCCGCGCAAGGGCGGGCGAGGCCAGGGCGATCCCCGCGAGAAGAAGGGTTATGCGAGAGATCATCAGCCCGCATGCTCCCCATCATGGCCATGCGCATAATAGCTGCCGAAACGCCGTCCGCCGCTGGCGAAGTTCACACCGTTCAGGAGCAGCTTCACCTTGGACGCGCCCTTGAGCAGTCCGGCCGCATCGCGCAGCGCGCTTTCCGTCGTCCTGTCCGCCCGCACCACCAGCAGCGCGACGGCGGCGTGGCCGGCCAGCACAGCCGCAGGAGAAGCGGCCAGCAGGGGCGGCGAATCGAACAGGACGATGCGGTCGGGCCGTCCCTCGGTCAGGCGGCCCAGCAGCATTTCCGTCCGCGCGGAGGCCAGATATTCGGTGTCGTTGTTGCTCCGCTGTCCGGCCGGGAGCACGGAGAGAGAGGGAATGTCGGTGCGCAACACGCAATCCTCGATGGCAATCGCCGGATCGGCCAGCGCGTCCATCAGGCCCGGCCCTGCGGTCAGCCCCAGCGCCTGCGGGATGCCGGGCTTGCCGAAATCGGCGTCGACCAGCAGGATTTCGCGATCCTTCTCCGCCGCCAGGCTGAGCGCCAGGTTGATCGCGCAGAAGCTCTTGCCATCCCCGCTATGGGCGGAGCAGACCAGCACCCGGTTGCCCCGCGCATTGCCCGCCAGTTCGGCCAGCAGGTCGCGCTTGAGCAGCCGGAACTCCTCGCTCATCGCGGTGACGGGACCGTCGGGCAGCAGATAGCCCGCCTCGACCAGCGCGATGCGGTCGATCGGCTGAACCGGCCCGGTCCAGTCCGGCGCGCGATAGCCGGGGGCCGGCGTTTCGGGGACCGGCGTTTCGACGGCGGCGGGCGCGGGTTGCGCGGCCTCCACCACGGGTTCGCCCGCCGGAACTTCGACCGCGGGCGCCGCGCGCCCGCGCAGGGCCGCGCTGAAATCGTAGATTTCGGTCGCCCGCTCGATCAGCGATCCGCCGGAAAGGGACTTGTGCCTGTTCATATCCGGTCCCTCCTCAAGCCAGCCCGCGCTGGACGAATTCGATGACGATCAGCAGCAGGCACAGCGCCGCAAGGCCGCCGCTGGCGCCTGCAAACCACTTCATCCGCTGCCTCTCCATCGCCTGCTGCGCCGCGCTGACGGTCTGGCTGATCGATCCGATCACGGAGACGCCCAGCGCCTTTTCCAGCCGCGCCGCATTGGGAAAGCCGCCCTTGAGCTGCGCCACGGCAAAGGCCGTGCCGATGCCCGCGCCCAGCCCCAGGATCAGCACGCCCAGCAGCAGCAGCGGCCGGTTCGGCGCGGCCGGAGCGGTCGGCAGGCTGGGCGGATTGATGACGCGGAACTGGACCGATCCGGTTTCCGACTTCACATCGCCGCGCAGACGGATTTCCTCGCGGTCCGCCAGCATCTTGTCATATTGGGTCTTGAGCACCTGATAGTCGCGGTCGAGCCGTTCCTGCTCGGCGGCGAGGCCGGGTTCATCCGTCTGGCGCGATGCCATGGCGTTCAGGTCCGCCTGCAACTGCGCTTTGCGGGCGGAAAGCCCCTGCACCGTGGCGGCGCGTTCCGCCTGCATCGACCTGATCGAAAGATAGGCGGGATTGGGCGTGCTGCCCGCGCTGCCGCCGCCCTGCCCGCGCAGCAGGTCCACCTGCCGCTGCGCCGCGATCACGTCGGGATGGCTGCTGGTGAAGCCCCGCGCCCGCATCGACGCAAGGTCCGCCTGCGCCTGGGCCAGCGCCGAAGGCCCGCCCGAAGCGCCGACGCCCGGCAAGGTCTGCGGCGTGCCCGCCAACTGGCCGTTCATCGCCGCCAGCGCGCTTTGCGCCTGCACGAGTTGCGAATCGATGCTGTTGATCTCCGACCGGGCGGCGTCCATGCGCTGGCCGATCGATCCGGCGCCCGGCAGCATGCCCGCATAGCGCTGCTCGAACTCGACGCGGCGCTGTTCGGCGGCGGCAAGCTGCTTGCCCCGCGCCGCCAGTTGCTGGTCGAGGAAGGCAAGGCTCTGCCGCGTCTCCACCTTGTCGGAGGACAGGTTGGTTTCCTGGAAGATGTCGACCAGCTTCTGCACGATCTGTTGCGAAATGCGCGCATTGGCGCCGTCCGACAGGCCGGAATCGGCCCATGTGGCGCTGATGTCGATCATGCTGGGGTCAAGCTGCGCCATCACGGTGATGGTCTCGCGCAATCCGGTGATCTTCGCCGCCAGGTCGCGCGGCCCGTCGACCGTCCGGTTGAGATCGGTCTCCTTCACCACCCGTTCCAGATTGGCCGTGCTGGCCAGGGTCTGGCGCACCCTGTCGAGGTCCTGCTGCGCCTGGACCTGGGTGATGCCCACCTTGTCCTCCAGCAGCGACTGGGTGTTCACATAGACCCGCGCCTTGGATTCATAGCTGTTGGGGATGAGCGCCACGCCCAGCCAGCCAGCCAGGCACACGCCCCAGGCCACGCCCAGCGCCAGCCAGCGGCGGAGCCAGAGGCCATGCAGGATGACCAGCAGTTCGTCGACGAGAGCCGCCATGTCAGAACATGCTTTCGGGAATGATGATGACGTCGCCGGGCGCCAGCATGACATTCGCCTTGCTGTCGCCGCGCTTCAGCAGGTCGCCGAGGCGGACCTGATATTCCTGCTGCTTGCCGGTTTCCTTGTTGAAGCGGACCAGCTTCGCCCTGTTGCCCGCCGCATATTCGGAAAGGCCGCCGACCGAGATCATCGCGTCGAGCAGCGTCATATTGGCGCGATAAGGGATGGAGGCGGGCTTTTCGGTCGCGCCGACGATCCGCACCTGCTGGCTGAAGGTGCCGGAGAAATTGTTGACGATCACCGACACCAGCGGATTTTCGATATATTTGCCCAGCGCCACCTTCAGGTCGTCGGCCAGTTGCCGGGGCGTCTTGCCGACCGCCGGCATGTCGGAAATGAGCGGCGTGGTGATGCGCCCATCGGGCCGCACCTGCACCTTCGCGCCGAGATCGGGATTGCGCCAGACGAAGATGGTGAGGTCGTCGAGCGGCCCGATCACATATTCCTCGCCCGGCCCCTCCTGCGTCGAAACGAAGGACGCCGGCGGCAGATTGGGCGCGCCCCCGCCCGAAGCGCAGCCCGAAAGAGCCAGAGCCGGCAGGGACATGCCGATCAACGCACGGGAAAGTGACAGGAAACGCATAGATTCACCCCTTTTCGCGGCCGCGCCGACAGCCGCCAAGGGGGGCGCCGGCAACCGTCAAGCACTCAGCTTCGACGGCCTTCTTGCCCCGAAAGGGTAAAAATAGCGTTAGGAGTTAAGTTATTGGCAAATCAGTTGATTAAAATCAGCCGATCAGCAGTTCCCGAGGCGCCGGATGACCGAGAAAAGCCGCCGGGCTGGCCGAGGCGCCATAGGCCCCCGCAAGGAAGATCGCGATCAGGTCGCCCTCCTCCACCGGCGGCAACGCGACCTTGTCCCCCAGCCTGTCGATGGGGGTGCAGAGGCAGCCCACGACCGTTACGGCCTCCGCCGCGAGCGCTTCCCCGAAGCGATTGGCGACGGCGATGGGATAGTTGCGGCGCACCACCGTGCCGAAATTGCCGCTCGCCGCGAGCTGGTGATGCAGCCCGCCATCGACGACGACGAAGGTTTCGCCCTGGCTCTTCTTCACATCGACGATGCGGGTGAGGTAAACGCCCGCCTCCCCCACCAGCCAGCGGCCCAGTTCCATGGCGAAGGCGCTGTTCTGCAATATGTCCGCCCGCCCGTCGAGCAGCCGGCCCAGCGCGTCCCCGATGGGCCGGATGTCCAGCCGTTCGTCGCCGGGAAAATAGGGAATGCCGAAGCCGCCGCCCAGATTGACCAGCGGGGGCACCGCGCCGATGCTGTCGGACAGGCGGGTGGCGAGATCGATGGTTGCCGCCTGCGTCTCGATCAGCGCCAGCGCCCCCAGCGCCTGGCTGCCGGCGAAGATATGCCAGCCGCGCCATTGGGCCCCCGCATCGATCACCCAGCGCGCCAGCGCCGCCGCGCGCTCCGCGTCCACGCCGAAGGGCTTGGCGCCGCCGCCCATGCGCATGCCGGACCCCTTCAGGTCGAAATCCGGGTTCACCCGCACCGCCAGCTTCGGCGTCCTGCCCCGCCGCTCCGCAAGGGCGATGGCCCGCCGCGCCTCCCCCTCCGACTCAAGGTTGATCGTCGCGCCGCTGTCTATGGCGACGATCAGTTCATCATCGCGCTTTCCCGGCCCGGCGAAGCTGATATGGGCAGCGTCCATCCCCGCCTCCAGCGCCCGGGCCAGTTCCCCGCCCGACGCCACGTCGAAGCCGTCCACCAGCTTCGCCATGCGCTCCAGCAGGGGCGCATGGGGATTGGCCTTCACCGCATAATGGAGCGACAGCGTCGCTGGCATGGCGTCGCGAAAGGCCCGCGCCTGCCCCTCTACGATGCCCATGTCATAGACGAACAGCGGCGTGTCGCCGGCCTCCTCCACCAGGCTCGCCGCGCCGCAGCCGCCGATCAGCAACATGCCCTCCTCGCCCGCGAAGAAGGGCGGGATTGGTCCCATCGGCTTCATGCCGCAAATTCCTTCGCCAGCGCCACGCGGTCGATCTTGCCATTGGGATTGCGGGGAAATTCGGAAAGCATGACGATCTCGCGCGGTTGCATGAAATTGGGAAGCTCCTGCCGAAGCCGTGCCTCCACCTGCGCCTTTAGCTCCGGCGAAGCGCCGCGCAACAGCAACAGCACCGCCTGCCCCAGACGATCGTCCCGGACGCCCAGCGCAACCGCTTCGGCAACGCCCTCCACCGCGACGGCCGCTTCCTCGACCTCCGTGGGGCTGATGCGGTTGCCGGCGGACTTGATCATGGCGTCATCGCGTCCGACAAAATAAAGCAGTCCCTGCGCATCCCGGCGCACGGTATCGCCCGACCATACCGCCATGCCGCCATAGTGGGAGCCGACGGGCGCCGGTTTGAACCGTTCCGCCGTGCGCGCCGGATCGCGCCAATAGCCCTGCGCCACCAGCGGCCCGCAATGCACCAGTTCACCCGGCTCATCGTCGCCCGCAATCGAACCGTCCGGGCGAACGACCAGTATCTCCGCATGGGGAATGGCCGATCCCATGCTGTCGGGGCGGCTTTCCACCAGCGCGGGCGGCAAATAGGTCGAGCGGAACGCCTCGGTCAGTCCATACATGGGGTAGAGGTCCGCCCGCGGAAACAGCGCCCGCAACTTCGCCACCAGGGGCCGCGTCAGCGCGCCGCCGCTATTGGTGAGCCGCCTGAGCTTCGCCGCCACATCGGCGGGCCAGTCGAGTTCGGTCAACTGCACCCAGAGCGGCGGCACCCCCGCCAAGGTGGTGATGTCCCACCGATCCACCGCCTTCACCACGTCGCGCGGCGTCAGATAATCGAGCGGACAGGCGCATCCGCCGGCGAACCAGGTGGAAAACAGCTGATTCTGTCCATAATCGAAGCTGAAGGGAAGCACGCAAAGCGTCCGGTCCTCCGCCGTCAGCTTCAGATATTCCGCCACCGATACAGCGCCCAGCCAGAGATTGGCCTGGCTCAGCATCACGCCCTTGGGCCGCCCGGTCGATCCGCTGGTGTAGAGGATTGCGGCCAGTTCGTCGGGCGCGGCATGGGACGGGGCCAGCGCCTCCCCCCCGCTCATCGCGCAGGCCGCATCATCCTCCCGGTGCAGGTCGCATCGCCCCGGCACGTCGCCCGGCGTCAGGGTCGCCAGACGGCTGGCCGTCCCGATCAGCAGCGACGCGCCGCTGTCCGCCAATATGTGCGCGACCTGGGCATGTTTGAGCAGCGGATTGACCGGCACATGGACCAGCCCGGCGCGGGGCGCGGCGAGCGGCATCAGGGCCGCGACCGGGCCCTTTGCGACCCAGCTTGCGACTCGCGCGCCCTTGTCCAGCCCGAATCGGGCAAGCCATGCCGCCAGCCGGCCCAATGTCGCTTCCAGCTCCGCATAGCTTTGCGTGCCCGACCGCCCGTCCAGCGCGGGCCGTTCCGCGTCGCCGCGCAGCAGCAGATGGTCGATCGGCCGCACCTGCGCGCCGTCGATCATGGGGTCCGCCATGGGCGCGGGGGAATCGCTTAACTCCATCTCCAGACTTTTTTCCTAAAGTCGATGCTGTCGACGGGGAGATAATGGTTTGCTGGTCGCAAGGGAATATCGCAGCGTCGCCCAAGCGCGTCAGGTGCTGGGTTCAGCGCTCGACCGCGCCGGCACGCCGTCGCTGTTTGACCGCATCGACTGGTTCGAATCGCTCCATGCGCATTGCTTTTCCACGACGGACGTCCGCATCTTCCAGGCGTTGGAGGGGGAGTGTCAGGCATGGCTTTTCCTGCTTTCGTCCGGAGCGGGACGGCTGGGCGCGCTCGCCAACTGGTACAGCTTCGATTGGGGGCCGGTCTTCCTTGGCCCTTCGGACGAGACCGTCCGTCGTCGCCTGATCGAAGTCATCGCCCAGTCTCTGTTGACGGACAGTGCCCAGATCGACCTCTATCCGGTCACGGCCGCGTCGGACATGCTGCTCGACGCCTTTCGCCGTGCAGGCTGGTTCAGCGTCCGGCGGCCGATGGGGGGGCGGCATATGCTGCACCTGAATGGGCGGACTTTCGAGCAATATTGGGCGCAACGGCCCGGCCGCGTGCGTACGCTGATCGCGCGCAAGAACCGTGCGAGCCGCTTCACCCTCAGCATCGCGGACCGGCTGACCGAGGCGCTGTGGCGCGACTATGCCGCCGTGCAGGAACGAAGCTGGAAGAAGCCGGAGGCCGATCTCGGCTTTCTCCATGCGCTGGCCCAGCGGGAAAGCGCCGCCGGGACGCTCCGGCTGGGCTTCGCGCGGCTGGAGGAGCAGCCGGTGGCGACCCAGCTGTGGACGGTGGAGCACGGCACCGCCCTGATCCACAAGCTGGCCCATGATCAGGCGTTCGACGGTGCCTCCCCCGGCAGCCTGCTCAGCCATGCGATGTTCGCGCACGCCATCGATCGCGATCATGTCGCGACGATCGATTATGGAACGGGCGACAATGGCTACAAGACCGACTGGATGGAGGAACGGGAAACGCTCTACCGGCTGGATTTCTTCAACCCCCGACGCGCTTCGGTCTGGCTGCCCGCCGCGCGTGCGGCCATTTCGGCGCTTGTAGGTTAGCGGCGGAACGACTAGGTAGGCGCCCATCATGCGGGCGGACAATGCACAACCGGTCGACCGGGCAATGGATATTGAAACGATGATGCGCGCCTTGCTGCGCGATGTGCTGGCCCTGTCGCAGGACCGGGTGGACGCCTTTGATGCGGATACGCCGCTGTTCGGCGCGCTGCCGGAACTGGACTCCATGGCCGTTGCGGGCCTGCTCACGGAGATGGAGGACCGCTTCGGCATCCTGATCGAGGACGAGGATATAGACGGCGATACGTTCGAGACGTTCGGGTCGCTCGTCGCCTTTGCCCGGGCGAAGATCGGGGGCTGAATTTCGGTTTGCCGTTTGTGGAAGCAGGTTTCCCGGCGCTGGCGGATTTCGAAGGGGTGAGGACGGTCGGATGGCGGGGATGCCCGATCCGTCGTTGGGGAAGGCAGGATTGCAAGGTCGGTCCCGACGCATGCCAAGCCCCTGTCTGGTCGAGTGGCGCCCTTCGTCTCAAGGCCGCCGCAACTCGCCACCACCATGGCCGGGAAAGTCGTTCGGACTTCATGAACCGGCCCCGTCAACTTCCTCCCTTTCCTCCGTCCCCCACCTTGCTCTATGGCGGGGGCCGAATTTCCCAAGGGGAACGCCAACTTGATCCTTGACCTTGCCGCCGCCGCTTCGGGGGCCATCCGCTTCGACCAGCTCGGCCTCAGCCCTGTCGCGCTCGACCTCGGCTTCTTCACGCTGAAATGGTACAGCCTCGCCTATCTGGCGGGCATATTGATCGGCTACTGGTACCTGCTGAAGCTGATCGCCCAGCCCGGTTCGCCCATGGCGCGCCGCCATGCCGACGACATGATCTTCTATGCGACGCTGGGCATCATCATCGGCGGGCGGCTGGCCTATGTCTTCTTCTACCAGCCCGAAATCCTCCGCCATCCGCTGGACATCTTCAAGCTGTGGAACGGCGGCATGTCCTTCCATGGCGGGGCCATAGGCGTGTCGCTCGGCATCCTCTACATGGCGCGCAAGGAGAAGCTCAGTTGGCTGCGCATCCATGATTTCGTGGCCTGCTGCGTGCCCTTCGGCCTGTTCTTCGGCCGCCTCGCCAATTTCGTGAACGGGGAGCTGTGGGGCAAGGAAACCGATGTGCCCTGGGCGATCGTCTTCCCGACCGGCGGCGCCTTCCCCCGCCATCCGAGCCAGCTTTACGAGGCTTTCCTGGAAGGCATAGTGCTGTTCCTGATCCTCGCCTTCGCCTTCTGGAAGACCCGCGCCCGCTACAAGCCCGGCATGCTGGTGGGCATCTTCCTGCTTGGCTATGGCATCTTCCGCTTCGGCGTCGAATATTTCCGCGAGGCCGACGCGCAGCTCATGGAATTCGCCGCGCGCACCGGCCTGCACATGGGCCAGTGGCTGTGCGTGCCGATGATCCTGGGCGGCCTGTACCTGATCTTCACCGCCAGGAGCCGCCGCGTGCGCGTGGAACCGGTCGCGGGCAGCGCGAGTGTCAGCTGAACCCAGCCTGTCGGAACGCCTGGCGCGCCAGATCGCGTCGGGCGGGCCGATCTCCATCGCCCATTATATGGCGGAGGCGAACCAGCATTATTACGGCACTCGCGACCCGCTGGGCGCCGCCGGCGACTTCACCACCGCGCCGGAGATCAGCCAGATGTTCGGGGAACTGGTCGGACTATGCCTGGCGGACGTCTGGATGCGGTCGGGCAGCCGGCCGGAGATCGGCTATGTCGAACTCGGCCCCGGCCGCGGCACGCTCGCTTCCGATGCCCTCCGGGCCATGGCCGGCCTGTCGCTCGTCCCACGAGTGCATTTCGTGGAGACCAGCCCGAGCCTGCGGGAGCGGCAAAGGACGATCATCCCCAACATCTTCCATCACGACACTGTCTCCAGCCTGCCCGAACAGGGGCCGCTGCTGGTCGTCGCCAACGAATTTTTCGACGCGCTGCCCGTGCGCCAGATCGTGCGCAGCGGAAAGGAATGGCGCGAACGGGTGGTGATCTGCCCCGATCCGGGCCAGCCTGATCGTTTCGCGCCCATGGCTGGCTATCGCCGCGTCGAGTCGGGCATCCCCGCCCTCGCCGCCGAAGCGCCGGAAGGCGCGATATTGGAAACGCCGCTGGCCGGGGCCGCGGTCGCGCTGGAACTCGCGCACAGGATCGCCCGGCAGGGCGGCGCCGCGATCATCGTCGACTATGGCTATGAGGGGCCGGCCTTGGGGGACACGTTGCAGGCGGTGCGAGCGCACCGCTTCGCCGACCCCTTTCTGGAGCCGGGCGAAAGCGACCTCACCACCCATGTCGACTTCACCATGATCGGCAATATGGCGCGGCAGGCGGGGCTTCGGGTGATGGGGCCGGTCGGTCAGGGCGCCTTCCTGCGCCAGCTGGGCATCGACGCCCGCGCCGATCAGCTCGCCCGCACGACGCCGGCCCGCGCCGATGAGGTGGAGGCAGCCCGCCTGCGCCTGACCGCCGGGGATGCCATGGGGACGCTGTTCAAGGCGATGGCCTGGGTGCATCCGGATTGGGCAGAACCGGCGGGTTTTGAGGGCTAGAGCGTTTTCCAAGCAGATGGAATCATCTGCTGACTCGGAAAACGCGACAAAACAAAAACTTAGAGCAGTCGAACCGATGCAATCGGATCGGAATCTGCTCTAGAGCGCGCTGCGCTAAATCGTACGCAGGCCGCGCACTCAAGCTTTTGTTGTCGCATCGTTTTAAGCGCAAAACCGGTTCCCACTTTTGCGCACGATGCTCTGGCGATCATCCCTGGGCATGACCCCGCTGGATTGAAACCTGCCATGTTCCTGCCTTCGCAGGCGCATGGTACGCCCAAATCCCTCAATCTTCCTGATGATAGCGGCTGAGCCTGCGGATGAAGCCGATCAGACCCGTCTGGCGGCTGCGCTTCATGCGTTCGGCGTGCAGGATCGTCTGGACGCGCCGGAAGCAATCTTCCGCATCGACATTGCACAGGACATAATCATAACCGTCCCAGTGCGCGATCTCTCCCGCCGCGCGGGCCATGCGGCCTTCGATCACCTCATTGCTGTCCGTCGCCCGTCCGCGCAGGCGACGCTCCAGTTCCTCCATCGACGGCGGCAGGATGAACACCCGCACCACGTCACCGCCCGCAATCTGGTGGAGTTGCTGCGCGCCCTGCCAATCGATGTCGAACAGAACGTCGCGGCCGGACTTCAGCATCGCCTCCACCGGAGCGCGGGGCGTGCCGTAGCGCTGGCCGAAGACATGCGCCCATTCCAGAAATTCGTGATCGGCGGTCATCCGCCGGAATTCCTCCAGATCGACGAAATGATAATCCTTGCCGTCGACCTCCCCCGGCCGCATCGGCCGCGTGGTCGCGGAAACCGACATGGCAAGATCCGGCTCCGCAGCCAGCAGCTTGCGCGCGATGGTGGATTTACCGGCGCCAGAGGGCGAGGAAAGAACGAACAGGACGCCGCGGCGCTTGAAATCGGGCGTCTCTATGGAGATGCTGTCGGCCATGGCCGCTCTTGGCGTCATGGACGGGATTTGGCAAGGGGGACTGTCGCGCCGTCAGCCCTTGCGGGCCTTGCGCGCTTCCTCGATCAGGATCGGCGGCGGACTGCCGTCCGGCAGGGCCTTGACCTTGCGCTTGCGATCCGCCTCGCGCTTCGCCTCATAGACCTTTCCGGCCATATAGGCGCCCGTCACGAACAGCGTGCCCATGGGATGACGCATGATGAGCCGCTTGGCCCCCATGCCCGCCAGCAGGCCGATCACGCCCTTCTTGCCGGTATCGGCGGCCACCCGCGCCGCGACGACGGTCGCACCGACGCGGGCCGCCTTTCGGAGCAGCCCGTCCTTGCGGGGCGGGCGGACGGCGATCAGCGGCTGGTCGGGCGATTTTTTCCTCATGGGACATCAATGTACCGCAGCGCGACCGGTTCCACCATGCCGATGTCGATCAGACCATATTTTCGGGCCGGACAAGCCGGTCGAAGCTTTCCCCATCGACCAACCCCAATTGCAGGCCCGCCTCCTTCAGCGTCAGCCCTTCGGCATGGGCGTGTTTCGCGATCCTGGCGGCATTGTCATAGCCGATTTCGGGCGCGAGCGCGGTGACCAGCATCAGCGACCGGTCGACCAGCTCGGCAATCCGCCTCTCATTCGCCTCCAGCCCGTCGACGCAGCGTTCTGCGAAACTGTCCATGCCGACGCTGAGCAGATGGATAGACCGCAGCACCGCCGCGCCGATCATCGGCTTGAAGACATTGAGTTCCAGATGCCCCTGAAGGCCGCCGACCGTCGCCGCCTGATGATTGCCGATGACCTGCGCGGCGACCATGGTCAGCATCTCGCACTGGGTGGGATTGACCTTCCCGGGCATGATCGAACTGCCCGGTTCATTGGCCGGCAGGTCGAGTTCGCCAAGGCCCGAGCGCGGGCCGCTGCCCAGCAGGCGGATGTCGTTGGCGATCTTGGTCAGCGCCACTGCCAGCGTCGCCAGGGTGGAGGACAGGTGCACCAGCGGATCGTTGGAGGCGAGCGCCTCGAACTTGTTGTCGGCGGTCCGGAACGGCAGGCCGGTCAGCGCCGCGATTTCCTTCGCCACCGCCACGTCGAAGCCCGCGGGCGCGTTGAGGCCGGTGCCGACCGCCGTGCCGCCCTGCGCCAGCGCCATCATGCCGTGCATGACCGCCGGCTCGATCCGCTTGCGGCTGCGGTAGAGTTGATGGGCGTAGCCGGAAAATTCCTGGCCCAGCGTCAGCGGCGTCGCGTCCTGCAGATGGGTGCGGCCGATCTTCACGATGCCCTCCCACGCCTTCGCCCTGGCGTCGAGGGCGGCGTGGAGCCGGTCGAGCGCCGGGAACAGGGCCGCCGTGGCGGCCCGCGCCGCCGCAATGTGCAGGGCGGTCGGGAAGCTGTCATTGGACGACTGGCCCATATTCACATGGTCGTTGGGGTGGACCGGGCTCTTGCCGCCGCGCTTGCCGGTCAGGGCCTCATTGGCGATGCCCGCGATCACCTCATTGACGTTCATGTTGGATTGGGTGCCGCTGCCGGTCTGCCAGATGACGAGCGGGAACTGGTCGTCATGGTTGCCCGCGACGACCTGCGCCGCCGCCGCCTCGATTGCATCCGCCAGGTCCGAATCGAGTCCGTGTCCTCGATTGACCCGCGCCGCCGCCTGCTTCACGATAGCCAGCGCGTGGACGATGCCGATCGGCATGCGTTCTCCGGGGCCGAAGGGGAAATTCTCGATGCTCCGCTGGGTCTGCGCGCCCCAATAGGCGCTGGCGGGCACTTCGATGGCGCCGATGCTGTCGGTTTCGGTGCGGCTGTCGTTCAAGTCGGGCACTCCCATGATGTCGCCGGAGTGCCGTCAATCTGGGGAGCCCCCGCCCCTGTTTCCAGCCTTATTTCTTCTTGCCGAAGTCCACGGTCACGACATTGGAGCCGTCCTCCGTCGTCACCTGCGGCGCGTCATTTTCCGCCTCTTCATGCGGTTCGGGCGCAATGTCGGCCTGCGCCTGGAACTGGAGCGCGAAATTCACCGCCGGATCGACGAAGGCCGTGATCGCCGCGAAGGGAATATGCAGATGCGCCGCCACCTGGTTGAAGGTCAGGCTGACACCGAAGGCGTCGTCGCTGACCTTCAGGTCCCAGAATTTGTTCTGGAGGACGATGGTCATTTCGTCAGGGAAGCGTTCGACCAGATGGCGTGGAATATCGACTCCGGCCGCCTGCGTCTTGAACGTGATGTAGAAATGATGCGCGCCGGGAAGGCCGCCCGTCCGTTCGATTTCCCCCAGCACGCGGCCGACGACGGCGCGCAGGGCCTCCTGCACGATTTCGTCATAGGGAATCAGGCTGTCGGGCAGGTCGTCGCTCATGCGCCAATGTCCTAACGGCGCGGCGGCGCGGGTCAAGTGCGCGCTATAGGTGCAACGCCACATTGCAACGGCCGTCCACTTCGTTATAGGGCGCTGCCATGCGCACGGCCGACATTCACCGCAACACTGCGGAAACGCAGATCGACGTGACCGTCAACCTGGACGGCACCGGCATCTACACCGTTTCGACAGGCATCGGTTTCCTGGATCACATGATCGAGCAACTGTCGCGTCACTCGCTGATCGACATGGACGTGAAGACCGTCGGCGACCTGCATGTGGACCAGCATCACACGACCGAGGACACGGCCATCGCCATTGGCGAGGCGGTGGCGAAGGCGCTGGGCGACAAGCGCGGCATTTCCCGCTACGGCAGCGTCTATTCCCCGATGGACGAGACGCTGACCCGCGTGTCGCTGGACATTTCGGGACGCCCCTGGCTGGTGTTCAAGGTGGAGTTCACCGTGCAGCGCATCGGGGAATGGGACAGCGAGATGGTGGAGCATTTCTTCCACAGCTTCGCCCAGGCCGCCGGGATCACGCTGCACATCGAAAATCTCTACGGCAGCAACAACCATCATATCGTCGAAAGCTGCTTCAAGGGCCTTGCTCGCGCGTTGCGGCAGGCGGTGGAGATCGACCCGCGCAAGGCCGACGCCATTCCTTCGACCAAGGGAATGCTGTGACCGCGCTTGCCCTGATCGACTATGGCGCGGGCAACCTTCATTCGGTGCACAACGCCCTGCGCAAGGCGGGGGCGGACGACGCCGTTATCACCGCCGATCCGGATGTCGTGGCAGGGGCGGACCGCATCGTCCTGCCGGGCGTCGGCGCCTTCCGCGCCTGCCGCGATGCGCTGGTCGCGATTCCCGGCATGGTGGAGGCGATGAACGAGGCCGTCCGCCAGCGCGGCGTCCCCTTTCTGGGCGTGTGCGTGGGCATGCAGTTGCTGGCCGATGCGGGGGAAGAGTTCGGCCGGCACGAGGGGCTGGGCTGGATAGGCGGCACCGTCCGGCTGATCGAGCCGCGCGATCCGGCGATCAAGGTGCCGCACATGGGCTGGAACGACGTGGCCCTGCGCGGCACGCCTCCGCTGCTGGAAGCGGGCGAGGCCTATTTCCTGCACAGCTATCATTTCGAAGCCGCCGACCCGGCGCATGTCGCCGCCGTCACCGATCATGGCGGGCCGCTGGTCGCGGCGGTGGCGCGCGACACCATCATTGGCTGTCAGTTTCACCCGGAAAAGAGCCAGAGCTACGGCCTTTCCTTCCTCTCCCGTTTTCTGGATTGGCGTCCATGAGCCTGATCGTTTTCCCTGCCATCGACCTCAAGGGCGGCCAGGTCGTGCGCCTGGCCGAAGGCGACATGAACCGCGCCACCGTCTATGGCGACAATCCCGCCGCCCAGGCGATATTGTTCGCGGAAGCGGGCGCGCAGCATCTGCATGTAGTCGATCTGGACGGCAGCTTCGCGGGCCATGCGGTCAATGCCGAAGCGGTCGAGGCCATCGTGGCGGCCTTTCCCGGCCATGTGCAGCTGGGCGGGGGCATCCGCAACCGGGAGGCGGTGGAGCGCTGGTTCGACCTGGGCGTGTCGCGCATCGTCATCGGCACGGCGGCCCTGAAAGACCCGGGCTTCGTCAAGGCGGCGGCACGGGACTTCCCCGGCGGGATCGTGGTGGCGGTGGATGCGCGGGACGGCTTCGTCGCGACGGACGGCTGGGCGGAGAAGTCCGACATGCCGGTGGTCGACCTTGCCCGCCGGTTCGAGGATGCGGGCGTCGCCAGCCTGCTGTTCACCGATGTCGGCCGCGACGGCCTGCTCAAGGGCTGCAACATCGATGCGACCGTCGATCTGGCCCGCGCCACGGACATTCCGGTGATCGCCAGCGGCGGCGTCGCGGGGATCGCGGACATCCGGGTGCTGAGCCTGCATGCCGACGAGGGCATTGAAGGCGTGATCACGGGCCGCGCGCTCTATGACGGGCGGCTGGACCTGAAGGCGGCGCTGGCGGTGGCGCAGGCGGCCGCATGACCGTCCGCACCCGCGTCATCCCCTGCCTGGACGTCGCCAATGGCCGCGTGGTCAAGGGCGTGAACTTCATCGATCTGCGCGACGCGGGCAATCCGGTCGAGCAGGCGAAGATTTACGACGCGGCGGGCGCGGATGAACTCTGCTTCCTGGACATCACCGCCACGCATGAGGCGCGCGGCACGATCATCGACGTGGTCCGGCGCACGGCGGAGGTCTGCTTCATGCCGGTGACGGTGGGCGGGGGCGTGCGCAGTCCGGAGGATGCCCGCGCCCTGCTGCTAGCGGGTGCGGACAAGGTCGCGGTGAACAGCGCGGCCGTCACCCGGCCCGAGGTGGTGGCGGACATCGCCGACCGCTTCGGCAGCCAGTGCGTCGTCGGCTCGGTCGATGCGCGGCGGGTGGGCGATGGCCGCTGGGAAATCTTCACCCATGGCGGCCGCAAGCCGACCGGCATTGATGCGCTGGAGCATGCGGTGCGGCTTGCCCAACTGGGCGCGGGCGAACTGCTGGTCACGTCCATGGACGGGGACGGGACCAAGGCGGGCTATGACCTTGCCCTTACCCGCGCCATTGCCGATGCGGTTTCGGTTCCGGTCATCGCCAGCGGCGGCGTCGGGACGCTCGATCATCTGGTCGAAGGCGTGGTGGAGGGGCATGCCAGCGCGGTGCTCGCGGCGTCCATATTTCATTTCGGTCAACATAGCATTGCTGAAGCGCATCAGGCGCTGGCGGCCGCCGGCATTGCCGTCCGGACCGCCTGACCGACCCGATTCCGCCGAAAAGCGTCGGTTGTCTTTACATTAACCCAGATCGGCAGGCCTATGTTAACCATGATGGCCCCGTTCCGCCTCCAATCAATGGAACTGGCACGGTGCCTGCACCTCTTCCCGCACCTGACTCAATCAATAGCGGGGTGAAGATGATGAATGTGAACAAGCTGTTTCTGGCCGCTGGCGTGGCCGCTCTGATGGGCGCGGCGGCTCCGGCGGAAGCGACCTGGTGCTGGGGCAAGAAGTGCGGCGGCTCCAGCAGCTCGGGCGGTTCCTCGTCCGGCGGCACGCCGACGCCGGTGCCCGAACCGGAACAGATGGCGCTGTTCGGCCTTGGCGCCGCGGTGCTGGGCGCGCGGGTTTTCGTCGCCCGCCGCAAGCGCAAGTAAGTTTTCGTTTGACGGTTTGCGCGCGTGGCGCTTGATGGCGCCATGCGCGCGACCCTATTTAATCTTGAACGGACCATCCGCCAGCGGCGGCAGGCCGATCCCGATCAGTCCTATGTGGCCAAGCTGACCGCCAGGGGGCGCGGCAAGATCGCCCAGAAGCTGGGCGAAGAGGCCGTGGAGACGGTGATCGCCGCCATGGCGGCGGACCGCGAAGGCGCGATCGGCGAAAGCGCAGACCTGCTGTTCCATCTGCTGGTGCTGCTGGCCGACCTCGACATCGCGCTGGACGAAGTGCTGGACGAACTCGACCGGCGCGAGGGCGTGTCGGGGATTGCGGAAAAGGCGTCGCGCAAGGGCGATTGAGCGCCCTTCCCGGAAAGATATTGCCGTTCCGGCGTTTGTCCGTCAGCCTCTCGATCGTTGAGAGGACAGGAGGGCATATGTTCAAGACCCTGTTGGGCGGCCTGATCGGCGGCGTCGCCATGTATCTCGTCGGCTTCCTCTTCTGGGGAACGCCGCTGAGCGCGCTCGCCTTTCATCGCGCGGAGTCCGCCGCCGGCAGCAATTTGCAGGCGGCCCTGGCGCAGGCGCTGACGCCCTCGGGCACCGGCGTCTATGTGATTCCCGACCCGGCGACCGCGCAGGGCACCATCCTCTATGGCAAGGGGCCGGTCGCCACGGTCTTCTACAACAATAGCGGATTTCCGGTGACCGATGCCGGGGCGCTGATCGGCGGCCTGATCCTGGCGCTGGTCGTCGGCATCGTCATTGCGCTGATGCTGCGGATCGTGAGCGGCGATCTGGCTGGACGGGCGAGAGCGACGGTCCTGTTCGCGCTGGCGGCCGTGCTGTGGCTGCATATCGGGCAAGCGGTGTTCAACCATGCGCCCTGGGGCTATATCCTTTATCTGGCCTTCAGCGATTTCGCGGCGCTGGTCGCGGCAGGACTGGTCGCGGCAAAAATCATGGAGAGCAGGCAGGCCGCCGGTTCCGACGCCACGGGGGAGGCAACGCTGCATTAAGCGCGGAAGGGGGGGCTTGCCGACTTTCCGCTTGCCTTGCTGAACAGGCAAATGGCTCGTGAGAGCCTTCGCAGGAACATGGCGCGCTCAGCGGCAGCTATCGGCCATCACCCGCCTCTTCCGCCAGGCGGATCATGCAATCGGCGTGGCGCCGGGCGATGGCCATGCGGTCTTCGCCATAGCCGCCGCCCATGGTGCTGGCGAGCGGGATGCCGCGGCGGCGGGCGGCGCGCATCACGGCGCGGTCGCGGCGGTCCAGCCCGGCATCGCTCAGCGCCAAGCGGCCGAGGCGATCGTCTTGATGCGGGTCGACCCCGGCCTGGTAGAGGATCAGATCAGGCCGGAAATCGTCGAGCACGGGCGGGAGGGCCCTTATCAGCGCCTCCATATAAGCCTCATCGCCCGTGCCGTCGGGCAGGCCGATGTCGAGCGTCGAGCAGGCCTTGCGCACGGGGAAGTTGCGGTCCGCATGGATGGACAGGGTGAATATGTCCCCTCGCCCGCCGGTCAGCACGGCCGTGCCGTCGCCCTGATGCACGTCGAGGTCGAGGATCAATATACGGTTCGCATCCCCCTCCGCTATCAGCCGGTTGGCAGCGATGGCAAGGTCGTTGAACACGCAATATCCCGCGCCGCTGCCGGGCAGTGCATGATGGCTGCCGCCCGCCGCATTCGCCGCATAGCCATGGCGCATGGCGAGCCGCGCCGCCAGCCATGTGCCGCCGGGCGACAGCATCGAACGGCGCGCCACCCGCTCCGTCACCGGAAAACCGATCCGTCTTTCCTTTTCGCGCGGCACGGTCTGCGTCGCGACCTGCTCGACATAATCGGGGTCGTGGACCGCCTCTATCCAGACGCGCGGCATGGGGGCGGGTTCATGCACGGTAAAGGGTGCGGCCGCCATGGTCAGCGCCTCCATCACCAGCCCATATTTGTCGAAGCGAAAGGAACTGCCCGCTGTTGCCGGAGAGACATAGGCCGGATGGTGAACGACGTGCAGCATCATCTTTTCCGCTATCTTCGAGTTTGAACGATGCGGGCTTTGCGCTATCTGGTCCAGCATGAACCGTCCTGAAATGATCCGTTTTTCCGTAATTTCCCTGCTGGGCGCCGTCGCGGTGCCGGCGGTGGCGCAACCGCCGGCCGTCGCACCGACCATGCCCGCCCCGTCGGCGCAGCCCCCCGCCCCGCAGGTCATCCTGCCTCCGGCCATGGTGACGCCGCCGCCCGTGCCGCTGCCGCAACCCTCGGCTGCGCAGGAAAAATGGCTGAACGAGTGGCTGAAGGGCGGCGCGGTCCAAGGGTTGATGGCGCGCGCCAGAGCGACCGGAGAACTGAAGGGAGAGGCGCTTCTGTCCGCCGTGCTGGACCGGGCGAAGGCGCTCAGCACCGGGCGCGTGGATACCGCCGACTTCCTGGAGATCTGGGCGTTGCGCCCGGCGCGGTTCGATCCCCGGCCCGGCCTTGCCAAGGCGATCAGCGAGGACAGGCTGCCGCAATGGGCGCTCAGCCTGACGCCGCCCTATGCCGGCTATGACGGGCTGCGCAAGGGGCTCGCCAATTACGAACGCATTCGCGATGCGGGCGGCTGGCCCACCCTCACCGCGCAATCCTCCCCCGATGCCGTGCGGGCGCGCATCGCCATAGAGGACAAGAGCGTCACGCCCGGCGAAAAGCTGGTCGATGTGCTGCAACGGGCGCAGCGGCGCTATGGCCTCAACCCCACCGGCCTGCTGGACGCCCGGACGCTCAGGGAGCTGAACGTGCCGGTGGATGATCGCATCGCCGCGATCATGGCGAATATGGAACGCTGGCGCTGGATGCCGCGCGAATTGCCGGTCAACCGGGTGCAGGTGAATATCGCCGCCGCCGTGCTGACGGTGTTCGAGGGCGACCAGCCGGTGACGTCGATGCGCGCGGTGACGGGCTCGCCGGACAATGCGACACCGATGCTGTCGTCCAGCATCCATTCGATCGTGGTCAACCCGCCGTGGAACGTCCCCTCCTCCATCGCGAAGCGCGAATTGTGGCCAAAGGGGCGCGCGACACTGATCCGGCAGGGGTACAAGATCGTCGGCACGCCGGAAACCGGAGAGCGGATCGTGCAGCCCGCCGGCCCGAACAGCGCGCTCGGCCGGTTGAAGTTCGACTTCAACAATCCCTTCGCCGTCTACCTGCACGACACGCCGTCGCGGGCAAAGTTTTCAAGCTATGACCGGCTGGCCAGCCATGGCTGCATCCGCCTGGAAAAGCCCGTCCCGCTGGCGGAGCTGATGGTGGCGGGCAATCCCGACCTTGCCGGCAAGATCCAGTCGCTGATCGACGCGGGCAAGACCCAGCGGGTGTCGCTGCCCAAGGAAGTGGCGGTGTACCTGCTTTACTGGACCGCCTTCGCCAGCAATAACGGGACGATGAGCTTCCGTTCCGATCCCTATGGCTGGGACAAGCTGCTGGCGGCGAAGATCGAGGCGTCCAGCCGCCGGGTCGACCCGACCGCTGCGCCCGCCACCTCCATCGCATCCAAGGACTGATCTTCATGCGCAAATTCGCCCTTATCGCCCTTGCCGGGACGCTTGCCCTCGCCGCCTGCGGCAAGAAGGAGGAAGAGGCGCCCGCGACCAACAATCTGGTCGAGCCGCCGGTCGAAAATGTGATCGAGGAGGAACCGGTGGCCCCCGCTCCCGAGCCGGGCAACAATGCGGCCGCGCCGGAACCTGCACCGCCGCCGAGCATTTCCGAACAGCAGCAGATCGAGGACGACGCCGCCGCGACAGGCATGACGGCGCGCCTTGGCCAGGACGGCGCAGACGAAGGCGCGAACGCCACCGAATAGGGGCCCGCGCCATCGGCCGGAGTCTTCCCGCCCCGGAAAGGAGGCGGGACGGCGGCGGCGATCCTGCGCCGCCCTTGGACTGGCGCTGCTCCTTTGCTATATTGCGATTCATGGATCGTCGTAGTTTTACCAAGCTCGCTTTGAGCGGGCTGGCATTTTCGTTTCTTGCCGACAGTGCCGGGCGGGCCGCTCCGCTGGGCGAAACGCAGCCACAGCCGGCAGTTCCTCCCGCACCGCGTCCGGCTTCGCCGGGGCCGCTCGCGACCCAGCCCTATGCGAAACTGCTGGAGCGGGCAAAGGCCGCGCTGGACCAGCATGGGCATATGTTCACCCTGCGGGACCGGGTGGCGCTGGCCGATTTCAATGCGCCGTCGCGCGAATTGCGCTTCCATGTGGTCGACCTGATCGGCGGGCAGGCAAGTTCCTATCTGGTTGCCCATGGCCGCGGTTCCGACCCCGAGCATTCGGGATGGCTCCACAGCTTTTCCAATGAACCCAATTCACTGGCGAGCAGTTCGGGCGCTTTCAAGACCGGCGAAATCTATGAGGGCCAGCATGGCCGGGCGATGCGCCTGGCCGGGCTCGATCCGCAGAACAACAATGCGGAGATGCGCGCCATCGTCGTGCATGGCGCGGACTATGTCAGCGAGAACCATATCGCGACCTGGGGCAAGATCGGCCGCAGCGAGGGCTGTTTCGCGCTTGCCCGCCATATGCTGCCGCAATTCATCGGCCTGATGGGGCCGGGGCGGCTGCTCTATGCCGACAAGATCATGGGCCTGACGGCTTAGGCGCAGAGCGTTACCCAGTCCCGTTCGCACAGGGTCGGGCAGGTTGAACATGGCCTGCTCCCTCGCGGGGCAGGTTCACCGTTGGACAAATAGAGCATCGTGCGCAAAAGTGGGAACCGGTTTTGCGTTAAAACGATGCGACAACAAAAGCTTGGAGCGCGCGGCCTGCGTCCGATTTAACGCAGCGCGCTCTAAATAGCGGCGTCAGCCGGCCTTGGCGCCCGTCATCGCCTCGATAGAGGGCTTGTTCATTGCGTCGATGGTGCCGTCGCTCAGCATCGCCTTGCCCATTTTCAGCGCTTCGGCGGACAGGGCCGGGTCTTTGCCGGTCTGGCTGACCCCGATCAGCGCGGATAGCAGGATGTTGCGGGACACCGCGTCCCCGGCCTTTTCCGCGACGGACCTGCGCGCGAGGGTCAGCGCCTCCTGATAGAGGGGATCGGCCCCGGTCCTGTCATTGCCGGCCAGCTTCTGATTGCCCATCTGGATCAAGATGCCGGCGAAGATATTGCGGCTGGCGGCATCGGCGGGCTTTGCCTCCACCAGCTTGCGCCAATGGGGCGCGGATTCGGTATAGAGCGCGATCACCCTGTCCATCCTGCCCAGCGCGCCCTGCGCCGCCGCATCGGCGTAAAGCGCGTTGGCGAGGAAATTCACATTTTCGATCCTGGCGGGGTCGAGCTCCACGGCCGTGCGGATAGCGGGCAGTGCGGCTTCATATTTCGCGGCGGCGGCGGCATTGTCGCCGGCCTGCTGCGCGGTCTGTCCCGCGGTGAAATCAGTGACCGCCCGGTTGAAGGCCGCGATCTGTTCCGAACTCATCCGACCGGCGGCGGGAGCCGCCTGCCCCGCCTGCTGGGCAAGCGCCGGGGCCGCCTGCGCCGGCGGCGCGGACAGGGCGATCAGGACGAAAAGAGAAAAACGGGGCGGCAAAATGGAGCACTCCTCGGTCTTGCGAAAAAGGCGGGCTTCGGGGCCGCGCCTGTCGATATTGAACGAAGACGCTGCGTCATTCCCACCCGGTCAGGCGCGGGCCATCTCGCAAAAGGCTCGGGCCATGGCAAATTCGTTCCTGCGCTGCGCCGACCGGGCGGCGGCTTCCTTGTCCTCGCCCCATTGTTCGACTTCCCAGGCTTCGTCGATTTCGGACGCCGTCCAGATCAGGTCGGCGTCATGGCCCCCCTCCACCACCGCCAGACCGCAGACGAGCGAGCCGGACAGCGTCACCAGCGTGGATAGCCCCGCCAGGGTGAAAGGGTCGAGAACCGCCACGGCAGCCGCCAGCCGCTCCAGCGTTTCGGTCGGCTGGGCCACCGGAACGATGCCCTGCGTCACCCGGAACGCGACGTCGTAGCGGGTCGTCGCCCATTCCAGCAGCGGGTCCCAGGCCGCGGCCTCTCGAGCAATCAGTTCGGCCGGCCCCTCCGCACGATAGCAGAGCAGATCGCTTTCGGCATAGCGGGCGATGCCTGCGGCAAAACTCCCGCTATTGGGTGCGATCTGGTCTATGGCGCCGTTGGCGAGCCCGGTGAACGGCATGGATCGGGGGTCGACCGTGTCGCCCTGCGCGCGCCATTCTTCGGCGATCGCCTCTGCAAGCCCCTGGGTGGGCAGCGCCAGCGGCGCGCGGGCGGGGGTGCGGACCGGGCGGCCGTCGAGGCGGATTTCGAAACCGGATTCAACCGCGACGACGGCGGCATCCTGGTAGAAGCGTTTCATGATTGCGGCGGTTTCCTGAACAGCGCGAGCAGCAGGCGCGGGACGATGACGAACTGGAACAGGCCGACGATGACGAAGATCGCGCCCATCGCCTTCGCCTTGTTCCCCTGCACCCAATGGAAGCGCTGCATCAGCACCAGGAAGCCGAACATCACCAGCAGCGCGCCCGACAGGCGGAACAGGCCGAGCGCGAAGAAACGCTGGCGGGCGACCTTTTCCGGGTCGGTGGGAGGAACGGGCGGCATGTCGGTCATCGGGAGCGGCTGTCGGGCGAAGGGCCATGGGGGGCGTGGATATGGCCGCGCAGCTCCGCGCTGTCCATGGCGACGCTGTGCGCGCCGGCGTCCATCAGATCCTGCGGCGTGTGATAGCCCCAGCCCACGCCCAGCGCGCGCGTGCCGGCAGACAGCGCCATGTCGATGTCGAAGCTGGTGTCGCCGATCATCACCGTGCTTTCCGGTGTCGCTCCTGCTTCGGCCATGGCGGTCAGCAGCATGGAGGGATGCGGCTTCGACGGATGGCGGTCGGCGGTCTGCAACGTCACGAAATGGGCGTGGATACCATGATGGGTGAGGCAAAGTTGCAGGCCGCGGTCCGATTTGCCGGTGGCGACGCCCAGCAGCCAGCCATCGGCATCCAGTTCGCGGATCAGTTCGGCAATGCCGGGATAGAGCGGTTCCGACACCGCATTTTCGCGGCGAAGCTGCTGGAAGGCCAGCTTGTAGCTTTCCGACAGATGATCGTGATAATCGGCCTCCGCATCCGGCAGGAGCCGCGCCATGGCGAGCGGGAGCGACAGGCCGACGACCGACAGGATCGTCGCGCGGTCCGGCGCCACCAGCTTCTCGCCCTCGAACGCGCGGACCATGGCCGTGCAGATGCTGTGCTGGCTGTCGACCAGCGTGCCGTCGCAATCGAATACGGCAAGGCGATTGCTCATGACAGCGTCGCCCGCATGAGGACGGACATGGCGGCATCGCCTCTGGCCGCGAGAGCGTCCGCCACGGCGATGCGCGCGGATTCCGGCTTGTCCTGTCCCAGCTTCATCGTGCCTTCCATCGCATGCACGGCGATCTCAAAGCCGATCAGGCCCGTCATCACACGCTCGAACAGCCCCTCGCTCATCTTCTCGCGGGTCCAGACCGGTTTCGGCAGGAGGCGGCTTTCCTGATCGTTCGACAGCGCGTCGAGATGGGCGACGGTCTGCTCATGGTCCAGCCTGCGCATGACGCCCCGCAATTCCGCCGACTGGTAGTTCCAGGTCGGCACCTTGTCGGGCATGCCGTACCAGTCGGGGCTGATATAATGATGGGCGCCGGTCACGACGATCAGCGCTTCCTGACCGTCCAGGTGGCGGACGATGGGATTGGCGCGGTGGAGGTGAAAGCCGACATGCCCCTCGTCCCTCCAGACGAGCGGCAGATGGACGACATGCTGGCGGTCCGGTGCGGCCACGCAGAGCAGGCCGAAGCCCACCTCCGCCACGAATGCGCGGATCGCGGCTTCGTCCCGCCAGCGATAAGGCGCGCCGGGCGTCATTTCCTGCGCGGCCCTCCACCCGAACCGCGGGCGCGCCGTTCGCCCTTGCGGCCCTTGCGGATCTGCTTGGCATGAGCGCGGGCGGCCTTCTTCTCATCCTCCCGCGTGGGCGCGCGGGCGACCTCCTCGTCCAGCGGCAGGTCGCCGGCGGAAAGGTCGAAGCCCAGCGAGGCAAGGCTGGCGGCGAAATGCTCGGGCAGTTCGGCCCGCACGTCGACCCGGCCGCCATCGGGATGATCGACCCGGATGCGGCGGGCGTGGAGATGCATCTTGCGGCTGATCGTGCCGCTCAGAAAGGCGTCCTTGCCGCCATATTTGCCGTCCCCGACGATGGGATGGCCGATTGCCGCCATATGGACGCGCAACTGGTGGGTCCGGCCGGTATAGGGTTGCAGTTCGACCCAGGCGGCGCGATTGCCCGCGCGTTCGATCACGCGATAGCGCGAGCGGGAAGGAAGCCCTTCCTCCTCATCGACATGCATTTTCTCGCCGCCGGTGCCGGGCTGCTTGGCGATGGGCAGTTCGATCATGCCATCCTCGATGGAGGGCACGCCCATCACGATGGCCCAATAGACCTTGCGCGCCGTGCGGCTGGAGAAGGCCTTGGCGAAGAAGGCGGCCGACCGCGCGGTGCGCGCGACGAGCAGCGCGCCGGACGTGTCCTTGTCCAGCCGGTGGACGAGCTTGGGCCGCTGATCGAGGTCGAACTCCAGCGCATCGAGCAGGCCGTCGACATGATCGTCCGTCTTGGTGCCGCCCTGCGTGGCGAGGCCGGGCGGTTTGTTGATGACGATGGCCTGCGCGTCGCGATGGATGACGAGCCCCTGGGCGAAGGCCGCCTGATCGTCCGTGAGTTGCGGACGAACGCGTTTGGGCTTCGCGGTTTCGGGAGCCTTGGGCTCGGCGGGGGGCACGCGGATGGTCTGGCCCTCCGCGATGCGGTCGCCCGGCGCGGCGCGGGCGCCATCCACGCGCAACTGGCCGGTGCGCGCCCAGCGCGAGACGGTGTTGAAGCCGATGTCGGGCAGATGCCGCTGGAACCAGCGGTCGAGCCGGATGCCGTCGTCATCCGCCGCCACGCGGAATTGCCGCACGTCGAGCGACACGCCCTTCGCCGGAGAGGAGGAGGCGGACCGGGCAGCAGTCTTTGCCGCAGGCGTTTTGGCGGCGGGCGTTTTGACAGGAGGCCGGGCAGCGGGCTTCGGCGCATCCGGCTTGCGGGCGCGAGCCGCCTTGGCCGCGCCGCGCGCCCGCCCCTGGGGCGCTGCGCCGGGCTTGCGGGGGCCGGTGGGTTTGCCGGGAGGACGGCCCTTCATGCGACGCTCCTCATGACGGCCAGGCCGCCGGCCAGCGCGCCCACGGCGCCGATGACGGAAAGGACCGCATAGCCCAGCGCCATGCCCGGCTGCCCCCGCTCCATCATCAGCACGGTTTCCAGGCTGAAGGAGGAAAAGGTCGTGAAGCCGCCCAGCAGACCGACGGCAAGCAGCAGCCGGATCGGTTCGCCCCCCGTCATATTGAAGCGGGCCAGCCATCCGGCGAACAGGCCCATGGCGAAACCGCCGATGATATTCGCGCCGAATGTTCCCCAGGGCCACAGGGCGCCAGGGAATATCTGGGCAGCGAGACGCCCGAGCAGGTAGCGCAAGGCCGATCCGACGGCGCCTCCTGCCATGACGAGAAGAATATTGGTCATGCCGCCCGCCCTAGAGCATTTTTGCAAGGCTTGGGAAGCGGTCATTGGCCGGGGGATGAAGGTCGCGCTGATGCAGTGGACGGCCGCGGGGGCTAAAGCCAATCGACATTCAGATGATGACGAGCCGAAAATGGTGGTTTTCCGTGACCCGGAGCGCAGCCTACTCAAAGTAGGTGAGCACCGGAAGCACGGAAAAGCGTCATTTGCAGGCCGTCAGGGCTGAATGTCGATTGGCTCTAGGGGGCGGTTAGGGGACATCAAGCCCCTTCCCTCCAGGTCCAGACGAGGCAAGTGGCTGGTTTGAAGGGTCGGAGTGGAGCAGTGCCGCTGTTCCGCCCTTCCAATCGCCGATATGGCATTTTTTCGCGACCCATGTCACGCCAGCCGATCCTGTCTCGTCATGTCGGCATAACTCAGGAAGAAAGGTGCTGACATGACTGCCAAGCTCGACCCCTTTGCCGCCGCGCCCCAGCTTATGAAAAGCTGGTTCGCCACCTCCGCCGCCATCAATGCCAGCCTTGAGCCGAGCCTTATCGAGCTGGTGAAGATCCGCGCGTCGCAGATCAACCAGTGCGCCAACTGCATCAACATGCACACGGTCGAGGCCCGCGCGCAGGGCGAAAGCGAACAGCGCATCTACCTGCTTTCCGCCTGGCGGGAGGCGCCCTGCTATACGGCCCGCGAGCGGGCCGCGCTGGAATGGACGGAGGCCTTGACTCGCCTTTCCGAAGGGCACAGCCATGAAGCGGCCCACAAGGCGCTGGCAGCCGAGTTTTCGGAGGAGGAGCAGGTGAAGCTGACCCTGATGATCAACGTCATCAACGGCTGGAACCGCATCGCGGTGGGCTTCGGCCTCTGGTACGACACGCCGGCCAGGGCGGCTGCGTGATGGCGCAGGGGGCGCATGGGGGCGCGGCGGAGAGCTTCGATCCGCTGCGTCCCAGGCTCATCCGCGTCGCTTATCGCATGCTGGGTTCGGTCGCGGACGCCGAGGATGTGGTGCAGGAAGCCTTTATCCGATGGATGGGCGCCGACCGCGACGCGGTGCGCGAGCCGGAAGCGTTCCTGCGCCGCACCGTGACGCGGCTGTGCCTCGACCAGCTCAAGTCGGCGCGGCGCAACCGCGAAACCTATATCGGCCCCTGGCTGCCCGATCCGGTGGTGGACGACGCCGGGGAAGAAGAGGATGTGACGCTGCCGCTGATGTTGGCGCTGGAACGGCTGTCGCCGCTGGAGCGGGCGGCTTTCCTGCTGCATGACGTCTTCGGCGTCGGCTTCGAGGAAATCGCCGCCACGGTCGAACGCGATCCGGCGGCCTGCCGTCAACTGGCGGCGCGGGCGCGGGCCCATGTGCGGGAGGCGAGACCCCGCTACCGGGTGGAAAGACAGCACGGGCTGGAGATTGCCGGCGCCTTCTTCGCCGCCTCGCGGAGCGGCGACATGGCGGCGCTGGGCGCGATGCTGGCACGGGATGTCAGCCTGCACAGCGATGGCGGCGGCAAGCGCCCTGCCGCGATCGTTCCCGTGCTGGGCTTCGGCCCGGTCATGCAGATGCACAAGGCGCTGGCCGTGCTGTTCGGCAAATATGGGTCGACGCTGGTGCGCGTGGGATTGATCAACGGCCTTCCCGGCTTCGTCACCCGGGAGGCGGACGGCGAACTCCAGACCACGGCGCTCGACATCGAGGATGGGCGCGTCACCGGCATCTATGTGATGCGCAACCCGGACAAGCTGCGGCATCTGCATTGACGGGGCCGGAAAGCCTGCGCTGGGCCTGTCGAAGGTCGGGAACCGGTCTTCCGATCAAACGATGCCCCAACACAAGCCTGGAGCGCGCGTCCCGTGTAACGCAGCGCGCTTTTTAGAGGAAAATCCTTTGCGCGCCGGGGACGGCCCGGATCAGATAATAAGCGGCGAGCGGTATCAGAAGCGCCTGCACCAGCAGCCACGGCTTGGCCATATAGGGCGAAAGATAGTGAATGACCGCGACGTGGAGATACATGACGACCAGCGACGCGCGCCCGATGGCGGCGATCCATCCGCCAAAGGGCGCGATCCGCACCGAAAGGCGGAAAAGCAGGAAGCTGGTGGCCATGGCCGAGGCGATGGACAACAAGGGCCAGCCATAGTCGGCCGCCTTCATGTTGAGCGTCGGCAGCAGCGCCGTCAGCCCGGCCAGCGACAGCGGGACCAGCGGCGCCAGCATCCAGCTTCGCCAGTCCACGCGCTGCCATGCCGCCCCCGCCCAGAGCAGGACCAGGGCCATGGGTACGGTGAGCAGCCCCAGCGGCGACAGGCTGGTGCATTGTCCCGCGCCATAGGCGATCAGCAGCACCGGCAGCATCAGCAACGCCCAGCGCCGATCGAGCGGGTCGGGCCAGCGGGCCAGCACCATGTTGAACAGGATGCGCGCCATCATCAGGCAGGGCACGAACCAGAATATGGTGAACGGCCCGCGCAACCATGAGCCGCCGAGCGCTATCGGCGCCAGATCCCCCGGCCAGTCATGGAAGATCGGCCTGCCGCCCTTCATCGTCTCGACGACCTGATCCGTCAGGATCAGCAGGATCAGGAAAGCCGCATAGGGCCGCATCTGGGACGCGAGCTGGCGGCGGGTGAAGCGTCCCGCCGGCTGCGGGCGGGACAGGAGACCCGACAGCAGGAAGAACAGCGGCATGTGGAAGCTGTACATCGCGTCGCGCAGTCCCCCGCGCGTCCACACATGGCCGGCGACCACGGCGACGATCCCGATGCCGCGCGCGACATCGATCCATTCCAGCCGCCCTCCGCCCGGCGGATGCGCCTCATGCCCCCTGTTCTCCATGCCCTCCACGCCCTATAGGAAGCGGCACGCGCGTCAATCGCTGCCCTGCATTTACGGAAAAACGCCTCTTGTCCCTGCTTCATGACCGAGTTCTGTTCATCGATGGCGAGGCCATCATCCTCGACAAGCCGGCGGGCCTGCCCGTCGACGCGCCGCGTGACGGGTCGCTTTCGCTGGAAAACCACCTGTCCTCGCTGACCTTCGGCTTCCAGCGCTGGCCGCTGCCGGTGCACCGGCTGGACCGCGACACCAGCGGCTGCCTGCTGCTCGCCCGCAATCCCAAGGCGCACAAGCGCTTCGCCGCGGCCTTTGAGGCCGGAACGGTCGCGAAACGCTATGTCGCGGTGGTGGACGGCGTTCCGGCGGAGGACAGCGGCACCATCGGCCTGTCGCTCAAGAAGATCAGCACGCCCGCCCAGGGGTGGCGGATGATCCCGGCGAAGGCGGGGAAGGCCGCGTTCACCGACTGGCGCAAGATCGCGGAGAAGGACGGACGCTCGCTGATCGTCTTCACCCCCCGCACCGGACGCACCCACCAGATCCGGACCCATGCGCTGCATGGCCTGGGCTTCGGCATTGCGGGCGATCCGGTCTATGGATCGGGCGAAGGGCCGATGCTGCTGCACAGCCGCTTCCTCAGCATCCCGCGCGGGGAGAAGCCGCCGGCGGAAGCGACCGCCCCCCTGCCCGCGACCTTCGCGGCAGCGGGCTTCGGGCAGGAACTGCTCGAACAGGCCGGGCTTTAGCGCCCTTGCCACGCATCCCCGTCACCCGGTCGATCTCCATCGACAGCGACGAGCTGTCGGAAAGCTTCGTCCGCTCGACCGGGGCTGGCGGCCAGCATGTGAACACCACGGACAGCGCGGTGCAGTTGCGCTTCGACGTGGCGAACAGCCCGTCGCTGCCCGAGGCGGTCAAGCACCGGCTGGCGGCGATCGCCGGACGGCGGATGACGGCGGAGGGCGTGCTGATCCTCCGTTCCGAAGGCTCGCGATCGCAGCTCTTGAACCGGCAGGAGGTGCTGGCCCGGCTGGTGGAATTGATCCGGGACGCCACGGTCGTGCCGAAGGCGCGCAAGGCGACCAAGCCGGGCAAGGCCGCCAAGGCGCGGCGCGTCGACGCGAAGAAGGCGCGCAGTTCGGTCAAGGCGGGGCGTGGCAAGGTAAGGCTGGATTAACCGGTCTGGCCTGCACCCGCGCCACATCCTATATGCCGGCCATGTTCGATTTTTCTCCCCCGGCCGGTGCCGACAAAGCCACGCTCCATGACGACCTGCTCTCCGCCGCCGATGCGCTGACGGCGGGCGAGCCCGATGCCATCGCCAACATGGCCAATGTCTCCGCGCTGATCTGGCAGTTCCTGCCCGACCTCAATTGGGCGGGCTTTTACCGGATGGTCGGCGGCGAACTGGTCCTTGGCCCCTTTCAGGGCAAGGCCGCCTGCATCCGCATCCCGCTGGGCAAGGGCGTCTGCGGCGCCGCGGCGGCCAGCGGCCAGACGCAACTGGTGGAGGACGTCCACGCCTTTCCCGGCCATATCGCCTGCGACGCCGCCAGCGCTTCGGAAATCGTCGTGCCGGTGATCGTCGAAGGCCGGGTCGTCGCCGTGCTGGACCTCGACAGTCCGATCCCGGCGCGCTTCGACAGTGCGGACCGGACCGGGCTGGAGGCGCTGGTCGGGCGGATCGCGTCGCGTCTGGTTTAGGTGGTAAACCCATGAATGGCACGTTCAGGGAACCAAAATAGCGAACATATCGGGGCCCAATGCGCGCCGTTGCCTCTTTTCGGGACAGGCATGGAAATGCCGGCGCTTGGATGGCGGCGGCCGATCATGCTAAACAAGCCGTTAACATATCAGCCGAAAACGGGGATTTGAGCATGCATATCCGGAGCTTCATCCTGGCCGGCGCCGGTCTGGCGATCGGGTTGACGGCGCCGGTTTCCGCAAACGGGCCGGTCGGGGGTGGTGGAATGGCCGCCCGGCCGGCGGTGCATGCGGGAACCACGGTGCACCGCTGGGGTCCGCGCCATCAGGGCCTTTGGCATGCGGGCTGGTCCGCGCCGGGCGGCTGGGCGGCCTATCGCAGGCCCGTGGTCGGCTATGTCCTGCCACGCTATTGGATCAACCCCGCCTATCATATCCGCAACTATGGCGCTTACGGGCTGCCGGCGCCCGTCAGCGGCTATGGCTGGTCGCGCTATTATGACGATGCGGTGATGACCGACCGGGATGGCCGCGTGCGCGATTATCGCAGCGGCGTCGCATGGGAGGAAGCAGGCGACACGGCACCGCCGCCGGGCATCGGCTATGATGACGAAGTCACCGCGCGGGATGGCCCGCCACCGCCGCCGCTGGGCTATGAAGGGCGCTGGAGCGGCACATGGCGGGACAAGGACGGCAAGACCTTCAGCGGCGATTATGAAGGCCGTTTCGAGGGGCAGGTCCGGGGTGGACCCGGTGTCGATTTCGACCCGCCGCCCTATGCCGCCGGGCCGAACCGGACGGAGCGGCGCGCCGGTCCGGGAGAACCCGTCGTCACGACGACGCAAGCGCCCGGCTTCATATCGGGCGGCTATTATTATCCCGGCTCCACCACCACGACGGTCGTGGTCCAGCCCGCCGTCACCACCACCCGGACCTATGTGACGGAAGTTCCGGTCCGCAGGCGCAGGGTGCGGTAGCATCGACAGAGCTGTTCCGGTGCGCGCGGGAAGGATTGGAACGGAAAAAACCGGCTTTCGCTCCGATGAATCAGATCGCCGCTCCAGCTTCCTCGTCTTCCGCGATTTCTTGACCAGCAACGGTTACGATCGCTTGGAAATCGCTCTGGAGCAGATTCCGATCCGATTGCATCGGCTCGACTGCTCTAAGTTTTTGTTTTGTAGCGTTTTCCGAGTCAGCAGATGATTCCATCTGCTTGGAAATCGCTCTAGGCGGCGCGGGACCGTACCGCCGCCCAAGGCCGGGGACGCCCCATCAGATAACCTTGGCCGATGGTGCAGCCGCGAGCGATCAGCATCTCGACCTGTCCCACCGTTTCGACGCCTTCGGCCACCACCTCCATGCCAAGGCTGCTGCCCAGCTTGACGATGGCGTCGACAATGACGGCGTCGCCCGCATCCTGTTCGATATTGCTGATGAAACTGCGGTCGATCTTCAGCACGTCGACCGGATATTGCTTCAAATGGCTGAGCGATGCGTAGCCGGTGCCGAAATCGTCCAGCGCGATCCGTACGCCCGCCGACGACAGGCGGTGCAACGCCCGCTCCACCTGTTCGGCGCCCCGGCCCAGGAAAACGGTCTCCGTCACCTCGATCTCGAACTGCTGCGGCGGGATGGTGCAGCGCGCGAGATGGGCGAGGACATAGTCGGCAAAATCATGCTGCATGAAATCGGCGGCGGAGGCGTTGATGGCGACCCGGCCCGGATCATGGCCGGCGCGCAGCCATCGATCGACGTCGCGGACGACCTTCGCCAGCATCTTTTCGGTAAGTTCGACGGCCAGTTCCGCATTGTCGAAAGCCGCCGCGATCGTGTCGGGCGCGTGGACGCCGGTGCGGGGATGCTGCCAGCGCAGCAGCGCCTCATAGCCCAATATCCGTCCGGTCCTCATGTCCGCCTTGGGCTGGTAATAGGGGACGACCAGATCGTCCACGATCGCCTGCCGCGCCATGTGGATCATCGAACTGCGCTGTTGCGCGTCGGCGCGCAATTGCGACTGGAACAGCGTCAGCCGGCCCCGTCCGGTGGACTTGGACGCATAAAGCGCCAGGTCCGCCGCCTTCAGCAATTCCGCCGCATCCTCGCCATGTTCGCCAAAGACCGCGCCGCCCATGCTGATCCCATAATCGAGCGACCGGCCATTATGGACATAGGGCGCGCGCACACCGCCCAGCAATTCGGCGCTCCAGGCCGAAAGCGCCGCGCTGCTGGCGAGCGAGGGCGCGATCATGCCGAACTCGTCGCCGCCCAGTCGCCCGATCATGGCATCGACCGGCGCGCAGGAGGCGAAGCGCTGCGCAAAACCGCAGAGCAGCGCATCGCCCGCATCATGGCCCAGCGTGTCGTTGGTCCGCTTCAGGTCGTCGATGTCGACCAGGATCAGGCCGAAACTTTCCCCCGTCCGGCGCGCCTGCTCGGTCATTTCCTCCAATGTCGTCTGCCACAGCGCGCGATTGGGCATATGCGTCATGGGATCGTGCGTGGCGGCCCAGCGTATCCGTTCCTCGCTGTTCCTTTCTTCCGTCACATCCTGGAAGGTCACGATGACGCGCAGTGGCTTGCCGGAATCGGAGAAGCTGCTCCAGCCGACGCTCTTGATCCAGCGCAGGGCGCCGGTGTCGGCCCTGTGCACCCTCAGCGTGGCTTCGAAATGCGGCGGCATGCGCCCGTTCGCGACGGCGTCCAGCATTCCGGCGAGACGCGACCGATCATCCGGGTGCACCAGCCGCAATGCCAGTTCGCTCGTCGCCGGTTCGGTATCCGACAGGCCCAGCATCGTCCGGAATTCCCGCGACCATGTCCGCGTGCCGGCGACCGCGTCGAAATCCCATATGCCCAGCCGCGCCGACTGCACCGCCAGGCGGAAGCGTTCCTCGCTGTCAGCCAGTTCGCGCTGCGCCAGTTTCTGCGCGTGAACATCCTCCAGCGTTCCGTACCAGCGCACGATCCGGCCCTTCGCGTCGCGGCGCGCCGAGGCGCGCGACCGCATCCAGCGATAGCCGCCGTCGGAGAGGCGCAGCCGGTAGTCGACGTCGACAGGATCGCCTGAATGGAGCTTTTCCGTCCAGATGGCCAGCGTGCGATCGACATCGTCGGGATGCAGCGAATCGATCCACCCCCTGCCCCGCGCACGCGCCGGGGCCATGCCGGTCAGTTCCTGCCAGCGGGGTCCCACCTCCTCGATTTCGCCGCTGACCGATGCCGTCCAGGGGACTTGGGGACTGAGTTCGACCGACCAGCGATAATGCTGCCGGCTTTCCGCCAGGGCATCGGCCAGTGCGCGGCGGTCGCAGTCGTACCGCTCATCGATGTCCTCGATCGTTCCGTACCAGAGCGGCGCCTCATCGGGCTCCACGACCAGCGACATGCGCACGATCCCCGACCTCGTTTCACCGGCAAGGGTGCGCATGCGCACGGGAACGGGATCGGGCCGGGCGGAGCGTTTGGCGGCGTCGGCCAGCGCTTTCCAGTCATGCCTGTCCAGCATCGACCGCCAGCCATTTCCGATGATGTCGCAGGAAAAATGACGGGCAAAAAGGTCCGACATGATCTCCCGCGACAATATGCGGCCGCGATAATCAGCGATCCAGCGAATCAGCGGCGGCGAAACGCGCTGGAAGACCGGAGAGAATAATAGTTCGTTGCGATAGTGAAACGCATCCCATTCCAGCCCGTCCCGAGCCAGTTCGGAGGCAAATTCCCCAAATCTGCGATCAGCAAAACGGTCCATCTGCCGGTCCTGATCCAACGCCATTTCTGCAATCCATGGGAAAGCAGTAACGGAAAAAGTTAAATAAGATTTCCAATGCCGTAGTACGTAATCAATCCATAACGGCGTTAAGCCGTTCCATGCCGATCGCGCGAAAGCGCCATCGGTCATCCTTTGTACGGGCTGGATTTTTCGCCGGCTTTATTTGCGGAAGATCGCCGCCAGTTCGCGCGGCAGCGCCGGCTCGTCACGGCTTTCCGCCTGCTGCACGGCCTGCGCCTGCTCCTGCGGGTCGAAGCGGGTCCAGCCGTTGCGGCTCAGTCGTTCAAGCGGCCGGTAGCGTATCTTGTACTGCATCCGCTGCGATCCCTCGACCCAATAGCCGAGATAGACATAGGGCAACCCCGCCTTCGCCGCGCGCAGGATATGGTCCATGATGATGAAATTGCCCAACCCCTTGCGATGCTCCAGCTCCGTATCGAAGAAGCTGTAGATCATCGACAGGCCATCGCCCTGCCGGTCGGTAAGGCAGGCGCCGATCAGCCTGCCGGGACGGCCATCTTCGCCTGGTTCGCGATATTCGACGACATGGCTTTCCACCGGGGTCTGTTCGACCATGTCGGCAAAGTCCATCTCATCCATTTCGGTCATGCCGCCGCCGGGATGCCGGGCGCGCAGATAGCGCTGGAGCAGTTCGAACTGTTCCTCCGTCGACCAGGGCTTGCAGGCGGTGATGACCAGGTCTTCGTTCCGGCGCAGCAATTTGCGCTGGGTGGCGTTCGGCTCGAACTCCCCCGCGACGACGCGCACGGACACGCAGGCGGAGCAATCCGCGCAACTGGGGCGATAGGCGACATTCTGGCTGCGGCGGAAGCCGATGCGACCGAGCGCGTCGTTCAGTTCCGACGCATTGTCGCCGCTCAGTTCGGTGAACACCTTCCGCTCGCTTTTGCCGGGCAGATAGGGACAGGGACTGGGGTTGGTGACGAAAAAGCGCGGAAAGCGGAACGGTGCACTCACAACCGCATCTCCCCCACAGCGCTGCCCGACCCCTGATTCATGAGTCGACTATGCCGTTCGCGGGCCGCTGTGAAAAGTTTATTTACCACGAAAATTGGTTAAGCGGCAGAGAAGAGGCAGGGACGTTATGAGATAGGCCGGGGATGGCCAGTTGCGGACATTGACGCTACGCAATCCGACCGCTTGACCATTTCATTCCGCCGCGACAGCCTCGAAATCGGCTTCGGCCAGGAACTTCTCCACATCCAGAGCGGCCATGCAGCCCATGCCGGCGGCGGTAACGGCCTGACGATAGACCTTGTCGCTGACGTCGCCCGCCGCGAAAACGCCAGGGATGGCGGTCCGGGTCGTGCCCTTTTCCACCAGCAGATAGCCCTCGTCCATCGGCAGCTTGTCGACGAACAACTCCGTGGCGGGCTGGTGGCCGATGGCGACGAACGCGCCGTCCGTCTCTATATGCGATTTGTGGCCGGTCACCGTGTCGATCAGGTCGACGCCGACCAGCCCCTCGGGATCGCCGCCGCCCACGAAGCGATCGACCGCCTGGTTCCACAGCACCTTGATGTGCGGATGCGCGAACAGGCGCTGCTGGAGGATCTTCTCCGCCCGGAGCGAGTCGCGGCGGTGGATCAGGGTGACGTCATGGCTGTGGTTGGTGAGGTACAGCGCCTCCTCCACCGCGGTATTGCCGCCGCCGATCACCACCACCTTCTTGCCGCGATAGAAGAAGCCGTCGCAGGTCGCGCAGGCCGAGACGCCCTTGCCCTGCAAAAGCTGTTCGCCCTCCGCGCCCAGCCATTTGGCCTGGGCGCCGGTCGCGATCACCAGGCTGTCCGCATAATAGAGCGTGCCGCTGTCGCCCTTCAGGCGGAAGGGCCGTTCTGACAGGTCGACGTCGATGATCTGGTCGTACATCATCTGCGCGCCGACATGCTCCGCCTGCGCCTGCATTTGTTCCATCAGCCAGGGCCCCTGGATCACGTCGCGGAAACCCGGATAATTTTCGACGTCGGTCGTGATCGTCAACTGGCCGCCCGGCTGCATGCCCTGCACCACGATCGGCGCCAGGCCCGCGCGCGCGCCATAAATGGCGGCGGACAGGCCGGCCGGGCCGGAACCGAGGATCAGCATGCGGGTCGAATGGGTGGCGGTCATGAAAGTCTTTCCGGCTGCGATTCGTCTGTCGGGATGAGATAGGCGAAGCAGGCGGACGCGCAAGCGATGGATTTGCTTGAAGGGTGAGAAGCTGAGCCTTGGGCCGCCACCTTCGTCCCGTCAATCGAGGACGTTGGGCAAATCCTCGAACCCCTTGCGCAGCGCGGCGGACCAGCTGTGCGAGAGAAGCTGGAACTCCTCATTGTCCGCCTCGATCCGGGTGCGCACGCGGAAGTCGAAGGCATCCCGTTCTATCACGGTCAGGTCCAGCGGCATCCCCACCGACAGGTTGGACCGCAGCGTCGAATCCATCGACACCAACACTGCCTTGGTCGCATCTTCCAGACTGGTTTCGCGCTTGATGATGCGGTCCAGGATCGGCTTGCCATATTTATGCTCGCCGATCTGGAAGAAGGGCGTGTCCTCCGTCGCCTCGATGAAATTGCCGGCCGAATAGATGAGGTAGAGCCGCGGCTTGCCGCCCCTGCGCTGCCCGGCGATCAGGATGGAGGCGTCCGCCGCCGCGCCCTGCATCTCGATCGTGCTGCGATAGCGGCCCTGCATGGTGCACATCGCCTCCCCCACGATCTGCGCGACGCGGTGCATGGTGGGGCAGTTGAGGATCGTCTCCACATCCGGATCGAGCGCCGAATCCTTGATCGCGCGGCCCAGCATCGCCTTCACCCCCTGGGTGATAGACAGATTGCCGGAGCACATCAGGGTGATCGCCCGCTCGCCCGGCACGCTGTAGGTGAAACTTTTCCGGAAGCGCGCGATATTGTCCATTCCCGCATTGGTGCGGGTGTCGGACAGCATGACCAGCCCCTGGTCGACGCGCACCGCCACACAATAAGTCATGGCCCCAAGGGCTCCTATCGTCGTTCAACCCTGCGTGGTGGTCTGCGCGCCCTGTTGTTGCTGCCGCTGGAGCTGCCGCTCCTCCACCCCATCCTCCGCCTGCGCGATCCGGACGTCCGCGTCAATCCAGATATCGCCGGCCACGGTCACGGAGCCGCGTATCGGCGCGGCCTCATCCGCATCCAGCCCGCAGGCGAGGCGCAGATAGCGCTCCGTCACGCAGACCCGGTTGGAGGGATCGAATCCCACCCAGCCCAGTTCGGGCACTAGCGCCTCCGCCCAGCCATGAGTTTCATGCAGCACGTCGCCCTCATCGGCCAGCAGATAGCCGGACACATAGCGCGCGGGGATGCCCATGGACCGCGCGCCGGCGATGAACACCTGCGCATGATCCTGACAGACCCCGGCGCCCAGCGCGAAAGCCTCCGCCGCCGTGGTGTTCGTGGTCGTCACGCCTGCGCGATAGGCCACGGCATCGCTGACGGCGGCCGACAGCGCATGCAGCCGGGCCAGCGGCCCGTCTTCGTCGGGGAGGGACAGCGCCATCGCCCGGATTTCCGGCGATGCCCCGGTCAGCCGCGTTTCCCGCAGGAAATAGCGCGGATTCACCGGGCAGCCGAGCCAGCCCACCACGCCATGGCCTTCGCATGTTTCGACCAGTCCTTCCGCGACGATCACGGCATTGTCCAACCGGTCGTGCCGGACCCAGATCGCCTCCATCTCGCCATAGCTGTTGCGGCGAAAGCCGGTCAGCGGATCGCCATTGACGCTGACCTGCCAGTCCAGCACCTTCTGCGTCGGCGTATCGACGGGCATCAGCTTCAGCCGCATCGCCACCCGCCCGGCCGCAGCCTCATAGCGATAGATGGTCTGGTGGCGGACGAGCAGTTTCATGCGCGTCCTCCCATCAGCCGAAATGATAGGCCTGGGCGATCTCGACGCCCAGGCGGTTGGTGCTCATCAGGCCGTTCTGCACCGTTTCATGCAGGCCGGCCCGGAAGATTTCGCCGCTGTCCAGCTTCTCCAGATCGGTCACCATCTGCCGCACGGTGTCATGGCAGGCCGAACGCGCATCATGCCATCCGGCCAGACGGTTCAGCCGATAGGCAAGCTGGTCGTAGCAATAGGCGACGCTGCGCGGGAACAGACGGTTCAGCATCAGGAAATCGGTGATCTGCCAGGGCGTGTAGGTGCCGCCATAGACATGGTGGAACGCCCGCGCGCCAGACAGCGCATAGAGCACCGACGTCCATTGATAATGGTCGCGATTGCCGCCGACCACTTCCGTTTCCGGCAGCAGCACATAATATTTGACGTCCAACAGGCGCAGCGTCATCTGCGCCCGCTCCAGCGCGGAGCCGGTGCGCAGGAAGTCATGCCCCTCATTGCGGAGCTGCCCCGAATGGGCCGCGCCGCGGAAGGTCATCACCCGCGTCTTCACCCAGTCGATCAGCGCGGGAAGCTGCTGCCGCGCCTCCGCCACGTCATAGCTGTCGAGCTTGCGCCAGCCTTCGTTCAGCGCCTCCCACATGTCCTGCGTCAACATGGTGCGGGCCGATTTGGCGTTGGCGCGCGCTTTCAGCAGGCAGGACCGGATGGAGGAGGGATTGTCGAGGTCCAGCATCAGGAAGGCGATGGCGTCGCTCTCCGTCACCTGCGCGCCTTCGGGAAAATGGTTGAGCGCGCCTGTGGCCCGCACCACCGATCGCCACTCGTCGCGATGATGCGCGCCGGGCAGGATCGCCATGCGCTGGCCCATGGTCAGCAGGCGGGCGGTGGCCTCTGCGCGCTCCATGTAGCGGGCCATCCAGAAGAGATTTTCGGCCGTCCGGCTCAGCATGGGGCCCGCTCCCACTCTTCCGTCATTCCCGCGAAGGCGGGAAACGCCAGTACGGCGAAGCCAATCCATCTCCCAAGCGTGCCGCCAGGGGTGAGATCAGGAGATGTATTCCCGCCTTCGCGGGAATGACGGAGAGGGGTGATGAAGGTTCTAAACATCATCAATCCTGCAATACCCAGGTGTCCTTCACCCCGCCCCCCTGGCTGGAGTTCACCACCAGCGATCCTTCGGTCAGCGCCACCCGCGTCAGCCCGCCGGGCACCAGCCTGATCTGCTTGCCCACCAGGCAATAGGGGCGGAAATCCGCATGGCGCCCCACCACCGCCGCCGGTCCCAGCGTGGGCACGGTCGACAGGTCCAGCGTCGGCTGGGCGATGAACTCGCCCGGATTGGCGCGGATGCGGTCGGCATAGGCCGCGATCTCGTCCTTGGTCGATTTCGGCCCGATCAGCATGCCGTAGCCGCCCGATCCATGGACTTCCTTCGCCACCAGTTCGTGCAGATTTTCCAGCACATAGGCGCATTCGTCCGGCTTCCCGCACTGCCAGGTCTGGATATTGTCCAGGATCGGCTGCTCGCCCAGATAGAAGCGGATCATTTCCGGCACATAGATGTACACGGCCTTGTCGTCCGCGATCCCCGATCCCGGTGCGGACGCCAGCGTCACACCGCCATTGCGATAGACGTTGAAGATGCCGGGCACGCCCAGCAGGCTGTCCGGCCGAAAGACCAGCGGGTCGATATATTCATCGTCGATGCGCCGGTAGATGACGTCGACCGCCTTCGGCCCCAGCGTGGTCTTCATCCACACCCGGTCGTCGTCGACGAACAGGTCCGCCGGCTCCACCAGTTCCACGCCCATCAGGTCGGCAAGGAAGCTGTGCTCATAATAGGCGCTGTTGAGCGAACCGGGCGTCAGCACCACCACCACCGGATCGCCCTTGCAGGCGGGCGGCGCGACTTCCTTCAGGCTTTTCAGCAATTCCGCGGGATAATCGTCGACCGGCGCGACCACGCCCTGCGCGAACAGTTCCGGGAACATGCGGGTCATGATCTCACGATTTTCCAGCATGTAGGACACGCCGGAGGGGGTGCGGCAATTATCCTCCAGCACCTCGAACCGGGTTGGCCCGGTGCGGACGATGTCGATGCCGACGATATGGCTGTACACTTTCCCCGGCGGGGTGAAGTCGGCCATTTCCGCCAGATAGGCGCTGTTCTGATAGATGATGTCCGCGGGCATGACCCCCGCCTTCACAATTTCTCCGCGATGATAGACGTCGTGGAGGAAGGCGTTGAGCGCCCGCGCCCGTTGCCGGATGCCCTTGTCCAGCACGCGCCATTCCTGGGCCATGAAGATGCGGGGCAGCAGGTCGAAGGGGATCAGTCGTTCCGGATCGCCCCCCTCCCCATAGACGGCGAAGGTGATGCCGATGCGCCGGAAGATCGCCTCCGCCTCATCCATTCGACGATTGAGCCCGGCAATGCCGGTCCGATCCACCCAATTCTGCACTTCCGCGTAGCAGGGGCGTATCGAACCATCCGGCTCAAACATTTCGTGGAAGGGCAAAGTATCGATCCTCCCTCAGCCGGCCATCGGCTGGTTGTGCATTGCAACATTAGTGCAACAGGAAAGGACGAATGCAAGCGGAAAATCCGCCTGGGCCTGACTGTCTGTAAAGGTGGTAGCGGAGGAGGGACTTGAACCCCCGACACGCGGATTATGATTCCGCTGCTCTAACCAGCTGAGCTACTCCGCCCCATGGGCCGTCCGCCGGGCCGTGCCCTGCGGTGAGGCGGCGCTATAAGCAGAGCGGGCTTATGGGTCAACGGGGTTTCACAGCATCGTGAAATTTCTCTGGCCGGGTCATCCGCCTGCACTGGCAAGGACGGTTGCAAGCCACCATCCCGGCACCGCGGCCAGGGCGAGGAAAGTCCCCAGCGGCACGCGCGTCGTGCCGTCCACCCTCCCGCCCGTCGCCATGACCGCGAGGACCGCCAGCAGTCCCGCGCTCGCCGCCAGCAGCAGGATGAAGGGCAAGGCCTGCCAGCCGAACCAGGCGCCGAGCGCACCCAGCAGCTTGGCATCGCCCAGACCCAGCCCGTCGCGCCTCCGGAAGCGCCGATAGCCGAGCGCGACCAGCAGCAGCGTCAGATAGCCAGTCAGCGCGCCGATCGCCCGATCCCCCATCGTCGCGTCGGTCGTCCAGGGACCAAGGGTGAAGCCCAGGAACACCAATGGCAGGGTCAGCGCGTCGGGCAGCCAGAAATGCCGCCGGTCGAGCACCGCCAGCGCCAGGAGCAGCCAGCCCAGCAGAGCCCATCCCGCCCCGCCCGGATCGGGCGAAAAGCCCAGGGCGAGCACGCCGATGATCGCGCATCCTGCCTCCACCCGCCCATGCAGCGGATCGATGGGCGCGCCGCAGGTCCGGCACCGCCCTCGCTGCGCCAGCGCGCTTGCCATCGGCACGAGATCGAAGACGCTGAGAATCCGCCCGCAGCCGTCACAGGCCGACCGGCCGCGCAGCACGCTGCGCCCCTGCGGCCAGCGCAGGACGATCGTGGCAAGGAAACTCCCGGCTATGGCTCCGGCTGTCGCGCCCAGCAGGGCGGGGAAGACCTCAATCACAGCGTCCCTTCGATCTTCAGCACCCGCGCGCCCCCGGCATCGGCAAAGCCCGCCTTGGCCAACGCCTCGCCCAGCGTCGCGTCGGCGGTTTCCACCCGCATTTCCGCCTGATAGCGGCCCGATCGCCAGATGCGCAGATTGACCTTTTCCAGCCCCGACTGGCTGACCAGCGGCAACAGCAGCGCTTCGCCGTCGCAACTGGCCACGCACGAAAGGCCCTGCGACAGGTTCAGTCCCGGAAACTGCCCCGCCATCTGCGCACGGACCCGTCCCTCGGCATGGCCGCAGCGGTCGCCGGAGAACCAGGCCGACACATCGTCCATGACGAAGCTGCTTACCGGCAGCGGCGCGAAGGTCCGGCCCAGCGGCACCGCGCCCGTCACATCGTCGATCCCCATGCGTCCGAAGCCGACCGTCAGCGCGCCGCTCAGATCGTCCGCTGCGCCATTGCGGCGCCAGACGTCGAACCGCGCCCGTCCGACCAGCAGCGACACGGGCGACAGGCCCGCATGGACCGATCCCAGCGACACCGTGCCCAGCATCAGCCGGTCGATCCCGCCGCTCCACACCGTGCCGCGCACCTCCCGCGCCGCCACGCCCAGCCGCTGCAGACCCGCCATGCCGAGCGCGACGCGCATCGGCAGGAAGATGAGGAATCCCGATGCGAACACAGCGATGAGCGCGATGCGCACCCGCCGCGAAAGGCTGAGCCCCATCATTGCCCGCCCCGCACCAGCACGGCCTGCACCGCGACGCTGCCCGCCGTCGCCGCCGGCCGCGCGCTTATCGTTTCGATCCGGATGCCCTCTGCCTCCAGGACGGAGAGCCATGATAACAGCGCGACCGGCCGCACCGAGGCAATGGCCATGTCGACCCGGTCGGCGCCCTGCGCCTGCGCGCGTTCCAGCGTCAGCCCCGCCTCGCTGGCGCTCTGGCCGATGAACTGGTCCAACGGCACGCCCGAGTCGACTGTCGCCGCCGTGCGCGGCAGCGACTTCAGCAGCTTCACCTTGGCGCGGATGGCGGCATTGCGATCGGTCGCCTCCCGCAACCCGTCGCGGGCCGAACGCTGTGCAGCGTCGAGCGGCCGCACCACGCCCAGCCACAGGATCACCACCGCCAGCAGCGCGAACATCACGCCCAGCATCCACTGTTCGCGGGGACTCCGTTCGCCCCATAATGCCTGCAACCGTTCCATCATGACCGCACCGTTATGTCCGCGAGCATCCGCCCGCCGGGGTCCTGCGAAGGCGTCGCCGTGATGGCGAAGCCCGCCGCCTGCAAGGCCAGCAGCACGCTGTTGATGTCATCCCCCTTCGCCGCCGCCAGCGTGGCGCGGATCATCCCGTCCGGATCGCGCGACAAAGCCGTCAGCGACACGCCGGGCACATCCTGCATCGCGCTCAACAGGCCCGAAACCGGCGCGGTGAAGGCATAGCCGCCCGCCCCGCGCGCAGCGAGTTGACGGTCCATTTCCGCCTCCGCCTGGAGGACGTCGGTCGCCCCCGGCACCACCTGCCGCGCCAGGGCCAGGCTTTCCGCGTCCAGCGCGCTCGCCGCGAAATGCTGCTTGGCAAGGCCGACCAGCGCGATGGACAGGCTGACCAGCAGGATCAGCCCGCTCCAGACCGCGATGCGTGCCATCGTCCGTTTATCGAAGGACCGCCGCACCCGCTTGGCGAAGTCGCCCTGCCGCAAGTCGAGCGGCGGCCGGTCCAGCGCGGCAATCGCCCGCGCTTCGATCTGGTCCGCGGGAACGTCGCGCACCGCGGCATCGCCGATCAGTTCCGGCAGGGCCAGGTCGCCCGCCAGCGCCAGGTCGCTCCCGCGCAGCACCGCTTCGCCGCCGACCAGAGCACGCTCGAACCCCTCCTGCGGTTCGGGCAGCAGCAGCGGGGCAGGCACGATGATGTCCGGATCAAGCCCATGATGCTGCGCCCAGAGCAGCCAGTGCTGCATGTCGGCCCTCGCAGCCACGGCGACGCAATGCGGCCGCGCCGGATCGTCATTGTCGTCGGCTGCGGCGAAAAGCTGGTCCGCGGGCACGATCCCGCCCGCCATGGCCGCAAGCCGCGCCGCCGCCCTCCCCTGCCGGGCAGGCAGATCGGGATAGGCGCCCCGATGCAGCGTCACCAGCGCCGCCGGAGGCACCAGCATCACCGTCATATCCCTGGGCAGCGCCGTGAGGCCGCAAGCCGCGAGCCAGTTCGTCCCCGCCCCTTTCTGCACCACGGCGCCGTTCGCCACCCGCATCCACAGCGGCTCCGCGCCCGGCCGTTCCGGCAGGGCGACGATCAATCCCTCGCTCACGCGCCGGTCCCCCAATTGCGGCGTATCAGCTTGGCCGGACTTTGCCGCGCATCGATCAGCGCCCGTTCGACCACCTGCGTTCCCCCGACATCCACCGACACTTCCACTCCGAAAAATCCCGTCGTCAACCTGACCTGCTGTGCCGCCTCTTCCAGCGGGCTGAGCCCCGCCAGCGACGGCGCGCGCCAGAATTCCACCGTACTGCCGTAGCCATCCACCGGCCGCTGCGCCAGCAATTGCCGCGCCTGCGCGACACTCAGCTGCCCCTGCATCAGCATGGCGAAAAGCGGCGCCTGATCGGGCAGCAGCGTATTGATGTTGATGGGCGACAGATCGACGGTCGGCAGGGCGCATACCCATGGCCGCACCAGCCCGTAAATGGCCGGCGTCACCCCGTTGACCGCCCGCAATTCGCTGGGATCGACCATGAAACGGTTGGCCGTGCGATAGGGCCGCGGCGCCCGCGCATAGGTCTCGTCCTCCGCGCCGCCGGGCTGCGACACGCCGTCCGTGTCGATCCAGTCCGCCAGCGACGCCGCCGCCACCTGCGCCTGCCGCGCGTCGACGCCCAGCGCCTGCAACAGCGCCTGGAACTGCGATACGCCCACCGGGCGCACCTTCAGATCAGCCTCGGTCTCGCCCGCGACCACGCTGTTGAGGTTGAAGCAATTGCCCCCGTCCGTCACCCGCGCCGTGGCGACCCCGCCCGGCACGGATATGGCCTGCGGCGTTCCCATCCAGTTGCCGGCCAGCGTCGTCTTGCCCGGATTGGCCGCAACCAGATCGCCTATGCGCATCCGGGCGATCTCCGTGCCGGCATCGGCAAAGGCGCGCGCCTGATCGACCGCGCCGCCATTGCCGGTCATCCGCGTGGCCAGCGCCAGCCGCTCCAGCGCGGTGGAAGCGACCACCGCCATCACCGCCACCAGCAGCAGCACGGTCAACAGCGCCGCGCCGCGCTCTCCCGGCTTGCGGGGGTCAACCATTGGCTGGCACCCCTTCCGGCTTTTCCGCCGGACCCGGCCCCACCAGGAAACGCAGCGTCACCGGCGGCTCGCCGGTTCGCGTCACCGTCATCTCCACGGCACGGGGCATCAGGTCGGGCTGGGTCGGCTCCCATTCGTCGCGCCAGTCGCCGCTGGAGTCGCGGAAGCGCAACGCGACGTCGCCGACCCCGGTGAGCAGCGCGGCCGGCTCGTCGCCCGCCGCACCGTCGACCTGCGCATAGGTGCGCCGTTCCAGCCGCCCCTGCCGCACCCAATATTCGACCTTCTGGAGCGACGGCCGCGGCAGATCGCCCAGATTGTCCCAGCCGCCGCGCACGAACTGGAGGATGGGCTGGCTCTCCCCCTCCCGATGCGACCAGAAGGCGGGCGCCAGCGTGCCTGCCTCCGTGCGGCTGATGCGCGGCACCGCCTGCCCCAGATCGGCCGCCAGCGCCCCACTCGCCCGCTGCACCGCCGCCATGTCGTCCAGCCGCAGCTTGATCTGCGCCTCTGCCGATACGCTATTGCCCAGCAGCAGCACCCCCGCCGCCGCCAGCATGGCGAAGATCATCAGGGCGACGAGCAGTTCGATCAGCGTGAAGCCGTGTTCGGCGGAATGTCTCAGAGACTCGAAGCCGTGTTCGGCGGAACGTCTCAGAGACCCGAAGCCGTGTTCGGCGGAATGCCTCACGGACCCTATGCCGTGTCCGATGGAACCTGCCTGCCTCATTGCACCACCCGCACGAAGCTCAGCACCACGGGGGAGGAGCCCGCCTGACCGTCGACGGCAAGATCGACTTGCAGCAGGCGCTTGTCATCGGTCGCCTTGACCTGCCGTGTCCAGTGCCAGCGCCGCCCGCCATTGTCGACATCGCCTTCTTCACTGCCGAGCGAAGGCGGCGCGGGATCGGTCTGCACCTCCACCATCAGGTTGCGCGCGACGATCTGACCCATCGCCTTGCTGTCGAGGTCGGCGGCGGTGTGCAGAGTCACCCCTTGCAGGCGGACGAGCGCCAGGGCGGCCAGGCTGAAGACCGCGAGCGCGACGAGCATTTCGAGCAGGGTGAAGCCTTGCTCCTCCCCACGCGCCTTGCGGCAGCGTGACCGCATGAAGCGCGTCCTACCCACCGACAACGACCTTTCCGGCCATATCGACCGAAATCGAGACCCGCTCTCCCTCGCGGGCAAGGATTACCGTCATGGGATCGGTCGGAAGCCCCGTGCCGTCGAAGCCGATCTGCTGCCGTCCGTCCTTCCCGACCAGCGCCCGCGTCCCGGCCTTCCAGTTGGCGGTGGCGAAGGGCTTGTCCTCCAGCCCCACCCATTGCCCGCCATCGCGGCGTTGAAAGCCATAGCCCGAGGCCGATACCCATACACCCATGGGCCGCGCGGTAACGACCGCTTCGTCGCGCGCCGCGGCAAGGCGAGCGGCGAAGCGATCGGCATCCTCGATCACCCGGCCGCGAGGGTCGGGGATCGCCAACACCACTGCGGCCGAAATGAAGCCGATGATCGTCAGCACGACCATCAGCTCGATCAACGTGAAGCCGTGTTCGGCGGAACGTCTAAAAGACCTGAAGCCGTGTTCGGCGGAACGTCTAAAAGACCTGAAGCCGTGTTCGGCGGAACGTCTAAAAGACCTGAAGCCGTGTTCGGCGGAACGCCTCAAAGATCCGGAGCCGTGCCGCCGGCGATCAAAGCTCGCTGGAATAGATGTCGGCATTTTCATTGTCGCCACCCGGCTGCCCGTCCGCTCCCAGCGAACTGATGTCGAACGCGCCCTTCCGCCCCGGCACCGCATAGTGGTATGGCCGGCCCCAGGGATCGTTCGGCAGCTTCTTGATATATCCCCCGCGCCGGTAACGCTGCGGCTGGGCGAGCGCGGCCGGCGGGTTGATCAGCGCCTGCAACCCATCGGTCGCGGACGGATAGGCCAGATTGTCGAGCCGATATTGTTCCAGCGCCTGTTCGATGGTGGCGATGTCGGCCTTCGCCTTCTCCACCCGCGCGGTATCCGTCGCCGGAATGACGTTGATCGCCACGATGGTGGCAAGCAGGCCGATGATGACGATCACGACCATCAGTTCGACCAGCGTGAAGCCGTGTTCGGCGGAACGCCTCACGGGCGTGAAGCCGTGTTCGGCGGAACGTCTCAAAGACTCGAAGCCGTGTTCGGCGGAGCGCCTCGGAGACCCGAAGCCGTTCTCTCCTTCCCCTCTCCTGACGTCATTCCCGCAAAGGCGGGAAACGCCAGTTCGGCGCAGCCAATCCATCTCCCACAAGAAACGCCAGGGGGAACGTTCAGGCGATGGATTCCCGCCTTCGCGGGAATGACGGAGAGAAAGGATCTTGCGCATAAACACTCCTCAGGCCCCGGTAAGGCTCTGCAATTGCAGGATGGGCAGCAGGATGGACAGGATGATGACGGCGACGATGCCGCCCATGGCGATGATGATGACCGGCTCCAGCATGGCGAGCGCGGCGGAGGTGAAGCTGTCGAATTCCCGCTCCAGATAGTCCGCCGCCCTCTCCAGCATGGTGTCCAGCCGCCCCGCGCTCTCCCCGCTCGCCGCCAGATAGACGAGCAAAGGCGGAAACACGCCCGCCCGCCGCAGCGCCGCCGACAGGCTGCCGCCGCCGCGAATGGCCTCCACGATCTCCTCCGAAGCCTGCCGCAGCACCCGGTTGTGCACCGTCTGGGCGGTAAGCGACAAGCCCTCCATCAGCGGCAGGCGGCTCGCCACCATGGTCGACAGAGTGCGCGCCATCCGCGCCGCATGCAGGTCGCGGATCAGCCGCCCCAGCAATGGCAGGCGCAGCAGCATCGCATCGAAGCGATAGCGGAAGCTTTCGACCTTCAGCGCCCGCCAGAAGCCGAAGCCAGCCACCCCCAGCAGGATCGCCAGAAGCCACCAATAGCCCGCCAGAAAGGCGGAAATCCCCATCACCATGCGGGTGAGCAGCGGCAGTTGCTGGCCCACCGTATCGAACTGCTCCACCACCTTGGGCACGACGAAGATCATCAGCGCCGCGACCACGCACACCGCAAAGGCGGCAAGTACGGAAGGATAGGCTATGGCGGTCAGCACCTTCGACCGGATCACCGCCTGCCGCTCCATGAGGTCGGACAGGCGCTCCATGATCGTGGGCAGGCTGCCGGAACTCTCGCCCGCTGAAATCATCGCGCGGTAGAGCGGCGGAAAGCTCCTCGGCTCGGCGCCCAGGGCGTCGGCCAACCGCCGCCCCTCCAGCACGCCCGAATGCACCTTGCCGACAATCGCCTGCACATGCGCCTGCTCGCTCTGCCGCCCGATGGTGCGTAGCGATTCCTCCAGCGGACTGACCTGGATCAGCGTCGACAACTGCCGGGTGAACAGCGTCAGTTCCTTGGCCGAAAGGCGCGGCGCGCCGAACGACAGCCCTGCCCGCCTGCGCGCCTTTTCCACCGCGCCCGGCTCGATCCGCACGATGAACAGCTTGCGCGAGTCCAGCTTCGCCCGCGCATCCTCGACCGTTTCAGCCTTGATCGCGCCCTTGCGCTCACGCCCGGCGGGGTCGATGGCGATATAGTCGAACTCAGCCATCGGTGATGGTTTCCACCTCGCCCGCGTCGCGCCGCGACACGCGGATCGCTTCTTCCGCCGTCGTCTGGCCGTCGCGCACCAGCGCACGCGCCGCCGAACCCAGATTGGGCGCGTTCAGGAAAGCATGGCGCGCGATCAGCGATTCATCGCCGCCGTCATTGATCAGCCGCCGGATCGTATCGTCCACCCGGATCGCCTCGAACACGCCGATGCGGCCCTTGTAGCCGGTGCCGTTGCATGACTCGCATCCCCGCGCCCGATAGATGATCGTGCCCGGATCGAAGCCCAGCAGGGCGCTGGCCGACTTGTCCGCCTGCACCGGCTCCCGGCAATGCTGGCAGAGCCGCCGCACCAGCCGCTGCGCGATCACGGCGCGCAGGGTGGAGGCGAGCAGGAACGGTTCCACCCGCATGTCGCGCATCCGCGTGATCGCACCCACCGCGTCATTGGTGTGGACGGTGGACAGCACCAGATGCCCCGTCAGGGACGCCTGCACGGCGATTTCGGCAGTCTCCCGGTCGCGGATTTCGCCCACCATCACCACATCGGGGTCCTGACGCAGGATGGCGCGCAGGCCGGCCGCGAAGGTCAGGCCCACCTTCGCATTCACCTGCGTCTGGCCGACGCCCTCGATCGCATATTCGACAGGGTCCTCGACCGTCAGGATGTTGCGCGTGCCGTCGTTGAGCTGCCTGAGGCCCGCATAGAGCGTTGTCGTCTTGCCCGACCCCGTCGGCCCGGTGACGAGGATGATGCCATTGGGTTCCTGCAACCCCTCCCGGAAAATCCGGTCCGCCGCCCCGGCCATGCCCAGCAGGTCGAGGTTCATGCCCGCATTCTCCTTGTCGAGAATACGCAGCACCACCCGCTCTCCCGCCCGGCTCGGCAGGGTGGAAACGCGCACGTCGAGCAGTTTCCCGCCCAGCGTCAGCCCGATCCGCCCGTCCTGCGGCACGCGCCGCTCGGCTATGTCGAGGCGGGCCATCACCTTGATGCGGCTGACGACGACCGGCGCGACATGGGGCGGCATGCGCAGCGTCTCCCGCAGCACGCCGTCGACGCGCATCCGCACGATCAGCCCGGTCTCATAGGGTTCGATATGGATGTCCGACACGCCCTGCCGCGCCGCTTCGGCAATGATGCCGTTGATGAGGCGGATGGCGGGCGCATCGTCGGCGCTGTCGAGCAGGTCGTCGGCGGTCGGAATGTCGGCGGCGAGGATGTCCAGCTCGTCCGCCCCGACATCGAGCGATCCCGCCATGGCGGCGGCGCTGCCCTCCATCGCATAATGGTCCGACAGATGCCGGTCGAACTGCGCGGCATCGACGAAACGCACGTCGAAGCTGCGCGCCAGATGCCGCCGCACCTCCAGCAGGACGCGCGGATCGCTGCCTTCGCGCACGGCGATGGTCAGCCGCTCTCCATCCGGCGGCAGCATGACCACGCCGTGCTTTCGCGCGAAGACATAGGGTATGTCGACGGCGCGCGGCGCGATATGCGGGGGGATATCGCCAGAAGCAGAAGCGGCTTCCTGCACCCTAACCTCCGTTCGGGCTGAGCTTGTCGAAGCCCAGTCCTTTCCTGAAAGGAAGAAAAGCGAAGGGCTTCGACAAGCCCAGCCCGAATGGAGAGAAAGCCCGCTTCCCGATCATTTCGATTGCTCGCTTTCCGGGATGTCCACAGGCCGCACCACGCCGCTCGACTGGCGGGCGGTCGGTTCGATGATCTCGGCGGGCGGCTGCACCACGGCGTCGCCCGGCTGCGGCGCGGCGGAGGGAGGCGTTGCGCCCATATAGTCGCGCACCAGCTCGTCAATGCCCGGTTCCTGTTCCGGGTTGCGCTGCAACTGCATGCCGCGGATATAGCCGTAGCGCTGCTGCGTCAGCTTCTGCGCATCTTCCTTCGACCGCAATATGGTGGGGCGGATGAAGACCATGAGGTTGGTCTTGGTCCGGCTCTTGCTGCGCGACTTGAACAGTTCGCCGATGCCGGGAATGTCGGACAGCAGCGGAATGCGCTCGATCGTCTTGCGCTCATTGTCGTCCAGCAGGCCGCCCAGCGCCAATATCTCGCCATCGTCGACCGTCACGGTCGTCTCGATCTCACGCTTGTTGATGATGAGGTCGCTGTTGTTGTTCGACACTGGCCCGGCGACGCTGGACACCTCCTGCTTGAGGAACAGCTTGATCGCGCCGCCGGTGTTGATCTGGGGCTTCACCTCCAGCTTGATGCCGACATCCTGCCGCTGGACGGTGCGGAACTGGTTGTCGAAATTCTGGCTCAGCGCCTCGCCCGTAGTCACCGGCACCTGCTGGCCGACCAGTATCGACGCCTTCTGATTGTCCAGCGTCATCACCGAGGGCGTGGAGAGGATGTTGCTGTCGGTATCGGATTTGACCGCATTGATGATCGCGCCGAAAATCCCGTTCCGCCCGAGCGACGTCGCCACCCCGCCGAAGCCGCCGGTCGCGTTCATCAGGCTGTCGACCGCCGCCTGTTGCAGCGTCGTTTCCAGATCGCTGCTGTTATGCGAAGTGGTAGTGGTGACGGTTCCATTGGCCGAAGTTTCGACCGTGGTGTCGTTGCCCAGTTCGCGCGCGCCGATGGCCCCGGCCAACGTCAAGATATTGGGCGAAGCATTGGAATAATTAGTCGCGGCAAAGCCCGTCTTGGTGCTGCCGATCAGGAATTGCACGCCCAGCTTCTTGGCGGCGGCGTCGCTGATCTCGACGATGATCGCCTCCACCAGCACCTGTTCGCGCCTTGTGTCGATCTGGCGGATCGTCTCGCCCAGCATCCGCTGCACGTCGCTGTTGGCCGCGACGATGATCGCATTGGCGCCCTCATAGCGGGTCACGATGGCGGGCCCGCGCGACGAAATCCCGTTGCCGCCCGAGCTGCCCGGCCCCGCCACCGCGGTTGAAGCGGCGGCTGGCGCCGCGGAGGGCGCGGTTCCCGCCGCGGGGGTGGAGGCGGTCACGGACGAAGCGGTCGCCTGCCCCACCAGTTGCTGCAACACCGGCAGCAGCTTTTCGGCATCGGCATGTTCCAGCCAGTAGACGCGGATCTCGGTCCCGCTCGCCGCCTGCCGGTCGAGGTCGCGCGCCATCTGCGCCAGCCGCGCCACCGTCCCGGCATCGCCCCGGATCGCGACGGCATTGCTGCTGTCGATGGGCACGATGGTGGCGGGCTTCGCCGCCCCTTCCCCGCCCGTCGTCACCAGCGCCTGCAGGGACGTCGCGATCTCCCGCGCCCCGGCATTTTTCAGCACGACCGTGGTGGTCGAGGCCGTATCCCGGTCGATCCGCGCGATCACCTGCCGGATGCGCCCGATATTGTCGGCATAATCGGCCACGACCACGCTGTTCCCGGCCCGGTTCGCCGTCACGGAGCCATCCCTGCTGACCAGCGGCCGCAGCGTTTCCAGAGCGCTCGCCGCGTCGATGGAGCGCAGGCGGAACACCTCCGTCACGAACTGGTTACGATTGGCCGCGCGGCCCACGGCGCTGGGCTGCCCCGCCGCGCCGTCCGCCGGCTGGATGCGATAGGCGCCGCCCGGCGCCGGCACCGCCACCAGCCCGTTCGCCCGCAGCGTCGACAGGAAAATCTCGAAATATTCGGATCGCGACAGCGGCCGGTCGGTCACCACGGACACCTTTCCGGCCACGCGGTTGTCGATGATGAAGGTCCGCCCGGTCACCCGCGCCGCATCCTGGATGAAGGCGCGGATGTCGGCGTCGCGCACGTTCAGCGTCTGCTGCGCCATGACCGGCGATGCGATGGGAGCCGCCAGCGCGAGGGCCATGGCGGCGGAAAGAAGCAGTTTTCTGGTCATTGGCCTTGCAGTGTCAGGTTGACGGAGGACATGGCCGCGCCGCGCTCCACCGTCAGGGAAATGCGCGCGCCGGGCATGATCCTGCCCTGCAGCGCCTGAAGATCGCTCACCGATCCGATGGGCTGGCCGTCGACCTGGGTGACGATGTCGCCGGGCTGGAAGCCGGCCTGCTGGAAGCCGGGGCCCTTGGCCGTCAGGATGAGGCCGGTCACGCGCCCATTCTGCATCCGGGGGGTATAGCCAACGTCGCGTTTCAGCATGTCGGCGGTCGGATTGTCCGTTCCCGCCACCGGCGAAGGCGGCGAACCGGTGGGCGCTCCGCCGTCCGGCATGGCCGTCGGCGCGGGCTGCGACTGGTCGAGAAACACCTGCTCCTCCGCCCCGCCGCGGTCGATGGTGATATGGTCGAAGGCGACCGCCTTCAACACCACGCCGGGCATGATCTCCTCACCCACGGCAAAGCTGTTCTGCACCCCATCCGGCCCCGCCACGATCGCGGAGCCCAGTCCGGACCCTTCGTTCAGGCGGATGCCGTAAACGGTCAGCGCCAGGGAGGTCACGACGCCGCCGCCCGCCTGTTGAGGACCGCCGCGATAAAAGGGATCGAAGCTGGAAAACAGCGCCTGCCGTTCCGCGACGGAAAGGAAGCGGGCCTGCCTCCCTTCCCAAGGGCCGAAACTGCCTACGGGCGTCAGCACCGTCCAGACGAGCGCCGCGCATTGCAGCGCCAGCAGGCCCAGCAACAGCTTCTCGACCGCCGACAACCAGTCGATCGGCCGCAACCGTCCGCCCATGTTCCGGATATTCTCGCTGAAAGCCACACGCATGCGCGTCGTTCATCCCCCTTGATATCGGCGCCTGCTAGAAAATTGGTTTTACTACCGGATGACACTATTGTGACGCTTTGATGACAATCGCAACGGCCGAAGCGACGGCGCTTGCATTTCGCGCGGCCAGCGATAGCAAAAGGCCGGATTTCCGCTTCCTGGACCCTGCCGATGGCCGATAGCCTCCCTCCCGCCGCGCCCGACGCCGATCCTGCCTGGATCGCATCCCACCCCCGCATCCAGCGCGTGCCCAGCCGCGACCTGGTCCTGTTCATCCAGCGCCATTTCCTGTCGGCGGAGGAATGTGCCGGCCTGATCGAACGGATCGACGCCCACCGCCGCCCCTCCACCATCGCGGACGCGAATGGCGACGGATATTTCCGCACCAGCGAGACATGCGACCTGGACGCTTCCGACCCGCTTGTGGCGAGGATCGACGCGAAGCTTGCCGCCTTCGCCGGCATCGATCCCGCCCATGGCGAACCCATTCAGGGGCAGCGCTATTCCGTCGGTCAGGAATTCAAGGCGCATACCGACTATTTCGAACCCAAGGGCCCCGATTTCGAACGCTTCTGCGCGGTTTCCGGGAACCGCACATGGACGCTGATGGTCTATCTGAACGAACCGGCGGCGGGCGGCGCGACCCGCTTCGTCAAGATCGGCAAGACGGTACAGCCCGAAACCGGCAAGCTGCTGGCGTGGAACAACCGGCTGGGTCCGGGGGCCTATAATCCCGCCAGCATCCACCACGGCATGAAGGTACGCAGCGGCGTCAAGCATGTGATCACAAAATGGTATCGCGAACGGCCCTGGGGGTGATCGGGTGGGTCGCGAATGACCATTGGCAGCCCATCAAGCGCGACATGCTTCAAGGAGAGGGCGGCGCTCAGACCATCCGCTCTCCATCCCTCGCCGCAAATACCCTCACCGCCAGAAGCGAGGGGCCTCCAGCAAATCCTCATGCGCGCGGGCCGCGGCGCCCAATAATTTCCGTTTCCGCTTCGGACGCAGCCTGGCTTCCTCTCCCCCTAGCCCATAATGCGCCAGCAACCCCGGCGCGGCGACCAGATCATTCAATGCGCCCAGTTCCGACTGCACCTGTTCCAGCGCGGCGATGAATTTGCCCCGCCGCCGCCGCGCCTTCCTGCCCTCGAACAGCCCGGCGAAGAATTCGGAGGCGTAGCGCAGTTTCTTGGCATCCTTGCGCACCTCATGGCGCGCTTCGTCGCTCAATCCGGCAAGCCCCCTGCCCTCCTTCGCGATCCGCCTGCGCAGCCGCCGCAAGCGCCGCGCGGCAAAGTCCGCCGCCGGCTCGTCCCGCATCGCCTGCACCTTGCCCCCGCCATGCCCCGCGCCCAGGGTCAGCCATTCGACAAGATCGATCAGCAGCATGCGAACCCGGGCCGAGCGCAGCCATTCCTGCACGCGGCCATGCACCTCGCCCCGAACCGCATCCCATCGCTCGCGCAGTTCCTCCGTCTCGACCCGTTCGGCCAGCACATCCAGATTGCGCGCCTCGCCCAGCATAGCCGCCAGCCATTTGAGCTCGCCCTGGAAGCGCTCCACATCCGCAGGAGCCAGCATGGGCCTGAACAGCGAAAGGGCCGAGCGTAACCGGCGGATCGCCACCCGTGCCTGGTGCAGCGCCCTTGAATCATAATGATCCAGCAGCAGCGCCTCGTTCAGCCGATAGTGCCGCAGGCAGGTTCCCGCGATCCGCGACAATGCCTCCTCCGCCCGCATCGACGGGTCGAGCGCCACCGGTTCCGCCTTGACGAAGGCGGCAAGCCGGTCGCGCAGCCGGTATCCTCGCTCCGCCTTCGTCAGCACGCCGGGACGGACCGGCATTTCGGCGTCGATCCGCCGCGCGAGGAGGAACAGGGCGCCCGGTGAGCCGGATTTCAGTTCCAGTTCGACTTCGCAGATCGCGGCCTGCCGGTCCCCGGCGCTCACCTGCCCCCGGTCCAGCACCAGTTCGATCAGGGCATCATCCTGCCGCACGATCCATCTGCGCCGCTCGACTTCGGCATGGAAGACAGGCTGGATGCCATGCACCCCCTGCCCCAGCAGCTCGGCTATCGGCGTCCGGGCGTCCAGCACTGGCGCATCGTCCGCGACCGGCATTTCCCATTCCGCCCGCGCGAACAGGCCCGCGCCGCCCTCTCCATCGGCCTTGACCGTCTGCACCCGCTGGCCGTTCGACCGGCGAATACGCAGGCTGATCCCCCGGCCCGCCAGATCCCGCTGCGCCGTGTCGAAATAGACGGACCGCAATGTCGCCACGTCGCAGTCCGCCGGGAGCCAGTCCAGTCGCCCGAAAGCATCCGCCGCATCGGGCGCCAGTTCCAGCTTCAGTTCGACTTCCCGATTCATGCGCCGCCTCCGCGCATCTGCCTGGAGTTCGAACTATCACGAACAGCCCCGTCGCGCCAATCAGCCCGTTAGCAAACGCAATCCTCCCCATGCGGAGACATGAGGAGGATCAGGCAAAGACCGGCGGAGGGTCGAGAGGCGGCATCCCCATCCCCTCGACAACGGGCTTTCAGAAGGTCGTCGAGAGCGAAAAATTGAACGTCCGTCCGATGCGATACGCGTTATAGACGACCATATTGGTCCCGTTCGATTGCGTTTCCTTATAATCCTTATCCAGGATGTTACGGGCCTCGAACTTCACGTCGAACTGGCGACCCGCCACATGCACGCCCTGCCGTGCGACGAAGTCCAGATTGATCGGTGGCCGTTCATAGACATCCGGCTGGTTCTGGTTAGCCAGACCACGGCTGGTCACGCGCTTGCTGGCATAGGACAGGATCAGCGTCTGCTGCGACAGGCTTTCCTGATCTTCGATCCCAAGTTGCAGGTTTACCAGATGATCTGACTGGCCCGTCAGCGGCGCTCCATCGCGGAAGAAGTCGGTCGCGTTGCCCGACGAGGAACCGAACACCGCAACCGGATCATCGGCGCCGACCTTCAGCTTTGACTTGGTATAGGTATAATTGGCGATCGCCACCAAACGCCGCGTTGCGAAAAACGCATCGCTGCCGACGCCCGACAGATCGACATATTTCTGCAATTCGACTTCGCCGCCATACAGATTCGCCTTGGGCGCATTGGCAAAGCTGGTGATGAACTCGCCGCCCGAGATGAAGGTTTCGATCGGATTCTTGATCCGCTTGTAAAAACCCGACAGCGAGAAGCGCTGGTCTCGGGCAAAATACCATTCGAAACGCGCCTCGCCATTATAAAGCTGGCTGTCCTGAAGGTAGGGATTGCCCTGATAACGGCGGTTCGTATCCGGATCGAAGTAGAATTGATAGATCAACTCGCGGAACTGCGGCCGGGCGATGGTCTTCGATGCATTGACGCGGAACTGCATGTCAGGGCGGACCTGCCAGGTCACTGTAGCCGACGGCAGCCAATAATCGTTCTTCAGACTGGTCGCGGCTAGGCTGGCACCGGGCGTGCTGAAAACCTGGATCGGCGACACCGTCTCCTTCGCTTTTTCATAGCGGACGCCGGCATCGATCGACAGTTGCGGAGTGATCTGCCAATTGAACTTGCCATAGCCCGCATGATTGCGCAGCCGCGCTCGGAAAGCCGGATTGCCCTCATTGGTTTCGATGAGGACGATGTCGAAGGTGTCGATTACGCTCGGCCGAAGCAACAGGTCCGGCCGCAGCAGCGCCACCCCTTCAGGGAAAGTGCTGGGCGCCGTGAACTGGAAGTCGCGGCGGGAGCTTGTGCGGCTGGTGTTCAGGAAGGCATAGCCCGCGGTCAGCGACAGTTCGGGCGTCGGCCGATAGCTGAGGTCGATGCCGCTCGACCACAGATCCTCGTTAAGGTCGGAATAGCTGATCGTCGCGTCGCCACCATTGCCATTGTTCAGGCGGTTCACGAAATATTGGCCCAAGGGATCGGACGCCGAATTGGTGCGGACATATTCCAGGGTCAGTTCGGCCGGAGCCTCGCGTTGTGAGTTGGCGAAGCCGCCCCGCACGTCCAGGCTCAGTTCCGGCGTCAACTTGAACTCACCGACGACCTGCGTGTCGATCAACTGCCTTTCATACCAGGCGGTATCCTGCTGCATGAAGTCGACGGCCGTTTCCTGCCGATGGCCGATGCCCAGCCGCGTATGCTTCAGCGTGTCGCGTATATAGAGGTTGGTCCAGCGGATCTTGTTGTCCCCGAATTCCAGACCGACACCCAGCAGCCCGTTGACGATGATGCGATTGTCGGTCGTCACCCGCCGGAAATCATTTTCCAGCGTTCCAAGATCAGGCGTCAGCGAGTTCTGTTGCGTCTGGTCACGCGTCACCCAACGGTTGCTGTAGCCCGCCGTCGCGATCAGGCCCAACACCGCCCCGCCCAGATCGAAGGAGGTCCCGCCGGAGATGGTCGCGCTATAGTTGGGCGCCACGTCCTGCACCCGCTGGACCAGTGCATTGTCGAAGCTGACGAGCTGGCTGGCGATCGCGCCGGTGTCAACATTGCCCGAGCTGATCCGCTCGCCGCTCCGGAAGAAGGCCTTGAGCGCCGGCGGAATGTCGCGCGAACCGTTGTCGAAGCCGGTCCAGTCGCTGCCGCTGCCATAATAGGTGTAACCCATCTGCGCGGTCGTCTCATCATTGGCGCCGATGCCACCGCTCACCGTGACGAAGCTTTCTGCCGGGATGACGCTGGTCGTGAGATTGATGACCCCACCGCCGAACTCGCCTGGGTAATTGGCCGAATAGCTCTTCTGCACCAGTGAGGACGAGACGATATTGGTCGGGAACAGGTCGAGCGGCACGACCCGCTTCAGCGGTTCGGGGCTCGGCAGGGGGGAGCCGTTCAGGAGCGCCAGCGAATAGCGGTCGCCAAGGCCGCGCACATAGACATAGCCGCTACCCACCACGCTAAGGCCGGTGACGCGGCCCAGGGCGCCGGCGATGTTGCCGTCGCCTGTCCGGGCAATATCGGCGGACGACAGGATCGACACGACGGCGGGCGCGCTCTTCTGGATATTCGCGCCGCGGCGGCCCGTGACGATGATGTCGCTGCCGGGAATGGAAATGTCGGGCACGAAACCCTGATCCGCTTCCTTTGCGGGCTGGCCCGGCACCGGGGCGGGATCGGTCGGCTGAGAACCGGCGGCCGGTGCGCTGGCGGTTTGCGCGATTGCAGCCGGTGCGACCAGCGCGGATGAAATGAACAGCAGGCCCGCAAGCTTGAGCGGCGTCGCCATCGAATGTCCCCTAAATATTGGAATTGCGAGATCGGGGCGGGAAACGGCTCGTTTGAAAGCCGCGCCCGCCCCGTTCATGGCTGCGTCGGGCGCTTAGGTGACCGGCAGCGAAGTGCAGGCGCGGTTGGCGTTGCTGGTGGTGTCGAACGCTGCCGTGGCGGAGTTGCAGGTCCAACCCTTGTACCAATTGTCATTCGCGTCCTTGACCGCCCCGACATAGCTGGTCGTGTCGAAATAGGCGTCCAGCGTCTTGGCATCGAACGGAGTCACAGCCGTTTCGCCGGCACCATTGATGAACAGGCTGCTCAGCGAGATGGTGAAAGCGTCGTTATTGCCGTTCGAACCCGAACCGAAGGCTGTCGCGACCTGCGCCGCGGTGATGCTGCCCGTGCCGAGATATTTGGTGGCGTTGCACGCCATCACGACCGAACGGGCGGTCAGCGTCGCCGGAGTGGTGCCGCTGCCGTTCATGCGAAGGCACTCGTTGTTCGGGGAGTTGACGATGCCGTTAACGAGAGTCAGGTCCGCATTGCCGCGCAACAGGATCGAGGCCTGGTCATTGGCGTCGTTATTGGCGCTCGACTGCGCCTGGATCGCGGTGAAGTTGGCAACGATGGTCTTCTGGCGCGGCGTATCGCCTTCAAAGCCGTTGCTGTCGACCTCCATCAGCGCGTCGCCCTGACCAGGGCGCTGCACGATCAGCACATATTGGAAGAAGCCCTGCAAGCCGGTGTCGATGTCGAGGCTGTCGTCATCCGCGCCGGTGGCGATGTAGTGCTTCATCTTGACGGTGCCGCCAAAGAATTCGGCGCCGTCGTCCGAACTGTTGTGGCTCTGGATATATTCCAGCGTGGTGCCGCTGCCGATGCCTTCTGTGGTCAGCGCCTGCAATTCGGTGTTGGCGCCCAGCACATAGCCCGAATAGCGGATCTGCACATATTTCATCGTGCCGCTATTGTCGGTGTCGAGGGTACCGCCATAGATCGCCGGGTCCGCCGCGCCTTCGGTCTGGCGCTCGCAGGTGCCCGCGCCGACCGAGCCGGTGGTGCAGTCGGTGATGCGAGCACGGCCCATCAGCACGACGCCGCCCCACTGACCGATGGAATTGTCGTTCACTGCGCCGTCGATATTGCTCTTGCTGGTGAAGATGATCGGCTTGTCGGCCGTGCCGACGGCATTGATCTTGTTGCCGCGATTGACCGCGAGCCAGGACGTGCCGGTGGCACCATAGACGATAACGCCGGGTTCGATGGTGAGCGTGACGGACGGCAGCGTGCAGCCGGCGGGAATCTGGCTGTCGCTGGGTCCGCGGTCGCAACCGACATCGACGCGGCCGGGGAGCGAATAGAGCAGGCCGGCAAGCTTCGGCAGGGTGATCGACTGGTTGATGCGCGACGGCAGTTCGCAGATGCGCCATACACCGGTCGGCGTCGTGGCGGTGGTGCCCCTATCGACCAGCGGATTGGCGCCAGCCGGAAGGGTCGGACAACCGCCTGCCGGGGTTACCGTCGCCGACGGGGTCGGCGTGGGTGTCGGAGTCGGCGTGGGGGTGGGATAGTTGATGGTGATGTCACCGCCGCTGCCGGGCGAGGCGACGTCATTGGCGCCGCATGCGCTGAGCGCGGCACAGGCACAGCCCGCCATCAGGATGGTGTTGAAACGGTTATTCTTGACCATGGAGTCTCCGCCCCGGCGCTCGCCGGCTTCATAAAGGTTGCGGAGCGCAGGGGAGAAACTCGAATCGGACAACGCCCCCTGTCGCCCTGCTGGCGGCAGTTAGGCGCGACAGATGACAGGGTTGTGCCGCTTCTATGACATATCGAGGTCTTTCAAATGACAGTTTGAAGACGCATGTTTCACTTTTGCGACATCGCCCCGATCTTTGCTCTGCTTGCCATGGGATCGGGCCATCCGCAGCGCGCGGCCTGCGTATGATTTAACGCAGCGCGATCTAGGCACCTGATGAAGGCGGAACAGCTTCCAAGCCGCAAGGACAAAGGGGCGCCGTCCCAAAAGGACGACGCCCCCGCTCCCTGCACCCAGGGTGTCCGCCTTTGCGCCTGTTCAGCGCATGGCGTAACTTGTCTGCAGACGGCCGATCGCCTTGCGAGCGATCTCCCGCGATGATCCTTCCTGCCCATCAGCCGTCACCAGCACGGCGTCAGGAGCGAAGCGCGCCGCCTGATATGCATTGCGTGCCGCCTTTGCCTTCCCCATTCCGGCATAGGCATTTCCCAAATTAATGAGTCGAGCCGGATCGTCGGGGAAATCGGACCGCAGCGCCTCCAGCCGGCGAGCAGCGACCTGATAGTCCCCCGCTGCCAGCGCCTTGGAGGCCAGCCCCTTGTCGGACACGCCCACTATGATGGTATCATCGGCAGCCGATGCCACAGCCGGGGCCATCGCCGCCAGAGCCAACCCACAAATTGCTGCGGCCTTCCTCATCCAAAACCTCCAAAAAACCTTCTATAATAGCTGTAAGTATTTCACTTTGATGACATGGGAGCAAGGGCAGGAGCATCCACTGAAAAGGATTTTTATCGCCCTATATTCAACATCTTATATCTTTTTCTTTTAACTGTCATAAAAGTGTAATCGAATGAAGTCGTTCCGGACTTCATCGATTCGCGAGCAGCCGCGCAGGGGGCCAGCGATCCCGCGACGAGCCGACTGGAAAAAGTGGAATTGTGAGGGAAGGTCCGGAGGGTTCTGTTGCCCGGCCCCTCCGGCGGCCGCTGAATTCCCTTCTGTTGCCCGGTGGGTTCAACCGCGTTCTTTTTGAGTAATGTCCGGCCGTGAGGCCATCAATTACGCAGCAAGAGCAAGAGCCTCGTTATCGTTGGCACTTGTGAGTTTTGAACCTTTTTACGGCGTACTCAGGCCGGGTGAAGGCATCGCTTTTCAACACACGTCGATCCTAGTTCGGCCCCGTCACGCGCCCCGGAACGACGGGGAATGTGGTGGAGCCGCCGGGTACCGCCCCCGGGTCCGCTGCGCCTATTGCACGATACGATTTATCACCATAGCCGGGCGAACCCGGCACCGGCCTATATGGAGAGGCGCGGACCGTTTATCAAGCCGCTCCCGATCTGGAGGAAAACACGCATGTGCATCATGGCAATGGCTTGGGACGCGCACCCCCGCTGGCGGCTGATCCTCATCGGCAATCGCGACGAACTGCACGCGCGCCCCGCAGCGCCGCTCGCCCGCTGGGAACAGCCGGACCATCTGATCGCAGGCCGGGACCTGCTTTCCGGCGGAACCTGGCTGGGCGTTTCCGAACAAGGGCGCGCCGCGATCGTCACCAACCTGCGCGGCTATGGCGGGCCCGATCCCGATCGCGCGTCCCGCGGCGCGTTGGTGACGGACCTTCTGAGCGGCGACGAGACGGCTCCGCTGGGGGATTTCAATCCGTTCAATCTCATCCTGATCGACCGGGACCGAGCGCTGTTCCTGACCAACCGCCCTCACCTCCTTCGCACGGAACTCACGCCTGGCCTCTATGGCCTTTCCAACGGCACGCTCGATGCGCCTTGGCCGAAGACGCTCGCCCTCAAATCCGCCTTGCTCGACTGGCTGGTCGCCGGAGCCGACGATCCTCTGACGCTGTTCGGCGCCCTCCGCGCGGAAAGCCTGCCCCATGCCGGCATTGCCCCCGATGCACCCTCCGACATTCCGGCGGAGGCGATGATCTCGCCCATCTTCATCCGCAATCCCGTCTATGGCACGCGATGCAGCACGATCGTCGCAGTCGACGCGCGGGGACAAGGCGTCATTTCGGAGCGCCGCTTCGACCCGGACGGCGTGCAGACCGGCGAAACCCGCTTGGCTTTCAAATGGGACGAGATGGGCGAATGAAGGGAAATCCATTTGCCACCGCCAGTCGATGCTTGCCCCCTGCCTTCGCGGAAGCACATGCGCTTGGGGTCGACACTCCCTGTCCGGCTTCCCACCCAAATCGTCGCTGCCGCGGAAATGCGGCCCTTCCCCAAGCTTCGATCCCGCGCTAAAGCCGCTGCATGATCCTCGTCATCGACAATTATGACAGCTTCACCTGGAACCTCGTCCATTATCTCATGGAATTGGGAGCGCAGGTGGAGGTTGTCCGCAACGACGCCATTTCCGCCGGCCAGGCCCTCTCCACCGGCGCGCAGGCATTTCTGCTGTCGCCCGGTCCGTGCACGCCCAATGAAGCAGGCGTCAGCCTCGATCTCGTGGCCGCCTGCGCCGATGCGGGTGCGCCGCTGCTGGGCGTGTGCCTGGGCCATCAGTCGATCGGCCAGCATTTCGGCGGCAAGGTGGTGCGCGGCGGCCTGATGCACGGCAAGACCTCTCCCGTCACCCATGACGGCACGGGTCTGTTTCAGGGGCTGCCTTCGCCCTTCACGGCCACCCGCTACCATTCGCTGATCGTCGAGGAGATTCCCGAAACGCTGATCGTCAACGCCACCAGCGAGGACGGCTCGGTCATGGGTTTCCGGCATCGCGACCTGCCGATCCATTCGGTCCAGTTCCACCCGGAAAGCATCGCCACCGAACATGGTCATGACATGCTGGCGAACTTCATGCGGATCGCCGGCATTCCAGTTCGCGAACGCGCGGCGGCCTGAAGCGGCCTCACCTTAGACCAAGTTCGGAATTTGGGGGGAATGGCCAATTCAGGACCTTCCTTCTCCCTTGAGGGGGAAGGATAGGAAGCCTTGGCGATGAAGGAGCCTGGGCTGATTTGGATGAGGGGGGAGCGGGCCTGCGGCCCGCGCGATCCCCTGGATCGCGACCCCCTCTTCCAGCTACGACTAGGCAGCAAGCTGCCAAGTCTGCGCAGCCCTCTCCCTCAAGGGAGAGGGGTAAAGCGGGTGTCCGATTACCCCCAAATCAGCCCGTCCGGCAAATTACGAGAAGGCAGGAACGCCGCGGCAAACTTGTAGCGACCGCATCGCCTAGCGCACCATATTGCGCTGCCATAACGACTTTCGCGCTTCCCCATCTCGACTCCGGCGCCTTCCCATGATTAAGGCAGCGTCGATGACCCGCCTGCCCGATCCCGCCACCCCACTCGACGCGCAACAGGCCGCAAAGGCTTTCGACCTGCTGTTCGACGCCAACCTGCCGGAAGAGGAGATCGCCGGCTTTCTCGTCGCCATGGCCCGGCGTGGCGAGACGGCAACGGAAATCGCCGCCGCCGCCCGCGCCATGCGCCACCGCATGATCCCAGTCACGGCGCCGGCGGGCACGATCGATGTCTGCGGCACGGGCGGCGATGGCCATCATACCCTCAACGTTTCGACCGCCGTGTCGCTGGTGGTCGCGGCGGCGGGCGTGCCCGTGGCCAAGCATGGCAACCGCGCCGCTTCCTCCAAGGCCGGCGCAGCCGATACGCTGGAAGCGCTCGGCCTGGACCTGGACCGCGCCGCCACGACAGCCGAAGCGACGCTGGCCGATCTTGGCATCTGTTTCCTTTTTGCGCAGAACTATCATCCCGCGCTCAAACGGCTTGGCTCCATCCGCAGGGCGATCGGGGAACGCACCATCTTCAACCTGATGGGGCCGCTCGCCAATCCGGCCGGGGTGCGCCGTCAACTGGTCGGCATAGCGCGTCCGGACTATGTCCCCGTCTATGCGGAGGCGCTTGCGGAACTGGGCGTCGATCATGCGATGATCGTTTCAGGCGACGAAGGGCTGGACGAACTGTCGCTGGCCGGCGGCAATGCTCTGGCGGAGGTGAAAGGCAGCAGGCTGGTTGCGACGCGCCGCCTGACCGCTGCCGAACTCGGCCTGTCCACCCATCCGGTCGAGGCGATCAGGGGGGGCGACCCCGCCTATAACGCCGCCGCCCTGCGCGCCCTGTTGCAAGGCGAAGGGGGGCCTTATCGTGACGCGGTGCTGCTGAACGCCGCCGCCGCCCTTGTCGTGGCCGACGCCGTGTCCGATTTCCGCGAAGGCGTGGAGGAAGCCGCCGAAACCATCGACCGCGGCCTTGCCAACGCGCTGCTCAATTGCTGGATAGCCTATAAATGACGAACAAGCTGATCGAAATCTGCGATGTAAAGCGGGAGGAAGTCGCCCGGCGCAAGGCCGCCACGCCCATTTCCTCGCTTCACGCCCGCGCCGCCGAACAGACGCCTCCGCGCGGCTTCCGCAAGGCGCTGGACGGTGCCGCCCGCCCCGGATTCGGCCTGATCGCGGAGATCAAGAAGGCCAGCCCGTCCAAGGGCCTGATCCGCCCCGATTTCGATCCGCCCGCCCATGCCCGCGCCTATGCGGCGGGTGGCGCGGCCTGCCTGTCGGTGCTGACCGACGAACCCTATTTCCAGGGGCATGACGATTATCTGGTCGCGGCCCGATCGGCCTGCGCCCTGCCGGTGCTGCGCAAGGATTTCATGGTCGATCCCTGGCAGGTGCTGGAAAGCCGGTCGCTCGGCGCCGACGCGATCCTGATCATCGTCGCCGCGCTGGACGACAATCAGATGGCGGAGATAGAGGACGCCGCCCTTGGCCTGGGCATGGATGCGCTGGTTGAAGTGCATGATGCGCAGGAACTGGAGCGCGCGATGAAGCTCCGCTCGCGCCTGATCGGCGTCAATAATCGCGACTTGCGCGACTTCACGGTCGATTTCGCCCGCACCTACGAACTGGTCGGACAGGCTCCGGAAGGATGCACCTTCGTTGCGGAAAGCGGCATCGGCAGCCATGACGACCTGATCGCCATGTCGGACCATGGCGTGCGCTGCTTTCTGGTGGGGGAAACCCTGATGAGGCAGGCGGATGTCGAAACCGCCACGCGCAGGCTGCTGACGGGGCGATGAGCAAGCTCACCCATCTGGACGAGGAGGGGTCGGCCCATATGGTCGATGTTTCCGCCAAGGCGACGACCGCGCGCAAGGCTGTCGCGAGCGGCCGCATCAGCATGAGCCCCGATGCAGCAGCAGCGATCGAGCAGGGATTGGTGAAGAAGGGCGATGTGCTGGCCGTGGCCCGCGTGGCGGGCATCATGGCGGCCAAGCGGACCGCCGACCTCATCCCGCTCTGCCACCCGATTCCGCTCAGTTCGGTCAGCATCGACCTCGATCTCGACGGCAGCGGCGTGACCGTGACGGCGACCGCGAAGACCGCCGGTCAGACCGGCGTCGAGATGGAGGCGCTGACCGCCGCGTCGGTCGCGTTGCTGACGGTCTATGACATGGCCAAGGCGCTGGACAAGGGCATGATCATCAGCGACGTGCGCCTGCTGGCCAAGAGCGGCGGCAAGTCCGGCGACTGGACGGCTGGGGACGGGCCGGCGTCATGAGCCTGCTTCCGGTCGCGGAGGCGCAGAGCCGCCTGATGGCGCTGGCAAGGCCGCTGCCGATGGAGCATATGCCCATTCCCGCCTGCGCCGGACGATGGCTGAAGGAAGATGTCGTTGCGCTGCGTGATCAGCCCTGGGCCGATCTTTCCGCCATGGACGGCTATGCCGTGCGCGCCGCTGAATGGCCCGGGCCATGGCAGGTCGCCGCCGAAAGCGCAGCGGGCGGCCCGCCGCCTCCGCCCCTCGAACCCGGCCAGGCCTGCCGCATCTTCACCGGCGCGCCCTTGCCGCAGGGCGCCGACAGCATCCTGATTCAGGAAAATGCCGCGCGCGAGGGGGACATGCTGCGCGGGCTGGAGGAGGCGCTGACGAAGGGGCGTCATGTGCGTCCGGCCGGTTCCGACTTCCGCAAGGACGGCCTTTTGCTGAAGGCCGGCAGCGCATTGGGGGCGGCGCAGATCGCGCTCGCCGTGCTGGCCGGGCATGGGACGCTGCCCGTATCGCGCCGGGCGCGGGTCGCCCTGCTCTCGACCGGCAACGAACTCGTGCCCCCCGGTGCGCCGACGCAGCCCGGCCAGCTTCCCTCATCCAACGCGCCGATGCTGGCCGCCCTGCTCGCCGGCCTTTCCTGCGATGTCATCGATCTGGGGATCGTGCCGGACGATCTCCCCGGCATGGTCCAGGCCTTTGCCCGCGCCAGCCAGGCGGACATCATCGTTTCGACCGGCGGCGCATCGGTGGGCGATCACGACATCGTCCGCCCGGCTTTCGTCCAGGCCGGGGGTTCGCTCGATTTCTGGAAGATCCGCATGCGTCCGGGCAAGCCGTTGATGGCGGGGACATTGGGTTCCGCCGTCTTCCTGGGCCTGCCGGGCAATCCGGTATCGGCCTTCGTGACGGCGACGCTGTTCCTGTTGCCGCTGGTCCGCAACATGATGGGCGCGGCATCGCCCCTGCCCCGCACCGCGCCGGCGACGCTCGCCGCGCCGCTGCCCGCCACGGGGGAACGCGACGATTACCTCCGCGCCTTCCGCACGGAAGCGGGCATCGTTTCCGTGACATCGCAGGACAGCGCCGCCACTGCGGCCATGGCGATGGCCGACTGCCTCATCCTGCGCCCCGCCGGCTCTGCTCCGGTCGCCGCCGGCGATCCCGTCACGGTCCTTCCCCTCGCATAAGGAAAGGGGCCGCCGCGCGACCCCTTCCAGTGCAGTCCTGACGGATGGCGGCGATGTCAGCCATGCTGGACCGCCGCCGTTCCTTCAACGCTGCTGCTTGCCGGGCGACTTGTCCTGACGGCGTTCATCGCCCATCTGGCCCTGCCGGTCTTCCTGCTGCTGCTGGCGTCCACCCTGGCTGGAGCGGTCGCCGCCCTGCTGGTCGCGACGTTGACCGCCGCCCTGGTTGTTCTGGTTGGCCATCTTTCTCTCCTATTCACCTTCTTCGTGGAAGGCAGGCGTTAAACGGCCTGCGGCCTTCCGCGTTCCAGCAAAAGCGCCCAACGGTTAGGCGCTTGACTTGCCCCGTTCCGTTTCCTATGCGTTCTCCATCCGTTCCAAGGAGGGCAAGGCGAGATGTTGACACCCAAGCAACAGGAATTGCTGAGCTTCATTCAGACCCGGCTGGAGGAGGGAGGCGTATCCCCCTCTTTCGAGGAGATGAAGGAAGCGCTGGACCTGCGGTCCAAATCCGGCATCCACCGCCTGATCAATGCGTTGGAGGAACGCGGCTTCATCCGCCGCCTGCCCAATCGCGCCCGCGCACTGGAAGTGCTCAAACTGCCCGATGCCATGCATCGCGCTCCCAAGGTCGTCGTGCCTGCCAAGCCGCCGCTGACGCCCGGTCCAGCGGCCAGCAGGCCACCGGTCGCCGCCAACGACATATTGGAGATTCCGCTGCACGGCCGGATCGCGGCGGGTGTGCCGATCGAGGCGCTGGAGGGGCAGAACATGCTTTCCGTTCCCGCCGCGCTGCTGGGCACCGGGGATCATTATGCGCTGGAAGTGGCGGGGGATTCAATGGTCGAAGCGGGCATTCTGGACGGCGATTTCGCGCTTATCCAGCGCACCGACGTCGCGCGCGAGGGGCAGATCGTGGTCGCCCTGATCGACGAAAATGAAGCGACGCTGAAATATTTCCGGCGTGAGGGTCCGAAGGTCAGGCTCGATCCCGCCAACAGCGCCTATGAACCGCAAATCTACGACCCTCGGCAGGTTCGCATCCAGGGCAAGCTGGCCGGGTTGCTGCGCCGCTATAACTGATGCTTCCTGTATTCGCGCGGCCGGCTGGAAGGCCGCGCGACCCAGGGGTGCTCATCATGCCACGCCTTCGCGCTGCGCATGGTGCCATGGTCCAGATCGATGGTCAGGCCACCCGTCCTGGCGAGGAAGCGTCGATCCACCTTCAGCCAGCGTGGGCGACAGGCGCCCGGCAGGCGGCGGTCGCTGACGACGATGTCTGAATAGGCGCAATCCCGCGCCAGTATCGCATTATCGATCCTCACGCTGCGTCGCGTCAGCAACAGGTTCCAGTTCCGGCCCCCTCCTTTCAGGCGAACGGCGCATAGATCGGGAGAACAGCGGGCCTGGGGCAGCGCCGTCAATGCCTGCAAGGTACCGTCATAACCCGCGCTTTCAGCCATGACGTCGCGCGCATAGCCGCCGGCTCGCGCCCGCAGCATCGCCATGCCGCCATCGGCAGTGCGCACCGCGACATGCCGGCCGTCCCCGCTTATCAATATGGCGGGCATCGGGCTGGTCAGCACCATCATGACGCCCGTGGTCACGGGCATCAGACCCGCCCAGCGCCACCGGCTTCGCCATAGCAGGCACCACAGCATGCCCAGCAGCATCAGGCCGAACACCACGCCCGACTGGGCGGGCGCCAGAACCACCGCCCAAGGGCTGGACGCCACGCCATGGGCAATCAGCAACAGCAGGTCGATCGATCGCGCGGCAAGCCACCAGAAGGGCGCACCCCACCCGCCGAGGTCCAGCAGCAAGGCCGTCGCCTCCAGCGGCATGACCACCAGCGTCGTAAGCGGTATGGCCACCAGATTGGCGATCGATCCCAACATGCCCGCCTTGTGAAAATGGAACAGCGCGATCGGCGCCAGCACCAGCTCCACGACCAGGCCGGTCGCCAGCATGCCCGCAAGATTGCGCCCGATCCGGCGCCATACCCCTTCGTCACGCGGCGCGAGAAAGGCGCGGAAGGCCGGATGCTCGCCCAGCGACACCAGGGCTATCACGGCCGCGAAGCTCATCTGGAAGCTCGGCCCCACCAATGCTTCTGGCCAGAGGATCAGCACCACCAGCGCCCCCGCCGCCACGAGCCTGAGCGTGATCGCGTCCCGCCCCATCGCCAGTCCGCCCAGCACAAGCAGGGCAGCGACGCAGGATCGCACGGTCGGCACCTCTGCGCCAGTCAGAAGCGTATAGCCGATGCCCGCCAGAGCGCCGCCGCCCGCGGCCAGCAGCATCAGCGGCCAGTCGAGAGCCGCCCGGCGGCTGAGCGCCATCATCCGCATCAACAGGAAGATCACCGCAGCGATCAGGGCCGTGACATGCAGACCGCTGATCGACAGCAGATGCGCAAGGCCGCTCCGCCGCATCGCCTCCGCATCTGCCTGCGCGATCGCGCCCTGATCGCCGGTGGCCAGGGCAGCGGCGATGCCGGCGCCCTGTCCCGGAACGCGCTCCAGGATATGCTCGAACAGACGCGCCCTCAACCGGGGGCCGGCCGTGGCCGGCCGCAGGACCGTAACCGGCGGCAGCACACGCCCGGTCGCGCCGACGCCCTCGAAATAGGCGCGGCGCGCAAAATCATAGCCGCCCGGCAGGCTGGGCGGCGCAGGCGGCATCAGCCTTGTGCGGAAGGCTATGATGGCTCCCTCCCCGACCCCCGGCGGCATCGACGCATCGTCAAGATTGACGCGCACCAGGGGCGGCAGGGCAGGCACGCCGACAGGCCGGACCAGCACGCGACTCATGTGCTGCGCGGGCAGCCTTTCGACCGACCGGACCTCCCCCTTCAGCGAGATGAAGGCCGGGCGGTCGAGGGGCGGCGATCCGACGATCGTCGCTTTCCCCCAGACCAGCAGGCACCCCGCACAGGCAAGAATGCCACCGACGACGATCGCCTGACGCACCCGGCCACCGGGCGGCAAAAGCAGCGCGGCGCAGGCAACCGCAAGCGTCACGCAGCAAAAGGCCAGCCATTCCAGCCGATTAGGCAGAAGGAACCAGGCCGCGATTCCCGCAGCCAGGGCGACCGGAACCCATAGCGGCAACCGTTCGCGCTCCTCCTCCAGCCACAGCTCCACGCCGCGCCAAATCCGCGCCGCTTTCCCCCGGGCCGAACTGACAACGGAGGTTTGTCGTGGCTCGAAAGCCATGCTAGGGGGCGTCGCGATCATGGATGGGTCGGGTGGTATCCGGGCGAATGGCAGGGAATGAAACGGTGAGTGCTACAGGTTCGAACAAGCAGGTAGTAACCCGTTTTGCGCCGTCGCCTACCGGTTTTCTTCACATCGGCGGCGCGCGCACCGCGCTATTCAACTGGCTGTTCGCACGTCATCACGGCGGCAAGTTCCTGCTGCGGATCGAGGACACAGACCGGGCCCGCTCCACCGAGGAAGCGGTCGCCGCGATCTTCGACGGGCTGGAATGGCTGGGGCTGGGCGGCGACGAACCGGCGGTTTTCCAGTTCGAGCGCACGCCCCGCCATGCCGAAGTGGCGAACCAGATGCTCGCCTCCGGCCATGCCTATCGCTGCTATGCGACGCCCGAGGAACTGGCGGAACTGCGCGAGCGGCAGCGCGCCGCCAAGCAGCCGATGCGCTATGACGGGCGGTGGCGGGACCGCGATCCTTCCGAAGCCCCGGAAGGCGCGCCCTTCGTCATCCGCCTGAAAGCGCCGCGCGAAGGCGAGACGGCGATCGAGGACGCCGTGCAGGGCCGCGTCGTCGTCCAGAATGCGGAGCTGGACGACATGATCCTGCTGCGTTCGGACGGCACGCCCACCTATATGCTGGCGGTGGTGGTCGACGACCATGACATGGGCGTCACCCATGTCATTCGCGGCGACGACCATCTCAACAATGCGTTCCGCCAGCTAGGCATCATAAAGGCGATGAATTGGGAAGAGCCCATCTACGCCCATATCCCGCTGATCCACGGGGCCGACGGCGCGAAGCTGTCCAAGCGGCACGGCGCGCTTGGCGTCGATGCCTATCGCGACGAGTTGGGCATGCTGCCCGAAGCGGTGTTCAACTATCTGCTGCGACTCGGCTGGGGCCATGGCGACGAGGAGATCATTTCCCGCGAGCGTGCGGTGGAACTCTTTGATATTTCAGGTGTCGGCCGCTCGCCCTCTCGCTTCGACATCAAGAAGCTGGAGAATCTGAACGGCCATTATCTGCGCGAGGCGGATGACGCGCGCCTTGCCGCGCTGGTCGCGCCAAGGGTTGCGGCAAGGTTGAACATCGACCTGCCGGAGGATGGCGAGAAACGGCTTGCAGAGGCCATGCCGTCGCTCAAGCCCCGCGCCAGGACGCTTAACGAAATTGCGGAGGGCGCCGAATTCTTGTTCAAAAATTGCCCGCTCGATTTTGACGAGAAGGCGCTTGCTCTGCTAGACGATTCCGCACGCGCGCTGCTGGGACAGACAGCCGACGCTCTTGCACCCGTCCAGTCCTGGACGGTCGAAGCGATCGAAGAAGCCATTCGCCGCGTGGCAGAGGATGCCGGCCTCGGGCTTGGAAAGGTCGCGCAGCCTTTGCGCGCGGCGCTGACCGGTCGCACGGTTTCGCCGGGAATTTTCGACGTCCTTTTCCTTCTGGGGAAGACGGAGAGCTTGGAACGATTGGCCGCTGTGAGGCACGCATCGGCCAATTGAAGTATCAGGAGAATACCATGTCGGATAACAATGCCACTTTGAGCGTCGACGGCAACGCGAAAGACTATGCCATTCTGAACGGCACGGTCGGACCGCAGGTCATCGACGTTCGCAAGCTCTACGCCAACACCGGCATGTTTACCTACGACCCCGGCTTCACCTCGACCGCGAGCTGCGATTCGGGCCTGACCTATATCGACGGCGACGCCGGTGTGCTGCTGCATCGCGGCTATCCGATCGACCAGCTTGCCGAACAGTCGAGCTTCATGGAAGTGTCCTACCTCCTCCTCAACGGCGAACTGCCCTCGAAGAAGGAACTGGAGGATTTCACGCGCACCATCACGCGCCACACCATGGTGCATGAGCAGCTCACCACCTTCTACCGCGGTTTCCGCCGCGATGCCCACCCGATGGCGATCATGTGCGGCGTGGTCGGCGCGCTCTCGGCCTTCTATCACGACTCCACCGACATCAACGATCCGGAACAGCGCAAGATCGCCAGCCACCGCCTGATCGCCAAGATGCCGACGATCGCGGCGATGGCGTATAAATATTCGGTGGGCCAGCCCTTCGTCTATCCGCGCAACGACCTCAGCTACACCGCCAACTTCCTGAACATGACCTTCTCGGTCCCGGCGGAGGAATATGTCATCGATCCGGTCGTCGTCGACGCGATGGACAAGATCTTCACGCTGCACGCCGACCATGAGCAGAACGCGTCCACATCGACCGTGCGTCTGGCCGGCTCGTCCGGCGCCAACCCCTTCGCGTGCATCGCGGCGGGCATCGCCTGCCTCTGGGGTCCGGCGCATGGCGGCGCCAACGAAGCCGCGCTCAACATGCTGCGCGAAATCGGCACCGTCGACCGCATTCCGGAATATATCGCCCGCGCCAAGAACAAGGACGATCCGTTCCGCCTGATGGGCTTCGGCCATCGCGTCTACAAAAATTACGATCCGCGCGCGACCGTGATGCAGAAGACCGCGAAGGACGTCCTGGCGAAGCTGGGCGTCGACGATCCGATCTTCGACGTGGCGAAGGAACTGGAGCAGATCGCGCTTCACGATCCTTATTTCATCGAAAAGAAGCTCTATCCGAATGTCGACTTCTATTCGGGCGTGATCCTCTCGGCCATCGGTTTCCCGACCGAGATGTTCACCGTGCTCTTCGCCCTTGCCCGCACCGTCGGCTGGGTCGCGCAGTGGAACGAAATGATCTCCGACCCTGCGCAGAAGATCGGCCGTCCGCGCCAGCTCTACACCGGCCCGGCGCAACGCGATTATGTCCCCGTCGACAAGCGCTAGGCTGCACCGGCAATAAGGCAGGGAAGCGGCGTCCGTTTGGGCGCCGCTTTTGTTTTGGCGGGGAGTTGGCCGTTTGCTGACAGGGAGCGCCCCATGATCCCGCACAGGCGGGAACCCGGTCCCGGCTTCAGGGGATCATTGCCCCGTCTGATCCGTGCTACTCCTTGGCGGGTGCACGGTTTGCCCAGACCGAATATCGATTCCGCTATACGCCCAAAGCCGGCAGCAGCAGCGTGAACCGCGCCCCGCCTTCGGGCGCGTCGTCGATACGGATGTCGCCGCCCATGGCGCGCGCCAGACGCCGCGAAATGTAGAGGCCAAGGCCGCTGCCGCCCGCGTCGCTGCGGCCCAGTCGCTCGAACTTGTCGAAGATGCGCTCCCTGCTGTCGGCGGCTATGCCATCGCCCTGGTCCAGCACCGCGATCCAGGCCTCGCCGTCCGACCGGCCTGTCTCTATCCGAACAGCAGACCCTTCGGGCGCATAGCGCACGGCGTTGCCGACAAGGTTCATCAGGATCTGCAAGGCGCGGCGAAATTCACCGATCGCCGGCTCCGCGACCGTCAGCGCAGGGGCGAGGATGCTGATCCCCCGATCCTGCGCCTTTACGAGGAACAGCCCGGCGGCCCGCCGCCCGACATCGGCCAGATCGATCTCTTCCGCGGTCACGCTGAAACCCGGCCGGTCGATCGCCTGCAGGTCCGCCAGATCGTCGATCAGCGCCATCAGATGACGCCCCGCCGCCGAAATGTCGCTGGCATAGCCCAGATAGTCCGGCCGCAACGGCCCCTCCAATTGCGCGCCGATCGAATCCGCATTGGCGATGATCCGTCCCAAAGGCCGTCGCAAAGATCGGTCCAGCCTCTTCCCGAACTCGGCGGGATAGAATGGCAGCGGTTCCGGCGTGGCGAGCGGCGCCGTCACCGCGCGGTCGACGGGCAAAGCCTTGCCGCGATAACCCACCAACTGACCCGCGAGATCGAACATCGGAAAGCCCGACAGCATGAAGCGCTGCGCCGGATCGCTCGTCAATCCCGCCACCTGATCGCGAAAGGCGCGCCGCTGCGCGAAGCCGCGCAGGATCGCCAGGTCGCCTTCGGCATCCGGGCGCAATTCGAAATAGCTCGTGAAGCGGCTGCCCGGCAAAGGCGGGGCGGATGGCAATGCGCCCTCGCCGCCCAACCCCTCATGCACCATCTGGAAGCGCAACTGGGTGTCGATCTGCCACGTCCAGCCGTCGGACAGGGCAGCGATGTCGGTCTCTCGCCGCGCCAGATCCAGCGGCGCCGCGACCGCCTGCCGCTCATGCCAGTCGATGATGGAAAGCTGCACCCGTTCGGCCTCGGGCTTGGCACGCACCCACATGTCGATGTCACCACGCTCCGCCGCGGCCACGACCGGGCGGGACAGGGCAATGCCCAGATGCGCCGCCAGCCGCGCCATCGCCGCCAATTGCGGGACCGCCAGCGCGCTGCCGAGATCGCCGCCCGCCTCCTGCTGAAGGGCCAGCACGGGTGCATCCGCACTCAGCAGCCGGCCATCCGCAGCAACCGTCGCCCGGATGATGGCGGGATGCGCGGGCATGTTCATCAACCGGCGATCCGCCGCAGATGATCCAGCTTGGCCCGCAGCGCCGCAGGCGCGCGCAGGGTGCCCACCGTCGCGTCGGCCTGCGTTACGCTCAATTCCTGATAGCGCATGGCTTCCCCGACGATGGTCGCATCGGACAAGGAAGGCCGCACCGGCCGCAATGCCAGCAACAATTGCCGGTAGTCGCTGTCCAATCCCCCGAGCGCCCGGCACAGAGCGGCAACCTGCCCCACCGGACCCATGACCAGGATGTCCGCGACCTGCGCGCTCTCCATCCGCAACCGGCGCCCGGCGAGCGCGGCGAACAGCAGGAAATGCCTGTGCTGCAACGCGGCGGCCATCAGTTCGGGCGCATCGGCGCGCTCGCCCAATTGACGGACCAGCCTGTCCGCCGCCGCGATGGGCCCTTGCGCCTCGTCATGCCGGATCAGTTGGCGTTGCGCCGCGGCTTCGACCAGCGGCACCACCGCTTCCGCTTCGATCAGGCCGCTCCGCTGGACGATCGCGGCCAGGCAGGCGGCCGCCGTCCACAGCAGTTCCGCAAAGAAGCCGGCCGGCAGATCGGGCTGCATCGGCTGATCCTCCGCCGCGGTCATCAGCCAGCGCCCTTCCGCCAGCATCAGCGCGGCAAGCGCTTCGCCCAAGGCGGGATCGTCGGCGGGAAAGAGCGACTCCGCCTCCGATTCGCTGCCCGAACCGCCATCGGGCCCGCCGAACTGGCGCAGCATGAGGCTGATCCCGCCCCGCATCTGCATATGGGCGAGCAGCGCCGGCCCCAACAGGGTCGGCTGTGCGCGCAGCGTCGGCCAGCAAACGGGTTGCGGCCATTGCGCCAACGCCGCCGCGATTTCCGGCCTATCCTCCAGCGCCAGACGCAATCCGATCTCCATTGCGGTCAGGCATCCGCCAAGATGCCGCCGGGTCTCCGCCACCAGAGCGTCGTGCCGCTCCCGCCCGTCGTCAGGAAAGAAAAACGCCAGATCAATGGCATGGCCGACAGGCACGGCGGACATGCCCGCCATGACTTGCGCCATCGGCCAGCAGTCCGCCCGGGTCGGTCCGATCAGGGACGAAAAGGCGCTCATGCCGGCCAGCATAATGGCACGTCGTTAAAATGCACTAAACCGTAACGAGCAAAATCGCTCAATTCCGGCGGAGCAGGATCATCGTTCCAAGCGACCCGATGGCGCACAGCGTCGTCAGGTCGAACATCGGCCCCAGCGCCCCGGCCAGCGACGCCAGCAGCAGGGGAATGAGCGCGCTGGCGGGCGTAAAGATCATCCACGGCCGCAACGGCCCGGTTTTCTGCCAGCGATCCGCCATCTGGATGATCGCCAGCATCAGCGCCAGATAGGCCGCCGTCGTTCCTCCGCCCGCGAGCGCGATCCCGCCAAGCGCGAAGGCCGGCGCGATAAAGGCCATCCAGCCCATGGGCAACGGCCGCAGCGCCATCTCGTCCAGCCGATCCGCGGTTTCCGCCAGCAACAGCGACAGCAGCAGCAGGCAGAAGCCCGTCCCTGTCCACAGCAGTTCGATCGGCACCAGCGCAATCGCACCCAGCGCCATGGCGGCGATCCGCACCTGCAGCGCCGGAACCTGCATGCGCATGAGCGCCGGGCTGATCAACCGGGCGGCCGGGCCCAGCAGATATTGTTCGGCCGCGCCCCTGACGCGCCGAAGCCGCGGCCCGCCGGAAAGCACCGCCTGAGCGGCCAGGTCCGCCTGCTCCTGCGTCTCCACCAGCGCGACGCGCCCTTCCATCAGGTCGTCCTGCGGCACGGTGATCCGGCGTGCGCCGGCCTGAACAGCGCCCCGCACGAGGGTCAACGCCAGATCCCAGTCCCCGATCATGTCGAGCGTGTTGAACAGCAGGTCCGGACTGACCCGGACCAGGCCGGCCCAGCGCTGTCCGGCATCGATCCGTTCGAACGGCGCGCTGGCCCGGCTGTCGTCCGCCACCAGCAGCGCATCGCCCTGCTGAGCGGCCATCGCCTCGAAATAACCCTGTCCGATGATCGCCCCGTCCGCGACGAGCAGCGTGTCCGCGTCGCGGGGCGCATCGCGCACCATCGAAACCATGTCGCGGACCAGCGCGACGGCGATGCCGTCCGCCGACAGCCGGTCGACGGCCTGCGACAAAGCGGGCGTGATGACGCTGACCAGGATCATCACCCGGTCGGCGCCCGCGCGCACCGCCTGCCGCGCCTGATATTCGACCAGCGTCTGCCCGGCGAAATGCAGGCTGGCGCGCAGCGACCCGGCCGAATCGCCGCCGGCCCGGCTCGCGCTGAGAATAGCCGCAAAAGTCATGCGTGTTGAAACCGACCCGATCGTTGTTCAGCCCACCTTGTTACAAGGCGGAGGCAATCACGCAAGCAGCCTCACGCCTCAACGCTGCGCAAGATCGTCAAGCGCGGCACGCAAGCGCCGCAATATGCGTGGATCGCCCGGCGCCGCGTCGGCCGCTTCATCGGCCATCGCCATCAGGCCGGTGAGGCCGAAACTGGCCGCCAGCCCCTTCAGCCGCCAGGCGGCAAGCTGCCAGTTCGCATCGCATCGCGACCGCCCCAGCAGATCGACCTGCCGCTCCGCGCTTTCCATGAAGGCGACGCGCAGATCCTCGATCAACGGTCTGTCGTCACCGACAGCGGCGGCAAGAGCGGCATTCAGGGCGCCTGGATCATAGGACATGGGGTCAACGCTATCTGGCTTGCGTTAAGTTTTGGTAACAGGGCATTTTCGTGCGCGCAAAAGCTGCTAGGATAGGACGCATGAATGGGGGCAGCACAATCGTCGAATTCTGGCGGGACAAGGACGCAGCGACCGATGATACGGCGCAGGCAGACGACGCCTTGCTTTTGAAACAGGCCGTTCTTGGCTTGGAGGATGAGGGCGTGCCTGCGGAAAGCGGCGAGCATGGGATGCGCGCCGCGACATGGGCATTCCCCGCCGCCGGCCTTGGCTGGATCGGCTTTGCCGGTTGGGCGACGCTGTCCTCCGGACAATGGCGCGCCGGGCCCGCGGCGTGGCCGGGGCTGGTCGCGACCATCCTGGTCCCGCTCATCCTGCTCGGCGTCTGTTATCTGCTGCTGCTGCGGAACAGCCGCAGCGAAGCCCGCCGCTATCTCGACACCGCCCGCGCGCTCAGGACCGAGGCGGAACTGCTGGAGCTGCGCGTCGCCCGAATCGCCGGCCAGTTGGAAACCGCACGCCAGAGCATGCAGGATCAGGCGGAACTGCTTGACAGCTATGGCGCCGCCGCCAGCAGCAATATGGAGGCGTCGGCCGAACTGATCGCAAGCCGCGCCAACAGCACCGCCGAACGCGCCGAGTCCGCCGAGCGCGCCGGGCTGGCGCTCGTCCAGCGGATGGAAGCGCTGGTCGCCTCCATCCCGGAGCTGGAGGATCGCGCGACGCGCATGTCCGCGCAGATCATCGACAACGGCCACGCCCTGTCGGAACGCATCGACATGTTGGAGGCTCGGCTGCATGCATTGGGCGAGTTGTCGGACGATGCCCGCAGCCGCACGCTTTCAGCAACCAAGAGCCTTTCGAGCCAGCTTATCGAGCTTCAGGAAGCCACGCGCTCGGCCACGCAGGAAGTGACCGGCATGGCCGATGTCGCTTCGGGCCGGATCGAGGCGACGACCCTGAGCGCGCGCAAGGCGATGGAAGAGAGCTGGCTCGACATCGAGCAGAAGTCGATCGTGCTGACCGGCCTTACCGATCGCACCAAGTCGGAAATAGCAGAGACCACCCAGTCGGTCATCGCCCTGCTGACGCAGGAATTGAACCGCGTCGAGATCGACGTGCTGCACCGTCTGGAAACCACCCATGGGCGCGCGCAGGAAACCATGGCGGCGGTCGACGCCAATCTGACCGCGCAGGCCGCGTCGCTGAAGGCGCTGATCGAGGGTGCGCAGGCTGGCATTGCCGCCACCAGCCAATCCGCCCTCTCCACCCTGGCGCGCGACGCCGAAACCGTGGAGGCCGAACTGCGCCGGCGGGTGGAAGCGGCGATTGCGCAGACCCATGAAGGCATCAGGCTGACCGACGACGGCATCGCCCGCCATGGCGCGGCGCTGGAGGCGCTCATCGCCCGGTCGCGCGACAGCATCGCCGCCATCGGGGATGAGACCGTCACCAGTATAGCGGATCATGTGGGCGAGATCGAAAACCGCCTGCACCAGATCAACGATCTGGTCGAAGGCCAGCGCACGCTTGTATCGGGCCTGCAAAGCAGCCTGGACGATGCGGTCGATTCCGCGCAGTCGCGCTTTGCGGCGATGGAACAGTCAGCCCTCGCCCGCAATGAGCGGTTGACCGAAGCGCTGTCGCGCCTGACCGCCGAAACGCAGCGCATCGATGCCGCCCTGGGGGCTGGCGGCCTGACCGCCGAAAAGCTGATCGGCAGTGCGGAAACGCTGATGGTCGCGCTTGATTCCAGCGTGCGCGAACTCGACGAAACCTTTCCTGCCGCGCTCCAGCGCTTCAACGGCCGGATCGAGACCAGCCGCACCCTGCTCGACAGCGCCGCGCCGGAGATCGAACGGCTGGAGGCCATTTCGGAGGCGTTGCTCGGGCGCACGCAGGAGGCCGAGGAATTGCTGCGCGGCCAGGGACGCCGCCTGACCGAATGGCTGGAAAGCACGCAAAGCGGCGTCGATGCCAATCGCGAACTGGTGGAGAAGCTGCGCAGCGCGCTCGACAACGCGCATCAGGACGCGACGCGCATCACCGAAGGCGCGGGACCGCTGCTCGTCACCGCCCTGCTCCGCGTCAAGGATACCGCCGATCAGGCGGCCGAGCGCGCCCGCCAGGCGCTCAGCCGCGCCATTCCCGAAGCGGCGGAGGCGCTTGCCGACGCCAGCGAGCAGGCGATGCAGCGCGCCATCGACGAAAAGGTCACGGCCCAGATCGAAATGGTCGCCAGGGTGGCGGAGGAAGCGGTGAAGGCCGCGCATCAGGCATCCGACCGCCTGACCCGCCAGCTCCTGACCATCGCGGACACCAGCGCCAGCGTGGAAGCGCGGATAGAGGAAGCTGAGCGCGCCGCCGAGGACCGCGACCGCGACCATTTCGCCCGACGGTCGGCGCTGATCATCGAATCGCTCAACAGCACGGCGATCGACGTGTCGAAGATACTCTCCAACGATGTCACGGACTCGGCCTGGTCAGCCTATCTGAAGGGGGATCGCGGCGTCTTCACCCGCCGCGCGGTCAAGCTGCTGGACGCGGGCGAATCCCGCGAAATCGCCCTGCATTACGACAATGATCCTGAATTTCAGGAGCATGTGAACCGCTACATCCACGATTTCGAATCGATGCTGCGGATCATCCTGTCGGCCCGCGACGGCAATGCGCTGGGCGTTGCGATCCTTTCATCGGACATGGGCAAGCTCTATGTCGCGCTGGCGCAGGCGATCGAAAGACTGCGGCAATAGGCCTTCGAAGCCTGGCGATAATTCTGCCATCGCCCGCTGCCGTCAAAGAGCATGCGCGCCTCGCAGCGCACCCCGTCGCCCCGGACAAATTCAGTCCGCTGTCGTCGGATCGATCGTCGCGCGTATCTGGGCGATGCTGTTGGCCGGGAATCCCGCCATGTCCGCATGCTGGCGGATCAATTCCTCGCTGGGCGCACGATAGACGCAATAGATCTTGTCATCGGTGACATAGCTGTGAACCCATTGAATATCCGGGCCCAGCTGGCGCAGCACATTGCAGGAGCCCTGCGACGCGCCCTTGAGCTGCTCGCCCGATAATTGGCCGACGCCGGGCATGTCCCGTTCGATCACGAATTGCGGCATGATGTCCTCCCCTGTCTGACAGGCGCATGGATCATAGACCCTTCATGCTCCCTGTTCGAGGGCGATATTGGGCTAGAGCCAATCGACATTCAGCCCTGACGGCCTGCAAATGACACTTTTCCGTGCTTCCGGTGCTCACCTACTTTGAGTAGGCTGCGCTCCGGGGCACGGAAAAACACCATTTTCGGCTCGTCATCATCTGAATGTCGATTGGCTCTAGGCCCTCATCGGCAGGCCCGCCCGCCCCAGGCGCCGCGTTCCGCCTGATCGAGATGCAGATGATCGCGATGTGCGGCATTATAGTCGGGCGAAAGGACGGTCGAAAACAACCCGCAGGCGCCGTCACGAACCTCATGCAGAAAATCCGCGTCCTTTCCCCCTCCCTTCCAGTCCGCCGCAACCCCGATCCGGTGTCCGTCCGTCAGGATGAAACCGGCCACATCAATGGCGTCGGCCGTGGCATGCTCGCTGAAATCCCCTGCGCTGCGTCCATAGAGACGGCGGCAGCTATAAGCGCCGAAATGCGTGACCTTCCGAACCGCGCGGCCGAAATGGCGCTGGGCGGCGGGCTGGACCACCTGCCATTCCCAGAGCTTGAGCGCCGCCGCAACCGGACAGGATGGCGCGACCGCCGCCGGTTCCCATGCGATGGCGTCCTTGACCGGAGTCAGCCGCACGGCGTCGGCATAGGCGCACTGGCCCTCGCCCCCCGGCTTCATGCGGGAATAGGCAACGCCCGCCCGATCCAGCAGGGCGCGGCACTCGGCAGGACGGCCGGTCAGCGAGGCAAGCTTGCGGCCGGTGAAGAGGCCGACCGGCTGGGAAAGATCAAGCCGAGTCCAGGGGATATTCTGGGGCCGGCGGCTGACATAGGCATAGCCGATCAGGCAAAGGCTCAGAACCGCCGCGACATGGACAAGGCGGCGCAGGAAGAGGTGGATTCGGCGCATGCCTCAAGCACGCCGGACCGTCCCCATTGGTTCCGACGTCACCGGATAACCGAGATGATCGGGAATGCAGAGATGCGGTTCCCCATTTCTCTCCTCGAACCAGGGCGTCACCTTCTCGACCGGGATCGACAGGGCATGCGCCGCCAGATCATCGAAGCGGCCGAATTGGGCGAGCCGCTCCAGATTGCGCCGCGTCGGAAAGATGATCTGCCCCTCGCCCCGGTCGCATCGGGCCAGCGTTTCCGCTGCGCTGCTCCAGAACAGTTGCACATTTTCGGTGGCATCGACGCTCGCGGCCTGTCCTTCCGGCGCCTCAGCGATGTAGAAGCGGGTATCGAACACCCGTTGCGCCTGCTCCAGGCGCGCGGGGTGCCAGCGGGCAAAGGGCAGCAGCCGATCGAGCGCGATTTCCAGCCCATGATCGCTGAGGATGTCGCCAAGCCCGGCTCCTGCCCCCAGCGCCTGCCGCATGGCCGCGATCCGATCGGCCGCCAGCGGGGATGTGAAGGCAATGGCGAGACCGCTTTCCTCCAGCGTCTCCCGGATGGCGGCGATCCGCGCCGCCGCCTCGTCCAGAGGCAGGCCACCAGCGATCTTCGCTGCAAGAGCATGATCGCCCGCATCCACCGCGCCACCGGGAAAGACCAGCGCGCCCGCGGCGAAGGCCATGCTGGACGCCCGTTCCATCATCAGGATTTCCGCGGCGGCATCCGGGCGGTCGCGCAGGATGACCACCGTCGCAGCGGCGCGGCCTTCGGAAAGCATATCTGTCATGAAACCGCCATAGGCATTGAAATCGCCGGCGGTAAAGTCCCTTCCAGTCAATCCCGAAGGGATTGGTGGAGCCGAGGGGGATCGAACCCCTGACCTCGTCATTGCGAACGACGCGCTCTCCCAGCTGAGCTACGGCCCCGTAAAGGAGCGCTGCCTATAAGCGAGCGATTGCGCCCATGCAACGGTCTTTTTGCGCAAAATGCGACGGCCGCGAACAGGCCCGGAACCGCGCAGCGCAGCCGCTCTGTCGGGGCCAAGGCGGAACATTACTCCTGCGTAACGCCCGGAACGATGCGGCCGCATGCTCATTGGTGCGGTGACGACGCTTCCGAAAGGACGTCGTGCAAAAAGCAGACAAGGAGACGGACAATGGGTTACCAAGGCGGACGTCGCTATGGTGACGGCGATCGTAACTGGACGGACTGGGACCGCGATTCCGACCGTTACCGTGCGCGGCGCGACTGGCGGGACGACCGCAGCTATCGATATGGCACGCGCGGCCAGTTCGGCGGATCGGGATCGGGATATGGCGGATCGGGCAACCGGCGCCCGCCCGAAGATTATGATCCGGAAGAACGGGGCTTCTTCGACCGCGCGGGCGACGAAATCCGGAGCTGGTTCGGTGACGAAGAGGCGGAGCGTCGCCGCGAATATGACGATTATTACAACCGGCCCTATGGCGATCCGCGGGACCAGAGCAGCCGGATCGGCTATGCCTCTGCCTCCAATTCGGCGCGTTACCTGCCCAATCGCGGCTATGCGCCCTTTGCCGGCGAACGCAGCGGCTTCGGCAGCGAGGATCATGGCTATCGGGTGCGCGCCTATGGCCCCAACCATGATTATGGCGAGCATCACGACGCCAATTACTATGCCTGGCGTCAGCAACGGATCGACGAGCTGGACCGCGACTATGCCGAATATCAGCGGGAGAATCGCGAACGCTTCAACAATGAGTTCGGCAGCTGGCGGAACCGCCGCGGCGAGCAGCGCCAGGCGGTCCAGCAGGTCCGCGAGCATATGGAAGTCGTCGGCAGCGACGGCGAGCATGTCGGCACGGTCGACAAGCTGCGCGGCGACCGCATCATCCTGACCAAGAGCGATCAGGAATCCGGCGGCGTGCATCATTCGATCCCGTCATCCTGGATCAGGTCGGTGGACGCGCAGAAGGTGACGCTGGAAAAGACGGCGGAACAGGCGCAGACCGCATGGCGCACCGAACGGGAGCAGCAGGCCCTGTTCGGATCGCAGGACGACGATGCGAGCGACAGGTTCAGCGGCGCAAGCGGTTCGACCTTCGAAAAGGGCCGTTACCGGTAAAAAATGGGAGGGTCCGGCCGCCGGCCGGGCCCCTTCTTCATTCGGCGGCGGCCAGTACCCGCTGCGCCTGGACCAGATGCGGACGGTCGATCATCTTGCCGTCCAGTTTCAGCACCCCTGCACCCGGATTGGCGGCGAAGGCGTCGATCACCGCCCTCGCCCGGGCGATTTCGGTCTCGCTGGGGGTAAAGCCATCATTGATGGCGGCGACCTGTACCGGATGGATCGCCATCATGCCGGTGAAGCCATCGCGACGCGCCCTTCCTATATAGGCCTTGAGATCGTCCATCGCCTCGATCCGGGGGAAGACCGTGTCGATGGCTGGCACGCCTGCTGCATGGGCGGCGAACAGCGTCAGGCTGCGCGCCAGTTCGAAGGGCGCGGTGTAGCGGCCGTCCTCCTCGCGGGAGGTCGAGGCGCCCACCGAGGCGGGCAGATCCTCCGCCCCCCAGGTCAGGCCAGCGAGCTTTTCGCGGACCTGCCGGAACGTGCCCAGTTCGAAGATGGCAGCGGGCGTTTCGGTCGCGATGGGCAGGATCGGCGGCACATTCGCGCCGTCCGCCAGGGCGATCAGCGCCTGGATGCCGGCCGCGCCTTCCGCCTTGGGCAGCATGATCCCGTCCGGCGAGGCAGGCAGCACCGTGGCCAGGTCGGCGCGGGTGTGGTCGCCGTCCAGCGGGTTCACCCGGACGAAGGCCACGCAGTCGCGGGGCGAGGCCAGCCATTCCGCAATCGCCTCCCGCCCAAGGGCCTTGCGTTCCGGGGCGACCGAATCCTCCAGATCCAGGATGATGGCGTCGGCGCCGCTGGCCGCCGCCTTGGCGAAGCGTTCGGGGCGGTCGGCGGGTACGAAAAGCAGCGAACGGAGCTTCATGCGGGCCTCTTCTTCAGCAGCGCCATGCGCAGGCATTGGCAGACGATTTCGTCCCGCTGGTTATAGAGCCGATGGGTGAATGTCACGATCCCCGCTTCGGGGCGGGAACGGCTTTCCTTGAGGTCCGTCACTTCGCTGTCCGCCCGCATCGTGTCGCCGATGAAGACGGGCTTGGGCATGACGAGCTTGTCATAGCCCAGATTGGCGACCAGCGTGCCCAGCGTCGTGTCGCCCACCGACAGGCCCACCATCAGCGCGAAGGTGAAAGTGCCGTTGACGAGGATCTGGCCGAACTCCGAGGCTTTCGCGGCTTCGGCGTCCAGATGCAGCGGCTGGGGATTGTGGGTCATGGTCGAGAAGAGGAGATTGTCGGTTTCCGTCACCGTCCGGCGGATGTCATGGGTTATCCGGTCGCCAATCCGCCATTCGTCATAATAGCGGCCCGCCATCAGCCCTCCTCCCGCTCAACCAGCACCAGCAGCGCGCCTTCGCTGACCTGGCCGCCTTCGGACGCGTCCAGTTCCACCACTACGCCGTCGAAGGGCGCTGTCAGGCTATGCTCCATCTTCATCGCCTCCAGCGTGACCAGCTTCTGGCCCTTGGCGACCTTGTCGCCCTGCGCCACGCCGACGGCGATGATGCGGCCCGGCATGGGGGAGAGGATCGCGCCGTCGGATGCGGCGCCGCCGCCTGCCTTGACGGGCGGGGTCTGACTGAAGAACCAGCTTTGCCCGGCTTCGGTGACGATGATCGTGCCGTCGCGCTCCATGTCGGAGCAGAGACCGGTGCGCAGATCGTCCGACTGCGCTTCCACTACGACATGGCGGCTGTCCACGAACAGGTCGACCTTGGTCTTCGACTGTCCGTTGAGGCGGAAACCGAACAAACCGTCGCGAAAGGACCGATCGTCCCGATCGCTCCGGGCGAGCCAGTCCCTGCGGAATCGCTCGCCCGCCGCCGCAAGGACTCGGTCCGAGGGGCCATCGATCCTTGTCAGCGCCTCTCCCTGCCGCTCGATCAGGCCGGTGTCGAGGCGACCCTCGGCAAAATCGGCCATGGAAAGGCAAGCGTGCAAAAACGGCTTGTTGGTGTGCAGCGACCCGACAAAACTGCTGTCGAGCCAGCGGATCAGGCCGCCCCGCGCTTCCTCCCGATCCTCGCCATGGCAGATGACCTTGGCGATCATCGGGTCGTAGAAGGAACTGACGGTATCGCCTTCCTCCACGCCCGTTTCCACGCGGGCGCGGTTGTCGAACAGCAGCCGGTCGATCTTGCCGGGGCTGGGCAGGAAGCCTTTGGCAGGGTCTTCGGCATAGAGCCGCGCCTCGATGGCATGGCCGTTGATCGACAGCTCCTCCTGCTTTTTCGGCAGCTTTTCGCCGCTCGCCACGCGGAGTTGCCATTCGACCAGATCGACGCCGGTAATCTCCTCCGTCACCGGATGCTCGACCTGAAGGCGCGTGTTCATCTCCATGAACCAGATGCGGTCGGCGCGCAGGCCTTCGCTGGCGTCGGCGATGAACTCGATCGTGCCCGCGCCGACATAATCCACCGCCTGCGCCGCCCGGACCGCAGCGCCGCAAATGGCTTCGCGGGTGGCGGCGTCCATGCCGGGTGCGGGGGCTTCCTCGATCACCTTCTGGTGGCGGCGCTGGAGCGAGCAGTCGCGTTCGAACAGGTGCACGACCTGACCGTGGCTGTCCCCGAACACCTGCACTTCGATATGGCGGGGCGAGAGGATATATTTTTCGATCAGCACCTGGTCGTTGCCGAAGGAGGACGCCGCTTCCCGCTGGCAGGAAAGCAGCGCGTCGGCAAAATCCGCCGCCGCTTCGACGCGCCGCATGCCCTTGCCGCCGCCACCCGCGACCGCCTTGATGAGCACGGGATAGCCGATGGCATCGGCTTCGGATTGCAGGCGCTCTGCGCTCTGGTCCTCGCCCAGATAGCCGGGGGTGACGGGCACGCCCGCGTCGGCCATCAGCGTCTTGGCGGCGTCCTTCAGGCCCATCGCGGTGATGCTGGAGGGATTGGGACCGACCCAGATGAGGCCCGCGTCGATGACGGCCTGCGCGAAGGCGGCGTTTTCCGAGAGGAAGCCGTAGCCGGGGTGGATCGCTTCGGCGCCGGTCGCCTGGGCGGCGGCAATGATGCGATCACCGATCAGATAGGATTCGCGCGCCGGGGATGGACCTATATGCACGGCTTCATCGGCTTCGCGGACGTGGAGAGCCTTGGCGTCAGCGTCGGAATAAACCGCAACGGTGCGGATGCCGAGACGCCGAGCGGTGCGGATGATGCGGCAGGCGATTTCGCCGCGATTGGCTATGAGCAGGGATTGGATCATGAGAGACTCCCAAATACCTCCCCAATATGGGGAGGGGGACCAGCCGCAGGCTGGTGGAGGGGCTGGCGCGCAACACAGGCGGCTGTGATCGCCTTAACGACATTGTCCAGATTCTGGAGGACATCGCGGGCGGGAATGCGCAGGACGTGAAAGCCCAGCCGTTCCAATGCAGCATCCCGGTCCTGATCGCGGGCGGGCCGATGGCCGCGTGAATGGACTTCGCCGTCGACTTCGATAGCCAGTCGTGCCGACAGACAGGCAAAGTCGAGACTGTAGCGGTCTATCGGATGCTGGCGGCGGAATTTGAAACCGCCGGGGCGTGCCTTCAGGGCGCGCCACAGGACGACTTCCGGCAGATTGCCGCTGCGGCGTTCCTTGCGTGCCATGCGGATGGCTTCAGTCGTTGCCGAGAACACCCCTCCACCAGCCTTTGGCTGGTCCCCCTCCCCGTTCCGGGGAGGTATTTCGTTCCGCCCCCTCACATGCGGAACACCCCGAAGCGGGGCGCCTCCTCGACCGGGGCGTTGAGCGTGGCCGCGAAGGCCAGGCCCAGCACGTCACGGGTCTGGGCGGGGTCGATCACGCCGTCGTCCCACAAACGCGCTGTCGCGTGATAGGGGTTGCCCTCATCCTCATATTTCTGGCGGATCGGGGCCTTGAAGGCTTCCGCCTCGTCAGGCGTCCATTTCGCGGCGTCGCGGTGGACGGTCGCCAGCACGCTCGCCGCCTGCTCGCCGCCCATCACGGAGATGCGGCTGTTGGGCCAGGTGAAGAGGAAGCGGGGCCCATAAGCCCGCCCGCACATGCCGTAATTGCCCGCGCCGAAGCTGCCGCCGATCAGCACGGTGATCTTGGGCACGCTGGCGGTCGCCACCGCCGTCACCAGCTTCGCGCCATGTTTGGCGATCCCCTCCGCCTCATATTTGCCGCCGACCATGAAGCCGGAGATATTCTGGAGGAACAGCAGCGGAATGCGCCGCTGACAGGCCAATTCGATGAAATGCGCGCCCTTCTGCGCGCTCTCGCTGAACAACACGCCGTTGTTCGCGAGGATCGCGACCGGCATGCCCCAGATATGGGCGAAACCGCAGACGAGCGTGGTGCCGTAGAGCGATTTGAACTCGTGAAATTCGCTGCCGTCGACGATGCGGGCGATCACTTCGCGCACGTCATAGGGGGCGCGGACATCTTGCGGGATGATGCCGTACAATTCCGCCGGGTCGTATTTCGGCGCTTTCGGCTCGCGCAGGTTGAGGTCGATCTCCGGCGCCGGTTGCAACGTCGAGACGATGTCCCGCACGATGGTCAGCGCATGTTCGTCATTCTCCGCCACATGATCGACCACGCCGGAGCGGCGGCCATGCACTTCCGCGCCGCCGAGGTCTTCGGCGGAAATGACCTCGCCCGTCGCGGCCTGCACCAGCGGCGGGCCGGCGAGGAAGATCGTGCCCTGGTTGCGCACGATCACCGTCTCGTCCGACATGGCGGGCACATAGGCGCCGCCCGCGGTGCAGCTTCCCATGACGCAGGCGATCTGCGGGATGCCCCGCGCCGACATCTGCGCCTGATTGTAGAAGATGCGCCCGAAATGCTCGCGGTCGGGAAAGACCTCCGCCTGATTGGGCAGGTTCGCGCCGCCGCTGTCGACCAGATAGACGCAGGGGAGCCGGTTCTCCATCGCGATCTCCTGCGCGCGGAGATGCTTCTTCACGGTCAGCGGATAATAGGTGCCGCCCTTCACCGTGGCGTCGTTGCAGGCGATCATCACCTGCCGTCCCGACACCCGGCCGATCCCCGCGATCATGCCCGCGCCGGGCACTTCGCCATGATACATGTCATTGGCGGTGAGCTGGCCGATCTCCAGAAACGGACTGCCCGGATCGAGCAACCGCTCCACCCGGTCGCGGGGCAGCAGCTTGCCGCGCGCCACATGCTTGGCCCGCGCCGCCTCGCTGCCGCCGAGCGCGGCCTGCGCGACTTTCGCGTGCAGTTCGTCGCGCAGCGCCCGGTTATGCGCGGCGTTGGCGCGGAAGGCATCGCTCTCCGCCGAGAGCTTCGTATCGAGAACAGGCGCACTCATGCTCTTGCGCTCCCCTGCCCTGCGGTTGCATATCCGGGGTCATCCATGCCTACCATCCTGCTCCTCACCTTATCCAACCTGTTCATGACCACCGCCTGGTATTGGCACCTGAAAGGCGGGATGAATAAGCCCCTCTTCGCCGTCATCCTGATCAGTTGGGGCATTGCCTTCATCGAATATTGCTTCGCCGTGCCCGCCAACCGCATCGGCTTTGCCCATGGGTGGAGCGCGGGCCAGCTCAAGATCGCGCAGGAGGCCATTGCGCTGCTGATCTTCGGCGGATTCATGGTGACGGTGCTGGGCGAGCCGCTGCACTGGCGCCATCTGGCCGCTTTCCTCTGCATCATGGCGGCGGTGGGCTTCCTGTTCGTGGGGCGGTCATGAGAGAGTTGCCCGCTCTTGCGGAGGCAGGAGCCCAGTTCGGACGGCAGGGGCACATTCACACGCCGATCAGTTCGCGACCGATCAGCATGCGGCGGATTTCGTTCGTCCCAGCCCCGATGTCGAGCAGCTTGGCGTCGCGCATGTAGCGCTCGACCGGCCAGTCCTTCGTATAGCCGGCCCCACCCAGCGCCTGCACGGCTTCGAGCGAGACCTTCATCGCATTCTCGCTGGCCAGCAGGATCGCGCCCGCCGCGTCGAAGCGGGTTGTCCTGCCCCGGTCGCAGGCCTGCGCCACGGCATAGACATAGGCCCGCGCCGAATTGAGCGCGACATACATGTCCGCGACCTTGGCCTGCATGAGCTGGAACGCGCCGATGGGCTGGCCGAACTGCTTGCGCTCCCGCACATAGGGCAGCACCACGTCGAGACAGGCCTGCATGATGCCGAGCTGGATGCCCGACAGCACCGCCCGCTCATAGTCGAGGCCCGACATCAGCACGCCGACGCCGCCGTTGAGCGGGCCCATGATGTTTTCCTCCGGCACTTCGCAATCGTCGAAGACCAGTTCGGCGGTGGGCGATCCGCGCATGCCCACCTTGTCGATCTTCTGCCCGATGGAGAAGCCCTTGAAATCCTTCTCGATCAGGAACGCGGTGATGCCGCGCGACCCTTCGCCGGTCTTGGCATAGACGACAAGCGTGTCGGCATAAGTGGCGTTGGTGATCCAGAATTTGGTGCCGTTGAGGACATAGCGGTCGCCGCGTTTCTCCGCGCGCAGCTTCATCGAGACGACGTCCGACCCCGCCCCCGCCTCCGACATGGCGAGCGATCCGACATGCTCGCCGGAGATCAGCTTGGGCAGATAGCGCGCCTTCTGCTCCGGCGTGGCCCAGCGGCGGATCTGGTTGACGCAGAGATTGGAATGCGCGCCATAGCTGAGGCCTATGGAGGCGGAAGCCCGCGCCACCTCCTCCTGCGCAACCACATGCTCCAGATAGCCGAGGCCAAGGCCGCCATCGGCTTCCTCCACGGTGACGCCGTGCAGGCCCAGCGCGCCCATTTCCGGCCACAGGTCGCGCGGGAACCAATCCCTGGCGTCGATTTCCGCGGCCAGAGGCGCGATGCGGTCGGCGGCGAAACGGGCGGTCGTCTCGCGGATCATCTCCGCATTTTCACCCAGCGCGAAGTCGAAATCAGTCATGGCAAGCTCTCCTTGCCGCGCATCCTATCGTTCAACAACCGCCAGGAAAAATTGAAACGGCGCAGGATAGTGTATAGTTTCTGTCTATGATCGAACGCTATTTGCTCCGCTATTTCCTCGCTGTCGTGGACCATGGCAATTTCTCCCGCGCGGCCGCGCACTGCCTGGTGTCGCAGCCGACTTTGTCCGTGGGCATCTCCAAGCTGGAACAGGCGGTGGGCGCTCCGCTTTTCCTGCGCAGCAACCAGCGGGTCGAACTGACCGAAGCCGGAGCCCGCCTGCTGACCCATGCCCGGCGGATCGAGCGCGAATTCAACCTGGCGGAACTGGCGGGGGCAAAGGCGGAGCAGGCCCCGGTGCTGCGCATCGGCGTGCTGCTGAGCATAGCAGGCGAGCTGGTCGCCCGCGCCGTTGCAGACCACGCCATGGCCAAGGAAGGCAGGATCGAGATCATCCCCGGCAGCGAGCGGGAATTGCTGGGGCGCCTGGACGCGGAGCGGATCGACGTGGCGCTCACCCTGATCAGGCCGGGCGCGGACCGCTTCCTGACGCAATCGGTTATAGAGGAAGGCTATGGCATCGCCATGGCCGCCGGCCATCCGCTGGCCGGGAGAGCCGTGGTGGCTGCCGAAGAACTCGCCTCCGAAACGATGATCGTGCGCCGCCATTGCGAGGCGCTCTCCGCCACCAGCCGCTATTTCGTCGATCGCGGCGTCCGCCCGCATTTCGCCTTGCGCTCGACCAATGACGAGCGCGTGATGCAGATGGTCGCGGCGGGGCTGGGCATAACGGTCATGCCCGAAAGCTACCGCTGGCCGGGCATGGCGCGGGTCGCGCTCAAGGATTTCGGTGAGCGGAGGAATGTCGGACTTCTCTATGGCGCGCGAGCGGCGGGGCTGCGGGAAGCGCCGATGCTCAGGGCGCTGGAAGCGTCCTTGAGGGCGGAAGGCCCCCGTATCTGGAGCAGCCGATGATCCTATCCGCTTGGAAAACGCTCTAACCGGCGCGCGTCACCCGGCCGAACAATATCTGATAGACGTCATCGCCGCCGTCCTCCTCGAAGGCCGCCATGACTCGGCGCAGGTCGCGGGGAGGAAGCGGCTTTCTCCCCTCGCTTGGCACCACGGCGCCGATGCCCTTGAGATGGGCGATCAAACCCTTTGCGCCGCCGCATGGCAGGGCATATTCCTCATCGAAGGCGAAGGCGTCCTCATAGGGCGCCAGCATGGACCGCAATGCGGGTAGCGAAGGATAATCGGGAATGCCCGGCCTCAATCCGGCGGCCTGATGCGCCGAACGCCATCGGGCGAAGCTGCCCTGCCCCATGGTCGAGAAAAGCAGGCTGCCCCCCGGGCGCAGCAATCCCGCCAACCGTGCGATCGCGCTTTCCAGATCGTCGAACCATTGAAAGGCCAGGCTGGAAAGAATGAGGTCGAACCATTCGCCCTCGAAGATCGGCGCTTCCCCATCCATCGCCAGGAAAGTGCCCGCAACCAGTCCGCCCGTGGCGGCGCGGGCCAGCATGTCCGGCGACAGATCCGTCACCACCAGTTCGGCGCCCGGCCAGCGCGCCTGGATGTCGCGCGTCAGAAAGCCCGTGCCGCAGCCGATCTCCAATATCCGGCCGACCCCGCCGGGCCTCTGCCGCTGCGCAAGATCGGCCACCAGCGCGGCGGCCAGCCGCTGCGGCCCGGCATGATCGTCATAATGCCCCGCAGCCGCGCCGAAAGCGTCGCTTATTCGTTGCTTGCGGTGGCCGTTCATGGCTAGTCGCATTGGCAGAGCCGCACTCTCTTTTCCAGTCTTTCAAGGACCGCCGACCGATGACCGCCCTTTCCACCCGGATTCCCGCCATGGACGTTCTGCGCGGCTGCGCGGTCATGGGAATCCTCTGGATGAACATCGCGGCCTTCGCGCTGCCCGAACAGGCCTATTTCAACCCCGCGGCGGCGGGGCCGCTGTCGACAGGAGACATCGCCTTCTGGACCGTCAGCTTCCTGTTGGTGGACGGCAAGATGCGGGCGCTGTTCTCCATGCTGTTCGGCGCGTCGATGCTGCTGCTGATCGACCGGGAGGAAATGGCCGGACGCGACGGACGACGGGCGCAGATGATCCGGGCCGGCTGGCTGTTCGTCTTCGGCCTCGCCCATTACCTGCTGCTGTGGTGGGGCGACATATTGATGATCTATGCGCTGGTCGGGCTAGCGGCGCTGCCATTCGCGCGCAGGGAGCCGCTGGCGCTCGTCAAATGGGCCTTTTTCTTCTTCCTGGCGCATTTCCTGATCTGCGCAGGCTTCATCGGCACGCTCTATGCCTGGGGCCATGCCGCCGCCGCACCCGATGCTCCCGGCCATGTCAGTGCGGGTTTCGCCGATTTCGTCGCTTCGCTTTCCGATCCGGACCACGCGGCCATCAGCAGCGAATATAGGGTCTATCGCGGCGGCTATGGCGGCATCCTCCTCCATCATGTCGCCCTGTTCGGCGGACAGTGGCTCACGACCCTGCCATTCGTCGCATTCGATACGCTGGGGTTCATGCTGCTGGGCATGGCGATGTTGAAGGGCGGTTTCCTCACCGGCCGATGGGAGGCGGAGCAATATTGGCGGACGGCGCGGCACTGCTTCCTGATCGGGCTGATTCCGATGGCGGCGCTGGCGGCGTGGATCGTTTCCAGCCGGTTCGCTCCGCTCACGGCATTGGGATCGGTATTGGCCTGGTCCTTCCCCTTCCGCATCCCGCTTGCCGTCGGGTGGGCGGCCCTGGTCCTGTGGCTGTTCACGCGCCACCCTGCCGCATCGTTGACCGGGCGCATCGCGGCCGTCGGCCGACTGGCGCTCAGCAACTATCTGGGCAGCAGCCTCATCATGTGCGGGATCTTCTATGGCTGGGGACTGGGACTGTTCGGCCAGGTTCCGCACCACAGGCTGCCGCTGTTCGTGATCGCGGCATGGGCGACGATGCTGATCTGGTCGCCCCTCTGGCAACGCCGATTCGCCCTTGGCCCGGCGGAGTGGCTGTGGCGCAGCCTTGCCCGCGGCCAAACGCAAAAGATTCGCAACAGCGCCTGAATTCCTATTGCGACCTATTATCATCTGCGCTATCTCCCCCTCAGGAGATTTGCATGGTTGTCTGTGTCTGCAATGCCATCCGTGAAAAGGACCTGAAAGAGGTCGCCCGTGAAGGTTGCGCAACCCCTTGCAGCGCCTATGCGCGCCTTGGCCGGCGGCCCAAATGCGGCCAGTGCGTGCCCTTCGCCCGCACGATCATCGCGGCGGAGCGCGCCTCTATTTGAAGCCATTGCGAAGCAAGCGCATCGGATTGACGCGAACCTGACGCAATAGCGTAGCAGAAAATGGCGGATTTCTGCGGCTTTGCGGATTAACAAACGCAAGCCGAACGCTTATGATCCCGGCACTTTCCCCTACAGCCGGAGAAGAACGCCATGAAGGGCGACGCCAAGGTTATCGAATATCTGAACGAGGTGCTCAAGAACGAGCTGACCGCGATCAACCAATATTTCCTCCACTATCGCATGCTGAATCATTGGGGCATCGAGAAGCTGGCCAAGTTCGAATATGAAGAATCCATCGATGAGATGAAGCATGCGGACAAGCTGGCGGAGCGCATTCTGTTCCTTGACGGCCTGCCCAACTTCCAGTTGCTCGGCCGGCTGAAGATCGGGGAAACGGTGGAAGAAATCCTGAAAGCCGACCTCGAGTTGGAATATGAAGCCCTGCCGGTGCTGAAGGACGCCATCGCCTATTGCGAATCGATCCGTGACTATGTGAGCCGGGATTTGTTCCAGCATATCCTCGAAAGCGAGGAAGAGCATGTCGACACGCTGGAAACCCAGTTCGAGATGATCGAGCGCATGGGCATCCAGAACTATATCCAGCTGCAGAGCAAGGCTGCGGAAGAATAAGGGATCACGGGCGGGCGGGCCTATCCGGCATGCCTGCCCCGCCACTGACGCTTCGGATCAGCGCTGGGACATTGTGCTCATGCGAAGACGGGAGCAGGCGTCATTCAGCCCATTTAAATCAGCGAATCGAGCAAACCGATCAGCGGCAGGTCGGCCGACGGCATCTCCAGCGCATACATTTGCGCCGGCCTGACCCATTGCAGCGCGGTCGCATGACGCGCTTCCGCTATTCCTTGCCACTTGCGGCAGACATAAAGCAGCAGCAGCAGATGGCGGTCGCCCAGCGGCTCGCTCGCGAAGGTCGCGGGCGCCAGGCAGCTCGCATGGGTGCGAATGCCCAATTCCTCCTCCAGTTCCCGGATCAGCGCGGTTTCAGGCGCTTCCCCCGGCTCGACCTTGCCACCGGGAAACTCCCAGAGATACGCCATCGGCTTGCCTGGCGGCCGCTGCTGCAACAGCACGCGGCCATCCGCGTCGACCAGGGCGGCGGCGACCACCAGCAGAGGAGAAATTATCGTCATAATGGTTCCGCTTGAGGGGTTTGTTAACTCTGCCCCTTTTACAAGGGCATCCGGGGCTGTGTGTAAATGGGGTGCGGCATGCGGGCATTATTCAAAAATTTCAGCTTCTGGAAGCTGATCTACTGCCAGCGCGGAGCGACGGCGGTGGAATATGGGTTGATCCTCGCCCTCATCTGCCTGGCCATCATCGGCGCCCTGTCGAACGTCGCGAACAAGACCATCGGCATGTGGAACAATGTCGCGACGGAAGTCCTGGCGCATTAACCATTTATGTCTGACACCTGTTTCGCTCCATTAAATCTTTATCAACCCGCACTCTCTACACCGTCCGAAGCTGACCTTCATTCCAAGCGGGGGGCGGCCGGGTAGTTAAACGTGAAATTTGACGCAAGGAGACTTCCAATGCAGTTCATCCGCAAGATGATGAAGAATGAAAAGGGTGCGACCGCCATTGAATATGGCCTGATCGCCGCGCTCATCGCCGTCGCCGCCATCGGCGCCATGACCAGCCTGGGCGGCAAGCTCACCAACACCTTCAACAAGGTGTCGAACAGCCTGACCAACTAAGCTTAGGCTTTAGTTTTAAAAAGGGCGACGGAAGCAATTCCGTCGCCCTTTTCATTGCGCCCAGCTTCACCAGGTCACGATCTTGACCCGCTGCCCGGGACGCAGCACGCTATTCGCCGTCAGGGCGTTGATCGTCAGGAACCGGTCCACCGGATAATCCGTATAGGCCATGCGCCTGGCCAGGGACTGGATGGTGTCGCCAGCCTTTACAGTCACGACATCGACCCGGCGAGGCTTGATCGCCGCCGCGTCCTGGGCCGAAAGACGTTGTACCGACTGCACCATGGTGGAAAAGGGACCGATCCCCTGCCCCGCCGCCGTCAGCAGCAGGAAATGATAGGCTTTCCCGCCGCCGAAATCATAAGCGAAAACCGTCGCATCCACCTGGCTGGACTGGGTGCTGGCGCGAACGGTGCGCCAGGCTGCGGGCAGGCCGTTGACGGTGGTGCGCCGCACCTCTCCGGCCGGAACGCCGCCATTGCCGTCGCCCAGCTTCGCGAACACCGAGTCGATATAGGCGGACAGATCGCCCGAATAGGGTGCGGCGCTGAACTGCGCCTGGCCGCCCGACCCCACGACGCTGACGGCGCTCGCGCCATTTTCCATGCCGAAGCCCGATGGCGCGGTGAAGCTGACCCGCAAATCGGGATGGCGGAAGCGGCTGCCCTCGATCACGCCCTGTTTCGGATCGTCGCCATAGAGAACGCCGTTGAGGGCGTTCAGGAACGCGTCCCGGTTGCGGACCGTGCTGGTCGAGCCGCTGCCGGCTGCATTGCGTGACGCGCGGCCAACGCGCGAGGCGGGGTCGGGATGGGTGCTTGCCCATTCCGGCACCGAACGGGAGCTGCCGGCGACCCGGGCATCCAGGCTGCTCTGCGCCGCGAGCGAGGCCAGCATGGATGACAGGGCCTTGGGATCGTAACCGCCCGACGCAAGATAGCGGATACCCAGATCGTCCGCCTCATATTCCTGGCTGCGCGAGAATTTGAGCGTCAGCAACTGGCTGCCTTGTCCAATCCCCTTCTGCAACATGCCGGTGAGCGCCGAATCGCCCAGCAGAGCGCCCGTCAGCACCTGCAACAGGGTACCGCCAATGGCGTTGCGCTGCGCCGCCTGCTGCCGCCTCTGGCCATGCTGCGCCGCGACATGGCCGATCTCATGACCGAGCACGCCGGCCAGCTCCGCCTCGTCGTTCATCAGCGCCATGAGCTGGCGCGTCACATAGACATAGCCGCCCGGAATGGCGAAGGCGTTGTTCACCGGCGAATTGAGCAGGGTGACGGTGAAGTCCCCCTGCGCATTGGACAGGCCGGACTGGACCGCGATGCGTCGGCCCACGCCCTCCACATATTTCGCCTGCGGCCCGGCATAGGCGCCGCCAAATTCGTTGAGGAGCTGGGGATGCTGCTTGGCGCCCGCTTCCTTTTCCTGCGGGCTGATCGACGAAACCGTACGAATCGCCCGCTGCTGGCCGTCTGCGGACGGCGCGGCCGTCAGGACGATCAGGCCCAGCCCGGCGAGAGCCAGAGATGATGTTCGTTTCACGGCGCCTCCTGCTACCCCTGTTACCTTCGCGTAACGAGCAATAGCAGGCGGATGTTCCCCGAAACAGAGGATCGCGCGGTCAGACGCCGATCGCCAGAAACTTGTCGGCGCGATCGGTACGCAGCGCATCGCCGCCAAGACCCGAGAGCGAATCCAGTTCCTCCCCGATCGCCGCGCCCAGATTGGCGATGGCCTGCACCGGCTCGCGATGGGCGCCGCCGACCGGCTCCGGCACGATCCGGTCGATGACGCCAAGCGCCTTCAGATGCTGCGCCGTCACCTGCATGGCGGTCGCGGCGTCGCTCGCCTTTTCCGCCGTGCGCCAGAGGATGGAGGCGCAACCTTCGGGAGAGATCACCGAATAGACGGCATGTTCGAACATCAGCACGCGATTGGCCGCCGCCAGCGCCACCGCACCGCCGGAGCCGCCCTCACCCACCACGGCGGCCACCATCGGCACGCCCAGCGCCAGGCATTGTTCCGTCGAACGGGCGATCGCCTCCGCCTGACCGCGCTCCTCCGCCTGCACGCCGGGGAAAGCGCCCGACGTATCGACCAGCGTCACCACCGGCAGGCCGAAACGGTCGGCCAGCTGCATCAGGCGGATCGCCTTGCGATAGCCCTCCGGCTTGGCCATGCCGAAATTATGGCGGACGCGGCTTGCGGTGTCGTCCCCCTTCTCATGGCCGATCACCACCACGCGCCGCTCGCCCAGCGTGGCGAAACCGCCGATGATCGCCTGATCGTCGGCAAAGGCGCGGTCGCCGGCCAGGGGCATGAAATTGTCGAACATGCCCGCGACATAATCCTTGAAATGCGGACGGTCGGGATGGCGGGCGACCTGCGTCTTCTGCCAGGGCGACAGCTTCGCATAGGTGTCGACCAGCATTTTGGAGGCGCGCTGCTCCAGCTTGTCGATCTCGCCGCTGATGTCGATGTCGCCCGCATTGGCGGTCGCGCGCAATTCGATGATGCGCGCTTCGAGTTCGGCAATCGGCTTTTCGAATTCGAGAAAACTAACCATGGCGCATGGCGTTAGGGCGCAGACGCTTCGCCGTCAACGCGCCGATGCGTCATGGAAGCCAGCGGATGGCGGCTGTTGACCAGTTCGACCAGCCTGCGGCTGTCGACATGGGTATAGATTTGCGTGGTGCCGATGTCGGCATGGCCCAGCATGGATTGCAGCGCGCGCAGGTCCGCCCCGCCTTCCAGCAAATGCGTGGCGAAGGCATGGCGCAGCACATGGGGGCTGACCCGATCCGGCGCGATGCCGGCAGCGGCGGCCAGCGCCTTCACCATCTGATAGAGTCGGATCCGGCTGACATGGCTCTTGCCCGACGGAAAGAGCCAGGGGCTGTCGGCCGGAACATGCGGCAGCCAGGCCGCCACGGCGGCGCGGGCGCGGTCTGAAATCGGCACCAGCCGCTCGCGCCCGCCCTTCCCCCTCAGGATCAGGAAGGGCCGGTCGGATGCCAGGGCGCGGCGCGGCAGCGACACCAGTTCCGTCGCCCGCAGCCCCGATCCGTAAAGCAGCTCGATCAGCGCGGACAGCCGCAGGTCCAGCGGCGCGGGATGCTCGACAGCCAGCTTCGCCGCGATCAGGGCGAACAGGGATTCGACCTCGCCCGTCGAAAGAATCTTGGGCAGCGGCCGGCGGGTGACGGGACGCGGCAGGGCAGCGGCAGGATTGTCGGCGCGCAGCCCCTCCTCCTCCAGAAAGGCGTAGAAGGCGCGCAGGGCGGAAGACTTGCGGGCGACGGAAGAGGCCGCCAGTTCCGCCCAGGCCGTCGCCAGTTCCGCCAGGCCATCCTTGGTGGCGACCGCCAGGCCGCCGACAAGGTCCGCCGCCCCCTGCAGGTCCGCGCGATAGGCCAGCAGCGTGTTGCGCGAGGCACCCCGTTCGGCCGCCATCATTTCCAGAAAGCGGTCGATAAGCGCGGCATCCTCTCCCATCAGAGCCGCGTCATCGCCTCCGCGGCGATCATCCGGGCTTCGGGGTCCAGCCCGACCCGATGCAGTGCCGCGACGATGTGGTAGAGGTGGAAGGCCGGGAGCCGGTTCCAGTCGGCCGTCTGCATGCCGACCGCCGCCAGCAGCGCGACGCTGCCCTTCTCGCCCCGGCCGGCCGCCGCATCGATGGCGCGCGACCAGCGGCTGGCGGCAGCCAGATCGAAACCATGATCCTGCGCCAGGGCCGCACCGTCCTGCGCATTGAGCCGCGACAGGCCCGCCAGCGCGGCGATCAGCATCTGCGCCTTGTGGGGATCGGCATCCTTGGCGAAGGAGGAAACCCGTCCCGACCCGATCTCCACCACCGCGCTCGGCGCACCGACCGCCAGCAAGGCCCAAAGGTCGGCCGCGCCGTCACCGTCCGCCTGCGCCGCAAGCCGCGACCATTGCGCCGCGCCGCGGTCATAACCGGCGGTGAACATGGCCGCGACCAGATTGGCGGCATCGCGCGCGCTCAGCTCCGAAACCGGCAGCGCCGCGGCCGCCCGCGCCGTCGCGATCAAGCCGACGAAATCCGGCCGCGCCTCATTCTGCCAAACTGTCCGCATCGCCTGGAGCCGCTCGTCCGTCCCCGATCCGGCATAGGCGGTGCGCAGCGCGTCCACCCGGTCGGCCGCATTGGCGGGCACGTCGCCGTCGGATTGCAACTGGCTGTAGAAGCCAACCAGCGCCTGCGAGGAAAAGACGCCGAGCCGCGCCGCCACCTCTGCGCCCGGCAGGCGACGAACGGCGGACAAGGCGGGCGCACGCGCTTCCCAGGCGCGGACATGGGGCCCGACCGTGGCATAGAGATCATCGGGTATCTCGACATTGAGCGCCGTCGCGAGGCCGAAACGCCAGGCCGTCAGCCGGTCCACCGCGTCCCATTCGATCTTCACCGACCTGCGGGCGTTGAATCCGGTGCCCACGACCTTTTCCGCCAGCCGATAGTCGATGCCGCGCACCACGCCCCGCCGTTGCGCCTGGTTGAGCGCCCCGCTGGCCGAACCCTGATCCCCTGAAAGCGCCGGGCATATGGCGCGCGTCATGTCCCAGCCCGGCTCCTTGCTGAACCGCAGCGCGCCCGCCGACAGCGGACACAGTCCCGCCGGATCGGCCGTCGCCAGATAGGTCTGCATGGCGATGGCATAGAGGCGGGGGGTGAACCGGTCGGAATCGACGCTCTGCACCAGCAGGCGGGCGCTGTCCGCCTCCCCCATGCGCAGCAGCAGCCAGGCGCGTTCGGCCACCCAATCGGCGCCGTCGATGTCGCGGGGCGTATCGGTCGCGGACAAGAGCGCCCGGCGCAGCAGGATCGACGCCCAGCGGGAGGTGATCGGCGCCCGCGTTTCCTTCATCAATGCAGCAAGGAACTGGCCCGACTGCGCGCCGAAGGCATTGGGAGCCAGCCCCCGCTGCTCCGGCGTCAGCGGCCCAACGCGATCGAGTGAGCGATGGGCGTTTTCCGGCAGGTCGTATTTCTGCTTTTCGGCGGCCAGCTCCTCCTCGCTCATCGGTTCCGCCGCATTGTCCCCGGCCTCGTCCGTGATGGCGAAGCTGGGCGGCACGATGGGCGTGGCGGGCGTGGAGCCGACAGGCGGCGCGGGCGTGCCCGGGGCGGGGCGCGGCGGCTGCGTGCCGGGTTGCGGCGTTTCGGGCGCATCGCCGAAGCCGGGCGGCAGGAGCGATTCGGGCGTCTCCTGCGCCACCACCGGCAGCGCCAGAGCGAGCGCAAGCGTGCCCAGCGCCCATTTCGCATTCACCCGCCGTTGCGCCATGCCGTTTACTGGCCCAGCTTTTCGGCGGGAATGACCTTTTCCACGCGGGCCTGCGGCTTTTCGCCGCCGCGCGACCAGAGCAGGGCGATAATCCCCGCCAGCACAAGGACCGCAATGATGGGGATGATCGGCAGGGACGTCTTGCGGCGCCGGGAGCTGCCCTCAAAACTGCTGTAGGAACGGTTGCGCTTCATGAGTCCTGTTCTGGCTGGCTATTCTGGCTGGGTCAAAGCTGAAGGAAAGTTGCGATTTGCCTTGTCGACGCGGGGATGTATAGCCCCGCTCGCCATGCAGCGAAACAGCAAATCCGCCAATGCGCAAGCGAAGCGCGGCCCCATCGTCCTGGTGGGCATGATGGGCGTGGGCAAATCGACCGTCGGGCGTCGGCTGGCGGCGCGGCTTGGCGTGAGCTTCGTCGATGCGGACGAGGAGATCGAAAAGGCCGCGGGCATGACGATCACCGAAATGTTCGAACGCTATGGCGAGGCCTATTTCCGCGATGGCGAACGGCGGGTCATCGCCCGGCTGATGGATGGGGAGCCCAAGGTCATCGCGACCGGCGGGGGCGCCTTCATGCAGGAAGAGACGCGGGCGCTGATCCTGGAGCATGCGCTGGCGATCTGGCTGAACGCCGACATCGACACGCTGGTCGACCGGGTGTCGCGGCGCGAGGGACGGCCGCTGCTGAAGGGCAAGGACCCGCGCGTCGTGCTGACCGAGCTGGCCGCGATCCGCAATCCGGTTTACGCACTCTGCCCCATTCATGTGAAAAGCGCCGCCGCGCCGCATGACGTGGCGGTCGACAGCATCATGGAGCAGCTTTCCCAATGGCCATAGTCCGCGTCGCGCTGGATTCGCGCAGCTACGACATTCTGATCGAACAGGGCGTGCTGGACCGGGCGGCAACGCATCTGGCAGGCTATGCGCGCCAGGGACGGCTGGTGGTGGTGACCGATCGGCATGTCGCCGCCGCGCAACTGCCCCGCCTGGAAGCGAGCCTGCGGGCCGCCAATGTGGCGGTAGAAGCGGTGGTCCTGCCACCGGGAGAGCAGACCAAGAGCTGGCGCCACCTTGAAGAACTGCTCGATGCGCTGCTGGCGCTGGAGATAGAGCGCGGCGACCATGTGGTGGCGCTCGGCGGCGGGGTGATCGGCGATCTGGTGGGCTTTGCCGCCTCGATCCTGAAACGCGGCTGCCATTTCATCCAGTTGCCCACGACATTGCTGGCGCAGGTGGACAGTTCCGTCGGCGGAAAGACCGCGATCAATGCGAAGGCCGGCAAGAATCTGGTCGGCAGCTTCTACCAGCCCTCGCTGGTGCTGATCGATCCCTCGACGCTCGACACGCTGCCGGCGCGGGAGACGCGGGCCGGTTATGCCGAGGTGGTGAAATATGGCCTGATCGACGATCCCGCCTTTTTCGCCTGGTGCGAGGCGGAAGGGCACAGGCTGCTGTCCGGCGACGTCCAGGCCCGCGAATATGCCATCGAACGCAGCGTGGCCGCCAAGGCGGCCATTGTTGCCGATGACGAGCGGGAGACATCCGGACGGCGGGCCTTGCTGAACCTTGGCCATACCTTCGGCCATGCGCTGGAGGCGGATACCGGCTTTTCGGATCTTCTGCTCCATGGCGAGGGCGTCGCGGCGGGGATGGCTCTTGCCTTCCGCTATTCGGCGCGGCGCGGCCTGTGCCCGGCGGAGGATGCGGAGCGGGTGACGGCGCATCTGAAAGCCGTCGGCCTGCCGCACGACCTCGCCAGCGCGCATGTGAAGGCGGACGGCGCGGCGCTGGTCGCGCATATGCTGCACGACAAGAAGATGGCGGCAGGCACCCTGCCCTTCCTGCTGGCGCGGGGAATCGGGCAGACCTTCCTGTCGAAGGATGTCGTGCTGGATGATGTCGCCGCGTTCCTGGACGAGGATCGCATGGCGGCGGGATGATGCCCGGGATGGCTGATAGGGATGGTCAGCCACCATTAAGCCCCTTCCCTTCAGGTTCAAACAAGGCATGTAACTCGTTTGAAGGGTGGGTATGGGAAGTGCCCATAGGCTGAGACTGCGCGTGAGGCACGCCCCTCTCCCCTTAAGGGGGGCAAGCGTCAATGTCCGCTTCTGGCGAAAACCCGCCTCTACCAGCCAAATAAAAAGGGCGCCCCAGGAGGCGCCCTTCCCTATCCTTCACTTGAAGGCCGATTACTTCTTCAGCGTCAGGCCGCCGAAGCGCTTGTTGAAGCGTGCCACCTGGCCGCCCTGCTCAAGCTGGCGGGTGCCGCCGGTCCAGGCCGGGTGCGACTTGGGATCGATGTCGAGCGCCAGCGTGTCGCCTTCCTTGCCCCAGGTCGAGCGGGTGCGGAACGTCGTGCCGTCGGTCATCTGGACGGTGATGAAGTGGTAATCGGGATGCGTATCGGCCTTCATGGGTCTGCTCCGTTCAGGGGCCGGTTTCCGACCGGCCATGGATGCGAAAATCTGCGAAGGCGCGCGGTTACATGGGAATGCGCGCAAAAGCAAGGGGAAGAACAGGCGGTTCCCTGTATCAGTCGACCCGTCATTCCGGCTGTGGAGGAAGTGGCAGGAAAGTCCGGATCACCGCCGCGTTTCAGTCCACCGGCGGGTCGGCAATCATAGCGACGAAACTGGCCTCGGCGCAGAGCTTGCCCTCGACCATCGCCTTGCCCGTGAACTTGCAGACGCGGCCGCGAATCTGGACCAGATCGACATGCAGGTCGAGCAGGCAGCCCGGTTCTACCGGATTGCGGAACTTCGCCCCGTCGATGCTCATGAAATAGACGAGCTTGCCCGAACCGCGAAGGTCCATGGTTTCGACCGTCAGCACGCCAGCGGCCTGCGCCATGGCTTCGACGATCAATACGCCGGGCATGATCGGCCGGCCGGGGAAATGCCCCTGGAAGAAATCCTCGTTGATCGACACCGCCTTGACCGCGTGAATCGTGCTGTTCGGCACGAGCGAAATCACGCGGTCGACGAGCAGCATCGGATAACGGTGCGGCAGCGCCGCCATCACCCCACGAATATCGATGGGGCCGATGGCGGCGGCAGCATTGTCAGACTGAACCGTCATCAAGCGATCAGCGCGAGGTCGGCTGCTGCGACGGATTGGCGGGAGCAGCGGCCGGAGCGGCAGCGGCCTGGCCCTGACGGCCCGGCTGCCAGCCGGCTGGCGGGGTGATGCCGACGCTGGGCACCAGCGCGTTGAGTTCGGTCACCACCGACTGGGTGATGTCGACGGTCGGCTGATAGGACACGGTCGCGTCAGGCGACAGGATCAGGTCGACCTTCGCCTTGGTCATCGCGGACTTCAGCGCATCCGACAGCTTGGCCGAAATCTGCTCCTCGACATAGGCGTTGGCGAGAGCGATCGGCTGACCCAGGCGCTGCAGTTCGGCCTGGCCGTCCTGACCGGCCTTCTGATAGGCCTCATATTGGGTCTGGATCGCCGGGGTCGGCTTGCCACCGGCTGCCTTCATCGCGGCTTCCAGGGCCGTGCCCTTGGCCTTGAGATCGGCGTCGATCGCATTCTTGCGTGCGGTAAAGCCGTCGATCTGCGCCTTGTAGGTGGTCTGGATCTGCGTGCGCGCGGTCGAATAGGCCGAGCTGGTGGCGACGGCGCGTTGCAGGTCGACGACGGCGATGCCGGTCTTCGACTGGGCAGCGGCCGGGACACTGGTCAGCGCCATGGCGGTCATCGGCGCGAGAACCAGCGCCGCAGCCTTGAAAATCGTCTTCATCAGAATTGAGTCCCTACGTTGAAGCTAATGAGCTGAGTGTCGTCCCCTGGTTCCTTGAGCAGGGCCTTGGCGATGTCGATGCGGAACGGCCCAAAGGGCGAGTTCCAGTTGACGCCGAAGCCCACGGCGACACGCGGTTTCAGCGTATCGCCCAGATATTCCTCCTCGAACGGTCCGATGATGAGGGTCTGGTTGGTCCCGCATGTGCCGGGAGTCCCCGCCTCGCTGCGCGAACCGGTCGTGTTGTCGGCGCAGATGCCGTTCGAATTCGTCGTGCGGGGATTGCGCAATCCGGCAACCGCACCGACGTCCGCGAAAATCGAGGGACGCAGGCCCATTTCACGCGCACCCGAGCCCAGCGGAATTTCCATCTCCGCCCGCGCCAGATAATAGACCTTGCCGCCCAAGGCGTCGTCGGAAACATTATTGTTCCCTTCGCCCCGCACATAGGTGGTATTGCCGCTCGAGTCGGTCTGCGACTGCAGGTAATAGCGCTTCACGCGCGGGCCGATGCCGCGAATATCGAAGCCGCGAATCTGCGGATTGCCCAGGAAGAAGCGATCAGTCAGGCGAACCTTGTCGACCAGCTCGTTCGAAGCGTCCCGGCGGTCGCCTTCAAGGCTGTGGATATAGCCGCCCTCCGCAGAGACGGAGAAGATGAACCCGCCGCCGACAGGCCAATATTTGGAGCCGTTCAACCGCGTGCGCACATATTTGACGCTGCCGCCCAGACCCGCGAAATCCTGGCTGAGAACGACATTATGGCCCCTTGTCGGACGAATGCGGTTGTCGCGGGTATCGTAGATCAGAGAATAGCCCAGCGACGACGTCGTCCGCTTGCCGATGGCGTCGCAAAGATAGCGTCCGGCCAGCAGCGGATCGCACTGAAGTCCCAGCGGACCTGCGCCATCGGGATCGGAGTAGTAGGTATCCTTGTCGAGCGTCACGTCGTCCAGATTCAACGTGTAACGCAGGGCCAGCGACATATATTCCGTGATCGGCACGCCGGCGCGAAGCTGGAAGCCGGTCGTCGTCTGTTCATAGGTCGTGTCGCGGTCGTTATTGTTCAGATAACGGAAGCTGTTGAGGTCGCGGCGATAGATGTCGCCGCCCAGCGCGATATTCTTGTCCATGAAATAGGGCTCGGTGAAGCCCACTTCCACCGACTTGGAATAAGCCGAATAATTGACGCTGGTGCGCAGTTCCTGGCCCTTGCCGCGGAAGTTGCGCTGGGTGATCGACGCCGCGACGATGAAACGCTCCAGCGAGGAGAAGCCGGCCGAAAGCGACAATTCGCCGGTCGATTTTTCCTGCACATTGGTTTCCAGGACGATGCGGTCCGGCGCGGAACCCGGCTTCTGCTCGATGTCCAGCTTTTCCTGGAAGAAGCCCAGCGAATTGATGCGGTCCTTCGACCGCTTGACCAGGAAGCTGTTGAACGCATCGCCCTCCGCCAGGCGGAATTCGCGGCGCACGACCTTGTCCTGGGTCAGCGTGTTGCCGTTGATGTCGACCCGCTCGACATAGACGCGCGGCGCATTGGCGATGCGGAAGTCGATCCCCATCGTCAGCGTGTCCTTGTCGCGCTGGAAGTCCGGCTGGACGTCCGCGAAGGCATAGCCGAACAGGCCCGCCGTTTCGCTCAGCGTGTCGACCGTATCCTCGACCTGCTTGGCGTTGTACCAGTCGCCCTTCTTCATCGGCAGCATCTTGGTCAGCGAATCGCCGGACAGGTCGCGAATGTCGCTGTTGACCTTCACATCACCGAATTTGTAGCGCTGCCCTTCCTCGACCACATAGGTGATGATGAAGTCCTGCTTGTCCGGCGTCAGTTCCGCCACGGCGGAGATCACGCGGAAATCGGCATAGCCTTCGGTCAGGTAGAACTGGCGCAGCTTCTGCTGGTCATAGGCCAGACGATCCGGATCGTAGCTGGTGCCCGACGAGAAGATGCGGAACCAGCGCGATTGCTTGGTCACCATCTGGCTGCGCAGTTCGCCGTCCTTGAACTTCTCATTGCCGATGATGTTGATCTGGCGGACCTTGGATTTCGGCCCCTCGGAAATTTCGAAGACGATGTCGACGCGGTTCTGGTCAAGCTGCACCATCTTCGGTTCGACCGTGGCGGCGAAGCGGCCCTGCCGGCGATACAGCTCGATGATGCGGGCCACGTCGGCGCGCACTTTCGAGCGGGTGTAGATCTGGCGCGGAGCCAGTTTTATTTCGGGACGTATCTTGTCTTCCTTGAGGCGCTTATTACCTTCAAGGACGATGCGGTTGATGACCGGGTTTTCCTTAACCTCGACGGTCAGCGCGCCATTGTCGTTGCGAATCTGGACGTCGGCGAACAGCTCCGTCTCGTAAAGGTCGCGCAGCGCCTGGTCGAGCGATTCCTGGGTGAAGGGCTGGCCGATCCGCAGCTTGGTGTAGGACAGCACCGTATCCGGCTCCAGGCGCTGCTGGCCAGTGACGGAGATGGTGCGGATGGTTCCGGCCGCTGGCGCGACTGCCGGAACGGGCGCAGGCGCGGCAGCCGGCGGGGCATTTTGAGCCATCGCCGGGATCGCAGACATGCCCGCGATCATCGTCGTCGCCAACAGGGCCACGACGACCGGGCGCTGCCTGTTGCTGCTCATCATCGCTGTCACCCGCTCCACCTTCTACAAAAAAGCAACATGTCGTTCACGCCGGACCCATTCCGTTCACATCCGGAAAGACGGCGCCAAATCGCGTCCTCCTGCCCGATACGGCTCAGCCGATCAAGCCGGACAGACGATCCCAGAGGCCGAAAGAGGATAAATCGTTGAATGTTACCAGCACCATCATCGCCAGCAGGACCGCCAGGCCCGAGCGATAGGCCCATTCCTGCACCTGCGGACTGACCGGTCGCCGCTGTATCGCCTCCACCCCGTAGAACAGCAGATGCCCGCCATCCAGCATCGGGATTGGCAAGAGGTTGATGAACCCCAAGTTAATCGAGATGAGCGCCATGAAGAAGACGAAACTCTCCACCCCCAGCGTCGCCGCCTGACCGGAAACCTCCGCGATCTTGAGCGGGCCGCCCAGTTCCTTGACCGATCGGCCGCCCCCCACGATCTGGCCCAGCGTCTCCACCATGGTGCGGATGATCTGCCCCGTCCGCTCCACGGCGACGACCGGCGCGCGGGCCAGGCTGACGGGCTCGATCACCGGCTCACCCGGCGCGATGCCCAGCCGTCCGATGCGGAACTTGTTGCCGAAGCCGTCATCTTCCTCGACCGCGCCGACCTTGCCCTGCTTCTCGAACAGCTTGCCCCGGCGGTCGATCACGATGGTGACGGGTTCGCCGGGGCGGATCTGCGCGAACAGGCGAATATCGTCGAAGGTCGTCATTTCCCGCCCGTTGAGCGAGACGATGCGGTCGCCCGCGACGATGCCAGCCGCCGCTGCCGCGCTGCCGGGCTGCACCTGCCCGGCGACCGCGGGGGTACGGCTCTCGCCATGGACGAAGGCGAAGGTTGCAAGGATCGCCATGGCGAAGAGGAAGTTGATCGCCGGCCCGGCCGCGACGATGGCCGCCCGCTGCCATAGCGGCTTGGCAGGGAAGCTCTCGGCCCGTTCGGCGGCGGGCATTTCCAGCCAGCTGGGATCGGTCAGGCTCGCCGCGTTCATGTCGCCCTTGAAACGCACATAGCCGCCCAGCGGCAGCGCCCCCAGGCGCCAGCGGGTGCCGCGCCTGTCCACCCAGGCCGCGATTTCCGGGCCGAATCCGATGGAAAAGGCCTCCGCCTTCACCCCGCACCAGCGGCCCACCAGATAATGGCCCAGCTCATGCACGAAGACGAGCGGTCCGATGACCGCCACAAATGCGACTACGGTCAACAGGAAACCGGGATTCTGGATCAAGCGGTCAATCTTTCCATCACTTGTGCAGCCATATTACGCGCCTGCGCATCCGCTTCCAGCACATCGTCGATCTGGCGGGGCACAGGCGCGCTATAGCGGTTCAGGACATCCTCCACAATCATGGCGATATCAAGGAAGCCTATGGCGCCTTTGAGGAAGGCGGCGACGGCGACCTCATTGGCAGCGTTCAATATGGCGGGCGCGGCGCCGCCCGCCTCCGCCGCCTGCCGGGTCAGCCGCAGCGCGGGGAAGCGATGCTCATCCGGCGCCTCGAAATCCAGGCGGCCGATCCGGGCGAGGTCCAGCGGCTGGCAAGGGGTGGCGATCCGATCGGGCCAGGCCAGCGCATGGGCGATGGGGATGCGCATATCGGGCGAGCCAAGCTGCGCCAGGGTTGAGCGGTCGCGATATTCGACCATGGAGTGGATGACCGATTGCGGATGGACGAGGATCTCGATCCGGTCGAGCCCGACTGGGAAGAGATGCGCCGCCTCTATCAGTTCCAGCCCCTTGTTCATCATCGTCGCGCTGTCGACGCTGATCTTCGCGCCCATGGACCAGTTGGGATGGGCGACGGCCTGCGCGGGGGTGATGCCGCGCATCTCCTCCCGGCTGCGGGTGCGGAAGGGGCCGCCGCTCGCGGTCAGGGTGATCCTTGCGACATCTTCCATGCGACTGCCCGCAAGGCACTGGAATATGGCATTATGTTCGCTGTCGACCGGCAGCAGCGTCGCGCCCGACGCACCGACCGCGTCCATCATCAGCGCGCCCGCCGACACCAGCGATTCCTTGTTGGCGAGCGCGACCGTGCCACCCGCCTTCAACGCCGCCATGGTCGGACGCAGCCCCGCGCAACCGACGATGGCGGCCATGCTCCAGTCCGCGCCTGCACCGGCCACGTCGACCAACGCGCCTTGGCCGGCCGCCGCCTCCGTCCCGGAACCGCGCAGCGCATCCTTCAGCGCGTCATAGCGCGTCTCGTCCCCGATCACCGCGATCGCGGCATTGCTCTGCCGCGCGGCGGCGGCCAGACCCGCCACATCGCCATGCGCGGTCAGCGCAACGACGCTATAGCTGTCCGGATCGCGCTGGATCAGGTCCAGCGTGGACATGCCGACCGATCCGGTCGCGCCGAAGATCGACACCTTCTTCATGGCAATTGCACCAGGATCATATAGCAGATCGCGGCCAGCGGCGCGGCGGCGACCACCCCGTCCAACCGATCCATCACCCCACCATGGCCGGGCAGCAGCGTACCGCTATCCTTCACCCCTGCACGGCGCTTCATCCAGCTTTCCAACAGGTCGCCCAGCTGCGCGGCGACCGCCAGCAGGCCGCTTGCCGCGGCAAGCTGAACCGGCAGGTCCGCGAACCGGTAGAGCAGGAAACCCACGGTCAGCGCCGCCAGCACGCCACCGCCAAGGCCGGCCCAGGTCTTGGACGGGCTGACGCGCGGAGCCAGCTTCGGCCCGCCAATGGAGCGGCCGGCGAAATAAGCGCCGATGTCGGTCGCCCAAACGAGGCCCAGCGCCCAGAGGGTCAGCAGCAACCCCTGAAGATTGGGCGCCTGTTCGCGCAGGAAAAGCAGCGCCATCACCGGCACGACGATATAGGGCACGCCCAGCGCCAACTTGACCGACCGGCCCACCAGCGCGACGAAGAAGAAGGCGGCCGCCATCAATGTGAAGGCGAGCCAGGACACGCCGGCCGCCGCCGGGCAAAGGATCGCCAGCGGCACCGAGACGGCGAACATCGCCAGCTTGCGGTTCTCCGGCGTGGCTCCGGTCAGGTCGCCCCACTCCCCCTGCATCAGCACGCCCGCCACGGACAGCAGCATCCAGAAAAGGAAGCCGCCCGAAAACAGGGCCGCCAACGCTACGAGGATGAGCACGACGCCGACGATGGCGCGGGTGCGAAGCTCGCTCGACATGCCTGTCACAGCCCGCCGAAACGGCGGTCCCTCAGGCGGAAAGCGTCCAGTGCGGCAGCCAGCGCCCGCCCGTCGAAATCCGGCCACAGCATGTCGGTGAAATAAAGCTCCGCATAGGCGGCCTGCCATAGCATGAAATTACTGAGCCGCTGCTCGCCCGAGGTGCGGATCATCAGGTCGAGCGGCGGCAGGTCTGCAGTGTAGAGCGCCGCATCCACATCGGCGAGGCCGATCTCCTCCGCCGCGATCTCGCCGGCGGCCACGCGGCGCGCCAGCGTCTGCGCCATGCGCACCAGCTCGTCCTGCGCGCCATAGTTGAGCGCTATGGCGATGATCGGCCCGCTATTCCCCGCAGTCCGCGCCACCGCATTGTCGATCAGCGCCACCAGCGCAGGATCGAGTGCCCGATAATTGCCGATGATGCGCAGCCGCACGCCATTGGCATGGAATTCGTCAAGGTCGGACTGGATGAAATGACGCAGCAGGCCCATCAGGTCCGCCACTTCGCCGGCCGGACGCTTCCAGTTTTCCGAGGAAAAGGCGTAGAGCGTCAGGCATTCCAGACCCAGTTCCCGCGCGGCGCGGGCGACGCGGCGCACCGCCTCCACCCCTGCGCGATGGCCGGCGATGCGGGGCAGGAAGCGCTTCTTCGCCCAGCGTCCATTGCCGTCCATGATGATGGCGACGTGACGAGGCATGGCCGTTCCTGGCGGAACATCCTTGGGACGCGCGTCATGGGCTGGCGCGCCGCTGGTCAGATCGGTTTTGGCTTGGGTGGCCATCAGACAGGAATGCGTGCTTTGGCCGCGAAAGGAAAGCCCCGGATCACTGACCGAGAATTTCCTTTTCCTTCGCCGCAGCCGCCGCGTCGATGTCCGCGATGGTGCTGTCGGTCAGCTTCTGGACTTCGGTTTCCTTGCGCTTGCGCTCGTCCTCGCTGATCTCGCCCTTCTTCTCGTCGGTCTTCAGGCTGTCCATGCCGTCGCGGCGGACATTGCGGACGGCGATCCGGGCGCCCTCGGCATATTTGCTGGCGAGCTTGGCGAGTTCCTTGCGGCGCTCCTCGGTCAGGTCGGGGATCGGCAGGCGCAGCGTCTGGCCGTCGACGATGGGGTTAAGGCCCAGCCCCGCCGAACGGATCGCCTTGTCCACCGGGCCGACATTGCTCTTGTCCCACACCTGCACGGAAAGCATGCGCGGTTCGGGCGCGGAAACGGTCGCGACCTGATTAAGCGGCATATGCGCGCCATAGACCTCGACCGTCACCGGATCGAGAAGCTGGATATTGGCGCGGCCCGTGCGCAGGCCCGACAGATCGCCTTTCAGCGATTCCAGGGCACCCGCCATGCGGCGTTCGAGGTCGGCCTTGTCATATTGAGCCATTTTGTTTCAGCGCTCCTGATTTTGCACGATCGTCGCCACACCGTCCCCGGCCAGCACCTTGGCCAGATTGCCGGTTTCGCGGATGTTGAACACGACGATGGGGATATTGTTTTCGCGGCAAAGGGCAATGGCGCTCGCGTCCATGACCTTCAGATTGTCGTTCAGCACCTGGTCGAAGCTGATCGCTTCATAGCGGGCCGCATCCGGCACCTTCTTGGGATCGGCATTGTAGATGCCGTCGACGCTGGTCCCCTTGAACAGGGCGTCGCAATCCATTTCGGCCGCCCGCAGCGCCGCCGTGGTGTCCGTGGTGAAGAAGGGGCTGCCGGTGCCCGCCGCGAAGATGACGATCCGTCCCTTCTCCATATGCCGCACCGCCTTGCGCCGGATATAGGGTTCGCAGACCGACGCCATCGGAATGGCGGACTGGACGCGCGTGTCGTAGCCCAGCTTCTCCAGCGCATTCTGCACGGCGAGCGCGTTCATGACGGTGGCCAGCATGCCCATATAGTCGGCGCTCGCCCGGTCGAAACCCTTGGCGGCGCCCGCCAGGCCCCGGAAGATATTGCCGCCGCCAACGACGACGCACAGTTCGAACCCCGCATCCTTCGCCGCCGCGATCTCGCCCGCGACGCGGTTCACCGTCTCCGGCTCGATGCCGAACTGCCCCTGCCCCATCAGCACTTCGCCCGAAAGTTTCAGCAGGATGCGCTTGAAGGCTGGGCGAGACATGCGGGGCAATATTCCTTTTATGATCGGGCAAGGAAATGGCGCGCACCTTAAGCAGCGCGCGCCATGTTGTGAAGCGGGGTTTTGGAAACCCCGAACTTCCTTAGCGCCCGCTTCCGGCTTGTCGAGAAGCCTGAGCCTCCCGACACCGCCGAAGCGAACGAACTATCGGATCAGACGCCTGCGGCCGCGGCCACTTCGGCGGCGAAGTCGCTCGTTTCCTTCTCGATGCCTTCACCGAGCTGGAAGCGGACATAGTTCTTCAGCGTGATCGATGCGCCGGCATCCTTCGCCGCCTTCGCGACGACATCGGCAACCGGGGTCTTGTTGTCCATCACGAAGAGCTGGCTGAGCAGGGCCTGCTCCTTGGCGAACTTGGCGACGGCGCCGTCGACCATCTTGGCGACGATCTCGGCAGGCTTGCCCGATTCGGCGGCTTTTTCAGCGGCGATGGCGCGCTCGCGCTCCAGCAGGGCCGGATCGATGTCGGCGGCCGACAGCGCCAGCGGGAAGGCAGCGGCGATGTGCATCGCGATCTGCTTGCCCAGCGGCTCCAGGACGTCGGCGGGCGCATCGCCTTCCAGCGCAACCAGCACGCCGATCTTGCCCAGGCCCGGAGCGGCCGCATTATGGACATAGGGAACGACCACGCCCTGGTTCACCTCGACCTGGCCGACGCGGCGCAGGGTCTGGTTCTCGCCGATGGTGGCGATGTTGGCGACCAGCTTCTCGGCGACCGTGCCGCCCGAGGGATAGGCCGCGTTCGACAGCGCCTCGGCATCGGCCACGCCGTTCTCCAGCGCGATGACCGACACGGTGCGGACGAAATCCTGGAACTGGTCGTTCTTGGCGACGAAGTCGGTTTCGCTGTTCACTTCGACGGCCACGCCCTTGGTGCCGGCGACGGCGACGCCGACCAGGCCTTCGGCGGCGGTGCGGCTCGACTTCTTCTGCGCGGCTGCCAGACCCTTGGCGCGCAGCCAGTCGGTCGCCGCTTCGATGTCGCCATTGGCTTCGGTGAGCGCCTTCTTGCAATCCATCATGCCCGCGCCCGAACGGTCGCGCAGTTCCTTGACGGCAGCAGCGGTAATCTCGGCCATGTTTCGGCTCCTAAAGTTCAATGTTTCAGAAAAACGGCAGGGCGCGTTCCAGTGGAGCGCGCCCTAGCCTGTCAATTTTGCAGTTCGAAGACCGCGTCTCAGGCCTGAGCGACGACCTCTTCGGCCTCGGGCTCGTCCAGAGCGCCCAGGTCGACGCCCGAAGCCTGCTGCGCACCGCGGTTGCCCTTGGTGGCGGCGGCGGCGACGGCGTCGCAGTAAAGGCGGATCGCGCGGCTGGCGTCATCGTTCGCCGGAACCGGGAACGCGATGCCGTCGGGCGAGACGTTCGAATCGAGGATCGCAACGACCGGGATGCCCAGCGTGTTGGCTTCCTTGATCGCCAGTTCTTCCTTGTTGGCGTCGATCACGAACATGACGTCGGGGATGCCGTTCATGTCGCGGATGCCGCCCAGCGACAGTTCCAGCTTCTCGCGCTCACGGGTCATCTGGAGGACTTCCTTCTTGGTGAAGCCGTGGGTGTCGCCCGACAGCTTCTCTTCCAGGGTCTTCAGACGCTTGATCGAACCCGAAATGGTCTTCCAGTTGGTGAGCATGCCGCCCAGCCAGCGATGGTTGACGAAATGCTGGCCCGACTTGCGGGCGGCTTCGGCGATTGGGTCCTGCGCCTGGCGCTTGGTGCCGACGAACAGCACCTTGCCACCGGCGGCGACGGTCGCCGACACGAAGTCCAGCGCGCGGCCGAACAGCGGCACGGTCTGCGACAGGTCGAGAATGTGGATGCCGTTGCGCTCACCGAAGATGTACGGCTTCATGCGCGGGTTCCAGCGGTGGGTCTGGTGGCCGAAATGCGCGCCGGCCTCGATCAATTGATGCATGGTGACGACAGGAGCCGCCATAATATTTCTCCTTCCGGTTACACCTCTGGGAATCAGGAACTGGGCGTCACGCACAGCACCGGATATGTCGATTCCCATGTGGAATGGGCGCGCCTTTAACGGCGTCGGAATATCAATGCAAGGGGCTTGACTCTCCATTCCGGATGGAACATAAGGAGAACATCGGGAACAAATGGCGGATTCACGCCGTTTGCCTGCCTATAGTGAACCAAGCCGTGCAAATGGCAAGACAGAAAGTGAGCTGCATATGTTCGCACTGGTCGCAGCACTTGTTTTCATCGGATCCTTCCTGCTGGCCGCAGGCACCATTATCGGCATGTTCCTGGCCTATCATGACAAGATGGTCGCGGCGCTGACGTTCGACCCCATTCCGCAGGAAACGCCGGTCTATCGCCTGCGCATCAGCCGGCGACGCGCGTCACCTTCTGCACGGCAGGCCGCGCCGGCTTTTGCGGCGGCGGTCCTGGCCGCCTGAGGATTACGCTTCCTCGCCCGCCCGCTGGCGGCGCACCTTGGCATAGGACATCATGCCGAAGGGGATGAGCGCAAGGTAGAAGGCGCACAACACCAGCAGCGTCAGCCAAGGATCGGTGATCAGCAGCGCCGCCAGCAGGCCCGCCAGCGCGATCGCCTCCAGCCGGATGCGTTTGCGCAGGCGCAGCGCCGACCAGCTATAGGTCGCGATGTTGGAGATCATCAGGAAAGCCGTGAAGGCGGTCCAGGGCGCCACGACATACCATTCCCGAAAAAGCGGCTCGCCCGTCACCAGCCAGAGATAGAGCGGCACGAAGGCCAGCCCCGCACCTGCCGGAGCCGGCACGCCGGTCAGGAAACCGGCGGATTTGTGCGGCTGAACATCGGCGTCGATATTCGCATTGAACCGCGCCAGCCGCAGCGCGCAGGACAGCGCATGGGCGAGCGCGAAAATCCAGCCGAATTTCGGCATGGCGTTCAGCGACCAGAGATAGAGCACCAGCGCCGGCGCCACGCCAAAGGCAATGGAGTCCGACAAGGAGTCGAGTTCGGCCCCGAAACGACTCTCCCCCCGCAACAACCGCGCGATGCGCCCGTCCAGCCCATCCAGCACCCCGGCGATGAGGATGGAGAGCACCGCCCTCTCCCACTCGCCCGATATGCCGTAGCGCACGCCGGTCAGGCCGAAGCACAGGGCCATTGCGGTCACGGCGTTGGGCGCCACCATCCGCAGGGTGATCCCCCGGCGCAATCCGCGCGGGATGGCGCGCCGCTGCCGCATTATTGCTGAATCCCCGAAATCACGCGCATGTCACCGATCTGGCCCAGGATCGTCTCACCCGCGACGGTGCGCTGCCCCAGCACCACGCGCGGCGCGGTGCCGGCGGGCAGATAGACGTCGACCCGGCTGCCGAAACGGATGAGGCCGATGCGCTGTCCGGCCGCGACCATGTCGCCCGGCTTCACGAAGGGCACGATCCGCCGCGCCACCAATCCGGCGATCTGGGTGAAGCCGATGCGCACGCCGTCATGCCGCTCCACCAATATATGCTGGCGCTCATTATCCTCGCTCGCCTTGTCGAGATCGGCGTTCAGGAACTTGCCCGAAATATAGACCACCGACTTCACCGTCCCGCCGATCGGCGTGCGGTTGATGTGGACGTCGAACACGCTCATGAAGATCGACACGCGGATCATGGGCTGGTCGCCCAGCCCATCCGCCCCTGCCATCTCGCGGGGGGGCGGCACCCGCTGGATCAGCGTCACCAGCCCATCGGCGGGGGCGACGATGGCCCGCTCATCCTGCGGCACCGCGCGCACCGGATCGCGGAAGAACGCCAGCACCCAGACGGTCACCATCACCATCAGCCAGCCGAGGATTTCCCAGCCGACCAGGAACAGCAGCGCGGTGATGGCCGCCGCGATCAGGCCGAATTTCACGCCCTCCGGATGCACGGAGGGGAAGCGCCATTTCACATTGCCGCCCAGTGCGACCGTCAGTTCGTCATTTTCCATGGGCACCGTCTTTAAGGACAGACACTTGCAGTGACAACGTCCGATACCGTCGCAGGAGCCATGAAATGTTCCAATCCTGCAAAGGGCATTGGACGGTTGAACATTGCCGTCGCTTTGCCTAGGGCGGTCGCAAATTCCACCCGAACGAGAAGGCGAACAGGCGCTATGGCTAAGATCAAGGTGAAAAACCCCGTCGTGGAGATCGATGGCGATGAAATGACGCGGATCATATGGCAGTGGATCCGTGAGCGCCTGATTCTCCCCTATCTGGACATCGATCTTAAATATTACGATCTGGGCGTCGAGAAGCGCGACGAGACCAACGACCAGATCACCATCGATTCCGCCAACGCGATCAAGGAACATGGCGTCGGCGTGAAGTGCGCCACCATCACCCCGGACGAAGCCCGCGTCGAGGAATTCGGCCTGAAGGAAATGTGGAAGTCGCCCAACGGCACGATCCGCAACATCCTGGGCGGCGTGGTGTTCCGCGAACCCATCGTCATCCGCAACGTGCCGCGTCTGGTCCCCGGCTGGACCGACCCCATCGTCATCGGCCGCCACGCCTTCGGCGACCAGTATCGCGCCACCGACTTCCTCGTCCCCGGCCCCGGCAAGCTGCGCATGGTGTGGGACGGCGCCAATGGCGAGAAGATCGAGAAGGACGTCTTCAACTTCCCCAGCTCCGGCGTCGCCATGGGCATGTACAATCTGGACGACTCGATCCGCGATTTCGCCCGCGCCAGCATGAACTACGCGCTGGGCCGCGGCTGGCCGCTGTACCTCTCGACCAAGAACACCATTCTCAAGGCCTATGACGGCCGCTTCAAGGACCTGTTCCAGGAAGTGTTCGACAATGAATTCGCCGACGAGTTCAAGAAGGTGGGCGCCGTCTACGAACATCGCCTGATCGACGACATGGTCGCCTCCGCCCTCAAGTGGAGCGGCAAGTTCGTCTGGGCCTGCAAGAATTACGATGGCGACGTCCAGTCGGACACCGTGGCGCAGGGGTTCGGCTCGCTGGGTCTCATGACCTCCGTGCTGCTGTCGCCCGACGGCAAGACCGTCGAGGCCGAAGCCGCGCACGGCACCGTCACCCGCCACTATCGCCAGCATCAACAGGGCAAGGCGACCTCGACCAATCCGATCGCCTCGATCTTCGCCTGGACCCAGGGCCTTTCCTATCGCGGCAAGTTCGACGAAACGCCGGAAGTCACCAAGTTCGCGGAAACGCTGGAAAAGGTCTGCATCGAAACGGTCGAGGGCGGCGCGATGACCAAGGATCTCGCCCTGCTGATCGGTCCGGAACAGGCGTGGATGACCACCGAGCAGTTCTTCGAGGCGATCCGCGTGAACCTGGAAGAAGCCATGGGCAAGTGGCAATAATCGGACGGAACTGATCCGCCCTTCCGCGGTTCAATACGGAAACGGAACGAGGCGGCGCCGTGTATCGGCGCCGCCTTTTCCATGGCAGGAGATCAGCGATGACGACGACAGCCAAGAAACGCCTGGAGGTCCGGGCCGCCGTTCCTTCCGATGTACGCGGCATCCAGCGACTGATCGCCCGGGTCTATCCCGGCATGCCCAATTATTCGCTCGCCACCCTGCGCGGGCAGATCAACAATTTCCCCAATGGCTGCTTCGTCGCGCTCTACGACAATAAGGTCGTCGGCTATTGCGCGACCATGCGGGTCAGCAAGGCGATGGCCTTTTCCCATCATGACTGGGAGGAGATCACGGCGAACGGCTTCGGCACGCGGCACAGCGCGGCGGGCGAGTGGCTGTACGGCTATGAAATGGCCGTCGACCCCAAGCTGCGCGGCCTGCGCATCGGCCAGCGCCTCTATGACGAGCGCAAGGAGCTGGCCGAGGAACTGGACCTGCACGGCATCGTCATCGCGGGGCGCATGCCGGGCTATGCCCGCGCTAAGCGGCGCGTCGATGGCCCGGCGGATTATCTGGACAAGGTCGTGCACGGCAAGCTGCGCGATCAGGTGATCAGCTTCCAGCTCAAGAACCAGTTCGAGCCGCTGGGCGTCCTCGAAAACTACCTGCCCGAAGACAGGCAGTCCGACGGACACGCCGCCCATCTGGTATGGCGCAACCCCTATGTCGACCCCGACGAAGCGCCCGAAATGCGGGTGCCGCGCGGCGTGGAAAGCGTCCGCCTAGCCACCTGTCAGTTGCAGGCCCGCGCGGTGAAGGACTTCGAAGAGTTCATCCGCAATATCGAATATTTCGTCGATGTCGCCGCCGACTACCGTTCCGACTTCATCGTTTTTCCCGAACTGTTCACCCTGCCGCTGCTCTCCTACGAAACCAAGAAGCTCACTCCGATCGAGGCCATCGACAGGCTGACCGGCTACACCCCGCGCCTGACCCGCGAACTGGAGCGGATGGCGCTGGAATATAATATCAACATCATCGGCGGCTCCCACCCGACGCGGGCAGAGGATGGCGACATCCAGAATATCGCCTATGTCGCCCTGCGCGACGGTTCGCTGCACACGCAGGAGAAGATCCACCCCACGCCCAACGAAGCCTTCTGGTGGAACATCAAGGGCGGGGACTCGCTGGACGTGATCCAGACCGACTGCGGGCCGATCGGCGTGCTCATCTGCTATGACAGCGAATTTCCGGAACTGGCGCGGCGGCTGGTGGACCAGGGCGCGCGGATCATCTTCGTCCCCTTCTGCACCGACTCGCGGCTGGGCTATATGCGCGTGCGCTATTGCGCGCAGGCCCGCGCCATCGAGAACCAATGCTATGTCGTCATGTCGGGCAATGTCGGCAACCTGCCGAACGTCGACAATATGGACATTCAATATGCGCAGAGCGCGATCCTGACGCCCTGCGACCTGCCCTTTGCGCGGGACGGGATCGCGGCGGAATCGACGGAGAATGTCGAGACGCTGACCATGGCCGACGTGAACCTGGCGGACCTGAGCTGGGCGCGGGCGGAGGGTACGGTCCGCAACCTGCGCGACCGGCGGTTCGACCTCTATCATATCGACTGGGACAGCAATCCCGACCACAGCCATGCGCCGAGCGGCGGACCGGTGCCGGCGGGCGGGCACAATGCGCCGGGTGGCGGCTGAGCTTCTCCGCCGGTCGCCTCTATGCGGACGATCTTTCGAGCATGACCGCCGTCCGCCCCTTGTAGACCGCCTCCCTGAACGGCGCATAACCCAACCTGGCCGCAAGCCTGAGCGATGATTCGTTGGCGGGATCGATGAGGCAGACGGTTCGGCCGGCGTCCTTGCGCCGCGCATACCAGTCGTGCGCGGCGCGGGCGGCCTCGAACGCGTAGCCGCGGCCATGTACCTCGGATGAGAAAATCCAGGCCGCTTCCCCCGCCTTGTCGAAATCATCGCCAAGGCCCCGATGGAAATCCGCCAGCCCGGTCTCTCCGACATAGCGGCCGCTGGCCTTTTCGATCACCGCGAAAATGCCGTAGCCCAGAAGGGACCAGTGCCCCTCATAACGCAGGATGCGGTTCCAGGCGTCTTCCGGCGAAGGAGCTACGCCGCCGATATGCCGCATCAGGTCCATGTCCGACCACATGGCGCAATAGGGCGCGAAATCAGCGAGCGTGTAGGGGCGAAGGCGCAGTCTTTCCGTCTCGATCATTCCCGAGAGGATAGAGCGGCCCGGTTCGGCCGGCAACGGCTGGCGCCCGCCGACACGCAACCTCCCCCGTCGCGGATCATTGTCATCCGCATGCCGTCGACCGCCATCGCCCGCTTCGACTATGACGCCGCCCAGCGCCGGCTGGACGTGCAGTTCGTCAGCGGGCGGCGCTACAGCTATCATGATGTCCCTGTGGACGTCGCGGAAGGCATGCGCGCCGCCACGTCCAAGGGCGGCTATTTCAACCGCCGCATCCGGGACCGCTACCGCTTCACTCGCCAGTGAATCACTCGCCAGCCATCTATCACTCGACGGTGACGGACTTGGCGAGGTTCCTTGGCTGGTCGACGTCCGTGCCCTTGGCGACGGCGACATGATAGGCCAGTAACTGCACCGGCACGGCATAGACCATCGGCGCGATCAGCGGATGCACCTTGGGCATGGTGATCGTCGCCATGCAGCCTTCGCCCGCCGCCTGCACCCCGTCATAGTCGGAGATCAGCACCACCTTCCCGCCGCGCGCCTGCACTTCCTGCATGTTGCTGACGGTCTTTTCGAACAGCGGCCCGCTGGGCGCCAGCACGATCACCGGCACCTTGTCGTCGATCAAGGCGATGGGACCATGCTTCATCTCGCCCGCGGCATAGCCCTCGGCATGGATATAGCTGATTTCCTTGAGCTTCAGCGCCCCTTCCAGCGCCAGCGGATAGTCCGGCCCGCGCCCCAGATAGAGCACGTCGCGGGCTCCCGCGATCAGATGCGCCATCGCCTCTATCGATTCATCATAGGCCAGCGCCCCGTTGAGCGCGGCGGGCGCTTCGGACAGGTGGCGGACCAGTTCCTTCTCCGCCTTCGCGTCCAGCCGCCCCTTGGCGCGGGCGAGATTGGCCGCGAACGCCGCCAGCACCGCCAACTGGCAGGTGAAGGCCTTGGTCGAGGCGACGCCGATTTCCGGCCCGGCATTGGTGGGCAGCAGCAGGTCCGCCTCCCGCGCCATGGTGCTGGTCGGCACGTTGACGACGGCAGCGATCTTCTGCCCTTCGGCCCGCGCATGGCGGAGCGCGGCGAGCGTATCGGCGGTCTCGCCCGACTGGCTGATGACGATCATCAGGCCGCCCTCCTCCATCACCGGGGCGCGGTAGCGGAACTCGCTCGCCACATCGATGTCGACAGGCACGCGGGCGAATTGCTCGAACCAATATTTGGCGACCATGCCCGCATAATAGCTGGTGCCGCAGGCGACGATGGTGACGCGGCGGATGGTCCCCAGGTCGAAATCGGGGATCGGCAGCGATACCTGATCCTCCATCCGGCGCAGATAGGAACGCAGGGTCTGGGCCACGACCACCGGCTGCTCGTAAATCTCCTTGAGCATATAGTGGCGGTGATTGCCCTTGGAGATCAGTTCGCCGGTCACGCCGCTGATGGTGACGGGGCGTTCGACGGGGTTGTTGTCCTTGTCGAAAATCTCCGCGCCGTCGCGGGTGATGACGACCCAGTCGCCTTCCTCCAGATAGGCGATGCGCTGGGTCAGCGGGGCCAGCGCCAGCGCGTCGGAGCCGAGATAGGTCTCTCCCTCACCATAGCCCACCACCAGCGGCGAACCCAGGCGCGCGCCGATGAGGATTTCCGGATGGCTGCGGAACAGGATCGCCAGCGCAAAGGCGCCGTGCAGGCGAGGCAGCACCTGCGCCACCGCGTCCTTCGGGGATGCACCCTGCTCCACCAGCTCGCTCACCAGATGGGCGACGACCTCCGTGTCGGTCTGGCTGTCGAAGGTGCGGCCCCGCGCCATCAGTTCCTCGCGCAGCGGCTTGAAATTCTCGATGATGCCGTTGTGGACGAGCGCCACTTCCTTCGTGGCGTGGGGATGGGCGTTGCTGGTCGTCGGCGCGCCATGGGTGGCCCAGCGGGTGTGGGCGATGCCGGTGGTGCCCGGCAGGGGCGCGGCGTCCAGTTCCTTCACCAGGTTGGCGAGCTTCCCCTCGGCCCGGCGGCGGTCGATCCGCCCGTCATGGACGGTGGCGACGCCCGCGCTGTCATAGCCGCGATATTCCAGGCGCCTGAGGCCCTCCACCAGCCGTCCCGCCACGTCGTCCTTGCCGATGATTCCGATGATACCGCACATGGATAGTCAGTCCCAAAGCCGTGAAAACTCTATGCTTACGCCGCCTATGCCACGATCATGCGGCGGGCGACAGGGGTACCGCATCATCGTGGATGAATTGTAATCAGCCAGACATCGGGGGGCGCCAGCATCCGGATCGGCAGGCCGCTGGTGCCGAGCCCCGCGGACACCACCATGATCCGCCGCCCTTCCCGATACACCCCGCAGGCATAGCGGGTGCCATAGCGCGAGGGCACATAGACGATGCCCGCAAAGGGCAAGGCCACCTGCCCGCAATGGGTATGCCCGACCAGCGTCAGCATCGCCCGGTCGGGCAGCAGCGGAAAGGCGTCCGGCCCGTGCGACAGCATCAGCGGCGCGCCGCCCAGCGCCTGCATGGCCGCCAGCGTCCCGGGAATATCGGGCCGCCCGGTATAAATGTCGCGCAGTCCGCCAATGGCAAGCGGTCCCCGCCGCACCGCCTGATTGTCGAGCAGGCGGATGCCGATCCGGCCGAACAGATCGCCCCATTGCCGGCGGCTGATCCCCGTATGCTTGCGCGCATCGTGATTGCCCAGCACCGCCACCACCCCCAGCGGGGCGCGCAAGGCGGAGAAGGGGGCGATGCTCTGCGCCGGATCATAGGTCGCACCGCCCTTGTCGTCCCCGATATAGTCGCCGCCCAGCACGATCAGCTCGGGCCTGAGGCCGTTCACCAGAGCGACGATCCGCGCCATCCGCTCCGGACTGTTATCGGGACCGGACAAATGGCTGTCGGTCAGCAGCGCCACCGTCACCGGGCCGCGCGGCGCATCCGCCGGAAAGGGCAGCGCGACGTCCAACCGCCGCACGACCGGCATGGCCCGCGCATTGGCGTAGAGCCAGACCGCCCCGCCCGGCACGGCCAGAAGGATGAGCAGCAGCGCCGCAAGCCAGCGCCGCCTTCGCAGAAGACCCGTCACTTGGCGGCTTTGCGCGCCTGCATCCGCGCCCGGAAGCGGGCCGCCCAGCCGGGCTTCGCCTCCTGCTTCGGCCGGACGAGGCACAGCGCGTCGGCCTCTACCGGCTGGGTCACGACGCTGCCGGCCGCCACGATCGCGCCGTCGCCTATCTTCACCGGCGCGACCAGCGCGCTGTTGGAGCCAATGAAGGTGCCCGCACCGATTTCGGTCCGATATTTGAAGAAGCCGTCATAATTGCAGGTGATGGTGCCCGCGCCGATATTCGCGCCCGCGCCCACGCTGGCGTCCCCGATATAGGACAGGTGATTGGCCTTGGCGCCCTCACCCAGTTCGGCCTTCTTCACCTCGACGAAATTGCCGACCTTGGCCTTGACGCCGATCTTCGCGCCGGGACGCAGCCGGGCATAGGGGCCGATTTCCGCGCCCCTGCCGACCGCCGCGCCCTCCAGATGGGAAAAGGCGTGGATCGTCGCATCGTCCGCCACGCTGACGCCCGGACCGAAGACGACATGCGGCTCGATCACCACATCGCGGCCCAACAGCGTGTCATGCGCGAAGAACACCGTTTCCGGCGCGATCAGCGTCGCGCCCTCCCGCATCGCCTCGGCCCGGCGGCGGTCCTGCCAGACGGCCTCCACCCCCGCCAGTTCGGCGCGGCTGTTGACGCCCGCCACTTCCCAGGCCTCCGCCTCGATCACCGCGCTCTGGGCGCCGGGCAGCATGACGATGTCGGGCAGATAATATTCGCCCGCCGCATTGTCGTTGCCGATCTTGTCGAGCAGCACGAAAAGATCGGTCGACCGCACCGCCATCAGCCCGGAATTGCAGAGCGTCACCGCCCGCTCCTCCGCATTGGCGTCCTTATATTCGACCATCTTCTCGATCACGCCCTGGTCCCGGGCGATGATCCGGCCATAGGCGGCGGCATCTTCCGGCCGGAAGCCCAGCACCACGGCGCGCGGCTCGTCGCCCCAGTTCAGGCGGTCCAGCATGCTGCGCAGCGTTTCGGCGCGCACCAGCGGCACGTCGCCATAGAGGATCAATATGTCGCCCGCGAAACCGGCCAGCGCGTCATGCGCCTGCGCCACGGCATGGCCGGTGCCCAGCTGCTGTTCCTGCACGGCGATGACGGCGCCGCTGCCCTCCACCGCCCTTTCCACCTGTTCGCGCCCAGCGCCGACCACCACGACCTGCCGCTCGGGCTGCAACTCCGCCACGCTGGCGAGCAGATGGAGAAGCATCGGCCGCCCCGCAATCGGGTGCAGAACCTTGTGTCTGGCCGACTTCATGCGCGTGCCCTGCCCGGCGGCAAGGATGATCACGGCCAAGGGGCGAGCGGGGGAGCGGCTGGAGGTCACGGGGGCATCCTTCACGAAAGGGCCAAGAATCTGAGCGCTCTCTGCCATGTTTGACTTGCCTTTGCCACCACCCAGGCGGCATGAGCCGGGCATGGTTTCCATTCCCTTCGACATTGTCGGCTTCGACCTTGACGGCACCCTGCTCGATACCAGCGGCGACCTGGCGTCGGCGGTCAACTACGCCATCGCCACCGACGGGCGGCCGCCCTTTCCGGTCGAGGCGATCCATCCCTTTGTCGGCAAGGGGGCGAAGGTGATGCTTCAGCGCGCGCTGGACGCCTCGGGCGGCTATGACGACGCCATGCTGGAAAGGATGCTGCCGATCCTGCTGGACTATTATGAGCAGAATCTGGCGATCCATTCGCTGCCCTATCCCGGCCTGATCGCGGCGATGGATGCGCTGGAGGAGGCGGGCGTGAAGCTCGCCATCTGCACCAACAAGGCGGAGCGCTTCACCATTCCCCTGCTGCACCAGATCGGCCTGTCGGACCGTTTCGCCAGCGTCGTCGGCGGCGACACGGTCGGCATCGCAAAGCCCGACCCGGCGCCGATCCACGCCATGATCGAGCGCGCGGGCGGCGGACGGACGATCTTCCTGGGCGACACGATCAACGACATCGCCGGGGCGCGCAATGCGGGCATCCCCAGCATCGCCGTCAGCTTCGGCTTTCTCGACGGGCCGGTCGAGGCGCTGGAGGCCGACGCCGTCATCCACCATTTTGACGAGCTGGTGCCGCTGCTCGAAGGCTGGCCGGCATGACCCTCCGCCTGGAACGCGATGGCGCCGTCGCCACGCTGCTGATCGACCGCCCCCGGCAGCACAACGCCATGAACCAGGAGATGTGGGAGCGATTGCCCCAACTGGTGCAGGAAGCGATGGCGGACGAGGCGATCCGCGTGCTGATCCTGACATCGGCTGCACCGGGCCTGTTCTGCGCGGGTGCGGACATCCACGAATTCGCGCGTCATTCGGGCGAGGAGGATTGGCGCGTCGCCAATCAGGCGGCGATCCGCGCCACCCAATATGCCCTGGCCCATGCCGAAAAACCGGTGATCGCGGCCATAGACGGGGACGCGATCGGCGGCGGATGCGGCATGGCCATCGCCTGCGATCTGCGGATCGCCTCCCCCTCCGCCAGGCTGGGCATCACGCCGGCCAAGCTCGGGATCGTCTATTCGCTGTTCGACACCAGGCTGCTGGTGGATCTGGTGGGGCCGGCGCGGGCCAAGCGCATCCTGTTCACCGCCGCCCTCCATGATGCGGAGGATGCGCTCGCCATCAGCCTGATCGACCAGATCGCCCCCGCCCCGCTGGAGGCAGCAGTGGAACTGGCTCGGCGCATGGCCGCCAATGCCCAGCATTCGATCCGTTCTTCCAAGGCGATCGTCCGCCGCATCCTGGATGGACAGGCGGACGACGACGCGGAAACGCTGGCCATGTTCCGGGACGCCTTCACCCTGCCCGACTTTCAGGAGGGCGTGCAGGCCTTCCGCGACAAGCGTCGTCCCCGCTTCTGACCCGCTCATCGCATCTTCATCCAAATTGGATGAACATCTCATCCGATCCGGAAGTATTTGTTAAGGATCGGCTTTTACCGGTCTCCCGACACGGACGACGCGCCGGCTCGCGCATGACTTTCGACCGATAGTAAGGAACAGGCACGCAGCGTGGGAGAGAATTTCGCCTTCTTCCTGCCCGTCATGATGGCGAGCTTCGGCGTGGTTTTCGCCTTTGTCTGGACCCTGCGGGTGCGCGCCGCGGGATATTGGAGCGCCGCCTTCTTCTGCGTCGCGGGCGGTTTTGCCGTGCCGGCGGGATTCGCCCTTGTGCCGACGCCCCTCTGGGGCTTCCTGGCGGACCTGCTGTTCGCCAGCGGCTTCCTGCTGTTCAGCCAGGCTTTGCTGGAACGATGGCGGCCCAACTGGCTGCTGCGGGTGCGGATCGCGATCTGGGCGCTGTCCGTGATGCTGTGCGCCGTTTCCCTCATGCTGGACAATCTGCCCTTCGAACTGGCTGCGTCCGATTTCGGCTGCTTCCTGCTGATCGGCCTGCCGCTGATCGCCGGCAGGGATCGCCTCGACAACTGGTCGGACCGCACATTGTTCGGCGCGGCGACGCTGGTCGCGCTGGACAATCTGATACGCGGCAGCACCGTGCCCCTTACCCTGTCGGGGGGCAGTTTCCTGAGCAGCGACTATGCCTTCCTGATGCAGGCGCTCGCCTGCGTCCTTGGCCTGTTCCTGGCTCTGGCCGCGCTTGCGGCGAACATGCTCGACCTTCTCGCCCGCTATCAGCGCGACGCGCTGCATGACCCCCTCTCCGGCCTGCTCAACCGCCGGGGATTCGACGATGCCATCGGCCAGAGGGCGCGGAAACTGCCGACGCAGGGCAGCCTGATCGTCTGCGACATCGACCATTTCAAGTCGATCAACGATGCCCATGGCCATGCGCTGGGCGATCGCGTGATCGTCACACTGGCGCGGATATTGGTGCAATTCGCGCCTGCCGAGGCCATCACGGCGCGCTTCGGCGGGGAGGAATTCATATTGTTCCTCCCCGATGCCGACGCGGCCCGGGCAGCCACGGTCGCCAATGACATTCGGGAGAGCATCGCGCAGGAGGTCGCTCGCCAGCTTGGCCTTTCGCGCCCCCTTACCGCCAGTTTCGGATTGTCGGCCGTCCAATCCGGCGATGCCGCGATCCACGATGCCATCGCGCGGGCGGATGCGGCGCTCTATGAAGCGAAGACGCATGGCCGCAACCGGGTCTGCGTGCGGCGGGCGCTTGCCGTGCCTGACAAGCGCGCCGACGGTCCAAGGTCCCGGGCCCAGAGCGGATAGAATTTGCTCCGCTCCCTGCACGACCTGGGAACGGCATTCCTGCCTTCGCGAGAATGGGCATGCCTCAACGCAATCGGGGCAAGCTCCACGCAATGCTCCAATCGTCAATAGGCCATGAAAAAGGCCGCCCCGAAGGACGGCCTTCTCATTCTTTCCCAAGGGCGGGACGCGATCAGATGTGGATCGGCTTGCCCGTCACGGCCATGGCCGCTTCCTTGATCGCCTCGCTATGCGTCGGATGCGCGTGGCAGGTATAGGCAATGTCCTCGCTCGAAGCGCCGAACTCCATCGCCTGCGCCGCCTGCGCGATCATCGTGCCCGCAACCGTCGCGATGATCCAGACGCCCAGCACCTTGTCGGTTTCCGCATCGGCAATGATCTTCACGAAGCCATCGGGCTCATGGTTGGTCTTGGCGCGGCTGTTCGCCAGCATCGGGAATTTGCCGACCTTGATCGCGCCCTTTTCCTTGGCGGCCTCTTCCGTCAGGCCCACGCCAGCGATCTCCGGCTTGGTATAGACCACCGACGGGATCACGTCATGGTTCACGATCCCGGTCAGGCCCGCGATATTCTCGGCAACGGCAATGCCTTCATCCTCGGCCTTGTGCGCGAGCATCGGGCCGGGGATGACATCGCCAATGGCCCAGACGCCGGGAACCTTGGTCGCGAAGTCATGATCGGTCTCGATCTGGCCACGGGCATTGAGTTCCAGACCGATCTTGTCGAGACCCAGCCCCTCCGTGTTCGGACGACGGCCGATCGACACCAGCACCACATCGGCCTCGATCTTCTCCGCCTCGCCGCCGGCGGCCGGCTCGACGGTCAGGGTCACGCCCTTCTTGCCGACTTCCGCGCCCGTGACCTTGGTGCCGAGCTTATATTCGAAGCCCTGCTTCTTGAAGATCTTGTTGGCTTCCTTGCGGACTTCGCCGTCCATGCCGGGCAGGATCTGGTCGAGGAACTCGACCACCGTGACCTTCGCACCGACGCGACGCCATACGGAACCCAGTTCCAGCCCGATGACCCCGCCGCCAACGACGACCAGATGGCCGGGAACCTTGTCCAGCTCCAGCGCGCCGGTCGAATCGACGATCCTGCCCCCCGCATTGTCGACCGCAACGCCCGGAAGCGGCGTGACCGACGAGCCGGTGGCGATGACGATGTTCTTCGCCGTCACCGTCTTGCCCGCGACTTCAACGGTGTTGGCGCCGGCGAAGGTCGCCAGACCCTTCAACCAGTCGACCTTGTTCTTCTTGAACAGATATTCGATGCCGCCGGTCAGGCCCTTCACCGCTTCCTTGCGCTGGCCCTGCATGGTGTCGAGATCGAGGCTCATCTTGTCGATCTTCACGCCCAGCTTGGCGAGCGCGCCATTGGCGGCTTCCTCATACAGTTCCGAAGCGTGCAGCAGCGCCTTGGACGGAATGCAACCGACATTGAGGCAGGTGCCGCCCAGCGTCTCGCGGCTTTCGGCGCAGGCGGTCTTGAGGCCGAGCTGAGCCGCGCGGATCGCCGCGACATAACCACCGGGACCGGCGCCAATCACCAGAACATCATAATCGAAGTCTGCCATTTCTCACTCCATTGCCGTGCTCCCGCGAAAGCGGGAGCCCAGGGCGTCGTCAGAACAGCGTTTCGAACAAATCCGCCATTGTGGATTATCGCGTTCGATCAGCTCGATCTTCCAGGCGCGTTTCCATTTCTTCATCCGCAGTTCGCAATGTCGCGCTTCCTGCAGATCGTCATATGCCTCAAACCAGACCAAAAGCTTACAATCATGGTCCTTGGTGAAGCCGTCAATCAAGCCTTTGCGATGTTGATATGCCCTGGCCGCCAGATCGCTGGTGACACCCAGATATAGGGTGCCGTTGCGCCTGCTGGCCAGAAGATAGACATAGCCGGCTCGCGTAGCGCGTCTACACCCTGGGCTCCTGCTTCCGCAGGAGCACGGGTCACATCTTTACAGGTCGATCAGCAGGCGGGTCGGGTCCTCGATCGCGTTCTTCACCGCGACGAGGAAGGTCACTGCCTCGCGACCGTCGATCAGGCGATGGTCATAGCTGAGCGCCAGATACATCATCGGGCGGATGACGATCTGGCCGTCGCGGACGACCGGGCGATCCTCGATGCGGTGGAGGCCCAGCACCGCTGACTGCGGCGGGTTGATGATCGGGCTCGACAGCAGCGAACCGAACACGCCGCCATTGGAGATGGTGAAGGTGCCGCCCTTCATGTCCTCCATGGTCAGCGTGCCTTCCTTGGCCTTCTTGCCGAAGCTGCCGATCGTCTTCTCGATCTCGGCCACACTCAGGCTCTCGGCATTGCGGATCACCGGCACGACCAGTCCGTTCGGGGCCGACACGGCGACCGAGATGTCAGCGAAGTCGTTATAGACGATCTCGTCGCCCTCGATCTGCGCGTTGACGCCCGGAATATCGCGCAGCGCCATGCAGACAGCCTTGGTGAAGAAGCCCATGAAGCCCAGGCGGACGCCATGCTTCTTCTCGAACAGGTCCTTGTACTTGGCGCGCGCCTCGATGACGTTGGTCATGTCGACGTCGTTATAGGTGGTCAGCAGCGCGGCGTTGTTCTGCGCTTCCTTGAGCCGCTTGGCGACGGTCTGGCGCAGGCGGGTCATCTTGACGCGTTCCTGCGCGCGGCTGGGGCCAGCGGCAGGCGCAGCAGCGGCGGGCGCGGCGGCAGGCGCAGCAGCGGCGGCCTTGGCGGTACCGGCGGCGGCGGCGGCCACGACGTCGTCCTTGGTCAGGCGACCGTCCTTGCCCGTGCCCTTGATCTTGCTCGGATCAAGGCCATGTTCCAGCACCAGACGGCGCACGGCGGGCGACAGGGTCAGGTTGCCGCCCTCATCCTCATCGGCGGGGGCCGAAGCGGCCGGGGCCGGCGTGGCGGCTTCCGCCTTGGCGGCGGGGGCCGGAGCAGCGGCAGGCGCTGCCGCAGCGGCCGCGCCCTCGTTGACATAGGCCAGCAGCGCGCCGACCTCGACCGTATCGCCTTCCTTGGCGACGATGTCGCCCAGCGTGCCGGCGGCCGGCGCGGGCACGTCGACCGCGACCTTGTCGGTTTCAAGACTGACGATAGGCTCGTCGGCCTTCACGGCGTCGCCGGGCTTCTTGAGCCACTGGCCGACGGTTGCTTCGGTAACGGATTCACCCAAAGTGGGGACTTTGACTTCGGTAGCCATGAGCTTGTTCAGCCTTTCTTCTGGCGACGGATTTCTTCACGGACGCTGTGACCCAGCGCATCGGCGACGAGGGCGCCCTGCTCAGCGACATGGCGCTTGGCGAGGCCCGTGGCGGGCGACGCCGACGCCTTGCGGCCGGCATAGCGGGCGCGCATCGGCGCCTTGCCGGCGGCTGCCAGCGCTTCCTCGACATAGGGCTCCACGAAGAACCATGCGCCGTTGTTGCGCGGTTCTTCCTGACACCAGACGACTTCTTCCAGGTTCGTCATGCGCTCGATGCGCTTGGCGAGGGCTTCGGCCGCGAACGGGTAGATCTGCTCGATGCGCACGATCTGCACGTCCGTGTCGCCCGCGGCGTCGCGGGCCTCCATCAGGTCGTAGAAGACCTTGCCGGAACAGAGCACCAGGCGGCGGGTGTCCTTGTCGGCGGCCCCATTGGGGTCCGACAGGATGCGCTTGAAGTGCGTTTCGCCCAGGAAGTCCTCCGCCTTGCTGACCGCCAGCTTGTGGCGCAGCAGCGACTTGGGCGCCATGATGATCAGCGGCTTGCGGAACGGCCGCAGCATCTGACGACGCAGGACGTGGAAGTAATTGGCCGGGGTCGTGATGTTCGCGACCTGGATATTCCCTTCCGCGCAAAGCTGGAGATAGCGCTCCAGCCGGGCCGAGCTATGCTCGGGACCCTGGCCTTCATAGCCATGCGGCAGCAGGCAGACGAGGCCGTTGGACCGCAGCCACTTGGTCTCCGACGAAGCGATATACTGGTCGAAGATGATCTGCGCGCCATTGGCGAAGTCGCCGAACTGCGCTTCCCACAGCACCAGGCTCTTCGGATCGGCCAGCGCGAAGCCATATTCGAAGCCCAGCACGCCATATTCGGAGAGCGGCGAATCCAGCACCTCGAACCGGCCGTGCGGCACGGTCGAGAGCGGGATATATTTGTTCTCCCTATCCTGGTCGGTCCAGACCGCGTGCCGCTGGCTGAAGGTGCCGCGCCCGGAGTCCTGGCCCGACAGACGAACGCCATAGCCTTCCGACAGCAGCGATCCGAAGGCCAGCGCCTCGCCGGTCGCCCAGTCGAAATTCTCGCCGGACTTGAACATCTCGGCCTTGGCGTCGATCACGCGCTTCAGCGTCTTGTGGACGTTGAGGCCCTCCGGAATCGCCGTCAGCGTCTTGCCCAGGCTGTCGAACAGCTTCTGGCTGATGGCGGAGTCGACGCTCTGGCGGCTCGTTTCGGCATCGGCCGGCTTGTGCAGGCCGGACCACCGACCGGCGAACCAGTCGGCCTTGTTGGGCTTGTAGCTCTTGCCGGCCTCGAACTCTTCCTCCAGATGGTTGACGAAGTCGCCCGTAACCTGGGCGACGAAATCATCGTCGACCACGCCCTCCGCCTTCAGCCGCGCCGAATAGACGTCGCTGACCGGCGGATGCTGACGGATCTTCGCATACATTTGCGGCTGGGTGAAGGACGGCTCATCGCCTTCATTGTGACCGAAGCGGCGATAGCACCACATGTCGATCACGATGTCGCGGTGGAAGGTCTGGCGATATTCCATCGCCAGCTTGCACGCGAAGGTCACGGCCTCCGGATCATCGCCATTGACGTGCAGGATCGGGGCCTGGACGCCCTTCGCCACATCGCTGGGATAAGGCGAACCGCGCGAAAATTGCGGGCTGGTCGTGAAGCCGATCTGGTTGTTGACGATGAAGTGGATGCAGCCGCCGGTATTATAGCCCGACACGCCGGAGAAGCCGAAGCATTCCCAGACGATGCCCTGCCCCGCAAAGGCCGCGTCGCCGTGGATCAGCACGGGCAGCACCTGCTCATGCTTGGCGAGGTCGTCGCGGAAGGTCTGCTGCGCGCGCACCTTGCCCAGCACCACCGGATCGACGGTTTCGAGGTGCGACGGATTGGGGACCAGCGACATATGGACCTTGACGCCGTCGAACTCACGGTCGGTCGAGGTGCCGAGGTGATATTTGACGTCGCCCGATCCGCCGACATCCTCGGGATTGGCGGTGCCGCCCGAAAATTCGTGGAAGATGACGCGGAAGCCCTTGGCCATCACATTGGCGAGCACGTTCAGCCGGCCGCGATGCGCCATGCCATAGACGATCTCGCGCACGCCCTGCGCGCCGCCATATTTGATGATGGCTTCCAGCGCCGGGATCATCGATTCGCCGCCGTCCAGGCCGAAGCGCTTGGTGCCGACATATTTGCGGCCCAGGAACTTCTCATATTGCTCGGCGTGGATCACCTTGGCCAGGATCGCCTTCTTGCCTTCCGGCGTGAAATGGATTTCCTTGTCCTTGCCCTCCAGACGCTCCTGCAGGAAACGGCGTTCCTCCACGTCCGCGATGTGCATATATTCCAGGCCGACATTGCCGCAATAATTGGCGCGCAGGATCGCCACGATCTCACGCACGGTCGCATATTGCAGGCCCAGCGTGCCGCCCAGATAGACCTTCTTGTCCGGATCGTTCAGGCCGTGATATTCCGGCGTCAGGTCGGCCGGCAGATCGCGTTGGGTCAACCCCAGCGGGTCGAGATTGGCAGCCAGATGACCACGTACGCGATATGTGCGGATCAACATCTGCGCGCGTATTGCATCGTCGGCCGCACTTACGGCATCGGCATCCGAAACCGCCTTGCCGCTGGCCTTGGCGGCGGCCTTCACGGCCACTTGCATCTGCGTGGGGTCAAGCGCCCCGGTCAGGTCGTCGGTGTCGATCGGCGGCCAGTTGGTGCGCGCCCAGCTCGGTCCGCGCTCAATCTCGAAGTCCTGGTTTTCGTAACCCATTTCTCTCGTCCCATGCCAACCGCGTGCAGTCGCGGGTGCGGGGTAACAGATGGCCGGGGTGCAGCCCGGCCATCTCCATGGCTGGATCAGCCCTTCAGCACTTCCAGCAGGGTCGTGCCGAGTTCGGAGGGGCTCGCCGCAACCTTGATGCCGGCTGCTTCCATCGCCGCGATCTTGCTCTCCGCGTCGCCCTTGCCGCCCGACACGATCGCGCCGGCATGGCCCATGCGGCGTCCCGGAGGCGCGGTGCGGCCCGCGATGAAGCCGGCCATCGGCTTCTTGCGGCCCTTCTTCGCTTCGTCGATCAGGAACTGGGCGGCCTGTTCCTCCGCGTCGCCGCCGATTTCACCGATCATGATGATCGATTCGGTGGCGTCGTCGGCCAGGAACAGTTCCAGCACGTCGATGAAGTTGGTGCCGTTCACCGGATCGCCGCCGATGCCGACGGCCGTGGTCTGGCCCAGGCCCGCATTGGTGGTCTGGAACACGGCTTCATAGGTCAGCGTGCCGGAGCGCGAGACGACGCCGACGCTGCCCTTGGAGAAGATGTTGCCCGGCATGATGCCGATCTTGCATTCGCCCGGCGTCAGCAGGCCGGGGCAGTTCGGGCCGATCAGGCGCGACTTCGAACCCGAAAGGGCGCGCTTCACCTTCACCATGTCCAGCACCGGAATGCCTTCGGTGATGCAGACGATCAGCGGGATTTCGGCGTCGATCGCTTCCAGGATCGAGTCGGCCGCGAACGGCGGCGGAACATAGATGACCGACGCGTCGGCGCCGGTCTTCGACTTGGCTTCGGCCACGGTGTCGAACATGGGCAGGCCGATATGGGTCGTGCCGCCCTTGCCCGGCGTGACGCCGCCGACCATCTGCGTGCCATAGGCCAGGGCGGTTTCGGTGTGGAAGGTACCGGTGGCACCGGTCATACCCTGGGTGATGACCTTGGTGTTCTTGTTCACCAGAATGGACATGGGCGTCCCTTCATTTTCTGTGGACGTGGCACTTTGGGTCTAAAGGCGGACCGCCCCAGGCTGCGCACTTACCTGGGACGGTCCGGTGCAAGCTCGTTTGCGGATCAGGCCAGCGAAGGATCGATGCCCTTGCAGGCTTCCAGCAGTTCCTTGACGGCGTCGATCGACACCTGAAGGTTCGCCTTGGCTTCGTCGTCCAGCTCGATCTCGACGACCTGCTCGACACCGCCGGCGCCGATAATCACGGGCACGCCGACATAGAGATTGTCGACGCCGTACTGGCCGGTCAGGTTGGCGGCGCAGGGCAGCAGGCGCTTCTTGTCGCCCAGATAGGCTTCAGCCATGGCGATGGCGCTGGTGGCCGGCGCATAGAAGGCCGAGCCTGTCTTCAGCAGCGCGACGATCTCGCCGCCGCCCGAACGGGTGCGCTGGACGATGGCGTCGATGCGCTCCTTGGTCGAGCGGCCCTGCTTGATCAGGTCGGGAACCGGGATGCCCGCGACGGTCGAATATTCGATCACCGGGACCATCGTGTCGCCATGGCCGCCGAGCACGAAGCTGGTGACGTCCTTGGCCGACACGTTGAATTCTTCCGCGAGGAAATGGTTGAAGCGCGACGAGTCGAGCACGCCCGCCATGCCGACCACCTTGTTGTGCGGCAGGCCGGAAAATTCGCGCAGCGCCCACACCATCGCGTCGAGCGGGTTGGTGATGCAGATGACGAAGGCGTCGGGCGCGTTGGCGGCGATGCCCTCGCCCACGGCCTTCATGACCTTGAGGTTGATGCCCAGCAGGTCGTCGCGGCTCATGCCCGGCTTGCGGGCGACGCCGGCGGTGACGATGATGACGTCCGCGCCCGCAATGTCGGCATAATCGTTGGAGCCGGTGATCTTCGCGTCGAAGCCTTCGACCGAAGCGCATTGCGACAGGTCGAGCGCCTTGCCCTGCGGCACGCCTTCGACGACGTCGAAGAGGACGATGTCGCCAAGCCCCTTGAGAGCCGCCAGATGCGCGAGCGTGCCACCGATATTACCAGCGCCGATAAGCGCGATCTTCTTACGGGCCATATGCAATCATCCTCCAAGCCGTAAACTGGAATTGCCAAGAAACCGGAACTGAAAGTGCGCTTAGGCCTATCCGCCCTAGGTTTCAACCGCGCAAAGGCCCACATGCCAATTTATCTTTGCAATTCATTCGCAATTTCATTAATAGCCGTTTCGCCTCTGTCGCCCACGCGCTCCTACCCTGGCGCATGGCCCTTCCCCACAGCGGCCACCTGCCGCACGCCTCCCTTCAATGGGAGCGTGCGGACCCTTTTTTCCAAAGCGGACAATGGCGAATTAGACGGAGCGAGATTATTTCTCGCCGTGGCCCAGCGCCAGATAGTCGTCGGACTGCATTTCCATCAGGCGGGATACGGTGCGCTCGAACTCGAACGCGCCATCGCCCTCCGGGTAGAGACGCGCCGGTTCCGCATCGGCGGAGGCGAGCAGTTTCACCTTATATTCGTAGAGCGCGTCGATCAGCGTCACGAAACGCGCGGCCTCATTGCGTTTCTCTGGCCCCAACACCGGGATGCCGACGATGATGACGGTGTGATATTTGCGGGCGATCGCCAGATAGTCCGGCGCGCCCCGGGCCTCGACGCAGAGGCGCTTGAAGGAAAAGACGGCGACGCCCTTCAGGCTCTTGGGCACATGCAGCGTCCGGCCGCCCTGCACCTTGATGTCCTCGGCCGGAACCTTCGCCCGGTCTTCGACCGGATAGTCGGTCAGGCGGAAAAAGGCTTCCGACAGCGCCCTCGTCGCTTCCGGACCGTTGGGCGCGTGCCACAGGGTCGCATCGCCCAGGCGATCGCGGCGATAGTCCGTCGGACCGTTCAGGGTCATGACGTCCAGCTTCGCCTTGATGAGGTCGATGAAGGGCAGGAAAAGCTGGCGGTTGAGACCGTTCTTGTAGAGTTCGTCCGGCTCGCGGTTGGAGGTGGTGACGATCGTCACCCGCTTTTCCAGCAAGCCGGTAAAGAGCCGCGACATGATCGCGGCATCGGCCATATTGTTGACGACCATCTCGTCGAAACAGAGCAGCCGCGCCTCCTCCGCCAGCGACTCGACCACCGGGGGGATCGGGTCGCCCGTCTCCGACTTGCGCGCCTCGGCCAGCCGGGCATGGACATCGAGCATGAATTCGTGGAAATGGGCGCGCTTCTTGCGCTGGACATGCACCGTGTCGAAGAACAGGTCCATCAGCATCGACTTGCCGCGCCCGACGCCGCCCCACATGTAAAGGCCGCGCGGCGGTTCCGGCGCCTTTCGCAGCAGCCTCCACAAGGTCGAACCGCGCGGCGGCGACGCCTCCAGTTCCTGCTGGAGCAGGTCCAGGCGCATCGCCGCCGCCCGCTGGTCGGGGTCGGGCCGCAATTCGCCCGCGGTCACGAGCGCGTCGTAACGGGCGATGACGCTGCTCACCCTGGCAGCGGCTTCTTGGGTTCGGGCGCCTTGCGCACGGTCGCGGTCGATGCCGCGATCAGGTCGTCATCCTGGGAAATGGTCAGGCGCAGGAACATCAGCCGCCCCGTCTCCCGCAGCAATTCGACCTCCGCGCGCAGGACGGGACCGATCTTTCCGGAGCCACAATATTGCATGCTGAGGTCAACGGTCACCGCCGCCGCCTGTTCCGGACGCCCCATCGCCGCCAGGGCCGCGAAATAGGCATGATCGGCAAATCCGGCGAGAAAGCCGCCATGCAGCGCTCCCAACCGGTTGGCGTGCGACGGCAGGCTTTCCAGCATGACCGTCGCCCTGCCCACCGCATCGCTGCGCGAATAGCTGGTGCCGATGGCCGAGTCGAGGAACGTGCCCGGCGCCGTGTCGGTCCAGCACGACCAACCCGCCCACGGCCCTTCGGCCACCGGGCTCAGATGACCCGCTCCGTCGCTCACCGTGTCAGAGTTGCCGCTCGACCATCATCTTCTTGGTTTCCGCGATCGCCTTGGCCGGGCTCAGACCCTTGGGGCAGACATTCGCGCAGTTCATGATGGTGTGGCAGCGATAGAGGCGGAAGGGATCCTCCAGCTCGTCCAGACGCTCGCCGGTATATTCGTCGCGGCTGTCGGCCAGCCAGCGATAGGCCTGGAGCAGGATCGCCGGGCCCAGGAACTTGTCGCTGTTCCACCAGTAGCTGGGGCAGGAGGTCGAGCAGCAGGCGCACAGGATGCACTCATAGAGGCCGTCCAGCTTCTCGCGATCGGCGGGCGACTGGAGCCGTTCCTTGCCGCTGGGCGCCGGGCTGACGGTTTGCAGCCAGGGCTTGATGCTGTTGTACTGGGCGTAGAAATGGGTGAAATCGGGGACCAGATCCTTGATGACGTCCATGTGCGGCAGCGGCGTGACGCGCACTTCCTTGCCCGCGCATTCCTCGATCGAGGTGGTGCAGGCCAGGCCGTTGCGGCCGTTCATGTTCATCGAGCAGGAACCGCAAATGCCCTCGCGGCAGGAACGGCGGAAGGTCAGCGTCGGATCATATTCATTCTTGATCTTCAGCAGCGCGTCCAGAACCATCGGCCCGCAATTGTCGAGATCGATCTCGAACGTGTCGTAGCGCGGATTCTGCCCGGAGTCGGGATCGTAGCGATAGACCTTGAAGCTCTTGACGTTCGTCGCGCCGTCGGGCGCCTTGTGGGTTACGCCCTTGGCGCTGATCTTGCTGTTCTTGGGCAGCGAAAATTCGGCCATTGCTCGTCAAGCCTCTTCGGATAATCCTTCAGTCGGCGTTGCGCATAACAAAAAATCTGCAAAGGTCCAGCACTGACGCAATGCAAAAAACGGGTTGCTTGATTTGTGGCGGTCCTGATCGCTACGGCGCGGCACACCCTGGAGAGCCAGCCCGTTGCCGACCGACATCGCCTTCCTCGCCATTGCCGAAGCCCATCAGGTCTATCACTGGCTGCCGGCCGCGCTTGCCCTGTCGCGCCGGGCGGGGGTGAAGGTGCATGTGCTTTCCCCCTCCCGCCTGATCCTGGATCTGGTCGCCAGCTATGATCCGGAAGGCGCGCTGGACCTCATCCGCCTGCGCAGGCCGCCCGCCCAACCCGACTCGCTGTTCCGCCAGCCGTCGCGTTTCCTGACGCTGATGCTGAACTATGCGACGGTCCGCCGCTTTCCCCTGTTGGTGACGACGGAGATTTCCAGCGGCTGGCTGCGCACCATGCCCGGCTTTTCCGCCCGCATGATCCAGATCAAGCATGGCGCGGGCGACCGGGAGGGCGGGTACAAGGCGCGCCATTCCGCCTTCGACCTGACGCTGGTCGCGGGCGAGAAGGACCGGCGGCGGCTGATCGACCGCGGGCTCTGCACGGCGCAGGATTGCGCGGTCGGCGGCTATGCGAAGTTCGAGCTGAAGGCCGCGCGGCGACGCTTTTTCGACAATGACCGGCCGGTGCTGCTTTACAATCCGCATTTTGATGCCCAATTGTCGTCCTGGCCCCGCCATGGGCCGGAGGTGCTGGCAGCGCTGGAAGCGCTGGAGGGGTGGAACGTCATCATCGCCCCCCATACCAAGCTTGCCTGCCGCACCGCGCCGATCCGCACGGCGGCGCCCCATATCCTGGTCGACATGGGCAGCCGTCATTCCATCGACATGAGCTATACGATGAGCGCGGACGTCTATCTGGGCGACGTGTCGAGTCAGATCTATGAATATCTGCTCCATCCCCGCCCCTGCATCTTCCTCAATCTCGACCGGCGCGACTGGCGCGGCGATGAGGCCTTCGCCCATTGGCGGCTGGGGCAGGTGATCGAGGATATGGGCGCCCTGCCACAGGCGCTTGATCGCGCGGCGGACTTGCAAGCCGGGTTCGTTGATGCTCAGGAAGCGGCCATGTCCGATTCCATCGACCGATCACCCACGCCTGCTTCCGAAAGGCAGGCCGACCTCATCCTCGATTTCGCCCGGAACTCCGAAAGGACCGCCGCCGCATGACGCAGACGATCATGACCGCGCTGGGGCCGGTGCGGCTGCTGGGCGACAATGCGACCCGCATCTGGGGCATGTCCAATGCCGAGCGCTGCCGCCGCATGGCCGAAAGCGCCGCGAAGAACGGCAGCGCATTGGCGGACGGGCATGAACTGCTGTTCAACCTGAGCTACGCCTTCGATCCGATGCTGCTGCGGCTGGTGCTGGAGGAGCCTGGGACGGTCTTCGCCTGGGGCGCGGTACCGATCGTCGGGCAGGTGCCGGCAGGCAGCGATCCGCTGAGCGCGGCGCATGTCGTCGATCTGTCGGATGGGCGGAAGCTCTACAACCGGCAACTCCGCAAGCTGGAGCAGCCCTTCGTCCGGGAACTGACCCCCGCAACCCGGCGCGGCATCGAACGGCAAAGTTATTTCGGCGCCTATAAGGGCGTCACCGACCTGCTGACCAAATATCTCTGGCCCGAATTGGCGCTGTGGCTGACGCGGCTGGCCGCCTCCATCGGCATGACGCCCAATATGGTGACGGCCATCGGCGCGACGCTGTGCGTGCTGGCGACCTGGTTCTTCGCCCAGGGGCTTTACTGGACTGGCATGCTTGCCGGCTTCGTCTTCATGGTGCTGGACACGGTGGACGGGAAGCTGGCCCGCTGCACCATCACCTCGTCCAAATGGGGCAATGTGGCGGACCATGGCGTCGACCTGATCCATCCGCCCTTCTGGTGGTATTTCTGGGGCGTGGGGCTGTCGGCCTGGGGGCTGGCGCTGTCGACGCAGACCTTCGCGCTGGTGATGGCGGCAGTGATCGCGGGCTATGTGCTCCAGCGGCTGATCGAGGGGATGTTCATCAAGGATTTCGGCATGGACATCCATGTCTGGGGCCGGTTCGACAGCTGGTTCCGGCTGATCACCGCGCGGCGCAACCCGAATATGGTGATCCTGTTCGTCGCGCTGCTGGCCGGGCGGCCGGACATCGGGCTGATCGCGCTCGCCTGGTGGACGATCATCTCGCTGGGCGTCCATGCGGTGCGGCTGATGCAGGCCTATGCCGTGAAGCGCTCCGGGCGGCCCATCGTCAGTTGGATGGAGGCAAGGGCATGAACGCGACCATCGGGAAATTCGGCTACCCCGCGACCCTGATCGCGGAGTTCGCGCATTGGCTGGTGTTGCTGCGCCCCGCCCAGCCGACGCTGGGGTCGCTGGTGCTGGCGGCGAAGTCCGACGCAACAGCCTTTGGCGACCTGCCGGCGGAAGCCCATGCCGAACTGGCCCTCGCGACCAAGGCGATCGAAAGCGCGCTGACTGAGGCAGTCGGCTATGAGAAGATCAATTATCTGATGCTGATGATGGTGGACCCGCATGTCCATTTCCATGTGCTGCCCCGCCATGGGGGCAGCCGCGAGCATGAGGGCCTGCGGATAACGGACGCCGGATGGCCGGGACAGCCCGACCTTGGCAGCGCGGTGAAGCTCTCGTCCGAACAGATCGCCGCGCTGACGGGCTGGCTCAGGCCCTATTTCGCGTAACGCCCCTCGGCCAGCCAGCGGGCGGTGAGCCTCTTCGCCGCCTCCACATCCTGCGGGAAGTCGACTTCCTGCCAGTCCAGCCCCTCGATGGAGACGGTGCCGACGCGGTTGCCCTTGGCGATGATGTCGATGGCGCGCAGATACCAGCGCTCGACGCCCTCGGGCGTGCGCATCATCTGGTCGATCTGGTTGCGGAAGATCGCCGGCCCCTCGCCCTTGAAGGCCAGCATGCCGATGGATTCGGCATTGGTGTCATGGGGCAGCAGCCGCTTGCCGATGGCAAGCAGGCGGCCGGTCTCGTCCCGGTTCACCTTCATGTCGTCATCGTCATAATCGCCGGGCTTGACGTCCACGGTGACGGTGATGGCGTCCTCCGCCCCCGCGATCAGCTTCGCCACGATCTCGTCCGAGACGATGGTGTCGCCGTTCAGGATGATGAAGTCCCGATCCATCTCCTCCCGCACGATCCAGCAGGTGCCGAGATTGTCCGCCACCTGGAAGAAGGGATTGAACACGGTGCGGATGCGCGCGCCGGTGTCGCGATAGAGTTGCAGCGCATGATCCTCCACCCGTTCCGTGCGGAAGCCGGTGACGACGACGATGTCGGTCACGCCATTGGCCACCAGCGCGGCGACCTGCCAGCTGATGAGAGTGCGGCCGTTGAAGTCGATCATGCATTTGGGCACGTCGCGGGTCAGCGGAAGCAGGCGCGATCCCTGGCCTGCGGAAAGGATGATGGCTTTCGAGATAGTCATGCGTCGGGCCATTAAAGCAAAGACAGGCCGATGGACAGGCCATGTTGCATCACAGCCGGCCCAATCCTAGATAGACCCGCGCCGGTCGGTCGGCGATCAGGAAAGGCCGGAACCCAAGTGACGAGCAAGCGCGGATCGGCTGGCGCTCAGGAAGGCTTCGCCCGCATCCTGGCGAATACCGGCTGGCTGCTGGGCGGCAAGGGCGTGGGCGCGGTGCTGAGCCTTGCCTATCTGGCCATCGTCACGCGAACGCTGGGCGTCGCGGATTTCGGCCGGTTCGCGCTGGTGCTGAGCGCCGCCAACGTCATCAAGACGCTGGTGAGCTTCGACAGCTGGCAGATCGTCGTGCGCTACGGCCAGCCGCATCTGGCCGCGGGCGACGGCGATGCGCTGAACCGGGTGCTGCGCTTCTGCATCCTGATCGACCTTGGCTCCGCCGTGGCGGGCGGGCTGATCGCGGCCTTCATCATCCTCGCCTTCGGACCGCTGATGGAATTGTCGGCGGGCATGGGGTGGCAGGCCTGGATCTTCTGCATGGTGATGATGATCACCATCCGCTCCAGCCCGACCGGCGTGCTGCGGCTGTTCGACCGGTTCGATTCCGGCGCCTTTGCCGAAACCATGATCCCGGTGGGGCGGATGATCGGCGCCGGGCTGGCCTGGGTGCTGATGCCCGATGTCACCGGCTTCCTTATCGCCTGGGGCGCGGCGGAATTGTTGTGCGCGATCAGCTATTGGTGGCTGGCGCTGCGCGTCGGGGGCGAAAGGCTGGGGCGCTGGCGGTCCGGCCGGGCGCTGGACGCGCGCAGGGAAAATCCCGGCATCGTCGGCTTTCTCACCGCCACCAATTTGCAGACGACCCTGTCATCCGTGGGCCAGCAGGTGGCCGTGCTGGTGGTCGGCCTGTTCGTGGGACCGGCGGGGGCTGGCCTCTACCGGCTTGCCAACCAGCTCGCCAATTCCCTGACCAAGATTTCCAGCCTGCTCTCCCGCAGCATCTTCGTGGAACTGAGCCGCACCCATTCCAGCCATGGCCATGAGGCGCTGGGTACGCTGTTCCGGCGGACCAACCGGCTGGCGCTGATCGCAGGGGCCGTGATCATCGCCCTCATCCTGACCATCGGCCATCCGCTGCTGGGGCTGATCGCCGGCAAGGCATTTCTGCCGGCCTATCCGCTGCTGCTGCTGCTGGGGATCGCGGCCTGCATCGACCTGGTCGGGGTGAGCTATCGTCCGCTGCTGATGGCGACCGACCGGGCCAGCCTGTCGCTGCGCATCACGCTGGTTTCGACCGCCTTGCTGCTGGGGATGCAGGCGGCCTTGTTGCCGATCTATGGCACGGTCGGGGCGGCAAGCGCGAATATCGTCGCCGCGATCGCGGGCTTTGCCATGATGGGGCTGGCGAGCCGACGGGTTTTGACACGGCCCGGCATGAAGGAAGCAGGCTGAACTAACGGAACCGCGCCGGAGAATAAGGCGCTGGATCGATCCCTATGATCTGCGGCGGCAAAGCCTCTCCCCTGAGAAGGGCAGCGCCCAGCAAGGCCGCAGCGGGCGAGGTCTGGATGCCGAACCCGCCCTGCCCCGCAAACCAGAAAAAGCCCCGCGCCGCCGGATCGAAGCCATAGACCGGCGCCCGGTCGCGGGAGAAGCTGCGCAGCCCGGCCCATTTGCGTTCCACCGCCTCGACCGGCCAGTCGACCACTGCCTCGAAGCGGGCGATCGCTTCCGCCACCGCCATTTCCTCCGGCGCGGCGTCGCAGGGCGGCGAAGGCTCCTCGTCATGGGGCGTGAGCCAGACCCGGCCCTCCCCCTCCGGCTTGAAATAGAATTGCGAGGCAAGGTCCATGACCAGCGGCAGATCGGCCGCAGGCATGGCAGGCACGCGCAACTGCACCACTGTCCGCCGCAGCGGCGCAATGCCAATCGGCGCGACCCCGCAGGCCCGGGCCACATCGTCCGCCCAGGCCCCCGCCGCGTTGACGATCATGTTGCAATCGATCGCGCCCCTATCCGTTTCGACCCGCCAGCCGCCGTCCCGCGCCTCGGCACGCCGCAATGCCGTCGCCAGCCGCACCTCGCCGCCCAGGCGACGGAACAGCCGCAACCAGGCCTGATGCAACGCCGCCACGTCGATGTCGCGCACACCCGGCTCCAGCACGCCCAGCGTCCATTCCGGCCGCAGTCCAGGGACAAGCCCGGCAGGCTCGACCGGAACCAGGTCCACCTTGCCGCCGAACTGCTCCAGCAGGCGGTCCCGCGCCGCCGCATCGCCTGCCCGCCCGATATGCAACGTCCGGCGCGGCGTCAGGAAAGGAGTGTCGGAAAAGTCCGGATCGGGCGCGGCCAGCATCGGTCCCGACGCCGTGGTCAGGGGCTGAACCGCCAGCCCGCCATAGGTCTCCTCCCAGAAGGAGACCGCCCGCCCCGTCGCGTGATAGCCGGCGCTCGGCTCCATCTCCAGCATCAGCACGCTGGCACGGTCCGCCAGCACCGCGCCAAGGCTCGCCCCGGCGATCCCGCCGCCGACAATCACGATGTCGGGCCGGTTCATTCCAGTCCGGCCCGGCCGGGGGCGACTTCATCCAGAAAGCAATCGATCCGCGCCAAGGCATCCAGCCGCACCGGGTCCAGCTCCCGCAATATCTCGTGCGCGGCCTCCCGCCCATAGACATGCAGCCGCGCGCCGGCAATCCGCGCCGCGATCCGCGCGATGGCAGGCGTGGAGACGAGCCGGTCGGTCCGCGCCGCCAGGATGAGCAGGGGCACGGCAATCCGCTCGATCGCGCGCCCCTGCTCCAGCGCGCGGGTCGAATGCAGCGCCTGCGCCACCCACTTCCAGCTCGGCGGGCCCAGCGCCACCTCCCTGCTATGGTCGCGCCACCACAGCTCATCCGCATAGCGTTCGGGATCGTGGGTCAGCCGCTTCTGCCGCATGCGCCGCTGGCGTTCCGACTCCTCCTTCTGCGTCCACGCCTGCTTTTCGGCAAAGCCCAGGGCGCACATCGTTTCGGCAATGGCCACCGCCAGCCAGCGCGGCAGGGGCGCGGTGTGCAGTCCCATCATCGGCGCAACCGTCACGGCGGCATCGGGCGGAGCCATCCCCTCCGCCAGCGCGCGCAGCAACAGATGGCCGCCCATGCTGTGACCGACGATCACGCTCGGCCCCACCCCCTGCCCGCGCCAATCGGTGGCGAAGGCTTCAAGGTCGGCGATCCACTGTCCGAAATCGTCGATATGGCCGCATAGCGGATCGCCGGTCGTGCGGCCCGATCCGCCCTGACCGCGCCAGTCGAAGCCGGTGACCGCCCAGCCCCGGTCGGCCCAGTGGCGGATGACCTCAAGATATTTCTCGATCATGTCGCCGCGTCCGCCCAGCACCAGCATCCGGCCGCGACGACCTTCGCCCAGCCGGTAGCGGCGAAGGCGCCAGCCATCCGGCGCGGTCCAGTAATCGAGCCGCCCGTCCATCGGCCAGGCGCGCCGGTCGAAAGCAACGGGAACGAAGCGGGGCGAATCCATGCGCCGCATGGTTACGCTTTGGTAAGCCATGCGGTCTATAGTTTCGAACCCATGACGGGGGATATTTTCCAAATGGCGCTGATCGGCGCCCTGACAGTGCTGCTGATCGTGGCGTCCGTCACCGATCTGCGGTCGCGCATCATCTCCAACCGGCTCAACCTGACGGTGGCCGCGCTGGCACCGCTCTGGTGGCTGGCCTGCGGCCTGCCCTTCTGGCCGGGCATGGCGGTGCAGCTGCTGGTGGCGCTGATCGTGTTCATGGCGTTCGCCGCCCTGTTCGCGCTCGGCTGCATGGGCGGCGGGGACGTGAAGCTGCTGGGTGCGCTGGCGCTCTGGTTTCCCTGGCAGGCGACCCTGTCGATGCTGATGCTGATGGCGGTGCTGGGGGGCATCGTCACCATCGTGACCGTCGTGCACCATCGCATGACCCGGCGGCTGGGCCAGCCGCAAATCCCCTATGGCATCGCCATCTCGTTCGCGGCGCTTTGGCTGCTTGGCGAACGATATATTAACCAATTTGCGTGAATAAACGGGGGCTCGGGCGCAACTCGTCCGATTGAGGGAGGCGAATTTCATCATGGATGCCAAGAAGATCGTGCTGCTGGTGGGGGCGCTGATCATAGCGGTCACTACAGCCCTGCTTGCACGCAACATGCTGAGTTCGTCGAGCGCACCGCAAGCGGGCGCATCGTCCATGCCGGTCGAGGCTGACCAACCCCATGTGCTAGTCGCGACCAAGGCCCTGCCGGTGGGCACCATCCTGGATGCGGAGAGCTTCCGCTTCCAGCCCTGGCCCAAGGATCTGGTCGAGCAGGCCTATTATATCAAAGGCCAGGCCGATCCGCAGAAGCTGGTGGGCAGCGTCATCCGCACCGCCATTTCCGCCGGTCAGCCGATGACCCTGGGGTCGGTGATCAAGCCGGGAGATCGCGGCTTCCTGGCCGCGGCCCTCGGGCCGGGCATGCGCGCCGTGACCGTGCCGGTATCGGCGCAGAATTCAGTGGCGGGCTTCGTCTTTCCGGGCGACCGCGTCGACCTGATGCTGACGCAGAGCGTCAGCGGCGGCGGCGAAGGCGAACCGCTCAAGGTCTCCGAAACCATCCTGCGCAACCTGCGCGTGCTCGCCACCGATCAGCGCATGGACGCGCTGGGCGCCGACGGCAAGCCGGTGGTTCAGACCTATTCCAACGTCACCATCGAAGTGACGCCGAAGATTGCGGAGAAGATCGCGGTGGCCCAGACCATCGGCTCGCTCTCGCTCTCGCTGCGCTCGCTCGCGGACAACAGTTCCGAACTGGACGCGGCCATTGCCGGCAGCGACGTCGACCTGCCGGACGGCAGCAATCCCAATGCGGAAAAGAAGCTGCTGGCCAGCATCGCCGCTCGCCCGGTCGACAAGGGCAGCACCTATTCCACAGGCGCCGACGTCTCGCGCTATCAGCGCAGCAGCGTCCCCGCCAAGCCTTTGCAGGCGATGGCTGCTGGCGGCTCTCCCGTCATGGGCGCGCCGGTCGGCGGAGGCATTGTCGGCCAGGGGCCGGTAATCCGCGTCGCCCGCGGAACCAGCGTGACCGTCGTTCCGGTCGGGGGGAAGTAAGATGAAGGGGTTCACTGTTCACACCCGTGCGGCCAGGCCGCACACCCTCTCGGCTCTTGCGGCCAAGCCGCTGCTCGGCCCCGCCATCGCGCTCGGCCTGGCGGTTGCAGCCGCGGCCGCGCCGACCACCGCGCTCAACGCCGCGCCTGCCTCCATGCAGGACAATGCGATCCTGCTCTCCGTGGGCGGCAGCAAGGTCATCAACCTGCCGGCCAAGATGTCGGACGTGGTGATCGGCGATCCGGATGTGGTCGACGTTCACGTCCGTTCGCAGAACCAGCTTTACCTGATCGCGAAGAAGGCAGGCGAAACCACCGTCTTCGCGACGGCGACGAACGGCAAGGTGCTGTTTTCCGGGACGGTGCGGGTCGGCAACAACCTGACCAGCATCGACGACATGCTGAAGCTGGCGATGCCGAACGCGGACATCGCCGTCAACAAGATGAACGGCATGGTCCTGCTGACCGGCACCATCGCCGCGCCGGAAGATGCGGCGGAGGCCGAAAGGCTGACCCAGGCCTTCGTCGGCAAGGAAGTGACCGTGGTCAGCCGCCTGCGCACCGCGACGCCGCTTCAGGTCAACCTGCAGGTCAAGATTGCCGAAGTCAGCAAGGATGTTGGCCATAAGATCGGCATCAGCCTTGCCTCCCGCGATCCTGGACTGGGCAAGGTCGTCGGCAATATTGGCGGCGGCATCCGTAATCCGCTGACCTTCAATGCCGATGGCGGCGGGACGTTCAACAACCTCTACGATGGCAGCTACACGCTCGGCGGCGTCGCCCGTATCCTGGGCATGGACATCGGTGCCGCTCTGGACCTTGCGGAATCGAGTGGTCTTGCCACCACCTTGGCCCAACCCAACCTGACCTCGCTCTCGGGTGAAACCGCCAGCTTCCTGGCAGGCGGCGAATATCCCTACACAATCAGCAATGGCACGCAGGGTAACAGCATCGAGTTCAAGCAATATGGCGTGCAGTTGGCCTTTACACCAACCGTACTTGCTGATGGCCGCATTTCGCTGCGGGTCCGCCCAACCGTGTCGAGCTTGGACTTCTCCGTTGATTCCAGCGTTCCGGCCCTCAAGAGCCGCACGGCCGAAACTACGGTCGAACTGGGTTCCGGTCAGGCCTTCATGATCGCCGGCCTGCTCAACAACGACACCGCGAACAGCATCAGCAAGGTTCCGGGCATTGGCAATCTGCCGATCCTGGGCAGCCTGTTCAAGTCGCGCAATTTCCAGCGTCACGAGACGGAACTGGTCATCGTCGTCACCCCCTATCTGGTGAAGCCGATGAATGCTTCGGACGTGCGCCTGCCGACGGACGGGTTCCGCAACGCCAATGAAGGTCAAGGACTGTTCCTGCAACAGATGCACGACGGCGTCAGCGGGGCCCGCTCCCCCATGCCGAGCCGCGCGCCGGGCGCTCCGGCGCCCGCGCCGGGTCCGCAAAGCTCGGCCGCTCTGCCGCCGGTCGCCTCTCGTGACACCGGCAAGCGTTCGAAGGACGCCGCGCCCGGCTTCAGCTTCTGATCCGAAGGACGAAAGACATGACTTTCCAGTCTCGCAAGACCCCCGTCCTCCGCGGCCTTATCCGCCTTGGCGCGCTCGCGCTGATGGCCCTGCCGCTCGCGGCCTGCCAGACCGACCAGGCCGCCAATCGCGGCGTGCAGTCGGTCCATCAGCCGGTCGTCAGCCACACCGCCTTCACCTATGATGTGCAGGCGGGCCCCGATGGCGGCCTCACCGCATCGGAGGCGCGCCGGCTGGACGACTGGTTCGTTTCCATCGGCCTTGGCTATGGCGATCAGGTCGCCGTGGCGACGGATGCGGGCTATTACAGCCCTGCCCTGCGCGAAGGCATAGCCGATGTGGTGGCGCGCCACGGCATGCTGGTGGGCGAAGACGGCACCGCCGTCGCCGGCACCGCGCCACAGGGCGCCGTGCGCCTGATCGTGCGCCGCGCCACCGCCAGCGTGCCCGGCTGCCCCGACTGGTCGGACAAGCCGGAAACCGACCAGCAACTGGGCGCATCGACCAATTTCGGCTGCGGCGTGAACGGCAATCTGGCCGCGATGATCGCCAATCCGGAGGATCTGGTGCGCGGCCAGACCACCGACAGCGACCTGCGCACCGCCACGTCCAACCGCGCGATTTCGACCTATCGCGAAAAGGCGCCGACCGGTTCCGGCGACCTCAAGACCCTGTCGGGAGGCAATTGACATGAACGCACCCTGGAAACCCGGCGCATCCGGCCAGCGTGACCCCTTCCATGCCTTCGTCTGCGACGATCACAGTTTCGACCTGCTGCGCGTCGTCGCGGCGGAAATGGGCTGGGCGCCGGAAAAGGTGAACAAGGGCGGCATGCGCAACGCCGTGCAGTCCCTGTCGATCACCGCTTCGCCGCAGATCCTGTTCATCGACATGTCGGAAAGCGGCGATCCGCTGAACGACATCAACAGCCTGGCCGAAGTGTGCGAGCCCGGCACGGTCGTCATCGCGGCAGGCCAGGTCAATGACGTGCGCCTCTATCGCGACCTGCTGGCCAGCGGCATCCAGGACTATCTGCTGAAGCCCTTCGGCGCGGACCAATTGCGCGACGCGCTGGCGCAGGCGCAGGCCGTATTCTTCGCGCCACGCGATGCGGGGCCGGAACGGCCGCACATGACCACGGCGGTCATCGGCACGCGCGGCGGCGTGGGCGCGTCCAGCTTGGCAACCTCGCTCGCCTGGCTGCTCAGCGACAAGAGGCAGCGCCCGACCGCCCTTCTCGACCTGGACGTCCATTTCGGCACCAACGCGCTGGCGATGGACCTGGAGCCGGGGCGCGGCCTGACCGACGCCATCGAAAATCCCAGCCGCATCGACGGTCTGTTCATCGAACGCGCCATGGTGCGCGCGAGCGACACGCTGGCGATCCTGTCGGCCGAAGCGCCGATCAGCCAGCCCCTGCTGACCGACGGCGGCGCCTTCTACCAGTTGCTGGAGGAGTTCCGCGCGGCTTTCGAATGCAGCGTCATCGACCTGCCGCGCGCCATGCTGATCCAGCATCCGCATCTGATGAGCGACGTGAACGTCACCGTCGTGGTCACGGAACTGACGCTGGCGGCGGCGCGGGATTCGATCCGCATCCTGTCCTGGCTCAAGACCAACGCCCCGCAGTCGCGCGTGCTGGTGGTCGCCAACCGCGTCCACCCCGGCGCGCCGGAAATCAGCCGCAAGGATTTCGAACAGTCGATCGAACGCAAGGTGGACGTGCTGATCCCCTTCGACCTCAAGGTCGCCTCGCAGGCCGCCAAGCTGGGCAAGACGCTGGCGGAGACGGCCAAGGGCAGCAAGGTCGGGGCCGCCTGCAACACCCTGCTGGATGCGGTATTGGGCGCGGCGGAGGAGGCGGAGGCCGATGAAGGCCGCGCGACCTCGTCGAAGAAGGGCGATTCCCTGCTGGGCAAGATCAGCGATCTCAAGAGCATGATCCCTTCGCGCCGCAAGGGCAAGGCTTCGGCCTGAACAGGATGGGCCGTGCCGCCTGGGGGCGGCATGGCCGCTTTGATGGAACCGGATAAGAAACGGGCAGGCACATGAACGGCAATATCATCCTGATGGCAGTGCTGCTCGCAACCATGCTGGGCCTGATCGTCATGGCCTTTGGCGGCCCGTCGCCGGAAAAGGCGCAGAAGCGCCGCATGGAACTGATCCGCGGCCGGCACAGCGATTCCACCGACGCCATATTGGAAGCGCGCATGCGCAAGGCGATCTCGAACCGCCCGGCCGGCAATGAATCGTCGATGCTGGTGTCCCTGGTGCCCAATCCGGAAAACCTCGCCAAGCGTATCCGCATGACCGGCAAGAAATGGACCGTCAGCCAGTATATGACCGCCTGCGCCGTCATCTTCCTGCTGCTGTCCGCCGTGCTGATGCTGCGCGGATTCCCGCCGCTGTTCGCCGTGATGCTGGGCCTCGCGGCGGGGCTTGGCCTGCCGCATATGTGGATCAGCCGGCTCATCAAGGGCCGCGTGCTGAAATTCAACGCCAAGTTTCCAGACGCATTGGAACTGCTGACCCGGGGCCTGCGCTCGGGCCTTCCCATTGCCGAGACGCTGAACGTCGTGTCGAGCGAAGTGCCGGGACCGGTGGGCGAGGAATTCAAGCTGATCACCGAACGCATCAAGATCGGCAAGACCATGGATCAGGCGTTGCAGGAGACCGCCGACCGGCTGGGCACGCCCGAGTTCCAATTCTTCGTCATCAGCCTGGCGATCCAGCGCGAAACCGGCGGCAATCTGGCGGAAACCCTGTCCAACCTCGCCAACGTGCTGCGCCAGCGCGCGCAGATGAAGCTCAAGATCCGGGCGATGTCCTCGGAATCCAAGGCGTCGGCCTATATTATCGGCGTGCTGCCTTTCACGGTATTCGGCCTGATCTGCTACATCAACTACGATTACATGTCCCCCTTCTTCACGCCCGACCCAGCCGGGATATTCGGCCTTTCGACCATGCAGGTGGTCGGCATCGGCGGCATGTGCTGGATGGCGATCGGCGCCTTCATCATGGCGCAGATGATCAACTTCGAAATCTGAGGAAGCCGACAAGATGGAAAGCACACCCGTCCCCGCCGGCACCCTCTTCGGCCTGACCGCCACCGATTTCGGCACGCTGCTCGCCGCCCTGGCGACACTGGCGACGCTGTTCGCGCTTTATGCGGTCATGACCGTGCGCGATCCGATGGCAAAGCGCGTCAAGGCGCTCAACGAACGGCGCGAACAGCTGAAGGCCGGCATCACCGCCTCCACCGCGCGCCGCCGCGCCAAGCTGGTGAAGAAGAACCAGACGACCGACCAGATGCGGTCGCTCCTCTCCAGCCTGAAGGTGCTGCAGGACGATCAGCTCAAGGAAGCGCAGATCAAGCTGGCCCAGGCCGGCATCCGGTCGAAGGACTGGGCGGTCGCGGTGATCTTCGGCCGCATGATCCTGCCGATCGTCATCGGCGGCATGGCGGCGCTGCTGCTCTATGCGGTGGGCATCTTCCCCGAATGGGGCGGCGCGAAGCGCTTCATGGCGTTCGCCGGCGCGTTGCTGCTGTCCTACAAGGCGCCCGACATCTTCATCGACAACAAGATCCAGAAGCGTTCCGCCGCGATCCGCAAGGGGCTGCCCGACGCGCTGGACCTGCTGGTGATCTGCGCCGAGGCTGGATTGACCGTCGACGCCGCCTTCAGCCGCGTCGCCCGTGAACTGGGCAAGGCCTATCCGGAGCTGGGCGATGAATTCCACCTGACCGCCATCGAACTCAGCTTCCTTACCGAGCGGCGCATGGCCTTCGAGAACCTGGCCACCCGCGTCAAGCTGGACGCGATCAAGGGCGTGGTCACGACCATGATCCAGACGGAAAAATACGGCACGCCGCTGGCTTCGGCCTTGCGCGTGCTGTCCGCCGAATTCCGCCACGAACGCATGATGCGTGCCGAGGAAAAGGCCGCGCGCCTGCCCGCGATCATGACCGTGCCGCTGATTCTCTTCATCCTGCCGACCCTGTTCGTCGTCATCCTGGGTCCGGCCGCCTGCTCGATCAGCCAGGCCTTCTAAAATTTTGAAGGGGCGCAGGCGCGTTGCCGTAGCGTCCCTTCGAACGCCCGCGAAAACCGCTGATTTTCCGCCTTGGCGAAGCGGCCGATCCTGCCCTATCCCCTTTTGCAAAGACGCAAATCCGGAGAGGTCCATGGTCGCCATCACCCGCATCGCCGCCCGCGCCGCGCTGCCCATCCTGCCCCTGTTCGCCGCCCTGCCCGCGCAGGCCGCCCAGCCCATCACCGGCCGCTGGGCCACGGTCGACGGCAAGGCCATCGTCCAGATCGCCCCCTGCGGCAAGACGCTCTGCGGGCGGATAGAAAAGATCGTGAAACCCACCCCCGGCCGCCCCCAGACCGACATCAAGAACCCCGATCCGGCCCAGCGCGGCAAGCCGCTGACCGGTCTGGCGCTGCTGACCGGCTTTGCCGACGTGGGCGATCTGTGGAAAGGGTCGATCTACGATCCGGAAAGTGGCAAGACCTATAACAGCAAGGTCAGCCGAAACGGCGACGGCACGTTGAAGGTGCAGGGTTGCATCATGATGTTCTGCAAGACCCAGACATGGACGCCCGTGCGCTGATCGGCTGACCTCTTTTTGGATGAAGCCAGCCATTCCCCCTCCGCGGGCGGGAGGGGGTGAGCCAGTGCGACATCTGCGGAGATTCCCAACCGCCAGGCCGGAAACTCGCTACGCTCACCCTCCGCCTCCCGCCCAAAAACGAAATGCCCCGGCCAAGGCCGGGGCATTTCGTTTTAGAGCAGATTCCGATCCGATTGCATCGGCTCGACTGCTCTAAGTTTTTGTTTTGTCGCGTTTTCCGAGTCAGCAGATGATTCCATCTGCTTGGAAAACGCTCTAGCTCTGCCGCTGGGATCAGGCCGCCTTGCGCGCCTTGGTCAGCTTCTTCATCAGCATGTCCCGCTTCAACCGCGACAGATGGTCGATGAACAGCACGCCCTGCAGATGATCCATCTCATGCTGCAGGCAGGTGGCCAGCAACCCTTCCAGCCGCTCCTCATGGATGCGTCCGTCCCTGTCCATCCAGCTCGCGCGGATGCTCGCCGGCCGCTCCACTTCCGCAAACTGGTCGGGGACGGACAGGCAGCCCTCATTATAGACCGACAGGTCCTCCGATCCTTCCAGGATTTCCGGATTGATGAACACCATCGGCTTCCTGACCGGCGGCGCGCCCTCCTCATCGGATTCGGGTTCCTGCAGGTCGATCACCAGCACCCGCTTGGGTACGCCCACCTGGATCGCGGCCAGGCCGATGCCCGGCGCGTCGTACATGGTTTCGAACATGTCGTCGATCAGACGCTGCAAATCGTCATCGATCGCCTCCACCGGAGACGAGATGGTACGCAGGCGCGGATCGGGCGCCTCCAGGATGGGAAGAATGGCCATGGAACCAAAATAATCGGACGGCCGGAAAATTTCAAGCGACCGCCACATTCACCCGACGGGGCGTCGCGCCCTCAGCGCCTGGGCCAACGTCCCCTCGTCCAGATAGTCAAGTTCCCCGCCCACCGGCACGCCATGCGCCAGTTGCGTCAGGCGCACGGGAAAACGCTCCAGCCGTTCGGCCAGATAATGGGCGGTGGTCTGTCCCTCCAGCGTCGCGTTCATCGCCAAAACCACCTCGTCTATGCCGCCGGCCTCCACCCGCGCGACCAGCGCATCGATGGACAGGTCCTCCGGACGCACGCCTTCCAGCGCAGACAGCCGACCGCCCAGCACATGGAATCGCCCCGGGAACAGTCGCGACTTGTCGAGCGCCCACAGGTCCGCAACATCCTCCACGACGCAAAGCGCCCGCGCATCCCGGCGCGGATCGGCGCAGATGCCGCAGGGATCGACGGTATCGACATTGCCGCACAGGCTGCATGTCACCAGCCGTTCGTTCACCGCATCCAGGGCGCGCAGCAGCGGCTCCAGCGCGGATTCCCGCTTCTTGAGCAGGTGCAGCACGGCACGCCGCGCCGAACGCGGGCCAAGGCCGGGCAGGCGGGACAGCGCCTGCGTCAGCGCTTCGATCTCGGGAGAAGCCATGGAACCGGAATAAGGGCTTGCAAGTCGCGGACACAAGGGGTTTGAGAGGCGTCTTCGGAAATACGCCTCCCAGCGCATTTCAGAGGCGGCGCCGGCCGGCGCCGAAACCCAACAAAAGGCCAGCCATGCGCATCGTTTATATGGGAACCCCGGATTTCGCCGTGCCGGCCCTGGCGGCATTGGCAAAGGCCGGGCATGAGATCGTCGCCGCCTACAGCCAGCCGCCCCGCCCGGCCGGACGCGGCAAGGCGCTCCGTCCGTCCCCCGTCCATGCGAGGGCGCTGGAAATGGGCATAGAGGCGCGCACGCCGGTTTCGCTGAAGGATGCCGGGGTGCAGGCCGCCTTCGCCGCGCTGAACGCCGATGTGGCGGTGGTCGCCGCCTATGGCCTGATCCTGCCTCGCCCGATCCTGGAGGCGCCGCGCCTGGGCTGCATGAACATCCACGCCTCCCTCCTGCCTCGCTGGCGCGGCGCTGCGCCGATCCAGCGCGCCATCCTCGCTGGCGACAATGTCACGGGGGTCACCATCATGGACATGGAGGCAGGGCTGGACACCGGCCCGATGCGCGCCAAGCATGTGACGCCTATTGAGGACAAGACCGCCGGCGCACTGACGCAGGAACTGGCCGAAGCCGGCGCGGAACTGATGGTGGAGGTGCTGGACGACCTCTCTCTCCACCCGCCTGTCGCCCAGCCGGAGGAAGGCGTCACCTACGCCTCCAAGATCGAAAAGGCGGAATCGCGGATCGATTTCAGCCGCGACGCGCATCAGGTCGAACGGCAGGTGCGCGCCTTCAACCCCATACCGGGCGCCTTCTTCGAATATCGCGGCGAACGGTTCCGCATCCTCGCCGCCCATGTCGAGGAGAATGACGGCCCGGCGGGCGAGTTGCTCGACAACAGCCTGCTGATCGGCTGCGGCCATGGCAGCATCCGCCCGACGCTGATCCAGCGCGCGGGCAAGGGCGCGATGTCGGCGGGCGAATTGCTGCGCGGCTATGACATGCCCGCCGGCAGCCGGATCGACGCCTGACCCCATGACCCGTTTCGCCTTCACCGTCGAATTCGATGGCCGCCCCTTCATGGGCTGGCAGCGGCAGGCCCATGGGCCGAGCGTGCAGCAGGCGATGGAGGACGCCATCTTCGCCGTCACGGGCGAACAGGTCGCCGTCCATGCGGCGGGGCGGACCGATGCCGGCGTCCACGGCCTTGGCATGCGCACCCATGCCGACATTGCGAAGGACATCGCGTCCTTCCGCCTGATGGAGGCGCTGAACGCGCTTCTCCGGCCGGCGCCGGTCGCGATCCTTGCCTGCGAGGCCGTGGCAGACGACTGGCATGCGCGCTTCTCCTGCACCGGCCGCTCCTATGTCTATCGCATCGCCAACCGCCGCGCGCCGCTGACCTGGGAAAATGGGCTGGTCTGGCGGGTGATCCAGCCGCTGGACGCGGACGCGATGCAGGAGGCCGCGCAACTGCTGGTCGGCCGGCACGACTTCACGACCTTCCGCTCGGTCCACTGCCAGGCGGAAAGTCCGGTGAAGACGCTGGACCGGCTGGATGTGGAGCGTGCGGGCGACCGCCTCGCCATCCATGCGGAGGCGCGGTCCTTCCTGCACCATCAGGTGCGGTCGATGGTGGGATGCCTTGCCATGGTGGGCATGGGGCGCTGGTCGATAAGCGATCTGGAGGCGGCGCGAGACGCGAAGGACCGGGCCGCCCTGGGATTGAACGCGCCGCCCGATGGGCTGTATTTCGTGCGGGCGCGTTACCCGGGCGAGTAATCATGCGCCTGCGCAGGCGGGAACACCATGTCCTAGAGGCTTGCCCGGAACGGCGTGAAATTCGTGCCCTCGTCGAAAACGTCCAGCCCCTCCGCGCGCTTGAGGCGATTGACCACCACATAGGTCACGGGCGTCAGCACCGCTTCCCACGTCACCTTCATCAGCCAGTTGGTGACCATCACCGTCGCCACCTGCGCGTTGGTCCAGTCTCCATAAAAGGCGAGCGGATAGAAAAGCAGGCTGTCCACCCCCTGCCCCACCACGGTGGAACCGATGGTCCGCATCCACAAATGCCTGCCCTGCGTCAGCAGCTTCATCTTGGCGAGGACGAAGCTGTTGGCGAACTCACCCGCCCAGAAGGCGGTGACGGAGGCGAAGACGATGCGCCACGTGCTGCCGAACACGGCCTCATAGGCCTTCTGGTCCGGCCATCCCTCCGCCGGAGGCAGCTTCACCACCACCCAGCTCATCAGCGCCATGAACAGCATTGCACCAAAGCCCGCCCAGACGCATCGCCGCGCCCGCGCATAGCCATAGACTTCGGTCAGCACGTCGCCCAGCACATAGCCCAAAGGAAAGAAGAGGATGCCCGCGCCAAAGGTGAAGCCGCCCAGCGTCGACAGCTTCGCCGCGCCGATCAGGTTGGACAGCAGCAGGATCGCGACGAAACCGGCCATGCAGAAATCGAAATAGCGCAATGGGCGCGCACCCAGCGCATAGGCGTCGATTTTCCTTACCCCCGCATCGCTCATGCGCCCTTGCATATCGGGCCGGCGCGCAAATGCAATGCCGCCCATGATTGCAAGCCGGTCAAAGCCCCGCTATCGAACGCGCCGACGGCCCCGTAGCTCAGCTGGATAGAGCATTCGCCTTCTAAGCGAATGGTCACAGGTTCGAATCCTGTCGGGGTCGCCATTTTCCGCCAGTTCAGCGCTTTTCGCGGCGGTCGGCCCGTTCCCGGATCGGCCGCATCGCTTCATGGACCATGCCGCTCAGCAGCAGGCTGCCCTGCCGCGACAGATGGTCGTCGTCGGAATAAAGCGGCACGCCATGCATCATCGTCGCGCAATGGCCGGTGCCGCAGAGAAGGCGGTGCGGATAGACGACGCCGGCCGCGAAGCGCCGCCGCATCTCGTCGAAGGCGCCGAACACGTCGCGCTGCCGCCGCAGATAATCCGCCAGCGGCAGGTCCAGTTGCGCCGGTTCGCTGTAGAGTTCCGCCCGCGCAAGGCTTTCCGGCACGTTGCGGCGGAATTCCGGAATGGGCGCGACCAATATGACCCGCTTGCCCATGCCGGTCAGTGTCCGCACCGTTTCCTTCAGCCCCGCGCGAAACAGCAAGGCGTCGCGCTTGAGGCTCCGGTCGTCATTCCCGTCCCGGCCGAGATAGCAGGGCGTCCCGCCTTCGGGACGGCGTCCATTGGCGCACAGGCCCCAGCGGGACACCAGGAAGACCGTGTGGATCGTCGGACTGTCGCGCAGCATCGCCAGCACCTGCGCGTTGAAGGCGCTGCAATCATGGCTGGCGGGCTGGTCCAGCCGATCCAGCCCCAGCAGGGTGGGGCAGGCAGGATAGGATGCGATCCGTCCGGACAGACCCAGCGCATCGCCTGCCTGATCGAATGCGGGTTTCAGCGCATGGGCGTGGGAATCGCCCCAGAGCAGGAAACTGGGCGCCGTGCCGTTATGCGCGCCCACCGCGCACAGCGCCCGGTGCCGCACCGCCGCCATGCCCGAACAGCGCTCCGGCAGATAGGCCATGCTCCGGCTCGCCGCATCGAGCGCGGCGACGGAGGGCGCCACTCGCGCGGGCAGGCCGCCGGACAGGTAGAGCAGCGCGCCCGCTCCGCACCCCGCCGCCATCATCGCGCCGGCGAGCGCGAAGGCGCGGCCTGCCGTGAAGCGACGAGCCCGGCGGAACGGCTCCTCGATGAAGCGCCAGGAGAAAGCGGCGAGGAGGAGCGAGAGCAGGATGATGAGCAACTGCTCCCGCAACCGCCAGTCGCCGTCCGTGCGATAGGTCCAGAAGACGACAAGCGGCCAGTGCCACAGATAGAGCGAATAGGAGATGCGGCCGACCGCCACGGGCATCGCGCCGCCCAGCAGATGGCTGACCGCCGACCCGCTCTGCCCCGCATGCAGGATCAGTAGTGCCCCCAGCACCGGGTAAAGCGCGTTCAGCCCCGGAAAGGCCGTCGCGCTGGAAAAGCCGAACAGCGCCCAGCCGATCGACGCCACCCCCGCCAGCGCGCAGAGCTGCGCCGCCCAACGGTTCCGCAGCGGCGGCAACATATCCGTCGCCAGCAACGCGCCCGCCAGCAACTCCCAGGCGCGGGGAAAGGGAAGGTAGAAGGCCAGCACCGGCGCACGGTCGACCAGCAGCAGCGCCGTGGCGAAGGACAGAAGCGCCACCACCCCCAGCAGGAGCCGCGTCCGCCCGCCCGCCCTAAAGGCACACAGCATCAGCAGCGGGAAGAGGATGTAGAATTGCTCCTCCACCGCCAGCGACCATGTGTGCAGCAGCGGCGCTTCTTCCGCGGCGCTGCCGAAATAGCCGCTATGCCGCGCGAAATGGAGGTTGCTGGCGAACAGCACCGTCGCTGCGGCGCTCAGGCCAAGCGCGCGATAGTCCAGGGGCAGCAGGATCTGGCTGCCGGCGATGATGGTGACGGCGATGGTCGCGAACAGGGCGGGGAATATCCGGCGGATGCGCCGCACATAGAAATCGGTGAGGCTGAACCGGCCTTCCGCCAGCTCCCGCGCAATGATCGAGGCGATCAGATAGCCGGAGATGACGAAGAAGATGTCGACGCCAATGAAACCTCCGGAAAAGGGCCAGAGGCGGACATGATAGAACAGCACCGGCAGCACCGCCAATGCGCGCAGCCCATCGATGTCGCGCCGATAGGCAACGGACGGGCTGGCCTCCAGCGCGGTCGGCGCGGGCAAGGCCGGACAGGATGCGCTGGCGGCGATGCTTTCCCTCCTCTTTTCCGGGATCTGGCAGGCGCTGATGGTGATAGAGCCTGTCTCGACCGGCGCATCGGCGCATCGGGACAGCCGCCGGGGTCAAAGGTGTTAGGGGGCTGGCTGGAAGGCGCAAGGAAGGGACGCGCAAGGGAGGCGCGCCTAGTCCGATCGGTCAGTCGCCGCCGCCACGCCCCGCCGCCGAACGCAACAGCAGGTCGTCGGTCACCGTCATGGTGAAGATGGGATCGGCGTCCGGCGGCACCTCCGCTATGGCGTCGACGAAGGCGGCGCGCGTCTCGGGATCGTCATAGACCATCTTCTCATCGAAAGCCGCGCGCCAGCTCGCCTCGTCCGGCCATTCGGCATAGCCGACGAAGCGCCCGTCGGCATCACGATGCAGGCGCGAACCATAGCTGCCATATTTTTCGCGGATCAGGTCGGTTCCCCGGCGCCAGGCCTTGCGGAACTGATCCTCCTTGCCGGGGTGAACGCGCCACCAATAGACCGCGACGAACATCGTGCCTCTCCTTTGCGCAGGAGAATGACGCTCCCCGGCGAAGGTTGCGACAAAAAAGGCGCGCAGGACCGGCCTGCGCGCCCTTCCTCAAACCCCCAACTCGAATCAGAGGACCGACTGGCCGGTCTTTTCCCAGTCCGCCAGGAAGCCGGCAATGCCCTTCTCGGTCAGCACATGGTTGAACAGCGCCTTGATGACGGACGGCGGCGCGGTCATCACGTCGGCGCCGATCTTCGCGCTTTCCAGCACATGGATCGGGTGACGCACGCTTGCGACCAGGATTTCCGTGGCGAAGGAATAATTGTCGTAGATCAGGCGGATGTCCTCGATCAGCTTCATGCCGTCGAAGCCATTGTCGTCATGTCGCCCGACGAAGGGCGAGATGAAGGTCGCGCCCGCCTTGGCCGCCAGCAGCGCCTGATTGGCGGAGAAGCAGAGGGTGACGTTCACCATCACGCCCTCCCCGGTCAGCGCCTTGCAGGTCTTGAGGCCATCGATGGTCAGCGGCACCTTGATGCAGACATTGCCGGCGATCTTCCGCAAGACCGCGGCTTCCTTCATCATCGTCTCATGGTCGAGCGCGACGACCTCCGCCGACACGGGCCCTTCCACGATGCCGCAGATTTCCTCCACCACTTCCAGGAACTTGCGGCCCGACTTGTGGATCAGAGAGGGGTTGGTGGTGACGCCGTCCAGCAGGCCGGTGGCGGCGAGTTCGCGGATTTCATTGGTGTCGGCGGTGTCGACGAAGAACTTCATGGATCTGCTCCGGCAGAGGAAGGGACGAATCGCGTTTCCTTTAGCGGCTCCATGACGGATTAGCCATTATTGCCGGAGGCTGCCCCTTTACCTTCCGCCCGGCGCAACATTATGACGGCGGCACCTTTCCAAAGGACCGATCCATGCCCCGCCGCCAGCGTCCCCGCCACATATCGGACGCGCTGATCCCCGTCGGCCTCCTGGCCGCCTCGCCCGCCTTCGCCGCCAGCCAGGAAAATCAACTGTGGACGACCGAATCGCTGGTCGTGCAGGCAAGCGATGTGGACCTCGTGTCGCTCGACCTCAGCCAGCGTTTCCGCCAGGCATCCTCCAATGGCGGGCAGCAGACGGTGCGCGTCCTGATCGACCATCGCGTCGCCAGGGCGGTGCAGATCGGCGGCGGCCTCGCCTTTTTCCGCTCCGAACCGGAACAGGAAATGCGGCTGTTCCAGCAGGTGACGCTGACGAAAGGCATCTGGATGAGCCGCACCCGCATCGAACAGCGCTTTTTCGATACCGCCGACAGGGCAAGCTGGCGGCTGCGGCAGCGGGCGCAGGCCTCGGTGCCTCTCGACGCGGCGAAGCGATGGACGCTGATCGCGGCGGCCGAGCTGATGTTCCACCTGAACCGCGCCCGCCCCGGCGACAGGCGGGGCCTCGCCGTCATGCGCAACCAGATCGGGCTGCGCCATCCGATCGCCAGGGCGCTGGACGCGCAATTGCTCTATATGCGGCAGCAGACGTTCCGCGACGGCCGCCCGGATGCGGTGGCGCACATCCCCTGGCTGACATTGAGCTGGAAAATCTGACGCGCTCCAGGGCTTGCCTCAACCGCCCCTGCCATTAGGGAGAGGGCAATGAGTTCGCGCGCCCGTGTCATCCTGCTGAACGCCGCCCTGGGGCCGCTCGATTATCGCGTGCCGCACGGAATGGCGGTCAAGCCCGGCAGCATCGTCGTCGCGCCGCTGGGTCCGCGCCAGATCGTCGGCGTGGTGTGGGACGAGGACAGCTTTCCCGAAATCGAGACGGTGGGCGACAACCGCCTGCGCAACGTCGTCGGCCCGGTCGACGCGCCCCCGGTGCCGGAGACGCTGCGCCGCCTGATCGAGTGGACGGCGGACTATTATCTCGCCCCCATCGCCGCCGTGCTGCGCATGACGCTGGCGTCCATGGCGGCGCTGGAGGGCGCGCGCACCGTCATCGAATATCGCGCCACGGGCGACCTTCCTGACCGCATGACCGAACAGCGCACCCAGGCGATGGAGCGCATCGGCGAACGGCAGGGGCTGATCCGCGAGCTGGCGATGATCGGGGGAGTCAGCGACGCGGTGATCCGCGGCCTCATCAAGGCGGGCGCCTTCGAAGCGGTGGAGGTCAGCGTCGACACCCCCTTCCCCATGCCGAATCCCGATCATGCCCCGCCGCTGCTGTCCGATGGGCAAGGCGCGGCCGCCGACCAGTTCATCGAAGCGGTCAGGGAACGGGCCTTCGCCCCCTTCCTGCTCGACGGCGTGACCGGATCGGGCAAGACGGAAGTCTATTTCGAAGCTATCGCCGCCGCTATCCGCGAGGGACGGCAGGTGCTGGTGCTGCTCCCCGAAATCGCGCTGACCGAGCCCTTTCTGGAACGTTTCGAAAAGCGCTTCGGCACGGTCCCCGTCAACTGGCACAGCGGCCTGCGCCAGAGCGAGCGGCGGCGCGCCTGGCGGGCGATCGCGGCGGGCGAGGCGTCGGTGGTGGTCGGCGCCCGCTCCGCCCTGTTCCTGCCCTATCCCAATCTGGGCCTGATCGTGGTGGACGAAGCGCATGAGGCGAGCTTCAAGCAGGAGGACGGGGTCCACTATCATGCCCGCGACGTGGCGGTGATGCGCGGCCTTATAGAGAAATTCCCGGTCATCCTCGCCTCCGCCACCCCCGCCATAGAGACGCGGCATCAGGTCGAGCTTGGCCGCTACAGGGAAATCAAGCTGCCTTCCCGCTTCGGCGGCGCGGCCATGCCGGACATAGAGGGCATCAACCTGCTCACCGACCCGCCGGAGCGCGGCCGCTGGATCGCGCCGCCGCTGGTGCGCGCCATCGACGAGACGATGGAAAAGGGCGAGCAGAGCCTGCTCTTCCTCAACCGGCGGGGCTATGCGCCGCTGACGCTCTGCCGCCATTGCGGCTATCGCTTCCAATGCCCCAATTGCACCGCCTGGATGGTCGAGCACCGGCTGACCCACCGCCTGGCCTGCCACCATTGCGGCCATGTCATCCCCGCGCCGCGCTTCTGCCCGGAATGCAAGGAGGAGGATAGCCTTGTCGCCTGCGGCCCCGGCGTCGAGCGCATCGCGGACGAGGTGAAGGCGCTCTGGCCCAATGCGCGCACCGCCATCGTCACCTCCGACACGCTCTGGTCGCCCGCCAAGGTCGCGGAATTCGTGAAGTCGGTGGAGGCGGGCGCGGTCGACATCATCATCGGCACGCAGCTCGTCACCAAGGGCTATCACTTCCCCAACCTGACGCTGGTGGGCGTGATCGATGCCGATCTGGGCCTCGAAGGCGGCGACCTGCGCGCCTCGGAGCGTACCTTCCAGCAGATCGTCCAGGTCGCCGGACGCGCCGGGCGCGGGCAGAAACCGGGCCGCGTCTTCATCCAGACCCGCATGCCGGAGGCAGAGGTCATCAAGGCCCTGATCGCAGGCGATGTGGAGCGCTTCTACGAGGTGGAGACGGAGAATCGCCGCCACGCCAACGCCCCGCCCTTCGGCCGCTTCGCCGCGATCATCGTGTCCAGCGAGGATGCGGACGAAGCCGCCGAGGTCGCGCGGCTGATCGGCAAGTCCGCGCCCTCGATCGACGGGATGCGCGTCTACGGCCCCGCCCCGGCCCCGCTTTCCGTGCTGCGCGGGCGGCACCGCCACCGCCTGCTGATCCACGCGACGCGGCAGGTCGACGTGCAGGACGCGATCCGGGAATGGCTGGGCAACCTCAGCTGGAAATCGGGCACAAGGGTGGCGGTCGACGTCGACCCGTACAGCTTCATGTGATGGCCCGAACACCCATGGAAAGCCCCTGCGTCAACATCTGCAAGCTCGACAAGGCCGGGCGGATCTGCACCGGTTGCGGACGGACGACGGACGAAATCCGACGCTGGGCAGGGATGAGCAAGGCCCAGCGCCGCGCGATCATGGAGCGGTTGAAGGGCTTTTCTTCCTAGCGGCCTCGGCATCGAAGCGCTTCTTGAGCGCCAGCGCCGCGTCCCGCGTGCCGGAGGGGTGCGGCGAATAGGCCAGCGGGTCGAGCAGTTGGGATGCCTTGGCATAGTCCCCCCGGAATGCGAGGGCCTGCACATAGGTCATCCGATATTCCGGGCTTTGCGGCAGCAGCAGAAAGGCCTTGGCCAGGCCGTCATAGCCGATGTCCGGCATCAGCCCGCCCTTCATCGCATGATAGCGGTAGAACAGCGCCAGCGGCACCGGGTCTTCCGTATCCGCGCGATTCGCCTTGACGATGGCCTTCAGCGCAGCCTTCCAATCCTCCTCCTTGTCATCGTCCTGCGCCCGCTCCAGCAATGCCCGCGCCCGCGCGCTATAGGCCCGCGACAGTCCGGGATCGAGCGCGATCGCGCGATCGGCGTCGGCCAGCGCCGCCGCCTTCTCCTCCGCCTCCCACTCCGCCTCCGCCAGCAGCGCCAGCGCATAGGCGCTGGACGGGAATTTTGCGGCGGTGGCGCGGATCGCACGGACGATGTCGGGCAAATCTTCGGTGCGGGGATGGTTCATCAGCCGCAATTCATCCTCGATCAGCGCGCCCTGCGCCGGATCGACCGGGCCGATCGCGATGGCCCCCACCGTCACCGCGCTGGGATCGAGCCGCGATGCCGACAAGGGACGGCGCATATAGGCCTTCAGGTCCTTTTCCAGCCCCTCGACGCCCCCGGCAAAATAGCCATCGAGCTTCATATCCGGCACGCCGGCCGCCAGATCCTTCAGATAATGGCTGATTTCCGCCCGCCGGTCGGCCTTATACTGGAAATAATGGGTGAGCAGCCAGGCCGTGCCATAATAGCGATCCCCGTCTCGCAGCCCCAGCCCGTCCGTATCGCGGGCGAACAGGTCCTTCAGCGGATAGGGCGAATCCTGCACCAGCGTGGGCGCCCGCGCCATCGGGATGCGGCCGAACTGGATCGACCCGTCCTTGGGGAATTTCACGGCGGAGAAAAATTCCGCGAAACCCTCCACATACCACGCCGGATAAGCCGCCGGGAAATGATGCAGCATGAAATGATGGGTATATTCGTGGAACAATATGTCCTCGGCACCCACATCATAATCGCTCGTCTTCGCGCCCCGCGCCAGGACGGCATAAGCGAAGCGATCCGACGTCGTGTAGAAACCGCCGATATTGGGATTGCGCGCCAGCGCCTTCACCTTGGCGTCGTTGGACAGAAGATAGACATGGACCGGGCTGCCCGCCTCCGGATCGTCGACGCCGGTCACGCGGCGCAACAGGCCGTCGAATTTTTCCAGCTTCTCGGCAAATTCATGCAGCCTGGCTTCGCTGCCGTCGCTCATGATGGTGAAATGCCGGCTGTTCGCCTGCAACCACGCCGCCTGCGCCGTACCCGGCATGATCGCCAACGCGCCCGCCAGGAGCAGCAGCCCCTTCAACACCCGAATCGTCACGCCACCCCCTGCAACGGCGTTGAACCCCGGCGGCACTCATGGCCGACAGCCTGCTGAAAGAAAAGCGAAAAGCGTGGTTTCAGCCCCGGCTTTCGCGCTCCAGCAGGGCCTGCTTGCGCCGCGTGCCATAGGCGTATCCGCCCAGGCTCCCATCGCTCCGCAACACTCGATGGCAAGGGATCAGCACGGCCAGATTGTTGTCGCCGCAAGCCGTCCCGGCGGCCCGCACGGCGCCTGGCCTGCCGATGGCCGCCGCAATTTCGCCATAGGTGCGCGTCTCACCCGGCGGGATCGCGCGCAAGGCCGCCCATATCGCCTGCTGAAACGCCGTCCCGCACACATCCATCGGCAAATCCGGCGGCACCGACGGATCGTCGATCAACCGCACGACCTGCGCCGCCAGGGCCGAAAGCCCCTCGTCGGCGGGCAGGATCTCCGCCTTGGGGAAGCGCCGGCGCAAATCCGCCTCATCCTCGTCGAAGCTGATCCGGCAAAGCCCCCGCTCGGTCCCCGCGACCAGCGCCGGCCCCAGGCCGGTCTGCACCACCGCATGGCGAATCGCCACGCCACGCCCTCCATCCTTCCAGGCGCTGGGCGTCATGCCCAGATGCCGTTCCGCATCGGCATAGGCGCGACTGGGCGCATTATAGCCCGCCTCATAGATCGCGCCGGTGACGCTGCTCCCCTCCTCCAGCGCGCTTTTCAGCCGTTCGGTGCGCAGCGATCGGGCGTAGGCGGCCGGCGTCATCCCCGTTTCGCGCTTGAACAGCCGGTGGAAATGATGCGGCGCATAGCCCGCATGCGCCGCCACCTCCTCCAGCGAGGGCGGGGTCTCGGCGGCAGCGATGAAGGCGATGGCCGCCTCCACCGCCAGCCGGTCGCGCCCGACCTCGTCGGGGCGGCAGCGCAGGCAGGCGCGGAAACCCGCCGCCCGCGCTGCCTCCGGATCGGCAAGGAAGATCATATTCTCCCGCCGAGGATGCCGCGCCGCGCAGCTCGGCTTGCAATAGATGCCGGTGGTCAGCACGGCGCCCACGAACCGCCCGTCGAAGCTCCGGTCGCGCCCCAGAAAGGCGTCCCAGCAGGCATCTGCGTCCGGCATGGCGTGGATCGGGGCTTCGGGCTGTCTCATCTCGGTCATGAATAAGGGATAGCCGCGCCCGACGCATCAGCCTTCCCGCCGCTTGCGCTCAAAAAGCGGCTCCACGCTTTTTTGCGCATTGCCTCAATCCCACCATCGCATATGAATGCCGCCAACCATGGTCGCACTATTCCGTCGCCTCGCCCCTGTTCTGGCCGCGCTCCTGGCTCTTGCCGGGCCCTCCGGCGCGCATGCCGAACAGCAGGACATCGCAGCCGCCGCCCGCGGCGTTGTCCGCGTCGTGCTGGTCGCGACCAACGGCTCCGACGCCTATTTCGTGGGCCATGGCAGCGGCTTCGCGGTCGCGCCGGACAAGATCGTCACCAACGCCCATGTGGTCGAACTGACGCGGGAGGAGAAGGATCTTGTCATCGGCGTCATCCCTTCGGAGGGGACGAAGACCTATGGCGGCCGGATCATCGCCTTCTCGCCCGGCAACGACCTGGCGCTGATCCAGTTGGAGGAAGGCAGCCTGCCGGTCAGCACCTTCTACGCCGGGGCGGTGAGCGACGGGCAGCATGTGACCGCCATCGGCTATCCCGGCACGGTGGACCGCGCGCAGGGCCTTGGCCTCAAGCAGTTGGTGGAACCGCTCGGCACGGTGAAGACCAGCGGCACTGTGTCCTCAGGCAGGGCCAGCCAGAATTTCGATACGGTGCTGCACACCGCGCCGCTGGCCGCAGGCAATAGCGGCGGTCCGCTGGTCGACGATTGCGGCCGGGTGCTGGGGGTCAACAGTTTCGGATCGGTCTCCGACGGCAATGATGCGGAGTTCGGCTTCGCCGTGTCCTGGCGGGAAGTCGCCTCCTTCCTGCGGCAGGCCGGCATATCGTCGCTGCACACCGTCGTTCCCTGCCGCTCGATGGCGGAGGCGGACGCCGCCGAAGCCGCCCTCGCCCAGCGGGAGGAAGCGCGGAGCGAGCAATCCGAACGCGCCCGCGCGGACGCTCGCGAAGCCGCGCTGGACAAGGCCCGCGACACGGCCGAACGCGACGTCATTTCCGCCCGGGAAAATGCGATGGCGGGCGCCGCGGTGCTGCTGGCGCTGGCGGTGCTCGGCCTCGGCGCAGGCGGCCTGTTCTACAGCCAGGGCCGGGAACGGCGCGCCACCTGGTGGCTGGCGGGCGGCGGCGTCCTGCTGTTCGCGGCGATCGGACTGTTCTTCCTGAAGCCCAGCTTCTCCAGTATCGAAGAACGCATCGAACTGCCGCAGGACGCGAACGTCATGGGCAACAACGCCTTTGCCTGGGCCGGCGACAATGTCTGCCGGGTGGACGTGAATCGCAGCCGGCTCACCATATCCCAACCCAATGACATCGGATTCCATTGGGCGGAGGGGGGCTGCGTCGACGGCGACACCCAATATGTCTCCTCCGGCACCGGCTGGCAGCGCGCGGCCGTTCCCGACGACCATAATTTCGTGACCGTCAGCCGCTTCGATCCGGCAACGGGCACGCTTCGGGTCCAGCGCTGGCTGCCCGACATCGACACCATGGCAAAGGCCCGCGCCCTTGGCGGCGGCGCGATCAAGGGCTGTGGGAGCGATTCTGCCCTGCTGGGGAAAATCGCCACGCTGCAGAACGATCTCGCCGCCCTGCTTCCGGCCCAACCCAATGAACGGATCGTTTACCATTGCCAAAAGGGTCGGCTCACCCCCGAGGGGAAATAAAAGCGGGGCGGCGACCGGCGATTCGTCCCATATAAAAACTCAGTCAAATCGCGATGATTTCATACTGACGGTCGAATCGCGTTCCATGGCTTGCATAGTCACAATCCCACTGCTAACCGGCCCCCCAACAGGGGACCGGGACGGACAGAACCGCGCCCCCTTTTTGCATGACCGGCAATTCAAAATGCCAGAATCAAGTGGAGGACGGTAAGCGCGTGGAGACGACCGGCGGTATTCAGGCCAGCCTCAGCGGCCGCTATGCGGTGGCGCTGTTCGATCTGGCCCGCGACGGCAAGACGCTCGACACCGTCGCGGCGAGCTTGGCTGCGCTCAAGGCGGCACTGGCCGAATCGGCCGATTTCAAGGGCCTGGTGAACAGCCCCGTCCTCAGTCGCGACGCAGCGGGTAAGACGATCGCCGCCGTCGCATCCTCCATGGGCCTCGACCCGCTGACGACGAATTTCCTGGGCGTGCTGGCCCAGAACCGCCGCCTTTCCCAGCTGCCCGCGATCATCCGCGCCTATGAGACGCTGCTGTCGAATCACAAGGGCGAGGTTCGCGCCGAAGTGACGAGCGCCCATCCGCTCGACGCCGGGCAGGTCAGCGCCCTGCAACAGGGCCTGCGCGCCCGCGTCGGCCGCGACGTCGCGCTCGATGCCAAGGTCGATCCCGCGATCCTGGGCGGGCTGGTCGTCAAGATCGGCAGCCAGATGATCGATTCCTCCATCCGCACCCGTTTGAATAGTCTCGCCCACGCGATGAAAGGCTGAAAGGCTGAACATGGATATCAACGCCGCAGAAATTTCGAAGGTCATCAAGGACCAGATAGCCAATTTCGGCACCGAAGCGCAGGTGAGCGAAGTCGGTTCCGTGCTGACCGTGGGTGACGGCATCGCCCGCGTCCATGGCCTCGACAACGTCCAGGCGGGCGAAATGGTCGAGTTCGCCAATGGCGTGCAGGGCATGGCGCTCAACCTGGAAGCCGACAATGTCGGCGTCGTGATCTTCGGCTCGGATGCCGAGATCAAGGAAGGCGACACCGTCAAGCGCACCGGCACCATCGTGGACGTGCCCGTCGGCAAGGGCCTGCTTGGCCGCGTGGTCGACGGCCTCGGCAACCCGATCGACGGCAAGGGCCCGATCCAGTACACCGAACGCAAGCGCGTGGAAGTCAAGGCGCCGGGCATCATTCCCCGCAAGTCGGTGCACGAACCCGTGCAGACCGGCCTCAAGGCGATCGACGCCCTCGTCCCCGTCGGCCGCGGCCAGCGCGAGCTGATCATCGGCGACCGCCAGACCGGCAAGACCGCCGTCGCGATCGACACCTTCATCAACCAGAAGGGCATCAACGCGGGCGACGATGAGAGCAAGAAGCTCTACTGCATCTACGTCGCCGTCGGCCAGAAGCGCTCGACCGTCGCGCAGATCGTCAAGCAGCTCGAAGAAAATGGCGCGATGGAATATTCGATCGTCGTCGCCGCGACCGCTTCGGAACCCGCTCCGCTCCAGTATCTGGCGCCCTATACCGGCGTCACCATGGGCGAATTCTTCCGCGACAACGGCATGCACGCCGTGATCGTCTATGACGATCTTTCCAAGCAGGCCGTCGCATATCGCCAGATGTCGCTGCTGCTGCGCCGTCCTCCGGGCCGCGAAGCCTATCCGGGCGACGTCTTCTACCTGCACAGCCGCCTACTGGAGCGCGCCGCGAAGATGAACGACGCCAACGGCGCCGGCTCGCTGACCGCGCTGCCCATCATCGAAACGCAGGCAGGCGACGTGTCGGCCTATATTCCGACCAACGTGATCTCGATCACCGACGGCCAGATCTTCCTCGAAACCAACCTCTTCTATCAGGGCATCCGTCCGGCCATCAACGTCGGCCTGTCGGTGTCGCGCGTCGGTTCCGCCGCGCAGACCAAGGCGATGAAGAAGGTTTCCGGCTCGATCAAGCTGGAGCTGGCCCAGTATCGCGAAATGGCGGCCTTCGCCCAGTTCGGTTCGGACCTCGACGCTTCGACCCAGAAGCTGCTGAACCGCGGTGCGCGCCTGACCGAACTGCTCAAGCAGGCCCAGTTCTCGCCCCTGCCCTTCGAAGAGCAGACGGCGTCGATCTTCGCTGGCACCAACGGCTATCTGGACAGCATCCCGGTCAAGGACGTGACGCGCTATGAAGAGCTGATGCTCGCCTATCTGCGCCACGACCATCCCGAGGTGCTGGCCGCCATCCGCGACAGCAAGGATCTGGGCGACGAGCCCAAGGCGAAGCTGAAGGCCGCGCTGGACTCGTTCGGCAAGACCTTCGCGTAACCCACCAACTCCGTCATTCCCGCGAAAGCGGGAACCCATCTCCCGACCGAGCGCCCAGACGCAACGCAAGGGAGATGGCCCCCCAGGGGGATGACGGAAAAAAGGAAGAACGAAGCTGCGATAATGCTCACCGCCCATTCCCTCCTTGCCTGGACCGTGATGTCGATCGGTCTGGTGCTGCTGCCGGGACCGGACACCATGCTGGTGGCTGGTCACGCGGCGCGGCGCGGGCTGAAGGCGGGAATGGCGGCGATCGGCGGCATCCAGCTTGGCGGGCTGTTCTACATGGCGCTCTGCGGCTTCGGCTTCCTCAGCGTGTTGAACGCCGTGCCGGGCCTCTTCATGGCGGTGAAGATCGCGGGCGCGATCTATCTCGCATGGCTCGGCCTTTCGATGCTGCGCGGCGCGGTGAAGCCATCGCCGGCATCGGAAGCGCCCAGGCTGCGGATCGGCGGATCGCCCTTCGCGCAGGGGTTCATCAGCACCGTGCTGAACCCGAAGGTCGCGATCTTCTTCCTGGCCGCGCTGCCGCAGTTCGTCGGCACCGGTCCGGACGCACCATGGCAGGGCATGCTGCTGATCGCGATCGTCTATGGACTGGGTTTCTTCTGGTGCGCCCTTCTCGCGATCCTCGCCACCAAGGCGGGGCGCAAGGTCGGGCAGAGCAGCGCGATGCGCTGGTTCGAAGGCGCCATGGGCGTCGGTTTCTTTGGTCTCGCGGGCCGTCTGGCCCTTGCTCGGAATGTTTGAACTATGGCTAGCCTCAAGGAACTGAAGCTGCGCATCGGGTCGGTCAAATCGACCCAGAAGATCACCAAGGCCAAGCAGATGGTCGCCGCCGCGAAGCTGCGCAAGGCGCAGGCCGCCGCCGAAGCCGCCCGCCCCTATTCCAGCCGTCTGGAAGCGGTCGTCGCCAGCCTCGCCTCGAAGATCGCAGGCGGTTCGGGCGAAGGCGCCTCCCCGCTGCTGGCCGGCACCGGCAAGGACGATGTCCATCTGCTGGTCGTCGCCAATTCGGACCGTGGCCTTGCCGGCGCGTTCAACGCCAACATCGTCAAGGCCGCCCGCGCCAAGGCGGACGAACTGATCCAGCAGGGCAAGACCGTCCGCTTCTACCTGATCGGCCGCAAGGGCCGTCCGGTCATCAACCGCACCTTCCCCGGCATGATCGTCGCCCAGTTCGACACCACCGGCGTCAAGGAACCGGGCTATGCGCAGGCAGAGGAGATCGCCCGCGAACTGACCGACATGTATCTGAACGGCAAGTTCGACGTCGCGCATCTCTTTTTCTCGCGCTTCAAGTCGGCGCTCGCCCAGATCCCGACCGAGCAGCAGATCATTCCGGTGAAGATCCCGGCCGACGCCGACCGCAACGCCATCGGCGCGACGGTGGAATATGAACCGAGCGAGGAAGCGATCCTCGACGACCTGCTGCCGCGCAACGTCACGGTGCAGATCTTCAAGGCGCTGCTGGAAAACAACGCGTCCGAACAGGGCGCGTCGATGACCGCCATGGACAATGCGACCCGCAACGCCGGCGACCTCATCAACAAGCTGACCATTCAGTACAACCGCAGCCGTCAGGCCGCGATCACCACCGAACTCGTCGAAATCATCTCGGGCGCCGAAGCCCTTTAAGTGCAGGCAAGGACAGTAGTCATGGCAACCACCAACAATGTAGGCCGCATCAGCCAGGTCATCGGCGCCGTCGTCGACGTTACCTTCCCCGATGCACTTCCGGCCATTCTCTCGGCGCTGGAAACCAGCAACAACGGCCAGCGCCTCGTGCTGGAAGTCGCCCAGCATCTGGGCGAGAACACCGTCCGCACCATCGCGATGGACTCGACCGACGGCCTGACCCGCGGTCAGGAAGTGACCGACACCGGCGCGCAGATCAGCGTTCCCGTCGGCCCGGCCACGCTCGGCCGCATCCTGAACGTCGTCGGTGAACCGATCGACGAGCGCGGCCCGGTCGGCACCACCCTCTCCGCCCCGATCCATGCCAAGGCGCCGGAATTCGTCGACCAGTCGACCGACGCCTCGATCCTGGTCACCGGCATCAAGGTCATCGACCTTCTCGCTCCCTATGCGAAGGGCGGCAAGATCGGCCTGTTCGGCGGCGCGGGCGTCGGCAAGACCGTGCTCATCCAGGAACTGATCAACAATATCGCGAAGGGCCATGGCGGCACCTCCGTGTTCGCGGGCGTCGGTGAGCGTACCCGCGAGGGCAACGACCTTTATCACGAATTCCTCGACGCCGGCGTCATCGCCAAGGACGCCGACGGCAACGCGATCAGCGAAGGTTCGAAGGTGGCGCTGGTCTACGGCCAGATGAACGAACCGCCGGGCGCCCGCGCGCGCGTCGCCCTGTCGGGCCTCACCATTGCGGAATATTTCCGCGACCAGGAAGGTCAGGACGTGCTGTTCTTCGTCGACAACATCTTCCGCTTCACCCAGGCGGGCGCGGAAGTGTCGGCTCTGCTCGGCCGCATTCCTTCGGCCGTGGGCTATCAGCCGACCCTCGCCACCGACATGGGCGCCCTTCAGGAGCGCATCACCTCGACCAACAAGGGTTCGATCACCTCGGTGCAGGCCGTGTACGTCCCCGCGGACGACTTGACCGACCCGGCGCCGGCCACCAGCTTCGCGCACCTCGACGCCACCACCGTTCTCAACCGCGCCATTTCGGAACTGGGCATCTATCCGGCGGTGGACCCGCTGGACTCGACCAGCCGCGTTCTGGAACCCCGCGTCGTGGGTCAGGAACATTATGAAACCGCCCGCGCGGTTCAGGCGATCCTCCAGAAGTACAAGTCGCTTCAGGACATCATCGCGATCCTGGGCATGGACGAGCTGTCGGAAGAGGACAAGCTGACCGTCGCCCGCGCCCGCAAGATCCAGAAGTTCCTGTCGCAGCCCTTCCACGTCGCGGAGGTCTTCACCGGCATTTCGGGCAAGTTCGTCCAGATCGAGGATACGGTGAAGTCGTTCAAGGCCGTGGTCGAAGGCGAATATGACCATCTGCCCGAAAACGCCTTCTACATGGTCGGCGGCATCGACGAAGCCATCGAAAAGGCGAAGAAGCTGGCTGCGGAAGCGGCGTAAGGCAAATGATGGGAGGCGTCGTCCTTGCACTAGCTTTGCTGCAATCGGCAACACCGGCCAAGACGACGGCCTCCCAGTTGACCAGCGCGCTGGAAACAGCATTTCGAGCCTGCGCGCAACAGCTTACCGAGCGGGACCATTTGACCGCGAAGAACGAAAAGCTGTTGAAGAACGTCGGTATCACCTTGGCCATTCCTCCGGCCGATGTGGAGACCATGGCTAGCCGCTTATTTGGCAAGGAAGGCATCTACGCTTCCGTCGCCGTGCCCGAAGGCAAGATGTGGCTGGCTACTTCCGCCTCGGTGCCGGCTTGTAAGGTGACGCTGGCCGACACCATGCTCTCGCTGACGGCAAGATATGATTGGACGACCAAATTGCGGTCGACCATAGGCTGGACGATCGATAAAAGCCGATCTGGGATGCAAGGCAATTTCATGCGGGATTTGCTGGTCCTCAATGCGGAACGTCCCGGCGGGCATATGATCGTCATTCTTGATGGTCCCAACATCGTTTACAATGAAGGCAAGGGCATTCAGATGATCATGACCGTCGCCCTTGATGCAGCAAAGGCTCAGTAAGACAATGGCACTGCATTTCGAACTCGTGACCCCGGAAAAGCTCGTCCGCTCGGAAGAGGTCTATCAGGTGGTCGTCCCCGGCACCGATGGCGACTTCGGCGTGCTGGAGGGCCATGCGCCCTTCATGTCGACCGTCCGTGACGGCACAATCCAGATCTTCGCCAACGCCGGCGCCGCCCCGGAAATCATCCCGGTCCGCGGCGGCTTTGCCGAGGTGAACGAAAAGGGCCTCACCGTCCTTGCGGAACATGCCGGCTGACAAGCCGAATCTGACCGCTGCTAAAAGCCAAAGGGCCCCGTTCCAAGTCGGAACGGGGCCCTTTGGCATTCCAGACTGGCCGAACATGGCTCTCATCAGGATCATCAACGACCGAAATGCCCTATCGTTGAAGACTGGATGTCAGCCACCACGCCAACAGTTCGCATCTTGTGGGCAAGCATCATCCTCCCGCCAGCCGAATGCAGACGCCGTTCGAATGTCCAAGCAGGCCCCGCCCCGCTGCGGCGCCCGGCCACCCGACGCATTAGCCATTTATCAAAGTTTCCACGCTATTCACCTTTAACAACCATGGCTGATGCACATCATTTCGGCGGAGAATTATGAGCGCGTTTGGACGGAAAAATGGACCTGCGGGCATCAAGCCGGGTTTCGGCCTTGCCCGACCGATGCAGGGAGGCGCGCCCAAGGAAGAGATCAAGGGCGGCGAGCAGTTCCCGCCCCTGGACATGACGGCCCTGCCCCCGGAAGCCCCGCTCGATCCGCTCTCCGCGCCCACAAGCCAGATGCAGCGCAATGCCGACGCGATGCAGCGCCTGTCGGATCGCGCCAATGCCGAACATGCCGCCGATGCCGGACCGCAGGGGTTCGAAGCCTCGGTCCACAAGATCAAGGAGCAGGTGCTCCCCCGCCTGCTGGAGCGCGTCGATCCCGAAGCCGCCGCCACGCTGACCAAGGATGAGCTGGCCGAGGAATTCCGCCCGATCATCATGGAGGTGCTGGCGGAACTGAAGCTGACCCTCAACCGCCGCGAGCAGTTCGCGCTGGAAAAGGTGCTGGTGGACGAACTGCTCGGCCTGGGCCCGCTGGAGGAATTGCTGGCCGATCCGGACGTCAGCGACATCATGGTCAACGGCCCGGAGCAGACCTATATCGAAAAGAAGGGCAAGCTCCAGATCGCGCCCATCAAGTTCCGCGACGAGGAGCATCTGTTCCAGATCGCCCAGCGCATCGTCAACAAGGTCGGCCGCCGCGTCGACCAGACCACGCCGCTGGCCGACGCCCGCCTGCCCGACGGCAGCCGCGTCAACGTGATCGTGCCGCCGCTATCCCTGCGCGGCACCGCCATCTCCATCCGTAAATTCTCCGCCAAGCCGATCACGCTCGACATGCTCGCCCAATGGGGCGCGATGAGCCAGAAGATGTGCACGGCGCTGAAGATCGCGGGCGCATGCCGCTTCAACATCGTGATTTCGGGGGGTACGGGTTCGGGCAAGACGACCATGCTCAATGCCCTCTCCAAGATGATCGACCCCGGCGAGCGCGTGCTGACCATCGAGGACGCGGCCGAACTTCGCCTGCAACAGCCGCACTGGCTGCCGCTGGAAACCCGCCCGCCGAACCTGGAGGGCCAGGGCGCGATCACCATCGGCGACCTCGTCAAGAACGCCCTGCGCATGCGCCCCGACCGCATCATCCTGGGCGAAATCCGCGGCGCGGAGTGCTTCGACCTGCTCGCCGCGATGAACACCGGCCATGATGGCTCCATGTGCACGCTCCACTCCAACTCCCCGCGCGAATGCCTCGGCCGTATGGAGAACATGATCCTGATGGGCGACATCAAGATCCCCAAGGAAGCGATTTCCAAGCAGATTGCCGACTCCGTCGACCTGATCGTGCAGGTGAAGCGACTGCGCGACGGCTCCCGCCGCGTCACCAACGTGACCGAAGTGATCGGCATGGAAGGCGACGTCATCGTCACCCAGGAACTGTTCAAGTTCGAATATCATGACGAGGACGACAGCGGGAAGATCATCGGGGAATATCGTTCCATGGGCCTGCGTCCCTACACGCTGGACAAGGCGCGGCAGTTCGGCTTCGACCAGCCTTTCCTGGAAGCCTGCCTGTAACGACCTGCCCATAAGCGCATATTGCAACAATCTGCTGCCGGCGGACACATTTCCCGCCGGCCCGCTTGCGCACAGCCTGCATCACCGGCACATCGGACATTCCCCAGAAAGAGAGGAATGCCGATGAACCGTCTAGCCCGCGCCGCCCTGCTGCTGACCGGCCTGTCCCTGCCGCTGCTTCCCCTCGCCGCGCAGCATGCGCACCATCATCAGGCGGCCGATCCTATCGCGGCCGCGGTCGCCGCCCCCAGCCGCACCCCGGCCAATGCCGCTCGCGACACCTACCGCCATCCGGCCCAAACCCTTGCCTTCTTCGGGGTGAAGCCGGACCAGACAGTGGTCGAATATGCGCCCAGCGGCGGCTGGTACACGGAAATCCTGGCGCCGCTGCTGCGCGAAAAGGGCACCTTCTACGCGCTCCAGCCAACCGGCCGCTCTCTGGACGGCTACAAGGCGTTCCTCGCGGCAAAGCCGGACGTCTATGACAAGGTGAAGGTCGTCCCCTTCCCCGACCAGACCGGTCTCATTCCGGCGGGCAGCGTCGACACGCTGCTGACCTTCCGCAACGTGCACAATATGGTGATGGGCGGGACCGAAACGGCCACGTTCAAGACCTTTTACGACCTGCTGAAGCCGGGCGGGACGCTGGGCATCGTCGACCATCGCCTGCCCGAAGGGCGCGATACGGCGCTGGAGAAGACCAGCGGCTACCTCAAGGTATCGACCATCCGCCGCCTCGCTGAAGCGGCCGGCTTCGAATATGCCGGATCGTCGGAGGTCAACGCCAATCCCAAGGACACGGCCGACTGGGAAAAGGGCGTCTGGACGCTCCCGCCGACCCTGCGCAATGGAGAGGTCGACAAGGCGAAATATCTCGCCATTGGGGAAAGCGACCGGATGACGCTGCGTTTTCGCAAACCGGTGAAGTGAAACGGCGCGGGCAAATGGGGGGCATCGTGCAGAAAAACCTGTCCTGAGCCCGTCGAAGGACGGGAACCGGTTCTGCTTGAAAGGATGCGACACGGAAAGCTGAAGCGCGGCCTGCGTCCGATTTAACGCCGCACGCTCCTTAACGCGCCGAACGGCTGATTGGGGTGGATTGCGGACATTCCCCCTCCCGCAGGCGGGAGGGGGCTAGGGGGTGGGCTGGCGCGACATCAGCGTGAATTTTCAACGGCTAAGTCAGAAGCTCGCTACGCTCGCGCCCACCCCTAACCCCTCCCGTTTACGGGAGGGGAAGGTCCTGAATTGGCCAATTTCCCGCATTCCGGACCCGTCCATCCCTCCTTGGGCGGTTGCGTCCTCCCGCAGCGGGGCTAAGGCGTTCGCATGCCGCCCCTACCCCCATCCAATCGCCCGCATCGTCCGTTCACCGCCATCGGCCTGCGCCTGCTCGCGGTGATCTGCCTTTCGGTCATGTTCGTGACGGTCAGGCTGGCCGACGCGCGCGGCGTCCATGTGGTGGAATCGCTGTTCTACCGCCAGGCCCTGGCGCTGCCGGTGGTATTCGCCTGGATCGCCATGACAAGCGGCATGGGATCGATCCGCACGCGACGCATCGGCGTCCATGCCACCCGCATGATCATCGGCCTGACGGGCATGGTGCTCAACTTCCTGTCCTATATCCTGCTGCTGCCGGCGGAAGCGGTGACCATCGGCTTCACCATGCCGATCTTCGGCACGATCCTGTCCGCCCTCATCCTGCGCGAGACGACCGGCATCCACCGGTGGAGCGCGGTGCTCATCGGCTTTCTCGGCGTGATCGTGATGGTCCGGCCGGACGCCGGGCACTTCCCCGCGATCGGCGTCGCGGTCGCGCTCGCCGCGGCTTTCGTCACCGCCTGCGTCAGCCTGGTCCTGCGCGAACTGGGCCGCACGGAAAGCGCCGGGGTGATCGTCTTCTGGTTCACCCTCCTCTCCCTGCCCCCGCTGGGCGTGGCGATGCTGTTCCACGGGCAGGCCCATGACGCCATGACATGGGGCCTGCTGCTGCTGATCGGCGTGACCGGCGGCATCGCGCAGATCTGCATGACCGCGGCGCTGCGCTGGGCCCCCGTTTCCTTGGTGCTGCCGATGGACTACAGTTCCATCGTCTGGACGACGCTGCTCGGCTGGGCGATCTGGGGCAACTGGCCGATCGCGACGACGTGGATCGGTGCGGCGCTGATCGTGGGGAGCGGCCTGTACATCGCCTGGCGCGAACATGTCCACGCCAAGCGCACGCCTTCAGCCTAGCAGTTCCGCGTCCAGGCTGATCTCCGCATTCAAGAGCTTGGACACGGGGCAATTGGCCTTCGCCTTGGCGGCCAGTTCCTGAAACCGCGCATCGTCCGCGCCGGGGATGGTCGCCTTCAGGCTCAGTTTGCTCGCCGTGATGGCAAAGCCGCCTTCCTGCTGTTCCAGCGTCACGACGGCGTTGGTCTCCATCTTCTCGGCCGTCAGCCCCGCTTCGCCCAATATCAGCGACAGCGCCATGGTGAAGCAGGAGGCGTGGGCCGCCGCGACCAACTCCTCGGGATTGGTGCCCGGCACCCCTTCGAAGCGCATCGCAAAGCCATAGGGATGCGCATCCAGCGCGCCGCTCTGGGTCGAGATCGCGCCCTTGCCGTCTTTCAGGCCGCCGCTCCATACCGCCGATCCGCTGCGATTGATCTTCATGACCGTCCTCCTGTTCGCATATCATCTCGTCTGCCCCGGGGAACCCGCCCGGTCCCCCTTGGTTCGGTCAGCATAACGCGATTTCTTCGCAGGAGAGTGACGATGTCTGACGTGGCGAGGGAAAATCATGGCGACCTGATCGCATCCGACCGGATCGAAGGCACCACTGTCTACAACCGCCAGGGGGAGCGGCTGGGCCACATCTCCAACTTCATGGTCGACAAGCGCAGCGGGCAGGTCCGCTATGCCGTGCTGTCCTTCGGCGGCTTCCTGGGCATCGGCAACGATCATTATCCGCTGCCCTGGTCGATGCTGAGCTACGACACGGACAAGGGCGGCTATGTGGTGGACCTGGCCAAGGACATATTGGACCAGGCGCCCCGCCATCTGCCGGATGAACGACCCGATTATGACGACGCTTACGGCCGCAGCGTCTTTCACTATTATGGGCTGATCTACCCCTGGTAAGGGGCGTTCCGGCGGTTTCAGGCGGCGCAAAGGTGGTAGTCCCCGACCCTTTCCACTATATGAACCTCAGATGAATCGGGTTGCCCAGATTCCGACACATTTTGCCGCTTGACCATTGTCTACCGGATAAATAGAATTATCTCTCCCTCGACAATAGGACGAGGATTTGACCATGGAGCGATTCGGACATTCGGGAGACGCGCGCCAGCCGGTCGTGCTGACCATACCGGGTCTCAACAATAGCGGGCCGGGTCATTGGCAGACGCTGTGGGAAAAGACGCGCGGTGATTGCGAGCGGGTCGACCTGGGAAGCTGGGCCAGCCCCAGCCGCAATAGCTGGGTCACGCGGCTGGACGCCGCGATCCGGGCGGCGGAGGGGCCGATCATCCTGGCCGCGCACAGCCTGGGTTGCCTTGCGGTCGCCTGGTGGGGCGCCTTGCAGAGCCAGGCCTATGGCTGGCCCGTGACCGGCGCGCTGCTGGTGGCGCCGCCCGACTGCGACCGGATGGAAACGCCCGAGACGATCGGCGGCTTCGGCCCCACGCCCCGCGCGCAACTGCCCTTTCCCTCGATCGTCGTGGCGAGCCGCAACGATCCCTATATCTTCTTCGAACGCGCCCACAGCATCGGCAAGAATTGGGGCAGCAGCTTTGTCGATGCGGGCTTTTGCGGCCATATCAATGCGGATTCGGGCCTGGGCGAATGGCGCTTCGGCCAGGCTTTGCTCGAAAAACTGATCGACAATGCGCATGAGCAGGCTTCTGCAATGCGCCAGTTACGGCCCGCCATCCCGCTGGCGCATCAGGAGCGGCGATTGGCGGCGCTGCGGGTCAACGGCTAAATCTATAGTTTTTTGTTATCGCATCGTTTCTACGGAAAACCGGACCCATTTTCCGAACGATGCTTTTGGGGCGCGACAAGAGAAACTTGAGCGCCCCTTATATTTGCTTTTTTGTCTATCAATACAGTTGAGATAAAGAGCGGCTAAGAGGTGTTTATGAGTGAAAACCGATCGATTGAATTCGCCCGCAACGGCCGCAGTGACGGGCAGCGCCACGACATTGCGGTCAGCATCGAAAAGGTGCGCAGCGTGCTGGAGGCGCTTCGTTTCGGATCTGTCACGCTGACCGTGCATGACGCACGCGTCGTGCAGATCGACGTGACGGAAAAGACGCGCCTCACCGCCTGAAACAAGAGCGGGGGGAGCAAGAAGATTCAGGGTTGCTGAACAAGGCCCGCAAAGGGCCGGATAACAGGTGGCAAGGGGTGGGCCACATTTTCCATCCCCAGACCAACGGCTTTGAGCGGATCACCGCAGGGGCCGCGATCAACATTCACCGGACATCCGGAAGGGGAATATACAATGATTGCGCGTTTTCTGTTGCTCGCCGGCGTGGCGAGCGCATCCTTTATTGCGTCCACCGCATCTGCGCAGGACGCGGCTCAACCCGTTGCGGACAGCGCCGAACAAGCCACTGCCCGCGGGGAAGTGATCATCGTCACCGCCCGCCGCCGTGCGGAAACCGCGCAGGAGGTGCCGCTGGCGATCTCCGTAATCCGCGGCGACAGCATAGAGGCGACCGGCAATTTCAACGTCGTGAAGCTCCAGCAACTGGCGCCGACGCTTCAGGTCTACACCACCAACCCGCGCAACACCTCGGTCAACATCCGCGGCCTCGGCGTGCCGTTCGGCCTGACCAGCGACGGCTTCGAGCAGGGCGTCGGCATCTATGTCGATGACGTCTATAACAGCCGCGTCGCCGCCGCGACCTTCGACTTTCTGGACGTCGCCCAGGTCGAAGTGCTGCGCGGTCCGCAGGGCACGCTCTACGGCAAGAACACCACGGCCGGCGCGATCAACATCACGACCAACCAGCCGACCTTCGATTTCGAGGGCCGCGCCGAACTGACCGTCGGCAATCTCAATTACAAGCAGGCGAAGGCCGCCATTTCCGGCCCGCTGTCCGACACGATCGCCGCCCGCATCGCCGTCGCCGCGACCAGCCGCCGGGGGACGATCTACAACGTCACGTCCCAGCGCTGGATCAACGAGCAGGACAATCTGGGCATTCGCGGACAACTGCTGTTCAAGCCGACCGACAATTTCAGCCTGACCCTGTCGGGCGACTACAGCAAACAGGACCCGGAATGCTGCGGCACCGTGTTCGTGCGGGTGGGCACGACGCAGCGCCCGATCACGCGCCAATATGATGAGCTGGTCAAGGCGATCAACGCCAACCCGAACCCCGCCTATCCCGGCCGCAACTATGCCGTGCCCAGCCGCAATCCTTATGACCGGCTGACCGATCTCGACAGCAACCTGAACGCTGGCAACAAGATCGGCGGCGTCTCCGCCAGGATAAAGTGGGATGTCGGCCCCGGCACGCTGACCTCCGTCACCGCGTGGCGCTTCTGGGACTGGAAGCCGGAGAATGACCGCGACTTCACCGGCCTGTCGGTCGTTTCGAAATCGCAGAACCCCTCGCAGCAGGACCAGTACAGCCAGGAATTCCGCTATAATTACGAAAGCCAGAAGATCGACTTCGTGGTCGGCCTGTTCGGCTTCAAGCAGCGGATCGACACGCAGGGCACGGAGCAGCAGGGCGCGGACGCCAGCCGCTGGAGCCTGACCGGCGCGAATGCAGGGAATCCAAGCATCCTTCAGGGCCTGACCGCGACCAACACGCAATGGCTCAAGAGCACCAGCGCGGCGCTGTTCGGCCAGCTGAGCTGGAAGGTGACCGACGCCCTGACCATCCAGCCGGGCGCGCGCCTGAACTACGACAAGAAGTCGGGCTTCTACCAGCGCGTGGTCACCACTGGCTCCGGAGCGGTCATCAACAGTTGCGCACCCACCGCGACGCAGGGCAATGCCGTGCTGACGGCGCAGTGCGGCGTCTACCAGCCGCAACTCAGCGCGCCGTCCGACAGCGCCTGGAACTTCACCTACGACTTCAACGTCAACTACAAGATCGCGCAGGACATCCTTGCCTATGCGACCTATGCGAAGAGCTTCAAGACGCTGGGCATCAACCAGAATGGCTTGCCGCTCAATTCGGACAATACGGTGAACTATGCCGTGGGCACGGTGAAGCCGGAACGGGTCAACCATTTCGAAGTCGGCCTGAAGACCCAGTTCTGGGACCGTCGGGCGACCTTCAACCTCACCGCCTTCCGCACGGAGATCGAGAATTTCCAGGCGACGGTGAACGGCGGCCAGTTCGGCACGACGCGCGGCTATCTCGCCAACGCCGACAAGGTACGGTCCCAGGGTATCGAGGCAGATTTCAAGGTCGTCGCCAGCGACCGCTTCACCGCCTATGCCAACGGCGCCTACACCGATGCCAAATATGTGAAGTTCTGCAACGCGCCGCCGCCGCCGGAACTGAGCGGCGGGTCGAGCACCGGGATTGCGGTGACCGGCAGGTGCACCTACACCGGCACACCCGGATCGGCAGCAACGGCCAATCAGGTCAGCCCCCCATTTGTCGACATTTCCGGCGAGCGTCTCCCCGGCGTGTCGAAATGGGCCTTCTCCTACGGCGCGGAATATAACATTCCGGTCACGCTGCTGGACAAGGACGGCCAGCTCTATCTGGGCGTCGACGGCAATTACCGGTCGCACTGGAACTCCAACGCCTCGCCGTCCATCTATACGGAGGTGAAGGGCTATGCCCTGACCAACTTCCGCGCCGGCTTCCGGGGTGAAGGGTTCGACATCTTCGGCTGGGTCCGCAACGCCTTCGACGTGAACTATATCGAAAATCTCCAGGTCGCGCCGGGCAATACCGGCCTGATCGCCGGTCAGCCCGGTGACCCGCAGACCTGGGGCGGTACGATCAAATTCTCGTTCTGACGATGCCCACGGCCTCTCGATAGGGGCTGGCATCCAACGATGTTCACCCCCTGCGGGGAGCGACACGGCCCTGTCGCTCCCCGCATTTTTCAATGCCGCCCTGAACGGATTGGATACGGCCCCGATTTGCGCCCCGCGCCCCGCTGCGGTAGAGCGCATCCCATGTCCACGACCTTCACGCTCGACACGTCGACCAGCCGCGCCAACCCCACCCCCGCGCCGATGAAGCGCCTGACGGTGCCCGCCATCCAGCGGCGCAAGTTCGAGGGGAAGACGGAACAGCCGCTGGTGATGCTGACCGCCTACACCGCGCGGCAGGCGCAACTGCTCGATCCGCATTGCGACATGCTGCTGGTCGGCGATTCGCTGGGCCAGGTGATCTACGGCCTCCCCTCCACCCTGCCGGTCACGCTCGACATGATGATCGCCCATGGCGCCGCCGTGGTGCGCGGCAGCTATCACAGCGTCGTCCTCGTCGACATGCCCTTCGGCAGTTACGAAGCCTCTCCCCAACAGGCCTTCGCCAGCGCCAGCCGCGTCATGGCCGAAACCGGCTGCGCGGGCGTGAAGCTGGAGGGCGGCGTCGCCATGGCCGAAACCATCAGCTTCCTCAGCCAGCGCGGCATTCCGGTGATGGCCCATATCGGCCTCACCCCGCAGGCGGTGAACGCGCTGGGCGGCTATGGCGCGCGCGGCAAGAGCCAGGAGGAACATGCGAAGATCATCTCCGACGCCCGCGCCGTCGCGCAGGCGGGCGCCTTCGCCATGGTGCTGGAGGGGGTGATGGAGGACATCGCCGTCACCGTCACCGACAGCGTCGACGTGCCGGTGATCGGCATCGGCGCTTCGGCCCATTGCGACGGGCAGGTGCTGGTGGCGGAGGACATGCTGGGCATGTTCGAGCGCGTGCCCCGTTTCGTGAAGCGTTATGAAAATATCGCGGAAACCATCGGCAATGCCGCCGCCCGCTATGCGCAAGATGTCCGGAACCGGCACTTTCCGACCGAAGATCAGGTCTATCGGCCCAAAAAGTGATTTGCGTGAGCCAAGAGCCCCGCTAATGATCGCGCCTTCCGCGTGCCGTAACTGACGAATTTCTGGAGACCCAAGTGGCCCTGACGCCGCAAAACAGCGAAGCCTTCATGCGTGAGGTCGACGAAGCCGTCCGGCAGGACCAGTTGCTGACCTTCTGGCAGCGCTTCGGCCGCTGGATCGTGGCGGCGGTGGTCATCGGCCTCGCGGCCTTCGCCGGCTGGCTCTATTGGCAGCATTATACGAAGACGCAGTCGCAGGCCGTGTCGGAGGAAATGGACAAGGTGATCGCCACGGCGGTCGGCGGCGGCACGCCCGATGCGAAGGAACTGGACAAGCTGACCCAGGCGAGCCAGCCCGGCTTCCGCGCCTCCGCCCTGCTGGTGAAGGCCGGCACCGCCGCGCGCAAGGGCGACAGCAAGGCCGCCATCGCCGCCTATAAGGCGATGGCGGATGACGGTTCGCTCGACCGCCCCTATCGCGACCTGGCGCTGATCCGCCAGACCACGCTGGAATATGAAAGCCTCGCTCCGCAGCAGGTGGTCGACCGGCTGAAACCCCTGGCCGTCGAGGGCGCGCCCTGGTTCGGCAGCGCCGGGGAACTGGTCGCCATCGCCTATATGAAGATGCGCAAGCCCGATCTTGCCGGGCCGCTGTTCGCCGCCATGGCGAAGGACAGGAACGTGCCCCAGTCGATCCGTTCACGCGCGCGACAGATGGCAGGCTTATTGGGTGTGGATGCAGTCGAAACGCCGGTCGCGGCGGGACAGGAATGATTGGGCGCATGGGAATGCACAGCATGACGAAATTTTCGGGCGCCGGCCGCGCCCTGACCGTGGCCATGATGATCGCCCTGCTGGCGGGTTGCGGCATCGTGGGCGGCAAGAAGGGCGGCCCCAAGACCCCGGTGGTCGGCAAGCGCACCTCGATCCTCAGCAATGAACAGGGGGTGGAGGTCGACCCGACGCTGGCCGACGTGCCCGTGACCCTGCCCGAACCCTATGTGAACGACCAATGGTCGCAGCCGGGCGGCAGCCCCGCCAAGACCATGGGCAATCTGGCGCTGGGACCCTCGCCCTCGCAGGCCTGGACCGCCTCCATTTCGGGCAGCACGCCGCAGGCCCGCCTCGCCTCCGCTCCGGTGGTGGTCGGCGGCAAGCTTTATGTCATCGACGCCGATGCGCGGGTCATCGCCTTCGACGCCAACAGCGGTGCGAAGCTGTGGCAGACGCCCCTGCCCGCCGAAGGCAGCGGCCGGGCCCTGTTCGGCGGCGGCGTGAGCGTGATCGACGGCAAGCTCTATGCCAGCACCGGCGTGGGCGATGTCGCCGCGATGGATGCGAACAGCGGCGCGATCCTGTGGAAGAAGCGCCCCGGCGGCCCGCTGCGCGGCGCGCCGACGCTCGCCAATGGCCATGTCTATGTGATGGGGCAGGACAATCAGATCTTCGCCCTCAACCAGAGCGACGGCGAGGTGCAGTGGACCGACAGCGGCACGCTGCAAGTAACCGGCATTTTCGGCGTGGCCGCCCCCGCCGCCGCGCAGGGCACGGTGATCGCGGGCTACAGCTCGGGCGAACTGACCGCCTATCGCTATGAAAATGGCCGGACGCTGTGGGGCGACGCGCTCTCGCGCACCAGCATCTCGACCGCCGTGGCGTCGCTGACCGACATCGACGCCGATCCGGTCATCGATCGCGGCCGGGTGTTCGCGATTGGCCAGGGCGGCCGCATGGCGAGCTATGAACTGGTGAGCGGCCAGCGTCTGTGGGAAATCAACATCGCCGGCATTTCCACCCCTTCGGTCGTGGGCGAATGGGTGTTCGCCGTCACCAGCGACGCCAAGCTGCTGTGCGTCGCCCGCGCCACGGGCAAGATCCGCTGGATCAGCCAGCTCCGCCGCTGGCAGAAGGAAAAGAAGAAGGACAAGGCGATCCGCTGGACCGGCCCGGTGCTGGCTGGCGGGCGGCTGGTGCTGGTGTCGACCCATGGCGACCTCAACTATGTCGATCCGACGACCGGCAAGATCCAGGCGGAAATCGATCTCGACCGGTCGATGTCGCTGTCGCCGATCGTCGCGAACAACACGCTTTATATCCTGGCCGATGACGGAAAGCTGACGGCATTCCGCTGACGCCACCGGCGATTTCAGGTAAACGTGCTCCTGCGAAGGCAGGAGCCCAGTCCAAGCGGTGGAACTGGGCTCCTGCCTTCGCAGGAGCACCCATTTTTTAAAGGATACGGGCCTCTCATGCTGCCCACCGTTGCCATTGTCGGACGCCCCAATGTGGGCAAGTCCACCCTTTTCAACCGGCTCGTCGGCAAGAAGCTGGCGCTGGTCGACGACCAGCCCGGCGTGACCCGCGACCGGCGGGAGGGGCAGGCGAACCTGCTGGGCGTCGATTTCACCATCATCGACACCGCCGGTTATGAGGATGAAGACCCGCAGACCCTGCCCGGCCGCATGCGCATGCAGACGCAGGCGGCGGTCGAGAACGCCGATGTCGCGCTGTTCGTCGTGGATGCTCGCGCGGGCATCACCCCGCTGGACGAGGAAATCGCCCGCTGGCTGCGCGAAGGCGACGCCCCCGTCGTGCTGATGGCCAACAAGGCCGAGGGCAGGGCAGGCGACGACGGCGTGATGGAGGCGTTCAGCCTGGGCCTGGGCGACCCGGTTCCCTTCTCCGCCGAACATGGCCAGGGGCTGGCCGACCTGTTCCAGGCGCTGCTCCCCTATATCGACCGCGAAGAGGAGGAAGAGGAGGCCGAACCCGAAGAGGCCGACCTCGAATCCGCGCCGCTGAAGCTCGCCATCGTCGGCCGCCCCAATGCCGGCAAGTCGACCCTCATCAACCGCCTGCTGGGCGAAAACCGCCTGCTGACCGGGCCGGAAGCCGGCATCACCCGCGACTCCATCGCCGTCGACTGGAGCTGGACCAGCCCTGACGGCGAAGAACGCCCGGTCCGCCTGATCGACACGGCGGGCATGCGCAAGCGCGCGAAGGTGCAGGACAAGCTGGAAAAGCTGGCGGTTTCGGACGGCCTGAACGCTGTGAACTTTGCCGAAGTCGTCGTGCTGCTGCTCGATTCCACCCGCGGGCTGGAGGCGCAGGACCTGCGCATCGCGGACAAGGTGATCGAGGAAGGCCGCGCCCTCGTCGTCGCGCTCAACAAATGGGACACGGTGGAGCATGGCTCGGCGCTCTATCAGGGCATCAAGCAGGCGCTGTCCGACGGTCTCGCGCAGATACGCGGCGTGCCGATCATGACCGTCTCCGCGGCCACCGGCAAGGGTCTGGACGACCTGATCCGCGTCGCCTTCGAAACCCGCACCGCCTGGTCGCAGCGCGTGTCGACCGGCATCCTCAACCGCTGGTTCGAACGCGCGCTGGAGGCCAATCCGCCTCCCGCCCCCGGCGGCAAGCGGATCAAGCTGCGCTACATCACCCAGAACAAGACCCGCCCGCCGACCTTCGTGCTGTTCGGCACGCGGCTGGACGAGCTGCCGGAAAGCTATCGCCGCTATCTGGTGAACGGCATCCGCAAGGAATTGGGCTTCGGCGCGGTGCCGGTGCGGTTGACGCTGCGCAGCGCCAAAAACCCCTATGCCAGCAAGTGAAGCGGTTCATATCGACGCCAGGGGGATGAAATGCCCCTGGCCCGCTCTCCGCGCGGCGCGGGCGATGCGATCCGCCGATGCCGTGACGGTCGAGGCGGATGATCCGATTGCGCCAGTGGAACTGGAGGCCTTGGCCCGGCAGCAGGGTTGGACCTTCATTGCCGAGAGGCCGCATCTCTTTGCTCTCGCTCGATCGCTCTAACGATCCTCCTCCCATCGTGGTGCCTTCTCCCCTCGCGCCGCAACTTAACCCCCTATTTACGCTCCTCTTCTATATTCCCCCGGCAGAACAGGGAGTGTCAGGGTGTCATATCAAGAGGCCGAACTGGTCAACTGGACCGATTTTGCCAAGTCCCGATCGGAGTTGGGGACCGCTTTCCTGCGGATTCTGGGCTATTTCCGCGAGGACGGCGCAAAGGCGATCAGCGCGATCGAGGAAGCCTTCCGCGCCCGCAACGCCGCTGCGCTGGTCACCCCGGCCCACACGCTGAAGGGCGAGTCGGCCCAGTTCGGCGCCTATCGGCTGAGCGGCATGGCCGAGAAGATCGAGATGGTCGCCCGCCGCTGCGTCGAAAGCCGCGAAGGCCCGGACGAACTGATCGAGGATGTCGTCGCGCTGCGCCCCTGCTTCACAGAGACGATGGCCCTGCTCGACCGCGAGGCCAATCCGCTGGTCGCTCGCCGGCCGCAGGGCTTCGGCAGACGCGTCGACAGTCCGGCCCCAGGATTTGGCCGCGCCGCCAGTTGATTTCGGGGAGCAATCCTTCGCCATTCAGTGCGCCGCGATGGGTCGGTCCGCCTTCCACCCATCCAAACCCCGCTGACGCCACGCCCAAATCCCTCTCGAATAGTATTGAAATAAAACCGGTCATCCCCCCATATGCGGGTCATGACCCGTTTCTCCGTTCTGGACCTTGTCCCCGTCAACGAAGGCAGTAGCGCCAGTGAGGCGCTTGGCCGCGCCGCCGCCTTTGCCGCCCATGCCGAAAGCCTTGGCTTCCACCGCTATTGGGTGGCGGAACATCATGGCATGCCGGGAATCGCCTCGGCGGCGACCGCCGTGGTCCTGGCGCATATCGGACAGGCCACCAGCCGCATCCGCATCGGCGCGGGCGGCATCATGTTGCCCAATCATGCGCCGCTGCTGATCGCGGAGCAGTTCGGCACGCTCGCGGCGCTCTTTCCCGGCCGCGTCGACCTGGGTCTCGGCCGCGCTCCCGGCTCCGACCAGCGCGTGGCGCAGGCGATGCGGCGGACACTGACGGGCGGCCCGGACGAATTCCCTCGCGACGTGATGGAGTTGCAGGCCTATTTCGCGGGCGACAGCCGCCTCGGCTTCCAGGCGACCCCCGGCGCGGGTGAAGATGTGCCGCTCTGGATTCTCGGCTCCAGCCTCTATGGCGCGCAACTGGCCGCCGCACTGGGCCTTCCCTATGCCTTCGCCTCCCATTTCGCGCCGGGCGCGCTGGATGAGGCCATCGCCATCTACCGCCGTGATTTCCGTCCGTCGGCGCAGCTCGCATATCCCTATGTGATGGCGGGCTACAATGTCTTCGCCGCCGACACGGTGGAGGAGGCGCGGCTCATCGCCACCTCCATGCAGCAGGCCTTCGTGCGGCTGCGCACCGGGCAGCCGGGCAAGCTGCAACCGCCTGTGCCCGGCTATTATGAAAGCCTGCCGCCGCAGGCGCAGGCGATGCTGGCCGATGTGCTGAGCGCGTCGAGCATCGGCACCCAGGCCGATGTCGAGCGCGACCTGGCCGCCTTCATCCGCCGCACGCAGGTGGACGAGATCATCATCGGCGGCCAGATCCACGATTTCGAGGCGCGCAAGCGCAGTCTGGAAATCGCCATGGCGGCAGGCCAGGCGGTGGCCGGCCGAACGGCGTCAGACAGCCATCAGGCGGCCCCCGCTCAATAGCTTCGCAAGCCCCGGCGCGGCGCGGCTGAGCAGCGATCCCAGCAGCACCACGGCGACCAGCACCAGTAGCGGCTGCACCAGCAGATAGGCGGGATAGAAGGGTGAGCCCAGCTTGCCGAACACGACCCCCAGCACCGGTCCGCCCAGCCAGATCAGGATGAGGTGAGAGCAGAAGAGGAAGAAGGCGAAAGGCTCGATCCGCAACAACATGCCCCGCGCCGCGCTGGCCGCCAACGACCAGGCCAGCCGCCAGAAGAACAACGCCGCCGCGACCCGCACCGCCATGTCCAGCACCGCCGTGCCGACGCCCGGCGGCAAGGCGCCCGGATGCAGGGAAATATAGAGCTGCGCGGTCATCAGCAGCGCAAAGGGCGGCGCCGCGACCATCCAGGGCAGCGCCGCCACGCGATCGGCCAGCCCCTCGCGCCGGGCGACGATGCCCATGATGAAGAAGAACAGGATCGATGCGCGCATCAGCACCGGCGGCCCCCAGCCCATGATCTGGCACAGCGCCGCCATCGCGGCGACCGCCCCCAGCGCCCAGCCCGGCAGGCGGACGAACAGGGGCGCGGCGAGCATGCACAGGAACAGGTCGCGCAGGAACGGCATCTGCACGTTGATGTCCGGATTGCGGCTGACGATGAATAGCTCCTCGAACATCCAGCCGGTGGACGAGGGCACGGGCGCGGACAGGCCCAGCATCCAGGCCGCACCCGAAACGAACAGGATCGCCAGCGCATTCCACAGGATCATCGGCAACAGGATCGTCCGCGCCTTCCGCCCGACATGGCGCAACCAGTCGTGGGTCCGCGACGACCCCTCGACCAGCCAGCCGGAAATCAGGCCCAGCAACGGCACGGCGCTGCGCCCGAAAACCTCCATCAGGCCCCAGCGCAAACTGTCCTGCGACGTGCCCCTCAGGCTTTCCAGATCATGGCCGTTCAGGCCCGTCCACGCATGGACATAGACCACGCCCAGAATGCAGATCACCCGCGCGATGGAGATCGCGTCGGAGCGCCGCGCCGCATCCGTCGTCAGCACCCGCGACACAGGATTTTCCCGATTTTCGGCCAATGTTTCAACAGCCAAGCCTGACACGCATTTCCTCTGACCATCGCGGCGCCGGGCGTGGCCGCACCATTAACATGGGTGAGCGATAAGCAGATTCTTTACCAGTCGCCGGTTAAATCGATCCGACGTGCCGGAATCCCGTCCGGTCGAAGGAAAACAGGTTCATGACCCAGATGCACGGTGCAGACCATTTCGCCGGCGCGCAGCCGCATGTCTTTCAGGCTCCGGTCGATGCCATGGGAATGGTTTTCCAGATTTCCGGGTCCAGTTCGCAATTGATCATCGACGCCTCGCGCATTGCCGCGCTGTCGCATGATCCCGATCCTTCGCTCGCCATGGCGGGGCAGGTCGGCAGCCAGGTGAAGATGCGCGTCGGCCAAGTCTGGCTGATCGCCAGCGTCCGCGCCATGACCATGGACCGGCAGGACAGCAACAGCATCATCGTCGACATCGACTTTCTGGGCGAAGGCGATGAGGAAAAGCTGACGGGGCGCATCTACCGCTTCCGCCGGGGCGTGACCCGTTACCCGACGCCGGGGACGGAGGTCTATCCGGTATCGAGCGCGGACATGCAGCAGATCTATTCGGCCGACGACCGCCCCCATGTGCAGATCGGCACCGTCTATCCCACGTCCGACACCCGCGCCGCGCTCTATGTCGATTCGATGCTGGGCAAGCATTTCGCGCTGCTGGGTTCGACCGGCACCGGCAAGTCGACCAGCGCCGCGCTCATCCTGCACCGCATCTGCGACCTGTCGCCGCAGGGGCATATCGTGATGATCGATCCCCATGGCGAATATGGCGCCGCCTTCCAGCAGAATGGCGCCGTCTATGACGTCAACAACCTCGCCCTCCCCTATTGGCTGATGAATTTCGAGGAGCATTGCGAGGTGTTCGTCACCTCCGAAGGCTCAGAGCGGACGGTGGATTGCGACATCCTCGCCAAATGCCTGCTGGCCGCGCGGTCCAAGAACCGGCTGGCGGAGAGCATCGGCCGGCTGACCGTCGATTCGCCCGTCCCCTATCTGCTGTCCGACCTCACCAACATCCTCCAGAACGAGATGGGGAAGCTGGACAAGGGCACCGGATCGCTGCCCTATATGCGGCTCAAGACCAAGATCGACGAGATCAAGAGCGATCCGCGCTACAGCTTCATGTTCTCCGGCATGCTGGTCGCGGATTCGATGCAGGAATTCCTCGCCAAGATCTTCCGCCTGCCCTCCGGCGGCAAGCCGATCTCGATCATCGACGTGTCGTCCATGCCGTCCGACATCACGTCCGTCGTGGTGTCGGTGCTGTCGCGGCTGGTGTTCGACTATGCCCTCTGGGCGCGGGACGAGCCGCAGCGCCCGATCCTGCTCGTCTGCGAGGAAGCGCATCGCTACATCCCCAGCAGCACGACCGGCGGCGGTCAGGCCGTCCGCCGCATCCTGGAACGGATCGCCAAGGAAGGCCGCAAATATGGCGTATCGTTGGGCCTCATCACCCAACGCCCGTCCGATCTGGCCGAAGGCGTGCTGTCGCAATGCGGCACGATCATCTCGATGCGCCTCAACAACGACCGCGACCAGGCCTTCGTTAAGGCCGCCATGCCCGAAGGCGCGCGCGGCTTCCTCGATTCCATTCCCGCCCTGCGCAACCGGGAGGCGATCATCTGCGGCGAAGGCGTCGCCGTGCCGATCCGCGTCGCGCTCGACAATCTGGAGGAGGAGCGGCGTCCAGCCTCGGGCGATCCGAGCTTCACGGAACTCTGGCGCCAGTCCGGCGGCGAAGCGGACATCCTCGACCGCACCATCACGCGCTGGCGCAGCCAGGGCCGGTAAGCGATTATCCCGCCGGGACGATCCGTCCGGCGGGCTCGCTCTCCGCATTGATGCTTTCGCGGCACTCCTCCTCGTCCACGGGGACGAGCAGCTTCGCCTTGCGCCAGCCGCCCTGCAGGTAAACCAGCCCTGCCAGCAGGAAGGACGACGCGGAACCGACGGGAAAGCTCAGCCACAGCGCGTCTGCCCCCAGATGCGGATAGCCCAGATGGTAGAAGCCCAGCCGCACCGCGAAGAGGGTGAAGATCAGGATCAGCAGCGGCCGCACCACCACGCCATTGGCCCGCATCACGCCGAACAGAATCATCGTGCCGCCGAACAGCACGAAGCTCCAGCTCGCCAGAAGCTGCATGTGCCAGGCGGCGGCGATGGCGGCCTCGTTCCGTCCCAGGAACAAGGCCAGCAGCGGCGCGTGGAACAGCAGGATCACCGCCACCATCGTGCCGGTGATCAGCAGCAGATAACCCATGCCATAGCCGGTGATCCGGCTGATCCGGTCCCATCGCCCGGCGCCGATATTCTGCGCCGCCATGGCGCTGACCGCCGCGCCCATCGCCATGGCCGGCATCTGGAGATAGGTCCAGATCTGCTGCGCCGCGCCATAGGCCGCGGTGACCAGAAAACCCTCCCGGTTGACGAGGCCGATCATCACCAGCCCGGATGCGGACATGACGATCATCTGCAATCCCATCGGCAGCCCCTTGCCGAACAGGACGCGCATCTGGTCCGGCGCGGGGCGGAGATAAGCCAGTTCCCGCCCGCGCAGGCGCAACGGCAGATCCTTCGCATAGGTGTAGAGGACAAGGCCGATCAGGCTGACCACGCCCGCCGCCGCCGTTGCCGCGGCCGACCCGCCTATGCCCATGGCCGGGATCGGCCCCAGTCCCAGGATCAGCACCGGGTTGAGCACCAGGTCGACGCCCACGCTCACGAACATGAAGATCAGCGGCGTTCGCGCATCCCCCGTGCCGCGCAGGCCCATCATCATCATGACGCTCAGCAGGGAGGCGGGCATGGCAACGAAGATCACCCGCAAATAGACGAGCGCCAGGTCGAACGCCTCCGCCGGGGTCGCCAGCAGCCGCAGCAAAGTGGGCGCGCCGATCCATCCGGCGGTCGCGACGACCAGGCCCAGCAGGGTGCAGAAGCCGACGGCAGAACCGAAGGCGCGGCGCGCCGCGTCCAGATCGCCCCGTCCCACCGCCTGCGCGATCATCACCGTCGACGCCATGCCGAAGCCGAAGACGATGGAGAACATCAGGAACATGGTGATGTTGGCGTTGGCGGTCGCCGCCAGCGCCTGCGCGCCCAGGAAACGGCCGACCCAGATGGCGTTGATCGATCCATTCAGCGACTGGAGGATGTTGGACGCCAATGTCGGGACGGCGAACAGCAGCAGGGCCGATGCGATCGGTCCCTGCGTCAGGTCCCTGGCCCGATGTTCCCCTGCAACCATGATCCCTCCTGCCCCCTTGCGGATGGGGACCGTAGGGACGCCGTATCCTTCCGGCGCGCCCCTTCCGGTCCTTTTGCCGGCGCACCCTGCCCGATGCGCCGGCCGTTCAGGCGAGCCGTTCCAGCGCCGCCTTCAATCTTTCCGCCTCGGCCGCCTTTTCGCCATGGTCCTCCCGCGCCTTGGCGACGGCCTCGGGCTTGGCCTTCTCGACGAAGCTGGGATTGGAAAGACGCGCGGACAGCGAATCCCGTTCCTTCTCCGCCGCCGCCAGCGCCTTGGCGAGCCGCGCCTTTTCGGCGGCGATGTCGATCACGCCCTCCAGCGGCAGGATGAATGTCGCCTCGTCCACCACGATCTGCGCCGCGCCGCCCGTGACGCTGTCGCCGAAGGACAGGCTTTCCACCCGGCCCAGGCGCGCCAATGCGGCCCCCTGGCGGTCGATGCGGCGGCGGGTTTCCTCCGACGCATCATGCACGACGACGCCCAGCTTCGCGCCCGGCGGCACGTTGAGTTCGGTGCGCGCCGTCCGCATCGCGCCGATCAGGCGGATCAGCCAGTCGATCTCCGCCTGCGCCTCGCCGTCGACGGCATAGAGCGCCTGCGGCCAGCGCGCGACGATCAGTTCGCCTTCCCGCGTTCCGGTCAGATTCCATAACTCTTCGGTAATGAAGGGCATGAAGGGATGCAGCATCACCAATATCTGGTCGAACGCCCAGCCGGCCACCGCCCTTGTTTCTTCATCCATGGAGCCTTTGGTCAGCTCGATATACCAGTCGCAAAACTGGTCCCATATGAAGTGATAGATGGCGTTGGCCGCAGCATCGAAGCGCAGTTCGGCCATGGCGGTGTCGATCGCCTGCACGGTCGCCACCGTTTCCGCGACGATCCAGCGATTGACCGGCGCCTCCGCATGGGGCGCCTCATGGCTGGTCGAGGCCGTGACGCCGTTCGATTGCAGGAAACGGGCCGCGTTCCACAGCTTGGTCGCGAAGTTGCGATAGCCCTCGACGCGCTTCTCATCCATCTTCACGTCGCGGCCCTGGCTTTCCATCGCCGCCATGAAGAAGCGCAGCGCATCCGCGCCGAACCGGTCGATCAAACCCAGCGGGTCGACCACATTGCCCTTGGACTTGGACATTTTCTGTCCGTCCGCGGCGCGCACCAGTCCGTGGAGGTAGAGCTTGCGCCACGGCACCTTCTCTCGCGGATCGCTCCGCTCCGGACCCATGAACTCCATCCCCATCATAGCCATGCGCGCATCCCAGAAGAACAGGATGTCGAAGCCGGAGATCAGCAGGTCGTTGGGATAGTGGCGCTTGAGCGTCTCTGTCTCTTCCGGCCATCCTAGCGTGCCGAAGGGCCAAAGCGCGGAGGAGAACCAGGTGTCCAGCACATCGGGGTCGCGGGTCAGCCTTTTATTGCCGGCAAGAGCCTGCGCTTCCTCTTCGCTTTCCGCGACATAGGGATTGCCGTCCTCGTCATACCAGGCGGGAATCCGATGCCCCCACCAGAGCTGGCGCGACACGCACCAGGGCTGGATGTTCTCCATCCAGTTGAAGAAGGTCTTTTCCCAGGTCTTCGGCACGATCTCGATCCGCCCGTCGCGCACCGCCTGCATCGGCGCGACGGCGAGCTTCTGCGCATCGACATACCATTGGTCGGTCAGCCAGGGCTCGATCACGACGCCGGACCGGTCGCCAAAGGGCGTCTGGATGGTGCGTGGCTCGGCGTCGGTGACGACCTCCTCACCCTCCTTGTTCCTGGTGACATGCGGAACCAGCAGGCCAAGCGCCTTCATCTCCGCCACCACCAGTTCCCGCGCCCCGTCCACGCCGTCGTTGCGGAAGCGGTGCAGGCCCAGGAACCGTTCCGGGATCAGCCCGTCGGCGGTCTGGACGACATTGGCGTCGGCATCGAACATGTTGAGCATTTCGGCCGGCCTGAAACCCGCCCGCTTGCCCACTTCGAAATCGTTGAAATCATGTCCGGGCGTGATCTTGACCGCACCCGATCCCAGTTCCGGATCGGCATGCTCGTCAGCGACGATCTTGAAGCGGCGGCCAGTGATCGGCTGGAGGATGTCCTTGCCGATCACATCCCGGTAGCGCGGGTCTTCGGGATGAACGGCGACCGCCATGTCGGCCAGCATCGTTTCCGGACGCGTGGTCGCCACGACGATATGGTCCGCGCCATTGGCAAGGCGAACGCCATCGGCCAGCGGATAGCGGAAATGCCAGAAGCCGCCCTTCACCTCCTGCGTCTCGACCTCCAGATCGGAAATGGCCGAGCGGAAGCGCGGGTCCCAGTTCACCAGCCTCTTGTCGCGATAGAGCAGCCCACGGCGGTGCAGTTCCACGAACACCTTGATGACGGCCTTGGAAAAGCCCTCATCCATGGTGAAGCGCTCATTCGCCCAGTCCATGGAGCATCCCAGGCGGCGAAGCTGGCGCGTGATCGCGCCGCCGCTCTCCGCCTTCCACTCCCACACCTTCTCGATGAACTGCTCGCGCGTGTAGTTGGTGCGCTTGTCCTGCCGCGCCTCCATCTGCCGCTCGACCACCATCTGCGTCGCGATGCCGGCATGGTCGGTGCCCACCACCCACAGCGCATCCTTGCCGCGCAACCGTTCGTAGCGGATCGCGATGTCCTGCAACGTGTTGTCGAGCGCATGGCCGATATGCAGGCTGCCCGTCACGTTCGGCGGCGGGTTGACGATGGTGAAGGGCTCTGCGTCGGGTCGTTCCGGGCGGAACAGCCCCTTCTCCTCCCAATGGGCGTACCAGCGGGATTCGATTTCGGCGGGGTCGAAGGTCTTGGGCAGTTCGGTCATAGGCTGGCCTTTACGCAAGGCGGCGGCGGCGTCAACTTTCCGCCGCCTCGGGGGCGACCTTATTTCTTCGTCCACCGGTCCAGCCAGCCCAGCGCCTCATCATACCATTGCAGCGAGTTGCGCGGCTTCAGCACCCAGTGATTCTCGTCCGGAAACACCAGCAGCTTCGACGGCACGCCGCGCCGCTGCAACGCGGTGAAGGCCGCCAGCCCCTGCGTATAGGGAATACGGAAGTCCTTCTCCCCCGTCACCACCAGCATCGGCGTCTTCCACCGGGTCACATGGTTGACGGGGTTCCATTTCTCGAACTCCTGCGGATTTTCATAATAGGGCCCGCCATGTTCCCATTCGTCGAACCACAGCTCCTCCGTTTCATAGGCCATGGCGCGGGCGTCGAATACGCCGTCATGCTGGACCAGGCATTTGAACCCGTCGGGCCAGTTGCCCGCGATCCAGTTCATCATATAGCCGCCATAGCTGGCGCCGAGCGCGCAGCCATTGCCGGCATCGACCTGCGCATCCTTGGCCGCGGCGGCGGCCAGACCCAGCTTCAGGTCCTCCAGCGGCTTCCCGCCCCAATCCCTGTTGATGCTGTCGGTAAAGGCCTGCCCATAGCCGGTCGAGCCGTGGAAATCGACGATCACCGCCGCATAGCCATGGGCGGCGAACGCCTTGGGATTCCAGCGATAGGACCAGCTATCGTTGAAACTGCCCTGCGGCCCGCCATGGACCAGCAGAGCCACCGGCAGCTTGCCCGCCCCCTCCTTCGGCTTCACGATCTGACCCCAGACGGTGTCGCCATCGGCGCCCCTGAAGCTGAAGCGCTGCACCGACACGTCGTCGATCCCGGCCAGCTTGTCCGCATTCACGCTGGTCAGCCGCACTGCCCTGCCCTTGCCGGGCATCTTCCAGAAATCGGCGGGCGCCTGGATGCTGTCGAGCGAATAGACGAAGCCACCTTTGGGCAAGGGCAGGACGCTGCCCACATGCCCGGTCCGGGTCAGCCGCGCGACCCTGCCCGACGCAGCGTCCACCCGGAACACCGGATGATCCAGCACATCGTCCGCCGTGACCAGAAGGCCCTTCCCGTCCGCCGCCCAGGCGATGGACGCGACCGACCGGTCCCACGCCTCGGTCAGCGCCCTGGTCTCCCCGGTCGCGATGTTGCGCAGCATCAGCACCTGCCGGTCGCTCTCATAACCGGGCCGCTTCATCGCTGCATAGGCCAGCCATTTCCCGTCCGGAGAGACGGCGGGCATGCTGTCCATCGCATCATTGCCGTCCGTCAGGTTGACGGGCGCCGCGCTGCCGTCGGCGGGAACCGCGAAAATGTCGAGATTGGTCGAAAGGGATTCGATCCGCCCGGCCTCACGCAGCGCGAAGAACAGGGTCTTGCCGTCCGCGCTCCACGCAATCTCCTCGGCGCCGCCAAAGGGCTTGGACGGGCTGTCCCCGACCAGCGCCCCCATGACCGACACCGCCCTGCCGCCGCCAAGCGGCATCACGAATATCCGGGAACGCTGGCCGTCCGCCCACATGTCCCAATGGCGTACGAACAGTTGGTCATAGACCCGGCCCGTGCCCGCGCCGGGCGGCGGGGCCGCCTTCACATCGTCCAATGTCTTCGCGCCTACGGGCCGGTCCGCCCACAGCGCGACCCGATCGCCCGCCGGACTCAGCAGGAAACCGGAAATCCCGCCGGGCGCCTGCGTCACCTGCTCGCTTTTGCCGCCGGTCAGGGCAACTCGCCAAAGCTGGTCGTCGCCGCTCTGGTTGGAGAGATAATAGAGCGATATCCCGTCCGCCGAAAAGGCAGGCGCGCTTTCATTCTTATCCGCGACGGAGGCGATCAAGCGGGGCGCCGCGCCCGCCTGGCTCAGGTCCAGCAGGTACAGGTCCGTCCGCCCCCTGTTCCCCGCAAGATCGGTCACGCGCAACTGATAGGCCAGCCATTGCCCGTCCGGCGAAACCGCCGGCGCCGACACGCGGCGGAGGCCGACCATGTCGCTGGGCGTGAATGGCCGGGCAGAGGCCGGCGCGACGGCCAACGCGGATTGGGCCAGGGCCAGAGCGCCAAGTCCCGCCTGCAGAAGATATTTCATGGATGAACACCCTTGGATCGGATCGCGCCGCTCTCGTGCGGGCGGCGTCGACAGCTATGGACAAGGGTGTAGGCAGCGTCCCGCCATGGCGCAAGGATCAACCACCGGAGCGTAACAAAAGAACAAAGATCGTCGGATCATGATGCGTAAGGCACGCAACGCGCCCAGGACCGGCAACCGTTCGCCACAAATAGGCGAATCAGCGCCTGCTGCCGGCTCAACGGCCGGTGATGCGGGCGATTTCCTTGGCCACCATATCCTCGACCATCTGCGGCAGCCGCGCGTCCAGCCATTCCTTCAGCATCGGCTTCAGCATCGAACGCACCAGCCCGTCCAGCGTATTGTCCTCGCCTTCCCTGGGCGTCACGAGCATGGAGGACAAGGCGGACAGCGAATGCCGGGCCGCCACTTCGCTCTCGACGGACAGGATGGACGCATCCTCCTGCTCGGCAACGGGCCGGGGGGTGCGGGACGTTCGGTGGGCGGGCATGGGTTCCTCCACAGCAACCTCGTCGGTCAGTTCCAGCACTTCGTCGCTGGCAGGGTCGGACATCGCCTCCGCGACCGGCACGGGCCTGACCTTCTGCGCGGCCTCGCCGCGCACGCGGCGCGGCAGGGTCTGCACCGCTTCCTCGCCCTCTTCAGCGATGATCCGCTTGATGGACGACAGGATGTCCTCCATCGAGGGTTCCTTGCTCATGTCGCCCATGGTCAACCCCTGTTCCAGTCCCCGTTAACGCCATAGCACCAAAGGAACGCCTTCGGGGTTAAAATTGCGTTAAGGCTGCGCCAAACCGGGGTCCACATTGGCGTTTTGCGCCGGGGAGTCAACGGTCCGCGTCGATTGAACCTTCGGCGCCGGGTCGAAATCCCAATCGAACCACTTGCCCTTCACCCGCTCATAATTGACCATCGGATCATAGAGGGCGCCGGTTTCAAGGTTCAGGTCGTCGGCCTCCGCATGGCCCATGGCCGCCAGCAGGCTGAAGCCCGCGACATAGGCATTGCGCCGCGCCGTCACCAGTTGGACCTTGGCGTTCACCGCCTCCTGCTCGGCATTCAAGATGTCCAGGATGGTGCGGCTGCCCACGGAATTCTCCGCCCTCACCCCTTCCAGCGACAGGTTCGCCGCGTCCACCGCCTTCTGGTTCGACTGGATGCTCTCCAGCGAGGCCTGCCAGCTCGCATAGGCGGATCGCGTCTGCGCGATGACGCCGCGCTCGACCTCGATCTCCTGCTCCATGGCCTGCGATTCGAGCGCCTGCCGCTGCCGCACCTGCGCGGCCGGACGCCCGCCCTGGTAGAGCGGAACGCTGATCTGCACGCCCGCGGACGCCTGCTTGTTGATCTGCGATCCGTTGGCGCTGTTCACGGCGTTGAGCGAGTCGAGATAATTGGTGTAGCCCGCCTGGGTGAAGGCGGAGAGCGTGGGCGACACCGCCGCCTTCGCCGCCCTCACATCATAGGCCGTCGCTTCCCGGCTCTTGGCCGCGGCCAGGATGTCCGGATTGTCCTTCAGCGCGACCTGCACCGCGGCGTCGGGCGTCGCGGGCAGTCCGGGCAGTTCGGGCGGCGGCTGAAGATCGCCCGGCGCCTCACCCACCAGCGCGATGTAATTTTCCCGGCTGGCGATCAGGTTCGCTTCCGCCGTCTGGAGATTGGAGCGGGCGAGCGCCAGCCGCGACTCGGACTGCGCGACATCCGTCCGGGTCACGTCACCCACTTCGAAGCGGTCGCTGGTCGCCTGGAGATTGACCTCCAGCGCCTTCACATTGGCCTGGTTGAGCGCGACCACCGCACTGTCGCGGATCACGTCCATATAGGCGGCCACCACCTGCGAGAAGACGCTCGCCTCGGTCCCGCGCAGATCGGCCTGGCCCGCGGCAACGCGGGTCTTCGCCGCCTTCACGCCGTTGCGCACGGCGCCGCCGGAATAGACCGGCACGGTCAATTGCGCGTTCGCATCCACCGTCCGCTGCGGCGAGGTGAAGCTGATCGTCGGCTTGAGAATGCTCTCCGTATAGGTTCCGTTCGCTCCCAAAGAGGGCCGACCCGCCGCCTTCTGCAGCGGCACATTCTCGTCGGTCGCCCGCTGCCCGGCGCGCGCGCCCGTCAACGTCGGGTTGGACCGGTAGGCCTTGGCCAACGCCCCCTGCAACGTCTCCGCATGGGCCGCGCCCGCCAGCGTGGAGGACATCGACAGCAACAGGATGAGGGCGGCGCGCCCCGGAAGCTGAACTTTTGCCGTCATGTCCCCCCCAACAGGCCCTTTCAGAACACAAATCTTTCCGGCGCCGCGAAGCCCGGAAGCACAACCATTTCGATGTCGGCGAGGCGGGAAAGACCCAGCACGCCCGACACCACCCGGCCGCTGCACAGACGGGTGACGCCGCGCTCGACGATACCCGTCACCACCCGCGCGCCATCGGCAAGCTGCTGAACGAGCGCGGCGGGCACTTCCTCCACCGCGCCGTCGACAAACAACACGTCATAAGGCGCGCCGGCCGCGGAACCGGCATTCAGGGGGCCGCGGACAAGGGTGATGCCGTCGACCGCGATCTGCGGCCCGCCCTCTTCCTCGACGGCGGTGACCTGCGCGCCCAGCGCCGCGAGCAGCGCCGCGCTGTACCCGGTCGCCGCGCCGATCAGCAGCACCTTGTCGCCCTTGAGGATCTGCGCTTCCTTGAGCAGGCGGCCCGTCACCAGCGGCGGATTGAGCGCACGCCCATTCGCCAGCGGGACCGGCCGGTCGACATAGGCCATCGCCCGCCGCTCGGCCGGCACGAATTCCTCGCGCGCCACATGCGCCATCGCCGCGATCACGCGCTGATCATCCACATCGCTGGTGCGAAGCTGGCTTTCGACCATGGCGGTCCGCATCGATGAAAAATTCTGCTCGGTCACGACAATTCCTCGACTGGGATAGCTTTTTAGAAAAGCTGTATTAGGAAAGCAATACAGCAAAGATATAATCGGACCTCTAAATCAGCGGACAAGCCACGCCAAGCGGCTTTGCGCGCCGCGGCGCCAGAATCTTGCGCCCCAATATAACAGCGCTGCTTGACTTTGCATCAAAAGCCGCACATTTGCGGCCACCCATGCCGAGGCCCGATGGCGGAGTGGTGACGCAGCGGACTGCAAATCCGTATACGCCGGTTCGATTCCGGCTCGGGCCTCCATCAAGCTATTGATTTAAAATGGTTTTTTTCTAAGCCGCATTAGCTTGCCCGTGACCCCTGATATTTGTGTGTAATTTTGGTGTAACGCCGACAGGAACTGGGCGGTCGATGGCGGTAATAGCCTCATCGATATGTTGGCCGTAGATATGGGTATAGCGCAGCACCATTGCCAAGGTCTTGTGTCCGCTGATCCTTTGTATCGTCGGTAGATCGACGCCAGCCTGAACCAACCGCGTTATTGCCGTATGCCTCATTGTATGCGGCGTGATTTTCGAGGTATCCAGCTTAGCCCTTGCCACAGCGCGAGCAAACTGACGCCCCATATTGGTCCGATAGCCTACCTTTGATGCGTCACCGTTAGCGGCAGGAAAAATCCAACCAGACGAATCACCATCGGCCTTGCGCTGACGACGAAGTGCCGCTGCCAGACTTGGCGTAACGGGTTGCTCCCTCTGCCCAGCTTTAGCTTGAGGAATGAATATGCGGCGATGTTCAAAATCTATCTGGTCATAACGAACTTTCAGAATCTCACGATGACGCATGGCTGCGCCTAGCCCAAAAGCCACAAACAACCAGAGCCGGTCATCTTCATCCATCATAGCCGCCGCCATCAATGCATCTGATTCCGCCTCTGAAAGAATCGTGATCGGCTTTAGGTCTTCGGTGGCCTTCTTCATTTCAGGTACACGGTCCGCGCTGATCCACTTCCAAGAAACAGCCGATTTGAGCATATGAGAAAGGGTAGCGAATTCGCGGTTGATCGTAGCCTCCGAAGCCCCCGCCTCTCCGCGCTCCTTCCTGTATCGATCAACGTCAAATGTTGTGATCTTATCCAGCCGGTCCCGACCGAAATAGGGCTTGAGGTGCATTGCCAGATGTTGCCGCTTCGCCCGGATGTTTTTGCCACCCGATTCTTCCAGTCGAACAAGATAGTCGTCTGCCGCTGCGGCGAAGGACATTGCAATCTTCCTACCCTTGGGAAGGTCCAGCCTTTCCTCTCTCGCCTTGGTCCTCAGCGTCTCGATGGCACGTTCGGCTTGTTCGCGCGTGACGCCATCACTCTCTCGCCCGATGACCCGGTGAATTCGCTGGCCGTCTACCATTATGTTGATTTTGTAACGTGCATCGCCGTTAGCCAGCCGTTCCACATGAATCCCATGCTCATGGAGTTTGCCTCCTGGCTGCAACGAGCGAATTGCAGGTCGAGTAAGTTTAGAGAATTTGAGCGACATTAACACCTCCAGATTGCAACATTGCATTATCTTTTTTAAGTCTCTGGAGTCAAATTCGTTATTTGAAACGAAATCTAATTGGAACTACTAATTTATACGAATAAAAAAGACAGTAATTCGTATTAACCTCGTTTGACGCCCTCGGTCGTTTCAATTTAAGCGACATCCCTCTTTTTAACTTTATGGGATTGTACGCCGTGAATCAAAGTAACATGAGAATATCTCTGTCCCAAGCACTTGCAGGCATACAGGGAAGGCTTACCCGCGAAGACGCTGCTGCGTTTTTGGGTTTTAGCTCGAAAACCTTGGCTGATTGGAAGAGCAAGGGGCTTGGCCCCAAAAGCCATAAGCTAGGGGGACGACGCTTCTACTATGTATCCGATTTGGAAAGCTTCCTGCATCAGGAGGCCAGCCGATGAGCCGCCGTACAAAAATGATCGATAGCCCCTACACCGCCTGCTTCATTCCTCTTTCCGAACATGAATATCTGCGGAAGCTGGTTGAAGCCAAAGCGTTGAAAGCCGAGGGTGGCATCGCCAAACGTAAAGCTATTACCATTGAAACCAAGACGTCAGAGGCGGCTCTAATCAAGGCTGCCAAGGCATGTGGGTTTGGTGTCGTGCGCGCTGGCACGCATTACCTAATCTATAATGGCAAGATAGCCTTTGAGACGCTTCAAGCTAGCCTAGCAATGTCACCAAAGGACTAAATGCTTACAGGATCACATTGTGATGTGTATTTTGAAAAATTACCATTGATTCTTGTTTATCTTGTCCTCCCCCAGTCCATTCGCTCCCATTTACGGCGTTTTATCACCCGGACTTTAACAGTGTTGTTTATTTATAAGGGAAAAGTTTAAAAATACCATGACATGTTGATTTATGTTTTGAACAAAGATAAATATTTATAAATAACCATTTGCAATATTTAAATTAATATCATTACTATATTTAACTCCGCAAGATAGATCATTTAAATTTTTATGATGATAATTAATTACGATATCTTCTTAAATTCTTACAAGAAAATATAATTAAAATCATCAAATACTAAATAATATACTACATCTTATTAGGAAGAGTTGATTTTCTACCGATTGTATATATTTTCTGATTCAAAGTTCGACATAATATATAATTTACTAAAGATAAATGTCGGATTTTTGGAAAAAAAAGAAGGAAATATATGTTATTTAGTAGTTTTAAATCAAGTTCAGATTATATTGAAATTAAAAGTGATGATAGATCAATTTCATGTCATCTTTCATCTTCATCTCCGGCGACCCCTTTTCAAAGAGCATTCTCTTCTCTGAAAGATAAAATGAAGGATTGCTTGCATTCCCGTTGTGCGTCCGGTGTCCATATATTTTCTGCTGACGCAGGCAGCGGTAAATCCAGAGCCGTTCAATCTTTCGTCCGTGAATGGAAAGAGACTGGCTTTCCCGGCGATGGCAGCATCATCATCTTTCTCGCCACTTTCGATGAGATAGATAGCTTCCGTCAGAGCTGTCAGCTTGACCAGTCCGATTTTGCTTGCGTGTCAGCAGATAGAAAATTCAACCAGTTCGGCCTTGGGCGATCTCGGTCTAACGAGGCAAAGGTCTTGTTCACCACCCATGAGCAGGCGCGGCGACGTATCGCGGAGCATGGCGGCTTCGAGGCGATTGCCTCATTTCATTACCTGGGTAAACCTAGGACTTTGCGGCTTTGGGATGAAGGGCTAGATGCTGCCCGTCCCGTTTCCTTCAATCTCAACATCCTCGAAGCGCTTCCGACGCTTTTACGCGACGTTGCCGGTAGCGATGGGTTGATCACGGCGATTGACGCTCTCCGGCTGGACAAGGCGCAACGACAGGCCGGTTTTATCCTTTCCTTTCCGATTGAGCTTCGCGACCTCGCCCACTCTATTGCGATACCATGCAAAAAGGCGGGGTTGCCCTCCGATATCCTCCAAGCGGTGGAAGGGCTTGCCCATCTTGCAGGTCAGCGGGCGATTTTAAGGAAAGAACGGAAGGGCCTTATGGTCGTGGGAGCGGGGGAACCGATACCGAACGACCTTGCGCCGTTGATCATTTTTGACGCCTCTGCGCGGCTCCGTCGATCCTATCGCTATTGGGCAGACCGATGTAGCAACGTAAATTTCCTGCATATGGCGGTTGCAGATTATTCAGCGATGGAATTGCATTGGTGGGATCGAAGCGCGGGTAAATCTTCGCTCGCTGATCCGGTAGAACGCCAACGCATTGTAGCGGTAGCCGCCGAGCTAATAAACAACAGCGATGCCGAATGGCTGGTCATTCATCAGAAGAAGGTCGAAAGCCGGTTCAATGGGGTAAGCTATTGCGTGGCAGACGAAATCCAAGAGAAATTGCACACGCAGGCGAAGGCGCGTTTTATTCATTGGGGAAAGCACATCGCCAGCAACGAGCATCGGGATATCAAGAATGTCCTAATCATCGGCGGCAATCATTACCCCTATCAGGGCTATGAAGCCATCTATATGGCAGCTACCGGCACGTTAGCAAACATCGATAAGGCCGCAGTTGGGATGATAGGCGCATACGAATTTGCGCACCATGTGTATCAAGCCGCATGCCGCTCGAACCTGCGCAATATGAACTCCGAAGCGGCAGGAACGGCAAACGTCTATTTGATTGCTGCAAACAGGGGTGGCCGTAAAGAGGCGCTTGAGGAGGCGTTTCCGAATTGCACCATGTATGACTGGACGCCAGTTCCACCTAAACGAAAGAAGAAGGTACAAATCGTGATGGATACCATGATGGCCTTATTCAGTAACGGTCGGCTGGTCGTCACAACAAAGGAATTATGGCAAGCTTGCGGAGGTAAGAATGCGGATTACCTTAAGCGCATATGGCAAGACTCCTCATTAGCCGAATTTATGACAGATAAAGGCATTCGAAGACGGGGAAATAAGTTGATTATAGGATAGAGGCACAATAAATACCCGCTATCCGTTCCAATCAATAAAACGCCCAAAGAAGTTTTTTAGGGCGTTTTATTAGATCCATATTTTTACGAGAGCTTGGACCTTATCCGTTCCATTCTCACATGGTTTGCGGCTTCCTGTCCGCTCTGGAACGTCTTCCCTAGGGCGTGATAGGAATTCCCATCAGACATCACCCCCAAATCGGCCAATTCTTCCTCTGAGTAGGTTTTACGACTTATTGGTGCCTCGCCTGCGGGCCGGGCATTCTCATGCGTGTCCTGGCTTACATTGGCCGCCATAGCGAAGGACATGCCATATAGGACAATGCCACCGATGAAGAGTGCCGCTCCAGCAATCGCCATCATCGTTTGCTGCTGTTGAAGGCCGATATTAACGACACGCCCACCGCCGTAGCCTCCATAACTGCCGACAGCCACAGAGGTATCGAAGATCAGCATGGCATAGAGGAAGAGGGCGGCGCCCACTGCTATAAGGATGATTCCAGTCCGCTTCATAAAATCGACTCCTGATCCAACAAAATTATGATTAAAGAGACGATTTCGGTCTGAAATTTATCGGTTGGTAGGTTAAATAGCAGGATTCAGAAAATCTATTAAAAACCACTTTATTGCCGGATGCTGTATCATTCCATGTTTTCTTGGTGGAAACCAAAAGATCAACGGCATCATCAGCCCTGCCGTATTGCTCCGTTAACTTAATACCGATGGCATAGCACTTTGCATCTGTTGGGAACTTTAATTGCACGGCAGTTAGCCCGCCATTGGTGAAGCCAAAGCTGGCTTCCGCGATGAAGCCCGGCACGACAGCGTATGTCCCGCTCGCCAGAAGCGCCGTTCCATTCGGCCCCTCCAGCGACGATGTGGAACGCGACACTGCGCCAGCCGATGCGGATACCACCTGATCAGGCGACATTCCCCACTTAGTGTATTGCCAATCGGCTTTGGCTGCCTGCGAAAGAGAAAGCGCAGCCGTCAGCAGTACTCCACAAACCAGTAGACGCATGAAATTCCCCATGTTCATCCGCCCACCCCGCCAGTCGGGACGGTTAGTCGCGCGTGAACACAGGGAACCGCGCCCTGCGTATTCCCTTACGGTATTATATTCGGCAGGCCGCCCGACCTGATGGCCGAGTGCCTGTGTTCGCCGCGCGAATGCGGGCCGACCCTCACGACTAAGATCGGATCAGCAACACTCCTATTACGTGACCGAAGCGCATGAGTCCATTACGGTTTCGATCCGTCTGCTCACCGCCTCCAAATCCTTGCGGCCTTCACCAATGCGGCAAGACTGGTGAGGATCGCCGCCACACCCATCAAAAACGAACCATCGATATTGCCCATTGCCGACTCCTTTCCTAAAAGCCATGTTCTCTTTTTGTTCTTAAATAGGAAAGGTGATTCTATGGGCGTCCGCATTGAACCGATTCCTAATTCGGTCCGGGTTCGGATCAGTGGTGATGTGGAGACAACCTTATCAGTGCCGTATGAGGATGATGACCGCTTCCTTGTGGCGCTCAGCGATGGCACCCTGCTTGTCGGTTCCTATGACGAAGACCTACGCTGTAAGTTTGATGTTGCGCGTGATGGTGCGGGAATAGTTCGCTTTGAAGGTGAAGCAGCATTTGTCGACTGGCGTGTAGAGTGGGCTACCATCAGCGTATATGATGCTAATGTTGTAGAATTATCCGAATTAACTCCAATGCCCTTGTTCCCGGATTTGGAAGATATACTTAATTAAAGTACAGATATATTTTTTACGGTTTACATCTATATTACATTATCACGAACGAATAATTAGAAGTAGGCGATTTTAAGGCCCGTAGAGCATCAACATTCTGCTTTGGCTAGGTAGGTAGCTAAAATTCGATTTCGTTGCCTGGCGGGGCCTCTGAGGGGCTTACAGGGGTATTCTGGAATAGCAGAGCAGGTCTTTTACCTCCTGCCCCTTTCGAAGATGCTGTTTTGTAATAAAAATAGGGCTCTTTCTGGCTACGCCAGCTTCTAACATGAGACTTCCTGTCCATGGCGGACAGGATAACTTCGGCACCTGGTTCCCAAGCCTGTCGGGGCCAATACCGCAAAGGCATCTTGTCAGCGGTGTATGATGCTCAACGGCAAACATGGGTGGTTTGCGGAAAGTCGGCTTCTCTCAGGAAGGCAGATTGCCGGCTTTCGAATGTGCGTGGTTCTGCGGAGTTGACCAATTTAACGCCAAGTACCATTTCTTTGGCGTGCCCGCACGGGCCACGCTCACCCGCGAGCGTGCCCATCGGCCCGGCAGTCCCTTCCCCCCGACGGTCCCCTGCCGGGCCGAACCACCATAATTTTTTCGGAACCAAATCTCCGCTCAAGAGTTTGTGCCGCCTGAATCATAAGAATGGTCGCGTCTCTTCAGAAAGTGCTTTTCTCGGGTGGGGCGTAATCTATGTCGAAGAATGCTTTATTGCGGTCGGTACTGAAACGTGCCGCTGCTCAAAATCTGGAGATCTCTTTCACATCGCCGCCTTTTTGGTCGCCTGTGTCTTACCGGAATGCTGAGGCGATCCTCCATTCCATCGATCAGCATGACCCCACCCATTGTATAATGCGTCATAGAAATGGCGACAAAATAGGCGTGGTTCTCCTTAAGTAATCGCATATGGCCCGACCGCCTGCGGTTAGCTGGGATAAAGCAAAAAAGCCCCGCTCGATTGCGAAGGCGAGCGGGGTTAAGTGGTCGCAACACAGGCGAAGCCTGCCGATCCTTAACTCGCAACTTCACTGATCGTTCCCAACCCGTAATAATAATTTGTTGGCTGCTCCCAAGTGAGCGTTAGATCATGAATGTCTGCAACTGGTCGCCTGCCGCTGGGCAGCTTTCCATCCCAAACCCGAACATCGCCTTATCGGCGGCACGGAGCGATTCGCAGGCCGGGGCAACCTTGGATTTACATCCATAGCGCTCCTGCCCTTCGACTGATAAGTTCGCACAAGCGGATGTACCGCCATAGAGCTCGACAGGACCAATTTTGCAATTCTAACAAGGAAGCGCATGCTATGCATAGTCGGTTGCTGATCGCAGGTCTTGCTTTTGTCCTCTTCAGCACTCCCGCGACAGCCGCACCGGACTGGTCTAAAGTTGATCAAGCGATGGGTCGGGGCGGGACTGCACAGCCGGATGGTGTATACCGATATTCATTCCCGCGTTCCGACCTGAAGGTCATCCTGGACAAGGTGATCCTCAAGCCTGCGTTAGCACTCGGGTCGTGGGCTGCGTTTCAGCCTATGGGCGATCAAGTGATGGTCATGGGTGATCTTGTTCTCACCCATGAGGAAGTGGAGCCGGTGATGCGTCGGCTGCTTGCCAGCGGTTTTACCGTTACCGCGCTCCACAATCATCTACTGCATTCCACACCGGCAACGATGTACATGCACATCGGCGCTCATGGCGATCCGATTAAACTGGCTCAGTCCTTACATGATGCACTAGCGTTGAGCCGAACGCCGCTAGTAACAGCCCCCAGCCCCAAAGCGCCTATGGTCGCGGCTCCGCTTTCCTTCAATACTGCGGCGCTTGATGACATCATGAGAGCGAAGGGCAAGATCAACGGCGGCGTTTATCAATTTAGCTTTCCCCGACAAGAGGCGCTAACAGCGGAAGGGATGCCCGCGCCAGCTACGATGGGCACCGCTACGGCAATTAACTTCCAGCCCACGGAGGGAGGGAAGGCTGCCATCTCGGGAGATTTCGTTTTAACGGCAAGTGAAGTTGATCCTGTCATGCGGACTTTGGTCTCGAACGGAATCGAAATCACTGCCCTCCACAACCACATGTTGGACGACCAGCCACGTTTGTTCTTCATGCACTTCTGGTCCGATAAGGATGCTCAACTTCTGGCTCGGGGACTTCGGGCTGCTCTTGACAAAATGAATCTCGCAAAACCTTAGGCCAGCGAATGGTTACTGGCGATGCAAATCGTTTTCGCAGTCTCAAACGTTGTGTCTGCTTGCGTGTCAAACGGCGCGCAAACGGGACCCCATATCGGCGTTGAAGAGGGACCCCCTTTTCGAGATTGAGCGGAGGGTTGTGGGTGACGCCCTGCGCTGTGTGCGGCGGAGGTCGGGCGTAGCCCGGCCGGAGGCGCACACAGCGCAAGTCCGTTTTGAAGCTGGGGTGAGAGTGGCGGCTAACTGCGGTTTTTGAAGCGCCAGCTGTCGTTGCCGGTCTCGACGATATCGCAGTGATGGGTGACGCGGTCGAGCAGAGCCGTGGTCATCTTGGGATCCCCGAACACGGTAGGCCACTCGCCGAAGGCGAGGTTGGTCGTGATGACGACGCTGGTGCGTTCGTAGAGCTTGCTGATCAGGTGGAACAGCAGCTGCCCGCCCGAGCGCGCGAACGGCAGATATCCGAGCTCATCGAGCACCACCAGGTCGAGCCGCGAGAGCTGTCCCGCCAGGGTCCCGCCCTTGCCGATCCGGGTCTCCTCTTCGAGGCGTGTCACCACCATCGCAGCCGCAAGCGCGAGCAGACCCGCTGATCCACCGGGAACGGTCGACACCAAAGGAGAAGCCCATGTTTGTTGCAAGATGGAATGGCGAGGAGATTGCCCGCAGCCCGCACTGCATCCTTGTGGAGAACCGGCTCTATTTCCCGCCCGGATCGATACGCCAGGGTGCGCTGCGGCCCGCCGGCGGTAGTAGCCAGTGCTACTGGAAGGGCGGCGAAGCCTCCTATTTCGACGTCCTGGTCGCGGGCGCGATCAATCCTGGCGCGGCATGGACTTATGAGGAAACCGCCCCGATCGCCCGACCGATCGAAAACTGGATCGCCTTCTGGCAGGGCGTGGAAACGCGTTGGGACGGCGAGGGTGATGGGCAGCCGCAGGTTCTTGAACATGCCATTCCCAGCGTTGCCAAGGCGCTGGGCGTTGACAAGGTCCATTGGCGGCCGACCCTCGATATCCCCGGGCTGGAGGGCGAATTTACCGGCTACCGCGTCGACAGTCCGCCCGCGCTGGTGGAGATATTTGCCGAGAGCGGCGCCCATGATCGCCAGACCCTGATCGCGATGGCATGCCGCCGCGCCCTTGCGGTCGCGCGCTATAGCGACGCTTGTGCTCGCGCCGGAGAGCCAAGGCTTGGCTATATCGCGGTATGGGGCAGCGCTTTCCCCTCGCCCGGCGCATTGGAGGCCTTGAAACAAGGGCATGCGGTCATCGACCTCGCAGATGCTGCCCACATCATTTCAGCGGCTGACATCACCCCGAACAAGGGCGAGGAACAATGACTTACGGCTTTCTCGACACGATCGCGACCGACGCGAACAAGGCCATTCAGGCACAATGGGGCAGTCTGGATTACTTCGCCGGGTTTTCCGGCGACCGGAAATTCGACCGGTTCAGCCCCGATATTGCCGAATTCATCGCCCAGCGCGATACAGTCTTCATCGCGACCGTGTCGGAGAATGGCTGGCCCTATGTCCAGCATCGGGGCGGCCCGCCCGGCTTTGTCAAAGTGCTGGACGATCGGACTCTTGCCTTTGCCGACTATCGCGGCAACCAGCAGTATCTTTCGGCGGGGAACATCGCGTCGGGTGGCCGCGCGGCGCTGATCATGGTCGATTTCGTCCGGCGCCGCAGGCTGAAGATTCTGGCCAAGGCGGAATTGCGTGAGATCGAAGACGATGCCGCATTACTAGCTCAGGTGATCGACACGTCCTACAACGCCAAGGTCGAGCGCGTGATGCTACTCCACCTTGAGGCCTATGACCTGAACTGCCCTCAGCATATCGTGCGGCGCTTTAGCCAAGACGAGGTGGCGGAGCGGACAAGGTTGCTGGAAGAGCGTGTCGCCTTGCTGGAGCAGGAAAACGCCGCCCTTCGCGGCACGTAATCTTTGGACGAAATAAGAATCTGAGATGGCATCCCAGACAACGGACCACGGGCCCATTCTCGGGAGCACGGGTTCAGCCGATCGGCCCGCAACTTCGCACTAAGGGGAAAATGCCCGATCAAGGGGCGAACAGGTCTCGATGCCCCACTATGTCTGCGGCCGCCCACGAGTGATGCATCGAGCTCCGACGGCCGCTCCTGTCAGATCCCGCCGTTCGTCTCAGTAAATGCCAACGGCGTGTTTTGGTCGGCAGCCGCCGACAAAGCCGTCATTCCCTGCTCCGGAGTAGCTCGCCAAAAGCTGCCCTATGTTCGGGCACTCGTCGGCGCCGGCAACTGGGCCGTTTTCTGCCTGTCCGGTTTCCAGGATGCTATGCCTCGGAAACCGTCGTACATTCATTTTCTACGACCGGATGTTGTTGCCCGAGAGCTTCCGGCAAAGAAGCCAGGAAGCGGTCAATTGAGCTCGGCGATGACAATCAGGCGGATGCGGTGGGCGCCTCGCGCTTGACCTTCGCCGTCTAGGCTGGAGCGTATCGATCATCTTACGCCTGGACGCCCGATGCCGCCTGCGCGATCTTCCGACACTGGCATCCCTTGGTTAGATGTCAGCGCCAACGAGATTGCCCTTGCTCCGAAGCAACTTGGTCGTGCCGGATCAGCAAGACGTGAGGACCGCAGTCGCCAACTCAAATGACGACATGGCCGATTCTTCTATCGCGAGCATAGGGATGCCCGTTAGGCTAGGACAACTCACTGTCGGGCGACGAATCGCTGCAATTATGGGAATCGAACAGCTGAGCGTGCGAAAACATCGTGCCGACACGATCGCGTCGGCAGACCGCTGCAATCGGAGTAGACGCGAAGCGGGCTTCGGAAATCACCTAGGATGGGGCATACGGCCTCGCGAACTAAGAGTTGGAGCAGATTGCACGTGAATGCGGAGGATGCCCACGATCGGGGGACGGGCGGGATTATATTGATCGGCCCAGGCCGGCACTTCGGGCTTGAACTCGTGCGCCGCTTCGCCGCCGAGCGTCGGCGGGTCGCGGTCATAAGCGCCACGACTGGGACGCTCGATAACCTTCGGTCTGATCTCGGTGAAGATGCTGAGGCTGTTATCTTCGCACAAGCCGACGTGTCAGACGTGGACGCCTTCTCGCAGACCCTGAGCTTCGTGGCAGACGAGCTCGGCTGTGTCGAAGGGCTGATCTACAACCCGAAGGTCAGTATCAAAGCGTCCGTTCTAACGACTCGGCCGGAAGAGCTGCAACAAGCCATGACGGTCAACCTCACTGGTGCCATGGTCGCCGTCCAGACGCTATTGCCCTATCTCGAGCAGACCCGTGGCCGCGTTATACTCACCGGTGGGGGGTATAAGGACACCCCCCACCCGGATAAATTCTCGCTTTCCGCTGGCAAAGCCAACATGCACACGCTCTACAAGGCCCTTCGCGATCCGCTCCGCTTACGCGGCGTTTCGGTGACGACGGTCATCATAGACGGAGCGGTTCGGCGGCATGCCATCGACGAAACTTCGTCCGATCGCTTGGCGGACTTCTTCTGGTCAGTGTTCGAAGGTGAAGGGGTGCGCGCGCACCGTTTTCCGGGTGAGCGGCCGGTCGAGCAAACGCAGTTGCGTCTGTTCGCTTAGAATGCGGGCCTATCGGCGCTGAACTTCAGCGTCTGGGCATCCAGATCAGCGAGCAGCCAACCTTCGCCGTTCGCGATTAGGCTGGCCATCGCGTCGTACCCTTGGCGGATCGCCTGCGTCCAGAGCCACAGCGGGACGTCTGCCACCTCGAGATCGGCCGTCAGTAGGCTGATCAGATTTCTCGTGTCGCCATCGATGTCAGCGTCTGTCCGGAAGTCGTTCCGGGTCACGCTAAATGCCTTTAACGCCGCCGATAGGGCCTCTTCGATATCGCTTGCACGCGCTCCGTCCTCAACGTGATCCGTCGCAGGTTTCGACTTACGCTTTAGATTGAGAAGCTCGCGCATGACCGGTGACCAGCCGAGCACGGCCATGAAGGCCACATGGACCGCATCGTGATAGCGATAGCCATCACCCTTCGCACTGTTGTCGTTGACTGGATCGCCGATACTGGCTCCGAGCTGGAAGCCGATCGGCTTCCCATTAGCGTTCAGCTTCGGCTCACCCTTGAACGCGTATGGAGAGGCGTCGACCACCCGGAAACCAACATGAGGCGCCTCGAATGTGCTCTCCGCCTTGGCCGGATGTATCTCAAAGAGCATTCTGCGCGGAAATACTTCCTCTGCGGCGTAGCCATGGTCGAACGACGGACGATATTCCTGCTTCACAACCTTCCGGTGGCGGTCCGTCACGCGCTTGAGGTTAGAATTTGCGACCTCGTCGAGGTCGATTCCCACGGACTGTGCAACCATCGACGAATACCAAAGGATGTCGCCAAGATCACGCTCGAGCCGTTCGCGCTGGGTCTCGAGAGGAATATCGTCCCGCAGCAGCGACCGGTATGCCTTCGCGAGTGATCCAACCTCGGCCATGAGCCCCAGAACGAGCTCCACCCGACCATTCGCCTTCGAGAGATCGAGCTGAACGGTTTCAGCCGCCTCTCGCTGATATGCACTGAACTCCACGCTTCCATCTCCACACGCCGCAACAAAACGCGACCAATCCGTATCCGTAACGAAACCTGATCCGACGGTTTTCGTCAATCATCATGCAGAGGCTGGCCGTGATCCGCACTGAGGTTGAGGTCAGACCAAGATCTGCTTCAGGAACGTCGGTCCTCCGCCCCTCCCGGGATGCCGAACCATTGTGTGCGTGACGCCGCGATCGTTCAGCCGCCCCTCCGCAAACCTTCCGATGGCCACTACACGGGTCGGAACAAGTTCAGATAAAACCCAGTCCAACGTCCAGCGCGTGATCGAAGCCTCCTCGCGGGTATGCCCTCGGTTCCGCAGGGGGCGCCCCTCAGGATGTGGCTGGAAAGGAAACACATTCCAGAGAAAGACCTTCTTGGAGCGACTGTTCAATGCCTTCCAGACGTAGCCTGCGGTAGGCTCGCCTACGGCTTCGCCCGACGTTGCACGCGCAATGCCCGAAATCCCCCAGTGCGCCTCCAAATCTGGAAAGCGCATCTCGTCGGTGAGCGCGAGCCCCGTTCGGCGCCCGCCGAGGCGACCAAGATCTTGCGCGATCCACAGTTCGATCTCCTCCGCAGAAAGAGCAGCTGCGAGGACGAGCTCGAGATTGCGTCGTCGAATTGACGGAGCTCTAGGTAGATCGTAGTACGGGCAGCTGTCCGAATACGGATTGAAAACGTCCGGAAGGCGAACGTTCGCAAGGCGGTCCACGAACGATCGCGCCTTGTCAGTGGCTATAGCGTCAAGCAACTCTCGCTCCTCGTTAGGCCATTAAACTACTTTAACCGCTCGATCATAGCCTGACCCGGCTACCAGCATTGGATCAGGCCAGAAGTGGAGCAATTTCTCGCTGCACGATGAGTGGCAGGTCGATCGCCCTGAAATCTTGGCGCCGTAGCCACGCCAGTGCCGTTTCCCGGTCCATGCCGTAATTCGCTGCGCGCTGCTGAAGGAGACGAGCGGAGATACGCGATAGGCCGAGATCAATCAGGCTGAGCATGGTTTCTGACGAGGCCCCGACCTCGAGAAACAGCGGGATAGCCGGGATGTGCGCGGCCGCACGATGCTCACCAATTTCCAAAAGCACCTCGCGCAGCACCGAATTATAGCACCCCATCTGCTTCACGAACTTGAAGCGCAGTTCTCGCTCGACGTCCTTCAGAATGTCGCGGATGATGGAGGCCCGACTGCGTGAACGCAGGCGGCGGCCGGCCGCCTGGCCATCGGCGACGCGCCGCTGATCTTGGTCGATGGCGTACTGGATGAGATCGGGCAGTCCCTGCCCGCGCATCCACTGTAGTGACAGCGTCGCCCAGCGTTTGTAGGCGTCGCCGCGAGGCTGGCCGTCCAGCTCGACCTGCAGTCGGCGATAAACGTTGATGAGCTTCGACTGCACCTTCTTCCATTCGCCGGCCGGATGGGGCGGCATGTAGTAGTCGACGCCCTTCTTCGGTACGTCGCGGATGAGCTTCGCGTAGAGCCGCTGCTGGCGGTGGGGAGAGATCGTGGGGTTTTCCCCCAGCGTCGTATCGGGAACCTGGATGGTGCGGGCAGCCTCCTCGATTCCGGCTTGGATGCTAGACCGGACGTCCGCCGGCGCATCGATGTGGTCGAGCGTGTCCTCGAGCTTGCCGAGCCGGAAATCCTTGAACAACCGAGAGAAGATATTCTCGAGAAGCGTATCCTTGCCGGACTCGATGCTCGCATTACCGATATAGTCCAGCAGCGCGTCGCTATGGTGGATCACCTGCTCCTGCAAGGCGGACTGGACACGCCCTTCGGGTCCGGCGCCGAGCGGCTGCTTTTCCCAGTCGGCATAGTCAATCAGGAAGACATTGCCCTCGAATTCCTTGCCGAGGCGACCGGCACGGCCGGCCAAGTTCCAGAAATCGACCGCCTCGAGGGGTTCCTCGCCCTTTTCGGGGCAACGCATGAAGATGTTGCGGGCCGGCAGGTTGACGCCCTGCAGCAGGGTGTTGGTGCAAACGATGAAATCAAGGATACGCTCGTCAAACGCAACCTCGATCGCGCGGCGCACCAGGCTTGGAATATGGCCGTAATGAAAGCCGACACCAGCCAACACGGTCTGGGCGAGCAGGAAGTCGGGATGGACATGGTCCTGGATGAAGCGCGAAAGCTCGCGACGCTGCTCGGCGACGGGACTTTCCTCCTCATGCTCGACGAGATCCTTGAGCAGCCACGCCAGCTTCTCGCAGCGCGATTGGGTATCACCATAGACGATGCTCTGTGAGCCGCGGCCAAAGAACCAGGCCAGATAGACGAGCTTCTGATCCGGATCGACGAGCGAGGTGGCCAGGTCGAAGCTGAGTGACTCTGACGCCAGCCCCTTGTCCCAGAGCTGGGCCCGGACCCGGTCCGGAACACTGTCCTGAACGTCGAGCAGGATGATATTCTGTCCGACGGGACTGTCGCCGGTCTTGCGGACCTGGGGATCGGCGATACGGAAAATTCGAGCCAGCGCGTCAGGGTTGTGGACCTGCGGCAGGGTGAAAAGAAGCTGGGTAGCGGGATTGCGGGCCAGCAGATCCTCGATCACCGACTGGAGGATGACGCCGCGATCGCCATCGCCGACGAGATGGGCCTCGTCGATGACCGCGATGTCCAAATGGAAGGCGGGATCGCCCAGCAGCACCTGGACGCGCTCCTGGGTCATCACAAAGATACTGGGGCGAGCCTTGTCCGCCGGGGCAACCGGAATGGTGAGAACACGCGCGTCGAGATCCGGAAGGCCGGACAGGCGCTCGGCAAGCTGCGCCGAAACCTGGCTGATGAGCGCTCTTGTCGGCACGATGAACGCGCCATTGCGGACCCGGCCTCTGCTCAGCTGATCGACGAGATGCATCTGGAAGGTAAAGGACTTGCCAGCCGACGTAGGCGCGGACGCGATCACGGACCGATCGCTCTTCAGGTCGTTCCAGATGACTCGCTGAAAGTCAGTGAGAGACAGTTCCCCGCCAGCCATGGCAATGGTATTTTGGATTCGCCTGCCGGTTGCCTCGAGCAGGACAGGCGTCGGCAAACGCGAGGGCCGGTCGCGAAACTCGGCGCGGAAATCGAGTGCGGGAAAATGGCCGAGGCGGCTCAACACCAGGGTCAGGCTGTCGGCAAGGCCGCCAAGCGTGCCGCCATAGAGCTCGAAGGCAGCGGTCGCGATCGCAAACGCGTCATGCCGCGCGTCCGGATCGACGCTAAGGCTGAAAAGGCCCGCGCTCTGTACCAGCCGATCAAGGGCCGACCCCTCTGGTTCGGCACGGCCGCTATCACGCGCCAGCGCCTGGCCCATACGTTCGCCGAGTAGTCCCTGCAGATCCGCATGGAAGCGGGCATTCGCCCGGATGTCAGAAACAAGTGCTTCAAGCAATTTGCACCCCCAGCTTCTGGGCGAAGGCCTTGCGAAAGACGGTTAGGTCGGGAAACGGCATCACGAAGAAGCGTAGCCGGGTGGGCGGCGGCAAAGCATCACCGACCTTCTTCTGGATCAACTGGGCGATCTCGCCGGCGCGTTTAGTATAAATCTCCCGGAATGCCGTTTCGACCGCGTCGCCGGACAACCTCGCAACCTGGCCGTAGGCGGGATAGTTGAAGCCGATGAAGCAAGTGTGAATCGTGTGAAACACCGGCGGTGGCGATGTGTAGGGGTTCAACGTAGCACGCAGATAGTCTTGCGCTTCGGGGGCGAGACCAGTCAGATCCATGTTGCCGTTGATGATGTCGATTTCGCGCGTCCGCAGCGCAAGGTCGCCCAGATAGCCGGCAATCGACTCGATTGCGTCGTCGACGGCGGCTGCAAGCCCGCCGTGCAGTTTGGCCTCGCCTAGATGTAACACCAGTCCCCTGAGGTCGGGACAGTAGCGGACGTGAATGCCGTCGCGGCCATGGACATTCATATTGCTGTTGGTCTTCAAGCTCATTTTGGAGACAAGCAGCGGCGCCTTCACAAGGGCCTCTAGGATGAGGAACAGAATTAGCTCCCCAGCCTCGCCTCCGGTCAGCGCCGCGGCGCGCGTGCGCACGAACAGCTCGCGGGCGCGATCGCCAAGCGAGATGATGGCGTTGCTGTCCTTCGCAGCCCAGGCGTCGTCGAGTACCCGCTTGACCTCACCGCGCGGCAGGCAAAAGGGGATGAGCGAACGATAGATATAGCGGATCAGCGCGTCGATATTGGGTCCGCCGGATCCGAACAGCGGATAAAGGAACTCGCCTACCAGGAAAGGATCGTTGGGCTGCCAGTCGAAATCTATCTTGCGGACATGATCGTGAAAGCCGGCATGCTTGTCGCACAGCATCTCGATTGCGGTCTGCAGAATGGATGGCTCGACGGCGGCCCCGCCAGATGGAGCCAACATCCCGTGCGGATCAGACGGTGTCATGCGTTAGTCCTACGCGATGGAATTGGCGCACGGGAATCGTGGGCAGGCGAGGGCGCCAGTAATGAACCACTCGCTACGCTCCAAAATGAACCCTTTCTTCCCATTCGCCTCGGCTGGCTGTGTTCCTTCGTCTAGCAGATCAATAGCCGCTGCCAATATGATAGCAATGAGGTGGAAAGCCCTTCAGTCTTGCTGCCGCCTCCTCCCGATTACGCCATAGCTCGCCTGCCAGCAGGGGATGCTGTTGCTCGCGTTGCCGATGCTTGCAGTTCATCTTCAGGCCTTTGTTCCACCGTTCCGACATCGCCTCGGTCGATTTGAAGCCAACTTTCGGCGATTGGAAGCAGCGCATTAATGCGGCATTGGCCGCCTTTGGGGCGCTGTGGCGATCGGCTCCTCCAGTGGAAGGAGGAGCCGGCGCCATCAAATTTCTGCGCCTTCGGCGAGAGGCAAAGCGTACTCAACGTCAACGCCGAGATACCTGACAGTATTTTCCATTTTTGGTGTGGCCAAGCAGGATCTGATCGCCCGGAGATTACTCGTCGCCTTGTAGACGATCGAGGCCTCGGTGCGCCTGGGCAAGTGCGTGCCATCCACCCCATCAATAGTCCAAGGCTTCCCCTTGCCTCGCCAGCGGTGCGCCGGAGGCTGAGAACCGGACCGGCAGCAATTGGCGAGGCGTCCAGCGAGGTTCTATGACCGCCACTATGGCGTGAAGCTGACACGCCGGGTAGCTGCTGGGAACGTCCGTTTACCCAACCAGCGCTTCTGTAAGCTACCGTTCCGGATCGTCCAACATCCCTGCCTTGAGTCCCTCTGCTCCGCAATGACATCTGAAGCATGATTCGGTAGAAATAGGGCCGACGAATCGGCCTTATTTTTGGTCCGTGATTCCGCGTTTGAGAATCGAACCCATTTTGATTCCAGCGGCGATGGACCGTTTGATGGATTCATTTGCCAGACAAATTAATTTTGCCATATTTTCCATTATCTTATTTTACCAATTCGATTCCGGCTCGGCCCCGTCAGGCGATCAACCGCCATCCCACCACCACCAGCACCGCCGCCAGCAAGGGCTGAAGCACGCGGTCCGACGTGCGCGTCGCCAGCAGAGATCCGATCACGATGCCCGGCAGCGATCCGGCCAGCAGGTTGACCAGCAGCACCGGATTGACGTTGCCGATCCACAAATGGCCAAGCCCGGCCACCAGGGTCAGCGGCACGGCATGGACGATGTCGGTCGCCACCAGCCGCTGCATCCGCATGCGCAGCGGGTAGAGCGCCAGCAGCAGCGTCGCGCCGATCGCCCCTGCCCCGACCGAAGTCAGCGTCACCATCGCGCCCAGCAACGCCCCCGCCAGCACGGTCAATGCCGGCTGCCAGCGGGTAAAGCGGTCGGCCGTGCCGACCCGGCGGGCCAGCGCCCATTGATGGAACCGCCCGCGCAGCAGGGTCGCGACCGCCGTGCCGATCAGCACCACGCCCAGCGCGCCCGTGATCACGCCGGTCTTGATCTGCCCGAGATGCATCTGCGACAGGATCGCCAGGACGATCAGCGATGCGGGAATGCTGCCGATCATCAGGCGCTTTACCACATCATAGTCCGGGCCGCCGTCGGCGCCGCCCTGATGATGGTGCACCGCGCCTCCGACCGCCTTGGTGATCGATGCGAACCACAGGTCGGTGCCGACCGCCGTGGTGGGCGCGACGCCGAACAGCAGGATCAGGATCGGCGCCATCAGCGATCCGCCCCCCACGCCGGTCATGCCAACCATCAGGCCGACAAAAAGGCCTGCGATCGCGTGCAACCAATCCATATTCCGCCCCAAACTCATTACGTCGTGAAATCGACCGACGTGTAAGGCCGAAAAACCATGCCAGCCAGCCCCCTTTTGGATTGGAAATTTATCGTCGCCAAAACAAATGCTGTTGAATGCATGAATGGCGCGATCCCCTCGACTTTCCCCGCCCGTCCCGTCTAAAGACCATTGGACAATGCACCTTCATGGTGCATGGCGTCACCGGCCCTTTTTCGCCTCCCGGCCACCCAACGGCATCCTGATATGAGCGGGTGGGAGGGGCAGAGAACCGGCACCGCATCGAAATTGGCTCTTTCGCGCATTTCCAAACAGACTCTAAAGACAGGGGCATGATGAAGCTGTTCATTGGCAACAAGGCCTATTCGAGCTGGTCGCTGCGCGGCTGGCTGGCGTGCAAGCTGTCCGGCCTTCCCTTCGAGGAAGTGGTCGTGCCGCTTTATGACGAGGCATGGGAGAAGCGGCGCGAAGGCGACGAATTCGCGCCCTCTTCCGGCAAGGTTCCCATATTGTGGGACGGCGATGACATCGTCGTGTGGGACAGCCTGGCGATCGTCGAATATCTGAACGAAAAGTCGGGCGGCGACAGATTCTGGCCGGCCGATACCGCCGCGCGGGCCATGGCCCGTTCGATGGCGGCGGAAATGCATTCAAGCTTCGCCGCGTTGCGCCGCGAGCACAACATGAACATCCGCCAGATCTATGCCCCCGTCCCGCCGTCCGAAGCGGTGACTCAGGACATAGCCCGCATCATGCAGCTCTGGGCGCAGGCCCGCGCCCGCCATGGCGGCGAGGGGGAATTCCTGTTCGGAGACTTCAGTGCGGTCGATGTGATGTTCGCGCCGGTCGTGACGCGCTTCATCACCTATCAACTGCCCGTGCCGCGCTTTGCGGAGGCTTATATGCGCGCGGTCATCAACCATCCCTGGATGCAGGAATGGATCGGCGGCGCCCAGGCGGAAGAATGGGTGATCGACAAGTTCGAAACACCGCCGCAATTGGGGTGAGGCCGGTTTTGGCCAATCCAAGACATTCCCCTCCCGCAGGCGGGAGGGGTTAGGGGTGGGTGCGAGCGCAGCGAGCTTCCAGCTTAGCCGTTGAAAACTCACGCTGATGTCGCGCCAGCCCACCCCCTAGCCCCCTCCCGCCTGCGGGAGGGGAATGTCCTGATTCCACCTAAGCCGGGCTTTTAGGGCTAAAGGCGTCCCAGAACGCGCGCTGTTTCCACGAATTCCTCGACGCTGACGGTTTCCGCGCGGCGTTGCGGGTCTATGCCGACCGCCTCCAGCGCTTCGAGGGCGCCGGGCAGGCCCTTGAGGCTCTGGCGCAGCATCTTGCGGCGCTGGCCGAAGGCGGCGGCGGTGAGGCGTTCGAGATGCTTCAACTGCACGCCTTCGGGGGCGGGTCTGGGCGTGATGTGGACGACCGCCGACATGACCTTGGGCGGGGGCGTGAAGGCGCTGCGGTGGACCTTCATCGCGATGCGGGCGTCGCTGCGCCATTGGGACAGCACGGCGAGGCGGCCATAATGATCGCCATTGGGTTTCGCCACGATCCGCTCGGCAACCTCCATCTGGAACATGAGCGTCAGGCTCGACCACCAGGGGAGTGGAGACCAGTCCGCGGAAAGCCAGCCGATGAGGAGGGCGGTGCCCACATTATAGGGCAGGTTGGCGATGATATGCGCGCCTTCGCCTGCCTCGGCGCGGGCGTCGACCGCCATCGCGTCGCCGGAAATCACCCGGAACTGGCCGGGAAAGGCCTCTGACAGTTCGGAAAGCGCGGGCAGGCAGCGCCGGTCGCGCTCGACCGCCACCAGCCTTGCCCCGGCGCGCAGGATCGCGCGGGTCAGGCCGCCGGGACCGGGGCCGACCTCGAAGGCGGGCTGATCCTCCAGCGGGCCGGGGATGGCCGCGATCCGGTCCAGCAACTGTTCGTCCAGCAGGAAATTCTGGCCGAGCGCCTTGCTGGCCTGCAATCCGTGGGCGGCGATGACGTCGCGCAGCGGCGGGAGCTTGGGCGGCGGGAGCTTGGGGCGGGTATCGGCGGCCATGAGCCTCAGCAGCCGGGGGTCAGCCGGGCGCGTGTCGCTTCGGCGGCCATCCTGATCGCGGCCATCATCGCGCTGGGATTGGCGCTGTCCTTGCCCGCAATGCCGAAGGCGGTGCCATGGTCGGGCGAGGTGCGCACGATGGGAAGGCCCAGGGTGATGTTCACCCCCTCGTCGAAATTCAGCGTCTTGATCGGGATCAGCGCCTGATCGTGATACATGCAGAGCGCCGCGTCATAGGTTTCGCGGGCGCGGCTGTGGAACAGGGCGTCGGCGGCGAGCGGCCCCTGAATGTCGTAGCCTTCCGCCTGGAGCGACTCCACGGCGGGGCGGATGACGTCGATCTCCTCCCGCCCCAGCGCCCCGCCCTCGCCCGCATGCGGATTGAGGCCCGCGACGACCAGACGGGGACGGCCGATGCCGAAATTGCGCTGGAGCCCCTTTGCCGTGGTGATGGCGCGGGCGCGGATCAGGTCGACCGTGAGCACGGACGACACCTCTGCCAGGGGGATGTGGATGGTGATCGGCACGACCTTCAGCGACGGCCCCGCCAGCATCATCACGGCGTTGTGGGGCGCGACGCCGCAGCGTTCCGCGATGAATTCGGTCTGTCCCGGATGGGTGAAGCCGACGCCGTAGAGCTGTTCCTTGCCCACCGGGGCGGTGACGATCCCGGCGGCCGAACCGCTGCGGGCGAGGCCGACCGCGACCTCCAGCGCCTGAAAGGCCGTGCGCGCGCCATCCATGCTGGGCGTGCCGGGCGTGATCTCGCCCGCCTCCGCCACCTGCAGGCATGGCAGGGCCTTGTCGAAGACCTCCACCGCTTCCTCCGGCGTGCTGACCGGCTCGACCGGGCCGAGCCAGACGGCGCGCAGGGACGCGGCGTCGCCCACGGCGAAAAAGGGCGACAGGCCCCGCGCCTCCCGCATGACCCAGCTTTTGGCGACGATTTCCGGCCCGATTCCCGCCGGATCACCGAGCGACACGGCGAATGGCGGCATATCCGCCGGATCAGTTATAGTCGATAACGGCATCGCGGCGGAGATCGCGCAGATAGATGCGGGCGCGCTTGTTGACCCGTTCTTCCTCCAACTGCGCCATGATCTGTTCGGCATTGGGCGCGGCGGCGGAGGAGGCTTCGTCACGGCCGCAGACGACCAGCACGCGCACGCCGTCGTTGATTGAGCCGAAGGGCGGCGTCGCCTCACCGACCTGGAGGTTCAGAAGGATGTCCTGCAATTGCGGGGGCAGGTCGCGCAGCTTCACATTGTCGTTGTCGACCACGTCGGCGCCGATCTTGCCGCCCAGTTCATTGGCCTGGCCGCAGCCCTTGATCGTCTTGACCTGCGCGGCGAAGGCGGCCGCCCTGGTGCTCGCCTGTTCCTTGGTCGTGCCGGCGGGGAAGCTGACGGAGAGCTGCTTGAGGCTGAGCAGCGCATCGCGCGGATCGGCGGTCAGCACCTTGCGCTTGTCCATGACATAGATGATCGAGACGCCGCCCGGCACGCCGATGGGGCCAGCGATCTGGCCGACCTGCATTTCGGCCGCCGCCTGCGCCAGTTCGTCGGGCAGCTGGACGGGGCGGACCCAGCCCAGGTCGCCGCCGACCGCCGCCGTGGAGGCTTCGGAAAATTGCCGCGCATAGGCGGCGAAGCTGCCGCCCTGCTTGATCTGTTCGATGATGTTGCGGGCGTTCGCGATGATCTGCTGCTGGTTTTCCGGCGTGGCCGACAGGTAGATCTCGCCGATGCGGAACTCGTCGCTGCCCTTGGCCGCGTTCATGCGGTCGACCACCGACTTCACCTCATCCTCCGACACGTTGACGAAGGGCTGGATGTTGCGGCGGAGCAGGCGGCTCCAGGCCAGCTCGCCCTCGATCTGGCGCCTGATGCTGGCGGCGGAGCTGCCCTGCTGGCGCAGATATTGGTCGAACTGGGCGGGGGACTGGCGGAAATTGGCCGCGACCCGCTCATAGCTCTGGTCGATCTCGGCCTTGTCCACCTTGATGTCGTTGGCGGCGGCTTCCTGGATTTGGAGCGTTTCGTCGATCAGGTTGCGCAGCACCTGGACGCGCAGCCTTTCCTTTTCCTCGTCCGACACCTTGCCGCCATTGGCCGTGATGATGAGGGCCAGGCGCTGGTCGACGTCCGTGCCGGTGATGATCCGGCCATTGACGATGGCCGTCGCCTTGCGGACATTGGGGTCGCTCTTGCCGAAGACGGTCACATCCCTGGGCAGGTTGAGCTGTTGCGTGGCGACATTGTCATCGTCGGCGACCGTCTGGGCCAGGCTTCCGCTGACGCCGGTAGCCAGCAGCGCCGAGGACAGAAGCACGGTCCGCAGGCCCCTGTAGGCCGTGCTGCCAATGCGGGAAAACGGGGAAACGACAGGCTGCATCGTCGACAAAACTCTCCAATCGGTTCGGCACGAGATGCGCCGATCCGCCTTAACCGACCCTGAGCAGGAAGCGGGAAGGCTGATCCTTATATGCCAATATTGCGAAAAGCCAGCCGAAGCTGGAAGCTGTTGCCCTTTCGTGCGTCGCCCAGCACCTGATAGTCGCGCCGCCAGGTGAGGCCGAGCGTCAGGCAATCGTCTTCATAGGCTATCCCCAGACGATGGCGCACGGGTTCATAGCCGTCCGCGACGGACAGCGGATCTTCCTTCGTGTCGGTCAGGTCGATGACGGTCGAGCCGAAGACCGACCAGAAGCGCGCGAACTGGACGCGGCCGCCCAGGCGCAGTTCCTCGCGGTCCTGCAAATCCTCCAGATTGAGGTTCGCATCGCGGTTGAGGCGCAGATAGCCGACCGTCGCATAGGTCTTGCGGCTGCCGATGGTGGCGTCGATCTCGTTGCGGCGGACCGACAGATTGTCCTTGTCCAGCCGGAAGCGGTGGGTGAAGCTGATGAAATCCTTGTAGCGGACGGTGGTGCGCCCGACGACGTCGGACAGGCGGTCCGACAGGCCGGTTCCTTCCGGCAGGATGCTCTCTCGCTTGTCGAGGCGGTAGCTTTGCCCCACCACGCTCTCCAGCGAGAAGTCCGGCAGCGACAGGCTATATTCCATGCCATAGGTGACGCGGGTCGAATCCTCGAACCGGTCATATCCGGAAAAGCGGTTGAGCGCGAAGAGGTTGCTGTCCTCCAGGTCGATGGCGCGCGCATCCTCATTGGGGACGGAGAGATTGGCGATCTTGGGCGCGGCGACGATCTGCACGCGCGGGGCGATGCGCTGCACGCCGCCGAACGCCTCGCCCATGAAGGGCCAGCGCATGTCGATGGCCGCCGCCGCGATGCCGCGCGCCTTCCAGCCCGGATCGCCGGCATAGCTGACGATGCTGTTCATCAGATTGTCGCTGCTGTGATAGACGTCGCCGCGCAAATAGGTGGTGAAGGTCAGTTCCTGACCCATCGGCGTCAGCTTGCGCAGGTTCCATTCGAAGGCGGCAAAGGCGCGCTGCGTGTCCTGGCCATGGGTGCGGGTGATGGCCAGGCTGTTCGCCTGGAACTGCGCCACGCCGCCCAGCAGCGGGTCCTTCATCCGCAAGCGATAGTCGATCACGGGCAGCGCGATCGGCATCTGCCCCTGCGAATCGCCGGTGCGCAGCGTCTGCACCGCCCAGCCGGCGATGGAGAAATAGCTGTTCTCCCCGATTCGCTGGGCGTTGAGCGTAGAACGCAGCCGGTCGTCCCGGCTGATGTCGTAGCGGCGCAGGAAGGTGCGGTCGGTCGCGGCGCGGATCGACCCGCCAATGCTCCATTCCGGCGTCAGTTGCAGCGCGCCGCTGGCGTCGAGATAGCCGCGGAAATCCCTTTCCGATCCCGCCGGGGTGGTGGAAGAGGCATTGCCGGTGGCGACGCGGCTGCCATAGGTCGCATAGCCGGTGATCTGGTAGGCGCCCCGGTCCCATAAGTGGCGGTAGTTGGTCTCCAGCATCGGCAGCGTGTCGGTATAGACATGCGGCGTGACGGTGAGGTCGCGATTGGGCGCCAGCTTCAGATAATAAGGCAGCGCGACCTCGAACCCGTTGGTGCGGTCGTAGCGCAGATTGGGCACCAGCAGGCCGCTGCCGCCATTGTCGCCCACCGGATGGGAGAAGCCGGGCAGCGGGATCAGCGGCAGGCCGAACAGTTCCACGCTGGCATTGGTATATTTGACGCGGGCCTTGACCGGATCATAGACGACCCTGACCGCCTTGATCTGCCAGGTGGGCTCCTTGGGGCAGCCCTCATGATTCTCCACCACGCAGCCGGTATAGGCGGCCTTGCGCAGCGTATAGACCCCGTTCACCCGCTGGCCGCTGGCGGCGGCCAGCCGCCCGCCCGATTGCAGCACCAGCAGCATGTTCTGGACCATGCCGTCCTGCAGGGAATCGGTGACGTCGAACCGGTCGCCATAGGCGATATTGCCTTCCGGATCGGTGACGGAGACGTTGCCGTTCGCCTCCACCTTCCCCGTGGTGCGGTTCCAGACGACCTTGTCGGCGCGCAGCCGGTTGCCCTCCCGCAGCAACTGCACATTGCCGCTGGCGGTCACGACCTCGCTGTTGCTGTCATATTCCAGCGCATCGGCGGCGAAGCCGATCTGTTCGTCGCTTTCGGGCACGGGGGCGTCGGGCGCGCTGATCGTCGCCTGCGGTTCCTGGAGTTGCTGGGCCGTGGCATGCGGGACGGCGACCAGGCACGGAAAGGCGGCGCCGGCGGCCAGGAGAGGTTTCAAACGCAAGGGGAAAGGGCTGTTCTGCAAAAGGATGGGGCCTCTTTGACGGGGCGCTTTGTTTCCCGCCTATCGCACTGCTTTGTCTGCGCTGCAATCGTCTCCGCCAAGAGTTTTGCGGGAAAATCAGTCGAACGGCTTTGCCAGACAGGGTAAGCCGCACTATCTGGCCATAGAGATACAAGCCTTGCAGGAAATAAAGGACCCTAGATGGAAATCGCGTTCAGCCCCGTCCGTCCCGAAGCCGATACGCTGGTCTTCGCCGTGCCGAAGGGCGGTTTCGACGCCTTGCCCCTGAGCGCCGCGCCCGTGTTGGCGGCGGGCGCCGCCGCGGCGCGCTTCACGGGCGAAGCGGGGTCGAGCTTCGAGAGCTTCGTGGAGGAAGGCGGCAGGGTGCTGCGCGTGGTGCTGGTCGGCACCGGCGGGGGCAGCGATGCGGATTATGAGCGCGCGGGCAGCGCGCTGACGGCGCGCCTGTCGACCAGCGGCGCGACCCATGCGGCGGTCGAATTCTTCGGCGGCGCGAGTGGGGACAAGGCGGCGGCGCTGGCCTTCGGCGCGTCGCTGCGCGGCTGGCGGATCGACACCTATCGCACGCGGCAGGCGGAAAAGGCCAAGCCGACGCTCAAGCAGATCACGCTGGTTTCGAGCGACGCCGGGGCGGCCTGGGAAAGCCGGTCGGCGGTCGCGGCGGGCGTGGCCTTCACCCGCGAGCTGGTGTCGGAACCGGCGAACATCCTCTACCCCGAAAGCTTCGTCGAGCGCTGCAGGCATCTGGAGGAGCTGGGCGTCAAGATCACCGTGCTGGACAAGACGGCGATGGCGGATCTGGGCATGGGCGCGCTGCTGGGCGTGGCGCAGGGTTCGGTGCGCGAGCCGCGCCTGCTGGCCATGGAATGGGACGGCACGGGTGGCGCGACCGAAAAGCCGCTGGTCTTCGTCGGCAAGGGCGTGACCTTCGACACGGGCGGCATTTCCCTGAAGCCCGGGCCGGGCATGGAAGACATGAAATGGGACATGGGCGGCGCGGGCGCGGTCGCGGGCGCGATCAAGGCGCTGGCCGGGCGCAAGGCGAAGGTGCGCGTCGTCGGCATTTGCGGGCTGGTCGAGAATATGCCGGACGGCAATGCGCAGCGGCCGGGCGACATCGTCACCTCCATGTCCGGGCAGACCATCGAGGTGCTGAACACCGATGCCGAAGGGCGTCTGGTGCTGTGCGACGTCATTACCTGGGCGCAGAAGACCTATGCGCCGGAGGTGATCATCGACCTTGCTACGCTGACCGGGGCGATGATCATCTCGCTCGGCAACGAATATGCGGGCATCTTCTCCAATGACGACGGGCTGGCCGACGATCTGATCGCGGCGGGCAAGGCGGCGGGCGACCAGTTGTGGCGCTTCCCGCTGGGCGACGCCTATAACAAGCTGATCGACAGCCCGATTGCCGACATGAAGAATATCGGGCCGCGCTATGGCGGGTCGATCACGGCGGCGCAGTTCATCAAACGCTTCGTCGATGAGGGCGTGAAATGGGCGCATCTCGACATTGCGGGCATGGTCTGGGCCGACAAGCCCGGCGCGACATGGGACAAGGGCGCGACCGGCTATGGCGTGCGGCTGCTCGACCGCTATGTCGCGGACAAGTTCGAGGGCTGATCTTTCTTCCCGTTCGGTTTGGATTTGGTCCGGACCGAGGGCAAGCATTGTCTGGCTAAAACCCCGCCCCCTTCGGGCTGAGCCTGTCGAAGCTCTTTTCTTTATTTGAAGAAGACGTGAAAGCCGTTGGCTTCGCCGACCTTCGGTTCGACAAGCCCGGGGCGAACGGTTAGAGCGAGAAGAATGCAAGTCGATTTCTACCAGCTCAGCCGCGATCCGGTGGAACAGGTGCTGCCCGCCATAGCAGGCCGTATCCTGGAGATGGGCGAGCGGCTGCTGGTGGTGGCGCGGGAGCCTGAACGGCTGGAGCGAATCTCCGCCGGGCTGTGGGCGGGGCCGCCGGAAAGCTTCCTGGCGCATGGCCGGGCGGGCGATGGCGGCGAATCCGTGCAGCCGGTGCTGCTGGCGCAGGATTGCCCAAGCGTCGATCTGGCCGCCAATGGGGCACGGCATGTCGCATTGGCCGATGGCCTCTGGCGCGAAGAGGCGCTGGGTTTCGAGCGGGCCTTTTACTTCTTCGACGCGGAAACCGTCGAAGGCGCGCGGGCAAGCTGGCGCGATCTCGCCAAACGGGATGGCGTGACGCCACGATTCTGGCGGCAGGAAGGCCGCAAATGGGTGCAGGGTCCATAAGCATGGACCAAAAATCAGCCCTCTTGCGATAGGCTGCGGCCCGGTCTAAAGGGCGCGCCAACTTATCCCAACAATTCGGAGCTTTTGAGCCTTATGGCCGTGACCCGCACCTTTTCGATCATCAAGCCCGACGCGACCCGTCGCAACCTGACGGGCGCCGTGACCAAGAAGCTGGAGGAAGCGGGCCTGCGCGTCGTCGCTTCCAAACGCATCCGCATGAGCCGCGAGCAGGCCGAGGGCTTCTACGCCGTGCACAAGGAACGCCCCTTCTTCGCCGATCTGGTCGCGTTCATGATCTCCGGCCCGGTGGTCGTGCAGGTCCTGGAAGGCGAGGACGCCGTGAAGCGCAACCGCGACATCATGGGCGCCACCAACCCCGCCAATGCCGATGAGGGCACCATCCGCAAGGAATATGCCGAATCGATCGAAGCCAATTCCGTCCATGGTTCCGACAGCGAGGAAAATGCCGCGATCGAGATCGCCTATTTCTTCAAGCCGGACGAAATCGTCGGCTGATCCGGCATAGTCGGATTGGAAACGGGCCGGGGGCGACAAGCCTGCCGGCCCTTTTCTTTTGGAATCTTGGGTGGGAAACGGATTTTAAGCCCCTCCCCTTCAGGGTCAAACGAATCCCCTCTCCTCAAGGGGAGGAAGTGCCAACGTGCGCCACTGGCCATTTCCGGACCCCTTCAAATGGTCCAACCCGCCAAACCCGGAACCGGAATGACTTCAACCCAGGATCACCCGTAACCCGATCGCCACAGGCCGACCAAAAAGCATCCTATTTTCGACCGAAACATGATTTCGGCCTGTCCTATTCCGCATCCACGGGCCTATCCCGCTTCCTTCCGTGAAACATCCGGTAAACCACACGCACCCGCCCACGCGCGCGCACGCATATGGTGTGAACTTCGGTGTAAAAGGTTCGAGAACAGTTCCGCGGAAACGGGTCAGGGCGTCTCGGTTTCCGCCGCCTTGGGTGCTGGCACCTTGTCCTTCGCGCTGAGCACCGTCGCGGGCGGCCCCTTCTCTATCGCCGCCGCCAGTTGTCCGACCGCCGCGCAGTTCACCTTGCACAGCCCCTGCGCCTGGGCGAGATTTTCCTTCGCCTTGGCGATGGCGCCCTTCTCGACCATCGCCTCGCCCTGACCGACCAGGGCGGCGACGTCATTGGGCTCCAGCAACAGCGCCTCGCGATACAGCCGGATCGCCTTGCCCTGCAATCCCTGGGCCCGCGCGACTTCGGCCAGCTCGATATAGGCCATGCGGTTGCGGGGATCGACCGCCAGCGCGCTTTCCAGCGCATCGGTGGCGCCCTGATAATTGCCCGCCTTGCGCGCTGCTTCGCCCGCCTTCTGCCACTCGATGGACAGCGGCGAAATCTGCGAATCCGGGCGCTGCGTCAGCCCGACGCTGGAAACGGTGGTCAACAGGACGGCCAGGGCGATCGAAGCGGGGGTAAAACGCATGCACAACTCCAGCCATGTTTCAGGCGCTGATTCCGTCCAAGTCTCGCGATTTTGCGGGCGCTTGTCCATCGACTCTTTCACGCCGTCCGTCGCAGCCGCGCGAAATAGAAACCATCCGTCCCGTCATGCGCCGGCGTCAGCAGCAGCCCGTCGCCATGGGCACGGCCCGTCGGCACATCGGCCGGTTCGACCGTCCATCCCGCATGCCGTGCCAGAAATGCCCGCACCTGATCCCGCCCCTCCCGGTCCGTCAGCGCGCAGGTAGCATAGACCAGCAGGCCGCCCGGTGTCAGCAAAGGCGCGGCGAAATCCAGGATTCGCGCCTGCTCCGCCACCAGCCGGTCGAGCCGCGCGGGGGTCAGCCGCCAGCGCGCCTCCGGATTGCGGCGCCAGGTGCCGGTGCCCGAACAGGGCGCGTCGACCAGCACCACATCGGCGCGGCCATGCAGGCTTTGCAGCGCGCCCGCCTCATGCCCCTGATCCAGCAGCAGCGTCTCGATGAAGGTCGCCCCGGCCCGCTCCGCCCGCGGGTCGAGCCGCGACAGCCGCGACCGGATGGTGTCGGCGGCGATCAGCGTGCCCTTGCCCGCCATGGCGCTCGCCAGCGCCAGCGTCTTGCCCCCCGCCCCGGCGCAGAGATCGATCACGGTCATGCCCGGCTGCGCCCCGCAGGCGGCGGAGATCCATTGGCTGCCGGCATCCTGCACCTCGACCTGCCCCCATTTCCAGGGATCGCTCTGCTCGACCGGCGCGCCTTCGGGCAGGCGCAAGGCCTCGGGCAGGCAGGACAGACGCACCGCATCGGGATAGAAGGACGCCACCCTGTCCGGGTCGGCCTTCAGCCGGTTGATGCGCAGGTCGACCGGCGCCCGGCCCAACAGGGCCTCGCGCTCCACGGGCGCGGCCAGCAGAGGGTCGATCCAGCCGGGCACGACGCCTGCCGCCGTTCCCGCCTCGTCCGCGGCAATCGGTGCCGGCCCATGGGCCGATCCATTGAACAGTTCCGCCAGTTCCGGCCGCTCGCGGGCCAGCCCCACCATCGCGGCGCGCCCGCTTTCGGGACGCTCGGCCGCGCGGCGCACGGCGTCATAGACATGATCGCGCACCGCCCGCCGGTCCCGCGATCCGGCATAGCGGCGATCCTTGAAATAGCGGGCAATCAGCGTATCCGCCGCCGGCCCGCCGTCACGCGCCGACGATATGATGGCGTCGAGCAACTCAATCGCGGCCTGGACGCGTGCGGACGGGGTCATGCGCTACTCCCCCATCACGGGAAGGAAGAGAATGGAAAAGGGCCTTACCGCGTCGGATAATTGGGTGCTTCCCGCGTGATCGTCACGTCGTGGACATGGCTTTCCGACAGGCCGGCATTGGTGATCTGGACGAAGCGCGCCCGTTCCTGAAGGTCCTTGATCGTGGCGCTGCCGGTATAGCCCATGGCCGCCTTCACGCCACCGACAAGCTGGTGGATGACGTCCTTCGCCGGCCCCTTGAACGGCACCTGGCCTTCGATCCCCTCGGGCACCAGCTTCATCTGGTCCTTGATGTCCGCCTGGAAATAGCGGTCGGCGGAACCCCGCGCCATGGCGCCGACGCTGCCCATGCCGCGATAGCTCTTATAGGCGCGGCCCTGATAGAGGAAGGTCTCGCCCGGTGCTTCCGTCGTACCGGCGAGCAGAGAGCCCACCATGACGCAGCCCGCGCCCGCCGCCAGCGCCTTCGCCACGTCGCCGGAGGTGCGCAGGCCGCCATCCGCGATCACCGGCACGCCCTGCTTCGCGGCTTCCTCGGCCGAATCCATGACGGCGGTCAGCTGCGGCACGCCCACGCCCGCGACGACGCGGGTGGTGCAGATGGAACCCGGCCCGATCCCGACCTTCACGCAGTCCGCGCCCGCGCCGATCAGCGCCTTGGTCGCTTCGGCGGTGGCGACATTGCCGGCGACCACCTGAACATGGTTGGACAGCTTCTTCACCGCCTCGACCGCGACGGCGACCTGGCGGCTGTGGCCATGGGCCGTGTCGATGACGATCAGGTCGCATTCCGCGTCGATCAGCGCCTTGCTGCGCTCCAGCCCCTTGTCGCCGACGGTCGACGCCGCCGCCACGCGCAGGCGGCCCGAAGCGTCCTTGGTCGCCTGCGGATAGGTGACGGCCTTTTCGATGTCCTTGACGGTGATCAGGCCGACGCAATGATAATTGTCGTCCACCACCAGCAGCTTTTCGATCCGGCGCTGATGCAGCAGGCGCATCGCTTCGTCCTGGCCCACCCCGGTCTTCACCGTCGCCAGATTGTCGCGGGTCATGAGTTCGCTGACCGGCTGAGCGGGGTTCTCCGCAAAGCGCACGTCGCGATTGGTGAGGATGCCGACCAGCTTGCCCGACGCCTCGACCACCGGAATGCCGCTGATCTTGTGGCGGGTCATCAGCATCTGCGCATCGGCCAGCGTCGCATTGGGCGTGATGGTGATCGGATTGACCACCATGCCGCTTTCGAAGCGCTTGACCGCGCGTACCGCGTCGGCCTGTTCCTCGACCGACAGGTTGCGGTGCAACACGCCAAGGCCGCCCAGCTGGGCCATGACGATCGCCATGTCCGCCTCCGTCACCGTGTCCATGGCGGAGGAGAGGATCGGGATGTTGAGCTTGATTGCGCGGGTCACATGGGTGCTGGTGTCCGCCTGGCTGGGCAGCACATCGGATTCGGCGGGCTGCAAAAGCACGTCGTCAAAGGTGAGGCCAAGGCGGATGTCCATGTGAAGCCACTTTCTGCTGCGCGTTTCATGCGGGGGCCTGGCATGATCGCTGGGGGATTCGTGGCGGCCCATGTAACCATTAACCGGCAAAACAGCCAGACCCCCGAAAGCATTTTATTGCGGAGGCGAGAAAATCCCTGCGCGGCGCGCAACGGGGTGGAAGGTGAAGGTTCGAGAGAAGCAGGCGATTCCCGTCGCCGCCCCGGATTGGCGGGCGTCCGGCGTCTCGACGCCGGCGCGTTTCGCTCCATCGTCCGCTGCGCGGAGGGAGGATTGGGGCCAGGCCCGCTAAAGGTCCAGACGCCTCAATCCCCCAGGATCACGTCCACGCCCGCACGTGCATGGATGCTGGTGCCGTCATAGATCGGCAGGACGTTCGCCTTCACATCGACGATCATCTCCAATTCGGTGCACGCCAGGATCGCCGCCTGCACATTCTCCTTGGCGATGTCGGTGAGTTCGGACTTCATATAGCGTTCCGACTCGCGGCTGACCTTGCCGATGGTCAGTTCGTCATAGACGATCCGGTCGATCCGCTCGGCCAGTTCCATGTCCGGGGGCAGCAGCGATATGCCGTGCGCCACCAGCCGCTGGCGATAGAATTTCTCCGTCATCACATTGCGGGTGCCGATCAGCGCGGCCTTTTCGATGCCGTCGGCCTGCATCTTGCGCCCTACGGCTTCGGCGATGTTGACGATCGGAATGTCGACGCCCGCCTGCACATCGTCATAGACGCGGTGCATGGAATTGGCGCAGATCAGCAAGGCCGCCGCCCCGCCCTGCTCCAGCCGCCTGGCGGACGCGGTCAGCACATCGGCCGCATGGGCCCATTCCTCTTCGGTGATGGAACGGCCTATGTCCGCGAAATCGAGGCTTTCGATCAGCAGCGGAGCGCTATGCTGGCCGCCCCGGGCGCGATACACCGCCTGGTTGATGATCTGATAATAGCGCGCCGTCGACGTCCAGCTGAGACCGCCTATCAGGCCGAGCTTCTTCATGAATCCGCTTATCCCCATGCGCCGACAAAGCCGGACAGGCTTGTCCCTCGCCCAAATCGTTAGGGACGGCGTCCCGCATCGGCAAGCCCCTTCCTGCCCGCACCGCCGCAAAGGCGCGCGCCGAACAGGCTGCCCGCCGCGCCCGCCAGCCCTCCCGCGACGGCCATCGGCATATTTTCCATCAGGAAAGCGGACGCCGCCAGCGACCAGCCGGCAAAGCCGCCCACCAGCGCCAGCGCAGGTCCGGTTCCCCACGACAAGGCCCATTTCACAACCGTCCAGCCCGCAAGCCATGCGGCTCCGATGCAGGCAAGAAGCCTGCCCAGGTCCGGAGTCGCTATGAAGGCCGCGACCAGCCCGCCGGTCGCCGGCAGCATGGCAGCCGCCACAAGCGGATGCCACCACCCCGCCGCCCCGCGCCACAGGACCGCCGCCGCCCCCGCGCAGGCCATGGCTCCGCAGGCGACGGCTGCGCCGATCGCAGCGGCGCCCTCGATACGCAGCCGGTCCGTCGCATCGTCCAGCAGGCCGAAGGCATGCGGATCGCGCAAGGCCGCTCCGCCGATGAAGACGGCCGCCAGGCCGGCCTGTCCGATGAGACCGCTCATCAGCGATGGAAGCGCGGATCGCGGCATGCCGCGCCCCAATGCCAACCCGATCGCGCTTCCCGCGATCAGCGCCGCGCAGATTTGCGGCAGGGCCATGACATCATGGCTGTAGAGGGTCACGGCGCCCGCAACCATCATCGCGGCGCCTGCCAGATGCGCGCCCCGCCGCAACCCGCCGCCAAGCGGGGCCAGCAGAGCCGCCGCGAACAATAAGGCGGCCAGCGACCAGCCGGCGAGGATCGTCGCGTTCACGCCTTCCATCATGGCCGCGGCGGCATGCCGATCCGCCGCGCCGCCACCAAACCGCCGCAAAACCCGGCGCTGCCCGCCACTGTCGCCAGCAGGCCCAATGTCCGGGCGATACTGCTGCCCGCCTCCGCCGCCACGATCAGCGCGCCGACCAGAATGGCGGATGACAGCATCTGAAGAACGGAAACGAGCGCCCAGCCCTCGTCCGGCCGCGCCCGCCATGCAACGAGCGCCCCGACGATGCAGGCCGCCAAAAAGCAGGGGAGAAGGAACGGCGTCATCTGCTCCCCCTTCAGCGATCAAGCCTGGCTTAGCTGGCGATCAGCAGCACGACCAGAGCGGCGACGACGGCGCTGGCGATGGTTCCCCATTTGATGAGGGCCACGAACCCTTCATAGGTCTGGGTTGCGCTGTTCATATTCCCGTCCGAAGCCATGCACTGTCCCTCTCTGTCCGTTTCGCGGCATCCTCTTATCGCCAAGCCCTCTCCCCCTCAAGCCGTCAGCGGACAAGAAAATTTTTCCGGTTAAGCCGGTCTTTACCCCTCTTCCCTACCTTCGGCACCAGTTCGCTTATGAGGGGTAAGGATGGCGCGCGACGGCGTTCCGATGCTGATGTTGATCGACGACGAGCCGGCGCAGCGCAGGCTGGTGTCGGCTCTCGCCGCCCGTGCGGGATGGCGCACCATCTTCGCCAATGACGGCGACACCGCGATTGCGATGCTGGGCACGCAGGACGGCATGCGGCTCGACGCCGTGCTGCTCGACCAGTGGAGCCCGAGCTATGAGCCGACCGGCCTGATCCGCGAACTGCGCGCCCGCCGGCCGGCCCTGCCCATATTGATCCTCACCGCGCATAACAATGTCGCCGTCGCGGTGGAGGCGATGCGGGCCGGCGCCACCGACTATCTGGCCAAGCCGATCGCGCCTGAGCGGCTGCTCGCCGCGCTCAACGCCACGCTGAACGGCGAACATGGCAAGGGCGAGTTGCGCCCGCTGACCGAAAAGATCCCTGCCGCCCTGTCCTTCGAGGATGTGGTCGGCGCCGCGCCGCAGTTCCGCGCCGCGCTCGCCATCGCGGCCAAGGCGGCCCGCGCCCGCGTCCCCGTGCTGATCGAGGGCGAAAGCGGCGTCGGCAAGGATGTGATCGCCCGCGCGATCCACGCCGCTTCCCCCCGCCACAAGCAGGCGATGATCACCGTCAATTGCGGCGCGATCCCGGCCAATCTGGTGGAATCCGACCTGTTCGGCCATGAACGCGGCGCCTTCACCGGCGCCTTCGACCGGCAGGTCGGCAAATTCGTCGCCGCCGACATGGGCACGATCTTCCTCGACGAAGTGAGCGAAATGCCGCTGGACGCGCAGGTGAAGCTGCTGCGCGTGCTTCAGGACGGCGAAGTCCAGCCCATAGGCGCGCGCCGCCCGATCCATGTCGATGTCCGCGTCATCGCCGCCACCAACAAGCGGCTGCATGACGAGATCGAGGCGGGGCGCTTCCGCGAAGACCTATATTACCGCCTCAACGTCGTGCAGCTCACCATTCCGCCGTTGCGCGAACGTCTGGGCGATGTGCCGGCGCTGTGCCGCCATCTGCTCGCGCGCATCGCGACCCAGCCGGGATTGCGCGGCCTTGGCCTTACCGACGACGCGCTGGCGCTGCTGATGCAGCATGACTGGCCGGGCAATGTGCGCCAGCTTCAGAACGCCCTGTTCCGCGCCGCGGTGCTGTGCGAGGGCGATGCTCTTACGCCCCAGGATTTTCCACAGATCGCCGCCCATATTCGCGGGCGCGGCCATGGCGAGTCCCGTGGCCGGCTTCATGCCGTGCCGCAGCCGCATCGGGAGGCCGCCGGCATCACCCTGTTCGAAGGCGACGGCCATGTCCGCCAACTGGCGGAGATCGAAGCGGACGTCATTCGCCTGGCCATCGGCCATTATCGCGGGCGCATGACTGAAGTGGCCCGGCGGCTGGGCATCGGCCGCTCGACCCTCTACCGCAAGCTCGCCGAACTGGGCATCGACAGCGCTGCCTGATCGGACCAGCTGTCGCGGGCGGACGCCCCGCACTGCCGTCGTCCCATCGCGCCACACGCGGTTGCGGCGTTGAAATGTCGCGGCGGCTATGCTTTGGGGGAGCGATGAAAAGCGCCATCCTCGCCGCCGCCATGCCCCTCCTCCTGCTGGTCGCCTGCGGCCGCGCGGAACCGGTGGAGGACCTCCCAAGCCAGGACGAACTCGCCGCCGCCGCCAATGCCGCCGCGGCCAGGGCGATGGCCGAAGCGAAGGCCGACACGCCCGCATCCCGCAACTATGTCAATGTCGAGCGCGGCTTTTCCATCACCTTCCCCGAAGGCTGGCAGAAGGACGCGGCCTCCAGCAATGCGGACGGCGTGGTCTATCAGGACCCCGGCGCGGGCGCGGACGTCCGCATCTTCTGGCAGAAGAAGGAGGGCGACCAGACGCTGCAACAGATCGTCGAGACGGTGAGCGAAGGCTCCGAAGGGGTGAGCGGCGACTATATCGGCGATAACGAATATCGCGGCACCGCCAATGACGGCGAGGGCAACAATGTCGCGCTGCGGCTGATGAAACAGCCGGACGGCTCCATCGTCACGGCCAGCTTCGTCTATCCTGAAATGCTGAGCGAGCAATATCAGGCGATGGCGGAAAAGACGCTCGACAGCCTCCGCATCTTCGCGCCCAAGGCGCAGACGCCGGAGGGCGGCGCGGTTCCCGTGGCGGCGGAGAATGCCGGCACGCGCTGAAGCGGCCGGTCATGAAAGGATCATGGGCGAGAGGGGAAATGTCCCCCGATCGACCAGGAACACCCCCAGCGCAAACTCACTCGCCAATCGGGACGAAGGCGCCCTTTTCCCGATCCTTCACCACCCTGTCGGCCCGGAAGACCGACCCGCTCATCGTGATGTAAACGCCCGGCGCGGCAAGCTGCACCGTCGCAAAGGCCATGCCGAGGTTGAAGCTGGCGTCGCTTTCCCCGAAACGCGCGGGGGCGAGCGCGCCCACCAGCACGACCGTCTTGCCGGCGATGGCGGAAAGCAGCTTCGCCGTCTCCGTCATCGTGTCGGTGCCGTGGGTGATGACGATATGGCTTTCAGACGCGGCGGCCACACGGTCGCGGATCAGGGCACGGTCGGCATCGTCCAGTTCCAGGCTGTCCTTGCGCACCACTTCCTCGATGCGGAAGGGCCGTTTGACGCGGGCGATGTCCAGCAGCTTCGCCACCACCGTTTCGCCCACCTGATAATCCGACAGCGCATCGAAATAGATCTTGTCGATCGTCCCCCCGGTGGTGAGGACAAGGATGGACGTTTCGGGGGACAGCATCGCAGGACTCCAAAGGAGGGAAATGTCGTTTCTCTAAGGGATTTTCGGGAAGAGGTGAACCGCCCCGGCCCTATTCGCCCCGGGCCATCGCCTCGCCCCGGTCGCGCGCGGCGACCAGCGTATCGGTGAGCAGCTTCAGCAACCGGTCGTCGGCATCGAGCACGTTCAGACCCTGCCGGGTCATGCCGCCGGGGCTGGCCACGCGATCCGCCAGCACGGCCGGGCTTTCGCTCGCCATGGCAGCCATGCTGGCAGAGCCGCGCACGGTGGCGAGCGCCATGCGCCCGGCCTGGTCGGCGGAGAGGCCGATCGCCTCGCCCGCCCGCGCAAGGGCATCGACGAAGCGGAACAGAAAGGCGGGTCCGCAGCCGGACAGCGCGGTGACTTCGTTGAACTGGCCTTCATCCGCAATCCATTCGGCAAGGCCTAGCGGGGCGATGAACGCATCCACCGCCTTGCGCGACGCCGCCGGGAATGCGGCATCCGCATGGAGCGCGGTGACACCCTCCCCTATGCCCACCGGCAGGTTGGGCATGGCGCGGACGATTTCCGCCGCCGCGGGGAAAGCGGCGCGCAGATCCGCCAGCCGCGTTCCCGCAAGGATCGAAACGATCCGCATATCGGCGCTGCAAAGCGGCGCAAGCTGGCCCGCGACATCGCCAAGCTGATAGGGCTTCATGCCCAGCAGGATGGTGGTGCCGGCGGGCAGGGAGGCGGGATAGTCGGTGACGACCCTCACCCCTTCCGCCACCGCCTTGCCGCTGGGACGCAACACGACCACCCGCGCCGGATCGAGGCCGCAGGCGAGCCAGCGCCGCAGCATCTGCCCCGCCATATTGCCGCAGCCGACAAGGAAAAGATGGTCGGGCCAGATGTCGGTCATGGGAAAGGGTCTCAGGCTTCGCCGCGCGTTTCGATGAGGCTGGCGGAAATCGCCTCCGTCGGGGTCTTGCCGCCCCAGAGGACGAACTGGAACACCGGATAGAAGCGCTCGCATTCGTCTATGGCGGTTTCCACCAATATCTGCGCCTGGTCGAGCGTCAGCGTGCCGCCCGCCCCCAGCAGCGCGCCGTGGCGGAACAGCACGATGCCGCTGGAAGACCAGAGTTCGAAATGGCCGAGCCAAAGCTGTTCGTTGATCAGGCCCAGCGTTTCGTAGATGGCGCTGCGCTTGTCCTCATTCACCCTGATGTCGGGCAGGGCGAGCATCTGCAGCACCTGGTCCTCGTCGCGCCAGATGCCGCGCAGCTCATATTGCGCCCAGGACCCCTGGGTGCTGGCGACGATCTCATCCTCACCGACCTGATCGTAGCTCCAGCCATGCGCCTCGAAATAGGCGGCCAGCATGTCGATCGGCGCGGCCTCCTGACCGCCATTTTCATATTCGTCGCTGTCCATCATCTGCGCGCCTTAAAGCATTTTTTGCGCCGGTGGAAACCGGGGCGGCATGGAAAATGCGTGGACAACTCCGCTTCCGCCGGAAATCAGCCGGTTATTCGCCGTCCCTGGGCTTGGCCCGGACCGTCTGCTTGACCGGTTCGGACGCCTTGCCCTCCAGCGCGTCGAGCCGGGCCTTCAGCAATTCCACCTCCTCACGGGCGGCGGCGGCCAACGCCTTGACCGCGTCGAATTCGTCGCGGCTGACGAAATCCATGCCGCCGATCCACTGCTTGGCCTTTTCGCGGGCATTGGTCTCGAATTCCCGGCTCATGCCCGCGACGGTTCCGGCCGCGCCGTTCACCAGCTTGGCAAGGTCGTCGAAAAAGCGGTTTTCGCTCTGCATGATGCTTATCCTTCCGTGCGGCGCCGCGATGGGCGGCGCCAAAAATCATATCTGGGTCTGGAGCGCGGGTTTGCCAAGGCTTTCCGCATCCGGATTGAGGCGGCCGATCTCATAGTTGAGGTAGGAGGCGAAGGCCAGCCAGCACAGATAGGGCAGCAGCAGCAGGCCCGCGACGCGGCGGACGCGCCAGAACAGCGCGGTCGTGACGGCGACGAGCAGGAACAGCAGGACGATCAGCAGCAGCGCCTGGTCCACCAGATGCGCGCGGAAGAAAAGCGGGGACCAGAGGAGGTTGAGGCCCAGTTGCACGATGAAGGCCGCAATCGCGATGCCCCGCCCTCGTGCGCCGCGCGCGTGCAGGACGATGGCGAAGGCGAGCGCCATCAATATGTAGAGCACGGTCCAGGCAAGGCCGAAGACCCAGCCGGGCGGGATCAGCTCCGGCTTGGCGAGGGCGGCGAACCAGCGATTGCCATAGCCACTATTGGCGAGCTTGCCCGAAAGAAAGCCAAGGAAAACAATCGCAGGCACAGTAACCAGCGCCCAGCGCGCATAGGCAAGACGTAATTGACCCGGAGACGCAATCTCGTTCATCGGCAACGAAGCTCCACCTTTTATTCGGCGGCTTCGGGCGAATCCTTCAAGGCCGAGTCAAGCCGCCGACTGACGGTTTGCGGTGAAACGGTTCGTCCTGCAACCCGCGAATAGAGGATCGGGATCAGGAACAGCGTGATCAGCGTCGCCAGGCTGACGCCCGAAACCACCACCACGCCGATGGAATGGCGCGCCGCCGCGCCCGCGCCGCCGCGAATGACCAGCGGCACGGCGCCGATGACCGTCGCGATGGAGGTCATCAGGATGGGGCGCAGGCGCCGGGCGGCGGCCTGGCGGATGGCCGCGCCGATCTCCAGCCCCTCGTCGCGCAGCTGGTTGGCGAATTCGACGATCAATATGCCGTTCTTCGCCGCCAGCCCCACCAGCATGACGATGCCGATCTGGCTGTAGAGATTGACCGATCCGCCCGTCAGCGCCAGCCCCAGCACGCCGCCCGCCACCGCCAGCGGCACGGTGGCGATGATGACGCCGGGATGGACGAAGCTTTCGAACTGCGCGGCGAGCAGCAGATAGACGATCAATATGGTGAGCCCGAAGACCAGCCAGATCGACCCGCCGGTCTCGCGCAGCGACTGGCTCTCGCCCCGATAGCCGAGCGCCAGCACCTCAGGCGACTGGCGCGCCTGTTCCTCCAGGAAACCCAGCGCCTCGCCCAGCGAATAGCCCGGCGCGAGCGCGGCCGTCAGCGTGATGGCGCGCAGCTTGTTGTAGCGGTTGAGCTGGCGCGGACCGGCGACCTCGCGGACGGTGACCACGGCGGACAGCGGCACGAGGACGCCGGTGCGGCTGCGCACATTGATGCGTTCGAGGTCCGCCTGGGTCTGCCGCCCCTCCCGCTCTGCCTGCACCAGCACGCGATATTCCTCGCCCCGGTCGACATAGGTGGTGACGCGGCGGGAACCGAGCAGCGTCTGCAAGGCCTGGCTGATGTCGTTGGCAGACACGCCCAGGTCGCCCGCCCGCTGCTGATCCACCTCGATCCGCATCTGCGGCTTGGTCTCCTTATAGTCGGAATCGAGGTTGATCAGGCCCGGATTGGTCGCGGCGGCGGCCATGATGCGGTCGCGCGCGGCGACCAGCCCCTCATAGGTCGCACCGGCCAGCACCAGATTGACCGGCAGGCCACGGCCACGGCCCAGCCCGGAACGCGGCGCGACATTGCCGCGCACCCCCGGCTGGTTGGCGATCACCTTGTTGATGGTGTCGGCCACCTGCGCCGTGGTGATCGTGCGGTCCTCCCAGGGCCGCAGGAAGGCGATGATGTTGCCGCCGTTGAAATCGTCGCTGGTGCCGAAGCCGGCGGGGGCACGGATGTTCAGCACCTGCAGCGTGCCTTCATCGCGCAACGGCTGAAGATCGGTCTCGATCCTCTGCATATAGGCGTTCATGCGGTCGAACCCGGTGCCTTCGGGCGCTGTCACCTGCCCATCGACGACGCCGGTATCCTCCGCCGGGGCCAGTTCGGTCGGCAGCGTGGTGAACAGCACGCCCGCCCCCGCCAGGAACAGCAGCACGGGCACGAGAGCGAGGACGGGCCGTTTCAGCACACGGTCCAGCAGCCGCGCATAGCCCGCCTCCAGCCGCTGGAACCGGTCGTCGACCCAGCGCGACAGGCGTGACCGTTCGGAATGGCGCAACAGCTTCGAACAGAGCATCGGCGCGAGGCTCAGGGAAATGAAGCCCGAAAAGGCGATGGCGGCGATCATCGCGATGGCGAGTTCGCGGAAGAGCAGGCCCGTCTGCCCGGCGAGGAACATCACCGGCACGAACACCGCGCAGACCACCAGCGTGGTCGAAATGATGGCGAAGCCCACCTGCCGCGTGCCGAGATAGGAGGCGACCAGCGGGTCCTCCCCCTGTTCGATGCGGTGATAGACATTCTCCAGCACGACGATGGCGTCGTCCACCACCAGGCCGATGGCCAGCACGAAGGCGAGCAACGTCAGCAGATTGATCGACAGGCCCAGCAGCCACATGACCGCGCAGGTCGCCAGCAGGCAGATCGGCACTGTGACCGACGGAATGATCGTCGCGCGCAGGGAGCCGAGGAAGAGGAAGATGACCAGCACGACCAGCAGCGCCGCTTCGGCCAGCGTGTCGTAGACATTGTCGATGGCGCGGCTGATGAACAGCGATTCGTCCGATCCGATGGTGACTTTCATGCCCGCGGGAAGCGTGGGCCGCAGTTCAGCGATCAGCGCCTTCGCCTTTTCCGCGACCTCCAGCGTGTTCGCGCCCGACTGGCGGATGATGCCCACGCCGACGCCTGTCGCGGCGTTGGAGCGGAAGGAGGTATAGGGATTTTCCGCGCCCTGCTCGATCCGCGCGACATCGCCCAGCTTCACCTGATAACCGTCCGCACCGCGCCCGACGACAAGCTGGGCGAATTGTTCGGGCGTGGAAAAGGCGCGCTCGACGCGCAGCGTCTGGTTCTGGTCCTTCGATTCGAAGCGGCCCGCGGGCAGTTCCACATTCTGCGCGCGCAGGGCGGCCTCTATGTCGCCCGGCGTGATGCCGAAGGCGGTCAGCTTCTCCGCATTCAGCCAGATGCGGGTGGAGGGCCGTTCGTCGCCGCCGCCGGTGACGCGGGCGACGCCGTCAATGGCCGAGAAACGGTCCAGCACATTGCGGTCGAGATAGTCGGCAATCTGCGTCGGGGTCCAGCCGTCCCTGGTGAACACGATGAACAATATCGACCGCGCATCCGCATCGACCTTTCGGATTTCGGGCGCGAGCGCATCCTCCGGCAAATCCTCCACCACGCCGCCCACGCGGTCGCGCACGTCGTTCGCGGCGGAATCGATGTCGCGCGACGGATCGAATTCGATGCTGATCGAGGAGACGCCGTCGCGCGAGGTCGAGGTGATGTTCTGTATGCCCTGTACGCCCGCGACGCCATCCTCGATGATCTGGGTGATACGGGTTTCCACCACCGAAGCCGCCGCGCCGGTATAGGTCGTCTCCACCGACACGATGGGCGGATCGGTATCGGGATATTCGCGAATGGAAAGGCTGAGATAGCCGACCATCCCGACGATGCAGAGCAGCACCGCGACGACCGCCGCGAAGACCGGGCGACGGACGGACAGGTCCGAAAGCTGCATGGCCGCGCCTCCCTAACCGGCCGCCCGGCCGGCGCTGGCGCTTTTCGCTTCCGGCTTGTCGCCGGGCAGGCGGACGGGCACGCCGTCGGTCAGCTTGACGACGCCGTCGGTGACGACCGTCTGGCCCGGCTTCACCCCGCCCAATATCTCGACCAGCCCGTTCTGGCGGATGCCGGTATCGACCCTGGTCCGCCTGGCCTTGCCATCCTCCACCAGGAAGACGAAGCGATCCTCACCATCGCCCACGACCGCCAGCTCGGGCACGGCCAGCGACTGGCGCTGCTTCGCAAGCACATTCACCGTCAGCAGCATGCCGGGCTTCAGCGCGCGGTCGGGATTGGGCAGGATGGCGCGTATCCGGACGGCGCGGGTGGCGGGGTCGATCACCGGATCGATGGTGGCGATGGTGCCGGTGAAGGGCCGGTCGGGCCAGGCGGCGGAGACCGCCCTGATCGGCTGCCCCTCCCGCACCAGCGCCAGGCGGGTTTCGGGGATGGTGAAGTCCAGCTTGATCCGCGAAATGTCGCTGACCGTGGCGATCGGCGTGCCGGCGGTGACGATGGCGCCGGGCGACACCATGCGCAGGCTGACCCAGCCGGAAAAGGGCGCGCGCACCACGCGGTCCCCGATGGAGGCGCGGGCCTGCTGCGCGCTGGCGCGGGCGGCATTGGCCAGCGCGACCTGGCTGTCGAGGCTGGCGGCGGTTGCGAAGCCCCGCTCCTTCAACGCCTTGATGCGCTCCAGTTGCTGCTGCGCCTGAAGCGCCTGCGCCTGGGCGGCGGCGAGTTCCGCCTTCTCCTGACCCACGGCCAGGGACGCGATCACCTGCCCCTTGCTGACATAGCCGCCGTCGCTGAAATTGAGGGAGACGATCCGCTCCGTCACCGGGGCAGACAACACCACCTGCTCATTGGCGAAGGCGGTGCCGACCGCGTCCAGATTGTCGGTGAAGGTTTCGCGCAATATGGGCGCGGCTTCGACCAGTGCGGAAGGACGCGGCTTCTTTTCCTTTTGACCGCCACAGGCGGAAAGGGTCAGCGCGATCAGGAAGACAGGCAGGATGGTGCGCATGGGATCGGGCTAATCGGCCTTTGCAAGCGACTCAAATGGGCATTTGTCGCAGATGATGACTATAGCGGCGAAACGAACAGGATGGGATTATCCGCCAAATATTGCGAAGAGGAGAAATTCGACATTGCCCTGTGGGCCGGTAATCGGGCTGGCGGTTATGCCTTCGACCTGCCACCCCCGCGACGACACCCATTCCCGGACGTCGTTGCACACCCGTTCATGGATCGCGGGATCGCGCACGACACCGCCCTTGCCGACTTCCTCCCGCCCCGCCTCGAACTGCGGCTTGATGAGGGCGACCAGGCGCGCGCCGGGACGGGCGAAGCTCAAGGGCCGGTCCAACACCTTGGCGAGCGCTATGAAGCTGGCGTCGCAGACGATGATGTCCACCGGCTCCGGGATGTGATCGGCGGTCAGGATGCGGGCGCTGGTCTGTTCATGGACGATGACGCGGGGGTCGGAACGCAGCTTCCAGGCAAGCTGGTTGGTGCCGCTGTCCACCGCATAGACCCGCGCCGCGCCATGCGTCAGCAGGACGTCGGTGAAGCCTCCGGTCGAACTGCCGACGTCGATGGCGACGGCGCCGGTCACGTCGATATGGAAATGTTCCAGCGCATGGGCCAGCTTGATGCCGCCCCGCGACACCCAGGGATGGTCGCGGCCCTTCACCTCCAGCCCGGCGTCGGCGGCGACCTGCTGCCCGGCCTTGTCGATCTTCCGGTCGCCCAGGAAGACGAGGCCGGCCAGGATCAGCGCCTGCGCGCGCGCCCGGCTTTCGGCAAGGCCGCTGTCGACGAGCAGCTGATCGGCGCGGACCTTGGCCATCAGGGCACCAGCGCCGTCAGCGTGGCGGGCGTCAGAAGCTGCGGCAATGTCTGCGCCTCCCGGCCCGGCGCATACCAGAGGTAGAGCGGGACGCCGGAACGCCCCTGCCCTTCCAGAAAGCGGGTGATGGCGGGGTCGGCATTGGTCCAGTCGCCCACCATCACCGTGACACCCGCCCTTTTGAAGGCCGCGCGGGTCTCTTCGCGATCGATGGCGGCGGCTTCATTGGCCTTGCAGGTCAGGCACCAGTCGGCGGTGAAATAAAGGAAAACCGGCTTTTTCGCGGCGCGAAGGCTGGCGAGGCGGGCCTCGTCGAAGGGGACGCCATGGGCCGATGCCGCGGCGGCCGGCGCATGCGCCGGCAACAAAATGGCGGCGCCTGCGAAGAGGATGAGCGCCGCGCAGATCATGGCAAGCCCGCCGCGCCGGCCGTGACGCTGCCTGCGCCCCAGCCACCACAGGCCGGCACCGAGAATCAGCGCCGCGCCGATGCCCAGCATGATGGCGGTAACGCCGCGCTGCTGGCCGAGCAGCCACAGCAGGCCCAGCGCGGTCAACGCCATCGGGATGGCGAGGATCTTCTGAAGCCGCCCCATCCACGCGCCGGGCCTGGGCAACCGCGTGCGGAGCGGCGGGATATAGGCCAGCGCCAGAAAGGGCAGCGCCAGGCCAAGGCCAAGCCCCGCGAAGATCGCCAGCGCCGCGCCGAGCGGCAGGACCAGCGCCGCGCCCATGGCGGCGCCCATGAACGGTCCCGTGCAGGGCGTGGCGACGAAGGCGACCAGCGCGCCGGTCCAGAAGGCGCCGGACGCGCCCCCCTTGTCCGCCAGCCTGTCGCCGCCGCCGAAGGCGCTGAGTTCGAACAGCCCCGCGAGGTTGAGCGTGATCGCCGTCACCAGCAGCAACAGCAGCAGGATGATGCGCGGGTCCTGCAACTGGAACGCCCAGCCCACGGCCGCGCCCGCCGCGCGCAGGCCCAGCAGCAGGCCGCCCAGCGCGAGGCAGGTGAGGATGATGCCAAGGCTGTAGGCCAGCGCCTCCCGCCGGACGACATGCTCATCGCCCCCCGCGCGGGCGAGCTTCATCGCCTTCAGCCCCAGGATCGGAAAGACGCAGGGCATGATGTTGAGCAGCAGGCCGCCGACCAGCGCGCCGCCCAGCGCGAGGAAGACGGTCTGGAAGGTGGCGGGCCGCGCGGCGGCAACCGCGCCGGGCCGTGCCGTCAGCAGGAAACCGACATGGTCGCCGGTGCGCAGGACGGCCTGGACCGGCCCGGATTTCATGCCTTGTCCGGCTTCGGTTTCGATCAGCAGCCGATCGCCCTGCCGCATGACGCTTTGCGGGGCGGCATAGCGGATGAGGCCGTCGGCCAGCGCGAAAAGATGGACGTCGCGGGCGCTCGCCGCCGCGGGGAAAGGAATGGACAGGCGCAGGCGACCGTCTGCCATGGCATAGGCCGCCTCGCTGCCCAGCGGACGCGGGAGGTGGCTGCGCCAGCCGTCGAACTGCGCCCTGCTGCCCGGCAGGACGGAGCCGTCGCCCGCCATCAGGTCCAGCGCCAGTTCCGCCCCCTCGGGCACGCAGACCTTGTCTGTGCAGGCCAGCCAGTCGGCGCGGACGCGGATCGGCAGCTTCGTGCCCTTGGGCACGTCCGGCGCGACGGTCAGCTTCGCCAGCACGCCATAGGGGCCCTCATAGACATGGTTCATGAGGCCGGAGATCAACAATGTCTCCGGCACCGGATAGCGCAGCGGGCCGATGGCGACCCCCTTGGGCAGCGTCCATTTCACGGTCATGCCCAACCCCGCATCGCCGGGATTTTCCCAATAGCCGTGCCAGCCCGGCTCCGGCGTCATGGAAAAGGCGATCGTCGTGCCCGACGCCTGCCCCTCGCCCGGCCTCGGCACGGCGCTTTCGGCGGTCAGTTCCGCCGCGATATGCGGCGCGCGCCCGCCGAACGCGCCCTGCGCCCGCGCCATGGCTGGCGCGAACAGCAAAAGCACTGTCATCAGAAGGACATGAAAAATCCGCATCGGGCCTCTGTTCCGGTGGACGCAAGGGGGCTAGGTCCGCTTGCATGCGCCGTCAAGGCATCAGAAGGTCTCCTCCCCCATGTTCAAAAAAGTCGCCGCCACCCTGCTCATCGCCAGTTCGCTGCCCGCGCTGGCCCAACCAGCGGCCACTCCCACGCCTTCCGCCCCGCCCAGGCTGATCGTCGCCATCGCCGTCGACCAGTTTTCCGCCGATCTGTTCAGCGAATATCGCCAATATTATAGCGGCGGCCTCAAGCGGCTGACGGAACAGGGCATCGTCTTCCCGCGCGGTTATCAAAGCCATGCCGCGACCGAAACCTGCCCCGGCCACAGCACCATCCTGACCGGCAGCCGCCCGTCGCGCACCGGCATCATCGCCAATAGCTGGTTCGACCTGCGCACCGCCCGCGCCGACAAGCTGGTCTATTGCGCGGAGGATGAGACGCAGCCGGGCACCGACAGCGAAAATTACCAGGCTTCGCCCACGCATCTCAGGGTGCCGACGCTGGGCGGGCGGATGAAGGCGGCCAATCCGGCGACGCGCGTCGTATCGGTCGCGGGCAAGGACCGCGCGGCGATCATGATGGGCGGACCGACGGCCGATCAGGTCTGGTGGCTGGGCGGGCCGAAGGGCTATGTCAGCTACAAGGGCGTGGCGACGCCGCCGCTGGTCGCCAGGGTCAATGAGGTGATGGCCCAGCGTCTGGCAGAGGGCAATCCCGGCTTCGAACTGCCGCCGCAATGCGCGGCCAAGGATTTTCCGGTGAAGGCGGGCGACCGGATCGTCGGCACCGGCCGTTTCGCGCGCGAGGCGGGCGATTACAAGGCCTTCCGCATCTCGCCGGAGCAGGATGCGATGACCCTCGCCTTCGCCGCCGCCGCCATCGAAAGCATGGCCCTGGGCCGGCAGGCGCAGACCGACATCATCTCCATCGGCCTGTCCGCGACGGACTATATCGGCCACACCTACGGCACGGAGGGTACGGAAAGCTGCATCCAGGTCGACCGGCTGGACCGCGAACTGGGCGCCTTCTTCGACCGGCTGGACAAGGATGGCATCGACTATGCCGTGGTGCTGACCGCCGACCATGGCGGCCATGACCTGCCCGAGCGGCACCGGATGAACGCCATGCCGATGGAGCAGCGCGTCGACAGGGCGCTCACGCCCAAGGCATTGTCGGCGGCGGTCGCGGAAAGGACCGGCATCATGGGCAAGACGCTGATCTGGGGCGATGGCCCGGCGGGCGACCTCTATTTCGACCGCAGCCTGACTGCCGCCCAGCGCGACAGGGTGGAAGCGGCGGCCCTGGCCCTTCTCCGCGCTCACCCGCAGGTGCAGGTCGTCTTCACCAGGGCGGAAATCGCCGCCACCCCCTCCCCCTCCGGCCCTCCGGAAAGCTGGTCGCTGATCCAGGAAGCCCGCGCCAGCTTCGACCCGCAGCGTTCGGGCGACCTGCTGCTGCTGCTGAAGCCGCGCGTCATGTCGATCCCCGAAGCGGCGGTGATGGGATCGGTCGCGACCCATGGCTCGCCCTGGGATACCGACCGCCGCGTGCCGATCCTGTTCTGGCGCAAGGGGCTGGCCCATTTCGAACAGCCGCTCGGCGTGGAAACGGTCGACATCATGCCGACGCTGGCCGCGCTGATCGAATTGCCGGTGCCGAAGGACCAGATCGACGGACGCTGCCTCGACCTGATCGCCGGGGACGGGGATAGCTGCGCGGCGGAGTAAATCAATAAACCTGTCATTCCCGCGAAGGCGGGAATGACGAAGTTTTTGGAGGCTCGCTGCCGCCTCAGATATTCTCCGCTATCCCGTCGCGCCCTTCCTCCAGCAGCGCGTGGACGCGATGGGGCGCGGACACTTCCACGCGGCTGGTGACTTCATAATGGGCCTTGGCCTGGCGGACGTTGCTGTCCGCGGGCACGCTGTCGGTCAGCCAGACATTGCCGCCGATCACCGACCGGCTGCCGATGATGATGCGCCCCAATATCGTCGCGCCGGCATAGATCACCACATCGTCCTCGATGATCGGATGACGCGGCAGGGCCTTTTCCAGCGCGCCCTTCTCATCGGCCGGAAAGCTGCGCGCGCCCAGCGTCACGCCCTGATAGACGCGCACCCGGTCCCCGACGATCGCCGTTTCCCCGATGACCACGCCGGTGCCATGGTCGATGAAGAAGCTGTGCCCGATCCTCGCACCCGGATGAATGTCTATCCCGGTGCTGCCATGCGCGATTTCGGAGATGATCCGCGCCACCAGCGGCGCGCCCAGCTGATAAAGCCGATGCGCCAGACGATGGTGCGTGATCGCCATCATCGAGGGATAGCAGATCAGCACCTCATCCACGCTGCGCGCGGCGGGATCGCCCAGAAAGGCCGCCTCCACATCGCTGTCGAGCAGTTCGCGCAGGGCCGGCAGGCTTTCCGCGAAAGCGCCGATGATGCGCGACGCTTCCCGGTCCACATGCGCGATCGGCTCGTCCTTCATCGCATAGATCAGTTCCAGCCTGATCTGTCCGTAAAGCCGGCTCAGCACCGTCTGCAGGGTCTGGGCGACATAGGCGTCCTCATTATGCAGGCGCACGAAGCTGGGGCCAAGGCGCAGCGGAAACAGCGCACCGCACAGCGCCTCCATGATCTTGGTCAGCGTGGCGCGCGACGGAAATCCCTCCGCGCCATATTCGGCGTGGTGGTCCTGCCCCTGCCGCCAGCGCCGCCGCACCGCGCCCAGCTCGGTCGCCAGCCTGTCTATATCCCAATAACCCTGGGCGATTTCCTTTTCGCCTTCTGCCGTCATAAGCGCCTCTTTTCATACAGACGCCCGGCATAGCGCGGCATCCCGCCCGCCAGTAAATGAGTTTTGCTTGGGGGCAGGCAGATTCTCTTTTGTCAGCGCTTCTGGGCATCGGCGGGAAGATGCAGGCAGATTTCCGCCCGCAATCCCCCTTCGGGCCGGTTGGCGAGGGTCAGTTCGCCCCCCTCCAGTTCCACGGCCCGCGCGACGATGGCCAGACCCAGGCCAAGCCCGCGCGTGTTGCGCTGCCGCGCCTCGTCCAGACGCGCAAAGGGCTTCAACACCTCGTCCAGCTTGTCGCGCGGGATGCCGGGCCCGTCATCGTCGACCCGGATCAGCACCTCCCGGTCGCGGCGCTCCAGCGTGACGCGGGCGCGGCTGCCATAGTGCAGCGCATTTTCGATGAGGTTGACGATCGCCCGGCGCAGGGTGAGCGACCGCACGGCCATTTCCAGATGGTCGGGCCCCGCATAATCGACCTGCCTGCCCTGATCCTGGAAGGCGTCGACCACCGTCGCCACCAGCACGGCCAGATCGGTGCGCACCGGCGGTTCGCCATTCTTCTCGCCGCCCAGGAAGGCGAGCAGCGAATCGATCATCTCGCCCATTTCCGCGAGGTCGCCCTCGATCGCCTCCCGCGCTTCATTGTCGGGCAGGTTCTCCAGCCGCAGCCGCAACCGGGCGAGCGGGGTCCGCATGTCGTGGCCGACCGCCGCCAGAGTCTCCGTCCGTTCGGTGATGAGGCGATGGATGCGCTTCTGCATGGCGTTGAAGGCGCGGATGAGGTTGCGGACGTCATTGGACCCGCCCTCCTCCACGATCACTTCGTCGCTCAGGCCAATGCGCTCGGTCGCGCGGGTCAGGTCGCGCAGCGGCGCCAGCGTCCGCCGGATCATGATGCCGCCGACGATCAGCAGCGCCAGCACCGGGATCAGCGCCAGCCCCATGCGGCCGATGGCGAAGGTCCATTTGCCGCCGCTATGGCGCATGCCGAAATAAAGCCAGCTTCCATCTGCCAGCCGCAGGCCGCCATTGATCTCCGAAACCCGGCCGGGCGAAGCGAGGCGCAGCCACAGGCCCGACTGTTCCAGCGTCGGTTCCCAGTTGACGATCTGCCGGCGCATCCGCTCCAGCCCCGGCGCCAGCGCCGGCGGCGGCGGCGAGGACGGGGTCCAGTGCACGTCGTAGCGATCGGTGGTGAGTTGCAGCGACAGCGCATGCCGCTCGTCCGGCGGATGTTCGGTCAGCAGCTTGCGCGCGATGACCAGATGTTCGGCCAGGCGCCGGGCCTCGTCATCCTGCAGCGAGAGGTGGTTGGACCGTTCGTTCAGGAAGATGCCGACGGCGAATTCCAGCGTCAGGGTCAGCAGCAGGATCGCGAAAATCTGCCCGACCAGGCTGACATGCCGTCTCAAGCGCGGCTGACCTCCGCGTTGAACATATAGCCGACGCCGCGAACGGTGGTGATCGGCGCCGTGCGATCCTGCGTCGACAGCTTGCGGCGCAGGCGGCTGACCAGCACGTCGATGCTGCGGTCGCTGCTGTCGCCCATGCGGGTGCGCGAAAGCTCGATCAGCCGCTCGCGGGCGATGACGCGCTGCGGATGGCTGAGGAAGCTGCCCAGCAGGTCGAACTCCGCGCCGGTCAGGTCGACGATGGCGCCGGTCGGCGACCGCAGTTCCCGCCGGGGGAAGTTGACGATCCAGCCGTCGAAGCGCGCTTCATTCTCGCGATGCTCGTCCGGCCCGCGCTCCACGCCGACGCGGCGCAATATGGCGCGGATGCGGGCGATCAGCTCGCGCGTGCCGAAGGGCTTGGGCAGATAGTCGTCCGCGCCCAGCTCCAGCCCTACGATGCGGTCGGTCTCGCTGCCCTTGGCGCTGATGAAGATGATGGGAACGTCGCTCTTGCGGCGGATCTGGCGGCAGAGATCGATGCCGTTGGTGCCCGGCAGCATGACGTCCAGCACGACAAGGTCGACCGGCCCGGCATCGAACGCCACCCACATCTCCGGCCCGGAGGACGCCGGGCGGACCTGATAGCCATGCTCCTGCAGCGCCCGCGCCGTCAGGGTGCGCAGCGGCGGGTCGTCTTCGACAAGGATGATGGTCGGCGCGGTCATGAAAATGTCGGCACGGCTATGGGCATGACAGCGGGATAAGGACGGCCGGACCCCGGGTCAACCGCAGGGCCGGCGGGAAGCGCCCGGATGCGACAGCAGAAACAATTTGTCACGACCGGGAAAGAAGCATGCTCCGGGCCCGGCGAACCGGGCCCGGAGCATGGAATCAGAAAGCGGCGCTCAGCGAGAAGAGGATCGTGCTGCGCGCGATCGACTTGCCGAAGTCCTTGCTGTCATTGACCATGAAGTTCGGGCGCAGATATTCTTCCTCGACCCTGGCGATGTCGGTGTCGACATAGGCGACGCCCACGGTCAGCGGCGTGCCGGGAATGGCCAGGTCGGCGCCGACCAGCCAGTCGAGATATTTGCCGGTCGGCGCGATCGAGGTGCCGTTGGGGCCCAGGCCCGAATTGCCGTTCGACCAGCCCATATGGGCCTTCAGCGTGACGGGGGTGTTGGGAACCGCGGCGCTCAGATCCCCCCAGACGTAGAAATTGTCTTCCTTGTCGCCTGGATCGTCGATGCCGCTGGTGGCGCTGCTCTGCCACTTGCCGAGCGCTTCCTGCTTGGGAGCATAGGCGACGCCGACCAGGCCCTTGACCGGGCCGAACTGGTGGGACAGCTTCACATAGGGTTCGGCGAAGTCGGTCTTGTCGGCGCCCGACGGATACATGTACCAGGTCAGGCCGACGTCGACCGTGGTGCCCTCGCCCAACGCGGCGGAATAGCCGGCGACCAGGTCGAGTTCCATGTTCGACCCGCCGAAACGGCCCCAGCCGCCAAGGCTCGAACCCCAGGTGCCGACATAGAAGCCGCTTTCATGCGTGGCGGTGATGCCGCCCTGAATGGCCATGCCACGGTCGCTCTGCGACACGCCGCGGAAACGATAGTCGGAAACCAGGCCGACGCTGCCAGTGACGGTGACGGGGCCTGCGGGCTCTTCCTGAGCGAAAGCCGGAGCGCTGGAAAGCAGCGCAAGCGCGGCACAGGCAATCTGATACTTCATGAACATTCCCCTTTTACGTAAGAATGTTCCGTCCTGCGTCCGCTCCGTCCGAAGATCTCTTGTCTTATCGTCTTCGATACCGGCGGATCGAGAGCAGGTTATGGGGATAAGGCGAATTGGGGAAATGGCTTTTTCGCAAATGCGAAAGGACATGAAGGCACTGTGATGTCCGCAACACGATTATTGTCTTACAGTCTTCTGAATATTTCTATTATGTTTCCAGTTTGCATCTTAACGAAAAACCGCCGCATCGCCCAAGGGTGATGCGGCGGTTCGTTCAACGCCTGACGAGGGGGTGAAGGATCAGGCGGCGAGGTGGCGCATGCGGCCGGTGGCGCCGAACAGTTCGACCTGCGCGCCGGTCCCGCGGCGGCGGTCGACCCATTCGCGGACCATTTCCGCGCAAGTATGGTCGATATGGCTGAGCCGCTCGACATTCAGGATGACGAGCCGCCCGGCGGGAAGCGCCTCCAGCCTGGCCGACAGCTTCGGCAGGTTGAGGAAGGTGGCGGTGCCGTGCAGCGCGACTTCATGCGCGTCGTCGCGTGCTTCCTCGTCCACGCCCAGGCGGAGACGCCGGGCATGGGGCAGAAGCTCGATCAGCGAGAGGCCGATGCCGACCAGTACGCCGGTCAGCAGGTCGGTCGCCACGACGCAGATCAGCGTCGCCGCCCAGACCACGGCCGGCAGCGGGCCATAGCGGTGGAGGAGATGCTTCACATGGTCCACGCTGACCAGACGCACGCCGGTCACCACCAGGATGCCCGCCAGCGCCGCCATCGGGATTTCCCGCAGCAGCCACGGCAGCAGGGCGACGAAGCCCAGGATCCAGATGCCGTGCAGGATCGTCGACAGCCGCGTCCTGGCGCCGGCCTGGACGTTGGCCGAACTGCGGACGATGACGCCCGTCATCGGCAGCGCGCCGGCCACGCCGCAAAGCAGGTTGCCCACGCCCTGGGCGCTGAGTTCGCGGTTGTAATTGGTGCGCACGCCGTCATGCATGCGGTCGACCGCCGCCGCCGACAGCAGCGTTTCCGCGCTGGCGATGAAGGCGATGGCGATGGCCGTGGTGATGATCGTCGGGTTCAGGAGCTGCTGGACCAGATTGTCGCCCGGCAGCGAAATGGCCGAGACGATCGATTCCGGCACCACGACGCGCGCGACCGGAAGGCCGAGGAAGAAGGCGACCAGCGTCGCCAGCACCACGCCCACCAGCGCGCCGGGAAGCAGCTTCATGGAGGCCGGACGCAGCTTTTCCCACCCCAGCATGCCGCCGATGGTGACAAGGCCGACCGCGAAGGCGGTGGCCGCGTCCTGGTTGCTGAGGCCGAAAATCTGCCCCGGCATGGCGATCAGATTGGCAAGGCCGCTGGAAAGCGGCTTGTCGTCGAACAGCACGTGGAACTGACCGACGACGATCAGCACGCCGATGCCCGCCAGCATGCCGTGCACCACCGCGGGGGAGATCGCGCGGAACCAGCCCCCGACCCGCAGCAGCCCGGCGATCACCTGAATGGCGCCGGCCAGGATCAGGATCGGCCCAAGGGCGGACAGTCCCTGTTTCTGCACGATTTCGAAGACGATGACCGCCAACCCCGCCGCCGGGCCGCTGACCTGAAGGGGCGAACCCGCCAGCAGGCCGACGATCAGGCCGCCGATCATGCCGGTGATCAGGCCCTTTTCCGGCGGCACCCCGGAAGCAATGGCAATACCCATGCAGAGCGGCATCGCCACCAGGAAGACGACGATGGACGCCGTGAAGTCGCGGCTGAAGGTGCCGCCGGAAAATGCCTTGAGCATGAGCTTACTCCGCGGCCTCGGCATAGGCGATGTCGACCGCCAGACGCCTGGCATGGGGCAGCGCCACGGGCAGCGGCTGGCCTTCGCGCAGCGGCAGGAAACGGCCGGTCTCGCCGTCAAGACCCAGAACCTGGCCGGCATGGATGTCGACATACCAGCCGTGCAGCGCGATCTCGCCGCGGGCGATGCCCGACGCCACCGAGGGATGGGTGCGCAGATGGGCGAGCTGCGCCACCACATTCTCCAGCGCCATGTTGCGCAGCTTCTCCGCATCGCTGAGGTCGGCGGGGTAGCTTTCGCGACACACCTTCTGGGCGGCATGGCTGTGGCGCAGCCAGGCGGCGACATTGGGCATGGCGCTCAGGTCGGCATTGGTGGACAGCGCCTTCATCGCGCCGCAATCGCTGTGGCCGCATACGATGATGTCGCGCACGCCCAGCACCATGACGGCATATTCGACCGTGGAGGTCACGCCGCCATTCTGCGTCGCATGGGGCGGCACGATGTTGCCGGCATTGCGGCAGACGAACAGGTCGCCCGGATCGGCCTGCATGATATGTTCCGGCACGATGCGCGAATCCGCGCAGGAGATCATCAGCGCCTTGGGGCTCTGCCCGTCGCTGGCGAGGCGGTTGTAAAGCGCGCTCTGGTTCGGAAAGACATGGCTTTCGAAGCTGAAGACGCGACCGATCAGATCGTTCATGTCGTTGCATCCTTCTTATCTGATGGCCGGTCAGGGGGCAGACCGGCCTTGAGGATGCACAATAGGGAAGCGTTTTTGCTGCGTCGCAGCGGCTTTGTTAAATAATATGTCTGAGCGATGGAAAGCGCGATCGACAGGACGGCTCGTCCGATTTTCCAACGGAATCAATGTAATGGATGGGAAACATTCGACCGCGCCGGTTCGGCTCAGCGCCGGTCGACCACGGCGCTGAACATATATCCGCCGCCCCGCACCGTAACGATGGGCGCGGGCCGGCCGCCATGGCTGAGCTTGCGCCGCAGCCGGCTGACCAGCACGTCGACGCTGCGGTCTGACGAGGGCGCGTCCCGCACGCCGGCCAGTTCCATCAGGCGCGGACGGGCGATCACCACCTGCGGATGGTCGAGCAACACGAGCAGCAACGAAAATTCGGCGGCGGTCAGATCGACCTGCGCGCCGTCGGGATCGAGAACTTCGCGCCGGGAGGAATCCACCACCCATCCTTCGAACCGCGCCTCGGCCGGGCGGCGCACGCCAAGGGCGCGCTCGTTGCGCCCACGGCGCAGCACCGCGCGCAGCCGGGCGGCCAGTTCGCGGGTCGAATAGGGCTTCGCCATATAATCGTCGGCGCCCAGTTCCAGCCCGACCACCCGGTCGACCTCGCTGCTGTTGGCGCCCACCAGGATGATCGGCACGTCACTGCGGTCCCGGACGTCGCGGCACAGGTCCATGCCGTCCGGGCCACGCAGCGCGGCGTCCAGCACGACCGCTCCCACGGGCATGCTGTCCATGGCATTCCAGATTTCGTTCGCAGAGGCGGCGGCCAGGGCCCGAAACCCGCTTTCCTCCAGCGACTGGCGCACTTCATGGCGCACATCCTGCTGGGCCTCCGCGATCAATATCAGCGGTGGACTCATCCGCCGGTTACGGCGTCCTTCGCGGACAGCGCATGAATGCCGTCAAGCTCGCCCAGCAATACCGAACGGTCCCGCTGCGCCACGGCGACCGCTTCGGCGGCGCGAGCGCTGGCGTGGCGGGCGACTTCCGCCTCGATCTCGTCGCGCGCGGCAGTGCAGCCGCCGGCATGGCTGCCCGACAGCGGGGCGAAACGATGGATCGGCTTGGCGACGGCGGCCAGCGTGCGGCCCTGCGTCGCGACGTCCCGGTTCACGACCAGTTCGGCCTGCCAGCGGCACACCGGCATGGACGGCCGGTTGGCGAAGCGCGATTCGACCTCGCGGAAGCGGACCGTCGATTCGGTCTCGTAACTCGCCCGATAGGCGTTCGAAGCATGGGTGATTTCAGCGCTGTGGATCGGCGTGGCGACGGCAAGGGCCGCCGCGCTGGATGCGAGAATGAGCAACATGGGGCCTTCTCCCTGACGACCGGACATGGTCGGTCAGGGTTTAGGCGCACTGAATGTCTCCGAAATTTGCCGAGCGTTACAAATTGTTGCTCAAGCATTTTCCGGTTGCGGCAGGCGCATGGAACTCCTCCCGGTCTTCCAATGGGAGGACGGGTCAGGCCATGCGCATCAGGGCAGGGGCATGGATCGTCCGGCCGGCGATATGATCCAGCAGCGACGCCAGCCACAGCGCATCGCTCGCCGCGCGGTGGCGATGCGGCTGGACCGAGTCGGCAAGGGCGACCGCTTCCATGATCTGCCGCTCGCCCGCGCGATGCTCGTCGAGCAGCAGCGAGACATGATCGATGAGGAAGGGCGTCGCCTGCCCCGCCGCGTCGGCCAGCGTGTCCAGCCAATATTGGTCGATCATGCTGTCGGCCACCATCCGCTGCCCCGCGCAGGCGTCGGCCAGTTCGGCCAGCACGGTTTCGACGGGCAGGCCTTCGCGCTCCACCCGGTCGCGGCTCAGGCCGTGCAGCGCCTCCGCCTCGGCCGACCAATGCCATCCGGCCCAATCGTCATGCGGCCGGATCAGCCAGCTTCGCGCCTGGCCCTTGCGGGCGATACCGACTTCGATGGGATAGGACAGGCCGTGTCGGGGCAGGCACGATGCCTCGAAATCGATCGTGATGACCGTCAAATTGCTCTCCATATTTCAAGGCCATGTCCGCCCCACTTCAGACCGGCCGGCCAGATTTTCGCTGTCGCTCACCTAAGCGGCGACTATGTCAGTCCGAAGTCAGCGGCGCGAAAAATGATGCGGACGGGCGCTTTCCGTCGACCGGCCGAAAAAGGCCCGCCCACCGGAAAATCCCGACATGGAAGCGCAATCGCCATGCAACCTGCGGGCCTTTCACGCTTTTAACGGGGGCGCCCACCGCAGGTCGGGGGATCGGTGGCGGCGCGATCTTCGAAGGGATGCCCGACCATGAAAATTGCACAGATTGCTCCGCTTGCCGAAAGCGTGCCGCCGCGCCTCTATGGCGGTACCGAACGCATCGTGTCCTACCTGACGGAGGAACTGGTGCGTCAGGGTCATGAGGTGACGCTGTTCGCCAGTGGCGACTCCGTGACCGCGGCGGAACTGGTGCCGGTGACAGACATGGCGCTGCGGCTCAATCCCGACGTGCGCGACCCCATCCCCTATCACATGATCCTGCTGGACGCCGTGCGCCGCCGGGCCGACGAATTCGACGCGCTGCATTTCCATATCGACCTGCTGCACATGCCGCTGGTCCAGGATTTCATCGGCCGCACGGTGACGACGCTGCACGGCCGGCTGGACCTGCCCGATCTTCCCGCCTTCTACCGCGCCTTTCCCGATCACAGCCTGGTGTCGATTTCCGACCATCAGCGGCTGCCGATGCCGCCGGTGAACTGGGCAAGGACGATCCACCACGGGCTGCCGGCCGACCTGCTGCCGCCCCGCACCGGCCCCAGCGACGGCTACCTTGCCTTTCTGGGACGGATTTCGCCCGAAAAACGCCCCGACCGGGCGATCCGCATTGCCGCCCGCGCCGGACTGCCGCTGCGGATCGCGGCGAAGATCGATGCGGTGGACCGCGCCTATTGGGAGGAGGAGATCGCGCCGCTGGTCGAACGCTATCCCAATATCCACTATATCGGGGAGATCAACGAGGCGCAGAAGGCCGAATTCCTGGGCCGGGCAAGCGCCCTGCTGTTCCCCATCGACTGGCCCGAACCCTTCGGCCTGGTGATGATAGAGGCCATGGCCTGCGCCACGCCGGTCGTCGCCTTCCGCTGCGGCTCCGTCCCCGAGGTGATCGACCATGGCCAGTCGGGCTATATCGTCGAGAGCGAGGATGAAGCGGTCGCGGCGGTCCGCCGACTCCACGAACTCGACCGCGCACAGGTGCGCGCCGCCTTTGACGCACGCTTCACGGCAGAGCGGATGGCGGCCGATTATGTTCAGCTTTATCATGATCTTCCCGGCGCGCGGACGCAGGCCGCGATGCTGCGCCGGCTACGCGGAGAAGGTTCGGAACTTCAGGTCGTGGGATAGGGCATTTTCAACTGGACCGTTTACGGTCGACAGCCCGGAAAATGCGGCATCAAAGGACAAGAGCGTTTTCACCCGTCGTGAAAACGCTCCGGCATCAGGAGAGAGGCATGACGGCAAGCCAGTTGCAGCCGGAAAACCCCAGCCCTTCGGTCCCGAACGCCGGTCACGGCGTCGATCCGGGACAGGCGCTGTCGCAGGCGCAGACGCAATTCTTCATCCCGGCGACGGCGTCGCTGCATGAGCGGCGGCCGCGAACGCTGAAACATGGGGACAGCTTCGCCGTCTTCGACCATAGCGGCGATGCGATTGCCGGTCCGGGCAGTCCGGAAGGACTATATCATCGCGACACCCGGCATCTGTCGCACCTCTACCTCACCATCAACGACACCCGGCCGATCCTGCTGAGTTCTGGCCTTCGCGACGACAATGCGATGCTGACCTGCGACCTCACCAATCCCGATTTTCCGGGCGGGGACGGCCGGGTGGCGGTCGAACACGATCTCATCCACCTGCGCCGCACCCGTTTCCTGTGGGAAGGCGCGGTGCATGAGCGGATCACGATCCGCAATTTCGACACGGAGGTCCGCACCGTGGCGGTGAATATCGGTTTCGCCGCCGATTTCGCGGACCTGTTCGAGATACGCGGCATGACCCGTCTGCGGCGGGGCGCCGTGCGGGAGCCTGTGATCGGCCCAAAGTCCGTGCTGCTGGGCTATGACGGGCGCGACGACAAGCGGCGCGAAACGCTGCTGCGCTTCGATCCCGCTCCCCAGATCCTGACGGAAAGCCGCGCACGCTTCGAGGTGGCCGTGCCGCCCGGCGAGCGCCGCACGCTATATCTGCAAATCTGCTGCCAGCCGCAGGATGACGAGCCGGTGGGCGACCTGTCCAAGCATTTCCTGAAGACGCTGCGCGAATCCATGCAGGCGCTGAAGCAGGCGCGCACGCGCGGGGCGACCGTGCGCTCCTCCAACCAGCTTTTCAACGAGGTGGCCCGACGGTCCGTGGCCGACATCACGATGTTGTCGACCGACACCGAATATGGGCCCTATCCCTATGCCGGCATTCCCTGGTTCAGCACCGTCTTCGGTCGCGACGCGATCATCACCGCGCTGGAGACGCTGTGGCTGGACCCGGCGATCAGCCGCGGCGTGCTCGGCTATCTGGCCGCGCATCAGGCAACCGAATATGACGCCGCCGCCGATGCCGAACCGGGCAAGATCCTGCATGAAGTGCGCCATGGCGAGATGGCGGAACTGGGCGAAGTCCCCTTCCGCCATTATTATGGCAGCATCGATTCGACGCCTCTGTTCGTGATGCTGGCCGGGGCCTATCTGGAAAGAACGGGCGACAGCGGCTTCATCGCCTCCATCCTGCCCCATGTCGAGGCTGCGCTGAGGTGGATAGACGAGCATGGCGACCGCGACGGCGACGGGTTCGTCGAATATGGCCGGCTGACCGACCAGGGGCTTGTCAATCAGGGATGGAAGGACAGCCATGATTCGGTCTTCCATGCCGATGGCAGCATTGCGCGCGGCCCGATCGCGCTGGCGGAGGTGCAGGCCTATGTCTATGGCGCGTGGCGGGCGGCGGAGGCGATCTTCACCGCCCTGGGCGATCCGGACAGGGCGCTGAACCACCGCACGCGGGCGGACGATCTGCGCGATCGGTTCGACGCCGCCTTCTTCGACGCCGGGATCGGCACCTATGTGCTGGCGCTGGATGGGGATAAGAGGCCGTGCCGCGTCCGCTCCTCCAATGCCGGGCATGTGCTGTTCACCGGCCTCGCGAAGGAGGCGCGCGCCGACATGGTGGTGCACACGCTGATGGCGCCGGCCTCCTTTTCCGGCTGGGGCGTGCGGACCATCGCCTCGACGGAGGCGCGCTACAATCCGATGAGCTATCATAACGGATCGATCTGGCCGCATGACAATGCGCTGATCGCAGCCGGCTTTTCCCGCTATGGCTACCGGACGCAGGCGGCCCAGATCTTCGAGGGGCTGTTCGCGGCCGCGACCTATGTCGACCTGATGCGGCTGCCCGAACTGTTCTGCGGCTTTCCCCGGCGGCGGGCGCAGGGGCCGACATTCTATCCCGTGGCGTGCAGCCCGCAGGCCTGGTCCGCGGCGGCGCCCCTGTCGCTGATCCAGTCGAGCCTGGGCCTGACCTTCGATGTCGCGGGGGCGGAGATTGCCCTGCGCGATCCCACCCTGCCCCGCTTCATCGACGAGCTGACGCTCTACGGCCTGCGCCTCGGGGACGCGGCGGTGGACATCGCCTTCGACCGGATGGGCGACAAGGTGGTGGTGAAGCCGCTCGACCGGAAGGGGCATGCGCGCGTCGTGACCATTGCCTGACAAATGGCGCTTGGCATTGCCGCAAATGGGCTTACATCCCCGGCCATTGGCTGACAGGATGGAATGAAGCATGGCAGGGACGGCGCTGATCACCGGAGCAACCGCGGGCATAGGCGCCGCATCGGCGCGGCGTTTCGTCGCCGCCGGGTGGAAGGCGATAGTCACCGGGCGCCGCGCAGAACGGCTGGACGCGCTGGTTGAGGAACTGGGCGCGGACAGGGTGCATGCGATCAGCTTCGACATGCGCGACGAAGCCGCCATCGACGCGGCGTTGGCCGCCCTGCCACCGGGCTTTGCCGATGTCGACCTGCTGATCAACAATGCGGGACTGGCATTGGGCACCGCGCCGGCGCAGCAGGCCGATCTCGACCAGTGGCGCCAGATGATCGACACCAATGTCACCAGCCTCGTCACCATCACCCACAAGCTGCTGCCCCGCCTGATCGAGCGCAGGGGCGCGATCATCAACATCAGCTCGGTCGCAGCGACCTATCCCTATGCGGGCGGCAACGTCTATGGCGGGACCAAGGCGTTCGTCAGCCAGTTCTCGCTGGGGCTGCGGTCGGACCTGCATGGCACGGGGGTCCGCGTGACGTCCATCGAACCGGGCATGGTCGAAACCGAATTCACCCTGGTCCGCACTGGCAGCCAGGCGGCATCGGACGCGCTCTATGGCTCCGCCAATCCGATGACGGCGGAAGATATTGCGGAAACCCTGTTCTGGGTCGCCAGCCAGCCGCCCCATCTGAACCTCAACCGCATCGAACTGATGCCGGTCACCCAGTCCTTCGCCGGCTTCCAGGTCGCTCGCGAGGGCTAGGCAGCGTGGACATGTTCATGACCTCGCCGGACTGATTGATCGGGTGGCTGCAAGACATTCCCGAATTCGTCCACGCGGCCGGGAACCTATTCACTCATCCGTCATGCTCGAAACAGGCCCAGCATGACGGATCTGATCAACTTGCCCATCACGCCACGCCATTGTGACAGCCCCGTCACAAAAACGTCTCCCTCCAGTCAAACACCCCACATCGCAGTGCAACATTGAACCGCTAGGGCGCCCCCCAATCCACGATTGCGGAAAAAGGGGAAGTCCACATGCGTATCGCCACCGCCCTGCTGATGGCCTCGACGGCCATGGCCGCCATGCCAGCCTTCGCGCAGGAAGCCGCGCCCGTTCCGTCCGCCGCCGACGCGGCGGTCGAGGGTGCGAACATCATCGTCTTCGGCCGGGGCGAAACCCGTCAGGTTCAGGAAATCCAGGCGCAGGACATCGTCACCCTGACGCCTGGCACCAACCCGCTGAAGGCCATTGAAAAGCTGCCCAGCGTCAATTTCCAGTCGGCCGATCCCTTCGGCAACTATGAATGGTCGCAGCGCGTCACCATCCGCAGCTTCAGCCAGAACCAGCTCGGCTTCACCTTCGACGGCATTCCGCTGGGCGACATGAGTTACGGCAATCACAACGGCCTGCACATCACCCGCGCGATCAGCTCGGAAAATATCGGCAGCGTGCGCGTGTCGCAGGGCGCCGGCTCCATCGGCACCCAGGCGACCAATGCGCTGGGCGGCACGATCGAACATTTCTCCGCCGATCCAGCCGACTATCTGACCGGCGGCGCGCTGGCCGGGCAGGGCAACCTCACCTATGGCAGCGACGAAAGCTGGCGCGGCTTCGCCCGTCTGGCGCTGGGCAGCCGCGACAGCATCCGGGGCTATGTCTCCTACGCCTATGGCTCGACCGACAAATATAAGGGCAATGGCACGCAGGACCAGCATATGGGCAATGCCAAGGTCGTGATCCCTGTCGGCGACGTGACGGTCGACGGCTGGCTCAGCTATTCCGACCGGCGGGAACAGGATTATCAGGACATGTCGATGTCGATGATCCGGCGGCTGGGCTGGGATTGGGACAACACATATCCCGATTATGCCCGCGCCATCGACTATGCCAGCCGCCTGAACGATGTCGATCGGGTCAGCAACAGCGGCGGGTCGCCCTTCCCCGATGGCCGCTACGACTATAGCGGCGCTCTCGTTTCCGGCGGGCAGGTCTATCCCGGCAACGTCACCAGCGCGGACGACGCCTATTATGACGCAGCCGGCCTGCGCAAGGACTGGCTGGGCGCTCTGGGCATCGCCGCCCCGCTGGGCGAGCGGGCCAGCTTCAAGCTCAAGGGCTATTATCACCACAATAAGGGCATGGGCCTGTGGGCAACGCCCTATGTCCCCAGCCCCAACGGCGTGCCGATGTCGGTCCGCACCACCGAATATGAAATGGACCGGATCGGCGTCTTCGGCAGCGTCGACTTCGCGCTGGGCATCCAGAATTTCACGGTCGGCGGCTGGTATGAGAACAACGAATTCAACCAGGCCCGCCGCTTCTACGCCTTCGCCAGCCGGACCGAGCCGGGCCTCAGCTTCCGCGACTATCCGAAGAACCCCTTCGCGACCCAGTGGGAATTCGACTTCACCACCGACACCATCCAATATCATGTCCAGGACAGGATCGACCTTGGCATGGTGAAGATCGACCTGGGCTGGAAGGGGTTCAAGGTCACGAACGAAGCCGACGCCGTGGTGCAGGCCAGCTTCCCGGAGGGCCGTATCAAGGCCGAGGACTGGTTCCAGCCCCATGCCGGTTTCGCGGTCGAACTGTCTCAAAGCGCAGAGGTCTTCGGCGGCTTCACCCAGGCGACCCGCGCCTTCGCCAGCGCGACGACCACCGGTCCCTTCTCGACCAACCCGACCGGCTTCGACGCGATCAAGGGCAGGCTGAAGCCGGAAGCATCGGACACCTATGAACTGGGCCTGCGCTACCATGACGGCGTCTTCAACGGCGTGATCGGCGCCTATCTGGTCAACTTCCGCAACCGCCTTCTCGCGGTGCAGGTCGGCAGCCCCATTCAGGGCTTCGCCTCGGCGCTCCAGAATGTCGGCAATGTCCGCGCGATCGGCGTGGAAGCGGCGGGCACGCTGACGCTGGGCGGCGGTTTCAGCCTCTATGGCTCCTACAGCTACACCGACTCCACCTATCGCGACGATGTGGTGGACGACAGCGGCGCCGTCACGCCGATCAAGGGCAGGACCGTCGTCGACAGCCCCAGGCATATCGCCCGGGGCGAGATCAGCTACGACCATCAGGGCGCGTTCGGCCGGATCGGCGTCAACTATATGTCGCGCCGCTATTACACCTACACCAACGATCAATCGGTGCCGGGCCGGGTGATCGTGGACGCCAGCGTCGGCTATCATTTCAACGAGAATCTGGAATTGCAGCTCAATGCCACCAACCTGCTGGACAAGCGCTATGTCAGCACCATCGGTTCGGGCGGTTTCGGCAATAGCGGCGATGCGCAGACCCTGCTGGTCGGCGCTCCCTCGCAATTCTTCGCTACCTTGAAGGCGGGATTCTAGGGCGATGAACAAGGCCGCGCTGCTCTTCGCCGCCCTCGCCGCCCTTCCGGGCGCGGCGCTGGCGAACCCGGTCCTGCTGATCTCCATCGACGGGCTGCGCCCGGGCGACGTGCTGGAAGCGGACAGGCGCGGCCTTGCCATCCCCAATCTGCGCCGCTTCGTGAAGGAGGGGGCCTCCGCTTCGGGCGTGACGGGGGTGCTGCCCACTCTCACCTACCCCAGCCATACGACGCTGATCACCGGCGTTGCGCCCGCGCGGCACGGGATCACCGCCAATAACAGCTTCGATCCCAATGGCATCAACCAGAGCGGCTGGACCTGGTACGCCTCCGACATCCGGGTGCCGACATTGTGGGAAGCGGCGACGAAGGCCGGGCTCACCACCGGCAATGTCCATTGGCCGGTCAGCGTCGCGGCCAGCGGCGTGACCTGGAACCTGCCGCAGATCTGGCGCACCGGCCATGCCGACGACGTGAAGCTGCTGGATGCGCTGGCGACGCCGGGCCTCAGGTCGGAACTGGAACGCGCGACCGGCACGCCCTATGCCATGGGGATCGATGAAAGCCTGTCGGGCGATGAAAATCGCGGCCGCTTCGCCAACGCCCTGATCGAAAGCCACAGACCCGGTTTCCTGACCGTCTACCTGACCGCGCTGGACCATGAGCAACATGCGAAGGGTCCGGACACGGCCGAAGCGAAGACCGTGCTGGAAAAGATCGACGGCATCGTCGGCCGGATCGTCGCGGCGGAGCGCAAGGCGCATCCCGATGCGGTGATCGCGCTGGTCAGCGACCATGGCTTCCAGGCGACGCACAGCGCCGTCAACCTTTTCCGCCCCTTTATCGACGAAAAGCTGATCGTGCTGGACAAGGACGGCAAGGTCGCATCCTGGCTGGCCATGCCCTGGATTTCCGGCGGATCGGCCGCGATCATGCTGGCCCGGCCGGAGGATGAGGCACTCGCCGCGCGGGTCAGGGCGCTGCTCGACAGGCTGGCCGCCGATCCCGCCCATGGCATTGCCCATATCGCCGACCGCGAACGGATCGCCCGCATGGGCGGCAATCCGCAGGCGGCCTTCTACGTCGATCTCCAGCCCGGCTTCGTGACCGACATCTTCCGCGGCCCCGCCGCGCCCCTGGTGGCGCCCGTCCCGATCAGGGGCATGCATGGCTATTTTCCGGGACCGGCCAATCTGCAATCGACCTTCCTGCTGATGGGCGAAGGCGTACCCGCCGGGCGGAAGCTGGGACAGATCGACATGCGGGCCATCGCCCCCACCCTGGCGCGGATCATGGGCGCCAGTCTGCCCGATGCCGAAAAGCCGGCGATCGATCTGCGCCCCTGACCCGGCGGCGATGGCGGATGAGTCCTTAGTCTGATCCTCAGGGTCAGACCGCCGCCTCGAACCCCCGCATCAGCGCGATGGCGGAGTTGCGGAAGCGGGGGTCGCTGGTCACCTCGTCCCCGACCCAGTCCGGCAGGTCGAAGCGTTCGTCAATCGACCGCATCTCGACCTCCGCCAGGACCAGCCCTTCCGCCGCCCCGGCAAAGACGTCGACTTCCCAGACCTTGCCATCATGCGGCACGCGATAGCGGGTCTTCCTGATCAGCGTATCGACGCAGAGCCGGTCGAGCATGTCCTCCGCATCCGCCGCGGGTATCGCATATTCGAACTCGTCCCGGACCAGGCCCGCCCGCGCACTCTTGACGGTAAGCCAGGCCCCGTCCGCAGACAGGCGCACCCGCACGCTGGCATGGCCGTCATGCGCGACATAACCCTGCCGCAAGTCCCGCCCCGCGTCCGCCATCGCCCGCCATTCATCGCTCACGACCAGGAATTTCCGTTCGATCTCGACTGCCATGAACGCTCCGACGAAGGATCGCCAGCGGCCGGCGAACTGATCCATGTTTAGCGCATGTCGGACATGAACGGGAGTCGGTTCGTCGCGATTGAGCAATGACTCTTCCCGGACCGGCCGGCATGGAAGGGCGGCCGCCCCATGCGGTCATAGGTTGATCCGGCGCGCTTTCTCCTACATTCTGAGGCACGCTGCGTTAAATCGGGGGCAGGTCCTCCCGGTCTCCGTTGCCGCATCCTTTCAGGCAGAAACCCCTTTCCCACTTTTCTGCACGATGCTCCAGGACGGAACGGCAGCATATAGGCTGTATCGACATCCAGCCCTGACAGGAGAAAAGCCATGCGCGTGATGGTGCTCGTAAAGGCCACTGAGGACAGCGAACGAGGTTTCGTCGCGACTCCGGAGACTCGGGCGGCGATGGAAGCCATGGGCCGGTTCAACGACGAACTGGCGGAGGCCGGCATCCTGCTCGCCGCCGACGGCCTGACGCCCTCTTCCCAAGGCAAGCGGATCGCCTTTAACGGTCCGAACCGGACGGTCATCGACGGCCCTTTCGCACAGGCCCGCGAACTGGTCGCCGGCTTCTGGCTGTGGGAAGTCAAGGACATGGAAGAGGCCGTCGCCTGGGCGAAGCGCTGCCCCAACCCCATGCCGGGGCCGAGCGAGATCGAAATCCGGCCGGTTTACGACCTGGCCGATCTTTCCTGAGATGCCGGGGGGGGCAACAGGTCAAGGATTCGACGGGAAGGGCGCATATCCCCTCCCCCCGCGCCAGGGGCCCGTGGCAGGAAGCGGTTCGAAGCTGCCGGGCCCTAACCGCGATGACGGATTGGCGGAACCTCTTCGCCTGTTTTCAATATCCAGGATCGGTCCAGATCGCGGACCGAGCGGCATCCCATCAAAATGAGCGTGCGATGCAAATCCGATCGCAACAGCTCGATGATCTCCCCAACACCCTTTTCTCCAGCCACCGCCAAACCGTAAAGATAGGGGCGGCCCAGGAAGACGCCGGTCGCGCCAAGGCACAGGGCCGTCACAATATCCGCCGCCCGCCTTACCCCGCCATCCAGATAGATTTCGGCCCGACCGCCGATCCTGTCGGAAATGGCCGGCAATGCATCGATCGACGCCATGGCCCGATCGAGCTGACGCCCGCCATGGTTGGACACGACAATGCCATCGGCGCCGACAAGATCGATCGCCTTTTCCGCGTCATCGGCGTCCAGAATGCCCTTGATGTAGAAGCGTCCCCGCCACTGGTCCCGCATCCATCGCAGGTCGTCCCAGCCCAGATCCTGCTGCATGGCGCGCCAAGCCTGCCTTGCCCCAGCCGCCCCGTCGAACCGCAACCTTTCTGCCTCGACATAATGAACCGGCACATTGCGGCGATGCAGCAGCGCGTTCGCCATCCATCGGGGCCGGCGCGCGATGTCCAGAATGCGCGCGGGTGTAAGAACCGTAGGCATGCCTATTCCGGCTCGGCGCTCGCCTTCGCGATTTCCCGGCACGGGCACGTCGACGGTGACGATCAGGGCGCCATAGCCCGCATCGCTCGCGCGCCGCATCAACCAGGACGCCACCGGCCGGTCGGCAAAGGGATAGAGCTGAAACCAGTGGTTGCTCTTCGTGGCCTGCGCGACCTCCTCGATCGAATAGCAGGACGCCGTGCTCAGCGCCAGTCGGGTGCCCGCCGCCTCCGCGGCGCGGGCGGCTGCGACATCCCCGCTCCAATGCGAGGCGCCGGCCAGCCCGGTCGGCGCCAGCGCGACCGGAAGGCTGACGTCGACGCCGCACATGATCGTGCCCAAGGATGGCGCCGCCTGTCCTGTCAGACAGCGCTGCCGCAATTTCCAGCGGGTGAAGGCGGCCTCATTGTCGAGCCGCGTCAGATGATCTCCCGCACCGCTTTCCACATATGTCCAGATCATGTCGGGAAGGATGCGGCGCGCCCGCTTCCGGTAATCCTCTATGTTCTGCAGCGCGCTGAAATCCCGCCAAGCATATCGAAACGCCATTGAATCTCCAAATCTGCGCCTGACCGCATCGTCCCCATGCCCGCGCCGGAAGGCCGCCGGGCCGACCTGCCCGGCCTTATCCGGCGGCAGGAAAAACCTTGCCGGGGTTCAGCAGGTTCAGCGGGTCGAGAGCCTGTTTGAGCGACCGCATCAGCGCGATTTCCTCCCGGGAGCGCGATCGATCGAGAAATTCCAGCTTGGCCTGCCCGATGCCATGTTCGGCGGCTATCGAACCGCGATATTGACGGATGGCGTCATAGACCAGGCATTCGGTCGCATGCATGACCTGCGGATCATGCAAGGCGGGGTGGCTCACGATCAGGTGCATGTTGCCGTCGCCGCCATGTCCATAGTGCAGGACCACGGCGCCCGGCAGCATCTCGCCCATTTTCGCATCGGTCTGTTTGATGAACCGGTCCATATCGAGCAGCGAAAGACTGATGTCGAAGCCCGCAAAAGGGGAGAGGGCCGCCAGCGGTTCGAGCAGATCTTCCCGCAAGGCCCAGATATTCTGCCTTTCACGCTCCGATTGGGCAATGACGACATCATGGACGAGCCCGCCGTCGAATATGGCCGACAGGACTTCCTCGAACACCTGTCGATCGCGCTCCGGGTGAGAACCCAGCGCTTCGACTATCGCATATAGCCGATATTCCGGCGACATGGGCAAGGGACGGCGGGCCGATTGCGCCTGGCCGATGACGTTGAAGAAATCCCTCCACATCAGTTCGAAGCTGGACAGCCGCCCGTCCAGATCCCGTTGCAACCGGCGAAGCAGCCGGCTTGCCTGCTCGACCGTATCGAACGCCAACAGGGCGGTCTGCGCCGTCGTGGGAAGCGGCCGCAGCCGCAGGACCGCCTGGGTGACGATGGCCAGCGTGCCCTCGCTGCCGATGAAAAGATGCTTCCAGTCATAGCCGGCATTGTCCTTCAGCACCTTGCCCAATCTCGACACCACCGTGCCATCGGCAAGGACCGCTTCCAGCCCCAGCACCATATCGCGCATCATGCCCCAGCGCAGGGTTCTGAGGCCGCCCGCATTGGTCGCTATGTTGCCGCCGATCGTCGCGCTGCCGCGCGATCCGATGTCCAGCGGCATCAGCAGGCCTTTGCCAGCGGCCGCCTCCTGCAAGGACTGGAGAGTGACGCCGGCTTCGGCGGTGATGGTCATGGCATCCTCGTCGATCTCAAGGACCCTGTTCATCCGTTCGAGCGACAGGATGATGCCGCCATCCGTGCAGGCCGTGCCGCCGACGCCCCCCGTTCCGCCGCCCAGAACGGTGACCGCGATGCGTGCCTTGCGCGCCGCCTCCATCACCCGCGCCACCTCCCCCGTGCTTCCCGGGCGGACCACGCAGGATGGAGAGCAGGTGTAGAGGCCAAGCAGGTCCGTTCGATAGCGCTGGTCGATTTCATCCCCGGCAAAGCAATGGGCCCTGCCGACGATGGATCGAAGTTCTTCCCTATGATCCATCACGAGAACTGGCTTCCTTTCAGCGAATATTTCCCTGGACTGCGCCAGGGGCGGCTTCCGGGAACTTGCCCCGCAAGCCGCCTCGACCTCAAAAGTTCGCGCCCAGCGTGACGCCATAGGTGCGGGGCGCGGCGGCCGCATATTTGGCGCCGGCCGTCGACCCGGTCGTGGCGATGGTGTAATATTTCTCGCCCGTCAGGTTGTTCGCCCACAACCGCACGTTGAAAGTGCCGCCCGGCGCGGTCCACTGGACCGATCCATTGACGATGTCCGTCCTGGGCTGGCGCGTCAGCGGACTGCTGAAGACGTCATATTCATAATTGCCGCCATGCGCCCAGGATGCCGACAGGTCGAAATCCCCAAGGTCGGTCGGCAGCGTATAGAGAAGCTGAAGATTGCTGGAGAAGGGCGGAGCCTGGATCAGCCTGTTGCCCGATACGTCGCAGCTTCGTTGCGTCGCCGGGGCGGAACCCTGGACCGCGGGATAGGGATTGGGTCCACTACATCTGGCGGGATCATAGGGCGTGGGCGCGTTCGGCGGCAGCAGGAAGAAGGAAGGGGCATTCCGGAAATCCTTGTACCGCCCGTCCAGCAATCCGATGGAGGCGCTGACCGTCAGATTGCGGACCGGGATCGCGGATATTTCGAAGTCGATCCCCTTGATGGTGGCCTTGCTCGCATTGGTGAGGGTCGTTCCCGTCGGCAGGACGATCTGCACCTGAAGGTCTGAATATTCATAGAGGAAGGCTTCAGCATTCACGCGCAGGCGGCGATTGAGGAATTCGGACTTGAAACCTATCGTATAGGCATCCAGCGTCTCGGGATTTACCGGCGGGGGCAGAGTGGTCGTGCCCGCGACGATGCCGGTAAAATTATATATGCCCGATTTGAAGCCCCGATTATACGCAATATAGCCCATGAGATCGTCGGAGAAATGATGATCGATCGAAGCCCGGCCGGTCACGCTGTTGAATGTCTTTGCATCCTCGAACGGGCCGAATGTGACAGCCGCGCCCGTGGCCGGAAGCAATCGGGCAACGGCATCGAGCGACCGGCGGTCCGAAGTATAGCGCAAGCCCAGCGTCAGGTTGGTCCTCGGCAGGATTTCCGTTGTCACCTGCCCGAAGCCGGCGATCGAATTGGTCCGCTGAACCGCGTCGGTATGCGATTTGGAGGTTCCGAACGCCTGCCCCTCATAGGTCGCGTCCATGAAGGACCGGTCATGCAGGTAGAAGGCGCCCAAAATCCATTTGACCGCAGAACCTTCGGGCGAGAGCAGCTGCACTTCCTGCGTGAACGTGCGCCCGCCCATGGCGAATTTGCGCGTCTGGAAGAAGGGGCTGGGCGATCCGTCGCTGTCGCTGACCACGGGATCGACGACGGTCTTGCTGAACGCGCTTATCAGCACGAGCCGCGCAGATCCGAAATCATGCGTCAACTTGCCGCTCAGGGACCGGGTGGTCGACTTTTGCACGGTGTCGAGATTGGACATGACGTCGTAGAATCCCAGCCCCGCCGCATCCGCGCTGTAACCGTCCCGCGTAAAGGTTCCTGCAATCGAGCGCCCCGGCTGCCCCTGATCGGAACTGCGCCGGTCATAGCTGCCCGCGACCAGCAGCGACGTCTCTTCGCCCATGTTCCAGAGCAGCTTGGCGCGCCCTCCCCAGCCCGACATGCTGTTGGCTTCGTTCCCTGTCGTGCCGTTGACGCCCCAGCCCTTGCGCTGGTCGATGCCCTGCAGGGCGAAATTGATCGCGACGGTGTCGGTAAGACCGGTCGATCCATAGAGCTGGCCAGAGATCGTGTCGTAATTTCCATAGCTGGCGGTCGCGCTGGCGGAGGGGTCGAAGCTTGGGTCTCTGGTGCGGATGTGGATCACGCCGCCCGTCGCATTCCGCCCGAACAAGGTGCCCTGAGGGCCCTTGAGAACCTCGATCGAGCTGATCGAATTGAGCTGGAAGACGCCGGCCGAACCGGTCGGCAGATAAACGTCGTCCACGAACAGCGCCACCGCAGGCTCATTGCCGATGGCGACCGAATTGGTGCCCACCCCGCGAAGAAACGGCGTAAGGCCCCAGGCGGAGTGGTTCAGTTGGAGGCCGGGAACCATCTGAGCGATCACGTCCGGCTGGGTGATGCCCAGCTTGATCGCCTGTTCCGACGTGATGGCCGTTACCGAGATCGGGACGTTCTGCAGATTTTCCGACCGGCGTTGCGCCGTGACGACGATGTCGGCAAGGCTTGCCCCCTCTTGCCCCGCCGCGGTCGTCCCCTGCGCCATGGCCGGCATGGCGATCAGGCTGGCGCAGACCAATATTGTCCGGTGGATCGTCCTTCTTGTCATGATACCTCCCCTTGTTGATATTCGTCGCGGGCAAGGCCGCCTCTTTTTCGGTGCGTCTATCCGGGTTTAGCCGCGATGGACGCGGCAGCCGCCGCGGCCGCCTGAAGCGCGAACATCCGATCCATGCCGAAGATCGCCAGCTTTGCTCCGGCATCGCGGGCATGCTGGACCTGCCGGGCGGTGGCGCACACGGCGATGCCGGCAATGGCTGCATCGCGCGCGGCGCGGCAGATCCGGTCCATCGCGGCGGCATGCGCCGGCGACCCCACCGGATGGCCGATCGACACGGCAAGGTCGAACGGTCCCATGCACAGGCCGTCGATGCCCGGAACAGCGGCGATCTGCTCCACCATGTCCAGTCCGGCCAGGGTCTCGATCTGAACGATCGCGGCCAGATGATCATTTGCCTGTTCCAGATATGGCTGCAGCGAAGCCCCATAATCGCATGCGCGGACTGCCCCAGCGCCCCGCGCGCCGTCCGGCGGGAAACGGACTTCAGCGACGATCCTTTCGGCCTGGGCGACGCTTTCCACGCGCGGCACGATGACGCCCGCCGCCCCCAGGTCCAGGGCTCTGCCGATGTCCGGACCGATCGCCGCCACGCGGACCAGCGCGGGCAGACCGGCGACGTCGGCGGCGCGGATCAGCGCCTCAAGCTCCGCAATGCCGAACGCGGCATGTTCGGCGTCGAGCACCAGCGCATCGAAGCCGATGCCGCCCAGGGATTCGACCAGCGAGGGAGCAGGCAGGGAGATGAACATGCCGATCAGACCGCCCTGCCTCAATCGATCGCGCATGCGGTGCAGCCTCATGGGATCGAACGCCGGTCCACCGGGTCGGCCATTCGGCCGGCAAAGGTGGAACACAGGGCCGCGAGGAAGGCGGGCATGGCCAGCAGGATGAGCACCAGCCTGAATTCGCCGGTCATATCCTTTGAAATGCCGACGGCGACCGGCGCCACGAAACCGGCAAGATTGCCGAAAGAATTGGTGAGCGCACCCGCTGCTGCGGCTGCCGCGCCAAAGACATGGACCCGCGGAATGGCCCAATAGGATGCCGACGCCATCGAACTCAGCGCAACGCCCAGCGACAGCAGCAACAACCCGGAAAGCGCGCTGTCGTCAAGGAGCAGCGCGCCGGCGATCGTGATCGCTCCCGACGCCAAGCAGGGCAGGATGGCGTGCCAGTAACGCTCGTTGGTCGAGGCTGAATGCCAGGCCCAGAGCGGCGTGAGCAGTGCCGCAAGCACCCATGGCACCGTGCTGAACAACCCGGACTCGAGCGTCGACATGCCGGTCGACCGGATGATCTGGGGGAACCAGAAGATGATGGCCTGGCTGCTCAGCCCTATGCAGAAATATTGCAGGCTGAGCAGGAGCACCTGGGGATGCGTCAATGCGTCCCGCCAAGACCCGGCCTGACGATGGGCGCCGTCCGCCATCAGCCGGGCGGACAGGGCCTTTTTCTGATCGTCGGAAAGCCAGGGCACGTCGTCGATGCGCTCGGGCAGCGATTTCAGCACCAGAATGGCGACGAGAAACGCCGGCGCGCCTTCGATGATGAACAGCCAGCGCCAATCCACCGCCATCAGGAGACCCGTGGTCAGCGGCGCGCCAATCGCCAGCGACGCTGGCATCATCGCGATCATCAGCCCCATGACCTTCGACATTGCGCGCCGGTCGAACCATTGCGCGAGATAATAGACGATGGCAGGCACGAACCCCGCTTCAGCAATGCCCAGGGCCAGACGAACCGCATAGAAGCTTCCGGCATCGGATATGAACCCGGTGGCAATCGCGATAAGGCCCCAGGCGACCAGCAGGGCCGCGATCCACCGGCGCGCGCCTATTCGGGCGAGCAGCAGGTTGGCGGGTACGCCGGCGAAGAAGAAGCCGATGTAGAAGAGGCCCGCCCCCATCCCGTAAGCCGATGCCGACAGGCCGATATCCGCGCGCATGTTGAGGGCGGCGATGCCCACATTGGTGCGATCGACGATATTCACGAAAACGCACAGCGCCAGCGTAGGCAGAATATGCCGCGCCGCGAGATCGACCGGAGATTTCTCCAACTCGCCCCTCCTGTTTATATTTGTACGTATGCATATCTTATCAACTGTAGACTGTCGACAGTTTTTTGCTTTTTCGAACGCTGAGAGGAGGAAGCCCGAAACCCCCGAAAAGATCATTTTATTTCAATCGATTACTCTCGAAGAGCGCTGATTTCGCGCCGGGCGCCGTCTCAAGCCGGAAAAGCATAGCTGAGGGATTCAGCCCTATTTCCTCGATTCGATACGTAAGCATATGACATGACAATAATCCGTCCATTGTCAGGCGAAGGCCTGGCTTGCCGTTCGACCTTGAACAGGACAAGGACCTTATCTTACAGCCAGCACCTCAATGTGAGACGATCGGATGGAAATCGTCATAAAGGCGGTGGAACGGCAATGGCACGCGCGAGCACTGATGACATGAATTTCACCGCGGTTCGAACCAGCTCGATCGTCAGCGAGGTATATGCCCAGATCAGGGAAAAGCTGCTGTCAGGGGAATTCCTCGCCGGGCAACCGTTGCGGGAGTCCGTGCTCGCGACGAGGATGGCCGTCAGCCGCGCCCCCGTGCGCGAAGCGCTTCGGTTGCTCGAACAATCCGGACTGATCGTGAAGGCGCATAATCGATCCTATGTCGTTGCTCCGTCCGCGCCGGGCGACATGCCCGAACTGGCCGCGCTTCGGGCGGCTGACGAGATATTGGCCATTCGCATCCTCGTGCAGCGCAAGACCGATCTCGGTCCGCTAGCCGCCGTGGTGGATGGAATGCGGGCGGCGCAGGCCAATTCCGATGTGGAAACCATCTCCGCGCTGGACATCGAATTCCATATGACGCTGGTCCGGCTCACCGGACTTCCGCGATTGATCTCACGCTACGACCAACTGAGAGATCAAATTCGGTTCGCCATGCTCTCGGTCGAGGATTTGCACGGCCGTGTCTTGCAGGACCAGGCGGTCATGCATGAGGAATTGCTGACGGCATTGCTGGACGCCCAGCAAAGCGGCCGCGCCGCCGACCTTCTGCGCCTGTGGGAAGAGCATGTCTTCTTTTCCATGAACCCGGCAGATCACATCATTCCCTTGCACGATAACGGCCCGGCCTGAGCGCCGGATCGAACAAAGGGCATCGAACGCCATGGGAAACCTATCTCCTCCGCCGCGTTCCTTCATCACGAAGGAGACCTGTCATGTTGAGGACTTTGGCATTGCTCGGCGTCGCGGCCTTGGCCGGGCGGCAACTCTTGAAAAGCGGACGCCCAACCTGGTCCACGCCTGTTACAGCGAACCGGGATTCAGCAGCGGAGCATGATGAACAGACCGCGGCGCATCGGCAACGGGCCGACGCCCCCGGCGAAGTGGGACATCGCCCGGTCGATCTGGAAGGTCCCGAACATCCCGACGGATCGCAACGCGCGGACGAACATTACCGGCCCGACATTCATGCAACGGTCGCTCCGGAGGACAAGGAAAGCCTGCGTCCCGTCACCCTGAAATCGGCGCGAGGCCCAACTGACGCCTAGAGCCAATCGACATTCAGAAAGATGACGAGCCGAGCCGAAGGCCACCGAAGGTAAAATGGTGTTTTTCCGTGACCCGGAGCGCAGCCTACTCAAAGTAGGTGAGCACCGGAAGCACGGAAAAGCGTCATTTGCAGGCCGTCAGGGCTGAATGTCGATGGCTCTAGCTTTTCGGCGGGACGCAGCGACGATCGCTCCGGCGCGCCGGCTTTGCCGGACATGCCAGCGATCCGGCTGCGAAGCGCAGGGATATATCATCATTCGTCATTCGACATCATGCGGACCAGCACCCGCCGGTTGAGAGGATCGGCAGCGCCTCCCTCAGACCGGTGCGCGGGCGTGCGCTCCCCCGCTCCGGAGACCTGGAGGTTCGACAGGGGCACCCCCATCGCCACCAGATCCCTGGCCACGGCATCCGCCCGCATCAGGCTCAGCCGGTCATTATAGGCATCCGGTCCCGCGCTGTCGGTAAAACCCGTCACGGACAGCTTTTGGATGCTTCGCTCATTTCCCTGCAGGAATGCGGTCAGTTCGCGATGCGCGTCTTCGCGCACATCGGCCTTGTCGAAATCGAAATAGACCGTGAGCGTCGGCAACTTCCGCACCGTAACCGGGCGTTGCGGATCGCTGGCCAGCGGTTGCGGCGGCGCGTAAACCATGTCCCGGCACGCCTTGTCGCTCCAGGCCATTTTTTCGAGGCGCATCCTGCGGTCCCAATGCAATTGCAGGCGGCAAATCCGATATTCCGTTCCAGAACCGGTATAGAAATCAAGGATATAGTTCCAGCGCCGCTCACCGATCAAACCCTCATGGAAATGGGGCACGCCCAGCAAGGCATAGACCTGCCGCTTGGTCATGCCGGGCGTTAACAGGCGCGGCGTCTGGGGCAACAGAAACACACCCTCGCGGCGGGTGGCGCGACCGGGATCGGGGAAATCCGACAAGGGCGCGATGTCCGGCAGAAAGTCCGGCTCGGCCGCCGCCGCGGGCGACGGACACAGGACCAGTGCCAGCAGGGCCAGATACCGGCGCCTTTCAGAACGCGATGCCCATGCCGGCATTGGCGCCTCCCTGATTGCGGCTGTTATAGGTTGCGGACGCCCGCATGATGAAACGGCCATTATCCGACACCTTCGATATTCCCATGGCGACCGCATGTTCGCCCTGCCACGTGCTGACGCCCAGGCCCAGGGTGCCGCCGCCGGCTTCGGAAAATTGCGGTATGCCAGCCATCGCCATGGACGCGGCGATGCCGCCCTCCGCATCGCGGCGCAAATTGCGCAGGCCGCTGTCGAACAGATTGAAGCGCACATCCGTATAGGCGTTGGCGGCATCGACCGCTTGCCCCATTCCGCCTTGCAGCTGGCGCAGATTGACCGCGTCGGTCGGCGCCATGCCGTCGGCGACATGGGTGATCTGCCGCTCCGCCCCAGCGCTGCCGACCGACACCGTATTGGCCCGGTCGGCGACAGAAGCATAGCCAAGCGCGACGCTGCCCGGCGCAATCGCCTGCGCCTGCGTGCCCAGGGCCAGGCTGCCGCTGCCGGACGCCACGGCGCCTGCCCCCGCGGCCAGCGTGTCCGCGCCGCTCGCAACGGGCTTGGCATGGCCGGAGCTGTTGTTGACCTGGAGATACCCTGCCCTTGCTTCCTGAAGGTCGGCGATGGCGGTCACATTATAGGCCAGTTGCACATTGGTCGCGTAGAGTTGCGCGCCATTGACCGCCTCGGCCGATGCCGCGCTCAGTTCGCCTGCGGCAACGCCGCCGATCTTCTGGTCGACGCCGCCGCGCGCGGCATTATAGGCCTGGATCGCCGGATCATAGGGCAGCGCGTCCTGCGCCGCACCGCCACCGCCGCTGCCGCTGCCGCTCCCCGAACTGCTCAACTGCGACAGGTTGACCGCGTCGCTGCTCGTGGTGCCGGCGGCCAGATTGGTGATGGCCGTGCCGCCTGCGCCGCCGAGGAGGATGGAGGATTTCGTCCCATCCTGATATTTGACGGCCAGATCGTTCAATATCGCAAGATCATAGCCTAGCTGGACGATGGCCGCGCTGTTCTGGGCCACAAGGTCGTTCGTCGCCTGCAATTGCGAGCCGTTGACCGCATCGGTGCTGGTGGCGTTCACCGCTCCCGCGCTGAGGTTGGTGATGCCGGTGCCGGTCGCGCCCTGCAGCGTGACCATCGACCGCGCGCTGCCGTCATATTGCACCGCGTTGCCGGCCAGGGTGCCCAGCGCGTCGTTGACGGCCTGCAATTGCGCGACATTGACGCCGTCGGTCGGATTCGCCCCGGCCGCGAGCCCGGTCAGGCGGCGGCCGCCGATATTCACCTCCGCGCTGGCAGTGCCGCCGACCAGATAGGCGGGCAGGTTCAGGCTGAGGCCGTTGGCGACCGATCCCGCACCCAATGCCACGCTGCGCATGTGGGTGGCAGATGCCCCCGCGCCGATCGCCACCGCCTCATAGGCGCCCGTGGCCGTGCTGGCGAGGTTGCCGATGGCGATGGCATCCAGCTCGCCCGCGCTGGCTTCAAGACCCGGCGTACCCAGACCGGTGATCCTGTTGCCGCCAAAGGAAATGCCCCTGGGCGTAAGAAGGCTGAAACTGTCGGAGGTCGTTTCGCAACTCGGGTCGGAGAGCAGGTCGACGGCATTGCCGTTGATGTCGAGCACATTGAGATTGATCGGCGCGCCCGACGCCGCATTGGACAATGCGGCGTTGATGCCGAGGTCGACCGATCCGAAGGTCAGGATGCTCAGCGTCGATTCCACCGGCGCCAGAACGGGCGTGATGACATCGCCGATGGTCTGCGTCAGCACCGATTTGGGCAGGCTGACGCCGGAGCAGGCGCTGACCACATTGGCTCGGGCGGTCACGCCCGACCCCGCGCCCGCCAGCAGCAAAGCGCCCGTCAGCCATCGCATGGCCTTCCTGCCTCGCCCCTTTGCCGGGTTCGCTATTCCGGCAGTCCCGGATGAATATCGCGATGCGTCGCGCCTCATGGATCCGTCCCCTGAACGGGTGCCCCCCACGCGCCCGTCCAGCGGTAGCGCAAGCCCGGCATCCCACGTCCCCGGACGGAAGATGGAAGCGCCACGGCTAAGGGCGCGCGAAGGCGAAGACAGGGAATTTTACGCAATATATGTATCGGCACGGCCCGCAGGATTTTTCCCTTCCCCGACCCCGTCCATATTCGTCCGGCAACACAATGGGTTGAGGAAGCATTTGATCGGCGGCAGCGCACTCGTTACGATTCCGTTTTAATGACAGGCCCGATATTGTACGCATTATGCGGACACCGACGGGATGATGGGGAAAGGGGAGCAAGCCGGTGGATGATTTACCGCCCGGTCAGGTCGTCACGGCCACGGCGCTGATTCGGCATTTCGCCGTGCATTCCCGACAGGCAATGGGCGAACCCATCCATATCATGAACCATGGCCATGTCGGCCTGACGCTCCTTGCGACGGACCTGTTCCAGCGTCTGGCCAGTGGCCGGAAATGCTCCAGCGGACCGGATCATCCGGAAACGCAACTGGACATCCTGCTGGACATGATCCCCACGCAGGTGATCCTGACGGATCGGGATCTGAAACTCTCCCGGATCAATCTGGCCGCCCGCCGCCGCTTTGGCGTCAGCGAGAAGCAGGTGCTGGGAGTCCCCCTGGCGCAGATGCTGGCGGGCTCCGACTCCCATTCCCTGTTGCGGGCGCTTGAACGCGTGCGCGACACGGGCATTCCGGAAGCGTTCGAGCAGAACGCCGCCGGGCCGCCGCCGCTCGTCCATCGCGTCCAGGCTGCGGCCTTTCCGGGCGGTTTTGCCGTGCTTGCCGACGAAATCGCGGATCGCGTGACCCTGCGCGCCCAGGATGCGCGGATCGCCGCCTATGAGGATCTGATCGACCGGCTGCCCGGACTGGCCCGCGGAACCTTCAATGTCCGGGCCATCGTCACCGATATTTCGCCCGCGCTCGCGGAGCTGGTCGGGACGGAGAAGAGCCGGATCGTCGGCACCCGATTTGCGACCCTGTTCGGGGCTTCCAACCGCGGCACGATCAGCGATGCCGTGGAAGAGTTGCTGACCGTTGGGAAACCGTTCGGCATGGCGGCGGCATTGGTGGGCGGCCGTCCCGACGGCCAGACCGTCTGGGTCAATGCCGCGCCGCTCTTGTCCGCCGACGGGCAGGCGGGCGGCGTCTTCATGATGGGAACGAAGCCGGTCGGCATCAGTAGCTGATGGTGACGATCAGGCTGTCGGCATAGGCCCCCGCCTGCGGCCATTGTCCCGCCGCGATGCGGCCATAGACGGACACGGTCTGGCTGAAGGACAGCAGCCCGTTCAACGAGGCGGTGACCGTGCCGGTCCCCGACGATCCGGTTCCCCAGACGGTCGTGCGGCTGGCATTTGTATAGAGGTTGTAGTTGAGCCGTGCGCCACCCTGCGTCATCTGGCGCGCCAGCGCATCGCCCGACGAGCCCGGGCTGATCGCGATGTCGATGGTTCCCGCCAGCGAGACCAGGCCCGTGCAACTGAGCGTCACGCTGCCCGCGGCGTCCTTGGGCGCGGGCGAAGTGGGATCGTAGCCGCCAAAGCCGATCCCCGTCGTCGACGCCGAACAACTGCACAGGGTGCAGCCCCATGCCGGCGTCGCCAGCCCCATGCCGGCCAGCGCGGCCAGAACGAATCCCGCAGCTTTCATCGCTTCCCCTCCCGATCCGGCACACAGCGTACCGGCCCCATCCGTGCCGCACCGGCGCCGCCCGGCAGGGCCGGGACGATCGCGCGGCAGGCGACCGCCGGGCCGGACAGCAGGATTTCCTGCCCTTCATGCGCGTCGGCCAGATACACTTCGCCGCCATGTCCGGAAATGCCGGGTGCCGCTCCCTCCATGGTGACGGTCAGTCCTTCCGCAATGGCCGCGCCGCCGCCGTCGACCAGCCGCAAGGTGACGGGGTGAACGGCCGCGCCGCCAAAACCGATCCTCACCGCCTGCCGGTATCCCGGAACCGCGACCTGCTCCGCCGATGTCACGACGGTGTCGATCGGCAGGGCATCCAGGTCGATCGCGATGCGGTTGGCCGCATAGGGCTGCAACCCCGTGACGATCGCGGGCCTGCCCGGTTCCGCCTTGCGCGCGACCGGCCGGTTTTCGAAGAAGACCGTCACGTCCTGATCGGCGGCCACATCCACCACGGCAAAGGCGTAATCGAGCTGCGGTGTCGCGATGATCCGTCCCCCTACCCGCAGCAACGCCCCGCGGGCCTGGAATCGCATCCCCTCCATTTCCCCCATGCGCGACGCCGACAGATCGACATCGCCGGCCGCCGTGCGCCATGTCACGCCGCCTTCCATCTGTACCGGCGCATCCGCCTGACGCGACGCCAGAAAGCGATAGCCCCACCCCGCGTCCGGCGGCGGGTTCTGGCTGAAGCTGGCGGCGGTGCGGCCTCCCTCCACGAACAGGCCCGCGCCCGACCGCGCGCCGAGGGGAAGGGTCAGCGATCCGAAAAGGCCGTTGGTACGGCTGTCCGAAAAGCGCGTCCGCCGCGCGCCCAGCGTGACCCAGGCCGCCCCCAGGCTGGCCGCATAGGAAAGGGAGCCGGTGGAGAAGCGGTCGCCTTGGCCGCCCTCACTGTCGAGATAATGGGCATTGATGGTGCCGCGCCCGCCAAGGGCCAGGCTTCCCGCCACGACCCATTCCCGGCGACCGGCGGGCACTTGATCCTCCTCCCCGACCTGCGCGAAATGCGCATCTTCCTGCATGTAGCTGGCGGTCACGGAATAGCGGGCCGTGATCCGCTGCACCTGCGCGCGCCACAGGAAACCATCACCCGAACGGCCATGCGACCCCGCCGCCGCCAACGATATTTCGCCCCAGGAAGACAGAAGCGCGCCAAATCCCAGCCCGGCCATCTGCCCATCCTCGCTTGCCTCCATGCGGCCGGAAAGCGTCAGGCCCTGGCCCAGCCCATGCCGCCAGAAACCGGCGGCGAAGGGAGCCCCATAGGAAAAGCTGCGCGCACCGAAGTCCCTGCGCAAAAACCCTGCCTCCAGCGAAAAATCGTCCAGCCCTTCCTGCAACAGCCGCGGACTGGTGTAGAAGCTTTGCGTGACGGTGCGGGCGGCGCCATTGGCGTCCCTGATCGTCATCGTCACTTCGCCCGCGCCGGTAAAGACGGGCTGATAATCGATTTTGAAATCGCCGGGCTGAACCGCCATGCTCTGGCGGCTGCTGGCCGCCGCAAGGTCCACGACCGAGGGCAAGGCGGCGGAGCCGGAAAGCCGGGGCACCGGATAGGTGACGGCTTCCGGCGTCAACGAAAAATCGGTCCCCAGCCTCACCCCGGCGAACCGGACCGGCCGGTTCCAGTCGGCGCCGCGCGTCAATGTGTCGCCCAGGACCAGCCGCAAACGCCGATCCTGAAAATCGCGGATGACATTGCTGTCGAGACGAACCGCCCCCGGCCCGCCGCCGCCCTGCTGCATCAGGGCGGTGATGCCGGCGACGCCCCAGCCGCCCGACATCCCGGCATCCAGCAGGGCGGAAGCGGCCCAGCCGCCGCCCCAGCGCGCGACCGACAGATCATAGCCGGCAAATTGCACCGGCACCGCTTCCATCACCGGCCGGCCGCGCTGTTCCGGGCCGATATGGGCGGTCGGGAAGAAGGACGGCCCGGCGTCGATCAGCAGGGTCCCGCCCGAACCGTCGAGTTTCACCGAAAGGCCGGGCAGCCCGTCCAGCAAGGCATAGTTGCAGCCGCCCACCTCCATTTGCCGAAGCGGCGCGGGCAACCGCAAACCCCATTGGCTCAGCATGTCCTGCCGGACGAACAGGCGGCCCGCGCTCAGCACGACAAGGCCCGTCTCTTCAAGCGGCTGGCCATTGATGACGACTCCCACGGGCATAGGGCGCGGACTGCCGTCCGGCTCGACCGCCACCGGAACGGCGAGTGCCAACGGAAGATCGGACGCCGCCGCCGGTTGCGCCAGCGACAGCCATAGCAGGACCGATGCCCTGCCCGGCCGCCAGCCGGCCCGCCCTGCGCCGGACAATGCAGCAGCGAGCGGCATCGATCATCCGCCCTCACCGCTCGGCGACGGCGGTTGACGCGGCGAGTGGGCCAGTGGCCGTCTCCACCTGCACTCCGCTGATCGCATCGCCATCCGGGGATTCAAGCGGCAGGTCGATGCGCCCGCCCGCCAGCAGGTAGAAACCACGGTCGAGCCGCGTGACTTTCCCGCCAGCCCCGGCAGGCGTCATGTCGATCGCCGTGACCTGGACATGCCGGTCGCCCTGGTTGAACAGAATGAGCGTCCGCCGTCCATCCGCACCCTTTCCGACCGACCAGCGAAGCAGGGGCGCCGCGCCCGACGGCGCGCGGAATATCGGCATGCTGATGCGAAGCAACGTCCGCACGGTACCGGGAGCAATCGTCGCCATCGGCAATTCATCGATGATCAGGCGGTAGCTCTCTTCACGCGACCCGCTGCGCGCCGGCAGGCTGCACCGGACCAGCCGGCTCGACCCGCCGGGAATGCTGAGAATGGAGGGATTGACGACCGGCCCCCCGTCCGGGTCCAGCAGGTCGATGCCGTTCGCATCCTTGCGCCAGCCAAAACCCCTGACCTGGACAGTCGCGGGCGCCTTGTCATCATTGGCGATGGTCAGGCTGCAAAACTGTTTCTCGGCCGCCATTTCGATCCGCACCGGCAGGATGCGCAGCGCGCCCGCATTCGCCGACGGCGCGATCCCCCAGAACAGGGCGCCGACCATCACCGCCAGAACCCGTCCGGGTCCTGCGCCATGCCGCCTGATTGTCATGACCGGGCCTGCCTTCAGTAGCTGACGGTGATCGTCACCGTGTCGGTGTAACTGCCGGCCGCGACGCTCTGCTGGGCGGGGATGCGGCCATAAACGGTGAACGCCGCCGGCAGGATCGTCGACGCGGTCTGGGCGACCGTGTCCGACCCCACCGAGTTGCCCCAGTTCGTGCTGCGTCCCGAATTGCTGTAGAGCGCGTAGCCGAGCGGATTGGCGCCGCTCAGCATCTTCCGGGTCGATACCGTCGCTCCGACGGCGCTTCCGGCGTTCAATCCTATGTTGAACAATGTGCCCGGCGTGCAGGTGACATTGATCGTGCTGGTCGCATCGGTCGGAGACGCCGATGTCGGATCATAGCTGCCAAACGCCATGTTCGTCGCCGAAACCAGGCAGACGTTCAATACCGTGGCCGACACGCCCATCGTCGTTGTGGCATCCGTTGCCATCGCCGCATTCGGCAAGAGACCCAAAAGGAACAACGCACAATATTTGCGCATGACGTTTCCCCCTCCGGTGATTTCGACACCTATTGATCTGAACCAATATTGGAGCAGGAAAGGTTAGAGAAACGTTAGCAGTGTTTACTGTTTCCGATGCAAAGGGGATTATATTCACTTCCGATCACAATTTGCGGGATGGATATATAACTTTCGAAATATCGAAGAAGACCGATTATCTTTATTTGAATGTCAGGTATTGGCTCCCGCGCGACCTGATGCCGCGGTCAGGGTCGTCCCGGCCGCTTCCCATGTTGCCGATCGGCACGCAACAACCACCAAAGAATGGCGGCCACGAACGACCAGCACTCGCAAGTCGATCGATGGCGCAGGCCGCAGGGATGGACTTCCACCGCATCCTGCGGCGATTTCCGAAAGGCCGGAAGGGGAATGTGCGGGCGCAGGGGGCGGGTGATGCGTCGGTCAAGCAACATGGCGTCGTGCCCCTGCAATATCGCCATAGGCCGCAAACAGCCGGTCGAAATGGTCGTCCATGGTCATGACGGCCGGCGCAGACTCCAGCGCCGCCCGGCGCCGCGCCACCGCATCGGCGCGCGCGAATTTCGCGATCACGCCGGCCAGACTGTCCGCCTGTCCCGCGCGATAGAGCAGTCCGCCGCCGCTGCGCGCCTGATCGGACGCGCCGCCTTCGTCGGGCACGATGACCGGCAGGCCGCTGGCGCGCGCTTCGGCCGCGACCATGCAGAAGGTCTCCGCCTCGCAGCCATGGACGAGCGCGTCGGCGCTGGCGAGCAGTTCGGCCAGCGCCGGGCGGGAATGCATCGGCGCCAGCAGCTGGATGTGCGGGTTATGGGCCGACGCCCGGCGCACCCGCCCTCTCTCCCGCCCGTCACCGACCAGCACCAGACCGACCGGCGTCGAAAAGCCCGCCGACGTCACCGCATCGATCACCATCGGCCAGCGCTTTTCCGGGGCGTGACGGCCAACACCCAGCAGCAGCGTCGCCTCCGGCCCCAGCCCGCAGCGCTCCAGCAGGCGGGCGCGCAGCCCCTCATGCCGATGCGCGGGGCTGAAATGCCCCGGCTCGACGCCCATGGGCAGCGTCATCACCCGCCGGAGCCGTCCCGCCTCCAGCCGGCGCGACAGGCTGTCGCTGGCGCTGACCACCAGATCGAACCGCTCGTCCAGCCGGCGCAGGTGGCGCCAGAACCAGTCGAACCCCCGGTCGATCGCCTCGCGGCTCAGCACCGATCCGAACCAGCGATAGGCATAGGCCGACAGCGGATCGGCGTGCATGATGAGCGCGCGCGGCGCGCCGCCCCGCCACCGCGCCACCATCGCCGCGCTGGCCCAGGGCGAGGAGGCCTCGACCAGATCGGGCTGCAACCGGTCGAGCATGGCATGGAGCGACGCTTCGTCGTCGAAATAGGAATAGCGCCGGTCCAGCGGAAAGCGGCGCGCGGGCAGCATGACGATCCTGCCGCCGCCCGCCTCCACCACCCGGTCGCTGTCGGACGGCGCGAGGATGATGACCTCATGCCCGGCCAGCGCCCCGGCGCGCAGCTTGCGCTCCACATAGGTTTTCACCCCGCCGCCGCTGGGCGCGTAGAAGGCGCAGACGTCGACGATGCGCATGGCCTATTTCTCCACCGGGCCGAAGGACAGCAGCCCCCGGCGATAATTGACGATGATGCCGATATGGGCGGGGCCGCTGCCGACGACCGCCCTGGCGGCGGCGGCGGACGGTCTGGACCAGCCCAGCTTCGGATTGCCGGGAAAGCCGATCCCGTCGACCGAAAGCGAGAAACGGCGGTTGGCGTCGCGGTCGTGCAGCAGGCTGAGCGCATAGGTGCCGGGACCGGGCGCGCGGATGCAGAGCTGCACGGGCCCGGTGGCCGGGACCGCCACCTCCACCCGGCGGAAGGGCTTGCCGGCCGCGACCAGCAGATTGTCGTCGGCCAGGAAGTCCGCGTCGTCCGCGGGGTACAGTTCCAGCTTCAGCCGTCCCTTGCGGTCCTTGAGGCGGTTGACGTCGACCAGAAAGGACGGGCCCTTTTCATCCACCCGGCACTGGCCCTCCGCCTTGCCAAGGTCGGGAGTGGAGGGGATGGCGGCGGCGAGCAGCAGCGTCGCGATCATTGCGCCTCGCTCTCCTTCATGAGGCCCGTCGCGCCCAGCGCCATGCCGACCAGCAGATGCGCCACCAGGATGAGCGAGGCCATCAACGCCATCGCCGACACGATCTCGCTGTCGCGCCCGATCAGGAAGGCAGCCATGCCTGCGAACACCACATCCTTGTTCGGCAGGAAGGGCAGGCGGGATACCAGTTGGCGCAGCGTGCCGAGCAGGATCCACCAGCTGAGTTCGATGTCGGGCAGCAGCATGTGCCACATCATCGCCGCCAGCACCGTGGTCGCGACGATGCGGGCCAGATGGATGCCCGCAACGACCCGCAATTCCGCGCGCGGCAGGGTGAACAGCCGCCTGCGCAGCAGCATCGCCACCAGCGATGTCGCCAGCACGAACAGGATCGACCCGCCCACTTCCCAACTGTTGAGCCGCGCGTCCACCGCCCCCAGCAGCGGCACGGCGAAGGCGACCATGACCAATGTGACGCCGTTGCCGACCAGCGCGGAAAGGATCGTCACATCCTTGATCGCGCCGAACGGCGCGGTCGTGATCTTCCCGCTGCGCCGCGCCCAGGCGTAGAAATAGACTTCGCCGAGATAGCCGAGCAGTATCTCGTTGCTGACCAGCTTGCGCAGCAGCGCTGCGAAGCCGTCTGCCGGGATCGCCCAGAGACGGCGGAAGATCACCCATTCGGAAAGCGGCCCGGCCAGATAGTAAAGCGCGAACGCCGCCCAGAAGGCGATGCTGCCGGGCAGCATCGCCCACAGGCTGGACGGGTCGATTCCATGGAACTGGTGCAGCGCGACGACCAGGATCAGCACCGACACCAGCGGCCCGGCCCAGCGGGTCCAGTTGCGGCCCGACTGGATCAGCGGCTTGGGGTCGAGCACCGGCGGGTCGAGCGGCACGACGGGAGGAGGAAGCAGGCCGGTGGAGCTGTTGCCGGTCATAAGGAACTCGTCATTGTGGACGGGATGGGTTGACGACACGCAATGAGGAACGCCTCAGTCGGTCGCGCGGCAATTCGGGCGAAGCTGTCCAGATAGGCGGGGGCGGCCGCCTCCAGCGTGAAGCGCCGCGCCTGGGCCAGACTGGCGGCGGCATGCTGGGGCCCCGGCGCGTCGGCCAGAACCCTTGCGAAGGCGGCAAGATCACCTGCCGGCACCAGCCTCCCCAACGCGCCGTCGCCCAACAAGGACCGCATCGCGGCGCTGCACTCCGTCGCGATGACCGGCAGGCCGACCGCCAGCGCTTCCAGCACCACGGCGGGAACTCCTTCATAATCGGACGAGAGGAGGAAGGCGTCGGCCTGCCCGATCCTCAGGGCGGGATCGGGAACATGGCCCATGAAGCAAAGGCGTCCGGCAATGCCAAGCCGGCGGGACCGCGCGGCGAGCCTGCCGCGTTCCGGGCCCTCGCCGAAGATCAGCAGACGATCGTCGGTGCCCGCGGCCCGCGCGAAGGCGTCCAGCATCAACCCGAAATTCTTCTGTCGCGCCAGCCGGCCGATGGCGACGAACCGGCGCCCCTTGCCCGCCCTCTTCCGCCGGACGGCGCGCAGCCGGTCGATCTGGTCCAGCGACAGCGCCGGATCGGGGATGATGCTGATCGCCCCGGCTCCCGGCCGGACGAGCGCGGCAATCTCGCGCTCCAGCCCCGGCGCCATGGCGACGAAATGATCGATGAACCGCCCCTGGATGCGCAGCCATAACCGGTAGGCGGTACGCACCGGCCAGACCATGTCCCGCCGCTCCAGGTCATTGCTGATCTTCGCCAGGACGGGCGGGCAATGGCGTCCCAGCAGCAGCTTCATCGCCACGGCGACCACCGCATAGCTGTTGCCCGCGCAGAACATCGCGTCCGGCCGCGTCCGGCGGATGAAGCCCGGCAATGTCATGATCATCCACAGGGTCTCGAACCCGGCAACGGAAAAGCCCGGCCCGCGCGGCACATGAGGGTCAAGGTCATGGCCCAGTTCAGCGCCCATCGCGCCATCGCCGCGCCCCAGGAACAGTGGCGCGTCGATGCCCTGGTCCCGCCAGCGGCGCACCAGCCGCAGCGCGACCCGCTCGACGCCGCCCGGCTCGAAACTGTGGAGGAAGGTCAGGATACGCATTTCAGCCAGCCAGCAGATCGCCATAGCGCGCCGGGCGGTGGGTCCGCCCCAGACGCCGCACCACCCGGTCGATGCTGTCGAGCAGGGCGGGCACATGCGCGTCGCCCGGATGCACCGCGACCCGCGCGACCGGCGCATGGCGCAGGACAGGCGGCAACAGCCGCGCCGCCAGCAGGGAGGATGCGATGCGCGCCCGGCTGCGGCTGGCCCAGGTGATGACCGGTCCACGGGCCAATATCCTGCCCGATGGCGGATGCCACACCTTCATATGATCCTCCGCCAAGGCGAATCCGCACCGGCCAAGCGCGGCGCGCGCAGGGCTGCCGTAAAGCCAGGCGGGCGCGACGAAGCCCGCCACCGGCAGGCCCGTAACCTGTTCGATCAGATCGCGGCCGTCGGTCATCCGCCGTGCAGCGGTCGCCCCGTCCAGACCCAGAAACTCGCCCTCCCCGGCGGTCATGCGCCGCGCCTTGAACCGATCCAGGGCATTGTCATGGGTCGCCATGTCCCTGTGGAACCATCCATGGGCGAACATGCTGACGCCGGCCTCCGCCCAGCCACGCAGCCGCGTCGCGAAGGGCGATCCGGGCAGCAGCGGGTGCGCGCCCCAATGATTGGGCACCACCAGCATCGCGAGCGCGCCGGGCGCGGCGTGCATCGAAAGCCGATCCAGCAGTCGATCGACTTCACCCTCGAAACATGGACCAACATCATGAAGGGAAAGAAGAAGTCGTTTCATGACAGGTCCACACCCCCAGCACGCCTGCGCCTATCGAGCGCCGCTATGATGCCGGGTGATGACCTGCCTGTGACAATTTGCGCCATATCCGCCTTTCGCCCTCATCGGGAAGACGCCATCGCCGCAAAGGACCGCAGTTGCTGCATGAATATTTTTATCGCCCGGCGACAACTGCGGTGTTGCTCTGCGGGCATCGTCGTTGCGCCACAGGAGAAGAAGCTGTGCGCATTCCGACATGGACTTTCCGCATGATCGCCGTCGCCGCACTGATCGCGGCGGCGCCTCCGGCTGACACGCGCGCCCTCCCGCCGCCGCCCGTCCCCATCGGCTTCGATGGCGCCCTGTCGGTCATGACCTATAATGTCCATGGCCTGCCCTGGCCGCTGGCCTGGGGGCGCGAAGCCGATTTCGACCGCATCGCAACGACGCTGCGCGACATGCGCGCGGAGGGGCGCAATCCCCATGTCGTGCTGTTGCAGGAAGCCTTTACCGACGATGCGAGGGCGATCGGACGGGCGGCCGGCTATGCCTATGTCGCGGACGGCCCGGACGACCGGACGACGAACGATGCGCGACCGGCGGTCACGGAGCAGCGCTTCGTCGCCGGCGAGAGCCCGCTCCACGGCGAGGGCATCGGCAAATATGTCGGCAGCGGCCTGCAGATCCTGTCCGACTTTCCCATCGTCGCCGTCCACCGCATGGCCTTTCCGCGCTTCGCCTGTGCCGGGTTCGACTGCCTGGCGAACAAGGGCGCCCTGCTGGTGCGGATCAGCCTTCCCGGCCAGCCCGGGCCGATCGATATAGTCACTACGCATCTCAACAGCCGTCGCGCCTCCGACGTGCCGGATGCCCGCTCCAACCATGCCCACAGCCTTCAGATCGCCAGCCTCACCGCCTTCATCCGCCAATGGCACGACCCTCACGACCCGCTGATCGTCGGCGGCGATTTCAATGCAGGCCAGGCGGTCGAGCGGCGCGTCGACCTTATGGACCATGCGGCGCGGGACTGGAGCTTCGGCACGCCCATGGACAATGCCTATGCCGCTGCCGAAGGGTTGCACCTGCCCTTCTCCGCCGATGCCCGCCTGTCGGAACGGCGCGCCCGCGACTGGGAGTTTTTCGCGTCGGGCCGGCAGATGACTCTGACGCTGCGCCGGATCGACATTCCCTTCGGCCATGGGGCGGACGGCGCCATGCTTTCCGACCATGTCGGCTATACCGCCACCTATGCGCTAGAGCCGATCGACATTCAGCCCTGACGGCCTGCAAATGACGCTTTTCCGTGTTTCCGGTGCTCACCTACCTTGAGCAGGTTGCGCTCCGGGTCACGGAAAACCACCATTTTCGGCTCTTCATCTTCCGAATGCCGATTGGCTCCAGGGCGAAGGCCGGTCACCAGTTTTTCGTGAACCCGATCGCCCATTGCCGCGGCCGCAGCGGCGTATATTGCGTGCCCCTGGCGAGCGCGAAGGGATTGCCGAAGGCGAAGCTGTCCGCCTTGCAGTCCAGCAGATTGCTGCCCGACAGCCGGATGCTCCAATCCTTCCGGCGCAGCGCCAGATCGGCATTCGCCAGCGCATAGTCGCCCATCCGCCGGTCGAGGCCCGGATCGAAACTGAGACGGGAAGGACCGAGATAGGCAAGGTTCACGCCCATGCTGCCGCTCCAGCCGGACAGATCGAAATGGCGGTTCACCCCCAGCCGCGCCTTCCAGTCGGGAATGACAGGCAAATGCCGGTCCTCCAGCCGCAAGCCCTCGTTCGTGCGGGTCAACAGCGCGCTCTGCCCGACCAGCCCGGCGCTGATCGCCCATCCGGCGGCCGGTTTCCAGTCCACCGACGCCTCGACCCCCCGGATGCGGGCATCGCCGACATTGCGCGTACCGATCAACCCGTCGGCCAGCAGATAATCCGACTGCATATGCGACCATGTCGTCAGGAAGGCGTCGAGATTGATCGTCAGCCAGGCGGAGGCCGAATGCCGCCAGCCCATCTCGACCGTCTGCAGCTCGTCGGATTCGAACCGCTCGGCCGAAGCGGCGCCGGTCCGGCTAAGGCCTCCGGGCCGCAGCGCCCCGGCATAACGCGCATAGAGGAAATCATGCGCGCCCGCCTGCCAGGACAGGGCCAGCGAAGGCGTAAAGCCGCTGCGCGCAACCGACGCCTCGATCCGTGCGTGGCGCGCGCCCTGCTCCTCCTCTATGCGGGAATGGAACAGGCGGCCGCCGACGCTGAGCGACAGAGCCCCGGTCAGCGGCATGCGCATGTCGCCGAAGGCCGAAAATTCGACCACGCCCTGTATGCCGGTCCCGACCGTCTCATCCCGCACCCCCCGGACCACGCCGGAGAGATGGTTGCGCACATCCACGAAGGAGAGACCCGCCAGCCAGGACAGACCGTCATCCCGCGTCTGCGACAGACGCACTTCCTGGTCGAACAGGCGATTGCGGCGCTGCTCCAGATAAAGCGCCGGGGGAGCAATGCCGAAGGCGGAGGCGGAAAGATCGCTCGCGTCCAGCGTGCTCGATACGTCATGATCGACCCAGTTGCCGGCATAGACCAGGTCCGCGCCGCCCAGCTTTCCCGCGACGCGCAGCGCCATCAGGGCAAAATCATTGTCGTGCGGCTCGGCAGGCTGGGCGGGCCGCTCCAACGCATGGCGGGCATAGACATATTGGCTGTCGGCAACGTCCCGCATCTGGGCCATGCCGTTGAGATCGACGGTCCAGTCCCCCGCCAGCGCGCGCAACGCCACGCGCCCGCCGCGCAACTCACCCCGGTTCGCATCCCCCCGGCCCGCCGTGTCGATCCATCCCGGCTCGCGGACCGCATAGGCCACGGCGCGCAACGCCAGCCGGTCCGCCACGACCGGCAGGTTGACCATCGCCTCCGCGCTGCCGCCCATTTCGCCGTGGGTGGCCAGTGATGCGCCCATGCCCGCCATTGCCGCGAACGACCCCGCATCGGGCGGGCGCGTGACGATATGATAGACGCCCCCCAGCGTGCCGGTGCCGTAAAGCGACCCCTGCGGTCCCTTCAAAAGTTCCACGCGCTCGACATCGACCAGCTTCAGGTCGGGATCGGGCGCATTATAGGTGGCGCGCGCATCGTTGATCAGGATGGCGACGGTCGACTGGCTGTTTCCGTTGAAGGGACTGTCCGCCACGCCGCGGATGAACTGGCGATTGCGCCCCGGTCCCAGATTGGTGAGCGTCAGGCCGTCCAGCCGCTGCGCAACCTCCTCTGTGCCCGGAAGCAGCGCGCCGCCCTGCTCGCCGGGCGCCTGCACGATCGCGACCGAAATCGGCAGCCGGGCAAGAGGCTCCTCCCGCTTGGTGCCGGTGACGATGATATCCACCGACCCCTCCGGCGGAAGCGGAGGCGCTGGCCGGACGGGGTCGCGGCGCGATGCCGGCGGCGCGGCTTGCACCAGGCGATAGGCGGTGGGGGAGAGGCGCCGCGCCTCCAGCCCCGTTCCCTCCAGCATCCGGGCCAGCGCCTGCTCCACCGTCATCCGCCCGTCGACGCGGCGCGACCGAAGGCCGGGCAGGCGGCCTTCGAAGCCGATCGCTATCCCGGTCTGCCGCGACAGCGCCGTCAGCGCCTGGGCCAGCGGCGCGGGTTCGACATGGATCGGCCGCTCCTCAGCCCCGACGCTAGCGGGCGCCAGCGCGCAGCAGCACAGCGCCGCCCTGATGCACGGTGCGAAGGTCCATGAACTGCGCGACTTCCCTGACAAGGCCCGATCCGTCCCCCACGATCAACACACCGGAAAATGGCCGGTCGGCGACATCGGCCCCGACCCTGACAGGCACCCCTGCATAGCGGCTGAGATCGGACGCCACCAGAGAGAGCGGCACGGCCTCATAGACCAGCCGTCCCTGCCGCCAGCTGCCGACGGTGCCGGGCGATACGGCGCTGGTCGCGCCGCGATGCGTCAGCCGATCGACCAGCAGTTGCCGCCCGGCCGGCAATGGGATCGCATCCCCGCCATCGCGCGGCGCGATGCTGATCCTGCCCTCCGCCACGGCCACCCGCATCGTCCGGGCGTCGGCCAATATGTCGAAACGCGTGCCGATGTCGCTGATCCGCTGCCCGCCCGCCTCGATCGTCATCGTCCGCCCGGGCCGGTGAGGAATGTCGAACAGGGCGCTGCCCTCCAGCGCCAGCCGGTCCTGCGCCGCGCCCTCCACGCGCAAATGGCTGGAGGCGGCAAGCGCGATCCGGGAGCCGTCCTTGAGCAGGATGGTGCGCCCCTGCCCCGGCCCGGTGCGATAGTCCGCCGGTTGCGGCGCGGGCGATCGCAAGGCGGGAATGGCGACGGCAAGCGCGAGCGCCGCCGCGACTCCACCGCCCACCCACCGCCGTCGCCGGCGCGGCGCCTCCGCCGCGATGGCCGGACCCGGCATGTCCACCGGCGGCACCAGCGCCGCCAGCGTCGCGCGATGCTCGACGATCCGGGCATCGACCAGCGCAATGGAATCGAACGCGGTTCGATGCGCGGGATCGGCCTCCAGCCACAGCGTAAAGCCGTCCCAGTCGAAATCCGCGTCATCCTGCGCGCGGTGCCAGGCGATCGCCTGGTCGAGGATCGTCTCCGTCATGGCCCTATCCCACCAAAGCCGGTCCCATCGAAGCCCGCCCGTTCGGGGCGCCGCCTCCCGCTCATGCTCCCGTGTCCCGCTGTGACGCCATCATGCCCGCTCCGCCTCAGTCCTCGCACAGGGCCCGGCGCAGATATTTCATCGCGACCGCCATATGTTTCTCGACCCCGCTCCTGCTGATCCCCAGCCGCTGCGCCACCTCGTCATGCGACAGCCCCTCCAGCTTGTGCAACTGGAAGGCGCGTCGCGCCCCGGCAGGCAGGTTGGCGATCGCGGAAGCAAGCCGCGCCACCTCCTCCCGCTCGGTCATCTGCGCCAGCGCATCGGCGTTCGGATCGGCGGGATCGGCATGCCGCAGGTCCACGCCGGCGGCCATCTCCATCCAACCCTGCTCCCGCACCGCGCGCCGCCGCGCCTCCCGCAGGCGGTCCAGCACCAGATTCTGCGCGACCCGATAGAGATAGGCGCGCCCATTGGCGACAGGACCGCTTCGGCCCTGACCGACCCGCAGCCATATGTCCTGCAGAATATCCTCGGCCTCCGCCGCACTGCCGGTGCGCGCCAGCAGAAAGCGCAGCAGTTCGGCGCGGCAGCTATGATAGACAGTCTCCAGCCCGCCTTCCATCCTTGGGCGCCTTTCCGATCCGATGCCCCTCCTTCGCCCCTCCAGCGAAATTGCGCAATTTAATTGGCTGTAATCTTCTGCCCCACCTGCCCGGCAAGGATAGCAGACCGTTGGGCCGATCATCATTGATCGAGCACAATCCATTGCATGCGGAAGAGGCGACAGCGTCGATTCAGTTGCCGCGCCCGGCTCAGGGATCAGGAAAGCGCCCCATGCTCCCTCCTCATCCTCCGCGGCCCGCTGCCTGACTTCGGATACGGTTGTGCGCCGCGAGCGCATTTGCCATAGCGGCGACGGGTGTTCGCTTCGGCTGTCGGGCGGGCAGGTTGATAGCCGTTGGTCGGGCCGCCAGCGGGCTGATGACTTGCCGGGAGTTTTCTCGATGGCCCTCTTGCGTGTGAAGCCGCTCAGCGCCCTGCGCCAGTTTCTCAAAGGACAGGCCTCCGGCGGAATCATTCTCATGGTCGCGGCCGCGCTGGCGATGCTGATCGCCAATTCACCCCTCGGTCGGGCTTATGAACATCTGCTGCACAGCCGGATTGGCCCATTGTCCCTGCATCACTGGGTCAATGACGGGCTGATGGCGGTCTTCTTCCTGCTCGTCGGGCTGGAGATCAAGCGGGAGGTGATGGACGGGCAACTCTCCACCTGGCCCCGTCGAATATTGCCCGGCATTGCGGCGGCGGGCGGCATGGCGGTGCCTGCGCTCGTCTATCTGGCGTTGAACGGCGGTGCGACCGCGCGGGGATGGGCGATCCCGGCGGCGACGGACATCGCCTTCGCACTGGGCGTGATCGCGCTGTTGGGCAACCGCGTTCCCATTTCCTTGCGCGTCTTCCTGACGGCGCTCGCCATCATCGACGATCTTGGCGCGGTCGTCATCATCGCCTTCTTCTACACGGCAAAACTCTCGCTGATCGACCTCGGCGGCGCGGCGGCCGTCACCATCCTGTTGTTCGCGCTCAATCGTTCCGGCGTGCGCCGGCTCATTCCCTATCTGCTCATCGGCACGCTATTGTGGCTCTTCGTCCTGCGCTCGGGCATCCATGCGACATTGGCGGGCGTGATCCTCGCCTTCGCCATTCCGCTGCAAGGGACGCCCGGCAAACCGGATCTGGAGGAACATAGCCCGCTCCATCGGCTCGAACATCTGCTGCACTGGCCGGTGGGGTTCCTGATCGTGCCGCTCTTCGGGCTGGTGAATGCGGGCGTTCCCCTTCTCGGCCTTCGGGCGGAGGCCCTTGTCGCGCCGGTCACGCTGGGCGTCGGGCTAGGCCTGCTGGTCGGCAAGGTGGTGGGTGTGTTCGGCGCATCGATGCTCGCCATCCGGCTCGGCATGGCCGACATGCCTGCTCATGCGGGCCGCCTCCAGATGCTGGGCACGGCGCTCCTGTGCGGGATCGGGTTCACGATGAGCCTGTTCATCACGCTTCTCGCCTTTTCGAACGACGCGATGCTCCAGGCCGAAGCCAAGATCGGCATCCTCGCCGGCTCCCTGCTTTCCGGCTTGCTGGGCTATCTGCTGCTGCGGGTCGCCAAGGGAGACACGCCGGACCGCATGGAGGCTTGAAGCACAGCCGTGTCGCGGCCAAGGCCCGGTCCGTCAATCCGACCCGATCAGCGGTTCCGGTCCCACATAGCGAGCACGAGGCCGGATCAGTTTGCCCGTCCGGTTTTGTTCAACGGCATGGGCGATCCAGCCTGCGCTGCGCGCTGTCGCGAACAGGGCAAAGGGCGCCTGGGCAGGCATGCCGCAGGACAGGCAGATAGCCATCATGGCGAAGTCGATATTGGGTTCGACATCGGCCAGATCCTTCGCCGCTGCCCGCAATGCCGCCAGCGAGGCGGGCAGTTCGAAGCCGTCGAGCAGCGCTTTCGCCCTTATGTCGCCCTGCGGATAGAGTGGATGGCCGAAACCCGGCAGGGACCGCCCCTCAACCAGCCGCGCGTGGACAGCGTCCCGCGCGCCATGCAGCTCGGCTTCGGCGGCGAAACGCCGCGCCATGGCGCTCATGCCGCCATGGCGCGGGCCGGAAAGCGTCGAAAGGCCGGAAAGGACAGCGGCGGCCAGCGAGGCGCCGGTCGATGCAGTCACACGCGCCGCGAAAGTGGAGGCGTTCAATTCATGATCGGCGACCAATATCATCATGCGGCGGATGAGGTCAGCCGTCGCGCCATGGGGGTCGGCGCCCCAACTGTTCGCCAGCCGCTGATGGATCGGGCCAGGCAGGACAGCGCCAGCGGCCGCATCCGCGACGAGGTCCAGCAGCAGCGCCGCTTCGGCAGCAATCATACCGTCGCTCGATCCCAGCATCGGCGGCGAGGCCGCGGCACGCCCCGCCAGCATCTGGTAGAGGCGATGGTGGAGATCGACATGGTCGGGCGGTGGGGTTCGCTCCATGTTGTCGGCGCTGGGTTGGTCTTCGCCGAGCAGCAGGCGAGCGACGGCTTCGAGCGGCCGATCCTCCGCTAGTCCGACGGCATCATGGCCGCGATAGAAGAAACGGCCGGCGCGCACCGTGGTGATCGCCGAACTCAGGACGGGCTCGCCCCAGACGATGGCGGCGGACGCCACATCCGCCAGCTTGCGGCTGCGCCCGTTGCGGACGGCGAGTTCATCCACATCGGTCGCTCGATACAAGCTGCGGCGCGCGTCCGCTGGATGGGCACGCACCTGAACATGCCCGCGGCTGACATAGGCATAGAGCGTCTGCGCGCGAACGCCCAGGCGCAACTGCGCCTCCTCGGCGGATATCCAATCGCTCTCTTTCATATTGATTATATTTATCAAGATTGACCGATCAATGTCGATGGGGGCTTTTCCGGGCAAGCGAATATCCGGGAGACCGCCATGTCGAACACGCTTTTGGAAGCCTTTGAACGCCAATCTCATGCCTGCGCGACGCTGGGTGCGCCGTTCAGCGCGGCTGTGCTGGAACGGGCGGGCAGGGCCATCATCCCGGGCGGGATAGTGTCGCATCTGCTGGCGGACTGGAGCGGGGTTCCGGCCGATCGACTGGTGCGCGATGCCGTCGCGCTCCGGCTGCTGGCGAGCCTGCATTATCTGGTGCTGAGCGGGCAAGCGCCCGCTCTGGCAGCCTGCTACCCGCCTGCGGCAGAGGATCCGGAACAGGCCTGGGTGACGGCGGAGCAGGTGCTGATCGACCATGCCGGGCCGGTGGCCGCCATTCTGGCACATGAGCCGCAGACCAATGAGGTGCGGCGCTCGGCATGCCTGCTGGGCGGGTTCCTGACGATCGGGCGCGAGGCCGGGCTCCCGCTACGCTGCTTTGAACTGGGCGCGAGCGCGGGGCTGAACAGCCTGTGGGATGCGTTTCGCTATGAGATCGGCGGGACGATCTGGGGCGATCCGGCCAGTTCCGTGATTGTCCCAAGCCGATGGGAAGGAGCGGCACCCTCGCTGGACCGGGACTTGATCGTGGCGGAGCGGCATGCCTGCGACCGTCGCCCGATCGACATCCGGCAGACGGCCGATGCCACCCGTCTGCTGTCCTATTGCTGGGCTGAGCAGCGGGAGAGAATGGAACGCCTGCAGGCGGCGGTCGCGCTGGGTCAAAGCGGTTCGCTGGTGGTCGAGGCTGAGAATGCAGCGCGTTTCGTGCAGCGCGCGGCACCTAAGACTGGCTTCGCGACGGTCGTGTTCCACTCGGTGGTCTGGCAATATATCCTGCCGGTCGAGCAGGCGCAAATCCTTGCGACGTTGGAGAGCCATGCCGCTGCCGCGACGGCCGATGCGCCGTTCTTCTGGCTCCGGATGGAACTGAATGAGACCGCGCGGCAGTTCGAACTGCGGCTATGGTCGGGGCCGGGGCACGACCGGCTGCTGGCTGTCGTCCATCCCCATGGTGAATATGCCGTCTGGCAGTAATCAGCCATCCAAACAGACGAAAACAACGCGCTATCGCCAATTTTCAGTCCTCAGGTCGGGACGGTCAGCTATCTCATGCCACGCCCCTCAAGATGACCTTTGGCCGACGCGGCCGGAGATCGGCGTCGATCAGGCGCCGAGGTGCCGATGTTCGATCATGTCGGTGATCTTGTTCGCGAGTTCGGTCATCACAAATGGTTTGGTGATAACCTCCATGCCCCTCTCAAGATGCCCGTTGCCGACAGCGGCATTCTCCGCGAACCCGGTCACGAAAAGCACCTTCAGGTCCGGGCGACCGACGCGCGCCGCGTCGGCGATCTGTCGGCCGTTCATGCCTCCGGGTAATCCGACATCGGTGATGAGCAGGTCGACCCGGACGTCGGACTGAAGGATTTTCAACCCTGAGGGGCCATCTTCGGCTTCGAGTGCGACATATCCAGCCTCTTCGAGCACCTCTACTATGAGCATGCGAACGGTCGGTTCGTCGTCGATCACGAGCACGGTTTCCCCCGCGCCCGTTTCCGGGATCGGTGATTCCGCCGCCGCGGTATCGTCCGCGACATCACCGGAGTAGCGGGGCAGATAGAGGCACATCGTCGTTCCCTGCCCTGTCTCACTGTAGACGCGAACCTGGCCGCCGGACTGCCGCACGAAACCGTGGATCATGGAAAGACCTAGGCCCGTGCCCTGGCCGATCGGCTTGGTCGTGAAGAACGGATCGAAGATCCGGTCGGCGATGTCCCTGGCTATGCCTGTCCCCGTGTCGGTGACGCACACCGAGATATACTGCCCCGGCGGCAGGTCGCGTTCCCGCCCGGCGCGATTGTCCAGCCACTTGTTCGCGGTCTCAATCGTCAGCTTGCCGCCGTCGGGCATGGCGTCGCGAGCGTTGATGGCGAGATTGAGGAGCGCGCTTTCAAGCTGGACGGTGTCGATCCTGGTTGGCCAGAGGCCTGCGGCGCCGACGACCTCGACCTTGATGGCCGGGCCGACGGTGCGGGCGATGAGGTCCTCCATACCGAAGACCAACCGGTTCACGTCGGTCGGTTTGGGATCGAGGGTCTGGCGACGAGAGAAGGCGAGGAGCCGCTGGGTCAGCGCCGCGGCGCGCCGGGCGGAGGTCTGCGCACCGTTGATGAAGCGCTCTATACCCTCGGTCCGGCCTTCGGAAATGCGCCTTTCGATGATTTCCAGGCTGCCGATGATGCCTGCCAACAGGTTATTGAAGTCGTGGGCGATCCCGCCGGTGAGTTGTCCTATCGCCTCCATCTTCTGCGACTGGCGCAGCGCCTCTTCCGCTTCCGCGCGTTTGCGGATTTCGGCCTCGACCTGTTCTTCCAGCCGCTCGTTAAGCTGGTGCAACCTGTCCTCGGTCGCCTTCCGCTCGGTAATGTCGATCACGGTCCCGACAAACCGCGTTCCCTGGTCGGTATCGAAGAGCGCGCGGCCGTTCGCGGAAATCCACCGCTGCCGTCCATCCTCGATACCGATGGTGCGATATTCTATGTCGTAGCGGCCCATGCCCTCGGGATCGATCGCTCGCCGGACGGCCTCATCCGCGCGCTCCCGGTCGTCCGGATGAATTCCCGCGATGAAGGAGCCCGCATAGGTGACTGCCGCCTCCGGGGATAAACCGAAGAGTTGCTTGCACCGAACATCCCACCGAAGTTCGTTCGAGGCGGGGTGGTAGTCCCAGGTGCCGATTTCAGCCGCTTCAGTGGCCAGCCGCAAGCGCGCTTCGCTGTCGGCCAGCTCGCTCTCCGCCTTCCGCCGTTGTGCAAGCTCGCGCTCGAGCGCCTGAAACAGCCTGGCATTATCGATTGCGACGGCCGCCTCGGCCGCCAGGCCTTCCAGGCCCCGTTCCGACCGATCGTCGAAGACGCCGATATCGGCATGGCCGAAGAACAGGCCCCCGATCACCTCTCCGCTGCGCGAAATGACCGGCACGGCCAGATAGCTGCGCACGGGCAGATGTCCCTCGGGCATGCCCTTGCGTGGCGCATTCTGCCCGTAACGCGGGTCCCTGGTTATATCGTCGGAGCGAACGATCCCTTCGCCCGAGAAGGTCGGCGCGAACACCGATGTGTTGCGCGGCATCGGAAATTTGGAGAAGGCCTCTGCCGGCGCCCCGGATAGGGTGTAGAGCATGTAGCTCTCCCCGGCCTCATTCTCGACATTGTAGAAGAAGGCGCCGAATTCGGCGCCGGTCAGTTCGACCCCCGCATCGGTGACGATCTGGACGAGTTCCTGAAGATCGGTCTTGGCCGCCAGCGCGGAGCCGGCCCGATTGAGTATCTCCAGCGCGCGCCGCTCTTCGGAGATCGCCTCCTGCGCTTCCCTGCTTTTCGTGCGATCGTGCAAAATCTTCGTGAATCCGACCACGGAACCGGCCTGATCGCGGATCGGCGACATTTCGCCTACGGCCCATATCTGCGATCCGTCGCGGCAAATGCGCCAACCTTCCGTTCCGCCGCCACGGCCGACGGTCAGCGCGTCGGTCATCTCTTGTCGGAGCGCCGAGGCGCCCTCTCCGGGGGGGAACAGGCGCTCCAGCGTCTCGCCCAGAACCTCAGAGGCGGTCCAGCCCAGCATCCGGGACGCGCCCTCGTTCCAACTCGTCACCCGGCCTTCGAGATCGGTGGTGACGATCGCCGTGCCAACCGCGCCATCGACGATCTGGCGCCATTCGTCAGCGCTGATCGCGCGCGACGGTTCTGGCTTTTTCATCGATCCCCCGGGAAAAAATTCTTCTGATGCTGGACGCAAACGCAAAACGCCTGAACTGGTTGCAGACGGGACGGTGGGACCGGGCCGATAATCTCGATCGAAGACTCATGGCAACCAGATCGCCGGTGAAGATTTATTGCGATGTTGAAACTGATTTGAGGTAGCCCGTGGCCGACAAGGATGGCGCAGAAGCGCCCGTCAATCCCAACGAAGCGACCGGCGAGCCAGCCGGCGATCTGGAAGACACCAGCTCCTATAGTCCGACAGGTGCCCGGCCGACGCATCACTGGAAGCGATCGACCGTGGCGGAACCTGGGCTCGACCAGCGCGGTACGGTGTTCTTCGCTGCCTTGCAGATGACGCGGATGCCGATGATCCTTACCGATCCGCGCCAGGGCGACAATCCCATCGTCTTCGCCAACAAAGCGTTTCTCGATCTGACAGGCTATGAGGAAAGCGAAGTCGTCGGCCGCAATTGCCGTTTCCTGCAGGGGGCCGACACCGACAGGGAAACCGTCCGCGCCCTTCGCGAAGCCGTAAGGGCGCAGGAAGCGATTTCCACCGAAATCCTGAACTATCGCCGCGACGGCAGTCCCTTCTGGAACGCGGTGTTCGTGGCGCCCGTCTATGATGACGACGGCACGCTCCTCTATTTCTTCGCCAGCCAGCTTGACGTCACGCGTCGGCGCTCCTCTGAACAGGCTTTTCGTCAGGCGCAGAAGATGGAGGCGATCGGACAACTGACTGCCGGCCTGGCGCATGATTTCAATAACCTGCTGCAGGTGGTGACAGGCAATCTCGACATCGTGCTCGGAGACGATCTGAACGATGCCCAGCGGCGGATGCTGGGCAATGCTGCCCGGGCTGCCGAGCGCGGCGCGAGGCTGACGCGCCAGTTGCTTGCCTTCGCGCGCAAGACCCGGCTCGAGCCGCGCCGGATCAACATGAACGAGCTGATCCACGAATTCGGCGATCTGATCGACAATACCGTGGGGCCGCAGATCAGGCTGGTCACCGCGCTGGAGCGCCGGCTCCCGGCGGTGCAGATCGACCCCACGCATCTTGAGATGGCGGTGCTCAACATCCTGATCAACGCCCGCGACGCGATGCCGGGCGGCGGCACCGTGACGATCGCGACCGAGCTTTGGAAGCTGAACGGCAACGCGGCGGCGCATGGCCTTCCCGAAGGGGATTATGTCGTGTTGAGCATCCGCGACGAAGGCCATGGCATGAGCGCCGAGGTTCGCCAGCGCGCCACCGAACCGTTCTTCAGCACCAAGGGCAAGGAGCGCGGCACCGGCCTTGGCCTGGCAATGGTCCACGGCTTTGTGCAGCAGTCGCTCGGCCGTCTGGAAATCGACTCCGAGCCGGGGCAGGGAACGACGATGCGGCTGCTCTTTCCCGTCGCGCCGCCCGAAGAGGCCGTGTCCGGCCCCGTGCGGCCCATGCCAGCGCCGGCGATTTCAGGCGATGCCGGAGGACAGACGATCCTGCTGGTCGAAGACAGTGACGATGTCCGCGCGCTGGCGAGCGAGCAACTGGCTGCGATCGGGTACCGGGTCATTCCTGTCGCAAGCGGCGAGGAAGCGCTCCTGAAGCTTGAGAATATCAAGGTCGACCTGCTCTTCACCGATATGGTCATGCCGGGTGGCATGAGCGGCCTGGAACTGGTCGAGAAGTTCAACGAACTATATCCGGAAACGCCAGTCCTTATGACCACGGGCTATAATGAGGATCTGGTCGCCGACATCCCGCGCGGCACGCGGCTCGACGTGATCGGCAAGCCCTATCGCCGCGAGGAGCTGGCGGATCGCGTAAGGACGGCTCTGTCACGCCGCACCGTCGTCAGGCGGGAGGAAAGTCCGTTTGGCGCCAAGGAGGGGTGATGGGCTGAATCCCCACACGCCCTAGAATGCTGATTTTAAAAGCTTGTGGCAATCCTATTGGATAGGACGGTATCCTCAGCTAGACAGCGACCATGCGGGGGCTGGACATTGCGATCGCGGGCTGCGGGCCGTGCGGACTGGCGGCGGCGCTGCTGCTTCATCGTGCCGGACATCATGTAACGCTGTTCGAACGCTTCGATACGCCTCGACCCATCGGGTCCGGCTTGATGCTCCAGCCCACGGGCATGAAGGTCTTGTTTCAATTGGGATTGCTGGAGGAGGCTCTGGCGCGGGGCGCGCGGGTCGATCGCCTTTTCGGCAAGGCGGGCAGGCGGATTGTCCTCGACGTCCATTATGCAGCCCTTCGCCACCGGGAAATGTTCGGCATTGGCATCCATCGTGCCAGCCTGTTCGCGATCCTGCATGACGCCGTCCTGCAGGCGGGAATAGCCGTCCATACCGGCCGCACGCTGACGGGGAGCGCCCCGGTCGGGCTGAAGCGCGCGCTACATTTTGCCGATGGAGAGACGAGTGGCCCCTATGATCTCGTCGTCGATGCGCTGGGCACGCGCACAGCGCTGGCGCCGCCCACGGGTCGGGAACTGGCCTATGGCGCGCTGTGGGCAAGCCTCGACTGGCCGCAGACCGCCACATTCGATCCCCACGCACTCGCGCAGCGTTACGAGCGCGCCAGCATCATGGCGGGAGTCCTGCCCATCGGAACGCCGCCCGGTGCGACGATGCCCAAGGCTGCTTTCTTCTGGTCGCTCCGCGCGGACCGGCTGGACGACTGGCGCGAGGCCGGGCTGGCGCCATGGAAGGCGCAGGTTGCCAAGCTATGGCCCGACTGCATGCCGCTGCTCGATCAGATTCATGATGCTGACCAATTGACCTTCGCCCGCTACGCCCATCGGACCCTTGCGGCTCCAGTGGGACCGGCGCTGATCCATATCGGCGATGCCTGGCACTCCGCCAGCCCTCAGCTGGGACAGGGCGCCAACATGGCGTTGCTCGACGCCTGGGCGCTGGCCCAGGGTTTAGCAAAGAAGAATGGTGTCGATGAAGGGATTCGGCACGCCATCGAACTGCGCCGTCGCCATGTGCTGACCTATCAATGGCTCACCGCACTGTTCACCCCGGTCTATCAATCGGACAGCCGTCTGCTGCCGTTGATCCGCGACCGCGTGGTCGGCCCCTTGTCCAAGCTCTGGCCGGCCACCGCCATACAGGCGGCGATGGTCAGCGGGCTGGTCGGCAATCCCCTGCCGCCACTGGGGCTGGATGGCGATTGGACGGTTGGGATGCCCTTGGCGGAGGCTGCATGAACGATGCGTCGAGCGATAGCGACGGCCCCATCATCGTCTTCGACGCCATGTGCGTGCTCTGCTCCGCCAATGCCGCTTTCGTGCTGCGCCATGACCGCGCCGGTCGCTTTCGGCTCGCGTCCATGCAAGGTGACATTGGGGCCGCGCTCTACCGCCAGTTCGGCATCGACCCGGCCAATCCGGAAAGCTTGATCGTGGTGGAAGACGGCCGCGCCTTGCGGGACAGCGATGCGGTGCTGGCCATATGGGCGGGTCTGGACCGCCCCTGGGATGGGCTGGCGGCATTCCGTATCGTTCCGCGCTGGCTGCGCGATCCCGTCTATCGCTGGATTGCGCGCCATCGTTATCGGCTGTTCGGGAAGCGGTCGACCTGTTGGATCCCGACAACGGAACAGGCCCGCCGCATCCTGTGAGCCGGATCTTGCTCCTTGGCGGCTATGGCGGCTTTGGCGGGCGCATCGCGCGGCGTCTCGCCGCTGCAGGGCATGAGGTGCTGGTCGCTGGACGGTCCATCGACAAGGCCCGCGCCTTTTGCGGGGATGCGCCCAGCCTGATGCCGCTGGCGCTGGATCGCAGTCGGATCGCCACCGCATTGGAGGAGCATAGGCCGGACATAGTGGTGGATGCCTCAGGCCCCTTTCAGGCGATGGATCATTCCATCCCCAAAGCCTGCATTGCTGCCGGGGTTCACTATGTCGATATCGCCGACAGCCGCGATTTCGTGTGCGGCATCCGGGCGTTGGACGATGCCGCCAGAGCCGCAGGCGTCATCCTCCTCTCCGGCGCTTCGAGCGTGCCGGCGCTGTCGGGCGCGGCGGTGCGTCATCTGGCGCAAGGCATGGACAGGGTGCGCGCGGTCGAGATGGCGATCAGCGCATCCAACAAGGCGACGGCAGGTCCGGCGGTTTCCGCCGCCATAGCAGGACAGGTCGGCCAGCCCCTGCGCATCTGGCGCGGTCAGCACTGGGCGAAAGCCTTCGGATGGCAGGAGATGCGTTCCGTCCAGTTCCGATGCGCGGGAACGGGGGCGATCACAGGTCGCAAGGTCGCGCTTGTCGATGTGCCCGACCTCGCCCTTCTGCCCGAAAGGTTGGCGGGACGCCCGGCCGTCACCTTCCGGGCGGGTACGGAACTCCGGTTCCAGAATTGGGCGCTCTGGCTCGCCAGCTGGCTGGTGCGTTGGCGGCTCATCACCACTCTCGCGCCGCTCGCGCGCTTCCTTCACCCTCTCCAATCCCTGACCCGTTCGCTGGGCAGCGATCGCTCCGCCATGATCGTGCGCCTGTTCGGTGACGTGGCTGGTCAAAAGGTCGAGCGCCGATGGACGCTGATCGCCGACCGGGGCGATGGCCCGGAAATACCGACATTGTCCGTGGCGCCCATAGTAGCCCGCATCCTATCGGGGCAGGAAGCCGCAGGCGCCCGCGATGCCGCAGAGGCGCTGACGCTGAGCGATTATGCCGATGCCTTCGGAAATCTGGCCATCCAGCACGATAGGGCGGAACTGCCTGCTCCGCCGTCCCTGTATGACCGCATCATGGGTGATCGCTTCGGACAGCTCCCACCGGAGGTGCGCGCCATTCATGATGTATTTCGCGATGGTGGCGCAGCGGGCGAAGCCACGGTGACCGGCGCGTCGAACCCGGCCGCGGCATTGATCGCGCGGATCATGGGCTTTCCCAAAGCCGGTACTCATCGCCTGCATGTTCATTTCCATGAAGCCGACGGCCGCGAAAGCTGGACCCGCAATTTTGGAGGGCGACGCTTTCAGAGCCACCTCAGCCAACGGGGCCGCTGGCTTGTCGAGCGCTTCGGCCCGTTCCGCTTCGCCTTCGATCTTCCCGGCGACGCTCAGGGATTGACCATGGTCATGCGGCGTTGGTGGATCGGTCCCCTGCCCCTGCCAACATGGCTTGCCCCGCGTTCGCCCGCCCGCGAATGGGCCGAAGGCGGGCGCTTCCATTTCGATGTGCCCATCGCATTGCCCCTGATCGGGCGGCTGGTCCATTATCGCGGATGGCTGGAACCGGCGACAATCCGATAGCAGACCACGCTTTCGACCACTGGCTGCAATTTGGAACAGCGATCCTGTGTGGACGGCCCTCCGTTGGCAAGGGTTTATGAACTTTGCCCAGCTGGTTGGTGCGGCCATGTGTGTCAAACGGCGCGCAAACGGGACCCCGTATCGGCGTTGAAGAGGGACCCCCTTTCCGGGATTGAGCGGAGGGTTGTGGGGAGCGCCCTGCGCTGTGCGCGGCGGAGGTCGGGCGTAGCCCGGCCGGAGGCGCGCACAGCGCAAGTCGGTTTTGAAGATGGGGTGAGAGTGGCGACTAACTGCGGTTTTTGAAGCGCCAGCTGTCATTGCCGGTCTCGACGATATCGCAATGATGCGTAACGCGGTCGAGCAAGGCGGTGGTCATCTTGGGATCCCCGAACACGGTAGGCCATTCGCCGAAGGCGAGGTTCGTCGTGATGACGACGCTGGTGCGTTCATAGAGCTTGCTGATCAGGTGGAACAGCAACTGGCCACCAGAGCGCGCGAACGGCAGATATCCAAGCTCATCGAGCACCACCAGGTCGAGCCGCGAGAGCTGGCCCGCCAGGGTCCCGCCCTTGCCGATCCGGGTCTCCTCTTCGAGGCGTGTCACCACCTGGCGGCCGGTCTTGACGGGTTGCACATGCACGACTTGCGCGGCACCGCCTGCACCACTCTCGCGGAGGCCGAATGCACGCCATCGGAGATCGCATCTTGGCTCGGCTGGACCCTCACGACCGTAAACCAAATGCTCGATACCTATCAGGCTATGACCGCAAATCTTAGCCGGTCGGCGGTAGCAAAACTGGAAAGAAGGGCAGGCAAAAGTGCGGAATGAACTGCGGAATGCCCTGTGGATAAGTAGGCAAAACGCTGGCTGGGGCGGCAGGATTCGAACCTGCGCATGGCGGTACCAAAAACCGCTGCCTTACCGCTTGGCTACGCCCCAGCATCGCCCGGACATCGCCGGCGCGGACCGCCATATAGCGCCTGTTGCGCGAAAGGAAAGCCTAGTCATTATTTTCCGGAACCGCCAATATGCGCGCGCCCTTTCCTCTCAGCCTGGAACCGACCGGCATGTCCGCGCCCCATTCCCCATCCCCCGTCCCGACATCCCAGATCGCGCCCGCTTCACCGCTTTTCCTGCGCGAGGATGAGATCCGGCGCGGCATAGAGATGCTCTATTTCGGCTATTCCGCGCTGACCCGCTCGATCGACGAAGGGCTCGTCGCGCAGGGGCTGGGCCGGGCGCATCACCGCGCCCTCTATTTCATCTCGCGCCAGCCCGACCTGACCGTCAAGGACCTGCTGCGCCTGCTCGCCATCACCAAGCAGTCGCTGGGCCGCGTGCTCAACGACCTGATCGAGCAGGGTTATATCGAAACCCGGCAAGGCGCCAGCGACCGGCGGCAGAAATTGCTGCGGCTGAGCCCGGCCGGCGTCGCGCTGGAGGCGGACCTGTTCCGCGCCCTGCGGGAAAAGATGGCCGCCGCCTACGCCCAGGCGGGGCAGGGCTCCGTCACCGGCTTCTGGCGCGTGCTGGAGGGGCTGATTCCCGATCAGGACCGGTCCATGGTGTTCGGCCTGCGCGGCCGGTGAAGGATCGTTGCGCAACCTTATCGCCGCAGGGGCGCTTATCTGCTCTTTGTTGAAGGCAAGATAAGGGTGAACCCATGCGCACATCATTCCTGACCGCCATGTCGGCGCTGACCGTCCTCGGCGCATCGGCCTGTTCGGAAAAGGCGGCCGACAATCTGGAAAATGCCGGCTCCGCGATCGGCAGCGACGTCGGCAATACGGTCGACCGGGCGGGCGACAGGCTCGACCGGGGTCTGGACGAGGCGGGCAATGCGATAGACGAAGGTTCCGGCCGCCTCGGCGCGGCCATGGACAATGCCTCCCGCGATGCGGAGCGGGAGGCGCGCGAAGCAAAGCGGGATGTCGGCGCGGCGATGGAACGCGCGGGCAACGACATCCGCAACGACTGACGGCACGGAAAAGAACTGGGGAAAGGGATCGGAAAAAACGCCGCGCCCCGCCGACCGGAGGGGAGCGGCGCTTGACCTGAGCGGCCATCCGCAGCACCAGCGACGGCATGCACGGCGCCGCACCCCAAACCCCCTCCCGGCTGATGATCGGGCGCCCGGAACTGGCGCTGATCGGCATCACCCTGCTGTGGGGCGGCACCTTCCTGATCGTGCATCAGGCGATGCGGCACAGCGGACCGCTGTTCTTCGTCGGACTGCGCTTCGGCACCGCCGCGCTGATCGCCCTCCCCCTCGCCCTGCCGGTCTTGCGCGGCGTCACGCGGCGGGAATGGCTGGCGGGGACGATGATCGGCTGCGGCATCTTCACCGGCTATACGCTCCAGACCTGGGGCCTGCGGACGATCCCCAGCAGCACCTCCGCCTTCATCACGGCGGCCTATGTGCCGCTGGTCCCCATCCTGCAATGGATCGTCCTGCGCAGGCGGCCGCGCCTTGCAAGCTGGATCGGCGTGGCGCTGGCCTTTGCGGGACTGCTGCTGATCGCCGCGCCGCGGGACGGGCTGTCGCTCGGCCGGGGGGAGGCGCTGACGCTCATCAGCACGCTCGCCATCGCGCTGGAGATCATCTTCATCAGCCTCTGGGCGGGCCGCGTCGATGTGGCGCGGGTGACGTTCATCCAGTTGGCGGTGACATCCCTGCTCGCCTTCGCCTGCATGATTCCGGCCGGAGAGGCCGTCCCGCCCATCAACTGGATCGTCATGCTGTCGGCCTGCGGGCTGGGCCTGATGACGGCGCTGATCCAGCTGGTGATGAACTGGGCGCAGCGCAGCGTGTCGGCCACCCGTGCAACGCTGATCTATGCCGGAGAGCCCGTCTGGGCGGGCCTGATCGGCTGGATCGCGGGCGACCGCCTGCCCGCCAGCGCCCTGCTGGGCGGCGCGCTGGTGGTCGCCGCCGTCATCGTCAGCGAAATCCGCTTCGGCAAGCCTTAGAGCGCGCCGGGAGCAGCCGACCCGCAGCCGATCCGATGCAGCCATAGCGGAATCCTCCGCAGCGGCGGGACGCTAAGAGCATCGTGCGCAAAAGCGGGAACCGGTTTTGTGCACGATGCGCGCGCGGCCTGCGCAGGATTTAACGCAGCGCGCTCTAGCGGCGGAACACCGGCGCGCGCTTCTCGAAGAAGGCGGCGAACGCCTCCTGCGCCTCGGCGGATTGCATCGTCTGCTGGAACAGGCGCGCCTCCTCCTCGATCCGCTGGTTCAGCGCCGCCGGGTCGCCCTTCATCAGCCGGCGCGTCGCGGCAAGCGCCTGGGGCGGCTTGGTCATCAGCAACGCCGCCTTCTGCCGGGCATGGTCCAGCAGCGCGTCTGCCGGGACGATCGCCGTGACGAAACCCGCATGGTCGGCGGTCTGCGCATCCATCGGCTCGCCCAGAAGCAGCATCGACGCCGCCTTGGCATAGCCCAATATGGCCGGCGCCAGCAGGCTGGAGCCCGCCTCCGGCACGATCCCCAGATTGACGAAGGGCATGATGAACCGCACGTCGGGGCTCGCATAGACCAAGTCGCAATGGAACAGCATGGTCGTCCCCACCCCCACGGCCAGACCCTGCACGGCGGCGACCACCGGCTTGTCGAAGGCGGCGATGGCGCGGATGAAGGCGAAGGCCGCTTCCCCGCCCTGCGGACCGGACATGAAATCCTTAAGGTCGTTCCCCGCGCAGAAGGCGTCGCCCTTGCCCGCGAACAGCACGGCGCCGATCCCGTCCCGCGCGGATGCGTCGGCCAGCGCGGCGGTCATGGTGCGGTACATGTCGGCGGTCAGCGCATTCTTCTTTTCCGGCCGGTCGATGTGGATTTCGACGACGCCCTGATTTTCGACAATGGCTATCCCTTCGCTCACGACCGGAGTCTCCTTGCTGTTCTTCCGCCCTTGTCACGGATGTCGCCGTGTCGCGGGCCTCTTGGTTCGTCGCGACTGTTGGCGCATCGGCACGAGCGCGTCTATCCTTTTCCGTCCATCCTGCCTAAAGGCGACCCATGCAACGCCTGCGCGAGATACTGGACCCCTTCCTGCTGCTGCTGATCGGCACGGTGGCGCTCGCCTCCCTGCTGCCCGCCCGCGGGGAAGCCGCCGGCCTGGCCGGGGCGGCGGCCGATGCGGGCATCGTCCTGCTTTTCTTCCTGCACGGCGCCAAGCTGTCGCGGGAGGCGATCTGGAACGGCGCCCGGGCCTGGAAACTGCACCTGGCGACCCTGGGAACGACCTTCGCGGTCTTTCCCCTGATCGGCCTGGCGACTCAGCAGGCGGCGGCGATCCCGCCTTCGATGCGGGCGGGGCTGCTGTTCCTGACGCTGCTGCCCTCAACGGTGCAATCCTCGATCGCCTTCACCGCCATTGCGCGGGGCAATGTCGCGGCGGCGGTGGTCAGCGCATCCTTCTCCAACCTGCTGGGCATCGTCCTGACGCCGCTGCTGGTCGCGCTGACGATGGAAAAAAACGGGACGGGCGGCCTGATCTCGCTTTCCTCGGTCGAGGACATCGTGCTGCAACTGCTGCTGCCCTTCGTCATCGGCCACCTGTCCCGGCCATGGATCGGCGGCTTCGTCAGCCGGCACAGGGCGATGCTGGGGCGGGTGGATCGCGGATCGATCCTGCTGGTGGTCTATTCCGCCTTCAGCGCGGCGGTGGTGGAAGGATTGTGGCAGAAGGTGTCGCGCGGCGAATTGCTGCTGCTGGCCGCGATCTGCATCGCCATGCTGGTCGTCGTGCTGGTCTTCACCTTCCTGCTGGGACGGCTGCTCGGCCTGTCGCGGGAGGACGCGATCGTGCTGCAATTCTGCGGATCGAAGAAAAGCCTGGCGTCGGGCGTGCCCATCGCCGGGGTGCTGTTCCCCGCCAGTGCGGTGGGGCCGATCCTGCTGCCGGTCATGCTGTTCCACCAGATACAGTTGATGGCCTGCGCCTTCCTCGCCCGCCGCTACGGCGCGGCGGCGGATGCCGAAACCCGTCTGGCGGCGGCGGGCTGACGCGATGGGCCAGCCGATCCTGACCCCCGTCACCATGGATGCGTTCCTGGCCCAGATCGATGCGCTGGCCCGCGCCCTGGCGGCGTCGCAATGGCGGCCCGATTATCTGGTGGGCATCGGACGCGGCGGCCTGGTGCCCGCCACCTATCTCAGCCATGCGACCGGCCTCGCCATGCTGTCGGTCGACCTGTCGGCGAAGCTGCCCGATTTCGGAGAGGCGCTGCTGGCCGGCCTGGCGCAGCGCGCAGCGACAGGCGAAACGCTGCTGTTCGTCGACGACATCAACGACAGCGGACGGACGATCAATGCCGTGCGCAATGCCCTGGCGGCCGCTCCCGCCGCAGGGGTGCGCTTCGCGGTCCTGATCGACAATATCCGGTCCGCCGCCACGGTGGACTATCGCGCGGAAACGATCGACCGGGACGCGACGAAGGACTGGTTCGTCTTTCCGTGGGAGGCGGTGGCCAGCCGGGACAGCATATTGGCCGACTGGGGCGAGGTGCCGGAAAGAACGGCTTAGGACAGGCCCGACCGCCGCCATTGCCGGAAAAACGAGGTTGTTATACATACGTAAAATCTATCGGCTGGGGTGGGGGGCGGGATAGTGGAGGAAGGCGGGCAACTGGCGGACCCGGATGCGGCATGGAGCCTGCCGGCATGGACCTATCGCGATCCCGAATTTTTCGAGCTGGAGCTGCGCCGGATATTCCGCCCCTCCTGGCAGATCGTGGCGCATGAAAGCGACATTCCCGCTCCCGGCGATTTCCGCACGCTGGACTATATCGGGGAAAGCGTCATCCTGATCCGGGGCGGGGACGGCGTCATCCGCGCCTTCGCCAATGTCTGCCGCCATCGCGGCGCGCGGATCGTGGACGCCGCCGCGGGCTGCGCCAGGAAGCTCACCTGCCCCTATCATGGCTGGACCTATGACGACCGGGGCCGCCTGACCGGGGTGCCGCTGAAGGCCGGCTACGGCTTCGACCCCGCCCGCCATGGGCTCCACGCCGTGGAGGTCGAGGATTTCCACGGCTTTCTCTTCGTCAGGCTGGAGGATGACGGCGGCCCCCGCGTCGCGGAGATGATGGCGCCCCATGGTCAGGAGATCGCGGCCTATCGCTTCGCGGACTTGAGGGCCATGGGGCGCATGACGCTGCGGCCCCGCGCGGTGAACTGGAAGATCATCGGGGACAATTATTCGGACGGGCTGCATATTTCGGTCGCGCATCCCGGACTGCGGCGCCTGATGGGGGAGGGCTATCGGGTGGAAGCCGGCGCCCATGCCGACCGGATGTGCGGGCCGATCCTCCGCCAGCCCTCCTCCAACCCCTCCGAGCGCGCCTATCAGCATTTCCTGCCGCGCATACCGCATCTGGGGGATGAGCGGCAGCGGCTTTGGACCTATTTCAGGCTGTGGCCCAATATCGCCTTCGACATATATCCCGACCAGGTGGACTTCATGCAGTGGCTGCCGCTGTCCCCCACCCGATCGCTGATCAGGGAGATTCCCTATGCGATTCCTGACGAGCGGCGGGAAATGAAGGCCGCCCGCTACCTCAACTGGCGGATCAACCGGCGGGTGAATGCGGAGGACAGCGCCCTGCTGGACCGGGTGCAGGCGGGCCTTTCCTCGGACAGCTTCACCGTTGGCCCCCTGTCGACGCAGGAGGTGGCGCTCCGCCATTTCTGCGCGCGGATGCGGCGGATCATTCCGCAGGCGCGGCTGCATCGCGCCCCGGCCCCGGGATGGAGCCGGGCGGCATGACCGGGGCCTATGACGCGGTCATCATCGGCGGCGGGCATAACGGGCTGGTCTGCGCCTTCTATCTGGCGCGGGCCGGCTACCGGGTGCGGATACTGGAACGGCGCGCCATCGTGGGCGGCGCCGCCGTGACGGAGGAGTTCCACCCCGGCTTCCGCAATTCGGTGGCAAGCTACACGGTCAGCCTGCTCCACCCCAAGGTGATAAGCGACATGCGGCTGGCCGAACATGGCTATCGCGTGCTCGAACGGCCGATCAGCAATTTCTTCCCCCAGCCGGACGGCCGCTATCTGAAGCTGGGCGGCGGGCTGGAGCGGACGCAGGCGGAATTCGCGAAGTTCAGCCAGAAAGACGCCGCCACCCTCCCCCCTTATTATGACGCGCTGGAGGTGGTGGCGGACCTGCTGCGCGACATGACGCTGAAGGCGCCGCCCAATGCGGGCGACGGGCTGGCGATGATCGCCGCCGCGCTCCGGCAGGGACGGCGGATCGGCAGCCTGACGCTGGAACAGCAGCGCGACGTGCTGGAACTGTTCACCCGCTCGGCACGCGGCTTCCTCGACGGCTGGTTCGAGAGCGAGGCGGTGAAGGCCGCCTTCGGCTTCGACGCGATCGTGGGCAACTATGCCTCCCCCGACGCGCCGGGCAGCGCCTATGTGCTGCTGCACCATGTCTTCGGGGAGGTGAACGGGAAGAAGGGCGCCTGGGGCCACAGCGTCGGCGGCATGGGCACGATCACCCGGATCATGGCGCAGGTGGTGCGCGGCCTGGGCGTGGAAATCAGCCTGGAGGCGCCGGTCGCATCCGTGCTGGTCGACGGCAGGCGCGCCGTGGGCGTCCGGCTGGAAAGCGGCGAGGAGGTGATGGGCAGGGCCGTCATCGCCAATGTCGGACCGAAACTGCTCTACGAGCGGCTGATGGACCCCGCCGACCTGCCGCCGGATTTCCTGAGGCGCATCCGCGGGTTCAAAACGGCGTCGGGCACCTTCCGCATGAATGTCGCGCTGTCGTCCCTGCCCGACTTCACCTGCCTGCCCGGCATGGGCGAACATCACCAGTCGGGCATCATCATCGCGCCCACGCTCGACTATATGGACCGCGCCTATATGGACGCGAAGCGCGAAGGCTGGTCGCGCGAGCCGATCGTGGAGATGCTGATCCCCTCGACCGTGGACGAAAGCCTCGCCCCGGCCGGCTGCCATGTGGCCAGCCTCTTCTGCCAGCAATTCGCGCCGGTCCTGCCCGACGGACGCCGTTGGGACGATGAGCGGGAGGCGGCGGCGGATCGCATCGTCGCCACGGTCGACGCCCATGCGCCCGGCTTCGCCCGATCGGTGATCGCGCGGGACATTCTCTCCCCGCTCGACCTCGAACGGAAATTCGGGCTGGTCGGCGGCGACATCATGCATGGCAACATGACCCTGGACCAGCTCTGGGCGGCGCGCCCGGTCCTGGGCCACGGCGCCTATCGCGGACCCCTGAAGGGCCTCTACATGTGCGGCGCGGGCACCCATCCGGGCGGCGGCGTGACCGGCGCGCCCGGCCACAATGCCGCGCGGGAGGTGATGAAGGACGGCGCGCTGCTGGGCCGCTGGCTCGGACGGGGCTGAACCTGCCGCGCAGGAAGGGGAGCATACTTGCCCTCTTCCCCACCCTCGCCTAAAGCGTCGGCTCATGCCCGACATCCCCGTTTCCTCCACCCAGTCCGATCTTGAAGGGGGCGACCTGACCGGCCGGGCGCTGTTCCCGCATCGGCATCTGCTCTCCATCGCGGACCTCAAGCCATGGGAAATCCGCTTCCTCCTCGATGAGGCGGAACATTGGGCCAGGAGCAACCGGGGCGGCGCGCGCAAGCATGACGACCGGCTCGCCGGCATGACCCAGATCAACGCCTTTTTCGAAAACAGCACGCGCACGCTGCTGTCCTTCGAGATCGCGGGCAAGCGCCTGGGCGCCGACGTCGTCAACATGCATGCCGGCCAATCCAGCGTGAAGAAGGGCGAGACGCTGATCGACACCGCCATGACGCTCAACGCCATGGCCGCCGACGTGATCGTCATCCGCCACGCCAGTTCGGGCGCGGTCGCGCTGATCGCGGACAAGGTGGACTGCCCGGTGCTGAACGCGGGCGACGGCTGGCACCAGCATCCGACCCAGGCCCTGCTCGACGCCCTTACCATCCGCCGGCGCAAGGGCGGGTTCGAAGGGCTGATCGTCGCGATCTGCGGCGACGTGCTGCACAGCCGGGTGGCGCGCTCGAACATGCTCTGCCTCGCGGCCCTCGGCGCGCAGGTCCGCGCCGTCGCCCCGCCGACGCTGATGCCGCCGGAGGTCGAGATGCTGGGCGCGACGCCCTACACCCGCATGGACGAAGGGCTGGAGGGCGCGGACGTCGTCATGATGCTGCGGCTCCAGAATGAACGGATGGACGGCGCCTTCATCCCCTCCCCGCGCGAATATCACATGCTCTACGGACTGACGCCGGAACGGCTGGCCATCGCCAGACCCGACGCGCTGGTGATGCACCCCGGCCCGATGAACCGGGGCGTGGAGATCGCCAGCGTCGTCGCCGATCACCCGCAACGCTCCGCCATCACGGAGCAGGTGGAAATGGGCGTCGCCATCCGCATGGCCTGCCTGGACGTGCTGACCAGAGGCGCGCGCGGCGTGGAGGGTTGGGCATGACGAGCCCCTCTCTCGTCATCCCCGCCCGTTCCTTCGCCACGTCCGCCCGCTCCTCAGTCATCCCCGCCCCCTCACCCGTCATCCCCGCGAAGGCGGGGACCCATCTCCCGCCCCATCCCAAAACGCAAGGCAGGGGGATTGACGGCATTGGCCGCAAGGTGAATCCGAAATGACCAAACTCGCCATCATCAACGGAAAGCTGGCCGACCCCGCAGGCAATGACCTCGCCACCGGCGTCATCCTGATCGAGGATGACCGCATCACGGCGGCAGGCGATGCCGCGATACCGGCCGGCGCCGAAACCATCGACGCGGCGGGCCTCGTCGTCGCGCCCGGCCTCGTCGACCTCGGCGTCTTCGCCACCGACAAGCCGGCCTTCCACTTCGGCGGCATCACCCGCGCCGCGCTGATGCCCGATCAATCCTCCCCGCTGGACGATGCCGGCCTCATCCGCCAGGCGACGCGGGCGGGCAAGCCCGACTTCTGGGTCCACCCCATCGCGGCGGCCACCCGCGGCCTGAAGGGGGCCGAGCTGGCGGAGATCGGCATGATGCAGGCCGCAGGGGCGAAGGCGGTCGGCACCGGACGCCAGTGGATCGCCGATTCCGGCGTGATGATGCGCGTGCTGTCCTATGCCTCGGGCCTTGGCCTCACCGTCATCACCCATGCGGAGGATAGCGGCCTTGCGGGCAAGGCCGTGGCGACCAGCGGCGAAACGGCGACGCGGCTCGGCCTGCCCCACGCGCCCGCCTGCGCCGAAGCGATGGCCATCGCCCGCGACATCATGCTGGCGCGGGTGACCGGCGGCGCGATCCATTTCCGGCTGGTGACGACCCGGGCGGGTTTCGACCTGATCCGCGCGGCCAGGGCGGATGGCCTCAGGATCACCTGCGGCATCAGCCCGGCCTATCTCTTCCTCTCCGACAATGCGGTGACGGATTTCCGCACCTTCGCGCGCCTCTCTCCGCCGCTGCGGTCAGAGGACGACCGGAAGGCCGCGATCGAAGCGGTCGCGGACGGCACCGTCGACGTCATCACGTCCAGCCACGACCCCCGCGGGCCGGAGGACAAGCGCCTGCCCTTCGCGGACGCCGCCCCCGGCATGGCCGGCGCGGAAACGCTGCTCGCCCTGTCGCTCAACCTGGTGCGGGACGGGCATGTGACGCTCAACCGGCTGATGACCCTGCTCAGCGCCAATCCGGCAAGGATATTGGGCGTCAACGGCGGCAGCTTCGCGGCAGGCAGCGCCGCCGACCTGATCTTCATCGATCCGGACGCGCCGTGGATCGTGGATTCGGGGAAGATGGCCGCCCAGGCCGGAAACACGCCGTTCGACCGCATGCCCGTGCAGGGCCGCGTGCGCAGGATCATGAAGGGGGGAAATTTCCTCTAGGGCGATCTCCAGTGAAATGGCCCATTCCAAGGTTCGGAAATCACCGCAGGCAGGGAAAATCGAGGGCATGTTCCGATTCCATCCAATCGGAACATGCTCTCGGTTTTCCCGCTTGCTCTCCCCGGCGGGCCACGCTAAAGCGCCCTCCTTCGCTGGCCCCGGCCAGTGCAGGAGTGTAGCTCAGTTGGTAGAGCGTCGGTCTCCAAAACCGAATGCCGGGGGTTCGAGTCCCTCCACTCCTGCCAAGCGAACTGGCCGCGAAACCTTGAAATATCGGGGGTTCGCGGCTAGCTGTGCTTGACGAAGCATGGGTCGCGGAGCGCGGCCGCACCCCCGGACGCCGAACAGGGCGGGATCGGGAGGGCGGACTGTTGCTTCGCGCTTTGGTGTTTGTTGGAAGGATTTGGTGCGGGCGATGGCGAAGGTTTCTCCGGGCGAATTCGTCAATCAGGTGAAGACCGAAGCGTCGAAGATCGTGTGGCCCACGGGCCGCGAAACGATCATGACCGGCGTGATGGTGGTCATCATGACCTCGCTGTTGGGCCTGTTCTTCTTCGGCATCGACACCTTCTTCGGCGCGATCGTCCAGTGGCTGCTGGCGTTCGCCGCCGGACAGGCCTGACGACGAAACTGGGAGTTTGACAGGATAACATGGCGCGCTGGTACATCATCCACGCCTATTCGGGCTTCGAGAACAAGGTCAAGGAATCGATCCTGTCCGAAGCCGAGCGCATGGGCCTCTCCCAGCTGGTCGAGCAGGTGGAAGTCCCCACCGAGACCGTGACGGAGGTGAAGCGCGGCAAGAAGGTGCAGGTCGAGCGCAAGTTCATGCCCGGCTATGTCCTCGCCAAGCTGGCGATGAACGACGACATCTACCATCTCGTCAAGAACACGCCGAAGGTGACGGGTTTCCTGGGGTCCAGCGGCAAGCCGCAGGCCATCAGCGAGGCGGAGGCCGCCCGCTATTTCGGCGCGCAGAAGGCGGCCGAAGCCGCGCCCAAGCACAAGATCAACGTCGATTACGAGATCGGCGACAGCGTCAAGGTGCTGGACGGCCCCTTCGCCAGCTTCAACGGCACGGTCGAGGAACTGGATTTCGAAAAGAACCGGGTCAAGGTGTCGGTGTCGATCTTCGGCCGCGCCACGCCGGTCGAACTGGACTTCGAACAGGTCGAACTGTCGAAGTGATTTTCACGTCATCCCAGCGAAAGCTGGGATCTCGTGCCCCAGGCCGTTCCCTTGCGGCCTGAGATGCCAGCTTCCGCTGGCATGACGACAAGGGAAAGTGCGGGAGGATCGCTCCGGTGATCCGTCAATACCGCTAAACTTGAACCGGGCGCGCCTTCGGGCACGCCCAGCAACAGAGTGAGTGAAAATGGCCAAGAAGATTACGGGCTATATCAAGCTCCAGGTGCCCGCTGGAGCCGCCAACCCCTCGCCGCCGATCGGTCCGGCGCTGGGTCAGCGCGGTGTGAACATCATGGAATTCTGCAAGGCGTTCAACGCCTCGACGGAAAAGATGGAAAAGGGCACCCCGCTGCCGACCATCATCACCGTCTATGCGGACCGTTCGTTCAGCTTCGTCACGAAGCAGCCGCCCGCCACCTACCTGATCAAGAAGGCCGTCAACCTGAAGTCGGGTTCGAAGGAGCCGGGCAAGGTTTCCGCCGGACAGATCAAGCGCTCGCAGCTCGCCGAAATCGCGCAGGCCAAGATGGCCGACCTGAACGCGAACGACATCGACGCAGCGACGAAGATCATCGAAGGCTCCGCCCGCGCGATGGGCCTCGAAGTGGTGGAGGGCTAAGACCATGGCAAAGCTGACGAAGAAGGCGAAGGCCCTGGCCGCTGCCGTTGACCGCGAAAAGCTGCACGGCGTCGATGAGGCGCTGGGCCTGATCAAGACCCATGCGACCGCCAAGTTCGACGAAAGCGTCGAAATCGCGATCAACCTGGGCGTCGATCCGCGTCACGCCGACCAGATGGTCCGTGGCGTCGTCACCCTGCCCGCCGGCACCGGCAAGGACGTCCGCGTCGCCGTGTTCGCCCGTGGCGACAAGGCTGAAGCCGCGACCGCCGCCGGCGCCGACGTGGTGGGCGCCGAAGACCTGCTCGAATCGATCCAGGCGGGCAATATCGACTTCCAGCGTGTGATCGCCACCCCCGACATGATGGGTCTGGTCGGGCGCCTGGGCAAGGTTCTGGGCCCCAAGGGCCTGATGCCGAACCCGAAGCTGGGCACCGTCACCCCGAACGTCGCCGAAGCGGTCAAGGCCGCCAAGGGCGGCCAGATCGAATTCCGCGTCGAAAAGGCGGGCATCATCCATGCCGGCCTCGGCAAGGCGAGCTTCTCGGCCGAAGACCTGCGCAGGAATTTCGACGCCTTCGTCGACGCCATCGTCAAGGCGAAGCCGTCGGGTTCGAAGGGCAAATATGTCCGCAAGATCGCCCTGTCGTCCTCGATGGGCCCGGGCGTGAAGGTCGACGTGGCGGAAGTCGCTTCGGCCTGATCCGACGCACAAACAGATAGGGGAGCCTCCTTCCTCCATGCGGGGAAGGAGGCTTTCGCTTTTTAGAGACTTGGCACCATAAAACGCCCTCTCACCCGTTCGGGCTGAGCCTGTCGAAGCCCTCTTCTTTTCCTGAAGGAAAGAAAAAAGCCCCTTTGACAAGCTCAGGGCGAACGGAGGACAGGCATGCATGTTATAACGCGATCACCAGACACCGTGACCTTAGGCGGACTCGCCCGGCAACGGTGTGAACTTCGGGGTGCATGACCTTGCACCCCGGCTCCAAAAACCCCCCGGAGCGCATTGAGGTCACCTTCGTATCCGTCGGGAATGGCGGGTCGCTTTACCGATGGAAAATATAATGTCTTTCGAACATCTCCCCACCCTCCTGTCCGACGCGCTGACGCGAAAGGGCTATGAAAGCCTGACCCCGGTCCAGGCCGAAGTCACCCAGGCGCAAGCCAAAGGCCGCGACCTCATCGTCTCGGCGCAGACCGGATCGGGCAAGACGGTCGCCTTCGGCCTCGCCATGGCCGCCGAACTGCTGGGCGAACAGAACCGCCTGCCCGTCGCCGCCCAGCCGCTGGCCCTCGCCATCGCGCCGACCCGCGAACTGGCGCTTCAGGTCGCGCGCGAACTGGAATGGCTCTATGGCGAGGCGCGCGCCCGCATCACCACCTGCGTCGGCGGCATGGACGCCGCCAAGGAACGCCGCGCGCTTTCCCACGGCGCGCATATCGTCGTCGGCACGCCGGGCCGCCTGCGCGACCATCTCGAACGCGGCGCGCTCGACCTGTCGGCGATCAGGACGGTGGTGCTCGATGAAGCCGACGAAATGCTCGACATGGGCTTCCGCGAGGATCTGGAAGAAATCCTCGACGGGGCGCCCGAGGGCCGCCGCACGCTCCTTTTCTCCGCCACCATGCCCAAGCCGATCGTGGCGCTGGCCAGGCGCTACCAGAAGGACGCGCTGCGCATCTCCACCGTCAGCGACGAGCGCGGCCATGGCGACATCAGCTATCAGGCCGTCACCGTCGCCCCCGCCGACATCGAAAACGCGGTGGTCAACCTGCTGCGCTATCATGAGGCGGAAACGGCGATCCTCTTCTGCGCCACCCGCGACAATGTCCGCCACCTCCACGCCAGCCTGACGGAGCGCGGCTTCGCGGCGGTGGCGCTGTCGGGCGAGCACAGCCAGAATGAGCGCAACCACGCGCTGCAGGCCCTGCGCGACCGCCGCGCGCGGGTCTGCGTCGCGACCGACGTCGCGGCGCGCGGCATCGACCTCCCCAATCTCAGCCTCGTCATCCATGTCGAAATCCCGCGCGACGCGGAAACGATGCAGCATCGCTCCGGCCGCACCGGCCGCGCCGGCAAGAAGGGGACGGCCGTGCTGATCGTCCCCTATCCGCGCCGCCGCCGGGTCGAATCCATGCTGCGCGGCGCGAAGATTCCCGTCGAATGGGGCACCCCGCCCAGCCGGGAAGCGATCCAGGAACAGGACAATGCCCGCCTGCGCGAGAAGCTGATGGAACGCGCCGAGCTGGACGAGCAGGACTGGGCGCTGGGCGCCGAACTGCTGGCCGAAAAATCGCCCAAGGAAATCGCCGCCATGCTGGTGAAGAGCGCCCGCGCCGCCCTTCCCGCGCCGGAGGAGCTGCTGGACGCCAGCGAAGCGCCCGCCCGCCGCGACGGACCGCGTCCGGGGTTTGAGGATACGGTCTGGTTCCGCATGGACATCGGCCGCAACCAGAATGCCGATCCGCGCTGGATATTGCCGCTCATCTGCCGCCGCGGCCATGTGTCGCGGCAGGAAATCGGCGCGATCCGCATCGCCGCCAATGAAACGATGTTCGAAATCCCTTCCGCCATCGCGGCGAAGTTCGTCGGCGCAGTAAAGCGCACCGGCCAGGCCAGCGACGAGGGCGCCGAAGTCGCGATCGAGCAGATCGAGGGCAAGCCCCGCGAAATGGCGCGCGAAAACCGGCGCGACGGCGGCCCGCGCGGCAAGGGTCGCCCCAATGAAGGGCACGGCCCCAGGCCCGCCTATGGCGCGCGGCCGTTCAAGGGCGGCCCGCGCAAGGCTGGCCCCCGCAAGCCCCGCGGTTGACCGGGCGGGAGCCGGGCAGCCCTTCATGCATTGAAAAGCCATGGCTGCCCCCCTCCTCATCCCGATCCTCGGCGACCAGCTGACGCCCGGCATCGCGTCGCTCCGGAACGCCGACCCGGCAAACAGCATCCTGCTGATGATGGAGGTGGCGGACGAAACCACCTATGTCCGCCATCACAAGGCCAAGATCGCCTTCATCCTCTCCGCCATGCGCCATCATGCCGATCGGTTGAGAGCGCTCGGATGGACGGTCGACTATGTGAAGCTCGACCAGCCGGAAAACAGCGGCAGCTTCACCGGGGAGGTCGCCCGCGCCATCGCACGCCACCGTCCCTCCGCGATCCACGTCACGGAGGGCGGCGAATGGCGCGTCCGCGCGATGCTGGAGGAATGGGAAGGCCGCTTCGGCATCCCCGTCACCATCCATGAGGATGACCGCTTCCTCTGCTCCCATGCCGAATTCGATGCCTAGGCGGCGGCGCGCCAGCAGCTCAGGATGGAATTTTTCTACCGCGACATGCGCCGCAGGACCGGGCTGTTGCTGACGGAAGAGGGCGAACCCGAAGGCGGCCAGTGGAATTTCGACGCGGAAAACCGAAAACCGCCGCCCCCGCGCGACCTGTTGATGCCGCAGCCGCTCCGCTTCCGCCCCGACCCGATCACGCAGGACGTGCTGGCGCTGGTCGCGGCGCGTTTTTCAGATCATATCGGCTCGCTCGACCATTTCCACTTCGCCGTCACGCATCAGGATGCGCAACGCCAGCAGGACCATTTCCTCGATCACGCCCTGCCCCGCTTCGGGGACTATCAGGACGCGATGCTGACCGATGAGCCATTCCTCTGGCACTCGGTCCTGTCGCCCTATATCAACGCCGGACTGCTCGACCCGCTGTCGCTCTGCCGGGCGGTGGAGGGGCGATACCGCGCCGGCAGGGTCCCGCTCAACGCGGCGGAGGGCTTCATCCGGCAGGTCATCGGCTGGCGCGAATATGTGCGCGGGGTCTATTGGCACGAAGGCCCCGGCTATGGCCGCCGCAACGCGCTGGATGCGAAGCGCGACCTGCCCGGCTTCTACTGGACGGGCAAGACCGACATGCACTGCATGGCCCGGGCGGTCGGCCAGACCATCGACCACGCCTACGCCCATCATATCCAGCGACTGATGATCACCGGCAATTTCGCCCTGCTCGCCGGGATCGACCCCGTGCAGGTGCATGTCTGGTATCTGGAGGTCTATGCCGACGCCTATGAATGGGTGGAAATGCCCAACACCATTGGCATGGCGCTGTTCGCGGACGGCGGCCTGCTGGGGTCGAAACCCTATGCGGCGGGCGGCGCCTATATCAACCGCATGTCGGATTATTGCGGCCGGTGCCGCTATGACGTGAAGCAGCGCCTTGGCGAGGACGCCTGCCCCTTCAACGCGCTCTACTGGGACTTTCTGGCCCGCAACGAGCGGAAGCTGGCGCGCAATCCGCGCCTCGCCATGCCCTATCGCAACTGGAACCGGATGAGCGTGGAGGACCGCGCCGCCCTCAGGAAACAGGCGGCACGGTTCCTCGACGGATTGGGCAACGGTTAGAGCGCGCTGCGTTAAATCCTACGCAGGCCGCACGCTCCAAGCTTTTGTTGTCGCATCCTTTTAAGCGCAAAACCGGTTCCCACTTTTGCGCACGATGCTCTAGAATGCCTTCGCATCGATCGACCAAGCTCCGTCAACACCCTAACCCGCCCCGCAGAGCGACAGCATCCGCGCCGCCAGTTCCCGCTCCCCCATCACCACATGGGGCACGCCCAGCCCCTCCAGATGCCTGACCTCCGCATCGGAATGGGCGCGGGCGATGACCTGAAGATGGGGATTGAGGTGGCGCGCATGTTCGTGGATCGCGCCGCCCTCGAACCCTTCGGGCACGGCGATCAGCAGCCGCCGCGCCTCGTTTATGCCGGCCGCCCGCAGATGCCGGTCCTCCAGCGCGCTGCCCCGCACCACGGTAAGGCCGGCCTCCTCCGCCTCTTCCGCCCGGTCGGAATCGGCTTCGATCACCACGAAATGCGCGCCCTTCTCGGCCAGCCGATCCGCGATCAGCTTCCCCACCCGGCCATAGCCGACCAGGATGACATGGCCGATGCGCGGCTTGGCCTTCGCCTTCTGGGCCTGCGCCTCTTCCTCCACCTCCTCCTGCTTGTGCCCGCGCACGATCAGGGAGAAGATCAGCGGATTGAGGAAGATCGAAACGATCGCGCCCGCAAGGATCAGGTCGCGCGCCTCGGCCGGCAAGACCCCCAGTCCCGTCCCCAAGGAGGCGAGGATGAAGGAGAATTCCCCGATCTGCGCCAGGCTCGCCGCGATGGTGAGCGCCGTGTCGCCCGGATGGCCGAAGGCGCGGACGATGGCGAAGGCGGCGATCGACTTGCCGACGATGATGATCGCCACCGTGGCCAGCAACGGCAGCGGCTGCTCGACCAGCACCGCCGGATTGAACAGCATGCCGACGGAAACGAAGAAGAGCACGGCGAAGGCGTCGCGCAGCGGCAGCGTCTCCTCCGTCGCGCGGCGGCTGAGCGGCGTCTCGCCCAAGATCATGCCGGCGAAGAACGCCCCCAGCGCGAAGGACACGTCGAACGCCACCGCCGCGCCGAACGCGACGCCCAGCGCTATCGCCAGCACGGCCAGGCGGAACAGCTCGCGCGATCCGCTATGCACGACCCAGTGCAACGCCCAGGGAATGACGCGGCGGCCGACCACCAGCATCAGCGCGACGAAGCCCGCGACCTTCAGCAGCGTGCCCAGCAGCGGCGCCAGCAAGGCCCCGGCATTGGCTCCGCCCGCCGCATCGGCATTGTTCATGACCCCGGCAAGCGCGGGGAGCAGCACCAGCGCCAGCACCATCACCAGATCCTCGACGATCAGCCATCCGACGGCGATCCGGCCCCGGCGCGTTTCCACCAGGTCCGCCCCCTGCAGGGCGCGCAGCAGCACGACGGTGCTCGCCACCGACAGCGCCAGGCCGAAGACCAGCCCGCCCAGCAGCGGCCAGCCCATGACATGCGCCAGGCCCATGCCCATCAGCGTCGCCACCGCGATCTGGCCCAGCGCGCCGGGCACCGCGATGTTCTTCACCGACAGAAGGTCGCGCAGGGAGAAATGCAGGCCGACGCCGAACATCAGCAGGATGACGCCGATCTCCGCCAGTTCATTGGCCAGGCTGGCATTGGCGACGAAGCCCGGCGTGAACGGCCCGACCATGATCCCGGCGATCAGATAGCCGACAAGCGGCGACAATTTCAGGCGATGGGCGATGGCGCCCATGACGAAGGCGACGACAAGGCCCGCGACGATCGTTCCGATCAGGGGCGTGTGATGGGGCATGGAGTGTCTTTCCCTGACCGCCGATGGAGGAACGCCCTCCATCGGCGGCATATCATATTCATTCAGCGACGGTCAGCATCGCCGCCGACAACAGCGCGCCGGCCGCGCCCAGTCCCGCCATGACGGCCGGCATGAACCACCATGGCGGACGGCGGCGGGACGACCCCGTGCTGCCGCGTCTCGATCTTCTGCGGGTCATGAAGAGGCTCCTTTTTCCTGATGGCGGCCTGGAACGGCCGCCCTGAGGGCGATGCGTCAGGAAAGGACCGGGGGCGCCCGCGCCCGCCGGGGGGAAAGCAGGTGGAAGGACGGGAAAGAAACGAAGGCGGGAGAGAATCGGTCGCCGGCGCGCAGCAGGACGACGTCCGGCAGCATCGCGATGGCCATCGGCCCGCTCATGGCGAGCGCCGGAAACGGCGCCCGCCCGTCGCCATCCGGCTCGATGGCCTGCGCGGCGACAGGGGTCGCATGGGCGCGGGCCTTCAACACCACGGCGGTGGTGGCCGGGTTGAAGGCGGAGCCGGTGAACCGGCTGGATGGCGGCCCCAGTGGCGCGAGCGCGCTCAGCAGGGCCACGCCGATCGACAGCCACAGGGTCAGGATGAACAGCAGCCGGGCGGCCAGTGCTTCATTCCTGTATGGCGCTGGCGTCATGCGTGATGCTATCCTTTCGCCGCGCCAAGATAGGGACGCGCAAGGCCAAAAACCAGCCCCGAATGCCGCGCTTGCCGGTTGACATGGGCGAGTCATTCCAGTAGCGGGCCACATTCCCGCGCGGGTCCAACAGGGCATTGTCCCTCGACGATCTGCGTAAAGCAGATTTGAACGAGAAGAGAAGAGCCATGTTCGCAGTCGTGCGCACGGGCGGCAAGCAGTATCGCGTCGCCGCCGGAGACAAGATCGTCGTCGAGAAGCTGGCCGGTGAGGCTGGCGACAAGGTGACCCTGGATGACGTCCTGTTCGCCGGCGAAGGCAGCGACGTGAAGGACGCAGCCAAGCTGACCGTCGCCGCCGAAATCGTCGCGCAGGCGAAGGGCGAGAAGGTCATCGTTTTCAAGAAGCGCCGCCGGCACAACTACCGTCGTCGCAACGGCCACCGCCAGAATCACACGATCCTCAAGATCGTGTCGATCGCCTGAGCCGCAGCAAAGTCACGAGGAGTTTAAGTCATGGCACATAAGAAAGCTGGCGGTTCGTCGCGCAACGGTCGCGATTCGGAATCGAAGCGCCTTGGCGTGAAGAAGTTCGGCGGTCAGGAAGTGATCGGCGGCAACATCATCATTCGCCAGCGCGGCACCCGCGTCTATCCTGGCCGCAATGTCGGCATGGGCAAGGACCACACGCTGTTCGCGCTGGGTGAAGGCCGCGTGGTATTCCACACCGGCAAGCTCGGCCGCAAATATGTGTCGGTCGACGCACTGGCCGAAGCAGCCGAATAACGGACGATCGATGACGGATCGTCCCTCGCAATCGGGGCGATCCTCCTGGCGGAACGACTTTGGTCACACCGCCAGAGTTCGAGGGAAACAAGGGGCGCCCCATCCGGGAGCGCCCCTTTTTCGTGTCGACGGGCGTCTCCCCTGAATTTCCCTCAACTCTCTGGAACCCCTCGCTTTCTCGCGCGTCGTGCGGGCGGGGCCCAGCCAGAGAAGATAGTCGTCAAGCCGTAACTTTTCGCGGTCATTGGCGCGCCGGAGATTAGGAGACTTTCGATGTTCGCCCGTACCCCCCGCCTGTTGCTGCGGCCCGGCTGGATGGAAGATGCGCCGGTCCTTGCCGAAGCGATCGGCGATGCGGCCGTCCTGCGCAACCTGACCCGCGCACCGGCCGCCTACAGCCAGGCCGATGCGCAGGCGTTCCTGGCCCAGCCGCAGGACCCGCGCCTGCCCAGCCTGCTTGCCTTCACCCGCACCAAGGGCGCGCCGCGCCTTGTCGGCGGCTGCGGCCTCCATGCAGCGGCGGATGGCAGGGTGGAGCTGGGCTATTGGATCGCCCGCCCCTATTGGGGACTCGGTTTCGCGACCGAAGCGGCCAGCGCCGTCATGCTCATGGCCCGCGCCTCGGGCGTCCGCGATGTGCGCGCCGCCCATTTCGTGGACAATCCGGCATCCGGCAACGTCCTGCGCAAGCTCGGCTTCCGCTATGCCGGCCGGATGGAAAGGCGCTTCAGCCTGGGCCGGGGCGCGGCGGCGGATTGCCTGGTCTTCGAGGAAGGCGCCTCCGGACAGGCGGGCGCCAGCCCCATGATGACGGATTCGTCGACCGATCTCTACGGGGATTCGCTGCCCGCGCTGGCGGCCTGATCCCTGCTGCCGGGGATGGCGGCACGGCGCCGCCTTCTCCGGCGCCGGCCGCTTTTCGGGCAAGCGGCCGCTTTTGCCGCGCGCCTGTTTAATTCCGCCGCATAAACCGCTATGGGCGCGCGATGCATTTTCTTGATCAAGCGAAGATTTTCATCAAGTCCGGCTGGGGCGGTCCCGGCGCGGTCAGTTTCCGGCGCGAAAAATATGTCGAATATGGCGGTCCCGACGGCGGCAACGGCGGCAAGGGCGGCGACATCATCTTCGAGGCGGTGGCCGGGCTGAACACCCTGATCGACTTCCGCTACACCCAGCATTTCAAGGCGCAGCGCGGCATGCCCGGCGCGGGCAAGAACCGCTATGGCGCCGGCGGCGAAGACCTCGTCATCAAGGTGCCGGTGGGCACGCAGATCCTGTCCGATCCCACGCCCGTCGACGGCACGGAGGATGAGGACGGGACGATGGAATATGAACAGGAACTGCTCGCCGACTTCACGCAGGTCGGGCAACGCGTCGTGCTGCTGCGCGGCGGCGACGGCGGGCGCGGCAACCTGTCCTACAAGACCAGCACCAACCGCGCCCCGCGCCAGCATGGCACGGGCTGGCCGGGGCAGGAAATGTGGGTGTGGCTGCGGCTGAAGCTGCTGGCCGATGTGGGCCTTGTGGGCATGCCCAATGCGGGCAAGTCGACCTTCATCAACCAGGTCACCAACACCAAGGCGAAGGTCGGCGCCTATGCCTTCACCACCACCAAGCCGCAACTGGGCGTGGTGCTGCATCGCGACCGGGAATTCGTCCTGGCCGACATTCCGGGCCTGATCGAGGGCGCGGCCGAGGGCGCCGGCATAGGCGACCGCTTCCTGGGCCATGTCGAACGCTGCCGCGTGCTGCTGCACCTGATCGACGCGACCGGCGACGACCCGGTCGAACAGTTCCGCATCGTGCAGGATGAACTCGCGGCCTATGGCGGCGGGCTGGACGAAAAGCCGCAGATCGTGGCGCTCAACAAGGGCGACCTGCTGGGGCCGGAACTGATGGAGGACATTGCCGGCCAGCTTCGGGACGAGGCCGGGGTGGACGATGTGTTCATCATCTCCGGCGCGACCGGCGAAGGCGTGCCGGCCCTGCTGGACGCGGTGCTGCCGCTGCTGGACCAGCCCGGCGAGGATGATGAGGATGGGACAGAAGAAGACGAGAAGCCGTGGTCGCCACTGTAACTCCTCCCCTCCCCTTCAGGGAAGGGGTCGGGGATGGGGGCTGGCCGGATAGGGCTTCCCCCGCCTTGCCTCCTCACCCCAACCCCTCCCCTGCAGGGGAGGAGCGCATTCGGACCGCTTCATGACTTCTTCCCTCTCCGGCTTCCCTCCTTCGCAAATCCGCCGCCTGGTCATCAAGATCGGCTCCGCCCTGCTCGTCGATCCGAAGGGCGAGGTGCGCCAATCCTGGCTGCGCACGCTGGTGGCCGACATCGCGGCGCGCAAGGCTGCGGGCCAGCAGATCATCATCGTCTCCTCCGGCGCCATCGCCCTGGGGGCGCGGCGGCTGAAACTGCCCAAGGGCGGACGCGGCTCGCTCGAAGACGCGCAGGCGGCCGCCGCCACCGGCCAGATCGCGCTGTCGCAATGCTGGGCCAGCCTGCTCCACGAAAGGGGCATCACCGCCGCGCAGATGCTGGTGACGCTGGACGATCTGGAAAACCGCCGCCGCTATCTCAACGCGTCGGCCACGCTGGAACGGCTGATGGCGCTCGACGTCGTGCCGGTCGTGAACGAGAATGACAGCGTCGCCACGGCGGAAATCCGCTTCGGCGACAATGACCGGCTGGCGGCGCGCATCGGACAGGCGGCACGGGCTGACGCAGTTGTGCTGCTGTCGGACGTCGACGGGCTTTACACCGCCAACCCGCATGTCGATGCGGACGCCATGCTGATAGAGACAATCGAGCGCATCGATGCGCGCATCGCCGGGATGGCGGACGGCGGCTCCGCCTCGGGCATGGGATCGGGGGGCATGACCTCCAAGATCGAGGCGGCGCGGATCGCGACCGGGGCCGGCGCGCATCTGGCGATCATCTCCGGCAAGGTGGACTCGCCGCTGTCGCACTGGACCGATGGCGGCAAGGGCTCGATCTTCCTCGCCGCACAGGCCAGGGGCGCGCGCAAGGGCTGGCTCGCCGGCCGCCTCACCGTGCGCGGGCGGATCGTGGTCGATGCGGGGGCGGAGGCGGCCCTGGGCCGCGGCAACAGCCTGCTCCCGGCCGGCGTGGCGCGGGTCGATGGCATCTTCGCCCGCGGCGACGTGGTCGACATATTGGCTGAGGATGGTCGGGTGATCGCCCGCGGCCTCATCGAATATGACAGCGAGGAAGCCTCCCGCATCGCCGGCAAGCGCAGCGAGGACATCGCCGCGCTGCTGGGGCATCTGCCCCGCTCCGTGCTGGTCCACCGCGATCATATGGCGATGGTCTGATCCCATGTCCCTGCGCATTGCGATGACGGGCGCGACGGGTTTCGTCGGCGCCGAAACGCTCCATCAGGCTCTGGCGGCGGGACATCATGTCAGCGCCATCACCCGCCGGGCGCAGCCGCCGCGCGCCCATCTCAAATGGGTGCCCGGCGCGCTGGAGGACCGGGCGGCGCTCAACACGCTGGTGCGCGACGCCGATGTGGTGATCCACATCGCCGGCGTGGTGAACGCGCCCGACCGCGAAGGCTTCGAAACGGGCAATGCGCGCGGCACCATGGCGGTGGTCGACGCGATGCGGCATCGCGGGGTCAAGCGGCTGATCCACGTCTCCTCGCTTTCGGCGCGGGAACCGGAACTGTCGGACTATGGCTGGTCGAAGGAACTGGCGGAGCGGCATGTGAAGGCAAGCGGCCTCGACTGGACGATCATCCGCCCGCCCGCCATCTACGGCCCCGGCGACCGGGAGATGCTGGAACTGTTCCGCATGGCCCGGCGCGGGATCATGCTGATGCCGCCCGGCGGACGCCTGTCGGTGATCGAGGTGGGCGACCTCGCCCGTCTGTTCCTGACGCTGGCGGTCGAAAAGGACATGAAGAGCCTGACCCATGTCTATGAGGTCGATGACGGCACGCCCGGCGGCTGGGACCATATGGACTTTGCGCAGGCGATCGGACGCGCCGTCGGACGGCCGGTGCGGACCTTCGCGACGCCCGCCTGGCTGCTGGGCATGGGCGCGCGGCTCGACCGGCTGGTGCGCGGCAGGAACGCCAGGCTGACGCCCGACCGGGTCAGCTATTTCTGCCACCCCGACTGGGTCGTGACGAAGCGCAGGCAACCGCCCAAAAAGCTGTGGGTGCCCCGGGTGCCGACGGAAGAGGGATTGAAGGCCACTGCCGAAGCCTATCGGGCGAAAGGCTGGCTGCGATAGGCCGAACGGCCTCCGCCACGGCCTGAGCGGGGCCCCTCCCGGCAAGGCCTAAACCGCCTCCCCTTTCTCCGCACGATGCTCTAAACCGCGCCCAAGCCCGCATCCGCCAGACCGCGCCAGAGGTGCAGCGCCTGAACGCTTTCCGCGACATCATGCACCCGCACCATCTGCGCGCCCAGTTCAGCGGCGCGAAAGACCAGGGCCACCGATCCGCCCAGCCGCTCCGCCGCCGGCGCCTCGTTCGACAGCGCCCCGATCAGGCGCTTGCGGCTGCCCGCGAACAGCAGCGGCACGCCCAGCCCCTGCAACGTCGCCAGCCCGTTCACCAGCGCCAGATTGTCGCCCAGCGACTTGCCGAAGCCCAATCCCGGATCGACCATGATCTTCCCGCGCGGTACCCCCGCCGCCAGACAGGCGTCCACCCGCGCCTCCAGCATGTCGAACACATCGGCCACGACATCGCCATAACCCCCGGCATTGTCGTGCGGATCGTCCCCGGCCGACGGCGCATGCATCAGGATGACGGGGCACCCCGCCGCAACCGCCACTTCCATGGCGCGGGGATCATGCCGCAGCGCGCTCACATCATTGACGACCGCCGCTCCCGCCGCCAGCGCGGCTTCCATCACCGCCGCCTTGCGGGTGTCGATGGACATGGGAACCCCTGCCGCCGCCAGCCTTTCGATCACCGGCACGACGCGGGCGATCTCATCCCCTTCCCACAGGCGCGGCGCCCTGGGTCGGGTGGATTCGCCGCCCACATCGATCAGCGCCGCCCCCGCCGCCGCCATGGCGAAGCCCGCATCGGCCGCCGCCTGCGGATCGTCCATATGCCTGCCGCCGTCGGAAAAGCTGTCCGGCGTGATGTTCAGGATCGCCATCACCTGCGGCGCGTCGAACCGGATGGTGCGTTCCCCCAGCACCAGGGGCGGACGCTGCGCAGAGATATTGGCCGCCAGCCGCTGCGCCCGCTCCGCCAGCGCATCGGGCAGCCCCGCAATGGCGTCGGCAAATTCCGCGACCGGCACCGTCGCCCGCGCCACCCGCCGCCCGTCCTTCCGCGCCGTCAGCTCATAAGCCTGGAACCACAGCAACCCATTGCCCATCCGCGCCGCCGACCCGTCGGCCAGGCCGACGGGCGACGGCACGAACCAGATGGGGCGCAGGTAAAGCCGCGCATCCGCAGGAAGCTGTGGCAGCATCTTCAAACTCCGTCGCCCAGAGCCCGAAAGGAAATCCGGGATCGTTAAGGCTCGTTCGCCAGCAAATAGGTCTGCCGCAGCGCATCGATCGGCTTCAGCACGCCCTCCACCTCGCAATGCCAGAAGGTCCAGCCATTGCAACTCGGCGCACCCTGCAGGGTCGCGCCCATCTTGTGGATCGAGCCGGTATCCGCCCCCACCGACAGCGAACCGTCCGCCCGCACCACCGCCTGCCAGCGCCGCTTCGAATCCGTCAGCACCGCGCCGGGCTGCAGATAGCCCGTCTCGACCAGCGTGCCGAACGCCACCTTGGGCTGCTGCCGCGCCGTCTGCATGATGGTCAGCGCGCTTTCGTCAAGCGGCAGCGCGGCCTCGATCCGCTCCAGCGCGACCTCGATATAATCGTCCTCGCGCTCGATGCCGATCCACCTGCGGCCCAGGCGCTTGGCCACCGCGCCCGTCGTCCCGGTGCCGAAAAAGGGATCGAGCACCACGTCGCCCGGCTTCGTACAGGCCAGCAGCACGCGGTAGAGCAGGGCCTCCGGCTTCTGCGTCGGATGCGCCTTGGTGCCGTTGCGCTTCAGCCGTTCCTGCCCGCCGCAGATCGGCAGCACCCAGTCCGACCGCATCTGCAACTCGTCGTTCAGCGTCTTCATCGCCTTGTAGTTGAACGTATATCGCGCATCCTCCCCCTGGCTCGCCCAGATCAGCGTCTCATGCGCATTGGTGAAGCGCGTGCCCTTGAAATTGGGCATGGGATTGGACTTGCGCCAGATGATGTCGTTGAGGATCCAGAAGCCCTCGTCCTGCAACGCCGTGCCGACGCGGAAGATATTGTGGTAGCTGCCGATCACCCAGATGGTGCCGTTCGGCTTCAATATGCGCCGCGCTTCCCGCAACCAGGCCTTGGTGAAACGGTCGTAGGAACCCAGCGTATCGAACTTGTCCCAGTCATTGTCGACCGCGTCCACCCGGCTGCCCTCGGGCCGGAACAGGTCGCCGCCAAGCTGGAGATTATAGGGCGGGTCCGCGAAGATCATGTCAATGCACGCATCGGGCAGCTTCGCCATTTCCGCGATGCAGTCGCCGCGCAGCAGGCGGTCGGCCTCGACCTCCACGGGCGCAACCGCCTTTTTCCGCCGCGGCGCGACGCGTTCCATGACACCCATTTCGTGACCCCCGTTTCCTTCTGAGGCCCAGCGATGAGTCCTCCGGAGTCAGCCGTCAAGATCAGCAACTTAGGGTTCAAGCCTCACATAATGGTTAACATGACGGAGAACGAACCGGGTAGCCACTAGATATTGAGTCGACAGCGACTCGAAAGACTCAAGATCGGCTAGTGTGACTCAAAAGACTCAGCGGAGAACAGGCCCAAAGTTTTTTTGGTTAACGCCGCCGGGAAGGGTAAAAACCGCCTTCACCTTGACCCATCGATAACCCGATGATTATGAATGGGGCCATGACCGACCATATTTTAAAGGGGGATCGATCGGCCTCCTGCGACGAACTGTTCAAGGCCCTGTCGGACGGCACCCGGCGCGCCCTGCTGGAATATCTGGTGCGCGAAGGGAAACAGAGCGTCCACGCCCTCACCGCCATTTCCGGCGTATCGCAACCCATGGTGTCCCGCCATCTCGGCAAGCTGAAACGCGCCAGCCTCGTGACGGCCCGCCGCGCCGGGCGCGAAACCTATTATTCCGCCCGCGCCAAGGGCCTTGCGCCCGTCGTGCAGTGGATGGCGGTCTACGGCGCGCTCTGGTCGCAGCGTTTCACCGCGCTGGAGGAACTGGACGCCTACTGACTTTCGAACATGGAACAACATGCGGAAATGGAATTAGGTGCTCCTGCGCAGGCAGGAACACACCCCTTCTATCGCACAGACCCCGCCAGGATCGCCTCGATCAGCGCCACGTCGTCCGGCTTGTCCGCGTCGATGCAGGCCTCCGCCTTCTCCATCGCCACCAGGCGCGCCACGATCCCGAAGCGCCGCCCCACCCGCGCGATCCCGCCCCGCAGCGTCGAAATCCGCAGCACCGCGCCCAGCAGGGCCAGCGGTCCGAAGGCGGACAGAATCTTCCACCCCTTCTTCCGGTCCTGCTCGACCTCCTGCCACAGCGCGACCACCGGCCGCGCCTTGCCGCTGCCGAACCAGAAGAGATTCGCCCCCGACCACCCGCCGTCACGAAATTTGAGCCAGGTCCGCCGCGACCCCGGATAGCGCGCCAGCAATGTCCTGCGCTCGACCATCGCCACGGCGATGTCCGCGCCGGATGCCTCGCGCACCATCTGGTCCAGCATGGCCCCGTCCAGCAGCACATGATCCGCCGTCGTCATCAGCAGGGGAAAGGGCAGGTCCCCCCGGTCCAGCAAGGCGATGAGGGAGGAAGCGATTCCGCCCCCGCTCCTTTCGAACCGCACTTCGGGATGCTCCGCCAGCCAGGCGGTCGCCGGATCGGCGGCGAACAGCTCCGGCGCCTGGGTCAGCACGACCAGCCGCCCGACCGCCGGATGCGCCAGCAGGGCGCGGGCCGGCCGGTTGATCATCGGCTCCCCCGCCACCGGCACCAGCGGCTTGACCGCCACGCCGGCCGCCGCCGCCAGGGGATCGGGGATCGGCCGCGCCCCGGCCAGCAGGATCGCGGTGATGTCGGAAGCCGCTGCGTTCATTCACGCCCGTTAGCGGAGGGAATCGCCCGCGAAAAGCTATTTCCCGGCCGCGGCCGGCGCCGCGCTCTTCTGCGCCACCTGCACGGGCAGGCCGATGCGCAGGCTCTTCAACTGCACCAGCCGCTGCCGGAAAGCCGCCAGTTCCCTGCCCGCCAGTTGCGATGTCGTGGTGAACCGCACCGACAGCGGATTGATCGTCCGTCCGTTCCGGTACAGCTCATAATGCAGATGCGGCCCGGTCGACAGGCCCGACGATCCGACATAGCCGATCACCTGCCCCTGCCGCACCCGCTGCCCCGGCGACGCGGCGATGCGGCTCATATGCGCATAGCCGGTGGCAAGGCCGTTGCCATGCTCCAGCCGCACATAATTGCCATGCCCGCCATGCCGCCCGGCATAGGACACCACGCCGTCCGTCGCCGCATAGATGGGCGACCCGTAATGGGCGGCAAAATCGATCCCCGCATGCATGCGGGTATAACCCAGGATCGGATGGCGCCGCATGCCGAAGCTGGACGACATGCGCCCCGCCACCGGCGCCGACAGCACGCCGCGCCGCTGGCCGACGCCCGACGCCTCGAACCACTGGGTCCGCCCGTCCTGCGTCCATTTCAGCATGTCGATGCCGCGCCCGCTCGCCCGGTGCAGCCCGGCGAACAGCAGGTCGCCCACCTCCACGTCGCCCGTGTCGGCCCGCCGATATTCGGTGACGATGTCATAGCGGTCCCCCGCCGAGATCGATCCGAGATCGACCTGCTGCGCGACGACGCGCAGGAAACTCTGGATCGCCTTGGGCGGCGCGCCCGCCGCCCGCGCCGAACGATAGAGGCTCTCGCCCACCACGCCCTGGATGCGCAGCGGCGTCTCGTCCACATGGATCGCCGTCCGCTGCACCTGCAGGACCCCGCCGGCCCGCGCGATCTCGATCCCCAGATCGAGCCGCGCCCGGAAGCTCAGCCGGTCCAGCGGCCGCGGCACGTCCCGGCTCGGCCGGCGGCCCAGCACGATGTCCAGCGGCGTGCCCGGCTTCAATCCCGCGCCGGTGTCGCCCGCCACCAGGCTCGTCACCGTCGCCACGTCGCCGCCGCTCACGCCCGCCCGCGCCAGCGCCCGGCCCAGCGAATCGCTGCCGCCGATCTGCGCGCGCAATTCGATCTGCGGCCGCTCCGGCGTCTCGCGCAGCGGCTGCACCGCGTCGGTCGGCCCCATGCGCCGCCCGCTGTCCGCGCCCAGGGCAAGCGGCATGATCATCTGGCTGCGCACTTCGTCGAATTGCCTCGCCGGCATCAGCGGCTGCGGCGCGCCGGGCAGCGCATGAAAGCCCGGCGACAGATAAAGCGCCGCCGCGCACAGCCCGAAACAGGTCGCAAGTCCCCGGAACCAGGTGAAACTTCCCACCCGCTGGCCAAGGTCGGGAACCAGTTCCACATCCTCGGCCCAGTCGCGCAGCTTCTCCCGCCAGTCGCGCCGATCCTCGGCCGGTCCCGCCCTGCGGATCGAGTCAGTCAGCCACAGGGACGCGGAAGCGCCACCCTGCTGGGCATTGATCTGACCATCATGAAACACGGTAAAACACGCCCCCGGGGCAAATATCGCCCGACCCCCGCCGCGCGTTCATCCGCAATTTTGTAAAAGCACAAGGTTAAAGTCAAATAAACACGCCTTTTTTAACCCTTTTTCCGCGACCGGCCGTGCCCCGCAAAGGACCGGCGGACCAATCCCCGCCGCTCGTCCCCTCATCCTCGCCTCTCCTCCCTCATCCCCGCCCCCTCCCCGTCATCCCCGCGAAGGCGGGGATCCATCTCCCACCCCCACCCCCGCCGCAAGGCCGGCGGCCCACCCGCAAGACCGGCGCACCCCAATTCGACCTCCCGCCCGGGCCTTTCCCCTTGCCCTTCCCCGATCCATGCCCGACATAGCAGGGACCATGGCCCAGTTCGCCCGATCGCCCCTCACCGCCGTCCTGGGCCCCACCAACACCGGCAAGACCCACCTCGCCGTCGAACGCATGTGCGGCCATAGCTCCGGGATGATGGGCTTCCCGCTGCGCCTGCTGGCGCGGGAAGTCTATGACCGGGTGGCCGGCATGAAGGGCCCGGCGCAGGTCGCCCTCATCACCGGCGAGGAAAAGATCGTGCCCCCCGGCGCCCGCTATTTCCTCTGCACCGCGGAATCCATGCCGATCGGTCGGCAGGCCGGGACCGCGAACGAGGGGCTGGCGGATTACGCCTTCGTCGCCCTGGACGAAGCCCAGCTCGGCGCCGATCCGGAACGCGGCCATGTCTTCACCGACCGCCTCCTGCGCGCCAGGGGCCGGGAGGAAACGATGATCCTCGGCTCGGCCAGCATCGGCCGGGTGGTGAAGGCGCTGGTCCCCGATGCGGAGATCATCGGCCGCCCGCGTTTCTCGACGCTCAGCTATGCCGGCGCGAAAAAGCTCTCCCGCCTGCCCAAGCGTTCCGCCATCGTCGCCTTCTCCGCCGAGGAGGTCTATGCCGTGGCGGAAATGCTCCGCCGCTTCCGGGGCGGCGCGGCGGTGGTGATGGGCGCGCTCTCGCCCCGCACCCGCAATGCGCAGGTGCAGATGTTCCTGAACGGAGAGGTCGACTATCTGGTCGCCACCGACGCGATCGGCATGGGCCTCAACCTCGACGTCGCGCATGTCGCCTTCGCCTCGCTGCGCAAATATGACGGCCGCCGCACCCGCCGCCTGACCGTCGCGGAAATGGCGCAGATCGCCGGGCGCGCCGGCCGCCACCACCAGGACGGCACCTTCGGCAGCCTGGGCCATGAGGATGGCGACGCCGCCTTCACGCCGGAGGAGATAGAGGCGATAGAGGCGCACCGGTTTCCGCCGGTGGAGCAGCTTTTCTGGCGCAACGGCACGCCGCGCACCGACCGGCTGGATCACCTCATCTCCGATCTGGAGCAGAAGCCCGAACGCCCCGAACTGCGCGCCGCGCCCGAAGCGGTCGACCTCGCCGTGCTCAGGCGGCTCGCCGACGACCCGCTGGTGATCGATCGGGCACGCGGCAGGAAGCAGGTCGAACGGCTCTGGGCCGCCTGCGGCCTGCCCGATTTCCAGAAGCTGGGCGCCGAACATCATGCCCGCGCCGTCAGCCGCATCTGGCGCTTCCTGTCCGAAGGGACGGGCCACATCCCCCGCGACTGGTTCGCCCAGCAGATTGCGCGACTCGATTCGGTTCAGGGCGACATCGACACCCTCTCCGGCCGGATCGCCGCCGCCCGCACCTGGTCCTACATCGCCCATCGCGCCGATTGGCTCGCCCATCCGGCGGAAATGGCGGAGCGCACCCGCGCCCTCGAAGAAAAGCTCTCCGACGCGCTCCACGCCGCGCTGACGCAGCGTTTCGTGGACCGGCGCACCACCGTTCTGCTAAGGGACATCGGCCAAAGCGCGGCCAATCTGCCGGTCGAAATCGAACAGGACGGGACAGTCTGCGTCGATGGCGAGACGATCGGGCGACTTGACGGATTTCGTTTCTCGGTCGATCCCGCTACCCGGCATCAGGACAGGAAGATGCTGCTGGCGGCCGCTGAACGGCGCCTTGGAAGGATATTGCGAGTGAAGGCTGACGAATTGCTGGGCGCACCCGATACCGATTTCGCGCTCATGGACGAAGCAGGGCAGGCCCCCGGCATAAGCTGGAAGGGCGATCCGGTGGCGACGCTGCACGGCGGCCCCGCGCTGCTGACCCCGGAAATCCGTCTGGACCGCGCGCTCCTCGCAATGGGACAGGATGTGCAGAAGCAGGTGGCGGCCCGCCTTGCCGCATGGATGGACGCGCAGAAGGAAAAGCATCTGCTGCCCCTCACCAGAATGGTGGCCAGCAGCGCCGATCCCGAAGTCCCCGCCGTCGTCCGCGCCGTCTTCGCCCAGCTTGCCGATGCCGGCGGCGTCATCGCGCGCACCGAACTCGATTCGGCGCTCGGCCATCTCGACAAGGATCAGCGCCATCTGCTGCGCCGCGCCGGCATCGACATCGGCGTGCTCGACATCTATCATCCCGGCCTGCTGAAGCCCGGCGCCGCCCGCTGGCGCGCCGCCCTGCTGGCCGCGCGCCTGGGCAAGCCCTGCCTGCCCCTGCCCGGCCCCGGCCTCACCCTGATCCCGGCCGGCGAAAAGCCTGAGCAGATGGGCGCCCGCATCGCCGGCTTCCGCGGCTTTGGCGAACAGATGCTGCGCATCGACATGGCCGAACGCATGGCCCGCACCGCGCATGAAGCCATCGCCAGGAACGAGGCCTTCACCGCGCAGAGTCCGCAGATCGTCTCGCTCGGCCTGTCGGAGGACGCCTTCCTGCAACTGATGCGCCTCGCGGGCTTCCGCGCCGTGGAGGCGCCTGCGGAGGGCGGACCCAATTGGGCCTTCCGTGGCCGGCAGAAGGCGCGGACGCACCAGCAGCATCCGGGCCGCGAAAAGCGCGGCGCGCCCGCCCAGGGCAAGCCCCGCAACGACCGGGGGCCGCGCCCCGCCGCCTCGTCCGGCCCTGCCCCCACCGGCAACCATGCCTTTGCGGGCCTTGCCGAACTGCTGGGCCGCAATGGCTGACGCGGGCCTGGTCGCGGCCCACGGCCCCAGCCTGCGCATCGACAAGTTCCTCTGGTTCGCGCGCCTCGCAAAGAGCCGTTCGGTCGCCCAGAAAATGGCGGAGGACGGCCATATCCGCCTCAACGGCCGCCGCATCGAACGCTCGCACGCGCCGGTGCGGGCCGGCGATCTCATCACCTTTCCCCATCCCAGCGGCGTCCGGGTCGTCCGCATCCTCCAGCTCCCCGGCCGCCGAGGCCCCGCCCCCGAAGCCCAGTCCTGCTACGAGGAACTGACGGTCGGCGCCTGAAGCCCCCCCCCCCCTTTTTGTCATTCCCGCGAAGGCGGGAACCCATCTCCCAACATTGCCCCCAGCTCATCGGCAGGGGGGATGAATCCCCGTCTCCACAGGAATGACAGGAAAAAGCCCACTACCCGCGCCCCAACAATATCCTCATTGACCTTCGCGCCGACCGCGCATAGCAGGGCGCCGATTGTCTCCCTACCAAGAGTGCTGACCCATGACCTATGTCGTGACCGATAACTGCATCCGCTGCAAATATATGGATTGCGTCGAGGTTTGCCCCGTGGACTGTTTCTACGAGGGCGAGAACATGCTGGTCATCAATCCGAACGAGTGCATCGACTGCGGCGTGTGCGAACCGGAATGCCCTGCCGAGGCGATTCTGCCCGATACGGAGAACGGCCTGGAAAAATGGCTGGAGCTGAACACGAAATTCTCCGCCGAATGGCCCAACATCACCGTCAAGGGCGAAGCCCCCGCCGACGCCGACGAGATGAAGGGCATCGAAAACAAGCTGGAGAAATTCTTCTCGCCGGAGCCCGGCGCGGGCAGCTGAAACGCCGCGCCGCAAGGCTGTCGCGAACGGCCGCCGGCATCCTCATGAAGACTAGCTGTTGCGTTTAATTTGCACCGCCACTCCCGGATTTTGTGTCCGGGGGTGGCAATTTTGTTACGAATCTGCTAAATAGGCGCCAACAGGTGGATATGGTCGCGTCCACTACGGAGACAAATGCCTGATGTTATGATGGTGGCGCCGCGCTTCCCCTGGCTCGTGCACCTTTTCGCACCTGCAACGCGAATGCCACCGCTCCCCCGAAGACATGGAAAGGTTTCAAATGGCTGCCAAGGCGCTGTCCTTTGACGTAGGTGATTATGTTGTTTACCCCAAGCATGGCGTTGGCCGCGTCATAGAACTGCAGAAGGAGCAGATTGCGGGCATGGAGCTGGAACTCTATGTCCTGCGTTTCGAAAAGGAGCGGATGACGCTCCGCGTGCCCACGAACAAGGCCGAGGGCGTCGGCATGCGCAAGCTGTCCTCCAACAAGACGCTGGAGGAAGCGGTCGAAACCCTGAAGGGCAAGCCCAAGGTGAAGCGCACCATGTGGTCGCGCCGCGCGCAGGAATATGAAGCGAAGATCAATTCGGGCGATCTGGTGTCGATCGCCGAAGTGACCCGCGACCTGTTCCGCGCCGACGATCAGCCGGAACAGAGCTATTCCGAACGGCAGATCTTCGAAGCCGCGTCCAGCCGCCTCGCCCGCGAACTCGCGGCGATGGAGGAAACGGACGAACCGAGCGCGCTCAAGAAGATCCTGCGCATCCTCAACGAAGCCGCACCCCGGCATGCGAAGGTGGAAGGCTGACGACATCCGGCTGAGCCGACAACGGCAGGCCTGAAGGAAGGGCGCCCCGAACAGGGCGCCCTTTTTTTGCAATCCAACCGGATGAACGGCGGGAAACCGCCGGTGCGGCGCCGGTCCTATTCGCCCTTCGCGGCGCCCGCGGCGTCCTTGGCCGCATCTCCGACATCGCTCGCCGCCTGGCCGACCTGCGTGGCCGCGCTCTCGACCGCGCTGTCCTTCCGGCTCTGGCTGCTGATCAGGAAGAAGGCGGCAATCGCCACGACCACGACCAGCAAGAGAACCGCCACCATGGTTCCGCCGCCGCCACGCTTCTCGATGATCGTGGTCGTCGCCGGACGATCCTGATAATCCGCCATAGAAATCCTCCTCGTCTTCACGCCACCCGGCGGCATAAATGCGCAAGCGAGCGGGCGGGTTCCTGACCGGATCAGCGGCAATAGCCCTCCCGGCCCGGCAGCACGATCAGGCAATCCTGCCGGCCGGCAAGGTCCTTGAACCCGGTTTCCGCGCCCGTGCCCGGACGAATGCTCAGGTCCCTGCCGTCGCGCACGAAGCGGATCGTCGCCCCTTCGGCCACGCCGGGATAGTCTCCCTGCCGGTCCAGATTGTCCTGATTGGCGATGGCATAATGTCCGGGCCGGCCATCGGGCGACGGCTGGATGTCCAGGAACAGCCCCTCCGGCCCATTCCACCGCCCGACCCACTCGTCGGTGGGCAGGCCCGCCGCCCCGTTGGCGGCGGCATTGACGGCATCCGGCTCGGCAATCGCCTCCACATCGGCCGGCTGCGCGGCATTGTTCGCGGCCCCGCCCTCGTCGGCGCTCCTGGCGCAACCGGAAGTTAGCGCTCCCATCGCCATCAGCGGGAGAATCAGGCCCAGATTGCGACGATTCATCCATCTTTCTCCTTGCAATTGACCCGATAAACCGCTGAACGCGGGGCTTCGATCCATTTCCCGACAGGGGGCGGAGCCGCTTGCCAGCGGCTGCGGCGGGAAGGCAGGATCATGGGCGGGGAAAAGAGATGGAGAACAAGGTTGAGGGGCGCCCGGAAAGGGCGCGGTTCGTTCGCGAATCCGCCGATGTCCGGCGGCAGGCCCTGATCGAGGCGACGGCGCGCTGTCTTTCGGAAAAGGGCGTGGGCGGCACCTCCGTCCGCGCGATCTGCGCCTATGCCGGCGTTTCGGCCGGTTTGCTCACCCATTATTTCGACGGCGTCGACGCGCTGATCCTGGCCACCTATCGCGATGTCGGTGAAAAGGTCGCCGCCGCCATGGAACGCGCCGTGGCGGAGGCCGGCTCCTGCCCCCGCGCACGGCTGTGGGCCTATCTGCGCTCCAACTTCCAGCCGCCCGTGCTGGACCCCGATCTGCTGGCGACCTGGATTTCCTTCTGGAGCCTCAACAAGACCAATCCCGCCATCGCCGCCACCCATGCCGAAACCTATGGCGGCGGGCGCGAACGCATGGAGGTGCTGCTGCGCGAGGCGGCGCCCCAGATTCCCCGTCCCGACGCGCGCATCGCCGCCATCGGGCTTACCGCGATGATCGACGGCCTGTGGCTGGAACTGTGCCTCGACTCCTCCACCTTCACCATAGAGGAAGCGCTAGGCATGCTGGAGGAGGCGATGAACTACGTCCTGCAAAAGCCGAGAAGCGGCTAGATCGATCAATGAAGCTGGCGGTGATCGTTTTTATCAATCAACCTTGTCGATAAAACCAATTTCACGGCGCCCTGCGCTTTCCCTACATGGGTCGGGCAACAGCAACCCCCTAAAAAGGAACTGGAAAGCCCATGGCGCTTATCAACACGACCATCAAGCCGTTCAAGGCCACCGCTTACAAGGAAGGCAAGTTCGTCGACGTGACCGACGCCGACGTGAAGGGCAAGTGGGCCGTCTTCTTCTTCTACCCCGCTGACTTCACCTTCGTCTGCCCGACGGAGCTGGAGGATCTGGCCGACATCTACCCGACGCTGCAGAAGCTGAACGTAGAGGTGTACTCGGTGTCGACCGACACGCATTTCAGCCACAAGGCCTGGCACGACACCTCGCCGGCCATCGGCAAGATCAACTATTATATGCTGGGCGACCAGTCGGGCCAGATCACCAATAATTTCGACGTGATGCGCCCGGGCGTGGGCCTTGCCGACCGCGCGACCTTCCTGGTCGATCCCGAAGGCGTGATCCAGTTCATGGAAATCACCTCGGAAGGCGTCGGCCGCAACGCGACCGAACTGCTCCGCAAGGTCAAGGCCGCGCAATATGTCGCCGCCAATCCCGGCGAAGTCTGCCCGGCCAAGTGGGAAGAAGGCGAAGCGACCCTTGCTCCGTCGCTCGACCTCGTCGGCAAGATCTAAAGACCTGAAAGGGCGTCTGCCGGATCGGGTCGAGTTCCTCCCTGATCCGGCAGGGCCTCTGCATGCCGCGTGCTCCTGCGAAGGCAAGCGCACGACGAAGTCAAATCGCATCATCGCAAACACCGCCGGGCCTTCGGGTCGCACCGTTCCGGCGAACATATAGCCGCGCCCCGGATAGGCGCGCCCAACCCAAGGAGACCGAAGATGTTGGACGCAAATCTGAAGGCCCAGCTCAAGGCCTATATGGCGAACATCACCCAGCCGATCGAGCTGGTCGCATCGCTGGACGACAGCCCCAAGAGCCGCGAACTCAAGACGCTGCTGGATGAGATCGCCGAACTGTCGGACAAGGTGACGATCGCCGCCGGTAACGCCAGCCGCGTCCCCAGCTTCATGATCCGCCGCACCGGCACGGACATCGGCGTCACCTTCGCCGGCCTGCCCATGGGGCATGAATTCACCTCGCTCGTGCTGGCGCTGCTCCAGGTCGGCGGCCATCCGTCGAAGGCCGCGCAGGACCTGATCCAGCAGATCAGGAATATTGACGGCGACTTCGCCTTCGAAACCTATTTCTCGCTCTCCTGCCAGAACTGCCCCGACGTGGTGCAGGCGCTGAACCTGATGAGCGTGCTCAACCCGCGCATCAGCCACACCGCCATCGACGGCGCGCTCTTCAAGGAAGAGGTCGACGCGCGCAAGGTCATGGCCGTCCCCACCGTCTTCCTGAACGGCGAACCCTTCGCCAGCGGCCGCATGGAGCTGGAGCAGATCGTCGCGAAGATCGACAGCGGCGCGGCGGCCCGCGCGGCGGAGAAGATCAAGGCCCAGGACCCGTTCGAGGTGCTGGTGGTGGGCGGCGGCCCCGCCGGCGCGGCGGCGGCCATCTACGCGGCGCGCAAGGGCATCCGCACCGGCGTCGCGGCGGAACGCTTCGGCGGCCAGGTGCTCGACACCATGGACATAGAGAATTTCATCTCGGTCAGCCGCACCGAAGGGCCCAAGCTCGCCTCCGCGCTGGAAGCGCATGTGAAGGACTATGATGTCGAGATCATGAACCTCCAGAAGGCGGCGAAGCTGATCCCGGCCAAGGCCGAAGGCGGCTATCACGAAGTCGTCCTCGAAAATGGCGCGTCGCTCAAGGGCCGCACCGTCATCCTCTCCACCGGCGCCCGCTGGCGGCAGATGGGCGTGCCCGGCGAGGATGAATATCGCAACAAGGGCGTCGCCTATTGTCCGCATTGCGACGGTCCGCTGTTCAAGGGCAAGCGCGTCGCGGTGATCGGCGGCGGCAATAGCGGTGTCGAAGCGGCCATCGACCTCGCCGGCATCGTCGCCCATGTGACGCTGATCGAATATGACAGCCAGCTCCGCGCCGACGCCGTGCTCCAGCGCAAGCTCGCCAGCCTGCCCAATGTCAGGATCATCACCTCGGCCCTGACGACCAGGGTCGACGGCAATGGCGAGAAAGTGACCGGCCTCAGCTACAAGGACCGCAACGGCGGCACGGAGCACGATGTCGAGCTGGAGGGCATTTTCGTCCAGATCGGCCTCGTCCCCAACACCGAATGGCTGAAGGACGCGATCGCCCTCTCCCCGCGCGGAGAGATAGAGATCGACGCGCGCGGCGAAACCAGCCAGCCGGGCATCTTCGCGGCAGGCGACTGCACGACCGTGCCCTACAAGCAGATCGTGATCGCCATGGGAGCCGGATCGACGGCGGCGCTGTCCGCCTTCGACTATCTCATCCGCCTCCCCGCGACGGAGGAAACCGCGGAAGCGGCCTGATCGGAATGCCGGAAAACAGGAAGGCGGCGGGGTCTCGCAGGAACCCGCCGCCTTCCTGCCCCATCTGAAGGGCCCCTAACGCCGCATCAACCTCAGCCGGAATATCCCCGGATCGACCTCCAGCATCGGCGCGCCCGCTCCCACCCCCGCATCTTCGCGCTGCGCCAGCACGACCGGCGCCTGCGGCGTGAAGGTGGCGACCGCGCTCCCCGGATCGCCCACCACCAGCGCATCCACCATCAGCGCGGGGCTCAGCCGGTCCGACGTCACGCTGACCAGCGTGCCGATCTGCGTCATCCCGAACAGCTTGCGGGCGAAGGCCTGGGGCAGGCGGATGCACCCATGGCTCGCCGGATAGCCGGGATTATGCCCGGCATGCAGCGCGATCCCGTCCCAGGTCAGCCGCTGCATGAAGGGCATGGGCGCGTTGGAATAGAGGTTCGACCGATGCCATTCCCGCTTCTGCAACACCGGAAACTCGCCGGTGGGGGTGCGATGCCCCTTCATGCCGGTCGACACGCTGGCGACCCCGACCAGCCGGTCGCCGTCATAGACATGCACCCTCTGCCGCTCGATGCTGATGACCAGATAGAGCGGCCCGGCAAAGGGCCCCTCCTCCAGCCAGCGATAGCCCCCCGGCCCCAGCGCCTCCTGCGCCCCGGCCGGCGGCGCCACCGCACAGGTCAGCAACAGCAGGAAGGTCAGAAAGGCGCGCATAAACACCTTCTTAACCATAAGACGGCGCAGCGCCAGCCCCCGGCGGACTCGCATCGGTATCGGATCGGGACGGTCGCCGCCCCGGCGCGTCCCTAAAGCAGGCTCAACTGCGCGACCGGCGCAAAGCTCCTGCGGTGCAGCGGCGTCGGCCCATGCTCGCGCAGCGCGGCCAGATGCCGGGCGCTGCCATAGCCCTTGTTGCTTTCCCAGCCATAATGCGGGTGCGCCGCCGCCGCCTCGATCATCATCCGGTCGCGCGCCTCCTTCGCCAATATGGATGCCGCCGCGATCGACAGGCATTTGGCGTCGCCCTCGACCACCGCCGTCGAGGCCCAGCGCCATTGCGGACAGCGATTGCCATCCACCAGCACATGCGCGCAGTCATGGGTCAGCGCCTCCACCGCCCGCGTCATCGCCAGCATCGTCGCCCAGAGGATGTTGAGGCTGTCGATCTCCTCGACCGAAGCGACCCCCAGGCCCCAGCACAGCGCCCGCGCCTTGATCTCCCCCTCCAGCACGGCCCGCTTCGCCGCGCTGAGCTGCTTGCTGTCGTTGAGCCCGTCCGGGCAATCCTCCCGCCGCAGGATCACCGCAGCCGCCACCACCGGCCCGGCCAGCGGCCCCCGCCCGGCCTCGTCCACCCCGGCGACCAGCCCCGGATGATGCCGCAATTCATGGGCGAAATCAGGCATGGTCATGAAATCCGAACGGCGCTCCCATCGGCCCATGTCCGCCGCCAAGGCCGGGCGCCAGCGCCAGCGCCTCCCGCACATATTTGCGCGCCCGCTCGATCGCGTCGATCATGTCCCGTCCCTGCCCCAGCCCGGTCGCGATCGCGCTGGCCAGCGTGCAGCCCGTGCCATGGCTGTGCCGCGTGTCGATCCGCGCATTGCTCCAGGCCTTCACCACGCCGCCCGGCCCGATCAGCCGGTCGGTCAGCATCGGCCCCTCGCCATGGCCGCCCTTGGCCAGCACATGCGTCGCGAAGCGGACTGCGATCTCCTCCCCGCCCAGCGCCTCCAGCTCCGGAATATTGGGCGTCACCAGCGCCGCCAGCGCCATCAGCCGCTCGAACGCCGCCACCGTCGCCTCATCGGCCAGCGCCGAACCGCTGGTCGCCACCATCACCGGATCGAAGACGATGGGCAGGCCTTCCAGCGCCGCCAGCCGCTCGGCCACCGCCGCCGCCGTCTCCGCCGATCCGATCATGCCGATCTTCACCGCGTCGACCCCGATGTCGCCGATCACGCTTTCCATCTGCGCGATCACCATGTCGGCCGGCACCGGATGGACGTCCTGCACGCCCAGCGTGTTCTGCGCGGTGATCGCGGTGATCGCCGTCATGGCATGGCCGCCCAACAGCGTCACGGTGCGGATGTCGGCCTGGATGCCGGCACCGCCGCCGCTGTCGGACCCGGCGACGATCAGGATGCGGGCGATGCTCATCCCCCGAAACGCCGCTCCGCCGAAGCCGGATGCCGCTTCAACGCATCCCCCACCCGCGTGGGCCGGTCCATCAACTCCCCGCCGCAATTGGGGCAGCGGTCGTCCAGCGCCTCGGCGCAGGGCGCGCAAAAGCTGCATTCGAAGGAACAGATGAACGCCCCCGGCTCGTCGGCGGGCAGATCGACGCCGCAGCGTTCGCAATCGGGCCGCATCTCAAGCATGGACGATCGTCCTCCGTCCGTCTTTCCCGCGCAGGCGGGAACCCATCTCCCGCCGCCTCCCCCGGCCCGGACGCGCCGGAAAGGCAGCGCCATATCCGCAAGGACAACCGCAACGCAACGCCGTCACGCCGCCGCCTTCGCCACGGCGTCGCAGATGCGCTCCACCACGTCCCTGACCTGCTCCTCGCGGTCGCCTTCCGCCATCACCCGGATCACCGGCTCCGTGCCGGACGGACGGATCACCAGCCGCCCGCACCCGTTCAGCTCCGCCTCCGCCTGCGCGATCGCCTTCCGCACATCCTCATGCTCCAGCGGCCTGCCGCCGGAAAAGCGCACATTCTTCAGCAATTGCGGCACCGGATCGAACTGGTGCAGCACCTCGCTCGCCGGCTTGCCGGACCGCACCAGCGCCGCCAGCACCTGCAGCGCCGCCATCGTGCCGTCGCCGGTCGTCGCATAGTCGGACAGGATCATGTGCCCCGACTGCTCGCCCCCGACATTGAAGCCGCCCTCGCGCATCCGCTCCAGCACATAACGGTCGCCCACCTTGGTCCGCTCCAGCGCCATGCCCTGCCCGGCCAGAAACCGCTCCAGCCCCAGGTTCGACATCACCGTCGCCACCAGCCCGCCGCCGCGCAGCATCCCCGCCTTCGCGAAATTGCCCGCGATCAGGGCCATGATCTGGTCGCCGTCGACGATCGCGCCATGCTCGTCCACCACGATCAGCCGGTCGGCATCGCCGTCCAGCGCGATGCCGATGTCGGCGCCCGACGACACCACCGTTTCCTGCAACAGCAGCGGCGCGGTCGATCCGCACTGGTCGTTGATGTTGATGCCGTTGGGCGTGACGCCGATCGCCACCACCTCCGCCCCCAATTCCCACAGGGCGGAAGGGGCGACCTGATAGGCCGCGCCATTGGCGCAATCGACCACGATCTTCAGCCCGTCCAGCCGCAGATCGGCGGGAAAGCTGGACTTGACCGCATGGATATAGCGGCCGCGCGCATCCTCCACGCGGCGGGCGCGGCCGATGTCCTGCGACGCGGCCAGCGGGATCTGCTGGTCCAGCATCGCCTCGATCTTCAGCTCATCCTCGTCCGACAGCTTGTAGCCGTCCGGACCGAATAATTTTATGCCATTGTCGAAATAGGGATTGTGGCTGGCCGAAATCATCACGCCCAGGTCGGCGCGCATCGAATGGGCCAGCAACGCCACGGCGGGCGTCGGGATCGGCCCGAACTGCACCACGTCCATGCCGACCGCCGTGAACCCGGCGACCAGCGCATTTTCGACCATATAGCCCGACAGCCGCGTATCCTTGCCGATCACCACGCGATGGCGATGGGTGCCGCGCTGGAAATGCTTGCCCGCCGCCATGCCGACCTTCATCGCCAGTTCGGCGGTCATCGGCCATTGGTTGGTGCGCCCGCGAATGCCGTCCGTACCGAAATATTTCCTGCTCATCGTCCCTGCCCGCCCCGCGGTGAAGCTCTCATGCTTCCCATAGCAATCTTTGTTCGACTTTCCAGCAAGGACCGGCCATCCCCTTGCGAATGGACGGATTCAATGCAGCGGTCGACGCCCTTTCCGGCGCGGTCTTCATGAAGGTGCCGGTGCTCGGCGCGCAGATCGAGCTGATCGTGCTCTATCTGGCGCTGCCGATGCTGTTCTTCACCCTCTGGCTCGGCTTTCCCAACCTGACCGCGGTGGGCCGGGCGCTCCGCATCCTCAGGGCGCAGCCGCATGCGGGCGAGGCGAAGGGCGACGTCAGCCAGTGGGGCGCGCTGTCGACGGCGCTGTCGGGCACCATCGGCCTCGGCAATATCGCGGGCGTCGCGGTCGCGCTGACGATGGGCGGGCCGGGCGCGATCCTCTGGATGTTCATCATCGGCTGGTTCGCCATGACGGTGAAGATGGCGGAAGTGACGCTGGGCCTCAAATATCGCGTCTTCGACGCGCAGGGCCATGTGCATGGCGGGCCGATGTATGTGCTGAAGGCGGTGGGCGCGGCGCGCGGCTGGCCGAAGATCGGGCTGATATTGGGCGGCTTCTACGCCTTTTTCGCGCTGTTCGGGGCGATCCCCATGGTGCAGGTCAACCAGAGCTTCGCGCAGGTGAAGGTGGTGACCGGCTTCGCCAATGGCTGGGCCTATGGCACGATGCTGGCCGGCGCGGTGGCGCTGGTGACGCTGGGCGGCGCGGCCTGGCTGGGCGAGGTGGCGAAGCGGCTGACGCCGCTCAAGGTCGCGGTCTATCTGATCGGCGTCGCGACCGTGCTGATCCTTCACGCCGCCGCCATTCCGGGCGCGCTGGCGGACATCTGGCACGGCGCATGGAACGGGCAGGCCGCGACCGGCGGCGCGGTGGGCGCCTTCGTCGCGGGCATGCGGCGCGCCGTTTTCGCCAGCGAGGCGGGCGTGGGATCGGCGGTGATGGCGCACAGCCTGGCGCGGGTGCGGCACCCGGTGTCGGAGGGGCTGGTCGCCCTGCTGGAACCGCTGCTCGGCACGATGATCGTCTGCGCGCTGGGCGGGCTGGCGCTGGTCGTGGCGGGCACATGGAATGGCGGGCTGGAGGGGATCGCCATCACCTCCGCCGCCTTCGCGCAGGTTTCGCCCTCCTTCCCCTGGCTGCTGGCGGTGGTCGTGGTGCTGTTCGCCTATTCGACGCTGGTGGCGTGGGGCTTTTACGGGCTTCAGGCCTGGGGCTATCTGTTCGGCAACGGTCCCCGGGCGCAATGGACCTACAAGATCCTCTATATCGTCGCCCTGCCCCCCGCCGCCGCCATCGACCTCGGCCGCGTGGTCGGCATCGTCGACAGCAGCTTCTTCCTGATGGCGCTCCCCAATGTCATCGCCCTCTACCTCTGCGCAGGCGAACTGCGACGCGACGTGCGGGCCTATCTCGCCGCGCCCGAAGAGGATTAAAATCGATTTCAGCAAACCGCGCTCCTGCACGGACAAGTTCAAGTCTCGCCAGCCCGCATGATGTGGGAAGGAATCGGACACCCACCTTACCCCTCTCCCTCGAGGGAGAGGGCTGCGCAGACTTGGCAGCTCGCTGCCTAGTCGCAGCCGGGTGAGGGGGTTGCGATCCAAGGGACCGCGCGGGCCGCAGGCCCGCTCCCCCTCATCCAACCCCGCCCCGGCTCCTCCGTCGCCAACGCTTCCCATCCTTCCCTCAAGGGAGAAGGAAGGTCTTGAACTTGCCCACACACCCCAGAGCAAATTTCAATCCGACTGCATCGGCTCGACTGCTCCAAGTTTCCGTTTTGTCGCCTTTTCCAAGTCAGCAGATGATTCCATCCGCCCGGAAAGCAAGCCTACCGCCCCATCGCCGCCTCGATCTCCGCGACGGTGCGCGGCACGGCTTCGCTCAGCCGCTGCGAACCGGTCGGCGTGATCAGGTACAGATCCTCGATCCGGATGCCGTAATTGGCGGACTGGACGTACAGCCCCGGCTCCACGGTGATCACCGCGCCCGCCGGCAGCGGCTTCGACATGTCGCCCACATCATGGACGTCCAGCCCGACCAGATGCCCCAGCCCATGGGTGAAGTCGTCCACCCGCCCGGCCTTGCGGAACACGTCCTTCGCCGCCTCGACCAGATCCTCATAATAGACCCCGGCCTTCAGCCTGGCGACGGCCGCCGCCTGCGCCGCGAGGACCAGTTCATAGGATGCCCGCTGTTCGTCGGTGAACCTGCCGCCGGCGGGGAAGGTGCGCGTCACGTCGCAGGCATATCCCCCGACGGAGGCCGCCGCGTCGATCAGGATCAGGTCCCTCTCCCCGATCACCCCGCCGCCGCCGGTATAGTGCAGCGACGCCGCGTTGCGCCCGGTGGCGACGATGCTGTCATAGGCCAGCCCGTCGCCGCCCCCGGCGCGGAAGCCATCCTCCAATATCGCCTTCAACTGCCTTTCGGTCATGCCGGGCCGCACCTGCTTCATCGCGGCGAGATGGCCGCGCGCCGTCGCCGCCATCGCCTTGCGCATCAGCTCCAGTTCGCGCGCCTCCTTGACGATGCGCAGCGAGGGCAGAAGGCCGCTGTCGTCCTTCAGGGATACGCCCGGCACCCGCTGCATCACCTTGCCGTAAAGCTCCAGCGCCCTGGGCACGGGCGCGGACGCGCTGACGATCGGCCCCAGGAAATGCAGCGTCTTGGACCGCTCGGCCAAAGCGGTGACAAGGCTCCCCAGCCCGCCGGTGCGCGCCACCCGGGAAAAGCCCGTGCGCCGCTCCACTTCGGTGCCCAGCGGCAGGCGCTCGACCTCCCACCGCTCCGACTCCACATCGCGCGACGGCAGCAGCAGCCATTCCCTGACCGTGCGTTCGGCGGGCGCCATGACAAGCACGGCGTCCGGCTCGTCGACAATGCCGGTGAGCCACGCGAAATCGCCATCCTGCACGAAGGGCGGCGCCACCGCCGCGCTGCTTTCCACCGGCCCCGCGCCATGGACGATGGCGACGCCGTCCTTCAACGCCTCCATCACCCGGCGGCGGCGCTCGCGAAACACATCAGGCGCGAAGGGAACGGTGCCCGAAGGCGTCGCAAAGCCCTGCGGCGGCAGGACCTGCGCCCGCAACCCGGCGGCGCACAGGAACGAAGCCGTCCCGCCCGCGATTATCGACCGTCGATCCCACATGTCCCTGAACTCCCTTGCTGAAAGGATTGGAACAGCAAGAGGCGTATGATGTCAATAATACAGTAAAAGGCCCCGCCAAAAAGGCGAGGCCATTCTATGGAAGCTTCTTGGACTTGGGCTCAGATCTTGTCGCCAAGCGCGCCCTTGACCGAACCCTTGACGTCCTGCGCCGTGCCCTTGGCCTTCTGCGCCTTGCCTTCCGCGACCAGATCGGGATCGCGCTGGTTGCGCCCAGCCGCTTCCTTGATCGCACCGGCCGCCTTGTTGCCGGCCGCCTTCACCTTGTCGGTCATCTCGCCCATCGGTTGTCTCCTTCAGTTGCTGTTGCCCGATAAACGGATGGGCAGAACCGAAAGTTGCCTCCAATACGCAGGCGGAACGGACGGAAAGAGGAAACAGAGTGACAGGCGGAGTCGGGGATCGCCCGCTAGAGCCAATCGCCATTCAGCCCTGACGGCCTGCAAATGATGCTTTTCCGTGCTGCCGGTGCTCACCTACCTTGAGTAGGCTGCGCTCCGGCTCACAGAAAACCGCCATTTTACCTTCGGTGGCCTTCGGCTCGGCTCGTCATCTTCTGAATGTCGATTGGCTCTAGTCCGTCTCGGACGGCTTGCGCGCCCGCCGTTCCGCCACGAATTCGCTGATCGCCTGACCGCTGGCGTTCAGCAGCGGATAGGTCCGCGCATCGGACAGCCAATCCGGCCGCCGCGCGCCGCTGCCGTAGAAAGTGTCGTAAACCAGGCTGAACGCCAGAAAGACCAGCGTCGCGCCGATCAGCCCCTTGACCGCGCCGAAGCCCGCGCCCAGCACCCGATCGACGGGACCCAGCACCGACTGCCGCGTGCGCCGGCCGATGGCGTGAGCCAGCAGCTTGCCCGCGCCGAAGGTGATGCCGAACACCAAGGCGAAGGCAAGCACCGCCGCGCCGCTGGTGCTGCCGACGAAGGGCGCCGCCAGTTCCGTCGCCGAAGCGTGAAAAAGGCGGATCGCGAAGATCGCCAGCACCCAGGCGATCAGCGACAGGGTTTCCTGCACGAAACCGCGCATCAGGCCGAAAATGGCGCAGCCGCCGATCAGCAGCAGGACGAGAATGTCGATCGCGTTCATCGCGCTGTTGGCTATCCGCGGCCGAGCATCTGGTCAACAAGTTGCGCAAGGGCGCGATAACCGCTGACCGAAATGCCCTTGACCCCATCGGCCACGGCGGCGGGAACGAAAGCGCGGTTGAAACCGAGCTTGGCCGCCTCGCGCAACCGCAACGGGGCATGGGCCACCGGGCGGATTTCGCCGGACAAGGCGATTTCCCCGAACAGGACGACATCGGCGGGCACCGGCCGTTCCGACAGCGCCGACATCAGCGCGGCCGCGACAGCCAGGTCGGCCGCCGGGTCCGACAGGCGATAGCCGCCCGCGACGTTCAGATAGACTTCGCAGGTCGAAAAGCTGAGGCCGCAGCGCGCCTCCAGCACGGCCAGCACCATGGCCAGCCGCCCGCTGTCCCAACCCACGACAGCCCGGCGGGGCGTGGCCCCGCTCGAAAGGCGGACGACCAGCGCCTGGATCTCCACCAGCACCGGGCGCGTCCCTTCCAGCGCCGGAAAGACGGTGGCGCCGGTCACATTCTCGTCGCGATGGGTCAGGAACAGGGCGGACGGATTGGCGACCTCCTCCAGCCCCTCGGCCACCATCGCGAACACGCCGATCTCGTCCGTGCCGCCGAAGCGGTTCTTGATCGCGCGCAGGATGCGATATTGGTGGCTGCGCTCTCCCTCGAAGCTCAGCACCGTATCGACCATATGCTCCAGCACGCGGGGGCCCGCGATGCTGCCGTCCTTGGTCACATGACCGACAAGGATCAGGGCGGTGCCGCGCTGCTTGGCGAAGCGGATCAGTTCCTGGCTGGACGCGCGCACCTGGCTCACCGTGCCGGGCGCGCCCTCGATCAGGTCGCTGTGCATCGTCTGGATCGAATCGATGATCAGCAGCGCGGGCGGCGCGCCCTCCCCCAGCGTCGTCAGTATGTCGCGCACGGAAGTGGCGCTGGCAAGCTGCACGGGCGCATTGCCAAGCCCCAGCCGCTGCGCGCGCAGGCGCACCTGATCCGACGCTTCCTCGCCGCTGATATAGGCGACGCTGTGCCCGGCCGAAGCAATGCGCGCGGCCGCCTGCAACAGCAGGGTCGACTTGCCTATGCCCGGATCGCCGCCGATCAGCGTGGCGGAACCGGACACGATGCCGCCGCCCAGCGCCCGATCGAACTCCGCAATGCCGGTGGTGGTGCGGGGCGGCAGTTCGACCTTGTCGTCCAGCCCCACCAGCGTCAGCGCCCTGCCGCCGCTATGCAGGTCGTGGCGGGCGGAAAAGACCGTCTCGGCCGCTTCCTCGACAATGCTGTTCCATTCGCCGCAATCGTCGCACTGCCCCTGCCACCGGCCCGAAACGGTGCCGCATTGCTGACAGACGAATTTTCGCTTTGCCTTGGCCATGCGGCACGCATATCAGAACATATGCGGAACACAAATCCTCTTTGCATCTTGCCATGGAAACCGGGCGCGCTGTGGCGCATTGTTTCGCCATGAAGACCATTCGCGTCGCGAGCTACAATATCCGCAAGGCCATAGGCACCGACCGCCGCCGGGTTCCCGAGCGGGTGATCGACGTGCTGAACGAACTGGACGCCGACATCATCGCCCTGCAGGAGGCCGACCGGCGCTTCGGCGTTCGGTCGGCGGCGCTGCCGCCCTGGCTGCTGGAGAGCATCAGCCCCTATAAGCCGGTGCCGCTCAACGTGCAGGTCGATTCGATGGGCTGGCACGGCAACGCCATATTGGTGCGCAAGGATGTGGAGATCGGCGCGCACGACGTTCTGCACCTCCCCTGCCTGGAGCCGCGCGGCGCGACCATGGCGGAGGTGACGTTGGGCAAGACGCATCTTCGCATCTTCGGCATGCATCTGGACCTGTCCGGGCTCTGGCGGCGCAAGCAGGCCGCCGCCGTGATCCACGCGGCAGGGCAGCGCGACGCCATGCCGACGGTGCTGATGGGCGACCTCAACGAATGGAGCGCGGAACGGGGCTGCCTGGCGGATTTCGCGCGGCATTACAGCTTCGCGCCCTGCGGCCGTTCCTTCCATGCGCGACGGCCGGTGGCGCGGCTCGACCGGATCATGCATTGCGGGCAGTTGAAGCTGGTCGATTGCGGCGTGCATGAAAGCGCGGGGGCGCGAAAGGCGTCCGACCATCTGCCCATCTGGGCGGAATTCAAGCTGGGGTGACGGCGAAGCTCCATCATGTTCCTGCGAGGGCGGGAGCACCGAACCCTTTGGGCAAACGCGCCTGTCCATCAGCGCCCCCTCGACAAGCCCCCTTTGCTCTGCAACTCTCAACCCCATGAAAGAGCGGGAACTCAGGCTCGCACTGGTCTGCTATGGTGGGATCAGCCTGGCCGTCTACATGCACGGCATCACCAAGGAGATCTGGCATCTGGCCCGGGCCAGCCGGGCGTTCCATGACGGCGTGCCGTCCGGCAACAGCAGCGAGGCGGTCTATCGCAAGCTGCTGGAGGATCTGGAAACGGCCTGCGGCGTCAAATTGCGGGTGATGCCCGACATCATCGCCGGGGCCAGCGCCGGCGGCATCAACGGCATCTTCCTGGCGCAGGCGATAGAGACGGGCCAGTCGCTGGACCCGCTGACCGATATGTGGCTCGACAATGCCGATGTCGAAAAGCTGCTCGATCCCGATGCCCGCCCCGCCCGGCGGATCACCAAATTCTGGGCGACGCCGCTTGTGTGGATGGCGGCGCGGCATCCGGGAGACACGGTCGAGCGCACCGTCGCCCCCGATACGCGGGAGGAGGTTCGGCACAAGCTGTCGCACTTCATCCGCTCCCGCTGGTTCGAGCCTCCCTTCGGCGGGGAAATCTTCACGGCCATGATCCTGGACGCCTTCGACGCGATGGAGGCGACTGGGCGCGGCCCGGCGCTGCTGCCGCCCGGCCATCCGCTGGACCTGTTCGTCACCGTCACGGATTTCGAAGGGCATCCGCAGAGCCTGAACCTCAACAGCCCCCCACAGGTGGTGGAGACGGAACATCGGCTCTCCATCGGCTTTCGCGCCCGCGGACATGGACAGCGCAACCTTGCCGATCCCGCCGAACTGGTCTTCGCCGCCCGCGCCACGGCCAGCTTTCCCGGCGCCTTTCCGCCCTTCACCGTGCGCGAGCTGGACCGGGTGCTGAAACGCCGCCATCGCGCCTGGCCGACGCGGGACGCCTTTCTGGCGCGCGCCCTTCCCCGCCATGCGGCGCGCGGACGCGCCGAGGACGCGGTGCTGATCGACGGTTCGGTGCTGGCCAACGCCCCGTTCGCCCAGGCCATCGGCGCGCTCAGGAACCGCCCCTCCCGGCGGGAGGTCGACCGGCGCTTCGTCTATATCGATCCCAAGCCCGGCCATCGCTCGATCCAGCTCAACCGCCACGGCGAGGCGGAGGAAGCCTCATCGGGCGAGGATGCGCCGCTGCCGGGCTTCTTCCGCACCATTTTCGGCGCGCTCAGCGACATTCCCCGCGAACAGCCGATCCGCGACAATCTGGACGCCATAGACCGGCACAGCGCCCGCATCCGGCGCATGGCGCGCATATTGACCGCTCTGCGGCCCGGCATAGAGGCGGAGGTCGAAAGCGCCATCGGCGGCATGCTGTTCCTGGATCGCCCGACGCCGGCGCGGCTGTCCGCCTGGCGCAGCAAGGCCCAGCAACGGGCCGCCAGTTCCGCCGGCTTCGCCTTCCCCGCTTACGGCCACCTCAAGCTGTCCGGCATCGTCGAGGACCTGGCCGACCTGCTGTTCCACCTGAGCGGGGAGGAAAGCGCGCTGATGCGCGAAAGCTACCGCCAGGCGCTATGGGGCCATGTCAGGTCGATCGGTGCGGACCAGTTGACGGAGGATGTCGGACCGGCATCCGCCCCGGTCGGCTTCTTCCGCCAGCATGACCTGCCCTTCCGCATTCGCCGCCTGCGCTTCCTCGCCCGGCGTCTGGCCGAAACGCTGGAGGTGGAGGGCGCCGCGGACGACGCCGTCATCCAGAAGATGCACGACGCCATCTACGCCGCCCTGTCGCACTATACCGAATGCGAGGGCGCCGACTTCTACAATGGGGAAATCAAGGCGGCGGCGCGCGAAGTCCCCAATGATCCCGGCGCAGCGCTGGAGGCGGTGGCGCAGCTACGTGGCCTGCGCGAACGGGACGAAGCGGCGGACATGATGCTGGCCGATGCCCTGGCGGCGCTGCCCAGGGCGGCGCGTCGGACCATGCTGCTCGCCTATCTCGGCTTCCCCTTCTACGACATCGCCACCCTGCCGCTGCTGCAAGGGCATGGGATGGACGAATATGATCCGGTCAAGGTCGACCGCATCTCGCCGGAGGATTGCAGCGCGATCCGCTCCGGCGGGGCGGAAGCGACGCTGAAAGGCGTAGAATTCAATAATTTCGGCGCTTTCTTCAGCCGCGCCTATCGGGAGAACGACTATCTGTGGGGGCGGCTTCATGGGGTGGAGCGGCTGCTGGACATCGTGATTTCTGCATGTCCCGCGGCAAGCCGTCTTTCCCAGGAAGCGGTGCATCAATATAGGCGAACCGCTTTCATGGCGATTCTGGATGAAGAGGAGGAGCGGCTGGACCATGCCGCCGACCTGATCGCCAGCTTGAGAGAGGAGATCGGGTGAACGCAGGCAAGACGCTGTTTCCGATGCTGGTGCTGGCACTGGCCGCCGGTTGTTCTCCTGGCTCCGATGGACAGACGAGCGCAAAGGCGGGGGAACGGCCTGGCGAGCCGCGTGACGCCCTCGGTTCCCTCGCGCTACCCGACATGCCTTTGCGCCGGGAAGAGGCGGCGGAGACGCTTCCTGCATCTTCCGCCCTCGCTGCCGCGCCTTCGCGCCCCGGCGGAAAAGGCGCCGGACGGCAGGCGGACGCCGGCCCGACGAGCGCCGTGCCATTGCGGCTGCTGCCGATGAAGCCTTCGGTGGTCAACATCCCGCCGCCCCCCTATGTCCCCGACCTGCCGCCATCGGACGGCGCGGCCGACATCCAGCCCTTTCCCGATGAGGTGACGCGCTACATGGTCGACCGCGACAGTTGCGACCATTTCCGGGGCGAGGAAGCCTATGATCCGGAGCGGCTGGCCTATTTGCAGGACAATATCGCGGCGCTCTGCACCGGCACCGATGCGCGGCTGGCGCTGCTGCGCCACCGCTATGCCCATGTCCCGGCGGTCATCTCGGCGCTCAGCGGCTATGATGACCGGATCGAAGGAAATGCGTCGCAATAGGGCCTTATGAAAGGACGTCGATCTGGGCGGCGAGTTCGATGTCCCGGCGCGACAGGCCGCCGGCATCATGGGTGGTGAGCAGGATGTCGACGCGGTTGTAGACATTCGACCATTCGGGATGATGATCCGCCTTTTCCGCAAGCAGCGCCACCTGCGTCATGAAGCCGAAGGCGGCGTTGAAATCCTTGAAGGTGAAAAGGCGGCGGATGCCGTCCGGATCCTGCACCGGCGCCCATTCCGGCAGATTCCTCAGCGCCAGCGCGCGTTCCTCCCCATCCAGTTTCGCGATCATTTGTCTTTCCCGTCCCTTGCCCGGCCGATTCCTGGCGGCGTTAACTCATTTTCCCAAGCGTCGGCGGTTTGCAGACGATTCGGAACATGCTTTATGTCTCTCCCATGGACGATGCCGGTCAACAGCCCCGATTTGCGCCGACGCGCGAGGATATAGAAAGCCTGGCGCTGGCGGCCCTGTCGCGCCTGCCGGAACCGTTTCGTTCGCACCTGTCGAATGTCGTGCTGTTTGTCGAGGAATTTGCCGATCCGCAGGTGCTCAAGGAAATGGAGATCGACGATCCCTTCGGCCTGACCGGCCTTTACACCGGCCGGCCCGTCGGGGAAGCGGCGCAGAGCGGAGACCTGCCGCCGACGGTCCATCTTTTCCGCCGCCCGCTGCTGGACGAATGGGTGGAAACCGGCGTGCCGCTCGACATGCTGATCACCCATGTCGTCGTGCATGAGATCGGCCATCATTTCGGCCTGTCCGACCTCGACATGCATGTGCTGGAGGACATGGTCACTCTATGAGCCGGGCGGGATTGCACCTGTCGGGCGTCGCCTGCGCGCGCGGCGGGCGGCTGCTGTTCCGCGGCGTCGACCTGGCGATGGAGCCGGGCGGCAGCGCCTTGCTGAAGGGGCCGAACGGCATCGGCAAGTCCAGTCTGATGCGGATTTGCGCCGGGCTGCTGCGGGCAACGGCGGGGACGGTCGATCGCCATGGCCGGATCGCGCTGGCGGATGAGCGGCTGGCGCTGGACATGGAGCAACCGCTCGAAGCGGCGCTTCGTTTCTGGACGCGGTTGGATGCAGTGGCGTCGGACGCACTGGACGCGGCGATAGCGGCAATGGCGCTGGAGCCCCTCCGCCAGGTGCCGGTGCGCATGCTGTCGACCGGGCAGCGCAAGCGGGCTGCGCTGGCTCGGGTGATCGCCAGCGGCGCGTCGATCTGGCTGCTGGACGAGCCGGGCAACGGGCTGGACGAAGCGGCACTGGACCTGCTCGGAACGGCGGTTGCGGGGCATCTGGCCAAGGGCGGGATCGTCGTGGCGGCGTCGCACCAGCCGCTGCCGCTGGCGACGCCGGTGATCGTGGCGATGCAGGACCATGCATGGGCGGAGGAGGAGGCATGACCATCCTCCTGACGCTCGCGGTGCGGGATTTGCGGCAGTCCTGGCAATCCGCCGGGCTGTGGCTGCCGGTCGCCTTCCTGTTGCTGGTGGCCAGCCTCTACCCCTTTGCCGTGGGACCGGACGCGGCGCTGCTGCAGCGGAGCGGCGGCGGCATGCTGTGGATCGCGGCGTTGCTGGCCAGTCTTTTGCCCGTGGACCGGCTGGTGGCGCCGGATCGGGATGCGGGCGTTCTCGATCAGATAGCCCTGCGCGGGATCGGGGAGGAGACGGTCGTGCTCGCCCGGCTGATCGCCCATTGGCTGGGCTTCGGCCCGGCGCTGATGATCGCCACCCTGCCCGCCGCCGCACTGTTGAAGCTGGACGGGGCGACCATAGGCTTGCTGGAAGCCGGATTGCTGATCGGCACGCCCGCCCTTGCGGCGCTGGGGCTGCTGGTGGCGACGCTGACGGCAGGCCTGCGCTCCAGCGGGGCGCTCGCCGGACTACTGGCCCTGCCGCTCGCCGTGCCGCTGCTGATCTTCGGCGCCGGGACGCTGGGCGACGGAAGCGGCGCAGCGCTCAAGTTCCTGGGCGCAGCGTCCCTGCTGCTGGTCGCGATCACCCCCTTTGCCGGCGGCGCGGCAATCCGCGCCGGGCGGGAGTGAAAGACGGGTTGGGTGGTTTCTTGCCATTAAGCCCCTCCCCTTCAGGGGAGGGGTTGGGGTGGGGGCGTGCCTTTACAGGTCAACTTTTCCCGTGGGGCACGCCCCCACCCCTCAGTCCCCTCCCCTGAAGGGGAGAGGAAGCATTGACGTCCGCCATTGCCCAATTCCCACAAGATCAAGCGTCGGCCCATCGCCGCAGCAGATTGTGATACACGCCGGTCAACCGGATGACCTGCGCATTGTCATGGCCCAGTTCGCCCGCCAGCGCCTGAACGCTGCTGTCGAGATCGAATAGCATCTGCCGCGCGGCATCGTCCCGCACCATGGATTGTAGCCAGAAGAAGCTGGCCACCCGACGCCCCCGCGTCACCGGTTCCACCCGATGCAGCGACGATGACGGATAGAGCACCGCATGGCCGGCCGGCAGCTTCACCTGCTGCACGCCGAAATTGGTCTCGACCGTCAGTTCGCCGCCGTCATAGCTGCCGGGCTCCTCCAGGAAGACGGTGATCGACAGGTCCGAGCGCACGCGAAAGCCGGTGCCGGCCTGCATCCGCACTGCATTGTCGACATGGGTGCCGAAGGCCTGACCGCCCGCATAGCTGTTGAACAGCGGCGGGAAGACCTTGAGCGGCAACGCGGCGGCAATGAACAGGGGCGAGCGGCCCAGAGCATCCAGCACGATCTGCCCTGCCTGCTTCGCTTCGGCGCAATCCTCCGGCAGTTGCAGGTTGCGCTTGGCGAGCGCGGACTGGTGGCCGGAGGTGACATTGCCGTCGACCCACTGCGCCGCGTCGATCAGCGCGCGGACCCGGGCGACGGTTTGGCCATCCAGCAGTTCGGGGATGACGGTCAGCATGCCGATGAACCTGGACAGGCACGGATGAAGCGGAAGCGGCCCATTGCCGTCACTCCGCCCCGCCGCGCAGGACGAAGGGAATTTCGACCACGCCCTTGACCCGGACGGCCTGGCCATCGCGCATCACGGGTTTCCAGCGCCAGCCGCGCACCGCGTCGCGCGCCGCATTGTCGAGCCGGGGAAAACCGCTGCTCTGCGCGATGGAGAGATTCTCCACCGCGCCATCCAGACCCAGCGTCAGAGCCAGAACGACGGTCCCCTGTTCGCGCCTGCGACGGCTCTCCACCGGATAGCGGGGCGGCTTGCCGGCGATCATCTGCGTGCCCAGGTCGCCGCCCTGGACCAGGCTCGATCCCATGGATGCGGCGGGCGGCGCGGGGGGTGAGGAAAGCGCGACGGGAGGAGCAGGCGGCGCAGGCGGCACGATCTCGGGCGTGGTCGCCACGGCCGGCGCCGGCGGCAGGGGCACTTTCACCAGTGGCGGCGGCGCGACGATCTTGGTCTGCGGCGGGGGTGGCGGGGCCTCCGCGGATGGAGGCGGAGGAGGCGGTGGCATGAGGTTCACGACCGACAGGCGCGCCTCCCGCACGCGCTGCGCATGATGCCGGACCTGGACCAGCGCGGCGATAAGGACGGCATGAAGCAGGACGATGACAAGAATGGCTGGAACGTTCGGCCCACGCCGCGCGCCATAGCGGGCGGGAGCAGCCTCGAATCGAACGGGTGCGCTGGGGACGGAGAGCGGAACGGCGGGGGATGGGACGATCGCGTCATCCGCCGCCTCTTCAACATATCCATCTGCTACGCGAAGCATGCCAGATCCCCTTTGCCGCCCTGCCGGCGAAACCGGTCCATAACGCGAATCCTAATGCTACTCAATCGCATCTTTGCCATGGGACCGGACGGGTGGCGACCCGAGGAGGATAGGAGTGCATCGCCACCCGCCCGTTTCCCCCGGCAAGGGACGAGTGCCGGGGGATAGGGATCGGTCAGAACATATAGTTGAGGCTGAACACCGCCGACCGGGTCGGGGCAGGCTGCGCCCAGCTGTTATTGATGTTGTTGCGCACCGTCGTCACATATTTCTCATTGGTGAAGTTCTGCACATTCACCTGCGCCTTCAGATTCTCCGTGATCGGGTAGGAGGCCATGAAACGGTGGATCGTGTAGCTCGGCACCCGGTAGCCGACATAGCTGTTGGCGACCAGTTGGGCGAGCGACGGCTGGTTCAGCAGGAAGCTGCCCTGATAGGTCAGGCCATAGCCCAGTTCCAGGCCGAAGCCGAAGCGGTAGGTGGTGAACAGGCTGCCCGAATGCTTCGGGGTATTGGTCAGCGCGTAACCAGCCGTCGGATCAAGGAAGGTCGTGCTGTTGGCGCATGTGCCGGCGGCCGGGTCGGTCGCGCCCGGATGGGCGAGGCAATAGTCGGAAACGCCCTGCTTGATCTTGCTCTTGAGGTACATGTAGTTGGCGGAAATCGTCCAGTTGCCGGTGATGTTGCCCGACGCGCCGAAGGACACGCCCTCCACCCGCTGGCGGCCATCCGTCGCCTGATCGGGCAGCAACGGATCGCCCGACACCACCTTGATCTGGTTGCGGTCGTTGCGGAACAGCGCGAGTGTCAGCAGCAACTGCTTGTCGAACAGGTCGGCCTTGGCGCCGATCTCGTAATTCTTCGTGGTTTCCGGCCTGACATTGCAGGTGCCGCTGCCGCCCGCGGCATTGTCCGCGGTGCAGCTTCCGTCGACCGACGATTTGGACGGCAGCTTGGAGTTGCCGAAAGCGACATAAAGGCTGGTGTCCGGCGTCGGCTTCACGACCGCGCCGATGCGGAAGGAAAAGAGATTGTCGTCCACCTCCAGCCGAGTGCCGACCGTGCTGATCTGGCCAAGCTGCGCCGAACCGCCCGTCGTGTTGTAGGTGAAGGTGCGGTTGAAGCCCTTGACCTTCTCATAGCGGACGCCGCCGTTGATCTCGAACCAGTCGGTGAACTTCATCGTATCGAACAGATAGGCGGCATAGCTGGTCTGTTCCCCGACATTATGCGTGCCCAGGATGAAGTTGACCGGCCCGACATAATTGTTGCTGCCATAGACGCGGGCCAGGCCGGTGGTGGCCGCAGGGCCGACGATGCCGGACGACGGATCGGCGATGTTCACCAGCGGCAGGTAGAAACCAAGGCTGGCGGCGGCGCTATAGGCCGGATTGGCGGCGCCGGCGCCGGTGGCAGGCGCGGTGAAAGGCGCGGCATAGGGATCGAATCCGTTGGCGCTGCGGCCCAGGCTGCCCTGCAACTGGTCGTAGCGCTCCCACAGGGCCGAACCGCCGACGACCAGCGTATGGCCGATGCCGCCGGTGTCGAAATCGGCGCTGAGGTCGATCTGGTTATAGGCGGTTTCATTGGTGATGAAGCGCTGGTTGCCGCGGCCGCCGATCGGCAGATAATAGCCGACTGGAATGGTGAGCGTTTCGCCGGCGGCGGTCGTGCCGATGCGCTGGGTGCATGCGCCGCCGGTGTCCGGGTTAAAGCCGCCCGCCGTTCCGTTGTCGAGGCAGAAGACGCCGTTCGGCTGGCTGGTCACCGTATCCTGGCGGATATGTTCGTACCGCGTCAGGTTGCGGACCTTGACCGTATCGCTGAAGGCATGGCTGAAGATCGCCTGCAGCGAGTTGGTCTTGCTGTCCTGGCGGTCGAGATTGGCGAAGCCGTAATAGCCCGACCGGTCGAACTGGTCGACGATGCCCCCCAGCGCCGGGAAGTAGCGGATGCCATATTGCGGCATCGCCTTGTCATCCAGATATTCGCCCTGCAGCGTCAGGCTGGTGGGGCTGTCGATGCCGATGGTGATCGCGGGCGCCACGCCCCAGCGCTCATAATCCTCGACATCGCGGCCCGGCACATCGTTGCGGTGATAGACGGCGTTGAGGCGCACGGCGATCAGGTCGTTGACGCGCTTGTTCGCGTCTATGGTCGCCCGATAATAATTGTCCGTGCCGATCCCGGCGTTCAGGATCGTCTTGTCGTCGGCCAACGGACGCTTCGTCACCAGGTTGATCGTGCCAGCGACCGAACCGCCGCCGTTCATGACCGAATTGGCGCCGTTGGTGACTTCGACCTGCTCGATATTATAGACTTCGTTGCGGTTCAGGAACGCGCCGGAACGCACGCCGTCGACCGTGACGTCGTTCTTCGCGTCCTGCCCGCGCAGGATGATGCGGTCGCCATAGCCGAAGCCGCCCTCGCCCGCGCCGAAGGTGATGCCGGGAACGGTCGACAGCACGTCGCGCAGCGTCAGCAGGTTCTGCTGCTGGATGGTTTCCTTGCCGATCACCGTGATGGTCTGCGGCGTATCGAGCAGCGGCCGGGTATATTTGGGCGATTCCGCCTTTTCGACCTTGATCGGCGATTCCTCGATCGCCGTGTCGGTGACCGTCATCCCGCCAAGCTTGGCGCCCTGCGCTGCATCCTGCGCCTGCGCGGACGAGGCAAAGGCGATCGCGCCGACGCAACTCAGCGCCAGGAAGGACGGTCGTGACAGTGCTTTGGACATGGAAACAGAACCCCTTTCTTGAACCTTGAGGGGCCTGCTATTGCGACTTGTTCGCAGAGTCAACGCTATTGCGAGTAATTATTATTTTATGATTGTATATTATCGTTGAAAAGCCAGCATCTTATCGCGCTCGCCAGATTGGGCGGATCGGCCGCCGCCATGCGCGCGACATCGATGCGCGCGATCAAGGCGTTGACGGGCAAACCCTCCCGAAGGGCGGCCGCGCGCAGGGCTTGCCAGAATATCGGTTCCAGGCTGATCGCGGTCTGATGGCCCGCAATCGTCACGCTGCGCTTGACGGGCGGAGCGAAGGGCGATGCCGCCGGCGCCGAAGCGTCAATGGAAAGCCCCTCGCCTTCCATCAGTACATATGCTGGCCGCCGTTGATCGACAGCGTGCTGCCGGTCACGAAGCCCGCCTCCTCGCTGCAGAAGAAGGCGACGCCGCGGGCGATCTCATCGGCATGGCCCAGACGGCCGACCGGTATCTTGGCGACGATCTTTTCCAGCACCGCCTGCGGCACCGCCGCGACCATGTCGGTGTCGATATAGCCCGGCGCGATCGCATTGACGGTGACGCCATATTTCGCGCCTTCCTGCGCCAGCGCCTTGGTGAAGCCATGGATGCCGGACTTGGCGGCCGCATAGTTGACCTGGCCATATTGGCCCGCCTGCCCGTTGATCGATCCGATATTGACGAAACGGCCCCAGCCGCGCTCCCGCATCCCGCCGAAGGTCGCCTTGGCCATGTTGAAGCAACCGCCCAGATTGATGCGCATCACCTCGTTCCAGTCGTCGAAGCTCATCTTCGCCAGCACGCCGTCGCGCGTGATGCCCGCATTGTTGACGACGACGTCGATCGGCCCCAGCGCCTCGGCCACCTGCGCGCAACCGTCCAGACAGGCCTGGTGATCGCCCACGTCCCATTTGAAGGACGCTATGCCCGTCTTGTCCGAAAAGGCCTGCGCCTTGGCGTCGTTGCCGGCATAGTTGGCGGCGACCGTGAACCCCATCTCCTTGAGCGCCAGGCTGATCGCCTCGCCAATTCCACGCGTTCCGCCCGTGACGACTGCAACCTTGCTCATAGTGGCTCTCCTCAAAGAATATTGACGGGACGAAACTTACCTCTCCAACCAGCCGGCCAGTTCGCGACGGGCCAGAGTCTCGTACAGATTCATAGCGTCCGGGGAGGCGTTCAAACAACTCAAATGGACAAAATTATTGCCACCGGAAGCGATAAAATCCTCTTTGCCGCGAATGGCGATTTCCTCTAGGGTTTCCAAGCAATCCGCCGAGAAGCCGGGGGTCAGGACGGCAACATTCCGGACATTTTCCGAAGGGAGCTGCCGCAGCACCGCATCGGTTGCCGGGCCCAGCCATTTCGCGGGGCCGAAACGCGATTGGAAAGTGACCCGGACCTCCCGCCCCAGCGCCTCGCCCAGCAGCCTTGCGCTTTCGACGCACTGGTCGCGATAGGGATCGCCCAATTGCCGCGTTCGCTCCGGCATGCCGTGGAAGCTGGCGATCAGCAGGTCCGGCGCGAAATCCAGCGTGGCGAGCTGCGCCTGGGTCGATGCGCGCAGCGCCTCGATATAGGGGGGATCGGCATGATAGGGCGGCAGCGTGCGGATCGCCGGCTGCGCCCGCATCTTCGCCAGCGCCGCATAGGCGGCATCGAGCGCGGTGGCCGTCGTCGCCGCGCAATATTGGGGATAGAGCGGAGCCAGCAGGATGCGGTCGCACCCTGCGGCGACCATCGCCTCCAGCCGCGCGCCGATCGCCGGATTGCCATAGCGCATCGCCCAATCGACCATAACGCCAGCGCCCATCCGCTCCTGAAGCCCGCGGGCGGCGTCGCGCGTATAGACGGCGAGCGGCGATCCCTCCTTCATCCACACCTGCCGATAGGCATGGGCGGATTTCTTCGGACGGGTGAGCAGGATCGGGCCGCGCAGGATCGGCTGCCACAGCAGTTGCGGAATTTCCACGACGCGCCGGTCGGAAAGGAATTCGGCCAGATAGCGCCGCACCGATGCCGGGTCGGGACCGTCGGGCGTGCCCAGATTGATGATGAGAAGGCCGATCTTGCCCAAGAATTTCACCCTTCCATCAGCAGGGGCAGGGTGCGGAAACGCCGCCCCGCCGTGGTGAACAGCGCATTGGCGACGGCGGGCGCCACCAGCGGCGCGCCCAGGTCTGTCAGCCCGGCGGGAGGCGCGGTGCTACGGATCAGTTCGACCGTCACTTCCCCGACATCGCCCAGCCGCGGCAGGCCCATGCGGCCCAGCATCGCCCGCGTCGGCATGCCCTTCGCATAGGGGACGGATGCCCCCATGGCGAATGCCAGCCCATGGATCAGGCCGCTTTCGACCTGCTGCCGGGCAATGTCCGGATTGACCTGATCCCCGCCGTCCACCGCGGCGACGATCCGTGAGACCTGCAACTTGCCCTCCGCCATGCCCGCCTCCACCATGACGGCGATGAAGGCGCCGTTCATCACATGCGCCGCCAGTCCCTGCCCGCTTCCTTCTATGCCGCCCTGCCAGCCGCCCATGGCGCCGACGGTGGTCAGGCAATGCGCCAGCCGGGGATTGCCGCCCAGCATCTGGATACGAAAGGACATCGCCTCCATCTGCGCCTGATGCGCCAACTCGTCCATGAAACTTTCGGTGAAGAAGGCGCCGTGCAGATGCGCGTTGCCACGTGCGAACCCCAGCGGCAGGCCGACATCGGCGGGGAAGTGATCAACCGCCCAGTTGGGCACCGCATAGGGCAGCTCCATGCCCGCCACCGCCAGCCGGGTGGACGTGCCTGACGCATCGGCGCCGGCCTCGTGCGGCAGCTTGCCATGGGCGATGCGCGCCCATGTCTGGGTCAGGGCGCAGGGGGCGGCGACCTTCGCGGACCAGCCTTCGATCGCGCCGTTGCGGCCCAGCTTGCCCGCCATGCGCGCATGGGCGGGGGCGCCGGGCCTGTCCTGGATCACATCCTCCAGCCGCGACCAGAGCAGTTGCACCGGCCGCCCCATCTCGCGGGAGAGGAGCGCGGCCTGCACGCCGGCCTCGAAATCCATGCGGCGGCCATAGCCTCCGCCGGCGTGCAGCGGGTAGAGCGTCACCGCTTCCGCCGACAGCCCCAGCGCGCGGGCGATGGCGGCGCGGGCCAGGCCGGGCGCCTGCGTCGCCATCCATATTTCCGCGCTGTCCTCGCCGATCCGGGCGGTGGCGCACATCGGCTCCAGCGCCAGATGCAGGCCCGGCCGCACCCGATATTCGCTGGCAAGGATGGTCGCATCCCCGAACAGCGGCTGCGGATCGCCCTGCGCATAGAGCCGTTCGCCGGAGCCGGAAAAGGCCTGCTCCAGCGCCGCCTCCATCGCGGCGCTGTCCACCGGCCTGCTGGAAAGCGCGAAGACCGGATCGGCCAGATCGAGCGCCTTGTTCGCCGCCCACCAGTTGCTGGCGACCGCCGCGACCCACCGGTCCCGCCGCACCAGCTTCAGGAAGCCGGTGACGGATTTCGCCGCGCCCTCGTTGACGCTTTTCAGCACGGCATCCCCGATCGGCCCCTGCCGGATGGAGGCGAAGACCATGTCGGGCAGGCGGATGTCGGCGGCGAAATTATGGCTGCCGTCGATCTTGGACGGGGTGTCCAGCCGGGGAAGCTCCTGCCCCGCCAGCCGGTCCACCTCCGCCTGGCGGAAGGGCAATATCTCGGGCAGGTCGAAGGTCGCGGCATCCTCCACCACCTCGCCCAGCTTCAACCGGCGCTGCCCGCCGTCGGAAATGATGCCGTTCTGGATGTCGCAGCTTTCCCAGGCGACGTCCCAGCGCGCCGCCGCCGCCTTGCACAACAGCACCCGCGCCGCCGCGCCCGCCTCCCGATAGGGCTGGTGGAACATCGGCACCGACGTGCCCGCGCCCGTCAGCATCAGGGCGCGGCGGGTCGCATATTGATCGATGGTCCATTCGCCCGCCTCGCCCGCCAGCCGGCTCCAGTCATTGGCCAGCCATTCGCGCGCCAGCAGGATATTGGCGTAGAGCGGCCCGATCGGCGCGCTCTGCACGCCGACGGTCCGCCAGTCCGCGCCCAGTTCGTCGGCCAGTATCTGCGGCAGAAGGGTCGTGACCCCCTGCCCCATCTCGGTCTGGGGCACGATGACGACGACCTGGCCAGACCGGTCGATCTTCAGGAAAGCGTTGAACGCGGTCTCGCCCGGCGCGGTGTTGAGACTGGCGCGATAGGAGCGCGGCCATATGGCCCATGCCAGCAGCAGCCCCACCGTGGCGCCCCCGCCGACCAGCAGGGTGCGCCGGTCCAAACCCTTTTTCGTCTGCTGACCCTGCTTCCGCGGTGCACGCCCCATGCCATCGCTGATAGAGGGGCTTGGAAGCTCTGCAAAGCCCTATTGCGCCCGAAGGTTCAGGCGACGGGCCTGAGCTGGAGCCGGCGTATCTCGATGGCGGGGCAGCGATCCATCACCACCTTGAGCCCGGCCGCCTCGGCCCGGGCCGCCGCAGCCTCATCGACCACGGCCAACTGCATCCAGACCGCCTTGGCCCCTGCCGCTATGGCATCGTCCACTACCTCCCCCGCGGCGTCGCTGCGGCGGAAGATGTCGACCATGTCGATCGGCACGCCGATGTCGGACAGGCTGGCCCAGACGAATTCGCCATGGACATGCTCGCCCGCGATCTGCGGATTGACGGGCAGCACGCGATAGCCGTGATCCTGAAGGGTCTTCATCACGCCATAGCTCGGCCGGTCGGGCCGGTCGGAAATGCCGACCAGCGCTATGGTGCGGGTTTCGTTCAACAGATCGGCTATATCCTGCGCATCGGTAAGCGGCATGAGGGGTCCTCCATATTCGCGAGACATGGGAAGGACGCTGGAGAGGCGCAAGCCGTTCCCTCCAACCCTTCCATCCCAACGAAAGCCGGGATCTCAGGCGGCAGGGCATGGAGTAGTCTCACGAGGTCCGGCTATCGCCGGGATGACGAAAGAAGGAACAGGGTGAAGACGTCAGCGCCCACCCCGCAACCACGCAACGACCTTCTCCGCAATCGTGCGGAAAGCCACACCATGCGCGTCGTCCCCCGCCGCCGGAGGATCTCCCGCATCGGACCGGCGGCGAATGTCGATGGCAAGCGGTATCCGGCCAAGGAAGGGCATCCCCATTTCCCCGGCGGCCGCTTCCGCGCCGCCCTGACCGAAGGGGTCCGACACTTCCCCGCAATGGGGGCAGGCATAGCCCGCCATATTCTCAACCAGGCCGATCATCGGCACCTGCGTCTGATCGAACAGGCTCACCGCGCGGACCGCGTCGATCAGCGCCAGGTCCTGCGGCGTGGAGACGATGACGGCGCCGGCCGGCTTGTGCTTCTGCACCATCGACAGCTGCACGTCGCCCGTGCCCGGCGGCATGTCGACGATCAGCAGCTCCGCATCGCCCCAATCCGCCTCGATCAGCTGGGCCAGCGCATTGCCCGCCATCGGCCCGCGCCAGGCGAGCGCCTTGCCCGGCTCGACCAGATGGCCCATGGAAAGCATCGGAACGCCAAAGGGGCTCTGCACCGGGATGAGCTGCTTGTCCTTCGCCTGCGGCTTCCTGTCCTCGCTGGCCATCAGCCGCGCCTGCGACGGGCCGTAAATATCGGCGTCGACCAGCCCGACCTTCACCCCCAGCCTTTGCAGCGCGACGGCGAGATTGGCCGACAGCGTGGATTTGCCCACCCCGCCCTTGCCCGATGCGACGGCGACGATCTTCAGCGGCCTGCGCTCGGCCGTCATGGCGATGCGCACATCCTCGACTCCGGGCACGGTCAGCGCGCCCTCCCGGATCGCGGCGGCCACGGCGTCGCGCTGATCGGACGACAGGCCCGCCACGTCCAGCACCAGCGACATCACCCCGTCCTTCAGGCGCGGCGCGCTGGCGCGGCCGTCGGTCAGCGTTTTGAGGCGAGCGGCGAAATCTTCAAGCTGGGTCATGGCAGGCCATCTAGGGACTTTCCCCGTCCGGCGAAACCGGCAGGCCGCCGTTTTTCTTGGCCATCGACATCATTCGAAACAATAATCGTTGCGAAGGGCACTGTTTTTCGCCGGAGAGCCTACCTATAGAGAAGGCATGAAGAGATTTTTCGGGTGGATGCCGGGCATAGCGAGCGCCATGGCCCAGGGTCCGTGGGGCGGCAAGAGCGACGGTCCGGACGGCAATGACGGCCAGGGCAAGGGCGGCGAAGGCAAGGGCAGCGACGGGCCGCGCAACCCGTGGACCCGGCCGGGACGCCCCGGCGCCAAGGGCCCTTCCGCGATCGAGGAACTGCTCCGCCGCAGCAAGGAAAGCTTCGGCCAGGGGGGTGGCGGCTTCGGCAATCTGCCGCCCCGCCCATCCGGCAAGGCGCTGTGGCCGGCCGCCATCGGCATATTGGTGGTGCTGTGGCTGGTCCTGACCTGCTTCCACCGGGTCGGCCCGCAGGAACGCGGCGTCGTCACCCTGCTGGGCAAATACAGCCGCACCCTCTCCCCCGGCATCAGCCTGACGCTGCCTGCCCCGCTGGAAAATGTGACGACCGTCGACGTCGAGGAAATCCGCACCATCGACATCGGCTCGACGCGGGCGGAGAGCGAGAATCTGGTCCTGACCGGCGACCAGAACATCATCGACCTCGCCTATTCCGTGCGCTGGAACATCCGCAGCCCGGAACTTTACCTGTTCCAGCTTTCCGACCCTGACTCATCGGTGCGCGAAGTCGCCGAAAGCGCGATGCGCTCCGTCGTCGCCAGCGTCAGCCTGGAGGATGCGCTGGGCGCCGGCCGCACGGAGATCGAGCAGCAGGTCGAACAACGGATGCAGGAGATATTGGACGGCTACCGCTCGGGCATCCGCGTGCAGGGCGTCGCCATCAAGCAGGCCGATCCGCCGACCGCCGTCAACGATGCGTTCAAGGCGGTGTCCGCGGCGCAGCAGACGGCCCAGACCTATCTCAACGAAGCCCGCGCCGCCGCGCAGCAGGTGACCGCCAAGGCGCAGGGCGAAGCCGCCGCCTTCGACAAGGTCTATGAGCAGTACAGGCTCGCGCCCGACGTCACCCGCCGCCGCATGTATTATGAAACCATGGAGGGTGTCCTGTCGAACGTCGACAAGACCATCGTCGAAAGCGGCAATGTCACGCCCTATCTGCCCCTTCCCGAACTCAAGCGCCGGGCGCAGGGCAGCACCGCGCAGGGCAGCGCGACCGTGGAGGGCCAGTGATGCAGAACCTCGTCCGCCATCCCGTCGCGCTGGCGCTGCTGGCCATCGCCGCGCTGCTGCTGATCGGCAGCACCATCGCCATCGTGCCTGAAACCAAGCAGGGCGTGATCGTGCGCTTCGGCGATCCCAAGAAGATCATCAACCGCTATCGCCCCAACGAGGATTTCGGCAAGACGGGCGCGGGGATCATCCTGCGCTGGCCGTTCATCGACCAGATCGTCTGGATCGACAAGCGCGTCCTGTCGGTGGAGATGGAGCGGCAGCAGGTGCTGTCCACCGACCAGCTCCGGCTTCAGGTCGACGCCTTCGCCCGTTACCGCATCGTCGATCCGCTGCGCATGTACATCGCGGCGGGCAGCGAGGAGCGGGTGTCGGATGCCCTGCGCCCGATATTGGGTTCCGCGCTGCGCAACGAACTGGGCAAGCGGCCCTTCGCGGCGCTGCTCTCCCCCGAACGCGGACAGGTGATGGACAATATCGAGGCGGGCCTGAACCGCGTCGCCCGGCAATATGGCGCGCAGATCGTCGATGTGCGGATCAAGCGGGCCGACCTGCCCGACGGCGCGCCGCTGGAAAGCGCCTTCACCCGCATGCGCACGGCGCGGGAACAGGAAGCGCTCACCATCCGCGCTCAGGGCGCCAAGCAGGCGCAGATCATCCGCGCGGAGGCGGACGCCAACGCCGCCCGCATCTATTCGGAAAGCTTCGGCAAGGACGCCCAGTTCTACGATTTCTATCGCGCCATGCAGGCCTATCGCTATACTTTCGCTCCGGACCGGCAGGGGTCGACCACCATGGTCCTCTCCCGCGACAATGATTTCCTGAAGCAGTTCCAGGGGCGTTGATTTCATTACGGAACCAGCGTCATTCAATGAGGGTTAAGGCAAGACGGCGCATCCCGCTCATCGCAGAGTCCCGCCTTTCCTTCGCAAGTTCATGAGAGGACCGTCACGAGTGCGTTACGCTTATGCCATTACCGGCGCCCTGCTGCTCGGCGGCACGGCCATCGCCGTCACGACCAGTTCCAATGTCGGCGCGCAGGTCGCGCAGAATGAAGGCATGCAGGCCGCCGCCCCCGCCGGCGCCCCGGCAAGCCTGGCCGACATGGTCGAGAAGCTGCAACCGGCCGTGGTCAACATTTCCACCAAGCAGCGCGTGCAGGTGCAGAATCCCTTCGCCGGCACGCCCTTTGGCGACCTGTTCGGCGCTCCGGGCGGAAGGCCGCAGACCCGTCAGGCGCAATCGCTGGGGTCGGGCTTCATCATCTCCGCCGACGGCTATATCGTCACCAACAACCATGTGGTGTCCGCCGGCGCGGAAGGGGCCAGCGTCGATTCCATCACCGTCACGCTGACCAATAGCGAGGAATATCCCGCCAAGCTGGTGGGCCGCGATCCCGCCACCGACATCGCCGTGCTCAAGATCGAGCCGAGGAAAGCCCTGCCCTTCGTGAAGTTCGGGGACAGCACCAAGGCGCGCGTGGGCGACTGGGTGATCGCCATCGGCAATCCCTTCGCCCTGTCCGGCACGGTGACGGCCGGCATCATTTCCGCCGTGCATCGCGGCACCGGCGGCACCTACGACAAGTTCATCCAGACCGACGCCTCGATCAACCAGGGCAATAGCGGCGGCCCGATGTTCGACATGCGCGGCAATGTGATCGGCATCAACAGCCAGATCCTTTCACCCTCGGGCGGCAATGTCGGCATCGGCTTCGCCATCCCGTCGGAACAGGCGGCGCCCATCGTCGACACGCTGCGCAAGGGCCAGGCCGTCAAACGCGGCTATCTGGGCATCCAGATCAGTCCGCTGGGCGAGGATCTGGCCGATTCCCTTGGCCTCGCCAAGAATCGCGGCGAATTCGTGCAGGGCGTGGAGCCCGGCAAGGGCGCCGACAAGGCCGGGATCAAGGCGGGCGACGTGATCGTCAGCGTCGCCGGCCAGGAAGTGACGCCGGACCAGAATCTCTCGTCCATCGTCGCCAACCAGCCGATCGGCGGACGCGTGCCGATCGTGCTGCTGCGCAATGGGCAGCGACAGACGGTGACGGCCGTCGTGGGCGAACGCCCGTCCGAAGACGAACTCAACGCCTTCGCCCAGAGCCAGGATGAGGATTTCAGCCAGCAGCAGGAGAACCCCTCCAATAATGGCCAGGCCAGCCAGCAATCGCTGGGCATTTCGGCCATTCCGCTGACCTCGACCATCATCCGCCAGCTCGGCATCGCCGCCGATACGCGGGGTATCGTGATCACCGCCGTCGACGGCTCGACCGATGCAGGCGCCAAGGGCCTGCGTCGCGGCGACGTCATCATCACCGCGAACAACCGGCCCGTCGCGACCCAGGCGGACCTCGACGCGCAGGTGAAGGCGGTGTCGGCGCAGGGCCGCAGCGCGATCCTGCTCCAGGTGCTGCGGCGCGGCCAGCCCGCCGTGTTCCTGCCGGTGCGGCTGCGCGACAAATAAGCGCGCGCGCCGCAGGACAGGCCAAGAGCTGAAAACCAGCCGATCGTTACGGGTCGCGCTTGCCGGAAGCCCTGCCTCGCCTCTACAAAGGGGTCGGCAGACTCCGGTGGGCGCGGCCCGTCACCTTTTTGGGAGAATGACGCGAGATGAGCGACGGCATTTTCATCGGCCTTGGCGCGCCCGACAAGGACGGCGGCATCCCCCAGACGCTGAACCTGCGCCGGGCCAATCGTCATGGCCTGATCGCCGGCGCGACCGGTACGGGCAAGACCGTGACGCTCCAGGGCATAGCCGAAAGCTTCTCCGCGCTGGGCGTGCCCGTCTTCCTCGCCGATGTGAAAGGCGACCTGGCGGGCATTGCCATGGCCGGCTCCCCCACCGCCAAAAATGCGGACAAGCTGGTGGCGCGGGCCAGGGAGATCGGCCTCGACAATTACAGCTATGCCGACAATCCCGCCATCTTCTGGGACTTGTACGGCGAGCAGGGCCATCCCGTCCGCACCACCGTCAGCGAGATGGGGCCGCTGCTGCTTTCCCGGCTGATGGACCTCAACGAAACGCAGGAGGGCGTGCTCTCCATCGCCTTCAAATATGCCGATGAGGAAGGGCTGCTGCTGCTCGACCTGGGCGACCTGCAGGCAATGCTGGCCTATTGCGCGGAAAATGCCGACAGCCTGTCCGCGCGCTACGGCAATGTGACCAAGGCCAGCGTCGGCGCGATCCAGCGGCAATTGCTCCAGCTCGAAAGCCAGGGCGGCGACCATTTCTTCGGCGAACCCGCGCTCGACATCCACGACATGTTGCAGGTGGATGAAAAGGGGCGCGGCTATGTCAACATCCTCGCCGCCGACAGGCTGATGCAGAGCCCGAAGCTCTATGCCACCTTCCTGCTCTGGCTGCTCTCCGAACTGTTCGAGACGCTGCCCGAGGTGGGCGATCCGGACAAGCCGGTCCTCGTCTTCTTCTTCGACGAGGCGCATCTCCTCTTCGACGATGCGCCCAAGGCGCTGACCGACAAGATCGAACAGGTGGTGCGACTGATCCGTTCCAAGGGCGTCGGCGTCTATTTCGTGACGCAGAACCCGATCGACATTCCGGAAGATGTGGCGGGCCAGCTTGGCAATCGGGTCCAGCACGCCCTGCGCGCCTTCACCCCCCGCGACCAGAAGGCGATCAAGGCAGCGGCGGAAACCTTCCGCGTCAATCCGGACCTGAACGTCGAAACCGCGATCACCGAACTCAAGGTGGGCGAGGCGCTGGTGTCGCTGCTGCAGGAGGACGGCTCGCCCGGCATCGTCCAGCGCACGTTGATCGCCCCGCCCCGGTCGCGCCTAGGCCCGCTTGATGCCAAGGAACGGGCGATCATCCAATCCATATCCCCCTGCGCGGGCAAATATGACGCGACCGTCGATCGGGAGTCGGCAGAGGAAATCCTCGCCGCCCGGGGTCAGGCCGCCGCCGCCGCCGCGCAGGCCGCCAAGGCGCAGGCCGAAGCGGACAAGGCGGCCGCCGCCCAGGCCAAAATAGAGGCCAAGCAGCGCGAGGCCCAGCTAAAGGAACAGGCGCGGCAGGAAGCAGCCGCCGCCCGCGAAGCCGCCAGGCCCTCCTCCTTCGACAAGGCGATCCAGTCCGCGACCCGCTCCGCCGCCTCGTCCGTCGGGCGTCAGGTCGCCAATGAAATCGGCCGGGCGGTCTTCGGCGGGTCCAGCCGCAGGTCCGGCGGCATTGCGGGGCAACTGGTGCGCGGCATATTGGGCAGCCTGTTCAAATAAGAGGGGAGACATGCCATGCGAAAGAGGATCATCTTCACCTTAGGCATCTTCACACGGGGCACCTTCACCCTGGCCATCTGCACCCTGGGTCTGGCGCCTGCCCTGCCCACCCATGCGCAGGATTATCGCGACCTGCGCCGCGCCACGGACGCCGCCATCGCCAGCGACATCGCCCGCGATCGTCAGGCCGAACGCGATGCCAGACGCCAACCCTATGTGTCGCCCGGCTACGGCCCGATCCAGACCGCCACGGCAGCCCGCAATGCCTGCGCGGCCAAGGCGCGGGAAGAGGCAGGACCTGGCGCGAAGGTCCTGGGACGGATCGCCGCCAGCACCATGTCCACCGGTTGGGAAGTGGAAGGCGAAGTCGGTCCGTTCGACGGCCGGCGGTCGGTGCCCTTCGTCTGCTCCGTGCGCAATGGATCGGTAAGCGGCATCCTGTTGCAGCCAGATCGCTAGGGTTCGCCCCCACCGACACGGAAAGCCTGCCCAGCCGAAAGCCGCCATGCCCAAGCGCATGGGGAACAGGCCCGATCTCCTCTAAAGCCAGACCATCACCGCCCCAAATATTGCTGCGCCTTTTCTCTACCGCCGCGGTTGCGAGGATCATTGTGCAGGCGCTAAGGAGTGCGCATGCTTAGCCCCCCGGTTCCCGCCCATCCCCTGCGCTTCGGCAATTTCCGGGCCTATCTGCTGGGGCGGCTGGCGACGGTTCTGGCGCAATATAGCATGATGATCATATTGGGCTGGCAGGCCTATAATGTCGCCCGCGAAACGATGAGCACCGCCGCCGCCTCGGCCCAACTCGGCCTGATCGGGCTGGCGCAGTTCCTGCCCCTCTTCTTCCTGACGCCCGTGACGGGATGGGTGGCCGACCATTTCGACCGGCGCCTGATCACCCGTTTCACCCTGCTGCTGCTGGTGCTGGCGTCGGCCGTCCTCGCCTTCGCCACCTATGAGGGCTGGGTCAGCCTGCCGCTGATCTTCGGCATCGCCGCCCTGGTCGGCGTCGCGCGTGCATTCAACGGCCCGGCCTATAGCGCGCTCGCCCCCAATCTGGTCCCGCGCGAACTGCTGCCCAACGCGATCGCCATTTCCAGCGTCGTGTGGCAGGCGGGCATGATCGCGGGCCCGGCGCTGGGCGGCTATGCCTATGCGATGCAGCCCTGGGGGGCCTATGCGCTGGCCTCGGGCCTGTTTACGGTCGCCCTGCTCTGCATGATGCTGATCGGCCCGGTGCCTCAGCCGCCGCGCGACACCAGCCGGCACCCGGTGCGCCAGATGATCGACGGCCTCACCTATGTCCGCACCAACCGGCTGGTTCTGGCGACCATCACGCTCGACCTGTTCGCGGTGCTGCTGGCGGGCGCGACGGCGCTGCTCCCGGTCTATGCCCGCGACATATTGCATGTGGGTTCGGCCGGCCTCGGCCATCTCGCCGCTTCCCCCGGCATCGGCGCGGGGGTCACCGCCCTTTTCTTCTCCTTCCGGCCGATGAAGACGGAAGTCGGACTCAAGATGCTGGGCGCCGTCATCCTCTTCGGCATCGCCACGATCGTCTTCGGCTCGACCGCCTTCCTGCCCCGCGCCATCGCGCCGGAAGTCGGCATCGGCGCGCTGATCCTGCTGGGATCGGCCGACATGGTGTCCGTCTATGTCCGCCAGTCGCTGATCCAGCTTCACACCCCCGACGAGATGCGCGGCCGCGTATCCAGCCTGTCGCAGCTCACCATTTCCGCCTCCAACGAACTGGGCGAGGCGGAGTCCGGCTTCCTCGCCGCGCTGGTCGGGCCGGTCGCGGCGGTGATCGGCGGCGGGATCGGCGCCATCGTGATAACCCTTATCTGGGCGAAGCTCTTTCCAGAACTCCGCCTTGCCCGTACCTTCGACCCACCCGAAACAAGGGCGGCCGAGCCCACGCAGGAGAAAGTGCAATGAAGGCATCCAGTATCTTGGAAACCATCGGCAACACGCCGCATATCCGCGTCAACCGGCTGTTCGGTGATGCGGAGGTGTGGATCAAGTCCGAACGGTCCAACCCCGGCGGGTCGATCAAGGACCGAATCGCCCTGTCGATGATCGAGGCGGCGGAGGCGTCGGGCGATCTCAAGCCCGGCGGCACCATCATCGAACCGACATCCGGCAATACCGGCGTCGGCCTGGCCATGGTCGCGGCGGTCAAGGGCTACAGGCTGATCCTGGTCATGCCCGAGAGCATGAGCCTGGAACGCCGCCGGCTGATGCTGGCCTATGGCGCCAGCTTCGACCTGACGCCGCGCGAAAAGGGCATGAAGGGCGCGATCGAGCGTGCGCTGGAACTGGTCGAGCAGACCCCCGGTTCCTGGATGCCGCAACAGTTCGAGAACCCCGCCAATATCGACGTGCATGTCCGCACCACGGCGCAGGAAATCGCGACGGACTTTGCCGACTCGCCGCTTGACGCGCTGATTACCGGCGTCGGCACCGGCGGCCACATCACCGGCGTCGCGCAGGTGCTCAAGCAGCTCTGGCCCCATCTGAAGGTCTATGCGGTCGAACCGACCCTGTCCCATGTCATCAGCGGCGGCCAGCCCGGTCCTCACCCGATCCAGGGGATCGGCGCGGGCTTCATCCCCGCCAACCTCCACACCCAGTTGCTGGACGGCGTGATCCAGGTCGATCCGGCCGACGCCAAGGAATTCGCCCGCCGCGCCGCGCGGGAGGAAGGCGTGCTTGTCGGCATCTCCTCCGGCGCGACGCTGGCCGCCATCCATCAGAAGCTGCCGGAACTCCCGGCGGGCAGCCGCGTTCTGGGCTTCAACTATGACACCGGCGAACGCTATCTGTCGGTGCCCGACTTCCTGCCCGAATAAGGCCAGACACAGGCAAGAGCCGGAACGGGCATGACCGACGCAAACCCCACCAGCCAGCCACATCGTTCGATGTGGCTGCTCTGGCTCCTGCTGTTCGTCGGCCTGCCCGCTATGGTTTCCGCCTGGGAGGCGCGGGTGCCTCCCGGCAGGCCGCGCCCGGAAGGCGTCGCCGCCGCCCGGCTCACGCGCCCCGCCACGCCGCCGCCGGCGGTCGCGCCGGTGGAGGTCTATGCGCTGGAGCGCGATCAGGCGCGGGCCTTCAACGCCGCCATTCCCTTCTCCCGCCTGCCCAATCCGGCGGCGCGGCCATTCCTCTTCTCAGGATCGCCCATCGACCTCGCCCGCGCCACGGACTGCCTGGCCGCCGCGCAGCTTTACGAGGCGGGCGACGATGCCGTGGGCGAGCGGGCCGTCGCGCAGGTGGTGCTGAACCGCGTGCGGCATCCCGCCTTTCCCAAGACGGTCTGCGGCGTCGTCTTCCAGGGGCAGGAACGGGCGACGGGGTGCCAGTTCACCTTCACCTGCGACGGCGCGCTCGCCCGCACGCCGACACAGGCGGCGTGGGAAAGGGCGCGTGACATCGCGCGGGCGGCCCTGGCGGGCAAGGTGTACAAGCCGGTCGGCTACGCCACCCATTATCATACCGATTGGGTCGTGCCCTATTGGAGCGGCAGCCTGGACAAGATCACGTCCGTGGGCACCCATCTCTTCTTCCGCTGGCGGGGCTGGTGGGGCACGCCCCCCGCCTTCCGCCGCGCGGGCGAAAGCGGCGAGCCGCTGGTGCAGCGCATCGCGCGCCTGTCCGCCGCGCACCAGGGCGATCCGGATGCGCCCGCCGGTCTGTCCCCGCCTGCCCTGACCGGCGGCACGCTGGCCGACCTCGCCGCCCGGCCGCAGCAGGCGATAGGGGCGGATTCGCTGGGCCGGACGATGGCCGGCGTCCGGCTCATCGCCATCGCGCCGGGGGCCAGGAGTTTCCTGGTCGAACTGGGGCGCGCCATCTCCCCCGACAGTTGGCCGACCATGGCCCAGACCTTCTGCGCCGGGCGCCCGGAATGCCGGATCATGGCCTGGCGAGCGGGAACCGCGCCGGGCGGCCTGCCTCTGTCGGGCGACCAGATGGAAAGCATGGCCTTCGCCTATATCCACAACAGCGCGACGGGATTGCAGCGCTCGCTCTGGAACTGCTTCCAGACGCCGCGCGGCAACAAGGATGAATGCATGCTTCAGCGGAACCCCAGGGCGGCAGCCCCGCCGCCGCCCGCCGCCGCGCCGGAACTGGCGGGCGTGCGCCGCAAGGAACGCTTCGAAGTGGTGAAGATTGCGCCGCCGTCGCCGGCCGTGACGGCGCCCGCCCAACCCTGAAGGGCGCTCCGTCTCGCCTTCTATCTATTCCATGTCCTCGAACCCGCTCAGGCGCGGCAGCGCGCCGATGCGGGCGACCAGTTCGGACTGGCGGCTGCAATCCAGCTTCACATAGATATTCTTGATCTGCGTCCGCACGGTGTTGAGCGCCACGCCGCGTTCCTGCGACAGGTCTTCCAGGCCCCGTCCCTGGCAAAGCGCTTCGGCCACCTCCGCTTCCGCCCTGGTGAGGCCGTAAAGCGATCGGATGCGGCTGGCGAGGCTCTGGTCCCGGTCGGCGGGATCGGTGGCGATCGCGACGATCTGCCGCTCCATGCCGACCCGCACCGCGGCGATCGACAGCACATAGGGCGCGCCCCGTTCGCGATGGACGAAGATCGCGCTCGCCTGTCCACCCTGCCGGGCCGTTGCAGCCCTGAAGGCGGCCTGCAACGCTTCGTCGTCGCGGGGATCGCGCGCCTTCAACTGCCGCTGACGCAAGCTCAGCGCATCGCCCCGGCGCAGCAGCGCGTCCGCCATCTGGTTGCAGTCGATCAGCGCGCCGTTGGCGCGCAGGGTGAAGACGGCATGGCCCACCATGTCGAGCGTGGCGTGCAGCGAACGGCCATAATGGTTGGCGCGGTCCAGCTTGCTGCGGATCGCGAACATGCGGCCGATATGATCGATGCTGTCCTGCATCGCCCGCACTTCGCCCTCGTTGAACGGCTTTTGCGTGCGCCCCCGATGCAGGCCGATATGGCCGGTCGTCCCGTCCTTCCGGATCACGCCGCCCAGGCAACGGAAAGTGTCGTCGCCCATGCCCTTGATCCACTCATTGTAGATGCGGCTGCCTTCATAGGCATGGGTCGGTACGAGCGCTTCGACATTCCAGACGCGATTGACCGCCTCTGCCCGGTCCAGCGCGACGCCCCAAATGTCGTCGTCCTGAAACTCCTCGTCGTAAAGCGCCATTTGCGCATCGGTGAAATAGCCGGAGTAGGAGATTTCCGCGACATGCTGGGGCGTGCGGCCCCAATGCAGAACGCCCGAGCGCGCGCCGACCGCGTCGGCCAGCGTCGAAGCCAGCCGGTCGAACGCGCCATCGTCGGTCGCCGCGTCGTAAATATCCTCCGTCCGGATCACAGCTTTGCCCCGATCTCTCCAAGTCCCCATGCGGAATATACGCAATTGCGCCCTGCCGCATTGCACAAATCGGACACCGATCCATTCAAATTGCTGGAAAAACGGATAAAGCTGCCGTCGTGCCGCGTCCCTTGCTCCTCCTCCCCCGCTTTTCCGCAGACGGCGCCTGGCTTCCGGTTCTCGCCCTGTCGGCCATGACGCTGCTGGTCCAGGGGTGCACGCTGATGTCGCTGGGCGTGCTCCTGCCCGGGATCGCGGCCGATTTCGGGGGGCAGGCGGGCGGCGGCGCCACCGCGTTCCTGCTGGCGATGAGCCTTGCCAGCCTGGCGGTCGGTTCGTCCATGGGAAAAGCCGGCGTCCGGCCGGTGCTGCTGATCGGCGTTCTGCTCAGTGCGGCCGGCTTCGCGCTCGCCGCCATCGCGCAGCAGCGAACGGCCTTGATGGCGGGCATGGCGCTGTCGGGCTTCGGCGCGGGCGCATCGACCATCGTGCCCGGCATCGCCGTCATCACCCGGCATCATGTGGCGCGGCGAGGCCTCGCGCTTGCGGTCTTTCTGGGCGCCGCCGTCGTGGCGGGCGCCGTCGTACCGCCATTTGTCGCGGCGGCCATGACCTTCTGGACCTGGCGCATGGCCATGCTGTTCTGCTCGGCGGCGATCGTGCTGGCCTGCCCCCTGCTGGTGCTACTCGTCCCCGGGGACCGGACGGATGCCGGGCCGATGCCGGTGGAGCGGACCGCGCCCCCGGCAGCCATCCGGACGGGGAATTTCCTCCGGATCGTGCTGGCCATGACCCTGTTGCAGCTCGCGATCAACGGCGTGCTGTTCGCGGCGGTGGACAGCCTGATGGCGGAGGGCCTGAGCCAATCCACGGCGGTCCTCGCCTATAGCAGCGCCAATCTGCTCGGCCTGCCCGCCCTGTTGATGGGCGGCATGCTGGCCGACCGGCTCGGCGCGCGGCGCAGCCTGACCGCGACGGCGCTGCTGCTGGCCGCGGGGACCATGGCGCTGCTGGGGGTCCGCATGATGGACATGGCCGGGGTCTGGCTGTTCGTCCTTCTCTGGGGCGTTGCGAGCGCGCTGCCGGGCCAGTCGGGATCGATGCTGCTCGCCGACGCGGTGGAGGCGGAGGCGTTCCCCCGGCTGCTCGGCCTCAACACCGCGATCATCAGCCTGGTTGGCGCGCTGGCGCCGCTCTGGACAGACCAGATGCGCGCGACGGGCGGCGGTTACGGCTTGCCCGTCTCGGTCTATGCGGCACTCGCACTGGCCGCCGCGCCGCTTATCGCATCGGTTCGTTCGTCACAGGCCGAAGCTGGCTGACAGACCGACAGTGCGCGGCCGTTGCGCCATTTCGCGCAGCGGCGATCCGGTTACCGGCACCAGCTCCGCATTGCGGTAGAGCAGCGCGCGGCTGTTCAGCAGATTGTCGGCAAAGGCGGACAACTGCCAGCCATCGCGGCCAAGCCCCATGCGCAGGAACAGCAGTTCGCTTCCCTCGCCCGAATAGACACGCGGATCATAGGCCACCGACCGGGTCGAAGGTGCGCGGCGATAGCGCCCTGCCTGCCGCCATTCGGTCCGCACGAAACCGTCCAGCCGCCCCGGCAGCGTAAAGCCATATTCCGCCGCCAGCGTCCCCGACCATCGCGGTACATAGGGTATCCGGTCGCCCGCCGCGACGATGGCCGAGGCTGGAAGCCCGACATCGCGGCGGAAACGCGCATCCACGAAGCCGAACGAGAAATCCAGCACCAGCCGCCGCAGCGGCTCGCTCCGTAACGCCAGTTCGACACCCTGGTTGCGAGCCGCCCCCAGGTTATCGACATAGGAAAAGCCGCAATTGGGCAAGGTGACGGACTGCTGTATGCGTCGCCAGTCGATGCGGAAAGCGGCCAGCGACAAGTGAAGCCGCCGGGCGGGCAATCCCGCCTTTACGCCCACCTCATAACTCCAGAGCGAGTCGGAGCCATAGCTGTCCGGTGCGGCAGCGCGGCCCAGCGCCGAAAGATCGGCCGCGCAACTGTTCGCCGGCACCGCTCCATTGGTCCCCCCGCCGCGAAAACCCTTGCCGGCGCTCAGATAGACAAGACTGTCGCCCCCCGGTCGCCAGGACAGCCCGGCATAGGGAATGAGGGGCGTATCGCTTTGTCCCCGGGGCCCGACCGCGTTGCTGCCGCCGGCAAAGGGCCCCTCCGACATCAAGCGGAAGCGCAATGGATTATAGGACAGACGCAGGCCTCCCGTCACTTCCCAACGGGGCGCGAAGGTCCAGTTTGCCTGCCCGAAAACCGCCAGCGTGCGCTCGCGAATTTGCTGCCGGCTGTGATAGCTCAGCCCGCCGGGCAGCAGCGGCAAGCCGAAAATCTCCCCGATCGACAGGCCCAGTTGCGACTGCGCGAGATCGGCGATCCCAGGTTCGACCACATGCTGTTCCATGGCGATCCGCGATCGGCTGTAGAAGCCGCCGACGAGCCAGCGGACGGACGCACGAGGATCGGCGGATGCAATGCGCAACTCCTGCGTGAAAACCGTTTGATCGACCGTCGTCCGGCTATAGCTGCCGCCGGGCGTACGGATTCCCGGGACCATGCCACCCAATATGATCTCTCCGAAATAGCCCGAATAATCCACTATCTGGCGGTTTCGGCGGTCCAACCAGGCGGTGACGCCGGTCAGCACGGCGCCGCCCAGGTCCAGCCGCGCGGTGAGGCCGGGCAAAAGGAAACGATCATGGCCCGGCTGGCGGAGGCTGGCGGTCTGACGGAAGAGACCCAGGCTGCTTTCGTAAAAGGGCAGGTCGCCCCGCTTCGCCCTCTGGAAGAAAAGCGACGGCGTCAACTCCAGACGCTCGCCAAGAGCCGCCTTCAACGCGAAGCGCAGGCCCAGCGCCGCGTCGTGATCGATATTCTTCGTCAACAGGCCGCCGGAAGCAGGGTCGAACCGGTCGATAACGCCGGCATCGCGGCGATAATAAGCGCTGACGCGCATGCCGATCCGGCCGGGCAATATGGCGCCGCCCAGGGCCGCCTGCATTTCGCGGCTGAATCCCCCTCTCCCGACCAACGCAAACTCGCCGCTGGCCTGCCCATCCAAGCCTTCCAGTTGAGGCTGCCGGGTCAGGGTGCGGATGGTGCCGCCCATGGAATCCGCGCCGAACAGCGTGCCCTGCGGCCCGCGCAGCACCTCGACGCGGTCGAGGTCGAAACGGCGCAGGTCGGGATTGCCCGCCACCTCTAGCGACCGGATCTGAATGGGCACATCATCGACATAGAGGCCGATCGTGGATGCGCCGATGGGAGAAAAGACGCCGCGCATGATCGGCTGCTGCGCACCAAAGGCACCTATGGTCGGCATGGTGAGATTAGGCACCACGCCAGCCAGATCGGCCAGCCTGGCAATACCGCGCCGTTCCAGATCGGCCGCATCAAGGCGGTCAAGACTGATCGGCACCCTCTCCTGCGCTTCGGCCACGCGACGGGCGGTGACGAAGACGGCATGCTCGCCGGCCGAAGGTTCCCCGGCTTCATCGTCCTCCTGCCCATAGGCAGGCGCCGCCATGGCCAGTGCGAAAGCGCAACACAGACGCGCCCATGGCTTCACGACAGACGAGCCGACGGCAGAAGAGGTTGAATCCCGGCAAAAGCCATCCCATCTCTCTACAGCAACGACCTGACGCGGCAACCAGCCAGAATCAACAGACCTGCCCCCTTCACAAGAGCGGGCATGGAGCCTATATGGGTCCTTCAAATCCGGCTCTTGCACTGCCCTCGGGCGTGCGGGAACCGTCCCCCGGATCGCCCGGGGACCGGCTTCGTTTAGCGCACGGGACCGGCGGGATTGGGCGAAAACGGCGGGTCACAAGACGCTGACAGTGCGGATCGGACAGTCCCGGCCCGCACTTTTTTGCGTGGCGGTGGAGGGGCGAATCACCTCTGAAACCGACAGGCCAGGCTGAATTTTCGCTGCGATGCGAAAAAATGCGACGAACAACCAGGCAGGATACGCAATGGCGACCAAAGCTCTCCCCACGATCAGCAATACCGGCGCGAAGAAGCGCATCAGAAAGGTATTCGGCGACATCCACGAAGTGGTGCAGATGCCGAACCTGATCGAAGTCCAGCGGGAGAGCTATGAGCAGTTCCTCCGTTCCGATCCGTCGATCGGCTATGTCTCCGGCCTGGAAAAGACCCTGCGCTCGGTCTTCCCGATCCGCGATTTCGCCGGCACCGCCGAAATGGACTTCGTCCATTACGAGCTGGAAGACCCGAAATATGACGTCGAGGAATGCCGTCAGCGCGGCATCACCTATGCGGCGCCGATGCGCGTCACGCTGCGCCTGATCGTGTTCGAGGTGGATGCCGACACCGAAACCCGCTCCGTCCTGGATATCAAGGAGCAGGACGTGTACATGGGCGACATGCCGCTCATGACGCAGAACGGCACCTTCATCGTCAACGGCACGGAGCGCGTCATCGTGTCGCAGATGCACCGCTCGCCGGGCGTCCTGTTCGACCATGACCGGGGCAAGACCCACTCTTCGGGCAAATATCTGTTCGCCGCCCGCGTGATCCCCTATCGCGGTTCGTGGCTCGACTTCGAATTCGACGCCAAGGACATCGTCAACGTCCGCATCGACCGCAAGCGCAAGCTGCCGGTCACGGCGTTGCTCTATGCGCTCGGCCTCAATGCCGAGGACATTCTGGGCTATTTCTACAACAAGGTGACCTTCCTGCGCGGCGAAGGCGGCTGGCAGATTCCCTACACCGCCGAAGCCTGGCGCGGCCAGAAGCCCGCCTTCGACATCGTCGACGCCAAGTCGGGCGAGGTGGTGTTCGCCGCCGGTCACAAGATTTCGCCCCGCGCCGCCAACAAGGCGGAGAAGGACGGCCTTGAAACCCTGCTGATCCCGACCGAGGAAGTCTATGGCCGCTACAGCGCCTATGACCTCATCAACGAGTCGACCGGCGAAATCTACATCGAGGCTGGTGACGAAGTGTCGCCGGAAAATCTGGAGAAGCTGGACAAGGCGGGCATCGACCGCCTCGAACTGCTCGACATCGACCATGTCACCACGGGTCCGTGGATCCGCAACACCCTGAAGGCCGACAAGGCCGAGGAGCGGGACCAGGCGCTGGCCGACATCTATCGCGTGATGCGCCCCGGCGAACCGCCGACGAAGGAAACCGCCGAAGCCCTCTTCGCCGGCCTCTTCTTCGATCCGGAACGCTACGACCTGTCGGCCGTGGGCCGCGTCAAGCTCAACATGCGCCTCGACCTCGACGCCGAGGATACCGTCACCACCCTGCGGACCGAGGACATCCTTGCGGTCGTCAAGGAACTGGTGAACCTGAAGGACGGCAAGGGCGAGATCGACGACATCGACAATCTCGGCAACCGCCGCGTCCGCTCGGTGGGCGAACTGCTGGAAAACCAGTATCGCGTCGGGCTTCTCCGCATGGAGCGCGCCGTCAAGGAACGCATGTCGAGCGTCGACGTGTCGACTGTGATGCCGAACGACCTCATCAACGCCAAGCCCGCCGTGGCCGCCGTGCGTGAGTTCTTCGGCTCCTCGCAGCTTTCGCAGTTCATGGACCAGACCAACCCGCTATCGGAAGTCACCCACAAGCGCCGCGTGTCGGCGCTTGGGCCGGGCGGCCTGACCCGCGAGCGCGCCGGCTTCGAAGTCCGCGACGTTCACCCGACCCATTATGGCCGCATCTGCCCGATCGAAACGCCGGAAGGCCCGAACATCGGCCTGATCAACAGCCTCGCGACCTTCAGCCGCGTGAACAAATACGGCTTCATCGAAACGCCCTACCGCAAGGTGATCGACGGCAAGGTAACGAACGAGGTCGTCTATCTGTCGGCGATGGAAGAAGCCAAGCACACGATCGCGCAGGCCAACGCCGAGCTGACCGAAGAGGGCACGCTGGCCGAAGACCTGATCTCGGCGCGGGAGGCGGGCGAATTCCTGATGGCGCCCAAGGACCACATCACCCTGATGGACGTCAGCCCCAAGCAGCTGGTGTCGGTCGCGGCCTCGCTCATCCCGTTCCTGGAAAATGACGACGCCAACCGCGCGCTCATGGGATCGAACATGCAGCGTCAGGCCGTGCCGCTGGTCCGTGCCGAGGCGCCGTTCGTCGGCACCGGCATGGAAGGCACGGTTGCGCGTGACTCGGGCGCCGCCATCGCGGCGCGTCGCGCGGGCATCATCGACCAGGTCGACGCGACCCGCATCGTGATCCGCGCCACCGGCGACATCGAACCCGGCCAGTCGGGCGTCGACATCTACACGCTGCAGAAGTTCCAGCGCTCCAACCAGGACACCTGCATCAACCAGCGCCCGCTGGTGAAGGTGGGCGACCTGATCGAAGCCGGCGACGTCATCGCGGACGGCCCGTCGACCGAGTTCGGCGAGCTGGCGCTGGGCCGCAACACGCTGGTCGCGTTCATGCCCTGGAACGGCTACAACTACGAGGACTCCATCCTGATCTCCGAGCGGATCGTGAAGGATGACGTCTTCACCTCGATCCATATCGAGGAGTTCGAGGTCATGGCCCGCGACACCAAGCTGGGTCCGGAAGACATCACCCGCGACATTCCGAACGTCGGCGAGGAAGCGCTGCGCAACCTCGACGAGGCGGGCATCGTCTATATCGGCGCCGAAGTGGAGCCGGGCGACATCCTGGTCGGCAAGATCACCCCCAAGGGCGAATCGCCGATGACCCCGGAAGAAAAGCTGCTCCGCGCGATCTTCGGTGAAAAGGCGAGCGACGTACGCGACACCTCGCTGCGTCTGCCGCCGGGCGTGGCCGGCACGGTCGTGGAAGTCCGCGTCTTCAACCGCCACGGCATCGACAAGGATGAGCGCGCCATGGCGATCGAGCGGGAGGAAATCGACCGTCTCGCCAAGGACCGGGAGGACGAACGCGCCATCCTCAACCGCGCCACCTTCAACCGCCTCCAGGAAATGCTGCTGGGCCAGACCGCCACGGCCGCTCCCAAGGGCGTGCGCAAGGGCGTGGAAATCGACGAAGCCCTGCTGGCTGAGGTCGAGCGTCATGAATGGTGGAAGTTCGCGGTTGCGGACGACGCCCGCCAGGCCGGCATCGAAGCCGTCAAGGCGCAATATGACGAAGCGGTGAAGCTGATCGTCGAGAAGTTCGAGGACCGCGTCGACAAGCTGCAGCGCGGCGACGAACTGCCCCCGGGCGTGCTCAAGATGGTGAAGGTCTTCGTCGCGGTGAAGCGCAAGCTGCAGCCGGGCGACAAGATGGCCGGCCGTCACGGCAACAAGGGCGTCATCTCGCGCATCCTGCCGATCGAGGACATGCCGTTCCTGGAGGACGGCACCCATGTCGACATCGTGCTGAACCCGCTGGGCGTGCCGTCGCGCATGAACGTCGGGCAGATCTTCGAAACGCACCTCGGCTGGGCCGCGCGCGGCCTTGGCCAGCAGCTCAAGCATGCGCTGGAGGAATGGCGCGAAGCCAATCCGAACGCGCAGGGCGGTGAGATGCCGGATGCGGTGAAGACCCGCCTGCTCGAAACCTATGGGCCGCAATATGCCGACCAGATCGAAGGCCGCACGGCCGATCAGATCGTGGACCTGGCCGAACATCTCGCACGCGGCGTGCCGATGGCGACCCCGGTGTTCGACGGCGCCCGCGAAGCGGACGTGTCGGCGATGCTGGAACTGGCGGGCCTGCACTCGTCGGGCCAGTCGGACCTGTTCGACGGCCGCACGGGCGACAAGTTCGACCGCAAGGTGACTGTCGGCATCATCTACATGCTGAAGCTGCACCACCTGGTCGACGACAAGATCCACGCACGCTCCATCGGCCCCTACAGCCTCGTCACCCAGCAGCCGCTGGGCGGTAAGGCGCAGTTCGGCGGCCAGCGCTTCGGTGAGATGGAGGTGTGGGCGCTCCAGGCCTATGGCGCCGCCTACACGCTGCAGGAAATGCTGACGGTGAAGTCGGACGACGTGGTCGGCCGCACCAAGGTCTATGAGGCGATCGTCAAGGGCGACGACACGTTCGAGGCCGGCATTCCCGAAAGCTTCAACGTGCTGGTCAAGGAAATGCGCTCGCTGGGCCTCAATGTCGAACTCGCGTCGATGGACGAGATCGAGGACGATGACGGCTTCGCGCAGGCGGCGGAATAAAGGGAACTCCGGAGCGCTGTCTCCCGAAGACGGCGCTCCCTCCCTGCCCCGCCCCGAACAATTTACCCTCTAGAGGGACTGAAAAATGAACGAACTGACGAACTTCGCCAATCCGATCCAGAAGCCGGAAACCTTCGACCAGATCCAGATCGGCCTTGCCTCTCCGGAGCGCATCCGCAGCTGGTCCTTCGGCGAGATCAAGAAGCCGGAAACCATCAACTACCGCACGTTCAAGCCGGAACGTGACGGCCTGTTCTGCGCCCGCATCTTCGGTCCGATCAAGGACTATGAATGCCTGTGCGGCAAGTACAAGCGCATGAAGTACAAGGGCATCGTGTGCGAGAAGTGCGGCGTCGAGGTCACGGTGTCGAAGGTCCGCCGCGAGCGGATGGGCCATATCGAACTGGCCGCGCCCGTCGCGCACATCTGGTTCCTGAAGTCGCTGCCCTCGCGCATCGGCCTGCTGCTCGACATGCAGCTCAAGCAGCTTGAGCGCGTCCTGTATTTCGAAAGCTACATCGTCACCGAGCCGGGCCTGACCCCGCTGGAGAAGTATCAGCTCCTGACCGAGGACGAACTGCTCGACGCGCAGGACGAATATGGCGAAGACGCCTTCTCCGCCGGCATCGGCGCGGAAGCGGTCAAGCAGATGCTGATGGACCTCGACCTTGAGGGCGAGAAGCAGGCGCTGCTGGACGAACTGGCCGTCACCAAGTCGGAACTGAAGCCCAAGAAGATCATCAAGCGGCTGAAGGTCGTCGAGTCCTTCCTGGAGTCGGGCAACCGGCCGGAGTGGATGATCCTGGACGTCGTGCCGGTCATCCCGCCGGAACTGCGCCCGCTTGTTCCCCTGGACGGCGGCCGCTTCGCGACCTCGGACCTGAACGACCTCTATCGCCGCGTCATCAACCGCAACAACCGCCTGAAGCGGCTGATGGAACTGCGCGCGCCGGACATCATCGTCCGCAACGAAAAGCGCATGCTGCAGGAGGCCGTCGACGCCCTGTTCGACAATGGCCGCCGCGGCCGCGTCATCACCGGCGCGAACAAGCGTCCGCTGAAGTCGCTGTCCGACATGCTGAAGGGCAAGCAGGGCCGCTTCCGTCAGAACCTGCTCGGCAAGCGCGTCGACTATTCGGGCCGCTCGGTCATCGTGACCGGCCCGGAACTCAAGCTGCACCAGTGCGGCCTGCCCAAGAAGATGGCGCTCGAACTGTTCAAGCCCTTCATCTACGCCCGCCTCGACGCCAAGGGTCTCTCCATGACCCTGAAGCAGGCCAAGAAGTGGGTCGAGAAGGAGCGCAAGGAAGTCTGGGACATTCTCGACGAGGTGATCCGCGAGCACCCGGTCATGCTGAACCGCGCGCCGACGCTCCACCGCCTCGGCATTCAGGCGTTCGAACCCGTGCTGATCGAGGGCAAGGCGATCCAGCTTCACCCGCTGGTTTGCTCGGCCTTCAACGCCGACTTCGACGGCGACCAGATGGCCGTCCACGTGCCGCTTTCGCTGGAAGCCCAGCTTGAAGCCCGCGTGCTGATGATGTCGACCAACAACATCCTCAGCCCCGCGAACGGCAAGCCGATCATCGTCCCCTCGCAGGACATGGTGCTGGGCATCTATTACCTGTCGATGGAACGCGAAGGCGAGCCGGGAGAAGGCATGCTGCTGGCCGACATGCAGGAGGTCCATCAGGCCCTCTATGCCAAGGCCGTCACCCTGCACTCGAAGATCATCAGCCGCGTGCCGCAGACCGACGAAGCCGGCAATCAGTATATGAAGCGCTTCGAGACCACGCCGGGCCGCATGCTGCTGGGCGAATGCCTGCCCAAGTCGCACAAGGTGCCCTTCGACGTCGTCAACCGCCTTCTCACCAAGAAGGAAATCGGGGACGTCATCGACCAGGTCTATCGCCACACCGGCCAGAAGGACACGGTGCTGTTCGCCGACGCCATCATGGCGCTGGGCTTCCGCCACGCGTTCCAGGCGGGCATCAGCTTCGGCAAGGACGACATGGTGATCCCGGATTCGAAGACCGCAATGGTCGACGAAACCAAGGCGCTGGTGGCCGACTATGAGCAGCAATATCAGGACGGTCTGATCACCCAGCAGGAAAAGTACAACAAGGTGATCGACGCCTGGAGCCGTTGCGGCGACCAGGTCGCGAACGCCATGATGGACGAAATCCGCGCCCAGCCCAAGGACCCGAATACGGGCCGCATGGCGCCGATCAACTCCATCTACATGATGGCGCATTCCGGCGCCCGTGGTTCGCAGGCGCAGATGAAGCAGCTTGCCGGCATGCGCGGCCTGATGGCCAAGCCGTCGGGTGAGATCATCGAAACGCCGATCATCTCGAACTTCAAGGAAGGCCTCACCGTCCTTGAATATTTCAACTCCACCCACGGCGCCCGCAAGGGTCTGGCCGACACCGCGCTCAAGACGGCGAACTCGGGTTACCTGACCCGCCGTCTGGTCGACGTCAGCCAGGACTGCACCGTCGTCGAGGAGGATTGCGGCACCGACAAGGCGCTGGAGATGAAGGCCATCGTGCAGGGCGGCTCGGTCATCGCCTCGCTCGGCGAACGAATCCTGGGCCGCACCACGGCGCAGGACATCGTCGACAGCAAGGACGGTTCGGTCATCGTGCCGATCGGCACGCTGCTCGACGAAGCGCTGGTCGCGCAGATCGAGGCCATCGGCACGCAGGCCGTGAAGATCCGCAGCCCGCTGATCTGCGAAAGCAAGATGGGCGTCTGTGGCAAGTGCTACGGCCGTGACCTCGCCCGTGGTACGCCGGTCAATATCGGTGAAGCGGTCGGCGTCATCGCGGCGCAGTCCATCGGTGAACCGGGCACGCAGCTCACCATGCGGACCTTCCACATCGGCGGCGCGGCGAACTTCAACGAAACGTCGAACCTGGAAGCCATGTCGGACGGCACGATCGAGCTGCGCGACATGCCGACCATCACCGACAAGAATGGCCGCCGCCTCAGCCTCGCCCGCAATGGCGAGATCGCGATCATCGACAGCGAGGGCCGCGAGCGCGAAACGCACCGCCTGCCTTACGGCGCCACCATCCTGTTCGCGGATGGCGACACCGTGAAGAAGGGTGATCGCTTCGCCGAGTGGGACCCCTTCACCATGCCGGTGATCACCGAAAAGCCGGGCATCGTGAAGTATCAGGACCTGATCGACGGCAAGACGCTGACCGAACAGACCGACGAAGCGACCGGCATCGCGCAGCGCGTCGTGACCGAGCATCGTGGGTCCGCCCGCACCAAGGAAGACCTTCGCCCGCGCCTCACCCTGCTCGACGACCAGTCGGGCGAAGCCGCACGCTACATGCTGGCGGTGGGTGCGACCCTGTCGGTGGACGACGGCGCGCAGGTGCAGGCCGGTGACGTGCTGGCGCGTGTCAGCCGCGAAGCGGCCAAGACCCGCGACATCACCGGCGGTCTGCCGCGCGTCGCCGAACTGTTCGAAGCCCGCAAGCCCAAGGACAATGCCATCATTGCCAAGGTGTCGGGCCGCGTCCAGTTCCTCAAGGATTACAAGGCGAAGCGCAAGATCGCCATCAATCCGGAGGATGGCGGCGAGCCGGTCGAATATCTGATCCCCAAGAGCAAGGTGATCGACGTTCAGGAAGGCGACTATGTGAAGCGCGGCGACAACCTGATCGGTGGTTCGCCCGACCCGCACGACATATTGGAAGTGCTGGGCATCGAGCCGCTGGCCGAATATCTGGTTGCCGAAATCCAGGAAGTCTATCGACTGCAGGGCGTGAAGATCAACGACAAGCACATCGAAACGATCGTTCGTCAGATGCTGCAAAAGGTCGAGATCACCGTGTCCGGCGACACCACGCTGCTGGTGGGCGAGCAGGTCGACCGCGAGGAGATGGAGGAGATCAACGCCAAGCTCCAGCCCGGCTTCCAGCCGGCAGAGGGCAAGCCGGTGCTGCTCGGCATCACCAAGGCGTCGCTCCAGACGCGCAGCTTCATCTCGGCGGCCTCCTTCCAGGAAACCACCCGCGTCCTCACGGAAGCGGCGGTCCAGGGCAAGAAGGACACGCTGGTCGGGCTCAAGGAGAATGTCATCGTCGGCCGCCTGATCCCGGCGGGCACCGGCGCCGGCATGAACCGCATGCGCGTCGCCGCCTCGTCGCGTGACGCGGCGATGCGGGCGGCGCTGCGGGCCTCCAGCCAGGTCGACCTGATCGCGCCCAAGACGGCTGCCGAAGAGCATGCCGCCGAACTGCGCCAGGGTCCGGAAGCCGCCATCGGCGACGATCCGCTGGCCGCCGTCCAGGGTGAGGATTTCACCACCGAGGACATGGAATAAGCGCTTTGAAATAATGGGGTCCGCTTCCTATCTCGGGAAGCGGCTCCCAGCCCTTCGTACCCCATCAGGGATCGATGAAGAGCCCGCCGGAAGCGACAGCCTGTCCGGCGGGTTTTCTTTTATGGTTGCGCCGGGCAGGGCATGAAATTGTCCGGCAGGCCTGTCGCAAAACTCTTGACCAATCCGGAATCGCCGCCTATTTGCGCCTCTCCGGTGAGCCGCTGGCCCATCCTGATGCCCGATCCTCTAATGGTAAGAGAGCGGACTCTGACTCCGTCAATCAAGGTTCGAATCCTTGTCGGGCATCCACACTTTCCTAAAAATCACGGGACGCACGGCAAGGCCTGGGGCGCTTTGGGCTCCAAAGACGCCGCGCCCGATCACCGCCTTGTCAGGAAACGGCATTCCTTGGCCAGCCGGCGCCCCATGTCCCATGCCGGCCTATAGACGGCCATGCCCTTGCGAAGCTGTTCGCACGACATGTTGAGCCCACCGGCATAGACGATGGCCACGGTGCGCCCATAGGCGTCGCGCGCCACGGGAACGATGGTGATGGGGTCGCGCAAAGCGTGCTTCAGGCTTTCCTTGCTCCGGCGCGAACTGTCCTCCGGGCAGGCCTTGCCCTTGCGGCAACGGCCGACAATGTCGGGGGCTTCGATGCCGATCAGCCGGATCGGCTCGCCATTCACGCGCAGCATGCCGCCATCGACCACCGTCAGGGCGGACGCCAGGAACAGGGCGCCGATCATTCCCTCAACCTCGGACCGGGAAGGGAAACGCCCAGGCTAGCAATCATGTCCTCTCCCCATCGTCCTTGCCCCGCACGGGACAGTGGTCCCATCGCCCGGAGCCGTTGCGGGAACCTGCGGGGGAAATGGTGCCAGACTCCCGCCGTCCACGACCTTGGGAAAGCTGGCGCCGGCACGGGAGCGACCTCTACGGGCCCCTTACCGACTGCCTCCATCCTCCACCGGAGACCTGTCCCCATTGCGTATATTTACGCATTCATAATTGATCCTCCAACCTATTTTGCCTTTCCCCGCAAATATGTATCGCTTTGATACAGAATGGTAAAATATCCGATCCGACGCCATATGACTTCCGACATATAGGGCGGCCCGGGCATGCAGATGTCATGGCGCATCGCCGCCGCCGGGGATTTTCACCGGCGCGTCGGGGCAGGGCGCGATACAGGATATAGATCGTCGGCTATTGGACGCAGTTGCCAACGCAATAAGCAATAATGGGCAAGCATTACCCATTTTCGCAAATTGTCCCCGATGGCCGGTCCAGATTAAATTCCCGCGATGAGATCAAGCGCCCATGCAAAGCCTGCAATGGGCGCAGTCTGTCGGGGAGGAGAGGATGCGCCCTGCATGGACATTCCTGCCGCTCCCCTGGGCTCTCTGCATCGCCCTGACGCCGGCGGATGCGCAAGACGTCCGCCCGGATGAAGCGGTCCAAACGGCCCTGCTGGAAACACCCTTCGACCTCAGCGCCATGACGCCGGAACCGCCCGCGACCGGCAACAGGGTCCAGGGGCCGGCCGATCCGCGCATCCCGCCTCCTCCCGATACCGTCATGGAAGGGCGTTACCATTCGCTGGGCAGCCGCATCGGCGCCGCCAGATGGGAGACTATCGGCCTGTTCGCCTATATCACCGCGACGCAGGCCTATTGGACCGACGGCACGACCCATTTCCATTTCAAGGATGAGGGCTGGTTCGGCAAGAACACCCATAATCTGGGCATCGACAAGCTGACCCACGCCTTCAACGCCTATCTCTTCGCTGAATTTCTGGGCGCGCGGATCGCCCGCAGGACTCATGACCGGGCGCGGGCGGCGGCGCCCGCGGCGCTGCTTTCCATGGGCCTCATGCTCTATGGCGAGCTGTGGGACGCGCATAAGAAGGACAGCGGCTTTTCGATACAGGACGTGGTCTTCAACAGCGGCGGCGCGGCCTTCTCGGTGCTCCGCCACACCGTGCCGGGGCTGGAGGAGAAGCTGGATTTCCGCCTGCTGATGATGCCCAATTCAGAGGTCTACAGCTTCAAGGGAAAGCGTCATTATGAGCAGCAGCGCTTCCTTCTGGCGCTCGAACTTTCCGGTTTCAGGGGATTGCGCGACAGCCCGCTGCGCTTCGTCGAACTGCAGGTCGGCTATCGCGGCAGGAATTTCACCAATGCCGACCGCGCCGCCGGAAGAGAGCCGGAGCGCGACATCTTCTTCGGCGTCGGCCTCAACATCAAGCAGTTGTTCTTCCGCGACAGCCGCTCGCGCCTGGGCCGGGCGATCGGCAGCGGGCTCAACTATTTCCAGCTTCCCTATACCGCCGCCTATTTCCATTGACGGGCAAGGGAAGCTGGAAGAGCGAACGGGGCGGATGCGCGCAGGCTGACCCGCGCCGCATCGAACCGCCCGGCCGCTCCTCCAGACTCCGCATCGCGCAACGCCATCCGGGGGGAAGGACGGCGCTCAGCGCGACGCAATCAGGACCGGCCTGTCGCCGTCGGCCTGCGCCATCGTCCGGGCGCGGTGGTCGGTGCGCAGCCGGCGCAACATGGCGTCGCGTTCCAGCGCGTCGCTGGCGACGACGATCCAGGCTTCGAACCGGGACGAGGCGGCGATCTGCGGCGGCAGGGGCGTCAGCCGCCCCATCCGCTTCACCGCCCGCAGCGATATGCTGTCGACGGCGGGCGACGATGAAGGCTGGGCCAGCGAGACGGCTTGCGGCCGCCCCTCCCCGTCCAGGCGGAATTCGACGCGGGTATAGCCGGTCGCATCCCGGTCGAAATTCTGATCGGCGGCGCGGCGGATGCTGCCGGTCAGCCGGGTCGCGGTCCGGCTCTGCCATTTTTCAAGGGTCATCTCCTTTTCGGGAGAGGCAATGACGGTCAGCTGGTCACCGGGCTGTCTGGCGCTAACCCCTGTCGACAGCAGCAGGGACGAGCAAAGCACCACATATCTGGCACGCATAAGGGCCTCCTCTGCCAGGATAATGATGTCGTGGATTGCCGCTGCGGCTGTGTCTGACCGGCCGAAAGCAGCGCGAAGCTATATATTACAAAATCGATCCTGCTGGTAATGAATATAAACCAACAATCTCATCGACATGCATAATATTTCACGATTGTGCCTTTGCTCCGGCGTGGCCGCATGGCTGCCGGGCGCGCGGCGGGGATGCGGGCCAACCCGTTGTCGTTGATCAGTTTTGGTGAACGGGACCGAAGCTCGCGGCGGCGACTCGGCCTTTCCCCGGACGTACCGTCACCCCGAGCCGCTCCACAATATCCGTCCAGCCCGCCATCGCCCTCTCCAGGCTGAACGCTTCGATCCTGTTGCCCGGCAGGATGGCGCTGGCGGGTTCGATCTGGCCCAGCAGCGCATCCGCCATGGCCGTCGCATCCGCCGGGTCGACCAGCCGCCCGAACCGCCCGCCATCCAGCAGATCGGCCGCATTGCCCGCCGTGCGGGAGGCGACCACGGGAACGCCCACGGCCATCGCCTCCAGCAGCACATTGGGCGATCCTTCCCACCAGCTCGGCAGGACGAAGGCGTCGGCATGCGCCAGCCAGGGAAAGACGTTCGCCACCACGCCGGGCAGCGCCAGATCGTCCGCCATGCCCAGCCTGCGCGCCTGCTCCATCAGCCGGTCGCGCATCCGGTCCCGGCTCTCGCCCAGGATGATGAGCCGCGCCCGCCGGCTTTGCCGCAAAGTGGCGAAGGCGCGCAGCAGCGTCTCGAAATTCTTCTGCTTCGCCAGCCGGCCGATGGCGAGGATGACCGGCGCATCCTCGGCCATCCAGCCATGGGGCGCCGGACCTTCCGCCCTTGCGCGCGCCGCGGCGGCGTCGATGCCGTTGGGAATGACCGCGACCCGCCCCTCGCGCGCCGCCGCCGCGAAGGCCGGCGCGGCGGCCAGCGTCGGCGACACCAGCACGACCCGGTCGGCGTCGGCGGCGATCAGGCGGGTCATGATCCGCCGCTCCCACCCTGCCGATCCGCCATGTGGGGCGCCCGGAACGGCACGCACCATGTCGTTGCTGATGCGATAGACGCGGCGCAGGCCGCCAAGCCCCCTGCTGGCCGCCCAGGCGACGAAATGACCGTGATTGCCGGCAGAAATCAGCAGGCCCGGCGCGCGCCGCCGCAAATGGCGGCGCAGCGCGTGGATCGCGATCAGCTTTTCGATCAGGCGGGAGGCATGGCTCCGCTGGAGCAGCGCATGGTGACGCACGCCGGGAACGCCCTCCCCACCGGGCGCGGCCGTCACCAGTTCCACCTGATGGCCGCGCTCCGCCAGGGCGGCCGCCAGCAGCCGCGCATTGCGCACCACGCCGGTCGCCGCCAGAGCGTGGACGTAGAGGACGATCACCGCCGCGCCTCCGTTTCGATGGCGCGGGCCGTGCGCCAGCGTCGATCGGGCAAACGGTCGAGATGATGGCGGTATAATGCGCCCATGCGTCCGGTCCCGACGCCTCGCCCGCTGACAAGTTGCACAATGTCCGTGCCGGGGTTCCAGTTCCCCTCGATCAGCGCCGGTCCCTGCGCGGTCAGGCCGATGTCCCAGCCGATGACCGCGAAGCCCTCGCGAAAGCGCCGGTGCGCGGCCAGCGCCAGGGCCTCCGCCGCATCCCGGTCGGGAAGCATCATGCCTTCCAGCATCGCACCGGTGGCGGGGTGCCGGCCCGGACGAACCCGTCCCATGCCTCCGCGCCACGCAGCGCCGCAGCGCCCCGCATCGTCCACCGCCAGCACCAGATTGCCGGCATTGAAATTGTCGACCGGCCGCCCCTCCCCCGCCGACAGGCGCAAGGCCAGCGCGCAGGCCTCCGGCGCGCCCCGCTCATCGAGGACGGTCACGACCCGCAGGGTCGGCAGCGCGCCGGGCGACACCGGCTCCAGCGCCGGATGGGTGGCGAGCCGCTGCTGGATGACGCCGCCCCGCGCCCATTGCCGATGCAGCCGGGCGAGCAGCGCCGTTTCGGACAGGCGGCGATGGCCGCCGCGCCAGCGGTCCCCGTCCCGGACGAAACGCTCCACGCCCCGCCCCCTGGACGTGTAGCTGGGCTTGGCGATGATGTCATGATGGCGGCCCAGCCATTGCGCCAGCGCCTCCCGCTCCGGATCGTGGCTGTCCGGCGCGGGCAGGCCCGCCTCCCGCACCAGCCGGGCGAACAGGCGCTTGTTCTTGAGCGGGTTGGCGGCAAGCGGAAAGGCGCCCGGATTGAGCAGCCGGTGCAGCCCCTTGCGGTCGCGCATCGACAGGCCCTGGGCGCGCGCGGCTTCGCTCAGCATCGCCCGCTCGGCGCGGCTCCAGCCGCCCTGCCCCGCCTCCGCCAACAGCCGCGCAAGGACCCATCGGCTCAGGCTCCAATGGCTGCGCAGCCCCCGGTGATAGGCGGCCATCAGCTCATTGTCGCCCGATCCGGCGGGCAGGGCGCGCAGGGTGAACAAGGCGGCTACTCCGCCGCCTGCGCCACCGTCATGCGGGCGTTCAGCAGTTCCCCCGCGACGGCGCGGGTGCGGCTGTTGTCGACGTCGATGGCGACCGCGCCGTCGTTCAGGATCACCGGCGCGATGGTCATGCCGAACCGCCGGGAAAAGCGGGCGAAGGTCTCCGCCAGCGTGCCGATGCCAAGGCGGAAACGGACGAGGTTCAGGAAACCGAAGGCGTTGACGATGCGCATCGGATGCTTGACGAACTGCCCTCCCGACCGGAATGTCTCCGCGGCCGTCAGGGCTGCGCGGTCCTTCAGCCAATAGCTGTTGCAGTTGGAATAGCTGCCCTCGGCAAAGCGGTAGAATTTGCGCTGCCCCTCCGGATGGGCGGCCAGCACGGACTCGCGCCGGGCGAAGGCGACCGCCGCGTCGGTTCCCGGCGTCCCGCATTGGCCCAGCATGTCGGCCACCGCTTCGGGCGTCAGCAGCACATTGTCGGCGGTGGTGATGAACAGCGGGAACTGCGCGCCCTGCGCGGCGGCAAGGATGCTGTCGACCAGATTGGGCCGCGCGGCCACCGGCATCATCCGGCCGCTGTCGAGCAGGCGGCGCAGCAGCGGTACGCCCGCCAGCACTTCGGGATCTTCGATCGCGACGCGGATCTCCCCGATCCCGTCGCTTGCCGCCAGTGCCGCAGCCACATGGGTCAGCATCGGGCTGCCGGCGACGGGCGCCAGGCATTTGTGCGACACGCCCGCTTCCAGCGCCAGCGGATCGGTCAGGCCGTCGCGCCTGCCCGCCAGGATCAGTGCCGTGGTCATGCCGCCGCCCGGTCCGGCACGTCGGCCGACAGCCCCTGCCGCAACAGCCCCTGCCGCAACAGGCTGTGCGCGACGATGGTCTCGACCAGCGCGGGATGATCCACGCCCAGCGAACGGGCGGAACGCGAAATGGTCTTCTTCGACCAGAGATTGCAGGACAGGTTCAGTTCCATGAACAGCAGCGCATCGGTCGCCGGATCGTAGCGGAACTCGAACCGGCCATAGTCGAACGGCCAGAATTCGGGCAGCAGACGGCGGGTCAAATCCTCCAGCCGCTCGCGCAGGTCGCGATCCTCGACCAGCACCAGCGGATCGTCGCCCGCATCCACCAGGCCGCGCTTTTCCTCATAGCTGCGCTCGCGATGCGGGTCGGCGGGGACGTACATCATCGGCGGCAGCACCCAGGGGGCGTTGCCGCTGCCGCCCACCACCGGCACCGCCACATCCAGCAGCGGAGCCCAGGCCTCCACCAGCACGTCATGGCCCAGGTCGAACAGACGATCGGCATGGACCAGCGCCTCGGCCCAGCCGTCGACCATGGCCAGCCCCCAGGAGGCGGAGGATGCGTTCGGCTTCACCACCAGCCGCTCGGCCGCGAAAGCGGGGCCGCCGGGCAGGCCGCCGCGCCGGAAGAGCTGCGCCTTCATGGTCGGCACGCCGCGGGCGCGCGCGATCAGCTTGCTCAGATATTTGTCGTCCGACACGCCGCGCACGATCGGGCTGGCGCCCAGAAAGGGGACGTCGCGCCACGACAGCAGCAGGGGCGCCAGCATCTCGCTGTTCTGGAAGCCGCCGCGATTGAGCAGGGTGACGACGAAATCGGCATCGGGCCGTTCGAACAGGGCATCATAGCGGCTGGCGGCGGCGACATGGAGGCCGATGCCCTCCAGCGTGGAGCGCATCTCATGATGATAGATGGCGTGATTGCCGTCCACTGCGTCCGGCCGCCCGCCCGCGCAGGCATGTTTGGCAAGGAAAAGGACGCGCAGCCGCGCCTTGTCGGCGGCCGGAATGCGCATGCAGCGGTCGGGGCTGGTCGTCATGCCACGACTGCTAACGCGGCTGCATGACGGCGCCTTGACGCTGGAGTTACGGCAGAGCGTCGGTCAGGAGACGACGGGATGACGGGCGCGTGACCGCTTTGTTTCACCCCGCCAAAGCGGCAGGTCGCGCATGGCTGCGCAATCGGGAAGGTGCGACGTCATGTCGCCGCGATGCCCAGCCCCACCGCTTCCGCCACCTTGATGCCGTCGATGGCCGCGGAAAGGATGCCGCCCGCATAGCCTGCCCCCTCGCCCGCCGGATAAAGCCCGGCGACATTCAGGCTCTGGAAATCCCTGCCCCGCGTGATGCGGATGGGGGAGGAGGTGCGCGTCTCCACCCCCGTCATCACCGCGTCCGGATGGTCGTAGCGCGCGATCTGCCGGCCGAAGACCGGGATCGCCTCGCGGAACGCCTCCAGCACGAATTCGGGAAGGCAGCGCGACAGGTCGGTCAGGGTCACGCCCGGCTTGTAGGAAGGGACGACCTCCCCCAACCCGGTCGAGGCGCGGCCGGCAAGGAAATCGCCCACCTTCTGCCCCGGCGCATGATAGCTTTCGCCGCCCGCGACGAAGGCCATGCTTTCCCAATGGCGCTGCAATTCGATCCCCGCCAGCGGCCCGCCGGGATAGTCCCGTTCCGGATCGATGCCGACGACCAGCCCTGAATTGGCGTTGAACTCGGCCCGCGAATATTGGCTCATGCCGTTGGTGACGACGCGCCCCTCCTCGGACGTCGCGGCCACCACCCGCCCGCCGGGGCACATGCAGAAGCTGTAGACCGTCCGCCCGTTGGCGCAATGATGGGCCAGGCTGTAGGCCGCCGCCCCCAGCACCGGATGCCCCGCGCAACTGCCGTAGCGCGCCCGGTCGATCCAGCTTTGCGGATGCTCGATCCGCACGCCGATGGAAAAGGGCTTCGCCTCGATATGCACGCCCCGGCGGTGGAGCATCTCGAAGGTGGGCCGGGCGCTGTGGCCCACCGCCAGCACGACATGGTCCGCCTCGATGAAGCCGCCATCCGCCAGATGCAGCCCGCGCAGCTTTTGCGTGCCGTCCGCCTGCCGCTCCAGCTCCAGTTCGTCGACCCGGTGCTGCCATCGATATTCGCCGCCCAGCCCCTCGATCTGCCGCCGCATCGCTTCCACCATGGAAACCAGCCGGAAGGTGCCGATATGCGGATGCGCCTCGGTCAGGATGTCGTCGGGCGCACCGGCCGCGACGAATTCCTCCAGCACCTTGCGGCCCAGGAAGCGCGGGTCCTTGACGCGGCAATAAAGCTTGCCGTCGGAAAAGGTGCCGGCCCCGCCCTCTCCGAACTGCACATTGCTGTCGGGGTTGAGTTCGGCCCGCCGCCAGAGGCCCCAGGTATCCTTGGTCCGTTCCCGCACCACCTTGCCCCGGTCGAGGATGATCGGCCGGAAACCCATTTGCGCGAGGATGAGGCCGGCGAACAGCCCGCACGGCCCCGCGCCGATCACGACGGGGCGCTTGCCCGACCAGCCCGGCGGCGCACTGGCCACGAATTTATAACCGGTGTCCGGGCGCGGGCGGACGTCATGATCCTTCGCGAAGCGCGCCAGCACGCCCGCCTCGTCGGCCAGTTCGACATCGACGGTATAGACGAGCTGGATCGCATTCTTCCGCCGCGCATCATTGCCCCGGCGCACGACGACATGGGCCAGCAATTCCTGCGGTTCGAGGCCCAGCCGCTCGCAAATGGCGGCGGGCATCGCCCCGGCGGGATGGTCGAGGGGCAGTTTCAGTCCGGAAAGGCGCAACATCCGCCTGCCCCTAAACCTATTACCGAGTCGGCTCCAGTGCTCCTTAGATTATCTCTCCCATTGTCGTTCCCGCGAAGGCGGGAACCCATCTCCCATAAGAATAGACGGGATGCCGCGTCGGAGATGGATTAGCTTTGCTGAACTGCGTTTCCCCCCCTTCGCGGGAATGACGCTTGAATTAGAACCGGGCGCGCACCCCGCCATAGAAGGCGCGCCGTTCGATGGGATAAAAGGCGACGCTGCCTTCATTCGCCACAGTCGCCGGATTGTCCGGCACATAGCGAACCACCGCGCTGATGTCGCCCACGGCCCGCTCGCCGGTCAGGTTGCGCGCATCGAGGAACAGGGCCAGCCCCTTCCGGACCTCCGCCTGCGCGCCGAGGTTCAGGGTCGCGTAATCGCCCACCCGCTTGGTATTGGCATAGTCGACCCAAGCCCCCTGCGGCAGCCATTCGACGGCGGGCGAAATGCTCAGCCGCTCCGTCCCCAGCTTCAGTTCCGCCCGGTAGAAATGGCGCGGCGCCACCGGCAGGCGGTTGTTCCCGAACTGCGCATCGCCCCGGAAGCGGAAATCGCTATATTGATAGACTTGCCGCAGCGTCGCCCAAGGCGTCAGCGTCAGGTCCAGTCCTGCCTCGACGCCCTGATGGCGCGTGCGGCCCGCATTGAAGGTCGCCGCCGGAATGGCGCTGTCGCCCGCGCCATATTGCAGCATCTCGCCGCGAAGATCGGCCCGGTAGATGCTGATGTCCCAACGGGCCATGCCCAGCGTCCCGCGAGTGCCGATCTCCGCTGTCCATGCCTTTTGCGGCTGGAGCGGGACGAAGCCGACGGCCAGCGTATCGAACTGCGTCTGGCCAAGCTCGATAAAGCCCGGCAGTTCCACCGACCGGCTGTAGTTCGCATAGAATTGCACCGCCTGCGCCGGCTCCACCAGCAGCCCGAATTTCGGCGCGAAGGCGTCAAAGGACGCATCCCCGCTCCGCGCCGGAGCGAAGCGGTTGTCCAGCCGCCGCTCGCCATGGGTGTAGATGCCGCCCGCGATCAGCCAGAGCCCCGCAAGCGGCGCGATCCGCGCCTCGCCATAGCTGTTGATCGTCTGCGCCCGCGCCTTCTGATAGGATGTCGGCGCCCCCGCCCTGCCGTTCACATTGACGAACTGCCGGAACCGGCCCTGCCCGAAACGCGCCTGCGTGCCCAGCGTCAGCCCGACCGGCATCCCGCCAAGGTCACCAGCCAGGTCGAGGCTGGCAAAGACCCCGCGATCCTCCGATTTCTGGTCCACGACCTGATAGATCGGATGATCCAGCGCCTTGGCGTTATAATAGACGCCGAACGCCAGCTCCCCGCCATCCAGCGCCACCGTGGTGCGGTTCTGCAAGCGGATCGAATCGATGTTGCGCGCCTGATCGCCGGTAAAATTGCCCTTCGCCGGATGATCCAGCGCATCGCTTTCATTGAGCGCGCCGGGCAACTTCTGCCGGATCGTCTGCACGCTGGCATAGAAGCGCGTTTCGACCCGCTCACTGAGTTTCAGCCCGACATTGCCGTTGAAGCGCAGCGCCCTGCGCCGTCCATGGTCGCGGTCGCCGTCGGACCGGTCGGCGGTCACCGCTGCCCAGGCGTCGCCCCGCCCGTCGGCATGGCCATAGGCCGCCTTCGCCCGCAATGTGTCGAACGACCCGCCGTCGACCCGCATCTCCACGCCCGGCGCCGTGCGCCCGGTCGGCGTCACCGCATTGATCGCCCCGCCCAGCGTCGACCCGCCCAGCCGCAGCGCATTGCCGCCGCGATAGACCTCCAGATGCTGGAAGACCTGCGGGTCCAGCTCCTGGAAGTCGCCATTGTCGTCGGCCATGTTGATCGGGATGCCATCCTGCAACAGCGTCAGCCCGCGCATATGATAGCCGCGCGACAGGCCCGACCCGCGAATGGAGATGCGCACCTCCTGCCCGAAGCGCGGCTGGGTGTAGACGCCGGGCGAGAAGCTCAGCGCATCGCGCAGGGAAATGGCGAGCCTGTCCTCGAAATCCCCGGCCGACACCACGTCGACGCCGCCGGGGGTGCGGACGACTTTCGCCGCGGCTTCCTCCACCACGGGGCTGGCGGTGACGATGATCCGGCTCTGCTCGGCCTCCTCGGCCAAAGCGGGAGCGGACAGCGAACAGGCAAGCGCGCACAGCGAGACGCCGCGCGAAACGGAAAAGACTGGCATGAAATGATAACCTTACTGAAAAATCGCGGAAAATGGCGGATTTTCAGAAGGCGGGCGGCCCCGAGGAGGGGGGCGGCGGCGCGGCCAGCCGCGCGATCAGCCCGGTCTTGAGCGCGAAGGCGATGGGCCCGAAACCTAGCTGCCAGGCGGGCAGGGGCAGATCGGCCAGAGCCAGCGGCGGAACCAGCGGCTGCACCGATGCGGCAAAGGGGCAATGCTGCTGCCCCGGCGCACCTTCGTCCGGACGATGCCGGCCCGACTCGCCATGCCGGTCGAAGGCGCCCCGGTCGACCACGACATTGACCGCGCCCTGCCCGGTGCAGAGCGTCACGACGACGCCCCGTTCGGTCCGCACCGGCATGAAGCCCGAAGGCGCGACAAGCTGGATCGCGAGGACGAGCAGGGCCAGCGCGGCCAGCAGGCCCCTTGCCGATTCCGATCGTCTGACTGCCCCCATCATGGCCCCAGGCCCTAGCGGCGGCGGCCCGCCCTGTCACTAGGACAAAAGGGCCAGGGGCCGCACACTCACCTTGACGTAAACGTAAAGCACCGTTACATCAGCCGGCATGGACAAACACACCAGTATCGCCGGTATCGAACTGCCCGATCACAGCGACCGGCAGTCTTATACCATCACCGACCTGTCGGAAGAATTCGGCGTCACCGCCCGCGCCCTGCGCTTCTACGAGGATGAAGGGCTGATCGCCCCGGAACGGCAGGGCCTCGCCCGCATCTATTCGCGCCGCGACCGCGCCCGCCTGGCCTGGATATTGCGCGGCAAGCGGGTCGGCTTCAGCCTGTCCGACATACGCGAGATGATCGACCTCTATGACGCCGACGAGGAGCATGAGGAACAGCGCCGCGTCACCATAGAAAAGTGCAGGGCGCGCATCGACCTGCTCACGCGGCAGAAGGACGACATCGACGCCGCCATAGCGGAACTCTCGCAGTTCGTGACCGTCCTCGACAGATAATCCCCCACCAGAACAGAACCGTCCGGAGAAGATCATGCCCAGCTATACCGCCCCCGTCCGCGACACCCGCTTCGTGCTCGATCACATCGTGGGGCTGGACCGCTACACCAACCTCCCCGGCTTCGAAAATGCGTCGGCGGACCTGGTCGACGCGATCCTGACCGAAGGCGGCAGGATCGCCGCCGAAGTCCTCTTTCCCCTGAACGCCGTGGGCGACAGGGAAGGCTGCACCCGCCACCCCGACGGCAGCGTCACCACCCCGACCGGCTTCAAGGCGGCCTATGACGCCTATGTCGAGGGCGGCTGGACCACGCTGCACGCGCCGGCCGAATATGGCGGCCAGGGCCTGCCCCATGTCGTCGCCACGGCGGTCAGCGAATATATCCTCTCGGCCAATCACAGCTTCGAAATGTATCATGGCCTGACCAGCGGGGCCGTGGCCGCCCTGCTCGCCAAGGGCAGCGAGGAACAGAAGCGGAAATATCTGCCCGATATGGTGTCGGGCAAATGGACCGGGACGATGAACCTGACGGAGCCGCATGCCGGCACCGACCTTGGCCTCATCAAGACCAAGGCGGTTCCGAACGCCGACGGCAGCTACGCGATCAGCGGCACCAAGATCTTCATTTCCGCGGGCGAGCATGACCTTGCCGAAAACATCATCCACCTCGTCCTCGCCAAGACCCCCGGCGCGCCGGACAGCAGCAAGGGCATTTCGCTGTTCGTGGTGCCCAAGTTCCTGGTGAACGAGGATGGATCGCTGGGGCAGCGCAACGCGGTCTCCTGCGGATCGCTCGAACACAAGATGGGCATTCACGGCAACGCCACCTGCGTCATGAACTATGACGGGGCCACCGGATGGCTGGTGGGTGAGGAGAACAAGGGCCTGGCCGCCATGTTCATCATGATGAACGCCGCGCGGCTGGGCGTCGGCCTGCAGGGCCTGGGACAGGCGGAGATCGCTTATCAGAACGCCGCCCATTATGCCCATGACCGCCGTCAGGGCCGCGCCCTGACCGGCCCCAGGGATCTGGAGGAAAAGGCCGACACGCTGTTCGTCCATCCCGACGTCCGCCGCATGCTGATGGAGGCGAAGGCGCTGACCGAAGGGCTGCGCGCGCTGATGCTCTGGGGCGCGCTCCAGGTCGACCTTTCCCATCAGGCCGCCACCGAAGAGGAACGCCAGGCCGCCGACGATCTGGTGCAACTGCTGACCCCCGTGATCAAGGGCTATGGCACGGACAAGGGCTTCGACGTCACCGTCATGGCGCAGCAGGTGTTCGGCGGCCATGGCTACATCTGGGAAAATGGCGTCGAACAATATGTCCGCGACGTCCGCATCGCCCAGATCTACGAAGGCACCAACGGCGTGCAGGCGATGGATCTGGTCGGGCGCAAGCTGCCGATGAACGGCGGCCGCGCGCTTCAGGCCTTCCTGAAGATCGTCGCGGATGAAGTGGCGCAGGCCAAGGGTGACGAGAAGCTCGCCGGCCTTGCCGAGGCGCTGGAAAAGGCGGGCGGCCAGCTTGGCGCGGCGACCATGTGGCTGATGCAGAATGCGATGAAGAACCCCGACAATGCCGGGGCGGGGGCGGTGCACTATATGCACATATTGGGCATCGTCGCGACCGGCCTGATGTGGCTTCGCATGGGCAAGGCCGCGGCGGCCCTGCTGGCGGCGGGGGAAGGCGACGCGAAATTCCTGGAAGCCAAGCTGGTGACCGCCCGCTTCTTCGCGGAACGCATCATGCCCGACGCCGGCGCGCTCCGCCGCAAGATCGAGGGCGGCGCCGACAGCCTGATGGCGCTCGACCCGGATATGTTCCTGGCGGCCTGACCGCCGGGGCAGGCAAGGCGCTCCATCCGGCCCAAGCCGGACGGAGCGTCCCTGCGTTTCAGGCGGCGAGGGGCAGTCGTTCGGCCGGACGCCGCGCCGCCGGGGCGGCAGGGCGGGCTTCGGCCCTGGCCAGTCCGGCGACATAGCGCTCGGCAACGACGACATCGCGGCGATAGGCGAAATATAGCGACAACAGGGAGAACATGGCGACCTCTTGATAAAAGGATTGCTGCGTTGCAGCATCGACGCCTATCTGGGGTCAGCGGGAAAAATCCGCAAATGCAATGGCTTCGAACGCGATTGCAGAAAGCTCATCCTCATGACCGCGCGCATCATGGCTGGATTTTGAGCGGCGCGATCCCGCTTGCAGCCCGAAGCTCCCGCGTTCGGCAAACCGCCTCAGTCAATCCAGCGAAGGCGGAAAAGCCGCGCCCTGCCTTCGCAGGCGCCCGTGGCGCATGGCGCCCGCAACGGACCGTCCACCGCTGCCCGTCATCGCCACCGACCATTGACCCATTGCGCGCGGCGCGGCATGGGCCCATCAAACGGGACATGATGCAGCGAGCCGCTTCGTGAACGGGCCAGTGCCGGCAAGCCGCACGCTCGGCCTGCCCGCCTGCATTGCGCTGGTGATGGGCAACATGATCGGGTCCGGCGTGTTCCTGCTGCCCGCCTCGCTCGCGCCGTTCGGCTGGGATGCGGTGGCGGGCTGGATATTCACCATCGCCGGCTCCCTCCTCCTTGCCTATGTCATCGCCCGGCTGACGGTGCGGATGCCCGACGCCGGCGGCACGGCGCAGTTCATCACCCGCGCCTATGGCCCGTCCGCCGGCTTCGCGATCGGGTGGATATACTGGATTTCGGTGATCTTCACCAATGTCACCATCGCCGTCGCCGCCACCGCCAATCTCAGCAGCATCCTGCCCGCGCTGCACCGGCCCGGAATGGGGGCGCTCCTTTCCATCGGTTTCCTCTGGGCGACGACCGGCATCAACCTGGTCGGCGCGCGCGCCGCGGGCGCGACCCAGCTCGCCACCACCGCGATCAAGCTGATCCCGATCGCTGTCGTCTTCGTCCTGCTCGCCCTGACCTTGGGCCATGGCCGGGCGCAGGTCGCTCCATTCCCCGCGCAAGGCTTCACCAGCGCCGGCATCACCGCCTCGGCCGCGCTGACGCTCTGGGCGCTGCTCGGCTTCGAATCGGCCAGCGTCGCCGCCGACAAGGTGCGCGATCCCGCCCGGACAATCCCGCGCGCCACGCTGATCGGCACGGCGGTCACCGGCCTCATCTACCTGCTGGTCTGCTCCGGCATCGCCCTCACCCTGCCGGCGGAGGAAAGCCGGTCCGGCTCCCCCTTCGCCGCCTTCGTCGCGCATTACTGGTCGCCCGGCCCGGCGGGACTCATCGCGGTCTTCGCCACGATCAGTTGCCTCGGGGCGCTCAATGGCTGGACATTGTTGCAGGGTGAAGTGCCGCTTGCCATGGCGCGGGGCGGCGAATTGCCGCGCTGGCTGGCCGGGACCAACGGCCGCGGCACGCCGGTCCGCGCGCTGCTGCTGTCCTGCCTGCTCGGAACGCTGATGCTGATCGCCAACAGCCTGCAGGGGCTGGTGGCGCTGTTCACGGCGATGGCGCTGCTGTCGACCTCGGCCACGCTCTGGCTCTATGTCGGCTGCGCGCTGGCGGCGCTCAGGTTTCGGCTGGCGATGCCGGCCGCTCTGCTGGGGCTGTGCTATGCGCTCTGGACATTATGGGGCGCGGGGCTGGTGCCCAGCGGAGCAAGCTTCCTGCTGATGGCGGGGGGATTTCCCTTTTACGCCTGGGCGCGCCGGGACCGAAAGTCCCTGCCCTGTCGCCATTCAGGCTGAGCCCGGCGAAGCCCTTCCCTTCTCCTCGAAGAAAGAAAAGCCCCTCCACCAGCTCGGGGCGAATGAAGGCAGGGAAGACCATCCGAAGGGTGGAGGGAAAATCAGTCCCCCCACAATTCCTTGAGCTTGCTGAAGAAGCCGGTCGATTGCGGGCATTCCTCGCCGGTTTCCGTCTCGCGAAAGGCTTCCAGCAGTTCGCGCTGCTTGGCGCTCAGCTTGGTCGGCGTCTCGACGTCGACCTGGATCACCAGATCGCCCTGTCCACGCCCGTTCAGCACAGGCATGCCCGCGCCGCGCTGGCGGATCTGCTTGCCCGACTGGATGCCGCTCGGAATCTTGATCTCATGCCGCCGGCCATCCAGCCCCGGCACCTCGATGACCCCACCCAGGGCGGCGGTCGTGAAGCTGACCGGCGCACGCGCGAACAGGGTCGTGCCGTCCCGTTCGAAGATCGAGTGCCGCTTCACATGCAGGAAGATGTAGAGATCGCCGGCCGGCGCGCCCCGCGCCCCCGCCTCGCCCTCACCCGACAGGCGGATGCGCGTGCCTTCGTCGACGCCGGCGGGGATGTTGACGGAAAGCGTCTTGGGCTTGTCCACCCGCCCCTCGCCCCGGCAGCTACGGCAGGGGCTTTCGATCACCTGACCCGCGCCATGGCAGGACGGGCAGGTCCGCTCGACCACGAAAAAGCCCTGCTGCGCCCGCACCTGGCCATGGCCATGGCAGGTGCCGCAGCTCTTGACCCCGGTGCCCGGCTGCGCGCCCGAGCCGTCGCAGCTTTCGCAAGGGGCCGAAACCTCGATCTCGATCTCGGTCTTCTTGCCATGATAGGCGTCGTCCAGCGTGATTTCCATGTCGTAGCGCAGGTCCGCCCCGCGCCGCTGCGCCTGCCGCCCGCCGCCGAAGCCGCCCGCCGCCTGACCGAAGATCGTCTCGAAAATATCGCCCAGGTCGGAAAAGCCGCCCGCGCCGCCACGCCCGCCGCCGAAACCGCCGCCATTCTGGAACGCCGCATGGCCGAACCGGTCATAGGCCGCGCGCTTCTGCGGGTCCTTCAAACATTCATAGGCTTCCGAAACGGCCTTGAACTTGGCCTCGCTGTCGGTGCAGCCCCCGGTCTTGTCCGGGTGATATTTCATCGCCAGCTTGCGATAGGCGCTTTTGATCGTGGCGGCGTCCGCCGTGCGCTCGACTTCGAGCAGTTCGTAATAGTCGATTTCGGTGCTCATCTCGCCCCCGGCGTCCCTGCCCCGTCAAGGCCATAACAGTCCTGACGGGGCAAGCACATCAGCTTACGCCTTGTTATCGTCCACTTCGGAGAATTCGGCATCGACGACATCGTCATCCGCCTTCGGCGCGTCCGCGCCCGGAGCAGCCGCAGCCGCCTGCTCCTTCTCGTAAATGGCCTGCCCCAGCTTCATCGCGACCGTGGCGAGTTCCTGCGCCTTCGCCTTCATGGCTTCCGCATCGCCGCCCTCGACCGCAGACCTTGTGGCCGCGATCGCGGTCTCGATCTCCGACTTCAGGCCAGCGTCGACCTTGTCGCCATGCTCGGAAAGCTGCTGTTCGGTGGTGTGGATCAGGCTTTCGGCATTGTTCTTCGCCTCGGCCGCCTCGCGCTTCTTCTTGTCTTCCTCGGCAAAGCGCTCGGCATCCTTGACCATCTGGTCGATGTCGGCGTCCGACAAACCGCCCGAAGCTTGAATGCGGATCTGCTGTTCCTTGCCCGTGCCCTTGTCCTTGGCATGGACGTTGACCAGACCGTTGGCGTCGATGTCGAACGTCACCTCGATCTGCGGCACGCCGCGCGGCGCGGGCGGGATGCCGACCAGATCGAACTGGCCGAGCAGCTTGTTGTCCGCCGCCATCTCACGCTCGCCCTGGAACACGCGGATCGTCACCGCCTGCTGATTGTCGTCGGCGGTCGAATAGACCTGCGACTTCTTGGCAGGGATGGTGGTGTTGCGGTCGATCATGCGGGTGAACACGCCGCCCAGCGTCTCGATGCCCAGCGACAGCGGAGTGACGTCCAGCAGCAGCACGTCCTTGACGTCGCCCTGCAACACGCCCGCCTGAATGGCGGCGCCCATGGCGACCACTTCGTCGGGGTTCACGCCGGTGTGCGGTTCCTTGCCGAAGAACTCCTTCACGGCCTCGCGCACCTTGGGCATGCGGGTCATGCCGCCGACCAGCACCACTTCGCTGATCTCGCTCGCGGAAACGCCGGCGTCGGCCAGCGCCTTCTTGCAAGGCTCCATCGTCCGCTTGATGAGGTCGGCCACCAGCCGCTCCAGATCGGCGCGGGTGATGGTCTTGACCAGATGCTTCGGCCCATTCTGGTCAGCGGTGATGAAGGGCAGGTTGACTTCGGTCGACTGGGCCGAGGACAGTTCGATCTTCGCCTTTTCCGCCGCTTCCTTCAGGCGCTGCAAAGCCAGCTTGTCCTTGGTGAGGTCGATGCCTTCATCCTTCTGGAAGCCCGAAGCCAGGAACTCCACCAGCTTGGCGTCGAAATCCTCGCCGCCCAGGAAGGTGTCGCCATTGGTCGACTTCACCTCGAACACGCCGTCGCCGATCTCCAGGATCGAGATGTCGAACGTGCCGCCGCCAAGGTCATAGACCGCGATGGTCTTGCCGTCCTGCTTCTCCAGCCCGTAGGCGAGCGCGGCCGCGGTGGGCTCGTTGATGATGCGCAGCACTTCCAGGCCGGCGATCTGGCCGGCGTCCTTGGTCGCCTGACGCTGGGCGTCGTTGAAATAGGCGGGCACGGTGATGACCGCCTGCGTCACCGTCTCGCCCAGATAGCTCTCGGCGGTTTCCTTCATCTTCTGCAGGATGAAGGCGGAAATCTGCGAAGGCGAATAATCCTTGCCGCCGGCATTGACCCAGGCGTCGCCATTGGGACCCTTGGCGATGCTGTAGGGCACCAGCTCCATGTCCTTCTTGGTCATCGGATCGTCGAAGCGGCGGCCGATCAGGCGCTTCACGGCGAAGATGGTGTTGTCCGGATTGGTCACGGCCTGACGCTTGGCAGGCTGGCCGATCAGGCGCTCGCCGTCCTTGGTGAAGGCGACGATGGAGGGCGTCGTCCGCGCGCCTTCCGCATTTTCGATCACCTTGGGCTTGCCGCCGTCCATCACAGCGACACAGCTGTTGGTGGTGCCCAGGTCGATACCGATTACTTTTGCCATTGTGTCCTCTTTGAACCCCAAATCATATTCAGCGGTTGACGGCCCCATACCTCACGAAAGCGCCAAGGCAAGGGCGTTTGCGCAAGGGATATAGGCGTGCTTTCGCTTGGCACAAGAAGCTGTGACGATTACCTCCAGGAAACGATCGGAAACGGGACATTGAGGAAGCCTTTGCCCATGCGCGCATTTTACCCCCTAATCGCCCTTGCCGCCCCGCTTGCGCTCACGGCGTGCGGCGATCCCGCGCCCACCTATGTCGATCAGGCCTGGGTGCGGCTCAGCCCCAACAAGGACATGCCGTCCTCCGGCTATTTCATCGCCCATGGCGGCGATGCGGACACGGCGCTGCGCGGCGTGCTCACCGACTATGCGCTGAAGGTGGAGATGCACGAGAGCATGAGCGAGGGCGGCAGGATGACGATGAAGCCGCTCGACAGCGTCCCCATCCCCGCCAGGTCCACGGTCGCCTTCGCGCCGGGCGGCAAGCATCTGATGCTCTGGGGCGTCAACGACACGGCGATCGGCCGCGGCAGGATGACGCTCACTTTCCTGCTCGCCAATGGCGACCGCCTGCTGGTCGACGCCATCATCCAGAAGCCCGGCGCCGCCGCTCCCGTTCCTCCGCAAAAGGAGCATGAAGCGCATTGACCGGACGTCCGCTGACCGAGGCTGAAACCGCCCTGGCCCGGTCGGTGTTCGCCGCCGCCATCGATTATCGGCGGGTGCGGGTGCATGATCGCAAATGGTGGCCGTTCCAGCCGCGGCAAGTCACCATGGCGCCCGACGGCGACCTCTGGTTTCATCCGGAAAGCGGCCTGTTCTGCCCTGATTTCTGCGACAGCCCCCTGCACGTCCAGGGACATTTCATCCATGAAATGACCCATGTCTGGCAGGCGCAGCGGGGCGGCAGATGGTATCTGCCGCTGATGCGCCATCCCTTCTGCCGCTACGGCTATGAGATCGTGCCGGGAAAGCCGTTCCGCCGCTACGGCCTGGAGCAGCAGGCGGAGATCGTGCGGCATGCGTTCCTGTTGCGCCGCGGGGTTTCCGTGCACGGCAAGCCGCCGCTTCCGGTCTATGAGGCGCTGCTGCCCTTCGCCGGCCGGCAAGGGGTCGACGACGGACCGTGATTCGCGCCATGTTCCGGCGAAGGCGCTCCAGCGAGACGGGCGGCCCGGTGCGACGGACCGCCCGGCGACCCTCGCGCTTTCGAGAAGAAAAGCCCGGCGATCCTCGACCGCCGGGCAAAGGGGCATGGCTGGGAGCCGCCCTGAGGAAAGCCGCTCAGCCCTTCTTCTCGGGCGGCAGCGTGATCTTCACATTCTCGCCATTCTGGCCCGGAAAGCCGGTGAACATCGCATCGATCAGGTTCGGCACCAGATAGGTCAGCTTGTTGGAAAGCGACTGGGCCTGCGCCTTGCCCTCGAACAGGCGGCGATTGTCGGCGGCGCGGTCGATCTTCATGCTGAGGTCGCCGGTATAGACGGTGTAGCTGGTCACGTCATTATAACCGCCGGGCCCGAACAGCCACGGGTCATAGAAGCCATAGCCCCAGGGGCGGCCCCAGCGGCCCCGCCAGCCCCAACCGCCGTAGAAGAACGGGTCGGGATTGCCGAACCCGGTCGATCGCACCTTTTCGCGCCCATTGTCGACGCCATAGGCCACGCGCACGATCAGGTCGGCCCGCGCGGGATCGCCGGCGGCGACATAGCCGGTCTGCGTCAGACGCTGGCTGACGAGGTCCGCATAATGCGAAAATTCAAGCCCGCCCGCCAGGCGCGGATCGTCCGCGACAACGGTGAAGCTCTGGCCGGTGGGCGCCGGAAGCTGCTGAAAGCGCGCCACATCCGCCTTGAAGGAACTCGCGCAGCCTGACAGCGCCACAAGCGCCAAAGCGGGCGCCGCGAGGAAGCCGATCTTTTTGAAACGGGTCATTTTTCTTGCGTCCTGTACCAGGCACTTCGCCTGCCAAACATCTTGCGTCCTGCCATGGCAAAACGCAACTGAACATCGTTTGAACGCACGTAACGGGCGAACGGGCGCAAACCATGTCCTGCCATCCGTACGACGCCGCGGCATGGATTATTCCGTCACGAACCGGAAAGGGCCGCCGCTTTGGCGACCCCTGCGGCATCAGCGCATCAGTCCCATCGCGTCATAGGCCGCCCGCAAAGTGGGCGCGGCCGCCGCCGACGCCTTGGCCGCCCCCTTTTCGAGGATGGCGTCCAGCGCAGCGTCGTCGGTGCGCAATTCCATGAACCGCGCACGGATGGGGCGGAGCGTTTCCACCAGCAGTTCGCCCAGGGCCGGCTTGAACGCGCCGAAGCCCTTGCCGGCGAATTCGGCACAGACCGCGTCCACGCTCATGCCCGACAGCGTCGCATAGATGCCGAGAAGATTGTTCGCCTCCGGACGCCCGGCCAACCCCCCGGCATTGTCCGGCAGCGGTTCGGGATCGGTCTTGGCCTTCTTCACCTTCTGCATGATCGCATCGTCATCGTCGGTCAGGTTGATGCGGCTCATGTCGGACGGGTCGGACTTGGACATCTTCGCCGTGCCGTCGCGCAGCGACATGATGCGCGCCGATTCCCTGGGGATGATCGGATCGGGCAGGGTGAACAGCTCCACGCCGAAATCGGTGTTGAACTTCGTGGCGATGTCGCGGGCCAGCTCCAGATGCTGCTTCTGGTCCTCCCCCACCGGCACATGGGTGGCGTTATAGACCAGGATGTCGGCGGCCTGGAGCACCGGATAGACGAACAGGCCGATGGAGGCGCCCTCGCGGTCCTTGCCCACCTTGTCCTTGAACTGGGTCATGCGGTTGAGCCAGCCGATCCGCGCCGTGCCGTTCAGCAGCCAGCACAGTTCCGCATGGGCGGGCACCCGCGCCTGGTTGAAGAGGACGGAGCGGTCCGGGTCGATCCCGGCGGCGACCAGCGCGGCGGCCATGTCGCGGACATTGCGGATACGCTGTTCGCGCCCTTCATGCACGGTGATCGAATGCATGTCGGCCAGGAAGAAGAAGCACTGGCTCTCGCTGTCCATCTCGTCCTGCATCCGCACCCAGTTGCGGATCGCGCCCAGATAATTGCCCAGGTGCAGATTGCCGGTCGGCTGGATGCCGGAAAGGACGCGCATTCTTCTATCCGTTCTCTGTCTTGGTTGCACTTTTGCGCCGCATCAGCGCCTTCAGGTCCGAGAGCCGATAGGCGCCCGTAAGGAAGCAGGCCACCCCGTACAGCGCGATTCCCGCGCCGACAAGCACCGCCAGCGCCACATAGCGCTGGACCATCGCCCCGCCGAGCCATGGATCGAGCAGCCCTTCGCCGGCATAGAGCGCCCCGCCCATCACGACCGCCGCCACGGCGAGGCGGGGCAGGCGCCGCCGCAACTGCCCGTCGGCGGCGAAATGTCCGCGCTTCACCAGCGTCGAATAGAGCATCGCCACATTGACGGTGGAGGACAGCGCCGTCGCCAGCGGCGGCCCGACATGGCCCAGCAGCGGGATCAGGACGATGTTCCCGACGATGTTGATGAGGATCGACAGCATCGCATAGCGGACCGGCGTCCTGGTGTCCCCGCGCGCATAATAGCCGGGCGTCAGCACCTTCACGAGGACATAGGATGGCAGGCCGATGGAAAAGGCGGACAGCGCCCAGCCGCAGCGCTCCGCATCCAGCGCGGTGAAGCGGCCATATTGGAACAGGCCCCGCACGATCGGTTCCGCCACGGTGATGAAGGCGACGGTCGCGGGCAGGGTCAGGAACAGCGCCAGTTCGATGCCGCGGTTCTGCGTGTCCATGGCCACCTGCTCCTGGCCCGTCGACAGCAAGCGGGAAATGGTCGGCAGCAATATGGTGCCAAGGCCGATCCCGATCAGCCCCAGCGGCAACTGGTTCAGCCGGTCGGCATAATAGATATAGGTGATGGAGCCTGAGGCGAGCAGCCAGCCGGACAGGGCGGTGGAGATCAGCAGGTTGATCTGCGAAGCCCCGGCCCCCGCCGCCGCCGGCACGATCAGGCGGAGCAGTTCCTTCACATCCGCGTCCAGTCGCGGGCGCCTGAGCTTCATCGACACGCCCGCCCGGCGGCAGGCCCAGATCAGCCACAGCAATTGCAGCGCCCCGCCCACGGTGACGGAAATCGCCTGCACCCGCGCGGTTTCATATTCGTCGGCGCCGTGGAACAGCCACAGCCCCGCGATCATGGCGATGTTGAGCAGGATCGGCGCGGCGGCATTCACCCAGAATTTCTCGAGCGAATTCAATATGCCGCCCAGCAGGGAGGCAAGGCTGATCAGCGCCAGATAGGGCAAGGTGATCCGCGAGAGCGTCACCGCGAAGGCGAATTGCTCCGGCGTCGGGTTCTGGCGGGAGAAGCCGCCGGAGAGCGCCCATGTGATCGGCCAGGCCGCCGCGATCAGCAGCGCGGTGAAGACGACCAGCACCGGCAGCAGCACGGCCAGCGCCCGCTCAGCGAAGCGATAGCCGTCCGCGACCCCACCCGGCCCCGCCGCCTTGCGGTTGAACATCGGGATGAAGGCGGCGGAAAAGGCGCCCTCGGCAAAGAGGGCGCGGAACATGTTGGGCAGGCGGAAGGCGACGCCGTTGAAGGCGTCCGACGCGAATCCCGCGCCGACATAGCGCGCCGCCAGCGAATCGCGGACAAGGGCCAGCACCCGGCTGGCGAGCGTCAGCCCGCCCACGGAACCAAGGGCCCTGGCGAGTTTCATGGCAAAACCCCTCCTCCCGTTCGCCCTTGGCTTGTCGAAGGGCTGCACTTCTTCTTCATCGGAAGAAAGTGGCGGGCTTCGACACGCTCAGCCCGAACGGGGGGATGGATCATTCCCGGACTCAGGCGTGGCCGGCCGGCTCGCCTGCGGTCTGCGCCATGGCCTGCGCCTGCTGGACATAGAGGCCGCCGAAATCGATGGGATCGAGCAGCAGCGGCGGGAAGCCCCCGTCGCGGATCGCGTCGGCCAGCACGCGGCGGGCGAAGGGGAAGAGAAGGCGCGGCGCTTCGGCCAGCATGAAGGGCTGCATCTGGTCCTCGGGCACGTTCCGCATGCCGAAGATCGCGGCATAGACCAGTTCCACGGCAAAGGCGGTGCCCTGCGGCGCGGTGGCCTTGACCTCGATCTTCAGGGATACTTCGACGACTTCCTCGCCCACCTTGTCGGCGCCGATGTTGAACTGCACGTCGATCTGCGGCTGGTCCTGCCACTGAAAGACGGCGGGCGCATTGGGGTTTTCGAAGGACATGTCCTTCACATATTGGCTGATCAGCGCGATCTGGGGGCCATTGTCGGCGCCATTGCCGGTGGTCTGAATGGTATCGGCTTCCTCGGCCATCTCATTTCCCTGGTTTTTAAGGTTTGCCTGGCGGGCGGAATGTCCGCGCATGTCGATCCGCGCGCTTAGCAGGGGCGGCAGGAGGGGGCAATGCGGCACATGAAAAGCGGCCATTTGAATATGCGGGGAAACATGCCTATGTTGGTTGCGTTACAGTTTCAGATTCAGTCCAAAGGGTGCCTGACCCCGTGTATGTGATCGTCATCCTCGCCATGATTGCCGGCTTTCTGGCGTTGCGGCTTTATTCGGTGCTCGGCAAGCGGACCGGGCATGAGCAGGAGCCTGCGCTTCGCCCGGCGGAGGAACGCGCCAAGGTGACGATCGTGCAGCCGCGCCCGGTTCCGGAAATGGCGGGCGATTCGGTGCGGCTGTCGGACGGGCTGATCGCTCCCGGCGGCGAAGCGGGCGTCCGCGCGCTGATCGCGGCCGACCGCAGCTTCGACGTGCCCCAGTTCGTGGAGGGCGCCAAGGCCGCCTACAAGATGGTGCTGGAGGCGTTCTGGCGCGGCGACCGGCAGGAACTGGAATGGCTTTGCGATGCCGATGTTCTCGCCTCCTTCGAGGAAGCGATCGCGGCGCGGGAGGCGGAGGGCCATGTCCTCGACAACCGTCTGGTCCGCATGGAAAAGGTGCAGATCGTCGACGCGGGCGTCACTGGCCGCATGGCGGAGATTTCCCTGCGTTTCGAGGCGGACATCGCCGCCGTCACCCGCGACCGCGACGGCAATGTCGTCGCCGGTTCGCTGACCGACGCTGTCGGCACCAACGACATCTGGACCTTCACGCGCGACCTGCGCAGCACCGATCCCAACTGGAAGCTCAGCGAGACCGACGAGGCGGCATGAGCCTTCGTCAGTCGTGGGGCGCGCTGGCCGCGGCTTTGCTGCTGTCCGCTTGCGCCGGCGGCGTGATTCCGCCCGGCGCGGGTGGGCCTGCGCCCTCAAGGCCGCCTCGCGGCGGTGAGACCGCAACCCGCCCCGTTCCCGCCACCCCCCGTCCGCCCGTGCCGGTCACGCCTCCCGCGACCGCGCCGACCGATACAGCCAATGCCGTCAGCGCCGGAATCGCCCCCGGCCCGGCCATCACCGACCTCATTCCGTCGGGGGAGCGTTCGCGCAAGGCGTTGCAGGCGTTCCGCCTCTCCTGCCCTTCGCTGATGCGGCGGGGCGACCAGAGCGGACTGACGCGCGGCACGGACTGGAACAGCGCCTGCGCCGCCGCGTCGAGCTGGCCGGAGGCGTCGGCCGGCGAATTTTTCGCCCGCTATTTCGAAGCGGTGCAGGTGGGCGACGGAAAGGCCTTCGTCACCGGCTATTATGAGCCGGAGATCGCGGGGTCGCGCACGCGGCAGCCCGGTTACGAGGTGCCGATCTACCGCCGCCCGCCCACGCTCATCGACGTCAATCTGGGCCAGTTCAGCGACAGCCTGAAGGGCAGGACCATTCGCGGCAAGGTGGACGGCAGCAATCTGGTGCCGTTCGACGAACGGTCGCAGATCGTTTCGGGATCGCTCGCCGGCAAGGGGCTGGAACTGGCATGGGCCGCCGATCCGGTGGAATTCTTCTTCCTCCAGGTGCAGGGCAGCGGCCGCCTGCTGCTGCCCGACGGCGGCGTGATGCGGATCGGCTATGACGGGCAGAATGGCCGCGACTATACCGGCATCGGCAAGCTGATGAAGGATCGCGGCCTCATCCAGGCCGGGTCGATGCAGGACATCATGCAATATCTGCGCGCCCATCCGGCCGAGGGCGCGGCGATCATGAACGAGAACAAGAGCTTCGTCTTCTTCCGGGAACTGACCGGCGCCGGCCCGCTGGGCGCGATGGGCGTCGCCGTGACGCCCGAAGCGACGGTGGCGGCCGATCCCCGCTATGTGCCGCTGGGCGCGCCGGTGCTGCTCTCGCTGGACCGGGCGGAACCCAATGGCATCTGGATCGCGCAGGATACCGGCGGCGCGATCAAGGGCGCAAACCGCTTCGACAGCTTCTGGGGCGCCGGCAGCAATGCGCGCAGCATCGCGGGCGGCATGTCGGCGCGGGGCAGCGCGCTGGTCCTGCTGCCGCTCGGGTCGGCGGCTCGCCTGGGTCAGCAGCCCTGACATCATGCTGCGATGCCCCGACGCGGTCTCACCTCCGATGAACAGGCGCTCTGGACGGCGCTGACCCGCTCCGTAAGGCCGCTGAGGCCGGGTGCGCGCATCTCTTCCCTTCCGACGCCGCCAACCCCCGCAAAGGACGGGACAGGGTTAACGGCTCCGTCCGTTCAGGCAGTCGCGACGGCCCCGGCGCGCACCCCCGCAGCCACTCTGGATTCGGGCTGGGAGCGCCGAATCCGTAGCGGAAATCTGACCCCGGACATGACCATAGACCTGCACGGCCACAGCCTGTCGGCGGCCCATTCGCAGCTTAACCAGGCGCTGGCCTCGGCCTGGGCAAGGGACGTGCGAATATTGCTGGTGGTCACCGGGAAACCGCCGAAAAGCCCCTCCGCCAGCGGCGGTTCGCGGCGGGGCGCCATCCGCGGCGAGATCGGTCACTGGCTGGAAACCAGCAGCTATGCCGACCGCATCGCCAGCGTGCGGATCGCGCATCGGCGCCATGGCGGCGACGGCGCCCTCTACGTCATCCTGCGGCGCAAAAAATAAGCCTTTCGGACTGATTCACTGACCTTTTCTTAACCACTGTCCTTCATATCCCACTGATCCAGTCCAACGCCGGACTGGCGGGGGTAGGGAGACTCATGCAGGGCGTGACATTGACGAGCCGCGCCACCGCCTTCGCCTGCGCCGCGGGGGCGCTGGTGTTCATCCTGTCGCTGGTCCTTGGGCAGGGGCAGGCGACCGACATGGACGGCATCGGCCGCTCCCTCATCATCGCGATCCTGTGCGGCACGCTCAGCTGGGCCTCCGCCCGCCGTACCGTGGCCACGACCGCCAGCGCCATCGACGGTGCGACCGAACGCCTGCTGGCGGCGGCCCATGGCGACCTGCAATCCGCCGTGCCGCGGGACATAGGCCGGGAATTGCCCGACCTGTCCGTGGCGATGGAAAGCCTGTTCAGCCAGGTCCGCACGAACCTGGACCATGTGCAGGCGCTGGCGCTGTTCGATCAGGTGACCGGCCTTCCCAACCGCGCCAGCTTCTGCCGGCAGGTCGAACGGCTGCTGGCGGAACGCAGCGAAGAAGGGCTTGCGGCCCTGTTCTTCATCGACCTGGACGGGTTCAAGGGCGTGAACGACACGCTGGGCCATGCGGCGGGCGACCAGTTGCTGGCGCGCGTTGCCGGCCGCCTGCGCGAAGTCGCCATGGCGCAGGCCAGCGCGGGCGCGGGCGATTGCCTGATCGGCCGCCTGGCGGGGGATGAATTCACCCTGTTCGTCCCCAGCATGCCCGATCTCGACACGGCCGGCCGCATTGCCCGCGCCATCCAGTTCGCGCTGCGCGAACGCTTCGACCTCGGCAGCCAGCATATCGACCTGGGCGCGTCCATCGGCGTCGCCTGCTATCCCGAACATGGCGACACGCTGCCCGCGCTGCTGCGATCGGCGGACATCGCCATGTATCATGCCAAGCATCAGGGCCGTAACCGGGCCGAGATGTTCACCACCGAACTGGCGCTGGAAGCCGCCGACCGCGCGGAGCTGGAGCGCGACCTGCTGCTGGGCCTGCAACGGGACGAGTTCCTCCTCGAATTCCAGCCGCAGATCGAAATTTCCAGCGGCCGGGCGATCGGCGCCGAAGCGCTGATCCGCTGGGTGCATCCGGAACGCGATCTGGTGATGCCCGGCTCCTTCGTGCCGATTGCGGAGGAAAGCGGCGCCATCGTGGCGCTGGGCGACTGGGTCATGAGCCGCGTGTGCGAAACGGCGGCGCGCTGGGCGCAGGCCGGGGTAAGGCAGCGGATCGCGATCAACATCTCCTCCCGCGAACTGGGGCAGGCCGACTTCTTCATGCGCCTGCGCCATGCGATAGACGCGCATCGGGCGCCGGCGATCATGCTGGAACTGGAGATCACGGAATCGCTCGCGATGGAGATGAAGTCGCGGACGCTGGACCAGATCCGTGCCCTGCGGCGCGACGGCGTGCGCATCGCCATCGACGATTTCGGGACCGGCTATTCCAACCTCTCGCGGCTGCGCGAACTGCCGGTCGACCGGGTGAAGATCGACCGCTCGCTCGTCCGCGACATCGCCGTTTCCGCCGAAGCGCGCACGATCTGCAGCGCCGTCGTCGGGCTGATCCAGGGACTGGGCATGGAAGTAGTGGTCGAGGGGGTGGAGACAGAGGCGCAGATGGAAATGCTGCGCGTGATCGGCTGCACGCTGTTCCAGGGCTATCATCTGGCGCGGCCCATGGGGGAGGAGGATTATCTCGCCCGCTTCGCCGCGCCCGCGCCGCTGGTCCGGCATCGCTCCGTCTGAAGCGGATGGCCATGCGCATCCCGCTCCTCATGGGGCGGGATTTCATTCCCTTCGTCATGACCGGGTTCCTGCCCTTCGACAGGACCGGGACAGGCCGTTCCGTGCAACGCTCCAAGCTTTTGTTGGCGCATCCTTTTAAGCGCAAAACCGGTTCCCACTTTTGCGCACGATGCCCTAGCTCGCCAGCGCCTTCGCCGTAACCAGCCGGTAGATTTCGGTGAGGTCGCGCAGGTCGGCCAGCGCCACCGCCTCGTCCAGCTTGTGCATGGTGGCATTGTTGAGGCCGAATTCCACCACCGGGCACAGGCGCGAGAGGAAGCGCGCGTCGGACGTGCCGCCCGTGGTCGACAGGTCCGCCTCCACCCCCGTCACGTCCCGGATCGCGCCCGCGACCATGTCCGACAGCATGCCCGGCTCCGTCAGAAAGGGTTCGCCGCTGATCTTCGCTTCCACCCTGCCCCCTTCGGCCGCGGCGATGGCGGTGATGCGGTCGACCAGTTCCGCGCCGCCATGTTCATTGTTGAAACGGATCGAGATGCGCGCCTGCGCCGCGGCGGGGATGACGTTGGTCGTCGGATTGCCGACATCCAGATTGGTGATCTCGATATTGCTCGCCTGGAACCAGTCATTGCCCTCGTCCAGCACCAGCGCATCGATGGCGGACAGGATGCGGATCAGGCGCGGGATCGGATTGTCGGCCAGGTGCGGATAGGCGACATGGCCCTGCACGCCGTCGACATGGATCCACATGTTGACCGATCCGCGCCGGCCGATCTTGATGACGTCGCCCAGCCGCTGCGAGGAGGTCGGCTCGCCCACCAGGCAAAGGTCGGGACGCAGCCCATGGGCGGCCATTCGCTCCATCAGGGCCAGCGTGCCATGCACGGCCGCGCCTTCCTCATCGCCGGTGATGATCAGGCTGATCGTGCCGGGCAGGTCTTCGGGCAGGTCATGAAGGGCGGCGACATAGGCGGCGATGGCGCCCTTCATGTCGACGGCGCCGCGCCCGTAGAGCAACTCGCCGCGCACCTCCGGCCGGAAGGGATCGCTCGCCCAGCCATTGCCCGGCGGGACCACATCCAGATGCCCGGCAAAGGCGAAATGCCTGCCCGGCCCCGTCGTCCGCCATGCCAGCAGATTTTCCACCGGGCCGTCCGGCGCCTCCCCCGCCAGGAAGCGGTCGACGGTAAAGCCCAGCGGTTTCAGCATCGCCTCCAGCACGGCGAAGACATCCCCCGTGGCCGGCGTGACGGAGGGACAGGCGATCAGCTTCTCGGCTATGTCGATCGGGTTTGCATCGGCGCTGGTCTTGTTCATGGGGTTGCGTTAGAGCATTTTGAAGCTGGCTGAAACAGTCAGCGGCTCGCAAAATGCGTGCAGGCCGACGTGCATTTTGAAGCTGCTGGAACAGGCGCGGCTCGCAAAATGCGGTGGCGCACAGCGCGCATTTTGAAGCTGGCGGGACCGCCGGCGCCGCCGCCGGCAGGAGGATATGTCATGCCCAGGATCGATCTTGCCGCCATCGAACAGACCGATCGGACGGGCTATCCGCCCGAATATGCGGATGCGGTGGCGGGGCGATGGGTGCGCAGGCTGGGACCGGCGACCGGCCTTTCCGATTTCGGCATCAGCCATGTGGTTCTGAAGCCCGGCGCCGCATCCTCCCAACGGCACTGGCATGAGGATGAAGACGAATTCCTCGTCATGCTGAGCGGCGAAGCGATGCTGATCGAGGAAGGAAGCCGAACAGCGCTGCACGGCGGCGACATGGCCTCCTTCCCGAAGGGCGATCCCAATGGCCATCATCTGGTGAATGAAAGCGGCGAGGATTGCGCCTTCCTGGTCGTCGGGCGCGTTCCGCTGGGCGATGCGCATTATCCCGACATCGACATGCAGTGGGTCGAGGGCAGCTACCGCCGCAAGAATGGAAGCAGTTTTTGAGGCTGGACCGGCGGGCATTGATGGCCGCGCTGGGCGCTGCGATGGCGGCTCCCGGGCTTTCGGCCGCGCCCCTTGCGGGCGTGGTGAAGCCGCCCCGGCTGCGCCCCGGCGACAGCGTGGGCCTGATCGAGCCGGCGGGCTTTACCGACGACAGCTTCGACCTCGATCTGGTCAAGGAAACGATCGTCGCCATGGGGCTGGTGCCCAGGCCCGCCCGGCATCTGGTCGAACGCTACGGCTATCTGGCCGGGACGGATGCCGACCGGGCAGCCGACGTCAACGCCATGTTCGCCGATCAGCAGGTGCGCGCCGTCTTCGCCACCCGGGGCGGATGGGGCTGCGCGCGCATCCTGCCCTATCTGGACTTCGCGAAGATCAGGGCCAATCCCAAGCTGCTGATCGGCTTTTCCGACATCACCGCGCTGCATCTCGCCTTCGCGGCGCGGGCTGGCTTCGTCACCATCCACGGGCCCAATGCGGCCAGCAGTTGGCCGCGCTTTTCCTGGGATGCCTTCCGCGCCGTCGCCTTCGATGGAGCAACGCCGCTGATGACCAATCCGGACGGGCATGAGGACCGGCTGGTGCAGCGCAGCGGGCGCATCCTGACCTTCCGGGGCGGAAAGGCCAGCGGGCGGCTGCTGGGCGGAAACCTGACCGTGCTCTCGACGCTGATGGGAACCCCGTGGCTGCCGGATTTCGACGGCGCGATCCTGTTCATCGAGGATGTGAGCGAGCAGCCCTATCGGATCGACCGGATGCTGACCCAATTGGCGCTGGCCGGCCTTCTGGGCAGGGTGGCGGGCGTGGTGTTCGGGCAATGCACCGATTGCGGCCCCGGCGGCGCCTCCTATGGCGGATTCACCCTGGCGGAGGTGTTGCGGCAGCATCTGGCGCCCCTTGGCGTCCCCGCTTTCCAGGGCGCGCTGTTCGGGCATGTCGCCAGCCAGTTCAGCCTGCCGGTGGGCTGCCGGGCGGAAATCGACGCCGACGCGGGAACGATCCGCCTGCTGGAACCGGCGGTCCGCTAGGGAGCGTCGTGCAGAAAGGCCTGTCCCGACCCCGGCGAAGGGCGGGAACCGGCTTCCGCCTGAAAGGATGCGACGACAGGAACCCGGAGCGCGCGACCGGCGCCCGCTTCAACGCAGCGCGCCCTGAAGAACGGCCGACATGCAGCCGGGGGTCAGTCCCTGTCGTCGGCGGGCCTGACATAGGCGCCGCGGCCATCGGGCGGGACGAGCGACCTGTCCTCGACTTTCAGGACAAGCGTTCGGAAGCCGGGTTCGGGCACGTCCTTCGTCCTTTCGGCAGTGAGGATGACGGCGCCGTCCCTCTCGGCCCACCGCCCCTCCGCGAACAGGTCCAGCGCGCCATAGACCAGATACCATTGGAAGCGGCCGTCCGGATGGAGCATCAGTTCGGACCCCGTCTCCATCACGCCGCGCAGATAATAATGCCCCGCCCGGTCGGAGGCTTGCGCCCAGACCGGTCCGGCAAGGAAGGCCGCAAGGGGGAGGAGTGCCGTGAGGACGCGCATCCCACGATGCTATCGCAAGCGGCCTCGGCAGAACAGGCCTACCAGGCGCGGGGGCTGTGCCCGACGCGATGGGAGACCTGCTGCTCGATCTCGTTGAGCTGGGCCTGGCTGAGCACGCCGGAATGAAGCAGCTTGCGCATCAGTTCATCGACCAGCGCCGCGAGGAAGTGAAGCTCCGCCCGTTCGGACAGGGTGTCGTTGCTGTCGACCTGCATGGCTTGCTCTCCGCAAAAAGCTGAATCTTAAAGGGGAAAGCGGCAAGGCATAGAGCCGACCGCGCAGGGCATCCCTCATTGGAGGCGGCCCGGCGAATATGGTTAACGATGCAGCGGCATCAGGCCAGCCGCGCTGCCGCAAGAGCAGGAGTCCGGCTCAGGCGGCGCGATTTTCCAACAGGGACAGGACTCGTCCCGAACAAGCCATGCCCCCATCATTCGCCTTCCGCCCTCCATCATCCGCTCTCAGGGCCAGCGTCAGGGCCAAGGTCGGGGCCAAGGTCAGTGTCAGGGAAGGCGGCGCGCCGTCAGGATCGTCACCGGCTGCTCCAGCATCTGCCCCTTCATCACGCCCTCGCCGGCCGTGGGGGATTTGGGGGCGGCGAGGATCGTCTTCACGACATCCATTCCCTCGATCACATGGGCGAAGACGGCGAAGCCCTGATTGTCGCCCGCCGCTTCGGGATGCGCGTCCATGCCGGGCATCTTGCCCAGCACGATGAAGAAATCCCCGGTCGCGCTGCCGGGCGCATAGCGGGCCATGGAGAGCGCGCCATCATCATGGGTAAGGCCGGTCTGGCTGGTCGGCTCATGCTTGACCGGCGGCAGGATGCGCTTGGGATCGTTCTGCGCCCCGCCCTGCACGAAGCCATAGTCGGCCGAACCGACGCCGCGGTAGAAGCTGGCGCCGTCCAGCCGCTTCTGATCGACATAGCGCAGGAAATTCGCCGCCGTCGCCGGCGCCTGCGCAACATGCACCGCGATCAGGATGCGGCCGGCGCCGGTGTCGAGCGCAACCCGCACATCGGCAGGCGGCGCAGCAGCAGGGCTCTGGGCAAAGGCGGGAGCAAGGGAGAAAAGGGCGGCCAGGAACAGGGCGAGTTGTCGGATCATGGCGCGAAGCCTAGAGCCAATCGACATTCAGCCCTGACGGCCTGCAAATGACGCTTTTCCGTGCTTCCGGTACTCACGTACCTTGAGTACGCTGCGCTCCGGGTCACGGAAAAACACCATTTTCGGCTCGTCATCATCTGAATGTCGATTGGCTCTAATCCAAAGCCGCCCGCCTGTCAGCCTTCCAACTGGCGCTGCAGGGCGCGGATGTCCGCGTCTATGTCCGGATTGCTCTGCCGCAATTCCTCGATCGTGCGCACCGCGTGGATCACGGTGCTATGGTCGCGCCCGCCGAAGATACGGCCGATCTCGGGCAGGGAACGCGGCGTCATCTTCTTGGCCAGATACATCGCCACCTGGCGCGGACGGGCGACCGCCCTCGCCCGGCGCTTGGAACGCATTTCCGCCGCGTCGATCTTGTAATGCGCGGCACAGGCCTTCTGGATCTCGTCGACGGTGATGCGGCGGGCATTGGCCCGCACCGCGTCCGCCAGCATCGCCTGCGCGAACTCCAGGTCGATCGATCGGCCGGTGAGCTGGCCATAGGCGATCAGCTTGTTGAAGGCGCCTTCCAACTCGCGCACATTGGAACGGATCGACCGCGCCAGGAAATCGACCACCGCGTCCGGAACCGGCGGGTCGCCCGCAATGGCGCGCTTGGCCTCCAGGATCGCGAGGCGCAGGTCGAGCCCGGCGGGACGGATGTCGGCCACCAGCCCGCCGGCGAGGCGCGAGAGGATGCGCGCATCGATCGCGTCCAGCATTTGCGGCGCACGGTCGGCGGTCACGACGATGCGGGCGCCCGAATCGATCAGGTCGTTGATCGTGTGAAGAAACTCTTCCTGCGTCGAACCCTTGCCGGCGATGAACTGGATGTCGTCGATCAGCAGCAGCCGCGCCGCGCGCAGCCGCGCCTTGAACATCATCGTTTCGTTCGCCCGCATCGCGTTCACGAATTCCATCATGAACCGCTCGGCCGACATGTAGAGCACGGGGGCCGAGGGCGAATGCGCGGAGAAGCCCTGGGCGATGGCATGGAGCAGATGGGTCTTGCCCTGCCCGGTGCCGCCATGGATGAAAAGCGGGCTGAACCGCGGCTGGCTCCTGCCCGCCATGGCCTGCGCGGCGGAGAAGGCGAGATGATTGGTCTCGCCGGTCACGAACTGGTCGAAGCTGTGGCGCGGCTGGAAATTGGATGCGGGGGCCTGATCGTCCGCCACCCCGCCGTCGTTCACGGCAAGGGCTTCCGCCGGCGGCAGTTCCAGAACCCGGGGGCCCACCGCATTGGGGGCGCGGCGCAGGCGCACCTCGCGCACGCCGGCGCAGCGCCATGCCATGCGCAGCCGATCCCCGAACTGGCCCGACACGAAATTGGCGGTGAAGTCGGAAGCGAACAACAGGTCCAGCGTCTGCGATTCGGGGCAATAATCGCCCAGTTGCGCGGCCTTCAGCCACTGGTCGAACATGCGCGCGCCAATGTCGCGGCGCAGCCCGGCGCGAATGGTCGCCCAGGCAGTCTCCAGGCGCGCATTCTGCTGCGTGTCGAGACCGCTCAAACTTCCAATCACTGCCGTAATATCCTTCAT